>JASGJJ010000005.1:0-1580433 GCA_049840775.1 Tepidisphaeraceae bacterium
AAGGTTAATAGGGAAACACGATAGAATCCGAACAGCACCTGGACAACCTCATCATGCGCATTGATCCGGATCAAACCCGCATCAGCATCGTTCCGTTCTACACGTCGGCGCGGCCGGTCGTGGTGGACGCGGTCGACCCGGCGCTCGTTCATTACCTGGCCACGGAGGCCACGCTCACTCGCGCTTCCGTGACGGGCTGACCGACCTCAACGCCAGCATCAACGAGGCGCTTGAATTGGCCAAGCCGTGGCGGAACGGCAGCACGACACTGCTGGTGCTGACCGACGGCGACAGCGCCTCGCCGACGCCGATCGAAACCGTGCCGCCGTCCATTAATCGGGCGTTGGTCGTTGGGGTCGGCGATTCGATCGGCGGAACGTTTGTGGAAGACCACATCAGCCGGCAGGACCCGCAAGAAATCTCGCCGAGGTCGCGGCGAAGTTGCACGGCCGCTATTTCAATGCCGACCAGAAGTTCGTGCCGACGTCGGAGATCGATGCGGTCGGCGGCGTGCTGTCACGCAGCAGCGTACCGCCGGCAGGCCGCCGCGATGTCGCGTTGCGTGTATTGCTTGCCGGCGCGTCGGTGTTGGCGTTTATGCCAGCTTTGCTGACGGCGTTCGGGACGGCGTTGCGACGCTCAGTGGGTGATGTGGCAGTGCGGCGAACGTTGAACGGGGCGGCGTCATGAAGCGTCGTCATTTCGCCATCCTCTGGGCCGCCGCCATTGTGCCGATGGCGTGGTTTCATCACTCGCGAGGCCCGACCCTCCTCGAGCGTGACGCCGCCGCCGCGGCGTTGCGAACCGGCCGCGCCGCCGAAGCGAACGGTGATTATGCCGCGGCCGCCGCCGCCTATCGAACGGCAGGAAAAGCTCCTGGAAACGAATCCCGATGCAGACACGTCGCTCGTGATGACGATGGCGGTTCTGCGGGCGCAGTCGCACGATAAACCGATTCCGAACGGATCGATTCGTGGAACCGGCTTCTCAAAACCAGTGCGGCAGAGGCTGCGGTTCGTCCAGAGCTACTCAATGACATTCGCCTGCAACTCGCAGGATTGCACCAGGAGTCGGCATTGCTGCTGGCGACGGTCGGAACGCCGAAATCACTCTGGCACAGCGAGGCCGATCTGGCGCAGTCAGCAGTTCGCGTTTGTGGCCGCTTCCGATCCGGATTCGTCTCGCGTCATGGCGGCCGGGGATAACGTCGAACGCGTCTACCGACTTCTGCAGGCCGACCGTCTGACGCTCATTAGCCGCCCGCTCAAACCAACGCAACAGCAGCAGGCGATGCAGCTGAAAATGACTCAGCCGTCGAACGAAAACGAGCAGAACAGCGACCAGCCCGTCACCGGTGACGGCCGCCGCTCCAGCGGCCCGGAAACCGAACCCCAGAAGAAACCCGACCAGCCTGAGCGACCGAGGAAAGGCTCATGAGTCCTACCATGCAACAAGCAAAATCATTCGCCATTTCCCGCACCAACGCTTCGATGCGTCGTTCGGTCGTGACCACGCTGGCATGCGCGGGCGTTCTGTTGGGAACGCACGCGACGATGACTCAAGCGGCCGCCGGCGTGACGGGGGACGCGGTCGGTCGCATGACGCACGCCCGCTACGAGTTCCGCCCGTCGCTGGCGACGAAAGGCGCACGGCAACGGCGACCTCGACGCGAACATCGACCCGGTGCTTCGGCTGGGGAATTCGGTCGCAGCGGGGCGTTGGGACGACGTCGCAGCGGTGCTCGGCACGCTGCCTCCGAAGCAGGCGGAAGCGGTCTATCACCAGATCGTTCTTTCGCTCAATGACACCGCGGTTTTTGGAAAGCTGTCGGACACCGACACACTGAGCCCCGACGATGTGCTGCACTTGGCGGACGCGTTGCCCGCTGCCATCGCCATGCCCGAGACGGATCTGGCGGCGACAGGAAAGCTCTTCGGCAAAACGCTCGCCTTGGCGGGCCCGACGTCGGCGGCTGTGGCGGAGCTGAAGGCCGGTGCCGGCCGCTTCGGCACGGGCTCGCCCACCAAGCAGGCCGCCACCGCGACGATGCTCATCGCCGCCGGCGACCTCGACTGGGCCAAGGCGTATTTGCCGGATGTTGAGAGTGTTCTCAAGGCGAATGACCCGGCGCTCGATCGCCTCTTCTGCCGGTACGCGCTCTCCGCCGCCGCCGTTGCCGACGGGACGCGTGACCCGGTCACCGCCAGCCGAATGCGCAGACATCGCATTTCGCCTGACGCTTCGTGGCGTTCTCCGGCCAGACGGCGCGACGCCGGACGCAGTCGCCACGGCATTTCAACTCGCCTATCGCACCAGCCAGTCGCAAGTGCTGTTTGACGCGTTGCGACCGTTGGTGAAAGAGAACGGCCCGGCGTTGAATCTGATTCTCGCCAGTGCCGCCGCCATGCCGCAAACGCCGGAAAATGAAGAAGGCTTTGCCCTGCGCATGGCAGTGCTGCGTGGGCAGTCGGAGCTTGCCGCGATCATCTGCGAAACACTTCCCGCGGATGCCCCCGCCGAGGACCCGCGTGTTCGCGCCCTGACGGCGTTCGCAACAAACTGGTGCACTGACGCGGCCAAGGCTGTCGCCAAGTGGCGTGACGCGTCGCGCCCGACGCCGGCCGTCTCCCGCGGTCCGCAACCGCAGCCGCCGAAAACCCTCACCGGCGAGGCGCTGTGGACGCGTGCGCCGCTCGGAAAGTGGCGTGATTCACTGCGTGGCGGGTTGCGTGCGACGGTCGATCGCAACCTGGTCGCGGTCGCCATGTATCTCGACAACATCGACGCGGCGATGAAAGTGCTGGCCGATATCGCCAAGGCGTATCCTGTGCCGGACGATGTCGTCGGCGATGCCGTCGTGATCTGGGCCAAGCAGCACCAGACGGTTCGTGTGGATCCGCTGACGTTTACAACGACCTATCTGCCGGCCGGCATTCCGCTGACGCGTGCGGCACAGGATCGCAATATTGATGGGCTGGTGGCGATCCTCACCCGCGTGAAAGAAATCTACGGCCGACCGCTGCCCGCTGAGCAATTGCCGGAAATCTTCGACCTCGTCTACAGCCAAGCCGAAGTCTACTCTCGCACCGACCTGGAACGGGTGTTCGGCCCGCTCGACAAACTCGACACGCCGCTGCTCCTGAAAGTCTGCAACCAGATGTTCGGCAATCTGCAGAACGACTGGCTGTTTTCCTCCGTCCAATCGGCCAGCGGCACGGGGCGGACTGAAAACGAAACCTACGAAATGGTGCTGGACGGCTACGAGGCACTGGTTGGTGTTCTTGCCGACCGTGGCAAGGTCGACCGCGACGCCGCGATTTATCGCAATCTCGCCGACGTCGAGTTCGAGTACGCCGACACACTGCTCGGACTGAACAAAGGCTACGGCCCATACAACAAACACCGCGCCGCCGCGTTCGACGCTTTGCACCAGGCGATGACACTCTCCGGGGGCGACACGAACGAAACCCCGCAGACGCTCGTCAAATGGTTCTATCGCGCGATGGGCGGTGAAAAGCTCAACGGCATTTCCAGCCGCTCCGTTTTCTCCGACGAAGAACTCGGCCGCATCAAGTCCACGCTCAACACCATGCCGCCTCGGCAAGCGATGGCGTCGCGCGAGGCACTTCTGGAAGCGATCCGCTCACAGCTTTCACTCATCAAGGCCGACGTCCGCTATCGGGTGGTCAACACCGTGCTCGACATCGTCGGCGATCACCCGAATGCACGCAGTCTGCAATCGTTGACGCGCTATTACGGCGATCTGCTGCAGGACATTAAGTTCGTCAGCCACGTCGATGGCACACCGCAGATCGGCACCGAACCTTTCGGCCTGACGCTCAGCCTGCGGCACACGAACCGCATCGAACGCCAGACACGCGGTTTTGCCAAGTACGTGCAAAATCAGTTTAAAAATTCGTACAAAAACCCCAACTACATGGTCGGCCACCCCGGCACGACCGCGAATTACCGCGACGACCTTGAAAAGAACATCCGCAACGCTGTCGGCAATGCGTACAACGTCGTCTCGATCGTCTGGTCGCCGTCCGACGTGAAGAGCATCGACACCGAAGCGCCCGGCTGGCGCAAAACGCCGCTCTGCTACGTGGTGCTCAAAGCAAAGGACGCTTCAGCGGATCGGCTGGCGCCGGTGCAGATTGATCTCGATTTCGCGGACCAACTGAACGAAGTCGTCCTTCCCATTCGATCGGCAGAACTTGTCGTCAGCGGCAACAAGACAGACCCGCGGCCGATGAGTGGTGTTTCGATCGAGCAGACCGTCAATGACCATGACGCCCGGCAGGGCAAACTGGAACTGACGATCAACGCCGCGGGCACCGGCCTGATGCCTTCGCTCGACCGACTGGTCGACTTGTCGAGTCTGCCTGGCATGCGGGTGGCGAATGTGCAGGACACCGGCCCGCTTGCCGACAGTTATGAAGCGCGTGACGGCGGTGACGGTGCACCGCAAGTCGCAAGCCGCCGAAAGTGGCAGGTGAACCTGGAGACGGTCAGCGGCGGCGCCGTGCCGGCGGACTTCGTCTTCCCCGCAGTTGCCGCAACGGCCGGGCAGGCGGACGTGAAGTATCGCCGCTATGCCGATGCAGACATCGTTGATGCGACGTCGCATATCTTGCTCAATGGCGGTGCCGCCGCGAACGGAACCTCGGCATGGCCTTGGGTGTTGGGCGGCGGGGTGCTGGCCGTGTTGGCCGGCGTGTGGGTCGCGATGAAATTGCGTGGCCGTCCATTGGCGGTTGATGCCGTCGCGGAAACCAAGCCGCTCGAACTCGACCCGTTCCGTCTGCTGGCACGGCTGCACACGATTTCGCGTACGCCGGGTGATCTCTCGTCTGACCAGCGCGGGCAACTCGCAGGTGACATCGGCCAACTGGAGCGGCACTACTTCGGCGGCCGCACGAACGGCAGTTCCGGTGTGCCCGATGTCGCCAGCATCGCCGGGCGATGGAATTGAACTGAACTGTTTTGACAACTGATTCGCACGCGCCGAGTTATTTCGGGTGAAACATGGTCCGTATCAATGCGGTTCAGAAAACTGAGCCTTTCGAAACCGATAATTCGTCTGCCTGGACGTTGCAGCGACGTCACCGCCCGGTGCGGTCGGCAGAGCAAGTCGCGACGATTCAGCGGATCATGCGTGACGGACAGTTTTTGTCGCCGCAGGTGTTCGTGTATCGCGGCAGGTCGGTCGCCGTTCGCCCGGCCGTGGCCAAGATGCTGCAATCGTTATGGCAGCATGACGGCGATTCGTTCGACGCCTTTTCCTGGTTTTTCAGCACGTACCAACGGACCGGCACACTGCGTGCGGTGCGGCAGACCGCATTCCGCTGCAGCCGCGCGCTGGAAGCGGTGGGCTGTCCGGTCGTCGTCCGTTGCCGTGCGTTGAAGGTCTATCCGCAATTGCTCGTTCGGCGTTTTGAGCGTGCCGATTATTCGAGCCGAACCGAGTTCAGACACGCCAGTATGCTGGCGTTCTAAGCAGGTCATCGCCCGGTAATGTTCCCGCAAGTCACGACGATTCTTTCGAACCCGGAATGATTTTCTAGGGTTCTGGATGCCCGCAGCGTAAGATCGGCGGCGTGGGCAATGGGTCGGGCCAGAGCGTTCGTGCGAACCGCGGCGGGCTGCGGGCGTGGCCGCGTCTTTTCATCCTGACTGCGATTGTCGTTCAACCGGTCGAAGCCGCTGAGCCGAGCGAAGCAGTCTCACTTTTGCGCAGGGAAATACGCGGAGGCGATCAAACTCTGCCAGGCGGCCGTCGATACTGACGATCGTTCGGAACTCTGGTGGACGACCAAGCTCAAAAGTGAAATCGCCATCGGCCGATACGCCGACGCGCTCAAGACCTATGAAGCCGGTGTCGAGCGACTCCCGGCCAGCCTGCAACTCTATTGGCTCGGCCGCCAGGTTTTGCACTGAACGACCGCCCGAAAGAGGCGGACGCTGCCTTGGCTACGCTGGTGGAAACGGTGAGCGAGCGGCCGTGGCTGTTGAGCGGCATCGCCAATCGCGTGATCTACGGCCGGACGCTGCTGCGCGCGGAGTAGATGCCAGGCAGGTGCTGGAACAAATTTACGACCCGGCCAAAAAGCTTGATCCCGCCTCGCCGGAACCGCACCTGGCCAGCGGCGACCTGGCCCTGGAGAAGAGCGATTTTGCCGTCGCCGCCGAGGCATTCGAGGCCGCCGCAAAGCTGCAGCCCGATAACGCCGACGCATACATCGGTCTGGCCAAATGTTACGACTCCGACGACCCCAAGCGAGCCGCCGCCGCTCTCGAACAGGCTCTAAAAATCAATCCGAATTCCGTCGAGGCGTTGCTTGTCCGCGCCAACGATCTGATCGATCGGGAAGGCTACGACCAAGCGGCGACAACACTCGAACAGGTGTTGGCGATTAATCCGCACGACGGCCGTGCCTGGGCGTATCGGGCGGTGCTGGCTCACCTGGCGGGCGATGCGGGCAAAGAAGAAGCCGCACGAAATTCGGCACTTTCGAGTTGGAAAAGCGATCCGCAAGTGGATCACCTCATCGGGCTGAAGCTGTCGCAAAAATACCGCTTCGCCGAGGGCCGCGCGTATCAGCAGCGGGCATTGAGTTTTGATGCCGATTTTCTGCCCGCCAAGGCGCAGCTCAGCCAGGACCTGTTGCGACTCGGCGAAGAGGCGGCAGGGTGGCAGCTGGCGGATTCGGTGTTCAAGGCTGACCCGTACAGCGTGCAGGCATTCAACCTTGTCACGCTTCGCGACCACATCGCCGGCTACAAAACGCTTGCCGGGCCCGGCGTCGTTGTTCGCATGGAGACGCGAGAGGCCGAACTTTACGGGAATAGCGTGCTCGCGTTGCTGGCCCAGGCGCGTGAGCGACTGGTGAAGAAGTACGAGGTCGAACTGCCGGACGCCATCACGGTTGAAATTTTCCCCAAGCAAAAAGACTTCGCCATCCGCACGTTCGGCCTGCCCGGCGGGGCGGGCTACCTTGGCGTCTGCTTCGGGCGAGTCATTACGATCAACAGCCCGGCCTCCCGCGTCGCCAGGCCTACGAACTGGGAGGCGGTCCTCTGGCACGAATTCTGCCACTCGGTCACGTTGACTAAGACTAAAAACAAGATGCCACGCTGGTTGAGCGAAGGCATTTCTGTCTACGAGGAAACGCAGGCCGATCCGACCTGGGGCCAGCGGATGAACCCGGCGTATCGGGAGATCGTACTCAACGGTGACGCCACGCCCGTGAGCCAACTCAGCGGCGCGTTTCTAAAGGCCACCACACCCATGCAGGTGCAGTTCGCCTATTTCGAGTCCGCGATGGTCGTTCAATACATCGTCGAGCAATACGGCCTGGCATCGCTGCGAGCAGTGCTTGGCGATCTTGCGCAAAGTGTTACGATCAATGATGCGTTGGCCAGGCACACGGTTGCGATCGACAAGCTCGACGCTGACTTTTCCGCGTGGTTTCACCGCCAGGCTGAGCAGCTCGCCCTGGCCGCCGACTTCAGTCGTGACGGCGTGCCGACCCAAGGCAGCAGCGATGCCGTCCAGGCCTGGAACCGCGAGCACCCGAATAATGTCTGGGGGCTTTTAGCCGAAGGGCAGGCGCTGCTGGCCGAGCAGAAATGGCAGGCGGCGATCGCGCCGCTCGCACAGGCCGCGGCGCTCTATCCCACGAACGGCGAAGCGGATGGGCCTTATATTCTGATGGCGGCGGCGTATCGCGAACTGAAAGAGACGAAATCCGAGCGTGCGATGCTCGAAAAACATCTCACCCTCGATGCTGACGGCGTAAACCCCAGGCTACGACTGCTCGAACTCGCCGCCACGGAATCCGATTGGGCGACCGTCGCCCGCGTCGCACGGCAGGTGCTGGCGATCCAGCCGCTCATCGCGCCGCCGTACCAATACCTCTCAAAAGCGGCCGAAAAACTGGGTGATCGCGCCTCAGCAATTGATGCCGGCACCGCACTGTTGGTTCTCGATCCGATCGACCCGTCCGCTCAGCATTACCGGCTTGCAAGGCTTCTCACCGACGCCGGTGATTATCCCGCGGCGAAGCGGCACGTGCTGCAATCGCTGGAGATCACGCCTCGCTATCGTGACGCGCATCGGCTGCTGCTCGATCTGGTCACCAAAACCTCGGCGGCAACGCAGCCGGCGACGCAGGCAGTGAAGGGGGACGGTTGATGCGACGAATCTCGCTTCGGGTGATCATCGCCGTGCTGCTCGCCGTAGCAATCGGTGAACTCACGTTCGCCCAACAGCAAATGCAACAAAGGCAGTGGTCCGGCCGGCGCGGCGGGCCGCCGGTGGTGATCGACGAAAATGAACGCAACGGCGTCCCGCTCTGGGACGTCCCGCCGGCATTTAAGTCCGACCTCTTCACGTTCGTTCGCATTCGCTACAACTCCGTATACGGCCGCCGGTCGTGGTATACCGACTTCCCGGACAGCGATCTGAATTTCTCCTTCCGCCTTCAGCAAATGACCTCGCTGAAGGTCGACCCGAAGGGAAAAATCCTCGATCTCACCGACGAAAAACTCTTCGACTATCCGTTCATCTACATGCTCGAAGTCGGCTCGCTGGAGTTTTCTGAAGAAGAGATCACGGCGCCTCCGTCGCTATCTGTTGAACGGCGGATTCCTGATGGTCGACGACTTCTGGGGCGTGCCGGCTTGGGAAAACTTTCAGGAGCAGCTGGCCAGAGTTTTCCCGGACAGAAAGCCCGTGAAACTGCGACATCAGCCACCCGATCTTTCACAGCGTGTTCGATCTGAAATACCTGCCTCAGATCCCGGGCATTGATGCGGCGCGTCGCAATCGGGGCACGGGCATCACGTGGGAACGCCCGGACGCGAAAGAAGCGGAGTACTACGCCTTGTACGACGACCACAATCGAATGATGGCCATTGTGTGTCATAACACCGATCTCGGCGACGGTTGGGAACGTGAAGGCGAGGAAGAATGGTACTTCCACGAATTCTCTGAAAAGCTCGCCTATCCGATGGGCATCAACATCGTCTTTTACGCCATGACGCACTGAACGAATGGAGCCTGTGTGAGTTCATCGACCTACGACAATGCCGACTACCAGGCGGTTGAAAAATTGCGAGGCGCCCGCGAACGAATCGAGCGCGAACTCCGCAAAACCGTCGTCGGCCAGAACGACGTGATCGAGCAACTGCTCTACTGCCTTTTCGCCGGCGGGCATTGCCTGATCACTGGCGCGCCCGGCCTGGCGAAGACGTTGCTCGTGCGTTCGCTCGCGCAGGTGTTTCATCTGAACTTCCAACGCATCCAATTCACGCCGGACCTGATGCCCGCGGACATTACCGGTACAGAAATTCTAGAAGACACCGGTGACGGCAAACGACGCATGCAGTTCGTGAAGGGCCCGGTCTTCGCGAACGTGCTGCTCGCTGACGAAATCAACCGAACGCCGCCGAAAACGCAGGCCGCGTTGTTGGAAGCGATGCAGGAATTCCAGGTCACGGCGGCCGGCGTTCGCTACCCGCTTGAGCGGCCGTTCTTCGTCCTGGCGACGCAAAACCCGATCGAAATGGAAGGCACCTATCCGCTGCCCGAAGCCCAGCTTGATCGATTCATGTTTAACCTCGTGATCGACTACCTGCCGGAAGATGAGGAAGTCGAAGTCGTTAAACGAACGACCGGCACGCGCGGCGAGCCGATCGAACCGCTGTTCACCGGCGAAGACGTGCTGCGCTTCCACGGCCTCGTGCGGCAGGTTCCGGTGGCGGAAGACGTCGTCCGCTACGCCGTCCGACTGGCCGCCATGAGTCGGCCGAGCAACGCGAACGCGCCCGACTTCGTTAAGTCACTCGTCGCCTGGGGCGCGGGCATGCGAGCGGCGCAGTTCCTCGTGCTCGGCGCCAAGGCGCGGGCCGTGCTCGCCGGGCGGGCTCATGTGACGCCGGATGACGTGAAAGCATCTGCACGTCCGACACTCCGGCACCGGGTGCTGGTGAACTACCGCGCCGAGGCTGAAGGCGTCACTGTCGATAGTGTCATCGATCGTCTGGTCCAGAGTCTGAAAGATTAATCGCATGCCAGTGCCGGCCGCCGAATCATCGCTGTCGAAATCGAACGCTGCCGCGTTCATCGACCCGGCCGCGCTCATGCGTATCAAGAGCCTGCAGGTGCGTGCACGCATCATCGTGCAGGGCTTCCTCCGAGGGCTGCACCGGAGTCCGAATCATGGTTTCTCAGTCGAGTTCAGCGAATACCGCCAGTAC
The DNA here is from genome assembly GCA_049840775.1 of Tepidisphaeraceae bacterium. Classification (GTDB taxonomy): domain Bacteria; phylum Planctomycetota; class Phycisphaerae; order Tepidisphaerales; family Tepidisphaeraceae; genus RYN-431. The sequence goes on from JASGJJ010000005.1 coordinate 10,264, forward strand.
TCGCCGGGCGATGATCCGAAGTACCTCGACTGGCGGCTGTATGCGCGGACGGATCGCTACTTTTTGAAACGCTTTGAAGAAGAGACAAACCTTCGCTGCCACCTGTTGCTGGATCTGAGTCGTTCGATGGGCTTCGGCACACTCGCCTACACCAAGGCCGACTATGCCCGATCGGCGGCGGCGACGCTGGCGTACTTCCTGGCGATGCAACGCGACGCCGTGGGTCTGCTGACATTCAGCGACAGCGTCGTCGATTACCTGCCGGCACGATTTCGCCCGGGTCACCTTCAACGAATGATGGCCGCTCTCGAACGTTCAGTGACGGGCACGGGGACGGATCTCGTCGCGCCGCTGGAGCAGGTCGCCCGTACGGTCCGCAAACGCAGCCTCCTCGTTTTGATTTCCGATCTGCTTGCCAGTGCGGAAGACCTGGTAGCACAACTCCAGTTGCTCCGGTCGCAAGGGCATGAAGTGGTGGTCTTTCGCGTTCTGGACCCGGCCGAAGTGGCGTTTTCTTTCGACATGGCGTCGAACTTCGTCGACCTGGAAACCGGCCGGCATCTCTATATTGATCCGGCTGCGGCGCGTGACAATTATCGGGAGAATTTCTCCCGTCACGCGAATCAAATCGAACAGGCGTGCGCGACGCTCGGCATGGACGTTTACACGTTCCTCACGTCGCAGCCGCTGGACCTGGCGCTGTTTGATTTTGTGCAAAGCCGATCGCGGGGCCGCAAAGTCGGGGGGCGGCCATGAGTTTCCTGACGCCGCTTTACATCGCCGGCGTGTTAGCTGTCGCGCTGCCGGTGCTGTTTCACTTGTTGAAACGCTCGCCGCAAAAGCAGCAGACTTTCAGCTCACTGATGTTCCTCGCTCCGACGCCGCCGCGGTTTGCGCGTCGCAGCAGAATCAGCAACTGGCTGTTGTTGCTACTCCGGGCGGCGGCGTTGGTGTTGCTGGCGTTGGCGTTCGCCAGGCCGTTTTTCAGGAGTGATGCGGCGATCGCCGCCGGTGGGCAGGGCGGCCGATTTGTTGGCGTGCTGGTCGATGTCAGCGCCAGCATGCGGCGAGAAGATCTCTGGCAACAGGCGCAACGGCACGCGAACGCCGTCCTCGATTCGCTCGGCCCGCAAGACCATGCCGCTCTCTTCTTCTTCGACCGCACGCTGCGACAAGCCGTGAGCTTTGAACAATGGCAGCGACTGGATGCGGCACAGCGTCTGGCGGCGTTCCGGGGCGAATTGGAAAAAGCATCGCCGACCTGGGAGTCAACGTCGCTCGGCGACGCGGTCGCACAGGCCGCCGAAATCGTCGCCGCGGCCGGTCAGGCTCGGACTGAATCGGCGTCGCAGCCCGGAACAGTCGTGCTGATTTCTGACCTGCAGCAGGGCGGACACGCCGACGCCCTGCAAGGCCACGCCTGGCCTGAGAGCGTGCGGTTGGACGTCCGCCCGGTCACAGCAAAATCGAAAACCAACGCGGCCGTGCAACTGATCATCCCGCAGGCGGACGCATCGGATGCCGCCGACGACCGGCCATGCGTTCGCGTCAGTAATAACGCTGGCGGTGAGGTTGATCGTTTCACCGTGTCGTGGGCGAATGCGAACGGTGTGATTGCAAGCGTGCCGCCGCAACCGGTCGACGTGCCTGCCGGCGCTTCGCGTGTGGTGCGGTTCGATTGGCCGCCTGCGAATCTTTCGGCCGATCGCCTGGTGTTGAATGGTGACGACAGCGACTTCGATAACACGCTGTACGTCGTTCCGCCGCGTAAGGCGGTCGCCCGCGTGCGTTTCGCTGGCGACGATGCTGTTGATGACCCGGAAGGCTTAGCATTTTATCTCCGCACGGCCCTGGGTGATACGCCAAGGAAGCAGGTCGATTTCGTCGCCGGCATAAAAGAGCCGCTTGTCGGCGAGAAATTGAATGGCGCGGACTTACTCGTCATCGGTCGGCCGCTCGGGGCAGATTCCGCGACTGCCGTGAATGCCTTTGCGGCGTCGGGTGAAAATGTGTTGTGGGTGCTGCGATCGGCGGCAGACATCGCCGGACTCGAAAGCACAATCGGCACGAGCGGGCTACAAGCAAGCGAGTCGAACCGCCCGACGTTTTCCTTGATTAGTCGCCTGGACACGACCCATCCGTTGCTGGCACCTTTCGCGGACGCACGCTTTGGCGATTTCAGCCGCATTCATTTTTGGAAGCACCGTGTGCTGTCGTTTACCGGACAAACCCGGCCGAAAGTGTTGGCCGCCTTTGATAACGGCGACGCCTTTCTCAGCGAATTTACTGTCGGTCGCGGGCGAGTCTTCGTGATGACCAGCGGCTGGCAACCGGGCGACAGCCAATTGGCGTTGTCGAGTAAATTTCTGCCGATATTGGACGGCCTGATTCGGCCGCGTGGCAACGAGTTGGCGCGAACGCAGTATGTCGTTGGGGGTACGATTTCGGTTCCTGAAAGTCCGTCAGGGTTCACGCTGCGTAAGCCCGACGGTTCGACCGTTCGGCCGTCCGATACTGCCGGTCTGCTGGACGTTCCCGGAAAGTATGCCGTAGAAATCGACGGAAAGTCGGCCGAAATTGTCGTGAATCTTCGGCCGGACGAAAGCCGCACGATGCCGCTCTCCGCAGCCGATTTTGCCCAGTGGGGGGCGAAGCTGGCAAGCGCCGCCGATCCGGTCGCCGCGGCTGAACAGCAGGCGCCATGCACAGCGGGCGGAGCTCGAAAATAATCAGAAAGTGTGGCAGTGGCTGTTGGTGGCCGTGTTAGCCTTGCTGGGGATTGAAACGGCCCTCGCCGGCCGGATCGCCAGGCGTGGGGCTGCCGCGGTGCCGAACGCATGACAGGAGTGATCGCATGAACGACACGCTCTGGAATGAACTTCACGCAGTCGCCCGGCGTTATGTCGAGGTCCGCCGTCGCGCGGTTGTCGCATGCCTCGCATTCGTTTTTTCCGTGGCGGGAGTGACCGCGATCGTGTTGGCTGATCGGCAAGGCAACGGAGTGAGTTCCGGCATGATTGTCGGCCTTGTAGTTGCGAGTGCCGCGTGCATCGGAATCGCCGTCGCCGTACTCAGCCGAAGGCCGGGCACGTTGTGGGTTGCCAGGCGTGTTGAGCGTTGCTTTCCGGAACTGAACTCACGGCTGATTACAGCCGTCGAACAGCAGCCGGATCCCGAGACGGGGCGACTGAACTACTTCCAACAATTTGTTGTTGGCGAAGTGTTGGAGCACGCCCGCACAAGCCGTTGGAGCGATGCCGTTTCACCCGCCGCCTGGAACTGGGCGCGCCGGGGCAAGCGGCCATGCTCGCGGTGTTCGTGCTGACGATGGGCGTGGCGGTTTTGAAGCGGCCCGCACGCGGCGACGCTCTGGCGGTCACAACGGGCCAGCCCGCTGCTGCACCGACGATCGAGCCCGGCGATACGTCTGTCGAACGCGGCACCGGCCTGCTGGTGCTGGCTCGCTTCGCCGGGCAGCTCCCGAGCGATGTGCAATTGCTGACCAAATCGGCCGACGGTTCGATCAACACGGCCGCGATGACGCGCAGCATGGATAACCCGGTCTTCGCGAACCGAATCGCGAATGTGCAGGGCGACCTGCAATACGCCGTTGCCTCGGGCGGCAGTCAATCGCAGTGGTTTTCGGCAAAGGTGTTCGAATACCCCGAACTCAAACAGGCCGACGTCAGTCTGCGATACCCGGCCTACACGAAATTGAGTGAGCGAACGCAGGAAGACATCCGCAGTGTTACGGCCGTTGAAGGTTCGACCGCGGTGCTGCGTTTGAAACTGAACAAACCGGTCGATGCCGCTGAACTTCTGGCCCCCGATGGCACGACGATTTCGCTCGTCCGCGACGCCGCGCAGCCGGATGTGGTTTCGACATCGATTGATTTGAAGCAGTCGCAGCGCCTTCGCTTGCGGCTGGTTGACGCGGAGAAACGCGAAAACAAACAGCCGGCCGCTGAAATTGCTTTGAATGTAAATCCGAATCGTCCGCCGGAACTCAAGCCCGTTTCGCCGGGCCGGGACGTTGATGTGTCGCCCTTGCAGGAATTAACTGTTGGCGTGCGGGTTTCTGACGACTTCGGCGTGATCCGAACCGGCGCAACGTATGGCTTGGCGGGCGACGCGCCCACGGATGTCTTGCTGGCATCTGACGTGCCCGGCGGCCAGAAGCGCGATGTGAGCCATCTGTTGTCAATGGAGCAGATGAAGACGCAGCCGGACCAACTGGTTTCGTACTTCTTCTGGGCCGAGGATTTCGCCGCGGACGGCAGCGTCCGGCGAACGCAGAGCGACATGTACTTCGCCGAAGTGCGCCCGTTCGAAGAAATTTTCCGGCAGGGCGAACAGCCCAGCGAAAGCGAACAACGCCGCCAGCAACAGCAGCAACAACAGCAAGGCGGCAACGGCCAGCAGGCCGAAGAGCTGGCGGAGTCGCAAAAGCAGATCATCAATGCGACATGGAAAGTGATTCGGCGTGAAACCGGTGCGACACGCTCGCCGGCGTTCGAGGCCGATGTAAAGTTGCTGATTGAGTCGGAGGAATCCGTCCGCGATCGGCTAACGCAACTCGCCGAACGAGTGACCGATGCGAAGTCCAAGGCGTTCGTCGAAGACGTTCAAAAGCATGTCGGGAACGCGCTAACCTCGCTTAGCTCAGCTGCCGCATCAAAAGAATTGCCGCCCTTGACTACCGCGCTCACGGCAGAGCAGTCGGCGTACCAGGCGTTGCTCAAGTTACGTGCACGCGAATTCGACGTCGTGCGTGGCAGTCAGCAGCAAGAACAGCAGGGTTCGCAGTCAGCATCGTCGTCCGCGAACCGACGCCAGCAGCAGCTCGATCAACTCCGAATCGACCAGGAGCAAAACCGCTACGAGACGCAACGCTCGGCCGCCACGCCGCAGGAGAATCCTCAGCAGCGTGAGACGCGACAAGTACTCAATCGCCTGAAAGACCTCGCTCAGCGGCAGGAAGATCTGAATCGGCAGATGCAGGAATTGAAGTCGGCGCCTGGACCGCGCCCAGGAGCCGCAACAGCGAGAAGAATTGCAAAAACAGCTCTCGCGTTTGCGCGATCAGCAGACGCAGCAGTTGCGTGATGCCGATGAGTTACGCGACCGGATGGATCGCCCGGAAAACCAGGAGAACATGGCGGATGCCCGGCAGCAAATCGAGCAGACGCGTGAAAACCTCCGCCAGGCGAACGAAGCATTGCAGCAGAATCGCGTGCCCGAAGCCGCCGCCAGTGGTGCGCGTGCGAGCGAACAACTCGACAAGTTGCGTGATTCGGTCCGCCGCGATGCGGCCGGCCAGTTGGCTGACAGCATGTCGGAATTGCGAGACAATGCCCGCCGTCTCGACCAGCAACAGCAGCAGCTCTCCGAGCAACTGAAGCAACTCGAACAGAATCGCCAGCCGGGGCTGCGAGAGGGTGCCGATCGTCAGCAACTCACGCAGCAACTTGATCAGCAGAAGCAGCAGTTGAACAAGCTCACGGAGGCGACACGGAAAGTCGTTGAAGATGCCGAGACGTCGGAGCCGCTGGCATCAAAACAGCTTTACGACACGCTGCGGCAGTCGTCACAGCAGCAGACTGAACAATCTCTCGATGCGACGCGGCAACTGCTCGACCGCGGCTTGCCCGACGCCGCACGCCAGGCCGGGCGCAGGCGGACAAGGGGGTCGCCGAACTTCGTAAGGGGATCGAGCAGGCGGCAACGAATGTGCTCGGCGATGAAACCGAAGCCCTCCGCCGGGCGAGCAAAGAGCTGGATCGGCTCGCCGAAGAATTGCAGCGTGATGTCGACCGCAATCGGCCGACGGCGGGGCGTTCTGCGGGCACGCCGCCGACGACGCAGCCGGGGAATCGAATGGTCGCCGGCAGTGCCGCGACCCGGCCCGCGATGAGTGGGACGGGTCGCGAGGCAAGCCCATCAACCCGGCCGTCCGAAACTGCCGGGCAGCGTGGGAATCGATTACCGCAATCGCCGGCGGCCACAACACTGCCCGCCGGATCGCTCGCCAGTGCCGCGGGCAGTCGCAATAGTGACGAGCGTCAGAATCAAACTGGCGGCCTGCGCGGTGATCGACAGACACCCGGAGAACGCGACCAGGGTCAAGGCCAGGCCGAGCGAGGAGAATCGCAATCGCCCGGCCAGGCGTCCGGTGAAGCGTCGCCGCAACAGCCGGGCGGTGGAAATGCTCAATCGCAAACTGGCCAAAACCGGCAACAAGGCCAAGGTCAATCTCGTGGGCAGGGCGAGCCACAGCCGGGCGGTCAACGCAACGGCCAAGGGGGCACGCAACCGCGTGATGCGCAGCAACAGCCACGCAACGCCGGGCAGAACCGCACCGGGCAGCCGGGCGGCCGCGGCGATCAGGCCGGCGATCCGAACGCCCCGAACAACGGCATCACCGGCGACACCACGGCCGACGCCCGCGGGCCGCTGACCGGCGAAAACTTCCGCGACTTGTCAGACCGCCTGCGCGATGTCGAAGAAATGATCGGCGACCCGCGGCTGCGCGATCGGGCGGCCGGCATTCGCGATCGCGCCCGTGAATTGCGGGCCGAACTCAAACGCCATTCAAACGAACCCAACTGGGACATAGTGCAGCAAACCATCGGCACGCCGCTGGCGGAACTGCGTGACCAGGTCGCGCAGGAAGCGGCGCGTCGACAGTCGCCGGACGCGCTCGTGCCGCTCGACCGCGAGGCCGTGCCGCCGCAGTATGCCGATCAGGTCAAGCAATACTACGAACGACTCGGGGCCGGCCGATGATGTTGGCGACACTCGTCTGGGGCGCGGCAGGCTGGAAGGGCATCGCCGCCGCGAGCGTGGCAGTGATCGGCGTTGTGCTCGTCTGGGCATATTGGAATACGCGAGGGCACCGAGGCGTTCGCACGCTTGCCGCCGCATTCAAAGGCTTAGGCGTCGGCCTGCTTGCACTGTGTTTGCTTGAACCGCTCTGGACTACGTCACGTGTTCGGCCGGGCGCGAATTTGTTTATTGTGCTGACGGACAACAGCCGCAGCATGACGCTTCATGACAACGGTGCCGCACAGACCCGTGGCGAAACGCTGAAGGCGACGACCACGCGGCCGTCCGCCTGGCTTGAACGCGTCGGCGAAGATTTTGATCTGCGCGTCCACCGCTTCGACTCCAAGCTCCGGCCGGCCGGGGATGCGAACACTGCAGACTTTACCGGCGATTCATCGAATCTCGGCGCGGCCTTGTCGGCGGTCGCCCGACAGTACGCCGGCCGGCCGCTCGCAGGCGTGCTGCTGATGACCGATGGCCGGGCGACCGATGCGGACGCGGTCGAGCGTCTTCTCAACGGCCCTGAAGCCGTAAAGCTTCCGCCGATTTATCCCGTTGTGGTCGGCGATGAAACGGCGGCCGCCGACATCAATCTGCGTCGTGTTGATGTATCGCAAACGGATTTCGAAGACGCGCCGGTTACCCTCTCCGCACAACTCACCGCCGACGGTTTTGCCGGGAAATCAATCACGGCCGAATTGCTCGATGACGCCGGGAAAACGGTCGAACAGCAGACGCTTGCCGTGCCCGCTGGCGAGGCGTTGCTCACCGCACGGTTCAAGGTTCGGCCGACCAAGCCCGGCGTGAGCTTCTATCGGGTACGCGTCGCAGAAAGCGGCCATCTCGGCGATATCGATCGCGGAAGCGGCGGTGAGGCCACGTACGCTAACAACACGCGCCTGGTGACCGTCGATCGCGGCCGGGGTCCGTACCGCGTGCTTTACGTGAGTGGCCGCCCGAATTGGGAATTCAAGTTCATGCAACTGCCCTGGAGGCCGACGACCAGGTGCAACTCGTCGGCCTTATTCGCATTGCCAAACGCGAGCCGAAGTTCGCCTATCTCGGCAAAGCGGGCGATACCAGCAACCCGCTGTTCCGTGGCTTTGACAACAAGGATGGGGAACAGGCGGAGCAGTATGACCAGCCGGTTCTCGTGCGCCTGGGAACGCGAGATGCGGACGAACTCCGCGGCGGTTTTCCGAAAACGGCCGAAGAACTTAACGGCTTTAGCGCCATCATTCTCGACGACCTCGAAGCCGGTTTTTTCACGAGCGACCAACTGTTACTGATCAAGGAATTCGTCCGCCAACGCGGTGGCGGCCTGTTGATGCTCGGCGGCCAGGAATCGTTTTTTGAAGGCCAATACGATCGCACGCCGCTCGGCGACCTGTTGCCCGTTTACGCCAGCCAAACGCCCGCTCCCGCAAGCGATGACATTCGATACCGCCTGTCGCTCAGCCGCGAAGGCTGGCTGGCGCCGTGGGTGCGTTTACGAGGCGATGAGCCGGCGGAGCGGTGGCGCATTGAAGGGATGCCGGGCTTTCTCACATTGAACGGCGTTCGCGGCATCAAACCCGGCGCGACCGTTCTCGCCACCGCAGAAGCCGTCACTGAAGCCGGCGCACACTCGGCCGCCGTTCCGGCACTGGTCGAGCAGCGTTTCGGGAAAGGCCGGGCGGCGGCGCTGCTGATCGGCGACCTGTGGCGATGGACACTCCGCCGGCCGCCGGATGCACAAGACGATCTCCCCAAGGCGTGGCGGCAAACGGTGCGTTGGCTGGTTTCGGACGTGCCCAGGCGGATCGAAGTCCAACTCGCCAGCGATGCGACGGATGAACTCGCTGAGGGAGCCATGTCGATCGGCGTACGCGTTCGCGACCGCGCGTATCAGCCGCTCGATAATGCGACGGTGAAAGTCGTCGTCACCGCCCCGGATCAATCGGCCGTCACACTTACGGCGGATGCGAATGCGACAGATGCCGGGCTTTACCAGGCCCAGTTCGTACCGCGGCAGCCCGGCGCTTACCGCGTTCAGGTGACCGCTGCCGATGCGGACGGCAGTGGCGTCGGCACGGTCGAAAGCGGATGGGCGACCGATCCGGCCCCGAACGAATTCGAAGACCTTCGTCCGAACCGTGCGCTACTCGAACGGATCGCGGCAAAGACGGGCGGCCAAGTCGTGCCGATGGGGGATCTGAATTCGTTCGCGAAGACACTGCCCGACCGCAAGGCCGCTGTGATGGAGCCGGACATTCGTCCGCTCTGGCAGGAGCCATGGGTGTTCGCGGTGATCATCATTTGCCTGACCGCCGAATGGGGATTGCGGCGACTGAAAGGGTTGCCATGACAACAATCGTCTCTGGCAATCGATCCGCATTCCACCGCCGGCGGGTGTGGATGATCGGTTTGCTCGCAATGCTTTTGGCCCAAGCCGTTCGGGCGGACGGCACGCTGGTGCTCGTCGTCGGGGCCGAGGGCGAACCGGCCTATCGGCCGCTGTTTACTGAGTGGGCCGATCGCTGGGTGGCGGCTGCCGGTGGTGCGATGCGTGTCGAGCCAATCGGCCGGGATTCGGTACCAGCAACATTGCCGTCGACAAATCCCGCCGCAACACAGCCGCAGACGGATAAAGACCGCCTGCGGGATGTGATCGCGGCGGCGGTCGGTGAAAAGGCGTCGCCGTTGTGGATCGTCCTGATCGGTCACGGCACAGCACAGGGGCAGGATGCGAAGTTCAATCTTCGTGGCCCCGACGTCTCAGATCAGGAACTGGCTCAATGGTTGCGGCCGGCGACTCGACCGGTGGTGCTGATCAACTGTGCGTCGTCGAGCGGGCCGTTCGTCAATCGACTTTCGGGGGAGAATCGAGTCGTCATCACAGCCACGCGAAACGGAAGCGAGTATCAATTCGCGCGGTTCGGCGCGGCATTGTCCGCGGCCATCACCAACCCGGCCGCGGATCTGGACAAGGACGGACAGACATCCTTGTTCGAAGCGTTTCTTGTCGCCTCCCGGCAGACGGACGCGTTCTACCAACAGGCCGGCCGACTGACGACCGAGCACGCATTGCTCGACGACAACGGCGACCGCCTCGGCGTGTCGGCCGACTGGTTTGACGGCTTCCGCCCGAAGCAGGCCGCTCGACAGACCGCCGCGGTCGACGGCGAATTTGCCGCCCGGCTGATATTCCGCCCGAATCCGCAGAGCCACGCCTTATCGCCCGAGCAGCTTCGTCGCCGCCAGCAGCTCGAAGCCGACATAGACGCCTTGCGGCGTCGAAAAGCGACGCTGGTTGAGGCAGACTATTACGCCGAACTCGAACGCCTGATGCTCCCGTTGGCCGAGCTTTATCAGTGACTGCCGTTGCATGCAATGGTGGCGTGGGTCAAACGCTTACGCCGAAATTCGGCTGTAGAATGCGAAACCCATTGAAATTGACGGTGGCGTTGTGGTCGGCATCACCGACGAGAAGGAAGAAGGTCAGCGCCGTCGCTGCCATGAAATCTTCTGCTTCATCCCTATATGTGTTTGCGAGCAGGGTCATGGCGTAGCAACCATTTTGGAGAATGCCGTCCGATGGAATCGGAAACTCGCTACGGCGGCATGCCAGGGCAAGTAATCAACGGCGTTCCAATGGTTCGGCGGCAGCGTGCTGGTGCCCAGTGTGACTGAGCGTAGTCCCTGCCATAATCTGCCACCTTTTTGTTGCCTGCGGCTTCCAAGTGAACACACAGAATGCCAATGCCGTTGGGTAGGCGATCAATAAACGATCCCTCCGCGAATCCAATACCCCTTCGTGATCAAAGACGAAAGTTTCGATTTGAAAATGGGGTGAAATCTTAATGATAGTGGTTGAGTGTTTTGTAAATTTTAATACAAAAATTGCAATAAAATTTATTTGGTGACAGATTGGCCTTGGTTCTTTCTCGTTCGATCTGGCTTTTCTACGAGTGCTTTGTGTAATTGAGGATTGCGATGGAGATGAGTAAAGCGTGACAAAATCCCGGGTTGCCTGAACAGGTTGCTCCTGTGGAATAGGTATAAAAACCCGGGGAATTGTTGTGTTTTCATTCTTGTTGGCGTCAGGGAATCGCCCGATACCAAGTGTGCCTATCCGTCCTGTCGGGGGACAACGACTAGGGGAAAGTTGTACACATGGCGACTAAATTTTGTTCTGTTGAATCGCTGGAATCGCGTCGTTTGATGTCGGTGGTGCCTGTCACGAATGTGGCCGATTCGGGTGCCGGGTCATTGCGGCATGCGATTGACGTAGCCTTGCCGGGCGACATTGTTGATGCCCGAAATGTTTCCGGCACGATCACCCTGACTAGCGGCCAAATCAGTGTTGATAAGACAGTTACGGTGCTCGGTCCGGGTGAATCGGGCCTGGTCATTGATGGCAATAACACTGGCCACATCTTCGTCATTAACCCCGGCTCTACGCTCACCGCGAGTGACTTGACGCTCCAAAACGGCAATACCGATACCAGTGGCGGTGCCGTCCTGAATCGCGGCGACCTTGTCCTTGAAGACGTTACTGTAAAAAACAATCGTGCTTACTTGTACGGCGGCGGAATTTACAGCTCGGGTAACAGCGTAACTCTCAATAACACCACAATCTGGGGCAATAAAACCCAGGGTGCACTCGAGGCTTCAGGCGGCGGCATTTACATGGAAGGCGGTACGCTAACGGTCAACGGGACGACCTTCGGTCAAAATCAGGCAGTCGGACAAAGTAATTTCGGCCTGACCAGCGGCCCGGCGTTCGGCGGGGCGGTGTACCTCCACAATACTGCCGCCAGCACGATCACCAACAGTACATTCGGCGAGAACGCGGCCCTCGGCGGCACTGGCGGGATACTGATCAACAACGGCCAGGCGTTCGGCGGGGCGATTTACACCAACACAGCCAACACCACTACGCTCACTCACTGCACGATCGCCTATAACAATGCAACCGGCGGCGGCCTGCTGACCGCAACGGCCAATAGCCAGGGTGGTGGCATCTATTCCGTGGGCACCGGGGCCGTAACGCTTGTCAGCACGCTGACTGCGTTGAACACCGCGATGAACTCGCCGGACATCACCAACACACTCCTCAATACGCTCGGCCATAACCTGATCGGCATCTACAGCGGCAGTACGTTGCTCAATGGTGTGCTCGGTGACCTGCTGGGCACGACGCTTGTCCCGCTCGCCCCCGGTCTGACCTCATTGGCTGACAACGGCGGCGATACGATGACCTACGGTTTGCAGTCCAACAGCCCGGCCATCAACGCCGGTGCCGAAGGCGCACCGTTGCTTGACCAACGCGGCCTGGCACGGCGCGATGCGCCGGACGTCGGCGCATTCGAATTGAACGCCAATCACTTGCCCGAGATCGTCGCAGCGGCCAGCAACGCAGTTGCCGGTGCGAGCTTTAGCCAGGCGGTTGGCGTTGTTGATGCAGACTTGGATACGCTGGTCGTGACCTCATCTGACATGCCGAGCTGGTTGAGCATTCGAAATCTGAACGGCGTCTGGACGCTCGTTGGCAAGCCAACCGAACTGGACGCCGCCGGCGTGAACCGGTTCCATCTCACTGTCTCCGACGGCTATCAGACGAACACGATCATTACGACCGTGAAAGTCGGCATCCCGGGCATTGATTTGTCAGACAACGGATTGCTGCGGTTGAACGGCACTGAATTTAACGACGAGCTGTACATCACGCTGAATAAAGACGGCGACACCGTGCGAGTGTTCCGCGACGGCTTTAAACGCAATTTTAACCTTGCCGACATCAAGAAAATTCAGCTCTTCGGCTTTGGTGGTGACGACAACATTCTTGTCGATATTGGCAAGGTCCGCGCCAACATTTTTTCCGGCGATGGAAATGACACCGTGCAGGGCGGTGCAGGTGCCGACTACATCAGCGGCGGTGCCGGTGATGACATTATCTATGGCGGAGTCGGAGCCGATCGTGTTGACGGTGACGATGGCCGTGATCGAGTCTACGGCGGTGCGGGCGATGACACGCTCCACGGCGGTGCCGGCCGAGACATTATCGACGGCGGGCTCGGCCGAAATCGGCTCTTTGGCGACGGTGGGAATGATACCTTCTACGCCACCAAGGGCATTCGCGACATCATTTACGGTGGCGACGGTACGAACAATGGCGTCTGGAACGATAAGACGACCATCTTCGACACCATCGCGGCCTGATTTTGCTTGCTTGATCGTCCACTCTCGGGCTGTCACCAATTCGAAACGTTTCAACCAACTTCGAGCGGGTGGCAGCCCGCGGTGCGCGCAGCACCTGCCGACGAATCTCACGAGGGTACGTGCTCGTGCAGGCCATGGTGGCCATGATAGTGCTCGGCATGTTCGTGTCGTTGGGCGTCGACGTCGGTGTCTACTACACCGCCCGTGCCGAACTCCAACGTGCGGCCGACGCGGCGTGCCTGGCGGGCGTCTCGCAACTGGAAAACAATGATACCGCCGCCGCAATCGCTCAGGCCACTGCATATGCTAAAGCGAACACCGTCAATGGGAAAACGTTGCCCGATCAAGCCATTCGTGTGACGCTGGGCTATTCAGAGAATGGCGTCTTCACTGAAAACGCTACGCCCGCCAATGCTATTCGTGTTGACCTTCGTTGCACGGCTGCCACTGGAAATCCGGTGCGTCTTTACTTTGCGCAGTTCGCTGGACTGAGTTCGGTCGATACGCGAATTGTCTCGACGTCGAAACTGAATAAGCCCAGCGAATACCTGTTTGTCGGAATTCAGAGGGCTAGCTTCGGGTCGCTGGGTGTGCTGGCAACGATGAAGGGGCGGCTTGTCAGCGACGGTACGGTTTCTGTCGGAATGCCGTTAGGGATTGGCGTCGGCGTTCAGGGAGAAGCTCGTTCTCGATCCGATTCTGTCAAACGTGGCCCACTTGCTTATGTCACCGGTGCAACAGACACATTGGAACACGGGCTGAACTACCCGTCCGTTTCACTCCCGGTGACAAACGATAATGCCAATATCTCATCGCGACTTGATGTGCTCGGTAACTTTAATGCGATCGGTTCGGTCACGATTCCTTCGGGAACTTACGTGGTCCGTGACTTAAATCTCGTTGCGACGCTGTCTCTCAATCTTTCTGGCCCGGTGACATTTTACGTTACGAATAACTGTAACATCGCGGCGGCAGTCACTCTCATTGGAAGCAACAACTTCAGTGCGGAAAACTTCAAAATACGCGTTCTTCCTGGCGGACGTGTGAATTTTTTGGCGAACCTGCTGACGCCCGTCTGCCTGGATCTTTACGCGCCCGATAGCGATATCGTGATTGCGGTGGGCGTGAACGCTTACAAGGGAAGATTAATCGGGAAGACGCTCGACATCGTGTTGCCGACCATCGGCACATTTGTTGAAGAGGTCGGCCTGACAGCTCCGCTTCCGGCTACGCCGGCACTGGTTCCTTCAACATGAAAATCGAAACAAGTAGTACGTCTCCATCACAAGTCGAACCTGGTGCCGTCAATCGGGCGGTATGGCTTCGTGCGATTCGTGCATATTCGCGTGATCACGGATGGAATACGCATCGGCTGATGGTCGAGCAGCATCTGCATGCGTGTCTGCGCGACCCCACGGGTTTTGGGGCGGCTGTTCTACGGCATTATCGGAGCATTCGATGCCGCGGTGGGTTCGGCCGACGCCGAGTTGTGCTCGCTCTGTTAACCAGTGTCGGCATTGCTGTGAGTGTGGGCTGCTGGCTGTTGTGTCCCTGAATTGCATCCGCACGGTGGCCTTATCGCCACACTCGACTTGCGATGTTGTTGATGTCGTTTTCTAAAATTTTTGGGCGTTTTCTTACCGTTCCCGCTATTTGCCCGTGATTGATGAATTCATTTGCCTCTCGCTTGGGGCGGGCTAGTCTGTCGTGCAAACTAGCCGCGTCCTTTGCTATTGAGAGGCGCTTTGACTTCATCCACGCTTGAAATTGCTGATGCCGCCGCCGCACCTTCGGTTTTGCCGGCGTCAGTTCGTGCCGGCCACCCACGCGGTCTGTTTGTTCTGTTTATCGTCGAGATGTGGGAACGCTTCAGCTACTACGGCATGCGAGCGTTGCTGATGCTGTATCTCGTCGCCGAAGCCGCCGGCAAAAACCCCGGCCGTGGCATGGACAAAACGTCTGCGGCGAGCTTGTACGGCGCTTACACGGGGCTGGCGTATTTGCTGCCGGTGTTCGGCGGGGTGATTGCCGACAAGCTCATCGGATCACACCGCTCAGTGCTGATCGGCGGCATTCTCATCACGCTCGGCCATGTGATGCTGGCGGTCTCCGGCTTCGGTTCGCTGGCGGGTAATGACGCCGGCATGTCGCTGTTCATTCTCGGGCTGGCGTTGATTGTCATTGGCAC
This sequence comes from Tepidisphaeraceae bacterium, assembly GCA_049840775.1. Taxonomy (GTDB): domain Bacteria; phylum Planctomycetota; class Phycisphaerae; order Tepidisphaerales; family Tepidisphaeraceae; genus RYN-431. Next base: position 25,481 of record JASGJJ010000005.1, read on the forward strand.
GGGGCACTTCAAGCCGAATGTTTCCGTGATGGTCGGCCAGTTGTATGCCGATGGCGACCCTCGCCGTGATTCGGCATTCACCATCTTTTACATGGGTATCAATGTCGGGGCGTTCATCAGCCCGCTCGTTTGCGGCACGCTGGGCGAATGGCTGGGCTGGCATTACGGATTCGGTGCCGCAGCGGTCGGCATGCTGCTCGGCCTGGGCGTCTATCTGTTCGCCCGGCCGCGTTACCTCGCCGGTATTGGGACGACCGATTCCCACACCAAGGCGAATACATGGGGCGGCCTGTTTCTTTGCGGCGGACTCGTACTGGCGGCGCTGGCGGCGCTGGCTTACCACTTCAACGGCTTCGGCCACATGACGGCGCTCCTTGGCCGCATTGATGCGACTTCGGCGGGGCATGTTGTGCTCGGCGGGCTGTACTGGCTGCTGATCGTAGGGTCTTTGGCGGCGATCGTCTGGTTCGTCGCGATGCAGCCGGCCGGCGATAAAGGGCCGACCGCTGTCGTGTTGCTGTTCATCCTCTTCGCCGCCGTCTTCTGGCTGTCGTTCGAGCAGGGCGGGTCGTCGCTGAATCTGTTCGCCAAGGACCTGACACAGCGAAATGTCGGCTCCTTCGAAGTGCCGGCGACATGGTTCCAATCCGTTCGCGCGCTCGAAGTCATCCTCTTTGCTCCTTTGTTCGCGGCCTTGTGGTCGGCGCTCGGCCGCCGCGGACTGAATCCAAGCCAATCGGTCAAAATCGCGATCGCGCTCTTCCTGCTCGGCGGCGGTTACCTGTTCATGGTCGCCGGCTCGATGGGCACCTCGCCCGAGGCCCGAGCCAGCATGTTCTGGTTGGTGGCAACATACACGCTCCACACGCTCGGCGAACTTTGCATTTCACCGACCGGGTTGGCGTTCGTGACACGCGTATCGCCGATCCGCTTTGTGTCATTGCTGATGGGCCTGTCATTCCTCTCGAATTCGCTGGCGAACTGGGCGGGCGGGTTGCTCGCGGGGCAGATCGATAAGATCAGCAGCGGCGAGGTGCAACTGTTCTGGTACCGCTGGTTCAGATTCGGCGGCCAGGCCGACTTCTTTTTCCTCTTCGTGGTCAGTTCGTTCGGCGCCGGCTTGCTCGCGCTGGCGCTAACACCACTCATCAAACGCCTGCTGGGGCGACATGCATAACATGAAACGAATCATTGCTTCCGCCGTTATCGGGGTTTTGGCCGCCATGTCTGTCGCTGCCACGCCGGCAACACAGCCGACAGTGGCATCACCGCCGGCGTCGTTTTTTGAGACGTTTCGCGATCAAGACCAGGACGCCGCAAAGGCGTTCTATGCGAAGTACCTCGACGTCGGCGGTTTGGGAATTGCATCCGCAGCAGTGGTCGACGACGCGGCGCTCTACCGCACGCGTGAGATCGTCGGCCACATGCTCGCCGGTCGGCCTGACATTCTGGCGGCGATGCAGCAGAAGAAGACGCGGCTGATCATCATCGGTCGTGATCAGGTCTACTGCGACATGCCCGAGTACAGAAACAGCCGTGACCCGGCATACCAGAACGAACGTGTTCGCGGTACGGGCGGTTTCGATGTCACCAGCTTCGGCGAAGAAAACCTTCTGAACCTGCCGATCGATCGCTATGACGACGAGAGCATCGCCGTGCACGAGTTCTGCCACACAATCGACTCGGCACTACGCTCGATCGATCCGCAATGGCGGACGCGTCTGCGCGACGTTTACCGCAACGCCGTCGATAAAGGTCGCTGGAATCTGGCGTACGCCGGGTCGAATCAAGCGGAATACTGGGCTGAAATCTGCCAGAGCTACTTCGATTGCAATCGCATCAACAACTGGAATCACGCGAATGTCAAAACACGAGAGCAGCTGAAAGAGTACGACCCTGAAGGGTACGAACTCGTCCGAACGACGTTTAATTTAGCTGCCGATAAGGACTGGCGTTACACCCCCGTGCAGGAGCAGCCGAGTGTGATTGCGCCGCCGGCCAAGTTCAAGGTTGATCCGTATTACACGAAGTTTACGTTCGCCCGCGAGTTGCCTGTCATCGCTTCCTCGGCCGTGAGTGATGTCGCGATGCTGCGGGCGAATGACACCGTGCGAAAGCTGTTCGCGTATCGCCATGACGTACTCAAGGCGATCATCAACGACGGCGGAAAGCTGGTCGTACTCGGCCGCGGCGAGCGCCTGACGGATCTGCCGGAATTAAAGAGCACCGCCGCCACGCAGCCGGCTTGGGACAATGCCCGTTATCTCGATTATTCGCCGGTAACCAAGATCGTTGTCGTGCCGGAAGAAAACCTGCTCGGCGACGCGTCTGACACGATGAATGCCGCCAGCTCTGTTGTCCGTGCTATGGCTCGGGCGGCGTACATCGTCACGGCGGGGCGGCCCGTCGATCCGGACTGGGACAAGCGGCCCGCGCGATCATGGCAGCAATACGAACTGCGCCAGCAACGCCTCGACACGCGTCTCCGCGAACGGCTTCAAACGCTCTTCGATCAGGCACAGTCTCGCAAACTCTGGCGCGGCACACCGGCCATGACCGATTTGCTGACCTATTGGTCGAACGGCGTCGAGGCCTACTTTGACGCCGCGGGGACCGGCTACGCACCGGTCGATGCTGATCGCCCGATCGTGAATCGGGAGTCGCTCAAAGCGTACGACCCGGATCTGTTCGCCTTGATCGACGAAACGTTTTCATACCGCCAACACACCGACTGGCGGTTCAAAGTCGCCACGACACGGCCTGTTTTAGAGATGGGGAAATAACATGATTTTCAATCGACGGATGACCTGTCGTTCTACGCTCGCGATGGCTCTGCTCGCGTCGGCCGCTTCGGCCGCTGCGCCGGCCACGCGTCCGGCTGGCGACACGAAGGAACTCTACATTCCCGACCGCGTCTTCAAGGTGCCCAACGGCAATGACTACACGAACGCCGACAGCGAATATTGCTACCGCCGTAGCATCATGAGCGAAAACCTCGCCATGTTCTGGTCGAAGGAATACGGCGATCATCCGAACGAAAATCCCGACCCGAAGAAACGATTCGATCCGCAACAGGCGATCGCCGAATGTGAGCGGTTCTATCAGTTCTACGTCGACACGCTGAAATTCGCCGACCGAGGTCACAGCGTTACAGACAAGTATAAACTCCTGATCTATGTCTTCGGCGGTAACGAAGGCACGGCATTCGGCGGCGGCGATGACAATAAGATCGGCATCCTCTGGACGCCCGCTGTCCGCATCAACCAAAAGCCTTACGGCGCGCTCGCCCATGAAATGGGGCACAGCTTTCAGTCGATCGTTCGCTTCGACGGAGCGCCGGGATTCAAAGGCGGGCCTATCTATGAGATGACCAGCCAGTTCATGCTATGGCAGGCGTACCCGGAATGGCAGACGTTCGAGAATTATCACCTCGTCGCGTTCATGAAGCAGACGCACCTGTCGTTCCTGCACCCGGAAAATCAGTACCATTCGCCGTACCTGCTGGAATACTGGGCGTACAAGCACGGCCAGGATTTCGTCGCCAAACTCTGGCGCAGCGCGAAAGAAAATGAAGACCCCGTGCAGGCGTATCAACGCATGGCCGGCATCGATCAGAAGCAGTTCAACGACGAAGTGTTTGATGCGGCCCGGCGGTTCGTTACCTGGGACATGCCACGCATCGAAAAAACATCCGCCAGGTACGCCAACCAACACACCAGCGAACTACGGCAGGTGACCGACGGCTGGTATGAAATCGCCCCCGGCCGCTGCCCGCAGAACTACGGCTACAACGCCATTAAGCTCGACGTGCCGGCAGCCGGCACGGACGTGAAATTGAACTTCAAAGGTGAAGTCGGTGCCGAGGGCTTCCACGCCGTAAAGCCGGAACTCGCCGGCTGGCGGTACGGATTTCTGGCGGTGAAGTCAGACGGCTCTCGCGTCTACGGACCGGTGAATTCCGACGCCACCGGCACGGCCGAGTTTAAAGTGCCTGCTGACACGTCTTTCCTCTGGTTTGTCGTCAGTGGCACGCCGACCGAGCACTGGACGCGCAACCCACGCAGCAAACCGGCCAACGATGAGCAGTGGCCGTACCGGTTTCAACTGACCGGCACGAAGCCGAACGCTTCAGTCATTCGCTAAACCGCGTCGACAAAACGCAAAACAACGGGTGCCACAGAGTCGGCCTGATCGCCGTTCTGTGGCACCCGTGTTTTGGGGCTTTGCTGCTGTTGGTGCGGCCTATTTTGCCGGCTTGACGTCGAAGTAGACCGAGTACCGCCCGTAGCTTTCGAAGAACGGCTTCAGGGTTATATCGCCGAGTTTGAACCGAAGCGTCGCCGGGTTGCCGGTGATGGATTTGGCCAGGTCGGTGGTGTCGACGCTGATGCTGCGCCAGTCAGAGAGTTGGCTGCTTTCCTCGGAAGCAAGCACGACGGGGCCGTAGCAGATGCTTGCCAGGTTCGGGCGGTCCATGACGCGTTCGAGGCGGAAGCCGAACGGCATGGTCAGTTCGACGACGTCGCCGTCTTTCCAATCCGTTCCGAGGCTGAGATAGCTGCCGGGCTTGGCGTCGACAGCCTTCTGTTGCCCGTTGATTTTCACCGTGTAGCCGTTCGTGGCCCAGGCGGGGACGCGGACGTGAAGCTCGACACCGTTCAAGCCGGCGACAGTCATTTTCGTCGTGTCAGCGTAAGGGAATCGCGTCTCCTGCTTCAGCGTGGCTTTGCGGTCAGACCAGGACAGCGTCGAGGGGACGAAGAGGTTTACATAAACCGCGTTGCCGTCTTTGGCCTTGAGGTAGATAGTGTCCTGCAGCTTGGTGTTGCTTTCGAGGGCGGTGCCGTTGCAGCAGGTGAAGCCGTCCATCGCGTCATTGCCGAAGCTTTTGCGGGCTCCGGGGTTCAGCGGGATGTGGTACGTGTTGCCGGGATTGTTCTCGGCCACTGAGGCGAGAATGTCGTTGACGATTGCCCGTTCGTAATAGTCCATGTACTTCGCCTGTTGCGGCTCGAACATGAACAAGCCGCGGCTGAGCTTGAGCATGTTGTAGGTCGCGCAGGTTTCGTTCTGCCCGCCTTCGGAGAAGCCGTTGACGCCGAGCGTGTTCGGTTCTGCGGTGAAGCATTCGGCGTTGTTCGGCTGGCTCGCACCGGCGACGCCGCCGATGCTGTACGAGTAGGCTGACGTGGTGATGTCCCAGAAGTTACTCGCGATGCGGAAGTAGACGGGCTCGCTGGTGTCGCCGAAGGTTTCGAGCGCGCCGATGATCTGCGGGATGTGCTGGTTGGCGTGCTTGCCGCGGAGCGTGTCGACATTGGCTGACAGGCCCGCCGAGCCGCCGGGGCCGCCGTAGAAGAAGTCGAGGTTGTCGAACAGCTTGGCGGCGTCGAGGAAGCGTTTGTCGCCGGTGAGGCGGCCGAGGCGGGCGAGGGCCTCGTTCATGCCGCCGTACTCGCCGGCGATGTAGCGGTTCCACATTTTCACGCGTGTTTCGGTGGGCAGAACGCGCAGCCGTTCGTAGCACCACAGGCCCATGCCGCGGGCGACGTCGAGTGCTTTTTCGTTACCGCCGACTTCATAGCAGTCGAGCAGGCCGGCGATGATTTTGTGCAGCGTGTAGTAGGGCGCCCAGATCTGGTTGTCGCCCGTGCCGTAGGTCGCGCCCTGTTCGAGCATGATGAACTGGTCGGGCGGGTAGGCGCTGATGAAGCCGGTGCCCCAGTTCTGGTAGTCGGTGCGGACGTGACCTTCGCGGAGGTCCGAATCGTAGCCCTGGCGGCCGGGGCCGGGCGGGACCTTGGTCGGATCGGTGACCGCTTGGCCGCCGGCTTCCTTGGGCGTGCCGGATTTATGCGCCAGGTCGTACAGCGTGTCGATGGTGTAGTTCATCTTCCCGAGGAACTGCTCACGGACGGTCGGGGCGTACGTGGTGCTGGCGTACGCCTGGGCGAGAGCTGAGAGGTAATGCCCGGTGGCGTGGCCACGCAGGCGGGTGGTTTGATTGTCCCACACGCCCAAGGCGCGTGCGCCGGCGGGCTGTGGTTGGCCGAAGGCGTCGCGGAACATGTACAGGAAGTCGTCGGGGTTGGTCAGCAGCAGGCCGCGGATGAACTTGTTGCGGTTCTTGATGAACGGCGTGTCCTGGCCGGCGGTGTCTTTGTCGAGCGTGACCTGTCCGAGCGAGAACGGCTCGAGCGCCCGGGCGGGCATGGCCATCGTTGTGATCGGCGCGACAGTGACGACCGCTTTCGCCTTCAGCGTCGTGCCGGGCACATCGCCGGTGACGGTAAACGTGCCGGCAGTTTTGACTTCGTCGATCGTTTTAGGCGACGGCCAGACGACGCGAACCGGCGCGCCCGACTGACGCCGTTTTCGTATTGCCCGGCGACCGTCGTTGGCAACTTCGGCAGTTGGCCGACGGGGGTGCTCGTGGCGATGTCGGGCACGCTGATCAATTTCGGCCCGCCGAAGTCGATCACGACAGGCCCGGCTGGCGGGCGGGTTCGTGGCGCAGTCGCGGGGCCCTGGCGGTTGCCGGCCGTGGCATTGTGATGGATCGTGGCGACTTGCGCGTCGGTTAACGGCACCGAGTACAAGCGGAACTCGCGAACAAGGGCGTTCAAATTCGCGCCGACACGCAGCACGCTGTCATCAGGGCGTGCTGAATCGAACAACCCTTCAAGACCGGCCGCGACCGGTTTGGACTGGCCGACGCGTTTGCCGTCGACGTAGGCGGAAATCGTTTTCCCGGCCGCGTCATAGACGACGGCGATGTGTGTCCAGCGATCCGCGCCGATGGCCGGGGCAGTCGTGGCCGGTTCGATCGAACCATCCGCCTTGGTAAAGCCGACGCGGAATCCGGGCTCGCCGGTGAGCGTGGCGACGAGTCTTCGCCCGCCGGTTTTGCCGAAGTCGATGAACCCTTGATCCGCCGCGGTGGAACGCAACCGCACCCAGCCGACGACGCTGAGGGATTCGACGTCCGCCAGTGATTTCGCCGGCAGCAGCAGTGCCGATTCTGGCGTGCCGGGCAAAGCCAGAACTTTCCCCCGGCGGTTGTCGACGAATGCCGTCCCGTCGCCGACGAGCTTTGCCGACAGGCTGTTGCGCGATCGGTCTGTCGGCGTGCCATCGAGCGGGTAACGGGAGATCAGCGATGTCTCGCCGATCCCGTCAATGATCTGATCCCCGCCGCTCTGCGCGTACGCGGAGGACGACAGCAACACCAGTGACGCAACGGCCACCACGCTCAAACCCACGCCAGGCAACGTCATGATGGGGTTCCTCAATAAAAAACTAAACAAAACTCACAAATTCTCTTCTCGTGTGTACCAGAGAGTGACGTTTATGTTTTATCAGAGAGTCAAAGTTCTGTGGGGAAGACTTCGCGGCCTCAGGAAAATCGGGCCGAAATAGTGGAAATAGTAGTCGAACGCGGTTGGGCAGTTTTTAAGATCGCGGCACGATAGCAAGGCCGTCGCCCGAGCCGGGAGCAGGGCGAATCATTCACCAGAAGGAATTAGAATATGTCACGGATCGTTGTCGGCGCGTTGGCTGGGGCTGTGGTGTCCGTGTTGGCGGGCATGGGTTTGGCGCAATCGTCGGCGACGATTCACGTCGACGTCGCCAAAAAAGGCGCCGCCGTTCCGTCTACGCTGTACGGCATTTTTATCGAAGATATTAACCACGCGATGGACGGCGGTCTGTACGCCGAGCTGGTTCAGAATCGCTCGTTCGAAGAAGGCGTTCTGCCGCCGGGCATGAAACTCGTAGGTCGGAATGGTCGGCAGCGGATGGAGGTCGCGAACCTGCCCGCCGACGTCCCCGCCGAACGTCGCAATATGCCCTGGCCGTGGCGGGATAACGCCATGTGGGATGAGAATCGCGCCCTGGTCGGGTGGTCACTCGATAACGCCGGCGGCGCGAAATCGACGATGAAACTGACCGACGCGAACCCGATGAACGCCGCGTCGAGTCGTTCGCTCGAGCTTGCCGTTGATGCCGGCGAAAATTCCCGGGCCATGCTGTCGAACAGCGGCTATTGGGGCATCAGCGTTGCGGACCGCACGGCATACCAGCTTCGGTTTTTCCTGCGGCCCGGTAGCTTCAACGGAACAGTAACGGCGTCGCTGGAATCGACCGACGGAAAGGCGTACGCCACGCACGAGTTTCCGGCCGTCAAGGCGGGTGAAAGCTGGCAGGAGCTTTCGGCCTCGCTGGTAGCCAACGGCACGGATCCGCAGGCGCGCCTGGTGCTATCGTTCCGCGGGCAAGGCACGCTGCAGGTCGACTTCGTATCGCTCTTCCCGCCGACCTATCAGAATAAGTCGAACGGGCTCCGCAAAGATTTGGCCGAGCTGGTCGTTGGCCTCAAACCGGCGTTCATCCGCTGGCCGGGCGGGTGCTACGTTGAAGGCTGGTCCCACGAGAGCACACGGATTTCCGCCGCACCCTGGGCAAGCCGGAAGAGCGGCCGGGGATGTACCAGTACTGGAAATATCGCTCGACCGACGGCTTCGGTTATCACGAATACCTCACCCTCTGCGAAGAACTCAAAGCCGAGCCGGTCTATGCGGTCTTCGGAGGCATGACGGTGCACCCCGACGACAATGTGCCACTCGATCAACTCCAGCCGTACATCGACAATGCGCTCAATGCGATCGAATACGCTCGTGGACCTGTCACCAGCAAGTGGGGTGCGGAACGGGTGAAAATGGGCCATCCCGAACCGTTCAAGCTGAATTACATCGAGATCGGCAACGAACACGCTACGCCGCTTTACGGCGAATACTACAAACGCTTCCGCGAGCAGATCAAAGCCCGCTATCCGGATATGACGGTCGTCATGAGCATGTTCTGGAGCGGCCTGAATCCGCCGGCCATCGAGCGTGCGGGCGATGCGAATATCGACATGGTCGATGAACACTGCTATCGCGACGTGAACTGGGCGCGGGCAAACTTTCACTATTTCGACCGCTACGCACGAGGCAAGTGGCCGGTGTTCGTTGGTGAATACGCCAGCCAACGCGCCAACGGCGACTGGGCCGGGGGCATGGGCGATTCGGTCTTCCTCATGATGTGCGAACGAAACGGCGATCTCGTGAAGATGGCCTGCTACGCGCCGCTGTTCCGTAACGTAAACGACACGAGCTGGCCGGTGAATCTCATCGACTTCGACAGCAGCAGGAGCTACGCGCACGGCTCGTACTACGTCCAAAAGACCTTCGTCGAAAACCGACCCGATGTGAACCTGCCCTTGACCTCGGAAGTGTTGCCAAAAGTTGATGACACGAAGCCGCTGTTGGCTGGAAAAATCGGGCTTGGCGCCTGGGATTCGCAAGTCGAATACAAAGAACTTCGCGTTTATGACGAGAAGGACCAACTCGTCTACAGCGATGATTTCACCGATCTTGCTGGCTGGGATCGCCCGGTCAACGGCCGCTGGTCGGCCGAAGGCGGCACGCTCAAGCAGACCGCCGGCGGCGAGACGCCGGCGATGATCCTGCTAAATAAAATCCCCGAATTGAAAACCGGACGCATCACCGTCAAGGCGAGAAAAACCGGCGGCCGGGAGGGATTCAATATCTTCTTCAATGCCTCAGGAATCGACCGATTTCTGTTCTGCAACTACGGCGCGGACGGCAACAAATTTTCCGCCATCCACGACCGCGGCGCACCAGAAGACACCGTCTTCCGCGGTGGCCGATCGACTCCGGGGCCGATCGAGAATGATCGTTGGTACGATCTTGCCGTCACGATCAAGAATAACTCGGCGGAAATGTTCCTTGACGGAAAACGCGTGTCGTCCGCGCACGTCGACTCATTGCCAAAGTTTTTCTCCGCTGCCGGTTTTGAGCAGAAAACAAATACGGTCATCGTGAAAGCGACCAACTATTTCGCCACGCCAACGCAGGCGAAGATTTCCCTCGATAACGTCGCTGGCATCGCTGCCGGCGCGAAAATGATCAGCATTAAGAACGATAACCTGACTGGCGATAACAATTTCGAGTCGCCTACCCGTATCAAGCCGGTCGAAACATCGCTGCCGGTGAATTCGAAGGAGTTTACGGTCGAGCTGCCGCCGTATTCGGTGAATGTTTTGCGTATTCCGATTCAGCCGTAGGTGCGGCTGGCTGCTGGGTAAAAGCGACTTGTATCAAAATTTTCGAGAACGACTGCGGACGCGTCCGCAGTCGTTTTTGTTTCGCCGATACGGAAAATGCAATTCTTCTTGAAATTCAAACGATCGTATGAAACAATCGTTTGATATGGCTGCGGCGTCTAAAAACGGTTCTGCTGAAATTCTGCTGAATACGGCGGAGGCGTTATTTTCCGCGTCAGGATACGACGGCGTTTCGATGCGTGACCTCACCCGTGAAGCCGGCGTGAACCTGGCTGCGGTGAACTATCACTTCGGGTCGAAGGAGCAGCTGTTTCAGGCGGTGATTCGCCGTCGCGTGGCACCATTAAATGCCCGTCGGCTGGAAGCCTTGGACCTGATTTTGAAGAGTGCTGGCAATCGCCCGCCGGATTTGGCGGCCGTGCTTGAGGCGTTCGCTAGGCCGATCGTTGTCGACCTCATGCGTGCCGGCCATGAGCCCTTGCGCCGGCTCGCCGTTCGACTTTTCACGGCGGCCGATCCGCTGGTTGAACCGATCATCGATCAGGAGTTCGGCCCCGTTGCACGACGATTTATCGCCGCCTTCGCGGCTGCGCGTCCCGGCCTGTCGTCGCGTGAAATCAACATGGGGTTCGTCTTCTTTCTCGGCGCCACCGTGAAGTGGCTGTCGATGAAAAACGTTCGCGTGCTGAAGGTGAGTTGGGAGGGTGCGCCTCCCAGCGAAGAAGAGGCTTTGGAAGCGCTCGTGCGTTGCGGCGTTGCGATGTTTGACAGCTTCCCGGGCAATGCGGCCAAGCCGGCGAAGCGGCGGGGGCGGGCATGATTCGGCTGGCGCTCAAAATGCTGTTCGGCGATCACGCGAAGTATCTCATGCTGATCAGCGGCATCACCTTTGCCACGCTGTTGATCACGCAGGGGGCGGCTCTGTTCTGCGGTATCATGTCGTGGACATATTCACCATTGCGAAATGTACGTGCGGATATCTGGGTAGCCGATACGCAGGTGCAGCAGGTGAATGACAGCAAGCCGATGCGCGATATCGAATTGCAACGCGTCCGTAGTGTAGACGGCGTGGCATGGGCGGCCGCACTCTATCAAGGCGCGAACCAGGCGCGATTGCTCGATGGCGGGTTTAAGTTCGTCACCGTTGTTGGCCTGGACCCGACAACACTCGCGGGGGCACCGACAGAAATCACTGCGGGGCGGCTCGACGACATTCGCCTGCCTAATTCGGTGATCCTGGATGAGTTCGGCGTGTCGCAATTCAGTGAACAGATCGGCCGGCCGATTTCGGTGGGCGACGCGTTTGAAATTAACGACCATGAAGCCCGCTTGGTGGCGGTCTGCAAAAGCCAGCGATCTTTCACCGGCGGCCCGTTCGTTTTCACGACCTACGACCGCGTGTCCGGCTATTCGCCCGGGCAGCGTAAGCAACTGAGCTTCGTACTCGCCGAGCCCGTGGCCGGCCAGACGCCAGAACAGGTCGCCCGGCAGATCGAACGCGAAACGGGCCTGCGGGCGTTCACTCAATCCGAACTGCTCTGGTCGACCGTTTTCTGGTTCGTCAAAAACACGGGCATCCCGATCAACATCGGGCTGATCGTGGCGATCGGGCTGGTCGTCGGCATCGCGATTTCCGGGCAGACATTTTATTCGTTCATCATGGAGAACTCGCGAAATCTTGCAGCACTCAAAGCGATGGGGGCCAGCACCCTGACGCTGTGTGCAATGGTCGTGGCGCAGTCGCTGGCGGTCGGTTTCGTCGGGTTGGGCATCGGCCTGGGGCTTGTGACTGCTCTGGGGCACGCGGTGTTGCGATTGAACAAGGTGCCGTTCCTGATGCTCTGGCAAATACCGGCCGCCACAAGCGTGGCGGTGCTGCTGATTTGCTTGCTGGCGGCGTTGCTGGGGATCGTGCGAATCGTGCGGCTGGAACCCGCGGCGGTGTTCCGATGAACGCTAAACGCACGAAAAATGCTGCAACGTTCGCGGTGCGCACGGAAGACGTGTTCAAGTCTTTCACGGACGGCGTTGCCGCCACGCCGGTGCTTCGTGGTACGCAATTTGAGGCCCGTCTCGGTGAAATGATGCTGCTTGTCGGGCCATCCGGTTGCGGCAAGACGACATTGCTAAGCATCATCGCCGGCACGCTGCGTGCGGACAGCGGCATCGTAGAAGTCATGGGACAACGCATCGACCAAATGCGTTCCTCGGCCATCACGGCCTTTCGCTCGACGCATTTGGGCTTCATCTTTCAGCAGTTCAATCTGATCCCGACGATCAGTATTGCCGAAAATGTCTCCGTGCCGCTGCTGATCGCGGGCTGGTCGCCGCGCAAGGCTGAGGCGAAGGCCAGGGAACTTCTTGGTCGCGTTGGCCTGGGGGGATCGCGCTCACACGCGGCCGGGAAAATTGTCCGGCGGCCAGCAGCAGCGCGTGGCGATCGCTCGGGCGCTCGTGCACGATCCGCCACTGATTTTGTGCGACGAACCCACCAGCGCACTCGACAGCGAGAACGGCCGGCAGGTGATGGAAATCCTTCGGGCGATCGCCGGCGATCCGGGGCGGTGCGTAATCATCGTCACGCACGATAACCGCACTTACCGCTTTGCGGATCGAATGGCGGAAATGGAAGACGGCGTGATTCGCCGAGTGTTGAATTCACCGCAGGAAATCGCCGACGCTTACGCCGCCGCGACGACGCATTAGAGGGTTTGCCATGCTGATTGTGTTGCGGAAATTCTCGTTCTATCTAGCCGTTCTTGGCATGGTCGCCACGATTCTGCTGGTATTGAAGATGCGGCCGAATTTCCCGGTCGTTCCGCCGCCTGTGACGCCGGCCACCAAGCCGGTCATGTCCGCGATTGCGGCGGCCGGTCTTGTTGAAGCACGACACGAAAATACGCGTCTCGGTGTCCCTGCCGCCGCCTTGCTGAGCGAACTGAAGGTGAAGGTGTGGGATCGGGTCAAAGTCGGCCAAGTGCTCTTCAAACTCGACGGCCGGGATCTTCAGGCTCAACTCTCAACGAATCTTGCGAACGTCGCCGTCGCGGAGGCAACGCTGAATCAAGTCATTGCGAAATTCAAGCGGGTCGAAAAGCTCACCGCTGGCCAGGTCAGCAGCGAAGAGTGGCAGGAACGCAAAGACAATGTCGCACTCGCACAGGCACAACTTGATTACGCCCGGGCGGCCGTTGAGCAGACTAAGGTGATGCTCGATCGGCTTACGGTGACCTCGCCGATTGACGCCACGGTTCTGCAGGTGAACGTCCGCGTCGGCGAGTACATTCAGCCGGGCCAGTCGACATCGCCGATCGTCGTCGGCGAAACGGAAGAGCTGCAGATCCGCGCAGACGTCGACGAGCAACTCGCGCCCCGCGTCCGGCCCGGCGACGACGCGGTCGGGTACGTCAAAGGTGATTCCACGCAGCCGATACCGCTGAAGTTCGTGCGGATCGAGCCGTTCATCACGCCGAAGGTTTCGCTCACCGGCTCGAGCAATGAGCGTGTCGACACACGCGTGCTGCAGGTGATCTTCTCATTCAAACAGCCGGCGGATCGTCGGGTTTACGTGGGGCAGCAGATGGACGTCTACGTTAACACCGCGCCGACGCATTGAGTGAATCAGCCTCGACTGCGAAGACGCGATGCAGTTTCGGCTGTACAAAAACCTGCAGCGATTGGCAGTGAATCACCAGCGGACAGCCGACGCGTTCGAGAGCGCGGTTGGCGCGGAAGACGGTTTGCCGAATCGACTGAAGTGTCGCCGGCCGCCCGTACAAGGCGTGGCTGACGGCGGCGACGGATTGCGTTTCGCCGTGCGTCGCCCAGACGTATTTGAGCAGCTTGGCCGCCGTCGGACGCAGAGTCGTGACACGGGTTTCATAGGCGAAGTGCCCGGCCATCGGTGTACCGAGAATCAGCGTGCGTTCGAGCAACGCTTTCTCTTCCGGTCCCATCGGTTTTAGGCGACGTCGGCGTTGCAGCGACCAACTCGGTATGTCGGCCGGCGACAGGTCGACGGCGCGGACAAAGGTCTGTTCCTGTGTTTCGGTGAGATCGACTTCAACGTTACGAACGATCACGGCAAGGCCTTACTCGGCGAGCAGTTTGGGGATTTGTGACTCGAAATCTTCACGTGCGCTGATCGTGCGGCAGTTGCCGGCCTTGTCGATCAGGAACATCGTCGGGATCGCGTGAATGCCGAACCCGGTGGTGATCGGGTTCCACGATTTGTCGGCGGCGGCTTCGGCGTCAAACAGATTCGGCCACGGCATGGCCTGCTGTTGGACGTAGCCGTTGAGCGTGTTGGCGCTGTAGTCGTTCGAAACGCCGAGCACTTCAAAACCTTTGTCGTGGAATTCGGCGTAGGCCTTTTTCACACGCGGCAGCTCGGCGCGGCAGGGCGCGCACGAGACGGCCCAGAAGTCGACGAGGATGACTTTCCCTTTCCAATCCGCGGTCGAAAAATCGCGGCCGTCGGGCAGCTTGCCGGCAATGACCATCGGCTTGCCTTCCAACGCCTTCAACTTCGCCGATGCCTCGAGTTCGGCCTTATAACGCGTGGCCAAATCGTTCTGCATCACATTGGTGGCGATGTCATCGAGACGCTTGGCGGCGGCTGCATTGGCGTCGCTGCGACGCAATTGAACGGCGAGCGCGGTGAGCGGCAGGTCTGCGGCGTTCGCTTTGGCGATCGGCTCGAACTCGTCGACGATCGCGTTTTGCTTCGCGGCGTCACTGCCGGCGGCGTACCAGCGGCCGAGCAGGCTGACGCGGCGGGCACGCAGGGCGTCCTCCGCGTCAGCCGCTGCGGTGCGCGGCGACGTCGGCGGCGGTCGCCGCGTCACCAAGGGCCAGAAGCAGGGCTTCATAAGTTGCGCGGGCTTCGGGCCGACTCTTCGCGGCGGCCGGTTGGGCGGCGGCCAAGGCGTCGATGTCGGACAGAATCCCCTGGAGCAGCTTGATCCCTGTCGCCCCGTTCTCGCCGCGTTTCTTCGCGTCGGCGAGCAAGACGGTGTCGGGGAAGAGTTTGCTGAAGGCCTGCTGCTTCTGCCGCAGTTCGGCCACGATCTCCGGCACCGCGCGAGCGGTCGTCGGTTCACTTGCAGCGGTGTTGGTCACTTGTCCCATCGCCACGCCCGACAGCAAAGCCAGGGCGGCCGGGACGATCGCTTTTCGAACAGCAGAATTCACAGGCATATGCACTCCGACGACTGATGAAAAACTTACTTCACACGACGGCGAAGCATCGCGGCCGCGCCCAGGCCTAGCAGGGCGAGACTCGACGGTTCCGGCACGCTCATGGTGAAGTTGAACGTGCTGTTCGTGGCCGAGTCGGTGCCGACACCGACGATTTGGCCGGCGTCATTAATGCCGTACGCGGCCGTCAGTGTGTAGCTGGCGATCTGGCCGGGCACGTTGGCATGATAGTAGGCGTTCAGGTCGATCGCCGAGCCGTTCTGCCAGAGGGCGGCCAGTTGCGTGCCGCCGGCGAAGTAGTCGTAACCGACGGCTTGGCCGAGGTTATTGACGTCGTAGGCTTCGGCGCGGACGGAGGTCGGGTTGAGGTCGACGGCGGTGCTGCTGCCGGCGGCGACGAAGAAGGCGTGGCGTGTGCCGCCCGCAGTGGTCGACCAGCCGACGGTGTCGCCGTTGTTGTTAATGCCGAACCCGCTGGCGCTCGTGCCGCCGAGGGTCGGCAGGGCGGTCATCGTGCCCGTTCCGCTGGAGGCCACCGTGTAGGTGAAGGTGCGTGTGCCGCTGGCGACGTTCGTTGTGCCGACGATGGTATTGCTGTCATTGATGGCCGTCGCGTTGCTGCTGCTGTTGGTGCCCGCGAGGCTACCGAGCGCGTACATGGTGTTGTTCAGGTACGCGTAGCCCTGAGTGGTCGTCATCGTCAGGCCGTTGCTCAGGTAGGTGTACGACACGTTGCCGACGATGACGCCGTTGTTGTTGATGTCGTAGGCGGCGCTCTGCGTGGAGCTGGGTACGTTGGCCTGGTCGAGGATGCTAAGCGAGCCGCCGGGCGTGACGACGAACGAGCGGTAGTTGCTGTAGCTGGTGACTTCGACGCGGCCGACGGCCTGGCCGGCGTTGTTGATGCCGTAACCGTTCGCCCAGGCGCCGGCCGGGCTGTTGCTGGCGATGCCGAGATCGACCGGCGTGGTCGAGCCCGGGGCCAGGTAGTAAGCCCGCGGATTTGAGCCCGCGTTCGAGCCGCCGACGACCGCACCGTCGGCGTTAATCGCAACAAGGCGTTGCGCCGACGTGCTCTGGAACGTCGTGCCGCCGAGCGTCGGAATGCGGAAGAACGAGTCCGCCGCCGACGCCGATTGACTGGCCACAGCGGTCAGGCCGAGGGCGGAAGCGAGCACGATGCGGGAAACGGGCGCAATACGAGACATGATCTTCTCCTAAATAGTGAAGACGGTGAGCGAAACGAGTTGTTAAAGGGGCCGCCCGGGCGGTGCGGGGGAACATCCGCCCGGGCGGCAAGAAGATTGCGGAATTAGCGGCTGCGACGGCGGGCGAGCGCGGCGACCGCACCCAGGCCGACGATCGCGAGGCTAGCCGGCTCGGGGACGTAGGTCGCCTGCAGGATCTGGCCATTGCCGCCGCTGATGACGCTCAGGCCCCAACCGCCGGCGGTGGCGCCGGTGATGTCGATGGTGCTGGCAGTCAGGATGTTAAACGTCTGGCCGATGGTCGGCGTGAAGCCCGAAGCGGTCAGCAGGGCGACATACCCGTTGATGCTGGCGGTGCCGGTGACGTTGTAGTAGTCGAAGTCGGTCCCCGCGACGCCGCCGCTGCCGGCGAGGTCGACCTGCAGCGTGCCCGCCGAACCGAGCGTGTAGCCGGCCGTCAGTGCGGTCGTGCCAATCGCAGACGTGCTGCTGCCGGCGGTGAACGTGCCACCTTGCTGGGTGACTGGGATGGCGAAGCTGGCGACGTTCTTAAGCGTGCCGCCGGTGAAGTTGAACGTGGCCGAGCCCGTGCCGGTGCCGCGGGTGAAGTTCGACGTGCCGCCGAGGTCGATCGTGCCGCCGCTCATGAGGTTGAGCGTGCCGTTACCGGTCGAGCTGGTGTTGAACAGGATGTTGTTGGCACCGGCGACGGTGCTGGTCGCGACGATGCTGCCGCCGTTGCTGACGTTGATGACGCCGTCACCGGCGTACCCGAGGCGTACGGCGGCGTACGCGCCCCCGCCGTTGAGTTGCCATGTCGCGCCGGTGCCGGCGATGTTCAGGGTGCCGGTGTAGCCGGCACCTTGGGAGAACGAGGTGAAGTTGCTGGTGATGAGTTTGCCGCCGGCGTTGATGTTCACCGTGCCCGTGCCGCCCCAGGAGGCGTAGAACGACGAAGCGGTGAGGGTGGAATTGGTGACGTTAACACTGCTCGTGCCGCCGTAGCCCGCGGAGAAGCTGTTGAAGTTGGCGCCGGCGCCGTCGGTGAGGTTGAGCGAGGCGCTGTTGGCACCGAAGTAGTAGGTGCCGGAGGTGCTGGTGAAGTTCGAGCCGACGCCGCTGACGTTGATGCTGGCCGTGCCGCCGATGCCGGCCTGGCCTCGGGCGACGGTCATGGTGCTGCCGCCATCGATCGTCACCGAGCCGGCGGCGGTGTTGCCGACGTTCAGCGGGCCGGTGGTGGTGTACGGCGAAGTGACGGGGTTCGTCAGGTCGGCGTAGTTCGCCTGAACGCTGCCATCGACCGTGATGGCGGCTTGCGAGGCAACGACGGGAACCAAGGCAACGGCGGCAGTCAGGGCATAGGCGAGCTTCATCTGCATTTTCTCCACGCTGCAGGAATCCGTTGGGCGTCAGAGATAGAGCGGATTCCCACAGGCAAAGGGATCTATCTCGGGTGGTCTGACAGAGGGCGGTCGGCGGCCTCGGTGACGGAAAACCGTCGCTCGAACCGAAGGAAATCCGGCGTCGGGCAAGGCGAGGCGGCTGAGCGTCTGATTCGAACGTGACCCATCAATCGCTGGACACGCATTATCTCACATCGAACGGCTGCGGTGGTTCCACAAAGAATACACCTACTTATTCTATTCGCAAATAAATTCGTACGAAATTTTATGCCGGGATTTGGATGTTCTGTAAGTACTTGATTACTTTTGATTTAGATCAGCAATTGGTTTGATTCGTGGATCGGCGGCGAAGTCCATGACCCGGGCCGCCAGTCGGCTGGCGTCGGCGGGGCGGGTTGATTTCATGCGGCCGAGGAGTGTGGCCACCCGGGGCATGGGCAGGCAATCGGCGGTGAGCAGGCGTTCTTCGATGGCGTCGGCGGCGTCGGCCCGGCCGAGGCGGCGGGCCAGGTCGGCGGCCCAGAGCTGGTGCTCGCCCGCGCCCTGTCGGCTGCCGAGGTCCGTCGCCCGTTGCAGGAACGGTGCCGCCGCGTTTTCGCCGAGTTGATCGAACGCCCAACTTCCTGCCGCGGCGTAGGCGCGTGCCAGGTCGGTATTCCCCGGCGACAGCGCGCTGGCCGCGTCGAGTGCGTGAAGAACGGCCTTGGCGATGTCGGCCGCTGACTCTGCCGGTTTGGCGGGCAGGGCGAGGGTGATATCGAACTCCGCGGCCGCCAGCCCGCCGACCGATCGGCCCATCGCCGTCTGCCAAGGCAGCGTCCGAAGGATCGAGCCGAGATCTTTTTCGAACGCCGCGGTGTTGCCACGCTCGGCATCGAAGTCGCAGGCCCAGCAGCCGTGTGCCGATCATTCGCGGCGTAAGGCGGCCCGACTGGCGGAGTGAATCGAATTGCCCGGCGGCGGTTGTCGGATCACGCTCGGCGGCGGCGAGGAGGGATCGCGTCAGCACGGCGTCGTCGAGTGCGTCAAACGGGCTCGGCGGGAGCTTGTTCCAGGACTTTTGCCCCGGCCGGCCCATGCCCGAGAAGTTCGCCGATTCCGCCCAGTCTGCCGCAGCCGTCGAGTGCGATCGCGCCGCGAGCGTTTCCGCAAATCGCACCATTTGCGGGCCGTTCGGGTCGAGAACCGCGGCCGGCCAGAGTGTGTCGAGCAATTCTTTCGACAGCGGCACGTCCGGCATTTTCGCCAGCAGGCTGATCGTGATCCGCTCGCCGTACGACACCGTGCCGGCCTGGCGTGCCTGTTCGAGTGCGGCGAGCAGTCGCTGGCGGAAGACCGCGTTTTCGCCGGCGGCTTGCGTGACCAGGTTCGCCAGCCATTCCGCCGACGGGCCCATCAGCGCGGGCGAGTGGAGCGTGCGGAGCACGTCGTCCGCCATGCCCGGCCATTGCGGAAAGCCGACGAACGCCGTGACGGCATCGGCGGGCGATTTGCCCGTCATGCCCGCGTCGCGTGCGACGAGCAGCGTCGGAGATGTGCCGGGCAGGTTTCGAACGCTGACGAGCACGCCTCGCAGCGTGGTCGTGAGTTCGGCGGCGTTGTTCGTCGCGATAGCGGCGGACAGATCGATCGCCGGGTTCGGGTTCGGCCCGTCGCCGACAGGGATCTCACGCCAGCGGTAAAGGTTACGCAACGCGGCAGTGACGTTCTGGCGAAGCACGTTCGCCGCCCAGCCCGAGCCCGCGAGCCTCGGCGCGAGCTTGGCGAGTTCGGCATCGCGGCGGCCGGCTTGCAGGCGGTCTTTGTAAAGCGTGATCAGTGACTGGTCGTTCGGGTCACGCTCGATCGCTTGCCTCAGTGTCGCCAGCGATTCATCCCGCTGGCCGTTCGTGTCGAGGAGAACCGCCAGCTGGGTGGCCTGCCAGGATTCGTCGGCTTGCGTCCAGGCGCGTGCGGCACGCAGTTTGGCGATCGTGGCGGTCCGCGCTGAGGGTGACAACGCCGCGATCGCCACACGCATGGCCGACAGGCGGTCCGGCACAATGCTGATCGGCCGAACCATCGGCTGGCGCGGTCCGTCGGCGGTCGGTGGGGCATACGCGGCGAGCGATGCGAGCGCCTCGGCTGCTGCCGTGTCGGCTCGGCTCGCCTCGCCCGCGTTCGCCAACGCCGCGGCCACTGCCGCACGGCCGGCGGCGTGGGCTAAATCGCCGATGTCGCCGTACGTCGCCTTTTGCTCGGTGATGTCCGCCAGGTGAGGTAGCAGGTCAGGTGCGGAATCGTTGCTGAACCAGTCGTTCCAGTCGAGCGCCTGCCCGGCCGGGGCGGCGGCGGCGATTTCAAGAATGGCCGCCTTTGTCGCCGCATCGAACGGTTGATTCGACTTCGCGACCACGCCCAGCACCGCCGCCAGGCGACGATTCGCTGGCAGCGTGTCGCAGACCACACGCAGGAACGCCGGCCGATCGGCGACGGGCATCACGGCGAACACGCGGCCGATGCTTTCGCCGAGGTTAAACGTCTGCCCCGCCATCGCCGCCGTGCCGAGGGCAACCGCGTCTTCCGGCGGTCGGCCGACGGCGGCGGAAAGCTGCAGCACGTACAGCGACAGCGTCGCCCGCGTCGTCGGCAACTGCACGCCAGCCAACCGCTCACGCATTTGAGCGATCACGCCAACGCGGGCGGCGTCTGGGAAAAGATTCCAACTCGACGACACCAACGCCATGTAAAAGTTCGGCAACGTTGAGTACGACGACGCCCGCGCCGGCCGGCCGTTGGCGGGGCTGGCGGGTTGTGTCGTCGCCGACGGCTTCTCGAAAGTGTCGGCCCAGGTGAGTGCCAGACGCGTGGCGGTGTCGCGATCGTTCAACGCATTCGCGGCAATGATCAGCGTCCGGAACGGCGAGAGAAGGCCCGGCGAAACATTCTCTTTGGACGTCGCTTCGGCGTCGATCTGCAGATTGCTCAGCACCGCTCGTGCCCGATCGAAATCGCCGCGAACCATCAGCAGCGGCAACAGTTCATTGGCCTGCTTTACGGTGAACGACTGCGTCTGCGTGCTGGGCGGATTGCCCGAAGCGGCGTATCGCGAAAGCGCCGGTGGCATCGCGGCGTTTTGCGATCGGGCGAACGCGAGTGCGGCATCAGGCAGGCCGAGGCGCAGACGATCTTCCACCGCGCCGCCGACAAACGCCCGCGCCGTCGGCCAACGCCCAAGAATGTCGCGATCAAGCCGGTCTGCCCGCGGCAGTTGATCGCAGAACACGCTCGCCGTCCGCATTGCTTTCGCGACGTTCACCAGGTTCGCCGGCGGCACATCACGGGCTGTTTGATCGCTGATCAGCGACTTCGCACGCGTTTCCAAAATGTTCAGAACGGCTTGCCGCTGGTCTTCCGTTCGGGCCGCCGAGATGGCCGAGATGACGGCGCGGCCGAGGGCGTCGGAAGCTGGTGCGGCGTCGTCGCGGAGCAGGCGATCGATCATGGCACGATGAATCGTGTACGCCTCATCCGCGTGCCCCGTTTCCTCAGCCAAGGCGGCGAGGTGCTGTTGGAATTCGTCGTCAACCGCGCGGCGATCTTTCAACGGCCGCCATGCGTCGTACGCCGCTTGGGGGTAGGCGTATTGCTCGAGCAGTTTGCCCGACTGAATGGCGACAAAATCCGGGTCGGCGCTCTCGGCGGCGCGGGAAACCGCGCCTGCCGCTTCGTCCGGGCGGCCGGCGATCAGCAGGCGCTCTGCCAGTTGCATGAACAATTGCGGCGGAAATTCATCGCCGAGCGCCAGTAACGATCGGCCGCAGTCGATTGCGGTGTCGAGCAGCCCGTTCTGGGCGGCCACGTCCATCAACTGACGGAGTCGCTGCGAGCGTTCTTCGTCGCTGACTGCGATGCCGAGTTCTGTCGCACGGACGATCATTTGCGGGTCGGCCAGTTCGTCCGACAAGTCGGCCAGCACGTGATTGAGCATCATGCGGGCCGGCCGTTGCGAAAGACGCAGCACGGCATCGCGGCGGACGACACGCAACATGTCCGGCGGCGCGTTGAGGTTCAGCAGGGCGTCCGACGCGGCCGCGAAGACGTTGTCCGACTGCGAGTCGCCGCACAGCACCGTCAGGCGGCGGCGCGCGACGGCGGCCTTGCCGGTCTTGGACATGGCCGTCGACCAGAGCAGCCAGTTGTCGGCGTTGTCGGGCTGGGCGGCGATGAGGCGGCGGTAAAGCACGGCCGCCTCCGCGGTCCGGCCCAAGCGGTTCAGCACGCCCGCCATGCGGTCGAGCGAATCGGCGTCCGTTGTCGTGCCGAGACGTGCGATCGCGTCGATGGCGGCCGTCGCGTCATTCGGACGCTTTCGCTGAATCGCGATCGAAGCAAGCCGCTCCTGAGTCTCGGCTGCCGCCGCCGGGTCAGCCTTGGCGAGTTGCTTGAGCGTCGCCTCCGCCTGGTCAAGACGATTTTCGCGCAGGAACAAAACCGACAAACGCCGCAGCCGCGTGAGGTCGTCCAACAGCGGGCTGCTTCGCAAGGCGTCCACGGCGGCATCGAATTGTTTTTGCGACAGCAGTGCGTCGACGAGTAGCGATAAATCCGTTGCATCGCCATGCCCGGTATCGAGCCGGTCTTTCGTCCGGCGAATGAGATCGGCTGTCGATTGGCCGGCCTTGGCGGCTTCGAGCAAACGCTGCGCCGCCTGTGCTTTCACTGCCGGACTTGCCGTCGAACGAAGCACCGTTTCCAGCACCGGTATGGCCTCGGCGTAGCGGCGGTTTTTGATCAGCAGCGACGCCAGGCGACTTTGCAGCGAATCGTCCGGCGACTGCTTGAGGGCGGATTGAATCAGCGCGATCGCCACATCGTCCATGTCCGCCGCTTCGAGCGCGGCGGCGACTTCGCCTGCCGATGCGGGGAGGTTTTCCGCCAGCCGCGCCGCCTCATCCAAAGCGGCCTTCGCTTGCGTGGCGTCGCCCGTGCGATCGTGAACCGAAGCGGCAAGCAAGCAGCCGGTGACAGCGGACGCACCGCCTTGCGAGCGCAACCGGTCTGCGGCTTCCAGGCCGACACCGCTGCGGCCGAAATCGCGTGCCAGTCGGCCGAGGCGGCCGAGGTTTTCGGGCACCGAATCCACTGCCGTCAACCGCTGACGAAGCAAGGCGTCGGCGTCGTCGGTTTTCCCCAACGCCAGCGCCGCCCGCACCGATGCTGTTAGCCACTGCCAACTCGTCGGATCGCGATCGAGCAACGCACGGCAGACCTGGTAGGCGTCGTCCGTCAGCCCCGCTGAACGGGCGGCGCCGATGACTTCATTCACAAAGCGGTCCGACAAAACCGCGTCGCTGTAGGCCGGATTGATGGCGGCCGCTTTCCACCACTTCAGCAAGTCCGGCACGCGGCCGAGTTCCCGCAGCATCGTCGCCAGCGGCATGGTGCGGTCGGGCGGGAGGTGCGGCTCGGTAAGCCAGGCGTCGGCTAATGCGGAGAGTCGCTTCTCCTGGCGGGCCGTGGCGACGATGCGTTCGACGGCGTACGCGCGATCGAACGACCGCGTCGCCAAACCTTCGCACGCCGTGAACGCCTTGGCGGCAAGAGCGGCATCGCCGGCTTTCAACGCGGCGTTGCCTTGCAGAAGCAGTGTGACGACGTCCTTCTCGGCTGACGAATCGAAGAACGCGGCCGCGTCGGCGTAGCGGCCGTAGGCGTACGCGATGATTCCCGCGCGAATGCCAGCCGTTGTATCGTCGGCGATGGTTTGCTTGAGCAGGGCGACAGCCGCGTCGGCTTGGCCGGCGTCGAAATTCAGGGCGGCCTGGCGAAGCAGCGTTTCGCCCCTGGCCGCACCGGCCGGCAGCAGTGTGGCGGCGGCCGCCAGCGTTTTCATCGCCGCGTTGGATTGCCCGGAAATTTCCTGAACGCGGGCGAGCCGCTGAAGCCCCGCCGCATCGTTCGGCCGAACTTTGGCGAGGGCTTCGAACGCGGTGAGCGCTTTGCCCACTTCGCCGTCTTCAAGTGCCGCCTCGGCGATCGCGCGGAGCGTGTCGGCATCCGCCGGTTGAGCGGCGAGTTCAGTCCACACCGCTTCGGCAGAGCCGGTGTTAGCGACGGCGTCGCGAATGCGTTGATGCCAGTCGGTGGCGGAAGTCGTGGTGGTGTCGGCTGCGAGTGCCGGTGTCGCCAGCGCGATCGCCGCCGCCCAGGCGATCATCGTTCGGCGACGGAAGCCTGCGGCGGTTTCGGCGGGCGAGGAAATGCGTTCGCGGATTGCCATACGTCGATCAATTCTTCGCCAGGGGCCAACGCCGCACACCGACATGAGCGGCCAGCAACAAAACGCCCGCCGAAATCAGCCACGGCGTGAGGTCGATCCATTTTATGGTCGCGTCCGGCAGGGCGGCCGCACGCTCGGCGGCTAAGTCGGAGAACGACGAAATCGCCGCGAGCTTGGCGGCGTCCGGCTCACGCCCAACCGCCGATTCCGGCCGAGACACGGCGACGGCGGTCTGGCCCGTAAACTTCGAATCGCCGTCCAACTCCGCGGCCACGGCGTATGCACCGGCGGTGACGTTCGGCAACAGCACGTTCCATCGCCCGGCGGAAACCGGTTCAGCAATCAACTGCCGAACCACACGGCCGGTTGCGTCCTTCAATCGTAGCGTGAGCGGTTGCATCGATTCAGAAACCGCTTCGGCTTGTGCGGTGATATCGACCTCAATGCCCGCATCACGAACCGTCGTCGCCAGCGCGAGTGATTGCCCGCGGCCGTCGCTCAACTGCCGCATGATGCCGCGAACGACGTTGCTCACGCCGCCGTTCAGGCCCGAGGTCATGGTCGAGCCGATCTGCGTCGGCAGTGCGGCGACGTAGCCCGCGCCGAAGCGCCAGCGCGTCAGCAGTGGATCGCCGCCGGCGGTTTTCAGAAGCACATCGGCGGTCGGTTTTGCTTGTGTCCGCACGTAGCCGGAGATCGTCGCACTGCCGTCCGTGAATGCGTTACGGGCCAACTCGTCATTGCCGGCGACGATGTCGACTGGCGTTCGCTCGACCGGCGACATCATCGAAATCTGCGGCTGTTTGAACGAAATATCCGGCAGCGCGTAAGCGTCAGGCACAGTGTAATAGCGGCCGTTGCCCCAGCGTGCGATGTCAGGCATGACATTCGCCAGCCCGCTGTTGTCGGGCGGGCCGACTTGCACGGCAGAAACCATCATGCCGTCTTCGGCCATCTGGCGAATGAGCGCCGCAAACTTCGCTTCTTCCACGGCACCGTCGCTGAGGATCAGCAGGTGTTTTGCACGCGTGCGGACGTTTCGCAGGGCAAAAGCCGCCTCCTCGACGGCCGGGTAAAGCGTCGTGCCGCCGCCCGGCGTCAGGCGATCGAGTGCCCGCTGAATGACGGCCACATTCGCGGCCGACTGGATCGGCGCAGCCCAACGCTTGCCGCCATAAAATTCGACGATGCCGACTTTGTCGTGCGGCTTCAGGTGCGTCATCGCCAGGCGTGCGACTTCTTTGGCGAGGTCCATGCGCTCGCCCATCATCGATCCGCTGGTGTCGACAATCAGGACAAGCGTTACGCTCGGATCGATGCTCTCCACCTGCTGCGGCATCTTCACCGGCAGCGCGGCCGCCAGTGGCGATTCCTCATAGCCGCCCGGCCCGAAACTCCGTGCCGCACCGGTCAACATCAGCCCCGTTCCGTTGCGAACGGCGCTGAGCAACGCGTCATACGCCGGCTGGGGCAGTTGATCCGCGGGCGTGTCGGCGAGAATCACCGCGTCAGCGCCGGCGGCCCGTTCTGCGACGGCTTCAGGTGCGGTCGGCACCAGCCGAATGCCGTCGCCGAGGAGCGTTTGGAACGACTTCACGGCAGCCGGATCGCTCGGCGACTGCACCCACAGCACGTCCGCCGGCGGCAAAACGTTGACGGCCGCGAAGACCTCGCCGGCGGAAGCAATGGGTGGCTTTTCGTCTGGAAAAACAGCCGCTTTAATGGGTGTCAGCCCCGGCGCTTGCAGTGGCAGGTCGACGGTGACCGAATTAATTCCGGCCTTGGCGACAAATGTGGTGGACGTCACCGGTGCGTTGCCCGCGGCGAGTTGAACCCTTGCCGCGCCGATGACGGCTGAATCAATTTCAACGACAGCCCGCACCGTCTGGCCGACGCGGGCCTGCCCCGGAACAGTCACGCGACGAATAGAAAACGGCGGCAGGGCATCACCAATATTCGCCGTGGCCGTCGCGCGGACCGCGATGCCACGCTCGGCCAGGCGATACGCTTCCGCGGCCGCATCGCCGTGCGCAGGACCAACCGCTGCCGATCAAGCGAACATCGCCGCGTCCGCCGGCCGGAACCTGGCCGCCCGCCAACTGAAGTGCGGTCGCCAGTGCGGGAGCACCGTGTTCCGAATCGTCCGCCCAAACCGGCTCGGCAAGGCGTTTGCGGAGTGCCGCCAGCTGAACACCGTCGAGCAAGTCGGCAACATTGTCGACACGCTCAGCACGATTGCCGAACGCGATCAACCGAACGTCTGGAGCATCCTTCGAAAGCTCACGCACCGCGTCGGCGACCGCGGCATCGGTCACGAACGGCGTGATTTCGACGACGCCAACCTGCAATTGTTCTTGCCGTGACACGCCCAGCATCGGTTCAGCCAATGCCAGCACGACGCTCGCAATACACAAGCCGTGGACCACCGCAGCCGCGATCCGTTGCTGACGCGCACCGCGCCAGCCTGCGTACGCCAGCACGACAGCGAGCGGCAAGAGCCAAAGAAAAGCAGGGTGCCCAAAGACCATCAGACGATTTTCCTTCGGGCCAGCAGAAACCCTTCAACGGCCAGTAATAACAGGGCGATGCTGAGCAGGGTCTGCTTGAGTGGAATCGACCGATGCGCGGCCGGCGGAGTTACCGTGGCGACAGAATGATCCGTCACGTTTTCGGTCGGGTGGTCCGCCACGGTGACGGCAGTGCGTGGCAACGCGTCACTTGAGGGCCGCAGCCAAAGCGGGTCTTCGGCCGATCGCAACCAAGGCACGGCTACAGACGTTGCTGGTTGCGAGAGAAGTCGCCCGCACCACTCCGAGATCAAAACCGGAAATGCCGCACGCCGCGGCAACTCAGCCTGTTCGTCCAGCAAACCGGCCGACAAATAAAGGGTCGGAAGCTTAGCCGTGGTATCAATGCTCGCGACTGAAATATCGCCGGTCCGCATTAACGCGACGCCGGGCAATGCCGCGGCCGGCACGCGATTCGTGCTAGCCTGATCGAGCGATATCGCTTCAGCGTCGTTTGAGACGAGTGCCAGCGTTGGTGATGTCGGAATCGCCGTGGCCGGAATGATTCGGATGACGGCCCGCGCGTCGGCGGGTGCGGGCGAATCGCCGGCCACGATTGCGATATCGCCGTTCGCGCTTTCAGTCGCGACGGCGTGTAGCGCCGCCTTCAGCGGCTCGGGTGCGGCGGCCGAAACGCGGTATGTCATTCGCCGTTCGGCCGGAATGTCGATCGAAACAGTTTGGCCGAGTGGCTCTTCGTTGCGTACGAGGGAAAGCTCAACTCGTTTTGTTGCGCTCGAAACTTCGAGTTCACGGACCTCCCGACGCACAGCGGCATGCGAGAGCGGATAGATAGTTGCCGTGCCGCCGTCCGCAACCGACTTCAGCGACAGGCCATCCGAAGAATCGCCGGCTACGGTTACTCGCAACAAACGCTGGCCGTTCGCAGTTGAGAAAGTCGGCGTGCTCACGCTCACAATCGCGGCAGCGGCAGCCGCTCGGACCGTGCGTAACGTCACGCGACTGACGATGGATTCCGGCAGGTCGGCCGGTAACTCGCGTGCTTGCGTGTGCCAGATGATCCGGCCCGGCGACCGGCCTTGCACGCTGGCCGCCAGTCGCAGTGCGAGCGACGCGGCACTGGCGCCGGGCTGAGTCTTCAGGGCGTTCAACGCCTGCTTGATCGCCGCCACGGGCGTGCCTTCTTCAGCGATCACACGCGGGATCGCGCCGGCGGAAATAACCGTCAACGGGCCTGATGTGTTTGCGATATCGGACTGGGCTGCGTCTGTCGCCTGTCGCAATGCAGTCTGGCCCGCGGCGTTTTCCTCCGCCATGGCTTGTCCGTTGTCGATGACGATGACGTCGTGACCGGCATCGCTGGCGGTCTGCCAGTGGTCGGCCAGCATGGCGGCGGTCAGGAGCAGCACGATCGTCGCCAGCAGCGAGAACGTGCGGCGGTGCGTGAAGCGGCGGCTCCAGGGCACACGCGTCTGCTGCGGGCGGGCCGCGTGTTGCCAGAACAGCAGGCTCGCCGTCGTCTGACGCTTCGGCTGCGTCCGCAGGTGGTGCAGCGCGTACAACGCTCCCACGCCCAGGACGGCGATGGCGGCGGCGAAGATCGGCAGGCTCGACAGCGACATCATGTTCACACGCTCAGTGTGCCGGCGGGGAAGAGGGTTTGGAGTTGGCCGAGCGGGTCGGCTTCGGCGTCGATCGTCACGCTCAGGGCGCCGCGGGAGGCGGCGTACGCGTCGAGCGTGCCGAAGTACGAGGCGTACGCGGCGCGGTACCGGGCGATCGCGTCGGCGGTCGGGCTCACGTGCAGGCGGCGGCCGGTCTCGCAGTCGGTCAGTTCCAGGTCGTCGCTGATCTGCGGCTCGGCGTCGGTCGGCCGCGTGACGCGGACGAGCACCAGGCGGCCGTCGACCTGGCGCAGCGCGTCGACGATCGCGTCCACGCCGGCGGGTTCGAAGAAGTCGCTGACGACCACCAGCACGCCGCGGCCGGTGGCTGCCAGCGCGGGGCGGACCGCCTCGATCGCCGCCGCCGGGCCCGGGCCGGTCGTCGGGCGGTCTTCGTGGGCTAAGTCGGCGAGCACCTTCACCAGCCCGCGTCGGCCGGTGACGGTGCGCGGGGCCGGCCCTTCCTGGCCGTCGGCGATGACCACGCGCAGCGGGTTCTGTCCCGCGACGGCGGCACTGGCAACGGCGGCGGCGACGCGGGCGGCGGTGGCGTAGCGGGTCGGCGTGGCGGGCGTTTCGTCCAGGTGCATCGACGCGCTGCCGTCGACCAGCACGAAGACCGACGCCGCCGTCGGCCGCTCGAACCGCCGCACGAACAGGTGCTTCGTCCGCCGGTAGACCGCCCAGTCGACCCGACGCAGGTCGTCGCCGGGCGCGTACGGCTGGTAGTCGCGGAACTCCAGCGAGCTGCCCGGTCGTGGCGAGAGGTGCGTGCCGTGCTCGGCGCGGGGCGGCGTCGCCCGCACGCTCAGGCCGAGCCGGGCGATCGCGGCCAGGAAGTTGTCGTTGAACAGCCGGTTCACGCGGTCGTCAGCTCGCTGGTGTTGGCGATGATCGTCTTCACGACCGCGTCCGGGTCGACGCGTTCGGCCAGCCCCGCGAAGTTCAGCACCAGCCG
Source organism: Tepidisphaeraceae bacterium (assembly GCA_049840775.1). GTDB lineage: Bacteria > Planctomycetota > Phycisphaerae > Tepidisphaerales > Tepidisphaeraceae > RYN-431. Next base: position 54,832 of record JASGJJ010000005.1, read on the forward strand.
GTGCCGCAGCACCGCCGGGGCGACTTCACGCACGTCCTCGCAGCTGACGGCGAAGCGGCCGTTGACGACCGCCCGCGCCTTGGCCAGGAGCAACAGCGCCTGCGCCGCACGCGGGCCGGCGCCGAAGGCGACGTGCTTCTTCACCGCGTCGGGCGCCGTCGGCTGGTCGGGCTGCGTCGCTAGCACCAGCTTGATCGCGTACGACCGCACCTGCTTGGCGGCCGGCACCTGGCGGACGATCTTGCGCACCGCCAGCACGTCTTCGCCGGTGAACGTCGCCTCGTCCGTCTCGACGGCGTCGCCGGTGGTCCGCACGAGGATGCCGTCCATCTCCTCGGCCGACGGGTAGCGGACGATCACCTTCACCAAAAAACGGTCCAGCTGCGCCTCGGGCAGGGGGTAGGTCCCTTCCTGCTCGACGGGGTTCTGCGTCGCCAGCACCATGAACGGCTCGGGCAGCACGATCGTGCGGCCGGCGACGCTGACCTGGCCTTCCTGCATCGCCTCGAGCAGGGCCGACTGAGTCTTGGGCGTGGCGCGGTTGATCTCGTCGGCCAGCACCAGGCTGCTGACCAGCGGCCCGGGCTGGAACTTCAGCTCGTGCCCGCCGCCGGCGGCCTCGGTCAGCACGGTCGTGCCGGTGACGTCCGCGGGCATGAGGTCCGGCGTGAACTGAATGCGACTCATCGGCAGCCGCACCGCCGCCGACAGCGTCCGCACCAGGAGCGTCTTCCCCAGCCCCGGCACCCCTTCAATGAGCACATGCCCGCCCGCCAGGAGCGTGTAAAGCACGAACTCCACGACCGGCTCCTGCCCCACATAAACCCGCCCGATCCGAGAACGAAGGCCAGCGAACAGCGACCGCACCAAAGCCGCCTGGGCCTGGGCGAGCTGTGCATCATTAGAAACGGCCGAAGGATTGGGGTCGATGGTGGTGGTCACTGTGTTCTCAATGAATGGACTAGTTCGTGGCCGCTTCGTCTTTGTGGAACTGGCGAAAATAGGCGTCTACGGCGGCGCGCTGGTTTGCGGGAACGCGGTAGACGCCGGTCGGCGGTTCGGGTTGTTGCGGGGCGTTGATGCTGGCGGCGGCGGCCGGGTCGCCGGGCTGGCGGAGCGGGGGGAGTTGGATGCGTGTGCGTTCGTCGGGGCCGGGCAATTGTTTGCCTTGCAGGAGGTCTGCCTGTCGGCTGCCGAGGAGGAGCGGGGCGACGCCGCGGGCTTTTTTCGGCGGGCTTTGTCCGCTGGACTGACCGTTTCCGCCGCCGGATTCGCTGCTTTGGCTGCTGCGTCCGTTGCCCGAGCCCGGCGCATCGGGGGCATTGGGGTTGTCGCTGCTCTGGTTGCCGCCTTGCGGTTGTCCGCCTTGGTCGCCGGGGGGCGGCGGGCTGCTGTCGCTATCGGGGTTTCCGCTGTTCTGGCTGTCGCTGCTTTTGTCGCCGCTCTTTTCGCCGGAGGAGGATTCGGCCTTGGAGCCTGAAGCGGCGGCGGCTTTTCCGTTGGACTGGCTGTCGGAATCGGATTGGCCGAGGGACGCTTTTTGTTGGCCGGGGTTGGAACGGGGTGCAGCGGCATTTTGCGGCGCGGGCGATTGGGGGGCGGCAGCGGAACGACTGGCGGCGTCGGGCTTTTTCGTTTGCGGGGCGGCCGTCAAATCACTGCTGGCGGCGGACTGCCCGGCGTCACTGGGACTGGCGGCCGCACTGGCGCTGGGGCGGGCTGACGTGCCGGGCAGGGCGGCGTTCGTGTTGGCGTCTGCCTTTTTATTCGGCGATGATTTTGCGGGCGACGCGGGCTTGGCGGTCTCGGGAAGGCGGGCCGGATCCGGGCGAGGCTTTTCGATGGCGAGCGTAGAAGAATCCGCGACAGATTTCATCGCCAGGCTGTCATGATGGGTCGCAAGAGTCGCCGGCAGAGAGGGGATGCCCGGGAGCAGGAGCGCGAGCAGACACATCGCAACGCCGGCCGAAGCGGCGGCACCGGTGCGTGTGTGAAGAAGACGATTTTTTTCGACCACGGGTTCGGTACTGGCGTGCTGACGCAAGGCGGCGAGGCCGAGCTCGATTGCGGCGGCTTGGAACGGCAGCGGATGCGTCGAGCGAGAAAAATCCAACGCCGTGGCGATGACGTTGTGCCTGCCGATCGACAGGTCGAGTCGCTCGGCGACTTCATCGTTTGTCGGGCGAACTACTTTTTGCAGTGAAGCGATGGCCGCGAAGGTGATCGCACTGAATCCGATCGCCACGGCGGAAATCGCCGGCCAGAGGACCGCCGAGCCGGTAAGACGGACCCAAGCCGAGGCGGCCAACGCGACAACGCCGGTGCCGAGCGCGATGCGTGCGGCGGATCGAATGGCGGCCGCCGTCGCACGACGCCGACGTGCGGCCGTGAGCCGACGTGCGGCCAGGGCAAGGCCGGCTTCGAATTGGCGAAATTGGTCGACTGGCTCGGGCGTCATGGCCGATCGGGCGGCGGCAGTTGGCGTGCGATGATTCACAACGCCGACTTCAACTATTTACGACAATCAGAGTGCGCGATCGCAGAAAAAACTTAGTTTTTTCGACCGTTTGCGGGAATTCGGCACGGCCTCGGGTGGAACGATTACTGCTTGGCGTTTTTGTCGTACCAGAAGTAGTAGTCGTACGTGTCGTAGAAACCCTGGGCGTAAGTGCTGGAACTGCCGAGCATCGCGGCGGTGAACCCGGTCGGGGTCATCGGGCCGATGTGCTGTTTCTGCATCACCGCGTAGGCTTGTTGCGAGGTCCCGGCGTATGACGAGTAAGGGCGCGGCTGGGCGATCATGGCTTCGGCGTGGCCGTCGTGGAAGCCCGCGCTGCCCTTGCCGAGGTGTCGACCGTGGAAGGTGTCGCCGCCGTACGCGCCTAGAGAGCCGCGTCGCAGGTGGGGCGTCAGGGCGAGTGCGCCGGTCGTCGGGTCGGCGACGATCGCGTCTGCGACCCAAACGGTGTCAGACGGGCTTCGCACAAGGGTGATCTTCTTGGGCGGGTCCTGGTGCATGGCGTAGGTGGTGGCGGGCTGAAGTGGGTCGAGCTTCAGCAGGCCGGCGACGTCGGAGTATTCGTTCATGCTCGGGCAGTAGAAGACTTTGTCGGTCTTGGTATAGCGGCCGAGCAGGCCACGGACGACGGAGAAGACATTGTTATTGCCCGGCCCGGTGACGCGGAGGTAATTCCAGTTGCCGTAGCTCGGCCCGGTGACGCCATCAATCGTATCGTTGCCCAGCGGCGTGCTGACCGATGCGGGGACCATCGCCCCCTTGTTCTCCGCGGAGTACATCAGGGCGGCGGTGAGAATTTGGCGAACATTGGAGAGGCAGACCGCCTGCTTCGCCGCGGCGCGGCGCGGTTGAGCGATGGCAGAAGAATGCTGATCAGCAGCGCGATGATGCCGATGACCACGAGCAGTTCGACGAGCGTGAATGCTCCGGCTCGCTTATGAGAGTGCGGCGACATGCGGAATCCTTGTTGGTTCGAATTATCTCGCGCTGGCGGTTGGTGCGGGCATAGTAAAGATGCTCATTTTCTTTCGCAAATAAATTCGTAAAAATTTTTCTTCGTAAAAACCCTTTCGACTGATAGATTTCCGGGAAATGCACACGACGTGGCTTGCAATTGGACCGATTCGGCGCGAAGTACCGGGTATGCCGGTTGGTGAAACCACGCGGATCGAGACCCTGTTCGAAACCGAAGCCACGGAAGTGCTGGCGTCGATCAAGCGCGTCCTGAATGACATCTTCGCGACGCTCGGCGTGCGACGGCCGGTGGAATTGCAGCGGCTGCTGGGGATCGATTCGACGCTGAGCTGGCAGCTGTTTAAGTCGGTGGACGACCGCCGGGCGCTCACCGCCGGCGCGCTCGTGCCGGCCCGGGTGTCGGTCGAAAAGTTCGCCCGCGCCGCCGAAAAGAACGGCGTTCGGCCGGACCAACTTGCCGCCCTCAACGAAGTTTACGAAGCCTTCGAACGCCTCGTCGAACGCCATGCCGGCGACCGCGCGACGTTCAATACGCTGATGACCGGCATCGCGGGGCTGACCGACGAGTGGCGGGCCGCCGACCTTCAGCACCGCCGCAACATGTTCCGCGGGCAAAGCCATGTCATGGGCGTGCAGGCGCAAACGCGGCTGTCGTGCATGATCATCGCACCCAGCAAGCGGGGCGGGCAGTCGCGGTTTGAGGTGGCGAATATCACAAGCCTGCTGAACATCCGCACGCTCCGCCAGCTCGACCGCATCAGCGTCCACAACGCCCGCGCGCACAGTGCCGATTCGGTCAAGAGCAACGTCATCGAGCGCAGCCGCATTGATCTGCCCGGCGACGGTTTCCTGCTGCAGGATTTCTCCACCAACTCGCACAACCAACTCGAAATCGAAACCGGCGAACTCTACGGCAGCAAATGGGTGAGCACGTCGCTCGTTCGCCCGGAGATCGGGAATGTGGGCGTGACGACGCTGAGCTTCGGCGAATACTACCTGCTGCGTGAGCCGTTCGAGTTCTACACCCAAACCAAGGCCATGCCGATCGAGGTCGCGCTGCACGACGTCCTGCTGCCGCCGGGCCTCATCACCGGCACGCCGGAGCTTGACGTTTATCTGGGCGACGATCGCCCGTTGAGCGGCGCGCCTGATTACGTGCCGCTCGTCGGCGACTATCAGATCACGCGGCTGGGCAAAGGCGCCGACGTGCTCGCCACGCCCGATCTGCCACGCTACGCAGAGATGGCCCGCGCCGTCGCCGGTTCGATCGATGTCGACCTGTCAGAGCACGAAGTCTGGCGCGTCCGCATCGAATACCCCGTCTACCAGAGCACCTCACGCATCAAGTGGAAGCTCAAAGAGTCAACGCCCAAGAGCGAAGGCTAAAATCCGCTGGGCGCGATTTATCTCAGAAAATACAGGGCATTATAGACTTTCAGGTCGATGGCCTTCGCCGCGTCCGCCTGCGTCTTCAGCCATGCGGGGACGTCGTCGAGCGGGATTTCATGCACGGTGATGTGCTCGTCATCCGTGCCGCCGCCGGTGGATACTTTTGTGAGTTCGCTCGCCACAAAAAGTGTCACCACTTCGCTCGTCAGCCCGGCCGATGACGGGCCGGCCGCCACAATGCTCAGCCGATCAGCGGCATACCCCGTTTCTTCGAGGAGTTCCCGCGCGCTGCCGCGATCAAATCTTCCGCAGAGTCCGTATCGCCCACCAGGCCGGCGGGCAGTTCGATCACCGGGCCACCGACCGGCACGCGGTGCTGCTCGACCAGCAGCAAGCGTCGCTCTGGCGTCATCGCGATGATCCCCACGACGGCCGTGGCGTTCGGGCGGACGACGTATTCCCAACTGTCTTTACGAACGAGCTTCAAAAATCGCCCTGAAAACAGCGTCAAAATCTCACCTGCCATGACTCGTCTCCTCTATGTTCAGATGCCTCAGCCTGCCAACTCGCTACTGTGGATCACGGCCACACCGGCTGCTTTCATTTCACCAATCGCGTCGGCGACGTCTGTCGCCGTGAGGTTCACGCCCCGGCAGGCGTCTTCAATGAGCGTGACCGCAAACCCAAGGTGGCGGGCATCGATCGCGGTCGCTTTCACGCAGTAATCCGTCGCCAGCCCGATTACGAACACCTCGCCAACGCTTTGCGTTCGCAGGTAATTGCCCAGGCCGGTCGCCCGCCGGCGGTTGTTGTCGAAGAAGCCGCTGTAGCTGTCGATCTGTTCGTCGGTGCCTTTCTGAAAAATGCGATCAAACGCAGCCGTATTCAGTGCGTCCGCGAACGCCGCACCACGCGTCTCTTGCACGCAGTGAACCGGCCAGAGCGTTTGCGGCAACCCGGCGAGCGTGGCCTGTTCGAAGACTGTTTTTCCAGCATGATTCGCCGCGAAGCTGCCGTGGCTCGCCGGGTGCCAGTCTTGCGTGGCCGCCACGAGATCGAACCGCGGCATCAGCGCATTCGCCAATGGAATGACAGCGTCGCCGTCCGGCACCGCGAGCGCACCGCCGGGCAGAAAGTCGTTCTGAATATCGACCACAATCAGTGCACGCTTCACGATCCACCTCGCAATATTTAAAGTTCAAAGTGAAAGCCGCCCGCCAGCAGCTTCTGGTATTTCTTCTCGTCAAACTGATACAGCCGCGCCGCCCGGTGTGAGACGCTTGTCTGCATTTCGCCGGTCTCTTTCAGCACATCAAAGCTGAGTATCTTTTTCCGGAAGTTCCGCTTGTCGAGCGGCCTACGCAAAATCGTTTCATACAAATATTGCAATTGCGACAAGGTGAATTTCTTTGGCAATAGCTCAAAGCCGATCGGCGCGTAGCGAATCTTCAGACGCAGTCTCGCGAACGCGTGGTGGAAGATCGGCAGGTGATCGAACGCCAATAGCGGCAAGTGATCAAGGAGGAACCACGCCGCACTCGCCGCATCCGTCGCCGCGTGCGGCTGACGGCCGGCTAACGAAACGAGCGCGTAATACGCCACCGAAATCGTCCGTTCACGCGGGTCGCGGTCCGGGGTTCCGAATGTGTAAAGCTGCTCGAGAAAAACGCCATCTAGGCCGGTTTCTTGCCGCAATTCACGCACCGCAGCGTCGTACAGCGACTCATCCATCCGAACGAAACCGCCCGGAAATGCCCAGAGATTCTTGTACGGTTCCACCGCGCGCTGGATCAGCAGCACCTTCAGACCACTCTCGTCAAAGCCGAATAGAACACAGTCCACTGTGACGGCTGGGTGAGGATATTCGTAGGTGTATGCCATGAACGGATGTATTCACTATAAAGATGATTCTATCTATTGGGCAGTTTCGCACGGAGTAGCATTTCTGTCCGGAGCGTGGCGAGCCGTTCTTCCAGGCCGACGGGGTAGAGGTGCGGGTTCGTAAACCGCTTGATGCCCGCGTACAGTCGTGCCAGTTCGGCCTGCGTTCGCTTGCGAATCTCCGATAGCGGCGGCGTCTGGACGATGATGCGGCCGGCCCGCATGACGGGCTGGAGCAGGTCGTGGTAGTTCGCACTCTCGGTCACCTGCCGGCGGCGGAGCGCCTCGGCCGGATCAACAATGGTGGGATTGTCAGAAATGCCGATATTCTCGTCGTAGATGGCATCGGCGACGACAGACGTCGCCGTGGAGAATCGGCGAACCTGAAGCATGCCCGGCACGGAAGATTTTGCGGCAACATCGGACGCTTTGACGCGCGGCGTCCATGTGCCGTCGTCCGCCTTGACGGCGGTCAGCTTGTAGACGCCGCCGAGTGCGGCCTGGTGGCCGCCGGTGACGAGCTTCGTGCCGACGCCCCAGACGGCGATGGTGGCGCCCTGAAGTTTCAGGCTTTCGATGATTTGCTCGTCGAGATCATTGCTGGCGACGATGGCGGCATCGGTGAGGCCGGCGGCGTCGAGGATTTTTCGGGCTTCGATGCTGAGGTACGCCAGGTCGCCGCTGTCGAGCCGAATGCCGACCATCCGGTGCCCGGCCGCCTTCAATTGTTTGCCGATCTCCGCGGCGTGCCGAACGCCTTCCAGTGTGTCGTAGGTGTCGACCAGGAAAACGCAGTTGTTCGGCATCGCGCGGGCGTAGGCCTCGAAGGCGGCGATTTCGGTATCGAAGCTCATCACCCAGGAGTGAGCGTGCGTGCCGCGGACCGGGATGTCGAACATTTTACCCGCCAGGACATTGGACGTGGCCGTGCAGCCACCGACGTAGGCGGCGCGGCTGGCGGCGAGAGCGCCGTCAATGCCCTGGGCGCGGCGTAGGCCGAATTCCAGGACGTCGTCGCCCCGGGCGGCAATGCAGACGCGTGCCGCCTTGGTGGCGATGAGGCTCTGAAAATTCACGATGTTCAGCAGCAGGGTTTCGATCAACTGACATTGCAGGATCGGGCCCGTGACCCGAAGTAATGGTTCGTTCGGGAAGACGGCCGTGCCTTCCGGAACGGCGTGGACGTCAAGGTCGATTTCCATGCGGCCGAGGTAGTCGATGAACGCCTGCTCGAAGAGCGGTTTGCCGTCGTTGCCGGTGAGGGTGGCGAGGTAATCGAGGTCGGAGGCGTCGAAGCGGAAATCGGCGAGGGCTTCGAGAATTTCGGCCAGCCCGCACGCAATGGTGAACCCGCCGGCGAAGGGGTTTTTGCGGAAGTACATGTGGAACGCCGCGGCCTGCTCGTGGCGGCGTTCCTTCCAGTAGCCGTACGCCATCGTGAGTTGATAGAGATCGGTCAGCAGGGCGAGAGACGTTCGATAGGTTTCACGAAGGCGGGCCACGCGAGCTCCTTTAGTGTAAAAAATACACTAAGGCCGTCTGGTGTCAATCTCTTTTGTATTTTCGTGGGATTATTCGGGGTCGAATGAGGCGTTTGGTTGCCGAGCGGGTGGTGCCTATCATTTCGGGCTTGCCGGCTGGCCATTCTCTCGGTTCGTTGTTGGCTCAGACGTTGCTGGTCGTCTCGGCGAATGTGTTTTGGAGGGCTGTGTTTGAAACGGGTAACCCGCACGACGCCACGCTGGCTGTTTTTACTGATCGCATTGTGTCTGGTGGCGGTGTTCGTCGCGGATTTCTACACGCCTCGGAACGTGGCAGTGTGGGTGCTGTACGTCGTGCCCGTTGGGATCGCGCTCTGGGCGTGGGAAGCCGCGGTGCCGCCGGTGGTTGCGGGGCTGGCGAGCGCGTTGATGGTGCTCACCTTCTTCACGGACGACACGACCGGCGCGAACACGCTGACGGTCGCCATTTCGAACCGGGCGTTCGGCGTCAGCAGTCTGTGGGCGACTGCGTTCGTCGGGTACGCGTTCATTCTCAATCGCATTTCGATCAACCGCGAACAATGGCTGCAGGACGGCGTCGCCAAGCTCGGCGAGCGGATCGCTGGCGATCGCCCGATCGATGTTTTGGCGGAGCGGGTTGTCACCTTTCTCGCTGAGCGAACCGATGCCCAGTCGGGCGCGGTGTTCGTCGAGTCGGGCGGTTATTTCCGTCGTGCCGCCGCCTATGCGTTGCCTGCTGATTCGAATCTCCCTGACAAGTTCAACATCGGTGAAGGGCTGATGGGCCAGGCCGTGAAGAACGGCCGTGAGACGGTGATTGATGACGTATCGGATTCGGCGTTTCGAATCGTTTCGTCGCTCGGTCACGGCACGCCGGCACGGGTCGTCATTACGCCCATGCAGGCCGACGGTGCGGTGCAGCTTGTGGTGGAATTGAGTTTTCTGCGTCACTCGCGCTTGCCGGTGAGCGAATTCCTTGAGCGGATTGATGAGTCGATTGCGATCGCCGTCCGCTCGGCGAAGTATCGCTCGCGCCTTCAGGAGCTTCTGGAGGAAACGCAGCGGCAAACCGAAGAGCTTCAGGCCCAGGGCGAAGAGCTTCGCGTGTCGAATGAAGAACTCGCCGAGCAGAGCCGGGCGTTGAAGGAATCGCAGGTTCGTCTGGAGCAACAACAAGCCGAGCTTGAGCAGACGAACACGCAGCTTGAAGAGCAGACACAATTGCTGGCGGCTCAGAAGGATTCGCTCACGGAATCCAAAACCTCACTCCAAGAACAAGCGCGGCGCTCGAACAGGCGAGTCGCTACAAGTCAGACTTCCTGGCGAACATGAGCCATGAGCTGCGCACGCCTCTGAATTCGTCGCTCATTCTCGCCAAGCTGCTGGCGGACAATCGCACGGGCAATCTGACGGCCGAGCAGGTGAAGTACGCGAGCACGATCCAGGCGGCCGGCAATGACCTGCTGGCGTTGATCACCGACATTCTCGACCTGTCGAAGATCGAAGCCGGCCGCATGGAAGTTCGGCCGGAAACGGTCCGCGTCTCGGCGATGGTTGAAGGCCTGCAACGCACGTTCGAGCCGGTCGCCAAGCAAAAGTCGCTGGAGATCGAATTCACCATCGAACCCGGCACGCCCGAAACCTTCCGGACCGACCCGCAACGGCTCGAACAGGTCCTGAAAAACCTGCTCTCCAATGCGCTGAAATTCACCGAAAAAGGCGGCGTCTATGTCGCCGTGAGCCCGGCCGCGGACGCGCGAATTCGCTTTGTCGTGCGCGATACCGGCATCGGCATCGCGGCGGAACATCAGCAACTGGTCTTTGACGCCTTCCGCCAGGCGGACGGCACGACGAACCGCAAGTACGGCGGCACGGGCCTAGGCCTGTCCATCTCACGCGAACTCATGCGGCTGCTCGGCGGCGAGATCGAACTGAAGAGCACGCCCGGCCAGGGCAGCACGTTCACCATCACCGTGCCGCAGAATTTCGATGAAGCGTTGCCGCCCGTTGCACCCGTCGCGACAGTTCAACCGCCGCAGTCGTTTTCGCCGCCGACGATCGCGACCCGGCCCGACGACACCGGCCGCGCCTTGCGGGCGGTGGTGAAGCCACGCCGTACGGAAGACGATCGCGAAAAGCTCTCCGGCGATCAGCGCGTGATTCTCGTCATCGAGGACGACGAATCATTCGCCCGCATTCTCTACGATCTCTCGTACGAATTGGGCTTCCAATGCCTGATCGCCATGACCGCTGAAGACGGCCAGGTGATGGCAGTGCAGTACACACCGAACGCCATCGTGCTGGACATGGGTTTGCCGGACCGTTCGGGGCTTTCAGTGCTGGACCGGCTGAAACGCGATCCGCGCACGCGGCACATTCCGGTGCACGTGGTTTCGGCGAACGATTACTCGCAGGCGGCCATGTCGCTTGGCGCGGTCGGGTACATGCTCAAGCCCGTGAAACGCGAAGCCTTGGCGCAAGCGTTCGAGCAGCTTGAGAACCGCCTCGTCCATAAAATGCGGCGGGTGCTGGTCGTCGAGGATGACCAGGTGCAACTCGAAAGCCTACAGGAACTGCTCGGCTCGCGCGAAGTGAAAACCATCGGCGCCCGCAGTGCCGCCGAGTGCCTGGAACGGCTGAAAGAAACGACGTTCGACTGCATGGTCCTTGACCTCAGCCTGCCCGATGCCAGCGGCTTTACCCTGATGGAAACGCTGGCGGCCGGCGACAATTACGCGTTCCCGCCGGTGATCGTCTACACCGGCCGCGACCTGACGCCGGACGAAGAACAACGGCTCGGACGGTACAGCAAGTCGATCATCATCAAAGGCGCCAAATCACCCGAACGCCTGCTCGACGAAGTGACGCTGTTCCTGCACCAGGTCGTCGCAGAACTGCCGGCCGAGAAGCAGAAGATGCTCGAACTGTCGCGCAGCCGCGACAACTCACTGGAAGGGCGACGCGTGCTGATCGTGGAAGACGACGTTCGGAACGTCTTCGCGCTCACCAGCCTGCTCGAACCGCAAGGCGTGCAGGTGAGCATCGCCCGTAACGGCCGCGAAGCGCTCAACGCGCTGGAACTGGCGACGCACGGCAAACAGATCGACGTCGACCTGGTACTGATGGACGTCATGATGCCCGAAATGGACGGCCTCACCGCGACACGCGAAATCCGCAAACGCGCCGAGTGGAAGCAACTGCCGATCATCACACTCACTGCAAAGGCGATGAAGGACGACCAGCAGCAGTGCATCGACGCCGGCGCGAACGATTATTTAGCCAAGCCGCTGGATGTCGAACGCCTATTGTCGCTGGTGCGGGTCTGGATGCCGCGGAAGTGATGCCGTGAACAAGACCGAAGACATTGAATTACGCCTGCTGCTGGAAGCCATCTTTCGGCAGTACCACTATGACTTTCGCGGCTATTCCATGGCGAGCGTGAAGCGGAGGCTGACGCAGGCGAGATCACACTTCGGCTGCGCGACGTTCTCCTCGCTCCAGGACCGCGTGCTGCACGAACCGAACGTGATGACGCAGTTGCTCGGCTTCCTGACGGTGCAGGTCAGCGACATGTTCCGCGACCCGGAATACTTCCGCGCGATTCGTGAGCAGGTCGTGCCGCACTTGAAGACATACCCGTCGCTGAAGGTGTGGGTGGCCGGCTGCAGTGCGGGCGAAGAGCTGTATTCGCTGGCGATTCTGTTTCGCGAAGAGGGCCTGGAAAAACGGACGATGTTCTACGGCACGGACATCAACACCGACGCCCTCGAAAAAGCCAAGGCCGGAGTGTATGAATTGGACCGCGTGGCGGCGTTCACGCAGAACCATCGGCAGTCGGGCGGGCGGACGTCTTTGTCGGATTACTACACCGCGGCGTACGGCCGGGCGATTTTCGACAAAAGTCTGGCCGAGCGAGCGGTTTTTTCGGATCACAGCCTTGTCAGCGATTCGGTCTTCGCGGAAGTTCAACTCGTGTCCTGCCGAAACGTGCTGATTTATTTCGACCGCGACCTCCAGGACCGCGCGGTCGGCCTGTTCAAGGACGCGCTCGTGCGGCGCGGCTTCCTCGGCCTGGGCAGCAAGGAAAGCCTGCGGTTTTCGGCACACGCGCCGGCGTTTTCTGATTTCGTTCAGAACGAACGCCTGTACCAGAAGCGGGGCGACGCATGAGGGCGGTCGTCATCGGTGCTTCGGCGGGAGCGGTGGAAGCGTTGTCCGTGATTCTGCCCGCGCTGCCGGCGGCGTTCGCGTTGCCAATCCTGATCGTCGTCCACCTGCCTCCGCAGCGGCCGAGCGTGCTGGCGGATCTGCTGGCGGACAAGTGCAAAATTCGTGTGATCGAAGCGGAAGATAAAGAACCGATCGTCGCGGGCGCGGCATATTTGGCGCCGCCGGACTATCATCTGCTCGTGGAACAAGACGGCGTTCTCTCTCTTTCGGCCGACGCGCCGGTCCGCTTTTCGCGGCCGAGCATTGATGTGCTGTTCGAATCCGCCGCCGATGCGTTCGGAGAAGAGTTGATCGGCATCATCCTCACGGGCGCCAACAGCGACGGCGCGGACGGCCTGCGGCGGATCGCCGAACTCGGCGGCGCGGCAGTGGTGCAGTCGCCGAACTCCGCCTACGCGCCCGCCATGCCCGAAGCCGCACTTGCGGCGTGCCCGGCAGCGCTTGTGCTGGAACTCCCTGCGATCGCCGATTACCTCTGCACCCTCGGCAGGAGCGCCGCGTGACCGAATCGGCCGGGGTGAAATTCCTGCTCGTCGACGACCTGGAAGAAAACAGGATCGCCCTCGAAGCCCTGCTCCGCCGCGACGGCCTGGAAATTCTGCAGGCTTCCGGCGGACAGGAAGCGCTGGAGTTGTTGCTCAAGCACGAAATCGCCCTCGCACTGCTCGACGTCCAGATGCCCGAAATGGACGGCTTTGAGCTCGCGGAAATCATGCGTGGCACGGAGCGGACCCGCCGCGTGCCGATCATCTTCTTAACCGCCGGCGGGCCGGATAATCAGCGGCGTTTCCGTGGCTATGACGCCGGCGCGGTCGACTTCATCTACAAGCCGATCGAGCCGCACGTTCTGCAGAGCAAGGCGGGCGTGTTCTTCGATCTCTATCGCGAACGCGCTGAAGTCGCCCGACAGCGCGACGCCCTGGCCATCGCGGCCAAGGAGAACGCGCGGCTGCTCGAGTCCGAAAAAATTCTCCGCGCCCGTGCCGAACAGGAAGGGCGTGCCAAGGACGAATTCCTTGCCACGCTCAGCCACGAGCTTCGAACGCCGTTGAACGCGATTCTCGGCTGGACGCAGTTGATCGACTCCGGCGCAGCTTTCCCCCGAAGAGTGCCGCGAAGGCATCACGGTGATCGAGCGCAACGCCCGCACGCAGGCGCAGCTGATCGATGACCTGCTCGACATGAGCCGCATCATCTCCGGCCGCATTCGGCTGGAAGAGCAGACCGTTGATCTGGCCGATGTCGTGAAGGCGGCGGTCGATACGGTCATCCCGGCGGCGGAGGGCAAACGCGTGCACCTCCGCATTCACGCACCCGTCGGCCAGACGGTCGTCCGCGGCGATCCGGCACGGCTGCAGCAGATCATCTGGAACCTGCTCACCAACGCCGTGAAATTTACGCCCAGTGATGGCGAAGTCCGTCTGCGGCTGTCGGCCGACAACGGCAAGGCGACGCTCGAAATCCAGGACACCGGCGAAGGCATCACGCCGGAGTTTCTGCCGTACCTCTTCGACCGTTTCCGCCAGGCGGACGGCTCGATCACGCGTCGCCACGGCGGCCTGGGGCTGGGGCTTTCCATCGTCCGCCAGTTGATCACGCTGCACCGCGGCACGGTCACGGCGTCCAGCACCGGGCCGGGCAATGGTTCGACGTTCGTCGTGCGGCTGCCGCTGGTCGACTTGCCCGCCGCCGTCGAAGACGCCGCCGACACGCCGCCGGCGGACATCCGGCTGGACGGCGTGCGTGTGCTGGCGATCGACGACCACGCAGACGCCCGCGACATACTCCGGCGTCTGCTCGAACAAAGCGGTGCCACCGTCGCCGTTGCCGGCGACGCCGCCGGTGCCGTCGATCAGTTGCTCGCCCACCGGCCGGACGTGCTGGTGAGTGACATCGGCATGCCGGGCGAAGACGGTTATGCGCTGATCCGCCGCGTGCGGTCGCTCGCGGACGAATCCATCCGCCACGTGCCGGCCGTCGCTGTCACGGCGTTCGCCCACGCCGACGACGGCCAACGCGCCGCCGATGCGGGCTACCAGGCACACGTCGCCAAGCCGGTCAATCGCGACGAATTGGTCCGCGTGGTCGCGCAGATCGCCGCCGGCCGCCACGCGGCGTCATAGCGGCGTTACTGGTCTGTCGCGGGTTCTTCTTTTTTCGTCTCGATCACTGAGAGAATCTGATTGGCACGCTCGGCGATTTCGATATCGGCGTTGTTCTGCGCCTTCTGCAGCTTCGGCGCTGCCGGTTTGCCGATGGCGATGAGTTGCTCGGTGGCGTCTTTGCGCTTGGCGTAGTCGGCGTCGCCGCACTGGGCGATCAGGCGGTCGATCTCTTCGATAATCGCCGGGTCAATGCCGTGCACGACCACCAGGCCGACGCGCCGCAGTTGCCGCGGGGCCGGGACGATTTCCAAAGGCAGGAGTTTTTCGAGGTCTTCCGAATCCAGCCGGTAGACGGCCGTCATCCAGCGGTCGCCGGTGACGCGGTCTGAGACGATCCGCAGCAGCGTGTCGACGTCTGTCGCCGGCACGCCGGCGTCCAGCAGTTGTGCCCGCCACGGCGACACCAGCTTTGCCTTCCCGCCCGCCGATTCGAACGTGAGGACTTCCGCAGAAGCGGCCGGCTGAGTCGCCGGGGCGATCGGCGCTGTCGTCGGGGCAGTCGTCGGCGAATCGAACGCTTCGCCCGGCGCAGGGTTTTGTCGCCGGCGACGGCTTAACGGCGGGCCGGCCGGGCAGGGCGGCGAACGCGGCGCGTTGCCAGTCGCCGTTCTTGTCCGGCTTGTAAAACGTCAGGCCGTGCATCGGCGAACTGCCGGTGTTCGCCGCCGTCGTTTTGCCGTTCTGCAACTGCAGTCGCAATGGCGGCGTGAACTTCAGCGACACGTCGTAGATCAGCAGCGAATCCACTTGCCGGTCGGCACGAAAGCGGGCGGAATCGGTGTCGCGGACCGCCTTGAACCAGTGCGGCGCGTCCAGCACCGACGGTGTCGCGCCCGCCTCGGCGGGCAGCAGGTTCGACCAGAGAATGCGGTTGGACTTCACCTGCGCACGCGGCCAAGTCGCCTGTGTGTCGCCGCCGGGCAGATTCAGCAGCACGTCCGTCGGCGACTCACGATCGAGCGTGCCAAAAAAGTGAATCACGCCCACCGGCTGCGTCTGATTGCTCTGATCCGCACCGGCGGTCGCGCGGCGGCTGGTGACGAACGGCGGCAGCGTCGACGGCCAGGCGTCGCGGTCATTGGCGATATTCTGCGTGACCGACACGTCCAGAACGACCCAGTCGACGGCGTCGATGCCCGACGGGGCCGTCGTCGGTGTCGCGGCGCCGGCGGTGCGGAGAATGCCGAGCGTCAACACAAAGCAGGCGCGGCGGATCGTGAGAAAACGTGTCATGGGTTGGCCGGTTGTGTGGTTGCCGATGCCGTGCGGAGCAATCGTGCGTTGCCCCAGACGACGCGATCGCCGACGTCCTGGTTGGCGCCGAAATCGACTTCCAGTGAAAGCGTTCGCACGCCGGCAACATTGACGTTGACATCGAACGGCGGCGCGGTGCCGTTGGCGTCGGTCTTCTCGTACAGCGTTTTGCCGTCGCCGGTCACACGCACGACAGCCTGCCCGTTCTTGCCGGCCGGGAGTTGGAAGCCGACGTGGCTGCGGAATTGTGCGAACGCGCCGTCGAGGGAATACGACAGCACGGTGCGGCTGTGCACTGCCAGCCCGCGGGCGACGGGGCCGTCGGCGAGCAGCAGCGGTTTGCCGTCGAGGCTGCGATCGACCTGCCAGGGCAGCAGCCGATCGAAGTACGGCGTCTGCTCGACGGCGGCCGGCTTGAGGTCGGACAGGCTCACGACGCGGCCGTTGCGGAAGAGAATTTTCGAAATGCTCGGGCGGTCAAATTCGATCGCCTGCCCCCACGCGGTGGTGAGCGTGAGCGTGTTGGCGGAAAGGCCCGTCCACGTGCCCGGGACGCTGTCGCCGCCGGAGAGCGTGAACGCCTGCTGCGGCGAGTTGCCGGCCGCTTCGGGAGACGCCGCCTTGGCGAAGACGACGCCGACCAGCCGCGCGAGGCTGATGGTGCGTGTCTGGTCGTCGAATTTGAACTGCAGCGCACCGTCGCTGACGCCTTGCGCGACGCCGTGGACGGCGATGACTTTTTTATCGCGCACCGCGAAGGCGATGTCGTCCGTGGCCGCCGTTTCGCCGAGGGCTTTCGCCGCGGCGATCTGCTCGGCGGTGCCGCACCAGAGTTCACGCAGGGAATTGATCGGGAGATCGACGGCCTGCTTGCCGGCGAGCGACCCGGAGAGGCGGCCGGCGTTCCAGGCGGTGGCGGTGACGGTGAGCGTGTCCGGCGAGGTCAACTTCAACTGCCACGGCCGCGTGTCGAGGACGGCCGCCTGCGTGGCGGGGCCGGTGGCGGCGGGCCGGCCGGCGGCCGGGCGGGTGGCGGGCGTGTCCGTGAGGGTGATGTCGACGATGTCGTCCAGCGGCACGACCGTTGGTTTGCCGGCCTTGTCGGGCGTGACGGTGAGGCGGCCGTCGTGCAGCGCCGTGAGCGTGCCGGTGAGTGTGGATTCTTCGGCGCGGCGGACGGTCGCGACGCCGGCGAACGCGGGCAGCGATATGCCGACGGCGAGCAATGCCGCCAGGCGCTGCCGGGGGAAGGGACGGCTCATTGACGTTCTGCTCCCGACGGATTGGCCGGCGTGGCCGGTGCCGGGGCGGCCGGCTGGGCGTTGTCTTCACTGGCCAGGCGACGGTAGTAGCTCTGGAGCAGCGATTCGTAGCCGGCCGGGAAGCCGTCGGTTTTGGCCTGGAGGATTTGGTCGCGGTCTTTGGGCTTGAGGGCACCCCATTGTTTTTCGCCGGCCCGGGCGTCGCGGAGGTCGCCCACGCCGCCGGGGCCGCCGGCGAGGATCGATTTTTTCAGGCCCTGCGTCGGGTTCATGTTCCCGCCGCCGCCGCCGCCGTTGCACTGCTGTTCGAGGTTGGCGATGAGGCTGTCGAGCGAGCTGGCGACTTCTTTCTGCTTCGTCTGGACGGGGGCGCTGGTGTCTTGTTTGGACAAATCTTTCGCGATGCCCGCCATGGCGGTGGCCATGGTTTTGACGGCGGCGCCGATGTCGTCGCCGCCGATGTCGTCGCCGCCGGCGTTGGGGTTTTTGTCGTCTTTGATCCAGTCGCGGATGTCGAGCGAGTCGCCCGGATCGCCCGGCAGGCGGCCGGCGAGGGCGGCCGGGGCGAGCAGCAGCGTCAGGAGCAGCGGACGGGTGAGGGTTCGCATGACGATTCTCATTAGTTCACCGGTGCGTCGGGTGCCAGGGCGGCGGCGATGCGGTCGGCGACGGCCTGCGCCTGGTTCTGGTGGCCGTACGCGTTTTCGATTTTCGACCGAAGGCTAGGCGGGAGTTCGGCGAGCTTGGCGCGTTCACGGTCGGCGTCGGCGGTTTCACGGTTAGTCCGCGTTTGCAGCAGACGCAGCACTTTCAACTCGGCGAGCAGCTTGTTCTTGTTGCCCTTGCAGCCGCGGCAGTTGGACTGCTTGGGACTGCCGGCGAGTTGCTTGAAGGTTTCGATCAGCGACGCGATGTCTTGCTCGATCGCCTGCGATTGCTCCTCAACGACGCGGCCGGTTTTGCCGGTGTCCAGGTCATTCTGCAGGTAGACGCACCGCCGGCCGATGTCTTCGAGCGCGGGCGGGAGGGCGATGCTGAAATCAGTCTGGCGGATGAGTTCGAGCGTCTGGTCGTTGATGGTGACAACCCGCTGTTCCGCCAAGGCCAGGCGGCGGACCGACAGCTGTGCATCACGGTTGCCCGATGCGGCCGCCGACGCCAGGGCGGTTTCGGCTTCACGCAACGACTTTTGTCGTTCGAGCATTTCCTGCAGATTGACCAGCACCTGCTTGCGGACGGATTTTTCGAGTTCGGCGAGGATTTTTTCCCGCTGGGCTTCGAGTTCTTTTTTGGCGTCGGCGAGTTCCTGGAGCGCACCGTCTTGGGCGGGCATGGCGTCGCCGGGCTTATTGCCACCGAGACTGGCGGCGGCGTTTCCCATTTTACCCGCCGCGTTGCCGAGCGACTTGGTGGCGTTGGCCGCGTTCGCACCGAGGCTTTGGACGGTTTGGGTGACGCCCTGGGTCGCCTGCTGCGTGGCGGTTTGTCCCTGCTTGAGGTCAGGGAGCTTGCCGGCATCGGGCCGCTTCGCCTGGGCGGCGGTGTCTGTCCGCTGGGCTTGTTGCTGCTTGGTGATTTCGTCGATCTTCTTCAATGCCGCGTCCAGCGTGCGGAGCTGCTGTAACTGGGCCTGGAGATCGAGATCGCTGCTGAGCAGGAGTTGCTTGAGCGCCTCAAGCTTGGCCAGCACCTGCCGCTGGTCATCGGCGGCCTTTCCGAGGTCACGCTGGCCGAGCTTTTCGATGACTTCCTTCATCTGCTCGACAATGAGTGCTTCGCGCGCCCGCTGCACCGCGAGCACCAGCTTGGCAGAGTCGTCGGGTTCCATCTGGCGGACGGTTTCCGACAGGCGGAACATGCGGTCCTGCAGTTCCTGCATCTGGGCGCTGATGGTCTGCTGCTGGAACTGCACCTGGTCGACCGGCGCGACCTGGGTGGTCTGCGCCAGGACTGGCGAAGCGAGCAGGCAGGGCAGGATGAGGGCGATGGCCCGATGTCGCATAGAAACCCCCGGATTCGGCCTAACTAAAGAGTAATCTCCCGTCGTGGCCGAATCCAAACAAATCGTCAATCAAATGCCGAATTCGTCTCTTTGGTTTTGAGTCGGTCGGTCGTCTGCTTCGCCTGTTCCTGCAGGCGGATGATTTCATTCAACTGGTTCAACACGTCGACGAAGCTATCCCATTGCGCCATCTGCTTTAAGATGGCGTTCATCTGTTCGATGATCCGGTCCTGCCGTGTCGTCAGGCCGGCGATATCGCTCGGCCCGTTCGTGGCGGCCGCGTCCAGGGCGTCGCGCTGCTCGACCATCCTTCCGCCCGCAACCGCCTTCAGCGGGTCGATCACCGTCCGCTGCATGAGGCCGTATGACTCTTCCGTGCCGAGCGCGTTGAGTCGCATTTCGGTGAGCGTTTCGGTCAGGACATTGCTGATGCGTTCGGTTTCACGCAGGGCGTCGCGGTGCTTGCGGGCGACCGTTGCCGCGGTCGTCGGCGTGAGCGCCGCAACCTCTTGCCTTAGCGCGTTGATGCTGTCGACGAGTTTCCGGAATTTGGCTCGTTCGCCTTGCTGGCGGAGCAGGATTTCCTTGAACAGCTCTTCCGGCGTAACGACTCGGAATGTCGCTTCCTTCGATCGTGCGACTTGCGGCCCTTCGTACCGCGCGTCGGCCGCAGTGGCTGCGATGGAAATCAGCGCGCCGGGCAATGGATTTAACGAAGTGACCGCGAACATTTCCTTCAACTGAACGTCTTTTTCGACGGCAGGGTGCTGCGGGCCGAAGAGCGGTTGGGTGGTCGCCTTGGTCTGCCGTTGCTGATTGGCGTCGAGCCAGTCGATTTTCGTCGCCAGTCCCGCCGTTTCCAGGCCGAAGTCGTCGCGGGCGTCGATGGTGATCGGGATCGTCGCCCGCGGCGTGATGCGCTGGCGCACGCCGGAATACGCCAGGCTCACGCGTGGCGGCTGGTCATTCAGCAGGCCGATCGACAGTGGCGTGACGAGCGACGTGAGCCCCGTGCCCGAGGCCGTCAGTTCGATCTGAAACCGCATCGGCCGGCGGTGCGTCCATTGCAACTCGTAGTCGCGATCATCCACTTTTTGAACGGCCACGTCATTTTCCGCGAAGGTGAATTTCTGCAGCGGCGAACTGACGCGAACCCGCAGCCGCATCGCGGTTTGCGGGAGGAATCGGAGGTCAGAATCGTCGCCGGAAAAGTCGTGGGGGACGGGTTTGGCGTCGGTCGGATGCTGTGTGAGCAATTCGAGTTTTTCGATGCGAGGGCGGTCGATCGGCTCGATACGGATCGGCTCCGGCTCGTCATCGCCGCCGGCGATTTCTACAACCTCGGCCGCGTTCACCGGCGGAAGGTCATGGCGGAAATCGGACGGCGCAAAACGGTTCATCACCGCATCGACACGCGACCCGTTCGCCGGCCGGCGGACGAGCGTGATTTGCTGCGGCTCAATACTGCCGGGGCGGACGCGCACGAGCACGGTCGCCGCCTCGCCGCGCGGTACGAGCAGCCGGCGGTCTTCGGTCAGGCCGACTATGTCGAGGTACGTTTTTTGTGGCCAGGGCGTGTTCGAGCCGGCGAGCCAGCGTTTGAACCAGATGCCGCTCGACTGCGGGAAGGCGACGATCGTCGCCGCGATGAGAATCGTCGCCGCGCCGACGGCGATTTCGTGCAGACCCAGGCGGCGGTCATTGAGCTTTGCTTGCCAGTCGACTTGCGACAACCGCTCTGCCGCCCCCCGGACGGCGGCATGGGTCATGGCAGTCGAGCCGCCGGTGTTTTCGAGCTGCAACAGCGTTGCCACACGCGGCGCGAGGTCGGCGGACGTTCCCGCCGCGCGGTCGACCGCGTCCGCGAGTGTGACCGCATCCCAACGCTGCATCAGTGGCTCGATCAGCCACTGCCAAGCCCGGTGCCCAATGACGCCAACGCCAATCAGCAGCAACGGCAGGCGTACGGAAAAGCCGATGCGGAACGTGCGATCGATCAGAAAACTCAGCAGGGCCAAAGCGAACGTCAAGAGCAGCAACTTCAGCGTGGCCGTGACGGCGAGGTGCCATTGCAGGCGGTGTTTGAACGATTCGAGTTGCCGCAGCAACCGCTCACGGGCGGCGGCGGAATCGAAGGGAAGTTGGTCGTCTGCTTCGGCCATTTGCGATCAAATCATCCTGAACTTTTTCCGCAGCACCCACTCGGCAAAGAGCGCCAGCAGCACGGTGCTGACGATGATCGGTGCGTCCCAGATTTCCTGGCGGTCTTCCAGCACATGGGCGACGCGGCGGGTTTTGAACGAGTCACTGACACGCGAGAAGTCTTCCAAACCCAGCACGCTGCCGCCGGTCGCCTTGGCGAGTGTTTCCAGTCCGGTGCGGTCGAGGGCCGGGTGGGCGTATTCGGCGCTGGGGAGTTCGACCTGGAATTGCATCGTCGCCGCCCGTGGCGTGGCGGCGGGGTTGGTGACGTCGGCATTGCCCGGCCAGACGCGGACGAAATATTGGCCGGGTTCGGCGGCGTCGAATGTCGCCTCGAACGCGCCGGGATCACCGGCCTTGGGTGTGAGGGTGATCGGCGTCGGCTGGCGGTCGGCGAGTTCGATCTCGCCACGCATCGTGTCCATGCCCGCGTCACGATCGGTGGGGCGATCGAAGCGGGCAGTGATCGTCACCGGCGTGCCGGGCGGGTAGGTCGCGCGGTCGCTGGAGAGCGTGAACGGGTATCGGCCGCCGAGCTGCTTGTTGCGGCCGGCGCGGTCGGTGACGCGCGCCCAGAAGCCGTCGAAGAATTGTTCGCCGAGGAACCGCCAGCGGTAGGTCGAATCGAAGCCGATGAAGAACGTCCGCCCCGGCCCGACGAGTTGCGTCGCCAGCAGCACGTGCTGGCCGTTTTCGTTGCGCATGCGGACGTCGCCGTGGCGGGCCAGGACCGTGGCGCCGCTCTTGCGCGCGTGACGGGGAAGTGCCAGAACATGCCGGGCAGATGGTTGAGGATCGTTTCGTTTTCGTCGGGCTTTGGGCTGAACTGGAAGATCGGATCGGCCTGGCCTTCCGGCGTGATCTGCAGTTTCCACGCCTCGCGGCTGCTGAGTTGGACCGACACGTCGCTCTGATAAAGCCCCGGCTCGCTGACGACCGGCAGAAGCGATAGCCAAGATGTGGCGGCGTCTTCGGGGTGATCGAACAGATTTTTCGTGTTCCGCTCGCCGGCGATGTAAACGAGGCCGCCACCGGCGTCGGCGACGAAGTCGGTCAGCAGTTTCGGAAAATCACCTGGCCACAGGGCCGGATCGGGGTCGTAGAGGATGATGCAGTCGTAGTCGTTCAGTTCCGCACTCGTGGCGGGCAGGCGGCGGATGCTCGGGTTGCCGGGATGGCTGTATTTCGCGTCGGCGGTTTGCAGCCAGGTTGAGGCGCTCAGGCCGGTGTCGCGGAGCAGCGTGTTGCGAATGAATTCCACTTCCGGAAACGTGCTGCCGGCGATGAAGAGCACGCGAATTTTCTGACGAATCGCTCGTACGTCTGCCGTGGCGATGTTGTCGGCGTCGGTGAGTTCCGGGCCGGCGTCGATGAGGCGGGCGCGGAACGCGAGCTTGGCGGGCTTGTCTTCCTTGAAGTCGAACGGCACTTCCAGCACGCGGCCGCCTTCTTCGAGCGTCACCTGCTGACGGGCCGCCTCTTCCCACGGGCCGCCGTCGCGCTGTTTTTCGAGAACCAGCGTCGCGGGGGCGTGGCTCATGCCGCGGGATTCGATCAGCACGCGCAGGCGGTTCGGGTCTTTGATAAAAACGACCGGGCTGACGTCGATTTTCGTGACCGTCGCGTTCCGCGGGCCTTCCGGCGTGCCGACCGCGAGCGAGACGATCGGCACGCCTTCACCGGCGGCAAAATCTGCCGCCTTGGCGAGCGCTTCGCCGGCGTTGGATTGGCCGTCGGTCAGCAGCAGCACGCCCGCGAGCGGCTGACCGCGGTAGGCGGCGATCGCCTGGCGGAGCGACGAGCCGATGGCGGTGGACGCCTTGAGTGCCGGGTCGACGGTCGGCTTTGTCGTCGATGTTTTGCTGGCTTCGAGAAGTTGCTGGGCGAACGCTTCGACACGGACGACGCGGTCGCCGCCGGCGGCGAGTTTGTCTTTCAGCCCGCCGTCGATGGCGCGGTCGGCGAGCCATTGCCGCGGGTGATCGGCAAGCTCGGCCGGGCCTTTTTCGAGCTTCAACGCGTCGGCGAGTTTTTTCGCCTGGGCTGTGTCGCTGTACGGCTCGGCAAGATTCATGCTGTCGGACCGATCGACCAATACCAGCACATTCGACGGCTCTTGTTCGGTCTTCGAGAAGACGATCACCGGCTCCAGCAGCATTCCGAGCACGCCGACGAGAACGACAAGCCGCAGTGCGACGAACGCCACGCGCATCGGCCAGCCGACGCCGCGGGCTTCCCACCGGTAGAGCAGCCACGCGAGGATGGCTACGCCGATGATGCCTGCCGCGAGGAAGAATCGGCCGTCATGCTTGGGCAACGCGAGCCAGTCGAGCCGCCACGCGCCGCCGTCGGTCCACGGGGCGGGCTTGAGGCCGAAGAGGATGCGCAGCAGCGGTTGCATCAGCGTTGCCGTCCTACCCAGGTCGCCAGGCACATTTCGATGACGAACAAGGACAAGACGATGGTGGCCAGCGTCCGCCAGATTTCACGGCCGCGGTCGGCCAGTGAGGCGACGCCCGTGTAATGCAGAATCGTCGGCTTGAGCGGGGCGACGGCTTCGCCGAGCTGATCGTCGGAGATCGGTCGAAGATCACTCTCCGCCCGATCCGGCGCGGCCGCAATGTTCCGCGACTGCGGCTTGCCCTGGGCATCTTTCCAGCCGATCGCGTAGACGCCGGCCTGGGCGGTGTGTTCGAGCACGACGGCATTGTCATGAACGCTGGCCGGCAGCAGATCGCCGCCGGGGCCGCGGGCGGTGGGGGCGGTGGCGTCTTTGGCGGGCAGGGAGATGGCCGGGCCGACGGTGGCATTGCTGCGGGCGGCGTCGTCGCGGACGGTGGCGACAACGGCAGAACGGACGGCGAGGACGTACGTCGGATCCAGCGGCCAGTCGCCCCAACTTTTATCCGCCGGCGTCAGCCAGAGCAGCACGCTGCCGCGGCCGAGGCGTTTTTCGATGACGGCGGGCGGCGCTTCGCTGGTGTTCCACCGCGCCAGAACGCGGACGCCGTCCGCCTTGACGTCGAGCGGTTCGACGGCCATGAGCTTTTTTGTTTGCACGCGGGCGAGGGCGGCGGGGGCGAGTTTGGACATCGGCTCGAGCGGCGAACTCTGGGCCGGCTCGATCACCAGGCCCGTGGCCGGGGCGTCGGCGACGCCGGTGAGTTTGGCAGGCAACAGGCCTTTCCCGTTGGCGTACAGGCGGTCGTTGTACGTGCCGATCTCGGTGTTGTCACCGACGAAAATCATCAGGGACGCACCGCCACGGACGAGCTTTTCCAGTTCCGCCACGCGTGTGGCTGACGGCGTGGCGACATCGGCGAGGACATACGCGTCGGCATCATTCATGGCACGGGCGGCGTTCCATTCGCTTTCAGACTGCTTGGCGATCGTCCACGGCGACGCACCGAGGCTGAACGCAAGCGACAGAAAATCGGTAGCGCTCTCGAACGGCTTGGCCGAAGGTTTGCCGTCGACGAGGGAAACGTTCAGCGTCGACTTCACGTCAAGCATCCAGTCCCGCACGTCGTCCCGCGGCAGTGAGTCAGACTTGATCGCCAGCCGCACCGGCAACTGGCCGGGCTTGGTGGGGGTGAAGGTCAACGGCACGTCGGCCGTTTGGCCGGGCGGGAGGTCAGGCAACTGGACAGGGCGGTCACTCTTGCCCGCATCGCTGCCGACCGTGAAGACGGCTGACATGCCGGTGACGAGTGCTGGCGTGTCATTCCGGATTTGCGCACGCAGCCGCACCGGCTCATTCGCAAGGGCGATGCGTTGTTCCTGTTCGAGCGAAACCAGAGCGACATTGTCCGTCCGCCGGCTGCCGACGTCGATGACTCGCAGTTTCACATTTTGCTCGGCCCACTGCTTGGCAATCGCGTTCACGTCGCCCCAGCCGGCCGAGCGGAGGTCGGTGAACAACAGCACTTCGCGCGTCGGGAAGGTCGCGACGCCGAGCGCACGGTCGATCTGCCTGAACGCCGCCGGCCAGTCGCTGCGGGTGTCACTCAGCGTCACGCCGGCGATAGCGTCGGTGACTTTGGACGAATCCATCGGCGCTTCGCGGAGTAGCGGCTCGTCCTGAGCGGTGGTCAGAATCGTGGCCGAGTCACGGGCGGCATCGGCGGTGATGAGCGCGCGGGCGGCTTCCTTGGCGGCGTCGAGCGCGGGGCGGCCGCCGTCGATGTACGACATGCTCAGCGAGTTGTCGAAAACAAAAATTCGGCTCGCCCGCTCGTGCCCCGGCAGCCACGCCGCCCCCGCATTGCTCAACAGCGGCCGGGCGACGGCGAGGATCAATAAGAGAATCACCAGCGTTCGCAACGCCAGTAGAATGAGTTGTTCGAACCGCAGCCGGCGGCGGTTCGATTTCACCGTCAGCTTGAGGTACTTCATCGGTGCCCAGTCGACGCGCTGGAACCGCCGACGGTTCAGCAGGTGGATGATCACCGGCACGCTCGCCAGGATCAGGCCGCCGAGAAGAAAGGGGTTCAGAAACAGCATCAGCCGACGCCGCCTCTCCCCTTGGCCGCCGAGCCGGTACGCTGGCGGCGGTGCAGGTAATGGCTCAGTGCGGTGTCGAGCGGCGCGTCGGTCGTCAGCAGCAGGTGATCGATGTTCGCGAAATGGCAACGCTTGCGGACGTCTTCAATGAACGCCAGCATCGCCTCCTTGTACTGCTTGCGGAACGCCCACGGCTCGGCGAAGAGTTCTTCCTTTCCTTCAATGTCGTGAAACATCACCGAGTCCTGAAACGGCAATTCGATTTCGTCGGTGTCGAGAATTTGGAAGACAAGGATTTCGTGCCCGCCGTGCCGAAGGCGGCCCAGCGCGGTGTAGAAAGCGTCGAGGTCCGTCAGCAGATCGGACAGAATGACGACCAGCCCGCGGTTGGCGATCTGCCCGGCGACACTATTCATCGCGACAGATAGTTCCGTTTCCCGGTCCGGCTTGGCGACGGACAGGGCGTCGATGATCTTCGTGAGATTCGCCTGCGTGGCGGCGGGGCGGAACCAGGCACGCTGCTCTTTGTCGATCAATGACAGTCCGACGGCGTCACGCTGTTTGACGAGCAGGTGTGCCAGCGACGCGGCCGTGGTGGCGGCGTAATCGAACTTGCTCATCGCCGCGTGTCGGCCGGCGTATTTCATGCTCGCACTGGCGTCCAGCAGCATCGTGCAGCGGAGGTTGCTCTCTTCTTCGTACTGCTTGATGAAGTAGCGATTGCTGCGGGCGAAGGCGCGCCAATCGAGGCGTTTGAGGTCGTCGCCGGGCGCGTATTCACGGTAGTCGGCGAACTCGACGGAGACGCCGTGCAGCGGGCTGCGGTGCAGGCCGCTGATCGTCCCTTCGACGACGCGCTGCGCCCGCAGGCCTAGCGGCGTGATCTTGGCGAGCACGTCAGGACTTAAGTGCGACTTGGAGTCGGGCATCGTGGGCGGCCTTGGGCGTGATCGGGACGGCGTCGAGCAGTTTGGTGATGACGCTGTCGGGCGTTTGGCCCTGACTTTCGGCATTGTAGTTCAGCACGATGCGGTGCCGCAGCACGGGGACAGCCATCGCCTTGATGTCATCAATGCTGACTTCCGGTCGGCCGTCGAGGGCGGCCCTGGCGCGGCTGGCGGTCATCAGCGATTGCCCGCCACGCGGGCCGACGCCCCATTGCACCCATTCTTTCACGAACGCCGGGGCGGCGGGCTCTTTGATCCGCGTCGAGCGGATCAGCTTCGTGATGTAATCGACACACAAATCACTCACCGGCACGCGGCGGACGACTTCTTGCAGCTTCAGCAATTCATCGCCCGTCAGCACCGCTTCCGGCGTGGCTTTGTGGTTGCCGGTCGTCATGCGGTAGATACGCTGCTCTTCTTCTTCGGTCGGATAATCGATTACGACTTTCATGAGGAAGCGATCGAGCTGCGCTTCGGGCAGCGGGTAGGTGCCTTCCTGTTCGATCGGGTTTTGCGTGGCGAGGACGAAAAACGGGTCGGGCAGTTTGTAGCGTTTGCCGCCGGCGGTCACCTGGCGTTCCTGCATGGCTTCGAGGAGGGCGGCCTGGGTTTTGGGCGGCGTGCGGTTGATTTCGTCCGCCAGCAGAACGTTGGCGAACAGCGGGCCGTGGATGAACTTGAACATCCGTTCGCCGCTGGTGCGGTCGTCGTACATCACGTCGGTGCCGGTGATGTCGCTGGGCATGAGGTCGGGCGTGAACTGGATGCGGCTAAACCCCAGTGACAGGCTGTCGGCCAGCGTGTGGATCATCAGTGTCTTCGCCAGGCCTGGCACGCCTTCCAGCACACAGTGACCGCGGGCGAAAAGGCAGATGAGCAGTTGGTCGATCGCGTCCGCTTGGCCGACGATTACCTTGGCTATCTGCACGCGGATGCGGTCGCGCGCGTTGCGCAGCGACTTGAGCGCATCAAGGTCGTTCGAATCGATTGCGTCGTCCAAGCAGACGTCCTTTGCTAGCGTTGGTAGATGGGCAGAAATTTGTAAGGCAGTTGAAGGATGACCAGCGCGATGCTCGTGCCGTACACCGGCCCGACGTCGCCTTGCCACGATCCGTCGGGCTGTTGGAGTTTGAGCAATTGGTCGCGCGTGGCGGGGAAATAATCGTCCCAGTACTGGTCGCCGGCCTGGTAGAAGCTTTGGCTGGCGTAGAGATGGGTGTAGTAGTCGTGGCCGCTGTTTTTGCTCCACGAATTTTTGTTGGTCATCATCTGCTTGGTGACCCAGGCGAGACAGCTGTCGGCCATCTTTGAATCGTAATCGCCGGCGTTGTACATGCTGGCGAGGGCGGCGGCGCTGATGGCCAGCAGCGGCTCGGGCGAGGAGCCTAGCGAATACATGATGCCGCCTTCGCGGGTCTGGCAGTGTTCGAGGTACTTCGTGGCCGCCTCGACGGTGCCCTTGGGGACGGTGAAGCCGGCGTTGTTGGCGGCACGGAGCGCCTGCATCTGGGTGATGGTGACGCTGCCTTCGTCGCCGTCGCCGGGGACGTACGTCCAGCCGCCTGCGGCGCTTTGTGCGGTGGCGGTGAGTTTGATGCCGTTTTCGATGATGGTTTTCATCGACGCGCGGCGTTTGTCGTCGGTCTCCATGCCGTAGACGCTGGAGAGGAACAGCAGGCCGAAGCCGTGTCCGTACATGCTTCGGCCGCTGAATTCCGGGCGCTGCAGATCAGGCCGTCGGCGCGGGCCTGGCCCATGACGTAACTTTCAACGCGGCGGATGTTCTCGGCGTAGGGGCCGCGGCTGGGCGTGTTGCCGTTGGCGAGAAACGCCATGCCCGCCAGGCTCGCCATGACGACGCCGTAGGTCGTGCCGTCGTTGGAGTTCGTCCAGTTGCCGTCCGGCGACTGTGATTTGGCAAGCGCGTCCAGCCCTTTGGTGATCGCCTTTTGTGTCGCTTCGTTGATGTGCTTGGGCAGCACCGCCGCGTCCTGGCCGAGTGACGGCGACACCGCTGTCGCGGCGAATTGAACGCCGGCCAGGAGAGTGCAGAGTGTGTTGCGGCGAAACCTCATTTGACGATCTGATACTGCACGGTGACGACGGCCTTGACGGCGATGTCTTCCAGCTTGCCGGACTTGGCGGTCGGCACGTTGTCGTGCGAGATGCCGGTGTTCATTTCGAAGATCATCTGTCGAAGATTGGTGTTCTCGTTCGTCGGCGTTCCTTCGTGCACTGAGATGACGCTGCCGAGTTTGACGCCGGCGAGCTCGGCAAGTTTCTCGGCGCGTTGGCGGGCGTCTTTCATCGCCGACTGGAAGGCCTGGTCTCGCGTGGCGGTGGCGTCGTCTAGGCAGAACTGCGCGATCGACGCGCCGGCCGGGTTCTGGGCGAAAATCTGGTACTCGTAATAATTCGTCGGCGTCTTCGGCCCGATCGCCAGGCCCGCGTCGCGGCCGGTGTCGATGATCTTCATGACGTTTTCAGTGACCTCCGCCGACTTCGTCGCGTCGATGCCCTTGAGCAGGATAGTGAGTGTTTCGGTGACGGTCGTCTTCTGCGGTGCGGTGTTAACGGCACCGCCGATGCCGCGGTTGGCGGCGGACGGGTCGATCGCGGCGGCGATCGAAACGCCGCCGACGTCGATCGTCAGGTTCGCCATCTTCAGGCCTTGCAAGGCGTTCATCGCTTTTTTCTTGGCGTCGTTGAACTTCACGATCGCGTCGGCGGTCAATTCCGCTTCGCCGGTGACAACCGCATTCAGTTCGACGCTCGTGGGCTTTCCCTTGGCTTCACCGGTGCCGGTGACGGTGATGCCTTCATCGGCACGCACGGCGTTCACGCCCGTGAGCAGCACGGCGGCAAGCAGGGCGGAACGGGTAGGCCATCGCATTCGATTGAACATGTCGCAAGACTCCGTGATTCTCACAAGATTTATTTCGCCGGGGCTTGGCCCATTCGGTAAGCCGTGATTGCGCGGTTGCTCACGCTCACCAGAAGGTCGCCGGCCAGATGAAGATTGCCGCCGATTGCGCCTTTGTCGGTCGTGCGGAAGGTGTTGAGCGTGTCGCCGGTTTCGGTGTCGATCAGGAAGATGCCGCGTGAGGACTGAACGAGCATTCGGCGCTCGCCGAAGACGGGCGTCATCTGGCCGGTGTGTGCGGTGAGCGGCGTACTCCAAAGCAGACGCTTGCTGTCGGCATCGATCGCTTCGGCGGCGGCACCGGTGGTGATGAGTCGGCCGTCACGATTGGTGATGATGCCGATCTCTTTTTCCAGCGGCCGCTTCCAGAGAAGCTTTGGGATGGTCGGGTCGATGGCGAAAACCTTGCGGGTGGCGGTTTCTTTCATGAAGAGGCGACCGCCGGCGAGGACGAGTTGGCCGGGCGGCTCAATCTTTTCACCGCGAACGTCGTCGCTGAAAACGATCATGTTTTCCCGATCGACCACCGGCGACGCCTCGGTGCGAATCGCCCAGCGAACGCTTTTGTCCGCCAAATCGACGGCCAGGAGCGCGCCGTTGTTCGTCAGGACATACAGCGCGTTGCCGTCGAGGCAGAGTTGGGGCCGGGGCAACTGGGTTTGGCCGCGGAAGTTTTCGCCGGCGATCGCGTTGCCGAGTGCGACGGACCAGAGCTTCGCACCGCTTTCGGCTTCGATGGCGAGCAGTTCGAATTTCGATTGCCCCTGCTGAGCGGCGACGGCGTAGAGCGTGTCGCCGTCGACGACGGGCGTGCCGGTGAAGTTGTACGTCGCCAGACTGCCGCCGGTGCCGCTGTTGGCTTGCGAAGAATTCGATGAACCGAGGATCGCACCGACGATCGTCCGGCGTGGCTGCGCTTGCCCGGCCGGCCCGCCGAGGGTGGCCCAGAGCGCTTTGCCCGTCTCGGCATTGAAGCAGCGAAGGGGCTTGATGACCGCGTTGCCTGTGTAGCCGGAAGCGACATTTCCGACGGCATAGACGCGGCCGTTGGCCACGGTGAGGGCGTAATCGGTCGCGTCGACGCCGCCCTGGATGACCGACATGCCCTGGCCTTTAAATCGGCCGAATTTTTCGGTCCGCCAGAGCAGTTTGCCGGTCTTGAGATCGACCGCGAAGACGATGCCCATCCAGTTGACATAGGCCCGTTTATCATCGACGCCGGCCGCCGGAATGCTGGTGGCCGGGCTGTCGACGTATCGCCACCAGCCGGTGTTTTGCAGGGCGTCAGAGAATTCCGTCGCGATGGCGTCGGTCATGAACACGCTCTGCCACGCTTCGGTCAATGTTGACGGCGTGAAGGCGAGTTCGCTGGCGGCGGCGGGGCCGGACGGTGCGGTGGCCGGAGTGTTGCGAAGGTCTGTCAGGAACGCGACAAGGTTTTGCGACCGGCCGCCGATTTCAACGGACTCGCCGGCAAACTTGGATTCAGCCGCCGCCAGGAGTTGTTCGAGTTCTTTCGACCGGCCGAGGCGTGAAAGGGCGACGCCGCGCTTGGCGTACAGGCGGGAGTCGGGCAGCGGGGAGTCGGGCAGGAAATCGAGGATCAGTTTCCACTGCGCCTCAGCCGCCGCGAAGTTGCCGGCTTCGAATTCCGCGTCACCCAGCCGGTCGGCCGCGAGAGCGCCGCTGGACGTTTGAAGGAAACCGTCGACGACTTTTCGGAGCGTCGCGGCGTCATCCGCCCCGGCGGCAACGGCTTTGTCGTACTGTTGCTTCGCCTGGGCGTCGAAGAAGAGGCGATAGGCGGCCAGTCCTTCGGGCGGCAGGGTGAGCAGCGCCTGTCGGAGCCGCTGGCGGCCCGGCAGGAGGACGCCGTCTTCGTCACTGACAAACCCTTTGGGCGGCTGCTCAAGAATCTTCGATACCGCGCGGCAGGCGGCGTCCCACTGCTTCTTCTCGCTGTAGCGAGTGAAGTCTTCCAGGCTGTTCGTGAAAGAGTCGTCTTCTTTCGGCAGGGAAAAGCCGGAGCCGGTCGATTGAGAATCCGGGGAGACGATGACGCCCAGGCAAGCCGCCGATGTCAGCAGAACGCTCGCAGCACAAAGCCGAATCGACCGCATTTGCACCGCCCCCGATGGCAGACGTCACGCGGCCCGGCCTCATGCCGAGCCCGCGGAAGCGTACCCACGCGGCAATGCGATTTGCAACAATCACTAGAGTTGCTTTCGCCGAAACAACACGCGTTGCGTTGCTTTACACATGAACGCCTGATGACTTCCCTACCAGCATGTCGGGAAAATATTTCGGCAAGCGACCGATAATAACTCGTTTTGCAGTGGGGGATTGGCGATCTTTTATCGGTTGTCGGGACTGCACTGTCGTCGTGGAAAAATTCCCTTGCTTCGGGACTTGACGACCTTTATTGATGCCCGCATGTCGCCCGCCCGTGTTGTCTTTGCCGCAACGGCGCTTTTGAGCGCGTCGGTGAGTCACGCGCTTGATCTGTACTGGGATTCCAACGGAACCGCCGCCGGCACGGGTGACAACGGCAACTGGATGACGTCCCTGACTTGCGCAACGGCAGTGCGACCGGTCCTGTTACGTCCTGGTCTGATACCGCCAACGCCTACTTCGGCGGAACGCCCGGCAAGGTCTACGTCAGTAACGGTTCAAATAACTCCAGCATCACTGCAGGAACGCTGTACTTTACGACTTCCGGCTACACCCTGGCCCCGATACAGGGCAATGCGATCCTCGCCACAATCAACGGCAATTTTGTCCTCGGGCAAAACGTCGGCCTGTCGCTCACGGCGGGAACTGCCACATCGACCTCGCAGCTAAAGATTAATGGCTCGATGACCGGTGCGGCGGGCTCGTCGTTCATCCTGCCGAGCAACGCAACCAGCGGGCAGATGAATCAAGTCATCCTCGGCAAAGCCAACAGCGACATCGCCGTGCCGATCACCATCACCGGCGCGGCCAACACGTACGCGAGCCTGCTGTCCACCACGACCGGCACGAAAATCAGCGGCGACATCACCAACAACTCCGCTGCCGGCCTGCTCCTGGGCGCAGACCTTAATTACGACCTCACCGTGGCCGGGAAAATCACGGGTACGGGCAATGTGATTTTCAGCGGCGCCACTACGAGCGGCGGCGCCGGGGCACGGTCACCCTCACCGGGAAGTCGGACTACACCGGCGCGACAACCATTGCGAATGCATCGACCGGCACGGTTCGCCTTGGCGTCAGCGACGCACTGCCGACCAATACCGCACTGACATTTTTTGTTAGCGGCGGTAAGGGTGGCACAGGGACGCTGGACCTTAACAATTTCAACCAGACGGTCGCATCGCTCGCGACTTCGACCGTTGATGTGACCGGCAGGATCACGAACAACGCCACCACGGCAGGCACAGGCGTTCTAACGGTCAACAGCTCCGTCGACACTGTTTTCACGGGCTTCCTCCTCGACGGTGCGGTCGCGAAAGTTGCCCTCGTCAAAGCGGGCACCGGCAAGCTGACTTTGAATAAGGATAGTTGGTTAACCGGCACAACGACCATCCGCGGCGGCACGCTGGAACTGGCCGCCGGCGGGTTGTTGTCGTCCTCGCCGATCGTGCTCTCGGGCGGCACGCTGGCGATCGGGTCAAATCACGCCGCCGGTTCCCTCCCTTCAACGACCGCGAGCAGTGGCGCATCAGCGATTACCGGAAGCACCATTGCCAGTGCAGGCAAGTGGTCGCTCGGCCCGCTCACCCGCACGGCCGGCAGCGGGGCGACGGTCGACATCACCGTGCCGACCAGCGGCTCGTTCACGATGACCACCGCTAACAGCAGTGGCACATTTTTAAACGGCTGGACGACCCTCGGCGGGACTGACTGGGCGAGCGTGACCAGCGGCACTGGTGTCATCGCGAAGTACAGCGGCTACATCGCGAACTTCAGCGGCACTGATACCACCGCGAATTTCAGTGGCTCGACCGGCGGCAGTTTCACGGGCAGCGGATTTAACAGCGTCCGGGTCGCCGTCACCGGCGGGGCGGCGGACTGGACAATCCAATCGACCAAATTCACTGTCGGCAGCGGCGGCATCCTCGTTACGCCGGTGGTCGGCACGAGCCCGTTGTCGATCAGCAACGGCACACTCACGAGCGGCAACGGGTCGGACCTGATCCTCCACCAGTACAACCCGTCGGCCACCTTCACCATCAATTCCACCATTACGGATAACGGCGCGACGTCGATCGGCTTCACCAAAACCGGCCCCGGGGCGTTGGCGTTGACGGGTGCGAATACCTACACCGGCCAGACCGTCATCAACGCCGGCCGCTTGCTGGCGAACACGCCGGCGGTCACGGGGTCGGCGACCGGCACGGGGCCGGTGATTGTCCGCCGGGGCGGGCAACTCGGCGGGTCGGGGAAAATCGCAGGTGCCGTGACCGTCGAAGACGGCGGCACGATCTCGGCCGGCTCAATCAGCGGCACGGGGACTAACGCTATCGACACCATCGGCACCCTCACCACCGGCGGCCAGACTTGGCAAAGCGGCGGGACGCTCCGCGTTAAATACGCCAGCGGCACCGCGTCCACCTCCGCCGGGACGGGCTATGACACCCTCAGCATGCCGACGCTGAATCTGTCGGGCCTCACCACGGCGAGCGGTCAGTTCAAGATCGTCGTCGTCAAAACCGCCACCGGCATTTTCAATGCCGCCCAGAATGCCACGCTCAAACTCGCAACGATCGGCTCCATCACCGCCACCGCCGGCGGCCCGGCCCTTACGGCGAATACCGATCTGAGCCAGTATTTCGCCCTCGACACCTCGTCGCTGGGCGTCGAGAACAGTTACAGCAACATCCACTTCAAGGTCCGCACCGGCTCCAGTGGCGGCGATCTGCTGCTCTTTTATGACGCCGTCGGACAGTCCGCGCCGGAACCAACAACGATGGTCCTCAGCCTGTTCGGGGGGGCTGCGGTGCTGGGGCGACGTCGGCGGAGCGTCCAATAATCAGGCGTTTCTTGCGATAATTGCATACAAGGGCGCAGCCAAACTGGCATTTCCGGGCTGAAAACGGGCAAAGTAGGCGTTTTGTAGCGTAGACTCCCCCCGTGGAAGCGTTGACCGCTGTACAAGTTGGTGCGGGCTGGTTCTCGGAGAACCCCGGCGGGTTAGACCGGTATTATCACGACCTTCTGGACGTGCTGCCGGAAGTCGGCGTGCAGTGTCGCGGGCTGGTCGTGGGGACGAACGCGGTCGAGCAGGAAACCGACGGTGCCGTCCGAACCTTCGCCTTGCCGGATGAACCGTTGCTGCGCCGCTGGCGGAACGCGCGGGCGGCGGTCGATCGCGTCTGGAACAGCCTGCCCGGGTCTTCGAAGAAGGTTTTGGTCACGCATTTCGCGTTGTACGGCTACCCGCTGATCAAGCATCACGACGGCCGGCCTTGGGTGGTGCATTTCCACGGGCCCTGGGCGGAGGAATCGAGGCGGGAGGGCGGGCGTCGGCTGGTGACGTGGATCAAACGCCGGCTGGAGAAGTCCGTCTACCGGGAGGCCGACCGGATCGTCGTCCTCTCCGAAGCCTTCCGCGACCTGCTTTGCAAGACTTACGGCGTGCCCCAAGAGCGGGTCGATGTGATTCCCGGCGGTGTCGATTTAGACCGCTTCGCCGACGCCGCCAAGACCGACCGTGCCGACGCCCGGCGGAGTTTCGGTTGGCCGACCAATCGGCCGACGGTGTTAAGCGTCCGGCGGCTGACGAACCGCATGGGGCTGGAAAATCTGATCGACGCGATCGCACTCGTGCGTGAACGCGTGCCTGAGGTGCTCTGCCTGATCGCCGGCCGCGGGCCGTTGGTGGAGACGCTGGCGCAGAAAATTGATGCACTGCGGCTGGACCAGGCGGTTCAGCTGCTCGGCTTCGTGTCCGACGAAGACTTGCCGCTGGCGTACCGGGCGGCGGACGTTTCGATCATGCCGAGCGAGTCGCTCGAAGGGTTCGGCCTGAGCGCCGCGGAAAGCCTGGCGGCCGGCACGCCGGTGCTGGTGACGCCCGTCGGCGGCTTGCCGGAGGTTGTCCGGGGCCTCGACGAGCGGCTGGTTTTGCCCGACAGTTCCACCAAGGCGATCGCGGACGGCCTCATCGCCGCGCTGACCAACCCCGCTGCCTTGCCCGGCCCCGAAGCCTGCCTGGCGTACGCCGCCA
The DNA here is from genome assembly GCA_049840775.1 of Tepidisphaeraceae bacterium. Classification (GTDB taxonomy): domain Bacteria; phylum Planctomycetota; class Phycisphaerae; order Tepidisphaerales; family Tepidisphaeraceae; genus RYN-431. Next base: position 90,793 of record JASGJJ010000005.1, read on the forward strand.
AGACCTTCGACTGGCAGGTCATCGGCCGGCGTATCGCCGACGTCTACGCTAAGGCGGCCAACGGGCGTGTGTGAGGCGGCGAGTGAAGCGTTCGGCCAAACGGTGTGATATAAAGGCGTAAGGGACCGCCGTTGACGCAATCGCCAGATTCTGACCGCCATGAATTGCCGGAGTTCGAGGAGGCGAGTTTCCTCTCGGACGCCGGCGTTCGCTTCATCAAGCTCGCCGACGACCTGCCATTCGTCCCTGCCGGGCCTTACGAGCCGCGTTTTTTTCAATTGTTGTTCCGCTGGGCGATCCTTGTCGCGTTGGCGGTCGCGGTGTTTTGGCCGAGCCTGGTCGGTGGGTGGATGTGGCTGGACGACCGGCTGATCGGCGCGGACGTCGGGTTACGCACGCTGCGCGGGTTGGGCTCGATCTGGTCGTCGCCCCTGGGCGGACCGCCGCCGGGCGTTCGCTCGGCGTGGTGGCTGGAATTCCATCTATTCGGCCGAAATGCCTGGGCGTGGCGTGCCGCATCGCTCGGCATGCACGTGTCGGCCGGGCTGATGATCTGGCTGGCGATGCGCCGCCTCGGCGTGACGGCCGCCTGGTTGATCGCGGCTGTGTTCGTGGTGCACCCGGTGACCCTCGGCAATGTCGCCTGGCCGAGCCGGCAGGGAGAACTGATCGGCGCGTTCGCGGCAGCTTCGGCGTTCTGGGCGTTCCTAGTCGCCCGGCAAATCCAACCTGCGCCCGACGAACGAAGCTGGACCGACCCGGCGTTCTACGTGAACCGCGACGAAGACGAATCGCCACGCTGGCCTTGGCTTATTTTCGTGCCGGCGGTGGTGTTGGGCTTGAGCGTCGGCTCGGCGGCGGGCCTGGCGGGGGCGGCGGCGGGGTGGCTGGTCGAGCGACGCTACTACGCCAAGCGAAGTCTGCCGATCGCCATCGTGCTTCTGGCGTGGGCGTTGCTCTCACTGGCCGCACGCGTGCTGCTGTCTTCATCGACCGCAACAGTAACACTGCCGATCGGCACGACAGGCCCGGCCTGGGTGGAATCGGCGGTCGCGCTGCCGATGACGCTTTGGCACGCGTTCTGGCCCGCCGCGTTGCCGTTGCTGGCCGACCGTGGTGACTGGGCGTCCGTCGCTTGGTTGGTCGTCGGCGTGGTCGTCACGCTGGCGGTTATTCTGCTGCCGGTGATTCGCCGGACGGCGTGGACATGGTCGCTGGCGGGGGCGGCGGTGCTGGCGGTTTTTCATGGCGTGCCGATGCTTCGTGCGGGGCAGCCGATGGTTTTGTCGGCGGACTTGTTGCCGTACGTCGCCGCGTTCGCGGTAATCGCCGGTGTCATCGGCTTGCTGTTTCGGCGATTGCGTCGCCACACTTCCGATCGGACGAATCGGGCCGTCCGCTGGGTGCTCGGCCTTGTTTTGATCGGGGCGTTGTCGTCGATCACCGCAACGCGGGCCGGCGAATTCGCCGGTGTCGATGACGCCTTGCAGGCGACGCTGCGGTTGAACCCGGACTGCATCGTCGCCCGCACGGAACTGGCGGCCAGTTATCTCAACGAAAACTTCCTCGACGAGGCCGGCAACCAGCTCGACCGCGTGCCCGGCGAAAAGCGTGATGTCCACTGGCTCCTCGCCCGTGGCCGGGTGTTCGATGCCCAGAAGGATTTCGCCCAGTCGGTTCATGTTTATCAGTTGGCGCAGCAGAAGTCGCCGCTCGATCGTGACACGACGATCGCTCTGGCCGAGGCGCTGACCAATGTGGGGGAACTCGGCCAGGCGGCCGCGCTGTACGACGCCGCGATCGCCGGCACGAAGTCGGCCGACGCCGGGCTCTTGACCAACGCCGGCGTCGCCCAGATGCGAATCGGCCAGCCGAAAAAGGCGGCCGAGTATTACGAGAAAGCGCTCGCCGTCGACCCGCAGAACGTGCCGGCCCATCTGAACCTGTCGAACACGCTGTTCGAGCTCGGCGAGTTCGAAGCGTCGGCCGGCCATTTGCAGGAAGTGGTGAAGCTCGACCCGCGCAATTACGTCGCCTACCTCAATGCCGGTGTCGTGCTGACGCGGCTGAATGATTTCGTGAAGGCCGAGCGGATGTTCCGCGTCGCGATCAACCTGAACCCGCAATCCGCCGAGGCGTTTGCGTATCTCGGCGTCGTATTGGCGCGGCAGGGGAAGGAAAGCGAAGCGGTCTGGAGCTTCAATCAGGCGGTGAAAATTGACCCGGACCACGAGGCGCGGCAGTGGGTCGAACAACTCCGCAACAAACCCGCCAAGCCGTAATTCACCGCCGGCCGCGATGCTTCGTCCATTCTTCTATGGTGGCCGGGTGGTAAACTTCAGCCCGACTGCCGGACATGTCTGATTGAGTACACGAACGCCGACACTTTCGCCGCATTCGCCCGCCGCCGTGTGGCTGCGTTTGGTCTGTGCCGTGACGATGGTGTTGTCGTGCGTGCCGTTGCTGTGGAAGTTTTTCGTCGACCTCTGGTCGCGGCCGCAGTACGAATTTTTTCCGATGCTGCTGGCGGCGGCGCCGTTCGTCGCCTGGACGTGCCTGCGTGACGTTCCCGTCGGTGCCGTCCGTCCCGGCCGGGCATGGCCGGGGCTGTTGCTTTGGGCCATCGGCCTGGCGTGCCTGGGCGTCGGCGGGGTGTTCTACTTGAAGTGGTTCGCTCCCGTGGCGGCCTGGGTGACGTTGGCGGGCATCGTCTGGATGGCGGGCGGCGGGCGGCTGCTGAGGGCGCTCTGGCCGGTCGGCGTGTTGCTGCTATTGATCCTCCCGCCGCCGGGGCACATTGACGAAGACGTGCTGATCGCACTCCGGCACATGGCCGTCGCGTGCGCGGGGCGTATGCTCGACTTGCTGAACGTCCCCGTCTTCCTGCACGGCGCGGTCATCGATGTGCCGGGCGACCGATTGATGATCGAAGAGGCCTGCAGCGGCATCAACTCGATGCTGGCGGTGCTGGCCTTTACGGTGTTGCTGGCCTTCTGGAAGCGGCTGCCGGTCTGGTCACTGGTGCTGATGCTGCCGGCCGCGTTCGTGTTCGTGTTCTGGGCGAACGTCGCGCGCATCACGCTGTGTGCGGTCGCACGGGTCTGGTGGGAGATTGATTTGCTCAAGGGGACGCCGCACGAATTGCTGGGCGTCGTCCTGTTCGTTGGCTGCATGGCGTTGGTGTTCAGCACCGAACGGCTTGGCGCAAGGCTGTTCGACTGGGACGAGCCCGACGACGAATCGGCCGCCGTTGCCTCCCTTAATTCATTGGGAACCGGTCGCGGCGCTGCGGCGTGGTTGGTGTTCGCGTGCCTGTTTTTGGTAACGGGATTGGCGGTCGGCGCACGCACGCGGACTGCCTGGCCGGCGTCGCGACTGCCGGGCTCGGGGGCATTTCAAATGCCGACTGAAATCGCCGGCTGGACGCTCATCAGCGACAAAGACCGCGGCCCGGAGGTCGCCGAACTCAGCGGCCGCCAATCACGGCTCTGGCAATACCGGCAAGGCGCGATGGTGGCGACCGTCGGCGTCGATTACCCGTTCTCCGGCTACCACGAAGCCACCACCTGCTACACCCTGGCGGGCTGGCAAATGATCGGCTCGGAAGAAATAGTCACGCCCGGCGACGGCCCCGTGCGGCGCGACGTCACCATGACACGCCCGCCGCTCTCGAAAGGCACGATGTTCTTCGCCCTCTGCGACGAAGCCGGCCGGTGGTGGCATCGACCGGCGGGGCGGGGCGGCGAGTCGTACGTCGGCCAGAAAATGCGGATGTCGTACGAGCGCGCCACCTCGCCGATGCTCGCCCAGTTGCAATTACTCAGTGTCGGTTATGAAACGCGCACGCCCGCCGAGCGAGAGTCGCTGCTGCGACTCTTCGACGTCGCGGCCGAGCAGTTTCGCACGCAAGTCAAACGCCTGGCGGCCGACCGATGAACCGCAAGCCCTCGACGCCAACCGTCCGTCCGCCGGCCTGGTCGTACTGGCCGGCGATTGTTGTGCTGGCCGGCTGCGGCCTGCTGACGCTCGTCGTCGTCTTCACCAGGAGCGAGCCGAGCGTGACGACGCTGCAACGCCGCGCCGATGCGGCCGTGCGGGCGAAGGATCTTGAGACGGCCGTGCTGACGTATCAGCACATCCTGGCCCTGGAGCCGGGCAAGCCGGCGCATGTCATTGCGTTTGCCCGTACGCTCGATCAACTCGGCAAACGTGCTGAGGCGATCAATATCCTCGGCACCGTCGCCCCCGAAACCGCCGACGGCGAGCCGGCCGCCCATCTGCTGATGGCCAGCTGGCTGATCGAAGCGCGCGTGCTCGGCGGCCAGCAAGACCTGGACCTCCTGCACCGGGCGATCCGACACGCGGACCGGGCCGCGACGTCCGCGAGCCTGAGCCGGGAAGCCGACGAGCAAAAAGCCTTCGCACAGGCGATGCTCGACCGCGCACAGGCCGATGCCGCGGCAAAAGGCGATCACTAGCGATCAAGATCGCTCATTCCGGGGAATGTGTCCGTGGCGGTTGTCTGATTGTCTAAATTATTTGCTCGATCCTCTATGTGGGAACGTTACGCTCAACGCCCGTGCCGTCTGCGGGTACAAACGGCGTCTGGGGCATTGCGTTCGGTTTGGGGAAGTTCTGCCATTTTTGATGCAGGAGGCCGTGATGGCGTCGAATGAGTCGACTCAGCCCGCCAAGTCGCCCGATCCGGGGCCGAATTCCGGCGTGACGCGGCGGAGTTTTCTGAAGCACGTCGGCGCCGCCGCCGTCGTCAGTGAAGGCCTGCTCGCCGCACGGCCGGCCGCCGCTCAAGAGGCGCCCGCCACCCCAGCCGCGTCGTCGGAAGACGGCGTTCTCCGCGGGCCGCAGCAGATCAAGCTGACGATTAACGGTAAAGACCGGGCCGTGAGTGTCGAGCCGCGGACGACGCTGCTGTCGGCGCTGCGCGACCGTCTCGAGCCCGCCGTGACCGGGCCCAAGCTCGTCTGCGACGCCGGCACGTGCGGGGCGTGCACGGTGCTGGTCGACGGCAAAACCGCGTACGGCTGCTCGCTGCTCGCCATCGACATGGTCGGCCGGAAAATCACGACCGTCGAGGGCCTGGGCACGCCGGACAACCTCAGCCCCGTCCAGGCCGCCTTCTGCGAAAAAGACGCCATGATGTGCGGCTTCTGCACCAGCGGCTTCGTCACCAGTGTCACCGGCCTGCTGATGAAAAATCCCAACCCCACCCACGAACAAATCCAGGAAGGCTGCAAAGGCAACTTCTGCCGCTGCGGCACGTTCCCGCACATCTTCGAAGCCGCGAAAACGGCGGCGGAAGCGATGGGAAAGAAATGATGAATTCGGAATGATGAATGATGAGTCGAACTGATCTGACTCATCATTCATCTTCCGAATTCATCATTGAAAACAGCACGATTGATTCACTGAATTGCGAGTCGATATGCCCGAAGTGAAGAAGAAAAAAATCACCGTTCAGCAGGTCGTCAACGGCGTGCCAACGGACGTGGAAATCGAAGTTGACGACGTCGCCGGCCCGACCTGGGGCCCGAACGACGGGCATCGCCTGCTCAACAAGAGAATCCCTCGCGCCGACGGCCCCGCGAAAACCACCGGGACGGCGATCTACACCTACGACGTCAAACTGCCCGGCATGCAGTTCGGGCGTTTCGTCACCTGTCCGCACGCCAGCGCCACAGTGACGAACGTCGACACGTCGGCCGCGGAAAAAATCCCCGGCGTGACGGCCGTCGTGCCGTTCGGGAAGACGCCGCGGTTCGAAGGCGATCCCGTCGTGGCCATCGCCGCCCGCACGCGTGAAGCCGCCGAAGACGCCGTGCGGGCCGTCAAGGTGGAGTACGAAGTCAGGCCGTTCGTGGTCGTCGGTGAAGACGCCATCAAACCGGGCGCGCCGCAGATCTTCCCCCCTGACAACCGCGGCCAGCGCCGGGAGGGCAATGACGCCGACGTCGAAAACGCGTTCGGCCGTTGTGATCACGTCATCGAGCAGACCTACCGCACGAAGATCATGCACCACGCCTGCCTTGAAACGCACGGCGTGGTCTGCGATTACCGCGGCGGCAACAACGCCACCGTTTACGCCAGCACGCAGGGCACGTTCACCATCCCCGGCGACGCGGCCCGTGAGCTGCAACTACCGGCGTCCGCCGTCACCAGCATCGTTCAACACATGGGCGGCGGCTTCGGCAGCAAGTTCGGGCTCGGCATCGCGGGCGTGTGGGGCTGCCGACTTTCCAAACGGGTCGGCGCGCCGGTGAAAATGATGCTCACCCGCCGCGACGAATTCATGATGGCCGGCAACGGGCCGGGCAGCATCCAGCAGATCAAAGCCGGCGTCACCGCCGACGGCACGCTGGTGGCGTGCAAAAGCACGATCTACAGCCTCGCAGGCGTCGGGCGATCGAACATCGCGGGACAGCCGTACCAGTACCGGGCGCAGGTCGTTTCACGGGGTTCTGTTCCTGTCCGCACGAACGAAGATTCGTCCGTCGCCATGCGGGCGCCGGGCTTCCCGCAGGCGTCGTTCGCCATCGAATCCTTGATGGACGAATTGGCCGAGAAGATCAACATGGACCCGGTGGAGTTCCGCAAGAAGAACGCCACCAATGACACGCACCGCCGCCAATTAGACGCGGCCGCGAAAGTGATCGGCTGGGAGAAGCGCAAGAACAAGGCCGCCTCCGACACCGGCGTGCTGAAGCGCGGCTTCGGTTGCGGCATCGGCGCGTGGGGCGGCGGCGGGCGGGCGCAGTGCGTCGTCAACGTCATCATCCAGCGTGACGGCACTGTCTCCACTGAGTGCGGGTCGCAAGACCTCGGGACCGGCACGCGGACTTACATGCGGGCGATCGTCGCCGAAGAACTCGGCCTGGAAGTCAACGACGTCACCGAGCAGATCGGCCGAAGCACGCTCGGCAACGCCAACTCCAGCGGCGGCAGCACCACGGCCGCCAGCCTCGCGCCGGCAGTGAAGGTCGCCGCCTACAACACGAAAAATGAACTCGCCAAACTCGTCGCGCCGCTGCTCGACGTGCCGGCGGAAGCCGTGAAATTCGACGGCCGAAAAGTGACCGGCGGCACCAAGAGCCTCGACTGGAAGCAAGCCTGCCAGGCCGTGCCCGCTGCCGGCCTGAAGGTCCGGGGCGAATGGGCCCCCGGCCTGAGCGACAACGGTGCCCACGGCGCCAGCTTCGCCGAGGTGGAAGTCGACACCGAAACCGGCCACGTCAAAGTCGTGAAGATGTGCCACATCCAGGACGGCGGCCTCATCCTCAACCGCCTGGCGACCGAAAGCCAGATCAACGGCGGCATGATCCAGTCCATCGGCATGGCGCTGTACGAACAACGCGTCATGGACGGCAAACTCGGCGTGATGCTCAACCCCGGCTTCGGTGACTACAAACTGCCGGGCACGCTGGAGATCGGCGAACTCATCCCGATCATCGACGACGGCGACACCCGGCAGGGCGTCATCGGCATCGCCGAGCCGGCGAACATCCCCGGCGTCGGCGCGATCGCCAACGCCGTCTACAACGCCTGCGGCGTCCGCGTCCGCGAACTGCCGATCACGCCGGATAAAATCCTCAACGGCCTCTACGGAGGGAACGCCTGATGCAAGACTTCGAATGGGCCAACGCCAAATCCGTCGATGACGCCGTCCGACTCCTCGGCACGCCCGCCGCCGATTTTGACGACACCAACCGCCCGATCGGTGGCGGGCAAGACCTTCACACGACAATGAAGGCGTACATCCAACGCCCGAGCCGCGTGGTGAATCTCAAGGCGATTCAAGACTTCGGCCGAATCGCTTCGACCGATAGCCGCATCACTTTCGGGGCGGCCGCCACGCTGACTGAAATCGCCGAGCACGCCGACGTCATCAAATCCCTGCCGGGCCTGGTAACCGCGATCGAAACCGTCGCTTCGCCGCAGATTCGGAACATGGGCACGATCGGTGGCAACCTGGGGCAACGGCCGCGGTGCTGGTACTTCCGCAGCGAATCCGTCACCTGTCTCAAACGTGGCGGCGACGCGTGCTTCGCCAAAGAGGGCGAAAACAAATTTCACGCCATTTTCGCGACCGAATCGCCGTGCGTGATCACGCAGCCGAGCGACCCGGCACAAATGCTGATCGCGCTCGGCGCGACCGTGATCGCCGTCGGCCCGAAGGGCAAACGCGAAATCCCGGCCGGCGAGTTCTTTCGGCTGCCGACGAAGGAAGACGTGAAGCACGAAAACGTGTTGAGTGCGGACGAGATCATCACGCAAATCGTCGTGCCGATTTCACCACTGGCCGCGAAATCGACGTACATCAAGTTTAAAGAGCGCAGCAGCCTCGACTTCGCCATGGCGAGTGTCGCGGCGGCGGTGGATGTCAGCGGGGGGACGATCAAGTCCGCTCGCGTGGTGCTCGGCGGCGTGGCGCCGATTCCCTGGCAACTGCCGAAGGTCGACGAATTCCTCGCCGGCAAACCGCTCAACGAAGAAACGGCCGTCAAGGCGGCGGAACTCGCCGTCGCCGACGCCAGGCCACTCAGTCAGAACGGGTATAAAGTGCCGCTCGTCAAAACGCTGGTGAAGCGGGCGTTGTTGAAATTGGCGTAAGCCGTAGGGTCCGCCCCGGCGGACCATTTTTCCGACCACGGTCCGCCAGGGCGGACCCTACGGGAGTCAGATCATGTCCAACAAACCGCCCATCGATTCGATCGTCACGCCGTTCTGCGGCGAATTGCGGTCCAAGCGTTTCTTCATGCTCGACACCATTCCCACGCAGCCCGAACAGTACATGGACCCGAGCGGCCATTGCTGGTGCCACCACACCCAGCAACCGCTCGGCCCCGACGGCGACTACGTCGGCCCGCACGAATGCGGCCCCGGCCGCTCGTGCTACCGCTCGGCGATCCGTGATGAACTGGCATAAAAATTGAGCCACGGATAAACACCGATGAACACGGATAAGAACGGCTAATCAACCGCGGATTTCTTGGGTTTTACGGAACAATTGCGATCTGTGGAATCTGCGAAATCTGTGGTTCAAACCGCAGTTATCCGTGTTCATCGGTGTTCATCCGTGGCTACAATCTGAAATTCACCGGAGCCACACGATGAAGCTGCTGAACCTTGCCCGTTGTTTGCCTGTTCTGCTTGCGTCGTACGCCGTCGCCGCTTCGCCGGCGGGGGATTATGTGGAGGCCCGCACCGCTAGCGTTTTCGCCGGGGCGTGCCATTACAACGGCGAACGGGTGACCGAAGGCAAGTCGGCGATCATGGCCTGGTCGATCAAGGCCGGCGAATACAACGGCGTTGACCTGGCGGGCGTTCGCCTGCTGGCGGTGGTGGGGTGCGATGACAACCTCGCCGAAGCCAACGCCACGCGGAAAACCGAACTGACTGTCGACGCCGATTCCGACACCAAGGCCGCCGCAGCCGTGGCGTGGGTGAAGGCGACCGTCGCCGGGCAGATCGGCGAGGTGGTCGCCGTCCGCCGGTCGGCCGTGACCTTCAAACAGGCGAGCGACGTCTTCACCGTGAACGCCGCCGGCGAAGCGTCCATGACTGTCAAAGCCATGCCCGATCGCGCCTGCTGCCTGCAGCCGAACCTCGTCTGGTACACGCCGCTCATGCCGATCGAGAATCAACGCGTCGGCTACACCGAAGTCGCCACCTACACCGCCGGCCGCGTCGGCAACACGTGGGAGCGCACGGCGGAAAACAGCGCGTTCTACGGCACGTTCGGGCGGTAATTGCCGGCAACGGGTGAATCGGCGATACGCGGTTACTTCATCTGATCGAGCTTTGCTTGGGCTTTCTTTGCGGCTTGGGTATTGGGAAAATCGCGGACGATCGATTCGTAGATCCCTTTGCTCGATTCCGCTGTCGCCATTCCTTGCTGAATTGCGAATTCGGTGGCGAGGAAGATTCGCTCGGCCTTTTCTTCTTCCGCCGGACTGGCCCGGCCTGTCGTCTTTGCGGCAGGGCCGGCGATGGGTTGTGTGGTAAGGACCAGCGGCTTCATGCCGGCGGGGAGCTTGATCAGCGGCAGTACGGAAGACATCTGGACGCCGGTGAGCTGCATCTTGCCGGGTAGCGTTTGGTCGTTGAGGTGGCCGGTGTTGATCGCGGCGAGTCGGCCGAGCGTGTCGACGACTGGCGCACCGCTGTTGCCGGTCGTTTTGAAGGTCCCTTCGACGTTGTATTCGAATTGGCCGTCGTCATGGATCGCGGCAATTTCGGCTTTGCGGACAGTCTGTCGGACTTTGGTTCCCTCCGCAGCGATGGCGACGAGATAAACCGTTTCGCCGACCGCCAACGGTTCCTGTCGGACAGGGAGCACCACCCCCGGCCAGCCGGCCTGTTGGGAGGCGGGCAGCAGGACGAGAACGTCAAGCGGCGCGGGCTGGGTGACGTCCATCGCGATGCTGCTCATTTTCGTACCGCCGTTCATTGTTGGCGGTGCGGTTGCGATCCAACTCTGAAACGCGGTCGCAAAGTCGGCGGGTTTTGTATCACCGAGCAGGTGGCCGGCGGTGAAGAGAACGACAGCCCCGTTCGGAAGTTTGCCGAGCCCCGCTGAGCCCGAATATCCATAGCGTTTCTGCGTATCTGTGATCTTGTTGCTCAGCAGGATCGGCGGCCACGCGGTTAAATCTTTGGCGACCCATGACGGTGCGACGGGCGTCTTCGCGGCCGGCCGGGTTGCCGGAGGCTCGGCGATGGCGGGAAGCCCATTCAGCAGGAGCAATGTGAAGGCCAAGCGGTTGGCAATCTGGCGCATAGAATTTCCAAAGTTTCGGCGGAAAGAAGAGCAAGATCCGATCGGCCACGATTGTGTTCCATGTGGCGCGGCAACACAAGATGTCGGCCCGTAAACTTTCCATGCCGGCCCTGTTTTTTCGCCGACACGGCCATGCCAGGGCGGTAGGGTGAGGCAGTGCTGACGGACAAACGCCATTGCCGGCTACAGACACCAGCCGCCACTGGGGCTGCCATTGGTATTCGATGCCACCTATTCGGCGCTCCCGAACGGCCATAAGTCGTCTGTTAAGCAGGGCAATTCATTGCGCACTTGGCACACGCATTATTCTGGCCGAATCCGTTGCCGGCCTTACAGTTATCGCGCGCTGCGCGTTTGAAAATATGCAGAACAAACTCGACGCCGATTTTGTGACTTAAGGCGATCGGCAAAATATTGAAGCCGCGAGGCGAGTCGCGGCTTCGGAAAGGATTGGGTTGTGACGACGGGCCGCCTTACTCGTCCGTGTTCACTTTCGCCATCGGCGAGGCGGGGACGAGTTTGAGTTTGTGTTCGCCGACGGCTTTCTGCACGGCGGCGGGGCTGGTGCTGATGGCCATCTGGAGCTGCTGGTTCCAGAGTTCCACCTGCAAGGCTTGCAACCGGCGGTGGGCCTGGTTGATGCGGTAGTTGATCTCCATCCGCTCGTGCCGCAGGTGCAGCAGCACGCCGGCGATCAGGAAGGCGGCGACCAGGCAGATCAAAAGCTTCAGCATCGCGGGGCCGGTGATAAAGAGGGACATCCGTGTCTCCTGTTTGAACCGCTTTGTTCAGAACGCGCCGGGCGAGCCCGGCGGCTAAATGGTTACCGAACGCTGGCGCTCGCCAGGGCCGACTTGGCGGGGAGCTTGAGCTTCATGTCGACCTTGATCACGTCGCTGCCCTTGAGGATGTCGGCGTTCATCTTGCGGAGCGTCGGCAGTTCGTTCTTCGTGCCGAGTTCCGCCATGGCGATCTTGCTGAGCGTGTCGCCGGCCTTGACGACGTAGACGCGGGTGGCGTCGGCGACGGCTTCCTTGGCTGGTTCCTTCGGGGCGTCCTTGGCGGCAACGACCGTCTTCGGGGCGTCCTTCGACGGCGACTTGGCATTGGTCGGGGTCGCTTCCGGCTTCACCGGCGTCGCGACGGCGACGGCCTGCGTCGGGAGCAGGTACGTGTGCCCGGAGAGGACGCGGTTCGGGTTCTTCTGCAGCGTCGGGTTCAAGGCGACGATGGCGTCGCGATTGGTCTTCGTGTTGCCGCCCGGCACACGGCTGGCGAGACGGCTGAGCGTGTCACCGGCCTGGGCCTTGTATTCCTTGGCGGGCGTGGCGTTGGTGGCGACCACCGTCGGGGTGGCCGGGGTCGTTGTCTTGGTGGTGTTGCCCTGCACCGGCTTATCGCTGACCGGCACGATGACCTGGCCCATGGCGCGAGCGACCTTGGCGATCGGGTCATTCTCGAACGGGTCGGTCGGGGCGCGGACAGTCATCGGCTCCGGCGACAGCGGCTGCGGGGCGGTGTTCTGGGCGAGTTGCTGCGGCTGCGGGACGACCGCGGGCACCGGCTGCGGGGGGACGACGACCGGCGCCGTCTGCTGGCCGGTGACGATGACGGTCGGCATCTGGGCGGCCTGCTGCGGCTGCGGCGGGACGACGACCGCGACCTGGCTAACCGGGGGCTTGGGCGTCAGGTCGCCCGGCGACGGGACGGGTTGCTGCGGTTCGGGCGCCTTGGCGACGGCGTCAACGCCCGGGGCGGCGACGCCGCGGTTCACGCCGTGGCCGGCCTCGGCGAGCGGGGCGGCGGGGCGTTCGGTGGCGCTGGTGATGTGTTCGCTCAGCAGGATGCCGACGACAAGAAGGAATGCGAGTCCGACAAGCAGGCCGATCTTGGTTTCACGGGTCACAGAGCGCTCCGGGCCTTGGGCCGAGGGGGGACTTGAGCCGGACGTTCCAATCCGGCTCCACAACACTGAGTCGCCCCGGCCCAGTCCCTTAGGCCTCAGGGAGACTTTTCGACAACTCGCAACTTCGCCGAGCGGGCCCGAGGGTTTCGGGCGGTTTCGGCGTCGTCGGGCGTGATCGGCTTGTTCGTCAGCAGCTTGACGGCACCCGTCTGGGCGAGCGTTCGGAACGCCTGTTTGACCAGGCGGTCCTCCGTCGAGTGGAAGCTGATGACCGCCAGCCGTCCGCCGGGCTTGAGCAACGACGGGGCGGCCGCAAGGAACCGCTCCAGGTTGCCCATCTCGTCATTGACGGCCATCCGCAGCGCCATGAAGGTGCGGGTGGCGGGGTCGATCTCGCCGGGCTTTCGGCCTTTCGGTTTCGGGACGACCGCCCGGACCATGTCAGCCAATTGCCCGGTTGAATTAATCGGCGACAGCCGGCGAGTCTCGACAATCTTTCTGGCGATGCGGCGTGAAAATCGTTCGTCCGCCAACAGATACAGGGTATCTGCTATCTTCTGCTCGCCCCAGTTGTTAACGATCTGTTTGGCTGTCAGACGGTTTCGGGGGTCCAGCCGCATGTCGAGCGCGTCGTCACGGGCAAACGACAAGCCGTATTGGGTGTCAAACAGTTGGTTCGTGCTGATGCCGAGGTCGGCGAGGATGCCGTCGACGGCTCTCACGTTTGCTTCATGGAGTGCGTCGGATAATTCGGCGAAGTTGGCATGGAAGAGCCGGGCCGGCAATCCGTTGAGGCGGTTGGCGGCGTAATCGAGGTTGCGGGGGTCGTAGTCCAGGCCGATGAGCGTGCCGTCCGGCTTCAGCCGTTCGGCGATGGCCTGGCTGTGGCCGCCGCGGCCGACGGTACAGTCGACGACGGTCTTTCCGGGCTGAGGATTCAGCCAGTGGAGGCAGGCGTCGAGGAGGACGGGGTCATGGCCGGATTCGGGCAGCGGGGTGCTCACGCAACGATCGTAAGCCACGGCCGATAATCTGTTAAGGCGAAGCCCCGCCGGCGTCTTTGCCGATGGAGTTTCAGAAGAGATGAAGAAGAGGTCGCATAGGGGTTAAGCCGAATTCACTTGAATCGGTTTGGTCGCTATGATAATTCTGGTTGTCTGGAAATTGTTCGGTCCTTGCAGGGGCCGAATGATGCTACGACCGAAGGGCGCACAGCCCGGCAGGTCGTCCAGACGACGGTGATGAGCCGGGCATCCGTTCCCGCCCACATTGCAGTGTGGGGCCCCGATCCGTGGGGCAGCACTCATCAGGTACGCCGTGCCGTCAGTCCGATAAAATCGGAATGAAGGGCGAAGGAATCCGCATCCGTGCGGATCGAGTGCAGGTTGCAGCCGCACTCTCACCGGACCCTCTGCCGCGTCCATGCCGCAAGGGTGAGTCCGTCGGCCTCCGCCGTATCGTTCGGTCCTGATCCTTCAGGACGTGGTTTCAGACATGATTGACGCGCCCGACTGTGCGAGCATTCTACGGGCCAGACGCCGAGCAGGCGGGTGGCCGGTCGAGTGCTCGCACGCGCGATCCGTCGCACGGGTGAGGCGTCTGTTACTGCAGGCCGTCCGGGTCCAACCGGTCCGCCATGGCCGAGATGAGGTCGGGCATCTGTTCCGTCAGACGCGCCTGCTCAGTGGCCCAGTCATCACGATTCCAAAGCTCGACGTGATCCCCGGCACAAACAAGCGTGACCTCGCGGTCCAACTTGTAGCCGGCGATGGTCTTCACGGGCAGCTGGATTCGACCCTGCTTGTCCCATGTCAACCGAATCGAAGCCCCGAACAACGCCCGCAGCAACTGCTGCTGTTGCACCGTCGGCACGATGCCAACGCGGACGTTGGCGAAGCGCTGCAGGTGAAACTTCTCCGGGTACAAAAACGCCCGGCCGGCAATGTTCATCACGATCAGCGTGTCCGACTCCCCGAACGACTCCAGCCGTTTCCGAACGTCCGACGGCACGAGCATCCTGCCCTTGTCGTCGATCGTCAGTTCGTGCTCGCCGAGCAGCGGATACCATGGTGGCATTGGGCTCAAGAACCACTTCGCTTACGTGACAGGGATTTTCTACCACACGCTTCCACCCACTGGCAACGCAGTTTTTTTACTCAGCCGCAAAATTTGCTCAAGTTCTCCAAATTACTAAGACTTTCTGCGAAATTTAAGAATTGACGCGTTGTCACAGGCCTGTCGACAACCTGACAACGGTGTAAAGATTGTGGAAAACTTGTCGCTGAGTGATGTGGAAAACTACGGCAACTGAAGCGGACGCAGTAATCGCCGCCGTTTCCAGCCCCATTTCGCCGTCGAACAGACCAAAATCATGACGATCGGCACGACAACGGGCCAAAAGTTGCCCGGGTGGAGGACGGTGGTGACGATCCCCAACGTCGGACTGAATAAAGTGGAGGCGTTTCCCAGCCCCGGCGGCGGCGGGCCGAACTCCAGGCGGCTGTAATAGATCACCGGGGCGGCCACCGTCAGAAAGACCATCACCAGCCGGCCCGCCGCGTTCCCGCTGATTCGCCCGATCGCCAGCAACCAAAGCCCGGCCACCAGATTGAGGTGGAGACAAATCCCAGCACGCCGCCCGGCCAGCAGGGCGGCCAAGGTCGCGAAGACCGCCGCCGCCGCCATCGCCCGCACCGCCGCCGGCCGCCGCCCCAGCAGGCGATAGCCGAGCAAGCACGCCAGGATCACCTGCCCGCACGCCAGTGCCACGTCGGCTGAGTTTTCAATCGGTTCAGGATAGCCGCTCGTGAGTTTGATCCGCCCCACAAACAAAGCGACCAGCCCGGCCTGCCCGAGCAGCCACAGCCACAGCGCCGCCGTCTCCGCGGCGTTGAGTTCGCGCTCAAGATCATCCGGAAGGGGAGAACTCACGACCGCAATCTAACTCGGCTTATCTTGACCGGACATACGCAAAGCAAGCATCGTTCCCAGGAACCAAGGAATGCCGCCCGTATCGAGCAATGACAGAATAATCGCGAAGATCGCCCAAGGGACGGAATGCACCGACATCGCGCCAAGCCACAACAGAAGCGAGCCGAATAACGGTAAGCCGGACACCCACTTGTAAGTCTCGCGGGCGCCGCCTTGCCAAATGTGGATCGGATAACGAAGGAAGCTGAGATAGATATTGACGGCCGCGATCGAGTCCCCCCAGGCCGATCATGCAGACCCCAAGCCAAAAGGCCATCACCATATTCAGCCCCCGAAAAATCTATTCACCATCGCAAGATCACATAGGCCGCCCACCAGACGAACAGCATTGCCGGCGAGAAGACCAGCAACGCGATGACCCAAAAGCGCAGTTTACTCGGCTTAGGCTTTGGCGTGGCGTAAGGGAGGGGTTCAACCGGCATAGTGCCGCCGTTCATTTCCCTGGCCAGCGGTCCCATGCCCAGGGTTCCCAGAAATAATTGATCGCGTATCGACAAGCGAAATAGCTCGTCAGGCAGGCCCAAAGCACCATCGGCAGGGCAATGCGCCAGCGGCGGCCGGGCTTTGTTAAAAACAGTGCGAACCAGATGAGCCACGACAAAACCAAAACGATCGGCCCGCCGACCTGCAGGGCGGCATCCGCCCAATCGAATACGCCGTAAGGCTCATCCGCCGCACATTTTCCCGCGATCACCAGCGCCAGCAAACTATTCGCGATCGGCAACGCGATCACGGCAACGCCGCGGAGAGCGTGCCGCCAGGTTTCGGTTGCAGAAGCTGGATCGGGCGTGGCCGTCACTTATCGCTTTTGTAGTCGAGTCGAGTCGAGTAGGGTCCGCCCCGGCGGACCACTCGGCGGCGAAGCGGTTCACAGTCCGTCAGGGCGGGCCTACGCGGCTAGACCGTTCATATTAACCTAATAGACCACGAAAGTGTGTAAAAAAGAACGTGAGCCAAGCGACGCCGCCGATCACGCCGATCGCACCAAGTACTTTCGCACCTAATCGGGAATTGGCGACCATCGAACGAATGCCGAGCAGGATCGCAATGAGCATCGGTGCCGCGAACAGCAGGCCGAACACGATCTGCTGTAACAGTGTTGGCGTGTAAGGATCATCGCCGTAGAACGACCAGACAAGCATGACCCAGGCATAAAACCATGCCGCTTGAATGCCCGACAGTAAACAAGAGAAAACGGCCCAAACGACTGGCCTGCGGAAGAAACTGGCACGCTCGCGCTGGGGCGAATAATCCAAGATTACCATTTGGTCAGATTCGGCCGCATTGTCGGTCGAAACGGATCTCTTACCGCCCGATGTCCATCGACGCCCGGGCCGTGGGGACGGTGGCGGCGTCGAAGCGGAGGTCGATCCACGGCAGGTTCATGTCGACGCGGCCGGTCTGCTGGCAGGCCTGCTGCATGGCGTCGAGCTTTTTGTCGACGCGTTGTTCGACGAAGAATGCGCGGCTGCTGGGGGCCTGGCCCCAGCGGACCTGCGTGTCGTAGCGGGTGATGAGGTTGATCTGACTTTCGTTCGCGTTGACGCGGCCGTCGAAGTTGCCGACGTCGATGCGCGTCACCTGGTCGGCGTACGCCTTGTCGTTCAGGAGGGCGACGAGTTCCAGGCCGGCCTTGATGTCTTTGCCTTGCCAGGGTTTACCGGCCTCGCCGGGGGCGTGGGCGGCGCCTTCGATGACGCGGAACAGCGGCTTTCCGCCGGCGACAGCCATCTGGCGGATTTGTTGTTCGTTGAACCGCTCCGGCAGCCGCACGCCCTCGGCGTCGACGTACCAGTACGCGTCCTGCCAACGCACGAGCGCCATCGGCGTGCGGAACTCGGCTTCGATCTCGATGACGTCGCCCGGCCCGTCGCGGTAGACGCGGCGGAGCTGCTTCACCTGCCGAACCCACGGGCTTTTCGCGAGGGCCGCGGCCTGGTCGGCGAGGGCTTTGCGGTCGGTCGGCAGCGTGAGGTTGGCGGGGCGGGCGGTGGCTAGGATTTGCTCGGCGATGGTGGCGTTCATCCACGCGGGCGGCCCGCCGGCGAGTTGTACTTGGGCCGGTTTTTCGGGCTTTTCGATGCGGGCGACGTACCGGTCGGCCGCAATGAAGCCGAGCGTGCAGACCGTGCCGAGCAGCGTCGCGGAAAAACAGCCGACGGCGATGCGGAGCAGCCTGGCCTTGGCTTCGGGGCTCATCGGCTCACGCGGCGGCTTGGGCTTTTTGGCCTCGGCGACGGATTTCTGGGGCTTCTTGGCTGGCATTCTCTCAACGGTGTTATCGGCCAAACGAGGGTGCATTCTACACTTGGACGCCGGAACGCGATGGCCGATTTTGCAGGGGCGACGCCTGCGTCGCCCGTGAACTGCGGTAAGGCCGAAGCGGGCGAGGCAGGCGTCGCCCCTGCATCAGACGGTAACGGCCCGGGCGGCGGCGCGTTTGACCAGGCGGTCGACCAGCGTCGGGAACGTGATGCCGACCTTCGCGGCGGCTTCGGGCAGCAGGCTGACGTCGGTGAAACCGGGCATGGTGTTGATTTCCAGCAGCATCGGCTTGTGATCCGGCGTGACGCGGATATCGACGCGGGCCAAGTCGCGGCAATCGAGCGCGTCATTCGCCGCGACGGCTAAACGCTGACACTCGGCGACCACCTCGGCGGGGAGCTTCGGGTCAAAATCGTGCTTCGCGCCGCCGGCGGTGTACTTGGCGGTGAAATCGAAAAAGGCGTGGTCCGTCTCGATGCGAATCGCCGGCAGCGCCTGGCCTTCCAGGATGCCGATCGTCAATTCGCTGCCGGGGACGAATTCTTCCATCAGGCATTGGCCGAGCTTGGCGATGAGGGTGGCGGCGGCTTGCGTGGCGTCTTCGGCGGTTTGGCAGATGAAGACGTCGATACTGCTGCCGCTGGCGATGGCTTTCATGACGACGGGCAGGCCGAATTCGGCGGCGTCGAACGCGTCGCCGGTGAGCACGCGCGAGTGGGGCGTCGGCAGGCCGAGGTCACGCCAGACCGCTTTCGTCGCGTCTTTGTCCATGCCGAGTGCGGACGCTTCGACCCGCTGCCGACGAACGGCAGGCCGCGGTCTTCGAGGATGGGCTGGAGTTCGCCGGATTCGCCGAATTCGCCGTGTAGGACGGGGAAAATGACGTCAGCCGGATGATCGAGGCCGACGAGATCGACGGGCGAGATGTCGGAGACGAAGACGTCGTGACCGGCGTCGCGGAGGGCCGCGGCGACGGAACGGCCGGAGCGGAGCGAGATTTCACGTTCGTCACTCGGGCCGCCGGAGAGAACTGTAATTCATGCTCGAAGTCGAATGTCGACGTGCGATGACGAGACATTTCGATGACGATTGGAAGGCGTGGATTATCCTCGTCATTCGAAATCGTCATTGTCATTCTTTTTCATTCGACACTCGGCATTCGATACTCGACATTCCCTTAGATCGGCCAGATCTTGACTTCGCTCTCGAGCAGCACTTTGTGCTTTTCGTAGACGCGTTCTTGGACGGTTTTGATCAAGGCTAGCACGTCGTCGCCGTGCGCCTTGTGGGCGACGATGAAGTTCGCGTGCTTGTCGCTGACTTCGGCCTGCCGACTTTCATGCCCTTCAGGCCGGCCTGGTCGATGAGGGCACCGGCGCTGATGCCGCGGGGGTTTTTGAAGACGCAGCCGCAGTTCTTGGTGTTCAGCGGCTGGGTGTTCCGCTTGTACATCCAGATTTCTTTGGTGCGGTGTGCGATGGCGTTGGCGTCGTCGGGTTCGAGTTCCAGCGTGCAGCCGAGGATGAATGGGGCGACGATGTTGGTCTTGCGGTATTCGAAGACGAGGTTGTCTTTGGTGCGGGTGAAGATGTCGCCGTGGGAGTCCATGACGGTGACGGTGGTGATGAGGGCCCCGATGTCGCCGAACTTGCCGCCGGCGTTCATTCGGATGCCGCCGCCGATGGTGCCGGGGATGCCCGCCATGCACTCAAAGCCGGCCAGACCGGCGCGGGCGAGGTTGACGACCATTTTCGCCATGTCCGCCCCGGCGCCGGCGGTGACGGTGTTGCCGTTGATTTCGACTTTTTCCAGAACGGGTCATCGAGGCGGAAGACCGCGCCGTCGACGCCGCTGTCATTGATCAGCACGTTCGCGCCCAGGCCGAGGACATAAATCGGCATGCCGTTTTCGACGCTGCGTTTGGCGGCCAGTTGCAGTTCTTCGACCGAGCGTGGCCGAACCAGGTATTTGCGGGCCCGCCGAGCTTGTACCAGGTGAGCGGCGCGAGCGGTGCGTTCTCGGTAACGCAACTCGAGGCCGGAGAAAAGGTTATTCGTGGCAGTCTGCATGACGGTTGGTTGATCCGTTAATCGGTTGATGAGTTGTTCCGTATCGGGCTGATCCGCCGAAGGGCCTTGTGAACTTAGGCCCGGCACGGATCAACCGATCAACAGACTTACTGATCAACCAGATCGAAAGCGATCTCATTCACATTGCCCGCGCCGATCGTCACGATGAGGTCCCCTTCGCGGGCCAGAACGCGGACGTGTGCCACGATAGTCTTGGAAGTCGGGAATGTGAATCGCCGATTGCCCGTTTGCGGAGATTTTTTTCGATCAGGTCCTGCGTGCGGACGGCCGTCCGTTTTTCGGCTTCGGAGTCGCGGACGAAGTAAATGTTGGGCATGACGACGAGGTCGGCGTCGACGAAGCTCGTGGCGAAGTCTTCGATCAAATGCCGCGTGCGGCTGTGCTGGTGCGGCTGGAAAATGCAGACGAGCCGCTTCGGCGAATACTTTTCCCGCAACGCCCGCAGCGTGGTGCGGAGTTCGGTGGGGTGGTGGGCGTAATCGTCGACGACGATATCGCCGTTGAAACGCCCGATTTCCGTCTGCCTGCGGTCGACGCCGATGAATTTCCCGATCGCCGCCGCGGCCGCTTTCACGTCGGCGCCGCAGTTCACTGCGGCCGCCAGCGCCATGGTGGCGTTCAGCAGGTTGTGTTCGCCGGGCACGCTGAGTTCGAGCGTGGCGACGACGTCGCCATTGAAGCGGACTTCGCCGGTCGGGCAGCCGTTTTTCAGGCCCGTCGGGCGGGTGCTCCAGACCGTGTCGTGGCCGAGGCTGACGGTCTCGACCGGCACGGCGGCGTCCCTGATGACTTTCGCAACGTGCCCGTCGCGGCCGTTGGCGATGATCTTGCCGTGGCTCGGGAGAAGCTTCACGAACTGGCGGAAGCTTTCGATGATCTGGTAAATGCCCGAATAACAGTCGAGGTGGTCTTCCTCGATGTTGGTGATGACCGCCAGCGTCGGGGCGAGGTTGTGAAAGCTGCGGTCGTACTCGCACGCCTCGGCGACGAACGCGTTCCCCTGCCCGCTGCGGCTGCCCGTGCCGCCGAGTTGCGGCACCGTGCCGCCGACGACGAACGACGGGTCGAGCCCGCATTCGACGAGCGCCAGGGCGGTCATGGCGGTGGTGGTCGACTTGCCGTGCGTGCCGGCGACGGCGACGCCGAGGCGTTCTTCCATCACTTCGCCGAGGAGCTTGGCGTACTTGATGACGCGCAGGCCAAGGGCGTGGGCGGCGGCGATTTCGGGCTGGTCGTCTTTGACGGCGGCGGTGCGGACGACGAGGTCGACGGTTTTGTCGAGCAGTTCGCCGTGCTGGTCGCGGCTGATGCGGACGCCACGCTTGGTGAGTTCGAGGGTTTGTGCGTTGGGCTTGGCGTCGGAGCCGGTGACGATCGCGCCGCAGTCGAGCAGCATGCGCGCCAGGCCGTTCATCCCGCTCCCGCCGATGCCGACGAAGTGCACGCGCATGCCGGTGAACCGCGAGCCGAGGCGAAGATTCGCCGGGCGCAATTCCTTATGGACGGCTGAGAGAGGCTTCACCGCGGTGGGCGAGAGAGCGGACATGCGGACCTTCCAGTTGGCCAAGACGGCGGTGAGGGCTCGGCGCCGAAGCCACGCGTCGCTGCATCCATTCATCGGCCGGCCGGTCGCTCTGACGTGACCGCAATCCTTGCGATCGACTCACGCCCGGCCGCGCATCCATGCGTTGCCGGTATGATAGCGAAAATGGGCAAAATTCCGAGCGAGAAAATACGCCCAGAAACGCGGATTTCGCTCCTGATGTCCGAGTAGCCGCGAGCTTGCTCGCGGTTGGGGTGCAAAGGACGCGAGCAAGCTCGCGGCTACTCCAACAGGCTCGTATCCCCGTAACTGAAGAACCGATAACGTGCGGCGATCGCCTCGGCGTAAATCCGCCGCTGCTCATCGAGCCCCACGAACGCCGCCACCAGGGCGATCAGCGTGCTTTTGGGCAGGTGAAAATTCGTCATCAGCGCGTTGACGTGCTTCCAGGCGTAGGGCGGGTAGATGAAGATGCCCGTCTCGCCGGACTTCGGCTCCAGGTCGCCCGGCGGCTGGCTCTCCAGCACGCGGGCGGCGGTCGTGCCGACGGCGATGACGCGGCGGCCCTCTTTTTTCGTGGCATTGATCGCGGCTACGGCGGGCGACTCGAGCGTGTAACGCTCGACGTGCATGGTGTGGTCGGTCAGTTTCTCCACTTCAACCGGTTTGAACGTGCCGAGCCCGACGTGCAGCGTGACGAACGTCGTCTCCACGCCGGCCGCCTTCAACTGTGACAGCATTGCATCGTCAAAATGCAGCCCGGCCGTCGGTGCGGCGACACTGCCGGCGGCTTTCGCGTAGACCGTCTGGTAACGCTCGCGGTCGGCGTCGTCGAGATCGTCGCGCACTTTTTCCCGGCGAATGTACGGCGGCAGGGGCATGCGGCCGATGGTTTGCAGGACCTCGTCGGCGGGGCGGTCGGTGCTGACGGCCACGGTGTAGAGGCCGCCCTCGAATTGCTCCAACGGCTCGACCGTGATCGACGGATCGTTCTCGAACGCCAACTCCAGCCCCGGCCGGAGGCGGCCGAGGTTTTTCAGCATCACCTGCCAGCGGCCCGGCTCGGTTTGATTGACGAACAACCCCTCGACACGGCCGCCGGTCGATTTCACGAGCGAAAACCGCGCCGGCGTCACCCGCGCGTTGTTAAACACCAACAAGTCGCCCGCCCGCAGCAGCGACGGCAAATCAGCGAATGGGCGGTGAGCAATCGACTTGGCCGACCGGCGGTAATGCAACAGCCGCGACGCCGTCCGCACCGCCGGCGGGGTTTGGGCGATGAGTTCGGGCGGTAATGAAAAATCGAGGTCAGACGCGTTCATTTCTGGTTCCCTCCCCCGGAGTACCGGGAGAGGGGATCAGAGGCAACTGATTCGCACGAAATCGGCCAGATTATTGGGACATCACCGGCATTTGCCGGCTGGGCGGCTGGATTGAATGCTTGAGTCCCAATTCTTCAGGGAGATGTCTGCCATGCTGGGGCTGTTGAAACCGTGCGAACCGCCCGTTCATCACTTTGGGCACCTTGTGAGCGGCGTGATTGTGCTGTCGCTGCTCTGGGCGCTGGTTGTGATCGCGATGCACTGGCTGTTTTAGCGTGCCGCTTCCGCCTTGGTCAGGCTGGCCGGGGTCATGACGCTGCTGACGGCGCCGCTGCTGACGTCTTCGGGTTTGACGGCATCGACGCTCTGCGGCGTGAGCAGTTTGATCTGCCGGTTCGCGTCGTCCGACAGAACGCCCCGAATGCCAATGAACTGGCCTTCCTGGCCCGCCAGGTTGCCGTTGTCGACGACATAAACGACCGTGCGTCCGCTGGCCGGGTCGGTCAGGCGGAACAGCGGCTTACCGTTGTTCGGCAGGGTGCTCGTGCGGAGCGTGCCGACGGCGGTGTAGCGGCGCAGTTCGTTCTGCGCGATTTTCTGGCTGATTTCTTCGCCTTCGCTGGCGAGTGCTTTCTGGCGTGCGGCGGACTGCGCCTGGGCGGCTTCGGTTGCCTTCAGATTGACGGCCGCTTCCTGGCGAAGCTTCAGGCCCGTCATTCGGTACTCGGCGATCTGGCGGACCGCCGGCGGCGTTGATTTGTCGTCGAGCACCTTCTGGTAGTCGGCGATCAACCCGTCGATCGGCTGCTGCGTCAGCGGCTGCTTGCTGGCGGCCATGAAGCGGTCTTCGAGCGATTTGAAATCGACCGGCGCGACTACCGCCGTTTCGGTCGGCTGCGTGGCGGGCGGCGTGGTGTTGTCGACGACCGTATTCGCGGGCTGCGTGGCCGACGTGTTGGTGTCTGGCGTCGGCGTTACCTCGACGAGCTTGGGCTCTTTCTGGGTCGTCGAAGTGTCCGGCGTTTTCGGGGCATCGTTGTTCGGCTTGGGCTTGGTGTCGATCGCCTGCTCGCTGGACTGTTTCACGACGAGCGTGCCGTGGTCATCGACGACATCGACGCGCTTGATGACGTCGACGAACCGCTTGTGCACGTAAACGAACGTGTACGCCGGCGGGGCGATCTTGAAGTACGCCGACTCAAATTGCCCGAGGATTTTGACGTCCTGGCCGGCGTTCACCTGGTTGACGACTTTGCCGTACTGCTGCGGATTGATCGCCGACGCCAGGCGGACGGGGATGTTGTTGGCGTCGTCACGGACACGGCCGACGGTGCCGTTGGCGCGGGCGTCGACCCACGCTTTTCCGACCAGGCAGAAGACGTCGTCCGGCGGCAGGATTTTCAACCACTCGCCGCGACCGCCGCCGACAATCACCTTGTCGCCCTTGCTGAGCTTGGCGACGGGGTAGTCGTTTTCGCTGGAGTAACTGCGGGCGTAAACGTTGTCAGAATTGATGAGGCCGGAGAACTGGAACGGGCCCATCTTGTTGTCGTCGGCGGCCGAGTCCTGGGCGAAGGAGAGACTGGCGAAAGACGACAGCACTGCGGCGGCGGCCGCGAGGGCGATGAGCGGGCGGGGCATCGGTTCTCCTTCAGGCGAGGCCAATCGTGCGGCAACATCCGTGCTGGCGACGAGGCGATCGATCGCATGATGCCGATAAAAACGGCGATATTCAAGCGAATGTCGAGTGTGGAATGTCGAATGTCGAGTGAAAGAAAAACCCGTAGCCTGCAAAACGACGGGGCCTTCGAGATTTCTTTCGTTCTTCCACTCGACATTCGACACGCGACATTCGACACTCAACTCCCATGATTCTTGCAGGCGACATCGGCGGCACGAACACCCGGTTGGCGGTCTTCGACGAGCAATTCAAACCGCTCGGCGAGCCCAAAAAATTCGCGACAGGCAACGGCCAGCAATTCGAAGAGCAGGCCCGCAGCGTCCTGAAAGAATTCGGCAAGCCGGTCGACCGCGCGTGCATCGCCGTCGCCGGGCCGGTCGTGGAAGGCGTCTGCCGCTCGACCAACATCGGCCGTACGTTTGTCGAAACGGAAATCCGCGACGCGCTCGGCTTAAAGTCGCTGACCCTCATCAACGACCTCGTCGCCAACGCCAGCGGCATCGAATTGCTGGACGATTCCGAAGTCGTCACGCTCCTGCCCGGCGAAGGCCGCCAAGGCAGCCGGGCCGTCTGCTCGCCCGGCACGGGGCTGGGCGAAGGCCTGTTGATTTTCGAAGGCAAATACCACCACGCCCAGCCCAGCGAGGGCGGGCACAGCCGCTTCGCCCCGACCTCGCCCGACGAGGCCGGCCTGCTTAAGTTCCTCCAGGAATCGCTCGGCGGCGACGTGATCGTCGAATACGTGCTCAGCGGCCGGGGCATCGGCAATATCTTCGACTACTACGTCTTCACCGGCCGACTTCCCGCCCCGGGCGTCGCCGAAGAACTCGCCAAAGTCACCACCAACGCCCGCGGCGGCGTCATCAGCCGCGCCGCCCTGGACGGCCGCTGCGACACCTGCCGCGCCACCATGGACCTGTTCGTCCACGCCCTGGCCGTCGAAGCGGCGAGTTTGGCGTGCAAATCGTTCGCGATCGGCGGCATTTACATCGGCGGCGGCATCCCGCCGAAGATCCGCCCGCTGCTCGATACGCCGCTGTTCAAAAACACGTTTACCAAGCACGTGACGATGGGCGAATTCCTCAAACGCGTGCCAGTGAAGCTCATCCTCAACGACGACACCGCCCTCGAAGGTGCTGCCGTGTACGGCGTGCGGTTCGGATAAGCCGATTCTGTAGGGGCGACGCAGGCGTCGCCCCTACAGAATGCCTTTTTCTTCAATCAATGTTGTAAGGTTCCCTCGCGCCGTGACGCCTTTTGGCGTGCCGCACGGCAGGAGGGTTTCGCATGGGTTTGGGGAAATTTGTTGGGTTGGAAGGTCTGGAATCGCGTTGCCTGATGGCAGCCCAGCCGGGGATCAAGGCGGATTTGCTGGCCGACACCGATCGTAACGGCGTCATCAACGCCGCGGATGACGACCGCGAAGACGGCTGGAATTTCATCGGCACGGGCGGGCGGGGCGGCATTATCCTGCCGAACCTCGACCGTGATAACACCACGACCAACGCCCCGGACAACTGGACCGGCGGCGTCTTCAACGGCCGGCCCGTGCCGCCGAACAACGTCATCGACAACACCGCGGACTTGGCTGACATCGGCCGCGTGCGGCTGAACAAACTCAACGCCGACGCGCCGTGGGAATATCGACTGACGGTCCGTTTGCTGAAGCCGAAGTTTGACCCGGCGTGGTACCAATCGTCGGCCGCGACCGATCGCGTTCGGCTGTTTTTCCCGACGAAATCGGCCGGGAATGATACCGTTCCGCAGGCGGGCGACGTGGCCGTCATCGGGCCGGGGCTGGGCGACACGATCGTCTTCTGCAACACGCCTGGGGCGGCCAACGAGTACAGCATCATGGACCTCGCCGGGCCGGGCGGGTTCTTCTTCGGCGTCGAGGGCATCAAGAGCGGGGCGAACGTGCGCCTCGAAGCCAAACTCGAATACGTCGGCATCGACGGCAGCGGCCAGCCGATGCCGGCCGAACCCGTCAACACCGACGCCGTCGAATTGAAAGTCGCGCCGTTCGTCATGAACGACCACCGCCAGCGGGTGAAGACCGCCATCGTCGACGACCTCACGCCGTTCGGCATCGACAACAGCGCGGTGCAGAAAACGATCAAAAACGTCTTTGGCAGCAAAGCCGTCATCAGCAACAGCGGCGACCCTTGGCAGCAGGACGGCTACGAAATTGGTTACGTGGCCGCGCCGTACGGCGCGATGCCCGTCGTCCTCGAACTGCCACGCGCCCGCAACGGTTTTTTCAGCACGACGAACAGCATGCGGACGTTCGTCCGCGGCTCGCTGCTCAAGGCCGGCGTCGGCGTGAGTCTGGACGTGGCATCGCTGCCCGCCGACAGCAGCAGCCGCATGGGCGGCGATATCGAAACGATCTACAAACCCGGCAGCAAAACGCCGGGCTACCTGCTCGTTTCCAATATGCCCGCCGACCTGAAAAACTATTTCGCCGCCCAGGGCGTGAACAAGGCGATCAACCTGCCGCTCGATTGGCTGAGCGTGAATCACGTCGACGAAGTCGTGCAGATGACGCCCGGCGGCAAAGCCATCGTCGCCGACACCGATTTGGCCTGGGCGCTGTTGCTCTGGGCGAACAAAATCGACCCGAACGTCCGCCTGCACGCCGGCATGAACGGCAACGAATACGGCGAGGACTACACGGCTGAAGGCATCCGCGCGAGCCGTCTGCTGGCTAACACCGTGCTGCGGAACCAGAACCTCGAATACGCCCAGCGCGTCACCAGTCTGCGGGGCGTCGTCAGCACCATCAAAGGCACGCTCGGCCTGAGTGAAGAAGTCTCAACGCCCGCCAAAACCGCCGGCGCCGGCACCGCCAAGCTCGCCCGGGCCGGCGTCTTTACGCAATTGCTGGCCAAGGTCGTGCGCGAATTCTCGATCAAATTCACCAGCAGCACCGACTACCAACTCCGCTACCGCGACGGCAGCGGCGGCTGGTCGTCGTGGAGCCCGGGCAAAACCACGCGCGACGAAGTCTTCGGCGGGGCACGGGCGTTCATTTTGAAGAACTACTGGTCCGGCACCGCCAAGGCGGGCGACGCGTTCTCGTTCAAGACCAACCCGAATGCCACGCTGTTGAAGATGCCCGTGCTCTTCAGCGGCTCGGCCGGGTACGACGGCGTCGTCCGCATGACGCCGTTCAGCGAAGACCACGTCAATTCCCTCGTCGACGGCAATACCGTCATCACCGGAAAAGCCTTCGGCCCGCGAGTCACCTGGAACGGCGGCACGAAGAGCGATCTGTTCCAGGACTACGTCGGCCGAGCTTTCGCGGGCGGCGGGTATACGAACGTCGTCTTCACCGACAGCCGCGTCTATCACGACGCGGCCGGCAGCATTCACTGCGCGACGAACGTCATCCGCGAAACACCGACCGACAAATGGTGGGCGGTGTGATGAAGAATTCCCCCTCCCCTTGAGGGAGGGGGTAGGGGGAGGGGTCCACCGCGACGGTGCGGCGTTGACGCAGTCAAAGTCGCTGCGGACCCCTCACCCTAGCCCTCTCCCTCAAGGGGAGAGGGGACCAGAAATCGCTGCGAATTTCGAGTTACTTCGCCGCCAGCAGCGCCGCCTCGGCGGCGGCGAGCGTGGCCTCGATGGCTTTGCTGTCGTGGGCGAGCGACGGGAACCACGCCTCGAACTGGCTCGGCGGCAGGTAGACGCCGCCGTCGAGCATCGCGTGGAAGAACTTCGCGTACCGCTCGGTGTCGCAGGCGACCGCCTCTGCGAAATTGGTGACGGTTTGGCCGGCCTCGCGGACGAAGAACGGGCAGACCATGCCGCCGATCTGGTTGACGGCCAGCGGCACGCCGGTTTTCTCGGAAAGCTCCCGCAACCCGTTCGCCAGGCGGACGCTTTTTGAGTTCAGGTTGTCGTAGGCTTCGTCTTCCTGCAGGAGTTCGAGTGTCGCCAGCCCGGCCGCCATCGCCAGCGGGTTGCCGCTGAGCGTGCCCGCCTGGTAGACGGGGCCGCTGGGGCTGACTTGTTCCATGAGGTCGCGGCGGCCGCCGTACGCGCCGACGGGCAGGCCACCGCCGATCACTTTGCCGAGGCAGACGAGGTCGGGCGTCACGCCGTAGACGCCTTGCGCACCGTTCCAGGCGACGCGGAATCCGCTCATCACTTCGTCGAACAAGAGCAGCGCGCCGTTGGCGTCGCAGAGTTCCCGCAGGCCCTGCAGGTAGCCGTCGTTCGGCAGGACGAGGCCCATGTTGCCGGCGACGGGTTCGACGGCGAAACAGGCAATGCGATCGGGGTATTTGGCGAACGCCTCGCCGGCGGCGGCGAGGTCGTTATAGGCGACGCTGATCGTCCCCGCGGCGATCGCGGCGGGCACGCCGGGGCTGCTCGGCGTGCCGAGCGTCAGCGCGCCGCTGCCGGCGTTCACCAGCAGGCCGTCGATGTGGCCGTGATAACAGCCGATGCATTTGACGACCAGATCGCGGCCCGTCGCGGCGCGGGCCAGGCGGATGGCGCTCATTGTCGCCTCCGTGCCGCTGTTCACGAACCGCACCATGTCGACGGCGGGCAGCGCCCGGTGATGACTTCTGCCAGTCGAATTTCGCCTTCGCTGGGGGCACCGAAGCTCGTGCCCTTATCGGCGGCTTTGCTGATGGCGGCGGTGACGCACTCGTGGGCGTGGCCGACGATCATCGGGCCGTAGCTGCCGACGTAGTCGACGTACGTGTTGCCGTCGACGTCCGTAATCTTGCAGCCGTGGGCTTCCTTAATGAAAAGGGGCGTCCCGCCGACGCCCTTGAACGCCCGCACCGGCGACGACACGCCGCCTGGCATGAGACGGCTGGACTTGGCGAACGCGGCTTGGGACTTGGCAATGGTGCGGGACGGCATCGTGCCAATCGAACCCAAAACGCCTCCGGGTTCAAGCGGCGAACTTGTCAGCCTTTTTTGGCAGACTGTCGATTTGACACCCGGCGGTATTCTTTCTGTTCCCGTCGTGATTCCATAAGTCTGTATTTTGCAAGAGATTGGGCGGAATTGTGCCGTTCGGCCGTTCTGGCACCGGCTTTGATCTAAGAGGGTGACAGCCCTAGCCTGAGACGGGCGTCAAGGAGCAACGATTATGGCAAAGATCATTGGTATCGACTTGGGCACGACGAACTCTGTGGTCGCGATCATGGAAGGCGACCAGCCCAAGGTTCTCATCAACCGCAGCGGCAGCCGTATCACGCCGAGCGTGGTCGGCTTCACCGAAAAGGGTGAAATCCTGGTCGGCCAGACGGCCAAGCACCAGCAGGTCACGAACCCGAAAAACACCGTTTTCAGCGCCAAACGCTTCATGGGCCGTCGGCATAATGAAGTGGCGGGCGAAGAAAAGATGGTCCCGTACGGCGTCACCGGTGGACCGGAAGAATACGTGAAGATCAAGGTCCGCGATAAGGAATACACGCCCGAGCAGGTCTCGGCGTTCATCCTGCAGGACCTGAAGAAGACCGCCGAAGACTACCTCGGCGAAGCCGTCACCGAAGCCGTCATCACCGTGCCGGCCTACTTCAACGACGCCCAACGCCAGGCCACCAAGCAAGCCGGTGAAATCGCCGGCCTGAAAGTCCTCCGCGTCCTGCCCGAACCGACCGCCGCCGCCCTCGCCTACGGCCTGGAGAAGAAGGCGAACGAAAAAATCCTCGTATTCGACCTCGGCGGCGGCACATTCGACGTGTCGGTCCTCGACGTCGGCGACGGCGTCTTCGAAGTGCTCAGCATCAGCGGCGACACTCACCTCGGCGGCGATGACTTCGACGAAGTCGTCATCAACTTCCTTGCCGAAGAATTCCGCAAGAAGGAAGGCATCGACCTCCGCAAAGACCCGATGGCGCTCCAACGCCTGAAGGAAGCGGCGGAAAAGGCGAAGATCGAGCTGTCGAACGCGATGGAAACCACCGTCAACCTGCCGTTCATAACGGCCGACGCGTCGGGCCCGAAGCACCTGCAGGAAACCATCACCCGCACGAAGTTCGAACAACTCATCAGCGGCCTGGTCGAAAAGTGCAAGCAGCCCGTGCTCGGCGCCCTCAAGGACGCCAAGCTCGAAGCCAAGGCGATCGACGAAGTCGTCCTCGTCGGCGGCAGCACCCGCGTGCCGGCCGTCCAGCGGATGGTGAAAGAACTCTTCGCCGGCAAAGAGCCGAACAAGAGCGTGAATCCTGACGAAGTGGTCGCCATCGGCGCCGCCATTCAGGGCGGCATCGCCAAGGGCGACGTCAAGGACATCCTCGTCCTCGACGCCACGCCGCTGAGCCTGGGCGTGGAAACGATGGGCAACGTCATGACCGTGCTCATCCCGCGTAACACGACGATCCCGACGAGCAAGAGCGAGACGTTCAGCACCGCCGCCGACAACCAGCCGGCCGTGACGATCAACGTGCTGCAGGGCGAACGTTCGATGTCGAAAGACAACCGTCTGCTCGGCACGTTCAACCTGGAAGGCATCGCCCCTGCGCCGCGTGGCGTGCCGCAGATCGAAGTGACGTTCAACATCGACGTCAACGGCATCCTCAACGTGACCGCCAAGGACAAGGGCACGAACAAGGAAGCCAAGGTCACGATCCAGAACTCGGGCGGCCTCTCCAAGGAAGAGGTCGAGAAGATGAAGCGCGAAGCCGAGTCGCACGCCGACGAGGACAAGAAACGCCGCGAAGCCATCGACGCGAAAAACCGCGGCGAAAGCGTCGCCTACCAGGCCGAGCGTGATTTGAAGGAGCACGGCGACAAGGTCACGCCGGAAGTCCGTGCCGAGATCGAACGCGCCATCAACGAACTGAAGGACGCCCTCAAGGGCGACGACGGCGACATCATCAAGGCCAAGACCGAAAACCTGATGACCGTCAGCCAGAAGCTCGGCGAAGCGATCTACAAGAGCCAGGCCGCCGCCGCCGGCGTGCCGGGCACCGAAGGCGCCCCCGAAGCCCAATCCGACCGCGGGACCACCGCCGGCGGGGCGAAGAAGGACGACGACGTCATCGACGCCGAGTACGAAGTGAAGGAATAACCTTCCTTTCCCGGGTCCGAACCTCAGCGAGCCCCGTGGCCGATCGGCCACGGGGCTCGCTGCGTTTTTGCGACCGTCTGGCTGTACGAACGATTGTGTGGCATAGTCGTCGTGACCGCGCGGGGGTTCTTCGGTAATGGCGCAACAAAAACAGCAGTGCCGACCGGCGTTTACGCTGGTGGAGTTGCTCGTCGTGATCGGCATCATCGGGCTGCTGATTTCGATCCTTATACCGGCCTTGAATATGGCGCGCCGGCACGCCCGGGACACGGAGTGCTCCGCCCAACTCCGTCAGCTGGCCAACGCGACAATCATGTATCTGAACGAGCACCGCCGCTTCCCCGAGCCGGTGCAACTCGCTGCCTTCGCCGGGCCCGTGCCGCTCGGGATTAATGACCGTCTGATCAACCAGATCGGCCCGTACCTCGGGTGGAAGCCCGTCAAGCCGACCGACCTGCTGACGGACATGTCGTCGATCATGATGTGCCCGTTCCGCAAAGACCTGCCGCTGGAGTACGAATACAATTACGCGATGGGTTCGCCGTACTGGAACTGCGGCTACAGCTACTGCGCCGGGGTCGGGATGACGAATAACCCCAGTGCGGTGGTGCTCAATGACGATCGCACGTCAGACCTCAAGGGCCTCAAACGCCGCGTGATCTGGTCGGACAACATGTTCCTGTTGAGTGGCCCGGTGACGGGGTGGGTTTACTTTCACCTCAACGGCGGCGGGCAGGCGGTCGAGCCGACGTTCTTAACGTTCACAGCCCCCACATCTTATCGAGGGCACCATCGTGCCTGGTCGGACGGCAGCGTCGATTGGGTCCGCCGCGGCGACTTTTCCCTCGACCCCGCCCAGGCCGACACCAATGCCGCCTATCGCATCACGGCACCGTCCGGCATGGTGCTGTATCACTTCTGGTGAGACGGCCGAACGCGTATCATCCGAAATAATGTTCGACAAGACGTTCTCCAAGTGGTGGCTCACCCGCGTGGTGCAGTTCACCGACGTGCCTCCGGATAAGCTCGCCGCGGAGCGTGAAGCGCTCGAGCGTCAGCAGGAATACAACCAGAACTATCACGTTTTCCTGACCGAATCGGTGCTGCCGCTTGTCGACGCGATGGTCAAACTCCTGTCGACCAATCGAGTGGTGCACCGCGTGACGTCTTGGGGTAATCAGCTGGCGATCCGCATTCATCTCACCTGGCGGTGGGGCGAACTCGTCATCGCCCAGAGCCACGAAGACGCGGTGACGTTCGAGCACCACATCATCACCGAAGGCGAAAAACGCGGCGACGACAGCAGCGAAGATCACAACCACCAGTACGACCTTCGCGACCCGTTGCCTCGCGCCATCGCCGAGCAGGAATTGCAGTTCTTCCTGACTCGGCTGGCGCAAGACCTCTACGACACGGAACCCGAGCCCGAACTCCCGCCCGGCGAAGGGCCGGCGAAGTGAGCAATTCGCAGACCCGCTTCAGCAACCGCGCGACCGATTACGTCGCCGGCCGCCCGACCTACCCGGCGACGGTGATCGCGGTGCTGCGTGAAAAGATCGGCCTTGATGCGTCGTGGCGGGTTGTGGATGTGGGGGCCGGCACGGGTATTTCGTCGGAGCTTTTTTTAAACGCCGGCCATGCGGTGACGGCGGTCGAGCCGAACGACGCCATGCGGGAGGCGGCGGAGACGCACTTCGCCGGCCGCCCGGGGTATCAGTCGATCAAGCCGCCCGCCGAGGCGACAACCCTGCCCGCCGGCGCTGCCGATTTAGTCGTGGCCGCCCAGGCGTTTCACTGGTTCGATCCTGCCGCCTTCGCCGGGGAGTGTCGGCGGCTGCTCTCGCCGCGTGGCCGCGTGCTGCTGATGTGGAACGACCGCACACCGGCCGGTTCGCCGGTCGCCGAGGCGGTCGAATCGCTGATCCGAAAGTTCGCGATCGATTATCTCGCCGTGCAGAAAAAATGGCTGGCCGCCCAGGACCTTCGGCAGTGGTTCGAGCCGTCGTCTTACGTCGAGGTCGAACTGCCGAACGACCAGACGCAGACGTACGACGCGATGCTGGCGCGGCTGGCGTCCAGCAGCTACATGCCGCCACGCGATCATGCGAATTTCCCCGCGATGGCGGCGGAATTGAGGCAGGTTTTCGACGCCCACGCGCCCGCCGGCCGGCTCGTGCTGCCGCACACCACAAAGCTTTATCTGGGCCTGCCGGGGTAAACGGAAATTCGATAAGCCCGGTCGGCCGGCGTAGAATAGGCGTCCGTTTGAGGTGTTCGTTATGCCCGTGAAAATCGCCCTCGTCGGCCACTGCGGCCCCGACAGTTTTATGCTCCGCTCGGCGGTCAAATACGCCGTCAAAGACGCCGAAGTCGTCATGATCACCGATGACACGGTGCTGTCGGCCGAGCTGTCGAACGGCCTGTCGTTGTTGCTGGTGAATCGGATGCTGGACGGCAATTTCGAACTGCACGAGGGCGTCGAACTGATTCGTCGCCTGCACACGACTTATCCGCAACTGGCGATCATGCTGATCAGCAACTACGCCGACAGCCAGAAGGCCGCCGAGGCCGTCGGGGCATTGCCGGGGTTCGGGAAGGGCGAGGTCGGCACACAAAAGATGCGCGATGCCCTCGCCGGGGCACTGGCGTGAGGCGGGCCGCCCTGGTGACGAGCGTGCTGCTGCTGGCGACGGCGATTTCCGCCGCCGCCGAGCCGGCGTCGCGTCCGACGACCGGCCCGGCGACGCGTCCCCGCCGCGTCGCGACCACCGCCACTACGCAGGTGACCGTCACCGCCGACGCCCAGCCCTGGTTCGACAAACTCGCCGCCTTCTACGCCAAACCGGGGCCGTTGCGCGTGGAAGGCGTGCTGACGGGGCATTTCGATGTGGCGGGGCGGGCGAAGGACTATTCGCTCGCCATCGTCGGCCAAGTCGACGACGCTGGCCGCTTTCGTCACGACACGGACGCCGGCCTGCTGATCAACACCGGCTCGGCCGCCTATCTCTACGACCGCAAACGCGACGCGTACGCCGAGCTCACCACCGCCCCCGGCCGCCAGGCGATCGAGGCGATCAGTCCGACGTTCATCGGCATCCTGGTCGACGAAAACCCGGCCGTGCTGTTGAAGCACGCGGCAGACCCGGCCGCGTTGCTCGGGCAGTTGGGGAAGTCGATCCGCCTGGCCCCATCGGCCGCCACGCAACCCGCCGACGTCAAAGCCGCCGCCGGTTTGGTCTTCGAGCAGCAAGACCGGCTGCAAACACTGTGGCTGAGCGACGCCGGTGAAATTGTCGCCGCGACGATCGACTACAGTCCGATGATGCGCTCCCGCAAGGCGAACGCCATTAAGGCGGCGTTGGCGACGCTGGTTTATCGGTCGTCGGAAGTAAAAATACCTGATGCAGGCATTTTCAACTGGCAGCCCCCGGCGACGGCGATGCAATTCGACGCCGAGCCTGACCTCATGCGTCCCGCCACGACCCAATCCGCGACCCGCGCCGCCACTACGCCCCGCCGCCCCTGAATCCGGGTGTTGGGG
This sequence comes from Tepidisphaeraceae bacterium, assembly GCA_049840775.1. GTDB lineage: Bacteria > Planctomycetota > Phycisphaerae > Tepidisphaerales > Tepidisphaeraceae > RYN-431. The sequence continues at coordinate 125,969 of JASGJJ010000005.1, forward strand.
ATATCCCCTAGGTAGATAGGTAGTTACGGATTGAAATAACGCGTTCATCTGGCCGATAGATCAGTTAGCCGAGTCGTTGCCTGTGCGGAGCATCGGGAGCGTCGCTCGGCCGTCTGCAGTCGGGGAATTTTTGATGAGTCCGCAGCTAAGAGACAGAATCGACGCCTGCCCGGATTTGCCGTCGCTACCGGCGATTGCGGTGCAGGTGTTAGAACTCGCCCAAGCCGATGAGGCCGATCTGACGCGTATCGCGTCGGTGATCAGCCAGGATCCGGCACTCACGGGCAAAATCCTGAAAACCGTCAATTCCAGTTTTTATGGCCGCGCCCGCGCGGTCGGTACCATCAGCCAGGCCATGGTCGTCCTCGGCCTGCAGAGCGTGAAGACGCTCGTGCTCGGGTTCTCGCTCGTCGGCGGGATGAACACCAAAAAGAAGGACGGCGCGTTCGATCACAAGCGTTACTGGAAGCACAGCCTGTTCACCGCCGCCGCCGCCCGGCAGATCGCACAGCGCGTCAACCTGCTGCAGGTGGAAGAAGTCTTCCTTGCCGGCCTGCTGGCGGACATCGGCATGCTGGTGCTCGACCGCGTGATCGGCGAGGCGTACGGCAAAGTCGCCAACGCGCCGTCGCACCAGTCGCTCGCCGCCGCCGAAATCGCGGCGTTCCAGACCACGCACGGCGAAGTCAGCGGCTACCTCGTCGGCCAGTGGAAGCTGCCGCCGCTGCTCGCCACGCCGATCGAATTCCATCACGACAGCATCAACGTCACCGACCCGGCCCTGAAAAAACTGGCCGATGTCGTCGGAATGGCGTCGCAGTGTGCGGACGTCTTCAACGACGCCGACCCGTCCGCCGCGCTGGCGGCGTTGCGTGGCAAGTGGTTCCCGTCGTTCGGTATCGACCAGGCATCCGGCGACGCGATGATGGCGGAGATTCACTCCAAGGCGAAGGAAATCGCTTCGCTGTTCGACATCAACATCGGCGAATCCGAGCCGTACGAACGCGTGCTCCAGCGGGCCAACGAAGCGTTGATCAAACTGATGCTTCAGACGCAGCAGCAGAACCAGCAGTTGCGCGTCGCCGCGACGACCGATCACCTGACGGGCCTGAACAATCGGCAGGAGTTCGAGAGCCGCGCCGGCGCGATGTTTGCCGAAACGCTCAAGACCGAAAATGGCGCGATGAGCGTCATCCTGCTCGACCTCGACCGGTTCAAAAGCATCAATGACACCCACGGCCACCCGGCCGGTGATGCGGTGCTGAAGGCGGTCGGAAAGCTCGTGATGAACAACGCCCGCGGCTGCGACGTGGCGGCACGTTATGGCGGCGAAGAGATGATCATCGCGCTGCCCGATACGCCACAGAACCTCGCCTCGGCGGTCGCCGAATCCATGCGGTCGGTGCTTCGCAGCAAACCGATCCAAGTCGACGGCGTCGACATCGCGGTGACGGCCAGCTTCGGCGTGGCGACGTACGAAATCGGCAGCCCGCTGAAGTCGCTGGCGCACCTCGTCAAAGCCGCCGATCTGGCGCTTTACCAGGCCAAGCACACCGGGCGCGACCGCGTGAAGGTCTTCACCACGACGGCCGCACAGGCTGCCTGAGGTGCAGAAGAGGGTGAAGGGAAAGAGGCGTGAGGAATTTTCGTCCTCACACCTCACGCCTCCTACCCTTTACCCTCTTCAATCCTCCGCTGCTTCGTCCATCGCCGCGATCATGGCGTCTTCGCCTTGCTCGGCCTTTTCTTCAACGGCGGCTTCGCGGAAGAGGCGTTGCTGCTCGAGGCGTTTCATCCGCTTGTTGCCGTCGCCGAGCACATCGACGCAGCCGTTGCCGAGGATTCGCTCGAAGTCTTCGATCATGTCGACGCTCGGCTTGAGGCAGTTCTCCCGGTCCAGCGCCATCGTCACCTTGCGGCCGGCGTGGTCGGTCGTCTGCGCGTAGACCTGGCAGTTGCCTTTGAATTGCTTGAACAGTGCCGGCAGTTGATCGAAGACGCTGGCGTCGTGCTGACGCGGGTCGAGCTTCAGCAACACGTTGCGGCTGAGGCGAGAAATCGACTCGCCCACAGGGAAGACTTCGTTCACGATGAGGCACGCGTTCTCACGCTTGCGGTCGACCTTCGCGCGAACGAAGACGACGGTGTCGGTCTTGAGCAGGTCCGGATACTTGGTGGTGATTTGCCCGAACGGCTCGGCGAAGCACATGCCTTCGATCTTGCCGTCGAGGTCTTCGAATTCGAGAATCGCCCACCGCTGCCCGGCACTTCGGCCGCTCTTGGCGACCTTGGTTTTGACGGCCGACAGCATCGCGCCCATCACGATTTCCACGCCTTCGCCGGTGGTCATGCACTCTTTGGTGTTGACGGTCGAGAACTTCTCAACCCAGCGTTGCTGCTGCGTGAGCGGGTGGCTGGTGATGTAGAAGCCGAGCAATTCCTTTTCCATTTTGAGCAATTCCTGCGGCTCAAAATCGGGAATGTTCGGCAGCGCGCCGACGGGCGTTGATGCCGTCGCATTGGCCGTCGGTTCGGGGGCGCCGAACAAGGAGTTCTGCCCGGCCCGTTTGTCTTCCTGCTGACGCTGCCCGGCGTCGTAGGCGGGTTCGAGCACGTTCAAGAGCGCGGCCCGGTTCGGGCTGACGCTGCTGAACGCGCCGCACCGCATGAGCGCGTCGACCGTCGACTTCTGCACGGCCCGCGTGTCGATGCGTTCGCAGAAATCGTAGATGTTCGTGAAGCCGCCTTTTTTCACGCGCTCTTCGATGATGTTCTCGACGGCCTTCTCGCCGACGCCGCGGACGGCGCACAAGCCGAAGCGGACGACACTTTCTTTCTTCTTCGATTTGCCCTTGCCGGTTTCGATGGTGACGGGCGTGAAGACTTTGTCGCTGACGTTCACGTCGGGCGGCAGCACGTTGATCTTCATGCGGCGGGCTTCGTCGATGTACTCGACCATCTTGTCCGTCGATCCCATTTCGTACGTCAGCAGGGCGGCCATGTATTCGACGGGGTGGTACGTCTTGAGGTAGCCGGTCTGGAAGGCGACAAACGCGTAGCGCGTGGAGTGCGACTTGTTAAAGCCGTACCCGCCGAACTTCAGGATGAGGTCGAAGATTTCCTTGGCCTTGTCTTCGCTGACGCCTTTGTCCATCGTCCCCTTGATGAATTCGGGCTTGAACTTGGCGATGACGTCGATGGTCTTTTTGCTGATGGCCTTGATGAGTTTGTACGCGTTCGCCAGCTCGATGCCGCCGAGCTGGTTGAAGATCTGCATGACCTGTTCCTGGTAGACCATGATGCCGTAGGTCTCTTTCAGGATGTTGTCCATGATCGGGTGGACCGATGGCACGGGCTCGCGGCCGTGCTTGCGGTTGCAGTAGGACGGGATGAGTTCCATCGGGCCGGGGCGATAGAGGCGCGTTGGCGGCGATGAGGTCTTCGAGGCGGTCGGGGGCCATCTTCATCAGCAGGTCCTGCATGCCGCCGGATTCGAACTGGAAGACGCCCTTGGTTTCGCCGCGGCAGAAGAGGCCGAGCACGCGTTGGTCGGTGATGTCGACTTTTTCGATGTCGAGGTCGATGCCTTTGTTGTGTTTGACGAGGTCGACGCAGCGGGTGATGACGCTGAGCGTGCGCAGGCCGAGGAAGTCCATCTTCAGCAGACCGCACTTTTCGGCGACGGGGCCTTCATACTGCGTGAGGACGTTTTCTTCCTTATCGCGGCAGAGCGGGATGATGCCGTCGAGCGGCTGGTCGGCGATGATGACGCCGGCCGCGTGCACGCCGGCGTTGCGGCAGAGGCCCTCCAGGCGCTTGGCGACGTCGATCACCTGCTTGATCTGCGGCTTCTCGTCGTACATCCGCTGCAGGTCCGGCACGGCCTTGAACGCCTTGTCGAGCGTCATGCCCGGCGTCGCGGGAATCAGCTTCGTTAGCGCATCAATCTCCGGCAACGGCACGCCCATCACGCGGCCGACGTCCTTGCAGGCGGCCTTCGCGGCGAGCGTGCCGAACGTCACGATCTGCGCGACGTGGCCGTATTTCTTGCGAACGTAGTCGATCACCTTCCCGCGGCCGTCCTGGCAGATGTCGATATCGATATCGGGCATCTCATTACGGCTCGGGTCCATGAACCGCTCGAACAGCAGCGAGTACGTCAGCGGGTCGACGTTACAGAGCCCGAGCAGGTAGCCGACCATCGTGCCGACGCCGCTACCACGGGCGCCAACCGGAATGCCGTTGTCACGCGCGTAGTTGCAGAAATCCCAGACGATCAGGAAGTACGACGAGAACCCCTTCATGCAGATGATCTTGAGTTCGTACTCAAGACGCTCGCGCACGGCATCGCTGACTTCGCGCGTGCCGTACCGCCATTCCAAACCCGTTTCGCAAAGCTGACGCAGGTACTTGTCGTCTTCCTTCAATTCCTCGATCGGCGTGGGGCAACTCGGCAGCTTCAGGTCAGCTTCGATCTTCTCCGGCGGCACGCGGTAGACCGGCGCGTAACGCTTCGAAAAATCGAGCTCCAAATCGATCATGTTCGCGATGCGAACGGTGTTCTCGATCGCGTCGGGAAAACCCTTCATTGCCTCGGCCATTTCTTTGGGCGATTTGAGGTAGAGCTGGCTGGGGTACTTCATCCGGTTTTCGTCGGTGATGAGTCGGCCGGTGCTGATACAGCAGAGGCAGTCGTGCGCGTGATGGTCTTCGGCCGTGAGGAAGTGCACGTCGTTCGTGCCGACGAGGCCCACGCCAATCTTGCTCGCCAACTCGGCCAATTCTGGATTGACGGCGTCCTGTTCCTTGATGTGCTTCTGCACTTCGATGAAGAACCGGTTCGGGCCCGAAGATGTCCAAGTACGTCTCGGCGATTTCTTTCGCCTGGGCCATTTTGCGGCCCTTCATAAAGTTGGTGGCGATTTCCCCGCCGAGGCAGCTGCTCGTGGCGATCAGGCCGCCGCCGAACTCTTTGAGGATGTCTTTGTCGATGCGTGGCTTGTAATAAAACCCTTCGCGGTAGCTCAGCGATGAGAGCTTCAGCAGGTTCTGGTAGCCCTCGCGGTTTTGCGCCAGCAGCAGCAGGTGGTAGGCGGATTCGCCGTCGATCTGCGTGCGATCGTGGCGGCTCTTGGGGGCCATGTACGCTTCGAGTCCGATAATCGGTTTGATGCCGCCCGCTTTACAGGCGTTGTAGAACTCGATCGCGCCGTACATGCAGCCGTGGTCGCTGATCGCCAGGCTGTTCATGCCCAGTTCTTTGGTCCGCTTCACGAGGTCGGGGATGCGGCAGGCACCGTCCAGCATGGAATAGTGCGTGTGCACGTGCAGGTGAACGAACGAGCCGGGGGCGGGGTTTTCAGCAGGATTGGCCATGATTTTATTGCCGGGAAGCGGGCCTGGCGGACGAACAACGGGCGACGGAAAACGACGGTCCGATTATAGCCGAACCGCGTCGGAATCCGCCCCCTCAGGCCGAACAATCGTCAAGGTCTAAAATGACACGTCATTCAGGCCGATAGGCACATTATGGTGTCCGCCGGTGAGGCCGGTGGGGGATACGCCGTTTAAGGGCCGGCCGATGCTGACAACCGTCTTCCGTTACTCGATCGATGTCGCGATCTTCGCCGTCCTGGCGAGTGTCGCGGCGTGGCTGATCCATCGCTCGCTTCGCCGCAATCATCACGGCGGACTCCCCAAACGCGGCTGGGTGGCGGTCGCCGCGGCGGTGATCTTCGGGCTGCTCGGCGCTGACTTCGGCGACAACTTCACCCGCAATCACCTTCGCGAAGGCCTCATCGGCCTGGCCCCGACGTACGGCCAGGAGATGGAACTGCTGGGGCACGAGAACATCAAATTCGATACGCCCGCGGACTCGCCCGAATACCTGAAATTCATCGAAGCCGAAAAACGCTGGCTGCGTGTGAACGCGAACGTTTCGGACATTTACACGTATCGCCGTAAGCCCGATGGCACGATCGCGTTCGTCGTCGATTCTGAAACCGACTACAACCACAACGGCCGAATCGATGAAGACCGCGAACAACGCACCGCCATCGGCGAGCCTTACCCGCAAGCCACGCCCCTGTTCGCCGCCGCATTGGACGGCAAGGCGAATTTCGACGGCGTGCCGTATACGGACCGCTGGGGCACCTGGATCAGCGCGTACGTGCCGCTGCACGACAAGTCCGGCCGTGTCGATGCGGCGCTCGGCGTTGACTATGACGCCCGCCGCTGGAACCAGGACATCTTCCTCAGCCGTATGGCCGCACTCGGCATGGCCGGCATTCTGCTGGCGATGAGCCTGGGCACCACGGCGGTGCTGACGATCTCCAAATCTGAAACCGCCAAGCGTGCCGTTCTCCAACGCCAGCTCATGGACGCCAGTCGTCAGGCCGGCATGGCGGAAGTGGCAACCGGCGTGCTGCACAACGTCGGCAACGTGCTCAACAGCGTGAACGTCTCCGCCGGTGTGCTCGCCGAAAAAATGCGACGCAGCAAAGTCAGCGGCTTCGGCAAGGCGGCCGGAATGATCCGCGAGCACCGCGATGATTTCGCCGAATTCGTCGCCACCGACGACAAAGGCAAACTGCTGCCCGATTACCTCCTCAAGCTCTCCGATCTTCTCACCGGCGAACAGCAAGACTGGCTCGGCGAGCTCTCGTCGCTCACCCGCAACCTCGATCATGTGAAGCAGATCGTCGCCTCCCAGCAAAACCTGGCGAAGAAGACGGTCAGCGTCGCCGAAACCTTCGAAATCTCTGACGTCTGCGACGATGCGGTTCGCATGACGCAGGCGAGCCTGGAAAAGCACGGCGTGACACTCAAACGTGCCATCTTCGCCTGCCCGAGCATGAAGGCGGACCGCCACACGGTGCTGCAGATTCTCGTCAACCTGATGACCAACGCGATCCGCGCGATGCACGACTGCCCGATAAAAGTGCTGACCCTCAGCGTCGAAACCGGGACCGATCCGGACGGCACGAGAGTGGCGAAATTCCGTGTCGCCGATACCGGCTGCGGCATTTCCGGTGAGGTGCTCGGCAAGCTCTTCACGCACGGCTTTACGACCAACGCCGACGGTCACGGCTTCGGGCTGCACCACTCCGCCAACGCCGCCCAGACCATGCACGGCCGCATCGCCGCCTCCAGCGACGGGCACGGCCATGGCGCGACCTTCACGCTCACGCTCCCGCTTGTCGTCTCCGAGAAAGGCTCACTGTGTCAAACGGCCTGAACAGATATCGCATTCTCGTCATCGACGACAATCCGGCGATCCACGACGACTTCCGCAAGGTGCTCGCCGACGCCCCGACGCCGAGCGGCGTGGACGATCTGGAATCGGCGCTCTTCGGCGAACCCGAGGCGATGGACTCGCCGAGCTATGACGTCGACGTGGCGCACCAGGGCGACGAAGGCCTGCAGAAAATCGTCGCCGCGAACACCGAAGGTCGCCCGTACGCGATGGTCTTCACCGACATGCGAATGCCGCCCGGCTGGGACGGCGTGCAGACGCTCCGCGAAATCTGGAAAACCTCGCCCGGCCAACAGGCGGCGATTTGCACGGCGTACTCGGACTACACGCCGGAACAGATCGCCAGTGAGCTCGGCGTGCGCGGGCGGATGGTGATCATCCGCAAGCCGTTCGATGCCACCGAAATACGCCAGATCGCCGCGATGGTCTGTGAAAAATGGGAACTGAGCCGGCGTCGGCAGAACCTGGAGAAAGAGGTCGAAACGCGCACCGCAGACCTGAAGCGTGCCGCGTTGCACGACGGCCTGACCGGCCTGCCGAACCGCCTGCTGTTCGCCGACCGTCTCGGCCAAGCCATGCTGCGCGCCAAGCGTGAGCCCGGCTACAAGTTCGCGGTGTTGTTCGTCGACTGTGACAACTTCAAGAGCGTGAACGACGGCCTGGGCCATCACGCCGGTGACGCGTTGCTCCGACAGATCGCCCAGCGACTGCAGGCGGCCATTCGCAGCACCGACACGGTGTCACGCGCGGCCGTCGATGACGCCATCGCCGCCCGCGTTGGCGGTGACGAGTTCGCGCTTCTGCTGACCGACATTCGCGCCGACGAAGACGCCGTGCGCGTCGCCCAACGCCTGATCGATGTCTCCGCCGAACCGTACACACTGGCGGGCCAGCGGGTGACGAGCCGCATGAGCGTTGGCGTGACGACGAACGGCATTTCGTACACGACCGCCGAAGAAATGATTCGTGACGCCGACGCCGCCATGTACGCCGCCAAGCGCGGCGGCCGCGGGCGATTCGTCGTCTTCGACCAGGCCATGCATGACAAGGCGGTCGCCCGGCTGACGACCGAAAACGAACTCCGCGCCGCCGTGGAAAACGGTTGTGTTCGGCCGCACTTTCAACCGATCATCGCGACGGAAACCCGGACACTCGTCGGTTTCGAAGCGCTCGCCCGCTGGTACCACCCGACGCGCGGCATCGTGCTGCCGGCCGACTTTATTCCGCTGGCGGAAGAGACGGGCATCATCGTGCCGCTGGGCATCAAGATGCTCGGCGACGCCTGTCGGCAACTCGCCGCCTGGCAGAAGCAGTTCCCGGGCTTGCCGAACCTCACGATGAGCGTGAATGTGTCACGCAAGCAGCTCACCTGGCCGAGCTTCGTGGAAGAAGTGGTGGCGGTGGTGAATGCCGCCGGCGTCTTGCCGAAGCAGATCAATCTCGAGATCACCGAAAGCACGATGATGATCGACGCCGCCCGCGCCTCGGCCGTGCTGCAGCAGTTGCGCAACATGAACTTCAAACTGCACATGGACGACTTCGGCAGTGGCTATTCTTCGTTGAGCTGCCTGAGCAACTTCCCGTTAAGCGGGCTGAAGATTGACGGCGCGTTCCTTCAGCAGATGTCGACCTCGCAGTCCGGCACGCCGGTGCTGAACGCCGTCGCGACGCTCGCGCAAGGCCTGAAAGTGCCAGTGGTCGCCGAGGGTGTCGAAGACGACGCACAACTGCAGAAGCTCAAGTCCATGGGCTTCGACTTCGCCCAGGGCTACCTCATCGCGCCGCCGCTCGACGCCACCGCCGCCACGGCGTTTTTGTCGGGCGTCTCGACTGCGACGGTGTCGAAGGCGGCGTAAGGTCAGTACGCCTTGCGTTGCCGCGCCGTCGGGATGTTCATCACCTTGCGGTATTTCGCGACGGTGCGGCGGGCGATGTCGATGCCTTGCTCGGTGAGCTTTTCGACCAGTTCGTCGTCGTTCAGTGGATTGTTCTTGTCCTCATTGTCGATGAGGATTTTGAGCTTTTCCTTCACGGCGTCCCAGCTCATGTCTTCGCCGCTGGCCGATTGGGTGCCGCCGCTGAAGAAGCGGCGTAGCGGGAAGACGCCGCGGGGCGTCTGTACCCATTTTTCACTCACCGCGCGGCTGACGGTCGCCACGTGAATGCCGAGCTGATCGGCGACACTGATCATCGGCAACGGCTTGAGGAACTCCGGGCCTTTCTCGAAGAAGTCGTGCTGCGTGTCGACCACGATGCGGATGACGCGTTCGATGGTGCTGCGGGCGCTGCTCGATGCTTTCGATCAGCCACTTGGCGTTGCGGACGTTGTTGGCGAGGAACTCGCGGGTTTTCTTGTCACCGCTGTCCTTGAGCATCTTCAGGTAACGGCCCTTGATGTAGAGGCTCGGGGCGACGTCGCGGCTCATCTTTACTTCGTACTTGCCGGTCTCTTCGTTGAGATAAATCGTGGCGTCCGGCGTGATGGGCGGCGCTTCGTCCGCGCCGTACGCCCGGCCCGGATGCGGCTGCAGGCGGCCGATGCGACGGACGGCGGCCTTGATGGTGTCGATGTCGACGCCCAGCTTTTTGCTGACCAGCGGGTAACGGTTCTGGCCGAGGTCGGTCAGGTGATCGCGGACGAGGGCGCGTTCGAGCGGGAAGTCGTGGCCTTCGGCCAGTTCGTCGTCGTCTTCCAGGAAATCGAGTTGCAGCAACAAACACTCGGCCAGGTCTCGCGCCGACGCCGGGCGGGTCGAGCCGTTGCACGTACGGCAGGGCGGCTTGCAGTTCTTCGAGGCGGATCGGTTCGGCGCTTTCGAGCTGAATGCGCTCGAACGGCGTCCGCAGGTAGCCGTCGGCGTCGATGTAGTCGATCAGGATCGCGCCGATCTTCCTGACCTCCGGCGGGGCTTCCACGAACGCCCATTCTTCGAGGAGGTGTTCGGTGAGCGTGACGCCCCGCGCGGCCGTGTTGGCCATGGCGTCGAGCTTGCCGTCGCGGTCCTGGCCTTCCCAGTGACTCTTGCGGAAGCCGGTCGAGCCGGCGGCGTATTCGTCGTTCTCGAAGTACTCGGCGATGCGGTCCAGACGCTGAAAGTCGGCGGCGGAATCCGCCTCGTTGATCGACAGGCTGCGCTCGGCTTCGGTGCGGTTGAGCGGGGCGGCGAAGTCTTCGCCGTTCAATTCACGTGGGGCGTCTGGGTCACGCGTGCGGACGTCCAGGACAGGGTTGACCTGCATCTCCTGGTCGATCCGTTCCTCCAATGCCCCCAAGGGCAATTGAAGAATTTCCATGCTCTGGATCATTCGCGGCGTGAGGACCTGCCGCTGGTCCATCCGCATGGAAAATGACTGCGATAAACTCATGTAATCTATCAGTTTACAATACAGTCGCCGGCCGTCGGCGGGCCGCTATGCAAAAACAGTACCACGCCCCAGCAGCGGTCGCAATGGAGAAGTTCGGGCCTCGGAAAAATGTTCAACGCTTGCCTATTTTCACGGGTACAATCCCTAAGCATTTCTGAAAGGGGTCATGATGAATCGGACGCGAGGAATGGAGTCGCTGGAGAGCCGTACGTTGTTCGCGACGGTGCCAGCCGGGTTTTCGGAAGCGCCGCTGGTGAGCGGCATCACCATGCCGACCAGTACCGTGGTTTTGCCCGACGGTCGGCTGCTGATTACCGAAAAGGGCGGCAAGCTGCGTGTCGTCAAAAACAACCAGCTGCTCGCCACGCCGGCGTTACAGCTCGGCGTCAAAACCGACGGCGAGCGTGGCCTGCTCGCCGTCGAGGCAGACCTGAAGTTCGACACCAATCACTACGTCTACGTTCACTTCACGTCGAACAAAACGAACTACGCCCAGGTCAGCCGCTTCACCATGAACGGCGACACCGTCGTGGCCGGCAGTGAATTGGTGATTCTTAAAATCGATCCGCAACTCAACGGCGCCAATCACATCGGCGGGGCGATGCACTTCGGCAGCGACGGCAAGCTCTACATCGGCGTCGGCGACAACGCCGTCGGGGCCGACGCGCAAAACACCTCGTCGATGCACGGCAAGATCCTCCGCATCAACGGCAACGGGGCGATTCCCACCGACAACCCGTTCTACAACACCAACGCCGGTGCCAAACGCGCCATCTGGGCGATCGGCCTGCGGAACCCGTTCACGTTCAATGTTGACCCCGTCTCGCCGAACCTGATGTTTATTAATGACGTCGGCGAGAACTCGTACGAAGAGATCAACGTCGGCGAAAAAGCCGCCAATTACGGCTGGCCCCAGACCGAAGGGCCGACGGACGCGCCCGGCATTACCGCGCCGTTTTACGCCTACGCGCCGCCCGGCGACGGCACACGCACGAGCATCGCCGGCGGCGTGTCGTACGTGCCGACCTTCAAGGGTTTCCCGGCCGATTACCACCAGGATTATTTCTTCGGCGACTACGTGCAGGGGTCGATCAGCACGCTCGACCTCGGCGGACAGGTGCTGCCGTTCGCACAAGGCTTCAACGGCATTATCGATATCGACCAGACCAAGGACGGCCAACTCCTTGTCACGACCTACGACGGCGTCGTTCACGCCATTAAATACGGCTCCGGCACCACGCCCACCGGCACCGCCAGCATCAACGGGTATGTCGTCAACGACACCAACAAAGACGGCAAATGGACCAGCGGCGAAAAGGGCATCACCGGCCGAACCGTTTGGCTGGATCTGAACAACGACGGCAACCAAGGCGTCACCGAGCCGACGCTGGTCACCGGCGACAACGGCAAATTCACGTTCACGAACCTCGCGGCCGGCACGTACCGCGTGCGCGAAGTCGTGCCCGCCGGCTGGAAGCAGACGTCCCCAATCAACAACGGCCCACTATTCATCCAACTCACCGACGGCCAACTCCGCAGCGGCGTTTCGTTCCAAGTGACAACGGTGTGATGGGTTTGTTCACCATGCTGCAGCGCAGCTGCTGGTCCACCGTGACGAAAGCACGATCAGCAGCTGCACTGCAGCGTGGCGGAAACATGGACTACAAAATAATGAACGACTGAAAACGACAGACGCCCCGGCGAAACTCGCCGGGGCGTCTGTCGTTTCGGTTTTACTAGGTCGCTTACGCGCTCTTCTTCTGCGGCTGTTCGCCGAAGAGTTGTTTGCGGCCGAGGACGACGTCTTCGTCGATCACGTACTTGCCGCCGGGGTTGTCCGGGAGGTGGTACATGACGTCGAGCATGATCTCTTCGCACACCGCACGCAGGGCACGGGCACCGGTGTCACGCTTGAGAGCGCGACGGCTGATCTCACGCAGGGCGCCGATCGTGAACTCCACCTCGCTGCCTTCCAGGCGGAAGAAGCGGTGGTATTGCTTGGTGATGGCGTTCTTCGGTTCGGTGAGGATGTTCACCAGCACGTCGACCGTCAGCGGCTCGAGCGTGCTGATCAGCGGCAGTCGGCCGATGAATTCGGGGATCATGCCGAACTCGACCAGGTCTTCCGGCTGCACCTGGCGGAGCACTTCGGCGCGGCTGTCTTCGTCGACCTTGCTTTGCGACTCGGCGCCGAAGCCGATCATCTTCTTGCCGAGACGCTTCTTGATGATGTCTTCCAGGCCGACGAACGTGCCGCCGCAGATGAACAGGATCTGCGAGGTGTCCATCTGGATGTACTGCTGTTCCGGGTGCTTGCGGCCGCCCTGCGGCGGGATGTTCGCGACCGTGCCTTCGAGCATCTTCAGCAGGGCTTGTTGCACGCCCTCGCCGGAGACGTCGCGGGTGATGCTGACGTTGCCAGAGGTTTTGGCGATTTTGTCGATTTCGTCGATGTAGACGATGCCGCGTTGGGCGGCTTCCAAGTCATAGTCGGCGGCCTGCAGGAGACGCAGGAGGACGTTTTCGACGTCTTCGCCGACGTAGCCGGCCTCGGTGAGGGTGGTGGCGTCGCCGATGGCGAACGGCACGTTCAGGACGCGCGCCAGCGTGCGGGCCATCAGCGTCTTGCCGCTGCCCGTCGGGCCGATCAGCAGGACGTTGGACTTGTCGAGTTCGACTTCGTCGCTGGGCGTCTCGGCATTGTTCTGCTGGACGCTCAGGCGCTTGTAATGATTGTGAACGGCGACGCTCAGGGCGCGCTTGGGGAAGCTCTGCCCGACGACGTAAGCGTCGAGGTGTTCCTTGATCTGCCGCGGCGACGGGATGGTCGTAAACAGCGGCTGGCTGGTGGACATCTTCCGCTTTTCCTGGCGGATGATGTTGTGCGCGAGGTCGACGCAGTTGGAGCAGATGTAAACGTCAGACGGACCTTCGACCATGGGGCCGACGTCGCGGCTGGACTTACCACAGAAGCTGCAGGTGGTGATTCGGCGACCGCGGAAGCCGCCCGGCGGGTTGCCGCCGTTGCCCGTTCCGCCGCCCCCGCCACCGCCGGTGGGGGGATTGCCGCCGTTACCGCCGCCGCGATTCATTCCGTTCGCCATGTTCGAGCACTTTCTTCTTAATCCCTTAAACGACACCCTGTACGACAGGTGCCGCAACCCGCACGCCCGTTGATCGTTGATCGACCCGAACCCCCTCGGTTCTTAACGTGAATCGGCAGGTATCTGAATCATACTCGTTGCCGGACCCGATGCGACACTCCGGTAAAGGCCGATAAAACGTGTCAGGGCCACGATCTACGCCAAACCACGGCCCGTTCCGCGTGTCATTATACGGACGTCGCCCGGATTTTCGGCCGAAAATCCGGGCAAGGCTGCGGGGAAAGACGCCGTGAGCCCTGAAGGTTTGCGGGGCTGCGTCCGAATTTGATATACGTTTCTCATTCACGGGGGCCCGACGTATGCCATCGCACGATTCGACTTTCCTTGCAGAACAACTCGCGTTGGTCGCCGGGGGTTATCGGCTGCAGGACGAGCCGCCCGCCGTCGCGACCCAGCCCGCCCACCCGACGCCCGCCGAATACCAGGCCCGGCTTTCTCCCACGGCGGCGGCGGAATTGAACCGGGCGCGGGAGTGCGTTCGCTCGGGCGACCTGCTGGAAGGCAGAATCGCCGCGAACCGCGCCGTCGAGCGGTCGCCCGACTCGCCCGACGCCCGGGCAATGCTCGGGGCGCTGCTCCTGGAAACCGGCGACGCCGCCGGGGCGTTGGATCACCTTCACGCCGCGGCACGGCTGGCACCGCACTGGGCGGCCGCCGCCCGGCTCTGCGGCGAAGCGGCCGCCGCCGTCAACGACCTTCAATCCGCCCGCGAACACTTTCAGCGGGCGCTGGGCATCAGCCCGGACTGGTCGGTCGCCGACTTCCGCCTGGGCGAAACGCTCATCAAGGCCGGCGATTTCACCGAAGGCTTTGAACGGCTGGAAAAGCGGTTCGCGGTGTACAACCAACAGCCGCCCGCGCCCGCCTGGGACGGCGAGGCACCGCTCTGGGACAAAACCGTCGTTATCGTGCCCGAACGCGAAATCAGCGACCTCGTCCAGTTCGTTCGGTACGCCGATCTGCTCAAAAAACGCGGGGCGACCGTTCTGGTCGTCTGCCCGGCGGATTTGAAGGGAATCGTCGAGAGCGTGCCGGGCGTCTCCAAGGCCGTGCCGCAGGGCATGCCGTTGCCGGCGTACGACTACATCATCCCGCTGCTGAGCCTGCCACGGGTGTTCGGCACGACGCTGGGCACGGTGCCGGCGGAAGTCCCGTACATTTACACCGACGACCGTTTCATCCAGGCGTGGAAGACTTATCTGACGGCCCTGTCGCCGAAGGCGCGGCTGCGGGTCGGGCTGGTCTGGGCGGACCCGGGCGAGTCGACTTCCGTGCCGGTGCGGTCGGTCCCGTTGATCGACCTTGAGCCGCTCTGGCGCGTGCCCGACGTCGCGTGGTTCGCGCTCCAGCAGGGCCCGCCGCACGCCGAGCTGGCCGCCAATCGCACGCCGCTGGTCGACTTATCCGGCCAATTACTGGGTGCCGACGCCGTCGTCGCCGCGGTGGGGGCGCTGGATCTGCTGATCGGCGTCGACACGCCCGCCGTGCACGTCAAAGGCGCCTCGGCCAACCGACCTGGGCGATGCTCGCGACCGCGTGCGACTGGCGCTGGCTCGGCCGCGGCGAAACCACGCCGTGGTACCCCAACGTCCGCTGCTTCCGACAACAAACCATCGGCGACTGGCAACCACTCGCGATGCAGGTCGCGCAGGCGCTCTACGAAATCATGGCTGCGAGTTGATGGTTTGATATTTGGTTGTTTTGTGTTTTGTTGTTTTGGAAAGACGAAATCGATCCGAAACAACAAAACACCAAACACCAAACATCACAAAATGACGGCGTCCGCTTCGATTTCGATTTTTGCATCGCCGTCGATCAGTTTGGCGACTTCGACGATGCTGGTCGCGGGGCGGATTTCACCGAACACCTGCCCGTGGACGGCGGCGACCTGCTGCCAGTCGGCGACATTCGTGACGAACATGCGGGTCCGGACGACGTCTTCGGGACGGCCGCCGAGGGCTTTGATGGCTTCCAGGACGATGGCGAGCGATCGCGCGGTCTGCTTGCCGAGGTCGGCGTCGTAGGTGCCGTTGGCGTTAATGCCGACGCTGCCCGTCACGGCGATCGTGTTGCCGGCGCGAACGGCGCGGCTGTAACCCATTTTCGGCTCCCACGCACTGCCACTGCTGGCGTACCGGCGGCCGTTGCGTTCGCTGACGGTGATCTTGATCGGGTTGGCGGGATCGCTCATGGGAGCGTTGTCGGGCAGAGGCCGGCGTGTGTCAATCGCGATGCTTGCCCGGAATGAGCCAACGCGCCGGTCTACCGTACGGCGACATGGGTGTTTTCCTCAGTCTGAGTTGCGTTTATCGGACATTACGTCACCTATCGCGAACGTCGATAGAAGAAATGGAGTGCTGTCAGACCGCATTCATGATCGCCAGACCGCCGGGCCGCCCGACCGTGGGAAGGGGCTGGCGCTCGTCTGGGCGATATTCGGGACGATGATCTGCATCTGTTTTGCAGTGCTGGCGGTCGACGTCGGGCGTTATACGCTCGCCAAGGGCGAAGCCCAGACCGCCGCGGATGCCGCCGCCCGTTACGCGGTGGCGGGCATGATCCGAGCCGCCACTTCCCGCACCGACACCGCCTACGCGCAGGCGTGCCTGGCGATCGCCGACGAAAAAGTCGACGGGCGGTCCGTCACGCTCGCCTCGACCGATGTCGAAGTCGGCGTCTGGAACGAATCCGCCCGGCAATTCAATTCCAATGCGACCAACCCCAACGCCAATGCCGTCCGGGTGACCGTCCGGGCGAAAGTCGGCGATGCGGGTTCGGCCCCGACATTCGCCGCCATTCTCACCGGCAAGCCGGCCGACATTGTCGTGCAGTCGATTGCGACGGCGTCAATTGTCTCTTTTGAATTCACCGCGCCGTCGTCCGGCAACCTCTGGCTCGCCGATGCCGCCGACAACACCGTCATCACCAACCAGCAGGGCGACGACTGGCGCTATGACAGTTCCGGCACGTCGTCCGACCCCAAGCAGCGGCCGCTGGGCGTGTCGCTGAGCAGCCTCGGCGTGTCACCGGGCGACACCTTCACGATGGAAGGCATGAACGGCTGGGGGAACAACGGCTCGGGCGCCAGCACCTACGGCCCGGACGGGAAGCTCAATCAGATGGTCAGCCAAGGCAACTCGAACGCCGCCACCGTCTCCGCGACCGGCACGCGAGGCATCGCCAACACCCGCGCGCCGCTCAGCTCTTTTATCGCCGTCTTCATGACCGACGCCAGCCCGGAATCGACGGCCGAGCCCGCGCCACTGGACTTCGGCACCACAGCCCAACGTGACTACGCTTCGATCGCGCCGGCAAACAAACAGCCGTTTTTCATTGGCGACGGCAAACGCGACAACGGCGAGCTGCAGACGATTAAAGTCCCTGCCGGCGCCACCCGAATTTTCTTCGGAATGATGGACGCCTGGCAGTGGAACGATAACACCGGCAGCTACACCATGTCGCTGTACCGCGGGCTAAAGGTCAAGACCGTCCAGTGACGCCGGTTACACCTGGATCATGCCGCCGTCGACGAACAGCTCGACGCCGTTGACGTAGCTGCTGTCGTCACTGGCGAGGAAGACCACCGCCTTGGCGACTTCGTCCGACGTCCCCGGCCGGCCGAGCGGGATGCCCTTGGCCATCTCGGCGAACATGGCGTCGGCGTTCGCCTGGCTGCCGGTGAGCTGCGCGATGGCGGGCGTTTCGATCGGGCCGGGCGAGATCACGTTCACCCGCGCCTTGGCCTTGAGTTCATTCGCCCACGATCGGGCGAGCGATCGAACGGCCGCCTTCGTGGCGTTATAAATGCCGAACTGCTCAATCCCCTTGCTGCCCGTGATCGAGCCGGTGAAGACGATCGCCGCGCCGTTGCTGAGGATCGGCAGCGCTTTCTGTACCGTAAACAGCAGGCCCTTCACATTGACGCCGAACCACTTGTCGAACTGCGCTTCGGTCGCGCTGGCGAGCGGCGCGAACTCGCCGGAGCCGGCGTTGGCGAAGACGATATCGACGCGGCCGTGCTTGGCTTTGACGGTGGCGTAGAGCTTGTCGAGGTCCGCGGCGTTGCTGACGTCGCCCTGCACGCCCGTCACGTTTTTACCGATCTCTTTAACGGCAGCGTCGAGTTCCGCCTGACGCCGGCCGGTGATGTAAACGTGCTCGGCGCCTTCGGCGACGAACCGCTTCGCTGTCGCCAGACCGATGCCACTGTTGCCGCCGGTGATGACTGCGATTTTGTTTGTGAGCTTGTCGGACATGATGTTGTTCCTGGGTCGTGTAGGGGCGACGCCTGCGTCGCCCGTGATCGTCACATGCGGGTTCCCGGGCGAGGCAGGCCTCGCCCCTACATCAGATTTATGCGTTCGTGCCGCCGTCGACGGTGAGGTTCGCGCCGTTGACGAAGCTGGATTCGGGGCTGGCGACGAAGGCGACCATCGCCGCGAGTTCGTCGACGTGGCCGTGGCGGCGCAGCGGGTGCATGGCGTGCATGCCCGCGGCGCCGGGGCCGTCTTTGGGGTTCATGTCGGTGTCGATCGGGCCGGGCTGGACGTTGTTGACCGTGATGCCGCGGCCGCCGAGTTCGCGGGCCCAGCCTTGCGTGAGCATTTTGACCGCGCCCTTCGTGCCGCTGTAGCTGGAGACGCCGGGGAAGGATTGGCGTTCGCCCAGACAGCTGCCGATGTTGATGATGCGGCCGCCGTCGCCGAGGTATTTGAGCGACGGCCTGGGCGGCGACGAAGGTGCCGCGGACATTGACGGCGAAGAGACGATCGAATTGTTCGAGCGTCGTTTTCTCCAGATCGCCGCCGTCACCGACGCCGGCGTTGTTGACGAGAATATCGAGCCGGCCGAGCTTGGCGGCGGTGTCGTCGACCGCCTTGGTGACGGCGGTGGCGTCCGCCGCGTCGGCCTGGAAGGCGACGGCCTTACCGCCGGCGTCGATGATCGCTTTCACGACCGCGTCAGCCGGTTCCTTGCCCTTGGTGTACGTGATCGCGACGGCCGCGCCGTCGGCGGCCAGTCGCTTGGCGATCGCCGCGCCAATGCCGCGCGAACCACCCGTTACCAATGCCACCTTGCCTGATAATTTTCCCGACATGATTAGTCTCCTTTGACTGTCTAAGCGTTGAGAACCGGACGCAGGTTACCGTACGCCGCCGGAAACCGTGTGGGCTTCGCCGGTGATCCAGGCCGCGTCGTCTGAAGCGAGGAAGACGACGATCGGAGCAATGTCGCTCGGCTTGCCGACGCGGCCGAGCGGGGCCTGGCGGACGTAGTCTTTTTCGAAGTCCGCTTCTTCGCCGGTGAAACCGGCGGTGCCTTCGGTATGGACCAGGCCGGGGTTGACGGCGTTCACACGGATGCGGCGGCCGCCGAGTTCATTGGCGAGGCTGCGGGTGATGGTGTCGACCGCGCCCTTCGTGCCGGAGTAAACACTGGCCTGCGGCGGGGCGAGTTCGGCGACGACGCTGCTGATGTTCACGATGCTGCCGCCACGGTCGCCGAAGTGTTTGACGGCCTCACGCGTCGCCAGCAGCAGGCCGAGCACGTTCAGGCCGAACTGGCTGTGGTAGCTCTCGGCGGTGAAGTCGTCGATCGAGCCGAACTGGTAAATGCCGGCGTTGTTGATCAGCACGTCGGCGTAACCGAAGGCTTTTTTCGTTTCTTCGAACAGGCGGACGGTGTCGGCTTCTTTGGAGACGTCGGCCTGCACGGCGACGGCCTGGCCGCCGGCGGCCTTGATGTCGGCGACGACCTTGTCGGCGCCGGTGCGACTCGTGGCGTAGTTGACGACGACCTTCGCCCCCGCCTTGGCCAACTGCCGGGCGATTTCCGCCCCAATCCCCTTGCTCGCCCCGGTCACAACCGCCACTTTTCCGTTCAGCTTGGCAGACATGATGCTGCTCCTTTTTGTCCCTCGATAAACCGATTTCCCGGCGCACACGCGGCCGAAAAACCGTTTTTTACCGATCGGTACAGAATAGCGACGAGAAATTTCCGAGTCAAGTGGATAATATTCCGAACGGTATGGAATCGCAGACTGCGACAACTTCGACGGCGGCTAAAGCGGGACGGCCGCGGTGCTTCTGCCCGGACAAGGCGCTGGACCGCGCCCTCGAAGTCTTCTGGAAAAATGGCTACGACGGCACGAGCCTCACCGACCTCACCGAAGCGATGGGCATCAACCGCCCGAGCCTGTACGCGGCGTACGGCAACAAGGAAGAGCTCTTCCGCAAGGCCATGCAACGCTACAGCGATCGCATCGCCTGCCTGCTGAAATCCGCAGACCAGCAGCCGACGGCGAGGGCGTATGTCCAGTTCCTGCTCGATAAATCCGTCGAAGCTTTCACCGACCCGAACAACCCCGGCGGCTGTTTCATGATCCAGGGGCCCAGCGGCTCATGCGGGCACAGCAAAAAGCTGCTCGAAGAAGTGAACGCCTGCCGAACGGGTCTGGCGTGCACGTTCCGCAAGCGGTTCCAGCAGGCGCTGGACGACGGCGAATTCTCGCCGGGCACGGACATCAACGCGCTCGCGGAATTTTTCTCGGCGGTGAAGCACGGCATGGCGCTGCAGGCCACCGCCGGGGCAACGGCGGACGGCCTGCGAGCGGTCGTCGCCACCGCAATGCGCGCCTGGCCGAATCCACCGGCGGGCGTCGCAGCGGGTGATTGATACGCCTCATATCGACGCGAAGACGAAGCGGGTGAAGGACGAAATCCGCGAACCGAGTGAATGACGAAAAGACGCCGCGACGTGAGTCGCGGATTCTGGTGTGTCGAAGACCGACGTTACACAGAATCCGCGACTCACGTCGCGGCGTCTTTTTCAGATATTCCTGTTACTTCGCGGCGTAGGTCTGGTTCACCGGGCCGGTGTAGATCTGGCGGGGGCGGTAGATTTTGCCCTTTTGATCGCGCACTTCTTTCCACTGGGCGATCCAGCCCGGCATGCGACCGACGCCGAACATCACGGTGAACATGTCCGTCGGCACGCCCATCGCACGCATGATGATGCCGCTGTAGAAATCGACGTTCGGGTAGAGCTTGCGGCTGACGAAGTAATCGTCGGCGAGCGCGACCTGCTCCAGGCGGCGGGCGATCTTCAGCAGCGGGTCATTCACGTTCATGGCGGCGAGCACCTGCTCGGCGGCCTTGCTGAGGATGCGGGCACGCGGGTCGTAGTTGCGGTAGATCGGGTGTCCGAAGCCGAAGAGGCGGTATTTCTTGGCTTTGACGCCTTCGAGGAACTTGTCCGGGTCGATGCCGTCGGCATGAATCTGTTCGAGCTGATTCATGATCTCGACATTCGCGCCGCCGTGCAGCGGGCCCCAGAGGGCACAGACGGCCGCGGCGCAACTGGCGAAGAGGTTGGCGTGCGAACTGCCGACCATGCGGGCGGTGCTGGCGGAGCAGTTTTGCTCGTGGTCGGCGTGGAGCAGGAAGATCAGGTCCAGCGCCCGGGCGACTTCCGGCTTGGGGGCTTCGCCGAACATCATCTGCAGGAACTTGGCGGTGTAATTCGACGCCTTCGCCGGGCCGGGGATGTCGGCCGGCTCGATGGCGGGCTTGCCGACGCTGTGGCGGTAGATCGCCGCCGCCAGGGTGCGGACTTTGGCGATGAGTTGGGCGCTGGTTTCTTCGAAGTGTTTGTCGGAGTCGACGTCGAGGACGTCGGGGTAATAGCCGCACAGGCCGTTGATACAGGCCGAGAGCATCGCCATCGGGCTGGCTTCCTGCGGGAAGCCCTTGAGGATGTTCAAGAGGCCCGGGTTGACGGCGGTGTGCTTGGCGATGCGTGCGGTGAAGGCGTCCATCGCCGCCGCGTCCGGCAGGGTGCCGTCGATCAGCAGCTTGGCGGTTTCGAGGAAGGTGCTCTTTTCGGCGAGTTCTTCGATCGGAAATCCGCGGTACCGCAACACGCCTTTCTCGGCGTCGATAAAGGTGATGTTGCTCGTCGTGCTGCCGGTGTTCCGGTAGCCGGGGTCGAGTGTGATGTAACCGGTGGTGTCGCGTAGCTTTGTGACATCGACGGCGAGTTCGCCCTCGCTGCCTTGCACGATGGGAAGGTCAATCGTTTTACCGTCGATGGTGAGGGTGGCGTTGCGCGACATTGCACCGGCAGTATAGGCCAAACCGGATCGTGTTCCACCCCGCGGAATTTCATGGAAATAATTCGCCGGACGGTGGACATGGCGCAAAATCTGAGCGTCACGTCTGGAAAATCCGTTGATTCGGGTGGAGAAGCCGGTCCGCAATTGCCGCGGCGCGGGCCCGGAAACTTTTGGGAGGGTTTGATCATGGCACGTCGTATTTCGAAGCAGCGTTCGTCCCTGTTCGTCGATTCCCTGGAAAGCCGGCGACTGTTCGCCGTCGCTTACGGGATTGTGGATCTCGCGCCCGACACCGGCGGCGTGGCCCACACCGGCCGGGCGTACGGGATTAGCAATGACGGCACGAAAATCGCCATGCAGTACGACGGCCACGCCGCCGTCCGTAAGAATGGCGTCATCACGGACTTGGGCTTCAACGGCTACGCGATGGACGTCAATAACGCCGGCGTCGTCTGCGGCGTCGACACCTCCACCGGCCAGAGCCGGCCGTTCGTCTGGAAGGACGGCGTCAAGACCATCCTCAGCCTCGACGGCAACACCACCGGCTACGCCAACGCGATCAACAACAGCGGGGCGGTCGTCGGCAGTTTCTCGTTCAGCGGCTACTCCCGCGCCTTCGTCGCCGCACTCGGCGGGGCCGCCAAGAGCATCGGCACGCCCAGCGGCGTGAACTACATCTCGGCGACCGGCATCAATGACAACGGCCAGATCATCGGCAACCTCACCGCCAGCGGCGGCGGGCCGCGGGCGTTCATCTACTCCAGCAACACCTTCAAAACCATCGCCAACCTCCCCGGCGGCGAATCCAGCCGAACCCAGCACGGCCTGACCAGCGGCGGCACCCTCGCCGTCAGCGGGCCGAGCCTCGAACTCTACAACGGCGGCCCGACCAAGGAATACCACGTCTACACCATCGGCAGTAACGGCTACGGCTCGCCGGTCGACAAGGGCACCTACTCCAACTTCTACGACGTCGGCGCCAACGACATCGACAGCAACGGCGGCGTCATCGTCGCCGACAACAACCCCGGCCTCTTCGACAGCCAGGGCATGGTCAATCGGGGCAGCGGCTTCGACCTCATCGAAAACCTCATCGATCCCGCCAAGGGCTGGGAACGCATCAGTTCCGCCGAAGCCGTCGCCGATAACGGCAAAATCGTCGGGTACGGCTACAACAGCGACGGCCAAATGAGCCCGTACCTGCTCGAACCGATCGCACCGGCCACCTATTTCATCAGCGGCCGCGTCTGGAACGACACCGACGGCGACGGCGTCTTCGATTCGGGAGAGTCCGCCAGTGGCGTCCGCACCGTCTTCATCGACAACAACGCCAACGGAAAACTCGACTCCGGCGAAAAGAACGTCCAGTCCAACAGCAACGGCGAATACAGCTTCACCGGCCTGGCGAACGGGACGTACAACGTCACCCGTGTCCTCCCGAGCGGCTACCGCCTGAGCAACGGCACGGCCGGCAAAAATTACCTCGCCGTCACCCTCAGCGGCGCGAGCAAAGTCAACGTCAACCTAGGCTCGGCGGCCATTGTCACGGGCACCGCCACCATCACCGGCTTCGTCTTCAATGACACCGACAAGGACGGCATTTTCGACGACAGCGAATCCGCCAGCGGCGTCCGCACGGTATTCATCGACGCCAACGGCAATAAGAAACTCGACGCCGGCGAGAAGAGCGTCCAATCCAACAGCGAAGGACGCTACACCTTCACCGGCCTCACTGCGGGCACATACAAAGTCACCCGCGTCTTCCCGAGCGGCTACAAACTCAGCAACAACAATGACGGCTTCGTGAACGTCACCGTTGCCGCCGGGCAGACCAAGACCGTCAACCTCGGTTCAAGGACGGTGTGAGTTTCGTCCGGTCGCCGTCTTCTGTAGGGGCGAGGCCTGCCTCGCCCGCGAACGCCGGTCGGCCCTCCCGGGCGACGCAGGCGTCGCCCCTACGGCAGACGGCGATGCAGGCGTCTCGGCTACAAAATTAGCCGGCCGTTACTTCCCAAAGCTGATAGCACTTCGCCCGGAAATCCGGGCGGATTGTTTTTCTGCCCCGCGGCACGTTCGGCCAGGTGTCTTTGACGACTTCCGGCACCGTCCACCAGTCGACACGCTTGGCCACCAGCGAATTGTCTTTCGCGCGAGTGACGTATCGGCTGACGAAACTCGGCACGTGGCCGTCCTTCATCTTCTGGCGGAATGTCTGAATCTGCTGCGTCGGCACGGCCTCCAGCACGAAGACACGCCGGCGGCTGTTCAGCGTCGATTTCAGGAAATACCGCGCCTGCTCGGTGAGGGCTTTCTGGTCGAATTTTTCCAGTCGGGCGAACAATTGCTGGCCGCGGACGGGGTCGATCAGCACCGGATCGTCCACCGCCGCCCGTGGCCGGCCGTTGACCCAGTTGCGGTCGAACGTCAGGCCGGTGTAGCAGCGGTCTTCGGTCAGAAACTGCATGGCCTGGAGCATCGGGACTTCGGGGCAGATGAGCACGGCACCGTCGGGCACGACGCGCCGGAGCGTGCTCGTCGTCGCCTGCCATTGGTCGGTCTGGTAGCCGTTCTGTTCCAGCCACGCCCAGGAGGCATCGGCGGAGACGGCACAGGAGGCGACGGCGACCAGCCCGACCGCCAACGGCCGCGCCGTCTGGCGCCGCGTCGCCGCGATTGCCGTCGCGATCAAACCCGCGGCGATCGCGCCGGCGATCAGCGACACGCTGCCGCCGGCGCGTTGGTAGGCGGTCGGCGCGCGGTCGACATACTCGGCCACGGTCGCCAGCGTTTTCTTCGCCGAGTCATAGCGCGGGCCGTACAGCGCGATCAGCGTCATGCCGGCGCCGGCCAGGAGAATCAGCACGCCACGCAGCGCGACGAGCCAGACCGGCCGACGGGTGGGGGTGTCGCGCCAGCGGACGGCGGGCGTCCGGTCGGCCACCAGCGCGAAGCCGGCGGCGAGCAACGCGGGGAAGATCGTCGCGAAAAACCGCAGATACCCGATGCCGTCCGGGCCCCAGTAATAAAACGCGTAAAGCAGCCCGCTCGGCAGCACCCAGGCGAGCAGAAAACCCGCCCGGCGCCAGTCGCGGAACGGCAGCCACGCCAGCCCGGCGATCGACAGCGGCAGCAGAAATGCGATGCCCCCCGCGCCGAGATTCCGCAACGCGGTTTCCCAGTTGTCGAAGAAGTAAGACCACGCGAAGCCGGTCGATTCGTTCGTCGAGTCGTACCCGGTGAGCGTGCCGAGGAGCAGCAGGTTGTACGTCGCCAAGGCGATCACCGGCACGGCCCAGGCGGCGGCGAGCAGCAGGGCGTCGGCGACGCGTTTCCGCCACGGCCAGCGTTGGCCGTCGTGGCGGACCGTCCGAACGATCGTCGCCCAGACCAGCGGCAGCACCAGCAGCCCGTCGGTGTAGCGGACCGTCGCGGCGTACCCGACGAGCAGCCCGCCTACGACCGCCCAACGGCGATGCCCGTCGTGCCACCACCGCAGCACCGCCGCCATGCCCCACGTCGCCGCACACATGGTGATGGCGTGGCTGTTGGGGTTGTTGACGAGCGAGGCGATCAGCGGGCTTGTCGCCAGGGTCAGCACCGCGAGCAGCCCGCCGAACGTGCCGGCGAAACGGCGGACGACAACGAACGTCGCCGGCAGCGTAAGGGCCATCGCGACCGGGCTGACGTAATACGCCGCCGTCGTGCCGCCGCCGGTCAGCCAGATCAGGATCGCATAAACGATCGGCAGGCCGACCGGGTATTTCGGGTCGAAGGAATTTTCCTTGTCATTGGCGGCCTGCACCCACATGTCGGCGACGAAGGCGTGCGGGTCGAACGCGTCGGCGTCGCCGGGCAGTGTGGGCGACTGGCGGGGCAGCAGCGTGCGGGCGAACTGCTTGCCGCCGACGAGGTAGCCGTTCTGGTCGACGCCGATGTGCAGCGGCGCGAAATACGCCTGAGTCCAGGCGAAAAACAGCGCCGCCAGCACGAATGCGCCGACCAGGCCGAGCCAGCGGACGGTTTTACTTTCAACGGCGACGGGCGAATTCATGGGCAGCCGTATTACGCCTTTTTCGCTGGGGCCGGTGTCGCGGTGACCGGCAGTTTTTTGATTTCGATGACCTGCCAGACCTGTGTCGGCAGTTCGCCGAGGCGGAACGCGTTGCCACCGCCGCCCTGGCCGCGACGATTATTCGGCGGGCCGCCGCCGACCACGCCGTTGCGTCGATTGCCGAAGTTCCCGCCGCGTCCGCCGGGTGGTTGAGGGTTCGCCGCCTGGCCGTCATCGGCGCGGAGTTTGCCGAGGTCGTGATAGCTGCCGACGACGCCCCAGGTCATGCCGAGCTGGCGTGATTCGAATTTCCGCATCATCAGCGCGACTTCGGTCTTGGTGCAGACGACGAACGCCCGGCGGCCGTCGTCGAGTGCCTTTTTCACGATATCGAGCTGCATCTGCTGGAGTTGGCTGTCGCTTTTGCCGTCGACTTGTTTGAGTTTGTAATCGCGGAGTTGGGTTTGGATGGGGTCGGCGTCTTCGGGGTTGGTGCGCTGGCCGCGGTTACGGATGCTGGCGGCGTAGTTTTGGGTGAACGACTGGTTGTTATAGCACTCGTAATCGCCGGCGAACTGCAGCATGTTCAGCGTGCGCCACGCCCCATGCCGCCGGCGGCGATGAGAACAGAATTGTTCGGCACGTTTTGCTGAACGACGCCCGTCAGCCCGGCGAGGTTCAGCTGCTGGCGGAACTGCGACTCCATGCCGACGCCGCTTTCCTGACCTTCCTCAATGCCCAGCAGGCCGCGATAGAGGCTGTTCACACAGGCGAACGCCACTACGAACCCGCACGCGGCCGGGGCGGCGAAGCGCTGCCAGCGGGTGAGCGAAGCGGCGATTGCGTGATCGATCAGCACCCCCACGCCGACAATGATCGGCGGCATCAGCGTCAGGAAGAACCGCAGGAACGACACGCCACGCTCGGGCGCCCAGTAATAAGACGTGTACAGCAGCGTGCCGGGGATGAACCACAGCCAAAGCATCGAGCCCCGGCGGAAGCTGTCTTTGAGCGCCAGGCCCATCCCGAGCAAGCCCAGCGGCAGCACGAAAAAGAGGCCGAGGTCGTGCAACTGGCGGATCGTCTTGTCCCAGTTCTCAACAATGTGCGGCCAGGTGAAGGCGGCGCCGAATTCACTTTCGTTGGTCGTGTCGTAGCCGGTGAGCGTTCCCATGGCGACGAGGTTGAACCCGACGAGGTACCCGACGGGGATCAGCCAGCCGAGCACCGGGGCGAGTGCCCGGTGATAGCCGCGGCGATAGGAGTAGACGATCGAACTGAGCACCACGACGCCGATCATCAGCCCATTGAGGCCTTCGGTGTAGCGAATCGTGACGGCGTACCCGAGGCAGAACCCGCCCGCGAGGCCGCGCCAGAGGCTGCCGCTTTCCCAGAAGGCGACCAGGAAATACATCCCCCAGATGCCGAACGCCAGGCAGGAGGCGTGGCTATTCGGGTTGTTCGCCAGCACGAGCATCACCTGCCCGAACGCCAGCACGAGCATCGCCATGAGGCTGGCGAACGTGCCGGCGAATTTCCGGGTCAGGCAGTAAATGCCCAGCACCGACATCGCCGCCCCGATCGGGCTGACGAGGAAGGCGGCTTTGACGCCAAGGCTGCCGAACGTCCAGAGGCAGACGGCGTAGAGCAGGGGCAGGCCGACGGGGTATTTGGGGTAGACGTAGCCGGTCTTGTCGTTCAGCACCCACATGTCGCCGATGTATTCCATCGGCTTGGGCAAAAAACCGGTCGTGCCGTGCGCCGCCAGCATGCGCCCGCCGACGAGGTAGCCGTTCTGGTCGACGCCGTTGTGCGCCGGCGCCCAGTACTGCAGCAGGAACCAGAAATAGGCGATCGTGAAAGCGACCGCCAGCCCGCCGGCGATGAGCCGGCTTTGGCGGGATTCGGTGGAAACGAGGGTCTGCAGCGGCCGAAAGCTCGGCCGGGGCTCGGGTTGCGTCGACGCCTCGGCCTGGAAGGCGAGGAGATTGGTGTCTTCCATTGCCCGGTATTACGCGCGAGAAACGTTTTTATTGCACGAAGGAAGCTTCTGGTTCCCTCTCCCGTGTATTCACGGGGGAGGGTTAGGGAGGGGGTCTGCCGGTCGACAAGCCGGACTAGCACTTCGCAGACCCCCTCCCTCACCCTCCCCCGGGGTACCGGGAGAGGGGACTAATTCTTCCCCTTCGCGGCCGCGCCGCGGTCGTCTTCGTCGTACGCCTGGTCGACGTTGCCGCCGAGGACTTCGATGCGTTCGACGGTGAGTGCCTTTCCGGTCGTTTCGTCGATTTCCGCCAGAACGCCGCACATGCGGACGTCGTTGGTGGCGACGTCAAAAGGCGTCGGCAGGGCGGTGGTCATGTGATGGAGAATGCGGTCCTTGCGGCGGCCGAGGACGCTGTCGTACGGGCCGGTCATGCCGACGTCGCTGATCGCCGCCGTGCCTTGCGCGGTGACGCGGGCGTCGGCGGTGGGGATGTGCGTGTGCGTGCCGAACACCAGGCTGCATCGGCCGTCGAGCCAGTGGGTGAGCGCGATTTTCTCGCTGCTGGCCTCGGCGTGGACGTCGCAGACTTTGACCTTCACCTTCGGCGACAGGTCATTCAGCACGCCTTCACAGGCGGCGAACGGGTCGTCGGTCGGCAGGTTCATGTAAATGCGGCCCATGACCGCGAAGACCGCCACCTGCACGCCACTGGCCGTCGTGACGACGGTGTAAGTCTTGCCCGGCGCGAGGGATGAGAAATTCGCCGGGCGGACGATGCGTTCGCTGGTGTTGAGGGTCTGGGCGATTTCCGCCTTGCGGAGCGCGTGGTCGCCGAGGGTGACGACGTCGACGCCGTAGGAACGGATCTTGGCGAACAAATTCGGCGTGATGCCGCTGCCGCCGGCGATATTTTCGGCGTTGGCGACGACGAGGTCGATCTGCCGCTGCCGAACGAGTGCCGGCAGGTGATTGCACACGACTTGTCGGCCGGGCCGGCCGACGATGTCGCCCAGGGCAAGAATACGGATCGCCATGGCTCGGAGTATACGCGCGGTTCAACATCGCCGCCGCGCCGGCGGTAACGAATACATGACCGCACGCGCCCAACACACGCTCGCCGCCGCTTTATTGCTCACAGCCGTTACTGCCGCCGTCGCCAAGCCGGCGATGGACGTCAGCAAGCTGATCAAGAACGACGACGCGTGGTTCAAGTC
This sequence comes from Tepidisphaeraceae bacterium, assembly GCA_049840775.1. Classification (GTDB taxonomy): domain Bacteria; phylum Planctomycetota; class Phycisphaerae; order Tepidisphaerales; family Tepidisphaeraceae; genus RYN-431. Next base: position 155,119 of record JASGJJ010000005.1, read on the forward strand.
CGCCGAGGGGCAGGCGATCATGGCGAATATCGTCTCCTGGCAGAACGCCGACGGCGGGTGGTACAAGGAATACGAGCCGACCGAAAAACGCCCGGAAAAAGTCGTCAGCGACGGCAAACACTTCGGCGGCGGCGGGGCGTGGCTGGAATGCAGCACCATCGACAACAACGCCACCTACAGCGAAATCCGCCTGCTCGCGCACGCCAACCGCATTTCGCCGAACCCGGCGTACGTCGCGTCATTCAAAAAGGGCCTGGCGTATGTCGAGTCGATGCAGTACCCGAACGGCGGCATCCCGCAGCGTTTCCCGCTGCAAAAAAATTACGGCCGCTACATCACGCTCAATGACGACGCGATGACGAACGTCCTTCGCCTGCTCAAAGACATCGCCGACGCCAAGCCCAACGGCGACTTCGCCCTCTGCGACGCCGAGGACCGCGCCAAGGCCAAGGCGGTGTTTGAGAAGGGGATCGATTGTGTCGTGAAAATGCAGTACCGCCAGAACGGCGTGCCGACGGTCTGGTGCCAGCAGCACGATCCGGTGACGCTCCAGCCGGCGGGGGCGCGGGCGTTTGAGTTGCCGTCGCTTTGTTCCAGCGAGAGTTCGAACCTGGTGATGCTGATGATGGAAATCGATCAGCCGACGCCGGCGGTGAAGCAGTCGATCGAAGACGCCGTCGCGTGGTTCAACAAGACCAAAATCACCGGCAAACGCTGGGACTGGGTCAGCGGCCCGCAATACGAAGGCGGGAAAGACCGCATTCTGATCGACGACCCCAAGGCGGGGCCGGTTTGGGCGCGGTTTTATGATCTGGGAACGAACGAGCCGTTCTTCGTCGGCCGCGACGGCGTGAAGCACCACAGCGTCACGGAAGTCCCTCACGAACGCCGCATCGGCTACGCGTGGTACTCGGTCATGCCCCAGAAAGTGCTGGCGGCGTATGACAAGTGGAAAACGCAGCACTGAACCAACCGCACCGTGTAGCCGCGAGCTTGCTCGCGCGCATGGGCGAATGATCACTCTAACCGCGAGCAAGCTCGCGGCTAAACAGTCTTCATGAACCTCAGGCCGCGATCGCGTGCGGGCGGCGCAGCAGGAACGCCTCGGCGGCGTCGGCTTCGATCGGTTTGGAGAACAGGTAGCCTTGCCCGAAGTCGCACTGGGACGCCTGCAGGTAGCCCATCTGGTGCGGCGTTTCGATGCCCTCGGCCACCACCTTCATCCCCAGGCCGTGCGCCAGGTCCATGACGGCGCGGACGACGGTGGACTCACGGCGGTGGTCAAGATTCGCGATGAAGCTGCGGTCGATCTTCAGCACGTCCAGATCAAGCTCGTGCAGGCAACTGAGGCTGGAATAGCCGGTGCCGAAGTCGTCCATCGCCAGACGCACGCCGAGTTCACGCAGACGGCCGAGCACTTCGCGTGCTTTTTCGGGCTCGTCCATGATGACGCTCTCGGTGATCTCCAGCATGATCGTGGCCGGGTCCACGGGGTGCTCGGTCAGCAGACGCCGGAGCAGCGGGACGAGGTCCGGGTCGGACAGCTGTTTGCGCGAAATATTAATCGCCATCTTAAACGGCTCGAGCCCGGGATGGCGCTTGCGCCACAGGGCGGCGCGGCGGACGGCTTCGGTGAGCACCCAGCGGCCGATCGGGACGATCAGGCCGGTCTCTTCGGCGATCGGGATGAAGTCGGCGGGGCTGACGAGCTTGCCGTCGTGCTTCCAGCGGACGAGCGCTTCAAAGCCGATCGTTCGTTGGTCGTCCAGCGACACCACCGGCTGGTAATGCAGCAGCAGTTCGTCCTTGTCGGCGGCGCGGCGGAGGTCGCCTTCGATGGTGAGCCGGCGCAACGCCTGTTCGTGCATCCGGGAGTCGAACATCACATACCGCCCGCGGCCGGTAGATTTCGCCTGGTAGAGGGCGACATCGGCGTCGCGGAGCAGTTCGTCGGCCTGGGTGTAATTGCGCGGCCCGGTGACGATGCCGATGCTCGTCCCCGGGTGAACGATCTTCCCGCCGTAGTAAAACGGCTTGCCGACCGCCGCCTGGACGCGCTGAACGATCTTGCCGAGCACTTCGGTGTTGGTCAGTTGCTCGATGAGGATGACGAACTCGTCGCCGCCGAAGCGGCCGATGGTGTGGGTGTCGGCGATCTCGATCATGTCCGCCAGCGCCGTGCCCAGGCGGCTGGCGATGGTGTTCAGCAGCAGGTCGCCGGCGGCGTGGCCGAGGCTGTCGTTGATGACTTTAAAGCGGTCCAGGTCGAGGAACAGAATGCCGAACGACAACTCGTCCGGCGCGGTTGCGCGGCCGATGCACTGGCCGATACGCTCGGCGAGGTAAGTGCGGTTCGGCAGGCCGGTGAGGGCGTCGTGGGTGGCGTCGTGGCGGGCACGGCGTTCCGCCTGGCGCGCTTCGGAGAAGAGGCGTGCGTTGTCACAGGCGGCGCGGCGGAGTTCCAACTGGCTGATCACCTGCCGGCCGAGGGCGCTGAGGGCTTCGGTCTGGCCCGCCGTCAGGTGGTGCGCTTCCTTATCGAGCACGCAAAGCGTGCCCAGGCGTTGGCCGGTGATCGAAATCAGCGGCACGCCGGCGTAGAAGCGGATGCCGCCTTCGGTGACGACGCCCAGATCGCGAAAGCGCGCGTCTTCACGCGCGTCGGGCACTTCGAGCAGGCTCATCGAGCCACGGACAACCTGCTCGCAGAAGACGGCTTCGCGGGGGAGTTCGACGAGGTCGGTGCCGACCTTGGCTTTGACCCAGAGGCGTTCGGAATCGACGAAGGCGACCAGCGCAATCGAGGTCTTGCAGATCTGCGCGGCCAGACCGGCGAGGTCGTCGAACTGGGGTTCGGCGGGCGTATCCAGAATGTCGTAGCAGCGAAGGGCTTCGAGCCTTCTCTGCTCCTGCAAGGCGTTGGTTTCTGCCATGCCACTAACCCCTCAATACATCACTCCGACAGTCCAACATCGGCCGGAATGCGTGCGAAGTTTTGTGGAGCCGCACTTTAATTCGTTAGATTTACTGGGGTAAAAACCTTACCACGTAGAAGGCATCGCCCGATAACGCGAGGACGAGCGTTATGACCAGCCAGATCGCTATCGCCAGAGCTTCCCCGAAGATCAATCCGACGAAGAACGGCTTGAGGTCGTTAAACAGCTTCGCGCCGCCGAATTTCAGGATCACCGACTTCAGCAGCCAGCCGATCAGGATGCTCAGCCACGCGATGTTCATGTAGCTGTTGCCGCACATCAGGTAGCCGACCGGCAAGAGCGGCCAGGCGGCGAAGCGCCAGCTCATCACCTGCAGGAAGACCGTAATTGCGATACCGACCGGCAACTGCACCCAGACGTTATTCGGCTTGGCCGGGTAAAAGCCGCGGGCGACGCTGGTGGGGTTATCCACCATATGAATCTGGGGCCAAAGCTGCAGGCCGTATTTGTTCAGGAGGTTCGAATCGTCCGCCGACAGGGGCGTCGCATTGAAGTAGTAGCAATAGAGGCTGGCGATAAAGCAGGTGATGAAACAGACGGCCACCGTGCTGATCAGCAGCGACGCCACGCCCTTATGCGGCGGCTTGGCGGGGGCGGCGTCGTTCACCACGTTCAGGCCGTGCATCGCGAAGACCAGTTCGCTCTCGCGGGCCGCCTGCATGTAGCCGTAGTGGCTCGTGCCGTAGAAGAACATCTGCTTGGGCGTCAGCCAGTTGGCGGGCAGGCCGCGGAGCATTTGATTGAACTCGACGGGAATGCGGATGAACGCCAGCCCCGTTTCGGCCACCACGCGGGCGGTGAGGACGTGCGCCATGAGGATCATCACCACCCACGCCGCCGCCAGCGCCGCGGAACTGAACAAATTGGCGGCCGAGAAGTGGCTCCACTCGGTCATGACGACCAGCAGCCACGCGAACATGCCGCCCGCCCCCAGGATGAGGCCGATCATCGCGACGCGGTAGGTGAGGAACGCGCCCTGCGCGTCGTCGGGCCGGCGTTTGCCGAAAAGCGAACGGATCACCACCGCCCAGTGCCCGCGGCCGATCCACAGCACGCTGGCCATGATCACGAATGCCGCGCCGAGCATCTGGTTATCCAGGCCGCCGTCGGTCAGCAGTGATTTGCCCGGGTCGACGACCCAGCGAATCACGACCACGCCGATCCACGTCGCCCAGAGGCTGAAGCTGACGCGGGTCGTCGTGAAATAACTCAGGCCGACCAGCGAGAAGTAAATCGTCGCCTGTTTGAACCCGATCGGCAGGTCAGTCCAGGGCTGGTCGCTGAGCACCTTCGTGAAGTCATACTGAAACGGAATGGCCGGCACGGTGGCGGGGAAGTAGAGGTGCAGTACCGCGCTGCTTTCGATCACCACGACCAGCGCCACGGCGATCCAGAAACCGCGGTTGGAGAACAGATCATTAAATGCCCGGCCGGGCTTCGGCGGGGCGATCAGCATGCCCTGCAACTGCGCGATCGGGAACGCCAGGCGTTCGTTGGTCGTCCACTGGAACCGCAGAATGCACGCCAGCGAGAACAGCGACGTGAGGAAGGCCGCCGCGAACGTGCCCCAGCCGATCAGCGGCTTGATCCAGTTTCGCCAGGGCATCGGCTCGCCTTGCTGCAGGCGGGAATAGAACGCGGTGAACGCGCGGTCACGCGAGCCGTCGTCGGGGTTATCGACCGCCCAGAGCCAGTGCGGCAGGTTCATCTTCTGGAAGATGTCGTGGTAGTCGGCTTTGTCGGTGAAGTAGAACGGCGCGACGGGCATCGGCACGAACGACCGCATCAACCCCTGCCCCGGCAACGCGCAGGCGACCAGCGCCATCGCCATGACGATCGCCAGTTCGCCCTGCGATAACGCCGCCCGGGGGGCGAATTTGTGCAGCGGGCCGTTGATCAGCAGAACGATGGCGAACAGGCCCATCGTGACGATCGGCGGGAAGTAGCTGCCGACGAGGAAAGAGTTGTTGACGACGTAATCGTTGTACGGCGACAGGCAGACGACGACCAGCGCCAGCAGCAGGCCGAGCCCGACCGACCGCCAGGTGATCATCCGCCGCCGGGACGGTTCGAGTTGTGCCTCTTCCACAATCGGAGAATCGGCGGGGCGACGAAAGGTGTCAAGGAAAGGGCAGCGCAAATCGATTGCGAAAACCGGCGAGGGAAATCCGAATGACGAAATCAGAAAAGGATGAACCACGGAGAACATGGAGGGCACGGAGAAGAAATTGATTTTCCTCCGTGCCCTCCGTGGTTTACTTCTGGCTTTAACCTTCGAATTTGATTCGGATTTCTGATTTCGTCATTCGGATTTTCACTTCGGCAGACCCCCTCCCTAACCCTCCCCCGGTGTACCGGGAGAGGGGACCAGAGAAGAGTCGGCTTACACGCGTGTTTCGACGTTCAGGACGGTGTCGAGGACGTCGTACTTGTAGGTGTCGATGCCGTCGCCGCCGTCGAGGTAGTCGGCACCGCTGAGGCCGTTCATGGTGTCGTTGCCGGCGAAGCCGTAGAGGGTGTCGGCGCGGCGCCGCCGACGATGATGTCGTTGCCTTCGTCGCCGCTGAGGATGTCCCGGCCGGCGCCGCCGTTGATGGAGTCGTTGCCCGCGCCGCCGAAGATGCGGTCGCGGCCGATGCCGCCGACGAGGGTATCGTTGCCGTCAGCGCCGGCGACGCGATTGGAGCCGCTGCCGGTGTAGACGGTGTCGTCGCCGGCGCCGGCGTTGATGACGTCGTCGCCCGAGCCGCCGGTGATGTTGTCATTGCCGTCGCCGCCTTCGATGTACGTGGTGGCGTAGACGGTGTCGGCGAGGGTGATCAGGTCGCTGCCCGCCAGGCCGTAGATCTGCATGGAAGTCACGGTGCTGGTGGCGAACGAGCTGGTCACGCCGTTGACGGTGACGAGGTAATTGGTGCTCTTTCGGCTGACGGCGATCTTGTCGCCGTTCGCCGTGCCGTTGATCGTCAGGATGCCGTCGGTGACGGTGGCGGCGGCGCGGACGGTGGCATAGGCGGTGGCGGTGGCGGTCGCGCCGAGGTTGCCGGTGACGGTGATGGTGATCGGCTCCGTGCCGCTGACTTTGCTGCCGTAGGTCTTGGTGCCGTAGACATTAAAGCGGCCGGCGCGGCTGCGGACGACGGTGCCGTCGGTCACCGTGCCGTCACCCCAGTCGATCTTCGCCGTGAATTGGCCGGCGGAACTGGTGGTGTCGGTATCGCGGAAGCTGCCGACGAGGGTTGAGCCCGTCGAAACGCCGGAAAGGGCGTCAAAGCTGGCGGCGGTGGCGCTGATCGGGAGGTCGCCGACGGCGATGGTGATCGTCTGCGTGTCGTAGACGCCGCCGAGGACGGCGCTGCTGCTGTAAGACGTGCTGCCGCGGCTGCTGGGGCTGGCGGAATCGGCGACGCCGACGGCGAGCGTGATGACGCCGCTGCTGCCCGCCGCGGGGGTAATCGTGACGATGTTGTTGTTCGTCCCGCCGTACGTGCCGCTGGCACCGTTCTGAGTGAGGAACTGGGCGGCGAAGTAGCCGGCGTCGCCTTCGGGGTCGATGCTGCTGAGGTTGATCGAGATCGGCACGCCGGCAGTGGCGTAGTAGACCTTCTGCAGCGTGCTGGTGTTGAGAATGGGCGGGTCGTTGATGGTGTCGGCGGTGGCGGTGATGGTGAAGGTTTTGCTCGTGCTGCCGTCGGCGTTGGTGGCGGTGACCTTCACGTTGTACGTGCCGGCGGCGCTGGGTTTGACGACGAGCACGCCGTCCTGCACGTCGCTGAGGACGCGAACGCTGGTGATGACGACGTCGCTGCTCGGCGTGCCGTTGCTGTCGGTGCTGACGTCGCTGATGGCGGCGCGGGTGGCTTCGCCGCGGACGAGTTGGCCGAAGATGGTGTGGTTGTTGTCGAGCAGGCGTTGCGGGCCTTCGGTGATGAAGAACTGGCTGCCGTTGGTGTCCTTGCCCGAGTTCGCCATCGCCAGCTGGCCGGTGCCGGTGAAGGTGGTGTTGACGTCGAATTCGTCATCGAACGAGAAGGCCGGCCCGCCCGTGCCGTCGCCGCTGGGGTCGCCGCCCTGGATGACGAAATCATTAATGATGCGGTGGAACGTCAGACCGTCGTAGTACTTGGCGTTGATGAGGCCGGTGATGCGGCGGACGGTTTCGGGGGCGGTGTCGTTGAACAGCTGGAAGACCATCGGCTCGCTGTAGCCGGCGACTTTCATCTGGATGTACGTGTTGCCGGTGCGGGCGCCGCCTTTCACGCTGGTGCTGCCCGAGCGGAAGCTGTAGGTGACCGCGCTGCCGCTGGTGCTGGTGAGCGGGATCTGGATCGTCTTGCCGACGGGAACGCTGTAATTGGCGACGTTGTCCAACGCCGGGGCGGCGAACAGGGTGCGGGCTTCGACGGTTTCGACAGCACAACGGACGAGCTGACGAACGGCAGACGACTTCATCGCGGCAACTTTCACGGGCACACTCCTTGGGTGATTCTTTGAACGAATCGGACCGGCTAAGGACGGCAAGAGTGGCCGGGGCGTTACGGATTGTCAAAGGGAAATGAATGGAATGACGAGTGACGATTGGCGAATGACGATTGTGCCGGTTAAACGGGCTTTCCAATCGTCATTCGCCAATCGTCATTCGTCATTTCCCAGTCGTTTATTTGCATCGCCGCCGCAACAGAAGGCCGGACGCGACCAGGCCCGCCAGGCCGAGCGCCGGCTCGGGGATGTTGTTCAGCGACGGGATCGGGTTGAACGTGATATTCGCCAGTGAGATGTCGCCGCTGGCGTAGTTCATGAGCACGCGGATGCTGGTGATGCCCGCGGGCAGGGTCAGCAGCACGCCGCTGGTGTTGGTGTACGCGCTGTTGGAGAGCAGGCCGCTGTAGTCGGCGATGGTCGCTCCGCCGAGCTGCAGCTGGAACTTGGCGGCCGAGCCGTAGGTTTTGAGGTTCGCCAGCACCGTGTAATCACCGGCGGTGGGGATGTTGATCAGGTAGCTCGTCCAGGCGCCGGCGGTCAGGGTGACGGCGCCATCGAAGGCGTTGTTGCCGTTGTCCTTGAGGTCAAACTTGCCGCCCTTGATGACGGTGCTGGTGCTGCGCGACAGCGGCACGCCGATGCTGTAGTTCTCGGTCGCGCTGGTGCTGGCGAGTTGGTCGAGCGCGTTGAGCTTGGGCGTGGTGGTGGAGAAGTTTTCGTTCGGTAAAGCCGAACTTGTACTGGTCGCTGGCGAAGTAGTAGACGAGCAGGTCGCCGCCCTGGTTGGTCCAGGTGTTGTGATTGGTGACGGTGAGCTGGGTCATCCGCGCGTCGGCGAGGGCGGCCTGCTTGATGGCGATGAGGTCGGCGGTGTCGGTGCTGCCGCCGGGGTCGAGGCTCAGGCCGCCTTCGTACGCCACACGCTTGATGCCGAACGTCGTCGTGAACGCCAGGTCTTTGACGATCTTGGCGGTGCGGGCGGCAGTCTGGGTGGCGGGCTCGGTGACGATTTTATCGACCGTGAGCGTGCTGTTGCTGCTGCTGGGCGAGTAATACATCGCCGAGCCGCCGCCGTAGATGTAGCTGCTGATTTTCTGGGGGTTTGAGACGAACGCGCCCTTGGCGTTGTTGTAGTAGCCGTCGAGGACGAGGGTGGCCTGGTTCGCGGAGTCTGTGCCGTTGCCGTACTGCCAGCTGAGAATGGGGCGGACGGTTTTGGTCAGTTCGCTCGTTCCATAAACCTGGCCGAAAATGTCGGAGATTTGCTTGGTTCGCATCGCGCCGTAGCGTTGGGCGAGGCGGTATTCGTCCAGGCTCGTGCCGCCGGAGAATTCGAGCGGGCCGGTGGCGGGGGAGGCGACCTCGGCCGCGAGTTCCGCCTTGGCCAGGTCGCGGATCTGCTGGTTCTGCAGGAAGTCGGTGTTCCAGGTTTCGTTGCTGTATTCGAGATAAACCTTCAGCCCGCTCGCCAGCGGTTTGAAAACCGGGTTGGCCTGCGGGCTGGTGTAGGGGTTCGTGCCGTCGGAGCCGTATTTGATGAGCTGGGCGACCTTGGTGACGTAGTCGTCGGACGCACCGGCGGGGATGTTGATCCAGATGTCCTTGCCGGTTTCATTGCCGAGCTGCACCGCCAGTTCCAGCGGCCCGCCCTTGCCTCGGCTGCTGCGCGCCATGGTCGGGTTGAGCTTGATATCGGTCGGCTTGACGCGGTCGGTCCAGTTCTGCTGGGTGCTGTTGTTCGTGGCCAGGTAGTCCATGAACCGCAGCGTGCCGACCTTGCTGTAGATGGCCTTGGATTGGTTAGTGAAAGTGGTGTCGAACGAGTACGGCGTGCTGCCGCCCGCGGTGGTGGGGCGCATCACCTGAATGTTGGTCACGCCGGTGTTGGTGGCGCTGGTGGCGGTGCGTTGGGTGTTGGAGAAGCGCAGGTTCAGTCAGGTCGACGCCGACTTTGGTCTGCAGCAGGGCGGTGGTGGTGTTGGTGACGGGGTCGTAGGTCTGGTTGAGGACCGTGCCGCCGCTGTTATTCGAGCCCATGCTGACGGTGGCGATGCCGGTGAACTTCAGCGCGTACGTGCCGTCGCCGTGCTTGATGGCGGCGGGGTCGCCGAGGAAGTACCACGCGTCGCTGGTCGCCCAGCCGTTGGTGTCGAGGGTGGCGTCGTTGGCGTTGTAGGCAGAACTGCTCAGGTTGACCGAGCGATAGGTCCGCATGAGGTCAGCGAGCAACGGAACGTTGTCGCTGTCGTACAAGTAATTGACGTTCATCCCCGTTTCGTTCGCCTTTCCGAAGGCCGAGACGGGGAGCGCGAGAGCAGCGGCAAAAACGGCTAGACGACGCATAACTCTATTCCGTTCAAACTGTTATCTTCAAAACCCTCGCGACGGCGGCTGGACAACACCGCCCGGGGCCCGTTGGCTGCCCCTGCGTGCCCCAAAAGTTAAAGGGGGATGCGCAGAGTTCAAGAAAAAGATTTATTTAATTTAATCGGGGTTACCCTTGCCGAAAACTCCGGTAACACCCTAAGCCGCTCGGATCATCCCCGATGACGGCCCGCGGCGGCAATTTCGCAGCGTTTGTTAACATGGTCCGATAACCGATGATCAGACTGAAATCCCATTCACCGATGGCTCAGAAGACCCGCCACGCTGTGACGGGAGTCGCTGGTTCTGCTGACCAGCGACTCGCGTCACAGCGTGGCATGGGTGTTTGGGGTGCGCTGTTCGTGCTTCTTGGGATGACTCGGTTCGACGTCGCCGCCGGGCCGGCGACGCAGCCGGGGGCGGTGCTGATTCACCTGCCGGGCATTGCCGGGGAGATGTCGATCGACCACAGCCTGGTCCGCGGCCTGGTCGCCGGCGGGGTAGCGGCGAACGCCGACGTCCAAATCATTGACTGGACCGGCACCGATCGCGGCGTGCGCGCCCTGAACAACGTCGACCGGCATCGCGAACAGGCGCAACGCGTCGCCGACGAAATCACCGCGATCCACACCAAAAACCCCGCGATGCCGATCATCCTCGTCGGCCACAGCGGCGGGACGGGCGTGGCGGCCGGGTGCTCGAAAAACTGCCCGCCGGCGTGAACGTGCAGACCCTCGTCCTGCTCGCCAGCGCCTTATCCCCAGGCTATGACTTGAGTTCGGCGCTGTCGCACGTCGACGGCCGGGCGATTGTGTTTTACAGCCGGTACGACGACCTGGTGCTGGGCGTCGGGACGAAAACGCTGGGGACGTACGACCGGCAGTTCGTGGAGGCCGCCGGCAAGGTCGGCTTCGACAAACCCGCCAGCCCCGAGGCCGCCGCCGCTTACGCCAAGCTCGTCCAGTTCCCCTACGAAACCCGCTGGGCAACGCTCGGCAACGACGGGGCACACATCGGCGTGATGAGCGCTCGGTTCGCCAAGACGATCCTCAGCCCGATCATCAACGGCCGCCCGCTACCGACGACTTGGCCGAGCGGGCCGTAACGTTCTGGTCCCCTCCCCCGGTACCCCGGGGGAGGGGACCAGAAACGTTACGGCCGGAGTATGAGAGGGCGGACATTGTTTTTGTAATCGTCTTGAAGGTTCCAATACTTGGCGCGATCGCTGCTATCCGACATCGCGTCGAGCCGTTCGACGCGTCCGTCGCCCAAGAGCACGTTCGCGCTACCGTCAGTCGCATCGGCAGGCCATTCGAAGGCGAGCACTTCGTCCTGTTTGACAGTGTTGTCGTTCAGGCCGGCGGCGGCGTAGATGTAGGAATTGTGACGCTTGGCCGGATCGGCGACCGCATCCGCAACGTCCCGCGTCGTCGGTCCGTTGGCAGTTTGGATCATCGGATAAGCGGACGGGCAGGCAAATGCGTACCCGCGGGAGTCATCAAGCTCGATCGCGACCTCATGCCAGGACGGCGGGAACATGCCGCCGTTACCGTTAGCATACATTTTCATTGCCAACCCGAGTTGGCGCAGATTGCTACTGCAACGCTGCCAAGGATAGTGCGTTCGTTGATTGAAAGTCGTCAGAAGCAGTGACGCAGTACCCAGAAGCACGCCAATACTGATTCCGCTAACAATCCAAGGCCATTTCCGTCGCCTTCGGCGTGTCGGCGGTGCGTAGTCGAGCGTTGAGATCGGCGGCTTTTCGCTCACAGCCGCGCCTGCCCGTCGCCCCAGCCGGGGCCTTCGACGGTGCCGGCTTCGATGTGGAGTTCTTCTCGCTTGTTGATCTTGGCCACCTTGCCGTCGCTGATCCAGATAATGCGGTCGCTGACGGCCAGCATTTTATGGTCGTGCGTGGCGCTGATGATGGTGACGCCGCGTTCTTCGTTCAGGCCACGCAGGAGTTCGATGATGAGTTTGCCGGTGTTCAGGTCGAGGTTGCCCGTCGGTTCGTCGGCGAGAATGATGGTGGGATCATTGGCGAACGCGCGGGCGATGGCGACGCGTTGCTGCTGGCCGCCGGACATTTCGGTCGGCTTGTTCTTCCAGCGGTGGCCGAGCTCGACGCGTTTGAGGATTTCCATGCCCTTGTCCTGCGCGTCGGCGGTGTTCATGCCGGCGAAGACCATCGGCAGCGTGACGTTCTCCAGGGCCGTCATCACCGGGATGAGGTTGAACGTCTGAAAAATGTAGCCGATCTTGCGGCAGCGCATCCACGCCAGCTCGTAACTGTCGAGCTGGGCGATGTCGACTTCGTCGATGTAGACCTTGCCCTCGGACGGCTTATCCAGGCCGCCGATCATGTTGAAGAATGTCGACTTACCCGAGCCGCTGGGGCCCATGATCGAGATGTACTCGCCGCGTTCGATTTCGACGGTGACGCCCTTGAGGGCCTTCACCACCTCGGTGCCCATTTTGTACTCGCGTTTGACGTCGATGGTGCGGACGGCGTGCTCGGCCAGGGTGGCACCGGAAGTGGCGGGCGGGGCAATGGGGTCGGGGGCGGTCATGGGGGCTCCGGAAGTGTCGAGTGTCAAGTGTCGAATGTCGAATAAAATTAAGTCGATCGCCCGTTCTTACGAGCAGTGATTCGTGATGCCGAAACGATGGCGACTAGTTCTTTGGCTTCTTTGTGTAGTTCTCGCGTTTTGGTTTCTCGCATCAGGCCGACTTCGGTGATGATTTCCAGCCAATACACGCATTCGTCTGCCTCTTCTTCCACGATTGCGAGTTTTGCGACGAAATCGTTTCTAGACCGCGCCCGGCAGGCCGCCCGGTAATTGGCCCCAACAGAACAGGCGGCGCGAAGCAATTGATCGCCCAATCGCCGACCGGGCATCGATGTCGGAAGGGCTTCCACGAGTTTGACCGTGCGAATGGCAAAGTCTTTGGTCCGAAGTCGAAGATGCTCAAAATCGCTCGTCATTCTTCACTCGACATTCGACACTCGCCACTCGACATTGCCTAAGCTTCGGTCCGCATCGCTTCGATCGGTTCCATCCGTGCCGCTTGCAGGCACGGAATCACGGCTCCGCCGACGCTCAGCACAAGGCCGGCAACGAGGGTCACAACAACATTAATCCCGATCTGGCCCCAGTTCGGGTGATAAAACACCGCGCCGCCGTAACTGAGCATGGCCATCGCGAAGCTGATCAAGAGGCCCAGCACGATGCCCAGCAGGGTGCCGACGACGCCCTGGAAGAGGCTTTCGAGCAGGAAGAGTTTGACGATGAACCCGTCGAGGGCCCCCAGGCATTTCATCGTGCCGATTTCGCGGAAGCGTTCGCGGACGCTCATCACCATCGCATTGAGGATGCCGACGAACGCGACCAGCAGCGCCAGGCCGATCACCCAGCGGGTTTGGACGCGGTTGGCGGCGATGTCGGCGGGCTCGGTGGGGACGCCGCGGCTGGTCATGGCGGCCTTTAAATCTTCGGGGCGGTTCAGGGTCAGACGCAGTTCTTTCCGCTTGCGCGCGAGGTCGATCGACTTTTTGACGTCGCCGAGTTTGTCGGGCTTGGCGGTCAGGAGCTTGGTGAGGTCCGGGGCGGGAATCGCCAGTGTGCCGACGTCGGCACGGATGGCGTCCCAGTCGTCGCCGAGCGAATCCTTCGGGTTGAACTTCGCGGCGTCTTTGGCGGGCTTGGCTTCGTCGGCTTCGAAGCGAAGGACGCTGGCGAGGGCGTTGAAATCCGTGTCGGCCTGTTCGCGCTGGCGCTTCAGGTCGGCGGCCTCTTTCCCTTTGGGCCAGTCGACGGTCCAGGTCCGCATGCCGTCGATGATGGTTTCGGTCGTGAGGATCGAGCAGAGGAACGCCAACGCCAGGGTGATGGCGCTGGTGACCAGCATGCTGCGCGTCAGACGCAGGCGGATCGACTTCCAGCTGATCTCGACGGCCTTGGAGAGCGGCAGGGTGATCTGGCGCGTCGGGGCGGAGTTGGGTGTTGTCGTCGTCATGGTTCATGAGTTGATCGGTTGATCGGTTGATGAGTTGATCGGTGGCCGCCTGAAGTGCGGAGGACGCTTCACGCGTCGATTCGCCACGGATCAACTTATCAACCGATTAACTCATCAACTTTTCTCCTTTTCCGCTGGCACTCCGACCAGCCCTTTCTTCATGAGGGTTTGCAGGAATTGCAGTGTCGGCACCTGGGCTTCGCGCAGGTTGAGGTTGTACTGTTTGGCCAGGCGTTTGATGATTTGTTCGACGCTGGTTTTTCCGTCGATGTTTTTCCAGACGAACACGCCGATGCCGTCGAATTCGAACGTTTTTTTGCTGCCCGCCGGGAGTTTGAAGAGCCACTTCATGCGGTCGGGCGGGCGGAGCGTGACGGTGAGCGTGCCGCCGCCGTCGGGCTTTTCGGCCATGTCGGCATCGACGAGGCGGACGGGCCGGGCATTGAGGGCGTCTTCGTTGGTGAGGGTGGATTGGCGTCGGCCGAAGATCATGCGTCGCCCTCCGTGGACGGGGGCATGACGCGTTGCCAGCCCGCCGTCGCCAGCACGCGGCGGGTGAGGGTTTCGTCTTCGCCTTGCCCGACGATGAGCCGGTCACGCCCGGCGTCGTGGAACGCGAGCACTTTCTGGCGTTTGGCGATCGTCCAGACCCAGAAGAGGCGGCGCTTGCGGCGGAGCGTGCCGACGAGGCCGTCGAGCGTTCGGCCGTCGCTGGTGTCGATGGTCGTCGGCTCGGTGCTGGCGATGGGGCGGTAGAGTTTTTTGTCGGTCTTGGGGACCTGCATCAGCCAGTTCGCCAGCGGCTGGCGGCCGAGCGCCAGGCCCGCGGGGCCGATCTGGCGGACGACCGTGATGCGGCCCTTCGCGTCCGCCAGCCCGCACGCCAGGTCGCCGGCGTTGAAGCGATACCACCGCACCGAAATGCCCGGCGGCGTGCGGAAACTCAGGTCGAACATCGCCCAGTCATTGCCCGCTTCGGTCGACGTGTCCGCCAGGCTCGGCAGCAACTCGTCAGCGAAGTGCTTCGATCGTTTTGCGGCGTGATGGACGATCTGAATGATGCGGTCACTGCGATGGCTGTGCGCGACGAAAATATCGCGGCCGGGCGGGTCGGGGTCGACGTAAAGCTTCGCGGCGGACCAGTCGTTGCGGTCGGCGAGGTCGACATCGACCGCCTCATCGGCGGCGAGTTTGCCGACCTCGTCACGGATGGATTGTGTCACCCAGTCGGCGGGCTGGCCGCGTTTGGGGGCGCGTTTCCACCGCAAGCCGAGCCGGGCCGAGTGCAGGTCGGCCAGCAGCACGCTGCCGGCGGCATGGTCGCCGTCGACTTTCACCGGGTTCCACGAATTCGGGACAGACAAGTGCCAGCCTTGCCAGGCAAGGATTTGTGTTTTGTGTTTTGTATTTTGTGTCTGGGCGAGCATCGTTTGGTCTAATTCAAAACACCAAATAACGAAACACGAAACAACATTTTAGTACGGGCTCTGAAACACGCTCTTACTGATAAAGACGACGCCGAGGCTGAGCATCATGATCAGGCCGGTGCCGCAGGCGTAGCCGGCGTAGAAGACGATGATGTACTGCTTCCACATGTCGCCGAACTTCCTGGCGAAATAGTAGCGGCCGAGGAGCGCGCCGAGGAACTGCGGGATGATCACGTGCGGCGACGCCTGGTCGAGCCCGCGGATCAGGCCGTAGACCAGCAGAATCGGCAGGCTGAAGAATCGCAAAACGCCGAACAGGCATGTCGCGATCCCGAAGCCGGCGATGAGGTAGCTCCAGTGGAACGCCTCGGCGAACGGCCCGTGATTGCCGCCCGGCAGCGTGCTGCTCATCATCAGGCCGCTGCGGTAGGCGATGGCTTCCCACATCACTTCGGTGTACGGGAAGCTCTGGCTCGGCACCGGGGCGATGTTCCAGATGAACTGGCTGAAGACCACCGTGCTGACGAACGCGATCGGCAGAATGAACAGCTCCGCCTTGAGCATGGAACTGATCTTCGTGCCCGTCAGCTCCGTCTTGCGGAAGTAGAGCGTGGCACTGCCGTAGTTGTTGGCGGGGAACGGCGCGAACCAGATGGCGGCCCCCTGGTAGCCCGTCAGGATGAACGTGGCTTCGCGGACGAACGGGATGTTGACCGAGTTGCCGATGATGCCTTCCATCCGCGCCGAGACGTAGCTGATGATCGGCGTGTAGATGAAGCCGTAGAAGACGAAGACGCCCAGCAGTGTCCAGGTGACGGGGCTTGTGCCGATCGGGTCGACCTTGTGGGCGTGGTTCAGCAGCAGGTAGGCGGTGAGGATGGTCACGCTCATCGTGCCGACGTAGATCGCCGCGGCCGCCCAAAGATGAATGTCGCCGCGGCCGGGCGGGGGCCTCAGGCGGGCGATGATCGTCCCTTTCTCGGCGCCGCTCTGGTTGCCGGCTTTTTTCGCTTCGCGGATGCTGGCAAACACCTGGTAGAACCCGATGAACGCGATCGCCAGCGTCAGCCCCAGGCCGAAGCTGAAGTAGAAATCGAGCGTGTTGCTGTTCAGCGTGCGGATCGCGCCGCTGCCCGGCGCCCAGTTTTTGAGCAGGCCGGTGTGGTAGAGGATCGGGTTGGCGATCAGCCCGAGCACCAGTCCCGCCATGCTGCCGACCATCGCCCAGAACGGCAGCACCATGCCGAGGATCACCAGGCCGAGGTCGAAGCTCAGCATCATCGGCGTGGCGGGCAGAATCCGCTCGAAGTTCGTCGTCAGATCGACGAACGGCACGCGGAAGATTTCGATCTTCTCCGGCAGAAACGCGCCGCTCACCGCAGGCAGCGCGAGGTAAACCACCGCGAACGCCATCCCCAGCACGGCACCGAAGCTGAAGACGCGCCACCGCCAGGTTTCTTGTCCGCCCGACGCGTCGGCGAGTGCGGTGACGCCGGCGGCGCCGACGGGGGCCATCGGGAACGGGAGTTTTTCCACGTCCGACGTGATGCGGTACATGATGTACCCGAGCCCGAAGTTATCGAGCCGCGCCAGCACCATGGAGAGCGCCACGAGCGCGATGGGGACGTACCAGGCGGCGTTGAAGAACGAGCGGCTGCCGAGCACGTCCGGCGAATGCGGCGCGTACCACGACGGGATCTTGTCCGCGATGCCGAACGCCCGCATCTGGTCACTCTGCACCAGGAACTGCTGCCACAGCAACCCCTGGCCCGGCCCGCTGTGGACGAGCGTCGCCCCGGCCATGTAGTAGAGGATGTAAATCTCCGGCCGGGAGAGTTGGGTGAACGAGCGGCGGGCGACTTCCAGGAAGAGGATGATCGTCACCCACTGCGCCGCCGGCCCGATGTCTGAGCCGGTGACCAGCTGCATGTACATGCTCGCCGGCGTCATCACCAGCCCGACGAACAGGCCCCCGAGGATCGCCTTGAGGCCGAACGAATCGACCCACGTCTCCGGGGGCTTCATCAGGTCGCGGAATTGTTGCAGCTCTTTATCTGCCGTCATTCGTTTTCAAAGAGAAAAGTTGCCACGGATGAACACTGATGAACACGGATAAGAGGATGAACCACAGATTTCACAGATAGAGAGATGATGTATTTCCAATCTGTGAAATCTGCGAAATCTGTGGTTCACTTTGTCCTTTCTCTTTTATCCGTGTTCATCGGTGTTCATCCGTGGCTCCTGTTTCTTTCTTCCTTAAGCAAGCCTTACTTCTTCGGTCCGGTCCGTCGTCACGACACTACTCGGCACTTCGGCGAACAGGTCGTGACTCTGTTCGACGTATTCCTTCATCCGCTGCGGCGACAGGCTTCTCCATTGCAGGAACTGTTTGCGGAGTTCGGTGAGGAACGTGCGGTTCATGCGGTACCAGCTGCCGTCGTCGCCGCTGAGGCGTTCGAGGACGACCTGCACTTCGTAGATTTCGTTGAATTCGCCGGGGTGAATGAGCAGCAGCAAGTGCTGGCGGACGCCAAGGTCGAACGGCGTGAGCCAGACGACGGTTTTGAGGCCCCGTGTTGGTTTGACGCCCCCGTCGCTCGCTGTGCCCTGGCCGGCGAACGCTTCGATCTTGCCGGCCGAGAACTTGCCGATGCTGCCTTCCTGGTGGGCTTCGAAAAACTCGGCGAGATAGCCGATGACGCCC
The DNA here is from genome assembly GCA_049840775.1 of Tepidisphaeraceae bacterium. Taxonomy (GTDB): domain Bacteria; phylum Planctomycetota; class Phycisphaerae; order Tepidisphaerales; family Tepidisphaeraceae; genus RYN-431. Next base: position 173,109 of record JASGJJ010000005.1, read on the forward strand.
TCGGCGGCGGTCTGGTTGATGGTGAACGGCAAATTCGCCACGATCTGGTCGCCCTTGGGCAACGGCACACGCCAGGCGCGTTCGATGCTCGGGGCCGCGATCTTGCTCGCCAATCGCGCCGGCACGAGGGCGGACAGCAACACGATCAAGAGGATCAGGCCCAGCGTCAGCATCGCGCTGCTGCCGGAGTAGTTCAGCGTCACATTGCCCAGCCAGCCGAGCTTCAGCAGGGCGGTCCCGACGCCTTGCCCGATGATGTACCCGAAGACACTGCCGATCAGGCCGTAGGTGAGTGCTTCCGCGACGAACAGCGCCGACGTGGAACGGGGCCAGGCCGAGGCTGGTGTAGACGTGAATTTCGCGGCGTCGCTCGGCGATGGAGCCCATCATCGTGTTGAAGATGATCAGCCCGCCGATCGCCAGCGGGATGACGACGTTCGCGCCGCCGCCGATGCTGGACAGGTTGCTCGCCGAGACGAGTTTCACGCCGTCGGTGTACCCCGCGAAGGTGGCGAGCGCGAAACGCTTGGTGAGGTCGTCGACGACGGTTTTGACGGCGTCGTCTTTCTCCTGCGGCTTGGCGTCGGCGGGCGAGAGCTTCACGCCGATCGTCCGCAGGCTGGTGTTTTCCAGTGCCTTGCTCACGACGGCGGGGACGATCGCGAATTGATTGCTCGGCAAATGCTCGTAGCTCGCGCCGGCCTCGGCGGCGGAGGCGTCGGCGTCGAGGTCGAAACTCTCGGCTGTCGAGTCGGTCATCTTCTTGCCGCTGGCGTCGAGCGCGCCGCTGGAATACTTCAGCGGTGCCAAACCTTCGCCGCTGAGCAGATTCACGCGGGTGTCGAACTGGTTGGCGTCGTACAGGCCGGCGACTTCGAGTTGTTTGCCGGCGATGCTGACTTTGTCACCGACTTTCACGCCGATCTGCTGGGCACTGCTGATCGAGAGGTAAATGACGTTCGTCGCGCCGGTTTCCAGGCGGTCGAAATTCGGCACAACGTCGCGCACGGCCGACAGTTGCGATTCACCCTGCGACAGCCCGAGCAGCGACTGCAAACCGATGACCCGCGGCGGACGGCCGTCAACGGCCTGGCCGCCGGCGACGACGTTGACCATGTCCTTCGGGTCGGCAGCGTTCAGCGTCCACCAGCGTTCGACGAACAGCTTGTCCGGGTAGGCCGCCCGCAGGCTGTCGAGCGCTTCGCGTGGCACGGTGCGGAAACCCCGCTGCCGCAGCAAGAGCCCGCTGTACTGGCTGTCGATGCCCGTCGGCAAACTGATGACGCCCTGGTACCGGCTGGTGCTGGTGAAGCAGAGAACGGCGAACGTGATCAGCACCACGGTGGTGGCCGTCAGCACGGTGCGGAACATGCGGCGGCGCATGTTGGCGATGCCGAGCATGATCGCGCTCATCAACACGCTGGCGCTGGCAATGCTCGTCCCCTGCGCCGTGCCGCGGCCGCTGCGGAGACGCTTCAATTCCGTGTCGAACTTGCTGTAGACGACGCTGATGACGACGACGCTCATCAGGATGATGGCGAACGCGAGGATGATGATCAGCGGGCTGGAGCTGATTTTGAACGCCGGGTGGAACAGCCAGAGCGCCGCCGCCATGATCGCGAAGATGCCGCTGGCGGCGCCGATCTGCTTGTAAATGTTCGGCGTGCCGACGAGCAACCGTTCCATGCAGAAGCTGAACGGCACGGCCAGTAGCAGCAGGAAAATGGCGGCGTAGATGACGTCATTGGCCATCTTCTGGGCGGCGTCGTAGACGCGGGCCTCGTCGGCCCAGGCGCCGTTGGCGTCTTTCATCAGCACGCGCGTGTCGTCCGCCTTCTGCGCCTGCTCGGCCGTCTTCAATTGCTCGGCGGCGTTGGCGTGCATGCTGTCGATGAGGCTGCTGGTAACGCCGGCCTTGCGGTATTGAGTGATGCGCTCGTCGTTGAGCCGCCAGAAGTCCTTGGCAGTCGCCAGGTTCAGCGGGCCGAGGTTGTTCAGCTGGTCGACGTTGAAGCCCTTGCCGTCGCCCTTGGCCCCGACCTGCGCCGTGCCGTGTTCAGGCATGTTCAGCAGCACCACGCGGTTGCCGATGCGGCCGTAGCGGAACAGCAAATACGCCCGGCTGCCCGGCTCCACCTGGCCGGCCATCAGCTGGTTCAGCACGAGTGCGTCGAACCGTTGCGGCTCGGCGTTGCGGCGGGCGTCGATCAGCTGCACTTCGCCGAGCGCCTGCAGGAATCGCGGGTCATACAAACCTGCCAACGTGAACTCGCGGCAGTTGAAAACCACGCTCTTCACCGGGTTGATCGACTGATCAAGATTTACGATCGGCGACAAATCGGCCGACTGCTTGCCGAGGTCGGTGCTGGCGGTGATTTCGCCCGTGCCGGGGGCGATGCGGTAGACCTTGTTGAGCAGCTGCTTGTAGGTCGCCAGGCGCGGCTGACCTTCAAAGTAGTAGCGGCCTTCGGCGTCGCAGTCGCGGACTTCGATGCGCCGCACGCCTTGCGTCACCGGCATGCTGGTGACGATCGGGATCTTCCGCACCGCGCCGACGTAGTAGTACGTCGCCAGGAAGCCTTCCCGCGGCAGGTCCGGGATCGGGCGGCCGCTGGCGGTGCTGACAACTTGGCCTTCGTAATCGTTGGTGTTCCGGCGGAACTCGGGTTGGCCAAGGAATTTCGGGTCCGCCCAGGCTTGGGTGACGAGCGTCAGCACGGCGCTGGCCTGGGCGTCGAGCTGTTTGAAGTTCAGGCGATCGGCCGTGTCCAGCGGCGTGTCGCGGCGGGGGCGGAGGTCTTCCAGCGTCGCCAGCGTGAAGGCCGGCACGCCCCACGCCATGCCCATCTCCGTCGGTAAACCGAGCGGGGCGGTGAGGTAGCTGAGCTGTGTCCGCACGAGCTTGAACGGCTCGAAGTCGACCAGCGGCGAAATCGGCTTGAACCAGTCGGCCTGGCCCTTTTTCGCGTTGTCGGCGGTCCGTTCGAACCACTCGCGGTACTCTTGAATTTGATTCGACTGCGTGCCGAACAGCTTGCCCCAGAAGATCGGCCCGACGCGCACGCCGGCGTCGGAGAGGTCCAGGCCGAGCATCAGTTCGATGAGGCGGTCGTCGTTGTCGCGCGGGCTCGGGTCCGTGCCCCGGCCGATCTTCGTCGCCAGCCAGTGATACAGATCAATGCGACGGCTCAGTTCCGCCTTGCGGGCCGCCAGCTGCTGGCTCAGGCCCTCGCGCTGGCCGCCGCCCAGGCGGTCGATGGCGCGTTGGAGGAAGAGTTTCGGTTCGTCGCCGTACTGTTTGAGGTCTTTGGGCTGGGCGGTGAAGGCGTACTTGATCTGGTTCAGCTTGATCTGCCGCGCTTCCAGATAGTCGATCCGTTTCTTCTGTTCGTCGTTCAACTGCTCCGGCGGCAACACGCGCAGGCGGAACAGTTCGTCCTGCTCAAGAGCGACATCGGTTTCGATGAGCTTGACGACGCGGTCGATCACGCCGCGGTCGCGGGTGATGCTGATGGCGGCGGGGTCGCCGCCGAGGTTTTTCGCGGCCTTGAGGTCGGCCTCGACGGCGTCGATCTGCGGCTGCAGTTCGTCGGCGATCTGCCCCTGCCATTTCGCCGGGGCGTCGCCGAGCGCCAGCAGCATCTGCCGCGTCCCGACGACGTTGTAACTGTCGGCCCCGGTGAAGCAGACCAGTACCGGCCGCTTCGGCGGGTTCTTGGAAAACTCCCGCAGCATCGCCAGCGCGGCCGCGGGCTGAACCGCCTGGCTGGCGGCGGTGGAGAGTTCCGGCACGATGCCGGTCGCGTCCAGCGGCGCGACCACCGCCAGGGCCGCATAATTTCGGCCCTTGGGCGCGACGGGCAGGGCGTCCTTGGCGGCGACGTAGGCGTAGAGGTTTTTCGCCTGCGTCCGCTGCCAGTTGGCGTCGACTTTCAGCGTCGCCGTCTGCCCGAGCGCCGCCCGGACGACCTCCGCGTCATAGCCGGCCGGCACGTAGACGCGCGGGATGTTCACCGGGATCGCCACTTCGCTGCCACGCAGGCGGTTGTAGGTGACGTCGTTATTCCCGAGGAAGACGATCGCCTTGGGGTCGAAGACGGCGATGTTTTTCCACTCGTCGCCGGTGTCGCCTTCGACGACGGCGATATTGCCGGCGACTTTCGTCGCCGGGATGTTCGTGTACTCCGCCCGGCCGCAGTAGACGAGCCGGCCCGTCAGCCCGCCGGCCGGCGTGGCGTTGAGTCGCACGCCGGCGGGGAAGAACGGGAAGACGTCGACCGAACTGCCCGCAACGCCCAGCGTCGCCGACCGGGTGTGCGGCGTCATCAGCGGGAAGGCGTGCTCCTGGACTTCGACGCCGGGGAGCTTGGTGATTTCGGCGCGGACGTAATCGAACGCCGCCTCGTAGCCCGCCGAGCCGACATCGCGGGATTTCTGGCTGAGGGCGTCGACGTCTGGTTTGAGCGAGACGGTGTCAGCGGCGAAGGCGAAGGCGGCGGGGGCGAGCAGGCAGGCGACGAAGCCGATCCACAAGCACAGCGATGCGAAAGGGCGAAGGTGTTGACGCATGGTGTCGGGCCGGCTGTCGGCGAAAACGGTCTTCGGTTGTGTGGGTGAGGAGCCGCCTCACCCGTGGCCGGGGCGATTATGGCAACCCGCCGCACCCCTGCCAATTAAAGTCACGCTAAGCCGTTACACTATCGCGCAAGGGACGGTGTTGTTGAAACGGGGCTGTCGATTTTATGGGCCCGGCTTGAATCTTTTTGGCATGTCGCGATGATGCCCGCGCCGGGTTCATCACTCGGCCGGGGAGCCAATGCGGCGGAGCGACGGATCGGGAAGGCCGACGCCGCCAAACAACGGCCCGAGACGCTTCTGACAACAGCCGCGTCGATCGCCTAAGCTCAATTCAGGAAGGGCCCGGCCGCAGGACCGCCGGGCGACCAGTTGCCCATGTCTCATTCGTTCAAGCCCGAGGCCGCGCGCGCCTCGCTTTCGGACCGTCGCACCACACACCGCGGCCCGGTCCAGACCCGCGCCAAGCTCACCGTCCTCGACGGCCCGCAGGCGGGGGAAACCCACGAAATCCTCGCCCGCGACATGCCCCTCTCCGGCCTGTCGTTCCTGCTCCGCGAGAGCCTGAGCGTCGGCCAGCAGTGCCGCCTGGAATTCGCCCCCGGCCAGCCGCCGGCGATCGCCGAAATCGTCCGCAGCCGCCCCATCAGCGGCGGCCGCTACGAAATGGCGCTCCAGCTGCGCAAATAAACCCGTCACGTTCCCCCCGGCACGGCCCACTTGAGTGGGCCTGTAAACGTGCCCCGCGACCCCTCGTGACAGGCCCACTCAAGTGGGCCGTGCCGGGAGGATTCCCGGGATTGCGCGTTTCCGTTCGTCCGGGCGTCTCCCTACAATCCCGCCATGCGAAAGTCGTTGTGGGTCGTTGTTGCCGTGGCCGCCGTCGCCGTCATCGGGTGTAAGGCCAAGCCTGACCCGGAAGTGAGCAACCCGTGGTTCGCCGCGACCTACGCCTTCGATGACGCCGGCTTCGGCGCCGCTGCCGCTTCGAACGCTGACATCAATCAGCCCAATCGCGACAAAAACACGCCGCTGCACGAAGCCGTGCTCCTGGACAACGTGAAGGCAATCCAGTTCTTCATTTCGCACGGTGCGAAGTTGGACGCGGTGGACGAAGACCGCGACACGCCGCTGCATTTCGCCGCGGAAAACGGCAAGACCGCGTCGGGCCGCGTGCTGATCGCCGCCGGCGCGAGCGTTAACGCCCAGAACGAAGACGGCGAAACCGCGCTGATGCTGGCGATCAAAAACGGCTACGGCGAGCTGGCGAAGGCGATCATCGCCGCCAAGCCGAATCTGAACCTGCCGGACGACGACAAATCGACCGCCCTGCACTACGCCGCCGAGTACGGCCAGCCGGAGCTGGTGAAGGCGCTGCTGGACGCCGGCGCGAACCCCGCCGTTGTCGACGAAGACGGCCGCACGCCCATCGCCGTCGCCATCCGCCGCGGCCAGGCGGCGTGCGTGCAAATCCTCCAACGCGTCAGCGCCCCGCCCGGCGGCGTCGCCACGCAACCGACGACCATGCCGTAAAGCGCCGCGCCACACCGACGCCGGGGCCTGAGGTATTCCGAAGACCCGGGGCATTCGCACGACCCTGTCGAACCCGGGTCTTCGGAATGCCTCAGACCCCGGCGTCTGAAAGTATTCAAACGCGTTGGGCGACCGCATTCATTGATGCGGGGCCCCGATTATTCCTTCACCCGCGTGAGCACGAAGGTGTGCCTGGTCGTTTGGTCGCCTTGTTTGAGGGTGAGGACGATTCGGATTTTTCCTTCGCCGTCCCATTCCCAGAATTCCGCGGGGCGGCCGGTCTGCAGGTAGCGGGCCGGGCGGGGCGTGTCGGCGTCGGCGCTGGCCCACATGCCGATGCCGAGCTGAAACTGCGGCCCTGTCGGCGGTTGATCACGGAGCGGCGGCAGGACGAATTTCACGAACGCGCCCGGCGGGATCAGCTGCGTCGCCACGTACCGCGATTGCCCGAGCGGGTCGACGATCGCGCTGGCGTTGCCGTCGAGGGTGATCTCGGCGTCGGTCGGGTTTTCGATCATCAGCACGCAGCGGCTCTCCACCTGCCGAAGCCGCAGCCGGGCCGGATTCGCCGGAATCACCAGGTCGCGATCCTTCACCACCTGCGTCGGAACACCCGCGGCGGCGAAATCTGTTGGATTCGTCGCCGGCGCGGCGTCAACGGCGGTGAGGTCATAGCGGTAACTCACACAACCGGCCGCCATGACCGCCAGGCCGGTGAAAAATAAGGCTCGTAACGGCGCGAGAGTGCGGAATCGGGCGTTCATAGGTAAAGTTTTCGCGCGCCGGCCGTGAGGATCAAATATTTGCCGGACACGAAACGTTAAATCCCCAACGAAACTTCGTTGAGGCATGTCGCGTCTAAGGGAGTCTGAATGGCGATTCGAAACTGGCGATGGTGGCACTGGCTGATCATCTCGCTCGTCGTGGGCGGCGTGGTCGGCGTGGCGATGAACGCCATGCCCGTCGATGACCCGTCCCTCCCCAGCAGCTCCTGGCCGACGCTGCGCCAACGCATCGACCGAAAAACCGACACCGGCGACAGCCTCGTCACGCAAATCCGCGTCAGCCCCGTCGTCGTCGATAACACCGGAAAAAAAGTACAAAGCGTCACCTACTGGGAACGATTCAAAAATAAAACCACCGGCAAATGGGAACCGGTGCGGCAGTTCCGCCTGGTCACCCCCGTGCCGCTCTCGCCCGCGTCGCCTTCGCCGGACTACGGCGTGCTGAACTTCCTCGCGGAAAAGAAAAAACAAATCCCCACCCTCGACTGGCGCTACGAATGGTGGCTCTCCCCCCGTGCGATGTGGCCCGCCTGCCTGGGTGCCAGCGTGCTGCTGATCGGCGTGCTCTGGCCGCTGGCGCTGAAGTCGCTCGTGAAGCTCGGCCTGGCCGAGCCGCCGGACGAACGCATGGACCTCAGCCAGGTCAAAGCCGTCCCGACCGAAGCGCCCACGCTCGTCGCCAAGGCCCGGGGCACCGCCGAGGACGAAGAACAACTCACCGCCCTGAACGCGAATCTCGCAGCGAATGTCGCCGGCATGGCGCTCGCCACGCCCGCCACCGCCGCCGCCGCCGCGAAGGGCGAAACGCCCGTCCGAATTCTCAGTGCCACGGGCGTAGACGAAGGCGAAAAGCCCGCCGCCGCCCAGGAAGAAGACCACGACTTCAAAGGCGAATTTTACCCCGTCGACCGCGGCCCCCGCGCAAAAAGCCCGGCTAAACACCGCCCGCTGGCGAACACCGATAAGAGGAATTTGAACCACAGATTCCTCAGATTTCACAGATAAAAAACCTGTATTCCCAATCTGTGAAATCTGCGAAATCTGTGGTTCAAATTCTTATCCGTGTTCATCCGTGTTCATCCGTGGCCATTTCACTTCTTCATCCCGGCCTTCAGCACTGAATACACGTCCGTAGCCTGCCCGTCTTTGTCGAACAAAGTCGGCCACGGCCATTTCCCGTTCGCCTTCGCGAAGCCGCGATAGAACTGAACGCTCGCCACATTCGCCCGCACCAGAACGGCCAAATAGTCCGGAAAACGCTGGTTCCACAGGGCCGGCGTGAGGCCTTTGGTCAGCACGTTGCACTCGGTGATGTGGACCGGCTTCTTCCAGGTCTGGCTCACGTGGCCGAGGATGTCTGATAGCGTCTGCAATTTTTCCGGTAAAAAATAGGCTTGCAGCGCGACCCCGTCACAGCAGTCGCCGGCGCCGGCGGCCAGCAGGGCGTCGTAGTTCGGCCGATAGTTCTCGGGGTTGTATGTGTCGGTGATGCTCGTGCAAAGCGTCTTCACCCCGACCGCCGACAACGCCGCCGCCATCGGCCGAAGCCAACGCGCGACGTACGCCTTGTGCCAGTCCGAATTTCCGCCGAGATCGTCCGGGCGAAACTGCGTGAGATTCAGCTCATTGCCGGCCTCCACAAACGTCACCTTCTTCAGGATGGCCGCATTTTTCGTGACAAAACCGGCGAAGTCCGGCGAGCCTAAGTTCCTGGCCTCGCCGTCTTTCGGCTGAACGCAGAGGATGACTTTCACCCCGATCGCCGCCGCCAGTGTAATGAGGGCGGCGGTGGCGGCGGAGATCGTCCCGAACGAGCTGTGCCACAACCGTAGCCAATCGCCGCCGTCGGCTTTCATAGTTTTCAGGGCCGGGGCGAAGGCGGCGGCGGGATCGGTTTCGTTGGCGACGAATCCCCATTCCGTTACCGGCGGCGATTGGGGCGATTCCAACCGCTCCCGCAACGCCGCATTCTCGGCCGAAAGGGTGGTGATTTGCTGCGACAGCGCCTCGATCCGGCTCGCCTGGTCGGCGAGCGATTGGTCGGATTGGGCGGCGGCGGCGAGAAGTGATTGTACCTGCTCGACCAGTGACATGGCGGGCTCCTGAACCGGAGTGAACGGTCGCCGGCACCGCTCTGAAAACGGGCCGGGCGCTGGTCATAGACGAACGTCCATGAGAACCAACGAAGCCAAGTTTGACGTCGCGCGTCCCGCCGTCAACAACAAAATTTCGGCCGAAAAAAGAAACTTTTCGGCGACTATTTCAACCCCGTCGAGAACCGATGCCGACTCGACGTGATTTCGTAACGCCCGCCCGCCACGCGGACTTCGCCCGTGGTATTCGGCGGAATTTCGCAATCGACTGTGATCGCGCCATTCGTGATAGACCATTCGACCGAAATTCGTCCGCGGACGCTGTCGTGGGCCGCCTTGGCGTGGGTGATATCGCCGACGGGCGTCGGTTCAATGACGATTCTAGAGAATCCAACGGATTCGTCTGCCTGCCTAATGCCGGCCAGCCGGGCGTAGAGCCATTCCTGCAGATGGCCGAGCATGAAGTGGTTGAGGCTGCTTTGCGGGCGGGCGTCCCAGGCTTCGGTGAGGCTGGTTTCGCCCCTGGCGAGCATCATGCCGTAGCCGGGCCGGTCGCTTCGGCTGTTCATGTCGAAAATCACGTCGTCCCGGCCGGCCTGGGCAAGGGCGTTCAGCAGAAAGCGGTAGCCGACATCGCCGGCGGTGAGCGCGTTATCGCGGCCGCGAATTTCAGCCACCAGATTCTCCAGAACCGCCGCCCGGTCGTCTTCCGGCACCAGGCTGAGCGCCAGCGGCATGGCGAGGCTGGTCTGGCTTTTCGTGGCGTACTGGTGCGTGCCGGCGTCATAGAATTTCGCGTTGAATGCATCGCGAATTCGCCCGGCCAGCGTGGCGTATTCCTTCGCATCCGCGTCGTGCCCCAGCACGGCCGCGGCCTGTGAAAGCACTTCGGCGTCGTGGAAATAGATCGCGGTGGCCGTGAGTTCTTTGGGCGTGAGCTGCGTGAAGCCCGGCGGGTTCGGGCCGAGGTCATACCAGTCGCCCAGGCCGTGGCTGACGATATGATTGTCAGAGCGCGATTTGAGGTATTCGACGTACCGTGTCATCGTCGGATACTGCCGGCGTAGCAGGGCGATGTCGCCGTACCATTTGTAAACCTGCCACGGCACCAGCACGCTGGATGAGCCCCATTCCGGCGAATCATTGAAAACGTCCCACGGCGACTTGAACTGCGTATATTGCGGACAAATCGTCGGTACGTCGCCGTTGGGAAGCTGCGCGTCGGTGTGGTCGGCGGCGGCTTTGGCGAAGTGGGCGGCGAAGTCGTAGCGGTACATCAGGCTCGGGCCGACGAGGTGTTGCTGTTCAAGCCAGCCGAGTTTTTCGCGGTGCGGGCAGTCGGTGAACACGCTGACGGTGTTGGAGCGAATCGCCCAGTCGATCAGGCCGGCCGTGCGATTGAAGAGATCGTTGGAGCATTCGAAGTGCCCGACGGGTTGGCCGGCCGCGGTGATGTGCAGGCTCTGCACCATCGGCGGAGTGAGCGGCGTTTCCTGCCCCGGCGGCGGCGTTAATTCGATTTGAAGGTATCGGCCGCCGGTGTAGGCGAAACGCGGCGACCATGATTCGTCGCCGTCGCCGCGAAGCGTATAGCTGTAAAAAACAGGGCTTCCGGTGTGTTTTTGGTTGACGGTGCCGTCGTCCTTGAGTGATTCGCCGGGCGAGATTTTGACCGAACTGCCAGCGGTGCCGCGGGCGACGATGCGCGGGATCATCGAGCAATTCTGGCCGGCGTCGTAAACGCCGAGATTCGTGGGCAAGCCGTTGGCGTCGGCAGGGCCGTAGCGGGGCGACGTGTCGAGTCGTTTTTCGATTCGCACGGGCGGCGAAAAATGGCTGCTGCCGCGAAGCGTGCCGCCCGGGCCGTCGCGGAAGATCGCGGGTTTCCAGGCGCTTGCGTCGAAATTGGCGGTGTCCCAGCCGGGTTGGTGCAGGCGGGCGTCGTAGTCTTCGCCGCCGTAGATGTTGCTGTAGGTGATAGGGCCGGCGTGGGTTTGCCAGTGTGTGTCGGTGATGATCGTCTCGGCAGTGCCATCGGTGTAGTCGAGGTGGAGTTGGGCGATGAGGACGGGCGGGCCGAAGGAGCCTTTAAATTTGGTGTAGCGTTTCGTGCCGGCGGGCGCGTCGCCGCTGTGGTACATGCCGTGACCGAGGAGGACGCCGAGTGCGTTTTCGCCTTGTTTTATCGATGCGGAAATGTCATGCGCGACATACTGGCAGGTCTTGCGGTAGTTCGTCCAGCCGGGCTGGAGGAGGTCTTCGCTGACTCGTTTTCCGTTGCAGCGGAGTTCGAAATGGCCAAGGCCGCAGATGTAGAGAACGGCGCGACGGACGGGTTTGCTGACGGCGAATTGCCGGCGGAAGAGCGGCAGGGCGTCGGCCTGGCCGGTGGTGTCGTGGCCGATCCATTTGGCGTGCCAATCGCCCGGGGAAAGCAGGGCGATGGCGAACGCGGCCGGCTCGCTCCGGGGCGTGGCGACGCCGTCTTTGTCCCACGCCTGCACCGTCCAAAACGCCTGCTGGCGTGACACCAAACGCGTGCCGGCGTAGGTGACGTTGAGGGTGTCATTCGATTCCACGCGGCCGCTGTCCCAAAGGTCGGCGGTGTCGTTCGCGAGGTGCTCGGCAGTGCTGGCGACGAGGATTCGGTAGGCGGTCTGGCGTTGGCCGTGCGTGGCGGGGTCGGCGAGCGTCCAGGAGAAGGTGGGCGTGGGGGTGTCGAGATCGATGGGGTGAATTCGCCGCTCGCAACGCAGGTTTTCGATTCGCATGGCCGTCTCCGCTTCAAAACCGTAATGGATTGCCGCGATCGTGTCGAAGGCGGGCACAACGGCTCATGAGGTTTACGGTATGAAACGGATCATGTTGAAATCCGCCACGCTAGCCGGAGTTGTGTTGCTGTCTTCCCTCGCCGTCGCCCAAGCCGCCGACCCCGACCCGAAAAACCCGGCCCTGCCGACGGTCTGGATCGCCGGCGACAGCACGGTGCACCAGACGGGCAAATCGCCGGACAAAGTCGGCTGGGGCGACATCATCGAGCCGTACTTTGATGTGGTGAAAGTGAACGTGGTGAACCGCGCCCGCGGCGGCCGGAGCAGTCGAACGTTTATCACGGAAGGGCTGTGGGATTCGCTGCTGAAAGGTGCCAAAGCCGGCGACGTGGTGCTGTTGCAGTTCGGGCACAACGATAGCAGCCCGCTGGTCGACGCCGACCGCTGCCGGGGCAGCATTCAGGGCACCGGTGATGAAACGCAGGAAACCTACAACAACGTCACGAAAAAAAACGAGATGGTCCACACCTATGGGTGGTATTTGCGAAAGATGATTTCCGACGCGAAAGCGAAGGGGATGAAGGTGGTGGTGATGTCGCCGGTGCCGCGTTGCCCGAAGGGCGATGCGTTCGCGCCGTCGACCGAGGCCACGGGGTATCAGCAATTCGCGAGTGAGGTCGCGGAAAAAGAGGGCGTGCCTTACGTCGATCTGCATGCCGTCATCTGGAAAACCTACGGAAAAATGAAGGCCGATGACATCAAGAAGACCTACTTCACGCCAGACGACGGCACGCACACGAATGCCGCCGGTGCGAAGGTGAATGCCGATAGCGTGGTGGAAGGATTGAAGGGGTTGAAAGAGAATCCGGTGGCGGCGTATCTGAAGTAGGGGCGACATACATGTCGCCCCTACTTCAGACTGACCATTACCCAATCACCAACTGCGGACCGTTGCCGCTTTCTCGGCTGGCGACTGTTGTGTACGCGGTGCTGCTGGCGGTGCCTTGCAGGCTGAAGCTGACGGTGGTTTGTCCGGCGGCGATGGCGGCTTTGACGTACGCGGTCACGTCGACTTCCACCCATGCCGCGGTCACGCTGCTGGTGACGAACGTGCCGATGAGGTTGCCGGTCACGGGCTTGGTGGCCCAGGTGACGCCGCTTTCCGTCCACGTCCCGCCGATGCCATAGACGGCCGTCTGCACGGTGTCTGCGGTGTTGAGGTTCGTGTAGAGCTTGAGGGTGACGTTGCTGACGCTGGTCAGGCTGCTGATGTCGAACGTGACCAGCGCCTGCCGGTTGTAGCCGGTGCTGCCTTTCTTGATCTGCAGGCCCGTGGCGGTGCCGTAGTTGGCGGTGGTGGCACCGTCGTAGACGTACGTGTCTTTCGACGCGGCAAGGGTGAGGTTCGTGCCGACGCTCGGCGGCGTCGTGGCACTGGCGGTGTTGCTGGCGGCGGCGTCGGTGCTGCCGGTGGCGACAACGCGGTAGTTGTAAGTCGTATTCGCCGAGGCAGTGGTGTCAGTGTAGCCGGTGGTGTTGGCGGCGACGGTGGCGACGGTCGTCCAGCTGCCGCTGCCGGTCTGGCGTTCGATGCGGAAGCCGGTTTCGTTGGACGAGTTGTCCGCCCAGCTCAGGGCGACGCTCGTGGCCGACTGTGCGGAGGCGACCAGGCTGCTGGCGGCGTTCGGCGTGGTGGTCGTGCCGCCGGTGTTGGTGGTGCTGCCGGTGTCGCCGAAGTTGCGATAGGTGGCGGCGGCTGCGGTCGTCTGACTCTTGCCGCACGTCGCCAGGCCGACATACAGGGTGCTGCCGAGGCTGAGGGTGAGCGAGCCGAACTGCGTCCAGTTGACGCCGTCTGTGCTGGTGTAGGTCGTGAACGTGCTGCCGACGCGTTGCAGGCGGAGGTAGACTTGGCCGGTGAAATCGCCGCTGCCGGTGGCGGTGGTGCTGCCGCCGGTGCTGGTGCGATAGGTGAGACGCAAACCCTTCAGTTGGGCTTTGATGTTGATGTTCTTGCTGTTGGCGGCGAGCGATTCCCGCACCATCAGGCCGGCCTGCGTGGACGGGTCTGCGCCGGTGAGGCTGTTGATTTTCACGGCGACGTCAAAATCGCCGGTCTTCTGCTGGTAGAGGAAGTTGAAGCTGTCGCTGGTGTTGTAGATATCGACGCCGCCGACGCTGACGTTGTAATCGCGGCCGGTGGTGACGGTCGTCACTTGGCCGGCGGGCGTGGGGCTGCCGATGTCGACACTGGTGAGGGCGACCGGCGTGGTCGGCGTGACGGCGGGGGTGGTGACGGTCGATTCGTTGCTGCTGGCCGAGTCGCCGGCGGCATTGACGGCGATGACGCGGTAGGTGTAGCTGGTGGTCGCCGAGGTCGTTCCGTCGGTGAAGGTGAGGACGTTCGCCGCGACCGTGCCGACGGTCGCCCAGGTGCCGCCGACGGTTTTGCGTTCGATGCGGAAGCCGGTTTCGGTCGACGAGTTGTCTGCCCAGGTGACGGTGACGCTGGTGGCGCTGTTCGCCTTGGCGAGCACGCCGCTGGCGGCGGTCGGCGTGCTGACGGTGCCGCTGCCGGCCGTGGCGGAAGCGGTGGCGCTGGCGGTCGATTGGCCGCCCTGATAGGCGACGGCGGTGACGTAGTATTCGTACTTCGTGCCGGTGACGGCGGTGGTGTCGGCGTAGCTGGTGCCGGCGACATTGGCGACAGCGACGAACGAATCGCTCGTGCCGGCCACGCGCCGCCAGACGTTGTAGCTGGTGATGTCGTTGGCGGTGTTCGCCTTCCACGCCACGGTCACGCCGGTGCTCGTGCCGGTGGCGGTCACCTGTTGCACGATCTGCGGCGCGCTGACGGGTTTAACGTTAGTGATGATCAGGATGTTGTCCTGATAGTCGTAGTTCGCCCACGACACTTTGACGTAGTCCTGGCAGGCGATGTAGGTGTCCGGGATGATGTTGCCGTTGGCGTCTTTGGCGACATAGAACCGCCAGCCGTGGCCGGGGTTGCTGGCGTCGTTGGGGGTGTTGTAGACGTCCTGGCTGTACGTGCCGTTTTTCTGGCCGTCGATGTTGAAGCCGAAGACGGACATCGTCGGGATCCAACTCGCGACGGCGGCATTGGTCATCGAGCCGTCGATCGTCGGCAGCACGCTCTGGCTGTATTCCTGCTCGTGGCTGAGCAGCTTGGTGACCTTGGGCTTGCCGGTGGCGGAGTCCATGACGGTCGGGTCGTAGGTGTAGAGGGTGCTGTGCGTGTTCCACTCGGTGTTATAGACCTGGTGGTAGGTCGCGAGCATGCGGACCGTGACGGGCAGGCCGGTGTCGGCGCGCTGCCAGAGTTCGCTGAGCACTTCGTCGCCGCTGGCGGTAGCGACGCCCTTGGTGTTGATCGGGCTGGTTTTGGTGCTGATCGTCGTGCCGTAACCGAAGGCTTCGATGATCTGCTCGGCGGTCGGTTCGGCGCTCTGGCCGTTCGGGGCGTTTTCGCTGTAGCTCTGCCAGATGCCGCTGAGTTTGACGGTCTTGGTCGGCTCGTCGGCGTCGTTGGTTTTGAGCGTGAGGGTGCTCTTAATGACCTTGTTGCCGCTGGTCGCGCTCATGTTCGAATAGACGAACTTGACCTTGATGTCGGCATAGCCGCCGGCCGCGATCGAGGTGATGTCGCCGCCGGAGATGATCTGAAAATTCGCGTCGCTGAGCACCATGCCGCTGATCGTCAGCGGCTGGCTGCCGGTGTTGCGGATGCGCAGCGTGACGGTGTCGTGGTCGGTCTGCGTGGCGAGGTTCGGGTCTTTGTGATCGACACGGCTCATCACCAACTGGTCGGCGGCAGGGGCGCCGTCGAGGTTTTCCAATCCAAGTTCCGGCCCGACGGCGGCAGGCTTCACATTACGCACGATGGCGACAATGTCGTTCTGGTCGAAGGTGACGTTGTATTCTTCGAACGTGACGATGTACGCGTTCTCAACGACGTTGCCGTTGGCGTCACGGAGTTTGTAGAAGCGGACTTTTTTCTGCTTGGCGGTGTTGGTTTCCCAGGTGTTGAGGGAGTCTTCGCTGTAGACGTTGCGGTTGATGGGCTTGCTGGCGCTGCCGAGCGTGAAGTTGCCGTACAGGCCGAAGCTGTTGGAGCCGGGGTCGAAGCTCAGCATGCCGTCGCCGAGGGGCGCAATGCTCTGTGCGTCCGAAGCACTCACGCCGCCGACGAGGTAAGTCGTCTGCGGGTTGCCGGCCTCGTACCAGCCGATGGTGGTTTTGCTGATCTGGTTGGCGAAGACGCCGAGCATTTCGATCGTCACATTGCCGCTGCCGGCCTTGGTGATTTGCGGCATCGTCACTTCGTCTGCGCTGGTGATGCTGCTGTCGAAGGCGTTGCTGGTGGTGCTCTGGTTCGTCTGGGTTTTGAAACCGTAGACGTCGATGATGCGTTGCAGCGCCGGCTCGTACGTGCCGCCGAGCCCGGCCAGGCCGAGGCCGCGCAGGGCGACGCTCGTCGAAGCGCCGCTCGGGTCGTTCGTTGCGAACGTCAGCGTCGCGCTGCGGATGGCGTTGGCGGTAGTGGTGGTGGTCTTGAAGACGACGTAGAAGTCGTAGCGTTCGCCGGTCTTGAGCGTCAGCGTGCTGGTGAGCGGATTGGTGACGGTGAATTCGGAGGCATTGTCGCCGGTGATGGTCAGGCCGGTGATGACGAGGTCGCCTTCGCCGGTGTTGACGATGCGGACGGTCTGCGCGTTGCTGCTGCCGCTGGTGGTGGTGAGGTCGCTGAACGCGGCGAGCGTGCGGCTGATGTTGGCGACCGGCACGACGGCCGTGATGCCGGCGTCGATCGAGAAGCTGTCGAACGTCGCCGTAATCGGCCCGCGTTTGTTCGAGACGATCACGCCGGTTTCGCTGGCGCTATTAAAAAACGCGGCTTTGTTGGCGGTCGGGACGACCTGGTTCGAGCCGAGACGCGTCCAGCTCTTGTCGTTGATGCGGTAGCGGGCAGACATCTGGCCGGTGACGGCGTCGCCGGTAAGTTGCAGGTCGAGCGTGGCGATCTGGCTGAACTTCACCGGGAGGGTGAAGTAGGTAGAGCTTTCGGCGGCGACGTATTTGCCGTTCACGATCGTGGCCAGCTGCAGGTATTCCACGCCGCTCATGTAAACGGCGGTCAGGCGGACGCAGTTGTTGAGGTCGGGCCCGAAGTACATGCCCGCCTGGTCGCCGCTCTTGAGCAGGTTGCTGAGCGGGCCGATCAGGCGGCTGGTGACGGTGAAGCCGCGCGTCGTGCCGTCGAAGGCGGTTTCGAGGGCGGCGGTCGGCTTGCTGCTGGTGTAGTCGGCGGTGAGCGCGAGGGTGCCCTTGGTGGTGTTGATGTCAACCTGTGACGACGAACCGGCCTGGGCGGTTTGGAACCCCGTGCCTTGCCCGTCTTTATCAACAGTGGTGCCCGAAATGGCGGACGAGAAGTCGAGTTTGTACGGCAGGGCGACGGCCGCCATCAGGCGACGCGACTCCAACTCCAGCATTTGCGGGACATTATCACTCGAACGTTTGAAACTATCAGGACCACTCGACACGGCTAAGCTCCTTGGGCACCCGATGGACGCCTGTTCCGCAGGGCCGCCGGCTTTTCAATTGCCGGTCCGACGCAGCAGAGGTACGATTAACAGTCGTCGCGGCGGGCGACGGATTGCACACCGCTTTTTTCTTGAATCGGCAGGTCGGACGGTCGAATTAAGGTCTGTATGAACGTTGTTTTGATCATGGTCCGAGAAAATGGGCAACGCCGGAGTTTTGCGTTGACCAAGGACGCCACCGTCATCGGCCGGCGCGAAGATGCCGACTTCCGCATCCCGCTCAGCGACGTCTCCCGCAAGCACTGCCGACTCGTCAAAGACGGCTCGGC
This sequence comes from Tepidisphaeraceae bacterium, assembly GCA_049840775.1. Classification (GTDB taxonomy): domain Bacteria; phylum Planctomycetota; class Phycisphaerae; order Tepidisphaerales; family Tepidisphaeraceae; genus RYN-431. The sequence continues at coordinate 190,759 of JASGJJ010000005.1, forward strand.
GCTGTTGCTCGAAGACCTCAACAGTTCCAATGGCACGCACCGCAACGGCGACCGCGTTCAGAAAAGCTGTGAACTCGAAGCCGGCGATGTCATCCGCATCGGGCCGATCCAGTTCGTCGTACAGATCGACGGCACGCCCACCGAGGACGAACTCGACGTCCCCAAACCCGCCCGCAGTGCCAGCCCGCGCGGTGACGGCAGCATGCTGAATCGCACCTTCACGCCGCCCCCCGAAGCGCCCAGCTTTGAGAACACCGTCGTCAACGCGCGCGGCGTGACACGCGTCGCCGAATAAACGCCGCTTGATTAATTTTGTACTGAGGCGCATATAATGCGTCCGTGAACAAATTAGCCCCCGTACCGTCCGCGGCCATTATCGATGCTTTGAAGTGGCGTTACGCCACCAAGCAGTTTGATCCTTCGAAAAAGCTTTCTGAAGCAGACGTCGCCACGCTGCTGGAGTCGCTGCGCCTCGCCGCCAGCAGTTTCGGCCTGCAGCCGTGGAAGTTTTACGTCGTCACCAGCCAGTCGGTGAAAGAGCAACTCGTGCCGGTGAGTTGGAACCAGAAGCAGGTTGCCGACTGCTCGCACATGCTGGTGTTGACCGCCCGCAAGCGGATCGACCCGGCGTACCTTGAGGCGTACGTCGACGACATCGTCGCCACCCGCGGCACGCCGCGCGAATCGCTCAAGGGCATGCACGACATGATCCTCGGCTTTGCCGAAGGGCACCCGCAGCCGCTGGAATGGTCGAAGAACCAGGTCTACATCGCGCTCGGCACGCTGCTGCAGACCGCCGCGCTGCTGAATGTCGACGCCTGCCCGATGGAAGGCATTGACAAAGCGGCGTATGACAAGATTTTGAACGTCGACCCGGACTACACTACTGCCGTCGCCTGCCCGCTCGGCTATCGTGCCGAGGGCGATCGCTACGCCCAGCTGAAAAAGGTCCGTTTCCCGGCCGAGAAGCTGTTCGTTCACGTTTAAGCCGCCCCATTTCGAAGGAACACGATCATGGAAGGTTCGACACTCACCCGCCGTCACGCGTTCAAACTCGCCGGCCTCGCCGGGGCTGCCGTCGCGCTGCGTGGTGCCGCGGCAACGGCGCAGGAAGCGCAGGCGGACCGCATCATGCCGCCGCCCAAGAAAAAGCCCTTGCCCCAAGGTGCCGGCTTCTACCGCACGCACGCCGGCGATTTTGAAGTGACGATCGTCAGCGACGGCAGCTTCCAACTCACGCCGTACCCGACCATCGGCAGCAACGCCACGAAGGAACAAGTCGAAGGCCTGCTGACGGAGAACTTCATCGAGCCGTCGTCGCTGATGGGACAGGTGAACGCACTCGTCGTCCGCAGCAAAGACGATTCGCTCACCGTCATCGACACCGGCTGCGGCAAGCTCTTCGGCCCGGCGGCCGGGTTCTTCCGTGAGAACTTCGCTAACGCCGGCTTCAAGGTGGCCGACGTCAAAAACGTCATCTTCACGCACCTTCACCCCGACCACGCCGGCGGCGCCCTCGATGAAGCCGGCAACCTGCTTTTCCCCAACGCCAAGTACTTCGTCCACAAGGCCGAGGTCGATTTCTGGACCGGCAAGTCGCCGGACTTCAGCAAGAGCGGCGTGCCGGCCGCCATGCAGCCGACCATGATCGGCGCGGCCACGAAAGTCATCACCGCCATCGGCGATAAGCTGACGACCTTCGACAGCGCGACCACCGGCGAAGTATTGCCGGGCATCACCTACGGCTTCACCGGCGGCCACACGCCGGGGCACTGTACGATCCAAATCAAATCCGGCGACGCGAGTCTGCATTACGTCGGCGACTTCATCGTGCAGTCGATCCTCGTGCTCGCGCACCCGGAATGGCTCGTCGGCTTCGACACCGACATGCCACTGACTGCCGAGCGGCGCAAAGTGCTCTTCGAAGTGCTCGCCAAGGACAAAGCCCTCGTCTGCGGCTCGCACCTGCCGTTCCCGTCGCTCGGGCACATCAAGAAAGACGGCGGCGGCTATGCTTTCGTGCCGTCGCTTTGGAAGTGGGCCTGATCGAAATTCGGAGGCAACATGAGCCGTGCTTTGAATCATTACCGGCTGCTGGGCCGGTCGGGGTTGCGGGTGTCGCCGTTGTGTCTCGGCACGATGACGTTCGGCGAAGACTGGGGCTGGGGTGCCGGCCGCGACGAGTGCCGCCGGCAGGTCGATCTCTACGCCGAGCAGGGCGGCAACTTCATCGACACCGCCAACATGTACACCAACGGTTCGAGCGAGAGCATCCTCGGCGAACTGCTGCAGGGCCGGCGTGACCAATTCGTGCTGGCGACGAAGTACACCTTCGCCAGCATTTCGGCGACCCGAACTCGGCCGGCAACCACCGCAAGAACTTCCAGCAGGCACTCGAAGCCTCGCTCAAGCGGCTGAAGACCGACTACATCGACCTCTACTGGGTGCACGTCTACGACGGCCTCACGCCGATCGATGAACTGATGCGCTGCTTCGACGACGCCGTGCGGTCCGGCAAAATTCTTTATGCCGGCGTGAGCGATTTCGAAGCCTGGCGCGTCGCCCAGGCGAATACCCTGGCCGAGTTGCGGGGCTGGTCGAAATTCGTCGGCCTGCAGATCGAGTACTCGCTCGTCGAGCGGTCGCCCGAACGCGACCTGCTGCCAATGGCACGCGAGCTTGGCATTGGCGTGACGCCTTGGAGCCCGCTGGCGCAAGGCGTGCTGACGGGCAAATTCCTCAACGGCAAGCCGGGCGAAGCAACGCGCCTCGGCGACGGCGGTGAGAGCGAATTCAGCCGGAAATACCTCTCCCCCAAAGCCGAGGCCGCCGCCAAGGCGGTCGTCGCCGTTTCGAAGGAAGTCGGCCGCCCGCCGGCACAAATCGCGCTCGCGTGGCTCTTGCACCAGCCCGGCGTCACGAGCCCAATCATCGGCGGCCGCAAGCTGTCGCAGATCGAAGACAACCTCAAAGCCGTCGAAGTGACGCTCTCGCCGCAGCAGCTCAAGACGCTCGACGACGCCACGAAAATCGAGCCCGGCTTTCCTCACGATTTCCTCCAGTACAACCAGGTCCGCACCGGCTACACCGCGAACACTGTCATCACGCGTGAGGATCAATCATGGATTTGCAACTCAAAGGTAAAATCGCCCTCGTCACCGGCAGCACGGCGGGCATCGGTCTGGCCATCGCTACCAGCCTGGCCGGCGAAGGGGCGATCGTTTACGTCAACGGCCGCAAACAGGAGCGTGTCGACGCCGCGATCGCCGAGATCAAAAAGACGCACCCGAATGCCGATCTCCGGCCGCTGGCCGCCGACCTCTCGAAGGCTGACGGCTGTGACGCCGCGATTAAAGCGTTGCCCGCCGTCGACATCCTCGTGAACAACCTCGGCATTTTTGAAATCGTCGAGTTTGCCAAGATTTCCGACGCCGACTGGTTCCGTTTCTTTGAAACGAACGTGATGAGCGGCGTCCGCATAAGTCGCGCTTATTTCGACGGCATGCTGAAGAAGAACTGGGGCCGCATTGTCTTCATCAGCAGCGAATCGGGCTACATGACGCCGAAGGAAATGATCCACTACGGCTTCACGAAGAGCGCCCAAATCGCCATCGCCCGCGGCCTGGCGGAACTGACGGCCGGCAGCGCGGTGACGGTCAACACCGTACTGCCCGGGCCGACGCATTCGGAAGGGCTTGAAGACTTCGTCAAGTCGATGGGTAGCAACGACGTCAAAGCCTTCGAAGAGGAGTTCTTCAAAACCGCCCGGCCCGGCTCGCTGATTCAACGGTTCCTCACCGTTAAGGAAATCGGCGACACCGTCGCGTATGTCTGCAGCCCGCTGGCCAGCGGCATCAACGGGGCGGCCATCCGCAATGAGGGCGGCCTGCTGAAATCGGCGTTCTGAATGTGTAGGGGCGACGCCTGCGTCGCCCGTTCGCAGGGCTCGGGCGACGCGGGCGTCGCCCCTACAAAGGCAAACCATGAACTTCTCCCTCAAAGGTAAAACCGCCATCGTCACCGGCGGCTCGCGTGGGATCGGTGCCGCCATTGCCGAAACGCTCGGCAGTAGTGGGGCGAATGTCATCGTCGTCTTCAACAGCAACGCACAAGAGGCCGCGAAAGTGGTTACCGCCGTCGAAAAGGCCGGCGGCCGTGCGGCGGCGGTGAAGGCGGACGTCAGCCAGCCGGCCGCGGGCAAGACGCTGTTCGACGCCGCCGAGCAACAGTTCGGCCACGCCGCCGACATCCTCGTTCACGCGGCCGGGGCGATTCTGTACAAGAAAATCGCCGACACCTCCGATGCCGATTTCGACAAGCTGATGAAGCTGAACACCTACGGCACGTTCTACCTGCTGCGTGACGCGGCCACTCGCCTGGCGGACGGCGGCCGCGTGATCACATTCAGTTCGACCACGACCAAGCTGATGCTGCCGACATACGGGCCGTACGTTGCGACCAAGGGCGCGGTCGAGCAGCTCACACGTGTGGCCGCGAAGGAATTCGGGCCGCGGAAGATCACGGTCAATTGCGTCAGCCCCGGCGCGACGGCGACGGAGCTGTTCCTCACCGGCAAGAGCCAGGAGCAGATCGACCGCAACGCCGCGATGACCAACTTCGGCCGCATCGGCGAAACGGGCGATATGGTCGGGCTCGTCAACTTCCTCGCCAGCGACGCCGCCGGCTGGATCACGGGCCAAGTCATCGCCTGCAACGGCGGCGTGGCGTGATCGAGCGCTCGTTGACCTGGCCGTCGGCGGGGCGCGGGAAAATCGTGCTGACCACGGAATCGACGAGTGTGAGCCGCTAACGGCGATGACGGGTCTGACCCGAGTTCAGTCGCGTTCGTCTTCGTCGGCGGGCGGGGTGACCGGGATCTGGTACTTCCCGTCCAGCCAGCGGCCGAGGTCGATCAGCTTGCATCGCTCGGAACAGAACGGGAAAAACGCCTGCCTGTCAGCCGGCTCGGGGAGCGATTGTTTGCAGATCGGGCAGAGCATGAGCAAGAGGGCAGAAGGCAGAGGAAAGAACGCGGCAGTCGCTTGAAAGCGTTCTGCCTACTGCTTTCTTCCCTCTGCCTGCTAATTGCGACTACCGCCCGCCCAGGCCGCGGCCGCTGAGGGCGCGGGCGATGGTGGCGGGGGTGTTGGCGACGCTGCCGGTGCTGTGATTGTCGATCAACTCGGCCGTCAGGCGACGGTTCGGCGCTTCGACCGGCGGCTTGTTGATCACGGCGGCGATCTGATTCACTTCTTCCTTCTTAACCGCCAAACGCTTTTCGAGCTCTTCGAGCTGGCGTTCGAGGTCTTGGTATTCCGCCAAGGCTTGCGCGTGAAGCGATTCGCCTTCCGTCAGCCAGTCTTTGAACGATTTCACGCCTTGTGCCTCCATCATAAGCCCGGATTGTACCAGCCCGGGCGTCAGTTTGGGCGAACCTTGTCGCCGGTAGGGTTTTTATCGATCAGATCGGCAGTCAGGGCAACGGAAAATCGGGTCGGCGCTGCGGACCGATAATCGGCAATCAATGCGGGCGCCGGAAGAAATCGGCCATTGGATCGCCATAAGTCACGAAAGTCCGTCTCAGTTTGTTCTGCATATTTACAAACGCGCAGCGCGACTTAACTCCAAGGCCCGCCGGTGATTCGCTGTGAAAAATGGGTGTCGCCAGTGCGCCCTGAATTGCCCTGTTTAACAGAAGACTTAGGGTAAGCGTCGGCGACGGGAGACGTCATCGAAGCCGGACAGATTTGACGTTCAAAACACATTCGGTGCCTTCTTCTGCCAGATATTCGCAGCCGGCCCGTATCGGCCCTCACCTGTATCCTCTCCCGGCCATACCGGGAGAGGATAAATGCCTTGCCGCTTCGCGGCATCGCCAAGGCACGACGTCTCGCCAGGGCAAAAATCCCCGGCGGCATTGGTCAAGGTATCGCCCCGGCGGCGGTTTGTCGGCGGAAAAATCCGGCGTTCGGAACCCGCATTGTTATTGCCGGGGCTGTGGCAATTTGTTTACGATCGTCGGACTTGTCCGGGAGTTTGTGGATGTCCAAGCGTCGCCGTCGTCACCCGCTGAAGTTCGCCCTGTACGCCAACGCCGTTGCGGTGGGGCTTGTGGGGCTGGTGTTGTGGAATAAATCGGAAACACCATCGCTGCTGCCGGCCGCCCTGGCGCAGCAGCCTCAGCCGATCGCCGGCGGTGCGGGGCTCTACCTCATGCCCGCCCAGCTCGCCACCAACACCTGGGGTTGTTACGTGATGGACGTCGACCGGCAGACGCTGTTGGTGTACCAGTACCAGATCGGTTCTGACGCGAACGGTGCGGGCCGAATGCTGAAACTGATCGCCGCCCGCGACTTCACGTATGACCGCCGCCTGCGGGATTTCAACACGCTGCCGAAGCCGTCGGACATTAAAGGGCAAGTGGAGTCGGCGGAGATCAAGCAGCCGTGAGGCGGTGACGAATGACGATTGTCGAATGACAATTGGCAGAAAAGCGGCCGTCCCGTTATTTTAATCGTCACTCGGCAATCGTCATTCGACATTGCCTAAAGCGCGAAGTGAGCGAAGAGGAGCAGTTCCCATGATGGCAAAGATGTTTTACACGCTCGACGAAACCAAGGCCGCCCTCGGCCGGGACGACGACGCCATCAAACGCCTGACCAGCGAAGGCCGCCTGCGTGAATTCCGCGACGGCCCGAAGCTGATGTACAAGGCCGACCAGGTCGAAACCCTCAAAAACGAACTCGCGAACGGCGGCGACGAAATCCCGCTCGGCCCCAGCGACACCGGCGCGCCGATCGGCCTGGTCGACAGCCGCACCGGCAGCGGCGGGGCGATCAGCCTCGCCGACAGCAACACCGGCAGCGCCGCGGCGATGAAAGAAGACACCGCCCTGGCGGCGGACCTCGGCCTGTCGAACTCGATCGGCCTCAGCCAGTCGATCGGCATGTCCAACACGCAGGGCGGCCTGGCCGGCGCGGGCGGCAGCCTCTCCGGTGCCTCGGCGTCGGGCATCCCGCTCGCGGGCAGCATGGCCGGCGGATCGCTCGCCGGCAGCATGGGCGGCATCCCGTCGCCCGCCCGCCCGACCGGCGGCAGTGGCCTGAGCGGCCTCAGCGGCTCGGCGCACGGCAGTAAGGGCGGCATCGACATTCTCGACGACAACGAAGGCTCCGACCCCAGCGCCCAGACCGCCATGTCCAACGACCTCGGCGCCGAAGCCATGGGCAGCGGCTCGGGCCTGTTGGACCTGACGCGCGAATCCGACAACACCAGCCTCGGCGCGGTCCTCGACGAAATCCCCGGCGGCTCGATGGCGGGCGGAAGCCTCGCCGGCAGCCTGGCGGGGGGCTCACTCGCGGGCGGCAGCCTGGCGGGCAGCTTCGCCGGCGGCACGCTCTCGGGCGGCCTGCCGGGCGGCACGCGGACCGCCGAAACCATGGGCGCGACCGTCAGCAGCAGCGGCCCGGGCATGCCGATTGTCGGCAGCGGCCGGGTCATCACGCCGCCGACTTACGTCGAAGCCCGTGACGCCCTCGCCCCCGCGTTCGGCGGCGCCTCGCTCGGCGCGGCCGCCTTCGGACTGCTGGCCGCTTTCGTGCTCGCCAACGGCGTCATGAACACCCACGCCTCGCTGCTGGAACCGATCCAGAAGTACGAACTGCCCGTCATCGCCGGCATCGGCGCCGGCCTGGCGGTCATCGGCTTCGTCATCGGCCTGGTGATCGGCAAAGCCCGGGCTTAAAGAAGCGGGCGGCTGGCGGCGGGCAGCCGGCGGCTGAAAAATAAGTACAGAAAATGACGGCGCGTTTCGCGCCGTCTTTTTCGTTGATTCCTGATGCCCACGCATCGCGTCAGTTCAGTGCGCGGCACGGCCCACTTCAGTGGGCCTGTACCCCGTAAACTTTTTCGAAAACACAGGCCCACTGAAGTGGGCCGTGCCGCGTGCAGGCGTCACCCGCGTTGCCAGGTGCCTTCCAGGGTGCTGTGCCACTCGCCTTTGAGTTTGCTCATGAGTTTCCAGCCGTACTGCTTGGCGTCGATGGGCTTGTAGAGGGTGCGGAGTTCGATGGTTTTGCCCTTGGCGTCGGTTTTGGAGAAATCGAACTGGATGGTGCCGTCGGTGGTGGCGGTGGCCTCGGTCTGCCGCGCCTGGCCGTCGGGGGTGTAGACCCACTGGACGAGCTGTCCGTCTTTGGACAGGCCGAAGAGGATGTAGTCGCGTTCGGTTTCCGGCGCGTCGCCGCTGGCGGCGGAGGTTTTCATCGCGACGAACTTGCCGTTGAGGATCGGCTCGACGGTCTGGCGCGCCTTGAACGGGTTGCCGTTCGCCCATTTCGCGTCGAGCGTCCATGTCCCTTTCAGCCCGCTCAGCCAAGCCAGGCCTTCGGCGGGGGCATTGACGTAGGTCGCCGCGAACGCCGTTGAAGCCAATGTCACCGCCGCCAGGATCGAAAAAACTGTTCTCTTCACAACAAGCCTCCGTTCAACAGTCGGCACACCGTACGGTAGCATCGCGACGATGACCACCCTCTGGTACCGCCGCCCGGCCGAAACGTGGAACGAAGCTTTGCCGATCGGCAACGGACGCATCGGCGGCATGGTCTTCGGCGGCGTCCACGAAGAACGCATCGGCCTGAACGACGACACCCTCTGGAGCGGCGCCCCCCAGGACGGCACCAACCCCGGCGGCCCGCGCACGCTCAAGGAAGTCCGCGACTTCCTTGCCGCCGGGGAATTCGGCCGGGCCGACGAAATGTCTAAGCGAATGATGGGGCCCTACACCCAGTCCTACCTCGCGCTCGGCGACCTGAACCTGAAATTCGAAGGCCTCGGCGAAATCAGCGACTACCGCCAGGAATTAGACCTGACGACTGGCATCGCACGAACCGAATTCGTAGCCGACGGCACGCGGTTTACACGCGAAGTCTTCGTCTCGAATCCCGATCAAGTGCTGGTCGTCCGGCTGACGGCCGACGGGCCGGCACGGCTGAATGTCATGGCTGAGTTGAACAGCCTTTTGCCGTTCAAAACGCACGGCGATCGGGGTGAACTGGTGCTGGCGGGCAAAGCGCCGTCGCTGGTCGACCCGACCTATTATCGCCGGGGTAAAATCAATTTCGAACCCGACGGCGAAGGGATGCGGTTCGCCGTTCGATTGCTGGCCCACGAGTGCGACGGCGCGATCACACTGACGAGTGAGTCGATTCGCGTCGAGAACGCATCACGCGTCACGCTGTTGCTGACGGCCGCCACGAGTTTTGATCGTTTTTGGCTTTCACCGACGCGGCCGGGCAAGCCGGAGCAGGTGATCGCAGCGACGCAGATCGACTTGGCCGTCCGAAAGCCTTACGAAACGCTGCGGGCCACGCACGTCGCCGATCATGGCAGGCTCTTCAATCGCATGTCGTTTTCCCTCAACGCCAAAGACGATCGGCCGACGGATGAAATGCTGACTTCGCCGACGCCGGAGTCGCGGAAGAAACTGTCGGAATTGCTGTTCCACTTCGGCCGATATTTGCTCATCGCCTGCAGTCGGCCGGGGGATCAGCCGGCGAACCTGCAGGGGATTTGGAACGGCGAAATGCGGGCGCCGTGGAGCGGCAACTTCACGATCAACATCAACACGCAGATGAACTACTGGCCCGCCGAGCCGGCGAACCTCGCCGAGTGCCATCGGCCGATGCTCGACTTCATCCGGGAGTTGGCCCTGACAGGCAAAGCGATCGCCAGGACGAACTACAACTGTGAAGGGTGGTGCGCGCATCACAATTCCGACCTCTGGCGGAACGCCGCGCCGGTCGGCGACTCGGGCGCGCCGCCGCCGACCCGGTCTGGGCGATCTGGCCGATGGGCGGCGTCTGGCTGTGTCAGCATCTTTGGGAGCACTACGCGTTCGGTCGCGACGAACGCTATCTGCGTGAGCACGCTTATCCCGTGCTGAAAGAGGCTTGCCGCTTTGTGCTGGATTGGCTGGTCGAAGTGAACGGCCGGCTGACGACGTCGCCGAGCACGTCGCCGGAGCACCGCTTCGTGACGCCCGACGGCGTCGGCCGGGCGTATCCGTTGGCAGCACGTGTGATTTGTCACTGGTTTGGGACCTATTCACGAACACCATCGAGGCGGCCGGCGTGCTTGGGGCCGATGCGGATTTCATTGCGACGCTTGAAGAGGCGCTCGCCAAACTCGACGTGCCGCGGGTGTTGCCTGACGGTCGCGTGGCGGAGTGGTCGCACGATTTTGCGGACGAGCAGGTGAACCACCGGCACGTGTCGCACCTGCTGGCCGTCCACCCGGGGCGGCAGTGGGCGACGGACGAGCGAATGCTCGCCGCCGCCCGGAAGTCGCTGGAAGTCCGCGGCAACGCCAGCACGGGCTGGAGCCTCGCCTGGAAGATCAATCTCTGGGCCCGGCTCGGCGACGGCGAGCAGGCGTGGGACTGCGTCCGCATCCTCCAAACCCCGGTCACCACGACGTCAACCTCTTTTGCAGGCGGCCTTTATCTCAACCTGTTCGACGCCCATCCGCCGTTCCAGATCGAACGGGAACTTCGGCTACGTCAGCGGCGTCTGCGAGATGCTCCTGCAGAGCCACGCCGGCGAAATCCACCTGCTGCCGGCGCTCCCGAGCGCTTGGCCGGACGGGGATGTGACGGGTCTGCGGGCGCGGGGCGACGTGACGGTCGACCTCGCCTGGCGGGGCGGCAAATTGTCGTCGGCGGTGCTGCTGAGCCCGGTTGAACAGACCGTTTCCGTACGGATTTCGCAGGCCGGGGTGCCGGCGCAAGTCGTGCTGAAGGCGAATGTTCCGTTCCGGATCACGCCTTAAATTTCATCTCCCGCCGATTTCGTCGCCGGCCAATCTGGGTCGGCGGCGTGCGAATTATTCGTGGAATTCGGGACTTTCCCGTAATTCGCCCGGCCTACACTCGGCCGGGGATGAGCGGTTCTTCACTCGACTGTCATTTTTAGAATTTGGATTTGACTTATCCGAATTCGGGTTTAAATTTCAAAATTAGAATATGAATTCAAGAAATCGAATCATCGTCGCCGCGTGCGCGGTAGCGGCCATGGGTTTGGGGTGCAAAAAGGAACAGGCGGCACCGCCGCAGATGCCGCCGCCGGCGGTCGTCGTCGTCGACGCGGCGACGAAGGACGTGCCGGTCTACATTGACGGCATCGGTAAGGCGACGGCAATGGAAGCCGTCACCATCACGCCCCGGATCGCCGGGCAGATCGTCGAGCGGAAGTTCGAAGACGGTGCCGACATCAAGAAGGGCCAGGTGCTCTTCCAGATCGACCCGGCCCCGGCGCAGGCGGCACTCGCCTCGGCGCAGGCGCAGGTCGCTCAAGCGAAGGCGGCGTACGAGTTCGCGAAGATCGAGCTCGATCGCTACAGCGCCGTCGCCGGCACGCGGGCCATCTCCAAGAGCGACTACGACACCAAGCAGAACGCCGTCGACGTGGCGTCCGCCCAACAGGCGGCCGCCGAGGCTGCGGTGCGGACGGCGCAGATCAATCTCGATTTCTGCACGATCCGTTCGCCCATCGACGGCCGCGCCGGTGCGCGGATGGTCGACGTCGGCAACGTCGTGAAAGAAAACGAAACCGCGTTGCTGAGCGTCCAGAAGATTAACCCGATCTACGCCGACTTCACGGTCAACGAGCAGCAACTCGCCGACGTCCAGGCCAACATGGCCAACGGCACGCTGAAGACGCTCGTGAGCCTGCCCGTCGACAAGGAAGGCCGCGAAGGCGCGCTGACGTTCCTCGACAACGCCGTTCAGGACGCCACCGGCACGGTGAAGCTCCGCGCCACGATGCCCAACCAGGACCTTCACTTCTGGCCCGGCCAGTTTGTGAACGTGCGGCTGGTGCTCAAGACGCTTAAGGGTGCCGTGATCGTTCCGACCAGTGCCGCCCAGCTCGGCCAGAAAGGGCCGTACGTGCTGGTCGTGAAGTCCGACAGCACCGCGGAAATGCGGCCTGTCACGCAAGGCCAGACGCAAGGCGACTCGCTGGTGATCTCCACCGGCCTGCAGCCGGGCGAGAAGGTCATCGTCGAGGGTCAAATGATGGTCCGCCCCGGCGCACCCGTGCGGGTGTTGCCGAGCGGCCCGAGTTCCAGTCAACCCGCCGCGCAAGGTGCGGCCGCCCAAGCCAGTAACGGGGGGCACTAATGAATTTATCAGAACCCTTCATTCGTCGGCCGGTCATGACGATCCTGCTGACGATCTCGGTCGTCCTCTGGGGCGCCTGGTCGTACAGCCGGCTGCCCGTCAATGACTTGCCGAGCGTCGACTATCCGGTCATTCAAGTGCAGGTGGCGTACCCGGGTGCGAGCCCGGAGACGATGGCGAACAACGTCGCCACGCCGCTCGAACGCCAGTTCATGCAAATCCCCGGCCTGGAGCTGGTGACGAGCAAGAGCGGGCAGGGCAACACCAACTTCAGCCTGCAGTTCAACCTCGACAAGAGCATCGACGGCGCGGCCACCGACGTTCAGGCGGCCATCACGCAGGCGACCGGCAATCTGCCGCCCGACCTGCCCAGCCCGCCGACGATGAGCAAGACCAACCCGAACGATCAGCCGATCATGTTTATGGCGCTGACGAGCGACACGGTCACCCAGGGCGCACTCTACGACTACGCCAACACACAGGTCAGCCAGCAGATCAGCATTCTGCAGGGCGTGTCGAAGGTGAACGTGTTCGGGACCAAAGGCGCGGTCCGTATCAAGGCCGACCCGAGCAAGCTCGCCGCACGCGGGCTGACGCTGGAAAGCCTCAGTGCCGCCGTCAAAGCCGGCACGAGCTATACCGGTGCGGGCCAGTTCGATAACAAGAACGACACCATCATCCTGCGCCCGCAAGGCCAGCTTGAGACGGCCGAGCAGTACAACAACCTGATCATCGCGACCAGCAACGGTCAGCCGGTCTTCCTGCGCGACGTCGCCACGGCGACGGACAGCGTGCAGGACGAGCGTATCAACATGAGCTTCTGGTCGCGTGAGTACGGCTCGCCGTCGGCGACCGTGGTCTGCGCTGTCTACCGTCAGGCCGGCGGCAACGCCGTGGCCGTCGCGGAAGCGGTGCGCCATCTCATTCCGCACCTGAACGCCGAACTGCCGCCGGCGGTTCAGCTGAACATCATTCACGACCGTGCCGAGACGATCGTTCACTCGATCGACGACGTGCAGGAAACGCTGATCATCGCGTTCGTGCTAGTCGTGGCCGTCATTTTCGTCTTCCTCGGCCGCGCCACCGACACGCTCATCCCGGCCGTGGCGTTGCCGCTGTCGCTTCTGCTGACGTTCATCGTCATGTGGATGCTCAACTACAGCCTCGACAACCTGTCGCTGATGGCGTTGACGCTGGCGATCGGCTTCCTGGTCGACGACGCGATCGTCTTCCTGGAAAACACCGTTCGTCGGATGGAGCACGGCGAAAGCGTGATGATCGCCACGCTCAACAGTGCCAAGGAAATCAGCTTTACGATCGTATCAATGACGCTGTCGCTGGCGGCGGTGTTCCTGCCGCTGGTGCTGATGCCCGGTCTGATGGGTCGTATTTTCCGTGAGTTCAGTGTTGTGATTATTGTGGCGATTTTCGCCAGCGGTATCGTGTCGCTGACGCTCACGCCGATGATGTGCAGCCGTCTGCTCGGCGGCCGCGAGAAGGGCAATAAGAAGCCCTGGCTCGAACGCGTCGCGCTCAGTGTTGAGCATCGCGTGCTGAAAGTCTACGGCAGCACGCTCACCTGGGCGCTCCGCCATCACTACCTGTCTGCCCTCACCTGGGTGGTCTGCCTGGCGGGCACCGTGTATCTGCTGATCACGCTGCCCAAGAGCTTCCTGCCCGTCGGTGACAGCGGCTTCATCTGGGGCATCATGGTCGGGCCGGACAAGGCCTCGTTCCAGAAGATGCGCAACTGGCAGTACAAGGCCGAGGACATCATGCACGCCAATCCGGCGGTGGCGGCAACGTTCACCATGACCGGCAACGGGCAGTTCCTCAGCTACAACCAGGGCCTGCTGCTGGCGTTCCTTGAACCGAACGACAAGCGTGAGCACATTTCGAAGGTCGCCCAGGAATTGATGGGCGGGATCATGGGCACCACGCCGGGCGTCTTCACGGCGTTCCGTCCGCAGCCCGTGCTGCAGATCAGCACCGGTGCCGCCGCCAATAACTCGGCGTCGCTCACCTACGCGATCAGCGGCGTGAACCCGCAGGAAGTCTATAAGAACAGCCAGACGCTCATGGAAAAGTTCCACGAGTTCCCCGGCTTTGCCAGCATCCAGTCCGACTACTACGCCAACCAGCCGAACCTCAACATCCACATCCTGCGGAATGAGGCCAGCACGTACGGCGTGAGCGTGTCGCGTCTGGAATCGCTGCTGTTCAACAGCTTCAGCCAGAACTACGTCTACCTGATCAAGCGGCCGAACGACCAGTATCAGGTCATTCTCGAAGCGAACGACCAGAACCGGTCTGAGCCGTCGGATCTGAACAAGCTGTACATCAAGTCCGATGACGGCCTGCGGACGATCCCCGTCAGCACGCTCGCCAAGTGGGACACCACGACCGGGCTGCAGTCGGTGAACCACCTGAACCAGTTCACCAGCGTGACGTTCTCATTCAACCTGATCCCGGGCACCAGCACCGGCGACGCGACGAACTTCATCGAGAAGGCCGCCGCCGAGGTCTTGCCGGGCACCGTCCGCGGGCAGCTGCAGGGCGAAGCACAGACGTTCGTCGAAACGGTGAAGAACCTCGCCGTGCTGATGATCGTGGCGGTGTTCGTGATGTACGTGATCCTGGGCATTCTGTACGAAAGCTACCTGCACCCGCTGACCGTGCTCAGCAGCCTGCCGGTGGCGCTCGTCGGCGGCCTGGCGACGCTGTGGCTGTTCAACATGGAAGCCAGCCTCTACGCGTACGTCGGCATGTTCATGCTGATGGGCATCGTGAAGAAGAACGGCATCATGATCGTCGACTTCGCGCTCCAGCGTGTCGCCCAGGGTGAGACCGCCGAGCAGGCGATCCACGACGCCAGCATGGACCGTTTCCGTCCGATCATCATGACGACGCTCGCCGCCGTCATGGGTGCGGTGCCGATCGCGCTCGGCTGGGGTGCCGACGGCGAAAGCCGCATGCCCCTGGGCCTGGTCATCGTCGGCGGCCTGATCGTGAGCCAGTTCATCACGCTCTATGTCACGCCGGTGATTTACATGTATCTTGAGCAGTTCCAGGAGAAGGTGCTGGACCGCACGAGCTTCTTCCGAAGCAGCCGGCACCATAACCAGCACATTGACGATCACCTTGAAGAAAAGGCCAACGGCAATACGTCGCCGGGCCTGATCGCGGAGGCGCACTGAACATGAATCGCATGAACGCTTTGAAAATCGCCTCTGCCGTGACTGTGTCTGCGGTCGTCGCGGGTTGCACCGTCGGGCCGGATTATAAACGGCCTGAGGTGGCGGTGCCCGAGACCTTCGCCGCCACGCAGCCCGCCAGCACCCAGCCGGCGACGCAGCCGGCGCCGGTCGATCTCACCCGCTGGTGGGAGTCGTTTAACGACGCCAAGCTCACCGCCCTGATCAACGACGCGGTCGTCAATAATTTCGACGTCCGCATCGCCCAGGCCCGCGTGCGGCAGGCGGCGTGCGCAACTCGACGCCGCGTACGGCGGCCTGTTCCCGACGGTCGACGCCACCGGTGCCTACACCCGCTCGCGTGCCAGCAAAAACACCGTCATCTATAAAGACGTCGGTGGCACGAGCGGCGGGGCGGGGCTGACCAACCTCACCCGTACCGAAACCGACCTCTTCCAAGGCGGCTTCGATGCGGGCTGGGAACTCGACGTCTTCGGTGGACAACGCCGGACGATCGAGGCGGCATACACCAGCTGGCAGGCGCAGGTCGACGCCCGCCGCGATTCACTCGTCACGCTCCTGAGTGAAGTGGCCCGCAATTACATCCTGTTGCGTGGCTATCAGTACCAGCTCGCGATCGTCGACAAGAACATCGCCGCCCAGTACGACACGCTGCAGTTGCAGCAGCAGAAGCTGCAGGCGGGCATTGCGACAGACCTCACGGTCGCCCAGGCCGAGGCGCTTTTGGCCAGCACGCGGTCGCAGCGGCCGACGCTGCAGACGAGCATCGACCAGACGATTCACCGCCTGGGAATTCTGCTCGGGCGTGATCCGCTGGCGCTGCAGGACCAACTGGTGACGTCGGAGCCGATCCCGGTCGGCCCGCCGTCGATCCCGCCGGGCCTGCCGTCGATGCTGCTGCGTCGCCGGCCCGACATCCGCCAGGCCGAGCGTCTGCTCGCCAGCGCCACGGCCGGCGTCGGTGTGGCGACGGCGGAGCTGTTCCCGAAGTTCAGCCTGAACGGCTCGATCGGGCTCAGCAGCGCGAAGTTCACCAACCTCGGGGACAGCAACAGCCTGTTCTGGAGCATCGGGCCGAGCGTCCGGTGGCGCATCTTCGATGCCGGTGTCATCAACGCGAACATCCGCGGCGAAGAGGCGGCCACCGAAGCGGCGATGCTGACCTACCGCCAGACCGTCTACCAGGCGCTGTCTGACGTCGAAGATTCACTTGTGGCGTACGACCACGAGCAAAGCCGAATGAAAGCACTTCGGCAGAGTGTCGACGCCAACCGCCGCGCCCTTGACCTCGCCCGGCAACTGAATGACGCCGGCGTCGTCGACTTCCTCAACGTGCTGACCGCGCAGCAGAGTTTGTACGACTCTGAAAACCAACTCGCCCTCAGCCAGCAGACGGTGTCGACGAATCTCGTCGCCGTTTACAAATCGCTGGGCGGCGGCTGGGAAACCACCGAAGCCCCGGCCGAGCCGTACCCGGCGCAAGTGCCCGCCACCCAACCGATGGCGGCCCGGTAATGGCGAACGTTAAGAACAACGCCTCGGCCAAGGAGACCAAGCGCCGGCTGATCGACTCAGCCGGCGCGGTCTTCGCCCAGCACGGGTTCGAACGCGCCACCATCAAAGAAATCACCGACCGCGCCGGTGCCAGCGTCGCGGCTGTGAATTATCACTTTTCGGACAAGCAGGAGTTGTACGACCACGTCGTGAATCACATTCACGAAAGCGGTTGTGCGGTGCTGCGTGCGATCGTTGATTTGCCGACCGACGCACCGCCGGAGCGGCGTCTGCATGAGTTCATCACACGCTTTCTGACGCACATCCTTGATCCGCAGCAGCCGGAATGGTTCTGCCAGATCAAGGCGCGGGAAATGCAGAACCCGTCGGAGACGACCACGCGGTATCTGGAAACCACGCTCAAGCCGTTCGTCAGGCAGGTGGAGGCGTTGATCGCCTCACTGTTGCCCGGCCCGGTACCCCCGCTGGAACTGACCCGGCTGACCGACAGCGTCGTCGGGCAGGTGCTGTTTTACGCCCAGAATCGCAGTTTCAGCGAACGTCTTCACCCGGACCACCCCAAGCCGGCGGAAGTTGTGGGGGAGATTGCCGATCATATCACCCAGTTCACACTGGCGGCGTTGTCGTGCTGGGGGCGGGACAAAACCTGAACGGATTTTTATCGATTTCTAAATCTCCGCCCGGTATGTTTGCCGCGTTCGTCGCTGCGCTCAGGAATCTTCCCCCTCCGCATGCCCGGGCGAGTTTAAGGAGAAATCGACGTGTCGTATGCCGTTTCCCGGCCCCGATTGGCCGGTCTGTTGTTATGTTGCGCCTTGGTCGCCTGGGGAGCGACACCGGCGATCGCGATTGAAATTCCAGACCCGACCTGGAGCGAGCCGGCCACCTATTACAGCACCGTGGTTTCCGGCGGCGTCATGCTGCAGGGTACGGCGCTGCGCACACGACTGCAGGTGATTCTCGATACCAACGACGTCAGCATCTCCTACGAAGACGCGAAAACGGCATTGCCGATCACCGATCGCGTTTACGGCACCACCGCCGCCCAGAAACAGATGTGGGGGGCGTACGACCGAAAGCTCCTCACCGGCGTCTGGGACTCGGCCGCCACCTGGAACCGCGAACACGTCTGGCCGCAAAGCAAACTCGGGAGTAACTCCGACCACGACCTTTTCGGCCTGCGCCCGGCGTACGTGCAGAGCAACGGGGAACGCGCCAACTACGGTTACGGCGGCTACAACATCACCAACACCACCACGCAGGCCGGTAATCTCGCCAAGGCCAGCGGGGCGACCTTCCCGCTCTTTTACGCCGGCCCGTATGACCGCGGCGACGTCGCCCGCGCCTGCTTCTACATGGCGACCCGCTATTACATCGCCAGCAATCCCACGAGCGTCAACAGCCTCAAAATCGTCGCCACGACCGACGGCGATAACCCTGACGGCACGATGGGCGACCTGAACTCGATGCTCCGGGCCAACTACCTCGACCCGGTCGACAACTTCGAGCGCCGCCGTAACTCGATGATTTACAACAACACCGAGAATAGCAGCCTCAGCCAGAAGAATCGCAACCCGTTCGTCGATCACCCGGAATGGGTCTGGAGCGTCTTCGGCGACGGCGCGAACGACAGCCAGATCACCGTCAACACCGGCGGCACGGCGGGCGCGTCGACCAAAGACATCAGCTTCGGCCGAGTCATTGTCGGTGGGGCACTCCCGACCCTTTCAACGGGCCTGGCGATCAATAAAACCGGTGCCGACCCGACGACCTTCAGCGTCACCACCGCCGGTGCCGCAACGGCGGATGGCGTGAACAGCGCCGCCACCGTCCGGTCGAACATCTACAACACCTTCGACTACGGTGCCGGCACGAAAACGCTCACCGTCGGCATGAGCGGCGTTACCACCACCACCGCCGGCCTGAAGAGCGGCACGGTGACCCTCGACAACACCGACATCACCACCCAAACCACAGGCACCGGTTCCGCCGACGGCAACGACGTCGTCAACCTCTCGCTCACCGTCCTCGATCACTCCAATGCCAGCTTCGATACGGCCTCGGATACCGACACGCTCGTCGTGAATTTCCAGAATGTCGACATCGGCAAATCACTGTCGGCGAATTTCAGCATCGCGAACCTGCTCACGGCCAGCGGCTACACCGCGGGGCTCGACCTGGATTCGATCAGCGGCACGGGGGATACCTCGGCGTTCACCAACGGCTTGAGCGCGTTCAACGCTTTGACCGCGGGGTCGCAGGCGAGTTTCCTCGCCACCTTCACGCCGAACCGCCAAGGTATTTTCTACGCGACCTACACGCTCGGCGTGTCGGACGAAAACCTCAGCGGCGCGACGGCAGGCAACGCACTGACGCTCATCCTCACCGGCGTCGCCAGCCAACGCACCGTGCCCGAGCCGATGATTATCGCCCTCACGCCTGCACTGGCGGTGATGTTGCGGCGGCGGCGCGCCTCGGCCTGAGCCATTAGATCGTGCACCAGACGCTCAACCCGCCCGGCGGGCAGGTGAAGACGGCTTTCCCGTCTTCGCCGGCTTTGACGTCTGCGGTGATGTGCCCGGTGCGGTCGCGGAAGGTCGCACCCGGTCGGCCGGTGTCGATGATTTTCTCGCCGCCGTCGCCCGTGCTCATGATGACCGCCATCGCGCCGGGGTGGCTGTCATCGCCGCTCCAGTACCAGGCGATGCATTGCGGGTGGTCGAGGTAGTCCTGTTGCTCGCCGAAGCAGAATTCGCCGCGGCATTTGAGGAATAAGTCGATCAGCACGCGGTGGCTGATGAGCTTGTTTTCTTCGCTGTCGTTTCCGTAATAATCGCCATAGAAAATGCACGGATACCCGTCGCGGCGGAGCAGGATGAGTGCGTAGGCGAATGGCTTGAACCAGTCCATCACCGGCGACTGCAGCGACTGCCCGGGCTGGCTGTCGTGGTTCTCGACGAAGGTCGTCGCCAGCAGCGGGTTCGTCTGGACGAGCGTGCCTTCGAAGATTTGCGACAAATCGTAATCCCGGCCTTTCTGGCCGGCTTCGTGGAAGTGGAAGTGCAGCGGCACGTCGAAGAGGGTCATCGTCCCTTCGGTCTGTTCGATGTACTTCTGCAGCTCCCCTAAATCCGCCGACCAGTACTCGCCGACGCCGAACAATTCGCGGCCCGGGTGCTTGGTGCGGACGGCCTCGAACCATTCCTTGTAGAAGCTGGCCGGGATGTGCTTGACGGCGTCCAGGCGGAAGCCTTCCACGTTCGTCAGTTCGATCATCCAGTCCGCCCAGTGGATGAGGTCGTCGCGCACTTCCGGGTGGTAGTGGTTGACGTCGGCGCCCATCAGGTAATCGAAATTGCCGAACTCGAAATCGACTTCGCCCGAAAACGTGTGGCCTTCCTGCAGGTAGATTTTCCCGCGTTCGTCCGGCTTGTCGGCGTTGGCACCGAACGCGTTAAAGTGATCGGCGGTCGGCTTGAACGAGGAATATTTCTCGCCGCGGCCGGGGAAGGTGTAGCGGGCCCAGGCGTGCATTTCGTAGGGCTCGCTGACGGTGCGGTTGCGGTCGTTCTGGTCGACTTCGCGGACGGTGACTTTCTGTTTTTCGTCGCCGCCCATGCGGTGGTTCAGGACGGTGTCGACGTACGCATGAACGCCGACGTCATGTAGGCGTGTGACGGCGGCGACGAACTCGTCTTTCGTGCCGTACTTCGTGGGGACGGAGCCTTTCTGGTCGAACTCGCCGAGGTCGTAGAGGTCGTAGACTGCGTAGCCGACGTCATTCTGTCCGCCCATGCCCTTGTAGGGCGGCGGCAGCCAGACGGCGGTGATGCCAGCGTCACGCAATTCCTGGGCACGTTCGGCGATTTCCTTCCAGAGTGTGCCATCGGGTTTCAGGTTCCATTCGAAATACTGCATCATCACGCCACGCGACATAGCTGCGATCACCTTTCCTTGCGAAGTGTCGGGCGATGATAGGCAGGGAAAAGAGCAGGCGGCTGGCGGCTGGCAGCGGGCGGCTGAAATGCAAAAATTTTGAACGCCGGTTTGAAGCGTGGCGCAAAAAGACGCCACGGCTTGTCAGCACCGTGGCGTCTTCAATTCGTCTTTTAGCCGCCAGCTCTTTTACGCCGTCGTCCAGTTTTCCCACATTTGGTCGTCGACGGTTTTGGTACGGCGTTCCGATTCCGGCGGCAGGGGGACGAAGTCTTCCTCGTGCACGTGCCGGAGCACGCTGGCGAGAATGCCCATCGCGCAGCAGGTGATGACCAGCCCGCTGCCGCCGGCGCTGATGAGCGGCAGGCTCAGGCCTTTCGTCGGGACGCTGACGGTGGCGACGGCGATGTTGATGACCGCCTGCGTGCCGACCATCGCGGCGATGCCGAACGCCAGCAGTCGGCCGAAGCTGTCGCGCACCGGCCGGATCGCCTGCCAGGCGACCACGAGGATGAGCAAGTAAAGGCAAATGACCAGTCCAGCGCCGACGATGCCGGTTTCTTCGCAGAGGGTGCTGAAGATGAAGTCGGTAGTGTCTTCGGGCAGATAGCCGAGCTTCTGGATGCCCCCGCCCAGCCCCGTGCCCGCCAGGCCGCCGGTGGCGTAGCTGAGCAGGCTTTGGATCATGTGATACCCTTCGCCTTGCGGGGCGGCG
Organism: Tepidisphaeraceae bacterium; assembly: GCA_049840775.1. Lineage (GTDB taxonomy): Bacteria > Planctomycetota > Phycisphaerae > Tepidisphaerales > Tepidisphaeraceae > RYN-431. The sequence continues at coordinate 212,318 of JASGJJ010000005.1, forward strand.
TAGGGGTCGAGGAACGCGATCATGCGCCGCCAGCGGTATTCCTTATGCCGCACGAACCAAAACCCCGCAGCCATCGCCGGCGGGACGATCAGCATCAGGTGCCACAACTTAATCCGACCGGCCAAGAGCATGGAAAGGGCGACGACGGCAATGAGCGCCGCCGTGCCGAAGTCCTGGATCACGACCAGCAAACACATGCCGCCCACGGGAATGAGGGTCAGCAGCACGTTGCGGAATTTCGACGTGTCGACCGGGCGGTGCGTCAGCCACCAGGCGAGAAAAATCACCACGCTCCACTTGGCGAGTTCCGACGGCTGAAAATTCGTGACGCCCAGCGGCAGCCAGCGGCGAGCACCGTTCCGTTCGATCCCCACGTGCGGAACCAAAACTGCGGTGCAGCAGACGGCGGCGATCACCAGCAGCCAGACGGGCAACGCGCCGAGGATCGTCTTCCGCTTCGGCAGCAGACGGACGTAGTCCGTCCAACTCAGCACGAAATACCCCGCAATGCCCAGCCCGGCGAAAATGAGCTGCTTTTGGCCGAGGTCTGTCAGGCGAAAGCCGAACTGCCCGCTGACGCCCAGCGACGCGCTCTGCACCATGATCACCCCCACGGCCAGCAGCGCCAGCACGGTCAGCGTGAGCACGTCATATGCCCGCAGGCGATAAATCGAATCCGACATAGAGCATTTATCGGACGCGCGGGCGGCGAAGCTTGAGCGGCGTCTTGTCCCCTCTCCCGGTACGCCGGGGGAGGGTTAGGGAGGGGGTCTGCTGTATTTCAAAGTCGCTCGAAGTTCCGCAGACCCGCTCCCCAACCCTCCCCCGGAATACCGGGAGAGGGAGTGAAGACGCCTTTCGCCTTTTTGCGGCGTCCTTACAATCCCCGCCTTCCATGACTGCCTTGCCCGAACCGTCTGACGCGTTAGCCGACCTCTCTCCCGCCGCTCGCAGGCAGGCGATGGGGCGGATCACCATGGCGTGGCTGTTCGGGGCGGCCTGGGCGAACGCGCTGGCGGGGGCGCCGCTGACGCTGTTCGCCACCAAGCTCGGCGCAACGGAATTCGAGTTCGGCCTGCTCGCCGCCATGCCGTTCATGGCGGCGTTGTTGTCGCTGCCGGCGAGCCTGCTGACCGACCGTACCGGGCGGCGGAATTTCTGGTTCTTTCTCGGGCTTTATCCGAATCGGCTGCTCTGGATCGTCGTCGCGCTGTTGCCGCCTTTTTTATGGAGCCGTTACGGCTCGGCCCCGGCGGTGGCGGCGTTTTTGTCGCTGATTTTCATCATCAACATCGGCCAGGCAATGGGCAGCCCGGGCTGGACGAGTTGGATGGCGGACATCGTCCCGCCCATGATCCGCGGCCGCTATTTCGCCAAGCGTCGGCAGTGGGGCATTGTCAGCGGTATCCCGGCGGCGCTGATCGCCGGGTGGGTGATCGACCATTACGCCTTCGGCGATGGCGACAACGTGCTGCGGGTCTGTGGCGCGATTTTCATCGTGGCGGCGCTCATCGGTGTGCTGGACATTTTCACGTTCCAGTTCGTGCCGCACGCCGTGCGGAAAAAACCGCGCGAGCCGCTGATGAAAACCTTGTCCGGGCCGTTGAAGAATCGGCGCTTCCTCTGGTTCTGCCTCGGCACGGCGGTGCTGTGGTTCGGCGTCGCGGCGCAAGGCCAGTTCGTGACTAAATTCCTCACCGACCGCGTCGGCCTGCACGGCATGCAGGTGCAGGCGATGACACTCGTCGTGCCGATGGTCGCACAATGGCTGGTGTTGCCACTCTGGGGACGCACGATCGATCGCTTCGGCAAAAAACCGGCGCTGCTGATCGCCACGCTCGGCCTCGTGCCGGTGGGGGCGGGCTGGGTGTTTATGGGCACCGAGCACATTTGGCTCGGGTACGTCCTCACGACCGTCGGCAGCGTCATGTGGACCGGCGTCGATGTGTCGAATTTCAACATGACCATGGAACTCTCCGGCACCGACCCGACGGGCCAATCCGGCGGCTCGGCTTACCTGGCGATGAACAGCGTCATCCTGAATTCGTCGGCGTGTGTCGGCGGCTTTTTCTTCGGGGCCGTGGCGCAAAATCTTGCGGCAAACGCTTTGCCGGTCAACGCTTTGAATGGCTGGACGTATTTCGAAGTCTTATTCGCCATCAGTGCGGTGCTGCGGCTCGTGGCCGTGTTGCCGATGCTGAAGATCAAGGAGCCCGAAGCGCAGCCGACGGTCGACGCGCTTCGGTTCATGGCCGGCACGCTCTACAACAATGTCTTCGGGGCCGTTACGCTGCCGGGCCGTTTGTTCTTTCGTAAGCCGTCTGAGTCGGAGCCGACATGAGTGAAAAAATTCGCTGGGGTTTGCTGGGGACTGGTTCGATCGCGCACTGCCTGGCGGAGAATCTGCCGCAAAGTCGGACGGGCACGCTCGTCGCCGTCGGCAGCCGCACGCCGGAGTCGGCCAAGAAGTTTGCCGACAAGTACGACGTCAAAACCGTCCACGGCAGCTACGAAGCGCTGCTGGCCGACGCGAACGTCGATGCCGTCTACGTCAGCACGCCGCACCCGGGCCACGCGGAATGGGCGATTAAAGCGCTTCGGGCGGGCAAGCACGTGCTGTGCGAAAAGCCGATGGCGCTCAACGCCCCGCAGGTGACCGCCATGCTCGACGCGGCGGCCGAGAGCGGCAAGACGCTCATGGAAGCGTTCATGTACCGCTGCCATCCGCAGACGGCCGAGTTACTGAAGTTGATTCGCGAAAAGGCGATCGGTGACGTGAAATTGATCGTCGCCAGTTTCGGCTTCACGTGCGGCTTCAACGCCGAGAGCCGGCTTTGGAGCAATGACCTCGCCGGCGGCGGGTTGATGGACGTCGGCTGCTACCCGGTGTCGATGGCGCGCCTGATCGCCGGCGCCGCGGTCGGCCAACCGTTTTCTCACCCGACGCAGATCACCGGCACGGGCGTGCTGGCGGAAACCGGCGTCGACGCCGTCGCCGCCGCCACGCTGAAATTCGACGGCGGCATCGTCGCGCAGGTGAGCACCGCTCTCGTCGTCACGCCGTCGAATGACCTGACGATCTACGGCACCGAAGGCCGCATCCATGTGCCCAACCCATGGGTGGCCGACCGGGCGAAGCCTGTCGACGGCAAGATCGTCGTCACGAACAAAGTCGGCGTGAAAGAGATCACCGTGCCCGCCGCCGTGTCGACCTACGCCATGGAAATCGACGCGTTCGGCGACGCCATTCTGGCCAAGCAACAGCAAGCCACTTCGCCGGCGATGACGTGGGACGACTCGCTCAGCCAGGCCCGCACGCTCGACGCGTGGCGGCAAGCGGCCGGCGTCGTCTACAAACAGGAAACGCCCGAAGGCTACCCGGCCACGACCGTCACCGGCGCAATACTCACGCACGGCAACGTGATCCCGAAAGGAAAAGTCGCCGGCCTCGACAAGCCGGTCAGCCGCCTGGTGCTGGGGTGCGATAACCAGATGACCTTCCCAACGATGGCCGTCATCGCCGACGCATTTTTTGAAGCCGGCGGCAACGCGTTCGACACCGCCTACATCTACGGCGGCGGCGTCATGGAAAAGCTGCTCGGCCAGTGGATGAAGACACGCGGCGTTCAGAAAGACTGCGCCGTCGTCGTCAAAGGCGCGCACACGCCCAACTGCTTCCCCGGCCCGCTCAGCCGTCAACTGGTCGAAAGTCTGGAACGGCTGCAGCTTTCGACAGCCGACATGTATGTCATGCACCGCGACAACACCGAAGTGCCCGTCGGCGAGTTCATCGACGTGCTGAACGAACACGTCAGCGCCGGCCGCATCAAGGTCTTCGGCGGCAGCAACTGGTCGCTCGAACGCATCCAGGCCGCCAACGAATACGCGAAGAAGAACAACAAGCAGGGCTTCGGCGTAGTGAGCAACCAGTTCAGCCTCGCCCGTATGGTCGACGCGCCCTGGGCCGGCTGCATCAGTGCTGGAGAAGACGTTCAGCGCGAATGGTTCACCGAATCGCAGACGTCGCTGTTCCCGTGGAGCAGCCAGGCGATGGGCTTCTTCGTCGACGGCCGCGCCGCGCCGGAGAAGAAGACCGAGCCGATGCTCGTCCGCTGCTGGTACAGCGACGAAAATTTCAAACGGCTGGAACGCGCGAAAGAACTGGCGAAAAAGCGGGGCGTGCCGACGGTGCAGATCGCACTCGCCTACGTCCTCGGCCAGCCGTTCCCGACGTTCCCGCTGATCGGCCCGCGCACGGTCGCCGAACTCCGCAGCAGCCTGCCGGGGTTGAAGATTCAGCTGACGCCGGACGAAATCAAATGGCTGGATTTGCGGGCGTGAGCGCCTTTCCCCCTCCCCTTGAGGGAGGGGGTAGGGGGAGGGGTCCACGGCGAAGGTGCCGCGTTGACGCAGTCAAGGTCGCGGCGGACCCCTCACCCTAACCCTCTCCCTCAAGGGGAGAGGGGACAAGCGTCGGTGGTACCAAGGCGATCGGCTCGTCGCCGGTCGGGTAGGTGTTGAGCTGTGCGAACAACGGCGTCATGTGTTTGTCGCCGAAACTCGCGGCGTACATCGCGTAGAGCGATTCCACGATCGCCCGCACCTTTGTGGCCGGGATGTTGGTTTCGTCTTCCCGGCCGATGCGGCGGAGGACGAGCGACAGCGGCAGCGGTGTCGGGCCGCCGGTGCGGTCGATTTCATCGGCGGGGCGGAAGTCGGGCTGCAGGTAGTTCACGCGGCTTGGGTCGATCTTCTTAAAGCCGGCGCGTTCGTACGCCTTGAGACGCCCGAAGACGCCCGGCTCGTTCGCCACGGCCGGTTCCATTTCGGCGATAAGGTTGATCGGCCGCGTTGATTGGCCCGCGCGTTTCATGCACTCGCGGGCGGTGTAGATCGGCAGGGCCCGCATCCAGCCCGCCAGCCCGTTGCCGCGCCACGCTTCGGCGATCAGCAGGTGTGACAGGTGCACGATGGCCGGCACGTCGGGGCGATTAAGGTCGACGATGGCGGTGTGGTCGCGCACGGCCGCGAGCGTGTCGCCGTGCCGGACGACGATCATCTCGTACCGCAACGCGTAGCCGCTGGCCGTCGGTTCTTCGGGCCTCCACGCGAGGCGTCGGGCGATGACGTCGCGGGTTTCCATCTCGTTCTTATGGCCGAACTCCTGCCAGAGGGCGTCGTAGCCGAGGCGGAAATTGGCGTCGGTCGTGGACTGAACGAAATGCACGCCCAGGCCGGTCCAGTCGAAGTCCTGCGACCGCGTGTCGTTCGGCGCCAAGTCCGATTGGCAGATGCCCAGCGGCTGAAGCGGGTCAGATGGATTCATGGCAAGCCCTCCGCAGTCGTTACAATGCCGCCATGCTCACGCCACTGCAAGACAGCGACCGCCGTCATCTGCTGCACCCGTTCACCGATCACACGTCGATGCACAAGGCCGGCACGCACGTGGCGGTGCGTGGCGAAGGGTGCTGGCTGATCGATTCGAACGGCCGCCGCCTGCTCGACGGGCTGGCCGGGCTGTGGTGCATGAATGTCGGTTACGGCAGAGCCGAAATCGTCGACGCCGTGACGAAGCAGATGCAGGAATTGGCGTACTACCCGAGCTTTTTCAACACCACGACTACGCCCACGATTCAGCTTGCCGAGAAGCTGGCCACGCTCGCGCCGAAAAACCTCAATCACACGATCTTCTGCGGCAGCGGCTCGGAGGCGAACGACACCGCCATCAAACTCTGCTGGGCGTACTGGAAACTCCGCGGCCAGCCGAAGAAGCGGAAACTCATCAGCCGCAGTTTTTCGTACCACGGCGTCACGGTGGCGACGACCAGCCTGACCGGCCTGCCGAGTTGCACGACGCCGTTCGATTTGCCGTTAGACGGTTTCGTGCAAGTGCCCGGGCCGTACGCGTACGGGGCATGGCTTGTAGGGGCGACGCCTGCGTCGCCCGCTTCGGGTGGCCAAGCCGGTTCGCCGATCGCGGGCGACGCAGGCGTCGCCCCTACAAAGATTGACCACGCTGCTTACGGCGAATGGTGTCTCGCGGAGACGCGGCGGATCATCGAAGCCGAGGGCCCGGAGACGATCGCGGCGATGTTCGTCGAGCCGGTGCAGGGTGCCGGCGGCGTGATCGTGCCGCCGGACGGGTATCTTAAAAAACTCCGGGCGATGGCGCGGGAGTTCGATATTCTCTTCGTCGCCGACGAGGTCATCACCGGCTTCGGGCGGCTCGGGGCATGGTTCGCGAGTGAGTTGTATGAACTCGACCCGGACCTCATTTCCATCGCCAAGGGTTTAACGAGCGGCTACCTGCCGCTGGGCGGGTCGATCGTCAGCGACGCGATGGTCGACGTGCTGAACACCGGCGGCTACCTCGCCCACGGCTACACCTACAGCGGCCACCCGACGGCGTGTGCCGCCGCGCTGGCGAACCTCGCGATTCTCGAAAACGAAAACCTGATCCCGCGCACGCGCGACGACACCGGGCCGTACTTCCAGAAGAAGCTGCGCGAACTCGCCGGCCATCACGCGGTCGGTGAAGTGCGCGGCGAGAAGCTCATCGGCGCGATCGAACTGCTCCCATCCGGCGGCCGGGCGGAACTGGCGAAGACGCCGAACACCCTCGGCGCGAAGGCGGCGGCGATTGCGCGGGAAGAAGGCGTGATCGTCCGCGGCATTCGTGATCTGATCGCCATTTCGCCGCCGCTGACGATTTCACACGCGGAAATCGACACGTTGTTCGCGGGCGTGAAGCGAACGCTCGATCGATTGTTCGTTTGATCATGTCGGTTTGTGTTAGCGCCGCCGCTTGCGGCGACTTATTCGTTGGACGTCGAAAGAGAATAAGTCGCCGCGAGCGGCGGCGCTAACACAAACGTTCGACTGTTGTACGAAACGGACAATCGAATTCGCAGAACCGCCGATTGGTGCAAACATCGGCGCTGCGGTTTTGTCTACAACGGTCAGGGCGAAGGCGTTACACTTTCGCGTCCCATGAAAAACACCGCCACCGTTTCGCCGGCCGAGCTGGCCAAGCCGATCGACGCCGTCTTCGCCCTGGCCGCCAGGAAGGTGCGGCTGATCGAAAAGACCTGGGACACCGCGCGCGGCACGCCCGTCTTCACCGTCGCCGGCGAGTACACCACCCGCGGCTGGACGGAATGGACCGAAGGCTTCGTCTACGGCGACGCCATCCTCGCCTACGAACACACCGGCGAAAAAGACCTCCTGGAAATCGGCCGCCGCAAGACGCTGCAGCGCATGGCCAGCCACGTTACGCATACCGGCGTGCACGACCACGGCTTCAACAACCTCAGCACCTACGGCAACCTCCGCCGGCTGATGCGCGAAGGCACCATTCCCGAAAACGAGTGGGAAAAACACTTCTACGAACTGGCGATCAAAAGCAGCGGCGCCGTCCAGGCCTACCGCTGGAGCGGCACGGCCCCGGTGAAAGACGGCAAACACACCGCGAGCGCGCCTGCCCTCGGCTACGTCTACAGCTTCAACGGCCCGCACAGTTTGTTCGTCGACACCATGCGGACGATCCGCATCATGGGCGTCGCCTGGCAGCTCGGCCACAAGCTTATGCACGAAGGCGACCGCGCCGCCGACCTGCTCAAACGCAGCGTCCTGCACGGCCTGACGACTTCGCAATACGTCGTTTTCCACGGCGACAGCTCGCACACCTATGACGTCCGCGGCCGCACCTGTCACGAAGCGGTCTTTAACCGCAATGACGGCGCGTTCCGCTGCCGCAGCACGCAGCAGGGGTATTCGCCGTTCAGCACGTGGACGCGTGGCCTGGCGTGGGCGATGCTCGGGTACGCCGAGGAACTCGAATTCTTCGCCAGCATCGACGACGCCACGTTCGAGAAGAGCGTCGGCCTGAAGAAGGCGGACGTCGTTGCCGTGTACGAGCGTTGCGCCAAGGACACCTGCGATCACTACCTCAATGAAGCCAGCTGCGCCGACGGCATCACGTATTGGGACGACGGCGCGCCCGGCCTGGCGAAGCTGCCGAGCTGGCAAGACAAGCCCGCCGACCTCGGCCAGGATTTCGAACCCGTCGACGCCGAGCGCGAGCGCCATCGCCGCGCAGGGCCTCATCCGCCTGGGCCGGTACCTCGGCAAAGAGGGCGTCTGCTACCTCAACGCGGGCCTGGCGATCACCAAGGTGCTCACCAGCGAGCCGTACCTGTCGACCGACGAAAAGCACCAGGGCCTCTTGCTGCACAGCGTCTACCACTGGCCGAACGGCTGGGACTACGTGCCCGCCGGCCGAAAGGTGCCGTTCGGCGAAAGCAGCATGTGGGGCGACTACCACTTGTTGGAACTGTGTGCCTTGGTCGCGAAGATCAATGCCGGGAAGTATTTGACGTTCTTTGACGCGAAGTGAGTGAGTGGGCGGATGGCAGTTGGCGGTGGGCAGGAAAATTGATGAAGCGCGATCACGACGTCTTTGTCATTCGCCTGCCCACTGCCCACTGCCCACTGCCCACTGCGACCTTTCCGCCCGCCCGGCTATAATCCGTCGCCATGGACAGCCGCGGGCGTGAGAAACAGGTCATTTACACCGGCAAGAAGATCAGCCTTGAGTTGCACCACCTCAAGGACAACGACGGCCGCCCGCACACGCGGGAGATCGTTCAGCACCCCGGTGCCGCCGTCATTCTGCCGGTACTGCCGGACGGGCAGATTTTGCTGATCAAAACCTACCGCTACGCTGCCCAGCAGCACCTCATCGAACTGCCTGCCGGCACGATCGACCCCGGCGAAACGCCCATGAATTGCGCCGGCCGAGAGTTAATGGAAGAAACCGGCTACATCGCCGGCAAGCTGCAACGCATCGGCAGCTTCTACGCCTCGCCGGGCATCATGACGGAAATGATGCACGCGTTCCTGGCCACCGATCTGCTGCCGCACGCGGGCGAGAAAGACATTGGCGAACAGATCGAACTCCAGCCGATGACGTACAAAGAAGCCCTCACGGCCGTCGTCAGCGGCGAAATCATCGACGCCAAGACCATCGCCACACTGCTGCTGTTCGACGCCAAGCGAAAGGCGGGCAACTGACATGGGCTGGCAAGACCGTGCGTACAACCAGGACGACCGCGGCGGCATCCCGCCGGTGGTCTTCAAATTCCCGCCGCTGAGCAAGCTGACGATTGCGCTGCTGAGTGTGAACGTGGTGATGTTTTTCGCCCGGCTCTCTCGGCCTTTGGACCGCTGGGTATTTGACACATTCGAACTCACATTCCGCGACGGTTTTTCTGACGCCGTGCAATTGTGGCGGTGGGTGACATACCAATACCTGCACGGCGACGGTGCGCATCTGTTTTTCAACATGCTCGGCCTCTACTTTTTTCTGCCTTCACTGGAAATGCGGTGGGGTTGGACGAAGACGCTCAGCTTTTACACGCTCGGCGGCGTTGTGGGCGGATTGGTCTATGCGCTGCTTGTCGCACTGACCGGGCAATGGAACACGTCGATCGTCGGGGCGAGCGGTTCGATCTTCGCCATCATGGGGGCGGTCGCGCTGCTATATCCGGAACGGCAGTTGATCCTGGTGATCTTCCCCGTGCCGATCCGTGTCGCTGTTGCGCTATTCGCCGGGCTCTTTCTGCTGACGACGGTCGGCGACACGAACCTGTCCGACGCCTGCCACCTCGGCGGGTTGGCGTTCGGGTTCTTCGCCCCGCTGGCCGCCGGCCCGTGGCTGGCGAAGCAGCAACTCAAGCTCAACAAATGGTCTGCCGGCCGGGCGAGGCAGCAGGAGGCCGACGAACAGCAGACCGTCGACCAGATCCTCGACAAAGTCGCCGCCAGTGGCATGCACAGCCTGACCAACGCCGAGAAAAAAGCCCTCGCCCGCGCCAGTGAAAACCAACGCAAACGCGACGCCGCCCGCGGCAAGCCGTATTGAGCGAATTTCGCTGTTTTTTCGCCGACAAACCGATGGCAGGGCGGTAAGGTGAACGATAGCGGACTGCGATGTCCGTCGTTGACAAGAGGAACACGGATGAACACAGATTCGCACAGATGAACACTGATAAGAGATGAAAAATGAGGGTGAGTAACGCCAGGAAATCCGGGTGCCACGGTGTTGTACTCAACGCCGTGGTGGGGTTGCCGATGCCGGTTCGACACATTGCCCCCACCACGGCGTTGCGTACAACACCGTGGCACCCATTCTCATCCTTCATTTCTTCGTTCTTATCCGTGGCAATCCGTGTTCATCTGTGTGCATCCGTGTCCAAATTCAACGCCATAAGTGCGCTGTTAAGCAGGGCAATTCACGTAGCCGTTGGCGCACCCATTTTTCCGGCCGAAGCGGTGGCCGGCCCTGCAGTTGCCGCGCTTCGCGTTTGAAATAGGCAGAACAAACGCGGGCCGTTTTTTCGCACTTACGCCGCGCCTTTTGCTCGGAAACAAGAACCTTTAGACTCACCGGTCCATGACTGATCGCGCGTTCCAACAGTGCCTGGCCCCGGCTTGCCGCAGCACCTTCAGCGTCGACGAAGTTCACGTCGCCTGCCCGAAGTGCGGCAGCCTGCTCGACATCGCCTACGACTGGAATCGACTTCCCGTCCCCAAATCGCTCCAATATTTCGAACACCGCTGGGCGACCAAAGGGACCGAAACCGAAGGCAAGCTCGATTTCTCCGGCGTCTGGCGGTTCCGCGAACTCTTCCCGTTCTTCCATAAGGAAGAAGACGTCGTCACCATCGGCGAAGGCCGAACCATGCTGCAGACGGCCGACCTGCTCGGTAAACAGTTCGGCATGAAGCCGGGCAAGCTGCAGCTGCAGTACGAAGGCCTGAACCCGTCGGGCAGTTTCAAAGACAACGGCATGACGGCCGCGTTCACCCACGCCAACATGGTCGGCGCCCGACGCGTCGCCTGCGCCAGCACCGGTAACACGTCCGCCAGCCTCGCGATGTTCGCCAGCATGAGCGAAATGCAAGGCGTCGTCTTCATCGGCAGCGGGAAGATCAGCTTCGGCAAGCTCTCCCAAGCGCTCGATTACGGCGCTCAGACGCTGCAAATCAAAGGCGACTTCGACGCCTGCCTCTACCGCGTCCGCCAGATCGCCACCGGCGTGCCGTCGCTGGGTATTTACCTGATGAACAGCGTGAACCCGTTCCGCCTGGAAGGGCAGAAATCGATCATGCTACCGCATCCTCGAAGCCAGCAACTGGGAGTCGCCGGACTGGATCATCGTCCCCGGCGGCAACCTCGGGAACTGCTCGGCGTTCGGCAAGTGCTTCGCCGAGCTGAAAGAACTCGGGCTGATCAAAAAAATCCCGCGGCTCTGCGTCGTCAACGCCGCCGGCGCCAACACGCTGCACGAGCTCATACAACAAGAAGAAGGTCCGCTGGAACGGCGGAAACGTCGATCACAAAACCATCAACCAGCACTACGGCGAACTCAACGAAGCCGGCTACCGTGCGCAGCACGATCGCCAGCGCCATTGAAATCGGTCGGCCGGTGAATCTGGTGAAGTCGCTGCGTGCCCTGGACGTGATGAACGGCGTTGTCGTGCAGGTGGACGACGAAACCATCAGTGAACACCGCGCGATGGTCGCCCGCTGGGGCTTCGGCTGCGAACCCGCCAGTGCCGCAAGTGTCGCCGGCTTGGCGCAGCTGCTGGAAAACGGCACGATCTCGCATGACGAACGCGTCGTCTGCATCCTCACCGGCCACGAGCTGAAAGACCCGAATGAAACGGTGAAATACCACACCGGCATCGACATGAAGAGCGTGCAGGACCTGGCCCCCAAGGCCGAGCCGCACGGCAAGCTCAGCAATCGCCCGACAGTCGTCGACGACAGCCTCGAAGCCATCGTCAAAGCCCTCGGCGGCGACCCGGCCGTGCTGAAAGACATCAACTTAGACGAACCGGCGAGTATGTTGCCGGTGAAGGAATATTAGGAGGAGTCGATAGTCGATAGTTGATAGTCGATAGTTAGAAGACTTCTTCAACTATCGACTATCAACTATGGACTATCGACTAATTACGAATGACCACTCTCGCCATCACAGGGGCCGGCGGCCGTATGGGCCAGCGGTTGATCGCCATTGGCCGTCAAACGGACGGCGTCCGGGTCGTCGCCGCCATTGCGAAGGGCAACAGCCCCAATCTTGAGCGTGACGCGGGCGAACTCGCCGGCGTCGGGAACATCGGCCTGCCCGTCACATCCGACCTGCGGACCAAGCCCGACGTGCTGATCGACTTCACGCACCCGGCCGGCATGAAGCACTGGCTGAAGGTCTGCCGCGATCGCCACATTGCCATGGTCATCGGCACGACGGGCCTGACCGACGACGACCACGCCGCCATCGACGAGGCCGCCCGCGACATCGCCATCCTGCAGGCCGGCAACATGAGCCTGGGCGTCACCGTCATGTGCAAGATCGTCGAAGAAGTCGCCCGGCTCTTCGGCGACGGCTACGACGCCGAGGTGCTCGAAGCCCATCACCGGTTCAAGAAAGATGCCCCCAGCGGCACCGCGGAGATGATCGCGGCCGCCATCCTCAAAGGGCTCAATCGCGACAAGTCCGCCCTCGTCTACGGCCGCCACGGCGGCGAAGTCACGCGGCAGCAGAAAGACGTCACGATGCACAGCCTGCGCATGGGCGACGAAGTCGGCCTGCACACGGCTTACTTCGGCGGGCTCGGCGAACGCCTGGAGATCACCCACAAAGCCACCAGCCGCGACACCTTCGTTCACGGCGCAGTTAAGGGCCGCAAAGTGGCTGTCCGGACAAAAGCCGGGGCGGTATCGGATCGAGCAGATGTTTTGAAGAAGTAGTTTGGAGTTAGCAGTTAGAAGTTAGGAGAAAGCCAACGTCCGTTTTTGTTTTCTCCTAACTTCTAACTCCTGGCTCCTAGCTCCTCCCGCGTTTTTGAAGTACGTTTCACCACTCACTCAACCGAGGATTTTGTATGGCCGACGAAACCACTCCCGCCGCGAATGCCGAACAGAACGTCCAGCTCGTGGTCGATGACCGCGACCTGCGCACGACGTACACGAACGGCTACCTGATCAACCAGACGGCCGAGGAAGTCGTCGTCGACTTCGGTTTCAACATGCCCCGCCCGGCCCAGAACGGCCAGCCGCAGGTGCTGTTCAAGCTGACCGACCGCATCGTCCTCAGCTACCCGAACGCCAAGCGCCTCGCCGGCTCGCTGCTGCAGCTGATCAAACGCTACGAGCAGCAGTTCGGCGAAATCCCGACGCAGCCGGGCGCGCGTCGGTAACGCTCCGTTCCCGATCTTTGAAATCAAAAAGACGCGAAGTCGCGGAGATATTTCTTCGTGACTTCGCGTCTGTTTGTATTTTCCCGTTTAGCCGCGAGCTTGCTCGCGTTGTCAGACGGAAACCGCGAGCAAGCTCGCGGCTACACGCAGCGTGGTCCGGCCAACGGATCGCATCTACGCCGCGATCCGCATCGGCTGCGGTTCGGGCAGCTCGGCGAACAGATCCACCGTCGGCCGATCGTACTCGGCGAGCCACTGCTGCAAGCGTCGCTTGGCGTGTTCGGGTGACAGGTTGGCGATGATGCAGATGTCGTGCTCGATGAGCCGGGCTTCGGCGTCGGGAAGAGCGGCACGCCGCGGTACATGCGGCCGGTCTTGCCGAGCTTGTTGTCCGCGACGCCGACCACGTCTACGCCAGTTCTCATGGCACGCGCGCCAGTAGGCGTACAGATTCTTGCCCGCGTCCACCAGCAACACCCGCATCGCCTGGTGCTGCAGCACGGTGTTGTGCAGCCGCCGCCGGGTTTCGTTAACTTGGCGAATTCTCGAAGGTCTTGTCGGAGACGGGCTCGCGTTCGGCTGGACATCAGCCAGTGCATCACGTCCTTCCGCGGCAGTCCGCGGAGGAACGGGCCGGTGCGCGTTCTGCGACTGGGCGATCCAGAAATACCGCCGTGTCCAGTCGACGAGGTAGTGATCGACCATGACGCGTCGGGAAGCGGCGAAGGGCGAGCAGCATGTTGTTCCTAGCGTCGAGCCGAATCGTGCGCGTCGGGCAGTCGGGCTGCGGGGGGTTTTGAGGTGCGTGACGTGCAGGTCGTCGAACCGCTGCACGCGCCAGCCGCCGTTGAGCAGACGGAGCGACAGGTCGTATTCCTCGGCCTGCATGAAGAAATCGTCGGGCAGTCCGCCGATGAGCCGCAGGCCCGCCGCGACGCAGGCCCACACCGCAGCCGATGAAGACGTCGGGGTACGCACTGCATTCGCGTGATGCCGTCCGGAAGCGTGACAATGAACGTGGCCGCCCCGAGTTGCTCGTCGGCTTCAAAGTGCTCGATCATCCGTGCGGATCGAGCCGGGCCATCGGGTACGAGTCGTCGTCGAGGAACACGACGTACTGCCCGTGCCGCGTTCGGCAGCGCGAGGTTCTTCGCGACCGAACCGCGGTTGACGCGGCGTGCGGAGCAGTTTCACGTCGGGGAAGAGCGTGAGGACCGACGTCGATGTGCCGTCGGTGCTGGCGTTGTCGACGACGTGAATGTCGAACTCGCCGGCCTCGCCGCCGACGGCGAAGACCTGTGCGAGTGTGCTCAGCAACGCGTCGCGTCGGTTGTAAGTCGAGAGGACGAAGCTGACACGCGGCGGGTGCTTCATGGCAATCGACATGCTAGGCCGCCATCCGCTCCGTTTGCCGCAGGCCACGCAGGGTGCACGGTTTTTCGGGGTTGAAGTCGTTTGCGAGGAGGTTTTTCGGGGGCAAGTCCCATTTTTCGAACAGCCGGGCGTTGTCGGCGGCCATGGTGGGCGAGTCTTCGGCGCGACGGTCGTCGGCGTGCTCGTCGTGATCGAGGCACGCGCCCCACGCCGGCAGCACCCGCAGGCCGCTGTGCCAGGCGGAGAGCGAGAAATCCGGGTCGGCGGCGCAGAATGTTGAAACGCTCGTCGAGGAAGCCGAGCCGCTCGAACGTGGTGCGGCGGGCGACCGGGAAGTTCGCGTAGAGCGTGCCACGCACGTGGCAGAGGCTGAACGTGCTGGCCGCCGAAGTCGGCGGTGTAGGCGACGTTCTTCGGCGAGTGCCAGCGGTGGAACATCGCCAGCACGTTGCGCGGCGAGGCATCGACGGCGGCGACGGCGACGTCCAGCGCATTGCCCACCGGCCGGGCGTCGTCGTTGATCCAGCAGACGTTCCGGCCCCGCGCCGCCCGCAGGCCGAGGTTGGCCGCCTTCACGAAGCCGCGCCGGCTGGGCTCGCGGAAGACGGTCATCCGTTCGCCGAACTGTTGCTGGAACGGCTCGAGCACGGCGTGCGTGGCGTCGGTGCTGGCGCCGTCGACCACGATGATCTCGTACGAACAAGCCGTCTGCGCGTGATCGCATGCAGTCGCGTCACGCAGCAGCGTGGCGCGGTTGCAGGTCGGCAGGACAATGGAAAGGTCGATCATGTTGGTCCTTGAAAAGGTTAGGCGACCAGGCTCCGGTTCAACGACGTGGCCGTCGGTGCGAGGGCGAGCAGGGCGTCGAGGATGGCGTCGGCGGTGATCGGCACGTTGCCGACTTCGCGGACTTCCACCGCCGCCGCCAGCGAGCCGACGAACGCCGCCTGTTGCAGTGACGCTCCGGCGCGTCATCGCGATGGCGGCGGTGGCGAGCAGTGCGTCGCCGGCACCGAGCGGATCGGTCGCGCGATCGGCGAGCGACGGCAGGTAATGCGTCGAGAGCCGCCCGCCCGATTCCAGCCAGCCGCCCATCGGCCAGTCGCACGCGACAAGGCCTTGCTTGCCGAGGGTGATGAGTGCGCCTTTGACGTCGGTTTCGCGCAGCAGGCGGCTGACGACCGCGCCGATGCCGCCGGTGTAGTCGCCGAGCGTTTCACGCAGTTCGCGTTCGGTGGGGCAGAGCAGATCGACGCCACGGAAGCGAAGGAGGTTCGTCTGTTTGCCGCTGACATCGGCGGCGATCAGTCGGCACGGTGGCGCGAAGCCGGGGCATCACGCGGTCGATCAGGCCCGGCGTAATCAGGCCGTAACCGAAGTCGGCGAAGATGACGCAGACGGCGCCTTCCGCCGCCGCCAGCAACTGCTCCGCAATGTCGCGTTCGTGGCGAGGATCCAAAGGCAGCACCGCGCCGTCGTCCACCTTCAGCACCTTCTGGTCGTCCACAACGAAACGTGTTTTAGTAATGAGTTCATGCCGATGATCGCTGGCCGAAAGATGCGACGCCTTGGGTCTTCAGCCGCATGGCAAGGGCGTGGGATTCGGCGTCGCGGCGCCAGGGCGGTGACGAGCGTGACGCTCGCGCCGAGCGCCGCGGCGTGCCGGGCGACGATGGCCGCGCCGCCGTCGAAGTCGCGTTTCACCTCGTGCCGCAGCGCCATCATCGGCCCTTCGCCGGCGACGCCGGTGGCTTCGCAGAAGTGGTAGCGGTCGACAATCGTGTCGCCGACCACAACCACTTTCTGGCCGCTCATGCGGCGGAGCAGGCTTTCGACCGAGCCCGCCGTCAGGTCATGATCGCGGCCGTAGCGGCTGATTTTTTCGCTGTTGAACGCGCCGGTGTCGCGGAGGGCGCCGATAAGGGCGGTCGAGGAGTAGACGACATCGCCGCTGGTGAAGAAGACTTCGCCTCCAGCGGCGGTGACGGCGTCACGCTCGGCGAGGAAACGTGGGTCGTGGCTGGTCTCGTACTCGCGGCCTTTGACGTAGACGTCGGGCTTCACGCGGTCGAGCAGCTCGACCGCGGTCGGGAAGTCGTTCAGCAGCACCGCATCAACGCATTCCAGCGCGGCCAGGCTGCTGGCGCGAAGGTCGTCAGGGATCAACGGCCGGCTAACGCCCTTGGCGACATTGGCGTCGCTGCTGACGCTGACGAGCAGGAAATCGCCGCGGCTCTTGGCGTGCTGCAGGTGGTGGATGTGGCCGGGGTGGACGACGTCGAAGCAGCCGTGGCAATGCACGAGCGTGCGGCCATTGCGGCGGAGGTCGTCCCGCAGGGCGAGGAAGGTGTCGAGGGAGTGAACTTTCGTGCGTCGCGCACAGCGGCCTCCGATTTCGGCTGCACTGTTCATCGGCAATCGAACAAAATTGCATGAATTATGGGACGCTGGGCGGTTTTGCTCAGGCCGGAATGGCCACTTCGTCCGATAAAGCGAGTGTGGCACACGTACTTTCAGCGGCGGCGGAGTTCATCGAGGCGGTTCAGGCGGGCGCGTTCGACCGCGCCGCGGCGGCGTTGCCGGCGCTGCCGACCAGCCGCGACGACGCTCTGCATCAGGCCGTCGCCGATCTGCAGTCTTACCAACGCAACTGGGCCGAAGCCGCCGAGGCATTGGCAGGCCTGTCCGGCGTTGAGGCGCGGCACCGCGCGACGCTCTACCGCAATCTCGCCGCCATCAAAACGCATCGGCCGTTCGTCTATCGGCAGGTGCTGGCGGAGATCGAAAAGCCCACCGCCCGCTTCCGCCCGCACGCCCTGGCCGGCGGGCAGATGACCGTCTCGATCCATACGCCCGACGCCAGGCTGACCGTCTTCAGCAGCGACCCGGCCGCCCAGGTGGCGGCGGCCATGCAGCAGCTGCAGCCCGTGATCGCGGCGGGCGGGCCGCTGGCGTTTTTCAGTGTCGCCGACGGGCACGTGCTCGGCGCGATTGCCGCCAACCCGCCGAAGCTCTTTCTCGACCGCCAGCAGCCGATTTACGTCGTCGAGCCGGACCTGGGGCTGCTCGTCGCCTGCCTGGCGATCCACGATTTCACCGGCCCGCTCGGCCCGATCCAACAGCCACGCTTCAACTGGTACGTCGGCCCGAAATGGCTCGACGCGATGCGGCTCGACTTTCTCACTGACAACGGGATGCTCTTCCCGCAAACGAATATCAAGCAGGGCGTGAGCAGCGGTGCGATCGAGATCGGCGTGACGTCACTGCTCGGCGACATCGCCGAACTCGACAAGGCCGCCGATGAGGAAATCGCCGCGTATTACGGCACGATGACCGACGCCAAAACCGCCAGCGCCTTGAGCGGCGAGGCCGGCCGGGCACCGCGTATTCTGTTGCTCACGACGCGTTTCAGCACGGTGCTGCAATACTCCACCCGCGACGCCGAGGCCGGCCTGCAGCGGCTGGGGTGCGAGACGAAGGTGCTGATCGAACGCGCCCCGCACCTGGGCCTGACACGGCTGGGGATGAAGCGGGCGGTCGCGGAATTCAAGCCCGATCTGGTCTTCCAGATCGATCACAATCGCTGCGAGCACGGCGACATTTTCCCGCCGCAGTTGCCGTTCGTGAATTGGATTCAGGATTTGCTGCCGCACCTGATGAGCAAGGCCGTCGGCGCGAAACTCGGGCGGACGGATTTCGTCCTCACGCCGTCGCTGCAACGCTGGGCGGACGACTTTGACTACCCCGAGCATCAGTGTCTGGAGTTCCGCAAACTCACCCGCGTGCCGCCGCGGCCGATGGCGCAGTCGAGCAATAGCAATCGGGTCGTCTATGTCAGCAACTGGAGCCAGCAGCCGCAGCAGTTGGTCGACGAACTGCTGCGTGGGGCGAACGAAACCACGCGGGCCGTGCTGCTGGAGTCGGCCAATCGGATGCAGGCGGCGTACGCGTCCGGCGGGGCACTCCCGAGTTTCGGCGACGTCCGCCGATTGCTCAGCGGCGTCATGGCCGACCAGCAAGTCACGGCCGATCCGGCGTTCGTGCAGCAGATCACGACTCGGTTGTCCGATCGCCTGAACAATCTGCTCTATCGCCATCAAGGCCTCGCCTGGGCGGCGGCGGCGTGTGAAAAGCTCGGCCTGTCGCTGGAAATCTACGGCAACGGCTGGGACAAGCACCCGGCGTTCGCAAAGTACGCCCGCGGCAACATCGAATACGGCTCGCCGCTCGAAGACCTCACGCGTTCCGCGGGCATCAACCTGATCCTCGAGCCGTTCATGTGCATGGCGCACCAGCGTCTGCTCGACGCCCTGGCCGCCGGCGGCTTCTGCCTGGTGCGTGATAACCCGGCCAATCACACCTGCACGCAGTGGATCGATCTGATCGACCGCAGCGGCCAGAACGTGACGACGGCCGCCGAGTTGCGCGAAGCCCTCAACGAAGCCGGCCGAAATGAATTCGACGCGCTCGTCGCGTACTGCCGACTTCTGGACGGCTCGACACAGCCGATCGACCAGGTCGCCGTCGTGCGTCGTCTGCAGCAGACCGGCTTCTTCCCGACACGCGGCGAAGTGTTGCCGTCGATCGAGGCAGTGACGTTTCAGAACGCGGAGGCGTTCGAACTTCGCTTGCAGCGGGCGAGTCAGGACCCGATTTTCCGCACCGAAGTCGCCGGCCGACAGCGACGGTACGTGGAAGACCGCTACAGCTACCACGGCGGCATGGCGAAGGTGCTGGCGTTCGTCGCCGGGCGCTTGGCCGAGCCGGACCTGGGCCAGAGAAAAGCGGCCTGACGCGGCGGCGGATTCAAGGTCGGACGGGCGACTGTCCGATAATGTCAGCTGTTGGCGTGCGGCGTGATGAGGTTCGTCATGGATTCGACGAACGCGTCCTGCCGGACCGCCACGAAGTTGCCCCAGGCGTCAGGATGATGCAGCGGGCACGGGTAGGGCGTGATCGAGTGCCACGTGTGGCCGCTGCCGTAACGCAGCAGCGGGGCCCACTGGCTGAGCCAGACGACGTAGCCGTGGGCGACAAGGAGGTCGCCGAGGGCGCGAAAGTCATGGCCGAGATGGCGGGTTTTGACCTCGTCCATTTCGCACATGATGACTTCCGGCCGGACCGTCCAGTCGTGGCCGCGGAGGACTTGAAGGTCGTAACCTTCGGTGTCGATTTTCAGATAATCGACCGCCCGAATGCCGGCGTCTTTGAGTTCGCTGGCGAGCGTGGTGACGGCGACTTTTTCCGCCGGCGTGTGCGACTGGCGGAAGGGGACCAGCGACGCGATGCCGGTAGACTCCGCCGAGGTGAAAAACTGTACGTCATCGGCGTGTTTGTCGCCGACGGCGCAGGGGCGGAACGTGAGGAGCGGATTTGCCGTGTAGGTGCGGAGTTTGTCGAACTTGGTGGAATCCGGTTCGAAGGCGACGCACCGCCAGCCGAGGTTCAGGTACGGTCGAAAGCTCGTGCCGAACTGTGCGCCGACATCGATCATCGTGCCGGTGCGTGGGTGTTTGGCGAAGTAGTCTTGGATGAGGCGTGCCTCGTCGTACTGAAGGGAAAGTGCCATGCCGTCGGCTCCTGTGATGCAAGATACGCGAACGGTCGCGGCCGCCAAAGTGGTGAATGTCGAGCTGCCGACGCCCGAAGACTTTCGGCCGGGCATTATCGACTTTCCGGTGAGCGGGTACACGCACCAGTTCTTCCTCGCGACGCCGGAAGCCAAGCAGTGGTACAACCCGCCCAAGACGCACGCTACGCTGGAATACGAATGGGTTTTTGAAAACGTTAAGCTTGAGAACGAAGCCGTCTACGACATCGGCAGCCATCACGGGCACTACGCGCTGGTGCTGGCCGCCGCCCGGCCGCGGAAGCTGGTTTGTGTCGACGCCGTTCAAAGCAATTGCGACATCACCCGTGTGAACCTGGCGTTGAATGGCTTCACGAGTGCGAAGGTGCTTCACCGTGCGATCAGCACGCGGGACGGCGAAGTGGAATTCACCGCCGAGAGCAACGGCCGCGTGGTGGAGCGGGGCGTCTACCGCGTGCCGTCGTCGCGTCTGCCGACGATCGCCGCCGATGCGACTGTCATCAAGCTGGACATTGAAGGCGAAGAATTCAAAGTCATCCCCGACCAGATCGACCAACTGCCCGGCGTGCACACCTGGATCATCGAAATTCACCCGTGGAAAACGCGGAACCCGCACGATCTGCTGCCGCTGCTGCTGGAGCGGTTTGACGTGCAGTGGATCAACCGGGCGACGATGCGCGTGGAACCCTATCCGGGCGAAGCCGCGGACTGGTCCAGCCACACGACGCTGTTCTGCACGCGGAAATCGCCGATTTAGTCCGGTCGGATGTGCTGCACGATCTGCCTGTAGGGGCGAGGCCTGCCTCGCCCGCAGTCGCGTCGCATGGGTTCGGGCGACGCAGGCGTCGCCCCTACAAGAAGCGTGAGATTTAGTCGTTGCCCGGGGCCGGTTCGTCGGTGTTTTCGATCTCGCCGCCGGAGGTGCTGTTTTCGAAGTCCATCAGGAAATGGACTTTGGCCATCTGTTCCGGGGTGGCGAATTTCTTCAAAATCGACTTCGCCCGCCGAATGCCCGTGCGGCGGCTGACGTGCAGCACCACGACGTGCTCGTTACGGCTCTTGGCGAGCACCCTGGCGAAGTCTTCGACGTGCAAGTGCCGGCCCGCCTTGGCTTTGCCGCGGTGCATGGGGTCGAAGAACGTGCACTCGCAGAGCAGCACCTGAGCGCTCATGACTTGTTCGTTGTCGAAGACGTCGCCGAAGCTGGTGTCGCCGAGGTAGGCGACGAGCGGCACTTCCAGCTTGTACTGGATTTCCAC
This sequence comes from Tepidisphaeraceae bacterium, assembly GCA_049840775.1. Taxonomy (GTDB): domain Bacteria; phylum Planctomycetota; class Phycisphaerae; order Tepidisphaerales; family Tepidisphaeraceae; genus RYN-431. Next base: position 233,803 of record JASGJJ010000005.1, read on the forward strand.
GCCTTGCTTCCGCAGCTCGGCCAGTTGTTCGCCGGTGAGCTGGGTGTACTCGGGGCGGAGCTTCTCGCGGACGTTGATGAGGATATACCCCACGCTCGGCCCGCCGTGGTGGGTTGCGACGGCGCGGGCGATCAGATCGCGGCGGATCGGGTAATCCTGGCCGGGCGACATCGGGGCGAGGGTGTACGGCGTCTCCTGGCGCTCCAGGTTCTGCCACGCCCGCATCAATCCTTCGACGGCCGGCTCGATCTGCCTCGGCAGCAGCACGGTGCCCGCCTTCATCCCCTGAAAGAAGCGTTGCGACGCGTAATAGCCGAGCCCGGCGACGTGGTCCATGTGGCCGTGGCTGACGAGCATGAAGTCGCTGGTGAGGGCGAACTGCGGACACCGGCCGGGGTCGAAGCAGACGTTCAGCTCCGGCACCTGGACGACGGTTTCCTCGCCGCCGACGCTGTAGCCGACCACGCTGAACTGGCCGAAGTTCAGCTTGGCGAATTTCTGGGTCAGGTACGACTTCTCGATCATCCCCCGCACGGTATGGAACGGCGGGCATCGGGGCAAGCCGTCGGGCGAATGAAACACAAACCGGCATGGCCCGCTTAAGCGGGCCTGTCTTCGGGCATCGGCTGAACAGGCCCGCTGAAGCGGACCGCGCCGGGGAGGGGGGCAAATCTCTCAACGCCCGATAATCAAGTTCTTCGCCGGCTTTGGTCGATGAAGTTCGTACATGAGCGTCCTCGCCAAATCCGTCGCACAAGTCATCGGCCAAAAGGCCCAGCGGTCGCTGTGGCGGCGGGTGGAGCTGGCGCACCCCAAATACCAAACTTCGCTCCGCCGCCTCGGCCGTTACCACAACAAGCACCAGGGCCAACGCTGCTTCATCCTCGGCAACGGCCCGAGCCTGCGGAACACCGACCTCTCGCTGCTCAAAAACGAAGTCACCTTCGGCACCAACCGCATCTACCTCAACTTCGACAAAATGGGCTTCGAGACGACCTACCACGTCGTCGTCAATGAGCTGGTCGTCGAACAGTGCGCGAAAGACATTGCCGCGTTGAAGATGCCGAAGTTCGTCGGCTGGCACTGCCGCAATCTCATCGACTTCGGCCGCGACACGCAGTTCCTCCACACCCGCGGCGGACTGCGGAGCTGGTTCTTCACCGACCTCACTGAAGGCTGCTGGGAAGGCAGCACCGTGACGATGGTCGCGCTGCAACTCGCCTACTACATGGGCTTCAGCGAGGCGATTTTGATTGGCGTCGACCATAGCTACAAGTTCTCCGGCAACCCCCACGCCGCCCAGACCATGGCCGGCGATGACCCGAACCATTTTGACCCGAACTACTTCGGCTCCGGCTTCCGCTGGCACTTGCCTGACCTCGAAGGCAGCGAAATGAGCTACCGTGTCGCCGACTTCGTTTACCGCCAGAACGGGCGTCGCGTGATCGACGCCACTGTCGGCGGGCATCTCCAGGTCTTCCCGAAAGTCCCGTACCTCTCGCTGTTCGACAGCGTCCGCCAGGAGGCGGCATGAAACCGCAAATCACCGCGATCGTCCCCATGCGGCATGAGTCGCACCGCGTGCCGGGCAAAACTGGCGCCCCCTCGCCGGCCGGCCGCTGTTCTGTCACATCGTCGATTCCCTCTACGCCAGCGGCGTGGTCGGTCGCGTCGTGATCGACACGGACAGTGACACCATCAAATCCATCGCCCGCCGCGAGTTCCCCAAGGCCCTCATCCTCGAGCGCCCGGCCGACCTGCGTGACGACCGCCTGAGCATGAACACCGTGCTGATGAACACCATCAGCCAACTCGACGGCGAGATGTTCCTGCAGACCCACAGCACCAACCCGCTGCTCACGCCGGCCACCATCGCCGGCACCGTGGGCAAGCTGCTGAACTCGCCGGAGCACGACTCGCTTTTCACCGTTACCGGCCTGCAGGCACGCCTCTGGGACTACTACGCCCGGCCTGTAAACCACGACCTGGCCGTGCTGCGTCGCACGCAGGACTTGTCGCCGGTCTACATGGAAAACAGCTGCATGTACGTCTTCAGCCGCGCGAGCCTGACGGGCTACCGCAACCGCATCGGCGGCCGCCCGATGATGGTCGAGCTCAGCCGCGCCGAAGCGTGGGACATCGACACCGAAGAAGACTTCACCATCGCCGAAACGCTCTACCAGGCCCGCCGCGCGATGAAGGCCGCCGCCTAATTGTAGGGGCGACATACATGTCGCCCGTGAATGTCGAACCAGCCGACCGGGCGACATGTATGTCGCCCCTACAAGAAGATTGCCATGCGTTACAAAGTCCTCCTCTCCGCCCCGTACATGATCCCGTTCGCCGACCGCTTTGTGCCTGAACTCGAAGCCGCCGGCTGCGAGGTCGTCATTCCGAACGTCAACGAACGTCTGGAAGAAGCCGACCTGCTGGAACTCGTCGGCGATATCGACGGCACGATCTGCGGCGACGACCGCTACACTCGCCGCGTCATCGAGGCCGCGCCGAACCTCAAGATCATCAGCAAGTGGGGCACCGGCATCGACAGCATCGACGCCGCCGCCTGCCATGACCACGGCGTCCGCATCGGCAACACGCCGAACGCGTTCACCGTGCCGGTCGCCGACAGCGTGCTGGCGTACGTGCTCAGCTTCGCCCGCCGCACCCCCTGGATGGACACGCACATGAAGGCCGGCCGCTGGGAGAAAATCGCCGGCCGCAGCCTGAGCGAATGCACGATCGGCATCATCGGCGTGGGCAACATCGGCAGCGCCGTCGCCCGCCGTGCCGCGGCGTTCGGGATGACGATCCTCGGCACGGATATTCGCGACATCGACGTCAGCCTCATCACCGAAACGAACATGCAGGTCGTCACCAAAAAGACGCTGCTCCGTGAAAGCGACTTCGTCACGCTCCATTGCGACCTCAACGCCAGCAGCCATCACCTGATGAGCTCGGCCGAGTTCGCGCTGATGAAAGAGACGGCCGTCCTCATCAACACCAGCCGCGGGCCGGTGGTCGATGAAGTCGCCCTCTGCGTAGCGCTCGCCGCCGGCCGTCTCGGCGGGGCGGGGCTCGACGTCTTCGAGCACGAGCCGCTGCCGCAATCGTCGCCGTTGCGGACGATGGACAACGTGCTGCTCGCCCCGCACAACAGCAACAGCAGCCCGCGGGCGTGGGAACGCGTCCATCAGAACTCCATCAAAAACCTCATGCTCGGCTTGCGTGAAATCTCACGCGGCCGAAGGGCGGCGTAAATGAATCGCGTGGCGTGCATCACGGGCGTGAACGGCGGCATCGGCCGGGCGACGGCGAAAGTCTTCGCGGCCGCGGGCTGGACCGTCGTCGGCGTGGATCGAAGCCGTGCGAACGTCGCGGAGGACGTTTCCCACTTCATCCACGCCGACGTCGGCGACGCCGACGCCCCGCACGCCATCTTCGAAACGATCCGAGCCAAGTTCGATCGCCTCGACGCGCTCGTGAACAACGCCGCCTGCCAGATCTGCAAGCCATTGCTGGAGACGAAGGTCGAGGAGTTCGACCAGATCATGACCTGCAATGTCCGCTCGATCTTCCTGAGCGTCCAGCAGGCCTGGCCGATGCTCAAGGCCAGCGGCGGGGCGGTGGTGAACGTCAGCAGCGTCCACGCGATCGCCACGAGCGTGGGCATCGCCGCGTACGCCGCGAGCAAGGGGGCGTTGCTGGCGCTGACTCGTGCGATGGCGCTGGAGTTCGGCGAGGCCGGCGTCCGTTGCAACGCGGTGCTGCCCGGTGCCGTCGACACGCCGATGCTCCACGCCGGCTTATCCCGCGGCCATGTCAACGGCGACGACGTTCAGAAGAAGATCCGCGGGTTAGGCAAGAAGCACGTCATGGGCCGCGTCGGCCGCCCGGCGGAGATCGGCCAAACCATTCTCTTCCTCGCCGACAACGACAAAAGCAGCTTCATGACCGGCCAAGCCCTCGTCGTCGACGGCGGCGCGACCGCGAGGCTGAGCACGGAGTGAATTTGTAGGGGCGACGCCTGCGTCGCCCGCGAGGGCCAATCGCGTCCCCGGGCGAGGCAGGCCTCGCCCCTACAAAATGATTGGCGACTGATGCGCCGTAAGTCACAAAAATAGCGACGCGTTTGTTCTGCATATTTACAAACGCGCAGCGCGGCCGAAGTCCTTGCAAGACCAACACTTCGCCCTGGTTTTTGGGGTGCGCAATTGCGCCTGAATTGCCCTGCTTAACAGCAGACTTATGGCCATTCACGCGTCGGCGATTTCACTGAATTGTCAAAGACCCCGACCGGCCTCGCTCGGCCGATCCGCGTCGCGCGGGCGACAGCCTTCCTTCTACCGCCCCGGCAGCCAAATGTCGGCGAAAAAACAGGGAAAAATGGCTTACCGCCGCCGTTTGGTGTCGCCGACCATCCACAACACGCTGTCTGCCGTTGAGAGCAGGACGAGGCCGATCATTTTCAGTTTGGTAGCTGGACCTACGAAACTTTCTCGATTTTGAATTCGAGTCGGTATCTCGCGAGCGAAACGCCGTTGACGCGTTGGGCGGCGAGTATCAGGTCCTGTGTGATATCGCTGGCAACGATGATACCGCGTGACATTCCAAGACCGAGGTTCTGGTCGACCCAAGCCATGTAATAAGACAATTGACCAAGAACGCGATTTCGGCCCTTCGACAGCTTTAATTCGATTACTACAGGAGTGCCGTTCCTGTCGATTGCAAGAATATCTATCCGTCCATCCGTCACGGGAAACTCGATACCTTGCCGACCATCCTTCTCGTAGAGCTTCAGACCCGGTTCTAGAAAGCCAAGATTTTTGGCAAGGAAGTCGCGAAGGTGCGCTTCGATCGCAAATTTTTGTGATTCCGTACCCAGTTCGTCCTGCTCATCAATTGGTTCAGGATCCAAAATCGGGTCTTCAGCAGCAAAGACTCTGTACTCAGAAATAATTGCGACTAAGCGATCGAATGCGCGTGCAATCGTTGCCGCGTCCTCGCCGGGATAAACTGCCTCGCCGAATCTGTCCGTTAAACCATGCTTGCGAACAAGCTCCACCATCATTCCTCGGCGGACCGTGGTGCCGTATTTCCACTTCTTTAGCTTTGTGTATTTGACGCCTTCAGCTTCTTTATTCAGCCCTTGATCTTTGAAGAAGCGATAAGCAACGTCCATTCTGAATCGTTTCACTCGTCCCCCGGATTCGCGTCACTCGATGCCCGTTTCAGGAGATCACACGCCGCCGTCGACTTTGATCACGCCGCGTTGGCGTTTGACGGAGATGATGCGGGTTTTGAGGGTTTCCAGGAGTTGGCGGGGGTTGGCGATGCTGTCGAGCTGCAGGCGCGGGCTGGTGGGGTCGTGGCTGACGACGGTGATCGTGCCGACGTTGAAGATGCGGTCGATCGGGCTCTGACGCAGGCTGACGTCTTCGACGTGCCAGAGTTCGATGGTGTCGAAGTTCTTGAACAAGAGGCCACGCTCGATGTCGATGCGGTAGTTCGTGATGCGGTAGCGTTCGCGGCGGACGAGGATGCCGGGGAGAACCCAGCAGATCAGCCCGATGACCACGCCGCCGGCGATGAACCACCACGGCACGCCGTTCTGCAGGCCCAGGTGCGCGAGGATCGGCACGGCGAGCAGGATGAGGCCGATGAGGCTCCACATCGCCAGCATGCCCAGTTCGCCGCGGAGTTTGGGCGAGCCTTCGTAGTACGTCACCTGCGTGTCGTCGGCGGTGGTGACGTCGGGATCGGGGTGCGGAATGGCGACGGGCGAGGGGGTTTCGGTCACTTGGTGGCCTCCGAGAGTTGTTCGATGCGGTCCCACAGCGCGGGCGGTACGGGCATGGCGCTCAGCCGGGCCTGGCGGACGAGTTCCCACTCGGCGAAGGCTTTGTCGGCTTTGATCTCTTTCAGCGTGACGCCACGCTTGAGCTTTTTGACGGGCTTGAGGTCGACGACAGTCGGCGTGCCGTACCCGGCACTGGTCGCCTCGGCGACGCCGACGACGGCTTTTTCGTCGCCGGTGTGGTAGATGAAGACACGGTCGCCTTTAGCGATAGCCCGCATGTGTTTGAGCGCGCGGGATTGGCGACGCCGTCCCAGGTGGTCTTCTTGTCGCGGACGAGGTCGTCGTAGCTGTAGGTGCCGGGCTCGGTTTTGAGCAGCCAGAAGGGCATTCCGCTTCCCCTGTAGGGGCGACGCCTGCGTCGCCCGGGTTGTGCCGATCGAGTCGAAGCGGGCGAGGCAGGCCTCGCCCCTCCATCAGAGGGCGAAGCTCGGCCCGGCCGGGGCGGCACCGGCACCGCCTCGCTCTTTGGCGAGGGGCTTCTGCCACGTCTGGCTGACTTTCCGCAGCAAATCCGTCAGTTCGTACTCGGCCATGGAGTAGCTTTTGAACTTCAGGTGGCTGCTGATCTGGGTTTGGAGCAGCTCGTATTTTTTGCGTTGGTCTTCCGTCGGGCTCAGGCCGGCGCGTTCGTTGTGGGAAATCTGGGTGAGGACGGTGTTGAATTCGCTCAGCAGGCGGCTGGCGTCGGGGTCGTCGGAAAGCGCCTTCTGGGCGGCCTTATATTTTTCGACGGCGGGGTGGGTGGCGAGCAGATCGCCGACCTTCTTGGCGGCGTCGAGGATTTCTTGCGTGTCAGCGGGCATCGTAGACCTCTTTCTTGGCCGGTATGATAGGTGACCCGATGGATCGATACCACCGCCAGACTCTGCTGCCGACAATCGGCCCCGCCGGCCAGCGCAAGCTCGCCGATTCCAGCGTGTTGCTTGTGGGCGTCGGGGCATCGGCACGGTGCTGGCGGATTACCTGGTCCGCGCCGGCGTCGGCCGCGTGACGCTGGCGGACCGCGACGTCGTCGAAACCACCAATCTCCAACGCCAAACCCTCTTCGCCGAGGCGGATATCGGTTCGCCCAAGGCGGTCGTGGCGATGGGGAAACTGGCGGAAATCAATCGCGACGTGGAACTGGCGGCGAAAGTCGTTGACGTCGGGCCCGACAATATTGAAGGCCTCGTCGATAGCAGCGGGGCGACGCTGCTGCTCGACGGCACGGACAACGCCGCCACGCGCTATTTGCTCAACGACGTCGCCGTGAAGCACGGCCTGCCCTGGGTTTACGGCGGTTGCGTCGGCGTCGACGGCCGCGTCATGCCGATCATTCCGAACGACGGCCCGTGTCTGCGGTGCGTCTTCACCGACGCTCCCGCGGCCGGCGACGTGCAGACGTGCGACACCGCCGGCGTGCTCGGCCCGGCGGCGGGCATCGTCGCCAGCCTGCAGGCCGCCGCGGCGATTCGCTTGCTGACGACTGGCACGGCGGAAAAGAAACTGCTGACCATCGACGCGTGGTCCCTGCGATTTCGTGAGATCGACCTCAGCCAGGCGAAGCGGGCGGACTGCCCGGCGTGCAGGGCGAGGCGGTTCGATTTTCTGAACACGGCCGCGTCGCAGGCGGCGTCGCTTTGCGGGCGTCAGAGCGTGCAGGTGCGGACGCACGTGTCGCCGGCGTTCAGTCTGGACCGTGCCGAGGCGGCGATCGGCGGTCGCTTCGCCCCGGAACGGACGGCGTATTTGTTGAAATTCGCCCCGGAAGCCGGCATTGAGATCACGCTCTTCGCCGACGGCCGGGCGCTGGTGCACGGCACGAATGACCTGGCCCGTGCACGCTCGATCGTCTCCAAGTACCTTGGCTAACTCGATGACCGCTCCTTCGTTGCCCCTGGAAAAGAAACCGCCGCGTGTGACGTGGCTGCAGTTGCTGACGATCGCCGTGCTGACGGTGGCGGTCTTCATGCCGATCTACCACACGTGGTATTCGCCGCTCGATGACTTTCTGATGCTGACGGAGAACGACGACGTCACCAAGCCGTCCTGGGCGGCGGTCTGGCGGTCGTGGACCGAGCCGTCGTTCCGCATTTACATGCCGCTCACGTTGACGATCTGGCAGACGATCGCCAAGTTCACGCTGCAGGGGACGCCCGGCAAGCCGGACTACAATCTGCCGGTGACGGGGTTCAAGATCGCCTCGCTACTCGTGCACGGCCTGGCGGCGGCGGGGGCGGCGTGGTCGCTGTCGACGCTCACCCGGACCCGCTGGCCGGCGGTCATCGGGGCGCTCGTCTTCGCGTTTCATCCGGTCATGGTCGAATCCGTCGCCTGGACGACGGGCTTGAAAGATGAACTCTGCGGGCTGTTTTCCATTCTGTCGGTCGGCTTGTACGCCCGGCACGTGTTGCGCGACCCCGATAAGCCCGTCGCAGACGGCTGGTGGTGGGGCGCGATGGCGACCGCGGTGCTGGCGATGCTCTGCAAGCCGACGGCGATGATCACACCGCTGTTGCTGTTCGCCGTCGATCTGACCTTCCGCCGCGTGGCGTTCGTGCGGCGTTTCCTGTCGATCGGCCCGTTGCTGTTGCCGGCGATCGGGTGCGGGTTGATCGCCGTCGCGATTCAGGGCAATGCGCCCGTCGCCCGGCTGCCGTTGCACCTGAGGCCGCTGCTGGCGGCGGATTCGCTGGCATTCTACGTCTGGAAAGCGGTCTGGCCGACCAATCTGGCGATCGACTACGGGCGGCGTCCGACGGAAGTGCTGGCGAGCGGGGCGATCTGGTGGACGTGGCTGTTGCCCGCCGCCATTTTCGCGCTGATTTGCTTCGCCCGATCGCCCAAATTGTGGCTGGCGGCGGGGCTGTTCGTCATCCCGATCATGCCGGTCTCCGGCATCACCGCGTTCGACATGCAGCAGTACAGCACCGTCACCGACCACTACGCCTATCAGCCGATGTTCGGTCTGGGGCTGTTGGTGGCGCTGTCGGTCGCCCGCTGGCCGGGGCTGTTCGGGACGGCGATGGTCGTCATCGCCTGCGTGCTGGCCACACTCACCGTGCAGACGGCGACGCGGTGGCAGAACATCCTGGCGTTCTACCGGGACATCGAACGCGTCAATGCCAAGTCGTGGCTCGCGCGACCTGCTCACGCTCGACGCCATGAACAAGCAGGACTGGTTCACCGCCGACCGCCTGATTCGGCAAACGCTGGCCGATAATCCGAAGAGCGGCGGCACGCTGAACAATCTTTCGCAGCTCGAACTGATGCGAGGCCATTACCAGGCGTCATTCGATGCGGGGATGAAGGCGACCGAATACCTCAACGTCCCGCGCGTCGACCTACGCGCGGCGATTAAATTTGCTTGGCACGAAGCTCAACGACCCGGCCGCATCGGAAAAGGGGCTGCGGTATTGGCTGAGAATCGAGCCGAAGAATCGGTACGTGACACGAATGCTGCAGGATGTTCGTGAAGCCCAGGTGCAGATGGCGGCGACACGCCCGGCGACCGTGCCGGCGTCGACACAGGTAACGCCGCCGGCGACGCGGCCGTAAACTTCACGCCGCATGCCGCTGATCCTTCCCGACGCCGTTCGCACCGTACTGTTCGCTGACTGCGATCGTCGTCGGCCCGAGGAAGCGTGCGGGCTGCTTATTGGCCGAAGGAACGCTGACGGCGGCGTTGTCGACCACGCCGTGCCGCTGGAAAACATTTGGCCGGTAGCGGCGGAGCGGGTGAGGCGGTTTTCGATCGACCCGTGCGCTCAGATGACCGCCGAAACCCACGCCGCCGCCGCCGGGCTCGACCTGCTCGGCTTCTACCACAGCCATCCGACCGCCCAAGGCATTCCAAGCGCTTTCGATCTGGACCGCGCCTGGCCGGCGTATTACTATGTGATTGTCGGGTATCCCGATCTTATTAATAGAGAATGCCGCGCTTGGGTGCTGGACGAAAGCGGGGCGTTCGAAGAGCATGAAGTAAAACCCTAACCCAGCGAAGGAACCGACCATGCCCCTCAAGCCCCACGGCCGCATTTACGACAACATCACCGAGACCATCGGCGGTACGCCGCTGGTCCGCATCAACCGCATCATCCCGCAGGAACAGGCGACGGTGCTCGCCAAGCTCGAATTCTTCAACCCGCTGTCCAGCGTCAAAGACCGCATCGGCCTGGCGATGATCGAAGCCGCCGAGGCCGCCGGGAAGATCAACAAGGACACGGTTCTCGTCGAACCGACCAGCGGCAACACGGGCATCGCGCTCGCATTCGTCGCGGCCGCCAAGGGTTACAAGCTGATCCTGACCATGCCGGAGAGCATGTCGCTGGAACGGCGGAAATTGCTCAAGGCCTTGGGCGCTCAACTCGTCCTCACCCCGGCCGCCGAGGGGATGAAGGGCGCGATCGCCAAGGCGAACGAGATCGTCAAGGAACAGAAGAACGGCTTCATCCCGCAGCAGTTCGAAAACCCCGCCAACCCGTCGATCCACCACAAAACCACGGCTGAGGAGATCTGGGCGGATACCGGCGGCAAAGTCGACATTATCGTCACCGGCGTCGGCACGGGTGGGACGATCACCGGCGTCGCGGAAGTCATCAAGCAGCGTAACCCGAACTTCAAAGCCATCGCCGTCGAACCGGTCGCCAGCCCCGTCATCACGCAGACGCGCGAAGGCAAGCCGGTTCAGCCGGGCAAGCACAAAATCCAGGGCATCGGCGCCGGCTTCGTGCCGAAGAACCTGCACCTGGACGTCATCGACGAAACGATCCAGGTCACCGACGAAGAAGCCTTCGAATGGGCCCGGCGGCTGCACAAGGAAGAGGGCATTTTCGCGGGCATCAGCAGCGGCGGCAACATCGCCGCGGCCGCCAAGGTCGCCGCCCGGCCGGAAAACAAGGGCAAAACGATTGTCACCATCATGTGCTCGATCGGCGAACGCTACCTGTCGACGGCGTTGTTCGAACAGGATTGATCTGTCCCCTCCCCCCGAATACCGGGGGAGGGGACCGAAAGCCATCCCGTCGCAGGGAAAGCCGCTGATAACCCGCTTGGCGCTACCGCCAGGCGGGTTTGTGCGTTTCTGCGCAGCGTTGTAACGAAATTTGTCGTGACAGTTGGCGTCGTTTTTCCGATAGTCGAGAAGATAGGCAGAAGATTTCGGTAAGTCGGGCATCCCGACGGCCGATATAAACGCCGCGGGACAACCTTTTTTGGCTCCCGCGTGTCTGACGATTTGCCGATTCTGAAAATGAATCGAACGCTCTCGCGAGGTTTGAAATTATGGAAGTCACGATCATCGGTTGCGGTTACGTCGGTCTGGTCACGGGTGTCTGTCTGGCCAACATCGGTCACACGGTCCGCGGCGTCGAAAAAGACCCGCGCAAGCTCAAGGCCCTTCAAGCCGGCCACTGCCACATCTACGAGCCCGGCCTGCAGGAACTGATGAACGAAGCGATCTCCAACGGGCAGATCTACTTCACTGACGACGTCAAAAAAGCCAGCAAAGACACCGAAGTCGTTTTCCTCTGCGTCGGCACGCCGCCGAAGCCGGACGGCACGGTCGACATGAGCTACCTCGAAAGCGGCGGCAAGGAAGTCTGCGACGCGCTCGCCGAAATGGACGCCGACCGTCTCGTCACGATCATCGTGAAGAGCACCGTCCCGGCCGGCACGAACCGCAAGCTGCACAACTTCCTGAAGTCGCAGACGAAGGCGCACTTCGCTGTCGTCTCGAACCCCGAATTCCTGAAGGAAGGCACCGCAGTCCAGGACTGCATGAACCCCGACCGCATCGTCATCGGCGGCGAAAGCCCCGAAGCCTTCCGCATGATGCGCCGCCTGTACGACCCGCTCGTGAAGCGCGAAGAACACTTCATCACCATGAACTGGGAGTCGGCTGAACTCACGAAATACGCCGGCAACAGCATGCTGGCGGCCCGCATCTCGTTCATGAACGAGCTGACAATCCTCTGCGAACACTACGGCGCGGATATCGAAGACATCCGCAAGGGCATCGGCACCGATAGCCGCATCGGCCCGGCGTTCCTTCGTGCCGGTTGCGGTTACGGCGGCTCTTGCTTCCCGAAAGACGTCGCCGCGATGGAACACATCGCCAAGCACGCCGGCCATGAGTCGATGTTCGTTCACGCGATTCAGACCGTGAACAAGAACCAGAAGAAGCGTTTCGTTGAGAAGATCGTCGAAAAGCTCGGCCGCCCGATCGAAGGCGCGACCATCGCCGTCTGGGGCCTGGCGTTCAAAGCCGACACCGACGACATCCGTGAATCGGCCAGCATCGATGTGATCGAGCACCTGCTCGCCAAGGGTGCCATCGTCCGTGCCCACGACTACAAGGGCCAGGACAACATGAAGCAGTTGTTCAAGGACCGCGATATTGAGTGGGCGACCGACCCGGTCACCGCCGCCGCCGGTGCTGATGCGGTCGCGCTCTGCACCGATTGGCCGCAATACACGACGCTGCCGTTCCGCAAGATCTCGGCGACGATGAACACGCCGATCATCTTCGACGGCCGCAACTGCCTGAACCGCGAAGTGATGCGTGAAAACGGCTTCCAGTACTACCCGATCGGCCGCCCGGCCGTGGAGCAGACCCTGCGTCTGCGCCAAAAGGCCGCGAACTAATATCGTCGCCTACAATCGATTGAACCGCCGCCGCCCGGACACCAAAGCGTCCGGGCGGCGGCGTTTTTGTTTTTTGTAGGGGCGAGGCCTGCCTCGCCCGGGACTGCCGACTCGCCCGCTCGGGCGACGCAGGCGTCGCCCCTACATCAGAAATACTCAATCCCCGCCTTCATTATTCGTATCCGGCCCCGGGATTGGGACGTCGGCCGGCATGAACCTCGGCTTCGGAATGTCGTCCTTCGGTTGAGGCAGCACGTGGAAGGCGGCCGAGTCGTAGTAGGTGGTGAAGCTGTGCACCTTGTAGCCGCGGAAGGTGATGATGCTGACGCCGCGGTAGTGCACCGGCCGGCCGTTGGCGAGCACGCCGTCGCCGACCCATTCGAGGATGCTCGTATCGCCGATGGTGTGTTCGCGGGTGAAGGTCGAGCGGATCGTCTGGAAAGCGGCCAGGTATTCCTGCCAGAAGTGGCCGATCGATTCCGGGCCGCAGAGTTTGCCTTCCCGGGCGGGCGTGTCGATCGTCGCACAGTCGGCGAATAAGTGAACGAGCGCCGACGGGTCGCGCGTTTGCTCGGTCTGCTGCAGGGCTTCCTTGAACGCGTCGACGTTGGTAATCACCATAGGCGGCTCCGGGTCAGGGTTTGCCTGACTCTAGACCGCCTCGGTTGCCGCCGGCAACGTGGAATTATCCCGCGGTGCGAGAATCGTTCGGCACGACGTCGAATCCGCGACGTTCCGGTTCGCCGTCATCATTCGGCTTGACGTCTTCCAGCGACTTGAGGCGACGCACCTGCGGGAACGCCCAGGCGACGGCGGCGACGACGAGCATCGACGCCACGCCGCCGAAGATCACGCTGCCACGCGGGCCCCACCAGGCGGTCGTCATGCCGCTTTCCAGGCCGCCGAGTTCATTGCTGCTGCCGACGAAAATCTGGTTCACCGCCATCACGCGGCCGCGCATGTGATCGGGCGTGGCCAGCGGGACGAGCGAGTGGCGAATGACAACGCTGATGTTGTCGCACGCGCCGGTCGCCACCAGCATCAGCAGCGACAGCGTGTAGCTGTGACTCATGCCGAGCACGAGCGTGGCGGCACCGAAGCCGGCGACGGCCCAGAGCAGGGCGACGCCGGCGTTTTTGTAAGGCGGCATCCGTGCCTGGATCATCGCCATCGTCACCGCGCCCACCGCCGGGGCGGCGCAGGAATCCGAAGCCCAGCCGGTCGACGTGCAGCACATCCTTGGCGATCACCGGCAGCACGAACGTCGCGCCGCCGAAGAGCACGGCGAACAAATCCAGCGTCAACGCCGCCAGAATCAGCTTGTTCGCGAAAACGAATTTGATGCCGACCAGCAGGTCCGCCAGGCCGGCGGCTTTTTTCTCGCCGGGCTCGCGCGGCGTCTGCGTGTAGGGCACGCCGAGGATGAGGACGAAGCTGGTGACGAAGCAGCACGCCGCCACCGCGTATGCCGCCGCCGCGCCGAACTGCCAGAGGATCAGCCCGCCCAGTGCCGGCCCGCCCATGCTGGAGAGCTCAAAGCCGGTGCTGTTCCACATGACGGCGTTCGGATAAAGGTTCGCCGGGACGATCTGCGCCATCAGCGCTTCCCGCCCCGGCCGCCCGAGCGTGCCGCCGACGGCACCGAGGGCGAGCAGGGCGTACATCACGCCGACGCCATGGGATTGCACGCCGTGCGACAAGCTCGTGATCAGCAGGCCGGTCGCGCAGATGCTCGTCGTCACCTGCATGAACAGGAACAGCTTCTTTCGGCTGATGGTGTCCGCCAGGTGCCCGGCCGGGAGGGAGAGGACGAGCATCGGGATCGCCAGGACGAGGCCGAGCAAGCCGAGCGCCGCGGGGTCTTTCGTTTTGTCGTAAATTTCCCAGCCGACGGCGGTCGTTTGGATCTGCGCCCGGCGGCCGACAGGAAGAACGCCACGACGAATTTCCGGAACGCCGGCACGCGCAGCGCGGCGTAGGGGTCGCGGGCGTCTCGGCCCATCGGCGCTTCGTGTTCGAGAATCTCCTGCGACGGGACGGCCGTGGCGGGACGGTCTTGGTCGGCGAGCGGATCGGCGAGTTCGTACGGCGGGTGCTGCGGGTTGGAAGACACGACCCGCCCAAGCATCCGCAAAACCGCAGCGGCCGCAAGGGAGCGGGTTTTTATGGCGATTTCATCCGACACTGAATCCCGGCCGCCCTAATATCGTTCATGAGCACGCTTCCCGACACGATCCGCGAGTGCCTGCACCTCAACAAAGCCGACGCCGCCGCGACGGAATCGATCAACGTCGGCCAGAGCGAACGCGTCGTTTCTGCGGCCGCGGGCGTCCTGCGCTGAAACTGCGCTGCGGCAAGGCGTCTCGTTGACCGGCCTCATGCTGGCGGGCCTGGGGGCGGCACTGATTCATCGCGGTTACACCGGACAGTGCTCGCTTTACCGAAAGCTCCGCGTCGACTCGACACTCCGCACGGCCGGCCCCGGCTGTTGCCCGACGCGTGACGGCCGTCAGAGCTGAATCGCGCCGATCGACCAGCTTTCGTTCAACTCGCGCGGGCTTCCTCATCAAAATCCGTGTAAATGCCGTCGACGTCTTTCACGCCGGCCTGGATGAGCGTGGTGTTGTTCGTCGGCGCCCAGGTGGTGGTGTTGACGGTGACGTCTGCCTGCGCGTCAGTGCCGACCTGCGAGAGGGCATTCCAGCGGGTGAGCGTGTAGTAGGTGGTGAGGTCGTTGATGTTCTTGCCAACGATGGCGAACGGCGTGCCGCCTTTGACGTTGGATTTCACCCAGGTCGAGACGTTCGGCACGGGCCAGATGTTGTTGGTGATCTTGGTGAAGCTCTTGAGGGAGGTGTCGTTGACGAACACCGCCGCCGTGCCGTAGGTGCCGACGTACATGTTGTCGGCCTGGTAGAGATTGTTCACCAGTGAAATGCCGCCGACCGCGCCCTCGACACTGATGACGCGGCCTTTCGTGCCGGTGTTGATGAAGGTGTTGTTGGCGACGTTCAGCCGGTTCACGCCGCGTGCGTATTCGGTGTTGTAGCCGTCGACTTCCATGGCGTTGTCGTCTTTGAATTTGAAGACGTTATTGCGAATGGTGATGTCGTTGGCACCGTGGACGATTTCCAGCCTTGTGTCGTAGAGCGTGTTGTTTTCGAGAACGATATGGTTGAGCCGGGCGGCCTTGTCGCCGGTGCCGTCGGCGCCGCCGAGCGGGCCGATCTGCACGCGCGGGCCGCGGATGGTGTTGTCGTAGACGTAGACGTAGTTGCCCTTCTGGATGTTGAGGGCCATCTTGCTGGTTTCCCAGCTGTACGCCTGCGGGTTGGCGACGTCGTTGTACGCCATCAACATGCGGTCGACGCCATAGACGCGGATGGGGTGTTCGTTCGTGCTATTGAGGACTTTATTGCCGAGGATGACGAAGTCTGTGCCTTGTGCCCAGACGAGGTAGCTGCGCAGGCCGTAGAGGGTGGGCGAATCGCAGTTCTGGACGAGCAGGCCGGTGGGGCCGCTGTTGGTTTGCAGGCCGTAACCGATGTTCAGGAAGGTGACGCCGCGGACGACGGTGGCGGTGCCGCGGTCCATGATGGCGGCGGGCATGCCGGCGCGGCTGCTTTCGGGGCCTTTGTATTTGCTGTCGATCGTGATGTTTTCGACGATCGCGCCGTTGGCGGTGGCGGTGGTGCGGAGGATTTCCGCCTGGTCACGCGTGCCGTCCCAGCGGATGACGGGCTTGTTGCCCGTGCCGTAGCTGGTCAGGCGGACGTTTTCGCCGACGATTTCAAGCGTGGCGGTGCTGGCGAAGGTGTCGCCGCTGCGGAAGAAGATGTCGACGTTGGACTTCCCTTTCACGAGCGACGCCGCCTTGGCGACAGTTTTGACGGCCTTGCTGGAGGAACTGCCGTCGTTGCTGTCGCTGCCGGCCGCGGAGACGTAGATCGCCTTGCGGGCCGCCGCCGCGACGGTGACGGTGCTCGTCACGCTTTTGCTGACGTTGTCCTGGTTCGTGACGGTGAGCGTCACCTTGTACGTGCCGGCCTTGCTGTAGACGTGGCCGGCGTTGAAGCCGACGAGCGTGTTGTACGAGCCGGTGCTGTCGCCGAAATTCCAGGCGAAGCGGGCCGTGTCGACCGTGCCGGCGCCGACGGTCGTCTTCAGCGCGTTCACGAACACCGCCTGGCCGGCGGTGATGGTGCTGTCGAGGGAGGAAATCACCGGGGACGGCGACGCGAACAGGACGCGTGCGTCAAGCGTATCGATCAACGTGGCGTGGGCGGACGGCGGGGCCAGACGGCGGCTTTGCGCTCGGAACTTCATTCGAGTTTTCCTTTCCCTTTTTCCTCACTCACGGGCGAACACGGCAGGCCTACCTGTTTAGCCGGTAAGACGCCGCCGACACAAGGCCGGGTTACATGGAATCTTAAAAAAACTTAATGCGGTGGGCCGCATCACGACCGTCTTTGTGCGGAAAGTCGTTGTAACGACGATCGTTATGCGGAATATTGCAAGAATTTCGCACTCTGGCGACAGCCCCGATAGCCGTTACAGTGCCCGTATGGTCACCATGACGTTTAAATACGAAGGGCAACTCGGCACAACGGTCACGCACGGCCCGAGCGGTACAGAACTCAAGACCGATGCGCCCGTTGATAACGCCGGCCGCGGGTTGTCGTTTTCGCCGACGGACCTGCTCGCGACCTCGCTGGGAACCTGCGTGCTGACGACCATGGCGATCGTGGCCGCCCGGCACAACATCGCCCTCGACGGTTCGGCCGGGAAGGTGATCAAGGCCATGACCGTGGAAGGGCCGCGGCGGGTGGCGGCGCTGACCGTCACGCTGCAGTTGCCCGCCAGCGTTCCCGAGGCCGATCGCCCCCGCCTCGAAGCCGCCGGCCATGCCTGTCCGGTCGTGCGCAGCCTGCACCCGGACGTCAAGGTCGACATCACCTACGACTGGTCGGCGTAACGGTCAGTGGCTGCGGGCGTCGATTTCGGCGAGACAGCGGGCGTACTCGGCCTCGATGGCCGGCAGCAGGGTGGCGGCCGATGCGGCGTCGCCGGCGGTGTAAAGCGACTCGGCACGCTCGAAAATCGCAGCCAACGGCACCGCCGCGATGGTCGCCGCCGATCCTTTAAGGCGGTGCGCCGCCGCGCGGCGGTCGCCGTGTCTGTCGCGGCGGCGGCGGAGCGGAGCTTTTCTAAACCGCTCGCCATTTCCGACCGAAACAGCGACAAGAGCTCGGCCATCATTCCCGCGTCGTTCAACGCGCGGCGCTTCAGGGCGTCAAAGTCCATTGCGGCGGCTGACATGACCAGAGTGTAACGTACTTCTTGATTTTGAATAATCAAAATAGTAAAGTCGTTTCATCAAAGTGCTCTGTTTGGGGTTTCCGCATGACGACGATCGGGATGGACGGCTTGCCAATTCAGGTGACGGATCACGGGCTCGGAACGGTTCGCGTCCCTAAAAAGGGCGGCGGTTTCTGGAAAACCTGGCTCGCCTTTGCCGGGCCGGGGCTGATGGTCAGTGTCGGGTACATGGACCCGGGCAACTGGGCGACCGATCTCAAGGGCGGAAGCGCGTTCGGCTACACGCTGCTGTCGGTCATCCTCATCAGCAACCTGATGGCGATGCTGCTGCAGCACCTGGCGCTCAAGCTGGCGATCGTGACCGATCACGACTTAGCGCAGGCGTGCCGGCGCATTTTCGAAGCCGACGTTGTTTTTTCTTTGGATCCTCTGCGAAATCGCCATCGCCGCCTGTGATTTGGCGGAAGTCATCGGGTCGGCGATCGCGCTGAACATGCTCTTCGGCCTGCCACTGGTCTGGGGTGTGCTGATCACGTCGCTGGACGTGCTGTTGATTCTGATGCTGCAGGCGAAGGGCTTCCGGTATCTGGAGGCGATCGTCGCTGCGTTGGTTTTCACGATCGCCGGCTGCTTCGCGTACCAGATCGTGGCATCGCAGCCGAGCATCGTCGCGATCATGGGCGGGCTGTTGCCGAAGCCGGAAATCGTGACGAATACGGAGTCGCTGATCATCGCCGTGGGCATTCTCGGTGCGACGGTGATGCCTCACAATCTGTATTTGCACAGCGGGATCATCAAGACGCGGAACTATGAAAAGACCGACGAAGGCCGCAGCCGGGCGATTAAATTCGCGACGCTCGATTCGACGGTGTCGCTGGGCTTTGCCTTCTTCATTAACGCGGCGATTCTGATCCTGGCGGCCGTGGCGTTTCACGGGAAAGGGCAGATCGTCGAAGAACTCGAACAGGCGCACGAATTGCTGTCGCCGACGCTCGGCGTGACGGCCGCCAGCACGCTGTTCGCTGTCGCATTGCTCTGCAGTGGGCAAAGCTCGACGCTGACCGGCACCCTGGCCGGGCAGATCGTCATGGAAGGGTTTTTGAACCTGAAAGTCCGCCCGTGGCTGCGTCGGCTGATTACCCGCGGCATCGCCGTGGTTCCTGCGGCCGTGATTGCGGCGATGTACGGCGAAAAGGGCGTCACGCAACTGCTGATTTTCAGCCAGGTCGTGCTGTCGCTGCAGCTTTCGTTCGCGGTCGTGCCGCTGGTGCAATTCACGTGCAGCCGGGCGAAAATGGGGCGTTTCGCCAACCCGCTTTGGGTCGGCATCCTCGCATGGGTCACGGCAGTGGTGATCGGCGGGCTGAACGTCTACCTGCTCGTAAAGACGACCGTCGACTGGATGCACGGCGCGTTGTAACTCAATTCGCCAAGCTGCAGCGCAGCTGCTGGTCTGGAATTGCGGACCAGCAGTTACGCTGCAGCTTGGCAACGGGGTGTTGTCTGCGTTCAACCATAAAAATCGTATAGATTTACTGCTTTTGTTTGCGGCGCTTATGCTCTATAGTGCCGCCGCGCTTCGACGGCCGAATGAACGATGTCGTCCCAGAAAAGCAGCCTTCCGCCAAAGCATCGCGTGCGTTTTTCGTCCGCGGGCTCAAAACGTTGCTGCCGACGCTGATTACTTTGTATTTGGTGATTTGGGCGTGGGATTTTCTGTGGGAGAACGTCGGTCGGCATCTGATCTGGCTGGTGCAGAACCTGCAGTATCAGCTCGCCGGGCCGGACGCGCAATGGGGCAACATCCGCCGCATGTGGAATGACGATCGTGGCCAGTGGGCCTGGTGGGCGCAGCCCGTCGGGGTTTCGTTGGCGGTGATGTCGGTCTACTTAGTGGGGTTGCTCGTCGGCAATCTGATCGGCCGCACGTTCTGGGCGCTGGGCGAATCGCTGGTGCTCCGGATTCCGATCGTGCGTGCGATTTATCCTGCCGCCAAGCAGATTACGGATTTCGTGTTGCACGAGAAGTCGGCGTCGGCGCCGAGTGCGTCGCGCGTCGTGGCGTGCCGGCCGCACGATAACGGCATCTGGTCGATCGGCCTGATGACCGGGCCGGGATTGCGGGCGCTGGCGAGCGTGAGCGACGAAGAACTCGTCACGGTCTTCATCCCGAGCAGCCCGACGGCGTTTAGTGGGTATGTGCTGGTTGTGCCGAAAACGCAGGTCGTCGAACTGCCGCTCAAGGTCGACGAAGCCTTGAGATTATTGGTCAGCGGCGGCGTGCTGAGCGTTGAGGGATTGCCCCGAGGCGACTCTCAGGCTCCCGGGGTGTGACTTTGTGCCACCCGGGGCTACAATGCTTCAGGCCAACAAGGAGAACGAGTGAACGTAGTAGTTTCCAGCCGCCATATGGATCTGACCCCGGCCCTCAAGGCGCACGCCGAAGCGAAGGCGGGCAAGCTCGTTAAGTACTTCGATCGCATCCAGGAAATCGAAGTCGTACTCGATCACGGCAAAGACCTGATCCAGTGCGAAATCATCGTGAATGCGGAACACAAAAAGGAATTCGTCGCGCACCACGAGCACGCCGACGGCTATACCTGCATCAATGAATGCGTCGACAAGCTTGAACGCGTCGTAAGCGAACACAAGAAGACGCTTCGCAACCGCAAACACACGGACAACGGCGCGACCATTCGCCACGCGTAAGCCAGACCGATTACGGAGAGTCAATTCGCATGAAGCTGAAGGAGTTCATCGTACCCGACGCGATCGTCGCCAACCTCAAGGCGACATCGCGGGACGAGGCGTTGAGGGAATTGGTCACCACGCTGGCACAGGCCGGCGCGGTGGCGGAGTCGGCGGTCGAGGAAATCGTCGCGGCGCTGATCAAGCGCGAGAAGAACGGCTCGACCGGCTTCGGGAAGGGCGTCGCCGTCCCGCACGTCAAGCACCCGGCCGTGTCGAAAATGGCCGGCGGGATCGGGCGGAGCGACGCGGGGATCGATTTCTCCGCCCTCGACGGCCAGCCGGTCTTCAGCATGTTCCTGCTGCTGAGCCCGGACAACCAGCCGACGCAGCACCTGCAGGCGATGAACATCGTGTTCAGCAACCTGCAGAAAGACATGTTCCGCAAATTCCTGCGGCAGAGCGACACGAAGCAGAAGATCGTCGACCTGCTCGATGAGGCCGACGCCGGCAAGTAATGCGCCGCGTCTAACCGGACGGGGTCGCACGTCGTTAAGGGTTCGCGACAGGATTCATGAGTGTTGTTCGCCGGGAAATCATCATTCGCAACGCGCTCGGCCTGCACGCCAGGCCGGCGATGCAGTTCGTTGACCTGGCGAATCAGTTCAACAGCGACATCACGGTGGAAAAGGACGGCGACGAGCCGGTGACCGTCGACGGCAAGAGCGTGATGCAGATGATCACGCTCGAAGCCGTCCAGGGCACCACGCTCAAAGTCCAGGCCGCCGGCGACGACGCCGACGACGCCATCGAACAGTTAGCCAAGCTCGTCGACGAAAAGTTCGGCGAGGATGAATAGGAGAAAGTGGGCAGTGGGCAGTGGGCAGTGGGCAGAAAAGAAAGAGACGATTAATTCGTTTGTCTTCGTCTTCTCTGCCCACTGCCCACTGCCTGCTGCCCACTAGCCCGAATGGAAATCATCAAAGGTATCGGTGTCAGCCCGGGGGTGGTGATCTGCCCTGCGGTGGTGCTGGACGCCGAAGACCTGGTCATTCCCCGACGCCTGGTCGACGCGCAAAGCGTCGAAGGGGAAGTCACGCGATTACGTGAAGCCTTCGCCCAGGCCGCCGCCGACCTCGGCACGTTCCGCACGAAGCTCAACGCCGACCACGGCAACGAGATCGCCAGCATCTTCGATTTCCACGCCGGCCTGCTGAAAGACAAGTCGCTCGTCAATTCCGTCGTCAAGGAAATCCAGAACGGCCAGACCAACGCCGAGTACGCCGTCAGCATCGCCATGAAAAAACTGGCGGGCACCTTCCTTCAGATGAAGGACACCTACCTCGCCGAGCGCGTCAAAGACGTTTACGACGTCGAAAAACGCGTCCTCCGCACCCTCATCGGGCAGGCGCACGAGGGGCTGCTGAACCTGAGGCAGGACGTCGTCGTCATCGCCCACGATTTGCTGCCATCGCAAACCGCGGCCTTGGATAAAACGCACGTCCGCGGCTTCGCCTGTGACGTCGGCGGCCGCACCAGTCACACGGCCATCGTCGCCCGGGCGATGGGCATTCCCGCCGTCGTCGGCTTGGGCAACGTCAGCGGCGCGATCAACGGCGGCGACACCGTCATCATCGACGGCACGCGCGGCGTCGTCATCGTCAACCCCGACGCCGACCAGCTCACCGAACACGAAGAATACGTCCGCCAGTACATCGAGTTCGAAAAAGAACTCGCCACCCTCACGGACCTGCCGGCCACCACCACCGACGGCCATAGCGTGTCGCTGATGGCGAACATCGAATTCCCCGGCGAGGTCGACGACGCCCTTGCCCGCGGCGCACAGGGCATCGGCCTGTACCGCACGGAATTCCTCTACATGGCCAGCGCCGTCGAGCCGACCGAGGAAGACCACTTCAACGCCTACGTCGAAGCCGTCAAACGCTGCGACGGCCGACCGCTGGTCATCCGCACGCTTGACCTCGGCGCTGATAAATACGTCTTCGGCAAGGGCCCGAGCAAAGAAGCCAACCCGTTCCTCGGCGACCGCAGCATCCGCATGTGCCTGCACAACCTGCCGATGTTCAAATCGCAGCTGCGGGCCATCCTCCGGGCGGCCGTGCACGGCGACATCCGCATCATGTTCCCCATGATCAGCACGATCATGGAACTGCGGCAGGCGCGCATGGTGCTCAACGACGTCGTCGAAGAACTCGAAGACGAAGGCGCGAAATTCAAAAGCGGCATCCCCATCGGCATGATGGTGGAAGTGCCGTCCGCCGCGCTCCTGGCCAGCAATTTTGCCCGGGAAGTCGATTTCTTCTCGATCGGCACGAACGACCTCATCCAGTACACACTCGCCGTCGACCGCACCAACGAGCGCGTCGCCGGCCTGTTCACCCCGGCCCACCCGGCCGTCTTGTCTCTCATCCGCGACGTCATCCGCGCCGCAAACCGCCAAGGCATTGGCGTGTCAGTTTGCGGCGAAATGGCGGGCGAACCCTTGTACACGTTGTTGCTGCTGGGGCTGGGCCTCAACACGTTTTCCATGAACGGCCCCGACGTGCCGGAGGTCAAAAAGATCATCCGCAGCACGACCACCGAACACGCGCGCCAAGTGGCACGCAAGGTCATGAGTTTTGATTCCGAACGCCAGGTGGTCCACTACCTGCGCGAGGAAACCCGGAAGATTATTCCGGAGGCATTTTAGGAGAGTAGGCGGCAGTGGGCAGGTGGCAGGTGGCAGGAAAGAAATGCGGAGCCTACGCGCTCGCCGTCTCTTCCCTGCCTCCTGCCACCTGCCTGCTGCCCACTAAGCACGATGGCTAAGGAAATGCTCATCAACGTCAGCGCCGGCGAGGAATGCCGTATCGCGCTGCTGGAGGACGGGAAGCTCGACGAACTCTACATGGAGCGCACGAGCAACACCTCCCACGTCGGCAACATTTACAAGGGGAAAGTCACCAACGTCGAGCCCAGCATCCAGGCCGCGTTCGTCGACTTCGGCATCGGACGCAACGGGTTCCTGCACATCAGCGACCTCATGCCGACCTACTTCGGCGGCAAAAAGGGCGACAAAAACGCGCCCGCCGAAAAAGTCGGCCAGAAACTCGGCCGCCGCGACCGGCCGCCCATCCAGCAGTGCCTCCGCAAGGGCGATGAAATCATCGTCCAGATCATCAAGGAAGGCATCGGCACGAAGGGCCCGACGCTCAGCACCTACCTCAGCATCCCCGGCCGCGTCCTGGTGATGATGCCCGGCATGGCGAAGATGGGCGTCTCGAAGAAAATCGAAGACGAAGAAGAACGCACCCGCCTCCGCAAAATCCTCGACGGCCTCACCCCGCCGAAAGACTGCGGCTTCATCATCCGCACCGCCGGCATCGGGAAAACCAAGCTCGAGATCGAAAAAGATCTCAAATATCTCGCCCGTCTGTGGGAGCAACTCAAGAAGTCGATCGACAAGGAAAAGCCGCCGTTCGAACTCTACACCGAAGGCGATCTCGTCACGCGCACCGTGCGCGACGTCTTCACGACCGACGTCGACAAGATCATCGTCGACGACAAAGCGACCTCGAAGAAAGTCAAAGACTTCATCAAGCTCGCCATGCCGCGTACGAAGAACAAGGTCGACCTTTATGAAGAGGTCGTGCCGCTGTTCCACAAGTACGAGCTGGAACAGGTCATCGAAGGCATTCACAGCCGTCGCGTTCCGCTGCCGAGCGGCGGTTACCTGATTATCGATCAGACCGAAGCCGTGGTCGCCATCGACGTCAACAGCGGCAAGTTCCGCGAGCACTCCGACGCCGAAACCACCGCCTTCAAAACCGATATGGAAGCCGCCGACGAAATCGCCCGCCAGTTGCGTCTGCGTGACATGGGCGGCGTGATCATCTGCGACTTCATCGACCTTCGCTTCGAACGCCACCGTCGTGAGCTGGAAGAGCGGCTGTTCGAAAACCTGAAGAAGGACCGGGCCAAGACGCGCATGCTGCGGATGAGCCAGTTCGGCATCGTCGAGATGACGCGCCAGCGCATGCGGCCAAGCCTGAAAAAGGCCGTCTACCACGAGTGCGAAGCCTGCCAGGGCCAAGGCCTGGTCAAGACGCCGGAAAGCCTCGCGCTCGACGTGATGCGCAAGCTGCGGCTGGCGCTGAACGACACCGCCGTCGCGACGGCCACGCTCACCGTTCACCCGGACGTGGCCATCTTCCTGCAGAACAAGAAGCGTTACGAAATCGCCAAGCTGGAACAGGTGACCGAGAAACGCGTTACCATCCTGGCCGACGCGGAGCTGGCGACCGACGAAACGAAGTTCGAGCTGTACGACAGCCGTGACGGCTACGTTTACATCGCCGACCTCGGGATGGCGCTGCCGAGCCAGCACCACCAGCGCGGCCAGAACCAGCCGCAGGGCGGCGGCCGGCGCGATCGCCGCGACGACCGCCGTCGCGATCAGCAGGCCAAGGCCAAGCACGACCGGCGCGACGACAGCGTCGACAGCGAAGAACTCTTCACCGAAGAGGGCGGCGAAACCAAACCCGACGCCAAGCCGCAAGGCAAGGGCGCCAAGTCCAAGCCGCAGGCCGAGGGCGACGACATCGAACAGACCGGCAACGACGACGAAGCTGCCGTGGTGGAAGTCGACGAAGGCGGCGACAGCGGCCCGGGCCACGCGCCGGGCGGCTTCTACGAGCGTGGCGAAGAAAACCGCCGCGACCGGGGCCGCGACCGTCGTGGCCGGGACCGCCGGGGCGGCCGCAATCGGAACGACCGCGATCACCGCGGCGGCGACCGCAACAATGACCGCCAGGACCGCGGCCCGCGCGACCAACGCAATGGCCGCGCCATCGAAGCGGCCGAACCCGTTGAAGCCGCCGAGGGCGAAGAGCTCGACGAAACCCCGCTCGACGCCGAAGCCGAGGGCGGCAGCATCGACGAGGCCGGCGAACAGACCGGCGAGTTCGCCGAGCGTGGCGAAGGCCAGCCGAACGGCGACGGGCAGCCCGGTGAGGGCGGACGCCGGCGTCGGCGTCGGCGTCGTGGCCGGCGTGGTCGCGGGCGCGGCAACGGCGAAGGTCAGCCGAACGCCGAGGGCGGTAACGCCGCCGAAGGCAACCCGAACCCGAACGGCCAGCAGCGTCAGCCGCAGGGCAACCAGAACCACAACAACAACCGCCGGGGCAGCCACCGAGTCGACCTCTCCCACCTCGCCCGCGAGGCCGCCCAGCGCGATGCCGAGCACCACGACGGCGAAAACGAGGATGACGATTCGTCGATCGGCAACGACATCAACTACGTCCCGAAACCGAAGGAAGAACCCGCCGGCCGTGGTCGCCGGGGCGGTCGCCAGCGCGGCGGACGTCAGCGGGGCGGCAAGCAGGCGGTGAAGAAGTCACCGCCCATCGAAGGTCTGCCCGACGACGACGAACTCGAACGCGAAGCCGCCGAGCTGGAAGCCCGTCTCGCCGCCGAAAAGGCCGCCGAATCCAAGCCGGCCGCCAGGTCGAAGCGGCCGCCGCAGCCGATCGAAGTGCCCGACGTCGCCCCGACGGGTTCCAGCGATTCGCACCTGGCGGACGATGACCCCGCCGACGGCGAAGAAATTCGCCCGATCAGCTCCTACAGCGACCTCGACGCGCTGCCGGACTATGACGACGATTGATTGATCGGCGTTGTTCGCAAGTGAAAGCGGCCTCTCTCGTTCGCCGAGAGAGGCCGCTTTGTTTTGTAGGGGCGAGGCCTGCCTCGCCCGCGATCGTCATGTTGGCTCCAACCGCCATCACCGCCGGCGGGCGACGCAGGCGTCGCCCCTACACGGCAGCCGGCATGAGCGTCTCATCCGGCAGCGGCTGCAACTGTTCCGGCGTCAGACTTTCGACGGTCAACGGCACCATCTTTCGGTCCGGGTCGGGCAGGGGAATCGCGCTCAGAAGCACCTTCGTGTACGCGTGCCGCGGGTGATTGAAGACGGCTTCGACCGGCCCCTGTTCCATGATGCGGCCGCGGTACATCACCAGCACGCGGTCACAGACATGGCGGATCACCGAAAGGTCGTGGCTGACGAACATCATCGTCAGCCCGAACTCGGCCTTGAGTTCGCTCAGCAACTGCAGCACGCGGGCTCGGACGCAGACGTCGAGCGCGCTGACGGCCTCGTCGGCGACCACGAACGCCGGCCGAAGGACCAGCGCGCGGGCGATGCCGATGCGTTGGCGTTGGCCGCCGGAGAAGGCGTGCGGGTAGCGGCTGAGGTGTTCGGATTTCAGGCCGCAGCGTTCGAGGATTTGGACGACCTTGTCGCGGCGGTCGTTCCGCTTCCCGATGCCGTGGATCACCAGCGGCTCGGCGACGATATCGCCGACGGTCATGCGCGGGTTCAGGCTGGCGAACGGGTCCTGGAAGATCATCTGCAGCTCTTGCCGCAGCGGCTTGAGTTGGCGGGGCGTGGCGGCGGCGAGGTCAGTGACGCGGCCGTTGTTGTTGAAGTAGGCGTGGCCGCTGGTCGGGTCGATCGCACGGAGGACGGCGCGGCGCAGGTCGTCTTGCCGCTGCCCGATTCGCCGACGACGCCGAGCGTTTCGCCGCGCGTCATGTCGAAGCTGACGTCGTCGAGCGCCTTCATGACGCCGGCGGACTTGCCGCCCGCGCGGCTGCCGCCGACGGCGTAGTGCTTGGTGAGGTTCTGCACCGAGAGAATCTGGTCGGGCGGCATGGTCATACCGAGCGCTCCTGCGTCATCTGGTTCGGCCAAAGGAGAAGGTGGCGGCTCTCGCCGGCGTCGTGCAGTTGCGGCACAAGCGCTGCGTCGGCGGGCTCGTCGAACTGCCAGCCGTCGGGCATGACGTACGAATCGCAGTCCGCCGCGGCCGCCGACGTTTTGGCCTCGAACGACACGGCCGCCAGCAGCTCTTTGGTGTACGGGTGGTACGGCTGTTTGAACAGGCCCCGGGCGTTACTCCGTTCGACGATGCGGCCGTGCTTCATGACGGCCACGCTATCAGCGATCTGGGCGACCACGCCGAGGTCGTGCGTGATGAACAGCACGCTCGTGCCCATCTGCTCTTTCAGCTCGGCGATGAGCTTGAGGATTTGCGCCTGCACGGTGACATCGAGGGCCGTCGTCGGTTCGTCGGCAATGAGGATGTCGGGCTGGCAGACCAGCGCGATGGCGATGACAACGCGCTGCCGCATGCCGCCGGAGAATTCGAACGGGTACTGCTTCAGCCGCCGGCGGACGTCGGTGATGCCGACGCGGGCGAGCATGTCCGCCGCGATATCGTCGGCCTGTTTTTTGTCGACATTCCGGTGCAGCAGGATGGCTTCGGTGACCTGGTCGCCGATGGTGTGCACCGGCGACAGGGCGGTCATGGGTTCCTGGAAGATCATGCTGATCTTGCCGCCACGGATTTTGAAGAGCGACTCGCTTTTGTCGTGCAGTTGCACGAGGTCGGTGGTGAGGCCGTTCTTATCTTTGTAGAGGATTTGCCCGCCACTGATGCGGCCGGGTTTTTGGATGAGGCGGAGGATGCTGTAGCTCGTCACACTCTTGCCGCTGCCTGATTCGCCGACGAGGGCGAGCGTTTTGCCCCGCGGCAGATCAAAGCTGACGCCCCGAACCGCGTGGGTGCGGCCATGGACGGTGTCGAAGACGACTTGAAGGTCGCGGACGCTCAAAACGATGTCGCTCTGATCCCCTCTCCCGGTACTCCGGGGGAGGGTTAGGGAGGGGGCCTGCTGCTGCATGTGAGTGTCACTTTCCATCCTGAAGACCCCCTCCCTAACCCTCCCCCGTGCGTACACGGGAGAGGGGACCAGAATCAGCGCGAGCTATACGGATCGGCCGCATCCCGCATGCCGTCGCCGGTGAAGTTGAAGCAGAGCACGGTGGCGACGATCGCCAGCACCGGCGTCATCAGCCACGGGTAGTAACGGACGGCCTGCACGTCCATGCAGTCCTGCAGCATCACGCCCCAACTCACCACCGGCGGCCGCAGGCCCAGGCCGAGGAAGCTCAGGCTCGTCTCGCCGAGGATCATGCCCGGCACGCTCAGGCTCAGCGCCACGATGATGTGGCTCGTGAAGCCCGGCAGCAGGTGCCGGAACAGAATCCGCGTGTGGCTCGCCCCCAGAAGCCGGGCGGCCATGGCGTAGTCTTCTTCACGCAGCGACAGAATCTTGCCACGCACCACCCGGGCCAGGCCCGTCCAGCCGAGCAGGCTCAGCAGCAGCGTGATCGCGAAGTAAACCCGCAACGGCGACCAGTCCGTCGGCAGGAGCGCGGCCAGCGCGATCCAGAGCGGCAATTGCGGCAGGGCGTTGACGACTTCGATCACACGCTGGATGGCGTTGTCCGTTCGGCCGCCGATGTAGCCGCTCATCCCGCCGATCGCCATGCCCAGCACGAACGTCACCGCAATGCCGATCAGCCCGACGCTCAGCGACACGCGGCTGCCGTACACCATGCGGGTGAGCAGGTCTCGCCCGTAACGGTCGGCCCCGAGGAAATAGACCGGCTGCGTGAAATCCTTCGGCCCGATCAGCCGGCGCTGCATCGGAATGAGGCCCCACAGGTGATACGGCTCGCCCTTCACGAAGAGGCCGACGGGAATCACGCTGTCGGGCTCTTCCGTGTAGGTACGGCGGAGGGTGATCGGATTCTGTTGCTGTGTCATCGCCCGCACGTGCAGGCCGTTCTTGAAATCGAAGCGGATCAGTTGCGGCGGGCAGTACTGGTGCGCCAAGTCACTGTCATTCGGCAGGCCGGGCGCGAAGAACTCGGCGAAGATCGCGACCGCGTACAGGAACACGAGAATGTACGTGCTCCAGACGGCCAGCCGGTGCTTGGCGAAGTTGAGGCGGATCAACTGCCATTGGCTGAGCGTGGAGGCGTCGATCTTCGGCGTTTTCGCCGGGGCAACGAGGGCGGTCATTGCAGGCCTCCCTGTAGGGGCGACGCCTGCGTCGCCCGGTCGATGGCGAAGGCGCTTTGGATCGTGTGGTAGGTCGCGGGCGAGGCAGGCCTCGCCCCTACAGGAAGAAGGGGGCTCATCGGCTGCCTCCTTCGAAGCGGATGCGCGGGTCGAGCCAGAGCAGCAGGAGGTCGCTGACGAGCGTGCCGACGACGCCGAGCAGGCTGAGTACCATCAGCATCGAGCCGGCCATGTAGGTGTCCTGACTCATCAGGGCCTGCAATTGCAGCGGCCCGACCATCGGCAGGGCGAGGACGATGGCGACGATCGCGCCGCCGCTGATCAGCTGCGGGAACAGTCCGCCGATGCCGCTGATGAACGGATTGAGTGCGAGTCGGACGGGGTATTTCAGCAGCAGCCGCATCGGCCGAACGCCCTTGGCCATGGCGGTGGTGACGTAAGGTTTTTTGAGTTCGTCGAGGAGGTTGGCGCGCATGACGCGGATCATGCCCGCCGTGCCGCCGACGCCGAGGACGACGATCGGGATCCAGACGTGGCGGAGCAGGTCCATCACTTTCGCGGAGTTCCATTCCGGCTGTGCGGCAAATTCCGGACTGAACAGCCCGCTCAGGCCGGTGAGTGCGATCAGCACGAGCGCCAGCAGAAACGCCGGCACGCACATGCCGATGAACCCGACCAGCGTCAGCACGTAGTCGCCGAGCGAATACTGCCGCACCGCCGAGTAAATACCGATCGGCAACGCGACGGCCCAGGTGAACAAGATCGTGGCGAGCGAGACGATGACGGTGAGCGTGATGCGGTCGCCGACGATCTGGTTGATCGGCTGCTGCGTCTCCATGCTCCGCCCGAGGTTGCCTTGCAGCAGCCCTTCATCGCCGGGGGCGAAACTGGTGAACCATTTGAGACCCATCCAGCGGCAGTAGAGCTTCCAGTTCGGCTCTTCGAAGTGGAAGAGGTCTTTGAGGTCTTGAATGGACTGGGCGGCGGTGGTGTCGCCGCTTTCCTGGATCTGCATGATCTTGGTCGACAAAAAGTCGCCCGGCGGCAGCTGGATGATCGCGAAGACGATCACGCTGATCGCCAGCAGTGTCGGCACCATGATCAGCAGCCGACGCCCGATGAACGGGTGCCGCAGCGCGATCATCGCCAGTAGCAAAAACGGGATGCCCAGCGACAACGCCGTGACGAAAATGCTGCCCCAGGTCGCCTTCGCGGCGGCGGCCTTGGCGACGCGATTGGTCGCCGTCAGGATCGCCGCCTTGGTTTCGTCGACGGCACCCTGGCTCATCTTCGGATTCGCAAACCAATACGTTTCCGGCCCGGCGTTGGAGGGCGTGGCGAACAGGTTGCCGAACATTGCCAGGTCCGGAACGTTCTTCAAATCCTGGCTCACGACGAACGGTGCCGGCGGCGGCGTGGCGATGTTGATCGTCCACAGGTTCTCCGCGGCGATGTCCGTCATCTGCTGCACGAACTTCTTCTGCTCGGCCTTGTCGGTCGCGCGGATCGCCTGCTCGTAGGCGGTGATGGCGGCGTACATCGGGTGGTCTTTCGGGACCGGGATGCAGCCGGGGATTTTGGATTCCGGCGTGTCGTAGTAGCCGCCGCGCGTGTACCACCGTGCCCAGCCGACGGCGTAGAACGATTCGGTGTTGTACGGGATGAAATACCGTGGCGAGAGCAGCGGCATGAAGTCGCTCTCGCCGGACCAGACGTTGAAATCGAACGCCATGGAATCTTTTTCGACGTAGAACAGCGACCGTGCGCGTTCCCGGTAGACCGTGCGAATGCCGACCGCCTGCCAATCATCGACGACGAACTGTGCGGCGCCGGCGCCGGTGTAGCTGGTGATGTCGAGATACCAGACCATCCGCGAGCCGTCGCGGAAGGTGCGGAAGCCTTCGCTGTCCCGCTGCGTGAGGCCGAGCGCGTCGAGCATGTCGCTGGCGCACTTGGGGTCGTAGTCGATAAACGCCTTGGCGAGTTTTTCGCTGTGGAACGGCGATTCCGGCCCCGGCTCGACCTGCGACGGCTCGCCGATGCCGGCCTGGTCGGCGGTGATGATCCGCTTCCGATTGATCGCCAATGACAACGCCTGGCGGAAGTGCTTGTCGCTCAGCAGCTCGGCTTTGAACTTGCTGTCGGGCTCGTCGTCGCTGACGCGGCGGTTGAGGTTCGGGTTGATCACCCAGTTCGACCGGACGGCCGGGTACCAGTGCAGGACGC
This sequence comes from Tepidisphaeraceae bacterium, assembly GCA_049840775.1. Taxonomy (GTDB): domain Bacteria; phylum Planctomycetota; class Phycisphaerae; order Tepidisphaerales; family Tepidisphaeraceae; genus RYN-431. The sequence goes on from JASGJJ010000005.1 coordinate 265,450, forward strand.
GCGTGCCGGCCGACTGGCTGCGGGTCATGAGCTCGGTGTAATCCGAGAACTTCATGTGCCGGCCCTGCATGCTCACGCCGCCATTGGCGGCACTGAGCGCCAGCAGTTTGCCGTCCTGGACGTCGTACTGCAGCCGGTCAATGTACGGCAACTGATTGCCGGCGGTGTCGACGACGAAGTAATACGGATTTCGCACGAAAACCTGCGGCGGGTCGCCCCGGAACGTGCGGTATACCCACGGCCAGAGCCGCGGGTGCTGCGGGTTCTGCCAGCCTTTGATGTAGCCGTACAGCGAGCGGGCGCTGGGGATTTTGTACGTGATTTTGTCCCGCTCAATGACCGCGGCGTCGCCGATGGCCGGGTCAGGGTGGTATTGCTTCAGATAGTGCTTGGGCGTTTCGCACATGTCCTTGAACATGGCGAGCGTTTCCATGAACAGCGGGTACGGGTCGCCGAAAACGAAGCGGACTTCGTAATCGTTGGCCTTCTCCACGCGGCCCGCCTTGCCGTTGACCATCATCCACGGCGGCGGCGGGTTCTTGAGGACGGGGTTGGTGATTTCACCTTCCCACCAGTACATGATGTCGTCGGCAGTGAACGGCTCGCCGTCCGACCACTTCATGCCTGGGCGAAGCTTAACCGTCCAGGTTTTAAGGTCGGCGGACGGCTCGATCGCCTTGGCGATATGCGGCTCGATCGGGTAACCCAGCGGCGACCACCGGGCGAGATACGGGCCCGTCATGCGGTAGCTGACAATGCTGACATCGTCGGCCGATATCGCCAGGTTCAGCCACGTGCCGCCGTACGTACCGACGCCGTCTTTCCCCGTCATGACCGTCGGCTCGGTCGGCATGCGCTCGGCGAGCGGCGGCAGCTTGCCGGCCTTCACGAGGTCCGCCAGCAGCGGCGACTCGCCCGTCGGCTTCACGTCAGCATTGACGTGCAGCGTCGGCAGATGGTGAGGATCAAACTTCAGGTCACGCGACGCAATCGCGGCGGCCGCGGCGGCAGGCGTGTAGGAGACCGGCCGGGGCTGGACGTTCGGACGCAGCAGCCACGCGCACGACCAAAGCAGACAGAAAACCCCCGCCAGCACGATCAGCCAGCGGCCCGTGAGTCGCAAAAAGGTTCGCGGCATCCGACCCCGTACGCATTGCACAATACAAATTGAGAAGCGCCAGCGTGCCCGCCGGCCAAACCTCCGCAGGCCGTCCCTCCGCGGACAGCCCGACTTGTCGCCTTCCCGTACTCACACCGGCCGATCAATCCGGAACCGGCCGTCACCCGAAAGTGAACCGGTTTCGACGTTTTTGCCGGCCAGTGTGGCTTGGGCGGGAAAGGCATCTTACGCCTTATCCATACAGCGTGGGAACAAATGCGCTTACAGAGCAACACATTTTTCCCACTTCAACGTGGCAAATACGCGAATTCATCAGTCGGCCGGCCCGCCGACTGTGGGGAAGATTGAAATCGCAAGGCAACAATCAGGCTTGCTTGCGGGCGAACCGGGCCGAAGCGATCGGGGTAAAATGAAATGAGGGCACAAAAAAACTCCCGGCCGCGAAATGAATCGCGGCCGGGAGAAGATCAGGTTGATTTCGATCGTGAGTCGAAAGGCTTAGGCCTTGCGACGGCGAGCGAGGATACCGGCACCAGCAAGGCCGACAAGGGCGAGGCTGGCAGGTTCCGGAACCGCGCCCGGCTGGACGAGGATCGCGGTGTTAATCGTCTGAACGGTGCCCGTCGAGCTGGTGCCGTACGGCACTTGGCTCATGAACACGTTACCGTTGCCGTAGGTGAGCAGCGGGAGGTTCAACGTCGTGTCGTAGTTACCCGCAGCCGCCAAGAAAGCACCTGCGTGACCAGGAAACTGTGCAGCAGTCACACCATAAGCAGGGAACACACTGCTACCCGAGTCGTAGGTGTAAACGGCTTGAGCGTCACCGCTGGTTTCGGTACGCGTGCTGACATTGCCCGCCGTTTGGCCGACGCCGTATACCAAGTCAACAGTCTGGTAGTTGCTGCTGGAATTGATGTTGGTGTCATACGAAGCGGTGTCTTGGGCACCACGGATAGAGGCGGCGCTGGTGGTGTCCGTGTACAGGCTGAAGCCGACATAGCGGGTCCGACGCGGATTCGGGGTGTCCGGCGTCGAGGGCTGATCCGGGTCATCAATGGCCGGAGTGCGGTAAATGCCAACCGGAGCGCGGTTGGTGATCGAAGTCACACCGCTCAGACCGAATTGAAAGGCAGCCAAACCTTTCGTGTCAGAGCTGACTTCAGCCAGAACGACATAGCGGCCAGCTTGTGCGGTACCGGTCGTGCTTACATCCTTGATCAAGGTGTAAGTGATAGTCGCTGCATTTGCAGCCGAGGCAATCGTCAGGCCCGCCAACGCGGCCAGAATCGCTTTCATCTTCATCTTCTTCTCCTCCAAAAACGGGGGACGTGGGACTGGAACGAAATCTACCCTACTTGAGTTAAATTGCCACCTAAAATTTTTACATTTTGTCGCACTGGAATTACGAACGCGAACGCCGGCGGCCCAGGAGGCCTGCCGCGCCCATGCCGATCAGCGTGAGGCTGGCCGGTTCGGGGACGACGCTGGCGAAGGCGGTCATCGCCGCGACCTGGGCCGAGGTGAAGGCGACTTCGTCGCCGGTGACGCTCTGGCCGAAGTTGGCCTGCAGGGCGAGGAAGTCGTTGAAATCGGTGAAGCCGTCGTAGTTGAAGTTCGCTTCGTCGAACCGCGTGTTGGCCTGGCCGAACTTGCTTTGGAGGACGAGGAAGTCGTTGAAATCGACGTCGCCGTCGAGGTCGGCATCGCCGGCGAGGGTGACGCGAATCGTGACAGCGGTGCCGCTGTCGCCGTAGCCGAGCGTGCGGTTGGCGGCCAGCGTGGTGCCCTTGATCTGGCCGGTGGCGAAGTTACCGGCGTAGCCGGCATCAAGAATGCTCTTGACGCTGGCGACGGGGCTGCTGCCACCGGTGTAATCGAGGACGAGTTTGCCGCCCCGGACGTCGGCACCGCCGCCGGTGAGGACGACGGCCTGGGCCGGGGTGGTCAGGCTGAGCGTGCCGGCCTGGACGGTCGTGGTGCCGGTGTAGGTGTTGGCGGCGGTGAGGGTTTGCGTGCCCGCACCGAGTTTGCTGACGCCGCCGGCACCGGTGATGACGTAGCCGGCCGAACTGGTGCCGAAGCGGTTGTAGGCGAGTGTCGCGCCGCTGGCGACGGTGACGCCGGTGGTGTTGGCGATCGTGCCGTCGTGGCCGGTGGTGCCGTCACCGAGTTGGAGCGTGCCGGCGTTGACGGCGGTCGCCCCGTTGAAGGTGTTGGCGTTGGTCAGCGTCCAGGTGCCGAGGCCGGCCTTGTTGAAGTTGAAGGTTGTTGCCGAGCCGGTCTGGATGATGCCGGTGACCGTGCCCGTGCCGTCGCCCTGCAGGGTGATGCCACGTGTGCCGGTGGCGACGCTGGTGACGGCGACGCCGGGGGCCGAGGCGGTGGCGGCGGCGCCGGTGAGGTTGAGGGTGCTGCCGGCGTCGGACTGGACGGTCCAGGTGCCGCCGCCGCTGGTGACACTGAGCGTGCCGCTCATGGTGTTATTGCCGCTGACGTTTTCGATCCCGACGCTGTTGTTACCGCGGCCGGTGAAGGTGACGTTATTGGCCAGGTTGATGTTGTTGGCCAGTTCGAGGCGTGCGGTGCTGGCGTTGCCGCCGGGGTTGAAGAGGATGGTGCTCGTGCCGAACGCCAGGCTGTTGGTGGCGCGGGCGGTGGCAGCGCCCTGGCCGCCGGTGTCGATCTGGGTCGTGCCGCCGTAGGTGTTGGCGTTGGAGAAGACCATCGTGCCGCTGGCCGTGCCGTTGCCTTCGATGACGAGGACGCCCTGGGCGGCACCGGTGTTGCTGATGACGCCGCTGACGACGCTCGTGCCGGCCTGGGTGACGAGGGTGCGGGCGATGGCCGTGGTGGCGGTCGAGAGGTCGATATTATTGGTGAGGGTGGTGGTGCCGGTGGCGAACGGGCCGCCGAGGACGACCGATCCGGGGTTAAAGCCGGCGGTGGTGCCCCAGACGAGCGGGGTGGCCGCGTCGTTGTTGAGGGTGACGGTCAAATCGCCGCCTTCGGCGCTGAAGCCGCCGAGTGCGACGGCCGCACCGGTCCACTGGACCTGGCCCGCGCCGGTGCCGAGGATGCGGTTGAAGGTGCCGTTCGTGCCGAGCACGCCGCCGTTGAAATTGAGGTTGGCGTTGGAGAGGCTCGCGCCGCTGCGCGGAGGGTGCCGCCGGTGATGACGGTGTTTCCGGCGTAGGTGTTGGTGCCGGTGAGGGTCAGCAGGCCGACGCCGGCCTTGGTGAACGTGCCCGTGCCGACCGAGTCGGTGAGGTTGCCGCTGAGCGTGGCGCTGGTGGCGGCGGTGGCGTTGGAGACGTTGACGCCGAAGGTGGTCGTGCCGGCGAGGTCGATGCTGTTGCGGAAGTCGACGGTGCTCGTACCGCCGCCGTTGTTGAGGAACATCGTGGTCGGGGCAAAGCCGTTCAGGCCGACGGTCAGCGGGGTCGGGCTGGCGGTGCCGCCGAGGGCGACCGTGAGTGCGCCGCCGTTGGCGGTGAAGCCGCCCGCGCCGCTGATCTGGACTTGGCCGGCCCCGGTGCCGAGGGCGCGGGAGAACGTCCCGCTGGTGACCAGTGAGCCGCCGGCGAGGCTGAGGTTCGACACGCTTGCCAGGCCGACGCCGTCATCGGCGCGGAGGGTTGCACCGGTTCCGACGGTGGTCGCGCCGGTGTAGGTGTTCGCGCCGGAGAGTTGGATCGTGCCGCCGCCGATGATCGAGAGCGTGCCGGCGCCGGTGATGAGGCCGGTGACATTGATCGATCGGCCCGCGCCGCCGCTGTCGACGATGCCGCCGCCGGTGCCCAGCGTGATGTTGTTACTGGCGAACGTCAGCGCCGTAGCAACACCGCCGGAGTTGCCGCCGTTCTGGATCGAGCCCTTGTTGAGGGTGAGATTATTGACGGTAATGGTGGCGTTCGTGGCGTTTTTGAGGACCAGGTTGGCCGCATTGGTGGAGTTGTCGCCGACGGTGAGGCTGTTGCCGGCGAAGACCGTGTCGCCGGTGTCAAACGGCGTGCGAATCTGCAGCGTGTTGACGGCCGCGCCGCCGGGAGTGACGTAGTCGTTGGCCGCGCTCGGGGTTTGGCCGTCGCTCCAGCGTGTGCCGGTGTTAAAGCTGCTGCTACCGGCAGCGTCAGTCGCCGTTTGAGTGACGGTTGCCGCAGAAACGAACGCCGGGACGCCCGCCAGCGCCACCGAGGCGGCGGCACTCAGGCGGGCCTTCGTGAAAAGACGCGTCGAGACAACGGAACCCAAGGCAGTCGCATTTTTCATCCAAACCTCCACTCGATTCATTCAGTCGATGTGCAAGCGGCCCGTCCGCCAGGGCGGAGCCGTGCGACAAAACTACCTCGTACCAAACACCTTGCAAGCTAAATTTCGCGCTCAAGCCTCGCGAATCCTGAAAACAACGGAAACAGATTGTGTGACATATTGTCGTTGTAATGTGCTTTCAAAATAAGCACTTAAGGCGAATATTGTTTCCGAATGTCGTGCCCTTGGGCAGTGATTGTAAATTACAATTTTGTTGGTCGCGATGGGAATTTCTTCCTTGCACAAAGGGCGGGACATTCGTGCCGGGAAAAACGATAAGCGGGAATGGGTGAACTGAAGCGATTTTGAGGGCAGGTTGGTCGGATTGGCGAGGCAATTGCAGCCCGAAAACGACCAAACCACCGGGCGAATCCGGTGGCTTGGTCGGTCGTGTTCGTTTGAGCGTTTGCCGGGGCGTGCGGCTTACTTCGTGTCGGGCCGCGGGTCACCGAAGACGGGCATGCCGTCGGGGGACCAGGTGATCCGCTGGACGCGGGTCTGGCGGTTGTGGTCGTAGAGCGGGTCGCCTTTGATCTCTTTATAGCTGCGGGCGTGGTAGACGATCACGTCACCGCCGGCCTCATCGACGGTGAAGCTGTTGTGGCCGGGGCCGAAGATCTTGTTGGCTTCGCTGGTGGCGAAGACGGGCTTGTCCGATTTTTTCCAGCTGTTCGGGTCGAGCAGATCCGCCTTGGCGTCGGCGGTGAGCAGGCCCATGCAGTAGCGGGCGTCGGTGGCGCTGGCGGAGTAGGTCAGGAAGACCTTGTCGCCGTGCGCGATAAACGCCGGCCCTTCGTTCACGGCAAAGCCCTGGCGCTCCCAGGGCAGTTCGGGCTTGCTGATGCGGACCGGTTTACCGTCGAGTTCCATCGGGCTTTTCAGCTTGGCGATGTAGAGATCGGTGTTGTCTTTCCGGTCGGGCGTGTGCTGCGCCCAGGCGAAATAGCGTTGGCCGTTATGGACGAAGGTCGTGGAATCGAGGGCGAACGACTCCCAGCCGGTTTTGAATTGGCCGAGCTCTTCCCACGGGCCGTCGAGCGGATTTTCGGCCGACGTTTTGATGACGTAGATGCGGATCGCCCATTTGTCTTCCGCGCCGCCGGCCGCGAAGTAGACGTACCAGCTGCCGTCGATGTAATGCATCTCCGGGGCCCAGATGTGATTGCCCATCGGGCCTTTGTTGTGCTTGCGCCAGACGACCTTCGGCGTCGCGCTGGCGAGCCCGTCGATGGTCTTGGCGCGGCGGAGCTCGATGCGGTCGTACTCCGGCACGCTGGCGGTGAAGTAGTAGTAGCCGTCGGTGTGCTTGACGATGAACGGGTCGGCCCGCTGCTTGATCAGCGGGTTCGGCCACGGGTTCTCAGCGTCGGCGGCGATCGCGGGAGCGGTCATGGCGAGCAAGCATAGCGGAAGCAGTCGGCGGGCAAACATGGCGGTTCCTCCTCCGGTCCACTCTAAGTCCAACAACGAGGCAGGGCCACCTGAGTGGCCCTGTGGATGTCCCTCGGATGACGAAAGAACAGGGCCACTGAAGTGGCCCGTGCCGGGTTTATTTAAAGCTGACGACGCCGGTTTTCAGGTCGATCGTCCAGGGTTTGGGCTCGGGGAGCCAGAGTTTGCCGTCGCCGATCTGCAGGGGCATCCAGAGGTAGCGGCCGTCCCAGTGCTGTTTGGGCCGCCACATGTCGCCCATGAAGATGATGGTGGTGGTTTCGGTGCCGATGACTTTCATCATCATCGTGCTCTGGCTGCCGTAGGTCTTCTTCGCCTTTGGCGCGATGTCGTGGAACTCACTCCACGGGCCTTCCAGTGACTTACTGGTGGCGTACATGTTGTTGTTCGGGTCCCAGCCGGTCATCCACGAGCCGATGATGTAATAAAGGCCGTCGTATTTGACGAGCGCACCGCCTTCAAGGGGCGACTTGATGAAGCAGGTCGGCTTCGGCTCGACGTCCATGTAATCTTCGTTGAGTTTGAAGATGTAAAACCCACGCGTCGGGCGGGACTCGGAGACGAGGTACGCCGAGCCGTCGTCGTCGACGAACTGGCCGATATCACGGCTTTCCTGCCAGAGTGGGCGGAAGCTTTTGACGAACTTGTAATCGCCGTCGACGGTGTCGCTGGTGTAGATCGCGATTTCGCCGCGGGCGTAGCCCTTCTTTTCGCCGCCTTCGATGTGCACCCACATCACGTATTTGCCGGTCTTTTTATTGTGGTAGACCTTGGGGCGTTCGAGGGTCCACCACTTGGACTTGTCTTCGAACGGCGACTCGCTGGCGACGACTTTGCTGCGAAATTTCCAGTTGATCAGGTCGGTGCTGCTGTAACAGCCGACGTAGCACTTGCCGGCCTCGTTGTCTTTGGCGCGGTATTCGCCGAACCAGAAGTAGGTGTTGCCTTCCTTGAGGATGCCGCCGCCGTGCGCCTGAATGTGGTTCCCGAGATCGTCCGGCCAGATGGCGGCGGGCTCGATCCATTTGCGGTCCGTGGCGGGGGCCTGGGCGGGGGTGACCATGGCGGGCGGGGTGACGTCGGCGGCGAAAATCGGCATCGTGTTATCCTCGGCGGCGGACAGTACAGAATCGCGAGTCGAACCCGCAATATAAATGTAATTACAGTTTCCACTGGCTGCTATTTACATCTGTAATGTGATACCCCGTTCGCGCGAGGATGTTGAGCGTCTCCGCCGATTCGAACGCCGCCGGGCGATGAAGCAGGACGCTCGTCCTGTCCGCCGTGATCGTCGTAATCCGACTGCCCACCAGGGCTAGCATTCGCACGCCCGGCGTTCGCGGCGCGATGAGGCCGAGTGATTTGCCGTCGGGCGTGACGGCTTCGATCTCGCCGCGGTCGCCGGCGAACACGATCGCCTGGACCGGGTCGACCTCCAGTGGCGCTGCGGCGACGATCGCCGAGCGATGGCGGAACTCGGCAACGACTTGGCCGCGGTCCGGGTCGATCGTCTGCACCGTGCCGTCTTCGCGAACCGCGATCACGCGCCGGCCGATCACCAGGAGCGAAAGCAGACGCGACTGGCCGTCGAGAACAGGCAGGACGGCGTCGCCATCAAAGCGGCAGACCGCGTTGCCCGCCGCCAGCCAGACCGAGTCGCCGACGGTGACAACGCCGCGTGCGGCTGCGGGCGTGGCGAAGACGCGGGCGTTGCCGGCGTCGTCCCAGGCGGTCAGCCCCAACTCGCCGTGCGTGGCGAAGAGACGGCCCGGCAGGCCCGCCACCGCGTTGTAACCCCGCCCGGAGTCGCCGCCGCCGGCCAGGACACGTGTGGTTTCAAAACCGCTGGAAAGGACCGCCACGCCGCTCGTGCCGCCGAGCGCGATCGTGCCGTCGTTCAATTGACGGACGCTGCGAAGCGGGCCGATGGCGGGCGGGGCGGCGATCACGCGCAGGTCGTTCGCCGCGTCGATCACCACGAGATTCGGGCCGGCTGAAATCAGCACATCGACCGCCGGCCGGGCGGCGAGCAGTGAGGGCAAGAGGGCGGCGAGGTCTGACGATGGCAAGCGGTCGACCGGTGCCCCGGCGAGCGACTCCGCAAGCCTGGCCGAGTGCTGCGCCTCGGCGAGCGCGCGGCGTTGCGCCTGCTCGCGGTCACGCTCGGCGCGGAGCGAAACGCTGTCGGCCGAGAGCTGCCAGGGGTGAACCAGTTCGATGCCGCACCCGAACGCCGCGGCGTCCGCCTGTTTGCGAAGGTGTTCGGCTAAATCGGCAGGGCGATCGACGGCATCGGCGGCCGCGTGCGCCGCCACCCATTCCGCCGCCGCCGACGTCAGCGCACCGCGAAAGTGGCCCGCCAATTCCTCGGCGGCCACGCTGTCGCGGCCGGTGAGGAATTGCTCGGCGAAGAGTTGAACGTCCGCCGCCCGGTCGACCGCGCGAACGCTCACCCGCAGGTGCAACGCGACATCGTGCCCGTCGGCCGAACGCAGGTTGCCGATCGAAACAGGAAGACTCGTCGGGCCGTCCCGAAAGACGACTCGCCCCGAATCACGACGCGCGAATCCCGGCAGGGCAGGCGGCATGGAGGGATTGTAGCTTGGGGAAGGAGTTAGGAGCTAGAAGTTAGGAGTTAGTAGAAATGCGAAGGCTTTTCTTCTACTAACTCCTAACTTCTAGCTCCTAACTCCTCAATCGAACGATTTCTGATACAGCATCCCGTCCTGGCCTCGGAAGACGGCGGACAGGGTGGAGACGTGCTGGTAGCCGTGGCGGCTGAGGAAGGCGCGGGCGACGACGTGGCGCTTCTGTTCGATCAGAATCCAGCACCGCCGGGGCTTGATGTTGAGGGCGGTGAAGAATTCGGCGGCCTCGGCGTAGACCTTTTTGAGCAGCGTCGACCCGTTCCCCTGCCGGCGGTGACCGTCGGCGATGTGGATGTCGGCGATCTGGATCACGCCGTCGGTCCCTTCCGGTGCGTGCCAGCGCCGTGCCGATCAACTCACCGTTGTGGAACAGTTCGATCTGTTGGCCGAAGGGTAAAACCGCGTCTTTGGTCGGCGGGCGGAGGACGAATTTCTGCTTCACTTGGCGGCCGCTCCCGCCATCGACAGGCTGGTGACCTGCGTTCCGTGCAGGTCGCTGATGTAAGACCGCACGGTGGCGTCGGCGCGCTTGGCGACGAACACGCCGTCGACGGTGGCGTGCTTGAGCGGGTCGATCATGTGCCCGGTGACCTGCTTCACGCTGACATTCGCCTGGCGGATGTCGATGGTGGCTTCGTCGTCGTCGACGGTAACCTTCGCCCAGCAGCTGCCGGCGTAGGCGACGTGGTCGGAATCGCCGGCGATGACCTGCCAATCGATCATCGCATTGCCGGCCGACGGGCTGTCGACGCGAATGGTGCGGGTCGGCTGCCAGAGCACCTTCACGTGAACGACCTGGCGGGCAGAATTGTTGTTGGCGATCGCGCCTTCGCCGCCCGCGGTTTGGCCGGTACCGCTGAGCAGGATGACGTCGGTCTGGCCGTCGTTCTGGGTGAACAGGGCACGCTCGAACGTGGCGACGAACTGGTTGTCGGTGGCGTTCTGGCGGACGTTCAGCCGCGCCATGCCGTCGTCCGACGAGCAGCCGGTGAATGCGAGGGCGGCGAGCAACGGGAGGGCGAGAAGTTTGCGCATTGATCTGATTCCTGAGATCAATTTGCGATTGCTGATTTGCGATTCGCGATTGAAGAAAGGCTTGGCGTTTCACTCTTCAATCGCGAATCGCAAATCGCAAATCGCAAATTCTGTTTATTGAATTCCCAGCAGCGTCACGGCGTCGCGTTCGACGATGCCGCGGAGTTGTTCGCGGGGGACGACCGGGAGGTTCGTGCCCTGGACCATTTGGTTGAGGCTGTAGAGGGTTTCGATGGTGTCGCTGGCCGAGGTGTACGGGAAGTCGGAGCCGAAGAGCAGTTTTTCGATCACGCCGTACTGGTGGCAGTTGACGAGCGTGTTGAACGCCTGCCACGGCCGGCTGACCAGGCCGCTGATGTCGGCGAAGACGTTCGGGTGCTTGCCGAGCAGCACGATCGTCTCGTCCACCCACGGCTGACCGAGTTGGCCGATGACGATGCGGAGCTTCGGGAAGCTGCGGGCGACTTCGTCCAGCAGGTACGGGCGGCCGTATTCCATCTTGCTCTGCTCGATGAAGTGAGCGCCGGGATGGAACAAAATCGGCATCGCCAGTTTTTCGGCCAGTTCGTAGACCGCCATCGCCCGGGTGTCGAGCGGATGAAAATCCTGATTCGCCGGCGAAAGGGTGACGCCTTTGAGACGCAACTCTTCCTTGGCGGTCTGCAGTTCTTCGAGGCGCGCGGGTCGGTCGGGTCGATGCCGGCAAAACCGATGAGCTTGTCGGGCGCCCGGCGGACGTACTCGGCGACGAAGTGGTTCGGGATGTCGCTCTTGAGATAGCGACTCTTAAAGCCCAGCACGATCGACTTGTCGATCGAGGCTTCCTCCTGCTCGTGCCAGTGGTGGTCCGGATCGGCGGCGGGGATGCTCTTGCGCATCGCGCGGCCGCCCGGGGTCGGGCGGACGCCCTTGGCCCGCGCGGCGCGGCCCGGCTCGCCGAGGTCGGCGGGGCCGAGTTGGTCGGGGGACTGCCAAATATGCGTGTGACAATCAACGATCATGTGTTTCTGCTCGCGGCGTCGTCCCACGGACGCGTTGGCGTCATGGTCCGGTAATCTATTGGATCACTCCGGGAACCGCAAAGATATCAATTTCCCGATATCACTCGCGACTGCCAGAACGGTTTCAACTCATTTATCGGACGCACCCGCCCCCGGGCTTTTGGGGAAATCTCCTGAATCCTTCGATTTCATCAGTTGATTTCGCGTTCATTCGGTACAGAATGGCATGACTCTTGTTCCCGCCCGGTCCCGGCGGGGGCGAGTCGTAAACCGCGTGTATTACTTCGCCTACGGCTCCAACCTCAATGTCCGCGCCGTCAGTGAATGGTGCAAACACCACGGCCATCGCGCTCCCGCTATGAAGAATGGGAAAAGTGCGGTGCTGGATAATTACCGCCTTTGCTTCCCGATTTACAGCGAATACTGGGGCGGCGGCATCGCGGACATCGTTTACGATCCGGGTAAATATGTCGCAGGCGTCCTCTTCGAACTCCCCGAAGCGGAGATGAAAATCCTCGACGCCAAGATCGGCCGAAAGGTCGACGAGCAGGGGCGTGAAGTCGGCGTCTTCAAGCGGATCGAAGTGACCGTCGCTCCGCTGGGCAAAAAAGAGCCTGTCAAGGCGATCGCTTATCAGGGCGTCACCGTTGAGAAGTACCACATCCCGCCGACGCAGTTCTATATGGACTTGGTCGTCCAGGGCGCTTACGCGCACGGGCTGTCGATGATGTGGATCAGCTACATTCAAAGTTTCAGCATTCAACCCGGCCGTAAACCGCGGCCGGGCGGGGACAAATAAAGGCGGGGTGGGCAGGTGGCTGTGGGCAGTGGGCAGGAAAACCGCGACGTGTTCGGCCGACCCTTGATCATCGCCCACCGCGGCGCGTCCGCCGACGCCCCGGAAAACACCCTCGCCAGCTTCCGCCTCGCCCTGAAGCACGACGCCGACGCCCTCGAAGGCGATTTTCATATAACCGGTGACGGGGTAGTCGTTTGCGTCCACGACAAGGATTTCCGTCGCCTCGGCCATTCCGGCGTGGTGGTGGCCGAGCGGACGTACGCGGAACTGCTGACGTACGACATCGGCGTCTGGAAATCGCCTGAATTCGCCGGCGAACGGATTGCGACGCTGGAGCAGGTGCTCGCCCTCGTCCCGGCCGGCAAGCATTTGCGGCTGGAAGTGAAGGCCGGCCTCGCGCCGTTGCCCGCCATCGCCGCCGAACTGAACCGCCTGAATATTCCGGCCGACCGCGTGCGGCTGATGAGCTTCAACACCGACGCCGTCCGTGAAGCCAAACGCCTGCTGCCCCGTTTCAAGGCGGACTGGCTGATCGAGTACTACAACGACAAACCCGCCCCGGCTGTTGAATCCGTCATCGACACGCTTAAAGCCTGCAATGCCGACGGCCTGGGCACCGAGGCCTGGCCGAATGTCGTGACACCGGCGTTCGGCGGGGCGATCGTGGCGGCCGGCTTTGATCTGGGCGCATGGACCGTCAATGACGTCGAACTCGCAAAACAGTTGATCGCCAGCGGCGTGCAGGCGATTACCACCGACCGCCCCGGCATGATGAAGACCGCCTTCGCCGCCGGTTAGCCCGGCCAGCGTCAAACCGTCACACGCCAAAACTTGCGACCCTCGGCCAATGTCTCCATAATCCTCGGCCCGGCGCAAATCCGGGCTTTCCCAGGCAGAGGAATTTGAACAATGGCCAAGGCACGTGCGATCGTTAAACGCCGCAAGGCGGTCCGGAACATCCGCAAGATCACCCGCACCATGCAGATGATCGCGACCGCGAAGTTCCAGAAATCGCTCAAGCGCGCCGTCGGCACCAAGCCGTACGCCCTCAAAATCCGCGAACTCGTCGCCGACGTCGCCGCCAGCGCGGGCGACGTCAACCACCCGCTCCTCCGCACCGTCGAAGGCCAAGGCAGCGGCCGCGTGGCGTTCGTGCTGCTGACCAGCAACCGCGGCCTGGCCGGCGGTTACAACGGCAACGTCATCCGCACCAGCGTCCTTCGCATCAAGCAACTCGAAGCGTCGGGCAAAACCGTCGACGTCTACGCCGTCGGCAAGAAGGGCGTGAGCTACCTCACGTTCCAGAAACGCACGCTGGCCGACAAGATCACCGTCGCCGACCCGCCCAAGTTCGCCGAAGTCGAAACCCTCGCCGACCGTCTGATGAAAGACTTCGCCGACGGCAAGCTCGACGCCGTTTACGTCGGCTACATGAATTTCGTCAGCACCGGTTTGCAGAAGCCCGACGTCATGCAGCTGCTGCCGCTCGCCAGCCTCAAGGCGACGACCGACGGCATCGCGCAGCAGCGCACGAGAAAGACGCCCAGGCCAAGGCCGGTGCCCTCGACAGCGGCCGCTCGGGCACCACGCACGGCAGCGAGAACGCCGCCAGCGAAACCATCTACGAATTCAGCCCCGCCCCGGCGGAACTGCTGGCGGAACTCATTCCGCTGGCCGTGAAGACGGCATTCTTCCAGACGTTCCTCGACGCCACCACCAGCGAGCACGTCGCCCGCATGGTCGCCATGAAGGCCGCCACCGACAACGCCGAAGAAATGGCCCGCGCCTTGTCGCTCCAATACAACCGCGCCCGCCAGAGCCAGATCACGACCGAACTGTCCGAAATCATGGGCGGCGTCGAGTCGATGAAGGCGTAAAATCAGGTAGGCAGAACGAAGAAGGCAGAAGGCAGAAAGACGAATAATCTTTCTGCCTTCTGCCTACTACACCTTTACCCCGGCCCGCGTGTATCGGAATTGTCTTCGCTCGTACTGAAGCTGTACGCCGGCAGTTTGATGGTGAAGGTCGTCCCTTCGCCGGGTTTGCTGACGGCGGTGATGGTGCCCTGATGCTCGTCGACGATCTTCTTCGCCACGGCCAATCCCAGGCCCGTGCCGCGGTTGCCTTTGGTGCTGTGGAAGATTTTGAACAGGTGATTTTTCATCGACGGCGCGATGCCCGGGCCGTTGTCGATGACGTCGATGAAGACCGCCTTGGCGGCCGGGTCGTAGCGGCAGCCGACGCGGATCAGCCCGTCGCCGGCCGCGGTGGCGTCGAGGGCATTGGTCAGCAGGTTCATCAGCACTTGGTGCAGGCCGTCTGAATCCAGCGGCACGGCGGGCACGTCCTGCTCCACGTCCGCCACCGCCATCACGCCGCGGTCATTGGCGACCGGGGCGAGCAGTTCCAGGCATTCGTCGATGACGCGTCGCGGGTGCACCATCTCCAGCTTCGGCAGTCGCGGCCGGGAGTAGGCGAGCAGGTTCATCGTGAGATTGAAGATCTTGTCGAGGTTCTTCTCCACGATCCGCCAGCCTTTGACGGACTGGTTCACGTCGTTACGACGCAGGCCCATCTCCACGACGTCGGCGCCGCCACGGAGCGCCTGGAGAATGTTTTTGATCGAGTGCGACAGCGCCGCGGTGGTTTCGCCGATGGCGGCCAAACGCTCGGCTTCGAGGCCGGCCTGGTAGAGCGTGGCGTTCTGGATCGCCATGCCCGCCTGCAGGCCGATGCTGGTGAGCAGCCGCAATTGGTCCGTCGAGTAGGTGTAGTTGCGGACGCTGCTGTCGACGTAGATGACGCCGGTGACTTCGTCGGCGTTGCTCGCTTCGTCCTGCCGGGCGTCGATCTTGCGTGCCTTGATCGGCACGCAGAGGCACGAGCGGATGCCGAGGTTGTGAACGCTCTTGCCTTTCTTAAACCGCGGGTCGCTCATGGCGTTGCTGGAGAGGACGCCGGAGCCGGTTTCGATGACGTGCTTGATGATCGTGTGACTGGCCGGGATGTGTTCCGGCGCGTCGGCGTCGTTCATCGGCTGCGCTTCGGTTTTGCCGGCGCGGGTTTCGTCGCGCACTCGGGCGACTTTCGCGTCCAGGCCGCCGTCGGGCGTCAGCAGCATGAGGATGCCGCGGTCGGCTTTGACGTGTTCGAAGACGAGGTCCATGACGACTTCGAGCACCTGGTCGATCTTGAAGCTGCTGCCGAGCACCGCGCTGAGGCGGTAGAGCATTTTCAGGTTCGCCATCGCCGCCGCCGCCGGTTCGGGGACGGCCAGCACCATGCTGTCGTCGTTGCTGGGCAGCGTGTTGATGATGCTGCTGTCCATGCCGGCGTTCGCGTCGGCGAGTTTGACGTTGCGGCTGATGGAGCGTGACGCCGTCTGGATGCCGACCGTCATCAGGCTGCGTCCGACGCGGATCTGGTCGCCCATCTTCAGCGTCCACGGCCGCTCGACGCGCTGGCCGTTGATGTACGTGCCGTTGCTGCTGCCGAGGTCACGCAGCACCCAATCGTGTTCGCCTTCGGGTTTGAGCTCGGCGTGTCGGCGGGAGATGGTTTGGTCGGTCAGCGGCAGTTGCCGACTCTCACGGCCGATGAGCGTCGGCGCGTCCGGCAGTTCAAACCGCCGGCCCTTGTCCGGCCCCTGCAACACCAGCAACGTAATCACGCGGGCATCATAACACCGGTTTTGAAACGCGTGACAGCATCGCCGATTCTATTGACCGGCCAATCGACGGGACGATGATCGCCGCCATGTCTGACGAGCAGCGGTATGACGAACTGCGGAATATGCCCCGGCGGTGTCTTGGGTGCGGTTATGTCATCGATCACCTGGGGGAGTCGGGCGATTGTCCCGAATGCGGTCGGCATTACAACGTTCATGACCCCGCCACGTTCAGCCGCAAGCCGCCGTTCGTTCGCTGGACGCTTTGGATGCCCGGCTTGCTGACGGCCGTCGGTGTCGGCGCGGCGTTGAGTTTTTCGCTCATCCCGTTCGTCGGGTACGGCGCGGCCGTTACGATCGCGATCCCGGTGAGTGTCGGTGCGATTCTTGGTTATCGCGTGCATGTCGGGGTCGCGATGCTGATGCTGCTGGCGTTTATCGCGGTGGCGTCGATCGTCGTGATGCTCCTTGCCGCCGACGTGACCGGGGGCATGTGTACGTTCATTCTCGGCTTGCTGGCGCTGTTGCCGGCGTTCGCGGGGGCGCTTGTCGGGAAGATGCTTCGGCACCAACTGAAGCAGACGAACTTCTCGCAGCGCTGGCACTTGCCGATCCTCGGGCTGCTGCCGGTGATGATCGCCCTTGCCGAAGACCGGCATACGAACATGCCGGTCGTCAGCACCAGCACGATGGCGACGATCAATCTGCCGCCGGAACGGGTCTGGAAGGCGATTCAGTTTTACGAGCAGGTCAAGCACCGCCCGCCGTTGCTCTTGTGGGTAACACCGAGCCTTCGTCCGAGGTACACGACGGGCAGTAGTGAGCACGTCGGCGACCGCAAAATCTGCGTTTACGAAAAAGGTCGCCTCGTGAAGGAGATTACCGAAGTGGAGCCCGGCAAGAGTTTGGCGTTCCGCGTGGTCGAACAGACCGACATTGAAAACGACGGCATCCGCCTCATCGACGGCAGCTTCGAACTCGTGCCGACCGCTGACGGGAGGGGGACGGTCGTGAAGCTCACCACGCGCTACGAGCCGAAACTCGCGCCGCGGTTCGCCTACTTGCCGGCCGAGAACTGGGCCGTTCACACGCTGCACGGCCATGTCTTGCGTGGCATGAAAGAAGACGCCGAGGCGCGGCCGTGATCGTCCGCGTGACGGCCGCCCGCCGCGTGATCTGCCGCGAAGAAATAGTGCTGCCACTGTCGGCGCGTCAGGCATGGGGGCAGCTGCGTGACTTTCATCGCTACGCCTGTCATGACCCGTTTCATGCACGCATCCGCATCAACAGCGGCGTACCGCGCGTTGGGGCCGAATTACACATCGACCATCGTTACGGCCCGTTCCGTGCTCGCCGGCGGGGCCGCATTCTTCGCTGGCGGGAAGGCGTGGGCTTTGCGTTCAGCGACCTGTCGCTGGCAAACCCGAAACGGGGGTTCCCGCACATTCTGTCGCTCACCGTCCGCGACAGCGGTTCGGAGGAATGTCGATTGATTATTCGCGTCGGCGGTAAATGGACCGCGCCAACGCCACGCTGGATCGCTCGCCTCTGGCTGCGATGGGTGTTTCTCGTCGTGGTTCAGCGGACGCGGAATGATCTGCTTCGCTTCGCTCTCAGTCAGCGTGTGGCTGGAAAAACAAAAACTGGGCGAAAATCAGAAGCCATCTTCTAAAATCGACCGATCTAGCCTAAACACGCGGGAGGGGAGCATCATGAGCGTTTTACTGGCCATCGGCACCGTTAAAGGTTTATTCGTTTTCGAATCCGCCGACGGCAAATCGTTCACACTCGCGGCGCATCATCTGCCGGGGTGGGAAGTGTCGGCGGTGCTTCTGCAGCCCAAGGGCGACACCCTCGATATTCTCTGCGGCACCACGCATTACGCTTACGGCCCGGTGCTTCGACGCAGCACGGATGGCGGCAAAACCTGGACGCAGCCCGAAGCACGCCCGGCTCATGCTTCGGGCTCGCCGTACAAGAATAATCGCATCTGGCAGCTCACTTCGGACGGCGGCAGCCTCTATGCCGGCATTGACGAAGCCGCGCTCTTCAAATCGACCGATGACGGCCAGTCGTGGAACGAAGTGACCTCGCTCACCGATCATCCCGGCCGTCCGAAATGGATGCCGGGCAACGGCGGGCTCTGTCTGCACACCATTGTTCACGATTACAGCAACCCGAACCGCATCTGGCTGGGCATCAGTGCCGTCGGCGTGTTCAAAACCGAAGACGCCGGCCAGACCTGGCAGGCGGCGAATGACGGGCTGAAGTCGGTCGCCACCGGCTCAGACGAACCCGAAGCCATCTACTGCATTCACAAAATCGTCCAACACCCGACCCGGCCGAACACGCTGTACATGCAGTTCCACGGCGGCGTCTACGTGACGCACGACGGTGCCGCCAACTGGCAGGAATGCGAGAACGGCCTGCCGAGCAACTTCGGCTTTCCGATCGTCATCATGCCCGACGGCACGCTGATGATCGTCCCGCTGCACAAGGACGAACGCCGCTATTTCCCCGACGGCGAGGCCGGCGTCTATCGCTCGACCGACGGCGCTGAAAAGCTGGCAGCCCGTGCCCGTGCCGGGGCACACGTCATACGCCGGCGTGCTGCGCGACGCGATGACAACGGCGGGCGAGCACGGCGTTTACTTCGGCACGACCAGCGGCGAGGTGGCGACGTCCGCCGACGCGGGGAAGTCTTGGCAATTGCTCGACGTATCGCTGCCGCGCGTGCTGTGCGTGCGTGCGATCGAACGGGCGGCGACATGACGATCGACGTCACCGTGCCCGGCCTGATTGCCGACGCGATCGGCGGCCGGTACGTGTCGGTCGACGCCGGCACGCTGGCCGAGGCGCTCGCGCGGCTGGCCGCGCACCCGCACGTGGGGCCGTTGGCGTTCGATGACGCCGGTGCCATCCGCCGGCACGTTCTCGTCTTTTATAACGACACCGCGACCCGGCACCTGCCGACGCTCGACGTGCCGCTCAAGCCCGGCGACCGCCTGGCGATCGTGCAGGCGGTTTCGGGCGGGTGAGATTATTTGCCGGCGTTGCGTTTCCGGGTGGCGGCGGCTTTCTTGGCCGACTTCACGCGGGCCGCCTTGGGGCGACTGGCGGCCGCCTTACCGCCTTTCGGGCCGCCGATCGCGCCGCCTTTTTTCGCGGGTTTTTTGTTCGTTTTCTTGCCCCGGCCGCTGCCGGATTTCTTTCCGCCGCCCGTGGTGGCGTTGACGGTCGCCCAGGCGCGGCTTTCGGCCGTCTTCTTGGAAACGCCGCGTTTTTCGTAGCCTTCCTCGATGTGCTCGGCCTGGCGTTTTTGCTTGTCGGTGTACTTGTCTTTGCTGCCGCGAACCATGGGGGCCTCCTGTCTGAGCCGCGCGACGATGCCGTCGCGTCTGCAGGATGCTACGCACGTCGATCGCAAGAAGCCGTCAGGAATCGGCCGATTCCGGATTCGCCAGCTTGGGTTTCAGTCGCAGCCAGTGCGATTCGTACAATCGAAAACTCACCGCCGCGGCCACGAGTGTGGCGGCGGTGAGTAGCACCGCCGTGAGCAGTGCCTGTGGCAGCGAGAGGCTGGTGGGATCGGTCTGCAGGAAGCGTCGCCAGACGAATGAAGCCGCGCCGCGCAGCGGCACATGGAACAGATACGCCCCATAGCTGTACCGACCGACGGCCATCAGCCAGGGGCGTGTCAGCCGTGACGGCCGGGATTGTTCATGGCCCGCCAGGCAGGCGATCCAGCCGGCGAACGCCATCGCCAGCGCGGTGTAGCCGGCGGTTTGCATGGCGTAGCCGTACTCGCTCGGCGAACGACTGACCGTGATCACGGCGAGCATTGCCGCGATGCCAATTGAAGAAAGAAAGAGGCCGAATCGCCGAAGCGCGTTCGGCGTGAGCATCGCCGCCAGCACGGCCACCAGGGCGCCCCAGGCGAGCGAATCGATCCGGCAATCGGTCGACACGTAAACGGCTTCGTAATTCGCACCGGCGTGCAGTCGCAACGCCCGCACGGCCGGCGATGCGACGATGACGGCCACGCAAACCGGCAGCAGCCAGCGGCGCGGCGTGAAGAGAATCAGCAGCGGCCAGACGAGATAAAACTGCTCTTCGATCGCCAGCGTCCAGAGGTGAGAGAACTGCACGCCGCGGAAAATCGCCGACCCGAAGCCGTGGGCGGCGACATTGAAGTTTGACACGTACAGCCAGAGCGCCGCGAGGTTGAATGGCTCGTCGCCGAAAAGCCTGCCGCGGCCGGCGATGAGCAGGCCGATCGTCAGCACGGCGAGCAGGGCGTAATAGAGCGGGAAGATGCACAGCGCCCGGCGGAGGTAGAAGACGCACATCGCCCCCGGCGTGCCGCGGCCGGCGAGCAGGATACGCGTGATCAGAAAGCCGCTGAGCACGAAGAACAAATCGACGCCCGCCCAGCCGCCGAGGGCGATCGTCCGCACCCACGCCGGCCAGGCACTTTCGCCCGGGCCGTGTGCGATGAAATGGAACGCCAGCACCGCCAGGAGCGCGACGCCACGCACGCCGTCGAGGGCTGGCAGATGGCGGGCGGATGAAGGGCGTTGCGCGTCAGGAGTCATTCAGCTACGTTCGTCGCCGATGAAGTTTATTTTAGCCGGCGGTATTTTCTGTAGCCGTTCGGCGGCGGTGACGATTCTAATGGCATGACCGCACCTCTGCTCGAACCGCTCGATCGCCGACAGCTCATGGCCGCCAATCCGTATCTCGATACGGCGTTCAACGGCACGGGCGTTTCGACGCTTACGTTCCGCCTGTCCGCCGATGACTCGATCATCCAGACGATGCAGATCGTGAACAAGGCCAATTCCAGTACGAATACCACCTACGTGCTGGCGAAAACGAAGTCGACCGCGCAGGTCCGCCGACTGCAGGCCGACGGCACCGTCGACACCGGCTTCGGCAAAAACGGCCTGCTGCTGCTGCCGATCGCCGATAACGAACGCGTCAAAATCGACGCCGACACCACCGGCAACCTGATCCTGCTCGCCGGCAACACGATTTACCGCTTCGACGGGCTCGGCCAGTCGCTGAACCCTAATTTCGGCACCGGCGGCGCGCTCAAACTGAGCGACTTCACCGGAAAAATGGACATGGACGTCGATGCGGCCAATAAAATTTACGTCACCGGCGAAACGAAAAACGGCGACGGCATCCTCGTCCAGCGGTTCATCAGCCGCGGCAAGCGTGATGTCACCTTCAACAACAGCGGCCAAGTCGTCGTGCCGCTGCCGTGCGCTTACCGCACCCTGGAAAACCCTGTCGCCAACGGCGTGTTCGTGCGGGTGATCGACGACGCAACGCCCGACGATTCCACCGACGACCAGATCATCGTCGCCGGCGACGCTTCGGCCGACAGCTATGACGGCGTCGAAACCGTGCGCCTCAACTACAACGGCACGCTCCAGACCGGCTACGGCACGAACGGCGTGGCGTACCTGCTGGCGCAGAAATCCAACGAAGCCGTCTCCAACAGCGTCACGCTCACCGGCGCGCTGCCCGACGGCCGCGTCGGGATCACCGCGCTGTCGGTCGACAATCCGGGCCTCGGCGGCACGACCAGCGTCTACACCGGCACGTTCCTGCCGAACGGCAATCGCGACACCACCAGCGCCACCGGCCGTCCGTACATCAACGCCGTGGCGGCGCCGAACGACACCTACGTCGGCCTGACGAGTGACGGCCTTTACCGCTACAACGCCAGCAACGCTTTGATCGGGACGGTTCCCGCGATCAGCGGCGCGAGCGACATTGCCGCCTACGGGCCGGCGGATGACGACGGGCTGGCGATCTTCACCGTCAGCTTCGCCAGCAAGGCGGGGCGATTGAACGTGACGCGCTACCTGCCGGGCCTGGTGCCGGTGCTGGTGTAACGACCGCGTGGTCGGATTCGATGTCATCTAAATAGACCGGCGGCCCCGAGACATCGGGGCCGCCGGCTTTGTTGAGTGAAACTGTCGGTTCAGGCTCAGACTTCCATGCCGCCGGGCAGGAAGCCTTCCAGCTTGCGGGCCCGGACCGGGTGTTGCAGCTTGCGGATCGCCTTGGCTTCGACCTGGCGGACGCGTTCGCGGGTGACCTTGAAGATGCGGCCGACTTCTTCGAGCGTGTAGGTGTAGCCGTCACCGATGCCGTAGCGGAGTTTGATGATCTCGCGCTCGCGGTAGGTCAGCGTCTTGAGCACCTGCTCGATCTTGTCCTTCAGCATCTCCTGCGTGGCGCTCTCGACCGGGTTCTCGGCCCGCTCGTCTTCGATGAAGTCGCCGAAGTAGCTGTCTTCGCTCTCGCCGACCGGGCGGTCGAGCGAGATCGGGTGACGGCTGATCTTCAGGACGCGGCGCGTCTCGCTGACGGTCATCTTCGCCTTCTTGGCGATTTCTTCGATGGTCGGCTCGCGGCCGAGTTCCTGCATGAGCAGCTTGCTGATGTTGCGCAGCTTGCTCATCGTTTCGATCATGTGGACCGGAATACGAATCGTCCGGGCGTGGTCGGCGATGGCGCGGGTGATGGCCTGGCGAATCCACCACGTGGCGTAGGTGCTGAACTTAAAGCCGCGGCGGTATTCGTACTTGTCGACCGCGCGCATCAGGCCGGTGTTGCCTTCCTGGATGATGTCCAGGAACGACAGGCCGCGGTTGCGGTACTTCTTGGCGATCGAGACGACCAGACGAAGGTTGCCGCCGGAGAGTTTGCGCTTGGCGTCTTCGTACTTGTAGTAGATCTTGCGGATCTGGACGACGCGCTTGTGGAGGCTCTGGGCGTCTTCCAGCACCAGGTCTTCCATGCCTTCGAGTTCCTGCATGCAGACTTCGAGGTCTTCGCCGGGCGTCTTGGCCTTCTGCAGGCGTTCGATTTCGCCTTCCAGTTCGACCATCTTGCTGCTGATGTGGCTCAGCTTTTTCATCAGCGGGCTGACCTTGCTGGTCCGCAGGCTGAGTTCTTCGAGCAGCTTCACGCAGCGGCGACGGCGACGACGCTGGGCGAGGCGCAGCTCGTCGGCGGTCGTCTTGTTCTTGGTCTGGCGCATCGCGTCCCAGTCATTGCGATTGCGCTCGAGCATGACCTTGGCGGTGGCGAGGTTCGCCGGGATGCGCTGGCCGACGGTGGTCTTGTCGGCCATGCCTTCGTCGGTGCTGATTTTCATCGTCCGGTCGAAGGGCAATTCGCCGGTGCTGACCTGTTCGAGGATTTCGACGGCCGCGTTCAGGCAGTAGTCCGACTCCAGCACTTTGCTGCGGAAGATCTTGCGGGTGATTTCGATCTTCTTGGCGAGGCTGATTTCTTCCTCGCGGGTCAGCAGCGGGATTTCGCCCATCTGCGTGAGGTACATGCGGACGGGGTCGTCGATCCGCTTCGTGCCGGCCTCGGCCAATTCCTTGGCGAGGGCGGCGAGGTCGACTTCCTCGTCGTCATCTTCTTCGTCTTCGCCCTGGGCGACGATGTCCGGGTCGATCTCCGCCGGGGGCTTGGGGGCGCTCGGCTTGAGGGGGGCGGCCTTGATCTTGATCTTGGGCGCGTTCTCGAGCTTCTTGGCGGCGGCTTCGCCGGCGGCGGCGCGCTGCTGGGCTTTGGTCTGGTACTCGTGGACGTCGGTCTCGTCGATCAGCTTGATGCCCATTTCGTCAATGGTCATCAGCAGGCTGTCGAGGCGGTCGGGGGCGACCACTTCGTCCGGGAGCTTGGTATTGAGTTCTTCGTACGTCAGGTAACCCCGCGTGGTGCCCATTTCCAGGAGCACGTTGACGCGGTGCTCGACCTCTTCCGGCGAACCGGAACCGATGAGCGGCTGAGTGGGAACGGACGGCTGTTTGTCTGCGGCTGCGGTGGCCATGGTCTTCTATACGTCGGGGGAGTTTGTCGGCGGCCGGTGACTGCCAGCGCTACGAGGGAAGGTCGCCAAAGGGTTGCATCGGGGGACCGTTCATAGGGTCACATTCCCGACAAGTTTGGACACACCCGGTTCGTGGCGGTGATTTTACCGGCCGATTTTAGTCTCCCGACTGCTTCTTCTTACGATCCGAAACGACACACGATGCCGGCAAGCGTAGGGTGGGCATGGCCCACCATTGCCGGGCGGTGGGCAATGCCCACCCTACAAAAACGAAAAACAATGCTCCTACGAAGCCGTTGAGCGGAATTTCGCCGCATCGAGCGCTCTGCGCAGGATGTCGACTTCCTTCTCTTCGCCCAACTCTTCCGTACTACGACGCAACTGTCCGAAAAGTTTGGTATCTGCCTGCCGTTGCTTGGCCTTACAGATGAATCCGACCCCGTCGGCGAGCGTCTTTGGATTATTCATCCGATCCGCCTCGCTTGCCAACTCAATTGCTAACGTTTTTAGCTCTTTCGATTCCAAAATCGCGATCACGTCCGCCAGGCTCGGCTCGCCTTCATTGCCCTGATAGTCCCAATACCACTCGGCCAGGGGACGCAGGTTCGGCGACATAAAGTCAGACGCCGAAACACTTTGCTGAACTTGCTGCCAGGCGGAAGGCTTGTTCAGCAGGCCGCCGAGGATCCAGCGCCTCGGCGAGATGGCGGTCCTGGGAGACCGAAAGCGGGCTGGTTAAAGATTTTTTTACCGCAGCCGGCTTTTCGACAGGCTGCTCCGAAAACGCCTGCCGCGGCGGGTACGGCCGGCCGGTCTGGCCGGTGGGATTAAACGGTTTATTCGGAAAAGGCGGCTTGCCTTGAAATTGCTTATTGGGGAACGGTTTTTTCCCGAACGACTTCCCGTCCCGGCCTGGCCCGAACTGGGGCGGCGGGGCGGTGGGCAGGGCGTATTCGGGGCCGTTGGGGGCCATTTTGAATCGGCGGTTGAGGTCGTCGACCGGCAGCTTGGTCAGGTGGCTCAGCCGAACCAGAATACCGCCCCAGCGGATCGGGTCGACCGGCCCCGTGCCCCGCGCCGCGGCGACCTGGCCGAGGAAGTCTTCGATCGTCCGCGCTGCGCCGTAAGGTCTTGATTGGCTTTGAATTGCCGCGTCATCCGCTTCCACTGGAAGCTCAGGGCGTCTTCTCCCTTGGCGAGCATGTCGTCGAACGCGGCCGTGCCGTGTTGGAGGAGGAACTCGTCCGGATCGACGCCGTCGGGCAAGGTCGCGATGCCGATGTCGATGGGCTGGGTGAGGAACAACTCTAACGCTCGCTGGACGGCCAAATCACCGGCGGCGTCGCCGTCGAACAACAGTACGATTCGCCCGGCGAAGCGGCGGAGCAAATTCACGTGCTGTTCCGTCATCGCCGTGCCCAGGGTCGCGACGACGTTGCTGGCGCCGAACTGGTGCGCCATGACGACGTCGGTATACCCTTCGACGATGGCGACGGTTTTGGTTTCGACGACCTTCGGCCGGGCTAAATCGAGGCCGTAGGCGATTTTGGACTTGGAAAAGAGCGGTGTTTCGGGCGAATTGAGGTATTTCGCGGGCGAATCATTGCCCGGCAGCACGCGGCCGCCGAACGCGACGACGCGGCCCGCCTCGTCGCGGATCGGGAACATCAGCCGATTCCGGAACACGTCGTACGGCCGCCCGCCGTCTTCCTTCACCTTCAGCAGCCCGGCCTGGACGAGCACCTCCGGCCGGAATTTTTTCATCAGCGGCGACTGAACGAGATTCCCCCAGCCGTCCGGGGCAACGCCGAGGCGGAAACGCCTGATCGTTTCGTCGGTAAAGCCGCGCTTGGTGAGATAATCGCGGGCGACCTGCCCGGCCGGGCCGTTGAGGTTTTGTTCGAAGAACGTGGCGGCGGCGGAGCAGGCGTCGAGCAACTGCTGCTTCAGCCCGGCCCCCTCACGGCTCGGCCCGCCGCGGGGCAGTTCCACCTTGTATTGCTCGGCCAGTTGGTAGAGGGCGGTTTTGAAGTCGACGTGATCGCGCTCCATGACGAAGTCGATCGCGTTGCCGCCCTTTTTGCAGCCGAAGCAGTGGTAGTAGCCTTTGTCCGGGTCGACGCCGAAGCTCGGCGACTTTTCGTTGTGGAATGGGCAGAGCCCGGTGTAGCGTTTCCCGGCCTTTTTCAGGGCGACGGTCTGCCCGATGAGTTGGACCAGATCGACGGCCTGGAGCACCAGCGTTTTGCCGTCGAGGCCGGAAGAATTTGTTGAGCCGTTGGATGCCATGCGCGTAAAAACGAAACAGCAGCTGATCGCGGTCCGTGCGATCGGGTTGGCGTCCTTGTTCGGTAATTGTATCGGGCGATAACCGAGACGGCGAGTTCAATCTGTCGCGGGCGGGGGTCCGGTAATAGCGGTTGACAAGGTGACCGGGTGACAAGGTGAGGGGGTGAAAGAGGTTGCATTTTCACCCCTTCACCTTGTCACCCGGTCACCTTGTCCAATCCCGCACCCGATTATCAGTCAAACAGAAGGCACGACTTCCTCATGCAGACCCCTCAATCGCCGTGTAGACTGCACGACGCTCATGCCGACCACGCAGCCGCTAGTGGTGTTGAAGGACGCGATTTCCGCCGACGCGGTCTTATCGCCGTACGTTTACGTTTTTTACGCCGCGTTCCTGATCGCGTTTCTGTTCACGCCGATCATGCGTTCGGTGGCGATTTACTACAACATCATTGATAAGCCAGACTTAGTGCGAAAGCTGCACGCCGCCCCGGTCGCCTATCTGGGCGGGGTGGCGGTGTTTTTGGGTTGGCTGGCGGGGATGGCGATGACGCAGTTCGTCAGCGTTCACCACCTGCTGCCGGGCGTCGACGACCGCCTGCACGTGCCGCTGCCGGTCGTGCTGGCGGCGTTCACCATCGTCGTGCTCGGGCTGATCGACGACATCAAAGGGATTTCCCCGAAGCTGAAAATCAGCGGGCAATTCATGTCGGCGGGGCTCTTGCTGTCGGCGGGCGTCGGGACGGGCGTGACGAACACGTTCGTGCAGAACGTTGCCACCCGCGTGGAAACCTACGGCGGCATCGCCGTGCCGTCGGCCGTGATCTTCGGCGTGGCACTGGCGACGAGCATTGTGCTGACGGTCGTCCTCGTGACGTTCTGCTGCAACGCCGCGAACCTGATGGACGGCCTGGACGGCCTGTGCGGCGGGGTGATCGCCATTATCGCGGCGGGCTTCGTTTTCCTCTCCGTCATCATCGCCAGCCAGAACGGCGCTTTCGACAGCACGGCCGCGATGGCGGATTACATCAACCGTGAGGGCGTGCGGCTGGTGATCGCCATCGCGCTGCTCGGCGCGATCCTGGGCTTCGTGCCTTACAACTTCAACCCGGCCAGCATCTTCATGGGCGACACCGGCAGCATGTTCCTGGGCTTTTTCTGCGCCCTGATGATCCTGCTGCTCGGCGAACTGAACGCCAAGTGGCTGCTGGCGGGCATGGTGATGTTCGCGCTGCCGGTGCTGGACACCAGCCTGGCGTTCGCCCGCCGCTACGTGGCGGGGCGGCCGTTCTTTTCCGCCGACCGGCACCACTTCCACCACCAACTCGTCCAGCGCGGCCTGAGCGTGAAGCAGGCGGTGCTCATCAGCTACGCCCTGACGCTGTTCTTCGTCGCCTGCGGGTGCAGCATCGTCTTCCTGCGAACGCGCTACGCCCTGGCGTTTTACATGGTGCTGTTCGGCTCGATCATCGTGGCGGCGTACAAAATGGGCATGATCCACGAACGCAACGTCGTCGCCAAAACCACCACCCTGGCCGGCAGCGAGTCGAAGGCGGAAATCATCGAGGAAAACCTCGACGGCGTGCTCGAAATCCGTCGCCCGCAAAAAAACATCGAACTGTAAAACACCAGACGCGATGGAATTCTGGGTGTTTTAGCGCCTTCGCTTGCGAAGACTTATTGTCGACTGAAGAAATAAGTCTTCGCAAGCGAAGGCGCTAAACGGAGACGATTCGAATGACGTCGAAATCGTCGCACGAATAGATAGAAGTCATGGCGCGTCCACGCTAAAACTCAAGGCCATGACCGAATTCATGAGCGTGGTGCTGCTGATCGCGGCGGGGCAGGCGTTGTTCCTGGCGGGCGTCGTCCGCAGCAAAAACGCCGCGGCGATGGGGATTCGCCGACTCCTCGAACTGGCGCTCGTCATCACGGCGGCCTGGGCGATCGGCGGGTTCTTTCTCCCAACGACTATCGGCCGCGACGGCTGGGTCTTTTTCAAACACCTGCTCGGTTACGACGGCAGCTTCGCGGCGGCGGGCGTTCTCGCGGCCGCGTCGATCGCCGGGGCGGCGGTGCTCGGGGCGACGGCGGAACGCTCGCGCCTGACGCCGATCCTCGTCTATTCCGCGATCATGGCCGGCGTCGTCTGGCCAGTCCTCGCGCGGCTCAGCATGTGGTGGTATGCCGGGATCATCAACGGCAAATCACCGCTGGCGCTGGCGGCGCTCGGCGGCGGGGCGGCGGCGCTTCTGTTCGCCTGGAAAACCGGGGCCCGCAAAGGGAAATTTAATCGCGACCTCTCCGTCAACTTCTTCCCCGGCCACGCCGTGCCGTTGCAGATCACCGGCGTGCTCATTCTCGCCACCGGGTGGGTGTTCAGTGAAGGGCCGCACGTGATGCTCGGCTTCGCCGCGGCAGTCCTCGCGGCCGCGCTCTTCGGGCGACTGAAGTTCGGCAAAGTCGACGGCGGTTTAACACTGCTCGGCGCGGTCGGCGGACTCGCTGCGGCGGTCTTCTGCCCGCCATTTTTGAGCGGCGTCGGCAACCTCCTCGGCCAAGGCGGGGCGGCCGCGGTGCTGGCGGGCGGGATCGCCGGCTATCTCGTGCCTTGGCTGGTCGTGCGGATCGAAACCGTCTGGCGCATCGACGATGCCGCGGGCTTGGCGTCGGCGCACCTCGGCGGCGGGCTGGTCGGGCTCGTCATCAGCGCCCTCACCAGCAAGCCCGGCAGCTTCGGCGGATATCTGAACGGCCTGTGGCACGACGCGGTATTCGCCGTCGTCGCCATCGCCGTGCCGGCCGCGGTGGCGTTCGGCGTAGCGACGTTCTTCGCGAAAAAGAACGCCCTCCGCACCGACGAAACCAGCGAATACGAAGGCCTGGACCTCGCCGAGCTCGACGTCAACGCCTACCCGGATTTCCAGCAGACGATGATCAAGAGCCATCATCTGAGGCAGATGTAGGGAGAATAGTTGATGGTGGATAGTGGATGGTTGATAGTTGGAGAATTTCCCTTCTATCAACCATCCACTATCCACCATCAACTATTCTCTTCCCCCTTACCTCGGCCGGTGGAAGCGTTTGCGGAACTCTTCCAGGGTGGTGATGCCGTCGGGGAGTGTGGCTTCTTCGGGGAGCATGACGGGGATGCCGTTGCGGACGGGGTATTTCAGGCCGCCGACTTCGCTGATGAGGAAGTCGCCTTCGTGTTTGAGCGGGCTGAGCGTGACGGGGCAGCGCAGGGTGTTGAACAGCTGCTGATCGATGGGGCGGTCGGCCATAGTGACGGTTGGTGTATCACGCCTGCAGGAATGTCGCCAGCGCGTCGCGGGCGTCGCGCGCCAGGTGCCGGGCGACCGGCCCGAGGTCGCCGCCGTGCTGGATGTGGCCGGCGTGCCAGAGCGTTTCCGCCGTCACGTTGCCGTCCGCGTGGCTGGCGTAGGCGTGAATGGCCCAGGGCTCGTTGGTGGCGTGGTCGGGCTGGATCTCCCGCAGGTGAAAATCCGTGCAGGCGAGCGATTGCTCGATGAGCGACGCGTCGCCACTGCGCAGCGCGAACGAATGGACGGCGTGCAGGATCACCATCTCGTTCTGCCACCACGGCTCGGGATTATCGTCGGCCGTGAAAACCAGGGCCGTCGGTGAAAGCGTCAGCAGGAAAGACCGCATCCAGTCGACCGCGTCGCGCGAGCCGGCGCGGGTGTGCAAATACGCGAGCCAGACCGCGTCGGCGACGGTGGCGCCTTCGACCGCGGGCCGGCGGACGGGCAGCGGGCGGAGCGGGGGCAGAACGAACGCCGCGGCGGAAGCCGCGGATTCCGCGTTCGAAACGTTTTTGTCATCCGCAGAATCCGCAGAATCCGCGGCTTCCGCCGCGGCGTCTGGTTTCTTCGCGTCCGCTCGCGCCGCAAACGCCGCCGCCGCGACCAAAAACTTCCGTCCCGAGGCGTTCTGCAACGCGTCGGTCGGCGGCGGGTTGCCGGGCAGCGGTACGTCGAGAATCGTTCGCCAGCGGGTCAGTTGGTCGCGGGGGGCCATCATTTTGTTTCCGCGCGGTGGATTTTTTCCGCGCCGGGCCCGATCTTAGGGCGGACCAGCCGACACCGCGATAGAGGCCGAATCACATGGACCGAATCCGCACCCTTGGTTTAACGCCTGACGGAAAGAACGCCACGCTCGACCGGGCCGACGCCGCCCGGTACATCGGGCTGAAGCTCGCCGCGCTCGGCGTGCCGACCGAGCCCGACGCCGGCACGGCGTTCGCCAGCGACCTCATCGCCCGCCATCGCGAAATGGCCCGGCTGCTCGCCAATCACCTGTCGCCGGCGGACCAGCGGATTCAGGACTTCCTCGAGCACATGCTCGGCGATATCGCCGGCGACGCGAACATTCAGCTTCCGACGCAAACGCTCGTCCTCGACCGCCACGGCCTGGCGCGGGAGCTGTCGCTGCCGAAGAACAGCGATCACTTCAAGAATGAGATTCTCGAAAGCTATCGCACGAAGCAGGGCGTGCTGCACAACCCGCGCAGCGACCGCCGCACGACGGCGGGCGTGTTCCACGTCGCCGACGTAGGCCTGCCCGTGCCCGGCGACAAGCTCGCCGTGCCCGCCGCCACTTACGCGAAGCTGCTCGACGCCGCGCTCCGTCCGCCGGCCGACCTCATGCGGCTGCCGTACACCAGCGACGGCACGCCCGTCGAAACGTGGGTGACGTTGCTGCTTCGGCCGGTCGTCGCGCCGGAAATCCCGGGCATTCGCGCCGAGAAACGCCTGGAGACGCGGTTCTTCGTCCCGGGCGGGCTGGTCTGCAATCTCGACTTCGTCGAAAGCATCTTCGGCAACGCCGGCGACCCGTACCTGCCCGCCAACGATGCGGGCCTGGACGTCGAACACTGGACCGGCCACACCGGGTGCGTGATTCTTGCGCCGCATATCGTCGGCATGAACAAGAAAGCGCTCGGCCTGCCGCACGTCAGCCAGGCGACCGACCGCCAAAAAGCCGACGGCATGTGCTGGGAGAAGGACGACGAAAAATACAACGACGGCAACGCGTTCAAACTCACCCTCCGCAGCAACGCCGGCGTGATGGTCACCATCATCTCCGACAACTACTTCGGCTACTGCAAGAAAGACGTCAAAACCCAGATCAGCTTCAGCGCCAACCTCAGCGGCCTGGCGGAAGAAGAACACGCCGGCGGGGCGCTCGCCTTCAGCAGCTTTAGCCACGGCACGTTCTTCAAGCTCGACCAGAAGATCATCGACCAGGGCTACCACTTCGACGAAGCCATGAAGCTGCTCGGCGACAAGGCCGTTCTGCAGCCCGAGGGCTACGCCGCTGACGCCAGTGACGCGTCGATCCTTTTCATCCCGGAAACGGCGGTGCTCGACGCGAAAAAGCACACCGTCAGCTGGCCGAAGGACGGCGGCACGGCGTCCATTCCGCTGCTGCCGGAGACGACTTACGTCCTGCCGATGGGTTACAAGCTGCAATACGTCCGGCACCCGGGCGCACCGAGCTGGCGTATCATCGGCACGCTCGCCGAGGGCACCGTCTGCCATAAGCCGTGCACCGTCAGTGGCGGCGGCAAAAGCGAGATCAGCAAGAGCATCGCCGACGCCATCGTCTACGGCGCGATTTATGTCGCCGACTACAAGGCGGATCTGGACCTCGTCGAGGCGATTTTTAACCGCGACTATTCCGACCGCTTCAAAGACCCGCTCCCCGCCGGCCAACAGCCGCACCCGTCGCGGCCGGTGCTGTCGCACGCGCGCACGCTCGGCAGCGTCATCAAGCTGCTCACGCCGTCGCACGATTACAACGACGCTTACAACGACTGGCTGCACAGCCTGCCGAACCACGTGCGGGCGATCGCCTTCATCATCAAACGCTTCTACGACCCGGCCTGGGGCGACGACTGGCGAAGCCACTTCACCGTCGACGAAGTCAACGGCGAGCCCGGCCACGAGCTGAAACTCAACGGCCGAAAACTCATCGGCAGTTACCTGCGCGTCGGCTTCGCGCTGACGGCAACTGGCAGTTGTTCAAGCTCCGCCAGGACTTCATCGCCGCGGCGAAAGTGCAACTGGAAGACGACATCACCGCCAGCATCACGCTGCCGGCCGACCAATTGCTCGGCGGGCCGGCGACGACCGGAAACCAGAGCGTCAAACTGCTGCTCAACACCGAGGCCCGCCTGTTCCAGCGGCCTGACGACGCCATCCACCCCGGCATCGACCGGCAGACCGAACTGGACATGAGCCAGCCCGGCCTGTTCGCCAGCAACTACCGCCCGCTCACCGGTGCCGACGCACAAGCCATGGTCAACGACGTCGCCGGCTTTGAATTCTTCACCGACCCGATGAAGGCGAACCTTCTCGACGCCGCGAAGAAGCCGGAGCAGTTCGTCGTCTGTTCCGCCGAGCCGCGTATTGTCGATGGCAAGCGGACGAAGAACCCGCGCTACCTGCAGGTTCGCCCCGACATCCAACGCCCGCGTGAGCCGTACCTGGCCGAGCTCGGCAGTCGTTTGTACCGCCGTTTACCGGCGATCGCGCCGGTGACGCAGCCGGTCGGCGCGGTGCTGTGCGGGCGTCGCAATAACCCGCGCGAGCCGGGCATTCGGCCGCTGGCGGTCTACAACCCGATTCACTACCAGGAACTGCCGGAACTGTTCATGGACTTCATCTCGTCGCTGACGGGAAAAAGCCCCAGCACGACGGGCACCGGCAGCGAAGGCGCGCTCACCAAAGGCCCGTTCAACGCGCTGCGCGCCTGTGCCGATTTGAACAACGCGTTCCTGAGCTACGTGCTGACGGGCCTCGATGCGTTCAGCTCGGCGGCCGGTTATGTCGGGAGCAATCACCGGGTTGATCACGACATTTCGCTCTTGATTCCCGAGATCTGGTGCCGCCTGCGGCCGCACGAGCAGAAGGCGAAATTCCTCATCGACCACGGCTGCCTGGAACGCGTGAAAGACCTCACCGTCGACGGCCGAACCGTGAAGGCGGCGCGGCTCGGGTGGCGGATTACCGACACGTTCGTCACCCGCTTCTTCGGCCGCGTCTTTGACGACCCGGCCGCGGTGTTCGGGGAGTCGATGCTCAAGCCGGAAACGCAAAGCATCGAAGACTACGTCGACGGCGTCGACAACATCGTCGACACGCAGAAAAAGGTCGCCACCCAGTACCTCACCGACGGCAGCGAAGGCGACCTCTGCCCGCCGCTACGCGCCCTCGTCCACGTCATGGCCGAAGGGAATTGGCAGGGCAAAACGGAGGACGACGCCGACTTCCGCGCCATGTTCACCCGCGACGCCGTGCTCGGCAGCGACTGGTACCGCGAGCGCCTCGCCCGCCAGACCCGCGTGGAGCACCGTCTGCTCGACCGCCACAGCGCTTACCTCAAGAAATCCCGCTCCGGCTGCGGCACCGCGGCCATGACGGCGATCAACGAGAAGTGCGCCTGGATCGAAGCCGAACGTAGCCGCATCAATCACGAGCGTTACGTCGGCACGATCGGGGCTGATCCGGTTTCGGAATAATCTGAAAACTCGTAAACCGCCGACCGCTGGAGGGCGGCAGTCCTCTGCCGCCGAGAAACTCAGATAACGCGTGAGACGCGCGGTGTCACCCAACTCGGCGTCACGGAGTGACGCCCTCCAGGACCGCGAGCCGGGCACCGAAGCAGCCACAGCCCGCCCGTCACGACCGGGTGTTGACGAAATGCCATTGTCACTTCCGTTTTGTTGACTCGTTGATGAATCGCCACGAAGGGTTGGTTTCGCCGTCCGAATGTTCGATTTGTAGTCACAAAAACAGGGGTTTGCTGCGTTTGTGGGCAGGCAAAATGCGGCGAAATGTCGGCAAAAAAGAATAAATCCCGTTCAACGCAAAAAATCAACAAAGTGTTGAAAAATTGTTTCGCATCGGGGGGAACAGCTATGTACATTCCCGCCGCATGTCACCTCTGAATACGGGAAAAAGTTGTGCCGCCCGCCGGCAGGGATTCACGCTCGTGGAATTGCTCGTGGTGATCGGGATCATCGCGCTGCTGATCTCAATCCTGCTCCCGAGCCTGAACAGTGCCCGCGAAGCCGCCCGGCGGATCAAGTGCGGGTCGAACGTCCGCCAGATGATGATGGCCGGCAATCAGCGCGCCATCGACTTCAGCAAGTGCCCGGCGTTCCTGCCGACCAATGGTGCCAGCGGCAACGCCTTGGGCTACTACTTCCCGCGTTACATCCGCGACCCAAGTGTTGCCGTCTGCCCGGCGACCCGGAACAGCATTCGTTCGAACTACTACTGGACGTACATCTCCAGCGGCGTGAATGCCAGCCTCTATTACTACGACTCGGACAAAGTCCCGTACGACATCGTCAACACGGCAACGACCGTCGAGTCTTATGGTGCGAGCTACGAACCGTTCGGCTGGTATAGCCACGGCGTCTTCCCGGACGGAAAAATCATCGACGGCCGAAAGGTTGGGACGTATCAAGCGCAACTCGGGGTGACCAACCCTAAAGACCCGCGCAGCAATCTCAGTGTCTTCCCGGCGCTGACCTATGACGTTGTCAAAAAGGCCGGCAAGCTCTACGGGCCGTCGAGCAAGACCATCCTGCTGACCGACAAGGATGACGACCAGTACACCGCCAACAAGTCGCCCATGAACAACTGGCCCGATGCCAACAATAACCACGGTAAGGCAGGCACCACGGTCGGGTTTGCGGACGGACACGTCGAATTCGTCCGCGCGGGCAAGGAACTCATCCGGGCCTATCTCGACAGCTACCAGGACCCGTCGATGAACACCACGTTCATTCAGACACGCTACCCCGGCCTGGTCGTCAGCACTCAAACCGTCGACGGCGTTTCCTTCCCGAAATACACCCTCACCGAATAGTTTTCCGTCCCGGCCCTGTCGGCCGTTGACCGAATCTCTCCGCGTCCGCCCGGTGATCAGCCGGGCGGACGCGTTTTTGCGCCGCCGGCCAGTCCGGCGTTCGTCCGGGCTAAAATCTGCTATGATGCCCGGCCCATTCCGGGACGATTATTTATGACCACGACCGCCGCCCAACTCAACAAGTTCTCCTCCCGCATCACCCAGCCCGCCAGCCAGGGCGCTAGCCAGGCCATGCTCATTGCCACCGGCCTGACGTGGGAAGACCTCAACAAGCCGCAGATCGGCATCGGCAGCGTCTGGTACGAGGGCAACCCCTGCAACATGCACCTGGCTACCCTCGGCGATCACGTCAAAAAGGGTTCCGAGTCCGTCGGCATGGTCGGCATGCGGTTTAATACCGTCGGCGTGTCCGACGGCATCAGCATGGGGACCGACGGCATGAGCTACAGCCTCCAAAGCCGCGACCTCATCGCCGATTCCATCGAAACCATCATGGGCGCGCAGTGGTACGACGCCCTCGTCGCACTCCCCGGCTGCGACAAGAACATGCCCGGCACCGTCATCGCCATGGGCCGGCTCAACCGCCCGGCGATCATGGTCTACGGCGGCAGCATCCGCGCCGGCTGCGCCACCGTCCGCGGCGAAGAACGCAAGCTCGACGTCGTCTCAGCCTTCCAGGTCTACGGCGAAAAACTCGCCGGAAAAATCAACGAAGACGAACGCAAAAACATCCTCGGCAAAGCCTGCCCCGGCCAGGGCGCGTGCGGCGGCATGTACACCGCCAACACCATGGCCAGCTTCATCGAATGCCTCGGCCTCTCCCTGCCGTACGACAGCTCCATCCCCGCCGACAGTCAGCAGAAAATCGACGAATGCGTCCGCGCCGGCGTCGCCGTGAAAAAGCTGCTGGAGCTCGACCTCAAGCCACGCGACATCGTCACCAAGCAGAGCTTTTACAACGCGATGAAACTCTGCGTCGTCCTCGGCGGCAGCACCAACGCCGTGCTGCACAGCATCGCCATGGCTCGCGCATTCGGCATCGATTTAACTATCGAAGACTGGGCGGAAGTGAACCGCGTCACGCCAATGCTCAGCGACTTCCGCCCCAGCGGCAAGTACGTGATGGAAGACCTGCATGCCGTCGGCGGCGTGCCGGCGGTCATCAAGTTCCTCATCGAAAACAACATCATCGACGGCAGCCAGATGACCGTCACCGGCCACACCCTCGCCGAGAACGTCCGCGGCGTCCCGAGCCTGTCGCCCGGCCAGCCGATCGTTCACAGCCTCGACAACCCGATCAAAAAAGACGGCCACATCCGCATCCTCAAGGGCAACCTCGCCAGCGAAGGCGCCGTCGCCAAGATCACCGGCAAAGAGGGCACCCACTTCGAAGGCCCGGCCAAGGTCTTCGACTGCGAAGAAGACATGATCGCCTCGCTCGAACACCAAGGCATCGTCAAGGGCGACGTCGTCATCATCCGCTACGAAGGCCCCAAGGGCGGCCCCGGCATGCCGGAAATGCTCACGCCGACATCAGCCCTGGCCGGCATCGGTTTGTTGAATGACGTCGCCCTGATCACCGACGGCCGCTTCAGCGGCGGCAGCCACGGCTTCATCATCGGCCACGTCACCCCCGAAGCCATCGAAGGCGGCAACATCGCCCTCGTGAAGAACGGCGACACCGTCCGCATCGACGCCGAGAAAAACACCATCGACGTCCTGGTGAGCGACGCCGACCTCGCCGACCGCCGCAAGCTCTGGAAAAAGCCCCCCTACAAAGCCAGCCGCGGCACGCTGTACAAGTACATCAAGAACGTGAAAAGCGCCAGCGAGGGGTGCGTGACGGATGAGTAAACGTCGTAAAGATTCGGATAAAAGTTTCGTCGATTTTATCTCGCCGATCATCGCCGCGCTTCGCGCGTTGGGTGGGTCTGCACGACCGTCAGAGGTGAAGACGTGGATTATGGATCACGTTGAACTCGACGAAGCATTTCTCGCAATCACGAATAAGTCCGGCGAGACGCGCTTTAGCAACAGAGTCGATTGGGCTCGCTTTTATCTGGTGAGAGCAGGTTGGTTGGATTCGTCAAAACGTGGCGTGTGGTCGCTCACTGAAAAAGGGCGATCAATTGAGGTCACAGCTGACGCAGCAGAACAAATTGTTCGGTCGGTTAGAGCAACAGCGGCGGACGATCCGACGCCGACGCCGGAGATGCAAATCGTTCGCGATGTTGAAGAAGATGCCCCGGCAGACGTTGGGACGTATCGGGGACAAACGCTACGCCTCTTACTCGATTTGCCGCCCGATGGATTTGAACGCTTTTGCCAACGGATTCTCCGAGAATCTGGATTCGAAGAAGTGGAAGTCACTGGTAAGTCGCACGACGGTGGAATTGATGGGCGCGGCATTTTAAAGCTGAATGCCTTCGTCAGCTTTAGCGTGGAATTTCAGTGTAAGCGTTGGAAGTCTGCTGTTGGTTCTGCCGAGATTCGAAATTTTCGCGGCTCACTAGACGGAAGCACCGACAAGGGCATCATCATCACAACATCTGCGTTTACTCGTGAGGCTGAAAAAGAGGCAAGCAGCCCAGGCAAACAGCCAATCGAATTGGTCGACGGAGAAAGCCTCGTCGATCTTCTTGAAGAGCTAAAGCTTGGGCTTACACCTGTCCAAACTTTTGAAGTTGACGATGAGTTCTTCAACGAGTTTCGTTAGCCGTGTAGGTCCGGCTGTGCCGGACGGGAATGAGGAGTCCGGCGGAGCCAAACCGTCGGCCACGTGTTTGAGGTGATTTTCAAAGAAGTGACGATTGACGAAGCACCATAAAACAGGCCCGCTCCTGAATTCTCATTGACTCCCGGCCGGCGGGGATGGTAGGAAAGTGTTCGTATGTCTCGGCGTGAGGCAGTGGACGCAAGGCGCGGGAAGCGGGAAATCACAACATGATGGCATCGGTGACGTTTCGGGCGGGGCTCGTGGCAGCTGTGTTGGTTCCGGTCGTTCAGCAGGCGCGCGCCGACGATTTGCCCTTGCCCATCAATGCCGGCACCAGCCCGGCGATGGGGGCGGCGGACGTCGCTTACGGCCTGTCCGTGCCGGCGTACAGCAGCCTGCCGGGGGCGGCGTACACGCTTTACCTCGACTTCGGCGGCTTTGCCTACACCGGGAACTGGTACACCGGCACGCCGGGCACCACGCCGGCGTACACGGTTGATTCTGACGCCACCACGTTCAGCTCGACCGAACTGACGAACATTCACAACATCTGGTCACGCGTCGCGCAGAAATACGCGATGTACAACATCAACGTGACGACCGTCGACCCGGCCGTCGCCGCGGGGGCGGCCGGCAGTGATGCGGCCCGCCAGTCGTACTACGACTCCACCGCCAAGATGATGCACACCGTCATCGGCGGCTCGGGCGGGTGGACGGGCGGCGGCGGCGTCAGCTTCGTCGGCGTCACCGCCGGTTCGTACGCCAACACCGGCTATCACACCAACTGGGTCTTCGCCGCGCAAGCGCCCACGCAGCTGCAGTTCGTCGCCGAAGCCACCGCCCATGAAAACGGTCACGGCCTGGGGCTGAACCACCAGAGCGATTACAGCGGCACGACGAAAGTCACCGAATATTCCGACGGCACCGGTGCCCTGTCGCCGATCATGGGCGTCTCCTACTACTCCTCCCGCGCCGGCCTGTGGTCGAAGGGGACGGTCGCCGGCACCAGCGGCCCGGTCGTCCAGAATGACGCTTACGTCATCGGCGCAGACCGGCATGGGCGGCTTCCGCAATGACGGCGTCGGCCACACCGTCGGCACGGCCACGCACCTGCCGATGACCGGCAACACCGTTAACTACACCACCGCCAAGGGCGTTATCGCCCCGGCGAGCGCGCGTCCAACCCGCAGCCGCTGGGTTCGGCGAATTACACGCAGGACCACTGGTCGTTCGTCACCCTCGGCGGCACGACCACGCTGACGATCAACAGCGGCGTCGCCACCTTCGGCACCAGCACGCCCGACGCCGGCGCCATGCTCGACGCCACCCTCGTGCTCTACAACCAGGCCGGAACCATCCTGCAGACGCTCGACACCACCAGCCTCAGCGAATCGCTCAGCCTTTCGCTCTCGGCCGGCCTGTACAGCGTGGCCGTGCTCAGCCACGGCGGGGCGAGCGACGCCACCTACACGCAGCGCGATTTCTTCGACATGGGGTCGTACTTCATCACCGGCTCGATCCGCCAGCCCCTGGCCGGCGATGCCGATCTGGACGGCGATGTCGATTTCAGCGACTTCCTCGTCCTCCAGGCGAACTTCGGCCTGGCGGCTGCGAACTTCAAGCAGGGCGATTTCAACTTCGACGGCACGACGAATTTCAACGACTTCCTCGCCCTGCAAAGCAACTTCGGCCTGACCGCCGCCGCCGGTGACGTGGCGATCACGAGCGAGCAAGTCGCCGCGATGACCGCCTTCGGCCTGACCGCCGCCGTCCCGGAACCGTCGTCGCTCGCCCTCATCGGGATGGGCCTGTTCGCGCTGCGTCGCCGCCGCAACTGAGCCGGGCGAATGTCACCGACTCCGGCCGAGTTAGTCGGAGTCGGTGCCGCGAATTCGCCGGCGAAAATCGCCGGGAAAGTGGAACGGCGTTGGCGGCGAGCGCCACGGATTTCGCGCCGCCCGGAAGGGCGGCAGGATTGCACATCAGTGTGACGGCCGGCGGGGCCGGTTCAAGGGAAAAACGGGGCCGACCGTCATGATTTCGCCGAGTGTCGGATGACCTTCCCCGTCGTGTTTCATCCCTTCGGATTCCCGCTGCACGCGCACGTGCTGTTCGAAATGCTGGCGTATTCGCTGGGGTTCCAAACCTACCTGCTGCTCCGCCGAAAACGCCCGAAAGAATCAATTTCGGCCGAGCAACAGTTGTGGCTGCTGGTGGGGTGCGTCTTCGGCGCGTTCTTCGGGAGCAAGCTGCTGGCGTGGGCGGAAAGCTTTGCCGAATATTGGGTTAGGCGCGATGATCTGGTCGTCTGGCTGGGCGGAAAAACCATCGTCGGGGGCATCATCGGCGGGTGGGGCGGCGTGGAAATCGCCAAGAAAATCCTCGGAATTCGCCAGCGAACCGGCGACGGCTACGTGATCCCGCTCTGCCTGGCCATCGCCATCGGCCGCATCGGCTGTTTCCTGACCGGCTTGGCCGACCACACGCATGGCGTCCAAACCACATTGCCGTGGGGCGTGGATTTCGGCGACGGCATCGCCCGGCACCCGACGCAGCTCTACGAAATGGCCTGGTTAATGATGATGGCCACTGGGTTTACGATCGCCGGCGTCGGGTGGCGTCGCGACACCGCCGGCCAGGCATTCCGGCTCTTCATCGCCGGCTATCTCCTGTTCCGCTTCGCCGTCGAATTCATCAAACCCAGCTCAAAAGGGTATGCTGGGCTCAGTGCGATCCAATGGGCGTCAATCGTAGTCGCGGGGGTGGCGGTATGGCAGATGATGCGAGCGAGCAAGGCGCAACCCGCAAACCCGTCATTACTTACGGCCGACGCCCACGCCTGACCCGCCTCGCCGCACCGTGGCTGGTGCTGCTGGTCGGCGTCTACCTCCTCGTCGGCTGCATCCCGATCCCGGCGACGCAGCAGTACATGATGAACGGCAAACTCAAGCCGAGCTATGCGATCGGCAAGAAGGCGGACAGCCCGATTCAGCTCGGCGTGACGCATATCGAGGCCGCGCTTGCATTTATGGCCGAACGAATCGCCGGCAAGCAGGCTGAAGGATGGGGCGGCTTCATCTTTGATTTGACGCCAGCAGATGTCCGCCGGGGCGTCTTCGTCATCAACGACGGCCGCCGTTATGTCATGCGCTACACCCGCCGCAGCGGCTATCTCGTTTGGCCACTCTGTTTTGCGGCCTGGACGATGAGCGAGACCGACTACATCGCCCTCGACGTCGACGCCGCCGGCATCGTCACCGACTATCACACCGCACACGACCCCGCAAAGCTCGGCATTACGCCGGAACAGATCCAGGCAATCCGCGAAGCGGAGTATCATCGGCCTACAACTCAAGCAACGACAACCACTTCCCCGAGCACCCGCCCATGACTGAACAACCGCCGCCGATCATCGAATACCAGCCGCCCGACCCGTTCGAGCGGATTCGCTACCCGTTCCTGAAGTTCGTCGGCGGGGTGATCGCGGGAAATGTCGGGTTGCTGGCCGGCTTTGCCATGATGGGGCAGATCGGGGCCGGGCCGATCTCATTTTTCGCCGTGGCACTGGCGGAAATCGTGGCCGGCGCGTTTGTTATGAATGCTTCACGGCAGGCGAAACCGTTCGGCATTGGCATGCTCTGCGCCTTGCCGATCGGCTTCACCCTTTTCTTCATCGGCTGCGCGATCATGCTTTCCAACATGAACTTCCACTAACTCATATGCCTGACCGACCTTACATCTTTCACGATCTCACCATCGCCCTTTGCAATGTCTGTTTGAAGCGGATTGAAGCGAAAGTGGTCGAGCAGGACGGCCGCGTTTATTTGCATAAGCGCTGCCCTGGCCATGGGTTCCAGAAGGTGCTCGTCAGCACCGATGCCGACTACTGGCGGCTCTGCCGGCAGACGCTCAAGCCCGGGCAGATGCCGCTGAAATTCAACACGCCCATAAACTACGGCTGCCCCTACGATTGCGGCCTCTGCCCGGACCACGAGCAGCACTCCTGCCTGACGCTGCTGGAAATCACCGACGCCTGCAACCTGAATTGCCCCGTCTGCTACAGCGAAAGCGGCACCCACCGGGCCGGCCAGCACCGCAGCATGGACCAGATCAGGTTCATGCTCGACCGCATCGTCGAAAATGAAGGTGAGCCCGACGTCGTGCAAATCAGCGGCGGCGAGCCGACGATTCATCCGCAGTTCTGGCAGATCCTCGACGAGGCCAAGTCTCGGCCGATCAAGCATTTAATGCTCAACACCAACGGCGTGAAAATCGCCAGCGAGCCCGGCTTCGCCGAGCGCCTCGCCGGCTATCAGCCGGGGTTCGAAGTCTACCTGCAATGGGATTCGCTCAAACCCGAGGCCCTTAAAGACCTGCGCGGCGAAGACTTACGCCATGTCCGCCTCAAGGCCCTCGAACAACTCAACAAGCACAACGTCAGCACCACGCTGGTGGTGACGCTGAAGAAGGGCGTCAATGACGATGAGGTCGGTAGCATCATCGACTTCGCCCTGACGCAGGGCTGCGTCCGTGGCGTGACGTTTCAGCCGGTCCAGGTGGCGGGTCGACTGGAGCACTTCGACCCGGCCAAAGACCGGCTAACCCTCGCTGAGGTCAGGCAGAACATTCTGACCCAAACGAACGTC
The DNA here is from genome assembly GCA_049840775.1 of Tepidisphaeraceae bacterium. Taxonomy (GTDB): domain Bacteria; phylum Planctomycetota; class Phycisphaerae; order Tepidisphaerales; family Tepidisphaeraceae; genus RYN-431. The sequence goes on from JASGJJ010000005.1 coordinate 307,899, forward strand.
TTCCAGCCGAACGACGTCATCCCCGTCCCATGCCATCCCGACTGCCTGGCGATGGCGTACGCCCTCAAAGTCGATGGCCAAGTCATTCCACTGACCGGACTTATCGACCCAAAGGTGCTCCTCCACGGCGAGGGCAGCACCATCGTCTATGAGAAAAGCGACATCATGCGGGGCGAGCTGTTCAAACTCTTCAGCACGGCCGCCAGCCCGGAAAGCAGCGAGAAGAACCTCGCCCAGCTCCTCTGCTGTCTGCCCCAGGTCTGCGTGCCGGGCGGCATGAGCTACAACAACATCTTCCGCGTGATCATCATGAAGTTCATGGACGGCCACGACTTAGACGTCCGCAGCGTAAAGAAAACCTGCGTCCACATCGCCCACCCCGATGGCCGAATCATCCCGTTCGACCCGTACAATTTGTTCTACCGGGATGACAAGGTGAAGGTGCTGGAGGAAGTTGCCGGGCGGGGCAACGGCGTTTCATTGCCTGTGTTGGGCGGGGGCGGGCTATGATAGAGACAGGCTCTAGTGACTCAAATAAAAGTCAAGTCGAGAAAAATCAGGTACTTGCGCGAGATAAGCCGGTGCCGTTGGATTACAAATCGCGTGGAAAAGAGTCGAACAGACAGCAGTACTACACGTCGGTGTTGGGTTTTGCGGTCGCGGGCGTCCTGACTGCTTTCGCGGCAACGGCGGTACTCGTGATGATGGTTGTTAGCAGTGAAAACGCAGATCCAATGACCATCATCATTTATGGTGTTTGCTGCCTCGGCATTGCCGCCATCGCCAATTGGAAGGCGAACTGGAGAGGTTTTTTTCCGGGGTTCCTGCTCGGTGTCGGTCTTTTCGTTCTTTGCCCTATCGCCGCAATCATGATCATTTGTGGTCGATAAGTGTCTATATCGATTGCACTTGAATCGTCCTAGCTTCGATGTTATCTACGGCCCGGCGACGGTGGACTGTTGTTGAGCGACGTGCAGTTTCGGGTTGTCTTGACGGCCTAACCCTTGGCCGCTACATTACTCGGCTCGACTTCGGCCGCACCCGGGCCGGCATTGAAAGGCAATTTGTCATGGCACATAAAAAGGGCGGCGGCAGCTCCAAGAACGGCCGCGATAGCAACCCGCAATACCTCGGCGTCAAAGTCTACGGCGGCGCGTTCGTCCCGGCCGGCGGCATCATCCTCCGCCAGCGTGGCACGGCGTTCAAGCCGGGCTTCAACGTCGGCCTCGGCAAAGACGACACGATCTTCGCCCTCGTCGACGGCACCGTCGAATTCCAGGGCCGCAAGGTCCACGTCCGCGAACCGGCCGTTGCGACGGCTTAAGTTTCGCTGAAAACTCGATTTACCGTAAGTTGATCGGTTGATCTGTTGATGCGTTGATCCGTGTGGCCCTGTGTGCCGAACGTCGGTTCGGACTTCAGCAGGCTACGGTTCAACCGGTCAACTCATCAACCGATCAACTTTCGTTTCCCCCATGTTCATCGACGAAGCCATCATTCACGTTAAAGCCGGCGACGGCGGGAACGGGTGCGTCTCCTTTCGACGCGAAAAATACGTCCCCAAAGGCGGCCCCGATGGCGGTGACGGGGGCAACGGCGGCAGCATCTACTTCGTTGCCGACGAGAACAAAAATACCCTCCTCGACTTCGCCGGTAAGCACCATTGGACGGCCCCGCGCGGCGAGCACGGGATGGGCAAAAAAATGTACGGGAAAAAGGGCGATGACATGCTCATCCCCGTCCCGCTCGGCACGCTCATCCATGACCTAAGTACTGGCCTGACCTTGGCCGACATGAGCGAGCACGGCCGGCGCGTCCGCATCTGCCGGGGCGGCCGGGGCGGGCGGGGTAATTTCCACTTCCGCACGCCCTCCAACCAGGCCCCGCGCTACGCTGAGGCCGGCACGGAAGGGCAGGAACGCGAACTCAAGCTCGAGCTTAAACTCATTGCCGATGTGGGTTTAGTCGGCATGCCGAACGCGGGCAAAAGCACGCTGCTCGGTGCCTGCAGTCACGCCCGGCCGAAGATCGCGGACTACCCGTTCACTACCCTTGAGCCGCAACTGGGCATCGTCGAACTCGTCGGCGAACGCCGGCTGGTGATGGCGGACATTCCCGGCCTCATCGAAGGCGCCGAAAGTGGGGCCGGCCTTGGACATGCGTTCCTCAAGCACATCGAACGCACGAAGGTGATCGTCCACCTCCTGGACCTCTACCCGGCCGATTTCTCCGACCCGGCCACGAATTACCGCACCATCCGCAACGAACTCGAAGCCTTCTCCCCCGAACTCGGCGCCAAGCAGGAAGTCATTGTCGCCAATAAGGTTGACCTCTCGCCCGACTCCGAGGCCCTCGACAAACTCCGCGCGGCCCTGCCGAATAAAACCGTCCACGCCATGAGCGGCGCGACGCGGCAAGGCCTAACCGAAGTGCTGGAAGCGGTTTACACGCTGCTGCATCCGAGAGAAGAATAGTCGCCACGGATGAACGCAGATGAACACGGATCAGAATTGATTTGGTTTTTTATCCGTGTTCATCTGTGTTCATCCGTGGCTAATTTCTCTTCCCGTGCCACAAACATAAGCCGGCGTTAAACTACGGCGGATGGCTGAACCGCTCGACGTCGCACTGAAGGAATGGCACGCCGTAACTCGTGCGTTGGCCAGTGGTAGGCAGATGGTGCTGCTCCGCAAGGGCGGCATCCATGAGACCGAGGGCGTCTTTCACGTCGAGCACGACCGTTTCCTGCTGTTTCCCACCTGGCTGCACCAGAACGTCGACTGGATCAAACCCGCCGACCGTGGCGACGCCGTCGCCCGGGAGACGGAGCCGGACGAACTCACGATCGAAAGTTGGGCGGAAGTCGTTGATGTCGTGAGGGTTCCGAATCGGGCGGCGATGGACGCATTGAGTGCGTCGCACATTTACCTGCCGCCGCTGATCGACATGCGTTTTAACTACAAGCCGCACAATCCGTTGTACCTGCTGATCGTGCGGGCGCACCGGCTGGCGACATCGCACACGATCGCGAACACCCCCGCCTACGCCGGCTGCCGCAGCTGGGTGCCGCTGGATCAACCGATAGACACCGTCGGATCGACACAAGCTTTGAGTGATGCGGAGTTTACGGAGCGTCGGGCGGCGATCCTGCGGACGCTCGCCGGGCACGGCGGGGCGGCGGGGCGATGATCTACTTTCAGTGCAAACTCTGCCGCACGTCGCTGTCGGCCCAGGACAACCAGGGCGGCCAGCAGATGCGTTGCCCGAACTGCCTGGCGGCGGTGAAAGTGCCCGACGCCGTAACTGAAGCCGTGGCCGTGACTTCCGCCGGCGAAGAGGCGGCGGGGGAGATCGAGATCGCGCCACCGAAATCCGCCCCGGCGAAGCAGCCAACGCCGCCGGTGCCGCAACCGCCGTCGCCCGTAAAGCGTCCGCCGGCCACGCAATACGGCAAGCGGTACGGGTTCAACTGCGCGTATTGCTCCAGCCGCCTCGAAGCCACCGAAGTCATGGCCGGCCATGAGGGCCAGTGCCCGACGTGCGGCAACAGCATCGTCATCCCGATTCTCGATCGATACAACCGCCTGATTGACCCGATCACGAAGCAGGTGATCAAGCAAGACCCGCACCCCGTGCACGCCTACGCCGCCGCCGGGGAACGGGCGCCGCAGATCATTCGGGACGAAGACGGCGTGCAGCAGATCGTCTGCGCGAAGCCGAATTGTCGGCGTGTAAGCCCTATTACGGCCAACAATTGCAAGCATTGCGGCATGCCGTTCACGATGGAAGGCACCTCGCCCGATGCGGCCGGCGGGTCTGGCGGGTTCGCCACGGCGAGCCTGGTGCTGGGGATCATCGGCATCCCGTTCGGGTGCACGGTCGTCGTGCCGTTGCTGGCGGTGATCTTCGGGACGATTACCCTGACCCGGGGCAAGGAAGAAAGCGGCCGCGGGCAGGCGATCGCGGGCGTGATCTGCGGCGTCGTCGGCTTGGGCTCGGCGATGTTCTGGTACCGCTGACGCCGCCGCTTTTTCGTAAGTTCTTGTCGCAAAAACGTTATCAACGACCGCAAACACGGCCCGTAAGTCATGGCGGAGGACTGACCCGCCATGCCCGCATTCCGCAAACCGTGTTCGAAACCGATCGTCGTACTCGCCGCCGCCTTAGCCTTGGCCGGGCCTGTCCTTGCGCAGACCGTTCCGCCGATGAAGCCCTCCGCCGCCACGCGTGCGGCCGGCAGTAAAGGCGGGCCCCGGCAGTACATGGAGATGCCGCCGGAGTGGTATGGCAGTCCCGAAGCCAAGGCCATTGCGAAAGTTGTGATCGGCAACCAGGCGAAACTCGGCGGCTGGCCGAAGAACGTCGACACCACCAAGCCCATCAACAAAGACCCGGCGAAGATCGAAGGCACCTTCGATAACAACGCCACCTTCGATGAACTCCGCCTGCTGGCGAAAATTCATACCGCCACGAAGGACGATTCGCTGCTGCCTAGCATCAATAAAGGCCTGGATTTAGTCCTCATCAGCCAATACCCGACCGGCGGCTGGCCGCAGTCTTATCCGCCGGACAAGAGCTACCATCGCTATATCACCTTCAACGACGGCTCGATGGCGCGGCTGCTGTTTTTCGTCAAAGAAACCCTCGAAAGCGCCGACTTCAAATTCATCGACGCCACACGCAAAGCCTCGCTGCAAAAGGCGTTCGATGGCGGCGTCGACTGTATTCTGAAATGCCAGATCAAAGTCGACGGCAAACTGACGGCGTGGTGCGCTCAGCACGACGAGATCGACTACCGCCCGCGTGAAGGCCGGGCGTTCGAGCCGGTCAGCATCAGCGGGAATGAGTCGATCGGCATCGTGCATTTGCTGATGGCGATCAAAAACCCGTCGCCGGAGGTGATTCGCGCCGTCGACGCCGCCGCCGTCTGGTTTGATGCCGTCAAAATCCCGGGAATTCGCACGGAAGACCGCAAAACGCCCGGCGGCGAATATGAAAAAGACCGCTTCGTGATCGAAGACCCCTCAGCCCCGCCGATGTGGGCCCGGTTCTATGAAATCGGCACGAACAAGCCGATCTTTTCCGACCGCGACAGCAAGATCTACTACAAGCTCAGCGACATCGGCCACGAACGCCGCAACGGCTACCGCTGGCTGAGCTACTGGCCGGCGAATTTTGTCGCGAAGGAATATCCCGAGTGGAAGGCGCAACATCCGACGCCGTAAATACTGGCCGGGAATGAAATTGTCGTTAGCGGCTTCGCTCGCGAAGCCTTATCAGGGTTTGCGAACAAAGCTTCGCAAGCGAAGCCGCTAACGGCTGCGAAACGAATCGGTGACAGACTGCCCGCGACAGGGATCGAACCTGTAACCTGCCCTTTAGGAAAGGCCGATTGAATCGCGGCGAGAGTCGTTTTTCGCCCGTAAAAACAGACGATATCGAATCATTCGCAACCTTGCAACCTCTTTCATACCGTCGTTGGATTTTCGGGGTTTTCGCGGTACTGGCTCTGTGTCGAGTCGGTATATACCTTTTTTCAAACCCGGTCGTTGGTACCGCTTTGCCCTTGCCGTCGCTGGCCGGCGGCATACCCTGCGCGTCGGTCACTTCGAAAGGGTAGGTCAATGAAACTGTTCCTCGCGATTTTCTTCCCGCCGCTTGCTGTCCTAATGTTTCGCGGCCTCGGCGCGGCGATCCTGAATCTGATTCTCTGCCTGTTCTTTCTCGTACCTGGCGTCATTCACGCAATCGTCGTGGTGAACAGTGCGGAGACTGAAAAGCGAATTCAGAAGTTGATGGCGGGGTGCCCGGCTTAATCGCCGATCCCTTTCACCAGCACTGCAGACAATCGCCGGCCGGCGAGCACGACCTGCCGTTCGGCGACTGACTTGGCGTCTTTGCCGTAGGTATCGGGCAGGACGGTCCCGGCGTCTTCCCTGGCGGCAGGGAGTGTGGCGTCGAGATAAGCGACCTTGCGGGCGATATCGAAAGACGCCTTGGCCCACACCTTCGCGTCCAGTTCGCTCGCCTCGGGAATCTTGTCCGGTGCGAAGTCCGGGCGGTGCTCCAGTTCGGTGGCGATGGCGGACGCCGGTTTGAATTCGTAGTCGGTGCCTAGCAGGCCGTCCCACAACGAATGAAGCCGAATCGTCTTCTTTGTGCCGAAGCGGACGTAGGTATCGTTACCGCCCCGGTCCCCGGCTTTCGGCAGGTCTTTGGCGTACATACTGACGGCGTGCAACGGCTGGTGAAGATCGCCGACGAGGTGGGCGACCCAGCAGACCGCGACGGCTTTGTCTTTGTCGGGGTTGTCGCCGGTGAGGACTGTCAACTGACCGGCGAGCGCCGAAAGGGCGTTCGGCTGGTCGGGCTGCGGGCCGGTGGTCGAATCGCCTTTGCGGCTCAACGGGAAGTCGACGTAGTGCCACGTCGGGTGGCTGTAGCCTTTGATGCCGGCTTTCATCCGCACGTCGTCGGGGAAGCGGGCGGCCGTCATGAACAGCGCCTTGTCCTGCTGGTCGGCCGGTGCGTCCAGACGCTTTACCTGGTTGCCGATCATTTCGGGCAACGGGTGTGCCTTCAGGATGGCGATGATCTTGGCCAGCGTCTTCGGGTGGTTCGCCTTCAAGTCGTCGTAGGCGATCGCAGCGACGATTTCGTGCCCGGTGACGTTCCATGCCTGGGCGGCAGGGGCAAGCAACAAAATCGACAGCAGGGGTAAGGCTCGGCGCATCCCCGGAGTTTAGACGCGTTTTGCCTGAGGCCAAGCATTGTTTTGAGATACGATGGACACTTGTCGCCAACGACATGAAATGTGGCCCGATGACCTGTTCAGGTCGGAGTGGTTGTCAAACTACAAAACACTTGACCGCACGGCCACCGATCGCCAAGATGCGGCCGCATTTCCACAAGGGGCAATTGTTAAGTGCTAATCACCCGATCCACTCTCCGCTGCGCCATTGCGCTTGTACTCGTTTCGCATGTTGGCTTGTCGTTCGGCCAGGCACAAAAGCCGCAGGGGCCGGTGGAGAAGCCGCGTTTGACGATCGACAAACAAGAGCTTCCCCCGGCCGTCCCTCGGGGCCTGAATTACAAGCTCGGCGTCATCGGCAATAAGCTCGACGCGCTGCCCGAGGAAGTCTGTAGCAAGCTGTTCTCGTTCGGCGCTGACGTTCCGATGGTGCAGCAAACCCGTCGCGACATGACGAAAACCGGGATTGATTTCGAGGGTTTCAACTACTTCGGGGAAGGCGTTTCCGGTTTCGCGCGAACGGTGTTGATGGTGGACCGTGGTCGGGTTCAAAAACTCATCTTGGCCAAGCCGAGTTTTACCCGTGAGGCCGCGCAGCTCGTCGTCGAAAAGATCGTTTCCGATTCGCAGGTCGCACCCAAAAAAGACGGGGACCGCGTTTTGTTCAAGATTCAGGGCATCCGTTACTACATTCGTCCGGTCGGACACTGGGAGAAAATCACGCCTGGTGGAACCAAGCAAATCCTTGGTGCCTCGGCACGCACGGAAAAGATGCCCGACAAGAAAGTGGAAGGTCCGGGCGGCCTTGAAATCGGCGTCACAGACTTTGATTGGATCGCCCTCCATATCACCAGCGACAAAGAGAAGCTCGATAGCATCCTTAAGGGGAAATTGATGATGGGCATGAGCTTCGCAGAGGCTTACGCTGCCATGCGCGGCTTTAAATGCTATCGCGACGGGCAGGGGAAGCTCGATCAAGTCTGGACGTGGACCGCCAAGGAAGTCGAGGAAGGCGACACGAGTGTCTTAATGGGCGATTTCGGAACCTACTCGCGAACGGTCTACAATCGCACTGAAAAGCTGCGTGCCCGGGCCACCTTCAAAGACGGCCTGGTCGTCAAGATTGAGAACGAAGAAACCATGATCGCACCGCCGACGAACTGAGTCGCCAACTGGCATCAATTATTAAGGGCACCTGAGGGTACGAAGATGGATTTTCTGCGTAGCGTTGGCATCGATATCTGGGCAATTCTTGCATTCTTCATTGTCAACGCCGTTTCCGTGTTTGTCGCAGCCCCAACGGTCGGGAGGCTGCATTGGCTGTTGTTGTGCCGTATGCGGAAGCAGGGGAGAGAAGAGCGTCCAGTCGACGTCGACAATGCCCGTAATTCCATTCGCAACCTTTTGGAACTTGAAGTGGGTGGGATTATTGGTTGCGTCGAACGAGCCATATTTATCTATGCGGTCATGGTGCCAGCTCATTTCGGCGTGCTTACGGCCGTGGTGATCTTGAAAGCCTTTTTTGGATGGATTAAACAGCCGACCGCAGCATCAGAGGATAATACTGCGTTGCCAGACGACCATTGGCAGTTCACCAGCAGCAAAACTTACAAGATATTCGCAGCCTACATTTTCGGGAATTGCTGCTCAATCTTGGCTGGTTTGTTGCTCGGGCATGTTGCCATCATCATCACTAAGCTTTTAACACGGCTCGCGTAAGTGCTTCCTACGTCATCAGGTCGTTTAACTCAGCGGTTTCGTAGAGCTGAAACGATAGCACCACTAGCCCGGTCGTCCCGGTTCCATCGTAGGTCGACAGCCCGCCGGCGCTGATGTGAGGGCTGACAACGCTATCTGTCGGATTCGCACCGGGCGGATAGGCGATGCTGTAGGTTGTCGAGTATGTCGGTTCAACGACCCGACTAAAGGCAGTGTTGATCGGTTTGCCGTCACCACGGAGCAACACTTCGCCAGCGGGACCGGCAGCGGGATTGTCGGTGGTGAATACACCCTTGATCCTCTTTTCCACGTCGGCCGGGTCGATGCCCCAGCCTTCCGCCCCACGATCAATCACATTTTTACGCCATTCCCACGGCGAGACGCGGCAATCAAATTTGAAATCGAGCCATCGGTTTTGCTGACTGGTGTCTTTAAACGCCATTTCTACCGGCTCAAATTTGGCGCAGCGGGCGGGTACGTAGTTGCCGTCGGGTAAAAGGAGGTCGGTCGCGTTGAGCTTTCCGAAGTACGGCAGCAGTGCCACAAAGTCGTAGTCTGCCGCCGGGCGTCGCACGGTCACAATCACGCCGTGCATTTCGCGTTCCATCGGCTCGGAAAAAGGTGTGCCGGCCGAATTCTGGAATGGAACATTGTTCACGTCATGGTCATAGACTCGCGGGTATCGGTACGCCTGGTATCGCATCAACGGCGGCTTGGCCAAGAAGTTTTCGCCATCGTCGCTGTCACCATACCCGGCGGTGAACGTCCACATGCCAGCGGCCGGACTGTAACTGCGGCTAATGCTGACAACGACCGCATCAGGCGAGTCCGCGTCAAACGGTTGGCCGTAGTCGATGCCGTAGTCGGTTAGCGCCGACAAAGCGGCGGCGTATGACAAGGGCATCGTGTCACCAGTCACCGGCGTGATGTCGACGGTTCGAGTTGAACGGTAAGACATGCCGGCTGGTCGTTTGCTCTCATCGAGCGATCCTGGAGGCCGTTCTGTAACTAAGGGCATTGGTCAAACCTTTCTAAAAAAACTGCCGCCAGGCGTTAGCCCGACGACAGCGGACGCGAAGAAGAGGCCGTGGTTACTGCCGCCACTCACGGCTAGGCGGATTCAACGAACGGAAAAAATCAACGGTTATCGGTGTGTTTTACCCGCTTTCGAAGGTCATACTTTCGCCAGCCGACGTATGCCCGTTCGTCAATCCACGGCTCGCGATCAGCGGCGTTCATGTTGGCCCATTCGTGACGGGCCACGTAATCGGCCCTTGCTTCGGGCGAGTCGTCTTTCGGCGGCGCGACTTGAACGGTCTTCGGTGCCGGGGCGGTCGGCGTTGCTTTCGCCACCGCCGGCACGCCGGCGGTCTTTTTGCTGCCGGCCTTTCGTTCCGCAAGGGCGGCGTGTTTGGCGTCGATGGCCTGATACTGGCGGGCGAGTCCCATGATATGGGGCGGGTGCATGGTGCTTATCCTTGGTAAATGACAGTGCGAGCGGCCGGCTCATCGTGCAACGCCGGGGCCGCTGATGCCGGCGTCGGATTGGGCAGATTCAAGAGTTTCCAGTGATGCCGGGCGAGCGCGTCGGTTTTTTCCTTCGCCGTGCCAGCGGCCTGCATATCGCGGGCGGCTTCGCTGATTTTCAGGTTGATGGCTTTCAGGCGGGCATCGCGCTCGCGGACGCGGATTTCCTCATCGGCGATGAACGCGGCGTGATCGGCGTTGGCCTGTTTATGGGCAAGTCGGCGAGCGTCGAACGTGTCACCCAATTCTTTCGCCCGTTGATAGTCCACGACCGTCTGCGCGTCCTGCTCGACCTGGGCGGGCGTGTAGTTCAACCGTTCGGCAATGTCGGCCAGTTCGTCGCGTTCCGATCGCGTCAGCGCCGGGCCATTCACGCCCCGGTGAATCATTTCGATGTAACGCTCGGCGTCGGACTTAACGGCCGCTCGCTTGGCGTCGCTGCGGTCGCGGATGGTTTTCAGGAAATCAAACATGGGCAGTTCCTTCCGTTTGGGTTTGCGGTGACAGTTCCACGCGGGTCCATGACGGCGATACCGGGCCACGCTCGATACGCGGCGAATCCGGCTTGTGTTTGTTCACGGCCTTTTCGATGGCGTCGATCTGCTTGGCGTTGTAGTGAGGCACGCCGCTGACCCATGCCGTCGGCTCGATACTCTTGGCGTTGGCGACGTGATAGATGCGAGCGACCGGACGCCGAAACCAAATGGCAATGGCCCCGATGCTCATAACGTCGATGGTGGTTTGTGTTGCGGGCATTAGACCGATTCCGCCTTTCGTTGAGGGTGAATGCCGGTGACTTCAGCGAACGTGCGGACAGGCCGCCCGGCGAGCAATTGCCCGACGCGGTGCAGGTCCACGGTGGCATAGTGCGGCACGCCTTCGATCGACGCATAAGGCTCGATGCCTAACTCGCGGATCGCCCGCACGACGGCGGCATGGGGTCGGCCCATCCACACACTCGCGTTGCCTGTCGTAAAGAGTTCAATGCTGCGTTGCATGCCCGAATTATCCGGCGGCCGGAAAGACATTGCATGGCAAAAGTAGTGAATCGGTCCAATGGTTGGACTGATTTATTGTTCGACTTCAATGAATGTGAATCCGCAGGCGATGCACTTGCGGTTTCGGATGATGCTGGCGGGGTCGCTCTTGTCCGTGTGCTGTGCCCGAGGGTCGGGGTGGTAGCAGCGTGGGCATCGTGGTCGCTGCCGCAACACCGTCTTCGGCGGGTCGGGATGCCAGGATGATTCGTTCGGGTTCGGTGTCATGACTAGGCGAAACTGTTTCGGTTTTGGAAAGGGGTCTAGGTTCTTTCGAGGGGGTAGACCCCGATACGGGTCAAGGGGCGGCAAAAGTCGAGTAAGGATGATTTTGCGTTATTGAATGTCCGTCCGTCCGTTCACCCGGATTTACGGATTTACGGGTTTTACGAGGTGGTTTTCGGCGACAACATTCTCGCGACTGGTGGCCGCCTTTGACCCGTATCGGGGTGCCGGCCCCAGAAAGGACCCATGCCCCTCCCGCCGCATCAGGTCCGCCAGTGCCGCCCGCATCTTGTCGAATGCCCGCTTTTCTATTTGCTCGACGCGGCTTCGAGTCATGTTCCAACCGTGCCGGCGAAGGAGTTCGTCGGCGACTTCCTGGTGCGTCCGGCAGGGTCGCGTCAGTTGCGGGTGGTTGCTGTTTGATTGGCTGTACATGGGGTGCCTCGATTCGCGTGCAGCGCAGGCCATAGGCCCGCAGCATGACTTTCGGCAGACGGGGCAGTCGGACTTCCGCGGGGACATTGCCGGGTGATGATTCCAGCGTGACGGTGTAGGCGGACGGGGTGGGTTGGGTGCTCATGTTGGTTCCTTGGGGTTGGTAGGTTCGTCTTCGCGACTCAACGCAAGCCGCAGCTTTTCGAGTGCGGATTTCAAGATGGCGTGGACGGTTCCGCGGCCGATTGGCTTCTGGCCGCTGACGCGGTTCCACTCCTCGGCGACCTCCTCGTACGTGCGCAGCGGCGACAGGCCCTGCAGGGGGCGGTCCTGGTCGGTGGCGTATAGACGGGCGCGTCTCCGGCGCATTACAGCCCCTCGGGAAGCTGGTCCGCGCCTTCGGTAAGCCACTCTTCGACGATGCCGGCCTCGGCGAAGCCGCCGGCGGTCTTGTGCCAGGCGTAACCGAAGTCAACACCGGTGGCCTGCCCCTCGCGGCACTTCAGGACGCGGATGGTGCGGTCGATTGTGTCGGCTCCGCGGATGGCAGTGATGCCGAAGCCGTCGGCGCACACCGCTTGCCGCAGCGGCCAGGTCCGCAGCCACAAGATCGCGTCGGCCCGACGCACGAACACCCGCGAGCCGGCCAGGTCGTCGATGGTGGGTGCTGGCCTTCACGCCGCCGCGGGGGTGCGTCACCAGCAGCAGGCTGGCACCGGTGCGTTCGATTGACCGCCGCACCTGCCGCATGAACGCGTCGTGCGCGATCCACGGTTTATCTTCCGTGTCCGCCAGGCTGATCGGATCGACGAATATAACGCGGCCACCGGCATCGGCCCGCTGGTCGATCCACGCCGCGATTTCGTCGAGGGTTGAACCGACGTGCGTCGAGTCCCAAATCTGGCGGCCGATCGCATCGAGGGTTTCAGCGTGTTCACCGGGGCGAGACGTGTACCATGCCGGCTGCGAGCGAACGGATTCGTCGTCGAGCAGGCGTAAATCCTTCGTCAGCAGCGCGAGACACCGGCGGTTATGCCATGCCCGATCTTTTTCGAGCGCGAGCGCGGCCGAGGGCACGCCGGACAGCGTCCAGTGGTTCAGCGATTCCATCAGCCAAAACGTCTTTCCGGCCCCCGGGTCGCCCACCAGCAGCGTGATGGCACCCGGCAGCAGCGGCCGGGCCATCCGGGCCAGCATCGGCCACGGCATAGACGCAGCCCGCCGCAGGCCTGCCGCCTCGGCATCAAGCACTGCCGCGACTTCTGCCGCGCCGCCTTCGCGGTGAACCGGGGATGTCGCCCGCCGCAGGATTGCGTCCAGACGGTCACGGTGGGCGTACGCCAGGGCGACGGGGTCGGCGCTGGCTTCCATCGCGGCGACCGCGGTGTCATAACCGACGCGCACAAGCGACCGCCGGCGGGCGTGTGTCAGGACGATGCTCGCGTAGTGCTGGCCGGCGGCGGCGCTCGGGGTGGATTTCAGCACTTCGACGAGGGCGGCCATTCCGCCGACTTCGTCCAGTTCGCCCCGGGCGTGAAGTTCGGCCCGGATAGTGACTTCGTCGGTCGGCTCGGCGCGTTTGGCGATCGCGAGCAGGGCGGCCCAAATCTGGCCGTGCTGCGGGACGTAAAAGTGTTCCGGCTTCAGCGTCGCCAGCAGTTCACGCTGCTGCGAGCCACCGGCGATCATCGCACTGCCGATGGCGGCGGCCTCGGCGGTGGCGTCGTGCGGGGGGACGCGGTTGAACAGATCGGCGGGGTTCATCGGGCTCCTTGTGGTTGGCGACGCAGGCCGGGCGACGGCCTGTCGGAAAGTAAAAGGTCATCCGAACTCGCTGGGTGTCGGGCGGGTGTGTACCGATTCACGCGGCTGGCAAGCAGGCTTATCGGGTGTCGGGCGGTGGTGACGTACGTGTCGGCGTCGGAAAGGTACGCGTCGATGATCGTGTTCAGGCGTTCCGCGCCTACCGCCGTGAGGAGGTCTTTGACGTGCTTGCCGTCTTTCCCCTTGGCGAAGACGTACCCGGCCCCGTACAGGCGTTTCCAGCCGTCGCAGAAACGGGCGATGGCGGCGGCGTGATCCCCGCTGGGTTGCTTGGCGTCGGATCTCGTCGGCTTGGCCTTCGGCGGCGGGGGCGACGTTTCACCCCCCAAAACCTGCCCCGTAGGGGTATTTAAATATCTATGTCCTATTGGTGTCACGGATTTCGTGACTCCTGTAGTCACGGATTTCGTGACTGTTGCTGAAGATTTGCAGTCACGGATTTCGTGACTGTTCGCTGAAGTTTTAGAGTCACGGATTTCGTGACTCTTGGCACAGAATCCGGTCAGTTTGTAGTCACGGATTTCGTGACTGTTCTGGTCCTTTTCAGGAGTCACGAAATCCGTGACTGTTCGGTCGCCTTCGATCATCAGGCGGCGAAGTGTTGCGCGGCCCTGGCGGCCGCCTTCCACCCTCACCAGAAGGGGCTGGCGGCCAGGGCGTTTTCCGTTAGCCGGCTGCGCTTCTGATAGCGACTTGATGGCCGCTGCGACGTGGGGGCGGGCCAAGTCGGTTTCTTCGGCTATCGATTCGAGTGTGGGATAGGCGCAGCGGTCTGCGTCAGCCTTGGCGGCATAGTAGGACAGCACGCGGTATTCCGTGTACGTGCAAAGCCGCTGCACGGCGACGAGCGCGTGCAGCAGCAGTGTGCTGTATGGCAGGGGTTTGACGTCTTTACTGCTGTTTGATTGCGGAGGCTCTTCGGCGCGGTCAATTGCCCCCCCGTTTCTCTTCCACCGCCGTTTGGGACCAACGTTCGAACACCTCGACAGCAGTTGAGAGTTGCGCCGACGATGTCGTTATGAGGGCGAGCACCAGCCTGGCCTGCTCCGTCGTGGCTCGACGGTTGCACAGGTGATTGATCGTTCGAATGACGGCCGGGCTGAACGCTGCACGGGTGCGATCAGGCACGGCCGCAATGGAGCTTGCGGTGCGCATGATGTCTCCCGATTAAGCAAGGCCAGCGGCGGCCAGTTCGCGCATGGCCGAGTCGGTTTCGCCGACCGGCGGCATCGACGCGACGGCGTCGTCGGTGTTGCCGTTGAGGCGGCCGATGAACCGCTTGATCGCGCTCTCGGTGGTGTAGCTGCCGTCGGTGAGCTTGACGTATTCCAGCGTGTGGCGCTTGCCGTCAAGGCCCACGACGCCGGTCTTGGTCAACTGCGACCAACGGCTGTAGGTGCTCTTGCCCGAACGGCTCGACAGCAGCGGGTGCTGCATGGCTTCGAAGGCGTGAAGCTTGGTCTCTTTCGTGAAATCCAGCGTCATTGAAATATCCTCTCGCGACTTTCGCGGTGGATACTTCTACACAAGTGGCTTGTCGGAAGTGTCGGAAAAGTTGTCGGAGAAATCAGTCGCTATTTTCCGACAAGGGCGATGTCGGAAAAGTTCGCAAAAGTTTGAATCCGGCACCGCGTTTGCCTTCCGGCGTTTTTAGAATTTTCCCGATTTCCGGCACTTCCGACAACAGCGTGCGAAGGGTCCGGGCCGCGCCACTGTTGTTGCCACACTTTTTATTCAGTTCGGGTTCAGTCAAAGAATTTTCATGGGCGTCGTAGAGTACTTGCAGCACGGAGTACTGAGCGTCCGAAAGCCGGAATGACCTCGCACCAACACGTAGTTCATTCACGCCACCTTCTTGTATCAGGGCCACGCTGTCGCCACCCATGATTTCTTGTAAAGGGAGTGCTGGTTGGACGGGTGTGGTGTCAGTCACCAGAATACGGTCGTTCGGACCATCGTCTTCTTCGTCTTCGTCACCCAAGATTCCATCACGTAAGTGGTCGGGTAGAGGCCGGTACGCGTCAATGATGGTCTCGGGGCCGGTTACCTTCCTGTACACGCCAATTTCTGGCATGGCGAAAAGATTGGCAGCGAACCCCTCCCCCACAGAATAACTAGCTTTGCCACTATCTGGGAAAGCGTAGCCTGCTGAATCGGGATTGCCTTGGGAATTCCACTGCGCTCGCTCGAGCGCAGTTCGAATCGTGTCAACGAATGACTCATCTATGGGCAACAGGCATGAACCATATGGCCCAAGGATCCCAACGCGGCTGTGTCGGGGGTACTCGTGCGCAAGCTCAATGGCGAATGGGCCATCAGGCTCGTCTTCGGCACGTTCATAAGCGGGGTCGCTCGTGCGCCTGTGTTCGGTGAGAATCACGTCCCGATAGAGGCCACCTAGACGCGTCAAACGAAATTCTAGGTAGCCGCTTCTCCAGACCCGCAAGCCCCTTTTTTCAGCATCGCAGGTCAGGTCGTAAGTGTTGACCTCAAGGTACGGTTCCCAGTCACCGGTAACCCGAAACCGTTGGAGTTCTTCCACCTCGCAGTGACCCGTTAAGCCTTGATAACTGTTTTCGTCGTCGTCATCCTCAAAAATCGGCTTGAAGCCCCTTTTTCCGACTGACACGTTAAGTCGCGCCATGGCGAGGCCTGATCTGACGAGTTCGTCTAGGGCCTTGCCATCGGCATCAGAAACACACACGCGATCATGTTTCAACCATCCCACCTCACTAAGGTTCTCAAGATGGAGCAGCATCCTCAGCGTGTGTTCGTCCCATGTGATCGGCATAATTCACCTTTTTCGGGCCGATCGACCGCGGCACGCCAAGGTGAAAAGCGTGCCGCGGTTCGACCGTGAACTGCCCGCTGGCCGGCGGAACAGCTACCCGAATTGATTTTAGCGTTTACCCGGCCTTCGTGTGCTTGTGGGTATGACTTCCGACAAGTGGCAGCGTGGCGGCGTGCTGCTGTGGGGTCAGATTGCGCTCAAAGAATTCACCGACAACATTCGTACGGATTTCGGTTTCGATGTCCGCTAAGAGGTCGACGATAACGATGTTGGTGAAATTGGTCTCATTGCCGAACAACTGCTCGAATTCTTGATAGCGAAGGCGCAGGGCTTTTACCTCGAGCGCGAACTGCAGCAGGATCATCATCGCTTCGACCCTGGTGGGAATTGAGGGGTTCGCTGGTTTGTTTTCTCGTTTAGTGCTGGTCATTTTCGGCCGCCTTCCTGGGCTTCGATGAGTTCCTTTAATTCTTCCTCGTCCCGAAGCGCCTGATCCGTGGCAATTGAGGCTTCCATTGCTTCCCGAAGCACCTTCAGGTTGCATTCCATGAACTTTTGGGCATAGGAGACATTGGCGACGGCAACAAGTTCACAACACCAGCCGATTCCGTCGGATGACCCGATGGCGTTTTCGAGCATTGAAGAGGTTCTCGCGTGGAGCATTATCGCTGCGTTGAGAATCGCGAGCTGGTGAAGTTTTCCCGGCAGTTCGGGCATCCACTCGGGCTTGAATGATTCACGGTCGACAGGGAAGAACGCATTGATGACCTCCTCCATGTCCATGACCTGGCGGTTTTCAAGAAGGTCACCACGCATCAGAACGTTGATGAGTTGGGTGATTCGTTGGGCCGCTTGATTGGCCTCGGCCGCCACGCGGGCGGACAGGGAGTCGGGTTGGGTTTTGGCGTTTGCTGGGGCCGGGATCGGTGATTTGGGCTTTTTTTGCTTGCTCATTTCCGGCCGCCTTTCTGATTCTGGACGGATCCGGTCATCATGCGTTCGTGCAGCGCTCTGACAGCCTCCAGCGTCCCCGGGACTTTGTAGATATCTCCCTTGAGAATGAGGCTTAGACACACAGCGTGCATGTCCCCCTTGCTGACCTCAAAGAAAGGCTTAAGAAGAGTTGTCCTTGCCTCCTCCGCTGCGGTTTCGAGCGCTTTTACGCACGTGTTGGTGTTGAAATCTAAGCCGCTGGCGTGAAGGTAAAGCATCAGCCGATTTCGAAGCCCCCATATCTCGATGGCGAACGACATGGCGTTTTTCAAAGCGACGGGTATTTCGCCGTACCTTGCGCGTTCTATGTCGTCGTGAGTGAGGGGCGCTTCCTTAATGGCTTCTGATACGGTTGGTTTTGTGCGCGGAATCTGCTTGACCGGCGTTTTGCCGGTGGTATTCTTTTTCACGTTCACTCCCGTTATGAGTGACAGTCGCCGTCAGCGAGTTGGTAGCTCGCCTGGCGGCTTTTTTATTTGTCCAGCCGGATGGCGTTCAGCCGTCCAGACACGCATCGACCAAGCCGAGCAAATGCAGCTCGGTGGTCGGGTCGATCGCGTTCAGCATCTTCAGACGCTGGAATACCTTTACGCTGCTGATGAACTCGTCGGCGTCGATCTGACGTTCGCGGGCCCGTAGCAGGCGAAGGCATTCGCCCCAGCGGGAGCGAATACGATCAACCAAGCGGCAAGACGTTGATGAGGGCGGGGGTGTGCATTGCGGACGCAATGCCACTGTGGCGGCCGGGTGGCCGCGGTTAAGCTCAAACATGGAAAGCCTCCGTTATAGGCTCTTCCCGGCCCCGGGGCGTTGGTAGCGCCGCCGGGGCACTTCGTTCAGGGTGGCAACAGTTGCCACCCGCAAGCCGCGGGCAAGCCGTCAGGCGTGAACGCGGTGTTACGATCGAATTTTAACGGTCATCGTTGCGCCGCAGTGTCAACGACATTTTGCGGCATCCGAAGCATTCCTCTCCAAATCCGACACCGTGTCGGATATCTCACTGGTAACGGTTACCAGTGAGGCCACTGAATTCGGTGTCCAGTGACGTCACTGCGGTCCGACCGCAGTGAGCATCTGCGAACGGTTCGCAGTGAGGCCACTGGATTCAAAATCCAGTGGCCTCACTATCCACGGAGAACAGTGAGCTATCTCTGAACCGTTCATAAATGCGTTACCCGATGGCCCGGGCGACCTCCTTCGCTTTGGTGAGGTTCAATTTCGCGTAGATCATGGTCGTCTTCAGATTCGAGTGGCCGAGCGACTTCATGGCGTGTTCGGCGCTGAACAGTTCGGTGACGCGGGTGGCGAACTGGTGGCGCAGCTGGTGCGGGGACCAACTGACCGACTTGCGGTAGGCGACGAGGTCCGCCCACCGGCCGCCGAGCCGGTCCTGCCAGGCGCGTCGGCTTTCCTTTTTCAGGCGGGCCAGGCCCGGCGGCGGCGGGAAGGCCCGGCGGATGGCGTAGGTGATGGCCCGGCGGTAGCTGTCGGTGTCGTAGCGTTCGCCCGGCGTTTTCTCCGGCCGTCGGCGGCGGTTCGTCCCCGGGCTGTTCCCCTGATTGGGCGGCGTCTTTCTCGCCTTCCTCAACGCGTCGCGGCGTTCGGCTTCGGCTTTGGCGGGGGAGAAGATGTACGCGTCCAAGTCGGCCAGCAGGAACGGCTTCACGGCCTCAATCGCCTGTCCGCCGAGCGGGATTTCGCGGACCTTGCCGAGGTGGGCGGTTTTGTGCGATTCGGGGCGGTAGACCCAGCAGGTGCTATCGCTGGTGTCGATGTCCCGCGTCCGCATGATGACGAGCTCGCCCGCGCACATGCCGGTGAACATCTGCACCTTCACCATCGCGGCCAGCGTCGGCGTCATGATCGCCAGGCACTGTTCGACGTGGTCGACAGCGACGGGCTGGACGGCTTTCGACTCCGGGGCGTCGGTGCGGCCCTTCTTCAGCGGGTCGACGGCCTTCATGGCCGCCAGGCCGTCCGGGCCGATGAGCTGCTGTTCCACCCCCCATTTGAAAATGCGGCGTAGGGTGTGGCAACGCTGGTTACAGGTCCGGCGCTTCCAGCCGGTGCGGACCATTTCGCTGCGGACGGCCTTGAGGGCGACGGCGCCGAACTCGTCCGCCGGCGTCAGGCCGTAAAGCCGAATGAGGATCTTGAAGACGGCGGTGAACTCGTCGGCGCTGCTGGCCGGCATCACGTCGGCTTTGCGGAAGGCGTTCACCAGCACCGCCACCGACGTCCGTTCACGCTCGGGCTGGACGGCGTGGACGCGGCCGCGAGCGAGCCATTCGGCAACGTGCCGGTCGTACGCGTCCCGCGACAGTTTTGTGCCGTGCGGGCCGAGATAAATTTGCCGTCCGGACAGCACGACATACGCCTGCCCGCTGGCCTTGTGGTGGCGGTAAGACGGCAGTGCGGCGGGCTTTCGAGGCATCGCGAATTCTCCTAAATCCTTACGAACATTCGGCGGTATTATACCGCCTTCGTTCGGATTCTGTACGGGATTCTCGACTCCTCTAAAAGTGATGCAAGTTGTTATCCTTGCTGCACTTACTGACTGCCCGCGACTGGGATCGAACCAGTAACCTGCCCTTTAGGAAAGGGCTGCTCTATCCAATTGAGCCACGCGGGCGACGCGGGTGTCCAAGCTAACTGCCGGTGCGTCACGCGGCAAGACGCCTTGCCGCTGGCCCGGCCGGGTTTTACGCTGGGTGGCGATGATCGATCGTCCAACCCGTCGCCGCGCCGTTTGTTCGGGTCTGTTGGCCGCCTGCATCGCGGGCGTCGCGATCGCCGAGCCGCCCACGACAAAACCGGCCGAGATCAGCGTCTTTGACCCCGCCCGTCACATGCCCACCGCCGATGTGCGGCCCGGCATGAAAGGGTATGGCCTGAGCGTCTTCCGCGGCACGAAGATCGAGAAATTCGACGTCGAAGTCATCAGCGTCCTCCACAACCAGGACGGCGCGAACCACAACGTCGTCCTCATCCGTTGCGCCGGCCAGGGGTTGGAACACAGCGGCGCGATCGAAGGCATGAGCGGCTCGCCGATCTACCTGACGGACGCGAGCGGAAAAACACGAATGATCGGCGCGTTCGCCCTCGGCTGGGAGAACAACAAAGACCCGATCGCCGGCGTGCGCCCGATTGAGGAAATGCTCCGCGTCCCCAGCACGCTGTCGCCGACGCTCAATCAGCCGATCAAAAAGTCCGATAAGGCCGCGGCGTGGAATGCGTTGTCATTGATCCGCACGAACGGATTAACGCCGTCCCGCAGCACGTCGGCCGGAATGGGGCGGAATGCGCTGACGCGCTTCGCCTTGCCGTTAAGTGTCAGTGGCCTCAACGCTTCGGCCTTTGATCGCCTCTCGCCGCTGCTGAAAACCGCCGGCTTCGTGCCGCTGCAGGGCGGGGCGATCGGCAGTGCGGACGTCGATACGAAAGCGAAACTGGAACCCGGCGCCGCCATCGGTTTGCCGATCGTGACGGGTGATCTGGACGTCTCGGCGATCGGCACGGTGACGGAAGTCATCGACGGCAAACTGTTTGCGTTCGGGCACGAGTTCAACAGCGAAGGCGCGGTCGATCTGCCGATGGGGTTGGGCTACATCCACACGATCATTCCGGCGAACACGATCAGCTTTAAAATGGGCTCGATCGTTCGGCTGGACGGGGCGATCCACAGCGATGAAAGCGTCGCCATCGCCGGCGAAATCGGGCGTGTGCCGGCGATGATTCCGGTGACCGTCACGGTCCGTACGCCGCAACGCTCGGCCGCGAAGACGTTTAAGTTTAGCGTCGCCAAGCACCCGAAGTTCACGCCGATGGGCATCACCACCGCCATCAGCGGCGCGATCATGGCCGACAGCGGCCTGCCCGCGGATTTCACCGTGAAATACGCAATGAAGCTGACCTTCGATAACGGCCAGACGCTGGACTTGGCCGACACGACCACGTCCGCGGCCCAGGCGGCGCAATTGCAACGGGATTTGAACCTTCCGCTCGCACTGGCCCTGAATAATCCGTTCGGAAGAAGCTACCCGACGGCAATCTCGGCAACCTTTGATGTCGACGCGAAAGTCGCCCAGGACGAACTGAAATCCGCCGTCAGTGACAAATCGGTCTACAAGCCCGGCGAGCAGGTCAGCCTGTTTATCACCACGTTATCCCATGACGGCACTGAGGCTACGAAGCACGTGCCCTTCGACCTGCCCGACAATCTGCCGGAGGGCGACTACACGCTCAGCGTCGGCGACGCCGACCACGCCCTGGCCGACGCCACGCGGGACGCGCCGTACCGCTACCAGGCGCGAAATCTTGATGAAGTGTTCGGCATCATCAAGGAGATCACCGCCCGGCCGAGCAAGCAGGTGTACGTGCGGCTGGCGTCGCAGGGCGAGGGCGTCGCCATCGGCCGGACGCCGCTGCGGGGCTTGCCGATGTCGAAAGCGAAAATTCTCGCCAAGGCGACAAGTGCGGACGTTCAGGCGTTCGCCGAGTCGCTCACCGGCACGATCGAATGGCCGGTGCAAATCTCTGGCTCGGCGGAAGTAACGATCAAGGTCTCCCGCACGCCCGACAAAGAACCCCGCGCCACCATCACAATGCCGGCCTTGCCCGGCCTGCCGACATCGCCGCAGCCTACGGCGCCGGGCACTTCGGGGTTTGACCATTAAGCACGGCCATGACGTCGCGGACGACCCACGACATGTTCTCCAATGCCGTCCCCGTACGGGCGGCAAGGTGCGGCGTCAGCAGCACATTATCGAAGCCCAGCAGCGGAAAATCCGCGGGCGGCGGCTCGGGCCAGTAGACATCCAGGGCGGCGCCGTGCAGCTTTTTATTGCGGATCGCGTCGGCTAGTGCGTGGGCGTCGAGGATCTCACCACGGCTGGTGTTGATGAGGATGGCGTCGGGCTTCATCGTCGCCAGTTGCTCTCGGCCGATCATGTTGTCGTTGCCGGGGATCATCGTCACGTGGAGCGTGAGAATGTCGGCCTGGCCGTAAAGCGTGGCCTTGTCGACGGCTGTGGCCGGGAAGTTCAGGCTTTCGGGTTTGATGTCGAGCACATCGTTGTAGATGACCTTCATGCCGTACCCGTTCGCCGCGATCTGGCCGACTGCGCCGGCCCACGCGGCCCATGCCCAGGATGCCGATCGTCATCTCATTAAACTGCCGGCCACGAACCGTCGCACGAATCTTCTTGAACTCGGCGGGCGTGTAAGCCTTGTCCTTAAAGAAGTTCCAAGGCCGGATGAGCTGCTGGGCGTAGCCGAAGACGTAATCGCCGACGGCGAGCGTGTTGGCGTCGGGCGTGTAGACGACCTCAATGCCGCGAGCCCGGCAGGCTTTGACGTCGATGTTCTCAATCCCCACGCCACCCCGGCCGACGACTTTCAGCTTCGGCTGCGCCTTCCAGAAACTTCGCCGTCACTTTTGTGTAAGTCCGCACGAGCAGACCTTCGCATTCGGCCAATTCGCTTGCGAATTCCGGCGCGTCGTAGGGCACTTCGCGGACGTCCGCCTGGGTTTTAAGCCAGTCGAGCGGGGTCGGGTCAGAACCTTCAGCGACGAGGACGATCGGTTTCGGCGTTGCCATATCTCGCCAAGATAGCAGATGACGGCCACGGGCGAAGTCGGGTAAGATCAGCGTCCGCCTGAAGTCCTTAGGGAGCCATTGAATGCTGAAATACCTTGCCGCCGTTGCCCTGATCGCCGCGTCCACCGTTTCCGCCGAAACACTCACCACCCGGCCGGCGACCCAACCGTCGGCCACTTCAGCCCCCGCGACGCAGCAGGCGAAGAAGAAGTACCCGTTCGGCCTCTGAACTGGCGAAGAAAATCGTCGACAAACGCCGCGCCGAAGAAAGCAAACAGGAAGTCGCCTACTTCGATCTCAGCACCGGATTCACCGAAAAACCCGCCGGTTTCAGCCTTTTCAGCGAGCCCATGCCGACGTTCCGTGAATTGCTCGAACGCATCGGCAAAGCCCGGGACGACCAGGCCGTCAAAGCATGCCTCTTCTACATGGCGGCCGGTACGGGGCTGAATCTCTCGCAGGCGAACGAAGTGCGTGATGCCCTCGTCGCCCTCCGCCGAGCCGGTAAGAAGACCTTCGTCTACGCCGATACTTACGACACCGTTGGCTACACCCTCGCCAGCGGGGCTACGGATGTCTGCATCCTCCCCGGCGGCGAAGTCTTCATCCCGGGCATCGGGTTCGAGACGATGTTCTACAAAGGCGTCTTCGACAAGCTCGGCGTTCACGCCGACTACGTCCAGATCGGCGAATACAAAGGCGCCGAAGAACCCTTCACCCGCACCGGCCCCAGCGAAGAGCTTAAGGGCGAGCTCAACAAGCTGGTGGACAGCTACTACAAGCAAATCACGGACGGCATTGCTGTTCACCGGAATCTGAAGACCGAAGACGTTAAGCGCACCGTCGATGCCGCCATCCTCTCCGCCCGCCAGGCGGAACAGGCCGGCTGGGTGGATCACCTCGTCGACAGCGACGGCCTGCGTGATCTCATGAAGCAAGAGCTAGGCGGCGACGTGCGGCTCACCGCCAACTACGGGGCGGCGGAGCGCGACGAAGTGGACCTCTCCAACCCGTTCGCCATTTTCGCGTTGCTCAACAAAAAGACCGCCGTGAGTGACAAGCCGAAGGTCGCCGTCATTTATGCGGAGGGGACCATCGTTGACGGCGAAGGCGGCGGGGGCTTGTTGGGGGGGAGCAGCGTCGGGAGCGAGCAGATCCGCCGCGCCATGCGCCTCGCCGCCCGCGATGACACCGTCAAGGCGGTTGTGATTCGCATCGATTCCCCCGGCGGCAGCGCGCTCGCCAGTGAAGCGATGTGGCAGGCCGTCCGCCGCGTCGAGAAAGACAAGCCCGTCATCATCAGCGTCGGCTCCATGGCCGCCAGCGGGGGGTATTATCTCGCCTCCGCGGGCGATTGGATCGTCGCAGACCCGACCAGCATCGTCGGCAGCATTGGCGTCGTCGGGGGCAAGTTCGTTTTGACCGGTCTCTACGACAAACTCGGCCTCTCCACAGAAACCTTCTCCCGCGGGCAGAACGCCGATCTCTTCAGCCAGACCACGCCGTTCTCCGATCGCCAGAAAAGAATGGTCACCACGTGGATGAAGAACACCTACGACCAGTTCACAGACCGCATCACCAGCACGCGCGGCGAGAAGATCAAGGACATCGACAAGGTCGCCCGCGGGCGGATTTTCCTCGCCGCCGACGCAAAAGACCTCGGCATGGTGGACGAGATCGGCGGCATTGAAAAGGCCGTCACCGTCGCCGCGGAACGCGCCAAGCTGCCCGGCGGGGCGTACGACGTCACCGTTTTACCCCAGCCGACCACACTCGCAGACGTCATCAGCGGCCGTTCCGCCGAAGCCGGTGCCGCGCGGGTGTTGCCGAAGGTGCAGGTCGATGTCACGCCGCTCCTGGGCACGCTCCCGGCCACCCTGCGGACCAGTCTCAGCCAGCAGGTCGATCTCATGCAGATCATGCAGACCCGCCCGGTCGCCCTGATGAGCCCGTACGTGCTGACAACGAAGTAACCGCCGCCCCCGCCCGGCGATTTGGCCCGCCCGCCGCGCGGGAAAATACGCCCGCGACGCCAGAAAGTACGCCCGTTTTTTGATCGCCCCGTTGTCTCACCCCGCGTATCACCCGCGCCGCCCGCGATATTCCCGGCCCTGGCCGTCCCGCCGCAAAAACGGCCGATCCTATCGGACGTTCGCTCCGCCGGCCGTCGGGGTCGTTGTCGGGGTCGTCGTCCCGAAGCCGCCGTAGTTCGTCCGCGGGAAGGGTGTGCGTCGTTCGGTTTCGGTGTACGCCCGCATCTGCTCGCCGATCTCCCGCAACCGCGCGGCCCCATCGCGCGCCGCCCGCCCGCCCGCCCACAGGCGGCGGGGTTGGGGAGGGCGACGGGTGCCGATATGATGCCGCCGGTGTTGGTCCCGTACTGAAACGTCCCTTACTCGGCCGCACCGCACTCATGATCACCGGCGAACTCAAATCCAAAATCGACCGCATCTGGGACACCATGTGGTCCGGCGGCATCTCCAACCCGCTCTCCGTCATCGAACAGCTCACCTACCTGCTGTTCATCAAACGCCTCGACGAACTGCAGACGATCAAGGAAGCCAAAGCCGCCCGCGCGAAGCAGCCCGTCGAAGACCCCATCTTCACGAAGGATCAGGACGCCCTCCGCTGGTCGCGCTTCAAGGAAACCGCCCCGGAGACGATGTTCACCACCGTCCAGCAGCAGGTCTTCCCGTTCATCAAGACGCTGGGCACCAAGGGCGAGGCGGGGAGCGACGGCGAAGGCGACAGCACCTACGCCCACCACATGAAGGAACGCGCTCTTCATGATGCCCACCCCGCGCGTCCTCGCCAACGTCGTCGACCAGCTCGACGCCATCGACATGGCGGATAAAGACACCAAGGGCGATCTCTACGAGTACATGCTCGGCAAGATCGCCTCCGCCGGGCAGAACGGGCAGTTCCGCACGCCGCGCCACATCATCCAGCTCATGGTCGACATGACCGCCCCCACGCCGAAGGACGTCATCTGCGACCCCGCCTGCGGCACGGCCGGGTTCCTCGTCGCCGCGTCGGAATACCTGCTCGCCCACCACTCGGGCGATTTGTTCAAGTCCGAAGCCTCGCGCAAGAAGTTTAACTCCGGCACCTTCCACGGCTACGACTTCGACACCACCATGCTCCGCATCGGCTCCATGAACATGCTGCTGCACGGCGTGGAGAATCCCGACATCCGCTACCGCGATTCGCTCTCCCAGCCGAAAGAGGGCGGCTCGCTCGAAGAAGGCAAGTACACCCTCATCCTCGCCAATCCCCCGTTCGCCGGCAGCCTCGATTACGAATCCACCGCCAAGGATTTGTTGCAGACCGTGAAGACGAAGAAGACCGAACTGCTCTTCCTCGCGCTGTTCCTGCGTCTGCTCAGCAACGGCGGCCGCGCCGCGGTCATCGTGCCCGACGGCGTGCTGTTCGGCTCCAGCACCGCCCACAAGGCGCTGCGGAAGAAGCTGGTGGAAGAGCAGAAGCTCGACGGCATCGTCTCGATGCCCTCGGGCGTCTTCAAGCCCTACGCCGGCGTCAGCACCGCCATCCTGCTGTTCACCAAGACCAATAGCGGCGGCACCGATCACGTCTGGTTCTACGACCTGCACGCCGACGGCTTTTCCCTCGACGACAAACGCACCCCCCAACCGGATAAGTCCGACCTGCCCGATCTGCTGAAACGCTGGCGGACGCTCCTTCCCTCTCCCGGTACTCCGGGGGAGGGTCAGGGAGGGGGTCTGCCTCTTCCTCTTTCCCCCGAACACCAGCGCCTCCGCACCGACCAAAGCTTCCTCGTCCCCAAGGCCGACATCGCCGCCAACGACTACGACCTGTCGATCAACCGCTACAAGGAAGTCACCTACGCCGCCGTCGAACACGACGCGCCCCGCGTCATCCTCGACCGACTGGCGAAACTGGAAGACGACATCGCTGCGGGAAGAAAAGCATTGGAGGCGATGCTGTAGCCTTGCGTCCTCCTCCTTCCGTCATTCCCGCGCAGGCGGGAATCCAGTCGGGTCAGGGGCAACTCGCGGGTCACTGGATTCCCGCCTTCGCGGGAATGACGGAAGGGCGTCGAATGACGCAAGGGCCAGGAATGACCAACCATGAAACTCCCCGCCGTCTACATCCTCGCCAGCCAGCGTAACGGCACGCTCTACATCGGCGTCACCAGCAACCTGCCGCAGCGGGTCTGGCAGCACAAGAATGACGTCGTCGAGTCGTTCACCCAGCGGTATGGCGTCCACCTGCTGGTCTACTACGAACAGCACGGCACGATGGAGCAGGCCATCACCCGCGAGAAGCAGTTGAAGAAATGGAATCGCGCGTGGAAACTGCGGCTGATCGAAGAGAAGAACCCGAACTGGAATGATCTGTATGAGTCGATTCTCTAAGCCATCCCGAACGGTCGCTCCGACGCCCTCCGTCATTCCCGCGCAGGCGGGAATCCAGGCGGGTCGGGGGCAACTTGTCGCTCGCTGGATTCCCGCCTTCGCGGGAATGACGGTTCAATCACCAAAGGACGGGCGGCGTTGGAGGGGATGCTGAAGTGAAGCTGCTCAAGTCCAAACTCGGAGATGTCACAGAACTCCGCGCCGGCATCGGATTTCCCGAACGGTTACAAGGTAGAATCTCCGGCGATTATCCGTTTGCAAAGGTTGGTGACATTTCACGCGTAGGGCGTTCTGGGCACTCGCTGTTATCGGCGGCCGACCATTACATTAGCGAAAACGATCTCGTGGAGTTGCGAGCCAAGCCAATCCCTGTGGGTAGCGTCGTTTTTGCAAAAATCGGCGAAGCCATTCGTCATAACCACCGCGCAGTAACGACGCGGCAGCTATTGGTTGACAACAATGCGATGGCGGCGATTCCGAGCGATCAAATTACAACTCGTTATCTGTACCACTTCCTTCGAACGGTCGACTTTTACCGATTAGCATCCTCTACGACGGTTCCAGCTTTAAGAAAGAGCGTATTGAGCGAGATCGAAATCCCTCTCCCGCCGCTGGCGGAGCAGAAGCGGATTGCGGGGATACTGGATGCGGCGGACGCGTTGCGGGCCAAACGCCGCGAAGCCCTCGCCCAACTGCAGCTTTATCGAGTTAGTTTGTTTTCAAGCATATTCGGAAAGCCCCTCGCTGATGATCGATGGGCGATTGCGAAAGTTGGTAACGTTGGAGACGTCCAGCTTGGCCGACAGCGTGCACCGAAGTATCAGACAGGGAAACATACCAAGCCATACGTTCGTGTGGCGAACGTTTATGAAGACGAGATAGACACATCGGATGTGCTCTCGATGGATTTCGACGACAGAGACTTCGCGACGTATCGGCTGCAGAATGAGGACATCTTGTTGAACGAGGGCCAAAGTACCGAGCTTGTTGGTCGTCCTGCAATGTGGAATGGAGAAATTCCGGATTGCTGTTTTCAGAACACGCTTGTCCGATTTCGCGCCGACAGGACCAAAGTGACACCAGCCTTTGCGCTCGAAGTGTTTCTGTATTATTTGCGTTTCGGTGAGTTCGCAAAGGTAAGCACCAAGACGTCAAATGTCGCGCATCTTGGCGCCGCTAGATTTGCCAGAATGCCTTTGCCTGTTCCGCCAATTGAGTTGCAAATGACTTTCTCGCGGAGTGTAAATGCGCTGAAGGCACAACAAGCAAGAATGCGTGCCCACCTCGCCGAACTCGACTTACTCTTCGCTTCGCTACAATCCCGTGCATTCCGGGGAGAACTTTAGGGGGACGGTGATGGCCGACGGGCAATTGTCATTCCCGCGTAGGCGGGAATCTAGGTTCCCGCCTACGCGGGAACGACGGGGGTGGCCGTTGCAACGGTTGGGGATCGAAAGTCTCTGGGATTGGGAACGACAGGGGGATCGTGATGCCTGATGTTTCGAAGGTGTCTGCGAATGTGGCGTTTCTGGCGGCGGAGTTTCCGTTCGTGGCCGAGGGGGCGACGCTGGCGGAGCGGGCGGTGTACGCCGACCCCCGGGCCGCCTGCTTTCACGCGCGGCACACGCTGGAGCAGCTGCTCAAACGCCTCTTCTACCTCGACCGCCGCCTGGGCGTGCCGGCCAATGAGAAGCTGGACGGGCTGCTGAACGCGTCGGACTTCCGGAAGCTGGCCGGGGACGCGGTCTGGCAGAAGGCGGAGTACATCCGGCGGAAAGGGAACGACGCCGTCCACGCCCAGAAAGCCCCCACGCCCGCGGCCGCCCTGGCGATGGTGCGCGAGCTGTACCACGTGCTCTACTGGGCGGGACGGAACTACACGAAGAACGGCGCCCACACGCTGGCCGGTGCGGCGTTCGACGAAACGCTGATCCCCCAGCAGAGCGCGACGCCGGCGATCCCAACCGTGCCGCTGGCGACGCTGGAGGCGATGGCGAAGCAGAAGGACGAGGCCGAGGCCCGGAGCGAGGCGCACCGCCGCGAGCTGGAAACGCAGATCGGCGAGTTGCAGGCGCGGATCGAGCAGATCCGGGCGGAGAACGAGAAAGTCCCCGACACCCACGACTACGACGAACGCACGACCCGCGAACGCCTCATCGACCTGGACCTGCACCGGGCCGGCTGGACGCTGGAAGCGGCCCGCGACCGCGAATACGAAGTGACCGGCATGCCAACAGCCAAGGGCATCGGCTACGCCGATTACGTGCTGTGGGGCGACGACGGGCGGCCGCTGGCGGTGGTGGAAGCGAAAAAGACCCTGCGCGACGCCCGGGCCGGGCAGCAGCAGGCGAAGCTCTACGCCGACTGCCTGGAAGCGATGCACGGTCAGCGTCCGCTGATCTATTACACGAACGGCTACACGACGTGGCTGTGGGACGACCGCATGTACCCGCCGCGCGAGGTGGCGGGGTTTGCCAAGAAGGACGAGCTGGACACGCTGATCCGCCGGCGCGAACAGCGCCAGCCGCTGGACGTGGCGCAGGTGAAGGGCGAGATCGCCGGGCGGTATTTTCAGAAGCGCGTCATCGGCAGCATCGCCCAGCAGTTCGCCAACGGCCACCGCAAGGCGCTCCTGGTGATGGCCACCGGCACGGGCAAGACCCGAACGGCCATCGCGCTGGTGGACTTAATGCAACGGGCCAACTGGGTGAAGCGGGCACTGTTCCTGTGCGATAGACAGGCGCTGGTGATTCAATCGGTGAACGCGTTCAAAGCCCATCTGGCCGAGTCGACGCCGGTGAACCTGCTGACCGAAAAGGACAAGACCGGACGGGTCTACGTCAGCACCTACCAGACGATGATGGGCCTGATCGACGACACCCAACCCGGCGGGAACGAAGCCCGCTTCGGCGTGGGGCATTTCGACTTGATCATCATCGATGAGGCGCACCGGTCGGTGTACCAGAAGTTCAAGGCGATCTTCCAATACTTCGACAGCCTGCTGGTGGGCCTGACCGCAACGCCGCGCGAGCAGGTGGACAAGAATACCTATGACCTGTTCGGCCTGCCGGCCGGCGTGCCGACCGACGCGTACGAACTGGAGACGGCCGTGCGGGACGGGTTCCTGGTGCCGCCGAAGGCCAGGCAAGTCGACATGAAGTACCCGCGCCGTGGGATCAAGTACAAAGACCTCAGCGACGCGGAAAAGGAGCAATGGGAGTCGGCCGACTGGGGCGACAACGCCGAAGAGGTGGCCCGCAAGGAGCGCGTCGACCCCGAGGCCCTGAACAACTGGCTGTTCAATACCGACACGGTAGACAAGGCCCTGCACTACCTGATGGAGCACGGGCACAAGGTGCAGAAGGGCGACCGGCTGGCAAAGACGATCATCTTCGCCCGCAATCAGGACCACGCAGATTTCATCGCGGACCGGTTCAATCACCACTACCCGAAATACAAAGGGCACTTTGCCCAGGTCATTTCCTACCGGGTGGAGAAGGCCCAGTCGCTGATCGACGCGTTCGCCAAGAAGGACGAAAGCCCGCACATCGCCATCAGCGTGGACATGCTGGACACGGGCATCGACGTGCCGGAGGTGGCGAACCTGGTCTTCTTCAAGCCGGTCTATTCGAAGATCAAGTTCTGGCAGATGATCGGCCGTGGCACGCGACTGTGCCCTGACCTGTTCGGCCCGGGGCAGGATAAGGCGGATTTCCGCATCTTCGACTTCTGCTTCAACTTCGATTTCTTCGAGATCAACCCCGACGGCATCGAATCCAGCGCCGGCGTACCGCTGGGGGCCAAGCTCTTCCGGTCGCGCGTTGCGCTGATCAGTCATACGCAAAGGGCGCTGGACCTGGACCCGGACGACAAAGTCCGCACGCCGACCACCGACCTGCTTCACGCGCAGGTGATGGGCATGCGGGAAGAGAACTTCGAGGTGCGCTTGCAGCTGGAGGCCGTGCACCGATTCAAAGACCGCGCGGCGTGGAACGCCTTGAGCGAGGAGGACCAGAAGAAGCTGGAAGCCGTCTCGCTGCTGCCGAGCGACGTGGCGACGGGCGAGATCGAATCGCGACTGTTCGATTTGCTGTCGCTGCGGATGCAACTGGCGAGCGTGGAGAACCGGACGAGTCAATTCGAGCGGGACCGCAAGAAGGCGGTCGACATGGCGATGATGCTGGAAGAGAAGAGCACCATCCCGGCCGTGCAGAAGCAGTTGGGCTATCTACAGGCGATGCAGGAGACGGACTTCTGGGTGGGCATCACGATCGCCGGCGTGGAGGAAATGCGGCTGCGCCTGCGCGACCTGGTGCCGCTGCTGGACAAAAAGGGCCGAAGCGTCGTTTACACCGTCTTTGAGGACGAAATTGTCGGTGTGAAAGAGAGCGAGGTCGTGGCGATCCCGACCATGACGGGCGTGCAGTACCAGAAAAAGGTGGAGCAGTTCCTGACGACGCACAAGGACGAGCCGGTGATCCGTCGCCTGCGGAACAATCAGCCGCTGACGGGGTCCGACCTGGCGGAACTGGAGACGATGCTGGTGAAGATCGGCGAGGCGGACGGGAAAACGCTGCTGGACGGGCTTTTGGCGCAGAGCAAGTCGCCGTCGCTGGCGCACTTCGTCCGCGGGCTGGTGGGCCTGGACCGGGCGGCGGCGCAGGCGGCGTTCGCCAAGCTGCTATCGAACCAGAGCCTCACGCCGCAGCAGATTCGGTTCGTGGAACTGATCATCGACCAACTGACCGCCCGCGGCGTGATGGGCCCGGAAGCGCTGTACGAGGCCCCGTTCATCGGCCTGCACGCCGGCGGGCCGGAGGGATTGTTCGCAGGGAAGCCGGATATGGTCGACGGCATCTTTGCCGCGATCACCCAGACGCAACCATTCATCCAGCCGGGTGCTTAGACCGTTTCATAGGACGGTCACTGAGCCTTGCGCACCAACCGACTGTGACAGACGACACCACTTCTGTTTTTGATGCGCAAGGCCCAGTCGCCTCACCTGAACCCGGTAACGTCGCCGGTGAGCAGGTGAGGTCCGCCAAGTCGGCCCCTCCGCCCTCAGCAGCATCCCGCTGTCGCGTCGGGGGTTGCCGGCGGGCAGCAGAGGTCGGGGGCGAGGCAGGCGGTCTGTTTGCCGGTGAGGTGGACGACCAGGCCGGTCGGCGTGGCTTCCACGCGGCGGACGGGCAGTTGCGTGATCACGCCGAGGTCGTATTCGACTTCCACCGGCAGGTCGCTGTCGCCGAGGATCGGGGCGGCCAGGTCGATGATGCGGGCGAGCTTCGCGGCGTCCAGCCGATGGTCGGTGTCGTCGGCCACCCACAGCTGCAGCACGCAGCGTTCGGTCGAGCGCACGGTGCCGCCGCAGTCGATGAATTCTTTCCGCACGCGGCCGACTTCGGTGACGTGGTAGTGCGGCGGGACTGTGTCGCCGTTCGGCAGACGGACGTGCAGCGGCGCGGCCGGGTTCGCGCTCAGCAGTTTGCGGAGCGTGCTGACCTTGACCGAGGTGCCGAGGTTGATCGTCATGGCCGTATGGTAGCCGGTAGG
Source organism: Tepidisphaeraceae bacterium (assembly GCA_049840775.1). Taxonomy (GTDB): domain Bacteria; phylum Planctomycetota; class Phycisphaerae; order Tepidisphaerales; family Tepidisphaeraceae; genus RYN-431. The sequence continues at coordinate 340,751 of JASGJJ010000005.1, forward strand.
CGGCACGAATGGGTATGCCGACCGGTGTGAGCGCCGGGCCGGGTGGCGGACGGATCCTGCGACAAAAGGGGGACGCGATGGCGGTATCAATCCGTGTGCCGGAGGCGGTGTCGTCGCCTTCGGCCTGAACCGGTGACGTCGCCGGTGGGTTCTCCTTTCACCGCATTTGCCTACTGAATGAGTGGTAATACGGTGGCGTAGAAAAACTCGGATTTTTGTGACAGTTTGTCGCAGGGTGGCCGATAAGAAGGGTGTAGCGGCGACTGAGGCTGCTGTACTCGGCCTGCTTCGTTCCGCTAAACCATTTCGTTTTGCGAAAACGATGCACGCCATGCCAAGAGATTACCTCCCGACCAAAGACGCCGAGTTCCTGGCGTTCGCGAAGAACTTCTCGACGAAAATCACGGCGACGCCGACCGCGTTCGGTCTCGTTGCCGCCCAGCGGCTGACGAGAATACTGCGTCTGATGTTCGCCGACCGCTAGCCGTCGCTTCCGCGTGTCTTCTCTTTCTTCGCCGCCAGTTGCCAGCCGCCCGCTGCCCGCTCTTTCTCCCCCATGCTCCGTCCCGTTCCCAACTTCCTTGGCCGCGATCAGCGCGTGATGATTGTGCCGAATGGCGTTCGTGTGACGTCTGTGGTGCTTTGGGACAACACCGCGGCGGCGTGGACGTTTGACTCGCCGGTGACGGTGAAGTCGACCCGGGCCGTCGCACCGGACGCGACGACGGCAATAGCCGACGCGTCGCCGGTTCGCGCGTTGAAGAAAAATCCGAAGAACGCCCCACGCCTCGCGGCGGCGGCGCGGCAACTCCGCGACCATTGGCTCGACCAGATCGACGCCACGCCGCTGAAGAGCGTCGGCAAATACAACGTGACGCTGTCGCACCGATGGAATGCGTTCGCCGGTCGGTTAATGTGCTTGGCGAGTGGCTTGGTCGAACGCGCTATCCGTAATCTCAAGCGCGTTGCTGACGTCATTGCCCGTGGCAGGGAACCCATGACGCAGATCGAATCTATTGAACCACGCCGCTTTTTCACCGCCACCGGGCTGGATCCGTCGTTCGGCACGAATGGCATGGTCAGGCTGGACGGTATGACGGTCGGCGACGCGGTCGTATCCTTCCCCGGCGGTTATTTTGTCGAGGCGTACAAGAAGGGGGCGAGCTACCTCTACAAGCTTAAGGACAACGGCGACCCGGATACCACGTTTGGCGACGCCGGCCGGATCGATACGCCGAATTTTGGGATCGACCGACTCGTTTACGATAAGAAGTACGACCTTCTATATGCCGCCGGCGTCACGCGACGCCTCACCGACGGCGTGAGCGATAACTACGGCAACACCGCCACGCTGCGTGTTCAGCGATTCAACGGCAGGACCGGTGACACCGACACGGCGTTCGCCTATGACGGCGTCGCTTCCTTCGAGTACGGCCGCACGAATACATCGGTCGCGCACCGCATTTCCATCGGCGAGCTGCTGCCGCTCGCCAAGCGCGGGCTTGCCGTCGCGTTCGAGCACGCCAGCCACCAGACGCCGGGCTATTCCACGCAAAGCTATAACGAAAGCAGCGACATCGTCCTGCTGAACTTCGTTGGCAACGGCTCGCGCCAGCGCCTTCGGCCGACGCGGGATCGTCAACGTGACCAGCGGCTTCGACAACTACATCGACGCGCAGGTCGGCCCGACAACGCACACACTCGACAAGCCGACATTCGGCGACCTGCAACTTCGCAGCGACGGCACCCTGCGTGTTCTCACCAGCCGCCGCTCGGGCACCAGCGAATACAGCAACGACGACGAAGGCTACTTCACCGCCAAGACCAAAACGTTCGTTCAATCGTTCGGCTTCACCGGCCGAGGCACACCGGACGCCACCTCGCCGCAGACCTGGCAGGTCGCCAAGACCTCGCCCACCGACCGCATTCAACTCGAAAGCGGCGAATATCAGACGCTACTCGTTCAGGCCGACGGCGATACAAATGCACTCACGATTGGGCAACGGCTGATCGGCATTGCGAGCGGCGGGTTCCCTCGGTACGCGACGCAAGCGATTTCGCTTTCATCCCTGCGGAAGCCGATTTACATCGTGCCGTCCTCGCTCGATCCGCTGACTGCTTACACGTTCACGCCATTCGCCCGCGGTTATTTCGTGACCTTCAGTGACGCCGGCTATGTCGCCGCCCGCAAGTACAGGCGGGACTTTGAATTGGACGCGGCGTTTAACGGTGGTGTGCAAACTTTTACTGAACTCGATGGGCCCCAAGCCCCCGATCTCGCCGTCGACATCGACGGAAGACTGCTCGCGCTAAACGGTAGCGACATCAACCGCATCAGCGGCTAAGTCGAGGGGCCTTGACGCTCTACCGCTGCGACTACGCGTTTTGCGATGATCAGCGGCACCGCGCCCAGTACGCCGAATGAACAATCGACCAGCGTCCATCCCCATGGAATGCCGCGGAACGGCCCGACGCAGACAGCCCAGACGATGACCAGGCCGCAGAGCGTGAGGCCGTAATCGAAGAGCCAGCGGTGGTTGAGCGGCTGGCGCCACGCGGGGACGAACGCGAGCGCAATGGCGATGTGGCCGAAGGCGAGCCAGTCGTAGCCGTAGAACATGAACGGCGCGTCGCGGTGCATCGCCTCTGCGGCGTCCAGCACCCGCCAGATCCACTCGCCGAACGCGCTGCCCTCACGGCTGACGAAGTGCGTGACCGCGTGCAACTGCGTCAGCACCGGCATGGCGGTGAGGCCACTGAGCACAAGGCCGACCATGAAGACGCCGGTCATCCAACGGGCGACGCGGAGGCGGGGCGACGGGCTCATGGGGTTTCGCGCTCGATGGTGCCTTCGAACAGCAGACGACGGCCGCCGGTGACGAGGGTGGAGATGACTTTGTTCTTCGTGTAGTCGGCCACTTGCGAGACGATCGTGCCGTCGGCTTCCGTCCAGGCGACGAAGTAAATGCCGGGGGCGATCTCGCGGCGGTCGACGGTTTCTTCTCGGACTTCCCGACGGGGCCGCCTTCAAGGATCGTCCAGCGGAGCTTGGTCGGCTCCTTCATCTCCGCACGAACGACGAAGCCGGGATAGCGATAGATGAATCGGCCGACGTAGGCGGGTTGAGAGGACGGGGCGGTGGTCGGCGGGGCGGCGAAGGCGTTGGCGGCCATGGCGACAACGAGGGTGAGTGAAGTGCGATTGAACATGCCGCAGTGATCTTACGAAATCGGGGCGGTGGCAAGTGCCATCGCCCCGATTGTTGTTGGGAATTCGCTTCGTTCGGGGCTCAGCAGCGACGGCGGCGTTGCCGGCGGAGCAGTGCGAAGCCGGCGGCGCTCAGCAGCGATAGCGAGGCCGGTTCGGGGATGCCGACGTTGATGGTCAACGAATCGGCGGTCGGGCCGGTGCCCCAAGTGTAAACGTAGGTGCCGTTGACGAAGCCGAACTGCGCAAGGGTCGCATTGTTGGCGGTCGACGTGCCGGACAGTGGGGTGCCGGAAACGTACCCCTGCGGCACGAAGAGGCGGCCGTTGAAGAGCGTGACGGCGAAGAGGTCGCCGCTGTAGGAATTTGCAAACACGCCGTTGCCCGAACCGATCGAACCGGGCCCGGAGAAACCGGTATAGATGGAGCACCAGCCGTTGCCGACCCAGAGGCCGCTCGGTTCGATCACCGGGATGCCGGCGTAGTTGTCGATAAAGTAATTCAGTCCGGCGGTATTGACCGTACCGCTGGCCGTCACGACAACGTTATTACCTGCTTCGTAGACGTTCATGATCATGGCCGCGGGCGCAGACGACGCATACGTACCGGTCATGATGCCGACGATGGCCGCCGTCATGAATTTCGATCGAGTCAATACAGCCATGTGCGAAACTCCTTGCTCAGCGGCGAGCTTACATCAATGCTTGTGCAATCCGACGCTGGCTATGTCTGATAACTGATATTTTACGGCAGTTTTCGCAAAAGATAGGCAAACAGCGACACGTGGGCTACCGAGTTGGCTTGCCCAGCGACGCCGTCGATCATTCGCTCATACCGTCGTCGCTGTCGGCCTGTTGGCTGGCTTTGATCTGTTCCCATTCTTCCAGGGTGATGGCGGCTTCGCGGGCCTGGCTGCCTTTGTAGTCGCCGACGATGCCGGCGGCGGCCATGGCTTCGATGAGGCGGCTGGCACGGCTGTAGCCGATGGTGAGGCGGCGTTGCAGCAGGCTGACGCTGCCGCGCTTGGTTTCGAGGACGACGCGGACGGCGTCGTCGAAGAGCGGGTCTTTGGCGGCTTCCTCGTCGATGGGGCCGGTGCCTTTCATTTGCACCAGTTCGTGTTCGTACTGGGCTTCCGCCAGCGTCTTCACATACTTGACGCTCTCGCGGATTTCTTTGTCATCGATGAACGTGCCCTGGCCGCGCATGGGCTTGGAACCGCCGTTGGGGAGGAAGAGCATGTCGCCGTGGCCGAGGAGGAGTTCGGCACCGTTCTGGTCGAGGACGATGCGGCTGTCCATTTTGCTGGCGACGCGGAAGGCGATCTTGCTGGGCATGTTCGACTTGATCAGGCCCGTCACGACCGTCGCCTGCGGGCGCTGAGTCGCCAAGATCAAGTGAATGCCGACGGCACGGGCTTTCTGCGCGATGCGGACGATGTGCCCTTCGACTTCCTTGCCGGCGGTCATCATGAGATCCGCAAGCTCGTCGATGATGATGACCATGTACGGCAGCTTCTTCGGCAGGCGGGCTTCTTCTTCAGGCGTGCCGGGCTGGAAACGCTCGATGAGCTCTTCATGCGTCATCTTGTTGAAGTCTTTGATGTTGCGGACGCCGGCTTCTGCGAGCAGTTCGTAGCGTTCGTCCATCTTCACGCAGGCCCATTCGAGCACACCGGTGGCCTTGGCGGTTTCGGTGATGACGGGGCACATCAGGTGCGGGATGTCACGGAACGGAGCCATTTCGACGACCTTCGGGTCGACGAGGATCATCTTCACCATGTCCGGCCGCTGCGTGTACATGATCGACATGATGATCGTGTTGATACAGACCGACTTACCCGAGCCGGTCGTGCCAGCGATCAGGCAGTGGGGCATCTTGGTGAGGTCGGCAATCAGCGGTTCGCCGCTGGCGTCCTTGCCGAGGAAGATGGGGATGCCGCCGTCTTTCATGAAGTCGCTCGGGGTGAGCTGCATCAGGTCTTTGAGGCGGACCTTTTCCTTCTCGGCGTTAGGCACTTCGATGCCGACCGTGCTCTTACCCGGGATCGGGGCGACGATGCGGACGGTTTCGGCGCAGGGCACGCTGAATGTCGTTCGTCAGGCCGGTGATGGTGCTGACCTTGATGCCGGCGGCGAGGGCCAGTTCGTACATCGTGATGACGGGGCCGGTGTCGATCTCGACGACGTGGGCGTCGATGTTGAAGTCTTTGAGCGTGCCTTCCAGCTCGGCGGCCTTAGCGCGGACGAAGGCTTCCTGCGTCTCGGCGTAACCGTGCTCGGCGTCGGCGAGGTAGTCCCAGCTTGGCAGCGTGTAGTCGCCGAGTTCCTTCGGCGGCTGCGGGGCCATCTGCTTGGGCTTCTGCATGCTCGGCAGGCGGACTTTGATCTCTCGCTTCGGCTCTTCGACCGGGGCGGCGACTTCCACTTCGTCATCGCCGTCAATGAGTTCGGCGTCGGGGACGTCGGGCAGCGCGGCGGGCGTGCCGACGACCGGGGCCGGCCGCTCGGGGATGACGGCGGCTTCGCTGGGGCCGGGGTCGTGCGGGTCTTCCATCGCGACATCATCAGCGGGGAAGTCCAATTCAATGTCGTCGTCCTCGCTCGGGGCGGGGACGTATTTGAGGTTCGGCTTATCCGTCGGCGGTGGGGGCGTCTTCTTGCCCCGGCCGACGATGGGGTTCGGCTTGGCTTCTTCTTCGTCGTCCACGCCGACTTCATCACGGCTGACACGCACCGCGCCGCCTTCACGGGTGACAAACTTCGGCATGCTCGGGAGCTTGGGCATTTCCGGGAACTTGAAGTTCATCAGACTGCCAGCCGAGGGCATGCGGAGCTTGGCGTTCGCCATCGCGTTGCCGAGCGCGCTCGGTGCCCGCATGACGAGGTCATCCGCGGCGAGAATGAGTCCGACGAGCATGACGCTCGCGAGGGCGAGCATCGAGCCGATGGCGTTGAAATGGCTGCGGAGGAAGTGCGACGAGGCGATGCCCATCACGCCGCCGTTGCCTTCCGGCAACCCGGTGGCCGAGCCGTTGCTGAGCTGATGCACGATCGCCGCGAACGAAACGGCCAGCAGGGCGACGCCCGTCAAACGCAGCCACATGTCGCTGATGCGGTTCTTCGTCGCCATCAGCCCCAGGAAGACGGCCGAGAAGAAGAGCACCGGATAAATGCCCGGCCCGATGGCGTAACGAATCCAGTAGCTGACGTACGCGCCGGTCTTGCCGCAGAGGTTGGTCACCTCCGAGGCGTACGGATAGACGGCATGGCTGGGCGGGTCGAGCGGGTTGAAGCTGACCGTCGACAGAAACAGAAACGTCCAGACGGCAATGGCCGAGAAGACGGCGACGGAGCGGAGAGGGTTGCGTTCCATTGGTTCTTAAATCCGAATGACGAAATCAGCAGAATGTCGAATGTCGAATGTTGAGTGTCGAATGTCGAAGAAGCTTGTCCGAACGCGGCCTTCGACGACCAAAGAACGACCATCGGCATTCGCGTTCGTCATTCGGGCTTCGGGTTTGGTTCGGATTTCTGGTTTCGTCATTCTGGTTTTGATTTTTAGTGTCCCGTGTGTCCGAATCCGCGATGGCCGCGTTCGGTGTCGTCGAGTTCGGTGACTTCTTCGAAATCCACCATCGGCACGGGGAGGACCAGCATCTGGGCGATCCGCATGCCCCGGGTGACGACGAAGGGAGTAGGGCCGTGATTGATCAGCGGCACGTGGACTTCGCCGCGGTAGTCGGCGTCGATCGTGCCGGGCGAATTAATCAGCGTGATGCCGAATTTGCTCGCCAAGCCCGAACGCGGTCGCACCTGGGCTTCGTAGCCTGCGGGGATCGCCATGGCGAAGCCGCAGGGGATTTGGCGGATTTCGCCCGGCGGGAGGGTGATTTCGGCGGTGACGGCCGCGCAAAGATCAAAACCGGCCGCCTGGGCGGTCATGCGGCGGGGTAAATCAATGCCTTCCCCGTGGGGCAGGCGGCGAAGGAGTACGCGTACGGTCGACACCGAATAATTATCGGCACCCGAGCCCCGTTTTCGATAGCCGTTGGTGGGTGCGGCACTTGGGACGGTTAAAAAGCCGATTCTGTTTGGCCAAGCGGGCCTATTGTCGGTATCGTTCCCATGACCAATCGCGAGGCCAGAACAGACCGGACACCGAATGTTCGAAAATTATCAGCTCGACCGCGTGTTCGACGAGATGTTCGCCGAGACGGGTAAGCCGCGGCGACACTACGCCAGCGTCACCCGGCAACTCGGCGGGATGGACGCCGACCAGTTCGAGCGTCGCCGCCGCATGGCCGACGCGCTGTTCCGCAATCAAGGCATCACCTTTACGGTGTATGCTGACAAGCGCGGGGTGGAAAAGATCTTCCCGTTCGATCTCGTCCCCCGAATCATCCCGAACGACGAATGGGAAACCCTCGAGCGGGGGCTCGTCCAACGCATCACGGCATTAAACCTCTTCTGCCACGACATCTATCACGATCAGCGTATCCTCAAAGAGCGGGTCATTGACCCGGAGCTGATCTACGGCGCCAAGATGTTCAACCGCCAGATGATGGGCGTGAATGTTCCGCGGAACATCTACATCCATATCTGCGGCACCGACCTTATCCGCGGCAGCGACGGCCTGTATTACGTCCTCGAAGACAACGGCCGAACGCCCAGCGGCGTGTCGTACGTGCTGGAAAACCGCGCGGTGATGAAACGCGTCTTCCCGAGCGTTTTCAATGAATACCGCGTCCGGGCGATCGAGGATTACCCGCTGAACCTGCTGCAGACGATGCGGCACGTCGCCCCGAGCCACGCGTCAGACCCGACATGCGTGATCCTCACGCCCGGCGTCTATAACAGTGCGTACTTCGAGCACACCTTCCTCGCCCGGCAGATGGGCATCGATTTGGTCGAAGGCCAGGACTTGGTCGTCGAGAACGGCTTCGTCTACATGCGCACGACGGCCGGCCTGCGGCGGGTCGACGTGATCTACCGCCGCCTGGACGACGACTTCCTCGATCCGCTTTCGTTCCGCCAGGACAGCGTGCTCGGCGTAGCGGGGTTGATGAACGCCTACCGCGTCGGCAACGTGGCGCTGGTGAACGCCGTCGGCACGGGCGTGGCGGACGACAAAGCCATCTACCCGTTCGTGCCGGACATGATCCGCTTCTACCTCGGGCAGGAGCCGATCCTGCTTAACGTGCCGACGTACATCTGCGCCCGCGAGGACGATAAGAAGTACGTCCTGGAAAACCTCGACAAACTCGTCGTGAAGTCGACGAACGAGTCCGGCGGCTACGGCATGCTGATGGGCCACCAGAGCACCAAGGAAGAGCAGGCGAAGTTTGCGGAGAAGATCAAGGCCGAGCCGCGGGATTACATCGCGCAGCCGGTCGTCGAACTCAGCCAGCATCCGAGTTTCTGTGATGGCAACAATGTCGTCAGTGGCGACGGCAGCCGGACGTTCGAAGGCCGGCGCGTTGACCTGAGGCCGTACATTCTGTACGGCGAGAAAGTCACCGTCATGCCCGGCGGCCTGACGCGCGTTGCGCTCCGCCGCGGCAGCCTGGTCGTCAACAGTTCGCAGGGCGGCGGCAGCAAAGATACGTGGGTGCTCGAAGCGGAGGACGAAGCATGAGTTCGCCCTTGATGTCAGACCTGGCCTCGATCACGTCCGCCGGCAACAGTCGGCCGATGCTCTCACGCGACGCCGACAGCATGTTCTGGATGTCGCGGTACGTGGAACGCGCCGAACACATCGCCCGGCTGATGCGCGTCAGCCTGGTGCTGCTGACCGACGTCGGCGATCTCACGCACGAGTCGGAAAAGCAGATGTGGGAGACGATCCTCACTACGTTCCGTGCCGGCGAACTGCCCGAAGGCGACGGCCCGATCGGGCAGCGCATCGCGCAGTACATGACGTTCGACACGAACAACGCCAACAGCATCGCCGGCTGTATCGCCCGGGCCCGCGAAAACGCGCGAGCCATTCGCGAAATCATCAGCAGCGAAATCTGGGAGTGCCTCAACGCCGTCTACTGGAACGTCCAGGCCGACGACGCACCGCAGCGGTACGAAGAATCGCCGGACGATTACTACTACGGCATCATGACCAGCTCCATGCTGTTCCAGGGCCTGTCGAACCAGACGATGGCCCACGACCAGCGGTGGTGTTTCACGCAGGTGGCCAAGTACCTTGAACGTGCTGACGTGACCGCCCGCGTGATCCAGACGCGTTTTGCCGTGCTGTCGCAGATGGAGCAGGAAGAGCAGCCGGTGAACATTCACCTGATGGGCGTGCTTGCGCCTGCTGTTCACTGGAAACCTATCGCCGCCTGCACCTGGCGGATCTGGATGCGGATCGCATCGCACAGTTTCTGATTCTTCAGCGTGATTTCCCGCGGTCGATCCGTTTCTGCGTCGACCAAGCGAAGGACGCGCTCGAAGCCATTCGCGCCAGCAACGGCGTCCGGACGCCGAGCGCACCGAGCGTGTCCTCGGCCGCCTCAGTAGCCAACTCGAATACACCGACATCAACGAAGTCCTCGCCAGCGGCTTGGGCGGGTTCCTGCAGCAGATCCAATCGAACGTCGCCGAGGCGTCGGTGGCGTTGCAGAAAACCTATTTCATGTATTGAAGGGCGGGTTCCGGGTTCCGGGTGTCGGGTTTCGGGAATAGACCCGGAACCGGATACCCGGAACCCGGAACCCGAAATCAGCATGCTCTTGAAACTGATCCACACCACCGACCTCAGCTACGACGAACCGATCGCCGAGTCGGTCGTCGAACTGCGTATGTTCCCACGCGAAGAAGCCAGCCAGCACCGGCTGAGCTTCGAACTGAAGCTTCAGCCGTACAGCACGGTCAACAGCTATTTTGACTGGCTGGGCAACACGGTGCATACGTTCACGATCAACGGCGTGCACCAGGCGATCAAGATCGTCGCGACCAGCGTCGTCGAGACGGAAAAGTTCACCGTCATGCCCGAAACGCTCCCCGACACCTGGCCGATGCGGCCGAGTGACGATTACCAACTCTGGGACTACCTCCAGTACGGCGGGCCGATCGTTAATTCGCCGGAACTGGCGGAACTGGCCAAGGAGCTCTACGCCCGGCCGGGCATTCGGATCGGCGAACTCGGGCAGCGGATGATCCGCCTGATCAATACGCGCTTCGAGTACGAAAAAGGGATCACCACGTCGGCCAGCCCGGTCACGGACATGCTCCGCGCCGCAAGGGCGTCTGCCAGGACTACACGCACCTGATGATCGCCCTGGCCCGCAGCATGAAGATCCCGGCCCGCTACGTCAGCGGCTTCCTCCACCCGGACGACACCGACATTCACCGCTTCCGCGGCTACACGCAAAGCCACGCCTGGTGTGAACTTTATTTCCCCAGCTACGGCTGGATCGGCTTCGACCCGACCAACAGCTGCGTCGCCGGCGAAAACTTCGTAAAAGTGGCCGTCGGGCGTGACTACCGTGACGTCCCGCCGAATAAGGGCTTGTTCCGCGGTTCGGGGAAAGAGTCGATTGACGTGTCGGTGAAAACGGAACTGCTGCCGAGCATTCCGCGGGACCTTTTCCCGGAAAAGATCATGCCGATGGGCGTGGCATCGTCGAACGGCGTTCCGCTGCCGTCGCGGACGTATGACACATTTTCATGGTCGCAGGTGCAGCAGTCCGTCTCCGGCTATCACACGCAACAGCAACAACAGCAGCAACAATAATAGGGACACCCGCGTTACCCGCACGGGATTCACCAACGCCTCATCCTGCTGCGTGTCTAAGATAAGACATGCGGAGTGTTGCGTTGATGCTTCTGTTGGGTGCGACGTCATTGGCCGGTTGCGCCTCTGATCCTGAACCCGATGTCGCCATTTACGACGGCCCGTACTATTACGACGGCCGCGGCTATTACTACGACAGCCCGCGTTCATTCGATTACGACTACGACCGCCGATACCTCTACGGCCGCACGTATTACTACCCGGGGCCGTACCCGTATTATTACGGCGGCGGCCGGTATGACCGCCATGAAGACCGCCGCGACACCGATTACCGTCGCCATGACGACAATTCCACCGCCGACCGCCAGCGGGACCGCGGCGACCCGCCATCCCGCTCGGCCGACCGGTCGCCGCCCGACTCAGACAGCCGCCAGCGGGAACGCGTTCTCGACGGCAAACGAACCAAGGCGACCGCCGACGCCCCGAGCCGATCCGCCTCGCCCGACCGCGGCAGCCCGCGGGGCAATCCGGGGCGCAGCGGGAAACGGTGAGTTTTCCTCGCCGGGCGACAGCGGGGCGGCGTTTCGGTAGACTCTCCCGCCCGAATGCCGCCTTTAAGTTACGAACTCTTCAAGACCGACCCGAACACCGCCGCCCGCCGCGGCCGAGTGACGACCCTCCACGGCTCCTTTGAAACGCCCGCCTTCATGCCCGTCGGCACGCAAGGGACGGTCAAAGGCATCCTGCCGCAGTTTTTGAGGGAGTCTGGTGCGGGCATCATTCTCGGGAACACCTATCACCTGATGCTCCGGCCGGGCGAAAAAACGGTCGCCGCGCTCGGCGACCTCCATAAATTCATGGGCTGGGACGGGCCGATCCTGACCGATTCCGGCGGCTTTCAGGTTTTTAGCCTCAGCGACATCAATAAAGTGACTGACGTCGGCGTGACGTTCAAAAGCCATGTTGACGGGGCGATGCACCATTTGACGCCGGAAAAGTCGATCCAGGTCCAGAACGACCTCGGGGCCGACATCATCATGTGCTTCGACCAGTGCCCGCCCGGCGACGCACCGGCGAAAATCCAGCAGCAGGCGTTCGACCGGACCCTCCGCTGGGCCGAGCAAAGCAAAAAAGCCCACGCCCGGGCGGACGAGCAGAGTCTGTTCGGCATCGTGCAGGGCGGCGTCGACCTGGAACTTCGCGCCAGGTGCGCCGAAGTCCTTGTAGGCCTTGATTTTCCGGGTTACGCCCTCGGCGGCTTGGCGGTCGGGGAAGGGTTCGAGGCGATGAAACTCGTCCTCGGCCACACCACGCAGTTGCTACCGACGCACAAGCCGCGGTATCTGATGGGCGTCGGTTTCCCGCGTGACATCGTGGAGGCGGTGCGGTGTGGCGTCGACATGTTCGACTGCGTCATGCCGACCCGGAACGGCCGAAATGCTTACGCCTTCACGAATAACGGCGCGATCCGCATCAAAAACGCCCAGTACACCCGCGACACCGGCCCGATCGAGGACGGCTGCGACTGCCACGCCTGCCGCCATTTCACCCGCGGGGCGATTCGCCACTTCTTTTTGGCATCCGAGATGCTTGGCCCGATGCTCGTAAGCCTGCATAATACGCGGTTCTACCAGCGGCTGATGGCGGACATTCGTTCGTCCATCGAGGCGGGCACGTTCGCCGATTTCGTTCAGAACGACCCGAGAAGTCGATTGGGACCGAGGAATGAAAAGGGTGAAGGGTGAGAGGCGTGAGGCGTAAGGAATAAGGCAATAACGCCTTGCAATTCCTCACGCCTTACGTCTCTGACTCTCCTCCCCTCTAATCAGGAGTTTGCCTTGCTCGAAACGCTTAATTTGCTTGCCCAGACCACGCCTGCCGGCCAGTCGAACAACCTCATCCAGTCGATCATGCCTTACGTGCCGCTGATTCTGGTGGTGGTGGTCATGTATTTCTTCGTCATCAACGCCAAGCGGAAAGAAGAGAAGACCCGCAAGAACATGATGGAAGGAATGAAGAAGGGCGACCGCGTTCAGACCATCGGCGGCATCCTGGCGACCATCGTGCAGGTCGACGGCGACGAAGTGCTGCTCAAGGTCGACGAAACCAGCAACACCAAGATGCACTTCACCCGCACCGCCATCCACAAAGTCCTGACCGACAGCAAAGCCGACACGAAGTAGGGAGAAACGGGCTTAGGGCTTGGGGCTTGGGGCTTGGTGAGAGAAAGGTGGCACTACTGCCTTTTCACCAAGCCCCAAGCCCCAAGCCCCAAGCCCGTATGAATCAATGCCGACGACTTACACCAACCGCGTCCTGACGATCCTCGCCGTGATCTGGATCGCCTTTTCTGCGATCTACCGCGCGTGCCCGGCTCGCTGCTCTGGATTCTCAACCCCACCGCGGGCGTTTCCACACAGCACAACCTCAAGCCGGGCATTGATATGGTCGGTGGCACGAGCCTGACCTACGAAATCAAGCAGCCCGAAGGTGCCCAGCACGACCCGCAACTGGCGGAAAAGGTGGCCACGTCGCTGAAGCAGCGTGTCGACCCGCAGGGCGTGCGGAACCTGATCTGGCGTCCGCAGGGTGCCGACCGTCTGGAAATCCAGATGCCGCTCACCAAGCAGAGCGAAGCCTCCGCCAAAACCCGCCAGGCGTACGCCGACGCACGCGACGCCCTCGAAGCCACCAACGTCCGTATTCCAGCCGTCGAAGACGACCTGGCCACCCTCACCGGTGCCGAGCGTGACGCCCGGATTAAGCAATACGCGCAGGACAGCGTCAAGCGCAGCCGAGATCCTCGCCAAGCTCGCCGTCGAGAGCGACAAGGTGAAAGCCGCCCGCGCCGCCAAGGATTTCAAAGCCGCTGCGGCCGCCCGTCTGGAGATCGAAAAGCTCGACAACCAACTCCAGGACACGAACCTGCCCGGCACGCTGCTGGAATCGTTCCTCGACCTTGAGCCCAAGGCCCGCGAAACCAAGCTGAAGGAACTGAAAGACGCGGCCGCGGATTTCCCGTCGCGCGTCAAGGCGATCGACGCCTTCGCGGCCGCCCATGACGAAGTCGCCAAGCTCGGCGGCGGGCTCGACAGCGCCGAAGAACTCAAGCGGCTTCTCCGCGGTTCGGGCGTTCTGTCGTTCCACATCGTCGCCAATGACATCGACCAGGCCACGCACGACCAGTGGGTGCAGCGCCTGCACCAGAGTGGCCCGCGTCCGCAGGCCGGCGACACCATGCGCTGGTTCGAAGTCGGCCGCGGCGAGTACGGCGAAACGTACGGCGGCAAACGCTACGAACTCGTCTACGTCGACCCCGAACACAGCATGGCTAACGGGCCGGGCCTGCCGAAATGGACGTTGACCGACGTTCACAGCCAGAATTCGCCGAACCAGGGCACCGTCGTTGCACTCTCCCTCGACGGCACGGGCGGGCAACTGTTCGGCGACCTGACGAACCGGTTCAAACGCCAGAACGGTCGCATCTATAATCTCGCGATCGTTCTGGACGACCGCCTGGTGAGTGCGCCGACGCTGCCGGACGAGCCGATCTTCAACAACGTGCAGATCAGCCAGGGCAACGGCGGCTTCGGTGCGTCGGAGGTGAACTACCTCGTCACCACGCTGTCCGCCGGTTCATTGCCGGCGCAGTTGACCGAAGAGCCGATCAGCGAAGTCACCGTCGGGCCGCAACTCGGTTCGGACAACCTCAAGGCCGGCCTCATCTCGTGTGCGCTGGGCCTGGTGATCGTGTTCCTGTTCCTGGCGATCTACTACTACCTGAGCGGCCTCGTGGCGTTCGTGGCGGTGCTGATCAACCTTGTGCTGATTCTCGGCGCGATGGCGATCATCAATGCCACCTTCACGCTGCCCGGCGTGGCGGGCGTGGTGCTGTCGGTCGCTATCGCGGTCGACGCCAATGTCCTTATCTTCGAACGCCTCCGCGAAGAACAGGCCCGCGGCCTGGGCCTGAAAATGGCGCTTCGCAACAGCTACGACCGCGCGTTCAGCGCCATCCTCGACGGCCAGGTGACGACGGCGATCTCGTCGGCGTTCCTGTACGTCTTCGGCTCAGAAGAAGTGAAGGGCTTCGGCCTGACGCTGATGATCGGCATTGTGACCAGCCTGTTCACCTCGCTGTACGTCACCAAGACCATTTTCGGCATCATGGTTGATCGCGGCATCGTCAAAGACCTGTCGAGCTTCCCGCGCACGTTCCCGAAGTGGAACCAGATGCTCACGCCGAAGCTCGACTGGATCGAACTCGTCGCCGATCTTCGTCGCGTTCAGCGTCGTCTTCATCACCGGCGGTTTGGTCTGCTTCGGCATCAAACTCGCGCAGGGGCAGGCGCTGGACATCGAGTTCTCCGGCGGCACGGCCGTCCGCGTGGAACTGGTCGACAACGCCGGCCTGGATCGCGCCGGCGTCCAGGACCTGATCGACGCCGAAAGCACCAAAAACCCTGCCAACCTCGCCGCCCCGCGCGTGGTGGCGATCGGCAACGACAACAAGCAGTTCGAAATCAGCACGCCGACCATCGACGCCCAGGCCGTCCAACGGTCGGTCATTGAGGCGATCGGCAGCAAGCTGAAGATCGACCAGCCGAGCACGTTCGACGGCGTCAGCGATGACCTGACGCTCGCCGAGGGCAAGGCGCTGTTCCCGATCGAATCCGCCCAGACCCGCATCGAAGGCGTCAGCACCTTCCTGACGCAGTCGCACGTCGGCGGGGCGGCCGTGGTGCTTAATAACCTCAGCCCCAAGCTCGACGCCAAGACGATTCGCGCCGAATCCTCGCCCGCGCCGAGCAGGAAAAGCCCGGCCAGCGCCCGGAATCGATCGACGTCGAAACCTTCGACGGCGATGCCCGAGCGGTCGTCATCTTCTCCGACTCGCGCTACGCCTATGACGTCGCCGACGCCGGCAAGCAGAACGCCTGGCGTGCCTCGCTGGCGGCGCCGGGCTGGCAGATCGTCAAGGACGCCATCAACAACCCGCCGCAACTCAAAGGCGTCACCAAGTTCAATGCGCAGGTGGCCGAGGAAGCGAAGTGGAATACCACGCTCGCCCTGGTCTTCAGCGTGCTGGGCATTCTGGCGTACATCTGGATTCGGTTCGGCAACTTCAAGTTCGGCACGGCGACGGTCGTGGCGGCGGTGCATGACGCCATCTTCGTTGTCGCGGCGATCGGTTTCTCGCACTACGTCGGGCAGATCGGCGTCTTCGAGAAAGTGCTGCTCATTCACCCGTTCCGCATGGACCTGACACTGGTGGCCGCCGTGCTGACGGTGATCGGTTACTCGCTGAACGACACGGTCGTCATCTTCGACCGTGTGCGTGAAAACCGTGGCAAGTTCGGCGCGATCAGCCGCAAGGTGATCAACGATTCGATCAACCAGACCTTCAGCCGAACGCTGCTGACGGGCGGTACGAGCATCGGAATTCTGCTGATCATGTATTTACTTGGCGGTGAGGGTATTCACGGCTTTACATTCGTAATGTTGCTTGGCATTATCGTCGGCACGTATTCGTCGATCGCCGTCGCGTCGCCGTTGTTGCTCCTGGGCAAGCCGGTTGACGCCAAGTCAGCGAGCCAAACGCCCGCTACGAAGGCGGCGGCTGTCGAGTAAGTCAAGTCGAACGCAAACCGCCGCGACCAGACGCAGGATGTTCCTGGCCGGCGGCGCTCCAGACGTAGCCGGAATGTCGTGGCAGCATTTTGCTGCCCCCGGCGGGTTTGAAGCGGCCTAGAATCTCGCACCTCGGGAAGGGAGTCCCAGATGGTCGTGCTCCGCAAAGAAATCAAAATGGGCATCGGTGCCGGTCTTGCCATTCTCGGCATCGCCGGCGTGTATGGTCTGATGGCGAGCCTGAGTGGCTCGCACGATCAGACCGCTGAAGTCACCCGTGGCAATCTGCCGGACGACGCCGTCCCCGGCCTGCCGCCGGTCGAAGACAAGCCCGCCGTCGCCCCGGTCAAACCGCCGGAACCGATCAAAACCGCCGACGCCAACACGGCGAAGTCGGATCCGTTCTCCGAGAGCTATCGTAACGATGGCAACAAGGGCGACGTCTGGAGCAGCGCGCTGAGCACCGGCCGCATCGAAGACGTCAAGGCCGGCTCGGCCGCGAAGGGTAGTGACCCGATCGTCGACCGCGCGCCGGTCGCTAAGAAGGATTCGCCCAAGCTCGTCGACGCCGGCAGCACCTTCATTGACTCGGCCCCGAAGCACGACAGTGCGACCAGTAAGTCTGAACCGAAAGCCTCGTTCGCCGGCGGCTCGACCTACAAAGTCCAGGCCGGCGACACGTTCTCGACGATCAGCGAGAAGGTCTACGGCAGCCGCAAGTTCTTCAATGTGCTTGTGAAGGCGAACCCGCAGGTGAACCCCGGCCGCATGAAGATCGGCCAGGAAATCGCCGTGCCGCCGAAAGACGCCGTCGCCAGTGTCGGCGGTGCGGTCGAAACCTCGGTCGCCAAGCTCACCAGCCCGATCGACGCCAGCCGTCAGTATCGCATCGCCTCGGGCGACACGCTGAGCAAGATCGCCAGCAAGCTCTACGGCCGCAGCGTGATGTGGCAGGCGATTTACGACGCCAACAAGGCCGCCATCGGCCCGGACGAAGCCAAGCTCAAGGTCGGCATGGTCCTGAACCTGCCCGAAAAGCCGGTCCGATAACTCGGCCCGCTTTCGCTAAGCAACGCCAGACGAACGCAGGCCTTGGGTGAAAGCCCGTCGCCTGCGTTCGCTGTTTTCGGTCTGTGCAGCGCATTGCCGGCTATCGGACGTCGGCGGGGCGTGTCTGACTGTCGCCGGTTCGTGCCGGCGGGGCGTTCATGCGGTATGCTGTTCGCCGGTCCGTAAATTCATTATGAGTGTTGCCGCCGATGTCCCGCCGTCGCAGCCCGTCGCCACCGGCCGTCGCCGTGTCGCCACGACTTCCACCAACCGCGTCCGTCGAGACGGGAAGTTTTTCCGCCTCGGCACGGAGAAGTTCTTCGTCAAGGGCGTGACCTACGGCCCGTTCGCCAAGAACAGTCTCGGCGAGCAGTACCCCGAGCCGGAACAGGTCCGCCGCGATTTTCAGCAGATCCTGGAACTCGGCGCCAACTGCGTGCGCGTCTACTGGACGCCGAACAAGTGGTTCCTGGACATCGCCGAAGAAGTCGGGATGAAGGTGTTTGTCGACGTCCCCTGGCCGAAGAACCTGACGTTCATCGGCAATGAGGCGGTGATGGAGGAGGCCCGCGCCGCCGTCCGGCACGCCGCCAAAACCGCCGGCAACCACCCGGCCACGTTCGCCATCAGCGTCGTCAACGAACTGCCCGCCGACATCGTCCGCTTCGTCGGCAGCGGGCCGATCGTCGATTTCATCGACGAACTCATCGCTGTCGTGAAAACCGAAGCGCCCGAGTGCCTGGCCACGTTCGCCAACTACCCGACGACCGAGTTTTTGAACCCGCGTGACGTCGACTTCGTCAGCTTCAACGTCTACCTGCACAAGGAAGAAGTCTTCCGCAATTACCTCGCCCGGCTGCAAATGATCGCCGGCGAAAAGCCGCTGATGCTCGGCGAGTACGGCATCGACACGCTGCACGAGAAGAACGAAGACGACCAAGCCGCCATTCTCGCCACGCACGTTCGCTGCGTCTTCGATGAGGGTTTGGCCGGCACTTTCATCTTCAGCTACACCGACGACTGGTACACCGGCGGCATGCAGATCACCGACTGGGCGTTCGGCCTGGTGAAGACCGATCGCACGCCGAAGAAGTCGTTCTACGCCGTCAAAGAGCTGTTCGACAAGGTCCCGCAGGTCAGCAACGAAACGCTGCCGAAAATCAGCGTGCTGATCTGTTCGTACAACGGCGCCAGCACCGTCGAAAGCTGTTTGGCGTCGATGATGAAAATTCGCTACCCCGGCGAAGTGGAAGTCATCTTCGTCGACGACGGCAGCACCGACCACACGCAGGAAATCGTCGCCAAGTTCCCCAGCGTGGTGAACATCAAGCAAAAGAACATGGGCCTGAGCTACGCCCGCAACGTGGCCATGCACGCGGCGACGGGCGAGATCATCGTCTACACCGACTCGGATTGCGAAGCCGATGAAGACTGGCTGTATTACATGGCCCTGAATCTGAAGCGGAGCAAGCACGTCGGCTTGGGCGGGCCGAATTTGATTCCCGACGAAGGCAGCTGGGTCGCCGACTGTGTCGGTTTAAGTCCCGGCGGACCGACTCACGTGATGATCAACGACCGCGAAGCCGAGCACGTGCCCGGCTGCAACATGGGCTTCTACCGCTGGGCCGCGTTGCAGGTCGGCGGGTTCGACCCGCAATACCGCGCCGCCGGCGACGACGTCGACTTCATCTGGCGACTCCAAAACAACGGCTACAGCATCGGCTTCGCCCCGGCCGCCCAGGTCTGGCATTACCGCCGAAATACCGTCAAAGCCTATCTCAAACAGCAACGCGGCTACGGCACGGCTGAAGCCTTACTGAAGTACAAACACCCGGACCATTTCAATGCGCTCGGCGCTTCGCACTGGCGGGGCAAGATCTACGGCGGCGAAGACGTCGGTGTGAAGATCGGCCGCGACGTCATCTACCACGGCGTCTTCGGCACGGGCCTGTTCCAGACGATGTACCGCCGGCCCGTCTCGCTCACCGCCGCGATGCTCATGAGCATCGAATGGCTGCTGCTGGCGGCCTTCATCACGTTCCTGGGTTTGGCGATCCCGCAGCTGTTCTGGGTCGCAATCCTGATGTTCATCACGCCCGCCGTCCTGGCCGGCGTGGCGGCGTACCAGGCACCCAAGCCCAAGCACCAGAACTTCTGGACCAAGCCGCTGATCGCCTACCTGCACTGGCGGCAACCGATCACCCGCGGCTGGGCGCGGTACAGCGTCCGCCTGCGTGCCAAGACGCTCACCGCCAAGCAGAGCAGCTACAAGCCCCGGCGTGAGCTACCGTTCGACCCGCAACAGCCCAACGTGCTGCGCTACTGGAGCAAGAGCCACGAGCGGCTGCACCTGATGGAAGCGATCGCCAAAGAAGTGCAGGCGGCCGGCTGGCGGTACCGCACCGACAGCGGCTGGGAAGGCTGGGACATCGAAGTCTTCGGCAGCCGCTACGTCAAAATCCGCCTCAGCAGCGCCACCGAAATCCACGGCGGCGGGGCGATGCTCACGCGTGTTCGCGTCGAACCGCTGATGAGCAAGTTCTGCCTCGTCCTCACCGTCAGCATGAGCATGCTCAGCGGCCTCCTGCTGCTGCACCTCTGGCCTTTCAGCCGGCCGGCGGCGCTGATTCCGATCGTGATGGCGACGCTGTACCTCGTGAACCGCGTCCGCGTCACGCGGCCGGTGCTGGGGCTGATCGATAACGTCGCCGAACGCCTGAAATTCGTCGCCGTCCCGCGTCAGCAGAAAGCCAGCGGCAACATCCAGGACATGCCGGAAGAAAAACAGGACGAGCCGTCGCCCAGCGAACACGCCGTCAGCGAACACGCGGCCAAAGACACCGCGGCGTAGCCGTCTGGTTCCCTCTCCCGTTGGGTACAACGGGAGAGGGGATAAGAGCACACGATGAACGTCATTCTTCGAGCCCTCGGCTACTACAAAGGCGAAACCGGCCGCATCGGCCTGTCGCTGGTGATGATCGTCGTCATGACGCTCTGCAGCGTCCTGATCACCTACCCGCCGGCCATTCTTGTCGACAGCGTGTTCGGCAATCAGGGTGTCACCGGCACGCTCAGCCGGTGGTTCTTCGCACTCGCGCCCGACACCAAAGTCGGGCAGATCGTGGCCCTCGCCCTCATCATGCTCGCGCTCGGCCTGACGCAGCAGCTGATGAGCATGTTCCAAACCCTGCTCAATATCCGCATTGGTTACGGCGGCCTGATGCGCGTCCGCTGCGATCTGTTCCGTAAACTCCAGCAACTGTCGCTGGCGTATCACAAGAGCCAGCCGCAGGGCGACGCGATCTACCGCCTGTCGTGGGACACCTACGGCGTGCAAAACGTCGTGCAGGGCTTCATCCAAACCGTGCTGCTGAACGTCTTCACGCTGATTTTCATGATCGTCGTGATGCTGAACAACAACGTCCGCCTCACGCTCGTGGCCTTGGCGGTCGCGCCGCTGCTGTACTGGGTGACGAAGCTGTACGGCAAAATCCTGCTGAAGAAATCGGCCGAGGCGAAGGAAGTCGAAAGCCATCTCACGACGACCATCCAACGCTCCGCCAGCAGCATCGGCCTCGTGCAAGCGTTCGGCCGCGAGCACGACGAGTACGCCAAGTTCGAAACCAACGTCAACGAAAGCGTCTCCGCCTACCTCCGCCTGCACTGGCAGGAAGTGCTCTTCTGGCTCGTCATCGGCAGCCTGCTGGCGATCGGCACGGCGGCGGTCGTCGGGTACGGCGGCTACCTTGTCTACCAGGATCAGTTCGTCAACCACCTCGGCGGTGACGGCTTTACCACGGGCAAACTGCTGATTTTTCTGGGCCTGTTGACGCAATTGTACCAACCCCTTCAGAAGCTCAGTGGTGCCAGTACGCTCCTGGCCACGGGCGTGGCCGGGTGTAACCGGGTGTTCGAAGTGCTCGATCGCGACCCGATCATCAAGGACGTTCCCAACGCCGTGCACCTGCCGAAGCAGGCGCGGTCACTGGCGCTGAACAACGTCGTCTTCGGTTACCGGCAGGACCGGCAGGTGCTCAACGGCATCAGCTGCGACATCAAGCCGGGCGAAATGGTGGCGTTCGTCGGCGAATCCGGCGTCGGCAAAACGACGCTGCTGAGCCTCGTGCCGCGTTTCTATGACCCGTGGCAGGGCAGCATCACCCTCGACGGCCATGACCTGCGGCAGGTGAAAGTGACCGACGTCCGCAAACACGTCGCCCTGGTGCTGCAGGAGAACGTGGTGCTGCCGACCAGCGTGCGCGAGAACATCGCCTACGGCCGGCCGGGGGCGACGGAGGCTGAAATCCGCAAAGCCGCGGAACTCGCCGGGGCCGCCGGCTTTATCGACAAGCTCGAACACGGCTACGACGAACAGATCAGCGAAAGCGGCGGCAACCTCTCCGGCGGCCAGCGCCAGCGCATCAGCATCGCCCGCGCGCTGCTGACCGAAGCCCCGGTGATCATCATGGACGAGCCGACGAGCGCCCTCGACCCGACGCACGAACAGCTCATCACCGAAACCCTCAAAGGCATCAAAGGCCTGCGGACGCTGGTGCTCGTCAGCCACCGTCTGAGCACCGTCGCCGACTGCGACCGCATCTTCGTCATGGACGGCGGCCACATCGTCGAACAGGGCACGCACACCGAACTCGTCGCCCAACGCGGCATCTACTACAAGATGGCCAAGCACCAGATGAAGCTGGGAGATGATGAACCACAGATTCCGCAGATTACACAGATAAATTGAAGAAAGTATGCTGCCTGTCGATGCGAAAGATCCTCTGACGTATCAAATTATTGGCGCTTGCATGGAAGTGCATCGCCGATTGGGTGGCGGATTTCTTGAAGCGGTTTATCAAGAAGCACTGGAACGCGAATTTTCTCACCGTGGCTTGCCCTTCAAGCGACAAGTCGAACTGCTGATCTTCTACCGCGATGAACCGTTAAACTGTACGTATCGTGCTGACTTCATTTGCTTCGATGACATCATCGTTGAAATTAAAGCGATCAAAGGTTTGAGTAGTGTCGAGCGTTCTCAAGTCATCCATTACCTGCGCGTCACGCGACATCACAAGGCGTTGTTGGTCAACTTTGGCGGATCGAGCTTAGAGTTCGAACGAATTATCTTTTAATCTGCGAAATCTGAGAAATCTGTGGTCCCTAACTCTTCAAAACTTCGCATCATCGTCGGCGGTATGGTCGGCCAGTTCCCGCTGGGCGGCGTGGCGTGGGATTATTTCCACTACGTGCTCGCCCTGCATGAGCTCGGGCATGACGTCTACTACCACGAAGACACCAACACCTGGCCGTACAACCCGAGCATTCGCGAACCGAGTTCTGATGGCGTTTACAACGCCAATTTCATTCGCGATTTCTTCAACACCTACGCACCCGATTTAGCCGGCAAGTGGCACTACCGGCTGCTGCAGGACAAGTGCTTCGGCATGTCGAAAGAAGCGTTCGACGACGTCGCCCGCACGGCCGACGTTTACTTGAACGTCAGCGGCGTCTGCATTTTACCGGACACGCTGCGGCCGGATTGCAAGCGCGTTTTCCTCGACTCCGACCCGGGCTACAACCAGTTCGGTCTGCAGGAGCTGCTCGACACCGAAGGCGCGACCGCCAAGCGCTACGTGGAAGTCGCCACGCACCATGACGTGCACCTGACTTACGCGGAAAACATCCACCATACTGATTGCCATCTCCCGACGGCGGGCCTGCATTGGATCACCACGCGGCCGGTCGTGACGCTGGGGCCGTGGAAGGGCGGCGTCGATCAGCCGCCGCTGCCTGATGCGGCCTACACCACGGTGATGACGCTCGACCTGTCGTCCAAAGACCCCAAGCGGCTGCACTACAAGGGCGTCGACTACTACGACAAACGCCCTGAGTTTGAGCGGCTGATCACGCTGCCGAAGCACGTGCCCGAACTGCCGTTGCTGTTGGCGATCGGCAATAACAAATCTCTGGAAACGGTAACCCGTAATGGCTGGAAGACGGTCGACAGCCACGACGTCAGTCTCACGTCGGCGGCGTACGTGAAGTTCATCACCGACTCGGCCGGGGAGTGGAGCATCGCCAAGCACGTCTATGCCGCGAGTAACAGCGGCTGGTTCAGTTGCCGGACGTGTTGTTACCTGGCGGCGGGGCGGCCGGCGGTGGTGCAGGACACCAAGTGGAGCCGCTACGTGCCCAGCGGTGAGGGCGTGATCGCCTTTAATACGATGGACGAAGCCGTTGCCGGCCTGCGGGCGATCGCGGCCGAGCCGGCGAGGCATCGGGCGGCGGCGTTCGGCGTGGCGCGGGAGTACCTCGCCCCCGACAAAGTGCTCCCGCCGATGCTCGAGGCGATCTTCGCGACCCGAATCTGAGCCGAAAAAATCAGCCCGCCAAAGCGATCACGCCGAACGGACTTTGCTTCGCGTTCGGCGTGATCGTTTGTTTCGGAGTTCAGGCGGCTCGGTTTATCCGACCCAGATGCCCGGCCAAACGAAGCCGACGAACAGGCCGACCACCAGCAGGACGACGAAGATGATGATGAGTTTCTTCTGATTCCCCTGCGGCTCTTCGCGATAAGACTTTGCCATGGCTGATCTCGATTCCTCTAAAGCGATTCCCTGCCCGGCCGGGCGATAACACCCGCCGGGCCTGGCGAAGGTAAGGGCCGACCTACCACACGGTCGGTCAACGCACCCGCACCCAGTGCCGGAAACTATATCCCCGGGTTTTCCGGCGTACAACCCGCACGCCGGCCGGCGTCAACCCCCGCTGGGCTTGCGGGGCTTTTGAGACGCCGGGTTCGCCGCCCGTGAAGCCTGCTCCTTCGACACCCCCGGCCGCGCCGGGCCCTGGTCGAGTGACTTTGACGGCGACTCTTCCGCGGGCTTGGCGCGTTCGTACGTCGTGGCCGGGTCCGGCGCCGTCTTTCCCGTCTTCGGATCAGTGGTGTGTCCCATACCAAACCTTAGGCGTCGGCGGGCGGCAATTTGATTGCTTTCAGAATGAATCGCATTTCACTCTGATTTTTCCACTTCCCCAAATCGTCCCGCGAATAGTTCAGACGTAACGAGCGGCAGGAACGGTGAGTAAGGACTCGCCCGGATCGCCGCGAAGAACACGGGCCAAAAGCCCACTGCCGAAGGAGAAAGTTATGAGCAAGGTTCTGCGTATGTGCGCGTTGGGTGTGATCGCTTCTGTCTTGCTGGGCAACGCGTTTGCCTGCAACACGGTTGAAGGCATGGGCAAGGATGGCGAGAACCTCAGCGAAAAGGTCCAGGACGCCGCCGACCGCAATAAGTAAGTCGTTTCACCGCATCGCCCTGCGGCAGCGGGGCGGTGCGATTCGGTTCGACGTTGTGTCGACCAAACACCATTTACAGGAGTGAGTCATGCTTTACTGGGCCGCAGTCTTTTTCGTGATCGCCTTGATCGCTGGTTTCCTCGGTCTTGGCGGTGTCGCCGGCAGTGCCGCGGGCATTGCGCAGGTTCTGTTCTTCATTTTCCTGGTCTTGTTCGTGCTGTCGCTGCTGACGGGCTTGTTCCGAGGCGGCTCGCCACGGGTCTAAGGCCGATTCTCATTCACCGCCGCTCGACTTAACGGCCGGGCGACGGCTTTTCCCGGAGTCGTTTCAATCCGTTTTACTCGAACGAGGAGTCAACCATGGCAAGCGCACTTGTCACCATGTCGGACAAAGCCGCCGGCTATGTCCAAGAACTGATCAAGCTGAACATCGACGCCGCCGAGGGGTTCACCCACGCCGCGGACAACATCGAATCGGCCGACATCGCCAGCGCCTTCCGCGGCTACGCGTCCGAACGCGCCGCCAACGCCGAAGAACTAAAAGCCTCCATCGCTTACAACGGCCAGGAGCCGGCGCGATCGGGCACGGCTTCGGGCACGGTGCATCGCTGGTGGCTGGACCTCAAGAGCAAGGTGACCGGCGGGGGCATCTACGCCGTTCTCGCCGAGGCCGAGCGGGGCGAAGACAGCATCAAGCACAGCTACGAAAAGGCCCTCCGCGAATGTGCCGGCAGTCCGGTTGCGGAGATGCTCCAGCAGCAATACGTCGGTATCCAGGCCGCCCACGACAATGTGCGTGACCTGCGCGACGCGTACAAGTCCGCCTGATCGGCCGGCCGCCAACCCCGCCCATG
The DNA here is from genome assembly GCA_049840775.1 of Tepidisphaeraceae bacterium. Lineage (GTDB taxonomy): Bacteria > Planctomycetota > Phycisphaerae > Tepidisphaerales > Tepidisphaeraceae > RYN-431. The sequence goes on from JASGJJ010000005.1 coordinate 366,521, forward strand.
TGAGCCCGCCCGCGGTGAGAAATCATCGCGGGCGGGTTTGTTTATTCGATTGTCAAAGAACAGGTCTGCCAGTCAGAAAGACCCGATATCTCCGCCATGCTGCAGCGCAGCTGCTGATGAAACGGTCGACCTGAAAACGATTGGATCAGCAGCTGCGCTGCAGCGTGGCGGACATCCGCTTTCTAAGTCTTGCGGGTTCACTCACGAATGCGTGACAGGCGGGTCTTCAGACTGCACGCCCTGGGCGACGTCTTGCGCGATGGCGGCGCCGAGCTGGGATTTGAGAAGGCTGGCGACGATGCTCATCCCTTGCTTGAAGAAGCCGCTGCTGGCGACTTTGAACAGCGGGCTGCCGGAGATGGCGGTAACGCCCATCGTCGCCGCGGCCGTGGTGGCGACGGCGGTCCAGGGGTACTTCTCGACCGCCCGCAGCGGACTGGCGGCGTAGGCGGCGGAAATGAACTTGAGCTTCGCGTCGGTCGCGTCGTCGAGCGTAACGGCCGCTTTACGAGGCGATGCGGAGGTCGGCCGGGTCATGGGGATCGGTTCCTTCGGGAGAAACTTTCGGCGTCGTCTGGTCGCTCGTCAGAATGTCCGATGTCGTCGTCGGGGCGGGCATGTCCGAAACCCGCTTCGCGGCCGGCTTCCCCCTGAACGCCAGGACGCCCAGCGTCGCCGCCGCCGTCAGGAACAGCACGCCGCTGATCAGATACGCGCCCGGCGTGCCGACGAGTTTTTCGAGCCACAGGAAACAGGCGTAGAGCACCCAGAACACCCCGAGGATGCCGAACACGCCGGCACCGGCAATGAAAACGAGGCTGAGACCGAGCTTGATTACGCCCCGCTTGAGCAGGGCCAGCTCGGTCTCAGCCAGTTCTAAAAACGACACCAGAAGGCGGGCGAGGGGTTCCATGTGAGAGCCGTCCGCTAAGGTCGTTTGACTTCGTTATCGACGCAGCAGGATGCCGAGCACCACGCCCACGCCCGCCGCAATGGCGATGGACTGCAGCGGGTTCTCTTCAATGCGGGTCTGCACCTGCCCGAGCAGGTCATTCCCACGCGTGCGCACCCGGCTGGCGGCGTCGCGCACGGCTTCGCTGCCGTCATTCAGCTTCGCGCAGGACCTGGTCTTTCACCTGGTCGACATGATCCCGAACCTGTGCCACCCCGGCCCGGCCGGCGTCCTTGGCGGACTGGGCGATGCGCTGGGCGTCGTCCTTCAATTGGCCGAAGGTGTTGACGGCGGTCTCCTTGGCGTTCTGCACGGCGTTGTGGACGTCATTCTTCAGGTTGTCAGTTTCGTTGCTCATCATTCACTCCTTTGACAAACCATAGGCGGGCCAGGTTTCCAGCGTCGGCTGAAATCTCTGACGAAAAACGCTTCATTCGCATCGTTTTCAAGGTTCTTGCCGACATGACTTCGATTTCACCAAGAGGTCAGGCGTTTTTCAGTCCGACAGGGAAGGATTGGGTGACAACAGCGAAGCGACGCAGACGTCGGCTCGTACAGGCGACTTTACCGGGCGTTCCTTCGGCGGGTCGGTGTCTCACTCCGTGGGGCACCGGCCCTTTTCTTTGAGAATGCCGCCCGAACCGATGGTTGTTGACAGAATGCCCGGGCGTTTGCATGATATCCCTCCCTCAACGGTGGCCGTAGCTCAGTTGGCAGAGCGCTAGTTTGTGGTACTGGACGTCGCGGGTTCGAGTCCCGTCGGTCACCCTTAAAAGCAGTTGATGGTGGATAGTGGATGGTTGATAGTGGGGTCTTTCTACTATCCACCATCCACTATCCACCATCCACTTTTCCCCGCCATGCTTACCCGCCGCATCATCCCGTGTTTGGACGTCGACCGTGGCCGCGTGGTGAAGGGTGTGAAGTTCTTTGACCATGTCGACGCCGGCGATCCGGTGGAACAGGCGAAAAAGTACGAAGCCCAGGGGGCGGACGAGCTGGTGTTTTACGACATCACCGCCAGCCACGAGGGCCGGGAGATCATGGCCGACCTGGTTCGGCGGGTGGTCGAAGTCATTTTCATGCCCCTGACCGTAGGCGGCGGCATTCGCACGCTCGACGACGCCCGGCGGCTCATCCAGGCCGGTGCCGAAAAAGTCAGCCTGAACTCCGCCGCGGTGAAAAATCCGCAGCTGATCGCCGACATCTCCAGCAGCTTCGGCCGGTGTGCCACGGTGCTGGGGCTCGATGCGAACCGGGTGATGTACGACGGCGTGGAGAAGTGGGAAGTCTTCATCAACGGCGGCCGCACTCCGACGGGCATCTGGGTGATGGACTGGGTCAAACAAGCCGAAGCCCTGGGTGCCGGCGAAATCGTGCTGAATGTCATGAACGCCGACGGCACGAAGCAGGGGTACGACAACGAGATGACGGCCGCGGTGAGCGACGCCGTTCGCATTCCCGTCGTCGCCAGCGGCGGGGCGGGCTCGCCGGAAGACATCCGCGACGTCCTCAGTGTCGGTAAAGCCGACGCCGCGCTTGCCGCCAGTATTTTCCACTTCGGTGAATACACCGTCGGGCAGGTCAAGCAGTTCCTCGCCGGCCATGACGTGCCGGTGCGCTTGGCGTAAGTCGAATTTTCATCGGCGAGTTTGTTCCGTATTTTTACAATCGCGCAGCGCGGCCGAAGTGCCACGACGGCCAAGACTTCGGCCGAGAAATCACGTGCGCCAACGGCTACGTGAATTGCCCTGTTTGCCAGACGACTTATGAACATTGCCCGCACGCCGAAGGCGGCGTTGATTTCCCTCTCCCGGTATCGCCGGGAGAGGGTAGGGTGAGGGCCGACGACAATCGGCGTCATCGAAGCCAGAGAAGTTTGACGTTCCAACCCCATCGGGCACTTTCTTCTGCCTGACGCTTTCAGCGGGCCGGGAACCGGCCCTCACCTGTATCCTCTCCCGGCCATACCGGGAGAGGACAAGACGGCTCGCCGCTGGCGCGGCATCGCTCAACCTATCGCCCCGGCAACGGTTTGTCGGCAGAAAAACAGGCGGATAGGCCAAAATGTCATCTGCAGCCGGACTTCAATACCAACATCAGAACTAACGCCGCAATGGCTAGCGGAAGTAACGCAGCCAGCGATTCACCGATGAGTGTTTGCCCAAAACTGAGCGGCTGAAAGAGCGGTGGCTCCGCTTTTTTCTTGGCGTCTGTTTCAGGGGCTTGGTCCGGTTTAATGGCCATATTTATCTCTTCACAAACTCAATCGTTTTCCCGAACACTTTCTCGAACGCCGCCTTCTTATCCCGGGCGGTCCAGAGTTCGAGTTGGATGTCGACCGGCGACTTCACTTCCACCGTCACGCCGTGCTTGGCGATGCTGCAGTCGAGTTTGCTGATCGCCGACGCGTGGCTGCGGTCTAGGCCATCCGCAATGCGCATCAACGCCGCGCCGTACTCGACGAGTTTGCGGTCGATCGGTTTGAGTGCCGCAAAAGCGGCGTGCTTTTTCTTGTCGGGCATCGACTTGCGGTGATACCGCGCCAAGGCGGCGATCGTCTCCACTTCCTCGGCCGAGAAACCCTGCAATCGGCCGTGGCGGATGAGGTAGGCATGTGCTTGTGATGACGCGTATTCCCGATGTGCCAGCCGATGTCGTGCAGCCACGCCGCGTACTCCAGCAGCTCACGCTCGCGGTCGCCCATCTTGTGCAACGGCTTGAGGTCGTCGAACAGTCGCAGCAGCAGCTTGGCGGTCTGCGTGCTGTGCTGCTCCCACCAATTGCAGCGGCGGGCGAGGTCTAAAACGCTTCGCCGGCGCGGGTCGGGCACTTCGCGGCGGATGACCATGTCCGGCTTATGCCGCGCGAAATAGTCGGCCAGAATGCCTTCCCGCAGCGCGGCCCCGCAAAGCTCGATCTTCTTCACGTCCAGCCGCTTCATAAAAGAAGCGACGAGTACGACGCCGGCGACGATCTGTTCTTTGCGCTGGTCGTCCAGGCCGCGGATGTGGGCCCGGTCTTCGCTGTTCGTTTTGATGAGGCGTTCTTCGAGCTTGAGCAGCTTGGCGGCCTCGATGACGCGGTTGCCCTCGCCGCCGCAGAGGCTGGCGATGTTTTCCAGCGTGCCGCTCGTGCCGATGCATTTGATCGGCCGAAGTGCGTGAACGCGGGCGGCGAGCGGGAGGAGGTGCTCGTCGTAATGGTCGCGGAGCGTTTTGAGATCCGCTTTCGAAATCGGATCGCTTTTGACGAACGTCGCCGACATGCGGGCCGCGCCGAGTTTGCGGCTTTCAAGGAGTTTGGCCTCGTGGTCGTCGCCGACGATGAATTCCACGCTGCCGCCGCCGATGTCGATCATGAGGTGAGGCTTTTTGCCGAGATCGAGCGCACCGCGCACGCCGAGGTAAATCAGCCGGGCTTCTTCGCGGGCGGAAACGACTTTGACGTTGAGTTTAAGTTCGTCGCGGATGCGGCGGATGAGTTCGCCGCCGTTGGCGGCTTCGCGGGTGGCGCTGGTGGCGACGGCGATGATCTTCTCGCACTGCCGCTGTTGCGCCGCCTGTTTCATTCGGCCGAGCGACTGGATCGCCCGCTCCATCGCCTCGGCGGACAATTCTTTGTTCGGGAAGCTGATACGGCCGAGGCCGACCATTTCCTTCAGGCGGTAAAGTGTGGTCACGCCACCGTCGCCGTCGATCTGGGCGACGACCATGTGCACGGAGTTCGACCCGACATCAATCGCGGCCACTCTGAAGCTGGCTTGTCCCGACGAAGCAGCAGTGCTGGGCATGGACTTAATTTAGCCGCAGATGAACGCGGAGGAATGCGGTTGTAAGAAGAAATTCTTCCCAGGATGAGAAGTGGGTACATTCTGCTGACGGAAATGTGATGAGGTGGGGACGTTCACGATTACGTCAAACGAAGTCTGTAATGATCGGCAGGCAGAACAATGCTTGAATGGCTCTGTTTCCTTGTCGGCTTGATCGTCAGTTTGTTTGTCGTGGATTGGTTCGACCTTTATGTACTTGGGCAACGACCCGACATTGCATGGGGAACGCTCAACCTCATCGGTGCCGCACTTGCTCTTGCCGTCTTCGCGATTATCAAAATATGGCGTGATCCGGACATTCTTCAAGGGAATGTGGTTTGTTTCTTGTGGGGATTAGCAGCATTTGTTCCGGCGATCGGCACGCCGTTGTTGTGTTTGTTTCTGGCGAAACTGATGTCGTAAACGCCTGCTTCGGATGAAGGCAAGCGAAAAAGGCCCCAGCTCATACGAACCGGGGCCTTTGTAAATCTCAATGACGCACGGGCCCGTTTACGCCCGGCTGCGGCGGCGGAGCAGGGCGGTGCCGGCCAGGCCGAGGAGGGCGAGGCTGGTCGGCTCGGGGACGCTGCCGGCGGCGGTGAGATCGGCGTAGAAGACGCGGTCGCCGGTGGAGACGGCGTTGGTGTTCACGGCGACGCCGGCGTTGCCGGTGATGTACGCGGTGCCGCCGGCGTAGGCGTTCTGGTCGCTCGTGCCGGCCCATTCGAAGAAGTCGCCGCCGTCGCTGTAAATGCCGTTCGAACCGACGTCAAAGCCGTAGGTCGTGCTGGCGTTCAGAAGCACCGGCGTGCTGAAGGTGAACGTGACATACGTGTTCGGGCCGCCGTTCCAGCCGGTGGAACCGATGGCGGGATACGTGCCGGTGGCGGCGGTGGCGGTCTCAGTGGCGAGGACGGTGAGATTCGCACCGTCCATGAGCGTGGTGGAGGTGTTGTCGGGGAGGACGACGCGGAGCGTGTACGTGCCGCCCGTGCCGTTCGCGCCGCCCGTGCCGTCGAGGTTAAAGTAGGAGGCGTCGCTCGTATAGCCGGGCGTGCGAAGGGTGATCGAGCTCAGCAGGTAACCGTCCGCCGAGCCGCTGCCGGTGGTGAAGGTCTGGCCCTTGGCGGCGTTGTCGCCGGCGACGTAGTGGCTGACGCCGTAGTCGGCCCAGGCTTCGGTGACGCTGTTGGCGATGGTCGTGCCGGACGACGTGTTGGAAATGCCGTCGACACCGAGCGTCGGCGCCGTCGTGCCGTAGGAAACCGTCGCCGCCTGAGCCGAGGCGACCAGACCGAACGTGGCCAGGCAGAGCGATGCGTAAGTGCGGAGCATTCGAAATCCTTCAACAACGCCGCCCGGCAGGCATGGGAATGCCGTATGGCAGGGCGGCAGACAACATTGAGACGTGTCGGCGAAAACGATCCCGCCGTTACAACAGGTCTCAGCCTATCCCTGCCGGCGCGTGCGTCTACCCAAACCCGCGGGTATGCAGCAGATACCGGGAACAGCAGGGCCGGGCGGCGCACGGCGGGTTCGGTTTATCGGGTCTGGGCGGACGCGGCTATTCTCGGCGAGCGCGTCGGAGAATGACTCCGCCCGTCGCCGTGACGAAGAGCGTCACTGACGCCGGTTCGGGGACGGCGTGGGCGGTCGCGAATGCCGACAGGGCGGCGAATTCTTCCGCCGTCGCGGCCGTGGCGGCGGTGCCGCCGACGCTTTGGCCGAAGTTGCTTTGGAGGGCGAGGAAGTCGTTAAAGTCGGTGTTGGCGTCGCCGTTGAAGTTGCCCAGCTGGAACGACGTGCCCGCGTTGCCAAAGCTGGCCTGCAGGGCGAGGAAATCGTTGAAGTTCACCGTGCCGTTGAGGTCGGCATCGCCGGGAAGTGTGATCGCCAGCGACAGTGTGGTGGTGTTGCCGGTCGTCGACGAATACCCGTCCGGCAGGCTGATCTGCAGCGTGCTGCCGCTGAGACTGGTCGTCGCGCTCACCGGGTAGGTGTTGCTGATCGGCACGGTCACCAGGTTGGCGAACGCATTGTTGGTGAAGGCGTAACGCTCGATGACGGCGTCGGTTCCGATGAGGGCGGTTTCGCTGATCGTCAGCCGCGTGCCGGCGAAGTCGGCGGTGATGCGGCCGTACTGGTCCTGGAAGCCGAACTCAATGCCTGGGTCGGCGATGGTGACATTCGTGGCCGAGGTTGAATTGCCGTACCCGCCCGGCACGCGGTTGTTCGCGGGGTCGAAGTAATTGACATTCCCGACGAACCGCAGCGACCCGGTGACCGCCGTCCCGTCAAACCCCGCCGCCCGGGCGGCCGCCGTGAGCGCAACGGAACCGCACACCGCCAAGCCGAGTATCTGATTGAATCGCATTACTTCTCCCCGCACAGGCCGCGTAAACCGCCTAAATTCGGCGGATATCGGCCTGTAACAGGTGTAGTCTAGCGTTGATCTGTTAAGAGACAATGCGTAAAAGATCCAGAGCCGGATGTTACGCGGACGACTTTATGCTGACGGTTTAAAAACTTGGGATGCTTCGCGTGCCGCGAACTGAGTTCGGTGTACTGAAATCCTTATTGCAATCTCAAAGCACTTTACGGCAACCAACGATTTACAATGAGCTTCCCGTTGGCTTCATCCAGGAAGAAATCATATCCGCCGCAGCCGGCTTTGTGACTTGAATCGGTGAATTGATGCAGTGTCACTCGGTCGCATTGTCCGGATCGCGGGAACGGCCACCATGACGGGCAACGAGTGGCGTCAATCAACTTATCGTTTTTGCCCAAACGAGTGACTGTCCATTTATCACCGCCCGCGTTTGCACACTGATCGATGAACGCGGACACCGATTCAAAACGTGCCTTCGGCACTGCGAACTCGAAATAGAAACTCGCATCGCCGTGCATGGAAACACCTTCGGTGTTTGTTGCACGAATCATCGTCCAGTCTGGCGGGGATAAACCGAAACTGTCTTTAAGATTGTCTGCCCATGTCGCCGCGGCTACCTCAGATGACAGGTCAACATCGTCATTGCAACCTGCCAAGACGACTAAAAGGCTGAGCATCAGGAGGCGACACACCATGTTTGGCGGAATGCCAGTTTTAATCAGTGATCCCCATCGTAATAAAAGACTTCGCGGGTGATCAGGCCAGCTGTGTTGACGGTGTAAACGCCGACTTCAGTCAGTTGCACGCGCTGGCCGGTGGCGGTGCGGGTGATGTCGAGGGTGAAGTGGACGGCGAACTGGTTCGGGCCGTTGAAGTAGGGTCCGAGGACTTTTTCGCCGTGGAAGGTGAGCGTGCCCGCCCAGTCGGCCGACTTCTTGATGACCGCTTCCTGGCCGACGGTTTCTTTTCCGTCGCCTTCGACGGAAACGATGTCCGGCGCGTACATCGTCTGCATCACTTCAAAGTTCTTGCCGGCGTTGCACATCTCCACAAACTTGCGGGCGACAGCTTGAATGCTCATGGCGAATTCCCCAAAAAGTGTTCCCCGCCAACGACCGCGGCGGGCGAAGCAAGCAGAGTCTACCAAAGCAGGCCGTGATTCCTCAATTCTCGCTGAACAGGATGACGAGCACGCCGGCCGGGATTGCGGCGGCGGCGATGATAAAACGGATCGGCGATTTCATGGCGCCGGCGCCGTTCGCATCGACGAAGAAGATCGCGTTCAGCAGCACGGCAATCCCGAGCAGCGCGATGCCCCAGCCGACGGCCTGCTGGCCGGTGGCGGTGATGGGGCGGGTTGTGCCCCAGAACCGGCTGCTGCTGGCGTATGCGAAGCGATGAACGATCGCCGCCACGCCCAGGGCTGCGAGGATCGCCGGGATGATGAGGCCGAAGATCCACGTCGCGGCGGGCGTGACCGCGACATAAGACACGGCCGGTGATTGTTCGTGATCGTCTGTGGCAATCCCCATCACCACGATTGTAATCGAAAACCGTAGGGCGAACGCTATGGCTTGAACACCACGTGATCGTCGGCGAGTTCGTTGAGGTACATCTCCAGGTTCGTGTAACCCTCGGCCGAGAGCGTGGTGAGCTTGCCGTCGGCGGGGTCGTTGGGATTCAGCTTGTGCTGTGTTTCCCAGGCGTCGGGGATGCCGTCGTGGTCGGTGTCTTGCGGGGCGGGCGTGGATTTGAGTTCCGGCCAGCCGCCGACTTCGGTCTGGGAGTTGAGGAACTTGCCGGTGCCGGTTTCCACACCGTTGATGATGGCGGCATCGACCGAATCCCGCTTCGGCTTGATCGCGCCGACGCCGGCCATCACGTCCTTGTACGCCTCCTCTGCCGATGTCGTCTTCACCGGCAGTGTATCGAACGGTTTGTCGACGACGGTGACGATTTTTTGCCCGTCGTCATTGGAGAGTTGCTTGAACAGGCCTTCGCCGGCGAGTTGCGGCTTGGCGGCGAAATAGTTGCCGGCGACGAAGAATTTGAGGTCGGACTTGCCGTTGGCGTTGATGGGCGTTTTCGCTTTGCTGTCCGGCCCGGCCTTGAGGTAGTTGCCGACGTAGTTCGCGTTGAACGTCCCTTGCGTGAGGCCGCTGGCGGTGCTGCCGTAGTTGTAGATGACGTTGTTACGGACGTCGAACAGCGGGAAGGGCGGCTTGCCGTAGTTGTCGCCGAGGCGGGGATTGCGCGAGTCGTTGCTCGACCAGAGATTGTGATGCCACGTCACCGCACCGTTGCGCGCACGACAGGCTGCCGAAGCCGTGATCGCCTTTCACGTGCACGCTGTGCCGCAGGCTCGGGCCGATGATGCACCACTGCACGGTGATGTTCTGGTTGTCGCCGGCGAGCGAGAGGGCTTCATCGACCGACCAGGTCGCGGAGCAGTGGTCGACGATCATGTTCTTCCCGCCGGCTTTCCAGATGGTGAGCGAATCGCTCTCTTCCTTCGTCACGTCGCCCAGCCGAAACCGCAGATGGCGGACGACCAAGTCATTGCCCCAGAGGTAGACGCAGAAGTCGCGGATACAAATGCCGTCGCCCGGTGCCGTCTGCCCGGCGATCGTGATGTTGCTGGCCTTGATGTCGATCTTGCTCTTAAGCTGAATCGTGCCACTCACACGGAAGACGACGGTGCGATTGCTCTTGCTGACGGCATCCCGCAACGAGCCGGGCCCGCTGTCTTCGAGGGTGGTGACTTCGTACACCTCACCGCCGCGCCCGCCGACGGCGTACATGCCGGCCCCTTCGGCGCTCGGGAACGCCGGCAGCAGCTTGTCCTGCGTCGCCTGAACCACAGAACCGAAGACGGCAATGGCACTCAGGGCGATTTTCAGTCGAGCGAATCGGGTTGGCGCGTTGGGCATATCTCAACTACGCGCCATGAAACAAAAGCGTTGAAAGAATGGGAATTGCAAGGCGAAACGCTACTTCGCCGCCGGCAGCAGAATCCACCGCTGGCTGAGGTACGACGTCGCGCCGTTCGGGTCGTCGTACTTCAACAGAATGCCCCGCTGGATGGCGTCGGTGCGGTCGAGCGTCGTGGAAATTTCGGATTCGGGCTGTTGGTAGTCGTTGGACTGGAACCGCACTTTCAGCGTGATCTCCAGCACGCCGTCGGCGTTCACGGTGGGGGCGCTCAGGCTCATCTTCCAGCCGGTGTACGTCGGGTAACGGAAGACGAGCTTGCCCTTGCGCGTGGCCAGGTCGCCGCGGTATTCGTCACGAAGGATGACGTAGGGATGCTCATTCGTGCCGCGGCCGTCGGAGATGGTGTCGAGCAGCTCGATGCCGCTGACGATCGGGTCGTCGAGGTTGTCGCCGGTGGCGTGGTCGTACCCGCTGCCGCCGTTCATCGTGCCGCCGAAGGAGAGGGAATCGTCGCCCGGCCCGCCGTCGTGGTAGTCGGCCCCGTCGTGGTTGACGTCGCCGCTGAGCACGTCGTCGCCGTAGCCGCCGAAGAGGGTGTCGCCCTTGATGCCGCTGTTGAGCGTGTCGTTGCCCGTGCCGCCGTCGATGTAAGCCGGGATATTCAGCCCGTACGTGCCGGCCCGGGTGGTGACCCAGCAATTGACGTCGTCATTCCCCGCGCCGCCCCAGACGATCACCCGCCGCACGTCTTTGCCGACGAACTGCTGTGATTTGCCGTTGAGGGTGACGATGACGTTTTTCGTGCCGCCGCGGAGGGTGATAGCGTCATCGCCGGCCGTGCCGCTGATGTGGAGGGTTCGCCCTTCGAGCCCGATCACGCCGCCGCGCATCATCATGCGGCCTTCGAGTGCTTCAATGTTTTGGTTCATCCGCCTGCTCCCGCCCATAAAGATGCCGCCGACGGCCAAAGACTACAACGCGGGGTTCGGCAGCAAAATCGTCTGCTCGTTGTACGCCGCGCCGGGCTCGCCGAGGGTGAGGATGATGCCGAGTCGCTCGGCTTCGTCGGGGTCGAAACTCACGATCGCGGCGGTCTGTGGGGCGTTTGCGTCGTGCCCGAGCGTGATCTCCAACATGCCGTACAGCCCGACGGCCGGTGTGGTGAGCGTCGGGCCGGAATTCGCGTTAACCGCGGGATAGCTGAACACCAGGCGGCCGTTCTCAGTGCGCAGATCGCCCTTGTAGCGCGACCGCGCGACGGGCTGCGGGTGCGGATTGTCCAGGCCGGGGTTTTCCACTTCGTACAACCGCTCCAGGCCGCTGACGAACGTCTCGTTATAGATGGATTGAACGGCCACGTCCGTGCCGCGTCCGCCGTGCATCACGCCACCGAAATACAAACGGTCGTCGCCCGCGCCGCCGTCCATGTACGTGTTCTGGTACGCGCCGGCCTTGATGAAGTCGTTGCCGGTGCTGCCGAGCAGGGTGTCGGCGGCACGGGTGCTGTAGAGGTGGTCGTCGCCCGCGCCGCCGTCGATGTACGCGGCCACTTTCGTTGTCACGCGATTGGGGTAGCGTCCCGCGCCGCCGTCGATGGTGTCGTTGCCCGCGCCGCCCCAGATGACGATCCGCCGAATGCCGGTCTCCGTCCCCGTGCTGAACGTCAGCCCGCGGCCGTTGATGGAGACGTAAATCCCCAGCCGATCGCCGCGGAACCAGATATTGTCATCCCCGGCCGTGCCGCTGATGGTGAGCGTGCGTCCGTCGAGTGTTCCGCCGCCGCGCCGCATGAGCAGACGGTGTTCCAAGTTTTCGATCATGTGAGGCATCCGCAGCAAAGACGCCGCCGCCACGCGAAGATTGCCGGCGACTCGCCGCGATCAAGGCATGCACGGGCCGGTGCCGAACTGCGGGCGTAAGGTCAGTCCTGTTTCGCCCGGCGGCGCATCGCGAGCAGGCCGAACAGGCCGGCACCGACGATCGCGGTCGAAGGTTCGGGCACGAGCACATTGATGGTGATGCTATCGGCCGTCGGGCCGGTGCCCCAGGTGGAGATGTACGTGCCGGGGTTCAGGCCGAGTGTGGCATAGGTGTCGTTGGCCCAGGTCGACGTGCTGATACCCAGCGGCGTGCCCTACACGTAGCCTTCGGGCACCCAGAGTCGGTTGACGTTCGTGGTGGCGGATACGAGCGATCCGCTGCCGCTATTGGCGGAATGGGCAAGACCGGTGCCCCATGGGCCGGTCGTCGAAATCCCATAATACGCCTGCGCGGGCGTATCCGATGCCGGACCGATTGTTATCGTCCCGGTGAACGGGGTAATCTGCGCCCCGAACGACCCGGTAAAGGCCGGGGTCAGCGCGGTCGTATTCAGCGACCCGCTGCCCGTCGCCACGATGTCCGGCCCGACGGGCTGGATCGTGATGACATACGCCGCCGGCACTGCCGCCGCCAAACCCGCCAGAACGCCAAACGCCGCCATCGACTGCAAGGTGGTGATTCGCATCATTCCCCTCAATAAGCCTGCAAGTGCCGATGCTCCATCGCCCCTGCGAATGAAACCCGGCGAAGCGACTCTACCCGATCGCCCGGCCGGCGGCTAAGGGAAAATACTGTAATCCTCGCGATGGCGACGAAACGCCTCCGGCCACCCGGCACGCGGCGCGCAAAACCGCACGACTCAACGCCGCGCCGGCAGCAGGACGTCCCAATCCTTCGGTTTCCCGGCGGCGGGGCCGGTCCAGGTCAGCACGATGCCCTTGGACAGCGCCGGGCGGTGTAGTGGGCGTTGAGCGTGACAAACATCCGCTCGGCCGGCGTGTCCGAGCCGGGCGTCGGATAATCGTACGTCACCGTCACGCCGACGCGGCCGTCGTCGCGAAGGTACGGGGCCAGCAGCGCATGCGCCTCGCGCCCGGCGGGCCGGTACGACAGCACCAGGCGGCCGTTGCGCGTGGCGAGCGTGGAGACGTATTGTTCCGGCGGCACGACCACCGCGCCGGCCTGGCTGTCCCGGGCGTCGACGAACCGTTCCAGCCCGCTCGTGAAAACAGGCGGCTTGGCGTACTCGCCGATGGTGGCGACGTCATCGCCCGAGCCGCCGTGCATGACGGCACCGTTGAACAGCGCGTCATCGCCCGGCCCGGCGTCGAGGTAATCGGGCTGCGAGTCGGCATTCCACGAGCCGGAGAGCGTGTCATCGCCCGTGCCGCCGCGGAGGGTATCGCCTTCGGTGCGAGCGTCGCCGCCGCCACCGCCGACGAGGGTGTCGTTCCCCGTGCCGCCGTCGAGGTAAACGGGGAAGCGGGCCTGGTTGTAGTCCGGGGCGGACCCGCAGTTGATCAAATCGTTCCCGGCCCCGCCGTAGATCACCGCCCGCCGGACGGGTTGGGTGAGGACCATTTTGCGATCGTTGAGTCGCAGCCGCACGTCGCCGTTGTTTCCGCCGAGGTAGATCACGTCATTGCCCGCACTACCGCTGATGCGCAGCGTGCCGTCGTCGTCCAGACGAAACGCCGGCTGTCGGTGAACGGACGCACACAACCGACGGTGTTCTAAGGATTCGATCATGGGCAAAGCGTCCTCGTCCACAAACGACGCCGCCGGCGGCAAACGCCTACGGCGGCACAGCTGCAGCGGGGCGTCGGTTGGCACCCACCCGCGTATCTATGCTGAAAAGGCGGTTCGCCGTCGCAATCGTCGTGAAACCAGGCCGTGAACCAAGGTTGTCCGACCCATTCCCAAGGTTGAACGGTTCAAAACAAAGGTGGAATGGTCCATTTCACCGGTGAAACGTGCCGTTCCACCGGTGGAACGATTCAAAACCAAGGTGAACTACATCAAAACAAAGGTTGAGCGACTCGAAACAAAGGTGAAATGAGTCAAAACGAAGGTTGAACGGCCCGAAACGAAGGTTGAGCGAGTCAAAACCAAGGTTGTTTGAGTCGCTCAACCTTGGTTCTGACTCATTCCACCGGTGAAAACGACCAGTTTTAGTAGGGTGCGATCTATCGCAACACCTGCTCGAGCCAACAACAACAGGGCGACCGAACCCTCCACGGCTTAAGAGTCCGTCCGCCGTCACAAGATTTGGAGTACCAAATCTTGCCACCCGCCAAGGCCCACGCGTCGATCTCGGCGATGATTTCAGCGGTGGTGCGGGGCATAGAAGCGATCCTCTGTTGGGCGACAAGATACTGGGATCGCCGCCATGATTCATTGGTCAGTAAAACTACAAATGTAGCTTTAATTAAAGCGACACGTTCCTTTGGTCGACATCCTTAATTGGCTTTAACTGGCTGCAGCGAGAGCGAAAATGATATTCACGCGTCGAAATCCAGTCAGCGAGGACTGGTGTTGCGTGATTATCAAAGTCGTGGGCGGGTCCGCATGGGATGCGAACTTCATTTTCGACTTCGTCGCTTAGGGGCGGCGCGTCGAGCAAGGTTGCGCAAGCGGCATGCCTTTGCCTCTTCTTGGGATGCCGTCGCTTCTAGAACACGAAGCTTGGCATCGATGAACCGGCGTCGACTTTCTTCGCCGGCAATTGAGATGAGGAGAAGGCGGAGGGACACAGCGTCTGCATTTCGCTTAAGCCAGTTTCCAACGCCAGATGCGACGAAGGAAACCCATGAGGGCATAGATGCTCTCTTTCTCGACATAAAGTTGTCGAACGGGAAAAGGAACCGGTGGGCCGGTTCTTAGGATAAACTAGAACTAATAGGGGAAAGGAAGAGGGCTCAAGAACTACTCCCTCTATATATAGACATTTTTGCGTACGTTTTGGACAATGCAATTAAATTGCATCGAGCGGAACCCAGACGCGTTGTTCACGTGGCAGTGCTCCACGACACGGCGCGGAAGCCCAGCCAAGGCAAATTGTCCTTTGATACGTTCGATACGCTTACGAATGGCGGCTATCGACACATTCTCATCATCGGCGATTTCGTCAACACTTTTCCATTCATAGAAGAACGCGTAAAGAGTTCTCCGTTGTGTCTGCGTTAGTGTATGCAACACAAAATCAAGATACTTCGAGTCGGAATCACGTAGGGTGATGAGTTCGGCAGGCTGGTCTAACAATCCGAAATAGCTATTCAGCTCCATTTTCTCGTGCTTTTTCGAACGAATCTCTTTGATTGCCTTATCGCGTTCCAGTTGCTGGCTTACGTAACGATTTATTGACCTTACATGAACACCGAGAACGTGGGCGGCTATTCGAAAAGACAAACGATGCTCGATGCACAAGACGCATGCCAATTCGGAACGTAACGTAGCCAAAGTCGTGGTTTTCGCCCGTGTCAATTTGATGTTGACGTGATCCAAAACCGCTTGTAAGTCGGCGTCTATTTGAATCGGGTCTGCCATAATGGAAACGCCTCGGCGACCTTTCGATCGCCGGGGCGTGGAGCTAGCGGGGTGAGTGCGGGCGATCGAAGCGAAGCCCTCACCCTAGCCCTCTCCCGGCCATACCGGGAGAGGGAACAAGAGCGGTCGCCTTACGAGCACCCCATGCTGTTGCCGCAGTTTTGGCATTTGTAGCAGGTGCCGCTGCGGACGGTGATGGAGCCGCAGACGTCGCAGGCGGGGGCGTCGGCCTGCATTTGGCTGCCCTGTTGGCTGAGGGGGTCGAGGGCGGCGGTGCTGAGGCGGGCGACGGCCGGGGCGTGCGCGGGGAGGCCGGGCGCGTGGCGGCGGCGGTCAGGCCGCTGCCGTAGTCGAACGGCTTGGCGCTGGGCTCTTCATCGCTGCCGGCGGTCTCGACGGGCGAGGGCGACGGGGCCTCGGCGACGACTTTGCGTTGCGGACGCTGCGGGGCGTTGGCGGCGCGGTAGCCGGGGACGAACTCCATGCCCATCCAGCGGAAGATGTAGTCCGTCAGGCTCTTGGCCATCGGGATTTCCGGGTTGCGGGTCATGCCATTCGGCTCAAACCGCGTGTGCTCGAACTTGCGGAGCAGGCTCTCGGTCGGCACGCCGTACTGCAGGGCGACGCTGACGAGGGTGGCGACGGTGTCCATCAGGCCGCCGATGGTGCTGCCTTCCTTGGCCATGGTGATGAACATTTCGCCGGGTGTGCCGTCTTCGTAGAGGCCGACGGTGATGTAGCCCTCATGGCCGGCGACGTCAAACTTGTGCGTGACGGCGTTGCGCGTATCGGGCAGGCGACGACGCAGCGGACGCTCGACGACGCGTTCGACAACCCGCTCGACAATGCGAATGTCGGGGGTGGTGTTTTGTGTTTCGTGTTTGGATGTTTCGGCGGCCAGCAGCAACGCGCCAGCGGCGACCGCTTCGGCGACTTCTTCCTTCGCGGCGGCGACGTTCTGCTCGTCGTCCTCTTCGGAAGCTTTGTCGGCTTCATCATCGCTCTTGATGTTGAGCGGTTGCGAGAGCTTCGAACCGTCGCGATACAACGCGTTCGCTTTCAAGCCGAGTTCCCAGCTGAGGCGGTAGGCGTTCTGGATGTCGTCGACGGTGGCTTCGTTCGGCAGGTTGATCGTCTTACTGATCGCCCCGCTGATGAACGGCTGGGCGGCGGCCATCATGCGGATGTGGCCCTCGGCGGCGATGTAGCGTTCGCCGTGCTTGCCGCACTTGTTGGCGCAGTCGAAGACGGGGAGGTGTTCCGCCTTGAGGTGCGGGCGCCTTCGATCGTGCCGCGGCCGCAGATGACGTCGTTGGCGGCGTCGATTTCCTTCTTGCTGAAGCCGAGGTGGCGCAGCAAGTTGAAGCCCGGGGCCTGCCAGGTTTCGGCGGGGATGCCGAGCTGCGTCATGAACGCTTCGCCGAGGCCCCAGCCGGTGAAGGCGAAGGACAATTCGAACGTGCCGGGCAGGGCGGTTTCGATCTTGGCGATGACGTCATCGGTAAACCCGCGGGCCTTGAGGCTGGTGCGGTTAATGACCGGCGAGTGTTCGAGCGAGAGCGTGCCGAGGACGTACTTGAGGATCTCGTCGACCTGCCCGGGGTTGTAGCCGAGGTTCGCGAGCGACGGCGGGAGCGACTGGTTGACGATCTTGAAGTACCCGCCGCCGGCGAGCTTTTTGAACTTCACGAGGGCGAAGTCCGGCTCGACGCCGGTGGTGTCGCAGTCCATGAGCAGGCCGATCGTGCCGGTGGGGGCGATGACGGTGCTCTGGGCGTTGCGGTAGCCGTGCTTTTCGCCGAGGAACAGGGCGCGGTCCCAGCATTCCTGGGCGGCCAGCAGCATGTCACGGTTGGCGAGGCTGTCGGTCGTGGTGAACTGCTTGGAGTCGACGCCGACGGGCAGGATGTCGAGCTGTTCGTAGTCGCCGAGCGTGCGCTCGTAGGCCTTGTCATGCCGCACGTCGTACGCGGCGCGGCGGTGATTCCGCATCACGCGGAGCATGTCTTCCTTGTTCTCGGCGTAACCCGGGAACGGGCCGTGTTCTTTGGCCATTTCGGCGCTGGTGGCGTAGCTCTCGCCCGTGAGGACGGCGGTGAGGGCGGCGCAGATGGCCCGGCCTTTCTCGCTGTCGTACGGGATGCCCGCCTGCATGAGCATCGCGCCGAGGTTGGCGTAACCCAGGCCGAGCGTGCGGAACTTGTAGCTGAGGCGGGCGATGGCTTCGGACGGGAAGCTGGCCATCAGCACGCTGATTTCGAGGACCATGGTCCAGAGCTTCGTGCCGTGCTTGAAGCCTTCCATGTCGAAGGTGCGGGTCTTGCTGTCGAAGAAGGTGAGCACGTTCAGCGACGCCAGGTTGCAGGCGGTGTCGTCGAGGAACATGTACTCCGAGCAGTTGTGCACCGTCAGGCCGTTGGCGATGAAGCTGTGGGTGACGGGCTCGGTAAGGTCGAACACCTGCCGCACGCCGAGGTGCGTGAGGCCGACGAACGCGTCCCAGTGGCCGGCGTTATTCGTCGGCGTGGCGGTGCTTTCGGCGATGGCGCAGGCGAGCTTTTCGAGCTTCTCACCGCTCAGCACGCCGATGTGCCGGCCGAACTGCACGAGGCTCTCCGGGGCGATCGTCAGCAGCGTGCCGCGCACGCCGGCCTTGATGCCGAAGCCGAGGAGCAGCGTCTGAACGTCGTGCAGGAAGGCTTCGTTCGCACCGGCCAGTTCAATGCCCGTGGCCGTGACGACGCCGTCGGCGGTGAACAGCCCGCGAAGCAAATGCTTCTGCGCGGCAAGCCCGGCGGTGAAGGCGTCATCGCTCAGACGCAGCTGGCCGGCTTCCGTGCGGACGTACGCCCGCAGACGGCTTAGCACGCGACGGTTCTCGATCGTCAGCGTCATCAACGACGAATCGAACACGCCGCTATCGCTTTCTGACACCATCAGTTCGTTGACGTAATCGTCCGGGTACTTGCTGGTGATGAAGTGGTCCTGAACGTACTGCGCGTAACGCTCGGCGTGAGCGTTGCCGACAGACTTGCCGAGGTTCAGGCTGTTGAGGCTGTTGTTCGCCTGACTCATCAGCAGGCCGACGAGGTGGAACAGCTCGGCGTCCTGCGGTTCGCCGACTTGTTCGGTGGCCGCGTGGAAGTCGGGCAGGCGGACGTGATCGTCGGTCGTGAGTTGCGAGGCCGGCACCCAGCCGCGGGTTTTGGTCCAGACCTTGTGGTCGGCGGTGAGCTTGAGGCAGTAGCCGCTGGCGGTGCGGAGTTCGTAGACGTCCTTCTGGCCGCTGGGGAAAGCGCCTTCGGTGACGTGGATTTCCTTGCCGTCGACGTTCGTGACGAGACGGCTCGGGAGATGAATCATCGAGTCGATCCGACGCCAGATGCCGCCCGGCGTCAGCACGCGGGTGTCGCCGGTGACGCAGGGGTTGCTGGCGTTGATGCGGCCGCTCTTGGGGCTCGTGTGCCACTGGTTGATCGTGGTGTCGAACTGCACGCCCGGGTCGGCACAACGCCAGGCGGCGAAGCTGATCTGGTTCCAGAGGTTGCGGGCTTTGAGGGTCTTGTTGACCTTGCCCGTGGTGCGGGCCATCAGGTTCCAGTCGCCGTCGTTGTCGATGGCTTCGAAGAAGCTGTTGGGGATGCGGACGGAGTTGTTGGAGTTCTGGCCGCTGACGGTGTAGTAGGCCTCGCCGTTGAAGTCGTAGTCGAGCTTCAGGCCGAGCTGCTTGGCGAGTTCCTGCTGGTCCTTGCCGAGCACTTTCATGCCTTCGGCCAGCGCGGCGACTTTGATTTCTTCGCGGACTTTCCAGTTCACGAACGCTTCGATGTCCGGGTGATCGAGATCCAGGCAGACCATCTTGGCGGCGCGACGGGTGGTGCCGCCGGACTTGATGGCGCCGGCGGCGCGGTCGCCGATTTTCAGGAAGCTCATCAGGCCGCTCGACCGGCCGCCGCCGGAGAGTTTTTCGTTCTCGCCGCGGACGCGGGAGAAGTTGCTGCCGGTGCCGCTGCCGTATTTGAAGAGGCGGGCTTCGCGGACCCACAGGTCCATGATGCCGCCTTCGTTGACGAGGTCGTCATCGACGGACTGAATGAAGCAGGCGTGCGGCTGCGGGTGTTCGTAGGCGTTGGACGACTGTTTAAGTTCGCCGGTTTCCGGGTCGCAGTAGTGGTGGCCCTGGGCGGGGCCGGTGATGCCGTAGGCGAAGTGCAAACCGGTGTTGAACCACTGCGGGCTGTTGGGCGCGCACTGTTGGTTCAGCATCATGTGGCAGAGTTCGTCGTAAAACGCCTGGGCGTCTTCGGCGGAATCGAAATAGCCGTGCGTTTCGCCCCAGCAGCGCCAGCAGCCGGCCAGGCGGTGGATGACCTGCTTGGCGGACTTTTCCGGGCCGTTGCTGCCATCGGGCTGCGGCACACCGGCCTTGCGGAAGTACTTGCTGACCATGATGTCGGTCGCGAGCTGGCTCCAGGAGGCGGGGATCTCGGCGTCCTTCATCTCGAACACGACGCTGCCGTCGGGATTCGTGATGCGGCTGGTCCGCTTCTCCCAGGTGACCGTGGAGAAGACGTCCTTGCCCGCTTGCGTGAACCGGCGTTCGATTTTCATGTGCGTGACCTTGCGTAAGAAAATTAAGAAGAAATGGTTTCGTAAAAGCGACAGCAATCCCCGGCAGGCTTACTTCAGTGAGCCTGACCCAGCCGTCTGATTCAAAAATCGGATTCGTTTATTCTTCGACCGACCTCGTGTCGATTCGCAATTCGTAGCTGTTATCTGGAGACAGATTCGGGTTGGTGAAGACGGTCGGCGTTACGTTGCCGGTGCTGCCGACGGTGATCGTCTGCGAAGCGCCGTCGACGCTGATGCCTTGGCCTTTTTCCAGCAGGTACGAGCCGATGACGTGCGGGGCGTAGTGCTTGTCCTTGGCGTCAGTCGGCTTGAGCTTGTCGGAACGGTTGTGATCGATGATGTAAACCGTGCCCGGCGTGCTGGCGATGAACGACACGCTGCCCGTACCCGTGGCGACGCTCTCGGCCCACATCGGGACGTAGCTGCGGTAGTCATTCGTGATGCCCTGACCCGGGAACTGCGAATAGCAACCGACATTCAGGCCCGCCAGCGCCAGGCCGCCTACTGCCAATAGTTTTGCGAAAATACGCATGATTTTCAGCTCCGAACAAAAGAGTGCGAACGAATCGGAATAACGGCCGCGAATGGAATCGCGGGCGTTATCGCTGGTAGTAAAGTTCGTAACGGTGTTCCGGGTTCAGCGGGAGAATCTGCAGTGCCCGCTCGCCCTTGGTCGTCATGTAGTTGATGCCTTTGGTCTGATCGTCCAGCTTGATAATCAGGCCGCCCGGCTCCGGGGGGAGTTGGGCGGTGTGGACGATTTCGCCGGCGGTGACGTCCAGCACCTTGATCCAGCCGCCGCTGTTGACGACCAGCGAGATCGGCGGCTTGCCGGACCCGACCAGTTCATAGCTTTTTTCGATGATGGGCACGGAGTGGTCGGCGTGCGGATCGTCTTTGGAATAGCTCTGGCAGCCGACGCCAACGAGGCTCAGGCCGGCCAGGAGAATGGGGGCAATCGTTTTACGCATGTCACGGACCTCCATCCTGAGCTTAGTCCACCATCGGCAGGGTAAGGCCGGCCTGGTCCTGATATTTACCGCCTTTGTCCGCGTAGCTGGTCGCACAGACGCGATCAGCCTTGAGGAAGATCATCTGGGCGATGCCTTCATTGGCGTAGATTTTGGCGGGCAGCGGGGTGGTGTTGCTGATTTCGATGGTCACCTTGCCGCGCCATTCCGGCTCGAGCGGAGTGACGTTCACAATGATGCCGCACCGGGCATACGTGCTTTTGCCGACGCAAACCACCAGGACATCGCGGGGGACGCTGATCGATTCCACCGTTTCGCACAGCGCGAAGCTGTTCGGCGGGATGATGACGTGGTCTTTGCCGGTGTTTTTGGTGTCGACGGTGACGAACAGGTCGTCAGTGAACGCCTTGGGGTCGACCACGGCCTGCTGGCCGGTGCGGCTGACGTTGGTGAAGATCTTGAAGACCGTCCCGACGCGGACGTCGTAGCCGTAGCTCGACACGCCGTAGCTGATGCGGCCGGCCCGCTTTACGTTGTCGGCGAAGGGCTCAATCGAGACCAATTCACGGATTTGGGTATCGCACAAAACGCCCATTACGGCTCCTTCAATCGACATGAACAACATCGGCCAAGCGGGATGTGACTCTACACAAGATGTTGTGGAGAGACAATCAGAAATCACTAAATAGGGGTTAACGCCGCGTAAGTCGCATGATTTGGGCAGATTAACAGCGGATGAGATTTTTTGTTTCTGAAATCGACCGCGACGCCACGTTATCCACCGTCCTATTCACGACCGTGTGCAGGGGTGCCGATAATCGGTAGACTACCAGTGCTTGGCCGATCCGTTGGGCGTCATTTTCGATCAGACAGAGGCGATCGGACAGATCGAAACCGCCCTGGCGGCGGGGCGGCTGCCGCACGGCGTGATTTTCGCCGGGCCGCCGGGTGTCGGGAAATTCACCACCGCCAAAGCCCTGGCCAAGAAATTTCTTTGTGACAACGGCAACGACGCCTACGCCATGGGCCTGATCGACGCCGGCACGCACCCGGATTACCACGTCATCACCAAAGAACTCGTCCGCCTGACCAGTAAGACCAGCAAGGCGACCACGCTGTCGATCGACGTCATCCGCGACCATCTCGTCGCCCCGGCCATGAAAAAGACGGTGACGGGCACGGGGAAGGTCTTCATCGTCGAAGAGGCCGACCTCATGCAGGCGCCGGCCCAGAACAGCCTGCTCAAAACCCTCGAAGAACCCGCCGGCCGGACCCTCATCGTCCTGCTGACGCCCAAGCCGGAAGACCTTCTGCAGACCATCCGATCGCGGGCGCAAGTCTTTCGCTTTGCGGCACTTCCGGACCGAACCGTCTTCACGCAGCTCAAACTCCGCGGCATCGACCCGAAGACCGCGGAGCAGGCAACACGCATCGCCGACGGCTCGCTCGGGCTGGCGCTCAAGTGGACGGCGGACGGCGTGGTGGATCGCAGCCGCGACTTGTTCGCCCATCTCGACGGCCTGATCGCCAGTCGGCCCACGGCGGACTTGGCCGAGTGGCTCAAGGCGGCCGCCGACGCCTACGCAGAAAAACAACTCGAACGAGACGATCTGGCCAGTAAAGACAACGCAACCCGCGACGGCATCGCGGTTTACCTCCGCCTGGCCGCCCGACACTTTCGGCAATCGCTGCGAGCCACCGACGACGGCGACACGCTCGAAAAACTCTGCCAGGGCATCGACGCCGTCGCCCGGTGCGAGCAATACCTGGAAGGCAACGTGAACATCGCCCTGGCGTTACAGCAGTTCGGGGCCGGGTTGGAAACGCTGTTCGTTCGGCGGTAGGGCAACCGCGACGCGAAACCACCACGAAGCCGCGGGCCTCGGCCCGCGCGTTTTTTTGACCGATGCGAGTTGTCGCGACTGACGCGCGGGCCGAGGCCCGCGGCTTCATCAGGTCAGGTCGGCACGGCGTTCTGAGGCGTCATCGGATCGCGTGACGGGCGTTTATTCCGAGGCATTTCGGAACGGGCGACGTCCGGGTAAACTGGCGATCCCGAAGTCATGCGCTGCGTTTGGGACGGCTCACTGCTGTCGACGATGGCGCGGCCGAAGCCCGATTGAATCGCCATGTCCGACAAAACCGAACACCCGCCCCTGCCCGAAGCCTTTGCCGCGCTCGGCGTCCGAAACAGCATTCTCAAAGGGCTGGCGGAAATCAACTTCACGACGCCCTCGGAAATCCAGCAACTGCTGATCCCGGTCGCGCTCACCGGCGTCGATATCCTCGGCCAGGCCCGGACGGGCACGGGCAAGACGGCGGCGTTCGGCATCCCGGTGCTCTGCCGCGTCGAGCGCCAGGTGCCGGTGCAGTGCCTCATCCTCACGCCCACCCGTGAACTGGCCGTGCAGGTGAGCGAAGACCTCAAACGCTTCGCCAAGCACACGCCGATCAAGGTCGTTTCGGTGTACGGCGGGCAGAAGATTCAGGGCGACATCAAGGCGTTGCACGGCAAGCCTGAAATCGTCGTCGGCACGCCGGGCCGGGTGATCGACCTGCTCGACCGCCGCCTGCTGACGCTGGAAAACATCCGCTTCATCGTGCTGGACGAAGTCGACCGCATGCTGGACATCGGCTTCCGGGAAGACATTCGAAACATCCTCAGCCGACTGAAGGGCATGCGTAGGCAGGCGGCGCAGCCGTCTGCTGATGAAGTCAAAGCGCCGGAAGGCGAACCGTCCGTCGAGCAGGCCGGAGACACCGAAGAGCCGTTGCCGCCGATGCCGACCGGCCATCAGACGATTTTCGTTTCCGCCACGTTTACCGAAGAAATCGAGCGTCTCGCCCGGCGGTACATGAAAGAGCCGGTCGAAAAGCTCGTCGCCCCCGGTGCCGACGAGAAGCCGACGGTTGAAAAGGTTGAGCAGTTCTATCTCTCGGCCGAGCCGTGGGATAAGCACAAGCTCCTTCGCCTGCTCCTGGAACGCGAAAAGCCGGAACTGGCCATCATTTTCTGTCGCACGAAGCACGGCGCGGAGAAGCTCGGCAAGAACCTGACGCACGACGGCTTCAGCTGCCGCGAAATCCACGGCAACCTCGCGCAGAACAAACGCGACAGCGTCATGAAGGGCTTCAAACACGGGAAGTTCAACATTCTCGTCGCCACCGACCTGGCCAGCCGCGGCATTGACGTGTCGGGCGTCACGCACGTCATCAACTACGACATCCCGGAAGACCCGGACATCTACGTCCACCGCGTCGGCCGGACCGCGCGGATGGGGACCACCGGCAAGGCGTACACGTTCGTGACGCGCGAGCAGGGCGACGAACTGACGCGCATCGAAAACGTCATCAACATGGTGATCCCGGTGGAAAAGGTCGACGGCTTCGTCCCGCGGCCGCCGCCGGAGAAGGCGCCGGCGTTCGTCAGCCCGCCGAAGTCCGAAGCCGAGGCCCCCAAGCCGCCGGAACCGGACAAAAACACCATGCGGCTCGGCGCCAAACTCCCCGCCCGCCGCCGGCGACGCTAGTCGGCCGGGACGGTCACGACCGTTCGCAACTGGAACGTCGCCAATGCATCCAGAATCTCTGGCAGCAGGGGTTCGATGTCGTCCATTTCGTTCGAGACCGCTTTGAATATCAGCACGCCACACGGAAGCGTCGTGGCGTTTTGCTGGTATTGCATGCCTTTATCTTGCGTGAGAAGCACGTCAAAACCGGCGTCGGCGGCCAGGCGAAGCAGGTTACCGTTTGAGACACCGCTCCAGCCCATGTAACGGACGGTCGACACGTCGTGCCCCGGCAGGTGGTGCCGCAGGCGGTGAGGCAGGTTTTCGTCCAGCAACAGCTTCAAGCCGCACCGATTCTCAGTGCGTGCCGGAGC
This sequence comes from Tepidisphaeraceae bacterium, assembly GCA_049840775.1. Classification (GTDB taxonomy): domain Bacteria; phylum Planctomycetota; class Phycisphaerae; order Tepidisphaerales; family Tepidisphaeraceae; genus RYN-431. The sequence goes on from JASGJJ010000005.1 coordinate 391,460, forward strand.
ACATCCGCCGAAGCCAACTTCAGGATTTCGTCGACTTGGGGGCGTAAGACCGACGGAAAATCTTCCAAAAACTGCTCAACCGTCCGGCCTCGCCGCAGCAAATCGAACAAAATTTCGACCGGTACGCGCGTGCCGTTGAAACAGGGGGTGCCGCCCATGATTTCCGGGTCAATTTTGATTGGCGGTTCCATGGGGATGGAGTATAGCAAAGTGACGAACCGGACGATAAAGCGATATGCCGTCCGTTCGGCGGCGTCTTTAGTCGGACCAAGGCCATGTTTCGCAGGCAGATGAACATTCGTAAACGTCCGTGCAGCATTGAATTGCAATCGCTCGAGCCGCGCACGCAGTTCGCCGCCGTCTACCCCTCGGCCGCCGAACAGTATGCCGTCGAACTCCTCAATCGCGCCCGCGCCAACCCCACGGCCGAGGCGCAGCGGCTGACCGGGCCCGACGCCAACGGCGAAACGTACAACGGCGATCTGAACGAAGGCCTGGCGGCCGGCACGATCACCGCCGACGCCAAGCAGCCGCTGGCGATCAATCCGTACCTGACCGATTCCGCCCGCCAGCACTCGGCGTGGATGATCGCCAACAGCACCTTCGATCACTATGAAACCGACGGCGCGACCCCAGGCCAACGCATGGCGAGCGCCGGCTATTCCGCCGCCAACTGGGGCGAAAATATCGCCATCAACTGGTCCAGCAGCACGCTCGACGCCGGAACCACCGTCGATAAACAACAGGCCGGCCTGTTTACGGACCTGTCGATCGACGGCCGCACGCACCGTACGAACATGATGGACCCGACGCGCAATGAGATCGGCGTCGGCATCGTGACGGGGCCGTACAATTACCCCGGCTACGGCAGCCTCAACGCGATGGCCGCCACCCATGACACGGCCACGGTCGGCAAAACTTTCCTCACCGGCGTCGCTTACACCGACACCGTCTCCAACGACGATTTTTACACCATCGGCGAAGGCCTGGGCGGCATCGTCATCACCGCCACCCGCGCCAGCGATAACGCCGTCTTCACCACCACGACGTGGGACAGCGGCGGCTATTCCCTCGAACTGCCTGCCGGCACGTATGACGTCACGGGCGTCGGCACGTCGCTGGGCGGCACGGTCCGCTACAGCCAGGTCACCGTCGGCTCGATCAACGTCAAGGAAGACTTCGTCGCCGGCGAAAATCTCTCCGGCGGCGGCAGCGGCACGTCGCTCACGTCTGGCGTCAGCGTCCGCAGCCGCGCGCTGGTCATCATCGGGACTGTCAGCGATGACGTCATCGGCGTCTTCGTCGATGACTCGACCAACGAATACGTCGCCGGCCTGAACGGCGACGTCACCCGCTGGCCTGTCGCCGATATCGACGCCGTCGCCGTCAAAGCGCAGGACGGGAATGACCGCGTCGTCATCGGCGTGGGCGTTCTCAAGAGCTACGTCGAAGGCGGCTACGGCAAAGACACGCTCATCGGCGGCGACGGTGCCGACACCCTCTACGGCAACGCCGGCATCGATCGCATCGAGGGCAACGCCGGCGACGATCTACTCGTCGGCGAAAACGGCAACGACCTCATCTACGGCGGGCCGGGCAACGATAAAATATACGGCGGCTACGGCAACGACACCATCGACGCCGGCGCCGGCAATGACCGACTCTTCGGCGGCCCGGGCAACGACATCCTCTCCGGCGGCCGCGGCCGTGACTACCTCGTCGGCAGCAGCGGCGCCGACACCCTCGACGGCGGCGCCCATACCGACTACGGCGACAACGACCCGCTCGATATCCGCAGCTCGATCGAAATTTTCATCTAAATCGAATCGATCCATGACATGAATGCCGCGGCATTCATGCTTGCTGTAAATCGACCTCTTCACCGGCCGATCGAATAGAACTGGTCGCCCCATTCGAAATTCGGGAATACGGTGGCATCGAGCGTTTTAGTTTCGACGTGGCCGTCGAGGTAGAGGAAGTTGGACGTGCGGATGTCGAAGCCGCCGACGCTGCTTGTGCCGTCGCTGATACCTCCGAGCTTCTTCGGCCCGCCATGGACTCGCCCGACGAAAAAGAGTGATGTGTCAATCCCGCTCGGCACGGCCGCATTGCTAGACGGGTCGGCGACTACGCCGCCGAGTTGGGCAAGCGTCACCGGCAGAATCTTGTCCGGTGCGGTGGCGTTTACGAATTTCTCCGCATCTGTGATCGACCCGGCCCCATTGCTGTTGCTGCGGCTGACGCTGAAGCCGCTGATCGGGCGGCGGGCGTTGCTGACTTTCGCCGTCGACGTCCCCTGTGAGCCGGTCGACATTAACACTTGAATGCCCCAGTTTTCGGTGGCCAGAATTGTCGAGGACGAATTCTTCACCCGGCCGGCGACGACGTAGTGGTACGGGCTGTTAACCGGCGTGTCACCGGTGACTTTCCCAAAGCGGCCGCGGGGGGCGAGGGCCTCATTGAGCATGTATGACAGCCGCGGGGCGGAAGCGTCAATCGCACCGGCGGTTTCGTTAGGGTACAGGTCGTTGTTGGCCGCAAAGGTGTTCGCGGCAGGCACGCCTTGGCTCGGCGAACTGGGGCAGATAAAGACGTTGAACTTACTGTTCGGCGTCTGGAAAACCGGGTCGCCGGGGGCGTAGACCTTGTCGAGGATCGTGCCCGACCATGTCTGGTAGCCGATCGACGTTAATTGCGGCAGAGATGCCGGACCGGTGCCGCCGTTTTTCCAGAGATAACCGTCCGGACCGACGTGGCTGTTCGGCCAGGTCACCGCCGCCGGCAGGAAGCCGCGGCTGCCCGACGCGTACAACGCGACCATTTGGCCGATCGATCGCAAATTCGAGGCACACTTGATCGCCCGCGCAGACTCACGCGCCCGATTCAGGCTTGGTAGCAGAATGCTGATAAGTAATGCGATAATCCCTATAACGACCAGTAATTCGACGAGTGTAAACGCCCGTGGCCGGGTGATAAGGCGACGATGCATGACAATCCTTCCGAGGCGGACTCTTCAGTAGACGTGCGACGGGATCGCGAACTCGAACCGGCCGAATCGTCGACCGATCCCCCAGACTCGCGAAACGAACTGCGAGTAATCTCCCACTTAAAATATGGAAGAAGTGTGGGATATCTTCGTGTTGTTTCCGGGATGGTCAAGCCTGTTATTTTCGACATTCCGTAGCTGCCGGCTTACTCCAACGGCAATCGCTCGTCCGTCGGCGGCTTCTTCGGCAAGTCGATGACCACGCGGGGCGGCTCTTCGGCGGGCGGCACCTTCACGGCGGGGGGCACGTGTGGCGTGGCGGGGGTGATCGGGACGATCACCTGCTTCTCGGGCTCGCCGCTGTTGCGAAGGTCGTCGGCGGCCTCCCGCAGTTCGCTGGCCACGTCCGTCGCCTTCAGGCCGCCGTAATACATGACCGTAACGACCAGGCCCGCCAGTTGCAGCAGGCCGATCATCACGCCGCAGAAGACCTGCCCGAGCGGGCTATTGTAGAACATCAGCCGAAGCGTGTACATCAGCACGATCAGCAGCAGGCAGAAGAACACCGCCCAGAACTGCGTCTGATTCTTAATCCGCTGCGGCCTGGCGAGGCACCAGAACCAGAACCCGCCGATCAACAGCGTCATGCCGTCCAGGCTGTAAATCGGGACGACGTCTTGAACGTAAGTCGGCGCTTCGGCAAGCAACATGGCGGAATGGTAGTCGGACCAATCCTAAGACGCGAAGCCGATTGTCATCGCACTGTTTTACCAACGCGGACGCCGAGGGCTGAGGTACTCCGAAGACCCGGGTCTTCGGAGTACCTCAGCCCTCGGTGTCTGGAACGATTGGAGATTTGAAGCTGGTCCTACGGCGACGGCACCGTCGTTTCCGTCTTCTCTTTGATCAACAACTCGAACGGCTTGTTCGCCCAGGTGATCGGAGCGGGCGGCGTGTCGGCGGTGACGATCTGCCGGCGGTAGCCGACCGGCACACGCGGCAGGGCGGCGGGGTCGTCGATCGCCCGCAACGCCACGTCGCCGGTCGGGGCGGCATTCGGCGGCAGCAGGCGAAGGTTCCATTTCCACAGGTCGATCGCCGGCGTGGCGTACGGCGCGGGCTCGGCCCAGAGGTCGAGCGTGCCGGCGGGCAGGGCTTCGATCGCCTCGGCGACTTTGACCCGCGTATTCCTCGGCCCGACGTCCGCGGCGAACGCGGCGATGTACGGCCAGGTTCCGGCAGCAAGCACCGCGACGGGCGTTGCGATCAGCCCGAGCCGACGCAGCCAGGCGACGCGGATCGTCGACAGCGCCCAAACCCCGAGCATGCCGAGCGTGGCCGTCGGGAGCAGTGCGAAGCGGGCGTATTCCCCGGGCTTGCCGGCCGCGAAGGCGAAGAATTGGATCAGCACGAGGAGGGTCGGCACGGTCAGGAGGATGCCGAGCGGGCTCACGCGTTGCTGCCGCGTGATGGCCATGAAAAACGCCACGCCCGCCAGCGCCGCCATCGGCCAGGAGAGTGCGTCGAGCAGCCGGAGCGCGCCGTCGCGGAAGAGGTCTTCGATGTCGCCGACGCGGTACATCGCCTGCGTGTTGCCGAGGTTGCTCGTGAGCACCGGGTCGCGGTGGACGGCATGGAGGATGACGTACGGATTCGTGACGGCAAAAACGACCATCGCCACGACGCCGACGACGACCAGCGTGCCGATGCGTCGGCCGACGCCGTCGGGGCGGAGGCTGAAAGTCTCGCGGCGGAGCAGGACCATTGTCATCGGGATGACCGCGACAATGCCCGCCGACAGCACTGTGCCGCCGGCCAGGCCGGTGAAGAGGCCGGTGAGCAGGGCGTCGCGCCAGGCGCCGGACCTGACCCACCGGGCGGCGGCGAGCGCGGTCATCAGCACCCAGGCGCAGCCGGCGATGTGCGGCTTGGCTTCATGGCCCATGGCGAAGACGACCGGCAGCAGCCCGACGACCGCCGCCCCGACGCCCGACACCGCGTCATCCTTCGTCAGCCGCCACAAGATCATGCCGACCGTGGTGATCAGCAGAACGTAACCCGCCAGCGTGTACAGCCGGGCGACGACATAGAACTTCCCGAACGCGGCCGGATTGTCGTAGTAAAACGCCTTGTCGGCCTTCAAATCGATCCAACCGATTTGCCCGGCAGCTTTTAGGAGGCCGCCGACGGGGTAAATCCAAGCGCCGCCGTATTGATAGAGTCGCGGGTCGAATTCCCGGGCGGCCGGGTTCATCTGCTGGAGCGCCATGAACGTGATCATTTCGTCCGGCTGGTGGCTGAAGAGCTTGAATCGCCGCACGATGCCCGCCCGGGCGGCGTCATCGGGGTTCAGCGGGACGGGTTCGGCGGTTTTTTGGACGGGGTCGCGGTCGACGTCCGCCCCGACGCCGGCGTTGACGCGGTCTGCGTCAAATTGCGCCAGCGCTTGGCCGTCCCATGCCGGGCGATCACCGAACAGGGGTGCTGCGGTTTCGGCAGCGGGCAGGCCCCAGTCGATGCCGACCAGCACCAGGGCGGCCACGCAGGCGATACAGCCGATTCGCCAGAAGACAGAAGGCATACGCTCCTTTATCGGTGGGACGGGCCAAACTCCTGATACCAGACGTCACCGGACTCGTTGCATTCCACGCACCGTTCAGCCGTTATGGCGGGCGTAAGTGTAGTGTTTGATCAGACCGACGCGACAAGCGGTAGGGCAAACGGGCGCGGTGCGGCAAAACACCGGCGTTGCGGTGATCGCGTCCGCTTGACGGGCAAAATCGTTGGCCGTACGGTACGCCGCTCGCGTGCCGGAAGGCCGTGAGAACTGTTGTTTTCAACGGTTGGCGGAGGGTTTCGCCGTGACAGACGACCAGAACAAGTCGCCCGCGGATGACGCGTCGGCGATGCGTCAGTGGTCGGCGATGGCGGGCATCGGTGTCGAGTTCGTCTGTGCCGTCGCTCTCTTCGCGGGGGTCGGCTGGTGGCTCGATAAGAAGTTCGGAACCTCTCCCTGGCTGGTTTTAGTCGGCTGTCTGCTCGGATTCGCGGTCGGTCTGTATACGTTGATCCGTGCGGGCAATCGGATGATGAAGTCATGACGCAGACGGAGCCGCAAATCTCACGACCTCTGCCGCCGAGCCCGGTGGTGAGCCGTGCGAGCCTGAACCTGCTGCCGATGGCGGCGATGGGTTCGACGGTGGCCGCGGGCGTGCTGATTGCCGCCGTCGTGGTGCTGGCGAACCAGCCGGCCTGGTGGGCGGGCTTCCTGCCGGCGACGATCGTGGCCCTGCTGTGTGCGGCGGCTTCGGCGGTGGTGCTGCGGTTCGCCGCGGACAAGCCGCTGGAAAAAGCGGTCGCCGTCTGCATGGGCGCGTTGGGCGTTCGGCTGCTGCTCTGTCTGGCCTTGTGCCTGGTGGCCGTGAAGGTGGGGCAATACCCGCCGAAGGTCACGGGGCTGATGATCGTTGGGTATTACTTCGCCATGCTCGCCGCCGAGTCGGCTGCACTGGCGATGGCTGTGAATCGGGCGACCGTGCCGGGTCAGACTGGAACGCACGTATGATGGACCTCCTCGCTGCAGGCTCTCCTCTTGAGCACGTCATCGACAACACGCTTTTCAGCACGTCGAAAGAAGGCGGCTGGGCGATCCTGACCAACCACATGGTCATGCTGATCACCGCCGCGATCATCATGCTGCTGCTCTTCCCGCGTCTGGCCAAGCCGTACCTGGACGGGAAGATGGTGCCGACCGGCACGCGGAACTTTTTCGAAGCGATGATCCTGTTCGTCCGCAACGACATCGCCAAGCCGGTGCTCGGCGACGACACCGACCGCTACATGCCGCTGCTCTGGACGCTCTTCTTCTTCATCGCCATCTGTAACGTGCTCGGCTTGATCCCGTTCGACGCGATTCAAGAGGCCACCATCGGCCGCGTCGCTCATAACTTCCACCCGATCTTCGGCACGGCTACCAGCAACTTCTACGTCACCGCCACGCTGGCCGTCATCGTCTTCTGTGTCATTCAATACAGTGCATTCAAGAGTGGCGGCGTCGGCGGGTGGGCACACCACCTGCTGGGCGGGGCCCCGTGGTTCCTGGCCCCGATCATGGTGCCGGTCGAAATCCTCGGCATGCTGATCAAGCCGTTCGCCCTGGCGGTTCGTTTGGCCGCCAACATGACGGCCGGTCACATCCTGATCGCCGTGCTCATCGGCTTCGTGCCGGCGACGTGGGAGAATTTCGGCAGAGGTGCCGGCTTGGGCGTCGGCGTGATCAGCGTTGTTGCCTCGACGGCCATCATGGTGCTCGAACTGTTCGTCGCCTTGCTGCAAGCGTATTTGTTCACGTTCCTCACGGCCCTGTTCGTCAGCCAGGTCATCAGTCATCACGACGATGAGCACGGCCATCATGAAACAGAGGGCAATGAGCTGGGGGAGCCCATCGCCACCCGTGAGCACGATCTGAGTCATAAGCCGGCTCATGCGTAAGGGAGTTTCGGTCGCGGGACCGCCGGGTTCCCTCGGTTATACGGACGCGACTAGAACGAACTGAAACCTGAGTCAGCCGGCGGCCGGTGAGGCGGTCGTCGACAGGGCCGAGTGGCCCGAAAAGGAAAATGCGGATCGCCCCTGCACGGCGGCCGAAATTTGGAGATTTTCTCATGCGTAAGCTCTTCGCCCTCGCGATCCTCGCCGTTCTCTGCGTCCCGGCCTTCGCCTCGGCCGCCGAACTCGACGCCGCCCAGACCGTCGCCGCCTCGCCGTGGGGCTCGCAAGGCTTCGCCGTCCTCGGCGCCTGCATCGGTGCCGGCCTGGCGATCATCGGTGCCGGTCGCGGCATCGGCCAAATCGGTGGCTCGGCCGCCGAAGCCATCGCCCGCCAGCCGGAAGCCGGCCAGCGTATCTTCACGACCATGATCATCAGCGCCGCCCTCATCGAAGGTGCCACGCTGTTCGCGGTCGTCGTCTGCCTGATCAAGTAAATTGATTCACCTTCCCGCCGGCGAAAGTCGGTGGGAAGGCTTTTGTCTCTATGGTGAAGGACCGACACATGAAGAAGCTCCAGACTGCCGCCTTCCTCCTGGCCGTGCCGATGATGTCGGCCCTGACCCTGGCCGCCGAGGAAGCCCACGGCGCGGCTGAAAAGCCGTCGCTGATCGCCCCGATCGACCAAGGCCTGATCGTGGCGTTGACGACGCTCGTGATCTTCGTCGTGCTCTTGGTCGTTCTCGCCAAGACCGCCTGGGGCCCGATCGCCAAGGGCCTGGGCGAGCGTGAAGCGAAGATCCGCCGCGACCTGGACGAGGCCGAGAAGGCCCGCGCCGCCGCCGTCGCCGCCCAGAAGCAGTACGCCGACCAGATCGCCAAGGCGAACGACGAAGTTCGCGCCCTGCTCGAAAAAGCCAACGCCGACGCCCAGGCCGTCGCCACCCGCATCAAGATGCAGGCGCAGCAGGAAGCCGAAGAGGCCAAGGAGCGCGCCCTCAAGGACATCGAAGCCAGCCGGAAAGCGGCCGTCGCCGAGATCCACGAGTACGCCGCCACGCTCAGCACCGGCATCGCGGAAAAGATCCTGCGTCGCAACCTGAACGCCGACGACCAGCGCGAGTTGGTTCGTCAGTCGCTCGAACAGCTCGGCAGCGTGAACTAAAAGGATGTTTTGTGTTTTGTGTTTGGTTGTTTGGTGAGAAACCAAAACAACAAAACACCAAACAACCGAACAACAAACGATCATGGCAAACCAAGACGACCAAGCCACGCACCTCAGCTACGCCCAGGCCCTGCTTGAGCTGGCGGACAGCCGTGGCGTGACGGACCAGGTTGCGGGCGACCTCAAGGCGATCGCCGAAGCCGTCGCCGGCGACGCGTCGCTGAAGAAGTACTTCGCCGACCCGTCGGTGAGCCACACCGAGCGCGCCGACAAGATCGGCCGCGTGTTCGGCGGGCAGACCGCCGAGGTGCTGGTCGGCTTCCTGAAGCTGCTCAACGCCAAGGGCCGCCTCGGCGAGCTGTCGGGCATCGCCAAGGCGTTCGCCGACTTGCTGTCCGAACGCGCCGGCGAGCAGGCGGTGGAAGTCATCGTGCCGCAGGCGCTGAGCGACAGCGAACTGGAAGACGTTCGCGTGCAGATCAGCACGAAAATTGGCAAGCACGCCCGCATCACCCAGAAAGTCGATGAGTCGATCATCGGCGGCCTGGTCCTGAAGATCGGCGACAAACTGATCGACGGCAGCGTGAAGTCGCAGTTGGAATCAATGAAACGCCGCCTGGTTGCGGCAGTGTAAGAGTGAGAGCTTGAAGCCAGAATGACGAAACCAGAAATCCGAACCAAACCCGAAGCCCGAATGACGAAAAGGGCAACGGCGGTTACCTTCGGATTTCGTCATTCGGATTTGTTTCGGATTTCTGATTTCGTCATTCGGATTTAGAGGCAAGACATGGCCATTAACGTTGCAGAAATCACCGGCGTCCTGAAGCGCGAAATCGAAGCCTACGAGCAAAAGCTCAACGTCTCGGACGTCGGCACGGTCATCGAAGTGGGTGACGGTATCGCCCGCATCTACGGCCTGCGTGGCGCGATGGCGGGCGAGCTGCTGCAGTTCCAGAGCGGCGCGATGGGCCAGGTCTTCAACCTCGAAGAAGACACCATCGGCGCGGTTATCTTCGGCGACTACCTGCACATCAAGGAAGGCGACACCGTCCAGACCACCGGCCGCCTGCTGGACGTGCCGGTCGGCGAAGCCCTCATCGGCCGCGTCGTCAACCCGCTGGGTGAAGCCCTCGACGGCGGCCCGGCGATCAGCGGCACGGAGAAGCGCAAGCTCGACATCATCGCCCCCGGCATCGCCGAGCGTCAGCCCGTGAAAGAGCCGCTCGCCACCGGCATCAAGGCCATCGACGCCATGATCCCGATCGGCCGCGGCCAGCGTCAGCTGATCATCGGCGACCGCAAGACCGGCAAGACCGCCATCGCGATCGACGCCATCATCGCCCAGAAGGGCACCGGCGTGAAATGCTTCTACGTCGCGGTCGGCCAGAAGGAATCGACCGTCGCGGCCATCGTCGAAGTCCTGCGTGCCAACGGCGCGATGGACTACACCACCGTCATCGTCGCCGGTGCCTCTGACGCGGCCCCGCTGCAGTACATCGCCCCGTACGCCGGCACGGCGATGGCGGAGTACTTCATGTGGAAGGGCGAAGCCACGCTGTGCGTGTACGACGACCTTTCGAAGCAGGCCGCCGCTTACCGTCAGCTGTCGCTCTTGCTCCGTCGCCCGCCGGGCCGTGAGGCGTACCCGGGCGACGTATTCTATCTCCACAGCCGCCTGCTGGAACGCGCCTGTAAGCTGTCGCCGGAACAGGGCGGCGGTTCGCTGACGGTGCTGCCGATCATCGAGACGCAGGAAGGCGAAGTGTCGGCGTACATCCCGACCAACGTCATCAGCATCACCGACGGCCAGATCTACCTGGAGCCGGAACTCTTCTTCAGCGGCGTGCGCCCGGCCATCAACGTCGGCGTGAGCGTGAGCCGCGTCGGCGGTAACGCCCAGACGAAGGCGATGAAGAAGATCGCCGGCTCGCTCCGTCTCGATCTGGCCGCCTACCGCGAACTCGAAGCCTTCGCCCAGCTCGGCACGGAACTCGACCCGGCCACGCAGCGTCAGCTCGACCGCGGTGCCCGCCTGGTCGAACTGCTCAAGCAGCCGCAGTACCGCCCGCTGAAGGTCAGCGAAGAAGTCGCCCTGATCTACGCCGGCACGAAGGGCTACCTCGACGACATCGCCGTCAGCCGCGTCGGCGAATTCCAGACCGGCTTCCTCGAGTACGCCGCCGCCAGCCACAGCGGCACGATCGGCGACCTCGAAGCCAAGAAGGAACTGACCGACGACATCGAAGCTGGCCTGAAGAAGGCGCTCGAAGAGTACAAGAGCCGCGTCTGGAAGAAGTAAATCTTCGCCAGCGATGGTGTGAATGAAAACCGCCGCCCGGACCGCAAGGTCCGGGCGGCGGTGTTATTTGTAGGGGCGAGGCCTGCCTCGCCCGTCTGCCGGTTTGCCGATCGCGGGCGACGCAGGCGTCGCCCCTACAAAAAGACTGTCGGCCCGGATTCGCATCCGGGCCGACGTTACTTTCGAGCCAAAAAGACTGGTTTTACACCGTCAGATTGAAGATTTCGTTGTTCTTGATGGTGTTGCCGCTGAGGGTGATCGTGCCACCGCCGGTGCGGAACAGGGCGTAGCCGTCGTTGTTGCCGATGTAGTTACCGGTCGCGGTGGCACTGGTGACGCTGGTGAAGCGGATGCCGTTGGCGAAGTTCTTGAGGGCGGCGGTCTTGGTGGCGTTAAAGCCGATGATGTTGTTCTTGATCAGGTTGCTCGAGCCCTGATAGAGCATGATGCCGTCCATGTCATTGCCGCTGACGAGGTTGGATTCGATGCGGGCGTTGGACGCGCCGTTGGAGACGTCGATGCCGCGCCAGTAGTTGCCGAGGTCTTTCGTGCCGGTGACGTCGGTGCCGACGTAGTTATTCTGGACGACGGCGAGGTTGGCGGTGGACTTCCAGAGGACGATGCCGCTGTAGCCGTTGCCGCTGACGACGTTGCGTGCGGAGACGGTCGTGCCGCCGATGAGGGTGTTGGCCTGGCTGGTTTCGATGCCGTAGTGGCCGTTCATGACGCGTTTGGTGCCGGTGACGTCGGTGCCGATGTAGTTATTCTGGATGACGGTGCCGGTAGCGCCGCCGGTGTTGATGACGATGCCGTCTTCGGCGTTACCGCTGATGACGTTGCGTGCGCCGGTCGCCAGGCCGCCGATGAGGTTGTCGGTGCGCGCCGTAGACGCCGATCCCGCTCGTGCCGTTTTCGATGGCCTTGGTGCCGGTGTAGTCGGTGCCGATGTAGTTGCCCTGGATTTTGTTATCCGCGGCGGTGTAGGTGTAGAGCTGGATGCCGAGCGTGCCGTTGCCGCTGATGACATTGCGGTCGGCCGCGGTCGTGCCGCCGATGACGTTATTGGCGGTCTGGACGATGATGCCCTTGTCCTTGTTGCCCTGGTCGGTCAGGCCGCTGGCGCCGATGCCGATGTAGCAGTTCTTGATCGTGTTGCCGCCGTTATTAACGAGCAGGATGCCCGACGAGTAGCGGTTGATGACCAGGCCCTTGATGGTGCTGCTGCCGCCGCCGACGTTCAGGCCGTAGCCGCCGCTGGTGGCACCGTTGAGTTCGATGATCGGCTTGCCCGAATAGCCGGGCTGGGTCGTGCCGTCGATGGTGACGGCGTCGCTGATGTAAGGCAGGCTGGTCTTGGTGGTGATGGTTTTAACGCCTGTGCCGATCTTGAACTGGATCACGTCGGCGCCGCTGTGGCTGTTGGCGGATTTGATCGCCTGGCGCAGGCTGCCGGCGCCGTCGTCGGCGGTGGTGGTGACGATGTACGTCGAGAACATCTGCCGCGATTCCACGCCTTCCATTAAAACAGACGAAGGCGCTTTGGCACGGCGACGCTGAGTACGGAACTGAGTCATAACCTCTTCTCCCGTGGCCCTGAAAAAGCGGCCACATTATCGGCCCTGCCTTATTCCGCCTCGCGGCGGCGTGAAGACGGGCAAAAGGTGTCGGCAAAGTAGTCGAATCCACTCGCCAAACAATCAAATTCCGATAATATCGCGAAAATTATTCGTTGTGAGGAGAATCGGTGTGAGGAACATCGGCGTAACGAACGAAATTGGGTAGAAATGCGGGTTGTAAAACTTTCGCGGGGCGGGGTGTAAGCGTTCGTGCTGTTCGTCGAATGTCGTGTGTCGATGGTCGAAGAGCGGCGTTAAATCGGCGTCTTCGACCATCGACAAACAACATTCGCCAATCACTTCCCCTCACTTTGTTCCTTCCGGCGGCTTGTCCGACAGGTATTTCTTCGTAATCACCTCCGCCAATTCCACGTCGTTGATGTTTGCCAGCGTGCAGAGCCAGGCGAGCACGTCGGCAAATTCTTCTTCCAGGTTCGGGCGGTCGTCGCTGTTGAGGGCGGTCGCCAGTTCGCCGACTTCTTCGATGAACCAGACGAACGTCTTCGCCGAGCCGCGGGCGCGGTCGGTGGCTTCGTATTTGTCGCGAATGTGCTGCTGGAACGCGGCGAGCGTAAGCGGGTGCTGAGGCATGGGGCTTCCTTTTCTGTTGCCCGCGATTGTGCGGAGGGCCGCCGCCTGTCGCAACGCGGGCGGCGCGGCGATACGATGCGGCCGGCATGGACACGGCGTTCGAAACCGACCAACTGCTCAAACTCCTCACCGACGCCCTGCGCCGCGGCCCCGGCTCGCCGGAATGGCACCGCGCCGTCGCCGAACTCAAGACCGTCGCCGGCCCGCAGGCGGACGAATACCAACTGCTCATCGCCGCACGCGAACGACTCGAAAGCGGACGCGCCTACCGCGAAGTCCGCGCCGGCCCGGCGTTCACACGCGAACTGTTCGGCCAACTGCAGCAGCAGCCGCAAAAGGCGTCGCCGTGGTCGGCGGGCACGGTCATCAAGCTCGTCCTGCTGCTCACGTTCGTCACCTGCCTCGGGTACGTCGTGATGCTGCTGGCGCAGTCGGGCCCGCACGAAGCGCAGCAGCTCAGTGGCCGCCTGTTCGTCACGCAGGTGCACGGCTGGACGTTCTCCTCCGTACCGGCTGACCTCCGCGTCCTCGGCCCGCTGCCGATCGAAAGTCGCAACAACGCACTTCACCCGACCGAGCGCCAGACCAGGCAGCCGGCAGGGGCGCTGGTGGTGTCGGACACGCCGATCGATCTTGTCCGGGGCACGTGCATCGAAGCCCGCATCGATCACCGCCCCGGCGAAACCGCCGCCCAGCTCGTCCTCGCCGCCGACGCCCAGGCCGACGGCGCGCTCGCGTCGCTCGATAAAGAGCTCGCCATCATCTGCGACGCCAGCGGCGTTCGCTTCGTCGGGCCGGGCGTCAGCACGCTGCCCCGCACGCTGGTCGCCGGGCAGCACTTGCTTCGCATTAAAGTCGCCGGCGATTCGGCGCTGGCGGAAGTCGACGGGCAGACGATCTGGAGCGGCGCGTCCGGCCTCGGCGGGCAGGGCTTTGCCGCCGTCCGCCTGGTCAAAGACGGCAAAGACGGCGACACCGCCGTGCAGTCGCTTCGCGTGCTCGCCCCGTAAACAATGTCCAACGCTTCTCCAGAATTGTCGCCCGACGATGACCTCGCCGCCGCCAGGCGGTTCGGCAGCGTCTTCGGCGAAATCAAGTCGCAGATCGCCCGTGCCGTCGTCGGGCAGGAACGCGTGATCGACGAATTGCTGCTGGCGGTTTTCTCCGGCGGGCACTGCCTGCTGCAGGGCGTGCCTGGCCTGGCGAAGACGATGCTCGTCCGCACGCTCGCCGATGCGGTCGACTTGTCCTTCTCGCGCGTGCAGTTCACGCCCGACTTGATGCCCAGCGATGTCACCGGCACGGACATCCTGCAGGACGACCCGGAAACCAATCGCCGGCGCTTCGAATTCCTGCCCGGCCCGGTTTTCACGAACATTCTGCTGGCCGACGAAATCAACCTGCGCCGCCCAAAACACAGGCGGCGCTCCTGCAGGCGATGCAGGAAAAGCAGGTCACGCACAGCGGAAAAACGCTCGATCTGCCGAGCCCGTTTTTCGTGCTCGCCACGCAGAACCCGATCGAACAGGAAGGGACCTACCCGCTGCCCGAGGTGCAGTTGGACCGTTTCATGTTCCTGGTGCTGGTCGATTACCCGACGCGTGAGGAAGAACTGGAAATCTACCAGCGGTGCGCCGAGCCCGAGCCGATGCCGATCAAGCAGGTGATCGGGCGGGACGAATTGCTGCGTCTGCAACAATTGGTCAAACGCGTTCCGGTCGGCGAGGCGGCCTTGGAGTTCGCGCTCAATGTCGTGCGTGCGACACGCCCGGGCGAAAAAGGGGCCAGCGACTTCGTCCGCCACTGGCTGAGCTGGGGCGCCGGGCCGCGCCGGGCAGTTCATGATCACTGCCGCCAAGGCGCGTGCGCTGGTGCAAGGCCGGCTGCACGTGACGACCGACGACGTCGCCGCCGTCGCGCCGGCGGTGCTGCGGCACCGCGTCGTCCCGAACTTCAACGCCGAAGCCGAGGGCGTCACCATCGAACAGATCCTGCACAAGATCCTCCTGCTCGTCCCCCGCGGCGGGGGAGATCGGCTCCTATAGTTTCGTAGGAGCCGATCATGTCCGCATTCGCAAAAAAGAATTCTTGGTTCACGCGGTTTGCCGGGACGACGGCGAAAATCACCGGCAAGCCGATCACCTTCGCTGTCGCACTCGCCGTGCTCATCGTCTGGGCCGTAAGCGGACCGGTTTTTGGGTTCAATGACACTTGGCAACTGGTCATCAACACCGGCACTACGATCGTTACCTTCCTCATGGTGTTCCTCATTCAGAACACGCAGAACCGCGATTCCGAGGCCATTCACATCAAGCTTGATGAGCTGATCAAAGTCATTGAAAAAGCGAATAACAAACTGCTGGACATCGAAGAACTCGATGAAAAAGAACTCGACGACATTCGAACCGAATTCGAAAAAGTGGCAGAAGACGCAAGAAATCGTGACGCGAACGAGGCTTGATTCCTCTTTTGCCACGCTGCAGCGCAGCTGCTGATCAACACTGATCGTGATACCAGCAGCTGCGCTGCAGCGTGGCGTGTGTTAAACCGACTGACCATCGGAAATCGTCAGAAACGAATCTGAGCGGTCGGTCAGTTCACACTCGGGTCGTCCGGGATTCGGTTGGGATCGATATATTTGCCCAACTGCGTGCGGGACGTGAGGCGGGTCCAGAGGTCCTGGTCGGTCGAGAAGACATGCTCGGCGGACGCGTCGCAGATGAGCCAGGAGCCTTCTTCCAGTTCGCCTTCGAGCTGGCTCGGCGACCAGCCGCTGTAGGTGCCGAAGACTTTGAGCGGCTCGGCGTTGGCGACCATGAGGGCCTCGATGGCGTCGCGGTCGGTGGTGACGTAGACGCCGCTGACCGGCGAATCGCCGCCGATCGCCGGGTCGCCGTGCGCCACAAAGACCGGGCCGTCGCACGGGCCGCCGCTGTAGATGCTGGCGTCGATGGTGGCGGCGGCGTCGATGGTGTCACTCAGGGCGGCACTGACCGTCACCGGCAGCGGGCGGTTGACGACCAGCCCGAACGCGCCATCGTCATCATGCCGAACGATCAGCACCGCGGTGCGGACGAAATTCGGATCGAGCAGCGTCCGCGACGCGAGCAGAAATTTGCCGGCCAGCGATTGCATCGTCCCTCATTCAATACCGCCCGCGCCGGCCGATCAAGTGGGGCGGCAAAACGGGGCGGATTTTACGCCGCGGCGGGCAGCGGTTGCTGCCGCGTGCCGACGCACCACTTGCACTGGCACGCCGCACCGCCGGTGCTGGCCTCGTGGCGGGGCGTGATGGGGCAGTGCTCCGACGGGTCTTTCGCCTTGGCGCAGCGTCGGGCAGCCGCAGCCGTCGGTGACGGGATCGCGGACGAGGTTGCGCAACAGCGGCTGGCCGCAGTAGCTGACGGTGCATTTGACGACACGGAGCGGGCAACGCTCACAGATTTCCGCCTTGGCGGCCCAGTCGTTGGCCTCGGGGACGAAGCCCGCCAGCCGCAACTTCGACGTCGCCGCCTTCCCGGCGGCACGGGCGAGCGTGTAGAGCAACTTGGCGGGGCTTGCGGTGGCCATAACTGAATTATCGGACGCACGGACGAGGAAAGTTGAATCGGCGAAGCTCACATGCGACTTCGCCGTACTTCGTCTTACAATCCGCACATGCCGCGCGGCGAAATTCATTGGCGAATCGGGACGATGGGCTTTTCCTACAAAGACTGGCGCGGCCCGTTTTACCCGACGACTCTGAAACCGGCTGGCTACCTTTCGTTCTACGCCAGGCAGTTCGACACGGCGGAACTCGATACGACCTTCCATGCGATCCCGCCCGCCGATCGCGTAGCCAGCTGGGCGGCTGTGGTTCCAGAAGATTTTCGGTTCATTCCGAAAGCGCCTAAAGCGATCACACACGAGCCGACGCTGGCGGATAAGGCGGAGCTCTTCGGGCAGTTCGCCCGATCGCTCGCCCCGATGGGCCCGAAGCTGGCAGCGGTGCTGATGCAGTTCCCGCCGACGTTCGGCATTGAAATGAAAGATGAACTCAACGGCTTGCTGGATCGCATCAGCCATCGCCTGCCGATCGCGGTCGAGATTCGTCATCGCAGCTGGTTCGACGGAAAATCGCTGCCGGCGTTGCAGCAGCGGGGCGTGATTGTCGTCGCGAACGACCATGAAAGCCGTGCCCAACCGGTCCTCGGTCCGAGCGAGCGAATTTATGTCCGGCTGAAAGGGTTTCACGAAGCATTTCAGTCGTATGACCAGGAACAACTCGACGTAACCGAACGGCTGGCGTGGTGGATGAACCAGGCCGAAGCGAGAGTGAAGCCGGGCGGAACGATTTATGTCATCGCCAGCAACGATTACGCCGGTTTTGCCCCGGCGACGGTTCGCCGCCTGCGCACCCTCGTCGGCCTGCCCGACCTGACGCCCCAGCCGGGGACGGCGGAGGCCGGCTCGCTGTTCGGGTGATGCGTAAGTCAAAAAAAACGCACCCGGTTTGTTCTGCGTATTTCCAAACGCGCAAGCGCACCGCAAGTGTCAGCCCGGCCATCACTTGACCCGGAAAATTGGGGGCGCAACTGCGCCGTGAATTGCCCCGCTTGCCGTGAGACTTATGGCGATTGAGCGGGCGGCTTGTCGGTGAAAATCCGCGCCATTCGGTTGAACAGACCGACTGAAAATGGCGCAAGGTGCCGCCAAGCTGCAGTGCAGCTGCTGGTCCGTTCCGGATGACGAAACCAGCAGCTGCGCTGCAGCTTGGCGATTGAAAATATTGGGGCGATCACTTCGCAAGGCGATCCTTTGATTGGCGGCCCGCGCAACAGTGTCCCGGGCGTGCGGGAAGGTGCACGCCCGGGACGGCCTCCCTGTTGACCTGCAATCCTGATGACCTAGTTCGCCAGCGCCATCATCCGGTTGCTGGCCGCCACGCGGCGGCGGAGGGGGATGAGCTGTTGGTCGGTCAATTCGCCGGCGACCAGGTCCAGCGTCCGGTTGATCAGCGTCGTGGCGGCCGGGGTGTTGGTCTTGGCGAGTTGGAAGAGCACGAACGCCGTGACGGCCGGGTCGCCTTCGAAGCGGCGGAACCCCTCGCGGGGCCATTGTCCGTCGTCCCGCTGCAGGGCGGTCAGTCGGGAGATCGCCTTTTCCACGCAGACGCCGGTGCCGGCGCCGCTGGAGAGGGCCCGCAACGCCAGGGCGGTGGTGATCGGGTCGCCCCAGCCGCCGTTTGGCTCCTGACCGGCGATGAGGAAACGGACCATTTTGCCCGAGAGCGGCAGGTAAGACTGGTGCAGCTCGTCCAGCCGAATCACGGCCAGTGCCGCGGCGGCGACGGCACCGCTGAGGAGTTGGCGAATCCCGCCGACCGCTTCGCCGCGGCCGAGGCAAAGTTCGTCAATCAGGCGGTCAAACGCTTCGACCTGCCACCAACGCTCGATCTGTCGTACCGTCAACATCTGGCGACTCCGTTCGTTAAGTGTTCGGTATTGTGTACGGGTTCGGTTCGGTAGTCAAGTATTTGTTCTAAAAAAGTTCGGTTGGGAAGGGTTAGGGGTGGAAATCCGAATGACGAAACCAGAAATCCGAACCAAATTCGAAGGTCGAAATCCGATACGGGATTGGCTGCGTTTTCTAAGTACAACTCGAACTCTCGTGAACGGCGTTTTTCGTCATTCGGTTTTCGGATTTGCTTCGGATTTGTGGTTTCGTCATTCGGATTTTCCCCGTCAGTTGTTTTGACGCAGAGCCGCGCTAAAACGTGCGGCCCCGCTGATCGCCGTTAGACTGCAACATTCGCCCCGAGGCGGGGGCGGCCCGCGCTCATGAATGGACTTCTCAACGCCGTCGATTGGCTCGTTCGTCACACGCTCCGGAGCGTGGTGTTCGGCATTGTGCTGCTGGTGTTGATCGCGATTTACGTCGCCGTCGGCTCGGGCCTGCCGGGCGTGCGCGAGTATTTCGAGGTCGACGAGCTCGGCTTCTTCAACGCCTGGCCGCTGAAGCTGCTGATGGTGCTGATGGTGGCGAATCTCACGACGGTGACGCTGCAGCGCATCCCGTTCACGCCGCCGCGGTACGGCGTCTGGATGGTGCACATAGGCATCGTGACGCTGATCGCGGGCATGGGTTGGTATTACGGGCAGAAGATCGAAGGGTCCGCCCTGATCATCAAGGGCCGCACGCAGCAGAAGTTTTATGACCGGTACGAGCGGTCGCTGTACTTCCAGGCGGGCGGCGCGGTGGCGGTCGTGCCGTTGCCGTCGTTGCCGCGATTTCATTCGTACTCGAAGGAGTACGGCAACGCTGATTACCTCGACCGCTCGGATCTGCAGTCGATCATTCCCGTCGTAGCCGGTGCCGGTGCGACAGCCGCCGATACGGTCGGCGCGAAGTCGTTGAGTTTCAAAATCACCGGGTATTGGCCGTACGCGTTTGTGCGTGAGCGGATTGTGGTAGACCCAAAGGTGAACCGCGTCGGCTTCGCGTTTGATCTGCCCGACGCGGCGACGGGCACGCCGGCCCGCAAGATTCTCTCGGCCGGCATGCCGAAGTTCGCCAAGGTGCAGTGGGGCGATGCCGATGTCGAGCACCGCGAACTGCCTGACCAGGCCGCCGTCGATGCCCTGATCGACAAAACGAAGAAGGCGCACACGCTGTCGTTGAAAGTCGGCGACTTCAAGCAGACCTTTCACCCGGCGGTGGGTGATGTGATTCAGCTCGGCGATACGAAGTACGGCATTCGGATTGAGTCGTTCGATCCGCAATGGCAGACGATCGACAAGAAGATTCTGCCGAAGCTGACATTCCTGGTGGCGAGTCCGACGCAGACGTACCGCCGCATGGTGCTCAGCGGCGACCCGAAGCCGACGGATTTCAAGCTCGGCGAGCCCGGCGTCGGCCCGATGGGCAAGCGGCAAACCACGCCGCTCGACCCGGCGCTCGAAGTCACCTACGCCTACGACGCCGACGCCGGCCTGCTGCCGAAAAACGGCCTCGGCCGCGTGCTGTTTCTGACGACGAAAGATTCGACCAAAACCACCGTCCTCAGCATCGAAGCGAACGGCCCGGTGACGGTGCAGACGTTCGACGGCGAAGACGGGCACGTTGACCTGGCGTCGCCGCAGACCGAAGAAGCCACGCTCGCCGCCAGCATGGGTCGGCCGATGCCGCGCGACACGTTCCATCTCGACGTCAAACGCACCGACCACGCCGACAGCGTACAGGCGTACGTCGACGAAGTGCCCAAGGAGCAGCGTAATCGCGAAGAAGGCACCAGCGGGCGTCGGCAAGTGGTGCAGGTGCAGTACGAGGGCGTCGACAGCGAAGGTAAACCGTTCAGCGGCACGACGCTCACGCCGTTCAGCGAACACCCGTACGAAACCCCGTGGACCGGCGGCATGGTGGTCGTACCGAGTTCGACAGGCGTTGGCCAGGTGCAGCTCGGCAACACGCGGCGGTGGATGCCGGCGATCGCACGCCTCGATAAGCTCGAAGCCATCGCCTACGGCGGCATCGACCCGGCCGCCGGCGCGATGATCCGCGACTACCGCAGCACCATCACCCTCACCGACCCCAAAACCGGCCAGGCCCGCACCGACACCGTCTACCTCAACAGCCCGGTTTTCTACGCCAACAACAACTGGATTTTCTTCCAAAGCGCCTTCGACATTCAGGGCCAGCAATGGACGGTCCTGGGCGTGGGCAACCGCCCGGGCGTCTACACCATGACCGGCGGCTGTGTGCTGATCATCGTCGGCATCTTCTACGCGTTCTACATCAAGCCCGTCATCATCAAACGCATGAAAAACAAAGCGCTTGAGAATGCGAAGAAATCGAAACTGACTCCGAACGTTAAACCCGAGAACGTCGGGGTGGCGACTTAAGTCGCTGCCCCAGCATGCGTCATGAAATCAATCTATTCCATCATCGCGATTCTGGTTCTTCTGGTTACCGCTGGCGCTCGCGCTGATTTCGCATCAGACGTGAACCTCAAAGCCGCCCGAATGCTCAGCGTGCAGCACAACCAGACGATTAAAACCTTCGACACCTACTCGCGCGACGTGCTGTTCACCATCACCGGCAAGAGCGCGCTCGACGACAAGCCGGCGGCGTTCATCGTGCTGGACATGGCGTTTCGGCCGGACGTTTATGCGCACCGGAACCTGATCTACGTCCGCAACAAACCGTTCCGGCAGGACTTCGGCGATCTGTCGTTCATCGACGCGAAAGAAAAAGAACGCATCGTTAAAGAAGGCACGCTCTCGCTCGACTTCTGGATGAAGCCGCAGACGCAGGAAGCGATGGCCCGGATCATGAGCAACGCGACGGTGAAAGCCGACGCGATCAACCAGATCAACAACCAGGCGAACACGCTCGCCGCCGTCATCGGCCTGACCGACGCCAACGCGATCTATCATCTGAACCTGCTCCCGCCGATCACTGCCGAGGCGACCAACGCCAAGCCCTGGGCGACGCGCAAGACCTTTTCGACGCCGCCGCCGCCGTTCGCGCCCAAGGCCCGACCACCACGCGGCCCGCCACGCTCGCCGGTTACCCGACAGACCTCGCATTGAAGGTCTTCGACAACCTCGAAAACGTCCGCAAGGCGTGGCTCGCCGAAAACGCCGCGGATGCGGAAAAGGCGTTCGACGAACTCGCCACCGCCGTGCAGGCGGCCAATCCGCAGATTTACCCGTCGGCCGCCAAGCGCGGGTTTGAGCTGACTTACAACCGCCTCTTCCGTCTCACGCTGCCGGGCGCGATGACGTACTTCACGGGGTTCGTCCTCTTCCTGCTCGCGTGGAAGACCGAAAACAAGTGGCTCTACCGCACCGCGGTCGGCATCACGCTGTTCGGCTGGCTGGTTCACGCGGTCGGCATCGGCATCCGGTGGTGGCTGGTGCAGAAGTCGGTCGGTAACTGGTTCGAGTCCATCCCGATCAAAAACCAGTTCGAAAGCGTGCTCATGAGCGCGTTCTTCGGCGTCACTGTCGCACTCATCCTCGAACGCTGGAAACGCCTGGGCCTCTTCGGCGCCGCCGCCGCGTGCGTCGGCATGCTGTCGCTGGTCGCGATCTTCAGTGTGCCTTACGTCACCGGCCGGGACATTGGCGGGGAGATCAAGCAGAACGCCGGCATCCTCATGACTTACTGGCTGTACGTGCACGTCACCCTCGTCACCGCCAGCTATGCCCTCATCGGCATGACGTTCGTCTTCGGCGTCTGGTACGTCGTTCAATACTTCCTCAACCGCGACGCCGGCGTGCTCAAAACGCTCGACGACTGCAACCTCGTCATGCTGCAACTGGCGTTCTGGATCCTGGGCATCGGCATCATCACCGGCGCGCTCTGGGCCGACGTCAGCTGGGGCCGGCCGTGGGGGTGGGACCCGAAGGAAACCTTCGCGCTGGTCACCTGGATCGTCTACCTGATCATCATCCACGTCCGCTTCGTCACGCACGGCAATACGCGGGCTCTGACAACGGGCGTACTTAGCATCGTCGGCTTCGCGGTGATGCTCTTTAACTGGATCGGCGTAAACTTCTTCCTCGTCGGCCTGCACAGCTACGCGTGAGAAAGTGAACCACAGATTCCGCAGATTTCACAGATTTAAGAATTGTATTTCTGAATCGGAGCAATCTGCGAAATCTGTGGTTGTTCTATACTCGCGGGCATGGCGAAAGCGATCGTGATCGGCGCAGGCTTCGGGGGCATCGCGGCGGCGCTGCGCTTGCGCAAAAAAGGGTACGACGTCACCCTCATCGACAAGCAGGACAAACTCGGTGGCCGGGCGTATCAGTACGAACGCCACACGCCGCACGGCACGTTCGTCCACGACGCCGGGCCGACCGTCATCACCGCCAAGTTTCTCTTCGATGAGTTGTTCGAACTCTTCGGCAAGAAACGCGAAGACTACGTCGAGTTCCGCGACATCTACCCGTGGTACCGCATCGTCTTCGCCGGGGACGTGACGAAGTCAGGGGCGGCTTCTGCTGTAGGGGCGACATACATGTCGCCCGCGGACACCGAACCGGCACATTCTCGCAACTCGCCCGATGCGGGCGACATGTATGTCGCCCCTACGAAAAACCTTCCCTTCTTCGACTACGGCGGCACGCTCGAAGCATTCGAAGCCCAAATCGCCAAGTTCGAACCCAAAGACGTCGCCGGCTTCCGCAAGTACCTCGCGCACAGCAAAAAGATCTTCAACGTCGGCTTCACCCAGCTCGGCGACCAGCCGTTCGACCAGTTCACCACCGTGCTGAAGTGCGCCCGGCGCTCTTGCGACTGCAGAACTACAAGACCGTCTACGGCATGGCGAGCAAGTACATCACGAACGAAAGCCTCCGCCGCGTCTTCAGCTTCCAGCCGCTGCTGGTCGGCGGCAACCCGTTCAACACCACGAGCATCTACAGCCTGATCTTCTACCTCGAACGCCAATGGGGCGTGCAGTTCGCCATGGGCGGCACCGGGGCGATCGTCCGCGGACTCGAACGGCTGATGCGGGAGGAGGGGATTGAGATTCGACTGAATGCAGAAGTCCACCGCATCGACATGACTGAAGGCTTCAGTAGTCGTGCTGTTACGCAGAATCTTCCAACCGAGCAAGCAGGCGAACCTGATCGATGGATCCCCCAGCCTGCACATCCCTCCGAAGTTCTTTTCACGGATGGATATGCGATTGGCATCAGTCCATTTGAGGGCGACCTCGTAGTCTGCAACGCCGACGCGCCACATGCTTATGAGAAACTGATCGACCCGAAATACCGCCAAGGCCTCGCCCCGCGCCGTCTCAATCGCAAATCTCAAATCGCAAATCTCAAATTCTCCATGGGCCTGTTCGTCCTCTACTTCGGCACGACGCGGCAATACCCCGCCGTCGCCCACCACACCATCGTCCTGGGCCACGCGTACAAGGAGCTTATTGTGAAGCTGTTCGACACGCTGGAGCTGGAGACGGAGGATTTGAGCGTCTACCTGCACCGCCCGACGG
Source organism: Tepidisphaeraceae bacterium (assembly GCA_049840775.1). GTDB lineage: Bacteria > Planctomycetota > Phycisphaerae > Tepidisphaerales > Tepidisphaeraceae > RYN-431. The sequence continues at coordinate 415,595 of JASGJJ010000005.1, forward strand.
CCACCGACCCGTCGATGGCCCCAGCGGGGTGCGAGAGCTTTTACTGCCTGGTCCCAGTGCCGAACCTCCAAGCCCCCCGGGATGGCCGCTTAAGCGGCCATCCCAAGGCGATGTCCCGTACACCGACGCCGGGGCGATCGACTGGGCGAAATTCGGTGACACGTTCAAACAGCAAGTGATTGATTACCTCGAGCGTACGGTGCTGCCGGGCTTGAGCGAGTGCATCGTCGACGACTTCTACGTCACGCCGAAACACTTCGAAGAAAACCTCAACACCCTGCACGGCACAGGCTTTTCCATCCAGCCGATCTTCAGCCAGAGCGCAGTGGTTCCGCTTCCACAACAAAGCGCCCGGCATCGAAGGCTTGTACTTCGTCGGCGCCGGCGCGCACCCGGGCGCGGGGATGCCGGGCGTGCTGTGTAGTGCGAAAGTAGTGGATCGTTTGGTGCCGGAAGTGCGTAGGGATTAGCGGCCTCGCTTGCGAGGCGTTCGCGGTGAAACGCCTCGCAAGCGAGGCCGCTAAGTCGCCTTGAAATCGGTGAGAAAACTGTACCGCTGCGGACGCATGCTGGCACGAATCGGGTTCTGATTCACGTAATCTATCGCCCGCCAAACGTCGTCCGGCGTACTAAGAAACACCTTCCAACCCCGGTGCGCCCAAACCTGTGGCACGCGGCCATCCTTCCTGACGCGGCCTGCGAACGGGTGTAACCCCGCGGCGATCAGCGCCTGCGTCGAACGGGCTTTCCAATGCGCGATGATCCGTGATGGTGCATTCGCGTGAATGCCGACGACCGCGTGGACGTGATCGGGCATCACAGCCAGTGCGTATACCGCGTACGACGACTCGACAGCCGCCTCTTTGAACGCCTTCGCCAGCACACGGGCTTGTGCCGAGTCGAACCGCACCGGCGGGTAGGTGAGTGAAGATTTCGCCGCGAGCCGGGCGGCTCGGTCATGCTCGGCGTATGCGACGGATGACTGGGCGCCGGTTGTCGTGGCGGGGCCGGCGGCGCGGTAAAGGTCGAGGGAGCGGACGCATTTGGACCATGAGCCGCGTGGGTCGTTTGGGAGCCAGAAGCCGTGCGCACTGAAGATGAGGTGCGAGGCGAGCATTCAGAGAAGGTCTCGATTAGCGGCCTCGCTGGCGAGGCACTATCTGCCGCGTAAGGCCTCGCGAGCGAGGCCGCTAAGTTATGCGGAAATCGGAACGGAATCGATCACCTGTCCGGTGAGTTGATCGCGCTTCACCGGGCGATAAACCGTATCCCGCTCGACGGGCGTTCGCCCGGCTTCGCGGATGAGGCGTTCGATGTCGGACACGTGCATTTCCTGGTGCGTGCCTTGGCCTTCGCGCTTGGTGATGTCGTACCAGACGACCGTGCCGTCGAGGTCGTTCACGCCGTAGTTGAGGCTGACCTGCGACAGGTGCATGGATTGCATGATCCAAAACGCCTTGATGCTGCCGATGTTCGGCACCATGAGCCGGGCGATGGCGAGAGTTTTCAGGTCGGTCAGCCCCGTCGGCCCGGGCAGATGGCCGAGTTCGCTGTGTTCGGGGGCGAAGCTGAGGGGGATAATGCAATTGAAGAAGGCTTGAGAGGGTGAAGAGGCGTGAGGCGTCAGGAAACGCGCGTCTTCCTGACGCCTCACGCCTCCCCCCTCCACACCCTCAAGGCTCTCCGCCTGCAACTCCCGCAGCTTGATCAAATGCCTCACCCGTTCCGCCGGCGTTTCGACGTGGCCGTAGAGCATGGTGGCGTTCGTGAAGATGCCGAGGCTGTGGGCGGTGCGGTGGACGTCGAACCATTTGTCTTCGCGGACTTTGCCTTTGAAGACTTCGTCGTGGACGCGGTCGTCGAAGATCTCCGCGCCGCCGCCCGGCAGGCTGCCGAGGCCGGCTTCTTTCAGGGCGATCAGCACGTCGCGCACGCTCATCCGGGCGATGCGGGAGAGGTGGACAATCTCGATGGCGGTGAACGCCTTGATGTGCAGGCCCGGCGCTTCGCGGCGGATGCTGGCGAGCATGTCGGTGTAGAAATCGAACTTCAGCCACGGGTGCAAACCGCCGACGACGTGAACTTCCGTCGCCCCGTGCTCGGCCGCGGTCTTGGCGGCGGCGACGCATTCGTCGACGCTCATCTCGTACGCGCCGGCTTCGCCACGCTTGCGGTAGAAGCTGCAGAACTTGCAGGAGAGCGCGCAGACGTTCGTGTAATTGATGTGACGATTGCGGTTGTAGAAGACGACGTCGCCGTGGAGTTTCTCGCTGACGAAGTTCGCCAGCCGGCCGATGCCGTGCAGATCGCGCGAGGCATAGAGCGCGACGCCGTCGGCCTCAGTGAGCCACTCGCCGGCGAGCACTTTGTCGGCGATGGGGCGGAGCATCGGGTCAGAAACGGTGACGGCCTGGGGGTCCATAGGTGACCTGATTCTAACGGAAAACGGGGCGGATATCGTCGTGCGCTGCGCTTCTGAAAGTAGGGGCGACGCCTGCGTCGCCCGCGGCGTGCGATCGACGTTCAACGGGCGAGGCAGGCCTCGCCCCTACAAAGAGGCGTGCCGCAGCACGTCGACAACGCCCGCCGTGCCGAGCAGCAGGCTGATGAAGCCGTTGATCGTGAAGAACGCGAGGTTGATCTTCGACAGATCCGTCGGCTTCACGACCGCGTGTTCGACGACCAGGAGCAAACCGGTTACAGCGACGGCCGCGAAGTAGACGCCGCCCAGTTGCGGCGACAATCGGCCGAGCGAGATCAGCAAACCGAGACAAAGGGCGTGCGAAAAACGGGCGATCCAGAGCGCCGGCGTGACGCCGGTATCGGCGGGCATGGAGTGGACGCCGGTGGCGCGGTCGCTGGCGAAGTCCTGGCAGGCGTAGAGGATGTCGAACCCGGCCGTCCAGAGCAGAACGGCCGCGCCCATCAGCACCGGCTCCCACGCGAAGTGCCCGGCGATCGCCAGCCACGCGCACAGCGGCGCAAGGCCGAGCGCCGTGCCCAGCCAGTAGTGGCAGAGGCGGGAGAAGCGTTTCACGAACGGGTACGCACAAATAAACGCCAACACCGGCAGGGACGCTGCGAGCGGTATCCAATTCGAATAGATCACGCCGAACAGCGATGTGACGGCAACGAAGCCGGCGACACACACCAGTGTGGCGGCCGCGACAAACGATTTGCTCAGCCGCCCGGCAGGAATCGCCCGCTTCGCCGTGCGCGGATTCACACGATCGAGCTCGGCATCGAACAAACGATTCGCGCTCATCGCGGCCGTGCGGGCGAGCACCATGCAGGTGACGATCAAGACGATTTGCCCGGCCCGCGGGACGCCGCCCGCGGCCATGAACGTCGCGAGGATCGCCCAGGGCAACGCGAAGACGCTGTGCGACAGCTTGATGTCGGCCGCGAGCGCGCCGATACGGCTGACAAAATCCTGGCGGTCGGCGGGCGGCAGAATGTCAGGCGCGGGCGATGGGGCGGCCGTCACGTCGGCTCCTTCGCGGGGCGAACCGCCAGGTGCGGCGGGCAGAAAACGCCGACCTTCGCAGACGATTTCAACAGCGACGGCTTGGTGTCGATGAGCGCGATCGTCACGATGCCGACGCGCGCCTCGCTGCCCACAGCGATTTCGACAGGGCGGTCAATCTCCGCCCCGTCTTCCGGCCCGCCGATGACCTGGCCGCGCACGAGCAGGCGGACGCCGTTGGCGTCGATATCGGTGATCGCGAACGTCAGCCCGTCGCCGACGGCGGTCCACTGATCGGGATGAAGGCGGAACGTCTGCATCGCGGCCTCATTCTAAACCAATTTGACCGGCGGGCGAAGGTTCTTCGGGTCCCAACGCGTGTCGAAATGGTGTTTCACGCCGACCAGATCGAGCAATTTCCCGGCGACGAAATCGATGACTTCTGCCACCGTTGTCGGGTTCAAATAAAAGCCGGGGTTGCAGGGTGACACGATCGCGCCGGCGTCGGTCAGCAACTTGTAAGCCGTCACGTCCATCGGGCTGAGCGGCATTTCGCGGTGAGCGATGACGAGGCGGCGGCGTTCCTTCAAGGCGACCGCGGCCGCGCGGCTGATGAGGTTGTCGCCGAGGCCGTGGGCGATTTCATTCAGCGTGTTGCTGCTGGCCGGGACGATGACCATGCCGTCGTGCAGGAAGCTGCCGCTGGCGAGTTTGGCGCCGACGTCGTTGTAGTTGTAGAGCGTGACGCTGTGCTGCGGCGTGCCGGCCAGCGCGACGAGGTCGGGCGTTTCCATGCCGAGTTCGTCGTGCAACAGGCGTCGGCCGAGCGGGCTGACGACGAGGTGCACATTCACGCCCGCCTGGACGAGGCCTTGGATGAATCGCTGGGCGTAGAGCGCTCCGCTGGCCCCGGTGATGGCGGTGACGATGTCCATGCCGACATCATACGGCAAACGGAACTTTCAGACTTTTCAACATCACGCTTTGACGCCGCGATACGCCACGCAGACGCCGAAGGTCATCGGCTTGAGTGTGATGTCGCCGAAGCCCGCGGCGGTGAGATGGTCGGTCATCTGCTGGCGGGTCATGAACGTCTCCACGCTCTTGGGCAGGTACTTATAAGCCCCGGATTTATCGCGGCTGATGAGCGTGGCCGTGACGGGCATGACGCGGCCGCAGTAGAAGCGATTGAGCGCGCGGAGGACGGGGTTGGTCGGCTCGGAAAACTCCAGCACGATCACCCGGCCACCGGGGCGGAGCACGCGATAAAACTCACGCAACGCGGCGTCGACGTTCTGCACGTTGCGGATGCCGAAGGCGATGCTGACTACGTCACAGCAGGCGTCGGGAAGGGGGAGTTGCTGGGCGTCGCCGTTGAGGTAACGCGTTCCTTGAAGCCAAACATCGCCCAAGATTGGCTGGCCGTGTTCGTCTTTGTAAACGCCGAAATGCCAGCTCGGAGTTTTCTGACCATTCGACGGCAACATTTCATAGGTGAAATCGATGCCAAGCACGGGCACGGGTAGTGGGTCAGTCCAACTGTCACGTTTGGTTGTTTGTCGTTCCAAGCGAGCGAGACGATGCACTTCATTGGCAAAGGCAACGGTGAGATCGCCCGTCCCGCAGGCGACGTCGACGACGGCGTCGGTCGGCTTCAAGTCCGCCAGTTTCACCGCAGCCCGCCGCCAGGCCTGGTCGCGGCCGAAGCTGTGCAGGCGGTTGTTGAGGTCGTAACTGGGGGCAATGGCGGCGAACATTTCGCGCACGCGTGACCGCTTGTCCGCGACGGCGTGCGGGTTGGAGAGCAGATCGTCAGACCAGGCGGGGGCCTCAGGCATTCGGCCGATCTTAGTCGAAATCGAAGGGGGCAACAGCGTTCAGAATGCGTGAAAGGGGTGGCCGCTAAAGTGGCCACCCCGGGTTGCTATTCAATCGGGATCGTGGTGGTGAAACGCCCGTTCTTCGTCGGCACGGATTTCGATGAGCAGCTCGGAATAATCGCCGTCGTCGAGTTCGAACCATTCGGGAATCTGCGCCGGCGTGCTGCCTCGCCATTCGGCGAGCTTGGCGAGCACTTTTTCCCGTAGCAGGGGATCGGCGATGTGATAGATGCGGACCATGATTATTTTTCGATCAGCGTGATAGCGTGATCGGTGTCGGTCGGAGCCCGCATCGCGACTTCGTCCCACTTCGTCGGAATGAGCTTTGCCGTCTTGTCCGGCACTTCTGCCGATGTCAGCGGGAGTGCCTTGATGCTTGCGATCGTCGTTTGCAGAGAGTCATTGAGCAGACGCAAGCGTTCGATTGAAACGGGCGATGCCTGGGCCATCGGCTGCGTCGTCGGCGGGGCGTCTTTCAGGACGTAGGAGAAGCCGATGGCGTCGTCGTTTCGGCGGATGAATTCCCAGTCTTTCTTGTAGTCCACCGGCACGAATTTGTTCTTGCCTTCCGGGCCGAAGAGCTTTTCCATCTCCGTGCCTTTGAAGTTGAATTCGTTGATCGCCTTGCGGATTTTGGCGGCCAGTTCGGGCTTGAGGAGGCTGCAGTAGCCGATGGCGGCGCCGGGGAAGGTTTTGTCGGAGGTGTAGATCGTCTTGAAGTCGCTCGTGGCGATTTTGCCCTCGGCGATTTCGCGTTTGAGCACGTCGTCGGCGACGGCGGCGGCCTGGTATTTTTTGGCCTTGATGCCCTCGATCGACTGCGGATGGCCGTAGGAATAGCGGAGCAGGTAATCGGTCGGCGGACGCAGGCCGGCTTCGCGGAGCAGGATCAGCGGTGCTTTGTAGCCGCTGTTGCTGGTCGGGTCGGTGAGTGTGAGTTCGTGGCCACGGAGCGACGACAGGCCCGTGCCGATGGACGAATCAGCGGGGGCGATGATCGTCAGGTGATGGCCGACTTCGTCGCCGGCGAGTTGTGCGACCGGCACGAAGCCAGCCGTGCAAACGCCCAGCGGCACGGAGCCGGTGTTCAGGCTCGCGATGTGCAGTTTGCCGTCACGGACGGCCCGGAGCTCGTCTTCCGGGCTGGTGAAACTGACGAACTCGACCGGCTTGCCGGTCGCGGCACTGATGGCGGCGATCAGCGGCTTAAAGCCGTCGCGGAAGCTAACGTCGTCTTCGACGGCGACGTAAGTGAAGGTGAGCGTCGGCGGGTCAATTTGCTTGGAGGCGTCAGTCGGCGCGTCGGCGACAAGATCGCCGTCGGCGTCGGTGTAGCGTTTGTCGAGGGTGTTCGTCACCCCGGGGCCTTCCAGGCCGCTCATGCGTTGGAAGACGGCGGCACGCTCGGCTTCGCCTTCATGGGCGTCGGCGGACTCGCGGTGCATGAGGATCGCACCGATGGCGACGCCGAGCGCGATAATCGCGACCACCAGAGCAGACGTCCCGATCGCAGACCCTTTTCGAGCGAGCATTGCGTTCTCCTGAGAGGTTCACAGCCGGCAGACGGTCGGTCAGTTGTTCGCAAACAGTGTAGCGCAAAACGGTTGCATGTCGAGCGAAATCGCCAAGCCTGCGTCCCGGTCTCAACTGGCAGATGAGACGGTTTCTCATTGGAATTTTGAGGGTTTCAGGCCGATGATTCTTTCAGACTTTTCTCACAGGAGTATCGATATGTTGAACGTCCAGAACGGCCAATGCGGTTTGTGTGCCCACTTCGGCGAACACCACAACACCGACGCCAAGCTCGTCCAGATCCGCACCAGCCACAAGGCCGACGAAAAGACCGTCGAAGAGTGCGGCCATCCGAAGCACGCGTCGCTCCACCTGATGGTCACCCCGATCAGCAGCTGCGAAGGCTTCGCCCCCGCCAAAGCGAACTGATCAGCGAACAACCAGTCCAATCCCCCGGCAGGCCCACTTGAGTGGGTCTGTCTTCATTTCCGACTATGCTCGAGCGGGCCATGCCGCTGTGGTTCCAAGCGGTGTTGTGCTCGGCGGTTTCCGCCTATACTCCCGGTTTGAAAGGAACCCCCATGCCCAAGAGCTATAATACCGCCCCGGCCCAGACGCTTGACGCGTCGAAAAAGTACGTCGCCACCTTCAGCACCGCCCGTGGCGATATCGTCGTCCAGCTGTTCGCCGACCGCGCGCCAGTCACCGTCAATAATTTCGTATTCCTTGCGAAGGAAGGCTTTTACGACGGCACGGTGTTCCACCGCGTGATCAACGACTTCATGGTCCAGGGCGGCGACCCGACCGGCACCGGCCGGGGCGGTCCCGGCTACAAGTGGCCCGACGAAAAGGCCGCCCTCGGCATTAAGCACGAAGTCGGCAGCCTGAGCATGGCGAACGCCGGCCCGAACACCAACGGCAGCCAGTTCTTCATCACCCACATTGTCACCGACTGGCTCGACGGAAAACACGCCGTGTTCGGCAAAGTCCTCAGCGGCCAGGAAATCGTTGACAGCATCAAGCAGGGTGACCTGCTCGCGAAAGTGACGATCGCAGAGTCGTAAACAAGTTACGTTCCCCAATAGAAATTCCACGGCCCGCCGATCCGCGATTGCGATCGGCGGGCCGTTTTTTGTCGCTCGTAATGTTTATCCGGGCGAGTGTTATCGGCACCGTGAAAACCCGCAGAATAAATTGCCTTTGGAGAGAAAAACATCGACATTTCAGTCCGGCGGAAAATAAACCCCAGGCGCAACGCGTTCGAATGACGCCGGTGTGATGTTCGCACGGGCGAGGCGGTCGAATCGGGATGGGGGGCTACCCGGATGGGCAGGAAGTTGTGACAGCCTTTCAGAATTCGTCGTCTGCGACCGGTTTTTTGCTGCCGAGCCTTGAAGCTTCGCCGGCGAACGTTGCGTTTGAAAAAGCGCAATCCCGTTCACCGCAACCGAGCCTGCCTTGGGACGAACGCCGCGTGACGGCACTCGACGGCGTCCGCCTGATCGCCTGCCTGTCGGTCATTTGGGTGCATTCTGATTTCGGCCCGACCCTACAGCACATCGGCCGAATGGGGACGACTTGCTTCGCGACGATGGCGGCGATGTTCGTCCTGCGGGCCGCCCGCGTCGATGCGCAAAAGTCGTACTTGTCATATCTTGCGCAGCGTTTCCGCCAGTTGATGGTGCCGGCATTGATCTGGGTCACGCTGGCGATGATTCCAGTGGAGTACCGCAACCTCACGCTGGGAAAGACATTCTATTGGCCATCGATTGAGGACGTTCTTTGCGGGCGTTCTCGATTCCTATGGTTCCTGCCGTTCGCGTTCGTCATGTCCGCGCTGCTCTTCCCGTTAGGCCGTTTGTTGACGCAACTTTCACGGAATGGCGCGGGGACGATCGCGAACGGTTTTTGCGTGCTGGGATTGTTCTTGGCGGTGTTGCCCGATCAGAACTTTGAATCCCTGGGCGAACACGCCTACCTGCCCGAGCGTGCCTGGGAATGCCTTCCTGTCATCTGCTGGACCATTAGTCTGGACATTTGGCTACGGGCAATGCCGACAATCTGCGGCAAGTGGTGGTTGGCTGTATTGGGCGCGGCGATGGCCGTGTTAGGGACGGCCTCGATCTTCACCGTTGGTTTCACGGTTCTCGGGAAAAACGTCAGCGGATTCGGGCTCTATTTGATTGCCATTGGCAGCATGTTGTCTCCGGCATGGCGCTGGCTGGCACCGGTCGGGCGATTGAGCTTTGGGATCTATCTGGTCCACGCGTTCGTCATTGGCACGGTTCGCCTTATCCCCGGCCTTCATGCCGATGGCACGCTGCTGCGCACTTTTCCCTATTTCCTCCTGATTGCCTGCCTGTCGCTCGGCATGGCGGTGCTGGTTCGGTCGAACCGCTGGACTTCATGGATGTTGCGATGAACCGATCGCAATTGCTTTGCGTGGTCATCCGTTCTTCAGAACCGCCACAAAGCCGCCGTCATGGTGCTTGGTCGGGTCGGTCGCCAGTGACGGCAGCGTCGTGAGCAGATTCACGATCTTCAGTTGAGGGAATGTCTCCGTCAGCCAGCGGACCTGGTCGCCGTTTTCTTCCGGCCAGATGCTGCAGGTGCTGTAGACCAGCAGGCCGCCGGGGGCGAGGAATGGCACGGTGTCTTTGAGAATCGTCCGCTGTAGTTCTTCCAGCGATTTCAGCGTGGCGTCGTCTTGCCGATAGCGGGCTTCCGGGCGGCGAATGAGCACGCCGCTGTTGGAGCACGGGGCGTCGATCAAAATACGATCGAACGGCGCGGCGTCGAGCGGCACCTTCGTGTTCACGATCGCCGTGACATTGAAATCATTGGCCGAGCGTTTCAGCGCGTCGATGCGGTGGCCGGCCGGGTCGATGGCGATGATGTCGGCGTCCGGGGCGGCCCGGGCGATCTGCAGCGTCTTCGTGCCAACCCCGCAGCAGCGGTCCAGCACGCGCTTGGCGCCGGCCAAATCAAGATGCGCAATGACGCCGGCGGAGGTCGGGTCCTGCACCTGCGCGACGCCGCTGGCGGCCCACTCGGCGAGTTGCTTCTCGGTCGCGCCGCTCACAACGCTGAAGCCTTCAACCTCATGCGGTGTGACGGTGACGTCTTCACTCGCCGGCGGCGTACCGCGGACGATCAGCGGTGCTTCCGCATTGTGCTTTTGCGCCAACTGCAACGCCTCTTCCTGACCCATCAACTGCGCCATGCGGCGGAAGAGGGCCGGCGGGTGTGAGAGCACCTGCTGGGCGTAATTCTGAATGTCATTGGCGTCAGGCAGTTCGGGCAGCGGGTCGCGCAGTGCCTGCCGGAGCACGGCATTCACGAAGCCGGCCGCCTTGCCGAAGCCCATCCGTTTGGTCTGGTTCACCGCTTCATCGACGACGGCGTACGGCGGCAGGCGCGTGAAGAAGCGGAGCTGCGCCAGGCCCATCGCCAGGATGATCTGAACGGCCGGGTCGATCTGCTTCATCGTTCGGCCGGAGTAGTGCTGCGTCAGGTGACGCAACTGCTCCAGATTCTTCGTGACGCTGCGCCAGCGCATGAGCCAAGTCCAGATCACGCGGATCGGTGGGAGGGACGGCGTTGCGCGGGCGAAACGACCGGGGATCAAACTGCCAGCCAGGCAAACGGGCGGCGGCAAGCTGCCGCCAGGCGAAGTCACGAGCGTTCATACAATCGATTCAAGGCGAAGGCCGGCCGTCCAGGGACGGCCGTTACGGAAGGCGGCAAGCGTCATCGGACGCTTGCCCTCGGGCTGAAGTTCAAGAATGTCCAGACAACCGTCGCCACAGGCGACAGTGCCGTCGTTCAAAACACTGCCGACGATGTCTGGTCCCTTCTCCCGGTACCCCGGGGGAGGGTTAGGGAGGGGGGCTGCTGTGTTCTGGGCGGCCGAAGAAGAAGGAAGACCCCCTCCCCAACCCTCCCCCGGAATACCGGGAGAGGGAGTCAGAGAGGCGACTTTCGCTCGGACCAGCGTCAGCCGTGCGATTTCGGTATCGCCATCGAGTAGCCGCACGCGGCAGCCGGGCCAGGGGTAGAGGCCGCGGATTTGGTCGGCGATTCGGCCGGCGGGGCGGGCGAAGTCAATCCGCGTCGTCTCCCGATTCAATTTCCGCGCCAGCGTCGCGTGGCTGTGATCTTGTTGCACTTCGATCGCATCACCGGAGCGAAGCTCTTCTAAAACCCGTTCGACCAGCGGCGCGCCGCTCTCGGCCAGGCGGTCGTGCAGTTCGCCGGTGGTTTCGGTCGGGTGGACGGCCAATTCGTTCGTGCCGAGGACTGCGCCGGCGTCCATCTTCTCGGCCAGCCGGATGATCGAATTGCCGACGACCGTTTCACCGGCGACCAGAGCGGCGTGAATCGGCGCGGCCCCGCGGTACTTCGGCAGCAGCGAGGCGTGCAGGTTGATCGCCCCGAATTTCGGCTTTTCGGTCACGTGAGCCGCGATTTTCTGGCCGAACGCGATCACGACCAGGGCGTCGACGTCCGGCAGATCTTCGGCGTTCAGATCGGCGGTGCGGACGACCGTTAATCCCAATGCCTCGGCGGCTTCGGCGAGGGGCGTGGGCGTCAGCTTTTTGCCCCGGCCGGCCGGTTTGTCGGGCTGCGTGTAGACGCGAACGATCTCGGCCCCGGACGCGACGAGGCGTTTGAGCGTCGGTACGCCGAAAGCGCCGGCGCCCGCGAAGGCGAGTTTCATTCCAGTGATCGTCACGGCAGTGTCCAGAGCTTAGCGGCCGGGCTTGAAGTCGTCTTCCAGTTGCCGCAATTGCCGGCGGGCGGCCATTTTGGCGGTGAAGGGCATCCGGTCGATGATCATCACGCCGTTCAAATGGTCGAACTCGTGCTGCCAGACGCGGGCCTCAAAGCCGGTGGCCGTCACCTCATAAGGCGTGCCGTCGGCGTCCTGGGCTTTGAGGGTGAGGGTTTCGAAACGGTCGATTTCGGCGCGAATTTTGGGCAGGCTGAGGCAGCCTTCTTCGCCGGCCTCATTGCCCTCGGCGTCGGTCAGGGTCGGGTTGATGGCGACGCGGTCGTCTTCCGGCTTGCCGGTGTGATTGGCGACGAAAAGACGAAGGTCCACGCCCACCTGCGGCGCCGCCAGGCCGACGCCTTGCTCTTCCCGCATGAGTTTGAACATCTGTTCGATGATGGACTTGAGGTCATCATCGAATGCCGACACGGGCTTGGCGGCCACGCGAAGGCGGGGGTCGGGGTAGGTGAGGATCGAGAGCTTCTTAACGGGCACCGGATCGCCGAGTTTAGTCAAATCGTTGACCCCCGCAACGGCCGCCGATTTAATGACGCCGGGCGGCCGACCATTCGCCGAGTCGGCATTACGGGAGTACACTAAAAGCCATGGCAGTTGCTGATCAACCCGAAGGTTACCGCGAAACCCCCGAAGCCGACCGCAAGAAGGCGGAGGCCTTCTTCAAACAGGCCGCCATCAAGGCGTCGGCGGGGCAGTTTGACTACGCCGTCGAACTCTACCTTCAGGGCCTGAAGCTGGACCCCGAAGCCGTCACCGCACACCAGGCGTTGCGCGAAGTCGCACTCAAGCGCCGGGTCAGCGGCGGCAAAGACCTCGGGATGTTCGAAAAAATGAAGATGCGGTACGGCAAAGACTCGGTGGAAAACCTTGTCACCGCCGAACGGTTTTTGAGCTTTGACGTCGGCAACACCGGCCGCATGCTGGAACTGCTCAATCACGCCGTCGACGCCGGCTGCTATGACACCGTCCGCTGGATCGGACCGATGCTCTTGCGGGCGAATCTCGACTCCGGCAAGCCGGAAATTGGCAAGTTCATGGCGCTCAAGGACGCTTACATGACGACCAAGGACTGGGGCGCCGCCACCGACGCCGCCGGCCACGCCTTGAAATTGCGTCCGAACGACATGGACTTGCAGTCGGAAGTCAAAAACCTCGCCGCCCAGCAGACCATGTCCGCCGCCGGTTACGGCCGGGGCGGCAGCTTCCGCGATAGCGTGAAGAACATGGACGAGCAGACGCGGCTGATGAACGCCGACAAGGACATCCGCAGCGTCGACGCCCTGACCGCCGCCATCAACGCCGCCCGCGAGGAATACCAGCGCGAGCCGAACGAGGCCGGCAAGATCAACAAACTCGTCGAAGCGCTCGTCAAAACCGAGCAGCCCGACTACGAAAACGAAGCCATCGAAATCCTCGATAAGGCGTTCAACGCCACCGGGCAATTCCGCTTCCGATTTTCGGTCGGCAAGATCAAGATCCAGCAGCTCAAACGCATGGACCGCTCGATGCGTGAGCAGATCGCCAAGGCCCCTAAAGACGAAGGCCTGCGGCAGGCTTACATCGAATTCCGCCGCGATCGCAACGAAGAAGAGCTTAAAGAATTCACCCTGGCGTCCGAGGCGTACCCGACGGACCTCTCGCTGAAATACGAAATGGCCCGCCGGCAGATCGAGCTCGGCCACCATTCCGAGGCCATCCCGCTCCTCCAGCAGGCGGTGCAGGACGCCAAGCTCCGCGTAGAAGGCACCATCGAACTCGGCAAGGCGTTCCTCAACGCCGAGTTCCTCGACGAAGCCGTCGACACGCTCAAAAACCTCAGCGAAACCTATCAGCTCACCGGCGACCTGAAGTTCAAGGAAATCAACTACTGGCTCGGCCGGGCGTTTGAGGCACGCGGCGACTCCGCGGACGGCATCAAGTGCTTCAGCAAAGTCGCCATGAGCGACTTCAACTACCGCGACGTGCAAGTGCGTCTCAAAGCCCTCCGCAATAAACCGGCGGCGGGTTGATTTTGTAGGGGCGACGCCTGCGTCGCCCGCGATGGCCGATCGATCCAAACGGGCGAGGCAGGCCTCGCCCCTACAACGCTTCCAGGCACCGCTGCATGGTCGAAATCAGCGGCAGTTCACCCTCGCCTGCCGCCCGCGCCTGCCGGAGCGGTTCGGCAATGACGGCATCAATTTCCATCGCCCGGCCGGCCTGGCGGTCGAGCTGCATGCTGCTGTGGTAGTCGCCCATTTCGCGGGTCTGCTTGATATTGGCGTCGACGAGTGACTGATCGAGCGTCACGCCCACGGCGGCGGCGGCGCGTTGCACTTCCGCCATCGTGTCGCGAATCAATTGTTCGCCCCCGGCGTTTCTCAGGATGGCGGCGCTGTGCAGGTCGAGGGCCGCGCCCCAGCCGTTGAACGGGATGTTCCAGAGCAGCTTCTGCCAGCGAAACCATTTCAGGTCTTCCACGGCCTCGGCGATGATGTTCGCCGCCTTCATCATGTCGGCGATTTGTTGGGCGACCGGGAAGGGCGATTCTCGAAACGCCCCCACGCGCACGCGGCCGTGCGCGGTGTGTGAAATGTCGCCGGGACCGATGCGGTTAATGCACGTGTACGCGATGCCGCCGAAGACACGGTGGTTGCCGAACGCGTCGGCGAAGACGTCTTCGTTGCCGAGGCCGTTCTGCAGGCAGACGATGACGGATTGGTCATGCACCACCGGCCGCACGAGGCGGACGTAATCCGCTTTCGCCGTCGCTTTTAACGATACGATCACCAGATCGGCCGATGGCATTGCGGCGGTATCGTCGTAGACGTTTGGGTTGGCCAGAGTGAAGTCGCCGTGCACGCTTTTGACCCGCAAGCCGCGCTCGCGAAGGGCGGCGAAGTCCGACCGCGTGAAAAAGCTGACGTCATGCCCGTGCTCAGCGAGGCGGCCGCCGTAATACGCCCCGACCGCGCCGGCACCGATGACTGCAATGCGTTTGAACGACATGGCGGGATTGTAGAGCAAGGCGGCCTCACGTTCCCTCCCCCGTGTGCTCACGGGGGAGGGAACCTGAGAAGACCGCCTGCAGGGCCAATAGCGATAGCAACGCACCGCCGGCGACGTTGACGAACACCGTACCGATCGCGGCCAGAACGCCGAAGGCGATCGCGAAAAAGCCGGCCGTCCAGCGGCGCTTCGGCCGAATGCTCGGCTGGGAAAGCAGGAACGTTGCGACGATCGGCACTGTGCTGGCGCACAGCAGGTAGTGAACGAGCGTCAGCCCGGCCGCCCAGCCGACACGCGGGTCACGCTCGAACAGCCACCGCCGCACGCCGCCGTCGCCCACGCCAATCGGCAAAGGTAAAACGGCGAGCGTAGCGTAACAGGCGAGCAGGGCGAGGGCGGGCACGCGCAGCGGTGTGAGGCCGCGGTAGACGAGGAACAGCCCGCCGACCAAGACCATCACGATACTGCCCCGGCCCAGCGGCGTCGGATGGCCACCGACGACGAGGTCTTCCAGCGGCGGCAGGTCGTCGCTCAGCAGCCGCGAGATCGTCACATTCGGCCGGCCGGGAGGGAGCTTTTCGTGCAGGTACGACGACAGCGATTTCTCCGCCGGCGAGGTGATCAGCACGGTGCGCGCCGTGGGGCGGCGTCTCAAGCCAAGGCTCGGCGGACTCGTTCGGGCGGTCTTCGGTGTTTGGGCTCAGAATGTCGCCGACGACGAGTTTATGCGGCGACAGCACGCGGTCGTTGTCCAGCAGAAACGGCAGGCCGAGCGTGAGGGCGGTGATGACGACGACGCCGGCGTGGAATCGCCGCGTCGCCAGCAGCCGCCGCAGCCAATCCAGCACCGCCACCGCGCCGCCGATCGCCAGTAACGCCGGCCATTGTGCGGTGAGTTGGACGGTCGACTGCTCCAGGTCGAAGAGTGTTGCCGGGCAGAAGAGGCTGACGATTACGCACTGGACCGCCAGCGGGAACGCCGGCGGCGTAGCCGTCCAGGTGCGGAGTCGGCTGAGGATGCTGCGGGCGAGGAACGCGCCGAGGCAGACGACGAGGACCGTCCCGAGCGCCCGCCAGCCGAACAAGGCGACGCCGGCCGCCGTCGGAAAGACGAGGCCCAGCGCCAGTTGCGCGTCGGGTTGGTGGTCGGGATCGATCCGGAGTCGGACCATTGACGCCTTAGCTTGCCAGCGGAATGTTATTCCGCGTGAGGATGGTCTTGAGTGCGTCGGCCGCGGTTTTGAACAGTTCCGGCCCCGTTTCGCCGTAGCTGTGGCCGGCGACTTTCAGGTGCGGTTCGAGGCTGAGGAAGCCGCGGTAGCCGCTGGCGTAGGCGTCTTTGAGGATCGCCTCGATGTCGCCGTCGCCGTGCCCGGCGGGCACGACATGGCCGTCAGCCAGGACGGCGTCTTTCACGTGAATGTGCACCGTGTACGGCTTGAGCGTCGGCCAGTTGTTGATCGGCTTTTCCTTCGCCTGCACGAAGTTGGCGAAGTCGAAAGCGGTCCGCAGCTTCGGCGAATTGACGGCTTGCATCAGCTGCAGGCAGTGGTCGACGCCTTCGCCGAAGATGCCTTTTTCGTTCTCGTGAACGAGCGTGACATTGCGGTCTTTGATGTACTCGACTTTCTTGTGGAAGCGGTCGATGACTTCGCTTTTGATCGGGGCGGTCGGGCCTTTCCCTTCACCGCCGGCCGGGTAATAGCTGAAGACGCGGATGAACGGCGAGCTGAAATACTCGGCGGCGTCGACGGCGATCTTGAAGCGGTCGAAATGCTCCTGCCAGGGCTTATCGATTGCGACTTTCCCGATCGGCGACCCGATGCTGATTACGCCCAGCCCGCCGTCCGCCAGGGCGGTTTTGATCTCTTTTCGCTTGTCGGCGGTGAAATCGAGCACGTTGATCTTGTCGACCATGCGCAGTTCGATGTGCGTCACGCCGTTGCTTTTGCAATGCGTGACTTGCGTACGGATGTCGGGGTCAATTTCGTCCGAAAAGGCCGAGAGATGGAGCATGACGGAATAGTGGCCGGTGTGCGGGGGAAGTCAAGGCGAGCGAAGGCGGAAGGCAGAAGGCAGAACGCGGAGGGCGGCAGGATGGGCATTTTTCTTTTTCCGCTCTCTGCCTTCCGCCTTGTGTCCTCTCCATTACAATGCCGCGCGATTGCAAGGATGCAACGCATGAAACGACCCTGGATCGTCGCGGCGGGCCTGGTTTGGGCAGTGGCAGGATGCCAATCGTCGCAGCAGACCTCGAATTTCCCGCCATCCCATCCCGCCCCCACGCCGCCGCGCGTGGCGGAGCAGCCGGCACAGACGCCGGCGGTCGATCCGCACGTCGCCGAGGTGATGCGCCAGGCGGACGAGCAGGCCAAGGCGATCGATCAGGTCCCCGTCACCCGCGTGACCGACCCCAAAAAACCGGCGACGACGGCGGACGCTGCGGCGGAAAAGCCGAAGATCGTCGACATTCCGCCCAAGACACCGCCGGAGAAATCGCCGGGCGTGGGGGCGGTGGAATCGGCGATCGCGGGAATGCCGGCCGGCAAGACGGCCAAGCCGGCGGCGGACGACGGGTTTCGCCCGGTGCCGGCGATCGTCGGCCCGGACGGCAAGCCGTTCCAGCCGACCATTACGCCACCGGGTTCGTCCGCCGCGGCACCAGGCACGCCGACGGCTGAGCCTGTCGTCGCCAACGTTCCGACGCCCGGTGAAACCCCGTCGGCCGTGGAACCGGTTCCGGCGGTTTCGCCGGCATTGCCGCCTTCAAATGCGAATGACCCGCTCGGCCAGCAACTGGCGAAAAAGGCGCGCGATTACCCGCGTGACCTGGCCCCGCAGATCGACGACCAGCTCTACCGCATGCTCAACGGCGAACAGGTGCCCACCAGCGACGCGATGGCGGGCCTGAGCCTGGAAGACCGCGACATCCTCAGCAGCATCCTCGACGGCATGGCGAACTTCCGCGGCGGCGTCAAAAAGGACGCCAACCTTCTCGTCACCCGGAAAATCAAGCCGATTTTAGAAATGTCTGACCGGCTGCGGAGCCGTGCGGACATGTCGATCGTCAATGCGAACGTCTGCCGCAAGATCACCGCGTTCGGCATTTACGACCCGATCATCCCCGCCAATCTTCGCTCGGGCATCGTCAACAAGCTTTGGCTGTATTACGAAGTGGAAAACCTGAATCCGCGTCTGGACGGCAACAACAACTGGGTGACGCCGTTCCAGCAGGATTTGGTTCTCTACGACGAATACGGGCAGCCGCAGTGGAGCTTGCTGGGCGTGAAGAGCAAGGACGAATGCCGCGCCCGCCGGCGCGCTTTCCTCCGCGCCCGCTGGATCTGCCCGCGACGCTGAAGCCCGGGCGGTACATGCTGAAGATCACCTTCACTGAGGCCAACGCCCGCGTCGCCGAGCAGAGCGTGCCGATCAATTTCACGGCTAATGCGCCGACGAATAACCTCGCCCCCGGCCCGCAGGGACCGGTGTTCGGCGGGCGGTGAGGCGATTTGCCCCGGCCGATCGCCTGTTCCGGGCCCGCCCCGGCATTGTTGATGGTTCGGCATCGGTCGTACAATCGTCGGCATGAAAGCATGTTGGACGCTGCTTGCGGTTTTGGTGGTGGCGACGGGCTGCGCCGTCCAGAAGACGGTCACGATCACCACCCAGCCGCCGGATGCCCTCATTAAGGTCAACAGCGTCGACCGCGGCACGAGCCCGGTGATCGAGAAATTCATCTTCCACGAAGACAGCGACGTCTTTTACGTCACCGCAAGTCGCAAGGGGTATCAGGACCAGACGATCACCGTCAATCGCGACGTCGACAGGCTTTTGAACGTCAACCTCAAACCGTACACGCGGCGGATCAGCATGATCGTGCAGCCGGTGCCGGCGATCATCAGCATCGACGGCCGCCCGCTCACCGCCGAGCCGGTATCGGCGTTTTCCGCTGATGTGGAATTCGGCGTCGACGCACAGGACAACTGGAAGCCCCACACCCTCACCGCCGAGCGAAAAGGCTTCATCAAGGCCGAGCAGACCGTCAAATACGCCGACGGCACGACGCTCTACAACCTGCGCATGGAGTCGATGCGCAAAGACCTCAAGATCAGCTCCGAGCCGCTAGGCGCGAAGGTGCTGATCGACGGCGAAGAAGTCGGCACGACGCCGCTGACCATCAACCAGCGGCCGTTCGAGTTTGACACGTCTAACAACGCCTGGATCGATCACGTGATGCGCGTCGTCAAGCCCGGCTACGACCCGATCGACACCAAGCTCAGCTGGGACAACGGCCAGGTCGAGTACAACGTGCCGCTCGTGCCGAAGAAGAAAACGGTCCGCATCGTCACCATGCCGAGCGGGGCGACCGTGAAAATCGACGGCGCTCAGGTCAAAGAACAGGACGGCTTCATCACCGCCGACCTCGTCTTCGCGCCCGTCAACGACCGCGGCGATCTGCGGACTTACAAAGCCCACATCACCAAGAAAACCAAGGACGCCGAGTTCTACCCGCAGGACATCACCATCAAGTGGGACGAGGGCATGGTCGATTACCCGATCAAGCTCCGTGAAATTCTCAGCCAGCCGACACCTGCGACAGACCTGGACATGGTCAGCGAGAACGAAACCTGGTCACTCAAGGCCAAGAGCGTTTCGACGATCAGCATGAAGTTCGTCACCGAGCCCGACGGCGAGCAGCCGACGAAGATCGCCGAGCTGCCGAAGGGGCAGACGATCGGCTCGCTGTCGATCAGCCCGGACGGTCAGTTCATCGTTTACAGCTCGGTCGGCGGAACGGAAACGTCGCCGAAGTCGCAGATGTTCCGCGTCCGCACCGACGGCGGCGGGGGCGTGACGAGCCTGAGCGACGGCCGAAACGTCGACGCCACGCCGGCGTACGCGGCGGCGGGCGACAAGATCTATTTTGCCAGCAACCGCGTCGGCCGACGCATGAACATCTGGGCGATCAATGCCGACGGCACGGGCGGCGTGTCGCGGTACACGTCCAGCGACACCAACGACCTCTGGCCCGCCGTCGACGCCAGCGCCAAGCCGCGGCTGTTCTACGAGGCCCACGTCGACGGCCGGAGTGACCCACGCCTGTTCGTCGTGCAAGTCGGTACGCCGTTGCAGACCGACCTGACGACCCTCGGCGGCCTCGAGCCGAAGATCAGCCCGCGCAACGATTTTGTCGTCTACACGCTCCCGAACGAAAAGACCGGCAAGCACGACCTCTATCGTGTGAGCGACAAAGGCGGCGCGCGCCGAAAACCTCACCAGCGACGCCGACAACATCAACCCGACCTGGGACGCCACCGGCAGCAAGATCGCCTTCGCCAGCGACCGCGGCAAAGAAGCTGAGGACGGCCGGAACAACTACGACATCTGGGTGCTAGACCTCGCCAACGCCGGCCAGCCGAAGCAGATCACCCGCAACGGCAGCGTCGACGACATGCCCGTCTTCGACCCCGCCGGCGACGCCGTCTACTTCCGCTCTAACCGCGGCGGCACCTGGGGCATCTGGAAAATCGCACTCAAGTGAGCGGTGGGCAGTGGGCGGTCGGCAGGAATACCGGGTTCGTAATGTTCTTCTACTCACTCCTAGCTCCTAACTTCTAACTCCTTTTCCATGGCCGGTATTAAAGACCTCGTTCACGTCATCCAAAGCCACGGCCCGGTGGAGTTGGGGAAGCGTGTTTATGCGGAAGTGAACCGCGACAACGTTTTCACGAACGCGGCCGCGATCGCGTACGCGTGGGTGTTCGCGATTTTTCCGATGGTCATTTTTCTGATGACGCTCGTGCCGTACCTGCCGCAGAGGTTCCGCGAGCAAGTGCCTTACAAGATCGCGGAACTGATGTACCAGTCGGGCATGACGTGGTCGATCGTTGACCCGGTCCAGAAGCTCGCCGAAAGCCTGCTGAATGAAACCAGCCGCGGCCTGTTGAGCTTCGGCCTGCTGCTGACGCTGTACGCGGCCAGCGGCGGCATGAACACCACGATGGCCGCCCTGGATACGGCGCTCGACATCGAAAAACCCCGGCCGTTCTGGCTCAAGCGGCTGTTCGCTATGCTGCTGACGGTGTTCATGGGCGGGGCGTTCCTGATCGTGCTGCTGATGCTGCCGATCGGCTCAATCGCCACAAAGCTGCTGACCGAGCACGCGAGTGCGCTGCCGACTCGGCGCAGGGGTGGATCAATTCTTCGCTGATCACGATCGCGACCGTGCTGCGTTATACGATCGGCCTGAGCGTGCTGCTGACGATGGTCGGCGTGCTCTATCACTTCGGCCCCAGCCAGCGGCAGCGCATCCGCTTCCTCTCGCCGGGCGGCCTGTTCGTCGTCATCGGCTGGCTGATCACCGGATTCGCGCTGCGTTTCTACTTCAGCCACAGCACCAGCTACTCCAAAACCTACGGCACCGTGGCCGGCATGGTCATCATGCTGATGGTCTTCTACCTCGACGCCATCATCATCCTGGTCGGCGCCGAGCTGAATCACGAAATCGTCAAGGCCCGCTACGAAGACCCCAAGCCCGAACCTTCTTTGTAGGGGCGACGCCTGCGTCGCCCGCGAGGGTCGATTGCGTTCTCGGGCGAGGCAGGCCTCGCCCCTACAAAATGCGATACCGGAATCGCACGCAATCCCGTCCGCGGTTATCCTCCTCTCGCTATGTCCGACCCGCTCGACCCGCTTCGCAAGCAGATTGATTCGCTCGACAAACAGATCGTCGAGCTGCTGAACGCCCGCGCCCGCGTCGTGGTGGAAGTCGGCAAAGTGAAACAGCGCGACGGCCTGTCGATCTACGCGCCGGACCGCGAAAAAGCCGTCTTCGACAAGGTCCGCAAGCTGAATGAAGGCCCGCTCCCGAACCGCTGCCTGGAGGCCGTCTACCGCGAGTTGATGAGCGGCAGCTTCGCCCTCGAGCGGCCGCTGCGGATCGGCTACCTCGGGCCGGCGGGGAGCTTCTCGCACCAGGCGTCGGTGATGAAGTTCGGGCAGTCGGTCGAGTACGTGCCACTGGCGGACATCCCGAGCGTTTTCGAGGAAATCACCCGCGGCCACATCGACTACGGCCTGGTGCCTGTCGAAAACAGCCTGCACGGCGGCGTGGTCGATACGCTGGACGCGTTCCTGTCATCCTCGGCAAAAATCTGTGCCGAGGTGCTCGTCACCATTCACCACAACCTGCTCGCCGCCGGGCCTTGGGATGGGGTGAAGACGGTACTGAGCAAGGACGCCGTTTTTGCCCAGTGCCGCAAGTGGCTGAGTGCGATGACGAAAGGGCGGGAGGTTCGGCCGGTCGACAGCACCAGCCGCGCCGCCGAGATGGCCAAGGCCGACCCGACCGTCGCCGCCATCGCCAGCCGCCACGCGAGCGAACTCTACAACGTGCCAATGGTCTTTGAGAACATCGAAGACAACCCCGACAATGTCACGCGGTTCTTCGTCATCGCCCGCGAGAGTGCCAAGAAAACCGGCGAAGACAAAACCGCCATCATGTTCACCACGGCCCACAAGCCCGGCGCCTTGGCCGAGGTGTTGGACGTCTTCCGCGATAAGGGCATCAACCTCACGGACATCGAGAAGCGGCCGAGCCAGAAGGTGAACTGGGAGTATTACTTCTTCATCGACGCCCAGGGCCACGCCGACGACGCCGCGATGAAAGACGCCATCGCCGACGCCCGCAAGCACTGCCTGCAACTCACGGTGCTCGGCAGCTATCCGAAAGCTGTGGAAGTGCTTTGAAGCGGGCTCACGCCAACGGCTTGTCGTCGGCGATCGTTTCGGCGTCGTGGACGGCGACGATCTGTTGAATCACCGCGTCGTCCGCCGGGCTGCCGAGTTCCTGGAGAAATCGGCAGGTGGCGTAGCGGGCCGCGAGCGGCTCGTACTCATTTCGCCAATCCGCCAGGCGTTTGTCCCAGTCGGCGTGATCGATGTGCGACACGACGTGCGGCGTACGCATGCCACACCGCCACGGCTTCGGTGACAGCCGCGCCCGGAACGTCTCCTGCCGACGCGTCAGGTGGACGTACAAACGGTCTGCCTTCAATTCGTCGAAGAAGTGATGAACATCCGTCTCGGCCGTGCTGTACTGGCGATCGGTGAACAGCAGCCGCAGGCCGGCGAAGGTGCGGTAAATACGGACGGCCGTCTGCGGGTGCTGGGCGTGCCAGGCCGTGATCGCGGCGAGGGTTTGCTCTTCGGGCGAAACTTTCGGCGGGGCCGGCACGGGCTTCAGGCCGAGCATGCCGCGGAAGAAGGCGGTAATTGTCGACGCCGTCTGCGAGATCGGCGATTTTTCTTCGGGCAGATCGATATCCGCGAACAACACGCGGTCAGTATTCAGCACGCGGCTGCCGTAGCGGTTCTGCGTGATGACGGCGACGAGTTCGCCATCGATTTCAAGCGAATCAAGCACCGGCTCACGCGAGGGAACCTGGCCGTATTCGTAGGCCTGCTCCCGATCATCCGCGGCATGGTTCGCCGCCCGCCGGGCACGCTCGTCAGCAACGGCCTGGGCGTCAGCCTGACTGACGCTCGACCAGCCGAGCGCGGTACGCGTGACATCGTAGCCATCGCGAGCGACGGCTTTGAGGGTCGTGCGAGCCCAGAAGGTTGGGATTTGCATGAATGGTTTGCTCAATGAGAGGCCGTCGGCAGGCCCCCTCCCTAACCCTCCCCCGGCGTACCGGGAGAGGGGATAAGAGGGCCAACTTACAGCCGGCGCATGTGGAAGCCGCCGTCGACGTTGAAGACTTCGCCGGTGCTGAACGGGAACGCGCCGCTGGCGATCGCCACGACGGCCCGGGCGATGTCGTCGGGCTGGCCCCAGCGTTTAATCGGCGTCATGTCTTTGTTGAAGATCAGGTCGTCGTACTTTTCCTTGACGGCGCCGGTCATGTCCGTCGCAATGACGCCGGGGCGGATTTCGTAGACGTTCACGCCGAACTCCGCCAAACGGGCGGCCCAGACCTGCGTCATCATCGCGAGCCCGGCCTTGCTGATGCCGTAATCGCCGCGGTTGGTGTGGGCGGTGTAGGCGCTGATGCTGGTAATGTTGATGACGTTGCCGCTCTTCTGCTTGGCCATCTCGCGGGCGACGAGTTGGGTGAGGAAATACGGGCCCTTGAGGTTAATGTTGATGAGGCGGTCGAAGCTGGCCTCGGTGGCGTCCATGACGTCGGCGCGGACGTCGGGGGCGACGCCGGCGTTGTTCACCAGTAGGTCAATGCGGCCGAACGCTTTGAGCGTTTCGTCGACGAGTTTCTGGCGGTCTTCGGTCTTGGAAATGTCAGCCTGGACGATGTGCGCCTTCCCGCCGCTGGCTTCGATGGCCTTCTTCGCTTCTTCGGCGGCGCCAGCGGAACTGTTGTAGTTGACGACGACGCTGGCGCCGGTTTTGCCGAGCGCTTCGGCGATGCCCCGGCCGATGCCGCGCGAGCCGCCGGTGACGATTGCGATCTGTGGGTTGGCCATGCCGGCGGTTGTAGGGTGCCGCCGGGGCAGCGTCAATCGTCGCCTTCCGCCGCCCGCGCCGCCATTGCGGCATGCAGCTTGTCGGCGTTCTCCTTCATGAACCGTGCCGGCGTCGTGTTGCGCGGCGTGATGTTGCCCAGCGGCGTGGGGATGATCCAATCCGTCAGCAGGTCCAGCGAGTGCTTGGCGCGGTCGCCGGGCTTCATTCGGGCGATATTGAACGGCTGCACGGCGAGGGTGGCGTCGATGTAATCTTCACCGGCGTCTTCGACCTGGAACCACATGTGCTCGCGATCGGTCGGCCCGCCGCCGTCGATGACATAGCCGAGTTTCACAAGCCCCTGGATCGGCAATAACGGCGAAAGGTCTTTGAGCAGTGCACGGAACAGGCGGAAGCTGTGCTTGGCCCGCTCGCCGGCGAGGTTCGAGGCTTCGTTCGAGAAGAACAGCATCTTCCGCTCGTCCGGCTCGTGCTGGAAATAGGTCGACGGTGCGACGCTCTTTTTCCAGAACCGCGACAGGCCCGTGGCGGCGGGGTCGCAGAGGACGGCGCGATTTTTCAGATGGTCTTCGCGGGCGCTGTCTCGTGCGGCGACATCGGCGGCTGCGGCGCTGCGGTCAAAATCAGCGGCGTCGACGGCGCGGACGAAAATGCCCGGCCCGGCGAACTGCACGGGGCTGCCGCCGACTTTCAGTTTGCCTTCCAGAATATGCAACGCGATCGCCCGAATGCCGTCACGCTGCAGGCCGGCGAAATCGGTGTGGGGGCGGATGAGGTCGAAGTCGAACAGCCCGAGTTCCGCCAGGCCGTGCGTGTGCATCCAGAGGGCTTGGCCTTCCTTGGTGTCGTCGGCGATGGCGTGGATATTGAAGAGGGCTTCGACATCGGCGTCGGCGTCGTGCATGAGTTCGTCGGCGAGCGCACCGGGCGACCAGAAGCGGTTGGCCGTCATGTCGTAGGCGACCAGGCCGTCGTCGCCGCAGATGACGCCGAGCAATCGCAGGAACGCCTTGCGGTCACGCAGCAAATTCTCGCGCGAACCCTTGAAGCGGACGACGATCGCTGAGCCGGCGAGCAAGGCGGCTTCGCGCTCTTTGGGCGTGAGTTCGTTGATCCACTGCAGCATCTCGGCATTGGGCAGTGGCGGCTGGCGGGCGGCGAAGATCTCGCCGCGGCCGGCCTTGTTGCCGAGTTTCAGCCGCCAGTGCATGCCGGGCTTGGCGTCGGCTTTAGCGGTCTGGTAGCCAAGCTTGGTGAAGTCGGGCATGTCTTCCGGGCGCGGCGGCAGGTTGCCGCGGAACAGAACCACGCCCGTAAGTTCTACCGATTTATCCCACCAGAATGCCATCCCAAGCCCGCCTTTCGGTTGGCTTTAGATGATACCGGCAAGTCCTTTCCCGAACAGATAAACGCCGAGGATAAAGACAGTCGCGTAGACGATCTGGATGAAAACGCGGTCGCTCATCTTCTTCGTCAGCCAGCGCCCGAAGATCGCGCCGGCGAGGACGGCGGGGAAGAAACAGAGTGCGAACGGCACGCTGATCTTCTCGAAGTTGCCGGCAAACCAGTAGGTCGGCAGCTTCGCACTGTTGGCGATAAAGAAAAAGGTGGCGCTCGTCGCGACCATCTGCAGGCGGCCGAGGTTCAGCGGCAGCAGGTACATCGCGATGATCGGCCCGGCGGCGTGGGCGAGCGTGCTGCTGGTCCCGGCGAACGTGCCCGTGCCCAACGCCCGCCACGGCTCGGGCACGAGCCTTTGCTGCTTCCCGTGCCATTGGCGGTACCAACTCATGGCGACGAGAAGAATCGACTCAAAGCCGATCTCCAGATTGATCAGCGCCGCGGCGATGCTGGCGTGCTGTTTGAGCAGCCAGATGAGCCCGGTGCCCAGCAGAACGCCGAGGAACGCTCCGGGCAGCAGGCGGCGGATCGTCGGCCAGCTGACTTCACGCCGGTACTGCCAGACGGCGATAATGTCGCCGACGATCAGCAGCGGCAACAGGAGGCCGAGCGCGTCGTCGCCGGCATAATTTCCGGCGTACGGCAGGGCGAGCGTGGTGATCGGCACGACGATCAAGCCGAGCCCGCCGCCGAAACCGCTCTTGGCGATGCCGATCATTGACACCGCCAGCGTGATGATCACCCACGGCCAAACGATCACGACGCGGTATCCCTGTAGGGGCGACGCCTGCGTCGCCCGGTCGGTCGGGTTGTGCCATCGCGGGCGACGCAGGCGTCGCCCCTACAGGAAGGCGTCATCACCAGTCCAGTGTGCCGCGCCAGGCGGCGGTGAGGTCGTCGACGGCGATGTCGACCACGTGCGTTTTTTCGGTCGTCAGCGTGAACCGCTTGAAGCCCTGTGTGATGCCCAGCTCAATGACTTCCGCATGGCCGTCAAAGGCCTGGGTGATTTCGTCGAGGGCGTCCCACGACTTCAGCTCGGCGACGTAGCCGCCGGGGCGTTCTTCGAAGGCTTCTGGGGGATCGAGCAGGGCGTTGCTGGCGATCAGGCCCAGGCCGCTGGCGATGGACATTTCGGCGGCGGCGGTGGCGAAGCCGCCGTCGGAGACGTCATGCACCGCACTAAAACGGCCGCCGCGGACCAGGCCGCTCATCGTGCGGTGAACCGTGTTCAGCGTCGCAAGATCGAACGGCTTGTTCGCACGGATCAGCACCACGCGGCTGTTCTTGTTCTTGAAGTCCATCGTGACGGCCCGCGACACGTCATCGATCACGCCGATGGCGCTGACAAGCAGCGTATTCGGAATCTTCGTCACGCGGCCGGTGCTTTTGTCGGTGAACTGGTTGTGCAAGCTGTCCTTGCCGCTGATGAACGGCACGCCGAACGCCAGTGCCGCATCGCGGCAGGCTTCGCAGGTGCGGACGAGGCTGCCCATCGACTTTTCGTCATCCGTGCCCGGCCAGCAGAAGTTGTCGAGGATCGCGAGCTTGTCGACATCCGCCCCGACGCAGACGGCGTTACGGATGGCTTCGTCGATCGCGGCGATCGCCATCTTGTACGGGTCGGCGACGCTCGGCGCAAGGCCCTTTGAGAGGACGACGCCGGCGTTGCTGGAAAGCTTCGGCCGCACGACGGCGGCGTCGCTCGGGCCGATCTGCTTCGGGCCGATCAGCGGCTTGATGACGCTGCCACCCTGCACCTCGTGGTCGTACTGGCGGATGATCCAGTGCTTGCTGGCGACGTTGGGGTGGGCGAGGGTGGCGAGAAGTCGTTTGTCGAATGTCGTGTGTCGATTGTCGAAGGCGCGCGTATCTTCGACGATCGACGTTCGACCATCGACAATCGCTTTCCGTGTTGGCATCGGGATGCCGTCGTGCAGGAAGTGCATCGCGACGCGGCCGACTTCTTTGTTGTGGTAATTCAGGATCAACTCGGCGTTGTCCGTGCCGAAGGTGCCGATGACGGTCGCCTCGACGTTTTCGCCGGCCGACAGTTTCAGCAACGCGGCGACATTGTCTTGCGGGACGCTGAGGACCATGCGTTCCTGGGCTTCGCTGATCCAGATTTCGTCGTACCTCAGGCCGTCGTATTTGAGCGGGACTTTTTCGAGCGTAACGTTCGCGCCGACGTCAGCCCCCATCTCGCCGATGGCGCTGGACAGGCCACCCGCGCCGCAATCGGTGACAGCCGAGTAAAGGCCGAGGTCACGGGCCTGCAGCAGGACGTCCATCATGCGTTTTTGTTCGATGGCGTTGCCGATCTGCACGGCGTGGCTGAACTCGTCGGCGGCGGTGCTGCTGATCTCGGCGGAGCTGAAGGTCGCCCCGTGAATGCCGTCGCGTCCGGTCCGGCCGCCCATGACGACGATGGCGTCGCCGGGGTTCACCTTTTTCGTGATTTTGTCGTTCGGAATCAGCCCAACGCAGCCGGCGAAGACCAGCGGGTTGCCGACGTAGTTCTCGTCGAAGTAGACAGCCCCGTTGACGGTCGGGATGCCCATGCGGTTGCCGTAATCACGCACGCCAGCGACGACTTGCTGGAGGACGCGCTTCGGGTGGATGACGCCGGGCGGCAGCGGCGAGAGTGTCGTTAAGTCGGTGAGTCGGTGAGTCGTGGAAGAGCTGCTGACCGCCGAGTCTTTGCGACTCACCGACTTACCGATTTCACGATCTGGGTACGCAACACAAAACACGTTCGTATTCGCGATCGGCTTGGCGGCCAAACCGGTTCCCAACACGTCGCGGATGCAGCCGCCGATGCCCGTGGCCGCGCCACCGTAGGGTTCGATGGCGCTGGGGCGGTTGTGGGTTTCGACCTTGAAGCAGACGGCGTCGGTGTCGTCGAATTTGATCACGCCGGCGTTGTCTTTGAAAACGCTGAGGCAGAAGCCGTCGTTGCGGCGTTTCATCAGCTCCATCGTGCTGGCGAAGATCGTCTCTTTGATCAGGTTGTCGTAACTACGGAGCTTGGTGCCGGCGTCGTCGTAGACGTCGACGGTGCTTTTGAGCGTCTTGTGAACGCAGTGCTCGCTCCAGGTTTGCGCGACAGTTTCCAGCTCAATGTCCGTCGGCTCGCGGCCTTGGGCGACGAAGTAATCTCGCACGGCACGCATCTCGGTCACGTTCAAAAACAGGTGGCCTTGGCGGCTGAGCGTGGCGAGGGCGGCGTCGTCCAGATCGCGCATCGGCACGCTGCGGAGTTCGAACAGCTTGATGTTGGCGACGGCGAAACTCTTCGGCAGGTGCGTCTCGTAGTAGACCGACTCCACCACGCCGTTCGCCAACACACGGGCGGCGAGCGTTTTCAGTTCGTCGGCGGTCAGCACGCGATCAAACTTGAACGCCCGGCCGGTGCGGACTTGGCTCGTCGGCAGGCCGGCTTCGTTGAGGGCCATGGTGGCGCTGGCGGCGGTCGGGTCCATCACGCCGGGCTTGAGGTGAACTTCGACGCGGCTCTTGTCGCCATCGGCGTAGGGGGCGGTGACGAGCTGGAACGAATCGGTCACCGGGTCGGCCAAGACTTTGGCGGCGACGCGCGTGACGGCGTCGGCGGGGGCGTCGGTCTCGAGGAAGTAGACACGCGATTCGTGCGCGGCGGAAACGGCGACACCGGCCTGCTGGGCCTGCTTCGCGACGGCGGCGGCGGACTCGTCCTGCGTGGTCGGCCAAACGTCGATGCGGTAGATCATGGGCCGATTGTAAAGATTGATCGCCGCTTTGCGAGTCTGGTCCCCTCTCCCGGTATCGCCGGGAGAGGGTTAGGGTGAGGGCCGGGCGGCGAACGGCATGATCGAAGCAAGAAAGGGTTGACGTTTCAGCGTCTTTGCAGACCGGCCCTCACCTGTATCCTCTCCCGGCCATACCGGGAGAGGACAAGACGGCTCGCCGCTTCGCGGCATCGCTTAATCTGCCAGCCAGCTTTCGATAAACGCCGCCAGGCCGTCGTCTTCGTTGCGCCCGATGACTTGCCGGGCGACTGCCTTCACTTCTTCGCGGGCGTTGCCCATCGCCAGGCCTAAACCGGCGTTTTTGATCATGGGAAGGTCATTCGTGTCGTCCCCGACGGCGATGATGTTTCCCGGCGAAATGCCGTACTCCGCCGCCACGCGCAGGAGGCCCTGCCATTTGTTGACCGTCGGGTCGAACAGTTCGATGATCTCCGCCTCTTCGCTGGCGACGACGATGCTGTGAATGTACGCCCGGCTGCCGATGCGGTCGGCGACGGCGGTTCGGACTTTGGCGGCGGCGGCGTAATCGGTGACGCAGCTGACCCGCAGCGTGTGGCCGTGGTCGAGGGTTTTGAGCGTCGGCACGCGTTCGACGCGCTGCCCGCTCATCGCCAGCCAGAAGCCGAGCGCGCGATGCAGGGGCTTGTCGCCGCTGACGTAGTAATCGACGCCGGTTTCGGCGCGGTCCGTGAAGGCGACGCTCGCCTGACCGACGTCTTCGATGACGCTGCAGAGGTCGGCGGCCAGGTCGGCGTGCATGTGCCCGCGGTAAAGGACGCGGCCGTCGCGCATGTCGACGACCATCGCGCCGCTGACCAGCACGCTGATCGCCTCATGGCCGACGCTGGCGAACACGCCCGCCGCCTCAATCCCATTCCGCCCCGTCGAGAAGCAGACTTTGTGCCCGGCGTCGAGCAACGCGTGAATGGCGGCGCGCGTGCGGTCGGCGACGTCGCCCTTGGGATTAAGCAGCGTGCCATCCAGATCAATGCCGAACAAATGAGGCGACTTCACAGCTTTCCTTTGCGCAGCAGACCCGAGGCGAAAATGACGATCGGCAGCAGCTTGGCGGCGATGATCGACGCCGCCAGCACGAACAGGCCGGGGCCGGTGAGTTTGAGCGAATCGTGCGACAGCCCGAGGTTCATGACGGCACTGACGGCGACCAGTACGCGCTCGCCGGTCTTGAGCGTCGTGTCCATCCAGGCGAGCGACGCGAGCGTGACCGAGGCGAGCATCGCCTGCCCGACCAGGCCGTCGGTGATGATGGCCTGAAGGCGGCGCGGTCCGGTCCAGATCCAGGCGAGCCCGAACGACGCCGCCGTGCCCGCCGAGCCGACGCCGATGATCGCGATCGCCACGACGGCCGTGAGTGTGTTTTCGGGCCAGCGGCTGGCGCCCTCGGCCGCCACGCCCAGCGAATGGCCCGCCCAGGTGAGGGCGTCGCCCTGCACGAGCGATTCGCGCCAGCCGTCATTGGCGTTGCGGAAGACGCCGCCGATCCAGAGCACGCCGCCGAGATAAACGACGGCGGTCATCATCAGCACACGCCCGGCGTGGCCGATGAGCACGGGGCGGCCGCGGGCGCGGTCGTAGAGGTCGGAAAAAATCACCACGCCGAACGAGCCAATGACACTCAGCGGCACGCAGACGAGCTTAAACGCGTTCGAGCCCGGCAGGACGGCGTCGCCGAACAGCGAGCCGGTGCAGCCGAGCGCGCACAGGCCACGCATCGCGCCGGTGAGCAGCGATTCGTCGGGACGAATCGTAAACAGCCCGACGCCGGCGGCGGCGATCATCATGCCCAGCGCCGTGCCCGCGAGCCGCGCGTCGGAATACGGCCGACCGAGCAGCCGCGCCCAGAGCACGCCGCCGCCGACGAGCGATAGCATGACGCCGCTGATCGTTTGAAGGACGAAGATCGCGCGGACGGCGGGCTTGAAGTCGTCCGGCCGGGCGAAGTCGATGGAAAAGCCGGTCAGCGCCCCGACGTTCGCCGAGACGAACGCCGCCCGGTCACTGCTGACAGGGTGGCCGGCGCCGAGGGCTTCGGGCGTTCGCATGGCTAAAAAGCCGATGACGAGCAGCAGCAGCCACGTGGCGACGAGCACGCCCGCCAGCCGCAGGCTCGCCCGCGCGGTCGGTGAGATGGCCCTGGCCGGCGCTGCGGTCACTTGCCGTAGACCTTCGCCGGGTCAAATTGCTTCTCGCCGACGATTTTCCAGTCCGGCTGTTCTTTGTCGTAGGTGCGGTAGAAGCAGCTCGTATAGCCGTCGTGGCAGGCGGCGCCTTTTTGCTCGACTTCGATCAGGAGCACGTCCAGATCGCAGTCGGTTTTAATGCTCTTGACGGTCTGCGTGTGCCCGCTGGATTCGCCCTTGAGCCAGAGCTTCTGGCGGCTGCGGCTCCAGTAGTGGCAGAGGCCGGTTTCGACGGTCTTTTCGACGCTCACCTGGTTCATGAACGCGAACATCAGCACCTGATTGGTGACCGCGTCCTGAATGATCGCGGGGATCAGGCCATTGGAATCGAACTTCAGACCGTCCAGCTTGGTATCCATAGCAAACCTCGAATCACCACTTTTGAGGGAGTATAGGAAGTTTGTCAAATGGCGCGTATTCCGCGACTCGCCTCAAAACCGGAACGAGGCACGGCCCACTTCAGTGGGCCTGTCTTTGGAATCAGGAACAAACGAAGACAGGCCCACTGAAGTGGGCCGTGCCTCGGTGATGATTTTTAACCCAACCGAAATTTACGTCAGCTTATAGGTGAGCTTATACAGTCCGCCGTCGTCGGCTTCGCGGTCGCGGATGAGGATGCTGTAGGTGCCGCTGGTAAGGGTTTTGTAGGACAGGGTGGTGCTGGTGCTGCCGTTGCTGGTGGCGACGGCTTTGCCGGTGGGGTCGATGATGAGGATTTCCGGGTCCAGCGTGCCGCCGTTGCGGGCGAGGGTGAGGTTGATGGTTTTCCCGGCGGTGAGGCTGAGTTGGAAGATGTCGATATCGCCGCCGGGCAGGTCGCCGGAGCGGGTTTGCCCGCTGACGAGGGGCGATTGGGTGTCGGGGTCGCCGGTGTATTGGACGCCGGGCGTCTGCCCGAAGCTGATGCCGTACCGGCCGGTATCGTTGGCACCGCTTTCATAGGCGACGGCGTAGTAGGTGCCGGCCTTAATCGAGGCCTGGTCGATCTTAATGCCGGTTTCGCTGGCCTTGGTGGTGATGATCTTGCCGTCGGGGCCGATGAGGTTTACGCCGATATCGAACGCACTGCCGACGCTGTTCTCGGCGGAGACGATCGACAGGAACTGCCCCGCCTTGCCGTCGATTTTCCAGACATCCAGGTCGCCCGGCTCAAGCCCCGCGGCGAAACGGCGGCCGCTCTGGGCGGTGTAGGCGTCGTCGCCGTCCACCACGGCGGTGCTGCCGGTGTAGAAGGCGGTCAGTTTCACCGTCCCCGACTGGTTCTGCCCGACATCGCGGACGCGCACGGTGTACGTGCCCGTGGCCGGCACGGTCTTGCTGAAATAGACGCCCTTGTCCCCGCTGGACGACGCCACGACGGTGCCTGCGGAGTTAATCAGGGCGACTTCCGGGGCGAAACTGGTGCTCCCCGTATCGCCGGCCGCGACGATGAACGACGTGCCCGACTTCAGGCTGACGGTGTACGTCGCCTGCTTGGCGGTGGTGGTGTTGAGGCTGAACGAAACGGTCTTGCCGGCCGTCAGCGCCGCGAACAGTTGGCGGCCTTCGAGTTCGTCGATCATCGGATTCACCATGGTCAGGGGACTATAAACCAAGAAAACGGTGCGTGACGAGAGTTTTTTGTAGGGGCGACGCCTGCGTCGCCCGAAACAGTCGATGACTGCACGCGGCGAGGCAGGCCTCGCCCCTACAGCAGATCGCTATGCCACGGTGTAAGTCAGCTTGTACGCGCCGCCGGTGCTGGCATCGCGGTTTCGGAGGAGGATGGAGAACAGGCCGCTGGTGAGGGTGGTGTAGGTGAGGGTGGTGGTGCTCGTGCCGCTGCTGGTGGCGACCTGGTTGCCGCTGGGGTCGATCAGGAGGATGGCCGGGGTGACGCTGCTGCCGTTGCGGGCGAAGGTGATCGTCACCTTTTTGCCCGCCGACAGGGTGGTCTGGAAGAGGTCGATGTCGCCGCTGGGCAGGTCACCGGTGCGGGTTTGGCCGCTGACGAGGGCGGTCTGGGTGTCGGGGTCTTCGGTGGTTTGGCTGCCCGGCGTCTTGCCCAGGCTGATGCCGTAGCGGCCGCTGGCGTTGGCGCCGGGTTCGTAGGCGACGGCGTAGTAGGTCCCCTTGGCGGCCTTGGGGATGTCCAGCGCGAAGCCGCTCTCGCTCTCTTTCGCCGAGACGCCTTGGCCGTTCGGCCCGATCACCGCCACGCCGACGCCCACGCTGCTGCCCGTCGAGTTTTCGTTCGCGACGATGCTGATGAACTGGCTGACCGCGCTGGCGTCGATCTTCCAGACGTCGAGGTCGCCGGGGGAGATGCTGGCGGCGTAACGGCGGCCGCTTTCCATGGTGTAAGCGTCGT
Source organism: Tepidisphaeraceae bacterium (assembly GCA_049840775.1). Lineage (GTDB taxonomy): Bacteria > Planctomycetota > Phycisphaerae > Tepidisphaerales > Tepidisphaeraceae > RYN-431. The sequence continues at coordinate 449,460 of JASGJJ010000005.1, forward strand.
CGCCATCAGCAATTGTGGAAGCCCCGGTGTAAAAGGCGGTGACCTGAATCGGCCCGGTGTGCGTGCCGTCGGTGTCGCGGACGCGGACGACATACGTGCCGGTGACCGGGGCGACTTTGCCCATGAACGAGCCCGAGTCGCCGACGCTGCGGGCGATCGCCTTGCCGGTCGGGGCGATGAGAATCAGCTGGGTCTGGAACGCCGAGGCGGTGGTCTCGCCGGCCGCCAGGTAAATCGCCTGGCCCGCGGTGAGGGTGATGGTCCAGTTCTTGTTCGGGCGGGCGGTGGTGACGCTGGTGACGGCGGTGACGCCGGCGGTCAGCGAATCGAACATCGTTCGGCCTTCGAGTGCATCAACCACGGTGGGTACGACGGCGGGGCGGTGAGGCATGGGCATCAGCATACCCGACGCCACCGCCCCGGCCAGCTAACGGCAGAAATCGGCGGGAACAGCTGTTTTTCCGCCGACAAACCGCTGCCGGGGCGGTACGGTGAGTCGTAGCCGACAGAGCGGGATGGGAGCCGCGGATGAACACACATGCACGCAGATCAGATGAAGAAAATAACGAAGCATCGCGCCATCACTCCCTCTTCTGTCGTCCGCGTTCGTCTGCGGCCCGAACACCGGCGTAAGTGTTCTGTTAAGCAGGGCAATTCACGTAGCCGTTGAGGAACCCAACTTTTTGATTCAATCCACGGCCCGAATTGCACTTACAATGCGCTGCGCGTATGAAAATATGCAGAACAAATTTACTCGGAAAAATTCGACTTACGGCGAACCGTAAGCTCCTGCCGCCGGCCCCGGCATAGCCCGTTTTGACAGAAAATCGGACCCCGGCTACACTGCTCTGCTTGCCTTCGGCCGGATACCCAAGTGGTTTAAGGGGCGGGATTGCAAATCCCGTATTCGTGGGTTCGAATCCCACTCCGGCCTTTCTCCATCCGATTTCGGAGCCCGACTGATGATGAACGCGAACACCGCAGATGCCATTAACGAACGCGCCGCCGAGGAATTCTTCTTGAAGGCCACCACGGCCGAAAAAGAAGGGAACCCCGAGAAGGCGATCGAGTTTTACGAACGCGCTCTGAACGAAAACCCCGACCACGAACTCGCCTGCTTCAACCTGGCCGTCCTCTACGACCGCCGCGCCGAAGACAGCAAGGCGATCGAACTCTACGAACGCCTGTGCACCAGCGAACCGGTGCACATCTCGGCGCTGCTGAACCTCGCGGTGCTGTACGAAGACAACAACATGTACGAGGAAAGCCGCCGCTGCCTGATGGCCGTGCTGCGGACCGACCCGAACCACCCGCGTGCCAGCCTGTTCCTCAAAGACGTGGAATCGGCGCGCAGCATGTACAGCGACGACGAAGACCGCGCCCGCCGCAGCGGCAACGTCGTCATGGACGTGCCGATCAGTGACTTCGAACTCAGCGTTCGCAGCCGTAACTGCCTGAAGAAAATGGACATCAAGACCCTCGGCGACCTGCTCCGCGTCACGGAACAGGAACTGCTGAGCTTCAAAAACTTCGGCGAAACCAGCCTCAACGAAATCAAAGCCCTGCTCAGCAGCAAGGGCCTGCGTCTGGGCCAGGCGGTCGAGCCGGCGATTCCGTCGGCGGCGCGTCGCATCGCGACCGGCGGCAGCGTGACGGGAATGCCGTCCCTGGCACCGTCGTTCGGAGGCGAGAGCGTCAGCAACTACGGCGGCAGCGTCGGCGGGGGCGGCGCGGTCGACACCGGCGGGTCGGAAATCGTCTCCAAACGCGTCGAAGACCTCGAACTCAGCGTCCGCAGCCGCAAGGCGCTGCAACGCCTGAACATCATCACCGTCGGCGAACTCATCAGCCGCACGGAAGACGAACTGCTCGGCTGCAAGAACTTCGGTCACACCTCGCTGAACGAAATCAAGCAGATCCTCGGCACCCTCGGCGTGCACCTGCGTCGCCTCGACGGCGGCCACTGATCCGCCGACGTTTAGCCGCTTCACTTGTGAAGCGCGTCCTCGGGATACCGGAGACGCGCTTCGCGAGCGAAGCGGCTAAACGGTTCTGATCTCGATCTCTCGTTCGTCCGCAAAGGGTCACACCGTATGCCGAAACGAACGCTGCTCCTCGGCGCACTCGGTGCGCTCGCCCTGACGACCCTCCTCGGCTGCACCGGCGGCTGCGAGCCCAAGCCCAAGCCGACCCCGGCCGTCACCACCGGCGTGCCGCACGTGCGGGTCCGTCTGCTCGCGGGCGTGAACCGTTGTGCGATCGGCAGCGACGGGCAGGCGGCCGTCACCGACGCCGTCTCCGGCCGGCCGATGTCCGTCGTCGTATCGCCCGGGCAGGCGACCGATTTTTTCTTCCTCGGCGATAACTGGCAGGCGGGCAACCGGGCGGCGGTGGGCGTGATGCTCCGCATCGAGCCGGCCGACGATGTCACCCTCAGCGTCAACGGCCAGGCCTACCGCGGCGCGGTCGTCCTCGTGCCCGTCGGCGACGGGAAGTTTGATGTCGTCAATGACGTCGACGTCGAGCGCTATCTGCAGGGCGTCCTCGCGAAGGAACTGCTGCCCGACTGGCACCCCGAGGCGTACCGCGCCCAGGCCGTCATCGCACGCACGTACGCCCTCTACGAAGCCAAGACCAATCCGCCGGGGCGGGCGTGGGACTTAAACCCCGACGAGCGCAGCCAGGTTTACGGCGGCGTTCGCGCGGAGACGCCCAAATCCAACGAAGCCGTCGCCGCCACACGCGGCATGGTGGCCGCCTACGGGCCGCCGGGGCAGGAACGGATTTTCAAAGCGTACTTCAGTGCCTGCTGCGGCGGCACGACCAGCAGCGCCGCCGACGTCTTCAACGAGCCCGCCATCCCGCCGCTGTCGGCGAAGTCGAATGGCTTGACCTGCGCGATCAGCACCCGCTTCAATTGGCCGCCGGTCACACTGAGCAAGGCGGAACTGACGCGTCGGTTCCGCGCCTGGGGCGAGCGGACCGGCCGGCCGGAAGCGAAGCTGCCGGGCTTGCGGTCGATCGAAATCGCCTCCCTCAACGCCTACGGCCGGCCGCGGGGATTCCTGGTGACCGACACGCGAGGCCAGCAGTACGCGCTGACTGCCGAGCAACTCCGCTGGGCGATCAACAGCGACCCCAACGGCGGGCCGACGGTCTTCAGCGGGTTCTTCCGCCCGATCGACGCCGGCGACAGCATCCGCTTCGCCGACGGCCACGGCTTCGGTCACGGCGTCGGCGCGTGCCAGTGGTGCATGCAGGCCCGCGCCCTCGCGGGACTAAAGTTCCCGCAGATCGTCATGCAGGCCTACCCGCAGGCCGTGCTGGTGCAGGCGTACTGAAGAGGGTTGATCGGTTGATCCGTAAGTGAGTTGATCAGTGGCGGTTCGAATGCGCGGTTCGAACCGCCACTGATCAATCGATCAACCCAAACTGTTCAACTCGTGTGCGACGTTTACAAACCATTTCCGTTCGACACGGCGGCGGCCTGCATCGGGACCGGCCGTGTCGGCGCCTTCATCGCGGCCCAGACGGGGCGGGTGACGCAGACCTGCTCCACCTGCTTGATGACTTCCGCGTGCACGGGCGCCGTCTTCTCGATGTTGAAGTGGTTCAGGCCGTCGGTCAGCAGGTCGGTGCGGTCGGTGCGGATGTTGAGATTCGCCAGTTGAACGGCACCGGGCGTTTCCTGCTCCAGCGGGATGCCACGCAGCCAGGGCATGGCGTCGAAGATGCCGTTCGACTGGTAGAGGTTGATGACCTTCTTCACATTGGCCGGCACTTTCGGCGGGGTGACGGGGTCGAGCGTGACGAGCAGGTCGATCTTGACGTTTTTGTCTTTCAGACGCTGCGCGATGCGGACGATGTTGTCCGCACCATAGCTGTGGCCGACGAGTACGATCGGCTCAGCGTTGTTTTTGTTCTGGTAGCGGTCGGCGATGGTGTCGGCGACGGTGGCCCACTGGTCGGCCTGGAAGACGTTGGCGGTGACGCCCTGTGCGGTCAACTCATCGCCGAGCGAGTTCATGCCCGTGCTGAAGATGCCAATGAACCCGCGGAATAAATACGCCTGGCCGACGCGTGGGGCGCTGACGGCGGCGACGGGTTGAATGGCCTCGGTTTTACCGGGGGCGATGCTGGCACAACCGGTGGAGAACAAGCCGACCAATGTCAGGGCTGCGATGGTGAATTGTTTCGCGTTCATGACTTACTCAACACTAGGCACACTTGCCGACATCCGCATAAATTGCGATTCATGCCAGCTCGACGTGCCCGGCGACGATCCGAGAGAATTGGTCGCCCGATCGGAGAATCAGGCGGCCCTCTGAATCCAGGCCTTGAACGATGCCGACAGTCGGTCGGTCGTTCCCGGGTTCGTGAATCCGAACGCGCCGGCCGTGCAAGGCGTGGGCCTGATCGTACTGCCCGAGGAGGGAAGCGAACGTTTCGGCCGTCCTTCGCAACAGCCAGCGGTCGATCGATTTCGCGATCCCGGCCAGCACGTCGTTCATCGCCAGTTTCCGCCCGGCGACGGCCTCAAGCCCGGTCACCCGATGCCTGAGGCTATCGGGTATGTCGGCGGTAACGACGTTGACGTTTAGACCGATGCCGATCAAATCCAGCCCATCAATCCTTTCACAGAGCAAACCGGCCAATTTCAGGTCATTTTCCCACAGATCGTTCGGCCATTTCATGCGAATCGACGTGAGTCCGGTAAGTGCAAGGCACGCCTCCCTGAGCGCCCAGCCGGCCAATAACGGCACGTGGTGCGGCGGCAAACGCTCGTCGACGGGCAGGCAGAAGGTCACCGTCAGCGACCCTTCGCCCGACCACCAGGTGTTGCTGCCCCGACCCCGCCCGGCCGTCTGCGTGGCGGCGACGATGACGGCGGGGGCGTACAGCTTTCTTGATCGTCGCAACACGGCCGCGTGGTCGTTCGTGCTTCTAAGACGAGTATAGAAATAAAGACGAAACGGCTTGAGCGATTCGCGGAGCGGGGAGAGTTGGAAGCGGTTGGGGTTCATCTGATCCCCTCTCCCGGTATGGCCGGGAGAGGGTTAGGGTGACGGCCGCGAGAACGCAACGAGCGTAAGTGAAGATGAAGTTCAGGAATCTGTTAGAACGTCGAACGCTGTCTTGAGAGTGAGTGTCTTTCGTCGCCGGCCCTCACCCTAACCCTCTCCCGGCAATACCGGGAGAGGGGATCAGAAAGAGGTCAATCGAGGACGACGAGCAAATCGCCGCTCGACACCGTGTCGCCGATCTTCACCTCGAAGCGGGCGACCGTGCCGTCACGCGGGGCGTAGACGGCGGTTTCCATCTTCATGGCTTCGATGCTGACGAGCTTGTCGCCTTCTTTGACTTTCACCCCGGCGGCGACGGCGACGCTGCTGATCTTGCCGGGCATCGGGGCGGCGACGTGCTTGGCGTTGTCGGCGTCGGCCTTGGCGCGGACGGCGATCGTGCTGCGAAGCGAGCGGTCGATCACGCGGACTTCGCGTGGCTGGCCGTTGAGTTCGAAGAACATCGTCCGCGTGCCGTCGTCCTGCGGCTCGCCGGCGGTGAGGAAGCGGAGGATGAGCGTCTTGCCCGGCTCGATCTCGATCGCCGTCTCTTCGCCGCTCTGCAGGCCGTAGAAGAACGCGGGCGTCGGGATCACGCTCGTGTCGCTGAACTTGGCGACGTGCGCCTGCAGGTCGGCGAAGACCTGCGGGTACATCAGGTGGGCCATGACGTCGTCTTCGGTGACGTCGCGCTTGAGCGTGCCGGCGAGTTCCTTGGTCGTCTTCTTGAAGTCGACCTTCGGCAGCGCAGCCGACAGGCGGCCCTTGATCGGCTTCACGCCGGCGCTGTCCAGGATGATCTTCTGCAGCACCTTCGGCCAGCCGCCCGCGGGGACGCCGATCGCGCCCTGCATCATCTCGACGACGCTCTTCGGGAAGCTGAGCTTCTTCGTCGGGTCGAGCACGTCCATCGGCGTGAGCTGGTTGGTGACCATGAACAGCGCCATGTCGCCGACGACCTTGCTGCTGGGCGTCACCTTGACGATGTCGCCGAACAGCTGGTTCACCTCGGCGTACATGTGGGCGATGTCGCTCCACCGATCCGCCAGGCCGAGCGAGGCGGCTTGCTGCTTGAGGTTCGTGTACTGGCCGCCGGGCATTTCGTGGAGGTAGACCTCGGCGGTGGGGTGCTTGATGTCTTCCTCGAACGGGTAGTACTGCCGGCGGACCTGCTCCCAGTAATCGCTGGCTTCGTCGAGGGCGGCAAGGTCGAGCTTCGTGTCCCGCGGCGTGTGCTTGAGCGCGGCGACAATACTGTTGAGGTTCGGCTGACTGGTCAGACCGCTGAGGGCCGAGAGGGCGGCGTCGGCGATGTCGACGCCCGCGTCGGCGGCCCGCAGGATGCTGCCGGCGTTGATGCCGCTGGTGTCGTGCGTGTGGAAGTGGATCGGCACGCCGACTTCGTTCTTGAGCGCCTTCACCAAGGCGTGCGCCGCGTACGGCTTGCACAGGCCGGCCATGTCCTTGATGCAGAGCAGGTGAGCGCCTTGCTTCACAAGCTGCTTGGCGAGGTCAACGTAGTAGCTGAGCTGATACTTGGTGCGCTTCGGGTCGAGGATGTCGCCGGTGTAGCAGAGCGTGCCTTCGCACAGCGATTGCGTTTCCGTGCGAACGGCCTCCATCGCGACGGCCATGTTCTCGGGGACGTTCAGGCTGTCGAAAATGCGGAAGACGTCCATGCCGCGTTGGCTGGCGAGCTTCACGAACTCACGGACGACGTTGTCCGGGTAATTCGTGTAGCCGACCGCGTTGCTGCCGCGGAAGAGCATCTGGAACAGGATGTTCGGGATGCGGGCCCGCAGCTGCGTGAGGCGGTCGAACGGGTCTTCCTGCAGGAACCGCATGGCCGTGTCGAAGGTCGCGCCGCCCCAGCATTCGAGGCTGAACAAATTCGGCGTCTTGTGCGCGATGTACTCGGCGATCCGCAGCATGTCGAACGTGCGGACGCGCGTCGCCAGCAGGCTTTGGTGCGCGTTGCGCATCGTCGTGTCGGTCAGCAGCAGGGGCTTTTGCTTGAGCACCCATTCGCAGAACTTTTCGGGCCCGACTTCCAGGAGCCGCGTGCGCGTGCCGGGCGTGAGCGTGGCGGAGTTGTCGAACTTCGGCACGGCCGGCAGGGGGAGTTTCTTCTTCGGGTCGGTCTTGCCCTTCACATCGGGGCGGCCGTTGAGGATGACGTCGCCGAGGTACGTCAGGATCTTCGTCGCGCGGTCTTTCTTCGGCGTGAACTTGAACAGCTCGGGCTTCGTATCAATGAACGTCGTCGTCGCGTCACCGCTGACGAAGAGCTTGTGCGTGACGAGGTTTTCGAGGAACGGGATGTTCGTCTTCACGCCGCGAATGCGGAACTCGGAGAGCGCCCGCGTCGTGCGCTCGATCGCAGCGGCGGGGCTGTTGCCCCAGCAGGTGAGTTTGACGAGCAGCGAGTCGAAGTAGGGCGTGATGACGCTGCCGCTGAACGCACCGCCGCCGTCCAGGCGAATGCCGAAGCCGCCGGGGCTGCGGTAGGCGGTGAGGCGGCCGTAGTCGGGGATGAACTTGTTGCTCGGGTCTTCGCTGGTAATGCGGCACTGAATGGCCGTGCCGGTCGTCTTGATCTCTTCCTGCTGCGGGATGTTCACCTTCGGCCCGTGCAGGTTCTCGCCCTGGGCGATCAGGATCTGCGATTTGACGATGTCGATGCCGGTCACTTCTTCGGTGACGGTGTGTTCGACCTGCACGCGCGGGTTGACTTCGATGAAGAAGAAGTCGCCGCGGTCGAGGTCGACGAGGAACTCCACCGTGCCGGCGTTGAGGTAGTCGATCGACTTCGTCAGCCGCTTCGCCGCTTCGCAGATGTCGACGCGCAGCTGGTAGGGCAGGCTGAAGCTCGGGGCCACTTCCACCACCTTCTGGTGCCGGCGCTGCACGCTGCAGTCGCGTTCCCACAGGTGAACCAGGTTGCCGTGGCTGTCGCCGAGGATTTGCACTTCGATGTGCTTCGCCCGCTTGATGTAGCGTTCGACGAAGACTTCCGGCCGCCCGAACGCGGCCGTGGCTTCGCGTTGGGCTTCTTCGAGTTTGGGCAGCAGGTCGGCCGCGGTTTCGACGACGTGCATGCCGCGCCCGCCGCCGCCGTAGCTGGCCTTGACGATGACGGGGTAGCCGATGGCGTCGGCGGCTTTCTGGATCTTTTTCGGATCTTTCATCCCGTCTTCGGTGCCGGGCACGGTGATGACGCCGGCCTTGTCGGCGATCGCCTTCGCCGCCGTCTTGTCGCCGAAGCGCTCCAGCATTTCCGCCGTCGGGCCGACGAACGTGATGCCGTTCTCGCGGCAGGCCCGGGCGAGGTCCGCCCGCTCGCTGAGGAAGCCGTAACCCGGGTGGATCGCGTCGACGCCGCAGCTCTTGGCGACTTCGATCAGGGCCGGGATATTCAGGTAACCTTTAACCGGCTCGCCGCCTTCTTCCGGGCCGATCTGGTAGCTCTCGTCCGCCTTGAAGCGGTGCAGGGCGAAGCGGTCTTCGTAGGTGTAGACGGCCACCGTCTGCAGCCCCAACTCCGTCGCGGCACGGAAGACACGAATGGCGATCTCGGAACGATTGGCGACGAGGAGTTTCTTCATTCGATTAGGCCCTGCTTTCGGCGGCATTGTCGGGGCAAGCGTCGCTTTTGCAAGATTGTTACAATCTATCGCTTGCGACTCTCGCCCGACCAACAGCTGGTGCTACAAAACGCCGTCCGCCACGCCCGCACCGTGCCGGGCCTTTGTGACCGTGTCGACGCCCTCTACGCCGAGGTCCAGGCCGCTATTTCCGCGAGAAAACCGCGTTGCGACGTCAGCGGCCGGTGCTGCCAGTTCGAGAAGTTCGGCCACCTGCTGTTCGTCAGCACGCTGGAACTCGCCGCCTTCGCCGCCCGCCGCCCGGAGAATGACCTGCCCGACGCCGACGGCTGTCGCTACCAGATCAACGGCCTCTGCACCGCCCACGCCGTCCGCCCGTTCGGCTGCCGCGTCTTCTTCTGCGACCCCACCGCCGAGGCGTGGCAGGAAGAGCAGTACGAACACTTCCACACCCGCCTGAAGCAGATGCACGACGAACTGGGCGTGCCGTATTTGTACGTCGAATGGCGACAGGGGCTATCAGTCTTGTAGGGGCGAGGCCTGCCTCGCCCGCCGGCCACCAATCGGCCCTCCCGGGCGACGCAGGCGTCGCCCCTACAAAACCGCCGTCCTCTCTCACGCCGCCAATCGCTTCGGCTCCATCACTTCAATCCGCGTCGGCCCGTCGATCGCCCGACTGACGTCGTACTTCTCCCGCCCGATCAGCGGCGACGCGTTGATCTCGTCCAGCCAGCGGTCCCGCAATTCCCTCGCGGCCGCGACCAATCGCGGGTCGTTCTTCGCTTTCACCCGCTTCACCTTCGGCTCGCTCGGCACAACCGCCAACGCCATTTCCGTCATTGGCTTCTCCACCGTCGGCGGCGGGCCGAAGCGGAACCCACTCTGCGCCAAACTCGTCGACCGCACGGCAGGGGCCACGACGACCACCGCCGCCGCTTCCGCCTTCACCGCCCGCTTCCGACGCACCTTCGGCCCCGGCAATTCTTTCTTCTCTTCACTGCCCACCGCCAACTGCCCACAGCCCACTTCCACCCCCGGCAGGATCATCGGCTTGGCATCACTCCAGTGCGTCCCCGGCGGAATGGGCAGCACAATCCGGTCGCTCCGCAAACTCCCGCCGGTCGTCTGCGAGGGAAACCACCACGGCGTCGTCACATCGCCCGCCCGAATCCGCTTCTGCCAGAAGATGTGCGTGCGAGCCTTCTTCTCGCTGCCCGTCCGGAACGCAAGCGGCACGAAGCCCATCGCTTCCCAGAACTTATTCGCCGCGATGTCCTGCGCCACCAGCAGCAATAGAGTTTGCACCCCCACGCCGACCGCTCGAACTGCGCCTTCAAGAGCGCCGCCCCGATCAACCCACGCTGCCGTCCCGGCAGCACGTTCATCTGATAAATGATGCCGACGTCATCGCGCTTGAAATATTGATCGTTGCCAATGCAGTAGCCGACCGGAGTGGGCGGTGGGCAGGTGGCAGTGGGCAGGGAAGAGGAAGGCGACTCTCCCGCATTTTCCTGCCCACCGCCCACTGCCGCCTGCCCACTCTCCTCGGCCACGAGCACGTGGCCGAGCTTGATCTTCCCCTCGAACTGCTTCGTCGGCATCCACCCGACTTGTTTCGTGTGGAGCTTCTGCAGCGAATCCATGAACGGAATGTCGCTCAGCACCGCCGGGCGGATGCTCACCTTTGCATTCGGCAGTGGCAGTGGGGCGGCGTCGAATGATGAATGCGGAGTGATGAATGATGATTCAAGACTCGATCCGCTCGACACGTCTTGGAAATTCGAATCCGTTTTCGATTTTGTCTCGCTCATCGCCCACCTCTTTCCCATTCATCCTTCATCATTCCGCATTCATCATTTCTTCCAGGACGCCGCTCTGCGGCAGCGCCAGCACGCCCGGCCCGAAGTCCAGGCCCGCCGGCGTCTGCACGATCTCCCACGCCAATCCCGCCGCCAGCGATGCCGTGTCGAAATCACACGCCACCGCGTTCTCCGACCAATCGCCGAGGTTCACGCCCGTCAGCCATTCGCCGTCGACGAAAATCCGCAATTGCGGACACGGCACGTTCAACGTTACCGTCACCGGCCCGCTGAACGTCCAGACCGACCCCGTGCCGTCGATCACGCGGACCGACACCACCGTGACCATCGCGGGCGGCGGCGGCGCGAAAAACGGCCGCTCCGGCGGACGATGACGCTTGCGGTACACGGGCGGCGGATTGGACAGCATGAGAACTCCCAGGAAGTAGGGCGGCCTCTTGTCCCCTCTCCCGGTATGGCCGGGAGAGGGCTAGGGTGAGGGCCCAACGACGAACAAAGGTGAAACGCAGGCGGACCATGGACGGACAAGCGGGCCAATCGAGCTTGCAGAACGTCGATCGTGGATCGCTTCGATCAACATCAATCGTCGCCGGCCCTCACTCTAACCCTCTCCCGGCCATACCGGGAGAGGGGATCATGGCTCGCCGCTGCGCGGCATCGTCTACGCCGCCATCGACACCGTGCCGCCCTGCAGGTTCGTGCCGATCGGCTGCGCCGCCGGGCCCGTCTGCTTGCGGTTGTTGAACCAGAACGCCGTCAGCCACACCTGGCTCCCCGGCGGCACCGTGATCGGGAACGTCACCTCCACAATTGTCTTCCCGCTCATGCCTTCGTACTTCCATTTGCTCATGTCATTCGAAGGCGTCGGCCCGACGTAAGACATCACCGTCGCCCCAGCCACACCGGCGGGCTTGCGGCGCTTGGCATCGGTCGACGACGTGCGTAGCCCGACCTTCACGTTCCAGCCGCTGACGCTGATGATTTCCACCGAAGGCGGCGTCGATGGGGCGGGAATCGGCGTCGGCTTCGCCCGGGGCGGAATGCCCAGTGCCACCTTCTGAGCATCCGTGACAGAAGGCGTGCCATTGATCAGATTTGCGGTTTGATCCGAGGCCAGCTTGAGGGCATCGCGGGCCGTGTTCTTCGCCGCGACTGCCGTCGCACTGCGAATGCCGGGGTCACACGCAGCAAGTGCGTTGGCGTAGGTTGTCACGACCGTGCCGTATGCCGTTGCCTGGGCAGCGGTGAGCCCGTACGTCGTCGGCGCAGCCGTGATGAGGGTTTTGAAGTTCAACGCGAACGACAAGAGACCGTTGTCGGTCTTGGGCAGGGTGAGTGCCATGAGAAATCTCCGTGTAATCGTCACGGAGATCGGAAAGGCAACACACGTCGCCCCACACTCCGTTCGCCAATCACATCGGCGGTCCGCAAGCGTGGCTTAATGTTGCGCCCACAAAAATATTTTTCGACCCCTCCGCGTTCCCCGTTTGTTTAATCGCCGCCCGTCGTACGACCCGATCGCCCGCCGAATGACGCCCGTTCTCCCCGTTCGGGTGCCAGGCAAAACGGCAGGTCACATAAAATGCCCGATTCCACGCTGAAGCCGCCGTCGACGCGACATTCGCCTCATTCCGCAAATGGCGGAGCCGCTCCGCCATTTGCGGAATCGCTCCGCCATTCTCGGAAGGGCTACGAAAATAGCGGCCCCGCCGCGAGAATGGCGGCCCCGCTCCGACATTCGCCGACCCGCTCCGCCAATCCCGCAGCCGGTCCGCAAAAGGCGTCGCCACGCCGCCATTCGCGGACCGGCCGCGCCATTCTCCGCCCGCCGCCGCGAATGCCGCAACCATTCCGCCAATGCCGTGAGGCCGACGACGACGTCTCCGCTGTAGGGTCCGCCAAGGCGGACCGATTCCCACAGTCTGCCAACCTGTGCACCCGCGGGGCGGCATTTCATGCCGCCCTACGCACTCTGTCACTACGATTCTTCGAATAAGATATCGCGAACGACGTCGAACAACCGCCGAAGATCGGGTGCATTGTGTTGTAATTCGGAATGCGACCAGATCGTGCTTGTCCGCTTGTAGCAGTCCTCTGCCAACTTTTTGCCGATCTCCTCGAAGGATAGGTTACCAAACGACGACTTGATGGCCTTTTTCAAAACCTCGGGCGTTTTGCGGGCTCCGATAACGAACACCCGATTTTTCAATTGGGCGGGCACGCGAGCGTCGAAGTCCTCGCGCCGCGTTACGAATTGCTCGTCGAAATCGATCACAATGACAAGGTGCAGATTCTCGTTGCACTGCAAGGATGGAATGTATTCGGCTTCGAGTTGGTCTCTGGCACGTGCCCAACCATTCGCGACGTTCACAATCTGCATCCTCGCGGTTTGCACCTGATCGTGAGACCTGAAGCCGATGGCGATTGCGTTGTCAGCACGGTCTTCGGGCAGCACAATCACATGGGGTCTGGCGCGGTTCATGGTTGCCCGATGACTTCGTCACGAGTCAGCGCGTTGATCAAGTCGCCGTGGTAGCCAACCTCTTCGAGTGACCGAATGCGGGTGGGATCCAAACGCGAGGGGCGGGAGAGGACGTAGGTGGTTCGGTCAGTGAACGACCGAATCGTTTCTGGATGGTGCGAAGTCGCGATGAATTGCCCGCCGCGGTTACCGAGTTTCTGCAATGTGGCGATAAATTGACCGACTTCCGCGATGGACAGGTGATTGTCTGCCTCGTCCCACAGGCACGTGACCGGATTGCCGACCGCCGTCGAGGCGACGAGGTAGCCGCTGAGGAAAAAGCACTTTTCGCCATCGGACAATGATTCAAACGCGACCTTCAGCGTGCGTGGCGAATCCGCTGCTTTGAACTCGATCATCAACTGCTTTCCGTTTGGCCCGCGGTCTTCGTTTTCGAACGATGAGAAGTCCGGGAACACGGTGCGGACGTATTTATCGAACTCGGTATATGCTTTGGGTTTGCTCTCGAGCAGACCACGAAGACAAGCGGCGAAGTCGCTCGCGTCGGCCGCGAGCTCGTTAGAAGCGTTTTCCGAATATCCCGACATGGCGGACGGTTGCGGGGAAATTAACATCAGTGAGGCGAAATAGTCTTTCAGCTTTTTCGCTGATGCTTCGATTCGCGGGTCGGCAATCACTGGCAATGCAAAAACATGCCAGTCGAGATTAAACGACCCGCCGTCGAGCAACATGATTTGCGACTGCTGTCGCTTGAAAAAGTCTTGGCCATTAATCTTCAGGATTTCGTCATTGATCCGCGGCTCACGGAAGTGTGAAGGCCAGTCGAAGCCGATCGCGTACTCGTACCGGTCACCGCCGAAATTGGCGACCACCTCAAAACGCATGGGGCGATTATCGTTGTAAAATGAGAAGTCGGTTCGGGAGATCACCGAGCCGGCGCGATTTGATTCCCGGCCGACCTTTTGGAACACAGTGAGTGCCTGGCGGATGGTCGACTTTCCAGCGCCGTTCTTGCCAAGCAGCAGCGCCGAACTTCGACCTTTCAAGTCCAGCGTGACCGCTTCGAGGCATCGGAAGTTTTGGACGTAAAGGCTTTCGATCATGAGGTGATTCGTTAGGCTATTCGTTCTGTCACGAAGCGGCATTGTACATTCCAGCTGGAAGGTCGTACACCGGTGGCGGGTGGCACAGGGTGGGAGTGACTGGCATCCACCGTCGCCCTTGGGTGCCGAAATGACATCCGGAATCAGTGTTTTCTCGTAAAAAGTGATGGTTTCGGCTGGCATACCATTTGTTGGATGCCTGTCGGAGGATCACTTTATGCGATTCGACAAATTCACGACCAAAGCACAGGAAGCGCTCCAGGCGGCGCAGGAATTGGCCCGCCAGCGCGAGAACCCCGAGATCACCCCGCAGCACCTGCTGCGCGGCTTGCTGGATCCCGAACAATCGACCATCCACGCCCTGCTGGGCAAGCTGGGTGTCGACGCTCAGGACCTGTTGGCCCAGACCGACGCGGCCCTGTCGCGCCTGCCGAACTCGGCCGGCACGCAGATCGGCGCAGGGCGGGCGCTGATGGACGTGTTCGACGCCGCCCAGAAGCAGGCGGACCGGCTGAAGGACGAGTACGTCAGCACCGAACACCTGCTGCTGGCGCTGGCGGAGAAGGGCGCATTGCCCGGCGTGAGCGCGGACAAGATCCTCGGCGTCCTCAAAGACGTGCGCGGCAATCAGCGCGTCACCGATCAAAACCCTGAAGACAAATACCAGGCCCTCGAGAAGTACGGCAAAGACCTCGTGAAGCTGGCGGAGCAGGGGAAGATCGACCCCGTCATCGGCCGCGACGAGGAGATTCGCCGCACGATGCAGGTGCTGAGCCGGCGGACGAAGAACAACCCCGTGCTGATCGGCGAGCCGGGCGTCGGTAAGACGGCGATCGTGGAAGGATTGGCCGTCCGCATCTTCAAGGGCGACGTGCCGACCGTGCTGCAGAACAAGCGGGTGATCGCGCTCGACATGGGCGCGCTGATCGCCGGCGCGAAGTACCGCGGCGAGTTCGAAGACCGCCTGAAAGCGGTCGTCAAAGAAGTGCAGCAGAGCGACGGCAGGGTGATCCTGTTCATCGACGAGCTGCACACGATCGTCGGCGCGGGCAAGACCGAAGGCGCGATGGACGCCGGGCAGCTGATCAAGCCCGCCCTGGCGCACGGCGAACTCCGCTGCATCGGCGCGACGACGCTGGACGAGTACCGCAAGTACATCGAAAAAGACGCCGCCCTCGAGCGCCGCTTCCAGCCTGTGCAGGTCGGCGAGCCGAGCGTGGACGACACCATCGCCATCCTGCGTGGCCTGAAGCCGCGGTACGAAACGCACCACGGCGTCCGCATCACGGACAGCGCGCTCGTCGCGGCCGCGACGTTGAGCGATCGCTACATTCAGGACCGCTTCCTGCCGGACAAGGCGATCGACCTGATCGACGAAGCGTCGTCGCGGTTGGCACTGGAAAACCAGAGCGTGCCGGAAGAAATCGATCGGCTGTTCCGTCGGCAGGCGCAGTTGGAGTTCGTGCAGGCACAGCTCAAGGACGAGAAAGAGCCCGATGCCGTGAAGCGGTACGAGCAGATCCAGCACGAGCTGGCCGATGTGCAGAAAGAGTTGCAGGAACTCAACCGCCAATGGGAGCTTGAAAAGAGCGGCCTCGGCGACGTGAACACGCTGCGCACGACGTACACCAGTCGTCGCGAAGCCTACGAGCGCCGCGAGGCCGCGATTGTGGCCGCGATGCGGGAAGGGCGGCGCGTGGCCGACAAAGAGCTGAACGAAGTCGCTGCCGAAGAGAAGCTGTTGTCGAAACTGAAACAGCAGCTCGACCAACTCGACGCCCAGCCCAAAGAGCAGAAGGCCGCCGGCCCGCGGCTGTTGAAGCAGCAGGTGGACGCCGACGAGATCGCCGAGGTCGTCGCGCGTTGGACCGGCGTGCCCGTGTCTCGCATGTTGGAAACCGAACGCGACAAGCTGCTGAAAATGGAAGACCGCCTCGGCCTGCGTGTCATCGGCCAGACCGACGCCGTGCGGGCCGTCAGTGACGCGGTGCGTCGCAACCGCGCCGGCCTCGGCGACCCGAACCGGCCGATCGGCAGCTTCCTGTTCCTCGGGCCGACGGGTGTCGGCAAGACGGAGCTGACCAAGGCGCTGGCCGAGTTCCTGTTCGATGACGAGACGAGCATGGTCCGCATCGACATGAGCGAGTTCATGGAGCAGCACAGCGTCGCCCGCCTCATCGGCGCACCGCCCGGCTACGTCGGCTACGAAGAGGGCGGCCGGCTGACCGAAGCTGTTCGCCGGAAGCCGTACAGCGTGATCCTGTTCGACGAAATCGAGAAGGCCCACCGCGACGTCTTCAACGTACTGCTGCAGGTGCTCGACGATGGCCGCCTGACGGATGGCCAAGGTCGCACAGTGGATTTCAAGAACACCGTCATCGTGATGACCAGCAACATCGGCAGCCCGCAGATCATGGAGCTGTCGGCGAAAGGCGCTCCGGACTGGGAAATCGAAGCCGTTGTGAAAGCGCAACTGCGTGACCACTTCCGGCCGGAGTTCCTGAACCGGATCGACGAGACGATCGTCTTCCACCCGCTCGGCCGCGATCAGCTGACGCGGATCGTCGACGTGCAACTGGCGCATCTGCGGAAGCGCCTGGCCGACCGCGGTATGACGATTCGGCTCACGCCCGCCGCGGTGAAACTGCTCGGCGACGAAGGCTACGACCCGCAGTTCGGCGCTCGCCCGCTCAAGCGGGTGATCCAACAGCGGATCGAAAACCCGCTCGCCAGCAAACTGCTGCACGGCGACTTCGGCGAAGGCGACACCATTCATGTGGACGTCGACGACGCCAAGCAGGATTTTGTGTTCAGCCAAGGGCATGAGGTTGCTGAAGGCGAGTTGGTCGAGCAGTAAGTTTTGTAGGGGCGACGCCTGCGTCGCCCGGGGCGTGATATGCGGCCGACGGGCGAGGCAGGCCTCGACCCTACGAAGAGCGTTTCCGCCGTGGGTTGCCTGCCTCGGAACGCAATCGAACGATGTCCCGCGCCGCGGTCCGAAGCAGGGCCGCGGCGTGTTCTTGCGCGTCGACCATCGCCATCGGGCGGGTCAGGATCGACATCGCTGCGGTCACGCCCTCGCTGTAGGCACGTTCGTAGCCGTCGCCGAGCGAGCCGGCCAGCACCACGCACGGCACGCCGGCGTCGCGGCAGGCGTGTGCGACGGCGATCGGGCGCTTTGCCGCCGAGCGATTGCAGATCGAATCGGCCTTCGCCGGTGAGGCAGAGGTCGACGTTGGCGAGTCGCTTGGTGAGGTTGAGTTCGTCGAAGATCACGCTCGCGCCGCTGACGGCCGACGCGCCGAAGAACGCCATCAGCCCGAACGCCGCGCCGCCGCCCGCGCCGGCGGCGGGCGACTCGGCGATATCGTTGACGTTCATCCGCTCGGCGAATTGACGCAGGTCGTCGTCGAGTTGCTTCACCTGGGCGGCGGACGCGCTTTCTGCGGCGCGAAGATGTGGGCCGCGCCGTCGGGCCCGAAGAGCGGGTTGCCCACGTCCGCGGCTACGACAATTTCGACGCCCGCGAACCGCAAAATGCCGCGCGGCGATTCGGTCGGTGTTCCGTCGCGGCGGGCGATGCTGATCACTTTGCCGAGGTCGGCGCCGGTGATTTTTCGATCGGCCGACGAGTAGGTTTTGCCGCTGCGCAGGCGGATCGCCGCGCCGCAGGCTTGCGCGATGCCAAGGCCGCCGTCGCAGGTCGCGCTGCCACCGATGCCGACGATCACGCGCTTGGCCCCTTGCCGCACGGCGATGGAGATGAGCTCGCCCGTGCCGAAGGTGGTGGTGCGTGTCGGGTCGCGGCGTTCGAAGGGGACGAGCTGCAGGCCTGACGCGGCGGCGAGTTCCACGATCGCCGTCTTGCCGTGGTCGATCCAGCCGAGCGGGGCGTTGACCCGCATGCCGGGCAGGGGGCCGCAGACGTCGTGGAAATCGGTGCGGCCGTTCGCGGCGGTGACAATGGTGTCGAGCGTCCCTTCGCCGCCGTCGGCGAGCGGGCAGAGGTCGATCTTTGCGCTCGGTAGGGCGTCGCGCACGCCGGCCGCCATCGCCTCGGCGGCCTGTCGGGCGGTGAGTGAACCTTTGAACTTGTCGGGGGCGATGAGGATTCGCATGAGTCGGAAAGAAGTTTAGCCACTGATGGGGCACGGATGAACACCGATGAAGAACCGAGAACGGCCTGAGGCTTGAACGTGAACGTTCACGTCGAAAGGCGTGGAGTGCAGTCTTTTCGCTTCCCTTTTTGATCGGTGTTCATCCGTGACCCATCGGTGGCTGATTCGTTCTGCTCGTTGCACGGCACGAATTTCTATCAAAGTCATTCGACGGTTACGATTAACACGGAGGATTTCGGCATGGCTCGCTCGATCAACATCACGCTCATCGGCCAGAAGTTCATGGGGAAGGCGCACAGCAACGCTTACCAGGCCTCGGCCCGCTTCTTTGATCTGCCGGTGCTGCCGACACTGCACACAATCGTCGCGCACGATCAAAAGAGCCTTGACGCGTTCGCCGCCAAGTGGGGCTGGGCGCACGCGACGACGGACTGGAAGGCTGCCGTGACGAATCCCGAGATTGATCTCGTCGATGTCACGACGCCGAACAACAAGCACCGTGACTTCGTGCTGGCCGCGCTGGCGGCGGGCAAGCACGTCGCCTGCGAGAAGCCGCTGGCGGCGACGCTGGAAGATGCCCGCATCATGGCCGAGGCGGCGAAGAAGGCGAAGAAGTCTAAGACTTTCGTTTGGTACAACTACCGCCGCGTGCCTGCCGTCGCGACGGCGTACAAGCTGGCGCGGCAGGGCGTGCTTGGCCGAATCTATCATGTCAATGCGTTTTACAGGCAAGGCTGGGCGGGTTCGCCGGACATCCCACTCGTCTGGCGGTTCGATAAAGCCCAGGCCGGCAGCGGCAGTTTGGGCGATCTCGGGGCCCACGTCATCGACATGGCCCGCTTCATCACCGGCGATGAGCTTGCCGAAATCAGCGGCGCGATCACGGAAACCTTCATCAAAGAACGCGTCATCCCGCAAGGCGAAAGCGGCATCGCCAGCGGCGTGAAGGCGGAAGGGAAGAAGGGGAAAGTGACGGTTGACGATGCCGTCCTCGCCATCGGCCGCATGAAGGGCGGCGGGCTCTTCCGCCTCGAAGCCACGCGCTTCGCCACCGGGCGGGAGAACCGTAACGGGGTTGAGATCAACGGCGAAAAAGGGAGCCTCCGTTTCGATTTCGAAGACCTCAACAACCTTTACTTCTACGACGCTACTCAGCCCGACCTCAGCCGCGGCTGGCAGAAGATCCAGGCCAGCGTCCCCGGCACGCACCCGTACCAGAACGCCTACTGGCCGACCGCGCACCCGCTGGGTTACGAGCACGCCTTCGTGAACATGGCGGCGGACGTCCTCCGTGTTCTTGGTGGCGAGCAACCCGAAATTCCACTTCCCGATTTTGCGGATGCGTACCAAACGCAGCGCGTGATGGAAGCCATCGAACGCTCGGCCAAAGAGAAGCGGCCGGTGAAACTCTATGAAGTGAAGTGAGGCCTCATCACGTTCCTTTCTGCGTTGTCGGCGACTTCAATTGCTGATTCACCCACTTCGCCAGAGTCTGTCCGAAGTCCGGTGAGAACTTGCTCCATTCCGTCAGCCGGTGCGGTGCGTTGTTCAGCGGGACGACTTCGCACGTGTTGCCGGCGGCGGTGTAGGCTTTTTGGAACGCGAGCGTGCCGGGGAAGGGGACGCTTTTGTCGGCCGTGCCGTGGAGGATGAGCACGGGCGGCTGGCCGGCGTGGATGTGGTGGACGGGGCCGATGTCGCGGAGTTGGCGGAGGGCGTCGTCGGTGACGTCGGGCGTGTCGCGGCCGAGGAGGTCACGCAGGCCTTTGCTCACGCCGCCGCGTTGGGCGAGGTCGAGTTCGAAATCCGTCGGCGGGGCGAGCGCGGCGACGGCTTGCACGCGTGTGGCCTCGTCCGCCGTAAGCGCGGCGAGCAGGGCGAGCTGCCCGCCGGCGGAATAGCCGACGAGGGCGATGCGGCCCGGGTCACCCTTGTAGCCGGCGGCGTGCGCCTTCGCCCAGCGGACGGCGGCCTTCACGTCATCGAAGCACGCCGGCCATTTATTGGCAGGGGCCAGGCGGTAATTGATCGAGAAGACGACGAGGTTCGCTTTGGCGAGGGCGGTGAAGGCGGGGGCGTCGGTGTCGGCGTGTTTGTCGCCGCTGCCCCAGCCGCCGCCGTGGACAAAAATCGCGACAGGAAACGGGCCGTCGCCGTCAGGGACGTGGGCGTCGAGCAGCAGTTTTGTGTCGCCGACGCGGGCGTACTCGATGTCAGCCGTCATTGCCGCTGCCGTGATGTGGGTGAGAAAAAATACGGCGATCAGCAGGCACGCGATTGAAATGGATTGCGTCACGTCGTCCCCCGGTGAATCGGCCTAAGTCGAAAAAAAGTCTGTCCGTTTGTTCTGCGTATTTACAATCGCGCAAGCGCCACAGAAATGCAAGGCCGGCCATCGGTTAGGCGGAAAAAATGGGGGTGCCAATTGCGCCGTGAATTGCCCTGCTTGCCATGTGACTTATGGCCAGTGTTAACCTTGTTGGGCTCGAGGAAACGCAAAGAACGCAAAGCCGTGAAGATCTCGAAGAAGCCCAAGAAAGAATGCGAAAGATGTGACATGGTGACGATCATTTTCCACCTCCTTTCTTTCTTTCTTTCTTTCTTTCTTTCTTCTTTGAGCACTTTGAATCGTTGATCTACTGGGCGTTTCCTAAACGCGCAGCAGATCAAACCGGCTCGGCCTGAATCACCGGCCTGCCAACTCTCGTTCTATCGTACTGGTAACGGTTTGTCGGTGAAAAAACAGGAAATTATGCCACTTTTCGCGGCTCGGTGAGATGGATAACCAGGCCGATCACCAGCGCGACGACGGCCGCGGCGCAAGTGGCGCGCCAGCCGCCGTGGGAATAGGCGGTAGCGCCGACGGCACTGCCGAGTGCGCCGCCGACGAATCGGGCGACCATGTAAACGGTGTTGAGCCGGCTGCGGGCGTCGGGCACGAGCGCCATCACGCGGCTTTGGGCGGCGACCTGCACGCTCTGCACGCCGAGGTCCATCAGCAGCACGCCGACGATCAGCCCGAGGATGCTCACCCAGCCCGCCATCATGGCGAAACTGGCGGTGGTGAGGATCATCGCGACGGTGATGGTGAATGCCGGCCCGCGGCGGTCGGACAGTTTCCCCGCGATCGGTGCCGCCAGCGCACCGCCAACCCGACGATGCCGAACAAGCCGCTTTCGGTCGCGCCGCGGTGGAAGTGTTCGCGCATCAGGAAGCTGAGTGCCGTCCAGAAGATCATAAACGCGCCGAATGACAGGCCGCTGATGATCGAACTGCGGCGGAGCACCGGTTGATCGCGCACGAGGTGCAGCAGCGACTGCATGAGGCGGCCGTAGCTCATGGCCTGGCTCGGGCGGCGATGCGGCAGGGAGAATTGTAAGACAATGCCGGTCGTCAGCATGATGCCCGCCGCGATGCCGAACATCGCGCACCACCCGAGGTAATCGCCGATGAAGCCCGCCGCCACGCGCACCATGAGCAGCCCGCAAAGCAGCCCGGCCAGCAGCAGGCCGACCGTGTGCCCGCGTTTTTCGGCGGGCGTGAGATCGACGGCCAGCGGGATCAGCAGCTGCGCGCTCATCGCCGCAATTCCAACGAGGCCTTGCAGGACGATGAGTATCGTGAGATTCGGCGCTCGCGCCGTCGCCACCAGTAGCGCCATGCAGGCATACGTGAGTGCCAGCACGATTTTGCGGCGTTCGAGTAGATCGCCGAGCGGCACGAAGAATAAAAGCCCGACGCCGTACCCGACTTGCGCCGCCGTCGCGATGAGGCCGGCCTGCGATTCGGTGACGTGGAAGTAACGGGAGAATTCGTCCAGCAGCGGCGAGTTGTAGTAGATGTTCGCCGCCGACGTGCCGCAAGCGGCCGCCATGACGTATAGCTTCCATTCCGCAAGCGGCTTGCACTCGTGCGGCGGAACGATGTCGACTTCGGCGGGCGTGATTTCCAGACTCATGGCAGGCTCAATGATAGGCGCTACATCCCCGCCTCGGCGGCGGCATCAATGCGACGCCAGCGGACGGCACTCAGACTGAAGACGGCCAGCGCGATCCAGATCAGCACAAAACCGCCGAGGCGGTTGCGGATCGGCTCGTGTCGCACGAGCACGGCCATGAGCAATTGGCACGTCGGGCCGATGTATTGCAGGAAGCCCATCGTGCCGAGTGTGAGATGGCGTGCCGCGTAGCCGAACAGCAGCAGTGGAATGGCGGTCACCACGCCGGCGAGCGCCAGCAGACCGTACGTGCCGAGAGAAACGTGAATCGGGTTCGTAACTTGTGCCCAGACGAGATATACGATGGCGGCCGGGAAGAGGATGGCGGTTTCCACTGTCAGGCCGAGCACCGGTTGCACACTGATGCGTTTCCGCACCAGGCCGTAGAATGCGAAGCTGAGCGAGATGGTTAACGCGATCCACGGCAGGCGGCCGCCGCTCTGCGAGACGATCATCGTCACACCGATTGCCGCCAGTGCAACACAAACCCATTTCACAACGCTCAGCCGCTCGCCAAGAATCAGAACGCCCATCGCGACGGTCATCAGCGGATTAATGAAATAGCCGAGCGCGGCGTCGGTACGCTGGTGCGTCTGAATGGCGTAAATAAAGGACAGCCAATTGATAGCGATCAACACCGCGCACAGGGCTAAACGGGTGAGCCGATTCCGGTTGCTGACCATCTCCTTCAGCCGGGCCGTGTCACGCGTGGCGAGCACGAGAACCGCGCAGAATGCGGTCGACCAGACGACGCGGTGCGCCAGCAAAACGGTGGCGGGCACGCCGCGGTCGATGATCGCCTGGAAGTATTCGGCGACGAATCCCCACATCAAATAAACGGAAACACCAGCAAGAACGGCCGGCGTCGAGGCATTGGAAGACTTCATGGCAACATCGCGGGCAAGGAGGTCGGCAGCGCGGGCTGCGTGCCGGGATTGGTCGTCGGAATGACCGGCGGCGGCGATCCGATCGGCAACGCGGTGGCGAGGCTGACGACCGCCATCACCAGCCCGATGCCGCCTTTGACGACGATGCCCAGGAACCGGCCTTTCGCCGCGCCGTAGCCGATGCGGAGGGCCCGGCGGCTGTCGGGGTGAACGAGTTTTTCCACGCCCGCCGCGCCGAAAAAACTGCCGGCCACAGCGCCGATGACGGTGCCGACGATCGGGATCGGGATGAGCGCCGTCGCGAGAATTCCGCCCGCGAATCCGCCGATGATCGCCCCGGCCATGCCGCGCTTGGAACCGCCCGCGGATTTGCTGCCCGCCGCACCGGCGACGAATTCAATGATTTCGGCGGCCAGGGCGAGAACGAACAGCCAGATGATCGCCGACCAGCCGGTGTAATGATCGAACCCGGTCGCCCAGGCGTAAACAATGTGCCCGAGCACGATCAGCCACAACCCCGGCAGGCCGAGCAGGTTCAGCGACCAGCCGGTGACGTGGATCAGCAGCAGCAGGAGATAGTAAAGCCAGACGAGCATCCGAGGCGGGCATGTTACCCGCTTGCCGCGGCGGCGTCGCATGGCGTACCGTCTTCGTATGCAGAACTGGTCCGGCAACTACACGTACACCGCCGCACGCGTGGATGCACCGCGGTCGGTCGATGAACTCACGACGATTGTTAAAAAGGAATCGCGCGTAAAGGCGCTCGGCACGCGGCACTGCTTTAACGCCATCGCCGACACGCCGGGCGTGCAGATTTCGACGCTGAACCTCGACAAGGTGCTGGCCGTCGATGTCAGCCGGCGGCAGGTGACGGTCGAAGGCGGCATCACGTACGGGCAACTGAACCCGGTGCTGCACACCGCCGGTCTGGCGCTGCCGAACCTCGCCTCGCTGCCGCACGTGACGATCGCCGGCGCCTGCGCCACGGCCACGCACGGCAGCGGCGAAACGCTCGGCTGCCTCTCCACGCACGTGGCGGAAATGGATTTCGTCACCGCCGACGGCAGTCTGAAAACGGTCAAACGCGGCAACGCCGACTTCGCCGGCTGCGTCGTCCATCTCGGCCGGCTCGGTATCGTCACGCGGCTGGTGCTCGATTGTGTGCCGACATTCGAAATGAAGCAGACCGTCATCCGCCGTGTGCCGATGGCGGCGTACGTGCAGCACGTCAACGACATCGCCGCGAGCGTTTACAGCGTCAGCCTCTTCACGACCTGGCAGACGGAGGCGTTCGATCAGGTCTGGCTCAAAGCCGTTGCGGATCAGCCGTCATTGGATCTGACGACGCTCGGCGGCACGCCGGCGACAGGGCCGGTGCATCCGATCGAAAACGTTCCCGGCGCGCCCGGCTTCAGTTGCTATGACCCGGCCGCCTCGACGGAGCAGGGCGGCGTTGCCGGCCCGGCGTATCTTCGCCTCACGCACTTTAAGCTCGAACACACGCCCAGCAGTGGCAATGAAATTCAGAGCGAATTCTTCATCGCCCGCGAGCATTTTGCGGCCGGTGTCGAAGCGATCAGTAAACTCCGCGATGACATTCGGCCGGTGATTCAGGTGAGCGAAATTCGCCTTGTCGCCGCCGACGAATTGTGGATGAGCCCGTTCTACCGCCGGCCGAGTGTCGGTTTCCATTTCACCTGGCGTAAAGACCCGGCCGGCGTGCTGGCGGTAGCGAAAAAAATCGAAGCGGCGCTCAAACCCTTCGACCCGCGGCCGCACTGGGGCAAGGTGTCGACGATCGGCGAAACCGCCGAAACGAAATACCCGATGAAGGCCGCATTCGATGACCTCGTCAAACGCTGGGATCCGCACGGCAAGTTCGCGCCGCTGCCGAACGCATCGACTGCCGTCTGACTAACCTGTTAATCGCGGCCAAACGGTTGGACGGTGATGTTCCGATCGCGGAGGCGTTCGCACAACGCCGTCAGCGTCGCCAGGGCTTGATCACCGTCACCGTGGACGCACAGCGTCTGCGCCTCGAGCCGAATCGGCGGGCCGTCGATGGGCGTGACGCGGGCGTTCAAGATAATGCCGATCGCCTGCTCGGCGGCTTCGTCGGGGTCGTGGAGGGTGGCGGCCGCGTGCGATCGCGGGACGAGTGTGCCGTCCGATCGGTAGCGGCGATCGACGAACCCTTCCCCGATCACGCGAAGTTTCAGTTGCCGGGCGGCCTCGCCGAGCAGGCCGATGGCGGGGCAGACGATCGCCAGTTTCGGGTCAATGTTTCGAACGACTTCGCACATTCGCCGGGCCAGCAAGGCGTCGCTTCCGGCGGCGTGGTAGAGCGCGCCGTGTGGCTTCACATGAGTGAGTCGCAAGCCTTGTTCTGCGGCGATGTCGACCAGGCATCGGATTTGGCTTGCGATTGAATCAACGACTTCAGTGAGCGGCCTATTGAAAAATACGCGGCCGAAATTTTCGCGGTCTTCGTAGCCGGGATGGGCGCCGATGTTGACGCCGTTTTGCTTCGCCAGGGCGACGGCGGCGCGCATCGTTTCGTCATCGCCGGCGTGGCCGCCGCAGGCGATATTGACGCTGCTGACGAGCGGCATCAACGCGGCGTCAGCGGAAAAGCCTTCGCCGAGGTCACAGTTCAGATCAATCACCGGCATGTGCTTCTGTCCTCAATCGAATGCCCGTTCGCAATAGGGCCAATTCCTTTTCCTGCCGGCGCAACGCGGCGTGTGCTTCTTCAAGCGATACGCGCCCGAATCGCACGGCACTGCCGGGGCAAATTTGGACGAGCCGCGGTAAATCGGCGCGAATCACATGGCCGATCTGCGGATAGCCGCCGAGGGTTTGCGCGTCGGCCGCCAGGATGATCGGGCGGCCGTCGCCGGGGAGTTGAATCGTCCCCGGAAAAACGGCCGACGACTGTGCGGCGGCTTCGCTCGTGATCGCGAGCGCTTCCCCGTCCAGGCGAATGCCGACGCGGTCGGATTTCGACGACACGGCGTACGCCCGCTTCGTCCAGTCGTCGGCTACACGCGCGGAATCGCGACCATCGACAATGCGAATCACGGGAACGTCCTCAAAGACGCTGCCGGCGGATACTGTCAATCCGAAAGCCGGCGTGGCACGTTTTACACCGACGGGAAGTGTGTCGCCCTTGGCGAGCTTGCGGCCGTGGTGGCCACCGAAGCCGAGGCGAACATCGGTGGCTCGGCTGCCGAGCACTTCGGGCACGTCTATGCCGCCCGCCACGGCGACGTACGCATACACGCCGCGTTCGATTCGGCCGAGCGACAGACGCCCGCCGGCAGGCACGCGAAGCAGGGAGTTGCTCGCGATGCCCGCGACGCGAGCGCCGCAGACGGCAACGACGGCGGCGCGTTTGAAGCGGAGCATCGGGCCGACGAGTGCGCATTCGAGTGCCGCCGCGTTTTCAGGATTGCCGACGATGAGATTGGCGATGCGGAGCGACAACGTGTCGGCCGCACCGCCGGGCGGCAGGCCGTTGGCGCGCAGCATCGGGCGGCCGAGGTCTTGGACGGTCGTCAGCAGGCCGGGCGATTCGACGACGATCATCGCCCGCCCTCAATGACGAACCGAACACGATCACCGACACGAAAACGCATTGCGGCCGGGTCGCGCGGGTCAAACAGTGTCGCCGTCGTGCGGCCGATGAGGTGCCAGCCGCCCGGCGACTCGACCGGATAAACGCCCGTGTACGGCCCGCCGATCGCGACCGAGCCGGCCGGCACGCGCGTGCGCGGCGTGCTGCGCCGCGGCACATGAAGAGCGGCCGGCAGGCCGTCGAGGTAAGCAAAGCCGGGCAGAAAACCGACGGCCGCCACGGTGTAAATCGCCGTTAAGTGTTGCGAAATGATCGCGTCCACCGACATGCCGAGCGTCACGGCGACGTCGGCCAAATCGGGCCCGGCAAGGCCGCCGTATCGGACGGGAAATTCGAGCGGCGGCGCGGGGGTCTGCTGCGTCTCTGGAGTGTCTGTCGTCGTTCGGCGGACCCAGTTCGTCAGCAGTTCGATCGGCGATTCGCCCGGCCGAAATGCGGTCGGGTCGTACGTGACGGTGACCGTGTCGAATGCCGGCAGAATATCGACGACTGCGACATGCGCGGTGCGCCGCAACGCGTCCGCGAACGCGGCCGGCGGAGTTCTGAATTCCGACGGGGCGGGCGTGATGGCGATGGCGGCGTCGCCGATCGGTTCGATACGCATGGCCGGAGTGTAACGACTCGCCGCCGCTTGCCGTCGCGTGCTACCAACGAAAAAGGCCGCAGCCGATCGCTCGACTGCGGCCGCCCCCAAGCGTTGTTACGAACTCAGTCACACGGCCGACAGTGAACTCCGGCGGCGGCCGAGCAGTGCCGCGCCGGCGAAGGCGAGCAGGCCCAGCGACGCCGGTTCGGGCGTGCCGGTGAGTGTGAGATAGATCGTCTGCCCGCTGGCGTGGACGCCTCCGCTCGCCCAGCCGTCCGGCAGGTTGATGGTCCAGGCGGGCAGCATCGGCGTGCTGCCGTCGAAGGTGAACAGGGCATAATCGCCGGGCGAGGGTTCGGTCGATCCGTACAGCGAAACATTGAGAATCGCGGTCGCACCGAACGTGAGCGTGCCGTTGACGTCGATTAAATCGTTGGCGGACGAACTGACTTCCCAGTCGTAGGCCGAACCGTTTGCGACGGCGAGATTGCCGTCGATGGTGAGCGTGCCGGGCGAAGCGCCGGGCGCGAGCGTGCCGCCTGCGTTGACACTCGTGGCCGTGATGGTGCCAGCGCCGGCGAGTGTGCCGGTGTTGGTCAGAGTGCCGGCGACGGTGAGTGCGCTGCCCGCGCCAACGGTGATGACGCCGGGGTTCGTCAGCGGGCCGGTGGACAGGTTCGCGCCATTGCGGAGCGTGAGGCTGCCGGGGTTTGCGGCGAGTGTCGCCAGGGCATTCGTGCCGGCGGCGTCGCTGGCGAATTTGGCGGCTGCGCCGTCGAGGATGAGGGCTGCGTTGTTGGTGACGACGGTCATGCCGTCGATTCGGATGGTGCTGGCGCGGGCGTCCCAGGTGCCGCCGGTGAGGGTGGTGCCGCTGAAATTGGTCGGCAGCGTTGAGCCGTAGACCGTGCCGCCGTTGGCGCGGACGGTGCCGGTGCCGTTCGTGTATTTGCCGTACAGTTGCAGCGTGCCGCCGTTGGTGGCTTCGAAGAGGCCGTTATTGACGAGGCTGATGACGGTGTTGGACGCCCCGGCGACACTGAGCGTTTTGCCGGCGGTGTCGGCGCGAATGGTGCCCTGGTTGTCGAAATCGAAAGTCGTCATATTGCCGGCCCCGCGAATGGTGTGGCCGGCGAGTTGGGTGTTGGGGCCGTAGTTGTAGTCGGCGGTCGAGACGCGGCTGGAGCCGACGCCGTCGTCGGTCAGCACGATTTCGCCCGTGCCGGCGAGCACGGCGTTGCTGGCCAAGGCGACGCTGGTCGTATTTTGACCGGAGCGATTGGGCTCGAGCGTGATGCTGGCGTTATTGATGACGCTTCCGCCGATGCGGAGTTGCTTGCCGGGCGAAACGCGGGCGGTGCCGTTGAGTGTGAGCGACTGGATGCCCGGCGCATCAGCGCCAGCGGTGGTGGGGTCGCCGATGCGAACGATGCCGCCGCTGAGGCCGTTGAGTGTTCCGCCGGTGACGACATTGCCGGAAACGAGGCGGATTTCCGAGCCCGCGCCGGTGGCGGTCATGCTGCCGCCGCCGGTCTGGTCGGTGTCGTAGCCATTGCGGGCGAAAATGCCGCCGTTGATCGCCTGGATAGAGCCGTTGTTGACTAGGCGAAGTGTGCCGAGCTGTTTGCCGGCCTGATCGGCAATGAGTGTGCCGTCGTTGGTGAACGAGTACCCGCCGTTCTGGATTTTTCCGAAGCCGCGAATGGTGTGGCCGGCACCATTGGTGAGCGTGCCGCCCGCGCAGGCGATTTCGGCGAAATCGGAGGCGAGCACCACCGTGCCTGTGCCGTTGTAAGTCTGGCTCGGGCCGTAACCGTAACCGGTGGCGCACTGAAGGATCGTCAGTGCGGTGGTTGTCGACGTGCCGACGGTGATGACGCCGTTATTGGTGAAGTTATAAGGGGCGATCAGCAGTTGCCCCTGGTCGGCGACGAGCATCCGCGTGCTGGCGTTGAAGACGGCGTCGACATAGCCGGTTTGCGCGGTGTCGACCCGGAAGGTGCCGCCGTCGGCGCAATTGAGCGTGCCACCGCTGAGGACCGCATTATTGGCGAGGGAAATAACCGAGCCGGCGCCGATCGCGCTGAGGGTGCCGCCCGAGTTATCGAATCCGCCGCCACCGCCGCCGAGCAGCACACGGCCGCCGTTGGTCGCCGTGATGGTGCCGCCGACATTGCTCAGGCCGGAATAGACGCCGCCGCCACCGCCGAGCGGGAGATAAACGGCGTTCGGCAGCAGGCCGGGGTTGAACGCCATCGTGAGGCCGGCGGTATCGGCGTTGAACGTGCCGCCGTTTTGCACCCAATACGGGTACTGCCCGAAGTGGCCGCCGCCGCGGAAGGTGCTGTTGGTGTTGCGGATATTGCCGATGATCTGGACGCTGTCGCTCGTGCCGACGATGGTCGCGCCGGCGTTGAAGTAGACGGGCTTTTCGGCGGTGTCGGCGGCGTCGAATTTGAAGCCGGACGCGCCGTTCAGCGTGATGAGGCCGCCGGGGATGAAGTTCGATCCGGGGCCGGCCGAATAGCCGAGGATTTCGATATTCGCGCTGTTGAGTGTCAGGCCGGACTGAATGTTGAGCGTGAGCACCTGTCCGCCGCCGTTGTAAACGGGCTTATTGCCGTTGGCGATGGTGACATTAGCCGTCGGGCCGGGGCCGACGTGCGTATTGTCGGCCGGGTTCAGCCAGTTCGCGGCGTTGCTCCAGTCGCCGCCATCGGGGCCGATGTACTCGGTCGCATAAATGGCGACGGCCTGGGCCTGCGCGGTTGTCGCGCACACGTGATTCCCGACCGCTGTCGCGGCCACCGCCGCTAAAACTGCTGACGAACGTCGCATTTTCAACTCCCTGTTGTCCCACTCTCGAAATGCACGGGGAAGCTATCGGCGCGGTCGAAATATCGAAATACGCCAAACGGCGTAGTCATCTTGGATTAATTTGCGTTAACCTGTCGTCGCTCCGAATGGAGTATGGGGGATAGCGATGGCTCAGCGATCAGTTGCGGATGTTTTGCAGGAATCGCTGCGTGAGTTGTACGCGCATCTGGATCTCGACGCTTTGCCGCTGATCGCAATCGGTGTCGCGCAGCGTTTGGTCGATTGCGATGTGACGGCCTACAACGAAATCGACCCGACGCGAGGCCGCGCGGTCGGCATCGTGATGCCTGAAGTCGCAGGCCCGCCGATTTTTGCAGCGTTGCCGATCTGGGAACGCTACATCCATCAGCACCCGTTGATCTCACACTTCCGGGCCAATCCGTATGACCGTCCGCACAAGGTGACCGACTTCATCAGCCAGGCCGCCTTTGAAGATACGGACATCTATCGCGAATTTTTCGGGCCATTGAACCTTCGTTACCAGATCGTCACCAACCTGCCGACACGCAGCACGATGGTGGCCGGTATTTCACAGAACCGTGAAAAGAGGGATTTCACCGAGCGAGACCGCCGTGCGCTCGATCTGCTGCGGCCGCACCTGCTGCAGGCGTACGAAAACGCCGCACTGGTGAGTGAACTGCGTGCCAACTCCACGCGGCTGGAATTGCTGATGGACCGGCTGGATCGCGGGCAAATCGTCATCGCCGCGGACGGCCGCGTCGTCCTGGCGTCGCCGGCGGCGGTGCGATTCGTTCAGGAGTTTCTGCCCGACGAAACGCTCGCCGCGAGCGCGTTACCGCAAACGCTCGCGGCATGGAGTCGCAAGCAAATCACCGCACTGGAGCAGCAATCAAGTGAGCCCGAGCAGCCGGTGCCACTGCTGATCGGCGGTCCCGACGGCCGGTTGGCAGTGCGGCTGATTCGGGACGAACAGCCGCGACGGTTCGTCATCGTTCTCAGCCGGGCGGCACGCATCGCCTCGGCGGAAACGCTCATGACCATGGGCCTGACCGCCCGCGAGGCCGAAGTGCTGTACTGGTGCGTCGAAGGGAAAAGCCGGGCGGAAACCGCCGTCATCCTCGATATCAGCGAACGCACCGTGCAAAAACATCTCGAACACGTCTACGGAAAACTCGACGTCACCAACCGCGTGGCGGCCGTCACCAAAGCGCTGGAGTGGGCCCGCTGGTAGCCGCGCCGGCGGATTCGGATATCCTGCGTCGCTTCCACCAAGGCAGACGTATGAGCGAAGACGAACCCGACGAACGACCCACCGAAGAAATCAAAGACTTTGCCGCCCGCGCCCGCGAGAAGGCGAACGAAATTCGCTACTACGCCGAAATCGCCGCGGTGTTTGAAGGGACGCGAAAGACGGACGCGTCGATCCTCCCGAACTTCGACGCCGAACTCGCCCGGCAAGTGCAGCGCGGCATGGCGCGGCTGGACAAACTCCGCCCCGCGGACGGCGTGCCGATCCTGCCACCCGAGGCGGTCGAAGAAGCGGCCAAAGTCCTGAACTTTTTCGCTGACAACACGCTTTCCACCAACGACTATCACGTCTACCGCCGCCCGGGCGAAGTGATGATTGCCCGCTGGATCGCCGGCGACGAAGTGCAGGCATTCTACGAACGCCTGCAGGCGCACTTCGATGCGTCACTCAGCGCGCTCGTTGATGAAGAGCGGCAGGATTCGTGGAAGCTGACGCCGGAAACCGAACAGTATCTCGCTGAGCTCGAAAAGCTTGAAGTAAAAATGGCCGACCGCTATTTCCGCGACGCCATTCGTCAGCATCATGTCTTTGTCATGTCGACGCAAACGGCCGATGAAATGAACATCGCGTTTTTGTGCGAACACGTCATGGGCATCGACGCCAGCAAACTCGTCGGCCGATCGTCGGCGCCGCAGTCAGACCAACCGAAGGAAAGCGAACTCGCCTGGTTCTACAAGCTATTTCTGCTCCGCGGCGTGCGCGACGGCGTCGAGCAGATGTGCTTTTTCACCTACCTGCAGAAGACCGACGATTCATTCGAATTCGAATGATCATCAGACGGCGGCCGGTGTGCAGCGGTTGATCAGGCTGACGATCTGCGACTTGCACGACCCACACCCCGTGCCGGCACGCGTGGTGCGGCCGACGGCTTCGACGGTGTTGTCGCCGGCCTCGATGGCGGCCACGATGTCGGCCTCGCTGACGTTATTGCAGTTGCACACCTGCCGGCTCGCCGGGCCGCAGCCGCCACCGGCGGAAAAGGCGCAAAGTGCTTCAAGCGGATTGGCGGGCATCGGGTCGCCGCGGTCGAAGATCTGGATCAGCCGGCCCGCGGCGGCGGTGTCGCCGACCATGTGCGCGCCGACAAGCTTGCCTTCGCGGATGATCAGCTTTCGGTAGACGTGGTTTTCGTCCTCGATCACCTGCACAGTGCGGTCCGTCGCCAGTTGCGGCTTGGTTAGCCCCATCGACGCGACCTCAATGCCGGCAACTTTCAATCGTGTGTAAAGTTTGCTGCCTTTGTAACGGGCGTTTTTCCCGTTGCCGCAAAGCACGTCGGCCAGGGTTGAGCACTGTTCCCAGATCGGCGTGACGATGCCGTAGATTTGCCCGCGGTGTTCGGCGCATTCGCCGACGGCGTAAACGCCGGGCACGTGGGTGGCGAGCGTGTCGTTCACGAGCACGGCGCGGTTAACCGGAATGTTACTGGCCTTGGCGACATCAACGCGCGGGCGAATGCCGCACGCCATCACGACCATGTCGGCGGCGAGGAAGGTGCCGTCGTCGAGCTTCACGCCGCGGACCTGATGTTCGCCGACGACTTCGGAAATAGTTCTGCCGCAGCGGACGAAGATACCGGTCTGTTCGATCAGCCGCTGCAGCATGCGGCCGCCGTGTTCGTCGAGTTGTGTGTCCATTAACACCGGTGCGAGGTGGACGACGGTGACATGCAGCCCGATATCGACGAGCGCCTTGGCGGCTTCGAGGCCGAGCAACCCGCCGCCGAGCACGACAGCCGCGTCGCCGGGGCGGCTTTTGCTGCGCATCTGCAGCACGTCGTCGAGCGTGCGGTAGGCGAACACGCCCGGCTTCGGTTTGCCGTCGTCGAGCTTCGTGCCATTGATCGGCGGAATGAACGGCGTGCTGCCGGTGGCAAGAATGGCGACGTCATACGGCACGTTCTGGCCGTCGCTCAGGTGCAGGGTGCGGTGGGCAGTGTCGAGCTTGTCGACGCGGAGATTCGGGACGACCTTCACTTCGTCGCCGCCGTGCCAGCCGTCGGCGCGCAGGCGGATGGAATCGACTTCACCACCGGCCAGCACCTTGCTGAGCAGGATGCGGTTGTACGCGTGGCCGGGCTCTTCGCCGTAGATCGTGATCGTGTAACGATTCGTGGCGTGGCGGGTGAGCAACTCGTCCAGCAGCCGGCTGCCGGCCATGCCATGGCCGATGATCGCGAGGTGTTTTTTAGGCATCGTCTGTCCTTCTTCGTAGGGGCGACGCCTGCGTCGCCCGGAACGTTACGCACGGCCTGCGGGCGACGCAGGCGTCGCCCCTACACGACGTCCAGCGGTTTGGCGCGGACGGCGCAGAGCTTGAATTCGGGCATGCGGCTGAGCGGGTCGAGCGCAGGGTTGGTCAACAGATTCGCCGCCTCGCGGCCGCCCCAGTGGAACGGGGCGAAGATCGTGTCGTCACGAATGTCCGGCGTGATCGTAACTTCACAGGTGAACTGCCCGCGACGACTTTCGACGACGAGTTGCTGGCCGTCACCAACACCGATTCGCTCGGCCAGTCGCGGGTGAAGCTGCACGCGCGGCCTCGGCTTGGCGTTCGTCAGCGGTGCCACGCGGCGGGTCTGTGTGCCACTGTTGTAATGCTCGCGGTAGCGGCCGGTGATGAAAAAGAGCGGGTAATCGTCGTCGGGCGTTTCGCCGGCGGGGCGGTGCTCGACGGCGACGAATTTCGCCCGGCCGTCGGCGTGCCAGAAGCGGTCGGCGAACAGGCGCGGCGTGCCGGGGTGGCTTTCGCTCGGGCACGGCCAGGCGATGCCGTCGTTGGCGTCGATCTTGTCATACGTGATGCCGCTGTAATCGGCGCGGCCGCCTGAAGTAGCGCGGCGGAACTCGTCGAACACCGCTTCGGTCGAATCGAACGTGAATCGCTCCGCGTCGCCCAATCGCTCGGCCAGGTCGCACAGGATGTCGATGTCGCCGCGCGGGCCGGCCGGGGCATCGGTGATCTTTCGCCGGCGAATGACGCGGCCTTCGAGGTTGGTCATCGTGCCGTCTTCCTCGGCGAACTGCAGCGTCGGCAGAACGAAATCGGCAAGCTCGGCGGTTTCGCTGAGGTAGGCGTCCACCACGACCAACAGGCCGAGGTTTTTAAGACGCTCGATGACCTGATTCGAATTCGGCGACCCGACGACCAGGTTGCTGCCGAAGACGAGCATGGCGTGGACGCCGCTGCCGCAGGCGTCGATGAGTTCGACGGCACTTTTTCCTTTGCGGGGCAGATCGTTTTCGGCGACGCCCCAGAACGCGGCCATGTGCTGGCGATCGGTCGGGTTTTCGATGAGGCGGTAGCCGGGCAGTTGGTCGGCCTTCTGCCCGTGCTCGCGGCCGCCCTGGCCGTTGCCCTGGCCGGTGAGTGTGCCGTAGCCGCTGTACGGCTTGCCGACTTTGCCCAGGGCGAGCATGAGGTTGATGAAGGCGGTGACGCTGTCGCTGCCTTTGCTCTGCTGTTCGGGCCCGCGTCCGCTGAGGATCATGCTCGGCCCGGCGGCGAGCAGGCGAACGACCTCGCGCATCTGTTCCACGGACACGCCGGTGACACGCTCTACGAATGCCGGGTGATACCGATTCGCGACGGCCTGCACGGCCGGCCAGTCGTTCGTGCGGTCGGCGATGTATTTCGCGTCGATGAGGTCTTCTTCGATCGCGATATAAAGTAGGCCGTTCGCCAGCATCAGATCGGTGCCGGGCGTGAGTTGCAGATGAACGTCGGCCTGGCGGGCGGTTTCGGTGAGGCGCGGGTCGGCAACGATCAGCTTGCCGCCGCGAGCTTTTAACTCGTGGAAGTACTGCATGATCGGCGGCAGCGTGTCGGCGAGGTTGCTGCCCCAGAGCAGGCAGGCGCCGGTTTCGGCAATGTCGGCGACGGGGAACGGCATGCCGCGGTCGACGCCGAACGACCGGTTCGCGCCCGCCGCCGCCGATGCCATGCAATACCGGCCGTTGTAGTCGATGTTCGCGGTGCGGAGGGCGACGCGGGCGAACTTGCCGAGAAGATACGCTTTCTCGTTCGTGCAGCTGCGCCGCTGCCGAACAGGGCGATGGCGTCGCGGCCGTGCTTTTTCTGGAGGTCTTTGATGCGGCCGGTAATTTCAGTGAGGGCGGCATCCCAATCGATTTCGTCAAACCCGCCGCTGGCATTGCGTTTGAGCGGTTTGAGGATGCGGTCCGGCGTCTTGAGCAGGTGGCCGCTGTTGAAGCCCTTGATGCACATCTGGCCGCGGTTAACGGGGAAATCAGGGTCGGCCTTGATTTGCAGGCCGTCGGTTTCCGGCGTGACGAGCATGCCGCACTGAAAGGCGCAGTACGGGCAGTGTGTGCGCACGGTGACAGGTGCGTTGACCGTCGGAAGCGAGATTGTCGGCAAGGCCGTGGTCATGATTGGGATCAGTAGACGTCGCGTTGGTAGCGGCCGTCTTTGCTCATCTTGCTGACGTACGTTTTCGCGTCGTCGTCGCTCATACCGCCGTGCTCGGCGACGACTTTTTTCAGCGTGTCGTCGACGTCCTTGGCCATGCGTTGGGCGTCACCGCAGACGTAGAAGTGGCGCCGTCCTGCAGCCATTGCCACATTTCCGCGCCGTTTTCTTGCATACGGTGCTGCACGTAAATTTTCTCGGCCTGGTCGCGGCTGAAGGCCAGGTTGAGGCGGGAGAGGAATTTGTCGTTGGTGAACGAGCCGAGTTCGTCGCGATAGAGGAAGTCGCGGTTCTGGCGTTGGTCGCCGAAGAACAGCCAGTTGCGGCCCTTCGCGCCGGCGGCGCGGCGGTCGTGCAGGAACGCGCGGAACGGCGCGATGCCCGTGCCCGGCCCGACCATGATGATCGGCACATCGCCACTGGCGGGCAGGCCGAAGCTTTTGCTGACGTGGCCGAAGACGCGGACCGCGCTCGCCCGGCCGCACGCGGTCGGCCAGGTAGGTCGAGCAGACGCCCCGCAGCGTGCGGCCGTGTTTGCCGGTCCAGCGGACCGCGCCGACGGTCAGGTGAACCTGATTCGGGTGCGCGTTCGGCGAAGACGAAATCGAGTACAGCCGCGGCTGGAGTTTGCTGAGTGTGCCGACGAAATCGTTCATCTTCGGCTTGGCGGACGGCACCTGCATCAAGACGTCGAGCACGTCGATGTTCGACAGCGGTTCGCCGTGCTCGGCAACGAGCCAGGCCTGGAGTTTTTCGCGGTCGCCGGCGTCGGTCGCGCAGCCGATGAGCAGTTCGATCAGCGATTCGGTCGGCTTGGTGATCACACGCTCGCGGCGGAGCGCTTCGAACAGTGACGTGTCGCGTCCGTCGATGGTGTGGCACTCTTCCGCACCGGTGCCGCCGAGGCGTTCGATGATCGCCGAGACGTCTTCGAGACAGTTTTCCGGCCAGACGCCGAGGGCGTCGCCGGCTTTGTAATTCACCGACGAACCTTTCAGGTTGAATTCGACATGGCGGACTTCCTTGGCAGAATCCGACGCGCTGAGGCGGCGGCTGGTGATCAGCGGGGCGGGCCACGGGTTATCACGCGTGGCGTCATTGCCGGCCGCGGCGGGATTGGCGGCGACGGGTGTGGCCGCGGGCGCGGCGGGGCCGGCGGCGATGTTCAGGGTGACGTAGAGTTCTTTGAGCTTGGTCGCCGTTTCTTTGCCGCCGGGCGAGCACTTGGTGAGATCTTTGTCGGTGCCGGTGGCGATGGCTTCGGCGTAGGTCTGGCA
Organism: Tepidisphaeraceae bacterium; assembly: GCA_049840775.1. Lineage (GTDB taxonomy): Bacteria > Planctomycetota > Phycisphaerae > Tepidisphaerales > Tepidisphaeraceae > RYN-431. Next base: position 486,613 of record JASGJJ010000005.1, read on the forward strand.
GACGTAGCCGCACGAGCCGCAGTCGAGCTGCGCCATCGCCGCCATAAGCTGCCGCTCCGGTTTTTTACCGGCGGCCAGGGTCATGCGTTCGTCGAGGGGCAGGGCGGAATCGTGCCAGGGGAAGTCTTCTTCCTCGACCGGAGCGGGCAAGGCGGCCGGGCCGGCGGCGACGGGCAGGGCGTTGCCGTTCATCGGCGCGGCGTTGCCCGCGATGCCGGCGAAGAAGCCGTTGAGCCAAGCCCGTTGCTCGGGCGAAAATGGGGCGGATTCTGGGAGAAAAGGAACGGACATTGTTTTCTTCCGTAGGGGCGACGCTTGCGTCGCCCGGGAACGTTCATTGGCCCGCGGCGGGCGACGCAGGCGTCGCCCCTACACGGCGATCGCTTCGCACAATTTCTGCAGGTGTTCGATCGTGTGCCGGCGTACGAAATCGTTGAAAGACTCGGCCGATGCTTTACGTTCGGCGAGGTAGCCGCGGAGCAAATTTTCGATGACCTGCGGCACGTCGTCGGCGACGACGTTGCGTTTCAACTCGCGGCCGATCGCCTGGTCGGGGCCGTAGCCGCCGCCGATGAACAGGTGATAGCCTTCGACCATGTCGTCGCCGACGCTGACTTTCGTGCCGAGCATGCCGATGTCGCCGATGAAGTGCTGGGCGCAGCTGTTCGGGCAGCCGGTGAAGTGGATGTTCACCGGCGTGTCGAGCTCGGGCAGCTGCTGCTCGAGATAATCGGCGGCCATGAGGGCGTGTTTTTTGGTGTTGGCGTTGGCGAACTTGCAGCCGGCGTTGCCGGTGCAGGCGACGAGGCCGGCGCGGACGCTGCTGGTGTCGACGGCCAAGCCGATGCGTTCGATTTCGGCGACGACGGCCGGCACGTTTTCGGTGGCGATGTCCGGCAGGATGAGATTCTGCCAGACGGTCAGCCGCACGTGCCGGCTGCCGTAACGCTCGGCCAGATCGGCGATGGCGCGCATCTGATCGCTCTTCATCCGCGCGACAGGCAGCACGACGCCGACGTAGCTTTTGCCCGGCTGCATCTGCTCATGCACGCCGACGTGGCCGTGCTTTTGGAGTACGGGCGGGCGGCTTTCGACCTGGTCGAGCGGCACACGCGGGAAGGGTTTTCCGTGCTGTTTTTCGCACTCGGTGAGGAAGCCGTCGAAGCCCATTCGGTCGAGGACGTATTTGAGCCGGGCTTTTTTCCGGTCGGTGCGGTCGCCGTGCTGGATGAAGGCTTTGACGATGGCGACGGCGGCGGGCACGCAGTCTTCGGGCTTGAAAGAGACGCCGGTGTCGCGGGCGAAGTCTTTGTGGCCGGTGATGCCGCCGAGGGCGAGGCGGAATTGAATTTCGCCGTTGATTTTACAGGCCGTGAAGCCGATGTCGTTGGTGTCTTCGAGCGCCGCGATGCGGCCGCCGCCGTCGAAGCTGATGTTGAATTTCCGCGGCAGGCCGTAGAGCTCGCGGTGGTTGAGGATGGTGTGGTGCATGTCGCGGGCGAGTTGCCGCGTGTCGTAGAGTTCGTCCGGATCAATGCCGGCCAGGGCGCTGGCGGTGACGTTGCGAATGTTGTCGGCGCCGCTGCCGCGGGCGATGACACCGAGGTCGGTGATGGCTTCGAGGAAGTTCACCGTGTCGCTCGGCTTGATCTCGCGGATTTGCAGATTGGCGCGGGTGGTGACGTCGGTGAAGCCGCCGCCCAGGCTGTCGGCGAGGTCGGCCAAGCCGCGGAGTTGGTAGCTCGGCAGGATGCCGCCGGCGAACCGCAGGCGGGCCATGTAGCTCGTCTGGGCCGGCGCGACCCAGAAGATGCCGAAGTATTTGAACGCCAGGACGTCGGTGCCCTTGGGCGGCTCGTTGCGAGCGGCGTGGGCCTTGATGTCGTCCCACTGGTCGAGAGGGAAACGCTTGCGCTTGGCGGCCTCTTCATTCGTCAGCTTTTTGCCGGCGGCTTGGGTGGCGGCCTGGGCGTCGTAGCAGATCTGCTCGGCGGCGACGGGCGAGCCGTCGCCGTGCGGGGCGCGGCCGCCGTTGGGCATCTCCGCGGCGCTCAGGCCGAGCGTGGCGGCGAAGGTGCTGCGCGGCAGGGCGGCGGTGAGCCCGCTGCCGACCGCGAAGCCGGCGAGATACTGCTTCTGCTCGTTGGTGAAGTCACTCATGATGGCGTCACTCCGAACGTTACGAGTCGATTCGATCAGACCGTTGCGACTTCTTCGGTTTCGATGGCGTCGGCCAGTTCCGTTTCGGCGGCCGGCAGCGTTTCGGCTTGGGGCTTTCGGTGGTCTTGGCTTTCGAGGAACGCGATCAGGCGTTCGCGAATTTCGTAGAATTGCGGGTCTTCAAGCAGTGCTGCGCGGTTGCGCGGCCGAGGGAACGGGATGTCGACGATTTCGCCGATCGTGGCGGCGGGGCCGCTGGTCATCATGACGACGCGGTCGGCGAGGAAGATGGCTTCGTCGACGTCGTGCGTCACCATTAGGGCGGTCTTCTGGTCTTCGCTCCAGAGGTCGATGAGGACTTGCTGGAGTTCGAATTTCGTGAGCGCGTTGAGCATGCCGAACGGCTCATCGAGGAGTAGCATTTTGGGATTCAGTGCGAACGCACGGGCGATGCCGACGCGTTGACGCATGCCGCCGGAGAGTTCTGCCGGGTACTTGTGCATCGCGTGGCCGAGGCCGACGACGGTGAGGTAATGCTTGGCGACGGCTTCGCGTTGTTCGCGGGTTTTGTCGGTGGCGACCTGGTCGACGCCGAGCATCACGTTGCCGAGCGCGGTGAGCCAGGGCAACAGGCACGGCGCCTGGAAGACGACGCCGCGATCCGGGCCGGCGCCGATGAGTTCCTTGTTCGCCAGCGTCATCGAGCCGGACGTTTTCTTGGTCAGGCCGGCGACGATGGAGAGCACGGTGCTCTTGCCGCACCCGCTGTGGCCGATGATGGCGACGAATTCGCCTTGCTTGAGCGAGAGGGTGAAGTCCCGCACGATGACGGCCGGGCCTTTCGGCGTGTCGTAGGTCTTATTCAAGTCCCAGATTTCAAGGTACTGGCTCATGCGACCTCCTTGGGTGCGGCCACGGGAACAACGGCTTGTTTGCGACGGCCCGGGCCGAGCAGCCATTCGACGACCTGCGCCTTGAGGTGGCGGAACTTCGGGTCGTGCTGGATGGCGCGGCGGTCACGCGGGCGGGGAATATCGACATCAAATGATGGCCCGAGGTTGGCCCCCGGCCCGACCGAAAGCGGGATGATCCGGTCGGCCATCAGAATGCCCTCGTCGACGTCGTTCGTGATCAGCACGACGGTCTTGCGCCTGCTCTTCCAGATGCGGACGATTTCGTCCTGGATCTGGGCGCGGGTGAGGGCGTCGAGGGCGCTCAGCGGCTCGTCGAGCAAGAGCACCCGCGGGTTCATCGCCAGGGCGCGGGCGACGCTCACGCGCTGCCGCATACCGCCGGAGAGTTCGCTCGGCTTTTTGTTGACGGCGGGCGTGAGGTTGACCTTCGCGATGGCGTTCATCGTCCGCTCGTGCTGCCGGTCGGCCGACTCTTTGGTGAAGACCTGGGCGACCGCCAGGTGGACGTTGTCGTAGACGCTGAGCCAGGGCAGGAGCGAATAGTTCTGGAAGACCACGCCGCGTTCCGGGCCGGGGGCGGTGACGGGCTTGCCCATCGCCATCACCTGGCCGGCGTCGGGTGCGATGAGGCCGGCGATGAGGCTGATGAGCGTCGTCTTGCCCGTGCCGCTATATCCGACGATGGCGACGAATTCACCGTCTTCGACACTGAGGGAGACGTCCCGCAGTACGTCGGCGCGGCCCGCGCCTTTGCCGTACCCTTTGGTAACGTTCTTCAACTCAAGCAGCGACATGCGCGACCTCCGGTTGCAGGGCGGTCTTGGCACCGCGTTTGGCGATCAGGCGGCGGACGAGGGCCGGGAAGCCGAGCACGTGGGTGATGTTCTTTTCGACGACGTTCATCAGGCGGTCGAGGATGAACCCGACGACGCCGATCACGAGAATGGACAGGATGATGTGTTCGCTGATGCCCGCGTTGTATTCCTGCCACAGGAATCCGCCGATGCCCGGGCGGCCGGTGAGCATTTCGGCGGCGACGATCACCAGCCACGCGATGCCGAGGCTCAGGCGGTAACCGGTGAACATGTATGGAAGCGTGGCGGGCAGGTCGATCTTGAACAGCCGTTGCAGCGGGTTCAGGCGGAGCACCTTGGCGACGTTGTGGTAGTCCTGCGGGATTGCTTTGACGCCGACGGCCGTGTTCAGCACGGTCGGCCACATCGCGCAGACGGCGATAGTAAACAGGGCGGCCCATTCCGGCACGTCAATTCCTGTGGCGTGACGCTGCACCGCGATGAAGATCAGGTAACCCAGCGGCAACCACGCGAGCGGCGACACCGGCCGAAGGATCTGGATGATCGGGTCGAACATCCGGGCGAACGTCTTACTGGTGCCCAGCAGGAAGCCGATCGGCGTGCCGACGATCAGGGCAAGGGCGTAGCCCTTGATCACGAGGCCGAGCGAGAGCATGAGGAACGCGCCGACGCCTTGGTCGAGTTCGCCGCGTTTGGCGAACGGCTCCATGATGTAGAGCTTGCTGCCTTCCCATGTCTGCCAGGGCGAAGGCAGGTCGGCGACGCCGGTGTCGGCATTCACGGTGAGTCGGCTGACGACGGTCCAGAGGACCAGCGCGCCGATAATGCCGACCATCGGCAGGAGGACGTTGTTGATCACGAATTTCATCGTTAATCCCTTCAGGCCTTGATCGCGTTGATGTCAAACGACTTGGCATACTCCTCGGCCTTGGCGGGGTCGAAGACTTTGCCGTCGAACAGGGTTTCGGGTTTGTCGTCAGCGCCGCCGTGGGCGTAGCCGATTTCTTTCATGGCTTCTTCGTAGAGGTCGGGTGCATGACCTGCTTGGCGACGCCGTTGTAGTCGATCGGGCTGTCGTTCATGCCCCAACGCTGGAACTGGCTGAGGAACCACTTGGCGTACTTGGCTTGCGGGTAGTTGCAGTTGCGCTGGCTGAAGATCATGTAGTTCGGGTCTTCGATCTTGCGGCCGTCACCGTAGTCGTAGTGGCCCTGCAGGCGGCCGAGGATGAGCTTCGGCGGGCAATTGATGTAGGTCGCACGGCTGACGATGTCGCACTGCTCCGGCCGATTGTTCATGTCGTCGAGCCAGACACTCGCTTCGTCGAGCGCTTTGAGGACGGCTTTGACCGTTTTCGGGTTCTTTTCCGCGAATTCGCCGGTGAACGCGCAAACCTTTTCGGGGTGGTCGCGCCAGATTTCCTGCGTGGTGGTGGCCGTGTAGCCGATGCCGTCGGAGATGGTCTTGGCGTTCCAGGGCTCGCCGACGCAGAAGCCGTCCATTTTGCCGACCTTCATGTTGGCGACCATCTGTGCGGGCGGGACGACGGTGAGGCTGATGTCTTTGTCCGGATGAATGCCGCCCGCGCCGAGCCAGTAGCGCGTCCACATGGCGTGCGTGCCGGGCGGGAAAGTCATGGCGAACGTCAGCGGCTTGCCGGCCGCCTTGGCTTCGTCGGCGAAAGGCTTGAGCGTCTTCGGGTCGGCGGTGACTTTGCCCTTGAAGGCGTTCTTCACGCTGATGCACTGGCCGTTGCGGTTCATCAGCCAGGGGATGACCATCGGCTTTTTCGGTTGCCCGCCCAGGCCCATCGTGCTCGCCAGCGGCATGCCGAGGAGCATGTGCGTCGCCTGGATCTGCCCGTTCGCCAGGCTGTCGCGGATGGCCGCCCAGCTGGCGCCCTTGGTGACTTTGCTGTTGATGCCGTATTTCTTGAACAGGCCTTTTTCGTGAGCGATGACGATCGGCGAGCAGTCGGTCAGCGCGATGATGCCGAAGTTCAGATCCGTCACTTCCGGGCCTTCCTGGGCGTAGGCGGCCGCCCTGCAGGCGGCCCAGGCCGGGCATGCCGGTGAGGGCACCTGCGGCGGCGGCACCGGCGACGGCTTTCAATGCGAATCGGCGGGAAATCATCGGCTTTTCAGGGGTCATACGGTCGTCCTTTCGGCAGAAGTGGAAGACGGGCCGAACCACCGCCCGTTGCCGATCGGCATGGGCGGGGTGTCGGATTCAGGGCAGGCAAGTTCCAGAGACGAAGCCGCGGCGCGATACGCGGCAGAGTCGACCGCCCGGGCGGCCACCGCCCACGGATCGATCGAGCGATCAACGTGGGACCACCGCTGCATCTGCGTCACGAGCCACGCGGCTTGCGTGCGGCTCGGGAAGGTTGCGTTCGAAAGAACGCATACGCCAGTCCCGCGGCCGCAAATGCGGTGCCGCGCGAGGCGACACGAAGTTGCGATCCAGTTTCAGGCTCGCCTCGATCGTGCTCGCCGGCGCGTCCAGGTAGATCGGCCGGCTCAGCCAGGCGGCGAGTTGCTTGATGTTGTCCGGGTCGCTGCAGAAAGCGCTCCCGCGGATGACCGCACGGATCATCGCCACCGCCGCCGCCGTGTTCTCGGCGGCCCAGCGATTGTTGACGGCGAGCACCTTGTCCGGGTGTTGTGGCACGAGGTCGGCGGTCAAAGCCACGATGCGGCCGCTGCCGTTGAGATCGGCGGTGGTGTTCCAGGGCTCGCCCACGCAATAGCCGTCGATCTGACCGGCGGCCAGGTGGGCGGGCAGTTGCATCGGTGGCAGCACGCACAGGCGCACGTCGCGGTCGGGATCAATCTCACCCGACGCCAGCCAGTCACGCAGCAGGTAGTGATGGACGGACGAATCGAAGACATGCGCGAACGTCAGCGGACGCTCAAGGCGGCCGTGACGAACGTAGCGGCCAAGAGTTACGGCGGAATCGACGCCGGCGCTGACGAGCTGCCGTGAGAGGGTGATCGCGTCGCCGCCGTGCCCGAGCGCCATGACATTGGTCACGCCATCGGTTTCGTGCCCGTCGATCGCGGATTTCACCGGCAACCCGAGCAGGGCGTGGGCGGCATTGAGGCGGCCGAAGGCGAGCTTGTCGCGGACGTTCGCCCAGCCGAGTTCGCGGTGCAGCGTGACGTCCAGCCCCTCGGCCGCGAAGTAGCCTAACTCGTGCGTGGCAATGAGCGGCGTGGCGTCGATCAACGGCACGAAGCCGAGCCCGACCTTCACGGCCGTCCGCAGGCGATTTTGAGCGACTTCGACGGTCATCTTTTCCGTTAGCGGCCCCGCTCGCGGGGCGTTGGATGTCTTATCCGAGTCAACGGCAAAGGCTTCGCAAGCGAAGCCGCTATCCCATGTGATCCGGACAACCCGAATCCGATCGGAGGAAATTAACGACCGGCCGTGGTATAAATCCAATCGAAAGTAAAAGCTTATTTCATGAATCGAATTCATGGGTGATGCATGATCGACGTTCATTCCCTCCGCGTGTTCGTTTCGGTTGCTGAGAAATTGAGCGTGACCGGTGCCGGCGAGGCGCTGGGCCTGACGCAGTCGGCGGTGTCGCATCAGGTAGCGAAGCTGGAGCGGGAACTGAAGGCGGACCTGTTGGAACGGCACGGCAGGACGATCCGCGTCACGCCGGCCGGTCTGGAACTGGTGCGGGCGGGGCGGGAAGTCATTCAGCGGATTGACGCCCTGGCCGGCGTGGTTCGGACCGCCGCCGACCCGAACCAGGGCCGTCTGCGCGTTGGCGCGACCGTCACTGCCTGCCAATATCTATTGCCCGACCCGATCCGTGAGTTGCGGGAATGCTTCCCCGGCTACGCGTTGAACATCCGCCCCGGCGACTCCGCCGAGGTCTGCCGGGGGATCGAGACGGGGGAATTGGACCTCGGCATCGTCATCGGCGGGAAGCACGTGGGGAAGTTGCCGACGCAACCCCTTTTCCGCGATGAACTTGGCCTCGTCTGCCACCCGTCGCACCGCTTCGCCAGCCTGCCGAAGATCAGTGCCGCCGACCTGGTCGGGCAGCAATGGGTGATGTACGCGCAGCAGAGCGCGACATTCGATTTAGTCGAACGTCACTTAGCGACGCTGCGGGTGCGAATTGAGCGGCCGATCGAGCTCGGGTCGGTTGAGGCGATCAAAGAGCTCGTTAAAGTCGGCCTGGGAATCAGTGCGCTGGCGAAATGGGCGACCAAGGCGGACATCGAGCAGGGCTCGCTGCTCTGGCAACCCTTGCCGGGCCGGAAGTTGCAGCGCGAATGGCTGATCGTCCTGCCCGCCGACCGCCAGCCGAGCCTGGCCGAGCAGTGCGTCGTCGAGCTCTGCCGGACGGCGGGGCGGAACTTAGTGGGCTGAAACAAAATAACGCCACGGCGGAAGCCGTGGATTCTTCGCGGTCGAAGAAATCCACGGCTCCCGCCGTGGCGTATGGATCGTAACTGAAATGACTTAGGCGCGAGACAGGTACGCGCCCGACTCGGTATTGATCCGGACGACTTCACCGATTTCGATGAACGGCGGCACTTTGACGTTCAGGCCGGTCTCGGTGGTGGCGTCTTTCATCTGGTTGGTGGCGGTCGCACCCTTGATGGCCGGGCTGGTCTCGGCGATCTGGTGGTCGACCGTCTTAGGCAGCTCGTAGCTCATCAGTTTGCCTTCGTGGAAGAGGGCCTGGAGCTGGGTGTTGGGCTTGAGGAACTTGGCGTCGCTGCCGAAGACATCGGCCGGGATCGGCTGCTGTTCGTAGGTTTCTAAGTCCATCAGCCACAAGCCTTCATTGTCGGTGTAGATGTATTCGACACTGCGACGGTCGAGGTTGGCGGTTTCGATGTCGTCGGTCGCGCCGACACGCTTGTCCAGGATCGTGCCTTTGAGCACGTCACGGAGTTTGAACTGCACTTTGGCGCGCAGGTTGCCGGGGGTGTTGTGGTCGGCGTTGGTGACGACGAAGAGTTTGCCGTCGATTTTGACGGCCTGGCCTTTGCGGATATCGCTGGTGCGCATGTGGTAAGCTCCGAATGAGTGAGGGGCGAATGCTACGGTTTTTCTGGGCCGGCATCAACCCGACGGCCGTAGGATTGCCGGGAGACGAGGTTGTATGAGACTCGCTTCGCTGATGATCGCCGCGTGCGTGGCCCTGCCACTGACGGTCGGTTGTAAGAGTCGGCCTGCTGAGGACGTGTGCGCCATTGAGCCCGCTTGTCCGCCGCCCGTTCAGATGTTGAATAAGCCCGCCATTGACCTCTCCCGGGGTGGGGGCGGATTTCCGCTGGCGACAAAAACGGTGCCGATGTCGAAGTCCGACCTGACCGCCGCCCTCACCGCCGGCTACGCCGAGCGGCTGGAAAACGCCGACGCCATCAAGCTCGATATCGCCGAAGGCCCCGCGGTGGGGTGGCTAAACCGTTTGGTCATCGACATTTCCGGCAGCGCCGTCCGGCCGGATTTCGTCCCCAAGTCCCAGCCGAAAGTCGCCGAGCCGGTGGCGTATCTCCGCGTGCACGACATGCAGTACATCGCCGATCCCCTGAAATACCAGCACTTTACGGCCAGCATGCGGCTGGAAACGCTCAACGCGGTCCTGGGGATTCTGCCGGCGGGCGACGGGACGTACGGTTTGTCGCTGGTGAACTGCCAGGCCGCTCATGCGCGGCTGGAATTGTCCATGGACGGGTTACGGCAAAGCCTGGCGGCGGGGATCAAGACCAAGCAGTCGGCAGCGTTTCAGATCGATGCCGTCGATCTGGCTTTGAATAGCGACGACCCGCGGTCACTGCTGGCCGACGTCACCGTTCACGCGCGGTTACTCCTGATCCCGGCAGATTTTAGGATCAAAGGCCGAATTGACGTGGATGACGCGTTCAATGTCCATTTCAGTCAGCTTGACGCCACCGGCACGAACCCGGCCGGCAAAATCGTGGCCGGCGTGGTGCAGGGGAAACTCGACAAACTCAACAATAAAGCCGCTCCACTACTGAAGTTACCCGGCGACAAGATCAAGCTCAGCGACCTGGCGATGACCGTCGGCGAATCGCTCGTCATCGATGCCGAACTCGTTGGAACGCCGTGAGTTAAACCAAAAAATACCCGTCGATGAAGCCGCCGGCCGAGGCCGGCGGCTTCATGGGTATGAGGCTTCATGGGTATGAGGCTTCATGGGTATGAGGCTTCATGGGTATGAGGCTTCATGGGTATGAGGCTTCATGGGTATGAGGCTTCATGGGTATGAGGCTTCATGGGTATGAGGCTTCATGGGTATGAGTCGACGAAAACAAGCCGCAGGACGCGAAGTCCTGCGGCTTGTTTTGTTTTAAGCTGTTCGGAGTGAGAGACTTAGGCGTTGATTGCCGTGATCTTCACTTCGGTGTACTGCTGGCGGTGGCCGATCTTCTTCGAGAAGCCTTTGCGGCGGGCGTACTTCTGGGTCATGACCTTCTTGCCCTTGACCGCGCCAAGGACTTCGGCCGTAACCGTTGCGCCAGCCAGGGCCGGCGTGCCGATCTTGGCGGCACCTTCGCCACCGACCAACAGGACGCGATCGAAGGTGATCGTCTTGGTGTCTTCGGCAACCGGGGTGTCGATCTTGATGCGATCGCCGTTGCTGACTTTATATTGCTTACCGTTCTGGTCGATGATGGCGTACACAAATGCTCCGGGAAATCGAGAGTCGGGCAAGTATCGCGATCACAGGCTGAGTGTCAAGGCGCGATTTCTTCCCACGGGGCGAATCGGCAAAAGATTTTCGTTGACGCCAAGAACTCTACGATATAAAGTTTTGCCATGCGAGTGTCGGATGCGTTTGATCAGATCGCATTGATCCGGCGCAGGTCGCCCGTGCGGAGTCGTTCCGCGGGTACCGCGCCGCGACGACCGCTTTCAGTGGCGTCGTCGCGATGGTCGCTTCCCACGTCTCAGTAAAATGGGATGTCACACGCGGGGCGAGCGAAGCGGATTACCTTCTGCTCTGGTGCGGGGCGGCGGCGCTGTGCCTGGTCGTGGTCGGGATCGATGTCGCATTTCGCCTGCACCGGACGCCGTCGGCATTACAACGCGACCTCACCTGGTCGGCGGTGGAGCACTTCGTTCCGGCGCTGGCGGCCGGCGGGTTGCTGACGTTGGTGCTCTTTAAATTCGCTCACGATGTCATCTGGGTGTTGCCCGGGTTGTGGATGATTTTGTTCGGTCTGGGCATTCACGCGTCGCGGCGATTGCTGCCGCGGTTCAGCGGGCTGATCGCGGGCTATTACATGATGAGTGGTCTGTTCGTGCTCTCGCTGCGGGAATGGGCGGCGTTCAACCCGTGGACGATGGGGGCCGTCTTCGGCCTGGGGCAGTTCATGGCGGCGGGGCTGCTGCGGTATACGGAACGTAACGGGGCGGTCATCGATTTCTCATCCGAGGAGGCCGCCGATGTCGGCTGATCCGAAAACCCCCGGGCGATATTCGTACAGCGGGCTCGAGCGATTGCTCCACGAACCCTCGCGGCTGGGCATCCTGTCGTCATTGGCCGCCCACCCGGACGGGCTGATCTTCGGCGACTTAAAAGTGCTCGTGGGCCTGACCGACGGCAATCTCTCCCGGCAGATCCAGATCCTGCAGGAAGACGGGCTGATCGAAGTCGAAAAAAGCTTCGTGAAGAACCGCCCGCAAACCCGCTGCCGCATGACCAAAGACGGCCGCGAGCGGTTCCTGGAGTACATCGGCGAACTCGAACGCGTCGTGAAAGACGCCGCCAGACAACAGCGGGCCGGCTCGCTGCGCGTCGCGACGAGTTAAACCTCTTGATTTGTTGTCGCGAACCCTGGCACGGCCCACTTCAGTGGGCCTGTTATAGAATCACCGGTCGGAAATACAGGCCCACTAAAGTGGGCCGTGCCGGGGTGAGACGCGATATTTTTTTGTCTGAAAACTTTACACCGTAAACCAATCTGCGGGAGAAACCATGTTCACGGCGTTTCGGAAACTCGAGCAGCTTTTACGCGGCGAAGCCACGGCTTTGCCGAACCTCGCCGGTGACCGCTTTGACCTGCCCGTCGGCAGCCTGTCGTTCGTGCTGACGCTGCTGGGCATGATCTACGGGGCGTGCATGGGCGTCTTCTCGGTCACCAAGGCGGGCTCGGGGCAGTCGATGCAGATCGTCGCCAGCACGGTGAAAACGCCGGCGCTCTTTTTGGCAACACTTGTGGTGACGTTCCCGTCGCTCTACGTTTTTAATGCCATGTTCGGCTCGCGGCTTCGGCTCTTGCCGATGCTGCGGCTGATGATCGGCTCGCTGGCGGTCACGCTGGCGGTGCTGAGTTCGATCGGGCCGATCGTGGCGTTTTTTTCCGTCAGCAGCACGAGCTACGCGTTCATGGTGCTGCTGAACGTCGTCGTCTTCGGCTTGGCGGGCGTGCTGGGGCTGGGCTTTTTGCTGCAGACGCTGCACCGGATGGACCTCGCCGGCCGCGAGCCGACACCGGCGGATTTGGAATTTCAGGCGGCCAAGGATGCGGCAGTGTCGGGCGAGGGCGGGCCCGCGCTGCCGCCGCCGCTGAAGAAGCCTGACGGCCGCCCGACGTCGGGCAGCGTCTGGGGCGGGTTCAAAATCTGGGTGCTGGTGTTCGGCCTGGTCGGGTTGCAGATGGCGTGGGTGCTGCGGCCGTTCATCGGGTCGCCGGGCAAGGAATTCACCTGGTTCCGCCCGATCGGCGGCAGCGTGTTCGAGTCGATCGGGATGCAGTTGCGGACGCTGTTCGGGATGCACTGACGAATGACAATTGTTTGCATGACGGGCACTGATTCTTCCCTCTCCCGGTATTGCCGGGAGAGGGTAGGGTGAGGGCCTTTCTTCAAGCCGCACCGCGCGTCAGCTTTGCTTCTACTTCCGAAAGTCGTTCGTCGTCGGCCCTCACCCTAACCCTCTCCCGGCAATACCGGGAGAGGGGACCAGAATGCGAAATCTTGCCCGCCAATTTCACACACAACTCACCGACGCCCTCCGCGGCCGGGTGCGGCACGGGACGCTCGGGCGGCTGATCTTCATCGCCGCGCTCGCGGCGATGGGGTACGGGGCGGTGATGGGCAGCTTCGGCGTGCTGTACGGGCAGTCGGGGTGGCAGGTGCTGTTCGCGGCAATCAAGTCGCCGATGCTGCTGGCGGTCACGTTCGTGCTGACGCTGCCGAGTTTTCTGGTCATCAACTTATTGCTCGGGCTGGGGCGGGACGTGAAGGACGTGTTGCATGCGCTGGCGGCGGGGCAGGTGGCGGTGTCGGTGGGGCTGCTGAGTTTGTCGCCGTTGACGCTGCTGTGGTACCTGAGTGTGCCGCGGTACGAGCCGGCAATATTATTTAATGCGGCGATGTTCGCGGTCGCCAGCCTGGGCGGACAACGGCCGTTGCGGGCGCTGTATCGGCCTCTGATTTTGCGCAATCCGTTGCACCGGCGGATGTTGGTGATTTGGCTGACGGTTTATGCGTTTGTGGGCGTCCAGGCGGGGTGGGTGATGCGGCCGTTTATCGGAAAACCCGACGCCCCGGCGGAGTTCCTGCGGCCCGAAAAATGGGACAACGCCTACGTCGTCATCGTCAAAATTTTGTACCGATCTGTCGTTCCGTGACATTTTGACTGCTTGCCAACAGGCGCTACGACCGATAAAAACCGCACAGCGGTGAAGTTCTTCCTGATCGACAAAGTCCACGAGATCACGCCAACGCGGATCGTCGCGAGCAAAAACGTCTCCTCGGCCGAGGAATACTTGGCCGACCACTTTCGCTCGTTTCCGGTCCTCCCAGGCGTGATGATGCTTGAAGCCCTGACCCAGGCGGCCGCCTGGCTGCTGCACATCGGCACCGACTTCTCCAAGTCGATGGCGGTGCTGAAAGAGGCCAGGAACCTCCGGTACGGCAACTTCGTGGCACCGGGCAACACGCTCCAACTGGAAGTCGAAAAGGTCAAGGACACGGAAAAGGGCGCCACCTTCAAGGCCACCGGCCTGATCGACGGCACACAGGCCCTCACCGGCCGACTGGAACTGGTTTATTTCAACCTCGCGGACAAGAATCCTCAGTGGGCCGATACCGACGGCAAACTGATCGAGAACACGAAGCGGCGGTGGGCGGTTCTGCGCATTCAGCAAACCGTCGGCATTTGAGGAATCACATCATGACGCACGAAGAAATCTACGCGAAGGTGAAAGACGTTCTGGTCGACGCACTCGGGGTCGACGACGACGAAGTCAAGCCCGACTCGGTCATCAAGGACGACCTTGGTGCCGAGTCCATCGACTTCCTGGACATCATGTTCCGCCTGGAAAAGGCGTTCGGCATCAAGATCCCCAAGGGCGAACTCATGCCCGAAAACGTCGCCACCGACCCGAACTACGTCCAAAACAACACGTTGACGGCCAGCGGCATCGCGATGCTCAAAGAGAAGATGCCCCACAGCGACTTCACCGAGTTCGAAAAAGACCCGACCGTCGACAACATGAGCAAGCTCTTCACCGTCGAAGCGATCACGAATTACGTCGAAGGAAAGCTGAAATAAAGTGGATGGTGGATAGTGGATGGTTGATAGTTGGAGAATCGTTTCTTCACTATCAACCATCCACTATCCACCATCAACTATTCCCACCCCATGCGCTGGATCTGGATCGATAAATTCGTCGACTTTCAACCGAAGAAGTACGCGGCCGCGGTGAAGTGCGCGACGCTGGCGGAAGAGCACCTGCACGACCTCTACCCGGACTTCCCCATCGTGCCGCATTCGCTGATCGTCGAAGGCATGGCGCAGACGGCGGGCATCCTGGTCGGCGAGGCCCGCGACTTCAAAGAAAAAGTCGTGCTCGCCAAGGTCGGGAAAGCCGTCTTCCACCAGCTGGTTCGGCCGGGCGATACGATCATCTTCAAGGCGACCGTCGAACAGCTCAACGAAGTCGGCGCCAGCATCAGCGGCCGCGTGGAAATGTACACGCCCGTGCCGACCACCTGCCCGGACCAGACGCAGGTCGCGCCGCCGGTCGCCGAGATCGAGCTGATGTTCAGCCACGTCGATCAGAACTTCAGCGGCATCAAGTTTCCTGAGCACAACTTCGTCTTCGAAGACGAAATGTTCATGAACCTGCTGAAAGATTACTACCGCCGCACGACCTACGGCATCTGACGCCGGCGGGCGCGTGTTCGTCTTCGTAGGGTCCGCCCTGGCGGACCGTTTTTCAGAACGATTGGGGCCGCCGAAGAAGGTCCGCCGGGGCGGACACTACGCCTCGGTCCGACGCGTCGCTCGACATTCGCCTTGAAGTCGCCAACAATTAAAAATCCATGAAACGAGTCGTCGTCACCGGCATCGGCATTGTTAGTCCGCTCGGCATCGGGGCGGCGCGTTTTTCGATCGCCTGCTCGCGGGCGACGTCGGCGTTTCGCCCATCACCAGCTTCGACGCCGGCGGGTTCGCCTGTCGCCTCGGCGGGCAGGTGCCGGCGTACAAGATCAACGACTTCGTCCCCAAGAGCTACCGCAAAGCCACCAAGGTGATGGCCCGCGACATCGAGCTCGCCGTCATCGCCGCCGACGAAGCCTTCAAAGACGCCAAGCTCAAATCCAAAGCCTACGCCGACCCGGCGGAAATCGACGGCGGGCGGTTCGGCTGCAACATCGGCTCCGGACTCATCAGCGCCGAACTCGACGAGCTGACGACCGCCATGGCCGCCGCCAGCACCGATGGCAAACTCGACCTGCACAAGTGGGGCACCGAGGGCATGCAGCAGCTCACGCCGCTCTGGCTGCTGAAATACCTGCCGAACATGCTGGCGTGCCACGTGACGATCATTCACGGCCTGATGGGGCCGAGCAACACGATCACCTGCGACGCGGCCAGCAGCCACCTGGCGATCGGCGAAGCGTTCCGCACCATCCAGCGCGGCAAGGCCGACTACGCCATCTGCGGCGGGGCGGAATCTCGCCTCAACCCGATGGGCATCATGCGCCAACAACTGCTCGGCCGGTTGAATACGACGAGCAATGACGACGCGGCGAAAGCCGTCAAACCCTTCGACACCGCCGCCGCCGGCACGGTCTTCGGCGAGGGCGGCGGGCTGCTCATCCTCGAAGAATACGAACACGCCAAGGCCCGCGGCGCGACGATCTACGCCGAGCTCGCCGGCTTCGCCGCCAGCCAGGACGCCTACGCCGTCACCGACCCCGACCCCACCGGCCACAGCTACGGCAAGGCGATCGAGAACGCCCTCAAGGACGCCAAGCTCACCGCCGCCGACGTCAGCCTGCTCGTCCCCAACGGCACGGGCATCCCGGCGGCGGACAAGGCGGAACTGAAAGGCATCGCCAAGGCGTTCGGCGACGCGGCCGGCACGGTGCCGATCGCGGCGACGAAAGCGCAGACCGGCAACCTCGCCGCCGGCTGCGGCGTCGACGCCGCCGTCGCCGTCCTCAGCATCGCCAAAAACAAAATCCCCCCGAGCGTGAACACGGCCAGTGTCATCGACGGCGTCAAGCTGAACGTCAGCCCGACCGCCCGCGACGCCGAAGTGAAAGTCGCCGTCACCAGTGTCGCCAGCCTCGGCGGGCAGAACGCCGCCCTCGTTTTCAAAGCCATCTAAGCCGGAGTCGTTATGCACCGAGTCGTCATCACTGGCATTGGTTGGATCACGCCGATGGGCACGGACATCGACGGCGTCTGGGGCCGTCTGCTCGCGGGCGAGACCGGCATCGCCAACACCACGCTCTTTGACGCCAGCACCTTCCCGACGCGCATCGGCTCGGAGGTCAAAACCTTCCAGATGTGCGACCACGTCAAGGATTGCAGCAGGCACGAAGGCGCCGGCCGCAGCACGCAGTTCGCGCTCGCGGCCGCCAGCCAGGCGTGGGCGAAGGCCAAGCTCGACGGCGTGGAGTTGGACTTCGACCGCGTCGGCATCTACTTCGCAGGCGGCGAAGGGTCGCTGGACATGAACGCCTTCACCACCGCCAGCCTCACCGCCTGGAACGCCGAGGCCGGCAAGATCGACACGGTGAAATGGGCGGAAACCGCGGTCAAACTCATGAACCCGGTCAAGGAATACGAGCAGGAACCGAACGCCGCCCTCGTACACCTGGCGATGCTCACCGGCGCACGCGGCCCCGCGCTCAACTGCCTGACCGCCTGTGCGGCCGGCACGCAGGCGATCGGCGAGGCGACCGAAATCCTCCGCCGCGGCGACGCCGACGTCATGATCACCGGCGGCGCGCACTCCATGATCCACCCGTTCGGCGTCACCGGCTTTAACCGCCTCACCGCCCTCAGCACCGCCAACGATAACCCGCGCAGCGCCAGCCGGCCGTTCGAACTGAACCGGGCCGGCTTCGTTCTCGGGGAAGGCAGCGGCGTCGTCATCCTGGAAACGCTCGAACACGCCCAGAAGCGCGGCGCGACCATCCTGGCGGAAGTGGCCGGCTACGGCAGCACCGCCGACGCGTTCCGCATCACAGACCAGCACCCCGAAGGCACCGGCGCGGTCATCGCCATGAAGGAAGCCCTCGCCGACGCCAAGCTCGAGCCGTCTGCCGTCGATTACATCAACGCCCACGGCACCGGAACGCGTGAAAACGACGGCAACGAAACCAGCGCCATCAAGCAAGTCTTCGGCGACTACGCGAAAAAGGTGCCGATCAGCAGTGTCAAAAGCATGATGGGCCACCTCATCGCCGCCGCCGGCGCGATGGAGACGATCTGCTGCGTGCTGGCGTTGCGCGACCAGAAGCTGCCGCCCACGATGAACATGGACACGCCGGACCCGGAATGTGACCTGGACTACGTGCCGAACAAAACGCGCGACGCGAAAGTCGACGTCGTCATGAGCAACAAATACGGTTTCGGCGGCCAGAACGACACGATCATCTTGAAGCGCTTCGCTTGAAGAGGGGAGGAGGGGACGAGGCGTAAGGCGTGAGGGAAGACACGGCTATCCGTATTCCCTCACGCCTTACGCCTCATACCCTCTTACACTTCTTTGTCGTCGCGTCCGCTGGCTTCGGCGGAGCTGATTTCGCCGCGGAAGCTGTCGTTGACGTCGTCTTCGTCGGTGTTGGAAGCGGCGTCGGCACCGGTGCCGAGCGTGCGGCTGTCGGGGATGCCGACGACGTTCACCTGCGGGTGCGGCCCGCCGACTTTTCCGACGAGCGGGTTGTCGGATTTCGACACGGGCTTATCGACGTCGGTCGATTGCCCGACTCCGCCGAGGCCGATGAGGTCGGTGTCGATATCGCCGCCGCTGCTGCTCCCGCGGCCGGTGTCGCGGCCGCCGGCGCCGCTTTCGCGGTTGCCGAGGTGTTCGAATGAGTTCGGCTGCGAATTCCCCGGGTCGGCGGCCTTGGTGTTGTGCGACGTGTAAGTGCGTCGGCGACGTCGGACTCGGGGACGCCGAAGTCGGACTTGCCGCTGAGGGCGGCGGCATCGTCACGACTGGAACCGGGCTTCAGATCGGCGGCGGATTTCGTGGTGTTGGCCATGTGGGTCTCCTATTCAACGGTAGGACGACCCGGCGGCCGGGCGGATGAAAAGAGAATCATTTGAAGAGCGGGCGGCTGGCGGCGAAAAATCTGATGGGGTGCCACGGTGTTGTACTCAACGCCGTGGAGGGGCTGAAGATGCCGGTTCGAATCATCGCCCCCACCACGGCGTTGAGTACAACACCGTGGCACCCGGAGTCGTGACTCAAAACGCCGTCGGCCCGCGTGAAGATCACGCGGGCCGACGCATTCGTTTTTGTCTTGAAGCTGCCAGCCGCCGGCCGCCAGCTCTTCCTTACTTAATCGTGACTTCCTTCCCGCCGGCGGCCGCGGAGCGGTAGACGCCGTCGAGGATTTTCTGCACCGCCAGGCCGGCTTCGCCGGGGGCGGTCAGCGGGGTGTTCTTGGTGATGGCGTCGACCCAGTTGCGCAGCTTGATGCTGAACATGACCGGGAAGTCCTTGGCGTTGCCGACGTACGCGGGCGTGCTGTTGATCATCGTGCCGGCGTCGTCGCGGTAGATCATGGGCGGGTCGAACTGGCCGCCGCCCTTGGTGCCGGTCATCTTGAAGTTCCAGACGTCCTGTTCGATGTGGCCGGCGAACATGCTCTCGATGTGCAGCACCGCGCCGTTCTCAAAGCGAATGTGCCCGACGGCCAAGTCTTCGACGGTGTAGGTCTTGTAGTCCCAGTTCGGCCACTGGCTGACGACCTGGCTGGCCTTGTTGCCGATGTGCGTCCAGGTGTTGCCGACGGCGGCCACGGGCTTGGGGCTGCCCATGACGTAGTGCGCCATTTCGATCACGTGCACGCCGATGTCGATCATCGGCCCGCCGCCCTGGAGTTTCTTCTGGCCGAAGACGCCCCAGTTCGGGATGCCGCGGCGACGGAGCGCTTTGCAGTCGACATACATGATGTCGCCGAACTGCCCGGCGTCGGCGGCGCGCTTCAGGAACTGCGTGTTGCTGTGGTAGCGGTACTGGAAGCCGACGGCGAGCTTCACGTTCTTCTTCTTGGCCGCGTCGATCATCTTCTGACACTCGGCCGGCGTCATCGCCATCGGCTTTTCGACGATGACGTGACAGCCCGCCAATGCCGCATCGATCGCGGGCTGCGCGTGCATGCCGTTGGGCGTACAGATGTCGACGGCATCCGGCTGCACTTCCTTGAGCATCGTCTTCCAGTCTTTGTAGACCTTTTCGACGCCCCAGGTGTCCTGCATGGTTTTCAGGCGGGCCGGGTTGATATCGACGCCGGCGACGACTTCCACGTCCGGGAACTCTTTGAGCGCCCGCAGGTGCGTCTGCGCGATGCCGCCGCAGCCGATGAAGGCGATCCGCAGCTTCTTGCCCGAGAACTTCGGACGGCCGTCGTCCATTGCCAGCGAGTCGGTCGAAACACTTTTGTCTTGAGCCATGTGCGATTTATGAGCCGAAACCCGGCTCCTCCTTTGATTGCGGCAAATTGTTACGCCTCTGCGCCGCAATGCAACGGGCGAAACAATGTTTTAGAATTCCGGTAATGCCGTGGACCACGCTGTTAGCACTGGACGAACTGACCGAAGGCGAAGCCAAGCCTGTCGACATCGACGGCTACCGCCTGGCGGTCTTCCTCTCGAACGGGCAGCCGTTCGTCCTCGACGACGCCTGCCCCCACGCCGGCGCCAGCATGAGCGGCGGCTGGGTGAAAAACGGCTGCGCCGTCTGCCCACGACACCTCTGGCGATTCAATCTAAAAGACGGCACCCTCGACGGCACGAACGCCGAGGGTCTGCGGACATACACGACACGGCTGCACGAATTCAACGGCCGCGTGCTGGTGCAGGCGGAACTGGCGATGCCGTGAAAGGGGAGGGTGGGGCGATGAGTGAGTCTAATAAGCCGCAGATGGTTGTGCCTGACATTTGGCAGGGAGCCGCTTCAGAGTCGGTCACTGCTGACAATGGCGATTCTTCTTTGCAATCGTCTAACGTCATTGAATATGCCGGCACGAATTTAAAGCGTCGACCCATGTCAACGTTTTTGGCGCGCATTGTTTTTTTGCTTTCCGTCGTACCAGGCATAGTGGGCCTGATGATTCTTGGCGGATATCGCCTCACTGGTTGGGAGCAACTGACGGGTATGGGCATGTGGTGGCTGATGGGCGGCGGAACTGCGACTTTCGTGCTGGGTGTTATCGCACTCGTCAATCTGATTCGGGCTGTAGCACGAAGGCCGAAAGAAACGAAGCCGGCATTCTGGTACGGCTGGACTCTTGGGGCGAATGGTGCGGCCGTCATATCGGCATTCGTTTGTCTAAACCTAGGTGGTCAATGGACCGAATCTGCGCACTTTCGCATGACCGTTCGAAATGACACTCCTGTGCCGATTGATCGGGTCGTCGTTCACTTTCAAAGTGGTGATGTGAGTGTCGGACCGATTTCGCCGGGCCAGACCGTGAGGACTGGACTTCTTTGGCCAAAGCACAGCTTCGCGCCACTTGAGATTACGACCACTGCAAAAGGCTTAAGTCTGCGTAAAGCGGATCGCCAATCGTTCAATCTTTGGACAGGCCCAAGGCCGCCACGCAATTGTGACTTGGCCATCGAACCCGCCGAACTCCCGAAAGGCGTGCGATGAACGCCGCGCCGCTCGATTACGCCAAGCCCATTCGCCGCAAGTCCGCCTGGCGGGAGCCGGAGGCGTTTCTGTCGACGCTGGCTAACCTCGTGCTTGTTTCCGTCGCGGCCCTTGCCATTCGCGGCCTTTCCGATGGAATGCTCGGCGTCGTCGCGGCACTCGTGCTCGTGGCGGCGGCGCTGCAGTTGACCACCTTCGCCATCGCCGGCCTTGGCGTGGTGGAGGCGATTTACTGCCAGTTTCCGTCGACCAGCAAACGCCGACTGGCGTGGCGGACGCTCTGGATTTCGGGCGGCAATTTGGTGTTTTTCCTGGCCGGGGTGTTGGCGATGGTCGTGTTGCGTGGGTAGCCCTCGGCCGCTCGTCAGTTACCTGCTGCTGACACTCGGCGTGGTCGCGTGCGCGATGAGCGTGCTGATGCTCAAGGCCAGCCACACGCACCCGTTCTGGCTGTCGGGGGCACGGCTGCTGATCGCGGCGGCGGCGCTGTCGCCGCTGTATTGGATCGAAGCGAAGAAGACGCCACAGTCGCCACGGATCGTTCTCAAAAGCTGGCCGGGGGCGATCGTGCTCGTCGCGCATTTCGTGACGTGGACGCTCGGCGCCCGCTGGACGGAGGCCGCTAATGGCACGCTGATCGTGAACCTGGCGCCGGTGGTCATGCCGTTCGTAATGTTTTTGTTCAACGGCGAACGCGTGAACCGCGGCGAAATCATCGGCACGATTCCGAGCATCGCCGGCGTGTTGCTTCTGGTCAGCAGCCACGTTTCGGTCGACATGAAATACGCCAGCGGCGACGCGATGTGCTTCGTCAGCATGGTGCTGTTCTGCTTCTATCTCGCCCTCGGCCGACGCATGGGGGCGGGGCGGAGTTTGTGGCTGTACGTCGTGCCGCTGTATGCGATCGCCGGCGTGACGTGCTGGGCGACGGCGCTCGCCACGCTCACGCCGTTGCCGCAATTGAACCAACGCGAAATCCTGCTGCTGCTCGGCCTCGGACTCATTCCGACGGTCATCGGGCATTCGATCATGAACTGGTGCATTCAGCACCTGCGCGGGCAGGTGGTGAGCGTAGCGAACCTGGGGCAGTTCGTGGTGGCGGGCGTGATTGCCGTCTTCCAGTTCGGCGAAGTGCCGACGCTGGCGTTTTATGTCGCCAGCGTGCTGATCATTGCCGGGTCGGTGATTGTGATTCGGTCGAACCGCGTGAGCGTGGACATCGACGCCGAAAGCTGAAAACGCGGCCGCCTGCCGGTACATTGCGGGTCTTGGACACGCCCGAGATCAGCCTCGTCATTCCCGCGCTCAATGAAGCGGCGAACCTCACGCCCCTGGCCGAGCGGATCGCCGCCGCACTGGCGGGGCGGGCGTATGAATTATTGATCGTCGACGACAACAGCCGCGACGACACGCCGGCCGTCTGTGCGAAATTGGCCGAGCGGTTTCCGCTGAAGTTGATCGTCCGCACCACGCCGAAAGACGGCCTCAGCGGGGCAGTGCTGCACGGCTTTGATTTCGCCCGCGGCCGCACCATCGTCGTCATGGACGCCGACCTGCAACACCCGCCGGAAGCCATCCCGTCGCTCGTCGCGGCGCTCGACGACGGCGCGGATTTTGTCATCGGCTCACGCTACGTCGCCGGCGGGGAAATCGAAGGCGAATGGCCGTGGTACCGGCGGATCAACAGCCGCGTGGCGACGTGGCTGGCCCGCCCGTTCGCCGGCCGCGTGGCCGACCCGATGAGCGGGTTTTTCGCGATGCGGCGGACGAGCTTCGAGCACGCCCAACGCCTCACGCCGCTGGGTTACAAGATCGCCCTCGAACTGCTCTGCAAGGCCCGCTGTAAGAGCGTGCGCGAGGTGCCGATCCACTTCGCCCGCCGCACGGCCGGGGAATCGAAGCTGTCGCTGAAGGAACAGTTCCGCTACCTCGAGCACCTGTCGCGGCTGTACGATTTTTCCTACCCGCGGCTGTCGCCGATCCTGAAATTCGGCACGATCATCCTCTTCTCCTGGCTGATCGCACTGGCCAACTTCGCGGCCCTGCGGGCGGCGGACTGGCGCGTCTGGCCGGCGGTCGTTTTTACGTACGGCTGGGTGATCCTGACGACGGCCGTCTTCCACGGGCGGTATGTGCGGACGCAGCGCGAATTCCTCGCCCGGCCGCGGCCTTGGCGGGATTTTTGCGTCGCCTCGCTCATCGAATGGTCGGCCTGCGCGGTGACGGCGGCATACCTCGTGAAACGCGCGACAAGCCTCTCGGCGATCGAAGTGCTGGCCATCAGCTTCCTGGCCGCACTCGCGGCGCGGTACGTGCTGCGGAAAGAATTGCTGCTCGATTTACGTGGCCTGCACCACGAAGTGCGGAAAGACGAGATGACGCGGTGATCCATCCGAACCGCCGGCCAGACCGCACGATTCTCCTCGTCGCCGTCTTCATTTACGCCGCAATGTCGACGTGGATGGCCGTGGCGTCGCACGGTTTTTTAGAGGCCGACGGCATCACGCATTACATGGCGCGGCGGTTCGCGATCTCGCAGCCGCAGCATTTCGTGAGCGTCTGGAGCCGGCCGTTGTGCGTGCTGATGTACTGCGTGCCGGCGCGGCTCGGCGGGCTGCTGGCGACGCGCGCGGAAAGTTTGCTGATCGTGCTGTTAACGGTGCCGATCACCATCGCCATCGCCCGCCGCATCGGCTTGAAGCGGCCCGTCTGGGCGGGGCTGTTTCTGCTGACGCAGCCGCTGTTTTTTGCCCACTCGTTTTCCGAACTGACCGAAGTGCCGTTCGCGTTTTTGCTGGCGGCGGCGTTTTTGGCGTACCAGCGGCGATGGTTCGGCGTGATGGCGGCGCTCGTGGCCGTAGCGCCGCTGGGGCGGCCGGAAGGGTTCGGGCTGTTGCTGGTCGCGGCCGGTGCACTCGTGCTGCACCGCCGTTTTCTCTGGCTGCCGGTGCTGTCGTTCGGCCTGCTGGCGTGGTCGTATTTCGGCTGGCAATTCTTCGGCCGGCCGGCGGCGTATCCGTGGTGGCAGTGGCTGAAGTTCAACTGGCCGTACTCGCCGGAAAGTGTGTATGGCAGCGGGTCGGCGTGGACGTTCGTGCGCGTGATGCCCGCCGTCATCGGGCCGATCGCCTTCGGCTTCGCCGTCTTCGGCCTGTGGCGTTTGCCGCGGTTTGCCGGGCAGTCACTCGGCGTGGTGACGAAGTTTTTCGTCAGCCATCGCGCGCGGTGCCGGGCGATGGTGATGGCGATCCCGCTCGGCATTCTGGCGATTCACACGCTGCTGTGGGTGACCGGGAAAATGGCGTCGAACGGCGAGCCGCGCTACATGCTCGTGGCCGCGCCGTTCTGGGCGATCGTCTGCTGCGCGGGGCTGGAATGGGTAACGAAATTCTGCCAGCTGCGTCGGCCGGCGCTCGTGTTTGCCGCGAACGCCGTTGTCATCATCGCGGCGAACCTCAGCTACCCGTGTTTCCCGCTCGGCGTGCAGGACGACGACCGGCTGGCCACGCAAGTGACGGACTGGCTGGCGAAAAATCCCGCGGTCCGCGAGCGTTATCCGCGGCTGTACGCCTGGATGCCGCACGTTTTCCTTCGGCTGGACGTCGATAAAGACGACAGCCGCGTCGCCGGCCAGCCGACGAAGGCGGACGCCGTCCAAACGCCGCCGGGCACGCTGCTGGTCTGGGACTCGCTGTATAGCCTGTTCAACTCCAGTGCCGACTACGTCGTCACCCGCGAACTGCTCGAACAGCACGGCTGGCGACCGATCGAATCGTTCGACCAGAACGGCCACACGGCGATGATTTATGTGAGCCCGAAGGCGAAAGATTCTTTGTAGGGGCGACGCCTGCGTCGCCCGATCAACGCTGTTCGGCCATCGCGGGCGAGGCAGGCCTCTCCCCTACAAACGCCGCAGCAGTGCCAGCACTTCGACATTGCCTTGCCCGCCGAGGATGGGGCTGGGCGTGGTGTGTTCGACGACGAACCCGCAGGCCGCGATGCGTTCGGTGACGAGTGCTACGACGCCGTCGACTTCTTCCGCCGGCAAGATGCCTTTTCGCAGTTTTTTCTGATCCGTTTCGTAATGCGGCTTCACGAGCGTCACCACGCGACCGGCGGGTTTCAGCAGCTTGTCGACGTTCGGCAGGAGCTTGTCCTGCCGCGTCCAGCTGGCGTCGATGGTGACGAAGTCGACCTTCTCCGGCAGGTCGACGTGCATGGCGTTCTGGCGCTCTTTGACGACGACGCGCGGGTCTTTGCGCAGCCGGTAATCGAGCACGCCGTAGCCGGTGTCGACGGCATAGACTTTGGCGGCGCCGCACTGGAGCAAACAGTCCGTGAAGCCGCCGGTGCTGCAGCCGAGGTCGGCGCAGGTGAGGCCGGTGACATCGATAGCGAACGTGGCCAGCGCGTGTTCCAGCTTCAGGCCGCCGCGGGAGACGAATTTCAGGGACGGTTCGGGCACAGGCCGCACGGTAGCCGGCGGGCGGCG
This sequence comes from Tepidisphaeraceae bacterium, assembly GCA_049840775.1. Taxonomy (GTDB): domain Bacteria; phylum Planctomycetota; class Phycisphaerae; order Tepidisphaerales; family Tepidisphaeraceae; genus RYN-431. The sequence continues at coordinate 512,126 of JASGJJ010000005.1, forward strand.
GCTTGTCATGCGGCGCGGCGGGCGGCGGCAGAAAGCGCCTGGTCGATCACCGGCGTCCACCGCGCGTAGCCGCTGGAGGACAGGTGAACGCTGGCGGCGTCGAAATCCGCCGTAGTTGTATTCGCCGGGGTGAACACGTTGCGGGCGTCGGCAAAAACGGCGTCATACGCGGCGGTGAGTTCGTCCAGATGCGCGTTCACCGCGCCGACCACATTTTGATCGCGATCGACATTGCGAGGCAGAATGCTGCTGAGCACGACTTCCGCCTTCGGCCGCATTGCGTGGATGGTGCGCAGCACCTGCCGGATGCCGCGTACTGTGGAGGCGACGCTGTCCGTGAGCGCGACATTGTTCGTGCCGATCGACAGGAAAATGACCTTCGGCCAGATGTTGTTCAGCAGGCCGTGCTTGAGGCGGTAGAGCAGCGTGCTGGTGGTGTCGCCGGCGAAGCCGAGGTTGGCGGCGTCGTACTTGCTTTGGAGCGTTTCCCACTGGGTCTGCCCGGTGGTGAGCATATTTTCGGTGATGGAGTCGCCGATGAGAACGGTCTTGGGATTTTCCCCGACGAGCTCGGCCTTTTGGTTTTTGAAGCGCTTCATCCAGTTGGTGGCGCTGATGTCGTCGATGCCGGCGTCGGCGACGGTGCTGAACGTGTGCGTGACTTCGCCGTCGCTCATCAACACGTTGCGGCGTTCGACGCGAACGGTGCGTGTGATGCGGTGGGCGGCGGCGTCAAGGTTGACGCTGTCGCTGCCCGTGCCGCCGTTGAACGTGATGGCCGTCAGGGCACCGGTGGCGAAGCGTTTGCGGATGCTGCCGTCGTCGGTCAGGCGGACGACCGTGCCGGTGTCGGTGCTGCGGACGGTGACGCGGTCCGCCTCGGCCGTGCCGATGATCGTGAGTTTGCCTTCGTCGACGCTGAACGTCGGCATCGCGAGCGGCGTGACGCTGGCGAGCGTGCGACGCTCGAGCGTTTCGACTTTGCTGGGCTGAGTCATAACGCGGCACTCCGGCCTTGTGCGTTATCGGCAATTCACCTGAAAAAGGATGAATTGCTCATGACAGACCGCACGCCTATCGTTGGACTTATGTCTCACCGCCAACTCGGAAAGTCTGACGTTCTTGTTTCCCCGATCATCTTCGGCGCCTGGGCCATCGGCGGCTGGATGTGGGGCGGGACCGATGACGACGAATCGATCAAAGCCATCCATGCCAGCATCGACGCCGGCGTGAACACCATCGACACCGCCGCGGTCTACGGGCAGGGCTACAGCGAAGAACTCGTCGGGAAGGCCGTGAAAGACCGGCGGGATAAAGTCGTCATCGCCACCAAGTGTGGCATGCGCTGGGACGACCCGGCCGAGCGGGGAACGAAAGTCTTCGACACCGTCGAAAACGGCAAACCACTCAAAATTTACAAAAATTCCAAGCCCGACAGCATCGAATACGAGTGCGAGCAAAGCCTTAAACGCCTCGGCACCGACGTCATCGACCTCTACCAGATCCACTGGATGGACCTGACGACAGAGCCGGAAGAAAGCTGGGCGGCGATGGACAAGCTCGTGAAGGCCGGCAAGGTGCGGGCGATCGGCACGAGCAATTACGACGTGAAATGGCTCGAACGGTGCGAACGGGTTGCCCCGGTCGCCAGCAACCAGCCGCCGTACAGTTTGATCAATCGCGGGATTGAAAAGGGCGTGCTGCCGTTCTGCCGTGAGAACGGCATCGGGACGATCTGCTATTCCCCCATGGAACGCGGCCTGCTGACCGGGAAAGTCGGGCCGGACCGCACTTTTGAGAACGGCGACCACCGCGCGAACCACAAGTTCTTCACCAAAGAAAACCGCCAGCGCGTGGCCGACGCGCTGGAGACGCTCAAGCCGATCGCCGACAAGCACAAGGCGAGCTTCGCGCAGCTGGTCATCAACTGGACGATCCACGAGCCGGGCATCACGGCCGCCCTCGTCGGCGCCAGCAACGCCGAACAAGCCACCCAAAACGCGGCGGCCATGAAGTTCACGCTGACGAACGACGAACGGGCAACGATCCGAAAAGCGTTCGACGAACCGAGCCGAATCATGACGGCGTAAAGGCCCGCATCTTTACCTCTCCCGGTATGGCCGGGAGAGGGTAGGGTGAGGGCCGGCGACGAAAACGGCCAGTCGGTAGTGCAGAGTTCGACGTTCAGGCCGGCTTGATCGCTTCGGCCTTTCAGACGTTCAATGCGTTCTCGCGGCCCTCACCCTAACCCTCTCCCGGCCATACCGGGAGAGGGGACCAGAACGTCACCCGCTGAGCAATTCTAAATTCCGGTCGACCACGCTCATCGGGCTGCTCCAGACGAGTAAAAACAGGGCTTCGCGTGCCAATCGTTGGGCGGGGTGGTCGATGCGGAGGGCCGCGCCTTTGTGCAGGGTGACGGCCGCGTGGGTGGCGCGCAGGGCGAGGCTGTTGAGTTCACTGCGGACCATCGGCACGGTCTGGAGGTCGTGGGCGTCGACATGCGCGTTCGCGGCGTGAACGCTGTGGCGGAGCTCGGCGAGTTGGGTTTCCAGGCTGTCGTGCGTGGTGCGTGCGCTTTCGCTGTCGATCTCGCGGATGAGCCGAAGCGCCGCCGTCGCCAGGCCGATCGCCGCGAACGCCTGGCCGATGCGGACGCTCCGGCTGCGGCCGCCCATGGCGTCGGCGGCGGGGCCGGTCAGCAGCATGTTTTTGCCAAGCTTCACCTGATCGCAATGCACCGCGCTCGTGTGGGCGGCGGCGAGGGCGGCGAGGGGCATCGGTTCGCCGACGCTCACGCCCGGGGCGTTCGTCGGCAGCACAAAGACGACCGGCTCGCCGGCGGGCACGCGGGCGGCGGCGACGATGAAATCGCTGGCCGTCGCGCCGGTCGACCACGGGATCGTGCCGTGCAGTTCAATGCCGTCGTCCGTCGGCGTGGCGGCGAGCGCACCGGGGTGCGTGCTGGTCGTTAAATGGCTGATGCCGATCGTCGTCCAGACTTCGTTCCGGGCGAGCTTCGGCAGCAGTTCGTCGCGGAGTGTTTTGTTGTCGGCCGCCTCAATGAAACCGACGGCCGCGTCCCGCTGCGTGAAGACCAGCGCCGTCGCCAGCGAAGCGGCGGCGAGTTGTTCATAAAGTTCCTGCAGCTTCGGCCCGGCAATGTCCAGGCCGCCGTGCGACTTCGGCACGGCCCAGCGGCAGGCGCCGAGGTGCGCCAGCGCCCGCAGATCGTCCGCCATCCAGTCGCCGGTGCGGTCATGGTGATTCGCCCGCGCGGCAATGGCGGCGAGGACGGAATTCAAAGCGGATCGGTCGACCTCGTGCATCCTTCGATTCTACGCATCGCAGCCTTTTGCGGTATAACGGTTTCCGGATGAAGTTCTACCTCACCACGCCGATCTATTACCCCAATGGCGAGCCGCACCTCGGCCACGTCTATACGACGGTTTGCGCTGACATTGTCGCCCGCTACCACCGCCTGGCCGGTCATGAGACGATGTTTCTCACCGGCACGGACGAGCACGGCATTAAGATGGTGAAGACCGCCGCCGACCTCGGCATCGAGCCACGCACGCTCGCCGACAAGAACGCCGCTGTCTTCGAAACGCTCTGGCAAGACCTCGGCGTGACGCACGACGATTTCATCCGCACCAGTTCCGACCGCCACAAGGCCGGCGCGACGGAATTCGTCAAACGCCTCACCGCCAACGGCGACATCTACCTCGGCAGCTACGAAGGCTGGTACGACGAAGGCCAGGAAGAATTCGTCACCGAAACCACCGCGAAGGACCAGGACTTCAAGAGCGCCATCAGCGGTCGGCCGCTGGTGCGGTACTCCGAGCCGACGTATTTCTTCCGCCTCAGCAAATACGTGCCGCAGGTGCTGGCCGCGATTGAAAGCGGGCAGATCAAGGTGCAGCCCGAGGCGCGGAAGAACGAAGTCGTCAGCAAGCTGAAGCAGGGCGTCGAAGATTTGTCGATCAGCCGCGGCAGCTTGAAGTGGGGCATTCCGCTGCCTCAAGACGCGGAGCACGTGCTGTACGTCTGGATCGACGCGCTGAGCAACTACGTCACCGCGCTTGGCTACCCGGACGGCGAGAAGTTCAAAAAATTCTGGCCCGCCGACGTGCATTTCATCGGCAAAGAGATTCTGTGGTTCCACGCCGTCTACTGGCCCGCGATGCTGCTAAGCCTCGGCCTGCCGCTGCCGAAGGTGCTCTTCGCGCACGGCTGGTGGACCAGCGAAGGCCGCAAGATGAGCAAGATGCTCGGCAATTTCATTGACCTGCAGAAGCTGCGCCACGAGATCGACACGTATTCACTCGACGCGGTTCAGTTCTACTTGTTGCGGGCGGCCCCGTTCGGCAATGACCTCGACTGGAAAGACGCCGAGCTGGCCAACGCGTACACGGAACTGGGCAATGTCGTCGGCAACCTGCTGAACCGCACGCTGAATATGACCGCCAAGTACCGCGACGGCGTCGTGCCTGCCGTCGGGGCCGCCGTCGACGACAGCGCCTTAGCGCCGTCGCTTGCGACGATTTCTTCCGCCATCGCGACCGCGTACGAGAACTTAGAATTGCAACGTGCGGCCTTGCTGCCCGTCGAACTCGCCCGTGCCGCGAACGCGTTTATCGATGTCACCCGCCCGTTCAGCCTCGCCAAAGACCCGGCCAAGTCGGCGGAGTTGGACACGGTGCTGAATCGCTGCGTGCAGGCAATCTACAAATCGCTCGTGGCGCTGTTGCCCGTCCTGCCGAAGAAGGCGGCCGTGGGCTTGGCGCAGTTGAACGTCGATATCGCCGGCAAGACGCTCGAGCAGCTGATCACCGCCGAACTGCCCGCCGGGCATAAGCTCGGCACGGCGGCGGTGCTGTTCCCCAAGATCGAGCCGAAAAAGCCCGAAGACGCCACGCAAGGCAATGTCGACGGCAACCCCGCCAACGGCGGGTGACCGCTCTTTATTTTGCGGCGGCCGGGGCCGCGTCTTTCACGCAGCGGAAGCCGAGGTGCTGCAGGCCGGTGTCGGGCGGTACGCCGCGGCGAGCGGTCGGGCGGTAGCTTTCGCAGTAGTCAGGGTTGCACAAATACGAGCCGCCTTTGGTGACGAAGGTCGGCGTGTTGGCGATCGACTGTGTGGGGTCGAAAAAGTCTTTCGGCCCGGCGGGATTGACGAGGCAGCAATCGAGTGCGGCCGCCTTGGCGTGGGCGTCGGCGCGGTAGTTGTCGGCGGTCCACTGCCAGACATTCCCCGCCATGCCGTACAGCCCGTACGCGTTCGGCGGGAACGCCTTGACCGGCGCGAGGCCGGTGAAGCCGTCTTCGGCGGTGTTGCGGTAGGGGAATTTTCCGGTGAACGTGTTCACCATGTATTTGCCGTTCGGCTTGAATTCATCGCCCCAGTAGAAGCGCGTGGTGGTGTTGCCGCGGGAGGCGAATTCCCATTCCGCCTCGGTCGGCAGACGCTTGCCCGCCCACTTCGCGTAGGCGCGGGCGTCGTCATGGCTGATCTGCACGACCGGCAGATCGTCCTGCCCGTCCACCGTCGTGGCCGGCCCGCCGGGGTGCTGCCAGTTCGCCCCGATCGTCCACGTCCACCAGCCGGACATGTCGCGCAGATCGACCGGATGGTCCGGGGGCGTAAAAACGAGCGCACCGGGCCGAAACGCTTCGTCCGGCGGCTTTGGCGTGTTCGGGGGAAGCTGCTTTTTCAACTCGTCCCAATTCACCGGCCGCTCCGCCGTCGTGAGATAGCCGGAGGCTTTGACGAACGCGCGGAACTGCGCATTGGTGACCGGCGTGACGTCCATCCAAAACCCGTTGACGTGAGCGGCGTAAGCGGGGCGTTCGTTCGGTATGGAATGCGGGTCGTCCGTCCCCATCTTGAACGAGCCGCCGGCGATCCATGTCATGCCTTCCGGCGCAGCGGCGCGTGCCCGTGCCGAGCAAACCAGGGCGGCCAGCAAAAACGTGTTCCTCAGAATCGATTTCATCGGCCCATTAAGTTAAACACGCCACCGGTTCATTCCAACTTATGGCCGGTGTCCGCTGCGTGCCCGTCTGGTGCGTGTTCGGGACGAATCGGCTAAACTCTGACCCACACAAATGGCGTACCTCGAGTTCAACAGCGAAAAAGGCCCGCGGCGTGTCGAGCTGCGCGACAAACCCGTCACCGTCGGCCGGCAGGTCGGCAATGTGCTGAGTCTCAATGACGAACGGCTTTCCCGCCATCACCTCGTCGTCGAACGCCGACGCGACGGTTGTTACGTCCGCGACCTGGGCAGTCGCAACGGCACGAGCGTCAACAACGCACTGCTCGCCGGCGAAGTGCGGCTGACCCACGGCGATGTGATTCGCGCCGGGCACCAGGAGTTTCGCTACTACTCGTCCCAGCCCGGCGGCGCCGCCAAGCCGAAGATGATCGGCAGCCAGCCGGCGTCGATCGACCTCCAGGCCACCCAGTCCTCCCAGGCCGCCGTCGCCGCGCCGCCCCAGCCGCAGCGCCCGCAGCCGGCGCCGCCGAAGTGGGAAATGCCGACCGTCAGCGATTCCGACGGCGCCGGCCCCGCCCGGCAGCTCGCCAGCCTGGCCGAGTCGCTCCCGAATAAGCCGTTCGGCATGAACGAGATCGAGCTCATCAACGCCCGCGGCGAAGTCGTCCACGGCAAGTACACGGAAAAAGACGACGTCCCCGCCGAAACCGTCACCATCCTGCGTTTGCTGCTGCTCGTCTGTTTCCGCACGCGCCAGCGACATTCACGTCGAGCCCAAGGGCGAAACCTACACCTGCCGCGTTCGCGCCGACGGCAGCATGGTCACCGTCGCGGTGATGAAAAAAGACCTCGGCGTCCGCTTCATGTCGCTGGTGAAAATCCTCTGCGATATCGACATCGCCGCCCGTAACATCGTGCAGGAAGGCAGCTTCGTCAGCCGCGTGCCCGACCGCAAAGTCGATTACCGCGTCAGCATGACGCCGAGTATTTTCGGCCAGAAACTGGTCGTCCGCTGCCTCGACTCGGCGAACGCGCCGCGCTACCTGTGGGACCTGAATCTCCCGGAAAGCATGTTCCGCACGATCGAAAAAGCGATCAAACGCGACGCCGGCATGCTGCTGGTCTGCGGCCCGACGGGCAGCGGCAAAACCAGCACGCTCTACAGCATTCTCCGCAGCATCGACGCCAGCGAACGCAACGTCGTCACGATCGAAGACCCGGTCGAAATCCAAATCGAAGGCGTCACCCAAATGCCCGTGAATAACGAGCAGGGCAGCACCTTCGCGAACCTGCTGCGCAGCACGCTGCGGCAAGACCCGGATGTGATCCTCGTCGGCGAAATTCGCGACGCCGAGACCGCCAAGACCAGCATGCAGGCCGCCATGACCGGCCACCTGGTCTTCAGCACCGTCCACGCCCGCGACACCACCGGCAGCGTTTTCCGCCTGCTGGACCTCGGCATCGAGCCGTTCCTGGTCGCCAGCGGCTTGAACCTGCTGCTCGCGCAACGGCTGGTCCGCACGCTCTGCCCGTTCTGCAAACAGGCCACCAGCCCGACCGACGAACAGCTGCGTGAAATGGGCCCGAAGTACGAAAATCTTCAGAAGATTTACCGCCCGCACGGCTGCATCAAGTGCCTGGGCACCGGCTTCAGCGGCCGGCGGGGCGTGTTCGAACTGCTGGTGATCGACGACGCCATCCGCGCCGCGATCGGCAAGAACAATCAGGCCGAGGTGCTGGCGGCGCTGAGCGCCAGCCGCTTCACCAGCCTGAAGATGCACGGCTACAGCCTCGTCGCCGACGGCTACACGACGTTCGACGAGGTCGACCGCGTCGTCGGCGACTAACCGCCGCCAGTGCGAGCCCGGGCAACCCCAAACGAACACAAGCCACCCCGGAGGGCAGCTTGTTCGTTTCGGTCGGGTCTGATTTGACTAACGGAGAAGGGGGGATTCGAACCCCCGGTACGGGTTTACCCCGTACGACAGTTTAGCAAACTGTTGCCTTAAGCCGCTCGGCCACCTCTCCAAGTTGTGGGGAACCACTATAGCGGGAAACGTTCGGATTGAAAAGGCGACGTCAAAAATCATCCGCCGGCCCGTTCCCACGGATGCCGTCGTGACCGTGGTCGACTCGTTCGGGCGGCGACGCGGGGCTGAAAATCCGCGGGCCCGCAATGCGATTGCGGGCCCGCGGGGTCAGCATTTGTGAGACGTTCGGCCGATCAGGCTTGCAGGTCGAAGCGGTCGAGGTTCATGACCTTCGTCCAGGCGGCGACGAAGTCCTGGACGAACTTCGCCTGCCCGTCGCCACTGCCGTAGACCTCGGCCAGGGCACGCAGGCGGGAGTCGGCGCCGAAGACGAGGTCAACACGCGTGGCCGTCCACTTGATGGCGTCGGTCTCGCGGTCGCGGCCCTCGTACAAGCCGCTGTCGGCGGTGGTCGGCTTCCACGCGGTCGCCATGTCGAGCAGGTTGACGAAGAAGTCGTTCGTCAGCACGCCCGTGCGTTTCGTGAAGACGCCGTGCTGGGATTGGCCTTCGTTGGCGTTGAGCACGCGGAGGCCGCCGACGAGGACGGTCATTTCCGGCGCGGTCAGCGTCAGCAGTTGCGCCTTATCCACAAGCAGGTGCTCGGCCGGGATGGCGATCTTCTGCTTGAGGTAGTTGCGGAACCCGTCGGCGAGCGGTTCGAGGACGGCGAACGATTCGACGTCGGTCTGTTCCGCCGACGCGTCGGTTCGGCCGGGGGTGAAGGGGACGGTGACGGCGACGCCCGCGTCTTTGGCCGCCTGCTCGACGGCGGCGTTGCCGGCGAGGACGATGAGGTCGGCGATCGACACCTTCTTGCCGTCGGTCTGGGCGGCGTTGAAGGCGGCGGCGATCTCTTCGAGCTTCTTCAGCACCTTCGCCAGCTGTGCCGGCTGATTGACGGCCCAGTCTTTTTGCGGGGCCAGGCGGATGCGAGCGCCGTTCGCGCCGCCACGCTTGTCGCCGCCGCGGAAGGTCGACGCCGACGCCCACGCCGTCGAGACCAGTTGCGAAACGGTCAGGCCGGAAGCCAGGATGGTTTTCTTGAGCTCGCCGGCGTCAGTATCGCTGATGAGCGCGTGGCTGGCGGCCGGGAGCGGGTCTTGCCAGACGAGTTCTTCGGCGGGCACTTCCGGGCCGAGGTAACGGGCGCGGGCCCATGTCGCGGTGCGTGAGCTTGAACCACGCCCGGGCGAACGCGTCGGCGAACTGGTCCGGGTTCGCGAGGAAGCGACGCGAGATCTTCTCGTAGGCCGGGTCCACGCGAAGCGACAGGTCGGTCGTCAGCATCGTCGGCAGCCAGCGTTTGCTCTTGTCGTACGCGTCAGGAATGGTCGCGGTGGCGTCCTTGGCGACCCACTGGTGCGCGCCGGCCGGGCTCTTGGTGAGTTCCCATTCATGGTTGAACAGGTTTTCGAAGAAGTTGTTGCTCCACTGGGTCGGCGTGGTGGTCCAGGTGACTTCCAGGCCGCTCGTGATGGTGTGTCGCACCGCGGCCGGTGCCGAAGCTGTTGTTCCAGCCGAAGCCTTGGTTTTCCAGGCCCGCGGCTTCGGGCTCGGCGGCGACGTGTGAGGTCGCGGCGGCACCGTGCGTCTTGCCGAACGTGTGCCCGCCGGCGATCAGGGCGACGGTCTCCTCGTCGTTCATCGCCATGCGGCCGAAGGTGTCGCGGATGTCGAAGGCGGCCTTGAGCGGATCGGGGTTGCCGTCGGGGCCTTCCGGGTTGACGTAGATCAGGCCCATGTTGGCGGCGGCGAGCGGGTTTTCCAGCTTGCGGCTGTGCGTGGGATCGCTGGCGTTTTCGTCGCTGACGGTCACGCCGCCGGCCTTGTCGGCACCATGGCCGCCGACGGCGTAACGGGCGTCGGAACCGAGCCACGTGGTTTCACGGCCCCAGTAGACGTCCTGATCGGGTTCCCACGTGTCTTCGCGGCCGCCGGCGAAGCCGAAGGTCTTGAAGCCCATCGTTTCAAGGGCGACGTTGCCGGTGAGGATCATCAAGTCAGCCCAGCTGATCTTGCGGCCGTATTTCTGTTTGATGGGCCAGAGCAGTCGGCGTGCCTTGTCGAGGCTGACGTTGTCCGGCCAGCTGTTGAGCGGTGCGAAGCGTTGCTGCCCGCGACCGCCGCCGCCGCGGCCGTCCTGAATGCGGTACGTGCCCGCACTGTGCCAAGCCATGCGGATGAACAGCGGCCCGTAGTGGCCGAAGTCGGCGGGCCACCAGTCTTGAGAATCGGTCATCAAGGCGGCGAGGTCTTTCTTCACCGCGGCCAGGTCGAGGGTTTTGAACTCCTTCGCGTAGTCGAAGTCTTCACCCATCGGGTTCGACTTATTCGAGTGCTGGCTGAGCATCTCGAGCTTGATCGCCTTCGGCCACCAGTCCTGGTTGGTGGTGCCGGCGCTGGGCGCGGTTTGGTGGAACGGACATTTGGATTCGGCGGACATCGTTTTCTCCTTCGTGAGGTTCAGTGGTCGGGCATTGTGCCCGCTGAACTGCGATAGGGGAAATAGGTGCCACCTATAACCGGCTATGGGTATTGCCTATGCCAGCATCCTGTTGTTTAAACCACGCGGAAAAGCGTTGTTGCGTGGTCAACCTGGCCGAACATGTCTTGGGATTCGACCTCCAGAACGTGTGTACCGACGGGGATTTTTGTGCCGATTTCTGCTTCCCAGATGTGGAATGACTGCGGCGCGTCGCTGTGCGTGTATTTGCTCCCGAGCCACGATTCCGGCTTGTTCTGGGCTTCGAGCACCCAGGTGATGGACGGGTCAAACTGTGGCGTCAGCTTCATCGGTTGCCAGCTGCCGCCGTTGACGCGCATTCGAACAACAGAACGCTCTGAACCGGCGAAGACGTTCGCCTGCACGGCCGTGGTTGTGACGTTCTTGGATTTGATGCGCGGCGGTACGAAGACGTTCATCTGGTAATCCGTCGGCTGCCGCGACGGCTTATAACGGATCGCGTAGCCGGTCTTGGTGAAGGTGATGAACGAATAGCCGTTCGGCGTACCGTCGCAGGCTTGGCAGGTGGGAATGCGGAGTTCGTCGAACATGCCGCGATAGCCGTCACCGCGGACGCAGATGGAGTTGAAATGGTGATGCGTCCCCGGCCCGGCGAAGCCGCGGTCGGCACCGAGGAAGCTGTGCCGCTGAATATGCGTGTGCCCGGACATCGACAGCGTGTGCGGCCGACCATTCAAGAGGCCAAGCAGTCGCTTGGCGAATGCTTTTTCGTCCGCCCCTTCGCCGGTAAGCGGGATGTGCATGCAGAGCACAAGCTGGCGATCTTTCGGGACGGTTTTGAGATAATTCTCAACGAACTGCCACTGATCTTCTCGCAGGCCGCAACCGTAGTCGTCGCCGGCGGGGCGGCCGGTGGCGGGCTGAGTGGCGGGTTCGGAAAGCTTGGAGAACGGCCGCCGCATGATGTTCTCGATCATCAGAAAGCTGACCGGGCCGTACTCGAATGCGTAGGTCGTCGGGCCGTACACGCTTCGGAACTGCTCGTCTGCGAGTTCGTCGTTCGGCGTGACGAGGTTCTGGTCGTGATTGCCGGGAACGACGTACCACGGGAACCCAGTCTTCGCCTGCATCTGGTTGAGCGGCTCGAACAGATAGCACAAGCCGACGTTGACGAGGTCGCCGAGCGACAGCCCGAATGCGACGCCACTGGTGCCCACGAGCTCTGCGAGCGTATCGCGGCTCATCCATTCGATCTGCCGATCGTGGCTGATCTGCGTGTCGCCGAAGATGACGACTTTGAATTCGTCCAGCTCTTCGCGGCGGCGCAGCGGGAAGTCGATCGACGCCGGCAGCGGGCCGGTCGGCTTGCTGCCTTTGTAAAACCAGATCGGGTCAAGGTCCTGCCAGTTCTTCGGCTTCCACTGCGGCGAACCCGCCGGGCGGTGGAAGTAGTAAAAGGTCGGCAGGTTGTACTCATTTAGCGGCGTCATCCAGCCGGCGGGCTTGATGACGAAAATGACGTCGCCGTCCTTGACAGGCAGGGCGTATTTGCCGGCGGCGTCGGTGCGAACGACATCGCGGCCGTTCGACACGAGCACGCCCTCGATGCCCTTCGACCCCGCACTCCGCTTGCCCGTGCCGGCGTCGTCGTCAAAGACGATGCCCCGCGCCGTTTCGGTCGCCTCATCCGCTGCGGCCGCCGGGGCTTGGATGGCCGGCAACAAAACGGCGCCGGCACCCACCGCCAAGGCGCGGCCGAGCAAATCACGACGGGACAAATCGGCATCCATAGTCATTCTCAATTCAGTGGTTTAGAAGCTGTCGAACGCACTCCAGATCGCGTCGATCGGGACGTTGTTGGCGACGACAAAGTCGTCGTCAGTTTCGCTGAGCAGCCGCAACGGTTCGGCGATGTGCTCGCGGCGGACAAACTTCACCGAGCCGTCGTCACGCAACACGTTGTACCCCGTGCCGTGGCCCATTTTTGTGAGGTTGTTCACGCCGCGGACGAGGTCAGACATGATCGACTTTCCCGCCAGATCGCGCAGCCGCGGCATGGCGGAGACAACGAACGTCGCAGGGTTTGCCGTGACGAATTTGTTGACTACGTACTTGTATTTCGGCAGCCCGGTCGGCGCGTAACCGTCCGCCTGCCACTGCATTCGGTAGTCGGGTCGCATGGAATAACCGGCACGCACTTTTTTCGTGTCGGTGGTTTTCGGCGGCCAGACGTTGTCGGAAGAGTTGTAGACGTGAAGCGGGTCACGCTGAACGCCACAGAAAGCGATGGTCGGAGCGGTGTTCATCAGTCGAGCGTTGAAGAAGAAGCCGAAGAGGTTGAGTTCGCCTTCGTTGGCGTCAAACCAATAGTTCGACTGCTTGTTCTGCGAGCGTGTGCCGACGGGCACGAACCCCTTGTAGGTGTTCGCGTACAGGATGGTGATTTGGCCCATCTGCCTGAGGTTTGCCGCGCAGCTGATTTGTTGCGCTTGCCGGCGAGCGGCACCCATGGCGGGCAGCAGGATGGAAATCAGCAGCGCGATGATGCCGATGACGACGAGCAGTTCTACCAGCGTAAACGCCTGGCGACCGCGTTGGGTTGAATGTGACGGCAACATAAAAAGTCCTTGTTGAAAGCGCGTTCAGCGACGGCGACGCAACGCGGCCAGGCCGGCGAGTGAGAACAGTGCCAGGGCGGCGGGTTCGGGGACGACGGTGGTGAGGGTGACGTCGCCGTTGGTGTAGTGGATTTCGTAAGCGTTCGGGCCGGCCCAGACGAGCGCACCGTCGGCCAGGCCGGCGAAGGTGCCGTTCAATTGGCCGGGGGTGTCGATGATCGTGAAGGTTTGTCCGAGCGCGAGTGCGGCGTCAGCGGTGATGGAGAGCAGGGCGGTTTCGCCGAGGGTGATCGGCCCGCTGCTGACGAGGCTACCGAACGCACTGCCGCTGGCGAGCAGGCTGGCGTCGTACATGCCGTTGATGGCGACGCTGGTGACGTTGAGCGAATCGCCGCCGCGGAGCGTGCCGCCGGAGTCGACGGTGATGGTGCCGGCGATCGCGCCGTCACCGCCGAGGGTGCCGCCGTTTTGCACGGCGTAGGTGCCGCCGCCGATGACCGTGTGATTGGCGTTGATAAGCAGGGTGCCGGCCGTGACGGTGGTGTTGCCGCGCCAGAGGCTGTCGGCATTGATTTCGACCCGGCCGGTGCCGGTTTTGATGAGGCTGAGGTCGCCGAAGATGCCGTTCGTGTTCACCACCATGTTGCCGTTGCCGCCGACGGTGAAATTCGTGAAGTGTGAGATGTCGCCGCCGGCGGTGGCGGTGATGCCGCCGGTGAGCGTGAGCGTGCCGACCGTGCTGGTGAACTTAGCCGCATCGGTCACGGCATTGGCCCAGGTGTCTTTGGCGATCAGGATGGCGCGATTGGTGGTGGCGTCCGCGCCGGTGTAGGTGAGCGTGCCGTTGAGATGGCTGGAACTGGTGGTTCGGCTGATCTGGATCTGCCCGTTGGTGATGCCGCTGCCCGTGCCGGCGGCGCTGGTTTCGCCGATGTTGCCGATGGAGCTGATTTCGATCGTGCCGTCGCCGGCGACGAACATGCCGCCGAAGGTGCTGTCACCGGTGAGCCGCAGCGTTCCGCCGCCGCGTTTGCTGATGCCACGACTCGCGCCGCTGCCGACGATCGGGGCATTGATCGTGAAGACGCCGCTGCTGACGCGCCAGGCGTTTTCATTGTAGCTGAAGAGTTGGACGTTGCCGCCGCCGGTGGCGGTGCCGGTGGGGGCGGTGGCGTTGATGACGGCGTTGCTGCCGCCGTTGACGGTGAGGCTCTCACCGCCGTCGGCGGTGGGAGCGAAGTCGAGGTGTGAGGCGCCGTCGATGACGAAGGTCGTCTGTGCCGCGTTGGCATTGACGATCATGTTGTTGATATTGGGATTGTGGCCGTTTTTCAGGGTGATCGTTGCGGTATTCACGCCCGTGGCGGAGAAGACGAAGCTGTTGCCGCCGCCATTGCCGGGCGCATACGCGACGGCACTGGTTTCATCGACCCAGTTCGAAACGCTGGTTCCGGTCTGCCAGACGCCGTCGCCGGCGGTGCCGGTCCAGGTGTAGGTGGCGGCGGGTGTGAAGCTGCCGAGGCCGCACGCGACGGCGGCGGCGATTTTCAGACGACGAGGGCTCAGAAACGATTGCATTTTCTTCTCCGAAACGAATGACGAGAACGACTAGATTTGCGCCATGGCCACGGTGTGGCCGGGGACGAATGTGCTGCGAATTTCGCGGTAAAGATCGGCGTTTCCGCTTTGCCGAAAGCGGGATTGGAGCGCTTCGATCGCGGCATCGGCGAGGCCGGCATAATCACAGCGCCAGGTCGTGAGCTGAGGTTGGCCGGCGACACGGTGAATGCCGCCTATGCCGACGAGTGAAACGTCCTGCGGAACACGAATGCCCGTCGCGGGCAACGTGTCCCAAAGCAGATAAGCGTGCCGATCGATCGAGCAAACGACGGCCGTGACGCCGTCACGCACCCACCGGCCGACCGCACCCGGAAGATCCTGCTTCGAGACGGATTTGTCGTGAACGTTCAATACGCGGCTTTGACGATACGGGATGCCGCACCGTTCAAGGCCACTCACGTAGCCGGCGTGGCGGAGGCCTTGGGTGAGCTTGTGACCTTGGGCGCCTTCGTCGCCGATGTAAGCGATCTCGCGATGGCCGAGTCGGACGAGATGATCGACGGCCGCCATGGCGTCCAGGGCGTGCGTCGGGCCGACGACATCGAGTGATACGCCGGGATAAACGTGTTCCAGCGAAACAACCGGCGCGATTCGTGCAAGGCGTTCGACGACGCGCTCGGGAAACGGGTAAGCCAGGATGATGCCCTGGGCTTCCTCGCGGCGGAACATCGGGAGCGATTCAATTTCCGCGTCAGGATCGGCGGCGTCGACGAACGACACCATCACGCCAATCCCCGCTTTCGCGGCGGCGGTCTGGATGGCGCTGAGGAAATGGAAGCCGACATAGCTCGGGTCCAACTGCCCGTCCGTCGCAGAGCACGGATTGCCGATGCAGAGCGCCAGACGCGTAACCCCAGGCTTGGGCGACATATTTTTCCGGCGTGGCAGGTAGTTCAGTTCGGCGGCCAGTCCGAAGACTTTTTCGCGTGTTTCTTGCGCAAGATCGCCGCGACCGTTCAGAACGCGTGACACCGTGCCGCTCGACAAGTTGAGTGCGGTCGCGATGTCTTTGAGAGTTCCGCCCGGGCGATTCATGTGCGGGAAATTACTGAGGCGGTTTCAGTGCCGAATGATTCCGCCAACAGCGGTGCGCAATCTTTGTGTAAAGGAATCATGAGTTGCGCAACTTCCGGTGGCGGTCTACAATTCGACGGCAAAAGCGTTACAACAGGGGCGTGGAACCGGTGAAGCGATCGCCAACTTCTCGCAAACGAATGCCCGCCCGTGGCACCGGCGATGGCGACTCGGCGTCTGCGACGTTCGAAGTCTTCCAATCGGAAACGATCGCGACCATGGGCCGTGTGAGCCGGGCGTTGGACGACCTGGTCAAAGCCGTCGCGGACGACATCCAGCGGCCGTACGACTTGCAGCGGTTACTGAAACTCGATTCGAAATTGTGCTGGCAGGTTTTCAATGTGATTCGCGGCGGGGAGTCGCTGGCGTCGGCGAAGCACGTGCCGGGCGCGCCGTCGATGAACCGCCTGCTGGCCGCCGCTGAGACGGCGGGTGTGCCGGCGGAAACGATTGACGCCGTTCGTGACGCCGTTGAGGCGTTTAATCTGCTGGTCGAAACGCACGGGAAAGATCGGTCGTCGTTCGATTCGATCGCCACGGCTGCGTCGTCGGCAGAAGAGAGCGCGAGCACCGACCTCTACCACCGCCGCAACGCTTATCGCAGCGAAAGTCATATCTGGGGCGTGCAGGTCGACGCGTACGTGGCGGCGTCGATCATTCACCCGTCACTCGACCCGGAATTTAAGGACGAATGTTCACTGACGGTTCGTGTCGGGCAGCGTCGCCTTCGCAGCGATGCGCCGGTGGTGGTGCACCGGTCGTCAACGCACGCTTCGTACAAGATGCTCCCGGCGAATGTCCGCCGGCCTTTGGATATTGAGGCGGCGGAGCGATTGAACGCGCCGCTGTTGCCGCAGTTTTCATCCACGCCTTTGCCGCCGATGCAGACGGTATTGCAGGAACCGGGTTGGACGCAGGTGGAAGTTCGGGGCGGCGCGGTCGGTCGGAAGGCGACATTTAATCTCGCGTTCGGCGGCGTCGTGCATAACGTGCCTTACTCGGTCGACGACGACGGCCACCGTTTGCTTCGGCAGAGCATTCGGTTCATCACGCCGGCGGGGCTGTTGGTGAAAGATTTCATCGTGCATCGTCCGACGTTTCCGAACCTCGATCCGCGGCTGATTGTTTTCCCAAGAACCGATGGTGCCGAACCGCCGCGAACGCTCGCCAGTACGCAACGTTTGCCGGTCCATGCGGCGATCGAGTCGTTTCGCGCGAACTCGCCGAAGTTGGCCGTGCCGGAGTTTCCGCAGTATCAGGATCTTCTTTCGTACGCGTGTAGCCGAATGAACTGGATCCTGGCCGACTTCGACGTCTACCGCGTGCGGCTGCCGTTTCCCGTGTTGAATTCGATCGTCCGGATCGAAGCCACGCTGCCGGATTGATCGAATTCTGGCCTTCCCGTCAGCCCGCTACTCCGCCAGCGTTCTCGATAACCGTTGCTCGATGCACTGCGCCTGAAACGATTTACACCGCGTGAAATCGTATTGCGTGATTTCCTTTTAAACCTATCTTATTCATCGCCGAATAAAATTTTTCATGAAAAGTCTTTTCGTGAAACGTCGGAGTTGTTAAGATCCGGCTCGTTCGGCGTGTGGAAGAAACGAGGAAGAAGGGAACTTCCGGTATGCGCGAGCGATTCAAATCTTATGGGTTGCGTCAGTCGGCGTTCACAACGCCCGGCGTCGCAGAAAGTGCTTTGTCGGTTGCTACGGGTGAGGCCGGGTGGCGACAAGGCGATAGGGCAACGGCGGTGAGAACGGCTGTTGTCGGCTTGTTGGTCGGGGCGTCGACGGCGGTCGCGGCTCCGCCGGTTACCGTCACCTGGGACGCAGACCCCGCCACGGCGGGGGTGCAAAACGGGGCCGGCCTCTGGACCGATAGCAGCGGTGCTATGACCACCAATTGGTGGGACGGCACACAAAACGTCGCCTATCCGAGTATTAAGAGCAACCGCGGTGATGTCGTCATCGGCGACGCTGCCGCAAGCGGTTCGAGCGGTGCGGTGACGTTCGGGAAAGACTCCACGGTCATCTACGCCGCGAATGTAACGGTCGTCGGCTCCGGCTGGTCGATCGGGAACAGCGCGACCTATCGGTCATCGATCGATTTCACCGGCACTTACACGGTCGGCGACAGCATCACGCAGAACGGCGCACTGATCGGCAGTGGTTCGCTGGTGATCAACGGCGGGACGTTCACGCCGGGTTTCCGGGCGGGGCTGAGCACCTTTACAGGGTCGACAACGATCAATAATGCGATCGTCCCGCTGACGGGCCTTACCAATGCGGGCGGCACGGTGACGAGTGCGCTCGGCATTCCGACGACGCCGGCCGCTTCGGGGTTGGTGTTGAACGGAGCGACGCTCCGGCTCAGCAACGTACTCGGGTCGACGGATACCAACGCGACCACCAATCGCCTCTTCACGCTCGGCACGGGCGGGGCGGTGATCGAAGCCAACGGCGTCGGCTCGGTGAAATTCACCAACACCGGCGCGATCGCCTTCTCCGGCAGCGGGGCCCGCGAATTGGTGCTTGGCGGCACGAATAACACGAAAGTCCACCAGATCGCCCCCGCGATCGGTGATGCCGCGGTAGGTAGTGCGACTTCGGTTCGCAAGACCGGTGTCAGCACCTGGGCGCTGACGGGTGAAAACACGTACTCGGGTGCGACGACGATCGCCGGCGGCACGCTGCAAACGTCTGGCACGGCGACGACGAACATTCTCACCAACGCCGGCGGCGTAGAACTGGCTGCGGGAACGAAGCTCGTCCTCGACTACACGGGCGGTACAAGCCCGGTGGCGAGCGTGAAATCGCTCCTCGACGCCGAATTCGCCGCGCCGGCGGGTTTTGCGAGCGGGCAAATCCGAACGCCTGTCGCGACGGGTTCCCGAGGGCTCGGGTATGCCGACAACGGCGTGTCGGCGGTCACGATCACGTACACCCTTTACGGCGATGCCGATCTGGACGGCGATGTCGATTTCAACGACTTCCTCGCCTTGCAGGCGAACTTCGGTACGGCCGGGACGCGGTTCGATCAGGGCAACTTCAATTACGACGGCCTGACCGATTTCAACGACTTTCTCGTGCTCCAAAGCAACTTCGGCCAGAGCGTCACCGGTGCGGATGTCGCCGTGACCGCGGGCCAGCTGGAAGTGCTTGCGGCGTTCGCCTCGGCGAATGCCGTGCCCGAACCGACATCGCTTGCCGTTTTGGCGTTGGCTGGCATTCATCTTGCGACGCGTCGTCGCAGCCGATGACAGCCTGTTTTTCCGTCCGCGAACCGTCTATTTTCACTTCGATCGGGGAAACCATGCGAACAAAACACGCAGCCGGCTTCACACTGGTAGAACTGCTGGTCGTCATCGGCATCATCGCCGTGCTCATGTCCATCCTCATGCCCGCCATGGCCGGCGTCCGCAACCAGGGGAATGAAGTCAAATGCATGAGCAACATGAGGCAAATGGCGGCGGGTATCATCATGTACGCCAACGACAACAAGGGACGCTACCCCTGGCACGTCACCCTGCGGCTGGACATGACCCAGCACGCCGGCTACACGAAAAAAGAAGGCTTTTACGACAAGCTCCGTAAACGCTACATCACCGACGGCTGGCTGACAGTCTGCCCGTTCTACGCCGCCAAAGACAGCACACTCAAAGACCCGTACTACTACACCGCCACGACAGGTGCGTGGGATTGGGATAAGTTCGTCGCGCCCGGCACGGCGCAGCCGACGATCATCAACACCGCCTACGCGTTTACGCCGAACATCCAGGTCGCCGAGGACAGCAAGGCGACGCCGATGACGTTCCTCGACCCCGAGCCCGTCGGCACGGAAAAGAAGTGGCCGAAAGGGCTGCACGAAGCGTCGAGCCAGGCGGCCGTGATCTTTCACGTGCTGATGTACTCCGACAAATCGACCGTCGACAACGGCCACGGCGCCAAGCCGCCGCTGGTCGGCACCGGCGGAACGCTGCCGACCAGCTACCGCAACCTTCGAACGCGTTCGCAGCCCGTCGCTTACGGCGACGGCCATGTCGAACTGCACCGCAACGGCGACATCCAGCACCGCATGACACTCCGCGGCAAAAACTGGGGCGATGAGGAAATCTGGTACTGAGTGACTGCAGGACGCCCCTATGACTCTGAATACGCACAACTTTCTCAACAAACGTTCGCTGGCGACCTTGATCGCGACGGCCGCCGCCGGTCTGTTTTGTTCGGCGACCCTGGCGCAGGAAGAGCAGCCGACGAACTCGCCGCCGCGGAGCACATCGCGTCCGATGGTGCCGACCGGGCCGATCGACGAGCAGTCGGTCAATGACGTGGAAACCGGCCGTCGGCTTGGTGCCGGCGCTCGCCGCCTGTTCGAAGCGAAGGAACTGGCGATGCCCACGCAGCCGACGGGTGAAAAGGCGAAAGTCGCCCTCGCCGCACCGACCGGCAGCGTGATGTCGCCGGAGGCCATCTATCGGGATCGCAGTGAAAGCGTTGTGATCGTCGGCACCGTCAGCCAGAAGCCCGATCTTCGCGTGAATAACGCCAGTGGGTTTGTGATTTCGTCCGACGGCGTGATCGTCACGAACTACCACGTCGCCGGCGTGGATAAACAGGGGGCCGTCGGATTCGTCGTCATGACCCACGACGGCCGGGTCTGGCCGGTCAAACAGGTGTTGGCCAAGAGTGAGAAGTACGACGTGGCGATCCTGAAGATCGAAGCCACCGGCCTCAAGCCCGTGCCGATCGCCGACCGCATCGGCGTCGGGGCGGACGTCTTCCTGATCTCTAATCCCAGCGGCAAATTCTGGTACTTCTCTCGCGGGATGGTCAGCCGTTACGCCATCACGCTTCGCAAAACCGACCCGGTCGACACGCTGCAAATCAGTGCCGATTTCGCGCGTGGTTCCAGCGGCGCACCGATCCTGTCGTCGGCCGGCGAGGTGGTGGGCATGGTCGCGAGCACCAACAGCATCTACTACGAAACCACGCCGGAAGGCGTGCAGAAAAACCTGCAGATGGTCCTCAAAAGCTGCGTCACTTCAAAACAAATTCTCGAACTGATCGAACACTGAATTCAGACTAGGAACGAACACCGATTCGAAAGTGAGACTCGTCATGAAACAGAATCTGATGAAATCGTCTATCGCGGCCGCCGTGGCCCTTGTCGCCTTCGCCGGGCTGGTGAATGCCGCACCGACCAAGGAACCGACACTGAAAGTCGGCGACCCGGCACCGAAGCTCGTCGGCAAATTCATTCAAGGCGAACCCGTCACCTCGTTTGAGCAGGGCAAGCTTTACGTCGTCGAATTCTGGGCGACCTGGTGCGGCCCGTGCAAAGCACAGATCCCGCACATCAATGAGCTTCACAACAAGTACAAAGACAAAGGTTTGGTCGTCATCGGTCAGGACGTCTGGGAAACCGAAGACGGCGTCGCCGAGCCGTTCGTGAAGTCGATGGGCGAGAAGATGGCGTACCGCATCGCGCTCGACACCTCCGCCGACGAAGGCCGAAAAGGCGCGATGGCGCAGACCTGGATGTCCGCCGCGGGCAAGAACGCCATTCCGGCCACGTTCATCGTGGACGGCAAGGGGACGATCGTCTGGATCGGTCACCCGATGGACCTCAATGAGTCGCTGATCGAGCAAGGCCTGGCCGGCAAGCTGGACGCGCAGACCGCATCGCTCGCCGCCGCCGATACGGAGAAAAGCAAAGCCGTCATTCGCGGTCTGGCCAAGCAGATTAACGACGCGATGGCCGCCAAGGATTACGCCAAGGCGTCGCCGTTGATCGACCAGCTTCAGGCCGCTCTACCCGACGACCAGAAATACACTGCCGACGGTTACCGCGTCGACGTGCTGCTCGCACAAGGCAACACGGATGCCGCCACAAAACTCGCTCAGGAAACGAGCGAGAAGACCACGACGAACATTATGTTTCTGCACACGCTCGCCAGTCGCCTGACGATGAGCGACACCGCATCGAAGCCGGCCCTGGAAACGGGCCTGAAGCTCGCGACGCGTACGAACGAATTGCTCGGCGGAAAAGACGCCACCAGCCTTATTCTCATGGCTCGCACGCAGTTCCGCCTCGGCGACCAGGCGGGTGCCGTCGCTTCACAGGAAAAAGTCGTCGGCGTTTCGAAGGCGGCGGCGCGGCCACGCATGCAGGCGATGCTCGACTCCTACAAGGCCGGCCAACTTCCCGACCAACGCAAGCCCGCCTACGCCGCCGCCACCACCCGGCCGGCCGCAAAAACCGCGGAAAAATCCGAAACGCCTGCCGCCGCGAAACCCAGCACCGCCCTCAAAGTCGGCGACAAGGCGCCGGCGTTTCTCGGGTCGTTCATCCAAGGCGAAAAGGTGGCCAACTTCGAACCGGGCACCGCGTATGTCGTCGAATTCTGGGCGACCTGGTGCGGCCCGTGCAAGGCCGCCATTCCGCACCTGAACGACATCCACAATCGCTACAAAGACAAAGGCCTCGTCGTCATCGGCCAGAGCATCTGGGAGCAGGACGACAGCCTGCCCGCCCCGTTCGTGAAAGCCAAGGGCGACGCCATGGCGTATCGCATCGCGGTCGACGACAAGACCAAGAGTGAAAAAGGTGCCATGGCCGATACGTGGGTGTCGGCGGCAGGCCAGTCGGGCATCCCGTGCACGTTCCTGATCGACAAGACTGGCACGATCGCCTGGATCGGCCATCCGAGCCAACTCAACGACGAAAAGATCGGCCAGGTTCTCGCCGGCACGTTCGACGTCAAAGCGTCGGCCGTCGCGTTCAACGAGAAAATGGCGGAAAAGAAAAAGAATGACGACGTCGTCAAGAAAGTCCAGCCACTGCTGATCGAATTCACTCAGCAACTCAACGCCAAGGATTGGGACGGGGCGCGTGCCACCTACGAGAAGATGACAGTCTTCACGCCGCAGTTGCCTGACGCAGATAAACCGCGGATTCCGTTTCAGGAACTGCGTCTGTTCGTTGCCAAGGGAGATGTCGAGAGCAGCATCACCCTCGCCAAAAAGCTCATCAACGACACGCCGACGGATAGCAAGCGTCTGAATGTCACCCGCACGCTGATGTTGAATCCCGTCGTCGGAAAAGCCGCTGCGGTTTACGCGGATGAGCAACTCGCAATGGTGAAGGATCAAAACAGCTCAGGCACGCTCTCTCTGCGTGCACAAGCGTCATTCCTCCGCGGCGACGCGAAAGTGGCTGTGAAGTTGCAGGAACAAGCCGTCGCCGTGGCGACCCCGCAGATGAAAGCTCGCTACGAAACGACGTTGAAGAATTACCAGTCCGCGGCCCAGGTGCAGTAACCGGTGCCAGGTGCAGTGGCGCGGCAGCCACTGCACCTGATCTGTGATTGCAGTTTGTGCATGGTCTCGACGAGCACGGCCCGTGTTCGCTAGGGACGGTCTGGTCGGACACGGAGTTTATCGTGCCAGAAAAACGATGGCTGCACGAAGCAGTCAGTAAGATCGAAGCCGACTGTCGACGCACCGGCGAAACGCCGATGATCCACGTCGAATTGCCCGCCTCGCCCGGCGTCGCTCTTTATGTCAAAGATGAAACACAGCACCCGACAGGCAGTTTGCAGCACCGTGTCGCACGATCGCTGTTCATCTACGCGCTATGCAACGGGACGATAACGCGGGGATCAACGGCCGTCGCTTCCGCTGTCGATCCGGCGGTCTTCGCACTGGCGTATTTTTCCAGGCTGATCGGGTTGCGGTTTGTGGCAGCCATTCCAGATGATTTTGCCGCGGATCAACGCGCACGAATCGAACAATTCGGCGGCGTCTGCCATCGTGCCGAGCCCGATGCACGCCTGGCTGATGTTGCGGAGAAAATCGCAGCGGAATCCGGCGGTCACGTTCTCGATAGCGGCAGTTCGGCGGACAATGCGATCGAGTGGCGGCGTGAAGACAGCATCGCCGAAGCGATTTTATTGAACTTCGACCATGACACAGCAGCAGCGGTACGTTGGATTGTCGGTTCCGCCGAAGAGTCACGCACTTTATCGATGCTGAGCAGGCAAGCAAGCTATCGCCGATTGCCGACGCAGATCGGTGCGGTGATCCAGCCAGACATGGCAACGCGTCTGACACCGGCGGACCGCACGCTCGTCATTCCCGCCGATGCCGGGTTCGCTGGGAACTGGTTTTTAGAAAAGTGTCTTCGACGTCGATTCGATACAAACGCCGGCCTGAATGTCTGGGGCACCCTGTCACTGATCGGCGAAATGGTGGCTCGTGGTGAAACGGGTTCGGTCGTTTGCCTCGTTGGCGAACACGCAGACCGACCCAAAATCGCCTGCGTTGGCACGCCACTCGAAACGCTCGCTCGGTCATGCATCGACCAGTTAGATACGTTCATGCGGATGGGTGAGTGGTCGACCCCCATCACGCCGCCAACGGCGGTGACGTATCCCGTCGGTCGGTTTCGGTCACATTCATTCGATGCGGGAATTTCTCCGGCCCCGTTACTGGATTCACTCGAAGAGCAAACGTGCTAGTCGCCGAATGACATGTGTCGTTGAGAGTCATCATGGTTACGACGCTTTCCTACCAGCCCAGGGCTTTGAAACGCGATATCGCCGAGGTGATGGAAACGTGGCAGCTTCAGCGAAAACGCCGCATCGAACCCATCAGCAATGACACGGCGGTCGCGATTCGTCAAACGATACAGGCGAGCGGCATTGTCAGCGGGAGGCATTTTCGTACGCCGCATTCCGTCGTGCGCGTGCGGCCGATCGTAGCGTCGGCGATCGATTTACTCTGGTCGCTTTCTGGAACGGCGTGCCCTGTCGCCGAATTCTGCCAGGCAATTTACGGCCGGCCGGCTTCACTGCGTGCGGTGCGTCAGACGGCGTTTCGTTGCAGCCGAGTCATGGAACGGGCGGACTGTCCGCTGATCATTTCCTGCCGCGCGTTAATGGTATTCGTCGAATACCGCCGGCGGCTCTTTGTGCCGAAGCCGTTGCTGCGCGCGTGAGTTGAATCAAACCGATTCAGTCAAACCGGTTGCGGCGTCTGGCCATCACAAGGGCGGCGACTCCGGCGAGCAGTCCCACGCCAGGCTCGGGGACTGTTGCGGCGAAAGCAGTTAAAGCGGCAACCTGCGAGTCAGTCACCGCGACATCGCCGCCCATGCTGCTGCCAAAGTTCGCCTGCAATGCAAGGAAGTCGTTGAAGTCGGTGACGTTGTCGTAGTTGAAGTTGCCTTGATCAAACCGGGTGGCCGCGTTGCCGAAATTCGCCTGCAATGCGAGGAAGTCGTTGAAATCGACATCGCCGTCGAGGTCGGCATCGCCGGCGAGGGTGACGCGAACGGCAACCGCGTTCGCGCCGTTGTCGCTGTAACCGATCGTGTGGCCGGCACCCAGGTCGGTGGAACGCAATTGGCCACTAGCGAAGCTATTCGCGTATCCGGATGAAAGAATGGATTTAACCGTTGCGACGGGGCTTGCCGTGCCGGTGTAGTCGAGAATGAGCGTTCCGGCGGAACCGGCGAGGTCGACGCCGCCGGCGTTTGTCAGCAGATTGTTGTAGGCCGCGGGGGTAGCGCGAAGCGTGCCGCCGGTGATGGCGGTGGTGCCGGTGTAAGTGTTCGCGCCGGCGAGAACCCAAGTGCCGCTGCCTTGCTTCAGGAGGCTGGTTATGTTGGTCGCACTACCGTCCCGAATGATGCTGTCGATTTGCCCGACGCCGGTGGTTGAACCCTGAAGTGTAAGTGTGTGGGGCTGGTATTGGCTGGCGTTGAGTGAGGCGGCCGTGAAGCGGAGCGTGCCCGTGCCGCTCATGTCGATCGTGCCGCCGTTGGGTGCGGCGCCGGCGCTTTGGTAGAGCGTTCGCGCGGTCGTTTCGCCCGTGCCGGTGTATCGGAGTGTGCCGACGCCGGCCGCGGAGCCGAGGTTGATCGTGCCGCTGCTGCCAATGCCACTGGCGACCGATGAAACGCTGACGGTGCCGTTGTAAATATTCAGGTCGCCGCTGAGTGAATTCGTGGCAGCAAGAACGAGCGTTCCGGCCCCTTGTTTGGTGAAGCCTTGCGAGCCGGCGACAGGCGTGGCAAGGGTGGCCGTACCGTTTTTGACGGTGATTACCGGTGCGCTCACACCGTTATCGAGCGTGAGCGTTGCGGCGCTCGGCGTGGAGACGGTCCAGGTTCCGGGCGTTGCGGTATTGGTGTCGCCGAACGTGAGGTTGCCGACCGTTTTTGAGCCGCTGAGCGTGACGGTGCGGTTGCCAGTGATGTCGAGGGTGCTGAAGTCGGCGATGTAGGACATTCCTTCACCGACGCGGCTGTCGTTCCAGTTGGCGGTGCTCGTCCAGGTTCCGCCGTTGGTGTTGGTCCACTGGCCGTTGTTGCCGGTATAGAATTTGGCGACGACGGCAGTCTGGGCGTGCTGGTAGGTCGTGTACGTGCCTTGGAACCAGAGCAGTGCGGTTTGTGTGCCGTTCCAGGTCGGCACGGTAGGGCGAAGGTTATCGACGGCCGAGCCGGTGGTGATCGGCACCCACGCCCAGGTCGCGCCGAGGTCTGTGGTGAAGCCGCGGTAGATTTCGTATTTGCCGGTGGTGGTGTTGCCGGTGGTATCGCGCGGATCAATTTTCGTGGAGATGTACAGCGTGTTCGGGTCGTTGGTGCTCAGCGCCATCAGGCCGGTGTAGTCGGGTTCGGATGAATAGAGATACCCGCCTGCCCGGGCGACTTCGTTGGTCACCATTGAAGTGCCGTTCCACCGGGCATAGTAGAAGCGGTGATCGCTGGTGGAACTGTTCACGCGTGAGGTGAACCCCATGTACGGATTGCCGGCGGAGTCGAGGGCGACATCGGTTGTCCAGACGTGTGTGCGGGTAGTGCCGTTGACGACGGTATTTGCTGGCAGCACAGGCGTGAACGCCGACGCCGAAGCGGCCGTGCCGGTGTTCGTGCCGAGCGCGCCGAGGTCGGTGCCGCTGAGCGTGTAGACGTGATTGTTGACGGTGCTGAGATAGCCGGCGTAGACGCCGGTGTTGGAATCGCGCGGGTGTCCGGTGCTGGTGGAGAAGTAAATTTTGTCGACGCCGTTGGAGGCGTATTTCACGTACGGCCGAGCGCCCGAGCCGTTCGCCGGGTCCATGAGCAGATGGCCGGTGTAACTGAAGGTGGCACCGTCGTCGGTCGAGGTGAGGACGTGCGGGTCGTAGTTGTTGCCGCGATAGAAGTTATAGGTGACGCCATTGGCCATGCGGAAGACATTGGCGTAGGTCGTTCCCTGGTTGCTGGTGACCGTGAGGGTTTGCTCGGCATTCCAACTGCTGATGTCGCCGGGGTTCGTCGAGATACGGGAACGAATGAGGCTGTCGTTCTGATGGGCGGCGTATACCGCGGCGTAACGGCCGTCGGGGCGGATCATCATTGCGGGAACGTTGTGGTCGTCCGCGAGATAGCTGAAGTTGATCAGCGACACCGGCGCGGAAATGGCATTGGTGGAAAGGTTGTAGCTGACGATTTCGACATTGCCGTCCCGTGCCGCTCCGCCGACGCCGTCGCCACTGGCGATGGACGTGACGAGCATCTGGTTGGTGTTCGGATCGATAATGACGCGCTCGTCCTGGTACCAGCACCAGAAGCCGTTGTCATTGAGGGTGACAAGCGTGCCGTCGGCGGCAACGGCGAGCGCGAATGAGGGTGCCGCTATCGCAGCAAGCAAAGCGGCTTTTACGGAATAAGCTCGTAGCGCATTTCCGTTCATTCTTTTTGACATGCCCCATCCTCCACACGCGATAAACCCCTGCGAGGCAAGAAAACATAATGGGCCGCACGCGGCGGGACTACGGTAATCGTTGTTTTAAGTCTTGTAATTTACCTTTGATGGATGGAACGTATTCGGTGAGTTTAAGCGAATGATTGGTTTGTCAATTTGGCGAATATGTGATGACATGAAGTGCTCGGTTGACCGTAGCAGAGTGTAAATTACAGCGAATTCCACTTCCCCGCGACGCGGCGTGTCGGCAATATTAGCGGTGCACCGGCGAGAGGGTTTTCGGCCGGTGCGGCAGGAGTTCTATCGCGGTCTGAGTTCGCCTCATGTGGCTAGCCCGTTCGTGGTTCCGCCTGGCTGATTTTCCCGTTTCGTAAGTCGGTCGGCGCAAACCTGCTTCGCCGGCAGATGATGATGATGATGCTGTTGTTCGAAAGGGTGCGATGTCTTTGTCATCTCGTGGCGGCCTCGGCCGAATCGTTGCGGGGATTTCCGGGCTGGTGCTCGTGCCGACTTCGATCGTCAGTGCGAACCCGTCGGACACGAGCTATCGCCTGGTCTTCGCTGACGAATTCAATGGCACCACGCTCGACACGTCCAAGTGGAGCGCCGCCAGCCCCGGCTGGACCATGCCGAACAGCCTGTCGACCGCTTCGGCGGATCAGGTGAGTGTCGCCAACGGCGTGATGACGATGAACGCCGTCCGCACCGGGACGAATACCTGGTCCAGCGGCTCAATCTCCACCTACAACAAATACAATTTCGCCGGCGGCTACGTTGAGGCACGCATTCAACTGCCGACCACGCCCGGCTCCTGGCCGGCGTTCTGGGGCCTGTACACCGGCTGGCCGCCCGAAATGGACATCATGGAATATCCGCTCACCACCGACGGGGGTGTCAGCGGGTATGCCAACAACAGGTACAGCACGAACTTTCACTACACCAACAGCAGCGGCGCCGCGGCGGCCGGTGCGGGCGTGGTGACGACGGGTTCGAATCTCGCCGGTACGTGGCACACCTTCGCCGCCGACTGGACGAGCGGCACGAGCGTGCGGTTCCTTCTCGACGGCGTGCAGGTGCAGTCGTTCTCCAGTTCGTCCGTCGCGCAGATGGCGAACATGTACATGATCCTCGACTACGCCGTCGGCGGCTGGCCGGGAACGCCCAGCACCAGCCAGTGGGCGATCGGCGCGAGTGATCAAACGAATGTCGATTGGGTCCGCGTCTGGCAGAGAAACGCCAACGCCGATGCGTCATCCACATGGAACGTCAACGGCGGCGGCGCCTTCAGCACGGCCGCCAACTGGACCGGCGGCGGCGTGCCGATGTACGGCAACCAGACCGCCATTTTCGGCCGCGTCGGCACCGCGGCGACCGCCAGCATCACCTTCGATTCCTGGGACGTCTTCGGCGGTATCACTTTCGACGGCAACGCGACAGGCACCACCGCTTACACGCTCGGCACGAGCGCGTCGCTGATCCAACTCGCTACCACCGCATCCGCCGGCGTTTCTGTTCAGGCCACCGCGAACAGCACCGTCAGCCAGAACATCAACAACCGCGTCGAACTCTGGAGCAACACCACCTTCAAGAACGACATGACCGGCGGCCAAACGCTGAACCTCAACAGCGAAGTCAGCGGCGCCGGCATGCTGAATGTGAGCGGCGTCGGCACGACCAACCTCAATGCCACCAATTCATACACCGGCGGCACGGTGATCGGCACGAACCAGGAAGCGGCCGTGCTGCGCGCCAATGCCGACGGCGCACTCGGCACGGGCGGCGTCGTCATCGGCACGGCCGGCAATGCGACCACCGCACGCATGGAAGTCGCCGGCGGACGAACGATTGCCAACGCAATTGATCTTCGCGGCCGAACCAATTCGTCCGTTGCCATCGAAAGTGTAAGCGGCAACAACACCCTCAGCGGCACCATCACGGCCAACTCCGGCGGCAACATTTATCAGATCCAATCCGACGCCGACACCCTCACGCTCAGTGGCGCCGCAGGCAGCGGCGTCGCCCTGCAGGCGGGCAGCGGGTCGCGTGTCTTCACGCTGCAAGGCGCGGGCAACGGCGTGGTCAGCGGCAAAGTCCAGAACGGCAGCGGCACGGTCGGCATCACCAAGGCGGGTACCGGCACCTGGACGCTCACGGGCGCGAACACCTACACCGGTGCAACAGCCGTCACCGGCGGCAAGCTGATCCTTGCCAACACCGGCGCGATGGCGGGCACCAGCGTCTCCGCCGGCGCAACGCTCGCCGCTCGCGGCAATCTCGCGAACAACGCCGCCGTCAGCGTCGCCGGGACGCTCGATCTGGCCGACGGAACGATTAACGCCGTCGCCACCTCCAGCACGCTCAGCCTGAACAATTCCACGCTCAATCTCGAACTCGGCAACGGCACGGCAGCAGACCGAATCGCCGCTACCGGCACTGCGACAGTCGCCGGCACCAACACCGTCAATGTCAGTACCGCCAGCGGACAGAGCGTCACGAATGGCAGTGCTTACACGATCGTCTCGGCCGCCAGCGGTTTGAATGCGGCGAATTTCACGCTCGGCACGAAGCCGGCGTCGCTGGGGTTCTACAACTTCACGCTCACAACGCCGACTGCTTCGTCGCTCATCCTCACTGCAACCGGTGCCGCCACGCCGACGACGGCGTACTGGACCGGCGCCGGCAGCACCGCCACGGCTGACGGTTCGAACAATTGGGCGGCCGGCTCGACGGTCAGCACCAGCAATTGGTCCACGAACGCGGCCGGCACGGTCGATGCCCTGCAAGTTCCCGGCTCGGTTACCAATGTCATCTTCACCGCAGCCAGCGCGCCGGCCAGCGGCAGCTCGTTCGCGACACAGCTTGATTCAGATTACGCCATCAAAGGATTAACCTTTGACGTGCCTGTAGGCAGCGGGTTGGCGACCGTCACGCTCGGCACGAACGGCAACTCGCTGACGATCGGCAGCGGCGGCCTGACGCTCGCGGCTTCCTCTGCCGCCAACGCCACAGTTTCCGGCGCGGGTGGCATTAAGATCGATGGCAGCCAGACGTGGTCGAACCAAAGCAACACCCAGCTTTTGAAAATCGGCACCGGCGTCACGCCGCTTGCTGGCAACGCCACGCTCACCGTTCAGGGCACAGGAACGGCTGGCGTCCAGTTCACCGGCGTACTGGCCGACAGTGCGACAGGCTTGCTCTCTACCGTTTTCAACCAGGCGGCGACTGTAACGCTCACGGCACAGAACACTTACACGGGCACAACCACCGTCAACGGGGCGGCCGTCGATATCTCGCCGACCGGAAAAATTGCCGGCGATATCGTCATCAATTCGGGCGGCACGCTCCGTGACACCCACGCCACCGACGGCATCGGCGATTCGGCAACGCTGACCGTCAATTCGGGCGGCACATTCGATCTTCGCGGCACGAACGGCGTTGGCGGGTCTGAAACAATCTCACGGCTGGCCGGCAGCGGAACCGTCACGCGAACGACCTCCGGAACGGCAGCGCTCACCGTCGGTAGCGGCAATGCGAGCAGCACCTTCTCAGGCATAATCCAAAACGGGAGCGGCCTGTTTTCCCTGACGAAAATCGGCGCGGGCACGCTCACGCTTTCCGGTGCCAGCACCTACACCGGCGGCACAACGATCGCCGACACCGGCGGCAGTCTGCTTGTCACCAGCAATACCGCGCTCGGGGCCGGGAATGTCACGATCGGGCAGGGCGGCAGCGAGCCGACCGGCAAACTCCAACTCTCCGGCAACATCAGCCTGACCGGCGTGCCGACGATCAACCTCTCCTCCCGCAGCCTCACCACGCTCGGCGGGTCGGCGACGATCGAAAATGTCAGCGGCAACAACACCATCGCTGCCAACCTCAATATCAATAACACCGGCGGCAGTGTCGCGAACATCCTCTCCACGGCCGGCACGCTCACACTCACCGGCAGCCTCAGCAGCACCGGCCTGACCAGCGCTCGCGGGTTTGATTTCTACGGAAGCGGCGACGGCGTTGTCAGCGGCGTCATCTCCAACGGCACCGCACAAGCCACCTTCATCCAAAAAGACGGCAGCGGTGCTTGGACGCTCAGCGGCAATAACACCTTCACTGGCGGAACCACCGTCAATGCCGGCACGCTGAATCTCACCGGATCGAACAACTTCGGCGGTGGCAGCCTCACCGTGAACGGCGGCACGGCTGTCCTCAGCGGCAGCAATACGTATACCGGCGGCACGACCATCACGAACGGCACCGTCGTCATGGCCAACGCGTTCGCGCTCGGCACGACGGCATCGACCGTGAACCTCGGCACTGGCGGAACGCTCGTCGTCGATACCGCCGGCAGCGACCGCGCCTACAACCTCAATGTCGGCAGCAACAGCGGCGCGATCACGCTCACCAGCGGCAATTCTGCCAGCACCACGGGCATCAATCACACGCTCGGTACGCTCAGCATCGGGATCAACGACACCGTCAACGTCACCGCAAAAAGTGGCATCACCGGCAGCCCGTCCGTCACGCTCGGAAACGTCACACTCAGCAGCGGCGTTGGGGCCGGCAGCAGCACCTTCAACCCGACGACCGCCAGCCTGAAAGTCGGTGCGATCACCACCAGCACCAACTCCGCCAAAACCGTCATCCTCGACGGCACGGCCGCCGGAAACGCCGTTAACGGTGCCATCACCAACGGCTCGAACGTGCTCACGCTCGTGAAGTCCAACACCAGCGCTTGGACACTCGCCGCGGCCAGCACGTTCAGTGGCGGCACGACGATCAACGACGGCGGCGGCTCACTGATCCTCTCCAACGGCGGCGCACTCGGCACGGGTGCGGTCACCATCGGCAACGGCGGAAGCAACAAGACCGGCGTGCTGCAGCTTTCGAACAATATCACCGTCAGCAGCGTTTCCGCGATCAACATCGCCGGCCGAAATCTTGTTACGGCGGGCGGGGCGGCGGCGATCGAAAATATCGGCGGCACGAACA
Source organism: Tepidisphaeraceae bacterium (assembly GCA_049840775.1). Classification (GTDB taxonomy): domain Bacteria; phylum Planctomycetota; class Phycisphaerae; order Tepidisphaerales; family Tepidisphaeraceae; genus RYN-431. The sequence continues at coordinate 544,675 of JASGJJ010000005.1, forward strand.
CCATCGCGGCCCCGATCAACTTCGCGAACTTCGGCGGCAACGCGGTGAATGTCACCTCGTCGGCCGGGCAAATCACGCTCGCGGGCAATCTCTCGGCGACGACCGTCACGGGCTCAAGAATCTTCGGCTTTGATGGCGGCAGCAACGGCGTTGTCAGCGGAGCGATCTCCAACGGCACGGCGACCGTCGGCGTTCAGAAGTCGGGCACCGGACGCTGGACGCTCAGCGGCGCGAACAGCTACACCGGCACAACAACCATCGCGGCCGGCGAACTGCGGGCGACTTCCGCCGCCTACGCGAATCTTCTCACCAATGCCGGCGGCACCGATCTCACCGGGAACGCCGCCAAACTCACGCTCGACTACACCGGCACAACGAGCCCGGCTTCGCAGGTGAAAGCGCTGCTGCAAACCGCCTATGCCGCCGGCTTCGCCAGCGGGCAGATTCGGTCGACCACTGCAACAGCGAGTCGCGGCCTGGGCTGGGGCGACAACGGCTCGGCTGTAACAGTCCTGGCGACGCTTTACGGCGATGCCGACCTCGACGGCGATGTCGATTTCAACGACTTCCTCGCCCTCCAGGCGAACTTCGGCAACGCCAGCACGCGGTTCGATCAAGGCGACTTCAATTACGACGGAACGACCGACTTCAATGACTTCCTCGCCCTCCAGGCGAATTTCGGTCAAAGCGTTTTCGCTGACACCGCGGTGACCGTCACGAGTGCACAGGTGGCGGCGATGACGGCGTTCGGCCTGACGGCCGCGGTGCCGGAGCCGGCGACGATCGGCCTGATCGGCTTCGGCGCGTTCGGCCTGCTCGGCCGCAAACGCCGGCGGGCTTAATCGGCCGGCAGGGCGTTCAGGTAGGCGGCGATGTCCTGGCACAACACGTCTGCCGACGCGTAGCGTTCACTGGCATCAGCGGCTGTCGCACGGGCGAGGATCGGATCAAGCCCGGCCAGTTGCGGCAGGTGAGTCGACAGCGGTCGCGGCACTTCAATGCTCAAGCGACGCAACGCGGTCATCAGGCTGTGCCCGCGAATATTGACGGGCAGTTCACCGGTGAGCATTTCGTAGAGGATGACGCCGAGCGAATAGATGTCGGTGCGGGCGTCGACGGTGGTGTTGCCGTCGATTTGTTCCGGGCTCATGTACGCCAGCGTCCCGACGAGTTGGCCCGCTTGCTGGGCGAGCGTTGCGGCGGTGTCGCCGATGGTGCACCCGACGCCGAAATCAACGATCTTTGGCGTTCCGTCGGCCTGCACCAGTATATTCGCCGGCTTGAGGTCGCGGTGCAGCACACCGATGCCGTGGGCGTAATGAATCGGGCTGCAGAGCCGCGAGAAGAGTTCGAGTTTCTGGCGGACCGTCAGGGCGCTCACGGCCAGGTAGGCGTCCAGCGGCTTGCCGTCGACGAATTCCATGACGAAGTACGGCCGAGCCGAGCCGGATTCTTCGCGGAGGTCGGCCTCATACAACGCCGCGATGCCGGGATGATTCAGCTTGCCGAGAAGTCGTGCTTCGCGGGCGAAGCGTTTGCGGAGCTGCGGCGAGCGCAGGCCGTGGTTCATCGCTTTGATCGCGACGAGGCGGCGGGGCAATTCCTGTTCGGCCTCGTAGACCGTGCCGCTGCTGCCTTCACCGATGACGCGAAGGATATTGTAGTGCGATTCGACGGTTTGAGGGGTTGGTTCTTCGCGGATCTGCTCGCCAAGGAATGATTTCACGGCCTCTTCGCCGAGGGTCGGTTCGCCGTCGGCTGCGAGCATTTTGTTGACGAGCCGGAGGACGCCGAAATTCTCGCCGACGGCTTCCGCCAGGCGTGCCGCCCGCGCACCGGAGGGGATCGCGATCACCTCCGTAAAGACTTGAAATGCTTGGCGTTGCAGGTCGTGTTCGGTCACGTCGGAATTATCCGAAAAAAAACCTGAGGGTTGCACATCTCGTTCGCGTCTATAGATATAGGAAGCCCATGGCGTTTCGTTTAACGGCTCATCCCCTCGGTCTTGACAACCATCGCCTGCCGCCCGGCACGACGACGGACGACAACGTGATCGACCGCCTCACGAGCAGTTTCTTTCATATCTGCGACCACGGCGACGATCTGGCCACCCGTTTTTACGGTGAACTGTTCGAAAAATACCCGGCAGTGCGGCGCATGTTTCCGCAAGACATGGCGGCCCAGAAACAAAAATTGATCGATACCCTGGAATGGGTCGTCGTCAATCTCAAAAACCCCAAGGCGGTTCAATCCGCGTTGGCGGAACTCGGGGCCCGGCATCAGGCGTATGGCGCGGCCGCTACTCATTATCCACTGGTCCGCGATTCCCTCCTTCATCAGATGGGGGCCGTCAGCGGCGAGCAGTGGTCGCAGACGTTGGAAAACGACTGGCGTACCGCGCTCGATCTGATTTCCCGCCACATGCTCGCCGCCTACAAACCTGAGTAAACTTGGGCTTATTGCCCGGCGATTTCAATCCTTCTGCTCGCCGAGCTGCATCACCAGCCACGCCCGGGCGGCACGCCATTCACTTTCGATCGTTGTGACCGAGACGTCCAGCACTTCAGCGACTTCCGGCACGGTCAGGCCGGCGAAAAAGCGGAGCTCGACGACTTTGTGTTTTCGCTCGTCAATGGCCTGCAGTTTTTCGAGTGCTTCGTTTAACGCCAGCACGTCCAGTGTCGGGGCGTCATCGACGCTGACGAGGTTGTCGTCGTATTCCGCCGCCTTCTTGCCGCCGCCACGTTTTTCGGCGGACTTTTCGCGGGCGTGGTTGACCAGAATTTGCCGCATCGCGATCGCGGCGACGGCAAAGAAATGCTTGCGATTGGCGAACTGCGCATTCGATCCGCCGAGCATCTTGATAAACGCTTCGTGAACCAGCACGGTCGGCTGGAGCGTGTGATCCGCGCGCTGCGAAGCGAATTGCCGCTTCGCCATCGTGTGTAATTCGTCGTACAGCAACGGCAGCAGGTCACGGGCGGCCGACGCATCGGTCCCCATCCGCTCCAGCATCAGCGTGACGTCGTTCATTCGCGATTCATCTCCCCAAGCTGTTTTTACCACATTGGCTTCGTCGCTGTCGAGAATTAGGGAATTAACTGAGATGCATATAGTCAACAACGTGTTGTTATTTCAACGATTTTCCATTTCTTCACCAGTCCGGCACCTCTAAAACGAACCTGCGCCTAATTAAGTCGACACTGGATTGGATTACATTGTTTTTCTATAGGATTTAAATATTGTTGTGGCAATGTTGTTGCCTGTCCTCAATCCGCCCGTTGTTTCGTGCTGTTCGCCAGCTTGTAGATAGCAAATGCGTCTGACCGATCACGGTCGCCATCGCGCCTTGGGAGATGCATTTCGTTTGTTAATTAATTAGCGATTATTGGAGTAAAAATGAAAAAATATCGTGGTTTTACGCTTGTGGAATTGCTCGTGGTGATCGGCATTATCGGTTTGCTGGTCAGTATTCTGTTGCCGTCGCTGCAGGCGGCACGCGATTCGGCGGTGCGGCTGACGTGCCTGAGCAACCTTCGCCAGATCGGGCAGGCAACGATCATGTACGCGAACGAGAACAAAGGCTTTCTGCCGACCCGTTACGCGTATGATTTCAAGCCCGTCGCCAGTCGGCCGTCGTTTGAGATGTCGCAGTACACGCAGTACGCGTGGCAACGAAATGCGCCGGGTCAGCCGAAGTACACGATGGGGAAACTCGTCGAAGGGCGATATTTGACCGACTACCGCGTCTACTATTGCCGCTCACAAAAGCCCGGACAGGGTTTTGCGGTCGAAGACTTCAAGTTCCCGCTCTTCTCAGACACCACGGCTGATTATCGCTTCTCTTACGTCTACAACACGTATTGGAAGTTTGACACGAACCCGGCAACGGGCGTGAAAGACGGCGTGTATAAAGAGGTCGCCTACACGCGTCTCCGTGACGTGCCCAGCGACAAAGCCCTCGCACTCGACATGATTCGTACGACGCAGTTGTTCGCGCATACAGGTTTGAAAAAGCGTCCGAGCTGGAACCTTGTCTTTTCCGACGGCCACGCGGCGAACGTGTCTTCGGAAACGTTGCTTCAGCAGTTGAAAACGCGTGGCAATGAGGGTTCCACCTGGGGCCGCTTTGACGATTACCTTGACATCCTCAACACCGAGGCCAAGGGTGAAAATCCGAATGACCGTCCCCTGACCGGGCGTGTGACGCACTGATAATCTGCTGGCTAAAGACAACGGCGTTGGGACGCAGCTGGCTGTGTTCCAACGCCGTTTTTTTATGAAGCGATCGAATTTAGCGGCCGGCTGCGACCACTGCGGCGATATCGGCCACGAGGGCGTCGACGTCTTCGGGGGTGGTGTCCCACGAGCACATCAGCCGGCCGCCGCCGCCGATGAAACTGTAGAACAGCCAGCCGCGTTCACGAAGGGCGGCCGCTGTGTTGCCGGGGAGTTCGAGGAAAACGCTGTTCGCTTGGCGTGGGTAGAGGATTTTCACGCCCGCCAGGTTCGCCACGCCATCGGCAATGCGTTGCGCCATGGCATTGGCGTGGGCGGCGTGGCGGGTCCAGGCGTTGTCATGCAACATGCCGACCCACGGGGCGGCCAGAAACCGCATTTTGCTCGCCAGTTGCCCGGCCTGTTTGCAGCGGGCCGCGAACTCTTCGCTGAGTTGGTGGTCGAAGAAAATCACCGCTTCACCGACCGCCATGCCGTTCTTGCTGCCGCCGAAACAGAGCACGTCGATCCCGGCTTTCCAGGTCAGTTCCGCCGGCGTTTTCCCGCTCGACGCGACGGCATTGGCGAAACGCGCGCCGTCGAGGTGTACTTTCATCCCGAACTCGTGTGCGGTGCCGGCGAGTGTCGTGAGTTCGTCGACCGAATAGGTCGTCCCGAGCTCGGTCGGCGTCGTCAGCGACAGCGCCCGCGGCCGCGGGTAGTGAATGTCGGTTCGCTTGAGGACCGTCGCACGGACGACATCCGGCGTGAGCTTGCCGAGCGGGCCGGGGCAGAGCAGCAGTTTGCTGCCGTTGCTGTAAAACTCGGGGGCACCGCACTCGTCGGTTTCGATATGAGCGGTTTCGTGGCAGACGACACTGTGATAGCTCTGGCACAAGCTCGCCAGCGCCAGGCTGTTGGCGGCCGTGCCGTTGAAGACGAAATAGACGTCGCAGTTCGTTTCGAAGATGTCACGGAAGGCGTTCGACGCGCGTTCTGTGTAGGCGTCGGCGCCGTAGCTGGGCATGTGCCCGGCGGCGTTGGCTTCGGCCATGGCGGCCCAGGCTTCGGGGCAGACGCCGCTGGTATTGTCGCTGGCGAAACTGCGGACGCGGGGGGCCGGCGGGGCGGCGCGGTCTAAAACGGCTTGGGGGGAGGCGGCCTGGTTCACGCCCGCTATTTTCGCCAATCCTCCACGCCCCGCCACCCACGCGCCAACTTGTTTCCGGCGCGGCGACGTTGTGACAAAATGCACCAGGCGTCGGTCATCAGGACTTCTCCCGATGCGCCACGGTTGGCGTCACTGATATGACGGGGATTAACGCAACATGTCTGCCACGGAACCAACTGCCGAACACCAGACCGAAGCCCGCTATCGGCTCATCTACCAGCTGGCTCCGATCGGCATTGCGCAGGTCTGCCTGACTACTGGGCGCATCCTTGAGGTGAACGATAAGCTCTGCCAGATCGTTGATTACGAGCGTGAACAACTGATCGGGAAGGCGTTGGAAGAACTCGTGCTGCCGGAAGATTGGCAGATCGAGCAGCAGTTCATCGAGCAGATGCTCGCCGGGCAGATCGACCGATACGAGATCGAAAAACGCTACCGCCGCGACGACGGCAACATTGCCTGGGTGCGCGTGACATCGGCGAAAATGTCCGACGCGGCCGGCCGGCCGTTTCGGCTGTCGATCGTCGAAGACATCACGCACCGCCGGGCGACCGAAGCCGCACTGCTGGAACGCGAAGAGCGTTTGCACGCCATCGTCGAAGCCGCGGTCGACGCGATCATCACGATTTCCGATCGCGGCATCATTGATGCCGTCAATTCCTCCGCGATTCGAATGTTCGGCTATTCGCGCGAAGAAATGGTCGGCCGAAATATCAGCATGATCATGCCCGAGCCGGATCGGTCGCACCATGACCGCTATCTCTCCAATTACAGCCGCACGGGCCGGGCGGCGATCATCGGCATCGGGCGGGAAGTCGTCGCGCAGCACAAAGACGGCACGCTTTTTCCACTTCACCTCGCGGTCAGCGAAGTGCGGCTGGCGAACCAGCGACTCTACACGGCGTTTCTGCACGACCTGACGAACCGCCGAAAGCTCGAACAACTCGTCGCCGAAGCCAGTGCCGCCGAACAACAGCGCATCGGCCAGGATTTGCACGACGGGCTCGGGCAGCAGCTCGCGGGCTTGTCGTTTTATTGCAAGTCACTGGTGACGCGGCTGGAAGCCAAGGGCGCCACCGCCGAGGCCGCCGACGCCCGGCGGATGAACGATCTCATCGGCGAAGCACTCCGCCAGGCGCGGGGCCTGGCGCGGGGCCTGAACCCGATCGTCGACGGCGAGCACGGCCTGGCATCGGCGCTCGAAGAACTCGCGGCGTACGTCTCGTCGACCTTCGGCGTGCCCTGTAAATTCGAGGGCGTCGACCCGGTCGCCATCAGCGACAGAACCGTCTCCAATCACGCGTATCGCGTCGCGCAGGAGGCGGTCACCAACGCCCTCAAGCACGCCAAGCCGTGGAATGTCACGATCCGCCTCGGCATCGATCGCGGACAGGTTTTGCTGACCGTCGAAGACGACGGCACGGGCATCACGCCCCAGGCCATCCAGACCGGTAGCGGTCGAGAGATCATGCGTGCCCGTGCCGCGTATATCGGTGGCACGGTCGACATTATCCCCGGCGAAGCGGGCGGCACTGTCGTTCGCTGTCGCTTCCCACATCCGCCTATCAAGGAACATGATCATGGAAACTGAACCCGAACGCGTCGTTGCGACCGGAAAGTCTAGAATCGTTTTGGTCGATGATCACCCGGTTCTGCGTGAAGGCCTGGCCCGGATGCTTGATGACCAGGTCGACTTCGCCGTCGTCGGGCAGGCGGAGAGCGCGCCGGACGCGCTGCGCGTCTGCCGGGCGCAGGCGCCGGACCTGGTCGTTCTTGATCTGTCACTCGGCGGCACGGACGGCCTGGAACTGGCCAAGCAGTTGCGTGAGTTGTATCCGGACTTGCCGGTCCTGGTTCTGTCGCAGCACGACGAAACGCTCTACGCCGAGCGGGCGATTCGTGCCGGCGCGATGGGATATGTGATGAAACAGGAATCGCCCGATCGTGTGATGGAGGCGATGCGCAGTGTCCTCGCCGGTCGGGTCTGGGTGAGCCAGAACCTGTCGACGCAAATGTTGCAGACCATGCGTGGCCAGAAGACCGAAGCCGGCGGGTCGCCGCTGGAACGGCTGAGCAATCGCGAGTTGGAGATTTTCCGCCTGATCGGTCAAGGCCAAACCGTGCGGGCGATCGCCGACATGCTGTTTTTGAGTCCCAAGACGGTCGAAACGCACAAAGAGCACATCAAGCAGAAGTTGGGGCTCAAGAGCGGCAATCACCTGTTGCAGTACGCCATCGAATGCCGCGACAGCGTGCGGTAAAGCAGTAGCAGCGTAGGCGTTTTGCCGGATGACCGATTGCAGCATGCGTCGGATTGCGCAGCGACTCTGCGTGGTCGATGATGGGAATCGGTGTTTTGTGTGCCGAAATATCGCGGACAGGAGTCAGCCATGTCATCCCTTAACCTCATCAAGCTGATTCAGGATTATCTCGACGCGGAAATCCTGCTCGACCGCTCGAAGTCAGCCGGCACCGAAAGTGAAACGCACGCGCAGCGGCTGTTGCACATGCGAAACCGCCTGGAGAATTACATCGACACGGCACCCGCGGATGTTCGTGTGCAAACGCTCGGGCAACGCGTGATCGCCTACCTGGCCGCGGTCGACGCGTTTGATGCCGCCCGCGCGACCGGCGGCGATGTCAGTTCGACTTCGCGACGTCTTTACGTGGCCGACGGTGATCTGCAGGAAGCGTTGTATCTGTCGGTTCGCTGGGCGGCGACTCAGCCCGACCGGGCGGCGTGCCGGATTCTGGTCGCGATCAAAGACGAGCCTGCGTCAGACCGCGCGCTCTACACCGCCGTCCACATGGCCGAGCGGGCGGCGACGCAGTTGAAACTCCTTCATGTCCTGACCGGAACCGAACAGTCCGGCGTCACGCCGCCGTTCGGCGGGCTTGATGTGTCGTACGCATGGCGGTCCGCCGCGAATTTTCTCGCACGAAAACGCAATGAACTTCCGGCCGGCATGGAGTGTGAAACGCTCGTCCGGCAGGGCGAGCCGGCGCAGGAAATCGTCAGTGCCGCCCGACGGTGGGGTGCTGATTTCATCGTCATGGGGTTGCACGGCGTTGGCAGGGCGGCGATGCACGGCTCGGCCGACCGGGTGCAGGCGGTCTTGCCGCGCGCTACCTGTCCGGTGATCGTCGTCGGCCAGTCCGCGCACGCCGCCATGAGCGCCGACTGGCACGCCGAAGAAACCGCCGATCTTCTCCGTGCCTGATCCGGACGGCGTATTTACTAAACGTTGTTTTGTTTCCTCTTTCTGTTCGGCTACAACTTCCGGACAGGAGAAGGAATGAACCGCATCGTCATCAACGCCGATCTCGGCACGCAGAAGATTTCGCGGCACATTTACGGCCACTTCGCCGAGCACCTCGGCCGGTGTATTTATGAGGGGATGTGGGTCGGAGAAGATTCGCCGATCCCCAACACCCGGGGCTGGCGCAACGACCTCATCGCCGCGCTCAAAGCCATCAATATTCCCAATCTCCGCTGGCCGGGCGGCTGTTTCGCCGACACGTATCACTGGATGGACGGCATCGGTCCGAAGGAAAAACGCCCGAGCATCGTCAACATCCATTGGGGCGGCACGACGGAAAACAACCACGTCGGCACGCACGAGTTCCTCGACCTCTGCGAAATCCTCGGCACCGAGCCGTACATCGCCGGCAATGTCGGCAGCGGTACGGTGCGCGAAATGGCGGAGTGGCTGGAATACATCACGATGGGCGGCCAAAGCCCCATGGCTGACCTCCGCCGAAAGAACGGCCGCGAGAAACCCTGGAAACTGAAATTCTGGGGCGTCGGGAACGAAAACTGGGGCTGCGGCGGCGACATGCGGCCGCAGTACTACGCCGACCTCTACCGCCAGTACGCCAACTACTGCCGTCACTTCACGCCCGGCGAATCACTCTACAAAGTCGCGTGCGGCCTGACCGACGAGTGGAACGAAATCCTCATGCGCGAAGCCGGCACACGCATGAACGGCCTGAGCGTTCACTACTACACCGTCCCCGGCACCTGGCAGGAGAAAGGCTCGGCCACCGATTTCGACGCCGACGACTGGAAACTCACCCTCCAGAAAGCCGCCGATATCGAAGTCTTCATCAAAGGCACCGCCGCCATCATGGACCGGTACGACCCCGAGAAAAAAGTCGGCATCGTCATGGACGAGTGGGGCACCTGGTACAACGTCGAACCCGGCACGAACCCCGGTTTCCTCTACCAGCAGAACACCGTCCGCGACGCCCTCGTCGCCGGCGTGAGCCTGAACATCTTCAACAACCATGCCGACCGCGTGCAGGTGGCGAACATCGCGCAAACCGTCAACGTGCTGCAGGCTGTGGCACTCACTGACGGGGCGTCGCTGCTGCTGACGCCGACGTATCACGTCTTTGAGATGTACAAGGTTCACCACGACGCGACGCTGCTGCCGACGACGGTGTTGGCCGACGAATACGTCCCGGCGCGGCCGTTGGTCGGGACGGCGGGGCAGGCGGGGAAGGTCGTGCCGCTGACGTCGCTCAAAACCGTTAACGCGTCGGCCTCGCGGGATGAGGCGGGCAAGCTGCATCTGACCGTCTGCAACCTGCATCACGACACGGAAACAGAATTGGAAGTCGATGTCCGCGGCGCTACGGTGTCGTCGGCGACGGGCCGCATTCTGACCGGGCCGGCGATGCAGACGATGAACACGTTCGAATCCCCGGACGCCGTAACGCCGTCGATTTTTACCGGCGTGAAACTGGCCGGTGGTCGGCTGGTGTTAACGCTGCCGGCACGGTCTGTCGTGGCGGTGGAGTTGGTCTGATAACCGTGTTGGCCGCTTAAGTTTTTTGCAATCGAACGCCATCCGTTTTTGCCGCCCGGCCATCGGCTATACTGGAGGCCGCTCGCATTGGCGGTGCGGAAAATTGGCATGAGGAAAATATGTCCCTGACTCCCGCGGCGACACCGTCGCCCACCCCGGCCGTCACGCCACGGCGATCCTGGTTCCGAAGCATCGCCGGCGCAAGAGGCCGGCCTCGTCGGCGTCGTGCTGGTGCTCGGCATCGCCCTGTCGATCTACGGCTACTACGACGCCCGCGTCGGCCACCCGAACACGTTCCTGAACAGTGGCAGCCTCGTCGACGGCATTGCAACGCCGATGAGCTATTTCGCCATCATGGCGATCGGATTGACGATCGTCATCGTCAGCGGCGGTATCGATATCAGTGTCGGTTCAGTCATGGCGCTGGCCGGCATGGTGACGGCGACGCTCATGGACAGGTGGTTCGCCGCCGATACGAGCGGCCTGCTTGTCATTCCGGCGGCGTTGCTTGTTTCCCTCGGCGTCGGCCTGGCTTGCGGGCTGGCCAACGGGCTGTTGGTCGCGGCACTTCGTATTCACCCGTTTATCGTCACGCTCGGCACGCTGAGCATCTACCGTTGCCTGGCCACGGCGCCGTTCATGCAGAAGACGCTGCAGGGGCCGACGTCGTTGCAGCAACTGCTCAATATCGAGTCGTTCGGCACACGCTTCATGCCCATGATCATCATGCTGATCGTCATCGCGATCGGCTGGTTCTATCTCCGGCTGACCGTCTGGGGACGCGAAACCTACGCCATCGGTGGCAACGAAGAGGCCGCCCGCTTCAGCGGTATCAACGTCACTGCCGCCAAACTTCGCGTGTATGTCATCAGCGGCATTCTGGCGGGGTTGGCGGGGTTCGTTTCGCTCGGGCGGTTCGGCACCGTGTCGGCCAGCACGGGGAGCGGGTACGAACTGAACGTCGTCGCGGCTTCGGTGGTCGGCGGTGCTAGCCTCATCGGCGGACGCGGCACGGCGATCGGGGCACTGCTCGGCACGCTGATCCTGGCCATGATCGAGCAAGGCATCAACATCGTTCACTTAAATCAGGAATGGAAGATGGGCATTGTCGGCCTGTCGATTCTTGTTGCCGTCGTGCTCGATCGCTTCGGCAGTCAATTCCGTGCCTGGCGGACACGCGGGAAACAAAAAGTCTGATCGGGGAGGCCCGCCGGTGCGGGCATCATTGCTTTTCTCGGAGGAACCGAATGTTCAAGAATCTCTGCTCCATGGCCCTCGTGGGCACGCTGGCCGTCGCGGCATTGCTCGGCGGGTGTAAGAAGGATGACGGCAAGAAAAAGATCATCATCGGCATGGTCGCCAAGAGCCAGTCGAATGACGTCTTCCAGGCCGCCTACACCGGCGTGAAGACGCCGCGAAGGAACTCAGCGCCAAATACGGTGTCGACATCGAAATCGACTGGCGCACCCCCGCCAACGAAGACGCCGCCAAGCAGGTCGAGGCCATCGAAGCCCTCACCCGCGCCGGCGTGGACGGCATGATCGTCAGCTGCACCGACGCCGCCACGCTCACGCCCGCCATCAACCGCGCCGCAGAAGCATCGACGCCCATCCCGGTGATGACCTTCGACTCCGACGCCCCGAACAGCAAACGCTTCGCCTACTACGGCACGGACAACGCCATGATCGGCAAACTGATCGTCGGCTCGCTCGCCGATGTGATGGGCGGCAAAGGGACGATCGCCATTCTCGGTGGCAACCAGAGCGGCACGAACCTCGCCGCGCGTGTGACCGCCGCGAAGGAAGAACTCGCCAAGCACCCTGACATGAAACTGCTCGAAGCCAGCGGCGGCGTCTTCTATCACGAAGAAACCCCCGAAAAAGCCGCCGAAGCGGTCACCAATGCCACCAACGCGAATCCCGGCATCAACGGTTGGGCGTTCATCGGCGGCTGGCCGCTATTCACGTCGAATGCGCTCAAGTGGGAGCCGGGCAAGATTAAAGTCGTTTCGTGCGACGCGCTGCCGCCGCAACTGAGCTATATTAAGAGCGGCCACGTTCAGATTCTCTACGCCCAGGACTGCTACGGCTGGGGTCACAAGAGCGTGGAAACGATTCTCGAAAAGATCGTCAATAACAAGTCGCCGGAAACTGCCGTGATGGTCGATCCGCTGACGAAGGTCGACAGCAGCAACGTCGACGAATATGCCAAGAAATGGGAGCAATGGCTCCCGAAGAAGTAACCCGAATTCAGCCGTCGGCCGGTTAATTCGGGCCGACGGTTTTTCTCATGGCCAGCGACTTCGTCCAATTCAAAAATATCTCCAAGACGTTCGTCGGCGTGACCGCGCTCGACGACGTTTCGCTCAACATCGCCCGCGGCGAATGCCATTGCCTCATGGGCGAAAACGGTGCCGGCAAAAGCACGCTCGGCAAAGTGCTGGCGGGCATCCACAGGCAGGACTCCGGCCAGGTCGTCATTGACGGCATCGGCTATAAATTTTCCGGGCCGGCTGACGCACTCAAGGCGGGCGTCGGCATGGTGCACCAGGAACTGGCGTTCTGCCCGGACCTGTCGGTGGCCGAGAACCTCTGCATGGGCGTCTACCCGCGCAAGCTGCTCGGCCTGGCGGTCGACCGCGACGCCATGCGGCAACGCGCCGACAAACTGCTCGCCCGCATCGGCGTCGCCATGGACGTCGAGCGGCCGATGCACGAGCTGACGACCGCCCAGGAACAGCTCGTCCAGATCGCCGCCGCCCTCGGCACGAACGCCCGCGTCATCGTCTTCGACGAGCCGACCAGCAGCCTTTCCGAAGCCGACGCCCTGCGGCTGCTCGACCTCATCGAGCGTCTGAAGGCTGAGGGGACGACGATCGTGTACGTCAGCCACCGCATGCCGGAAGTCTTCCGGCTCGGCGACCGCATCAGCGTGCTGCGTGACGGCAAATACGTCGGCACGGTTACCCGGGAAGAAGCCAGCGAAGACCGCGTCGTACAGATGATGATCGGCCGAACCGTTGATGCGTATGACCCGAAGCACCTCGCCGGCCAGCACGGCGACACGCTGCTTCGCGTGGCCGGCCTGTCGTCGCCGGGCAAGTTTCGCGATGTCAGTTTCGATGTTGCCGCCGGGGAAATCGTCGGCTTCGCCGGCCTCGTCGGGAGCGGGCGCAGCGAAATCGCTCAGGCGATTTTCGGGCTCGACAATCTTGCGACCGGCCGCGTCGAAATCGCCGGCAAGCCACTCCGCCTCGGCGACATTCGCGGCGCGAAAGAAGCCGGCATCGGCCTGCTGCCGGAAGACCGCAAACGCCAAGGCCTGGTGCTGGGCATGAGCTGCGTCGAGAACTTCTCGCTCGCCATGCTCGAACGCCTGAGCACCGCCGGCGTGCTGGACCAAAGCACCGCCCGCAGCCAGGCCGTGAAGTACTTCGACCGCTTGCGCGTCAAAACGCCGACGATCGACACGGCTGTCGGCACGCTGAGTGGCGGGAATCAGCAGAAGGTCGCGCTCGCCAAGTGGCTCGGCCGCAATTGCCGCGTGCTGATCATTGATGAGCCGACGCGTGGCGTCGACATCGGTGCCAAGGCCGCCATTCACGAGATCATCGACGAACTCGCAACGGCCGGCATTGGGGTGGTGATGATCAGCTCGGAACTGCCGGAGTTGATCAACCTTTCGACGCGTATCCTCGTGATGCGGGAAGGGCGGCTCGTGGCGGAAGTGCCGCGCGCCGAAGCCACGCAGGATCATCTGCTGCGGCTAATGTCCAACGCGAAGCCCGCCGCGGCAGCGGTCTGATTTACCCGAGGTCGGCTAAACGGCCCGGCGGCGGTTGCCGGTCTGTTTCTTGCCGACTTTCCCCTCCAGGCCGCGAATGTAGTTGCCGATCAGGTGATCGGTAATGCCTTCGAGGAAGCTCGTGCCGCGGGTGGCGATCGCGCGTTGCACGGCATGGGCGTGCCATGGGGCGATGTCGGCATCCATGCTGATCGTGCCGTCGCGGTCGATGTAAACCAGCGTTTTGACGTGGCCGTAGCAGGGCATCCGGTCGGCCATCCGTTTGAGTTGGCCGAGGATTTTTTCGTTCGTCAGCCGCGGCTTTTCGGGCAGCAACTTTTTAACCGAGGCGATCGGCATTTCCGGGACGAGGTCCAGCCGGTTCACCACGCGATACGTCGGCAGCAGATAGCCGTCGCAGAAGGAGGGGTCGCCGACGCGCGGCACACCGAACGTGTAAGTCGCCACCGGCGGCCGCCCGGCCTTGGCGAGTCGGCAGGCGGTCAGCACCGCCAACGCGCCGCCGAGCGAATGGCCGGTGATAAACAATGGCTTATCGCACACCTGTTCGAGAATCGTTTCGACCTTTTGCCATGTCCGGCGAAGCGCGTTGTGAAAACCGCTGTGCACGCGGCCGTGATAGTCGTCGCACGCGATGAGGCGGACGACGGCGTCGGTCACCCAGTTCGGCAGCGTGATCGGGTCGGTGCCACGGAACGCCAGCACGGCATGCGTGTCGCAGACGCCGAGAAACCCGCGCGTGCGTGTGATCTTGTTCAAAAACGCGAACGACTGCAGGCCGAGCCGCTCTCGGGCGGCACGCGTGGGGGCGCGGTGGTAGGCGATGTCAGACGCGTGCGCCAGGTAGATGGCGTTGTGGCGATTGAACGCCGCGTCTGTCGGGTCAAACGGGAAGGCCTCCGGCGTCGGCTGCGGGTGCTTCGCCTTGGCGCGTTTGGAGCGAATGCGTTTGATCGGAGACATGGCGGTATTCGTCAGCCTACCCAAGTTTGTACAATTCGGTCGACCCACGGGCCAGCCGTTGCGCTGAGCGAGTAGACCCAGAGCGCACAAACGATGCCGGTGAAAACGTCCATTGTGTAGTGGGCACGAAGGATCAGCACCGTGGTGGCTTCAAACAGAGCAATGAGTAGCCCGATCATCAGCCCGGCCGGTCCCCAATGGCCGGCGAGGGTGGCTGCGCCGTAGACGGCGATGGCGGTGTGGCCGGAGAAGAACAGGTCATTCGCCGTGCCGTATGTCACCAGCACCGCCGGCACGCCGGGGTATCGCCAGACCATGCCGTCCGGTGCGGGCAACGGGCAAAGCATCTGGCAGATTTGCCGGAGGGCGAAGACCATCACCAGCCCGATGTACGGCCGGACCGATTCACCGAATATCGCACTCCCGAGGATGTACGCACCCAGCAGATCGATCACGAGCGACGATAAGATCAGCAGGCGATTCCCTGCGGCAACTTTCGTGGCGTAGCGGCGGTGAAGCCGTGCGGTCAGCCGGTGAATGCCGTCAGTCAGGGGGACTTCGTGATCGACCTTCGGCACGCGTTTGCCGAGCACCGCCTGCGACCAGAACCAAATGCCGATGCCCGCCACCACCATGGCGACACGAACACCAACGACCGGCCAGGATGCGATCGTCATGAGAGGGGTTCTCCGCCGGTGATACCGAGCATTGAGCGTAATTGAGATTCGATGCCGGACATGACCGGATCGGGCTCGCCGCGGGCGTCGCGGCCGGCGCTGACTTCGATGGCGTCGCCGACAGTGACGGTCGCTGTCACCGGCCCGTGCAGTGAGACGACGCCGGTGAGGTCTTCCTCGAAACGTTCGACGGTCTCAATCATGCGGGCCTTGCTGACGCCTTCGGTGACGTAATTCGGCGGGTAATGATAAAGCTGCTGGGCGAGCGTGGCGTCTTCCAGCAACCGCCAGCGGCGGGCTTTCTCGGGTTCGGGAAGGTCGCCTTTGATCAGGTCCGGCAGCAGGGCGGCACGAAGGCGCTTCACGCGCGCCACCGGGTGGCCGTCGCCGTTGCCGTTGACCCATTCGGCTTCCAGGGGTTGAAGAATCGCGTTGATGAGCTTGTCGATGCGCTCGGCGATCGTGCCGTCCTGCGTGTGGCCGAGGTACTGCAACTCTTTGAGGGCGAGCAGGCCGGCACCGACTTTGCGGAATCGTTCGTAGAGGGGCACGTCACGGCTCGGCCGCCAGGTGAGGCGGGCTTCGATCTCGTCGAGCATCTTCGCCGCGGCCGATTCGACGTCGTACGGAAATCCGTAGCGAATCGCCACCGGGTGCACGACGACTTTCTTGTTCTCTTTCGCCCGTTTCTTGGCCGCCTGCCGGGCGATCAGGGAGGTGCCTTCCAACATCGGTGTCAGGCGGTCATTGGTTCGGGAGATGTGGCCTTCAGGGAAGATGACCAGCGGCCGGGCGGCGGTTTCCAGGATTTCGATCGACGATTGCACGGCTTGTTTGTCCATGCCTTCCCGATAGATCGAAAACGCCCCCGCCCGGCGAAGCAGAAACGCCTGGACTTTGCTGCCCATGAACAGGTGTGCACTGGCAACAATAAAAAACGGCGTGCCGATACGCCGGGTGAGTTGCCCGAGGACAATGGGATCTTCATCACGGCAATGGTTAGGCGTGATCAGCACGCCATGCCCGGCAGCGATCGACGACTTCAACTTTTCCGCCCCGACGATTTCGATATTCGAAACGCCATAGCGTTTTCGCAGGTATCGCGGGAAGTAAAGGTTCATCACCCGCGGCCAGAGCCGGCCGTGGTAAGGCGGGAAGGGAACGTAAGGCTTGTCCGAGACGACAGGATTCATTCGGCCGATATCTTGCAAGAACGGCGGCCCGCTTGCCAGAAATCGCGATTTCAAACACGGGTTGTCGAATGGAAAAAGTGGACCTGAGCGGAGTCGAACCGCTAACCCCCGCGTTGCAAACGCGTTCGGACGTCACCTAGACGAGTGCGATTTCGTTTCGGTAATTCCGAACGATAATGACGATCGTGCCATATTTCAACCCTATTCGTTGTTTTACGGGTTTTTCCGGGGTAATCTCACTGTCACGAGAGGTATATACTCCCGCTTGAATGAGGTTGCTGGTTCAGATGAGAACTTAAGCGTCGGGGACCGCATGCCGGTGGATTTGAAACTCGAAGACCTTTGGACGACCTGCGATAAGTGTGAGGGCGATGGTCGAGCACGCTTGGAGCCTGACCCGAACCCAAGTTATTACGGCGTCCACACTGTCGGCATATGTGGGCCGTGCCAGGTATGTAGTGGCCAGGGCGGCAAGTTGACTGAAAATGGCAAGATAGTGCGCGACTTCCTTCAGCTGCTGAAGACGAAACACTTGCTTTAGCACCGCCTCACGCTTCCCCCTCCCCGAACTCATCATCCCCGACGTCGGCATGAAGGCCGGCGACATGAGCGTCGGCATGGACCCGATGGTTAAGTCGGTCCCGATCGGCTATGCCTGCAGGCCTGCCTCTGGTCGCAGCGACTGTACGAGTGCGTTGGCCAACTTGAGTAGGGCAGGACTCGTTCGTAGCCGTGAGCTACGCAGGGCCGTCGTCCGGCCATTTCCTACAAATTGGGTGTTCGCCCGGGCAATCGAGGGGGCAGTCACAACGCCTAGCAGGAAAGCAGAATCTCCTGGTTGACGCAGTTACTCGGTGTGAGTATACTCGCTTTGAGTAACGGGCGTGTGCCCGTAAGGACGTTGCCAACTGGGGTATGGCTCCATCCGGAGGTTCATGATGAATACGTTCGGTCAAGAATTGCGCTCGATGCGCATGAAATACCGCTTGACCCTAAAGGACGTTGCTGCGGCCGCTGGTCGATCGGTGTCATCGATCAGCGATATCGAACACTCCCGTCGACCACCTTTGTCGTCGGAAGAGATCGATGCGGTTTGCGACAAGTTTAGATTGACCGCTGAGCGGGACACTCTGCACACAGCGGCCTGCCAGGCAGACGGAAAGGTCAAATTTTTTGCCGAGTCCGAGTTGGAAAAGGACTTGTATTTAACTCTAAAGCGGTCGATTGACAGCCGTCTTCTACCTGAAGATGCCATCAAAAAGTTGATCAGCGGGTTAAAGGCGCAGTTAGAAGCAAAAGAAAAAGGTGAAGCGGCTGAGGGCAAACGTAGTGGAGTGAATTGATGAAACCTTATGGCGTTCCCGCGGCTCCGCCGCTTGCGGCAAAATCAATTTCGAAGTTGGCCGACAGCCTGCTGATGCGACACGCACCGCGGACGCTACAGGGCAATGGTGCTTTCGACGTCCTGAGCTACGTCGAATTTCATCTTTTAAAAGAGCATGAGACGGATTGTCGCGTGACAGACCAATTACCGCCAGGCACATGGGCCGAGACGCGGTTGAGTCTCATGATTTTGTCTGAGGGAACGTACCTTGAGGCCGCGGACGATCAAGCTTTCGCCCGTTTCACTATCGCTCACGAAATTGGCCACGTAGTACTTCACCGCGACTTGATGATGAAACACTTTCAATCGTCGCAGCAGGGGACACAGTGCCCGCTGTTCTCTCGAGGCGAACTAGAGCCATATTGCGACCCTGAGTGGCAGGCCAATGAATTTGCAGCAGCGTTGTTGATGCCTCAGGCAGGCATGATCAGCCTTCGCCAGCGGATCTCAAATCGGGAGGTTTTCATCGGCGTCGTGGTCGAGACCTTTAAGGTGTCCTATACGGCGGCGAGTTATCGAGTGGACAAGTTAGTTCGGAGAGGAAAGCTGAGCTTCTGAATACCGAGCTGGGCAGTTAAGCCCAGCCCGATGTCGAATGCGAGCCGGCATCGAATTCGAAAACCGTCACGCTTCTGGGTGGAACTTGAAGTGTACGACGTGTTTCGGAGACGGTCAAATTGTCTCGCGGAATTCGGAGTACTCCTTGGCGAGTATTTCTGTAGCTGTGAGTGCGCCATCTGGCGCCGGACACTCCCATATCACAGGTAATGGATCGGCTGGCGGTTCGCCACCAGTCCCGCCCAGTGGTCCATCGTCACCAAGTAGTCCCCCGGGTGGCTCTGGTGGTAAGCCTGGTTTTGGGCGTTACTTCACGCATTGGCGAAGTGGCAAGCGTTACGACGCCCATGATTACGGCTATAAGGTATGGCCGTTCTCAAACTGGAAGTAGGTGTTGGGAAAGAGACACCTGCGGGGCATCGCTGGCCCTGCAGGTGTTTTTCTTCTGATGGATTCGTGGATGGCCAGATGATCGATTCGATCACCCCCCGAAGCTCATCATCCCCGGCGTCGGCATGAATGGCGGTGGTGTCAGCGCCGGAGCGGGTCCGAACGTCAGGCCATTGCCCGCCGGCGGCGTCACTTGGCCGGTATTATTCATCAGGACTTTTGAGAGCCCGTCGACCACCTGCGCAAACTGGTTGACGGCAGACTGCATCGTTGAGCCGGCCGCGTCGCCGACGCCGGCGTAGGCCTCGGTGCGGCCTTGGCTCGCTGCCAGGAGCTGGGCGGCGTCAGCGGCCGAGATGTCGCCGTCGCCGCCGAGGGCCTGCTCGAGCTTGTTTATTGCGCCGAGGCGCTGGCGGGCTTGGATCTTGTTCGCACCGCCGAGGCGGAGGGTTGTCTCGAGCTGCGTTTTATTTGACTCGTAAGCCTGCAGGTCCGCGTCGCGGGCCGACTCGGACCAGGCGGCGAAGGCCTGGGCGACTTCGGTTTGCAGCTGGCCGTCTTTTTTGGTGTCGAGCTTGCCGCCGTCGCGGGTGGCGGCGACGCGGTCGGCAAACCGCCGCCAGAGCACGTCACCGGCCGAGGCGGTTTTGTCGTTCGCCCCGAACAGCTGTTTCCGGGCGGCGGTCTGCTGGTAGATCTGGTCGATGGCGAACTGCGCGGAGCCGAACTGATAGTCCCGCGGCTTGAAGGTGTTGGCGTCCCGGTACGCGGCGTCGTTGGCCATCTTGTAGTCGTTGGTCGCGACTGCCCGGTTTTTGCCGAGCTGAACGGCCGATTCGACGGCGAGCCGTTCGCGGAGGTTCTTGTCGTCGAGCCCTGCACCGCGGTATTTCAGGAACGCCGAGGCGGTGACGTCGGGCAGGCCGAGCCGGGCGACGGTCTGCTCGTAGTGCTGGGCGTCGTCGGTGGTGGTGAACTCGCCGCTATCGTTTTTGAGATTGAAGAGGTTGCCAAACCGGAGCTTGAGGGCCGACGCTTCGGCGGTCAGCTTATTGTCGTCCATTTGCTTCGCCAACAGACGGACTCCGTCTTCTTCGAAGCCAGAGGCGAGCTCACCGCCGATCGTGCCGAATCGCAGCCATTCGGGGGCGAGCTTTGCGATGTCGGTGGCAAACCGCAGGGTGCCGCGCACGCCGGGGCCCTGGTCGGCCATGCCGATGTCGATGCCGGCGTCGCGGAGGGCCTTGCTGGTGAGCCGCTCGGCGAGCTTCGGGTCGGTGGCGGCGATCCTCTCGGCATTGGCTGAGGCCTGCTGGCGCTAGCGACGATGTTGCCGATCATCTTTGTCGGGTCGCTGAACTGCATCACTCGCTTTTGGTCGATGACCGATTCATTGCCCGTCGTGGCAGCGTGGCGGTCACGAGCCGCTTTGAGGTCGTTGACGTTGTCGAGGACGAATCGGGCCCCCGATGCGTTCTCCAGTCCCATGACATCGACGAGCTGCTCGGGCGACATTGCGGCGAGCTGTTGGAGATCGCCGAACATGTTGCCGGTACGAGTCATTTTCCCTAGCCGCGTCGCGTCGATGACCTTCAGCGGCATGTCGCGGACGGTCCGGGCGAGCGTCTCGTCCTTCATCGCCGCCTTGGACGCGATTTCAGTGAGGGCGAAGACGTCATTTTCGTCGTAGCCGGCAATTTTGGCCGCTTGGGTGACGCTCGAAAGGTAGGGCGTAAAAGAGTCTACGTCGACACCGCCGCGGTCGGCCGCGTTGAACCATTTGTTCATGAGTGCCCGCGTCGACTTCGGATCGCGACTGGTCGGCGCGAACGTTCGCTGCAGGGCGTTGATGCCGAGTGCCATGCCTTCGAGGTTTTGTACACCGAGCGAGTACGCGCCGAGCGTCTGCCGCATGATTTCGCGTTGCGTTTGCTCGGGCAGGTCGGCGGCGATCGCCTGGAGCCGGCCTGTCATCGCGGCGACGGTGTCGACGCGGTTCCGTACGCGATCGATTTTCCGATTTGGTCGTTGCGGATGCGGCCGCGGAGGGCGCCGTTCGCGCCGACGCCGTAGATCGGGGCGAGCATCTTTTCGAGGTCGACCAGCTGGTGGCCGAGATTGCCTTCCTGATCAAAGTAATCTTTCAGCAGCACCGAGCCGCCGGCCACACTCCCGACAAACCCGAGCTGGCCGCCGATGCTCGAGAATTGATTGCCGACGGCGGATGCCGCTCGCCGAAGCCGGGCTCGTCTGGTCGGCCGCTCGCCTGGGCGAGTTGGGGCGGCGTGGGTGGGATTGATGTTGCCGTAGCTGCCGTCGATCGGCTTAGCGGACAGGCGTTTGATCTCTTCGCCGAATTGTTTATCGAACCGGCCGACGCGGTCGCTGAATCGCCCGACGGTACGGTCGACCAGGTGCTCAAACTCCTGTTCGGTGACTTTACCCACAAGCTCCGGCGTTTTTTGAACGCGGCGGGCGATGTACCGCCGGGCTCGCTCCTGGATGTCAGCGGTGCGGCCGGTAGCCGCCGCGGCGTCGATCGTCATTTTGCCCTGGAGGCCAGGGAGGACGTTGCCGGTCCAGTGTTCAACCTCGGCGGTTGTCGCCCGGGCGGCGGCGGCAACGCGCCGGGCGGCCCATTTTTGCTCCGCCACCTGGCCACGCTGGCGGATGATCATCTGCGTCGCCATAACCGATGCCGGCACTGGAGCGCCTGGGGCGGCATTGGTGACAAAATCGCGAAGCTCTCTCCGCTGGGCGGGCGTGATGGCGGCACCGGTGAAGTTTCGCAGGTTCATCCGCTGCGTGAACGCCGCGGAGGCTTTGCGGTTGGCGGCTTCGACGCGGCCGCTCGCCGAGACTGCTTGCTGCGCGGCCCGCTCCGCGGCCTTGCCGTACATGGTCTGTGCGGCCTCGGCCTGCTTAATGCCGAGCTCGAGTTGGCGGAGCTGTAGCAGTTGGGCGCGTTCGGCGGCGTCTAGCTTGTCGAAGCCCTGCAGGGAGGCTCGGGTGGAAACGTCGACAGTAATATCGCTCATTGGAAAAGCTCCGGTGGGAGGGGCGGCGGGTCGACTTCGAAGAGCCAGCCGTAGGCGTCGATCCAAATTGATTTGAGCCAATCACCGGTCGTGGCGGTGACGAGCTCGGCCTGCTCGACGTTCAACGTCGTTCGCCCGTCGGCCGCGGGCATGACCGGCCCGGCCTCGATCAGCGGGCCCACGGCCCGGACGAGGCCGGCGGGGCCGATCGTGAATCGCATGAACTGGGCCAGGTCGGGCGAGTGCTGGACTTGATGAGTGACAAGCGCCGACCAGGCAGCGTCGTGCACCTTGTTTTGGTTGAGCTGCAGCACGGCGGCGACGCTGTCGACGGTCTTGAACTCGGCGTCAGGGCGGCGATCGTCGCCGGCGGGCGTGATGGGCCACGCGGGTGCAAAACCGACCCGTAGACGCCGCAGTAGGACGGGCGTCCGGCGGCGGGGTCGTCGAAAATGGGCAGGGAGGGGCGACAATGTTAAGTCGTTAAGGTGTCAGGGCTCTCCCGGCAATCGGTTGGGCCTGTTTTTGTGTGTCGAAATCGCAAAATCGTTAAGGTGTTAAGTCATATTTTGCATTACCGAAATTCGCACGAAGCGCGAGCTATACAAACCCGCGAAGGTCAGGGGGGCGTCCAGAGGACCCACATTAACATCGCCGGGGCAACGAAAAATAAGGACTTACGTGCGACGGTCATCGGCCCACCCGGGAGAAGTCCAAGTTGGCACTGGCGGCCGAGACGCGCGTGGTGCGCGAGACGAAGTCGTACTCGATCTCCGCCAGCGGGAAGTTCACGGCAGCAGCAGCAGGCTTGTAGACAGCTCCGAGGAACTGCCCGATGGAGAGGTCGGCGCGACAGCCCGCGAATCGAATCGTTGCCGCTTGCCGCTGGCGGCCGTACCACGCGGCCGCCAGCGTGGCGATGTCCGTCAGCCTTGCCGTATCATCGCGAACCCGCTGCGGGCCGCTGTAGTTGATGAGCTGGCCTTCCGGATCGACACCCGTGACAGTGTTCGGCGCGATGATCCAAAGTTCGGCGCCTCGGACCTCGATCGTGAGTTCCCGATTGTTTGTCGACGCCAGCGCCGTGCCGCGAGAGACGAATAAGCGTTGATCTGTGCGAAGCGCGACCGTCGCAACGCACTCTGTCGCGCAGTAGACCGTATCGAGGATGCCGAACATCTTCCCGAACAGCGTCCACCCGGGACTGTTTGCCATCACCGCTGGCGCAGTGCATCGAACCTGGACTGACATGCGATCAGTGGGCAGATAGAGGATGCCGACGTCCCCGAGGCCCGTCGGCGGACCACGCTCGATGTAGGCGTACCGACGAGGGTCGTCTTCGCCGGGGCCAGGGTATTGCACAAGCAGGAACGCTGGCCTGTAAGTCTTGGCGTTGGCTGCTGCAGCGGTTTCATCACTGGGGCGGATAACGGTTTCGAGCGGAATAAGCTGTTCGAAGCCGCGGCTGACACGGTTGAGCCCGGCGTTTTCGTCGCTCAGAACGCCGTCTGAGTAAAGAACGGGGTTGACCTGTGTTTTTTCACCGCCCTTGCCGTCGCCGGCGAGCCCGTCCCATTCCCGCGAAAGCGCGTAGCGCTGGTAGACGTGTTGGAGGCTGTCGAGATCCTTTATCAATTCGCTTATGCCGGGGTCGGGGACATAGAGCGGGTTGCCCGCCACGCCGTAATCGAACTCGTCATTGTTTGACCAGTCGACGTCGAGTGTGCCGTCTTCGAAGGCGAGCGTGAAACAACTGAGCAACGGCTCGCCGACGACGCGGACGGAACCGAAGCCGCCGTTCATTGTCTGGGAAACGTCGATCGACATAACGCCGCGATCGGTGACGGCGTCCACTGCGACGATATCGGCGTTGGCCGGGATGGTCGTATCCGACAACAAAATCGCCTCGTCCAAGCGCGAGAAGATCGCCAGTTCGATCGCGACGGCCGACTCCTCCGTCGGGTCGGCTCCGTCGATCGGGAACGCCAGACGCCACGCCAGGCCCTGCTCGGGGCGTAACAGCGTGTCGAGCACCTGCTTAACCGAACCGCCCTCGGCGCTAAGCCGGATCGGCACGATCGACTTTAAGGCCTCCGCCATCGGGTCGGGGGTTTCAGGCGGCGGGGTGTAAGAGGCCAGGGGCGACGTGATATCGAAGTCGACGACCAGGAAGGCCAAGAGGTATTCGATGATGTCCGCCGCGCTCCAGGTATCCGCGAGCGTGCCGTCGGCTCGCCGGTCCTGGTCGAAGGCATAAGCGGCTCTTTCGATCGCGCCGTCGGGCAAGTCCGTTGCCGCCTGCCGGTTGGCCGAACGGTTGCCGATCGTCGTCAATCCGATGCGGCCTTTTTCGTTGAACGCGACCGGCGTGGCGAGTTTCAAAGCGTCGGCGGACTCTGTCTCGCTCGCTGCGAAGAATCCGCCGGTGACGAGGATCTGGTCGAGCTCGTGCTCAAGGCCGACGGCGGCAAATCCCTGCGTGACCGGCTGCTCGACGTCGCCGGTCTTTCCACCGAATGCCGACTGCTCGCCAATGATTCGAAATACGAACGACTTCAGGGGCGGAAGCGGGGCCGGCTCTTCCTCCTCCTCATCGCCACCTTCCGGAACTTCCGGTTCGGTGGTGTCGATGAAGTCGATCCGCACGAAATGGCCGAGAAGATCCAACGGCGGGTCGGTTTGGAAATCCTCGTCCGTGGATAGTAGAACGGTTCCGGCGCGGTGCAGCAGCGATGCCTCGGACACGCCTGGCGACAGACGCTCGACGATCTGGACGCAGTCGAGCCGAGATTGCAGCGTCCACGCGCCGGTGCGAAGGTCGGCGCGGGTGTAGACCTTGGCCGGCGGCCAGGTGTACGTGTTCGGCGGGGCTGGGTCAGGTGTTTCAGGCACGGGCGGCGGTTGCAGGCTCGGTGAATCTGTTCCAGAACGCTACCCCTTCGCGGCGGTACTCTTCCATCCAACATTCGGGCGGCTGAGGCGGTGCGTTGAACGGCAGCTTCACAATCTTGCGGAAGGCGATCGGCCAGTCGGCGTTGGCGTGGTCGCGCATTCGATCGGCGTAGAGTTTGGCGAGCGCGACATGCGTCAACGTCGTGTTGTGGCAGTGGACCGCGAGCCGGGCGTCGAAACCCGCGGCGACGATCGCCCGGACGACGTTCGCATTTTTGATCGAGAAGCCCGCACCCCGCGGCCCCATGCCGGCCGCCAGCTTCTTAAGTTGGTCGAATTCGGCTTGCGGCTGACTCGGGGACTTCACGAACAGGTAATTCGCGAAGTTGTACTCCGGCCCCGAAGGCGTGCCGCTGGTGATGATCTCGGACAGATACACCGCCGGCCCGTTGTTGCCCACGTCGTGCCGGGCGTCGGGTGCAATGAACAGCATCGTTGCCGGCTTACTCTCCGGCCTGAGAAGTCCCCGCACGTCTTCAGCCGACATTCCAAGCTCGTCCGCGATCTCGCCCATGCGGACGGCATTTTCCGGTGTCAGACTCTCCTGAAACGAAACGTGCTGATTCAGCACTTCGCGCAGTCTCTTGCGCCGATTGCCGAGGCCTGTCTCGACGTGGCGCATGATTTCATCGATTGTCATTCGTTCTCCGTGGTGCGTTGCCCGGTGAGGCGGTCAATCAGCGGCGGTTCCGTTTGGCACGCTCGTCGCGGTTCAGCTGGTTCACACGCCACGCGACATAGTTGGCTTTGCTGCTGAAATTGCCGTTGCATCCGTCGTGATTGCTCTGCCACTCGGCCTCGGCTTGCTTCGTGAAACGTTCCTTGTCGGATTCGGTCATCGCGGTTCCTCATTCTGCCGCTGAAGTCGCCGCGGCCGCGTGGTTGACCACCGGCGACGTGCTGGCGATCGAGATCGGTTTAAGCGGCACCGGCGGCGACGTGCTGGCGAAACACGCCTTGACGATGTCGCCCGTTACCCTGGCGTCCGAGTAGCCGAGAGCATCCGCCAACGACACCAGCGCCAGCATGGCGCGATCGTCCAGCGTCCCGGCCCTTTGGATCAACTTGGCGTAAGCCCCTTCCTGGTGAAGCCTTTCAAATCGCCGGGCCTGGCGGAATCGGGCGACGATTTCGGCGGGACTCTTCGACATGCCGCAAACGCCTTTCCATTCGTGCGCCGTTTTCCGGCTCGTAGTTATTCGACCTCCGCGGACTGGTCACCGGGCCGCGACGGGAAGGTGCGCTCGCCGTGTTCTGCACGGCCGTGACGTAGAACTGTTTCCCCAGCCCCGGGGGCGTGTCGATCTGTCGGGGCGGGCCGTCGTAACCGATGGCGAGCGGCTCGACGCGGCGGGCCTCGGCGGCGTACCAACTCCGGCCGGCCGGCGTGAATGGAGCGGGGAAGACGTCGGGGAGGAACACAAACGGGAATCGCTTTTTCAGGGCGTCGGCCGCTTGGTCCAGGTGTACCGCACGCGAGTGCTGGCGTTCGGCGTCGATGAGCTGCTGCTCGCGGGCGGCGGCCTCGACGGCCCGGGAGGCCCGCAGCTGCTGAACCTTCAATTCGGTTTCGACCTCCCACGCCAGGAGCGCGACCGTTGCGTGATTGCATTCGACCATCGCCGTCGTGCCGTCGCCGCCGGCGGCCTGAATAGCGCGGGCCTGCTCGACGGCCGACGCCATTTCGAGGGCGACGTTGTCGGGGAGGTCCAGCCGACGAAGCAGCTGAACCGTCTCACCAGCAGTCGGCTGACTGCTGCCCTGGAGCACGTCCAGCAACTCGGCCCACGCGTCGCCGGCGTCAACATCGCGGGCGGCCAAAGCGGATTGAATCGGGTTTGCGGTCATTGTTGGTTCTCCACGGGCGGCAGTTGGAAGTCGTCGAAGCCACTGGCCGGATCGGCCAGCAGGGCGTTCGCCGCGGACAGGACCTCGGCACCGGTCAGGCCGAACGACTCGGCCGCCTGGGCGATACGACGCTGTTGGAGGCTCGCCCGTTCCCGCAGGGTGCGAAGCCGCTTAACGCGTTCGGGGGATGCTTTTTCCTCGGCGGCTTTTAGCTCGCCGAGTTTGAGGCTGAGATTCTGAACCTCGGCGCTCAGGCTGGCGAATTCCAGGCCGGTGATTGATTGACTCATTGCGTTCTTTCAGCGGCGCGGCCGCGGCGTGGCGTGGATCAGGCGACGCCGAGCATCGACCGCTGACGTGTGCCGCGGTTCGTGGCGATAATGAACTGCTGGTGCAACTGCGGGTCGCGTTTGGCAACGGCCATCGACGCTTTGCGGCGATCTTCAAAGCCGGGCTGTTTCTGCTGGGCCGCAACGGCGGCGTTAAAGTCGTCGAATGCGCGACGATCGGCGGCGGACATGGGACTCATAAATGCTCCTTAAAGTGACGCCGACGACATTGACGGCGTAAACCCGGCGACGACGACAAAGCCGCCGCCGGGTGATGCCGTCGTCCTGAGCCCGCGGCCGACGGCGGGCCGCACAACAAGGAAAACCCGTCCGCGGAGTCAACCACGGGCGGGCGGCGTGCCGGAGTCGCAGCCGGACACGGGGCGAACAGTGCGGCGCTCGATTGCCTGCTCGACGGTCTGCACCTGGGCATCCGTGTAGATCGGAACGCCATCGAGCTCGAACGCCGGCCTCTGGCCCAACTCGCCCGCGGCACGCTTGAACGTGCTGACGACAGTTCCGATCCGAGACGCAGCCGAGCCGATGGAATAAAAGCGTCCGCCGCTGATCATGGCAGGAAGGCTACGACGTTCACCGATGCGATTGTTCCAATTGTTGGAATGGATTCGGGATTTCGCCGGCGGCCATGTCACCCGTGCAGTGGGAGCGGGATGATGTTGGCAATGAAGTTTTGATCGCACACCATGCAACGGCGGTATTGCTGCTTCCCCGAGCCGTCGGCGTGAACCGTTTTGTAAGCCTTGGTTTTAACCGCATTGCAGTAGGGGCAAGCGATCGCCGGCACCGTGATTTCACGACGCGGGCCGTGTTGCTTCTTTGGCAATTCGGCATCGTTCATCATTCAAAAAATCCCGTCATGACTGCGACTTAATTCGGTACGAATTTTTGAAAGAGCAGACTTCAAAACGGCATGTACGGTTCCGCGGCCGATTGGCTTCTGGCCGCTGATGCGGTTCCATTCCTCCGCGACCTCTTCGTACGTCCGCAGCGGCGCCAAGCCCTGCAGGGGGCGGTCCTGATCGGCGGCGTATGGACGGGCGCGTCGGCGTCGCATTGGTGAACCTGAATTTCCAGTTTTGCATCGCCTGCCCGTCTGACCGCGGGCGGGCGGGTGGCAACTGTTGCCACCCGGGAATAGCGGTGTTCGGCGTCATTTCACAAAACCATCGAATGCAAATTGCGGGCTGATTCGGGGCCGAAGGTCTTGATACCTAAACTCGCACGCACGACCGCTTTGGTTCATTCGACTTACGATCGAATGACCAACCCGCTCGACAAACGCGTCGGCCTCATCGTTGGAAATCAGCACAGTCTGCAACCGACGGTCCCACCGCGTGAGCACGAGTTGGCGGAGCGCTTGTGTGTTGTGGTCACCGTAGGACTGCGGCACGCGGTGAAGCTCATCGATGACCAGCAGCGTTGGACGACAGAACAGCTCGCGGACCTTTAGCGGGGTTTCCCCGCGCACCAGGCCTTTCGCTGCGGCTTCGAGCCGTTCCGCGTAGTCCCAGGCTGTGACGTATCGCGCCACGCGGTCGATGCGATCTTCGCGACATTCCCGCAAGACGGCGCCGGCCCCGACTGTGGACTTTCCGGTGCCGTAGGTGCCGATCAGGGCGATGATCGATTGCCGCGCGAGATATTGTTCGATCGTTAGGACTGCACGCTCCCACGGACTCCGGGCATCTTTTGGCAGTGCATCGGCCGACTTGGCGTCAGCGTCCAGGAGATCATCGGGAACCCCACACTCGGCGATGCAGCTTGGCGACGCGCTCCTGCTGTTCGACTTCGGCGTCTTTGGCGATTTTCATCGCGATCTGTTCGGCTGAAAGACGAGGCCGCGGCGGAGGGCTCGCGAGCTTACGCGTGGATTGGTTGGGGGTGGCAATGAACGACCGCTGGCGTGCAGCCGCTTCGGCAGCGACGAGAGACGCGACGCCGGCGTCAGTACGGGAGGCGAGCAGTGCCGACGGAGAGTCCGCGGTCGAGCGTGGAGCTGAACGTTTTTTTCGCATTGTTGTTCCTTCCGAAATTCGGATCGCGCAGCGCGTTGAGCTGACTGCGCATGAACGCGATCGAGTGGCCCTGTTTGCGGTAAAAATCGTCGTCGTGTTTGAGGTAGATCGGCACGAGACGCATCGGCTCGTCCAGGCCGACGGCGTTGAGGATCGCTTTCGCAGCCGTGCCGTCCTTGGCTCCGCCGTGGATGTATTTGCGACCGTGGACGCCTTCGAAGTCTTCGCAGAACCGAACCGTGAATTCGCGATCGGGCGAATGGCTTGCGCCCGTCCGGTCGGCATTGTCTCCAGGTTGCACTCGTTTTTGACGATTCGCACCCGCACCGGCGCGGCCAGTCGTTAGTTTGCGAACCGGTCCCCCGTCTTCGGGTGGCGCACTGCGAGTGCGCGCCTTTGAAAAAGACTTTGAAGAAAACTCTGAACTCCTTATAGCGGCCGAAGTCGCGGACAAATTTGTCCGGGACTCTGGACAGAATTTGTCCGCGACTCGGGGTAGAGGCGGACGATTCTGTCCGGCACTCCTTCGCAGTGGCGGACAAAACTGGCCGCGATCCTTCCCGAGTGCCGGACAGATTTGTCCGAGACTCTTCGCTAGTCCCGGACAAATCTGTCCGCGACTCCTTCCGTTCCGAATCGTTGAAAAGCACCCTGAATTTGGTCTTCGCCGATGGCCCGAAGCGCCGCACGACTTCGATCAACCCGACCCGCTCAAGCGTCACGATAGCGCGGCGAACCGACCGCGTCGACAGGCCCTTGCAGGCCCGCGCAGTTTCTTCAGGCCGCTCCTCAAACTCATCCGTCGCGCGATTCCTTTGTCGACACAATCGCGCGAGGACTGCCCATGATGCTGCGTCGAGTTGATCCGCAACGTCTGCCGCTTCATCGGGCATCATGATGAATTTTCGCTTCGGCTGTCCCGGCTCGTCACGCATGGTCGCCTTTCCGATCACGATGGCGTTCGCAAAACGATTGGATCGCAACGTCGAGTTCATCGCGCAGACCCGCAGAAGGGTGCAAGCCAAAGCCGAACGGCTGACGGTGGCATGTCCTCGTCACAATCGAGCAGTGCGCGAACGATCCGAGCTGCCGTCGGCGACAGCGAACGGCGGGGCAATCTCGGCGCAACGTGCGCTGACATCGTGAACCTCCTGGACGTGTGCGGATTTCAGTTGAGCCCGGCTTCGGCGAGTTCTTTCATCGCGGCCGCGGTCTTCGTTTTCGACGGTGGCACTGGTACGTCAGACGCCGCGCTCCGCCCGTTGAGCTTGTTCACAAAGCGGTGAATTTCGCTGACCGTTGTGTACCAGCCATCCGTGAGTCGGACAGCGTCCAGCTTGTGGAGCTTGCCATCTGTCCCGCGCTTGCCGAGTTTGGTCAGCCGATGCCATTTCGCGGGGTTCGGACGACCCTCACGCGAGCGGAGCAGGACGTGGTCCATCGCCTCCGACGAATGGAGCTTGCCCTCGATTTCCATTTCCTTCAGCAGGTTTGCACTCATGGTTTTCAACCTTTTTCAGGCCGCCATGATGCGCCTACTGTTTCGCGTATTGTGGAAACGTGCTAGCAGAATTCCGGAAATGTGCTAGCAGCTTATACAGACCAGTCGTTCTTAAAGTAATTCAGGATCTGCTTGTGTCCGATCGTCTGTAGCGGGAACAGCGGCGACATTCGTCCCGCGAGCTCCCGGTTTGCCGCCTCAACTTTTGCGATGAGTCGCCGTTGAACTACAACTGCCTTTTGCGAGTTCTTCGCTTTCCCTTTCGGCCAAAGCTCTTTGCAAAGGTTCGCGACCATCTGTCTTCTCGGTCGCTCTTTCTCCGCTCTTGCTCTGCCGCCTGCCCGCTGTGCTTTGTTAGCTTCCAAGCCATTTCCGATAACTTCGCGCAAGAGCACTCGGGTCAGAAGACCGCCGATAACAAGGCCGCGGAAAAAATCCCATAAACTCCAAACCGCAGCGACAACGTCTTCTAGCTCTGCGTTCTGGCGAATGAACTCACGCGCGTGCCATGTGAGTGTGCTTATGTCGAACTCTGGCGATGGCTGAACGTCAGCCTCGATATGATCTAGTATTATTGAAATGGTCTTCCGGCAGTATGCGAGCGCATCGTTCATTTCATTTCTGCGACGAATTTCAATCGTTGACGGCATTAATTGGGCTACTGCTTCGTCGACCTGCCATGAGCTGAGCGGAAATGCTCTCTCATCGTGAGCCAGTCCTAAGACTTGGCAGTGCTCGTTGAGCGAGGCAACCGTAAGTCGAATTGCTCGAAGAATGCTTTCCTTTGAATCGAGTACTTCCAAGCTTGGATCGAAATTTGTAAAAGCTTCAGGCATGTTCACCTCCGCATTGGCCCGACCGGTCGCGCCCTGCCGAGGTGAAAGGCAGAACGCGGCCTGAATCGTAAACCGCTGCCTGGGCTGGGCGGGCGGCTACCCACCGAAATCTTATCTTCTTTGCGGAGCGGTCGCTTCCGGTTCGTCGGGGTAGTAGTTCCAACCATTTAGGCGCCATTTTGCACGTGCGGCCGCATGAAGCTCGCGAAGTTTCGCCATCGACTTTCCGGTGTGGGCGGCTGCTTGGCGGAGCGTCAAATACGTCCGACCGTCCGGCACATACTTTTCACCTTCTGGTGTGCACCAGGCCATCGGGCCAGCTTTCTTTCGACCGTCATTTTCGAACATACAGCGATCGTCGCCGGGTTGATCCAGTTCGGCCGAATTGTTGGGCTGGTGTGTTGATTCTGGAAACGACGACGCTGTGGCGGCCGGGCGGCTGCTGGTATGCTCAAACATGGAAACACCTCTGTGTTAGGTGGGTCCCGCGGCCCCGGGTGCTTGTAACACCGCGGGGCCACTTATGTGAAAGGGTCGGCACGATGCCGGCCCGCAAGCCGCCGGCGGGGCTTTCGCCCGGCCGACGGTGATGGTTTACAGGAAGTAGGACGGATTCAGCTTGTAGTGCTCCGCCAGCCGCTTCACGGCGTCGGTGGTGAGGCTTCGTTTTCCACTGAGCACGAGGCTCGTCGCCGGCTGGCTGAGGCCGAGGACGGTGCCGAGCTTGGCCTGCGATGTGCCGGACTCGCTGACGATAAACCGCAGCCGTTCGTCCGGGGTGGATTTCGGTGCGGGGATCGTCCGGCGTTCGTAGTCTGCAATGAGGCTGGCGAGCACCTGCGTGTAATCGCGACTCCCCGGTATCGCGTTTGGTTCCCTCTGGGCGGAGCATCAGCGGCCGGATGACAGCTCGCGCGGCAGCGTGCTCGCCGGCGGTACGGATCGGCCGAAGCGGGAAACGCTTCACCAGTGCGAGATACGTGTCGACCATCTTGGCCCGGCCGGCGGTTTTGGTTTTCATGGGGTAATCCTCAAAAGCGGTCTTTCCAAGTGTCCCGGCTGTACTCCGCGTGCGTCATGACATCGAGCACCAGCACCGTCTGGTCTTCGTATTGGACGAACGTCAGCAGGCGGTACTCGTTCCCCTTCACGTTGAACACCGTCACGACGATGCGGGATTTCAACTTTACGCCGTCGGCCTGAGGAAAGTCTTCCCGTATGTCGACGAGGTTGTGCCATTCCGCAGCCTCAACGATCTCTCGCCATCTTGCCAGCCACGTATTGGCGTCCCGGTGCTTCCGGGCAAACTTCTCAGCGATGGTAAAGGCGATGACCTGCATATTTCAACCTGAAATAACTTACCCGATGGCCCGTGCGACTTCCTTGGCCTTGGCCAACGCGAGCTTGGCGTAGATCTGCGTCACCTTCATGTTCGAATGACCGAGCGACTTCTGCGCGTGTTCCATCGTGAACGTGTTCGCGACGAGCGTGGCGAAACGGTGGCGGAGTTGGTGCGGGCTCCAGTGGACCGACCGGCGGAACTCCAGCAGGTCGGCCCAACGCTGGCCGAGTCGTTTGCGCCAGGCCGCTGGTGTCTCGCCTTTCTGCCGCGCAAGATGCGGCGGCGGCGGAAACGCTCGATCGATGGCGTGGTCGATCGCCTGGCGGTACCCGGCCGTCGTGTACCGATCGCCCGCCGGCTTTCTTTTCCGCTTGGCGACGCGGTTCGTGCCGGCGGCGTTCCCCTGGCCCGGCGGCGTTTTCCGGTTCTCTGCACGAATCGCAAGCCGTTCGGCCTCGGCCTTCGCCGGCGAAAAGATGTACGCGGTCAGGTCCGTCAGCAGCAGCGGCGCAATTGCTTCCATCGACACCTTGCCGAGCGGGATCTCGCGGACCTTCCCGAGGTGTGCGGTTTTGTGCGAACTTGGCCGATAGACCCATGATGTGCTGTCGCTGGTGTCGATGTCGGCCGTCCGCATGATGACGAGCTCACCCGCACGCATGCCGGTGTGCATCTGGATCTTCACCATCGCGGCCACCGTCGGCGGCATCTTCGCCAGGCAGGCCTCAACATGATCGGTGGCGACCGGCTGCACCGGCTTCGACTCAGGCGCCGCGGTGCGGCCGGCTTTGAGCGGCGCGACCTCGCGCATTGCGGCCAAGCCGTCCGGGCTGACCATTTGATGCTCGATGCCCCATTGAAAGACGCGGCGCAGATTATGGATTCTTTCGTTGACGGTGCGACGCTTCCAGCCGGCGGCGACCATTTCCGAGCGGACGACCTTCAGGGCGACCGCGCCGAACTCGTCCGCCGGTGTCAGACCATACAACCGCACCAGCAGTTTCATGACGGCGGTGTAGCCGTCGATCTGTGACTTCGGGTAGGCGTCCGACTTACGAAACGCGTTCACCAGGACGGCAACGCTTGTCCGCTCGCGGCCGTCGTACTGCGGGAGGTTGCGCCCGCGTTCCAGCCACTCGGAGACGGTGCGATCATAATTGTCACGCGAGAGGCGCGTGCCATGCGGCCCGAGATAAATCTGTCGGCCCGAGAGAACGACAAATGCTTGGCCGGACGCCTTGTGGTGGCGGTAAGAGGGGAGATTGACGGGTGATTTCGCCATTCGGTGCTTCCAACCCTTTACGACCGTTTACAGGTACTATACCTGCGGCGTTAGGTTTTGGTTCGGATTTTCTGTCTTATCGACAATCGTCCGAACTATCGCACCGGCAATCACTTACGTCAGTGGACCTGAGGAGAATCGAACTCCTAACCCCCGCGTTGCAAACGCGGTGCTCTGCCAATTGAGCTACAGGCCCGGGGCGGGAGAGTGTAACGGGAACTCTTGCCGTTGGCTACAGGGCGACAGTTACAGCATGCTGAAAACGAGGTAGGCGAACGGGGCGGCGAGCAGGGGCGAGTCGATGATGTCGAGGATGCCGCCGAAGCCGGGGACGAGGGTGCCGGAGTCTTTGACCTCGGCGTCGCGTTTCATCATCGATTCGAGCAGGTCGCCCGCCTGCCCGATGCCGCCGATGAGGACGCCGAACCAGAAGCCTTCCATGAAGCTGAGGCGTTCGATGGCGGGTGCGATGGCGGCGCCGATCAGGCCGGCGGTCAGCAGGCCGAAGCCCAGGCCTTCCCAGGTTTTACCGGGGCTGAGCCAGAAGATGAGCTTGTGCTTCCCGAACTTTCGGCCGCCGAAGTAGGCACCGATGTCGGTGAATTTCACGACCATGAGCATCAGCAGGATTTTCATGGTGGTGCCCTGAAATTTCAGGCCGCCGTGCGTGCCGATGCTGACTTTCACGCGGATCGACATCAGAAACCACGCCAGTCCGCCGAGGTAAAGCACCGCCAGTACCGTACCGGCCATGCGGTGGATGGCTTCCTGGGTCTGGCGGTCGATGGCGCGGAGCAACGCGGCCAGCAGCATGACGCCGACGACGATGAACGCCAGCGAACTGGCGGCGTACGGCTTGAACCAGTCGAACTGCGTCAGAAACGCGTGGATCACCAGCGACGCCGACCCGAATGCCGACAGCACACGGTACGGCCGAACGCTCTCGGCGGTGAAGAGTTTGGCCAGTTCGACGGTGGCGATCGGAAGAATGAACAAGAACAGCAGGAGGAACCCGACGCCGCCGACGCCGATGCGGTGTTTTTGTTCGCCGACAATGACCCAGTCGAGCGTCCATTTCTGCACGGCATGGTCGAGGAAGAAAACGATGAACAGGCCCAGCAGCATGAGTGGGCCGTACGTCAGGCGGTTCTTGAGGGATTGCTCCACACCCGGCGAGTGTGAAGCGGCGTGGCAGAACAATCAAGCGGGCGTGAGCGGACAATAAAAAACCGCCGCGTCCCCTCCGGAGCGCGGCGGCTTTTTGTTTCGGACCGACGACGTCGACCGATCAGGCGGTGAAGGTCAGCGTGACGCTAAGCGTGCTGCCCTTCGTGCCGGTCGCGCACCGTGGCGCTGTAAGCGGTGGCGCTGAAGGCGTAGCTGCCCGGCGTGACGGACCAGGCAGCGAAGACGCCGTTGTTATCGGTGAAGAACGCGTACGGGGCGTTGTTCTCAACGATGGTCTTGCCCAGGGCGGTGAGCTTGGTGCTCTTGGTGTAGCTGTTGCCGACGGCTTCGACGGCGATGTTCTTGGTCTTGAGGGCGGCGATGGAGATCGTCGTGCTCTTGGTGATGTTGCTGTAGGTGGCGATGACCTTGTTGGTGGCGGTGTCGATGAGGCGGATCATCGTGATCGCCGGCGTGGTGCTGACGGGCGGCGTCGGCGGGGTGACAGGCGTGGTAGCGGTTTTGGTCGTGCCGAGGTTCACGCCGGTCGTCGTTTTGCCGGCCGTGACGCTGGCGGTGACGTAGCCGAGCGAATTGTTGCTGAGCTTGTAACCGGCTGGGAAGACGCGGCTGACCTTGTAGCTGCCGGCGGTGAGGCCGGTGAAGCTGAAGACGCCTTTGGCGTCGGAGGTGGTGGATTTTTCGCCGGAGTCGAGCGTGCCGTTGGCGTTGGTGTCGATGAAGACGACGCGGCTGCCGGTGACGACTTCGGTGCTGTCCCAGGTTCCGTCTGCGTCGGCGTCTTCGAAGAGGGTGCCGGTGATGCCGCCTGTGGTGGGGGTCGGCGTGGTCGGGGTCGTGGTCGCCTTGGTCGTGCCGAGGTTCACGCCGCTGGTCGTACCGCCGGCGGTGACGGTGGCGGTGACATAGCCGGCAGAGTTATTGCTGAGCTTATAGCCGGCGGGGAAGACGCGGGTGACCTTGTACGTGCCGGCCGTGAGGCTGTTGAAGGTGTAGACGCCGCTGGCGTCGGAGGTGGTGGATTTTTCGCCGGAGTCGAGCGTGCCGTTGGCGTTGTCGTCGATGTAGACGACGCGGCTGCCGGTGACGGCCTCGGTGCTGTCTTTGACGCCGTCCGCGTCGGCGTCTTCCCAGAGGGTGCCGGTGAGTTTGCCCGTGACGCTCGTCGGCGTGTTGCCGCCGGTCGACGGGTCGACGGGGTCAGCGCCGGAGAAGGTGGCGAAGGCGTTATAGAACGGCTGGTTCGGGGTGAGGCTGCTCGTCAGGATGCCGGCCGGGCCGGCCATGGAGTCCTGGACCTTCATCGCGAAGTAGTAGTTCAGATCAAAGCCGGCCTTGATGTACGGGTAGACGTCCTGGACGGCCTGCGCCCAGGCGGTTTTGTTGCTCTCGAGGCCGCGGACATTCCATTCGGTGGCGGCGATGGGTTTGCGGCCGGCGACAACATCGTTGATGGCGGTGATGCTCTTGACGACACCGCTGACGCCCTTGGCGTAGGGGTGGAAGCCGACGTAGTCGCAATAATCGAGCATGCCGGCGTCGATCATCTTTTGGACGTCTTGCGCGTTCCAGCTCGGGCCGGCGCTGATGACTTCTTCGCCGTTGGCGTGAAGGACTTCGTAAGCGGGCTTGAGGAAGTTGCTGACGTACTGGCTGAGCGTGCCTTGCCAGTATTCGTCGTGGTCGGGCTCGTTGCCGATTTCCCACTGGTCGACCGCCGCCTTGAGGCTCGGCTGGGACATGGCCCACTGGAACCACCCCGCGACCGCCGTGGTGCTTTGCATTTTACCACTGCCGGTCTGAACGATCAGATCGATATCAAAGCCGGCGTTGCTGTAGTCGACGGCGCGTTTGAGGACGCCGTTCATGGAATGCGTATTGAAATCAGAGATGCTCGTCCAGAGGCGCAGCGTCTTGACGCCGAGGCTCTTGAGAATGGGGACGACCTTGGGAACGGTGGCGGACGCGCCGTCGTTCATGTTGATGCCGATGTCGTACGTGGACGTCATCAGGCGGCGCGATTCGAGGTCTTCAATGGCCCGGAACGGCTTGGCCTGGGCGTTGGAACGATTCAGCATCATCACTCTCCGAAGCGGCTGCCTAAGCTGCCGCACCAACACTCGTGCCGACTCGTCAAGGTCG
Source organism: Tepidisphaeraceae bacterium (assembly GCA_049840775.1). Lineage (GTDB taxonomy): Bacteria > Planctomycetota > Phycisphaerae > Tepidisphaerales > Tepidisphaeraceae > RYN-431. The sequence continues at coordinate 582,338 of JASGJJ010000005.1, forward strand.
CCCAGGTTTCCTCGCAGCAAACGGGGAATGGGCGTGGCAGGGATCGGGCTTAGCAGACCTTGCGGCCTTGTGGATGCCCGGTTGCCGGAAGACAAACCGACGTAAACACGATGTATTGAGGACCGATGGCCCTCGCTTCGTCGGGTGCAAGCTGGTGCACCCTCTTCACTGCGTTTCCCTCAGGCAGCACCGGCGGCAGCCGGGTACCCGTGTGACAGTTCGAGACGAACGCCACAAAGAAGTGGTAGGTTGTGACTGCAAACGAAACTCAGCCCCGATTCGTTCGAACAGACCCGAAGTGGCGGCCGCTTTCGCGGTATCCCTTCCCTCACCCGATCGTGGGAGCGACCTGGCGAAGTGAAAACCTTTTTACGCAGATTCACATTCGATGACTAGAGCAAAACCACTCTTAAATGAAAAAAAATTAAAGTCTGCTCTATCTCTCAGTCGACACTCCATTGATCGTCAGGCCTGCTAGCTGACTTAATTTCTGCAGAAAAAAAGCCCGGGGGGCCCGTTTTTGACGGGCCTCCGGGCTTTTTATGGGTCACCAGTTTTGTGGCCGATGGGTTATCGGATTAAGTGAACTTCAGGGTGATCGAGATGCTCGTCCCCACGGTGCCGGTGGCGTTCGTGCCGCTGTAGGCGGTGGCGCCGAAGGTGTAGCTACTGCCTTCGGTCGGCTTCCAGGCGGTGTAGACGCCGTCGACGTCGCCGAAGTACGAGTACGGCGAGCTGCTTTCGATGACGGTCTTGCCGGCGGTCGTCAGCTTTACGCTCTTGGTGTCGCCGTCAGCGACTGCGATCACCGCCAGGCTGGTGGTGGGCAGGGCGGAGAGGTCGACCGTTTTGCTGGCGGTGATGTAGCTGTTGCTGGCGATCGTCGCGCCGGTCTTGGTGTTGACGAGTGCAATGGCTTTGACTTCGGCGAGATTGGTGGAGGGCGTGGTCGGCGTTGTCGTTCCACCGCCGGTGCTGCCGCCGCCTGAGCTGCTGGTGGAGACGGTGCCGAGGTTGACGCCGGTGGTCGTCTTACCGCTGCTGACGGTGGCGGCGACGTAGCCGTCGGAGTTGTTGCTCAGCGTGTAGCCGGTCGGGAAGACGCGGCTGACCTTGTAGCTGCCGACCGCCAGGCCGGAGAAGACGTAGACGCCGCTGCTGTTGCTGGAGGTCGACTTTTCGCCGGAGTCGAGCTTCCCGTTGCCGTTGGCGTCGATGAAGACGACACGGCTGCCGGTGACGGCTTCGCCGCTGTCCCAGGTTCCGTCGCCGTCGGTGTCGTTCCAGAGGGTCCCGGTGATGCTGCCGGTGGTGGTCCCGGTGGTCGGCGGGGTGACGCTGTCGGCGACGGTCCCGAGGTTCACGCCCGTGGTGGTTTTGCCGGCGCTGACGGTGGTCGTGACGTAGCCGCTGGAGTTATTGCTGAGGTGATAGCCGCTCGGGAAAACGCGGGTGACGTAGTACGTGCCCGCGGCCAGGCCGGTGAAGGTGTAGACGCCGCTGCTGTTGGCGGTGGCTTGTTTTTCGCCGGAGTCGAGCTTGCCGTTGCGATTGGCGTCGATGTAGACAACGCGGCTGCCGGTGGCGCTTTCGCCGCTGTCCCAGGTTCCGTCGCCGTCGGTGTCGTTGAACAGCGTGCCGGTGATGCTGCCGGAGACGCTGCCCGGCGTGCTGCCGGTGCCGTCGGAGTCGGTCGCGCCGGAGAAGGTGGCGAAGGCGTTATAGAACGGCTGATTGTAGGCGAAGGCGTTCGTCAGGATGCCGGCCGGGCCGGCCATGGAATCCTGGACCTTCATCGCGAAGTAGTAGTTCAGCGCGAAGCCGTCTTTGATGTAGGGATAAGCGTCTTCGACGGCCTGGCCCCAGGCGGTCTTGTTGCTTTCGAGGCCTCGAACGTTCCATTCCGTGGCGGCGATCGGTTTGCGGCCGGCGACGACTTCGTTAATGGCGTTGATGCTCTTGACGACACCGCTGACGCCGGTGGCGTACGGGTGGAAGCCGACGTAGTCGCAGTAGTCCAGCATCCCGTAGCCGATCATCGTTTTGACGTCGTTCGGGTCCCAGCTGGGCGCACCGCTGATGACGGTTTCGCCGGCGGCATGGAGGACTTGGTAGGCGGGCTTGAGGAAGTCGCTGACGTACGTCGACAGCGTCCCTTGCCAGTACTTGTAGCTGTCGGGTTCGTTGCCGATTTCCCAACGGTCGACCGCCGCCTTGAGGCTGCTGTCGGTCATGGCCCATTTGAACCAGGCCGTCACTTCGGAGGCGTTGGTCACTTTGCCGTCGTCATTGGCGACAACGAGGGTGACATCGAAGCCGGCGGCGGCGTAGTCGAGGGCACGCTTCATGCCCGAGACCATCGTGCGGTCGGTGAAATCGTCGACGCCCGCCCAGATGCGGACCGTGTCGACGCCAAGGTTTTTCAGAATCGGAACGACTTTGTCGACGGTGGCGGCGGCATTGTCGTTCATGTTGATGCCGATGTCGTACGACGTCGTCATCAAAGTGCGCGTTTCAAGGCTCTCAAGGCCGGGGAACGAAACATCCGTTCCGGTCTGGCGATTCAGCATGTTGACTTCTCTCCCGAAGCGGCTGCTTAAAGCTGCCGCACCAACACTCGTGCCGACTCGTCAAGGTCACCCGAACCCGCAGCAAACGGGGAATGGGCGCAGCGATGGGGCATTAGCAGGCTTTGCGGCCCTGTGGATTGCCCGGTCGCCGAAGACAAACCGACGTAAACACGATGTATTGAGGACCGATGGCCCTCGCTTCGTCGGGTGCAAGCTGGTGCACCCTCTTTCACAATCCCGCGGATAACCCCAGCGGCAGCCGGAGTACCCGTGTGGCCGTTCGAGGCGAACGCCACAAAGAAGTGGGTAGGTTGTCGTCACGCACGAAACCGGCAGGAACCGAACAGCGTTCCGGCCGCATTCGCGGCATCTGTTTCACTCGCTACCGCAACGGCCTGTTGCGAGTGAGACACTCTTCTAAACGGATCAGTTGCGAATGGACAGCGGAAATGCCGCGATTGATGAAAATTTATTCAAGTTTTCCAGAGGGTGCGGCCGATTTTCAGTGTTAACTCCCGATGACATCTCGCGCAAGTGCCGAATAAAACAACGTTTGCCGGCCTTTGTAATAAAAAGCCGGCAAACGCTGTTTAAATTACTGTTTCCTTATCGGACGCAGTCGAGTTAAGCGAACTTCAGAGTTATCGACAGGCTGGTGCCAATAACCCCCGTGCCGTTCTTCGCGTTGTACGCGGTGGCGGCGAAGGTGTAGCTGCCCTTGGTGGGCGTCCAGGTGGCGTACTTGCCGTTGTTGTCGCCGAAGAAGGCGTACGGCAGGGTGTTCTCGACCTTGCTCGTGCCGTTCACAGAGAGCTTCACGCTCTTCGTGTCCGTGTCCGCCAGGGCGATCAGGGCGAGGTTCTTCGTCGGCAGGGCGGCGAGGTTGATCGTGGTGTTGGCGGTGATGTGGTCGTAGCCGTCGATCACCTTGCCGGTCTTGGAGTCGACCAAGGCGAAGGCGAGCACTTCCGCCTTGCTGCTATTGGTGGTCGTCGTGGTGGTGCCGGTGCTCGTGCTGACAGTGGCGGTCTTCTTGTTGATCGTGCCGAGGTTGACGTTGCTGGTCGTCTTGCCGGCGACGACGGTCGCATCGACGTAGCCGAGCGAGTTATTGCTCAAACCGTAACCGCTCGGGAAGACGCGGCTGACGTGGTAGGTGCCCGCGGCCAGGCCGGTGAAGGTGTACAGGCCCTTGCTGTTGGCGGTGGTGTACTTCTCGCCCTTGTCGAGGACGCCGTCGCCGTCGGTGTCGATGAAGACGGTGCGGCTGCCGGTGGCGGTTTCCGTGCCGTCCCACTTCCCGTTGCCGTTCCCGTCATTCCACAGCGTGCCGGTGACGCTGCCGGTAGCAGTGCTGGTGGTCGGGGTGTTGACGCTGGCGGAGTCGGTGAACTTGATGCTCATCGAAGTCGCGGCGTAGGCGGTGCCCTTGGCGTTATCCAGGCTGAACGCCTGGGCGCCGAGCGAGTAAGTGCCGGCGGCGAGTTTCTTGCCGTTCAGGTTACCGTCGGTGTCACCGAAGAAACCGAACGGGGCGGAGTTCTCAATCTTCGACGTGCCGTTGTAGACCATCTTCACGCTGCTGGCGTTCTTGCTGGGCAGGACGACGAGGGCGAGATTTCGGGTCGGGAGGCTGGCGAGGTCGATGACCTGGCCGCTCTTGAGGTTGGTGTAGCCGCTGATCACCGTGTCGGTGTCGGCGTTGTAGAGGGCGATCTGCGTCACGGTCGACGACGCCGAGTTGCCCGACGATTCGGTGTTCGAACCGACGCCCTTACTGGCGGCGAGGAACTGGTTGTAGAACGCCTGGTTCAGTACGCCCTTGTTGCTCATCAACCCGCCCGGGCCGGCCGGGGTATTGACGGTGAACATGGCGAAGTAGAAGTCCAGCGCAAAACCGGCACGGACCTGGCTGAACGCGTCGCCGACAGCGTCGGCCCAGGCGCTCTTGTCGTTCTCGTAGCCGCGGATGTTCCATTCAGTGGCGACGATCGGCTTGCGGCCGTCGACCACGTCGGTGATCTGCTGAATGCGAGTCTTCTGCAACGAAACGCCCTTGGCGTACGGGTGGAACCCGACGGCGTCGCAGTAGTCGAGCATGCCGTTGTCGATCATCGACTGCACGTCCTGCGGGTTCCAGCTGACGCTGCCGCTGATGACCTTTTCGCCGTTGGCGTGCAGGACGTTGTAGGCGGGCTTCAGGAAGTGCGAGACGTACTCGCTGAGCGTGCCTTTGAAGTAATTATCGGAGTCGACTTCGTTGCCGACCTGCCAGTAGTCGACGGCTTCACGAAGTTCTTTGTTGCTCGTCGCCCACTTGAACCAGGCCTTCACGTCGGCGGGGTCGGGGACTTTCTTATCGTCGATGGCGATCGTCAGGGTGACGTCGAAACCGGCGTTGTGGTAGTCGATGGCGCGTTTCAGGCCGCCTTCGAGGGACTGGTCAGACCACTTATCAACGCCGTACCACAGACGCACGTCGGTGACACCGAGCTTTTTCAGCTGGGGGACCGCGACATTGAACGCAGACGTGCTGCTGTCGTTCACATTGATGCCGATCGGGTGAGCGGCGCGGTACTGGCGGTCTTCGAGATTCTCAACCCGCACACGGCTGCCACGGCGGGCGGCGGCAGGGGGGTTAGTTTGCGTTTTGAACTTTCGCATGGCTTCCTTCCGTCGATTACGACTCTGCGGAAGAAGGCATCGAATACAAAAGGGCGTCAGGTAAGTGATTGGGTAAAAACGGAAAGCTGGAGAAGTCCGAGAACATCCACGTCTCAAACGCCTGAGGCGCGGTACCCTCAAAATCTGTGTTGTGGGGCGTAATTTTCTCGGGCCCAAAGAAAAAAGCTGTTTTCCGTTTGCGGGCCCGAAAATGGTCTGGGGAGGCAGAAGATGAACCGCCCGGCGGGTCGGCCCGCCGGGCGGCTTTGATGTCCGTTAACAATCCGGCCGAGCGGGCTCGCCGGCGACGCGGTTATTGCGCGACGCCGCAGAGCTTCTCGGCGGTGGCGATCAGCTTGTCGAGCTTCACGGGTTTGATGAAGTAGGCTTCGGCGCCGAGCGTCTCGGCGTACATCTTGTGCCGATTCCCCTGGTTGCCGGTGATCATGATCACGTGCGGGTGCTGCCCCGCGGCTTTTTCGCCTTGGCCTTCTCGGCCTGAAGTTTTTCGAGCACGAGAAAACCGCTGCGGCCCGGGAGCATCATGTCGAGGATGACGACGTCGGGGATATTCTTTTCCGCCAGTTCGACCGCCTTATTCCCATTGCCGGCCGTGTCGACCGTCGCGCCGGTCGGCTCGAAAGCGGCCTGCATGCTGGTGAGGATGTCCTGGTCGTCGTCGACCAAAAGGATGCGTTTGCCGGTGAGACTCGTCGACATTTCCACTCCTGTGTTGGTCACGGTTTAGCCTTCTGTGAATATTATTGTCAAGTTATCGGACGCAGTCGTCCGATAATGTTTACGCTCGCCATGGCGAATCGGTTCGACCCCATCTTCGTCCTCGACAGCGGCCTGGGCGGGCTGACGGTGGTCGACGCGCTCCGCCGAAAGCTCCCGAATGAGCGGATTATTTATTTCGGCGACACCGCCCGGCTGCCCTATGGCACGAAGACGCGGGAGACCGTCGCCGGCTTCGTTCGCCAGATCGTCAGCTGGGGCCTGCAGTTCCGGCCGAAGCACGTGGTCATCGCCTGCAATACCGCCTCGGCGCTGGCGCTGGACGAAACGCGGGTCGCCTTCGGGCGGTTGCCCGTAAGCGGCGTGGTGCAGCCCGGCGCGATCGCCGCCGCCAATGCCGTTCGCCACCTGGAAAACCCGGCCGTCGGTGTGATCGCCACGCAGGCGACGGTCCGTTGCTCGGCGTACCAGATCGCGCTGCAGGAGCACGCGCCCAGCGCCGTCGTGCTCGCCAAGGCGACGCCGTTGCTCGTGCCGATCATCGAGGAAGGGCGTCGGCTGTCTGACCCGATCGTCTCGCTCGCCCTCAAGCAATATCTCAAGCCGATGATCGCCAGGCGGATTCAGGCGCTGGTGCTCGGCTGCACGCATTACCCGCTGCTCGCCCCGGCGATCCGCCGCGTGCTGGGCGAGGGCGTTGCGGTCATTGACTCGGCTTCGCAGTGTGCCCGAGATGTCGCCGCGCGACTGGAAGCGGCCGACCTGCTCGCCGCTTCGCCGCCGCCGGCTGACGAACAGTTGAAGCTGTTCGTCACCGACGACCCGTCCCGCTTCGGGCAACTGGCCCCGCGGTTTCTCGGGTTTCCCGTCGATCCGCCGGTGCGAGTCGCGCCGGAAACGCTGTACGGACCCGTCGCCGATTCGACGCAGAACATCGGGCTTCGCCGGCCCGCGTAAGAGGAAGGATTCGCTTTGCGACGCACCGTATCGGCTCTCGTGTTGCTCGGCTTCGGCGCCGCCCTGAGTGGCGGCTGCGCCAGTTCGTTCCGTTACGACAGTGACGACGCACCGCCGCCGCCGCCGCTCACGCAGCCGACCACCATGCCGTCGCGTGACGTGGCGAACACCGACAGCTTCCGCGGGATGATGCGGTCGATTTTCATCGACCTGCCGACCCGCGCCTGGGAATACGCCCAGGGCGACACGCCTTCCGCCCGCGCCGCGGCGTTGGAAGACTCGAAGTTGCCCGACCGCCGCCGGCAGGGCATTGATCTGCTCTCCGACTACGCCTTTGGCCGCCAGGCGCCGTACACAACGCGGTACAAGCAGGTCGCCCAGTTCGACGCCGACGGCAGCGTCCGCGCGACCGCCATCCGCGCGCTCAACCGCTCGCGTGACGGTTCGGCGACGGGGGCATTCATCGCCGGCCTCGACGATGGCACGCCGGCCGTGCGGCTGGAGTCGGCCAAGGCGCTCTCGAACGTCCCCGACACCGCCGCCGTTCCGGGCCTGTTGAAAGTCTTCCGTGACGCCCAGCAGCCGATTGACGTCCGCATCGCCGCCGCCGACGCACTGCGGCAGTACCGCTCGCTGGAAATCGCCCGCGCGCTCGTCAATGTCCTGGCCGACCGCGAATTCAGCCTCGCCTGGCAGGCCCGGCAGAGCCTGCGGACCATGACCGGCGGCGACAAACGCTACGACCAGTCGGCGTGGCTGGAATACCTCACCGGCAACGAAAAGCCGCTGGGATAACAGCGGAAATGATGAATGCAGAATGAGGAATGATGAGTAAAACGCTTGCCATTCCGATTCATCATTCATCATTTCGCATTCATCATTTTTTCCATGCGCGCTCTTGTCTTCGACGGCCAACTTCGCTTCGACCCGCGTCGGCCTGATCCGATCGCGGCTGACGGCGACACGCTCGTCCGCGTCCACCAGGCCGGCGTCTGTTCGACCGACCTGGAAATCTGCCGCGGCTACATGGGCTACACCGGCGTGCTCGGGCATGAGTTCGTCGGCACCGTCGTCGAGTCGCCGGACTTGTCGCTGCTCAACAAACGCGTCGCCGGCGAAATCAACTGCCCGTGCGGACGCTGCGACTACTGCAAAAGTGGGCTGTCCAATCACTGCCCGACACGAACGGTGCTGGGCATCGTGAAGCACGACGGCGCGTTCGCCGACTACCTCCGCCTGCCGGCCGGCAATCTGCACGTGCTGCCGGACAATATTGACGACGATAAGGCCGTCTTCATTGAGCCGCTGGCGGCGGCGTTTCAGGTGCTGCGGCAGGTGCGCGTTGACGCCAAAACCTGGGTCACCGTCCTCGGCGACGGCCGGCTCGGGCTGCTCGTGGCGCAGGTGCTGCGGAACGCCGGTGCGCCAGTTCGACTCATCGGCAAACACGCCGAAAAAATGATGCTCTGCGAGAAATGGCAGATCCACACGCGGCACGTGAACGACATCAAGCCCCGCCATGACCAGCACGTCGTCGTCGACTGCACCGGCAGTGCGGCGGGCTTTGAGATGGCGACGAACCTCGTGCGGCCGCGGGGCACGATCGTTCTGAAAAGCACCTTCGCCAGCGGCGTTCCGATGAATCTCTCGCCGCTGGTCGTGGATGAAGTGACGGTCATCGGCAGCCGCTGCGGGCCGTTCGGGGACGCGATCCGGGCGCTGCAGCGCGACAGCGTCGACGTCTTGAGCCTGGTGAGCCGGCGGATGAAAATCGAGCAGGGCGTCGAAGCCCTCGACTACGCCGGCCGGCCCGGCGTGATGAAAGTCATTGTGACGGTACAGCAGTAGGGTCCGCCCTGGCGGACCGTAGCGAGTCGGTCCGCCAGGGCGGACCCTACGGAAAACAGCATGGCCAAAGAGACCGCGATCGTTCTGAATAACGGCAGTCTGGAGAGCGCGGTCGTGACGGCGCTGGCGAACCAGAAGCACCGCCCGGTGTTTCTGCACGCCGACGAGCACCCCGCCGAGCCGCCGACGCGGCGTCGCGCCGCCGTCGCCGCGCAGTCGCAGCAGTACAAGCCGTTCCGCGAACACACGATCAACTGGGCGTTGCCGGCCTTGCATAAGGAAGCCCTCATTCCTGACCCGCGGGCGGTCGAGCCCGTCACGCAGGCGCTGCAGCGGATCACGCCATTGATCGGCGTCGCGGTGCACTTGGCGTCGGCGTACGACAGCGGGGCGATCTACCTCGGCTTGCGGGTCGGGCCCCGCACCGACGACCTCGCCCGGGCCACCGAGTACTTCCAGGTCTGGGACGAAATGATCCAAATGACCCTCGGCAAGCCCGACCTCCGCGTCGTCGCGCCGCTCTTGGAAATGGAACTCTGGCAAGTCGTCGACCTCGGCTTCCAGGTGAACGCGCCGCTCGACCGCACGTGGAGCTGCATCGACGAACACGGCGACCCCTGCAACGCCTGCCGCGGCTGCCGCAGCCGCGACGCCGCTTTCATGCAGGCGGCGAAGCCGGATCCGCTTAGGTCAGCTAAAAGCTGACCGTTGATGGGTTGATGAGTTGATCGGTTGATCAGTGGCCGGCCGACATTCGTGACGCCCTTGCGGACTTCGAAGCGTCACGGATCAACTCATCAACCGATCAACTTATCAACTCGTTTTCCTGTAAACTCCCCCCCATGCAGTTCTGGGAAGGTTTGGCCGGCTTGCGATCGCTGCCTGCGGGCGCGGTGCTGAGCGTCGGCAATTATGACGGGGTGCACACGGGGCACGCCGCGATTCTGAGTGCGATGCGCGATGCGGCCGCCGGGGCGCCGCTGGTCGTGGTGACATTCGAGCCGCACCCGCTGACGGTGCTGCGCCCCTCGCTCGTCCCGCCGCGCCTGACGAAACTGGCGGACAAGGCAAAACTCCTTGAACAGCAGGGCGTGTCGCACCTTGTGACGCTGCCGCCCTCGCCGGAAGTGCTGGGGCTGACGGCGGTCGCGTTCTGGGAACTGCTGCGCGACGGTGTGCGGCCGAAACGGATCGTCGAGGGGCAGAGCTTCAATTTCGGACGCGACCGGGGCGGGACGATCGAAAAACTGATCGAATGGTCGGCCGGCACGGCCGTGACTGTCGACCGCCGGCCGGCGCATGCGGTTCGGATCGGCGAAAGTGACGTCGTCGTCAGCAGTTCGGTCATTCGCAGCCTGCTGCTGGAAGGCCGCGCCGAGGACGCGGCGGTCTGTCTGGGACGATTTTACCGACTGGGCGGGCTGGTGATTCAGGGCTTCCAGCGGGGCCGGACGATCGGCGTGCCGACGGCGAACCTCGACTGCGGCGAGCAGCTCGTCCCTGCCGAGGGCGTTTACGCCGGGCGAGTCGAGGTCCACGGCAAGACCTACGCCGCCGCCGTCAGCATCGGCAGCACGCCGACGTTCGAACAGCGCCGGGCACAAGTGGAAGTGCATGTGATCGACTTCGCCGGCGACCTCTACGGCCGGCCGCTGGCGGTTGACGTGTCGCATCGGCTGCGAGAGCAGATAAAGTTTCCGTCGGTCGATGCGCTGAAAAAACAGCTCGCCGCCGACATCAATGCCGCCCGGAATCTGGCGGTCTGAGCGGGTCGCGGCGATTCGGGAAGTTTTTGCGACCGCAGTTTGCATGATTTGTTATTGGCCGGCGGCGGCGGACAGTGATAGATTGCCCGCATGGCCGACGAGCTGCTGCCGATGTACCCGCCCGCCCGCACCGTCGAAGACGTCGCCGAAGCCAACGGCCGCTACGCCGTTGAGGCCTTCTACTTCGTCCAGAAGGGCCTGGCGGTGACGGCGGCGAAAGTGCACGCCGGTCACGCCAAATCGCACAGCCGCCACATCAGTGGACAGGAACTGGCGGAAGGGCTGCGTGACATCGCGATCGAGCGCTGGGGCCTGCTCGCCCGGACGGTGCTGAGCCAGTGGGGCGTGTACAACACGCTGGACTTCGGCCGCATCGTCTACGCGATGATCGACGCCGGCATCATGGGGCGTAGCGACGAAGACCGGCTGTCGGATTTCAAAGACGTCTACGACTTCAAAACCGCGTTCGAGCAGAACTACAAGATCGTCCCGGTGCAGGCGTGAGCAAACCGGTCCAAGACTACGCCACGCCCCCGCGGCGTGAGCCGCTCCCGCCGCCGAACCTCAAACCCCGGCCGACACTGTTCTGGATGGCGCTCGGCGTTTTCGTCATGTGGCTGGCCGTCCTCGTCTGGATTTACGTGCGTCAGCACTCGTAAATTTCAAGACATCAAGAACGAAAACGGTTTTGAAGAAAACCGGACGAGTTACCCGTCCAGATCGGTCGGTTCGATCGGGCGGACGTCCGGCAGGGTGATGTCGCCGCTGCGCCACGGGTCGCCTTGCGGCTTGCCCATGACGAACGTCTCAAACCCCAGCCACGCGGCACAAACGCTCACGGCGTGGCCGGCCTGGTCGGGGGTGTCGAACAGCTGTTCGATGCGACGCTGGTCCCGCGGGTCTTGCCAGAGCTCGACGAGGTTGCCGACCGTGTAAACGCGAAGCATCTGCTGCAGGCAGAGCGCGATCTCGGCCTTTAAGACCTGGTTGAGCGGCACGTCGAGGATGGGATTGCGTTCGAACATGAAAGGGACGTGATTAGCGTATCACTCCGGGTCGGCACGTCAAACAAAAGTGTCGAATGTCGAATGCGGAATGTCGAGTGAAAAACCCGCACCCGATTCGGATTCCCACTCGTCATTTGACACTCGACATTCGACATTTTCTTCTCCGTCTCATAAAACCCACACGTTCCATGACCGCTATCGAGCTGCTGAACGGCAATGCCTGCGTCTCTGGCCTGCAATGGGGTGACGAAGGCAAGGGCAAAATCGTTGACTACCTGGCCGAGGAAGCCGAGGTCGTCGTCCGCTACTGCGGCGGCGCCAACGCCGGCCATACCGTGCACATCGCCGGCAAGAAATATTCGACGCACCTGCTGCCCGTCGGCGTCTTTCGGCCGAACGTGCTGAACCTCATCGCCAACGGCGTGGTGCTCGACCCGGTCGCACTGTTCAAAGAAATTGACGCCATCACCGCCCAGGGCATCAGCATCACGCCGGCCACGCTGGCGGTGAGCTACAAGACGCACGTCGTCATGCCTTACCATCAGATGGAAGACGGCGCCCGTGAGACGCCGCCGGCGACGGCAGCATCGGCACGACCCGCCGGGGCATCGGCCCGACGTACGCCGACAAAGCCCACCGCAGCACCGCGATCCGCGTCGCCGACCTCATCAATCCCGACCGCCTGGCAACCAAGTTGCGGGCGATCGTCGCGGATCGCAACACGGTCTTCGGCGCGCTCTACAAGCAGCCGCCGATCGACGTCGAGCAGCTGATCGAAACCTACACGAAGGTCGGCCAGCGGCTCGCGCCGTTCGTCGCCGATACCAGCCGCCTGCTCATCGACGCCTGGAAGGCCGGCAAACGCATCGTCTTCGAAGGTGCCAACGCCAATCTCCTGGACGTCGATCACGGCACGTATCCTTTCGTCACCAGCAGCAACTGCTCCGGCCTGGGCCTGTTCACCGGGGCCGGGGCGCCGCCGCAGTGCGTGAAGAATTTCGTCGGCATCATGAAGGCGTACTGCACCCGCGTCGGCGGCGGGCCGTTCCCGACGGAGCAGGACAACGCCACCGGCCAGTACATCCGCGAGCGCGGCCGCGAGTACGGCACGACCACCGGCCGCCCACGCCGCTGCGGCTGGCTCGACGTCGTCGCCACCCGGTATTCCGTCGAACTCAACGGCATCACCAGCATCGCGCTGACCCTCCTCGACGTGCTCAGCGGCCTCGACGAAATCAAGATCGCGACCGGCTACACGCTCAACGGCAAGCCCCTCGACGGCTTCCGGGCGGACATGGACACGCTCGCGGAAGTCCAGCCGGTCTATGAAACCCTGCCCGGCTGGCAAGAAGACATCTCGGCCGTCCGCGATTACGCCGACCTGCCGGCGAATGCGAAAAAATACGTCGAACGCATCGAAGCCCTGCTCGGCGCCCCGATCCAGATGGTCAGCGTCGGCCCGCAGCGGGAAGCGACGCTGATGCGGTAATCACCGTAAGTCGATTTTTTACACGCGAGTTTGTTCTGCGTATTTACAAACGCGCAGCGCGACATAACTGAAAGGCCGGCCAGGATTTGGCCGGCCTTTTGCGTGCGCCAACGGCTACACGAATTGCCCTGTTTAACAGGCGACTTATGGCATTTCTGGTCCCCTCTCCCGGTATGGCCGGGAGAGGGTTCGGGTGAGGGCCGGCGACGATCGGCATCATCGAAGCCAGAAGGTTTTGACGTTCGAAACGCATTCGGCACATCCTTCTGCCCGACGCTCCAAGGCCGGCCGGGATCGGCCCTCACCTGTATCCTCTCCCGGCCATACCGGGAGAGGACAAGAGGGCTCGCCGCCGAGGCGGCATTGCTCAACCTATCGCCGTGGCGGCGGTTTGTCGGCGGAAAAATCGATGAAATTCGCGTTCGGCGCAGCGAAACAAGCCGGCCTTTGCAGGCCGGCTTGATCGGTGTTTTGGATTGAAAAAGCGGGGCGAAAGCCCGGTCGTTTAGACGACCTGGACCTTACGGCCGGCGCGGCGCTTGGCGTTGATGGTCTTGCGGCCGTTCTTCGTGGCCATGCGGGCGCGGAAGCCGAGCTTGCGGGCGCGTTTCACTTTGCTGATGCGGTGCGGGTAGTGCATGTCAACCTCTTACTTCGTCCTAAGCCCTGTTTTAAGGGACCGTTACGGTGATCGTCTCGAAGGACGAGTTCCCGCGGGCGTCGGTCGCCTTGATGAGCAGGGCGTGCTGTCCTTTACCTAAGCCGGGGAGCGATACGGTGTACCTTTCCTCGGGCGAATCGGCGATCGTATCATCAGGAAGACGTTTTTGCCAGTGGTCGACTTGTTCTAAACTCGTTTCCACCCCGGCGACGGTGCCGGCGCGGTCGACGACGCGGAAGGTGACCGTCGTTTTTCCGCCTTCAGACGCCGTTTTGACGTCGCCGATGACCGGCGGCGTGTTGTCGACCAGCACGCCGTCGCTGATGCGGCTGGCCTCTTTCCCTTCGCCGGGGGCGTTGCTGGCGGCGTCGGTAGCGGTGACTTTCAGCTCGTACTGGCCGTCGGGGACGTTTTTCGCCTGCCAGGTGTGTGTGGAATCCGTGAGGTCTTCGGCGATTTTCATCCACGGTCCGCGGCCGGCGGGTCTTACGTACAGGCCGTATTTTAAGTCGTCTTCGTTCGGATCGAACGCTTCCCAGGTGACGTTGATTTGCCCGGCGTCCAGGCCGGGTGAAACGGCGACGCCGGTGATTTTCGGCGGCAGGTTGGGCTTCTGGTACGCGACGTCGACTTCGTCCACCAGGGCGGTTTTGCTGGCGTCGGTCGTCGTGAAGTTCAGCCGGTATTGCAGGAACCGGGCCGGCGATGAGGTGACCGGGACGAACGCCTTGGCGGGGACGGGGGCGGTCCAGTCCGCCCACTGGCCGCCGTCGGGGTCGGCGACATTGCCGGCGCGGGTCTGGACGGTCAGTGCCGTGCCGTCCGGCAGCGTGCCGAGCAGGTGAAGCTGGCCGAAGGTGCTGGGGACGCCGGCGTCGAGGGTATCGCTGTCGTAGGACCCTTCCTTCGCGAAGCCCGCCGACAGTTTGTAGACCTGCCCGCTGTTGCTGGTGGCCACCAGCAGGCTGCCGTCTTTGGCGGTGACCAATCCGGTGACATCGGGGGCGTCTGCGCGAAGGAGGACGGCTTCTTCGTCGGTGTCGGGGTTGATTTCGTAGACCGCGCCGTCGTCGCCGGTCGCCAGGACGATGCTGTCGTCGCGGACCGCCAGGCCGTAGATGATGACGTTTTTGCGGAAGACTTCCGTGACGAGCCCGCGCGGGTCTATCCTGTAGACGGCGTTCGTGCCGCTGCTGCCGTTGGCGTTACCGGTGCCGCCGCTGTTCGGTTTTTCGGCGTCGTCTTCGTTGGCGGGGGCGCTGGTGGGTTCGATTTTCGCGGGCGAGGAAAGATGGCCTTGCGGGATGGCGTCGCCGGGTTTTTCTTCGGGGGGCTTGGGGGGCGTCGGTTTTTTGCCGGGGATTTCGACGGCGTTCGCGTGCTTGCCGCCCGCGGCGGCCGTGCCCGCGGCCGTGGCGGGGGTGGCGGGCGTTTCCTGGGTTTCGCTGGTGGCCGCCAGCAGGTTGCCGGCGTTGTCCCATGCGAGGGCGGAAATTTCGCTCTCCTCGGCCTCGTAAAGCACGTAGGGTTTGGCGGTTTTCTTATCGATTTTATAGACGCAGGCGTCGGTGTCCGTGCCGGCGTAGAGGTTGTTTTTGTCGGCGACGAGGCAGAGGACGTTGTCGCCGGAGAGTTCGGCGAGCGGGGCGTCGGCGCCTTTACCGGCCGAGTCGATCTTGAACACGCCGCCGTTCGGGCCGGTGGCCAGGTAGGTGCTGTCGCCGTCGGGCAGGATCGCCCAGATGTACGACGCGTCTTTGGGCTCGGCGACGGTGGCGGGGGCGGCGCCGGGCTTGTCAACGCGGACGAGTTTCGCCTGTTCGCCGCCGACGCCGATGAGCAATTTACCCGCGTTGTCGTAGGCGAGCGCGGTGACGGTCTGGTCTTTGAAGGTGGCCAGCGTGGTCAGTTTGCCGTCTTTGAGGGAAAAGACTTCCCCGGACGGGAAGGCGGCGAACACGATGCCGCCGTCGGGCGCTTCGATGACGGCCTGAACGGCGTCGAAGTGTTTGTCTTTGGGCAGCAGGGCGTCGACCTGCCGGGAGAGGCGCAGTTGCCCGCCGCTGGTCGCCAGCACGCCGGTGGCGGTGCCTTTATTGAAATCGTCGGCGGAGGTCTGCGTCCAGTGCTGCGTCTTCACCGCCAACGCCGGCGACACGGCGAGCAACACGGCGGTAACGGCGGCGGTGAGATTCGAATGTTTCATGGATGGGCCTTGGGCCTTGGGGACTGGGCCTTGGTGAAAGAGGAAACGTCAGACTTCTGCGCCCGAAGGCCTGCTTCATTTCAGGTTGTCGAGCAGGCCTTTTACCGTCATTTGCAAGGCCGGGTGCATGGCGTCGGGGGCGATTTCGGCCAGGGGTTCTAGGACGAACCGGCGCTCGTGCATCAGCGGGTGCGGGACGATGAGGTTTTCGCTCGAAAGAATACGATCGCCGAACAGGAGCAGGTCGAGATCGATGGTCCGCGGCGCCCAGCGTTCGGGCCGCTGGCGGCCGAGGGAGTCTTCGATGGCGGCGAGTTCTTTGATCAGGGCGTGCGCGCCGAGCGTGGTTTCGATCGCGATCGCGCCGTTGAAGTAAGGCGGCGACCAGACCGGGCCGCCGATCGGGGCGGTTTCGATCAGTTCGCTGATCGCGGTGATGGTGATTTGCGGGTGCGCCGAGAGTTTCTGTACGGCGGCGTAACACGCGCGGGCGCGGTCGCCGAGGTTCGAACCGAGTCGCGATGTAAGCCGTGACGCCGGTGCCGTTTCGCATGTGGCGGAGTGTAACCGCATCAGGAGTGATGGGGGAAATCGAACGTCGATTGTTGATCGTGGATTGTCGAAGGACATATTTCGACATTCACTTCGTTATCGTTCGAACACCAGATCGTGATCGATCCGTTGCCCGCTGGTGTAAAAGCGGGCTCGGATGGTCGAGCCTGTCGGGCTTTTGAGGACGATATCGGGCAGCGGCTTTTTTCGTTCGAAAAACAGCTGCTTGCCCGGCCACGGTTTGCCGTTGATGTCGCAGAGGTAGGTCAGGGCGTTTTCGTCGAGCGTGAAGGTCTGGCCGTCACGCTGTTCGGTCAGATGAAACTGTCCCTGCTGGAGATGGCGGCGGAGGGTTTCGACGGAATCGAACTCCTGCCCGTCCTGCTTGAACAGCCGCACCAGCTCGGCGAGCTTGCTGACGCGGTCGCTGTAGACCGACAGCGGCGTCGGCTGGAGATTGGCGGCCCACTCGCGGAAGCGCTTTTCGAAGCCTTCAATGTTGCCGGAAAAATTGGCGACGAACGCCTCATTGGCGTCGCGGCCGGCGTGCATGTCGCTCAGCCAGGCGATCAGCCGGTCGCGGTAGCGGGCGGTGCCTTTGTCGTCGGCGGCGAAGACGAGGAAGTGCGTCATCGCCCAGGCCTGGTTGTACTGACTTCGGCCGACGGCGTCGTCCTTCATGCGCGACTGGTAAGTCTGCCGCGACATCGCCAGGAGGGTTTTGAACGGGAGCAGGCGATTGTTGGCGATGTCGTCCTTGAGCAGCCGCAGCCGCGCCGGCGGGACCTGGCCGAGGATGAACTGGTTGCCGGTCCAGACGCCTTCCTCAAAAATTTGTGCAAGGCCTTCATCGAGCCAGATTGGGAGCTTCTGGCTGATCGCCTGCCAGGCGAACTGATGGAACGCCTCGTGTTGGAGCGTTTGCCGAAGGGCCGTTCGGCCGGCGGATTCTTCATAACCCGCCAGGGCTTGCATCGACGGAATGAAAATCCCCGCCGAGTTCGGCAGGCGGCTGCCGGTGAAGCGGCGGTAGTCGCTTTGCTTTTTAAAGAGGTGGACCTGAAATTTTTCGCGGCTGTTGACCGGAAAATCCGCCAGGCGGCGGGCGTATTCCTCGTACATCGCGTCCAGCCGACGCGCGTAATCCTGCGTCGCGGCCCGGTCGAGGTCGCTGTAAATAATGTAGTGCTTCGATTCGATCGGCTTGTCATCCGCGGCGAATGCCGCAGTGGACGCCAGCGTGAGCGCGGCGATCAGCAACGGGCTTGGGGCTTGGGGCTTGGGGCTTGGGGAAGAATTTCGGCGCACATTTTCCCCCCAAGCCCCAAGCCCCAAGCCCGAATCCCGCCTTGTGCATTTGTGTTCCATCGTTGTCGCTCTATCATTGTCGGACTTTTGGCCCAAATGAGTGCAACCGATACCAGCATCTATGAACAAGAACGCCGCGCCAAGCTGAATAAGCTCCGCGAACTCGGCGTCAATCCCTTCGGCGAACGCACGGAAGGCCTGCGGCCTTTGGCGGACGTCAAAGCCCTTTACACGCCCGACATGGGCCACGACGGCGGCCCAACGGTCAAAGTCAGCGGCCGCATTGTACTCAAGCGCGACATGGGCAAGCTGTCGTTTTTGACGCTGCGCGACGACACCGGCGACCTGCAGGTCGGCATCGACCGCAAAAAGGTCGACGACACCAGCTGGGAAGTCCGCAACCTCCTCGACCTCGCCGACCGCATCGTCGTCGAAGGGCCGCTCGGCGTCACGAATAAGGGCGAAACGACGGTCTGGGCCACCAAGGTGAGCATCGCCGCCAAGAGCCTGCTCTCGCCGCCCGCCAAGTACGAAGGGCTCACCGATACCGAACAACGCTACCGCCAGCGGTACGTTGATCTGTGGAGCAATCCGGAAGTGATGACCGTCGCCAAGCAGCGCATGGCGATCGTGCAGACGATCCGCGACTTCTTCCGCGAGCGCGGCTTTGCGGAAGTCGAAACACCCATGCTGCAAACGCTGCACGGCGGCGCGGCCGCCCGGCCGTTTGTCACGCACCACAACGCACTCGATATGCGGCTGTTTATGCGCATCGCGCCGGAACTGTTCCTCAAGCGCCTGCTCGTCGGCGGCATGCCGAAGGTCTTTGAGATCAACCGCAATTTCCGCAACGAAGGCATCAGCCCGCGGCACAATCCGGAATTCACCATGCTGGAGGCGTACGAAGCCTTCGGCGACTGCCGCAGCATGGCGGAACTGGTGGAGGATTTGATCTGTACGGTCGCCGAGAAGGTCATCGGCACGCTGACGATCACGCACCCCAACGGCCGCGTCATCAACCTCGGCCAACGGCCCTGGCGGCGGGCAACGATGGCGGAGCTGGTCGAAGAAAAGACCGGCTGGAAGTTCGACAAGACCAGCATCGCCGACCACGGCCACGCGCTCGGCGCGGCGTTCAAGCTCTACGACATCGACGGTGCCAACGCCATGGCCCGTCGTGCGGCCGGCCTGCAACTGACGCAGGAAGAAGAGCGTCACGCCGACCGCCTGGCCGCGTTCGAGTCGCACCTCATCAAACTCTCACCGGCCGAGCAGTTGACGGAGTTGTATGAAAAGCTCGTCGAGCCGAATTTGATCGACCCGTGCTTCGTGCTGCGGGTGCCGAGCGTGATTATTCCGCTGGCCCGCAAGTGCCCGGACGACGAATTCTTCGCCGACGTCTACGAACTGGCCATCAACGGCCAGGAAATTTCGCCGGGCTACACCGAACTGAACGACCCCGACGTGCAGGCGGAGAATTTCCGCCACCAGGTCGGCGACAAGGCCGAGCAGCAGCAGGTCGACGAAGACTTCCTGACGGCCCTGAAATACGGCATGCCGCCCGCCGGCGGCATCGGGCTGGGCATTGACCGGCTGGTCATGATGCTGACGGGGGCGGAAAGCATTCGCGACGTCATCCTTTTCCCGCTGATGCGGCCGGAGTGATTTTGTAGGGGCGACGCCTGCGTCGCCCGCGAGGGCCGATCGACGTTCCCGGGCGAGGCAGGCCTCGCCCCTACAAAAAGATTCGCTTGTACAAATCCCTGCTCATCTTCAAATACCTCCGCAAACGCCGCATCGCGTGGGTGAGCCTGATTGCTGTGATGCTATGCACCGCGATGGTGCTGGTCGTCATCAGCGTCATGGGCGGGTGGCTGACGATGTTCAAGGCGAAATTCCGAGGCATGAGCGGGGATATCGTCGTCTACCGCAATAGCGTCACCGGGTTCGGCGGGTACAAGCAAATGCTTGCCGAAATCAAGAAACTGCCCGAAGTGGACGCCGCAATTCCACTGATTGAAACGTTCGGCTTGCTCAATCTTTCGCAACGCGGAAGCGAGGCCGTGTCTGTTACAGGTGTCGATCTGGAGCAATACTCAGGCTTCAATGACTTCAGAAAGTCCTTGTTGCGGCAGTACCAAGTCCCGATGCAAAACGGCGAAAAGCCGCCGGAAGTAGCGAATTACAAGCTGCTGCCAGATTTCCCGTACTCTGCATACGCACCCCACGACAAACGCGCAGAGCAACGCCCGGGAATGATCGTCAGTGCGTCACTTCTCGGCGTACGTTCGAGAGAAAACGGCAAGATCGAAGTTCCTGAAGGCGTCTACGCGATGTGGGGCCGTCTCGAAGTCGTCCCAATGGATGGCGAACGCTTATTGCTGACGAATGCCGAGCCGGCGGCAAATGTTTACTGGATTGTTGATCTGTTTCGCACAAAAGTCTCGTTCTTTGATGACCGTGCAGTCTATGTTCCGTTCGACACGCTTCAGGAAGATCTGAAGATGAACGAGCGGCCCTACACAGAAATCGTGGACGGCAAGGAAATCGACCGTGTTCGGCCGGCTCGATGTACTAAGATTGAGATTAATCTAAAGCCCGGCGTTGATCGGATGGCGCTGATTCGCAGGATCAATGCAATAGTACAACCGATCAGTAACGAGGCTGACGGCTCGGCCATTGCGTTATCACCGGTTCAAGTTGTGCCGTGGGAGAAGCCGCAGGAACGGTTTCTCGGCGCCGTCGAGAATGAAAAATCGCTGCTCACGGTGCTGATGGGCATGATTTCGCTCGTGGCCATTTTTCTGATCTTCTGCATTCTCTACATGATCGTCGTCGAGAAGACGCGCGACATCGGTATCATCAAAAGCATCGGGGCCACCAGCCAGGGGATCGCGGCAGTGTTTCTGGGGTACGGCCTGGCGATCGGCGTCGTCGGCGGGCTGGCGGGCCTGGGGGCGGGCTGGCTGTTCATGCGGTACATCAACGGAATCCACGGCTTCGTGGCCTGGCTCATCGGCAAGCCGATCTGGGACCCGGAAGTCTACGCGTTCGACAAAATTCCCGACCAGATCGAGCCGATCACTGCCGCCGTTGTTGTGGCCGTCGCCATTCTCTCGGCCGTCATCGGCGCGGTCGTGCCCGCCATCCGCGCCGGCCGGCAGAATCCCATTGAAGCGCTGCGTTACGAGTAATCACGATGGCCGATACGATCATCCAATGCTCGCAGCTCAGCCGCTCGTTCAAGATGGGCGACAGCATCATCGACGTGCTTGCCGGTGTCGATTTAAGCGTCCGCGAGGGCGAATTCCTCGCCATCGAAGGGCGGTCGGGCTCGGGCAAGTCAACGCTGTTGCACCTGCTGGGGCGCTCGACACCCCCACCAAGGGCAGCGTGCAGTTCGGGAATCACGACTTATTCACGCTCAGCGGCACCGAACGCGCCCGCGTGCGGAATGTCAGCTTCGGCTTCGTCTTCCAGTTTTATCACCTATTGCCCGAACTTAACGTTCTGGAAAATGCGGAGTTAGCGGCCATGATCCGCTACGGCCGGGGTGAATTTCGCCGGCAGCGCTCGACACTGAACGAAAGAGCCGTCAAAATCCTCGATTCGCTCGGAATGAGCCACCGCCTCAAACACCGGCCGTCGCAACTCAGTGGCGGCGAACGGCAGCGGGTGGCGATCGCCCGGGCGCTGATGAACCAGCCCCGCGTGCTCTTCGCCGACGAGCCCACGGGCAACTTGGACACCGACACCGGCGGCCAGATCATGGCGGTGCTGGAAGAACTTCATCGGGCAGGGCAAACGATTGTCATGGTCACTCACGACCGCAGCGTGGCCCGGCAAGCCGACCGGGTGGTGGTGCTGAAGAACGGGCGCATGGTCAGCGAAGACCACGCCGGAAAATGAGGACGCGATGTCGCTGAAAGTCTGGATCGACGGAAATATCGTCAACAAAGAAGACGCCAAAGTCAGCGTCTTCGACCACGGCCTGCTCTACGGTGACGGCGTATTCGAAGGCATTCGCGCGTACTCGGGCAAAATCTTCGAATCCAAGGCGCACCTCAAACGCCTCTTCGAATCCGCCAAGGCGATCCGCCTGAACATCCCGTACACCGCGGAACAACTCGAACAAGTCATCTACGACGTGATGGCGGCCAACAACTTCAGCGACTGCTACGTCCGCCTCGTCGTCACGCGCGGCATCGGCACGCTGGGCCTGGACCCGCAGCGCTGCCCTGGCCCGAGCGTCTTCGTCATCGCCGATCTGCTGGCGCTCTACCCGAAAGAAATGTACGAAAAGGGGATGTCGGTCATCACCGCCAGCGTGATCCGCAATCACCCGAACGCGCTCAGCCCGCGCATCAAGAGCCTGAACTACCTGAACAACATCCTGGCGAAGATCGAAGCGATCGACGCCGGCGTGCCCGAGGCCGTCATGCTGAACCACGAAGGCTACGTCGCCGAATGCACGGCCGACAACATCTTCGTCGTCCGCAACGGCGAAATCTCAACGCCGCCCGCCAGCGACGGCAGCCTGGAAGGCGTCACCCGCAGCGTCATCATGGACCTCGCCCGCGGCAGCATGATCCCCATGCACGAACGCCGCCTCGAACGCCATGATCTTTACATCGCCGACGAGTGTTTCCTGACCGGCACGGGGGCGGAAGTCATCGCCGTGACGAAAATCGACGGCCGCACCATCGGCACCGGCGAACCCGGCCCGATCACGCAGAAACTGCTGGCCGCCTTCCACAAAAAAGTGCGGCTGGTGGAACAGGCGTAACGCCAAACACGGTTAAACACGAAGACGCGAAGGCACGAAGAAGAAGATCAGATATGATCTCTTTTTCGTGCTTTCGCATTGGGGTGTGAAATGAATTGGCTGGTGCCGATCCTATTGGCTTCGATGGTCGGTTGGCAGATTCATCACGGCTATGTGCTTGGTGGGAACTGGAAGCCTTGGTTCGCGCGGGACAAACAGCCGGCGTGGTTTTGGACTGTCATTGCGATTCAAGCCGCCATCGTGACCGCAATCAGCATTCTTTGGCTCACGATCAAATGAAAACTGTCGCTTCTGCTTTCAAACAATTTCTCCCCTTCGTGCCTTCGCGTCTTCGTGGTTGATTTGTTAGGTTAATGCCCGGCCGTCCGTGGAACGGATGTTGTTGGCCGCAAAGGAGTGTTATGGCGGGTGAAACGCAGATGCACCGCACGCTGAAGAAGGAGGCGTGCCGTTGGATGTACCGCATCGGTTACACCGCCGTCGCGGCCGAGGTGAAGTTCAAATCGCTCGGCATTATTGACGCCGTCGGTGCCGGCACCTTCGGCCCGCAGCAGAACTTCTTCGGCAACAAGCAGACCGTCCACCAGACCTGCTTCATCGAGTGCAAGCAAAGCCGCGGCGACTTCCTCCGCGACCAGACCGCCGACGGCCAGATGAGCCTGGCGATGCTCGAACGGCAGTACAACCACACGCACAACCCGCGCCGGAGAATGAAACAGACGACCGGCCTCGGCAAGTTCAAGGCGTGCCTCATGCAGCCGTTCGCGAACCTGCACTACATTCTCTGCCCGGCCGGCCTGATCAAGAAAACCGAGCTGCCGCCGCGATGGGGTTTGCTGACGATCGGCCCGGGCGGCATTAGCGTGGTGCAGCGGGCGACGTGGCAGGACTGCACCAACTGCCATGCCGTGGAATCAGCCATCGCAAAAACGTTGAGCGCTGATATTTTCCGTGCGGACGATCGCGCGTTGAACAGCGTCAATCGTGAGATTCTTCAGCAGCAACAGCAACTCGCCGAGCGCATTCGCCGTATGCGGCCGCACGTGATGGACGTCGTGCCGGGCCTGTTCCCCGAATCTCAAGCCGCCGAAACGCCGACGGCCGGATAGAACTTCGCGAGCGTGCGTGCGATGGTTTCTGACTTCGCCGCGATGGCGATCACCTGATAGCCAGTCGCGCGTTCCAGGGCGTTCAAGTCCGGCGAGTTTTCGCTCGCGAACGCGACCACCAATTCGTTGCCCCGCAGGCGCAACGGCAAGACTTTCAGGGCCAGCGCCGCCGATCGCGGCAGGGCGTCAATCGCGGGCGAGTCGGGCGTCACACGGTCGAGGTCGATCGGCGTTTCGCGCAACTGCTTGATCCACGCCTCCCACACTTGTTGCGGCCGCACCTTGCCGAGCGCCAAGGCCGCATCGCCAAAACGCTGGCGGGAAACGTGCTGTTCTTGAAGGATTTCTTCGACGTCGTGCTCACTCAGCGGCACGGTTTGGCTTAAAATTTGACCGATTCGCATATCCAATTCCTTCGGCCCGGTCGTTCCGGTCCCGGGATGGGTAAATCTACGAAGCGTTTCCCGGTCGTGCCGGCAAATTACCGCTAAACCGGGCTTTATTTAGTTATCAGACACTAAGCGGTGTTCGTTGCGATATGAGAATTTTCACCTACAACATCTTGAACGGCGGCGTCGGTCGAGCCGACCCGGTCGGCGAAGTCATCGAAGCCCAGCAGGCAGACGTCGTTATCTTAATTGAAGCCGACGACGCCTGGGTCACCGAACGCATCGCCCGTCGGCTGAAGATGGCGCACGTCACCGGCCTTGGCGACAAGCACGCCGCGGCAATCCTCAGCCGCTTCCCGGTCGTCCACACGATCAATCACGCCGCCCTGAACCCGGCCGGGCCACGCTCGTGGCTGGAGGCACGGATTCAGCCGCCCGGCGAGCCGCCGCTTCACCTGATGGCCGTTCACCTGCACCCGCGGGCGACGCTCGCCGATGAACAGATTCGCCTCGGCCAAATCGATACGCTGCTCGATCAGACGAGCACTTGGCGGAACCACGGCACGCCGCACGTTCTCGCCGGAGACTTTAATGCGAATGCGCCGCAGCAACGCATCAATCCGGATGAATGCAAACAGAAAACTCGCATGGCCTACGCGGCGAACGGCAACGTCATCCCGCGCGACGCCATCGCTAAACTGCAGGCGCACGGCTATGTCGATTCACTCGCAGCCGTTCACGGCGAGGCGGCGTTCGGGCAGACGACCTTCACCACCCACGAGCCCGGCCAACGCGTCGATTATGTCTTCACCCACGGCATCACGGCCCGCGAAGCGTGGATCGAAAAAGATCGCCTGGCGACCTACGCGTCGGACCATTATCCGATCGGCGTCACGCTCGAACCGGCCTTGCCAGCGGGGCGGGCATGAACTCTCGCGGTAGCGGCGGCCGGCAGTCATTGCCGATGGCGTTCAAGGCAGCGTTTGCCGGCATCCGCGATTTTTCCCGCGAACGCAACAGCCGCATCGAAATCGCCGCGGCAATCGTCATGATTCTTCTTGCGGCCGTGCTGCGTTTGCCCGCAGTTTCCTGGGCGATTCTGCTGCTGACGATTTCCCTGGTCCTGCGCTCGAAGCGGTGAATCGCGCGATCGAACGCGTGGTGGATCTGGCATCGCCCGGCTATCACGAGCTGGCCCGGCAGGCGAAAGACATCGCCGCCGGGGCGGTGCTGATTGCGGCGATCGGATCGGTGGTGATCGGGCTGATCCTGTTCCTGCCGAAGATCATTGACCTTTTGTAGGGGCGACGCCTGCGTCGCCCGTAAAGTCGCTAAGCGGCTGGCGGGCGAGGCAGGCCTCGCCCCTACAAGAATCTCACCGCTCTCGTGCGGACTTCGGGATGACGGCGATCGCCCGGGGCGAGGTCGGGCAGTCTTGCTGGCACAGGCCGCAGCCGATGCAGCCGAGCGGTTTGATTTCGATGTAGTCTTCCACCAGGTCAATCGCGGCCGCGCCCATCGGGCAGACGTCGACACACCGGCGGCAGTCGTCTTCGAGCGTCGTCCGCGTGCACTGGTGCTGCCGCCAGACCGCCGTGCCCATTTTGATCTGAACTAGTGGCGTCGGCACGAGCGCGCCGGTGGGGCAACTGCTCATGCAATACAGGCCGTCACACGCGACACAGGCGCGGCTGTCGGCGTCGATGAACGGGCGCCGCCGCCCGATTTTTCTTCCAGCCGAATCGCCTCGGCGGGGCAGACTTTTACGCACTCGCCGCACCGGCTGCAGGTGTCGAGAAACTGCTTCTCCGGTAACGCGCCCGGCGGGCGCAGGCAAAGCTCGTTGCGGCCTTGCTGGTCGAGCGGCGTGCGCGTGGGCGTCGGCTTGGGTTTGCTGAGCTTGTCGAATTCGTCGAGCGTCCGTTCGACCGGCTCGAGCGCTTTGGCGAGCGGCTTGAGCAGTTCGCTGAGCCCGCGGCGGAAGAACTGACGGCGGCCGAGTTGCGGATCGTCGGCCATGAACACTACTCCGGCCGAAGGGCGAGGGACTGCTCCGCCGTGAAGACGCGGCCGGTGAGGGCGTCGGTGAAGGTCACCTTCAGCGTCCATTCCTTACCCGCGGGCGGTTGCGGCCACGGGCATTCGACGACGTATTCGTAGCGAAGCCCCGTGCCGTTCCACATTTTGCGGGTGGCGGCGGCGTCGAAGTTCCACTGCCCGACGCGCCGGCCGGCGTCGGACAAGTCGAACAGATCGACGGCGATTGCGCCGGCGGCTTTGAAGTCATTGCCGTCGTCGTCGGTCAGGATCAGATGCAGTTCAACGCCGGCGTTGGTCGCCTGCGTGAGCCTGCCGAAGCGAACGCCGTGCGTCGTGAACAGGCCGTCCGCCTGAGCGGCCGAGATCGGCTGTGTGGCTGCGTGGCTGCCGGGCTGCACGGCGTCGTCCGCCAGGTCGGCGGCGTGCTGACGCTTGAGGTCTTCAATCTCCGCAGAGAGATCTTGAACCTGCTTGCGCAACGCGATGTTAGCGGCACTGGGTTTGGTGCAGCCGGCTGCGAGCGTGCTGAGCAAAATCACCGGCACGGCCCGCTTCAGCGGGCCTGTGAACCGTAGCCCCACCCAGGCAGGCCCGCTGAAGCGGGCCGTGCCGGGGTGGGGCCTGTTTGATTTGACGGTCCGCATCCGGCTCATTCGTCGTCGCTCGGCCGCGGGGCGGTTTCGGGGGTGCGGTCGATGACCTTGTCGGCCACGCCGTACTCGACGGCTTCTTCGGCGAAGAGCCAGCGGTTGCGGTCGAAGTCGCGGACGATCTGGTCGAACGGTTTGCCGGTCCAGTCCGCCATCATGTGATAGAGGCGGTCGCGGAGGCGCAGCATGTGCTTGGCCTCGATGCCGAGGTCGGTGGCTGCGCCTTGCATGACGCCGCCGATGAGCGGCTGGTGGAGCATGACCTGGCTGTTGGGCAGGACGAAGCGTTTGCCCTTCGTGCCCGCGGCGAGCAGGGCCGAGCCCATGGAAGCGCCCATGCCGATGCAGACGGTGGAGACGTCGCAGCGGAGGAACTTCATGGTGTCGATGATGCCGAAGCCGGCGCTGACGCTGCCGCCGGGGGAGTTGATGTAGAAGTTGATGTCGGCCTTGGGGTCTTCGTTCGAGAGGAACAGAAGCTGGGCCTGGATGATGCTGGCCGACTCGTCGGTGACGGCGCCGGTGAGCATGATGATGCGGTCTTTGAGCAGGCGCGAGTAGATGTCATACGCGCGTTCGCCGCGACCGGTTTTTTCGACGACGATGGGGACAAGGTTGCTCATGAATTCGTTAGTTGATGGTTGATAGTGGATGGTTGATAGTGAAGACCGGCGGTAACGCCATTTTTCTTTTCTATCCACCATCCACTATCCACCATCCACTTCTCCTTTATTTCTTCTCATTTACACTGCCGATGACTTCGTCGCAGATGCCGTATTGGACGGCACCGGGGGCGTCGAAGAATCGGTTGCGTTCGCTGTCTTCGGCGACGCGTTCCTTCGGCTGGCCGGTGCATTCGCTCATGATGTTGATGAGCGTGTCCTTGGTCTTGAGGATTTCCTCGGCCTGGATCTGGATGTCGCTCGACTGGCCGTAGATGCCGCCGAACGGCTGGTGGATCATGACCTTGGCGTGGGGCAGGATGTAGCGCTTGCCCTTCGTGCCGGCCATGAACGTCAGCGCGCCGCCGCTTTCGGCGCGGCCGACGCAGTAGGTGGCGACGTCGCACGACAGGAACTTCATGATGTCGTACATCGCCAGCGTGTCGTCTACGACGCCGCCGGGGCAGTTGATGTAGAAGTTGATGTCTTCGCCCTTTTTGATGCTCTGCAGATAAAGCATCTGCATGATCACGCGGCTGGCGGAGACGTGGTTGATTTCGCCGACGAGGAAGATGACGCGGTTTTCGAGGAGCATTTCCTCGAGTGTCATCTCGCGGTAGCGGTTCATGCCGGGGCCGGCGGCGCCGGGCATGTTCATAGGCGTCGCGAAAGGGCGACGCGGGTCGATATTCGATTCGGGCGTGACCGACTGGGCGGCCATCGCTTGCCAAAACAGAGGATTTTCGTGGGGTGCTCGGTTCGACATCAAGGCTCTTCTTTCTCTAGTTTCAGACAGACGCTGATGGTAGGTCGCAGCCGATAGGGGGTCAAACCCGTCGAACGGGCCGGCGGCGACCGATAACGCACTGCCGAAAGTGTTTGCCTTCACCGGATTTAGCGGCCCCGCTCGCGGGGCGATCGTTCCGCTCGATCGACCGAAGACGCGCCCCGCGAGCGGGGCGGCTAAATGCAGTGTTGATACGGACTAAACGTCGAACTTGAATTTGTTGCTTTAATGTCAACGAAAAGTTGTCACTTTAGTATTCATTCTTGACCGACCGTTCTTTATGCTGTGGCACCGCGCTGCCAATGGAGCTTTGCACATGTCGTTCCGTTCCTTGACCTCGGCCCGCCGGCCGTGGGCCGTGATTGCTGTTGCCGTTCTCGCCGTCGTTTCACCGGCGTTTGCCGAAGAGGCGAAACAGACGCCGTTCGTTCAGTCGCTGATGGCGAACTGGAAGCAGATTGACGTCGATGCCGACGGCACCATTAGCGCCGCCGAGATCGAAACCGCGCTTAAAAACCCCGCCATCCAAGGCGACGGTGCCGCGGCCGTATCGGCACTCAAACTCATCACCCGCAGCGGTAAGGTGAAGGCGAACGCGCTCACGAAAACCTACTTCGCCGACTACAGCCGCCAGGCCATCGGTGCGGTGAAGGAAGAGACCAAGGACGACGTCGTCGATTCGACCACCACCACCGAAGGCGGCGGCCGCGACAGCACCGGCAGCCAGGAGCCGACCACCAAGCCGATCGATTCGCCCGCCCGGTGGGACCGCTATTTCGCCGCCGGCAAAAAGCGCCTCGCCGAGGCCGGCAGCACGCAGTGGAATTCGTCGACCTTCTCGCTCGGGAAAATGAAACAGGGCGCACTCGGCGACTGCTTCTTCGTCGCCAGTGTCGGCTCGCTCGCCACTCATCGGCCGGGCTACCTGCAAACGCTCGTCAAACAGCAGCCGGACGGCTCGTACCTGGCGACCTTCCCCAACGCCGAGCCGATTAAAGTCGCCAAGCTGACGGACTCGCAAATCGCCATCTCCGGCACGAGCGGCGAAGGCGCGTTCCTGGCCGTCTTCGAACAGGCGTACGGCAAGTACCGCAGCAAAGTGCGCGGCAACTCGACCGACATCGACGGCACCGACGCGCTCTACAAAGGCGGCGACTCCGCCGACACGCTCGGCAAGCTCACCGGCCACAAAATGACCCGCATCGCGTTCGGCAAAACACTCGAAAAACGTGCCGCCGACGCCAGCAAAGTGCTGCCGAAAGTCCGTGAACTGCTCGTCTACAACCTCAAAAACAACCTCGCCATCACTGGCGGTGGCGTCATCGGCGTGAAGAAAGAAGCCGACCAGAAAGTGGAAGGCGGCACCGTCCCCATCACGCCGCCGGCCGTGCTCAAAAATCACGTCTACGTCGTCACCGATTACGACCCGAAGACCGATCTGGTCACTATCTGGAATCCGCACAGCAACACCTTCAAACCCAAAGGCGAGCCCGGCATGAAAAACGGCTACGTCACCGAGAAGGGTAAATTCACGCTGCCGCTGACCGAAGCCTACCAGTTCTACGGCAGCTTCACGTTCGAAACGAACGAACCCGCCAAACCCGCTGAAACGAAAAAGGCGGACGATCAGACGACCTGAATCTGATTCTTAAACACGAAGAACGCGAAGGGCACGAAGAGAAGACGAATCTCTCTTCGTGCCCTTCGCGTTCTTCGCGTTTGAAACTGGCAGTTTATGTCTGCTGTGGAGGACTGTCAGGCAACGGCACGCTCCGTGCCGCGGCGGCGCGGCGTCGTTCGGCTAAGTCAATGGCGAGATTGATCGCCGCCCGCATGCTGCCGGGGTTGGCGCGGTTTCGGCCGACGATATCGAACGCCGTCCCGTGGTCCGGGCTCGTCCGGATGATCGGCAGCCCGACGGTGAGATTGATCGCTTTGTCGAACGCCAGGAGCTTCACCGGGATGAGGCCTTGGTCGTGGTACATCGCGACGACCACGTCAAACTTACCGTCGCGGGCGGCAATGAACACGGTGTCCGGCGGGTACGGGCCGGTGGCATCGATGCCCAGTTCTCGGGCCATGGCGATGGCGGGCTTGATGAGGCGTTCTTCCTCGTCGCCGAAGCGGCCGTTCTCGCTGGCGTGCGGGTTCAGGCCGGCCACCGCGATGCGGGGCTTTTCAATATCGAACCAATCCCGCAGCACATGATGAACCTGCTCGATCGGGTGAAACACCGCGCCGATATTCAGCCGGCCCCAGAGCGAATTCAACGGCACGTGGACGGTGGCCAGGATCACCTTGAACGGCCCGCCGACGAACATCATGCTGACGTTCTTGGCGTTCGTTTTGTCGGCCAGCAGTTCGGTGTGGCCGGGGTAATTGTAGCCGGCGAGGTGCCAGCTTTCTTTGCTGATCGGAGCGGTAACCATCGCGTCGGCCAGGCCGCTCTTACAGGCCTCGATGGCGTCGAGGCAGAACTTCATTGACGCCTGCCCGCCGAGCTTGGTATCGCCGCGGAGCGTGTTGCCGATCTGGTTGAAGTCAGCGTAGTTGTCGTAATCGACGACGACCACGTCCTGCCCGTAATGGCGGAGTTTTCCGTTGTACGCGTCGCGCCACCAGAAGACTTCCAGTTCCGCCTTGTCGGCCGAGTAGTTCAGCAGTTCGTTCAGGCCGAAGATGACGAAGCGGGCCCGGGCGCGCAGCGCCGGGTCATTGAGGGCTTTGACGATCACCTCCGGCCCGATGCCGGCCGGGTCGCCGAGGGTGATCGCGATGGTGGGGCGGTCTGCCTGCATGCCGGGTGGATTATACCCGCGCCGCCGGCAAGCGGGCGTCGAGAAACGCCACGATTTGCTTGGCGATCATGTCCGCCTCCAGGTTGAACTGGTAGCCGATGTGCCGCTGGGCGAGCGTTGTGAGCTTGAGTGTTGTCGGGATGAGTGCGACGTCGAACTCGTTGCCTTTCAATGCGGCGATCGTCAGGCTCACGCCGTCGACGCAGACAGAGCCCTTGGCGGCAAGGTATTTCGCGACCTGGGGCGGCGCTTCGATCGTGAACCGCCACTCATTTTCCGTCGCGACTTTGTTGATGAACGTGCCGACGCCGTCCACGTGCCCTTGAACGAAGTGGCCGTTGAGCTTGCCGCCGACACGCAGACTGCGTTCGACGTTCACTGCATCGTCCTCTTTCAGCAGGCCGAGGTTGGTTTTGTCGAGCGTTTCTTTGATGACGTCGAAGACGATGTCATTTTTGTGCATCGCCGCGACAGTGAGACAGACGCCGTTGACGGCGATTGACTCGCCGTGCGTGACATCCGACCACGGGTTCGGCAGCGTAATACGACGGCCGCCGGCGTGATCGGCGACACAGGAAACGGGAAGCGTCCGTTCAATGATGCCGGTGAACATGGCATGACGGTACCGCGCCGACGCCGTACGATCACGCACGTGAAGCGAAATCTCACAGGCATGAACGTGGTGATCACCGGCGCCTCGGCCGGCATCGGGGCGGCGCTGGCGAAAACGCTGCACGCCCGCGGCGCAAAAATGGTTCTGGCGGCGCGGCGGCTCGATCGGCTGAACGAGCTCAACGCCGAACTCGGCGGCCGCCATGCCGTCATCCAGGCGGACGTCGGAAAACTCGAAGACTGCCAGCGGCTGATCGACGAAGCCTTCGCCGCCGTCGGCCGAATCGACACGCTCGTGCTGAACGCCGGTTACGGCGTCTACCCGCGCGTGCACGAGACAACGCCCCAGGCCACGCGGGCGATCTTCGCTACGAACGTTTTCGGAACCACCGACTGCATCTATGCCGCTTTACCGCGAATGCTGCAGCAGGAACCTCGCGACGGCGTTCGCGGGCAGGTGATGATCGTCAGCAGTGCCGCCGCCAGACGATCGCCGCCTTACCTTGGCATTTATTCCGCAACCAAGGCGGCGCAGCTTTCGGTCGCCGAGGCGATGCGGGTGGAACTGTCGCCACACGGCATTGAGGTGACGAGCGTCCACCCCGGCATGACCAGCACCGAGTTCGGCCGCGTCGCCGAGGCGAACGGCGACATCAAACTGCCGAGCGATGACCGGACAAAATCACAATCCGTCGACCACGTCGCGACGAAAATGCTGGCCGCCATCGAACGCCCCCGACCGGAGGTCTGGCCGATGAAACGGATGCGCTGGGCGATGCCGGTCGCGTCGGTTTTTCCGGGCATGATCGACCGCGCATTGGCGGTCTATCGTCGCAAAGTGGAGTTGGCGAACTCGAAAATGTAATTGATTATCGCATCGGTGAAACCGCCTAGCGTCGATTGCGGTGCGCCGCCGACGGTTTGGCGGTCGATCTGAAGGTAGAACATGACCAGCGGCGGTGAAGCCGAGTTTATGCAACAGTGATTACAGCACTTAAGTTGCACCGGTCGCGGCAAACCGCCACAGGCGGACGAAGTTGTGAAACGCCGCCCGCCGACCGGCGTCCCTAGGTGCAAACCCGCTCGGTGCAGATCCGACGCGGGATGAACAGGTTGTCATTTCTATGAAGTCGCAACGTTTACCTTTGATCGTGTCGGTCGGTGTCTTCGGTCTTTCGGTGTGTATCGGAATGATCGCGAAAACAGTCGCACCGGCGTCGGCCGGCCAGCAGGCTGATACCTTTGAGTTCACACGGCCGGCGAGCGCGGTGCGGGCGCGAAGCTGTTCGCCACCAGTTGCGCCAGCTGCCATGGCACGTCGGGGCTAGGGCTGCCGCACCAGGGCCCGCCGTTGCGGGATACGCCGTTTATTACGAAGCATGACGACAAGAGCCTGGTCGCCTTCGTGCGTCGCGGCCGAACGCCGTACGACGCTGAAAGCATCATGAAAGGCTCGATGCCGGCGCGGGGCGGCGTATCGAATTTCAATGACAATGATCTCCAGGACATCATTGCACACGTCCGTTCCCTGCAGACGCCGGCCACGGTGGCGGCGGTGAACTAAATCGGCATGATGGCGGCACGGTGGCGACGCCTGCGTCGCCGGTTCGATCGAACGAATTTCCCGGCGCGGCAGGCCCCGCCCAGACTGTGTCGACGCCATGTCAACTGAACGCCCGAAACGACTTTCCAACGGCGCCAAGCTTGCCCTTGCGCTCTGGCTCTCTGCCGCTTTCCTGATCGTTGCGGTGCTGTTCGGTTACGCGTATTGGAGCAAGACGCGTGAGAAGCCGACGGTTTGTGAAGAGTCGCCGGTCGCGGAAAAGAAGGTTTATTTGTTCGGGCCCGCGGACACGGAAACGGCCGCGCCGGTTGATCAGCCGATTCGTGCAGAGGTGTTGTCGGACGACGATCTGATCGACCCGAAAACGGTCTCGTCAGCAAACGTGGCCTTGTTCCGCGTGGCGGACCGATCGGTCGTGCCGACGAAGGTGAGTGTTGTCGAGGACGGGCACGCGATTGAGCTTTCGCCGCTTGCCCCGTTGGAATCGCAAACGAATTACGCGTTCGCAATCAGCAGCGGCGTGAAGGACAAGTACGGCAACGCACTGCCGGCGGTGCAGACCGCATTCGTGACAGCTTCTGCCGAGAAGCCGGCTTTGCCATCGTTTGAGCAGGTCGCGTTGCCGGCGACGAAAGGCCTGGGCGTGACGTGCGTGGCGGTGGGGCCGGACGGACGGCTGTGGATGTCGGTGGATGACGGCCGCATCATGCGGTTTGACATCGCGGCGGACGGTACGCTGTCGAATAAGAGGGAAATCAAAACACTCGTCGACGCCGCCGGCGGCAAGCCGCGGCTGATCGGCGGGTTCGCGTTCGATCCCTCCGCCAAACCCGAAGAACCGGTGCTTTGGGTGACGCACACGTCGTTCGGCTTCATCAACATGGGCGACTGGCGCGGTAGTGTCTCACGGCTCAGCGGCCCGGACCTGAACAAGGCCGAGACGGTGATCGTGAATCTGCCGCGGTCGGCCCGCGATCACGTCATCCACCAGCCGGTCTTCGGGCCCGACGGCTGTCTCTATTTTCACTCCGGCAGCATGAGCAGCTACGGCGACGCCGACGGCTACTGGGGCTGGCGCAAAGAGCACGCGTTCAGCGCGTGTGTGGCGAAGCTCGATCTGAAAAAACTCTCTGAACCGAACCGCTGGCCGATCGATGTGAAGACGCCGGAAGACGGCGGCACGTACCTGCGCGAATCGCCGGACGCGCCGCTCACTGTTTACGCCAGCGGCATTCGCGTGGCGTACGACTTGTGCTGGCACAGCAGCGGGAAACTCTTCGCGGCAGTCAACGGCAGCAGCCCGGGTGGCAACACGCCGGCGACCAAAGGCGTGCCGCAGGTCTGGACCGTCACCGACGTCGAACACGACTGGCTTTTCGACATCAAACCCGGCAGCTACTACGGCCACCCGAACCCGATGCAGGGCCATTTCGTCCTCAACGGCGGCAACCCGACAGCGGGGGCGGATTTTGCGGAAGTGACGCAATACCCCGTCGGTACGCAACCCGACGCCAAGTGGCAGCCGGCGGCATTCGATTTCGGGGCGCACGTATCGCCGAATGGCACGATCGAATACCGCGGGAATGACGCGCTGGATAAAACCCTCGTCGTCTGCCGCTATAACGTCGGCAATGACCTGCTGGCCATTCGCGTGGACGCGGCCGGCAACATCGCGGGCGTGATCCCGCACGTGGCCGGCTGGGAAAACCTGCAAAACCCGCTCGACGTCTGCCAGGACCAGAAGACCGGCAATCTCTACGTCAGCGAATACGGCAAACACGCCGTGACGCTGCTGCGGAAGAAGTGAATTCGTTTGCCGACGCCGGTGGGGTGAATTACGCTCCCCGCATGTCGGCAGCGAAGAAACTCGGCCTCATTTCCGTCCCGGACTACCTGGCAGGCGAACTCGTCAGCAAAGAGAAGCACGAATTCGTTGCCGGCCGAGTCTACGCGATGGCGGGCGGGCGGAATTCGCATAACGCGCTCGGCGTTGCGTTCGTCAGCCTCGTTCACGCCCAACTCAGAGGCAAACCGTGTCAGCCATTCAACTCGGACACCAAAGTCCGGGTTTCCATGCCGACGCACACGCGTTTTTACTACCCGGACGGCATGATCGTCTGTGAGCCGAATCCCGGCGGCGATACCTTTCAGGACCGCCCGGCCGTGATCGCCGAAGTCATGTCGGTCTCAACGCGCAGGCTCGACGAAGGTGAAAAGCGCGAGGCTTACCTCAGCATTCCGACGCTGCAAAGTTACCTTCTGATCGAAACGACCGAGCCTCGCGTGACGGCGTTCGAACGAACCAATGAAGGGTTCGTTGAACACGTTTATGAGGGCATGGATGCCGTGATTCCGCTGCTGAAAAACGAAGTCATGCTTCCATTGGCCGAGCTGTATGAACGGATCGATTTCCCGGCCGCCCAGAAAGAGGCGGCGGACGAATGGCATGAGATTGAGTTCGGCCGTCAGTGAGCGTTCGTCGACGGCGAATCAATGGCCGCCGTTTGCATGAGCTCGGCGTTGGGGTCGGGCGCGTCGTTGTCTTCGGCCAGGACCAGTTTGCGCATCTTGGAAACATCGGCGCGGATTTTGGCGATGTTGGTGTAGGTGCCGGGGCAGTCGGTCTGCTTGCCCGTCATTTTGTGGCCGAGGATGTTGCTCTGTTTGATGTGGTAGGTGTCGGCGAGATAGGCGACGAGCTTTTCGAGGCTGGCCATCTGTTTGGGCGTGGGCGCGCCGTTCATCATGTTGCCGACGAGGCAGATGCCGATGCCGTGCTCGTTGAACTGGTTATCCGGCGTCTTGGCGTGGGCGCCGTGCTTCTGGATCGGCCAGCGTGGGGTGACTTCGATCTGTCCGTCCGCCGTGTCCGTGCCGTTGCCGATGACGAAGTGGTAGCCCACGCCGTCCCAGCCTTTGGCCTTGTGCATTTTGTCGAACGCGAGCATGCCGCCCGTGGGTGTCGCGCTGTGGTGGATGACGATCCAGGTCCACTGGCGTTTTTCGGCGGTGGGGAGCGGGATCCAGGCGGCCGGCACGTTGGCGGGGCGGGCGGCGACGGTCGGCGGAATGACCGGCGTCGACTTGGCGGCGACCGGCGGCGGCACGTATGTCGGTTTCGCAACGACCGGCCCCTGAAACGACGGCTTGGGCAGGCCCGCCGTTTGCGCAGAATTCAACGCGCAACCCGCGACGAGTGACGAACCGATAATCAATGAGACCAGCCGACGGGCCATCCATGGCTCCTTAAATGGGGTGAAGCGGCATTAATCTATCGCGGCCCGGCGGGCGACGCCAGACATTTATAACTGAGTGAAAACGCCGGCCCGCCCGTCAGTGACCGGCGTTGGACCATGCCAGCGTTTCCAAATGCCGCTGGATATCGCCGGCACTCTGAAAACGCGCGAGGATCAATGAGTCTTTCAAACCTCGGATGATGTATTTCACTTCCGGCGGCTGCTGGGCGTACTTCTCGCGGCCGCCGACGATGGTGTGGAACACCATCACGAGATTCAGCACGTCTTTCCAGATTCGGCGTTTGCTGGGTTTGCCGAGATCCCAGAAATCGACCAGCCGCACTTCAAACCCGATGCCCTGGCGGCGGATGAGCACGTTGTCTTCGTGGATGTCGCCGTGGTATTCGCCCCGGGCGTGGATCGGCGCGATGCCGCCGCGAGGGCGTAAAGCACATGCAGCGCTTCGAATGCGCTGAGGCGGCCGCGGGGTTGCTCCGCGAGAAAGTCGCTGAGTTTTTCGCCTTCAAAGAGTTCGGAAACGACGACGGTCACTTTGTTCTTCTGAACCGTGACGATTTCCTGGCTGTGGTACTGCAGCAGGATCGAGCAGTGCCGGAGCGCATCGAGCTTGCGGGCGTAGGCGATGGCGGATTTTCCGAGCGGGTCGCGGTGCGGGTAGTAGAACTTCGCCGCCCGGCGGACGCCGGTGTTCTTTTCGACGATGGCGTAAACCTCGCCCTCGTAGCCGCCGCCCAGGAAATTTTCGATGACGTATTTCCCCGCCACGGTTCGACCGGGGGCGAAGTCAAAACGCTGAATCGGCCGGTGCACGGCTGGCATCGGCCTCCATCGTAGAGGATGGGCCGGCAAAACAAAGTCAACTCGAGACATGAAACCGTCACAAAACAGAGCGGAAAACGAGCCACGAATGGACACGAATGAACACGAATAAAAGAATGTAAATTATTGACTTTAAATATTTTATGCCGTTTTATTCGTGCTGATTCGTGTTCATTCGTGGCGAATCTGCTCTGCCACTTCGCCTGCCGGCTGTGCCGGTTAAGATGGCGGGAACATGCCCGGCTTGTTCAAAACCGTCGCCCAATACCTGCTCGCCGGCCTGACGCTTCTGGGCGTCGTCGCGGCGGGCATCGCGTATTACGACCTCTCGCCGGACGAACGCTCGGCGATGTGGCACGGCATCGGGCGCGTGCTGGTGTGGCTGGGTATCGTGCTGGTGCTGCCCTGGGCGACTTACTTTGTCACAACGGCTGTCGCCCGGCGAGAATCGAATGCCGCGGGCGTGCTGCTCATCCTCGGCTACACGATCGTTGATGCGGTCATTCTCTACCTGCTCGTCGGTGCCCCGGCCGGTGCGTTCCTGATTTGTGCGGCGGTGCTCGGGTTGCTCGTCGCGCTGACGTATAATCTGCTGACGTGCGACTTCGTCGCCGAGCGAGGAACGTAAACGATGGCCAAACCGGGGCAGCGGATCAGCGAATACCTTCTCGAAGATCGCCTTGGCGGCGGGGCGTTCGGCGAAGTCTGGCGCCACCGCCATCACGCCTGGCACGACACCGTCGTCGCCGTGAAACTGCCGCACGACGGCAGCGTCATCCGCCAACTGCAACGCGAGGGCGGCGTCGTGCAGGGGCTGGATCACCCGAACGTCGTCAAGCCGCTCGGCTTTGATGCTTTCGCCGATCCGCCGTATCTCGTCAGCGAATTCGTCGCCGGGGGCAACTTGCGGCAAAAGATCGGCACGGCGGAACTCACACCGAAGCGTGCCGTTGAAATCCTTCGCGACGTCCTTGCCGGCCTTGCCTACGCACACGGCCGGGGCATCGTGCATCGGGATTTGAAGCCGGAAAACATTCTGCTCACTGCCGACGGTCACGCGAAGATTGCCGATTTCGGATTAGGCCAATCGACCGCCGCCGTCGCAGTGTCGGCCGTCTATTCGCTGAGTCTCGACGACGCCAACGCCAAGAGCGTCGTCGGCACGCTCGATTACATGTCGCCGGAGCAGCGGGCGGGGCAAACGGTCGACGGCCGCGCGGACTTGTATGCCGCCGCCGTCGTGCTCTTCGAAATGCTCACCGGCCAAAAGCCCGCCGGCCATGACGTGCCCGGCGATCTGAATCCGGCCGTGCCCGCGTATCTGAACGACGTTTTCCGTCGCGGCTACGCGCGGGCGGAGAAACGCTTCGCGACTGCCGACGAATTCGCCGCCGCCCTTGGCCAAGCGTCCGCCGCGCCGCCGCTCCCGACCAAATCCACCGCCTCTCGCCCGGCCGCCACCGTGCCGCAGCCGCCGGTTCTGATTGGGTCGAGAAACCCGCGCCAGTGCGGCCGCTGCAAGCGTGAAGTCGGCGTGAACGACCAATTTTGCATGCACTGCGGCGTCCAGCTCACGCCGACCGTCCGCCGCTGCGCCAAGTGCGGTGCTTATCCCGACATTCACGACCAATTCTGCGTCCGTTGCGGCACCACGATGCCCGCCGGGCGGCCGGTGGTGAATCAAATCGGATGAAACGTCTCGATTGTTGCAGTGAGTGTGATCAAAACTGCTATAATCCTGGCGTTCGTCTGAGGGGACGTGCCCATGGAGATTGTCTTCGGTTTTCTCGTCGTGATCGCCGTCATTGCGGTGGCGGCGGTGTTGTTTTGCGTTTGGCTGATCGCGACGGTCGTGCGGGGCATCGGCAATGCGGTGCGGCCGCGGCGGCAGGTGGTGATGCCGGCCGGGCGGCAGGTCTGCAATAACCGGGACTGCCTCGGCGATAATCCCGATCACGCCCGCTTCTGCCGGCGGTGCGGCCGGCCGTTGCCGGCGCTGATGCGGCTGGTCGAAACTCAGGCGGCGTAAGGGCGGCGGCATGGCGAATGAGTCTTACGCGTCCATCTTCATCGTCGGCTGCATGATCGTTGGTTCGATCGGCGTGACGTTCGCAGTCGTGATGATGCTGATTTTCGGGATTCGACGTGCCGCGTTGGCTTCGATCGGTGATCCGAAAGCCAAACCCAATCGCTGCCCGAATCCGGACTGCACCGCCGCCAACCCGCTGCCGGCCCTCTTTTGCCGACGCTGCGGAATGACACTGAATCGAAACTCCGAGTTCGAGATCAAATCCGGCACGGCCCACTTCAGTGGGCCTGCGCCTTTGAGCGAAAAAAATGTCAGCGCAGCTGAATCAAACCATCCCAAAGAGGTGATGGTCGCGTGAGTGCTTTTTCGCCCGAGGTTCCCGGACTGACACGATCGCCGGCCGCTGAAACGCTCGCCCGCACGGTGCCGGCTGCGCTGCGGCGAACGCCGTCGGTCGCCAAGACATGGAGCCTGCCGCGGCTGATTATTCGCGGCGTTCTCACCGCCGGCTATTGGCCGGTGCAAGCCTGCAGGTGCGAGTGAATCACACGCTGGTGATGCAGGCACGGCAGTGTGCGATGGCGGCAGAATTGCTCGGGAATTCTCTCCCGCCGGACGACGCGGCCATCCTCAAAGAAGCCGCCGACGCTGTTGACGTTTCCCACCGCGAACGGCTGCTGAGCGGCGTGCTGATGTGCGCCTCATTCGCCGCGTTCGTTCTCTGGCTGTCGGAGCATCATTTTCGCCAGAGCGGATTTTATCAGTGGTGGTTTCATGGCCCGAAAGCGAATGACACACTCGGCTGGACGGTGATCGGCCTGCTCGGGCTGGCGTACTTCGTGCTCATCGTTCAGTTCAACCGACAAATCGTCGCGATGCAGCAGTTCACCTATGCCTTCAACGCCACGCTCGGCGACAAGGCCGGCAATATCGAGCCGCCGACGCTGGTCTGGGGCGTCAACGCCTGGCACATCGCGGCGGGCGTGGTCCTGACCTATTTCGGGCTCGCGTGGGGCCTGCCGCTGATGATTTCATGGGCGGCGTTTTCGCAATTCGCCCGGCAGTCGGCGCGGGGTTTCCGCGTGCAATTGGCCGAGCGGTGCGTGGCGATCACGGGCGCCGAGCCCGTCGTGCCGACCGCCGACGTCTGCCCGAATCCGAACTGCCGCAACAGCATTCCGATCGACGCCCGGTTTTGCCCGCGGTGCGGGGCGGGCGTAATTGCATAGACGCCGCGACGGGAGTCGCGGATCCGAACGGGGCAAACTCATTCATTCGAAGAATCCGCGACTTCCGTCGCGGCGTTTGAGATGCTTCG
This sequence comes from Tepidisphaeraceae bacterium, assembly GCA_049840775.1. Taxonomy (GTDB): domain Bacteria; phylum Planctomycetota; class Phycisphaerae; order Tepidisphaerales; family Tepidisphaeraceae; genus RYN-431. The sequence continues at coordinate 622,924 of JASGJJ010000005.1, forward strand.
CGAGAAGTTAGCATCGCGGTTATCGTTCGCTCGCCGCATGACGCGTCTGTATCAAATCCTCTCCGTGGCCGGCTGGCTTTGGTTGGTGGTGCTCTGCGGGTATGTTGGTTGGCACGCCTGGCGCAATGGATCGCGCCGGCGGAAGGAGCCTTAGCCGTCATGCCGCACCCGTCCGACGCCGCCTGGCACCAGGCCCGCGAGAATGAGGCGATCGACCACGTCGCCCGCCTGCTCGCCGACGAGCGTTTCGTCGTCGATACCGTCTTCGGCCAGCGCAGCGCCGTCCGCCTCGGCCGGCAGACCGCCGCGAGCGACAAGAGCGTCGACCTCAAGCGGCACGATGGCCGGCGTTCGGCCGGACCGCCAGCTCGAAGCCCGCATGCCCGTCGGCCGAACGCTGACGACGAATTTCCTGATGAACCGCTGGTACATTTTCCAGCAGAACGTCGGCCGATTGGTCGCACTGTCGCATTCGCCGGTGAAGGCGATCCTGGACGACCAGTCGCCCGCGCCGATGACCGCCGGCGAAACCCGCCGGGCCATCGCCGCGCTCCCGCCGCCGCTGAAGAAAGTGCCGACGACGGTGATCCTCGTCAGCACCGCCGGCTTCGACGCCGACGCCCGCGAACTCGCCGCCCGCACGAGCGAAGCGAACGTCATCCTCATCGAACCGCTGGAGGCCGGCGGCTGGGCGGTGCACGGCAGCACGGAAATCCACGGCCTGCTCGACCTGCTCGACCCCGAGCCCGAAGCCCGCAAGCACGGCCGAGTGAGCCAGGCGATCGACGAAGCCGTCGGCGACCTCACCGACGGCAGCCTGAGCGCGGAGAAGCTGGCGGTCGCCACACAATTGCCGCTCATGACGGTCGAAAATGCGGTAAAATCGTACGCCAAGCAGCACCCGGGCCTGGTCGCCAAGCGGTTCGACGGGCGGTTGCTGCTGTATCGCGAGGGCGTGGCCCCGCAAGGCAAGGCCGTCGGAGGCGAAGGCATGAGTCTGGTCGATCGAATCAAAGTCCTCCTCAGCCGAAAGGGCGATCACGAAAAAAAGATCGCCTACCTCAGCGAACGCCGCACGGCCTTGGTCGCGCAGCGCGACGCCTCGCACGACGAACTCTTCAAGCTCGAAAAGAAAGAATCGCTGCTGAAAAAAGAGTTCAAAGAAAACGACTCGCCCACGGCCCGCAAGCGCGTGACGATGCAACTCGTTCAGCTGAAAAAAGAGATCGACCGCCGCCAGCAATTGTTGAGCGTCGTCAGCCAGCAGGTGAACATCGTCGGCACGCATTTGCACAACCTTGAGCTACTGCGGATGGGCAAGGACGCGAAGCTGCCGAACACGGATGAGATCGCGCAGGACGCCGCCGCCGCCGAGGAAATGCTCGCCACGCTGCAGGCCGACAGCGAACTCGCCGAGAGCGTCTCCAGCACGGCCGTCAGCGGTTTGAGCAATGAAGAGCAGGCGCTGTACGACGAGTTGATGGCGGAAACGGAAGCGGCCCCGGCGAAGAAGACCGCGGCCGCGCCGTTCACGCCCGTCAGCGAACCCGAGGCATCTGCCTCGCCGCAAGACGAACAGCCGCCGCGTCTGCCCCAACGGGAGCCGGGATAAATGGCCCTCATCGACCGACTGCTCGGCCGTCGTAAGACGCTCAGCGAACTCTCCGCGCTCGAACTCCGCAAGGAAGAAATCCTGCTCGGCAAACAGCGCGACCGTCTGCTGAAAAAAGTCGGCGACCTCGCCACGCAGAAGCAGAAGATCTTCGAGACCGGCAGCAGCCAGAAGTCGCCCGAGCTGCGCAAAGCCCTCGCGATGGACTTCGAGCTCAAGACGCAGGAGCAAGTCCTCTCGGCCAAGGAGCTAAACCTGCGCAGCAAAGAGTTGCTGACGGTCAGCCGGCTGCGGATGATTCAGGAGAACAAGGAAAAAGGCCGCGGCACTGGCCGGCTGAACATCACCGATCGCGACGTCGCCAAGATCAACGGCTGGATCGACGACGACGTGATGAGCCAGGACCTCTACCAGCAACGCCTCGACGCGATCCTGGAAGTCGGCCAGGCCGCCGACGCCGATTCACTTGAAAACGCCGGCCTTTCAGCGGCGGGGCAGGAACTGATGGCGATCTGGGACCAGGTCGACCGCGGCACCGTGCAGGCAGACAAGGCGTTCGATCAAGCCGATGCGGCAGTGCGTCGGCGGGCCGAGAAGCAGGATTGAATGCAGCAGGAAGGCCACGACATTCACGAAGAAAATCTGCACCGCGATAATGCGGCAGAAGTCGTGATGCGTTGGTTGCAACGCCTGGCAAATTCGGTCGTGCGAACTTGGTTACGGCTTGTAGGGGCGACATACATGTCGCCCGCCGGGCGGCAATCGGCAGAGACGGGCGACATGTATGTCGCCCCTACAAAGGGCATCTGATGGGCCTGTTCAAAAGCAAAGACGAACGCCGCATCGAGCGGGAGATGAAGATCAAGGCCCATCTGCGGTCGATCGAACGGGCGATCCGTCAGCAGGACAAATTCGCCGGCGACTTCATCAAGACCGCCCAGCAGGCACAAAAAATCGGCGACACGCAGCAGTACAACTTTGTCCGCAACGCCCTCAAACGCACGGCCGCCGTCAAGCGGATGCTCGAGCGTCAGGTGCTGGCGATGAAAAACGCCATGCTCATCAGCCAGCAGGCGCAGGCCAGCCAGCAATTCGCGGCCAGCATGCAGGTGATGAGCAAACAGATCGGCTCGATCTTCGGCGACCTCAATCTGACCAAAACCCAGGTCGACTGGGAAAAGGCCATGAGCCAGGCCGGCACGATCGAAGAGCGGATGGAACTGTTCCTCGACAGCATGGAAACCGGCGACGCGTCGGCCGTCGGCGACTCGTCGAACGTCGGCATCAGCGACGACGAAATCGACCGCATGATTCACGCCGACGTGCTGGCGAGTGAAAAATCCGAACTCGGCAAACTCGACGAACTCGAAAGCGAAATCGCCAAGGAACTGGGCGTTTCCAGGCAGAAAGATTAGTTAGCCACGGATGAACACCGATGAACACGGATAAAAGAGAAGAGATTTAGACCGCAGATGACGCAGGTTAAGAATTAGTTCCTTCAATCTGCGTCATCTGCGAAATCTGCGGTTCAACTTCTTTTCTTATCCGTGTTCATCGGTGTTCATCCGTGGCTAAATCATTCTTCCCGGACAAAGCTCATATCGCTCGGCGGGGCACGCCATTCGCCGATTGCGCTGCCGACGGCGTGACTCTCGATATGAGAGATACTCACATGCCAATCCGTGATGCCCAGTTGGTTGGCCACATTCGCGGCCTCGCCTGAGAGGGTCAGGACCGGTCGGCCGAAGGCGTCGGGGACGACTTCCATGTCGGTCCACTGGATGCCCCCGCGCAGGCCGGTGCCGAGGACTTTGAGGATCGCCTCCTTGACGGCGAATCGGCCGGCGAGGCGTTCGACGTGGCGTTTCTCGGTTTTGGCGCAATGCTGCTGTTCTGCCGGGGTGAAACAGCGGTCGAGGAAGCGTTCGCCGTGCTCGGTGAGCATGCGGGCGATGCGGGCCGTGTCGACGATATCGATGCCGTGACCTTTGATCATACCTTGCCTTGGTTTACGGCTGCGTCGCCGGGGTCGTGGTGCTGCCCGCCGCGGTGCCGGTGGGGCGGGTGGTGCTGCTCAGCAGGTCGGTCGCTTCGAACGCGGGGGCGACATTCGTCCCGTCGATGCCCGGCGGCGTTTGCAGGCCGAGCACGTCGCAGGCGGTCGCGAAGGTGTCGTAAGTCTGCACCGGCCAGGAGTTGTACTGGGACAGGTCCACATTCTTTCGCACGCCCGGCCCGACGATGATCCACGGAATGAACGCCGACCCGACGACTTTCGCCCCGTGCACGCGGCCCGCACCGCCGTGGTCGGCGCTGAGGATGATCGTCGTCTGATCGAGAACGCCTTTGTCTTTGAGCGCAACAATCACTCGGCCGAGCGCGGCGTCGGTGTTGGCGAGGCCGGCGACCTGGGCGGCGGAGCCCCAGCCCTTGCTGTGGCCGATGGAATCGTTGTAGCCGAAATGCACGAACATCAGCCGGGGCGAATATTTTTCGATGATCTCGACGGCGTGGTCGGCGACGACGTCGTCCGTCACCACCGTGCCGGCCGAGTAACTGATGATCTGGCCGGTGGTTTTAGACTTCCGCGTCGCCGGCTTGCTGTTGGGGTGCCAGCTGTGGTCGATCGGCGGGTCGTACAGGACGAATTTGCTCTTGCCCGACGCCATCCCGCTGCTGATGCCGGCCTTTTTGGCGAGGTCGAAAATCGTGGGGACTTTGAGCTGTTGGTCCTCGGCGGCTTCGTCGTCATTGCCGCTAATTCCGTGTCGTTCAATGGTTACGCCGGTCAGCATGCTCGTGTGGCTCGGCAGCGTGATGGCGGCGGGCGTGGTGGTCGCCAGGAACGTGAAGCAGCCGTTCCGCATCAGCCAGCGGAAATAGGGCATGTCGGCGCGGAGTGCGACGTCAGGCCGGCAGCCGTCGATGCTGACGATCAGCACCCGCGGCTCGGCGGCACGCGCGAGCGAGGCACAAAACAGTAATGCGATAACCGCGAACAGACGTCGGCGTCGCTTGACTTGGTTTACGGGCGCTTCCATAGTGCGTGGTTCTTATGCCGAGCCAGCCGAACGTGTCAAAGCCTGCCGTGAAGATCATGCTCGCCGCCGCCGGTCTGCTCGCCGGCTGTACGCCGCCCAAAGGCGATCCCACACCCGGGCCGGTGGTTACGCCGCCGCCCTCGGTTGAGAACCATACCGGCGGCAAAACCACGGTGATGCCCAGCACCATGCCGGCCGACCCGGTCATCGCCACCGTCGGCACGACACGCATCACCCACAGCGAACTCTCCAAGCCCCTGTTCGAAGCGTACGGCTTCAACATGCTCATGCTCGTCATCCAACGCGACATGGCCCGCGATCTGGCGGCTCAGCAGAACATCAAGGTCACCCCCGAAGACATCAAGTGGGAGTACAACTGGACCGTCGAAAAGATGTTCCCGAACCTGAACCCGACCGACGACCGCGAGAAACTCCTCGACCAGTTCCTCGCCCAGCCGAAGCCGAAGGATCAGACCACCACCCGCACGGAACTCGGCATCATCATCGAGACCAACGCCTACCTGCGCAAAGTCGTCGAGCCGAAGATCAGCACCAACGTCACCGACGAAATGCTGCAAAAGCAGTTCGACGAAAGCTACGGCGCACAAGTGCAGGTAAGGCACATCGTTACCGACAACCCGCAGGACGCCGCCGCCGTGCAGCGGCGCTTGGCGGCGGGGGAAGACTTCGCGACGGTCGCCCGGCAGGTCAGCCGTGACCCGCAGACGCGCCGCCTCGGCGGCGAGCTGCCGCCGTTCACGATCAATAACACGCGCTTCCCGGAGAACTTCCGGCGGGTCGCCTTCGACCTCAAGCCCGGCCAGGTCAGCGACCCTGTGCAGGCCGCGGGCGGGTACCACCTGATCAAGCTCGAAAAACGAATCGCCCCCAAGGCGGTGAAGTTTGAAGACGTCAAGCAAAGCGTCCGCGAGGATTACATCGCCGGCACGGTGCAGCAGGCGGTCGCCGGCGTTCGTGCGCAGGCTGGCGCAGGAAGCGCTGGCGCAACTCCGCATCGCCGACCCGGAACTCAAGGCGGAGTTTGACAGCCGCCTGGAGGCGCGGAATCAGCTGATTCGTGACCGCGAGAAGATGCGCGACCAGATGGAAAAGGACCGCGAAGCCGCCCGCGCCACGCCGGCGACGGTGCCGGCCGCCACCACGCAAACGGTGACCACGCCAGTGGTTACGCCGCCGGCCACGACGACGTCCAAGCCGGTCGTGCCGCCGCCACCCGCGACCACCCAGGCCGCGCCGAAGCCGCCGGTCGTCGTCCCGCCGCCGCCCAAGCCCGCCACGCAACCCGTGGCCGTGCCGGCTACAAAACCGGCCACTGTGCCGGCCGCCGCCGCAGGGGCTACGCCAAACCCTTCGCCGGTCACCGGCCCTGCGTCGAATTTGAATCAATAGTCCTGGCTGCCAGCCGTCCGCTGCCAGCCGCCAGCGGTAATCGCCATGTCTGACCAACCGTTCACCATCGCCGTCTCCAATCGTTTGGAGCGTCTGCCCCCGTATCTGTTTAGTCGTATCAACAAGGCCAAGTATGAGTTGCGCGTCGCCGGCCGCGACGTGATCGACCTGGGCATGGGCAACCCGACGGACCCGACGCCCGACGCCATCGTCGACAAGCTCGCCGAAGCCGCCCGCGACCCGCGGAACCACCGCTACAGCGTCAGCAACGGCATCGCCGGGCTGCGGAAGGAAGTCGCCAAGCGGTACAAGACCAAGTACGGCGTCGACCTCGACCCGGAAACCGAAGTCATCGTCACCATCGGCTCCAAGGAAGGCCTGTCGCATATGTGCCTGGCCCTGCTCGGCCCGGGCGATACGGCCATCGTGCCGGACCCGGCTTTCCCGGCGCATCTCTATGCCCCGACAATGGCTGGGGCGAACGTGCTTCGCGTGCCGCTGGGCAATGACGACGCGTTCCTGGACCACATGGAGAAGATGATCGACGGCCTCTTCCCGGCGCCGAAGCTCGTCATCCTCAACTACCCGCACAACCCGACGAGCATGACCGTCGACGCGCACTTCTGGAACCGCGCCATCGAAGTCTGCCGCAAGCGGGGCATCATGATCATGAGCGATTTCGCGTACGGCGAAATCAACTTCGACGGCTACAAGGCCCCGAGCTTCCTCAGTGCGCCGGGGGCCAAGGAAATTGGCGTCGAATTCAGCACCATGTCCAAGAGCTTCAACATGGCCGGCTGGCGCGTGGGCTTTTGTTGCGGCAACAAGGAAATGATCAAGGCCCTCGCAACCATCAAGGGCTACTACGATTACGGCCATTTCGCGCCGGTCTGGATCAGCAGCGTCATCGCCATGCGGCAGTGCGGCAAAGTCCCGGCCGAGCAGAGCCTGGTCTACGAAAAGCGCCGCGACGTCCTCTGCCACGGCCTGGATAAGCTCGGGTGGCACTACGACAAACCCCGGGCCGGCATGTTCGTCTGGGCGAAAATCGCCGACGAGCACCTGAAGGGCCAGAGCACCATGGACTTCTGCATTCGGATGATGGACGAAGCGGAAGTCGCCCTGGCCCCGGGCCGGGCGTTCGGCGAGAACGGCGAAGGGTGGGTCCGCATCGCCCTGGTCGAAAACGAACAACGCCTCAAACAAGCCATGCGAAATCTCGAGCGGGCACTGATCCCCAAGCCCGCCAAGCGGTCGACTTCTCGGTCGTAACGCACTGTAAATCATGAGTTTATTCGATCCACGGCCGGGCGATTTTCGCCCGGCCGCGGCCATTATTCGGAACGTCCGAATCGGGGTTATCATCGGTTAATACGGGTTGTCTGCGGGCAATCGGTATTTGATATCAGTGGTAACGCGTCTTCATGAAAGGCGGTGCCGGGAGAGGCACCGTGGGGACGCGAACGAAACCATGCGATTTTTCGCCCCCAAACCCGACGCCCCTGTTCGAAAACCGATGGTTTGCGTGACAGGCAGTGATGGCATTGACTTCACGGCGCTGCTGCGTGAAGCCGTCAACACTGTGAACGCCGCCCACCAGAAGGCCGTCCACGACCTCCTCGACCTCGCCGGCCAATTGGACTCGGCCGTGTCGACGCTGAGCAACGGGCAACTGCACATCAAGCTCGTCGAAGTCGCCGACAGCCCGACGGAAGTCGCTTATGAGATGCAGCTGCACGACGCGGCGTGCCCGCACTTTTCGTTCCACATGTACAAAGTCCCCATCGCCGGCTACCCGATCGCGTTCGGCCCGCGCGGCGCGGGCAGCAAGTTCGGGCAGTTCGAAAGCCAGTGCCTGCACCGCACGGCGCTCGAACAGCACTTCGGCGAACTGCTGACCGACCCGAAATCGCCACTCGTGATCCAGGTGAGTTTCGCCCTGCGCCATGCGCATCGAGTGGCCTCAGCACTTGTTACGAATCAGCACGTCAGCAAAGCCGCATAACCCGGCCGGATCAGCGGACCAGTTTCGTAAGTCCCAACGCGCCTATCAATCGGGACAACGCGTAGCAAATCAGCATGATTGCTGTGACGCTGGCGATCGGGAGCAAGAGGTCCGAAATCCATCGGCTTTTTTGCGCGATTGACCAGTGCATGGATGACAGCAGATCAATCACCAGTGGATTGAGGCAGAAAATGCCTAGTGAGTATTGACCGATTCCCGAAATCGGCAATTTGATTCGGTCGGGCATGGCAGTAATCAGGCTACTGAACGCGATGAACAAGATTGGCGTCGTCGCGATCCAAATCGGATTCTGATAGGTCGCCCAAGCCACGGCTCCAAGGCTAGATAGCAAGGTGTTACCTTCCACAAACGCCGCAATACTGAGGAAGAGGACGGCGCTCGCAATTAGCGGTGGCCAGACTTTGGGCAGGCGTCTTCCACGCTCGTATGCGATCGCCATTCCGAACAGCAAGTGTGGAATCCAGAAGAGAACGAACCTGTCGTCGAACAGCTTTTTCAACGTACCCGCTCCCGTGACGCGACTCAGCATGGTGGTCAGGATGAAGACGGCACCGAATGCAAGATAGGCGTGCATCGGCTTCACGACTCGTCGTCCAAGCAGCCAGGCAATGCCTGCTATCTGAAAGAGAATGATGAAATAATACTGACCGGACCAGCCGTAACCCGCGAAATGTGTGGTGATGATCTTCACAACGTCTGGCCACCGTTCCCAGCCGCGTTGGTGGAGGAAATAGACCAGCGACCAAACTGTAAAAGGTGTTGCCAATCGGCTGAGCCGGCCGATGAGCACCGTCGTTGCGGATTTCGTGCCGTGCGAGTTGCCGGAACCAGCCGGTGCGGAGAATAATCCTGCCAGGATCACGAATACCGGCACCGCCCAACGGACTGCATCGGCCGACATAAGCAATCCTGACCCTGCCGGCCGAAACAGGAATGCGCCGTGAACGTAAACGACGCCCCAGATTGCGATCCCCCTTAACGCATCTGTCGAAAGGTCGCGCGGGCGAGCTTCTATTGCAGGTGTGGGAACATCATGCGGCTGAATCTGTTCAGGCGTCTCAGCAACGATTAGCGTAGCGGGTGTGGTCAAAGAATGATCCCCGTCGGCGAAGATCGTCATCGGACAGCAAAATGCAAATTGTTGTGCATTAGAGAACACGGCATGAAAGTCTCCATCATTGGCGTGGGCAAAGTCGGGGCGGCGCTGGGCATCGTGCTGGTGGCGCGGCAGCTGGCGTCGGAGATCGTCCTGGTCGGGCGAGACCCCGGAAAAACCAAGGCCGAAGCGCTCGACCTGGCGCACGCCGCGGCGCTCGGCCGGCCGATCCGGGTGATCGCGGGCGACATCGCCGCGACGGCCGGCTCGCACGTGATCGTCGTCTGCATAGGCGCTCCGATGACCGCCGATCAGGACCGCAGCGCACCGCCGTCGCCAACTACGCCACGCTACGCGAGATCCTGCCAACGCTTGCGGCCGCCAGCCCCGACGCCGTGCTTGTCATGGCGACAAACCCGAACGACGCCATGACGACACTCGCCGGCGACCTCACCGGATATCCGCCGACACGGGTGATCGGCAGCGGCACGCTGGTCGACACGATGCGCCTGCGCGCGTCGCTGAGCCAGAAACTCGCGATCCACCCGTTAGACATTCGCGCCTACGTTTTAGGTGAGCATGGCGAGAACCAGTTTTTCGCCTACTCCAACGCCACCGCCGGCGGCGGCCCCCTGGAACTGGACGCCGAGGAAGCCCGACAATTGGAATGCGATGTGCGACGCATCGGTTACAAGATCCTTCAGGGCAAGGGTTACACGAGCAGCGGCGTGGCGTTGGCGATCGCGGAGATCGTCGGCGCCATCGTGCGTGACACGCACGAGGTCATGCCGCTCAGCACCCGAGTCGACGGCTTTGCGGGCGTCGAGGGCGTCTGCCTGAGCCTGCCCGTGGTGGTCGGCCAGGCGGGCATTCTGCGGCGGATCAACGTGAAGCTGTCGGCCGAAGAGCAGGACGCCTTCCGTCGCGCCGGCGTCGCCGTGCGGGAAACGGTCGACCGGATTGTCGCCGCGGGCTGACCCGAAATCGCCCGCGACGCCCCTCACCATACCGCCCGGCGGCGGGCCGTCACGTATAAAATTCGCCGAAAAATCGGCCGAATTTTCTCCTTGTCGGCCACGGACGGTCTGCGCATTCTGTGTCAGTTACGGTGTGAGACTCAGGTGAGTGTCTGCCGCGAAGCATTTCTTCGCGGCAGGGCGGCAGCGTCGCAACTCCAAAAACCACTTATGTGGTAAAAATTTGACGCCGCGTTGCCAGAACGTCTGACAAGTCACCACTGACGCCGGGGCCTGAGGTACGCCGAAGACCCGGGCAGTCGCCGGTCACCTTGTCCGCGTTCCCGGGTCTTCGGTGTACCTCAGACTCCGGCGTCAGTGGATTGTGAAACGGTTCAGGATTGACTCTCGGGGCGATTTCGCTCTCGTGCAATATTCTTGCGCTCGCCCGCAGTAACGCGACCGCTCGCCCGGCGTACCACTTCATGACAGAACCGGCGCGGAACGCGCCGGGCGGCGGAATTTCAGAGGAGTCTGTACATGGCAACGCGACAACGGGCGTGGATTCACTATGCGTGCACGGCGGCGCTGGGTGCGGGCGTGCTGGGGATCGTCGGCACGAGCGTGGCGGCGGTCGAAGATTCGCCGGCTACCAAGCCGACGACACGCACGGCGCACGACCCCGGCGAAATCCCGCCGCTGCCGCCGCGCCTGCCGGAACATTTGCCGCCCGCATTTCCCGGGGCGTGGGGCGGTGGCATGTTTACCACCGGCGGCCGGGGCGGACGCGTGATCGAAGTCACCAATCTCAATGACGGCGGCGAAGGCAGCTTCCGCGCCGCGGCCGAGGCGGAAGGGCCACGCATCATTGTCTTCCGCGTGGCGGGGCTGATCACGCTGAACAAGAACATCAACATCAACTCCGGCGACGTCACCATTGCCGGGCAAACCGCGCCGGGCGACGGCGTCTGCTTTGCCGACCAGTCGATCAACATCAACGCACGCAATGTCATCATGCGGCACATCCGCGTCCGCCGGGGCATCCCCAAGGGCGGGCAAGGCTCAGATAACATCGGCGGCAACCCGCCGGGGCAGATGGTCATCGATCATTGCTCCACCAGCTGGGGCATGGACGAAAATCTGTCGCTCTACCGCTACATGCGCAAGAACGCCGACGGCACGGAAACCAAGATGCCGACGGTCAATTCCACCATCCAGAACTGCATCAGCAGCGAAGCCCTCAACGCCGGCAATCACGCGTTCGGCGGCACGTGGGGCGGGTACAGCAGCACGTTCCATCACAACTTATTCGCCTGCAATACCGCAAGAAATCCGTCGATCGGGATGAGTGGCGATTTCGATTTTCGCAATAACGTCATCTTCAACTGGGGCCACCGCAGCATCGACGGCGGCGACGAAACCAGCCGCGTGAATCTGATTAACAACTACTTCAAGCCCGGCCCGGCGACGAAGGATGACATGCGCGGCACGATGGTGCGCATCGAATCGCGCAACAGCTATTCCCCCGGCAATCGATGGAAAAACCAGGCGTGGTACCCCGAAAGCGAACGCCGGCCCGGCAAGTGGTTTGTGGACGGCAATTACGTGGACGGCAATGACAAGATCAACCAGAACAACTGGGCCGGCATGCGCGGGCCGGAGCAGGACGCCCGCGTCAACACGCCGTTCGAAGCTTGGCCCGTCATGCAGCAGAACGCCGCCGACGCGTATCAAACCGTGCTGAAACGCGCCGGCGCTACGCTGCCGAAGCGTGATGCCGTCGATGCCAGAGTCGTCGAGATGGTCCGTACCGGGAAAGTCACGCAAGGGAACGGCATCGTCAAAGACCCGAAAGAAGTCGGCGGCTACCCGGATTACGCGTTCGACCCCAAGGCCGTGCCCGTCGACACCGACCACGACGGCATGCCCGACGACTGGGAAAAAGCCCACGGCCTCAACCCCAACGACCCCGCCGACGCCAACCTAGACCCCGATAAAGACGGCTACACCAACGTCGAAGAATACCTCAACGGCACCAACCCCCAGCAGTTCATCGACTACAGCAACCTCGATAACAACATCGACACGATCAGCGGCTAATCGGAAGGTTCAGACGTTTCTGAAAACATGTGCCACGCTGCAGTGCAGTTGCTGGTCTGGTTCGCAGTCAAACCAGCAGCTGCGCTGCAGCGTGGCGGTGTTTGCGGAATTCTGTGATGCGAGTTTGACGCGTCTTTTGGGGTGCTTCGCTACAGGTTGCCGGGCTTAACGTGCTTGTACGCATTATTGTCGGAATTATGCAAAATCAGTGTTAGCCCCGATGGCTTTTCATCGTATCTCATTCGTCCTCAAACCTGTTGAAGGGGGATCGAGTAATGAGCATGCGCAGTCAATCGACGTTCGGGTGGATGAGTTTAATGTTGGCCTCGACGGCAGCGATGTCGCAGGCGGCACATACGGGGCTCGGGCCGGCGGGGGGTTACAACGTGTATGTCCTCGGCGACAACACGCAGGCGGGCAGCGACATTCAGAACGGCATCGCCGTCGGGGGCAACTTCATCACCGCCGGCACGACCGTGGCCGGCAATGTCATCGTCGGCGGGCAGTACTCCAATAACGGCAACACGATTAGCGGAAATGTCATCGCCAACTCGGCGAACATCAACAATCCCACCATCACCGGCACGCTCTCCACGGTCGGCAACACCCAACTCACCGGCGGCGGCTCGGTCGGCGGCGGTGTTTTCTACGGCGGCACGTACACCGGCCTGGGGTACATCACCCGCACACAGGTCAGCCCCGCGAGCGTCGTCTACCCGTTCAGCTTCGCCGAAGCCAACAGCTACCTCACCTCACTCGCCAGCGGCCTGCACGGCCTTGGCGCCTCGGCCGGCACGAGCGTCACCGGCGGGGCGGGCAACCAGCTCAAACTCACCGGCAGCGGGGCAGACACCTACGTCTTCAAAATCACCGCCGACCAGCTGACGAACATGAACGACTTCCTGCTCAGCGTCAGCGGGCTGACCACCACGCCGACCGTCGTGATCGACGTCACCGGCACGGGCAACGTCTCCATCCACAACAACGCCCTCACGCTCAGCGGCACGGACAACGCGCATGTGCTCTTCAATTTTGCCGACGCCACCGGCGTGACGTTTAACGGCATCGGGTTCAACGGCACGATGCTCGCGCCGAACGCAGCCGTGAATTTCAGCGGCAATATCAACGGCACGCTCATCGCCGGCAGCCTCAGCGGGCCGGGCGAGGCGCATAACTATCTGTTCACCGGCACCCTGCCGAACGTCCCCGAACCGGCCAGCCTGGGACTGCTCGCCGTCGGCGCGACGGCACTGCTCCGCCGCCGGCGGTAAACGGCGAAGGTTCCATTCCGAACCCCCCGACGCCGGGTCTGAGGTACGCCGAAGGCCCGGGTCTTCGGCGTACCTCAGACCCGGCGTCGGCGATGCGTCGGGAGTGATTGAGGTGCATTCGCGTCGGTTTAGCTGAACAGGTGTTCGGCGGTGTAGACGGTGTCTTTGCTGGTGCCGGACTTGTCGAAGTAGGCGTCGTCGGTGCCGCCTTCGCCGTAGAGGATGTCGTTGGCGGCGGTGCCGTCGGAGCCGTCGAGGGTGTCGTTGTCGCTGCCGCCGTAGATCACGTCTTTGCCGGTGTTGCCGACGAGGTAATCTTTACCGCTGCCGCCGTAGATGGTGTCGTTGCCGCTGTTGCCGTAGATGGTGTCGTTCCCGCCGTTGCCTTCGAGTTTATTGTTTTTGGACGAGCCGGTGATGGTATCGCCGGCGGAGCCGCCTTTGACGTTTTCGACGTCGGTGAAGACGTTGTCGTGTCCGCCCGTGCCGCCGTCGTTGGCGACGCCGTCGAGTGAGATATTGAGGGCGTAGGTTCGGTTGGAGAAGTCGGCGGTGTCGGTGCCGGTGCCGCCTTTGAGTTGGTCGTCGCCGGCACCGCCGTCGAGTTTGTCGTCGTTGTCGCCGCCGTCGAGGTAATCGTTCTGGCCGCCGCCGACGAGCGTGTCATTGCCGCCTTCGCCGAAGATGGCGGCGGCTTTTTTCACGGCGTCGGTCATGGTGAATTTGTCATTGCCCGTGCTCATGTGCACGTTGATGGCGGTGATGCTGCTGGCCGCGAATGATTTGGACGTCGTGCTGTTGAGCTGCACTTTGACGTTGCTGCCGCTGAGCGTGACGGCGATGGTGTCAGCGCCACTGGTGCCCTGGATATTGAGCGAGTGGGTCGACGTGTTCAGCGTGGCCGTGGCGGCGAAAAGCGTGCGCGATTCGAACTGTTCGTAATGCATGGCGTAACCCCAGAAGAGAAGTGTCCTGCCGCCTAGCCGATTGATGCCCAATCGATCGCGGCGACACTATTTTATCTGGGAAACGCAATTTCCGTTGCGGGGCCTTGGAAGATTTCTTGCGGAAACCAGCCTGGGTTGAAGCTCGCAGTCAGGTCGCGAGCGGATTGTGCCAGCGAACCCCATTCAGGGTGCCGAAATCGGCATCGGCGGAACAGACGACCAGGTCGTGCTCGATGGCGATCGCGGCGAGATGTACGTCGGAAACGAGTTTGGTCGAGAATGGGCGGCCCGCGATCAGGCGGTCCATGATCTCGACATGCCGCGGCCCGGCCTGCGGAATCCACACCGTCTTGGCCGAGATCCATGTTTTGACCTGCAGCCACGCCTCGGCCACGGTCATGGGCGTTTCGAAGAGTTTCGGATTGGTGGCGATCCGCATGAAGCCGTTCAAACTCTCCCACGGCAGGCCGACCGACTGCGGCCCGGCCAACTGAAGTTCAAGCCAGTCGCGGGCGGCGGGGTGCTGACGGTAACTGATGAAACGCGCATAAAGCAGCACGTTTACATCGACCAAAATCATTTATAGTCCTCGCCTTCGCCGGCCCGCAGTACTGCGTCGATGTCGTCCAAGTTAGGCAACAGACATCGGCCCGGATCATGCGGGGGCAAGACAACCAGTTGTTTGACCAGGCGATTCTCGGCGATCTCCTGCGGCGTCGGGGGGCGGTATCTCGCTTCGGGCACATCCATATCACTCGGGGCGGCGGCGTTTTCGCGGTCGCCTGGCCGGGCAACGTCTACTGCCTTGTGACGCTTCAATTCCGACTCGGCAGCCTGCCGGACGAATTCCGCGGGCGTCATCCCGACCGCCCGGGCGACGGCATCCAGTTCCGCGAACGTCGCGTCCTCGATGGAAATGTCCAACGTGTGCATATCTCTTAAGTCTATCACAGCTCGGGGAAGCCACGGGCATAATCTTGTATCCCGTGGACTGAAACCTCCGGCTATTCGCCGGGCTTAAAACCCAAACCACCCCTTCTTTTCGTCATCCCCGCTCAGCCGTTGTTTTACGTACGCGGCCGTGATCGTGATCGATTTTCCGTTCAAATCGGGGCCGTCGAAGCTGATCTGTTCGAAGACCTTTTCCATGATCGTGTGCAGGCGGCGGGCGCCGATGTTCTGCACCTTCTTGTTCTGCTCGTAGGCGAAGTGGGCGAGCTCTTCGATGGAATCGGGCGTGAATTTCACGTCGACGCCTTCGGTTTTCATCAGCTCGATCTGCTGCCGCGTGAGGGAGTTCTGCGGCTCGGTGAGGATGCGGACGAAGTCTTTGCGTTCGAGGTCTTTGAGTTCCACGCGGATGGGGAAGCGGCCTTGCAGTTCGGGCATGAGGTCGCTGGGGCTGGCGGTGTGGAACGCGCCGGCGGCGATGAAGAGGATGTGGTCGGTCTTCACCGGGCCGTGCTTGGTGGTGACGGTGCTGCCTTCGACGATCGGCAGCAGGTCCCGCTGCACGCCCTGGCGGCTGACGTCGGGGCCCTGGCTTTTTTCGGCGCCGGCGATCTTGTCGATTTCGTCGATGAAGATGATGCCGCTGTTTTCCGCCTTGTGGATGGCGGTGCGCATCACGCGGTCTTTGTCGACGATTTTCTCGGCTTCCTGGGCGAACAGCACCTGCCGGGCGTCGCGGACGGTGTACCGTTTGGTGACGCGGTTCGTCGGCATCATCCGTTCGAAGATGCTGGTCATGTCCGCGTCGTCACCCAGGCCGGCCGATCCTAGGAGCGCGCTGACGTCGGGCTTGCGCTCGTCGACGAGTTCGATCTCCCGCTCTTCCAATTCGCCGGCCTGCAGTTGGGTGAGCATTTTCTCGCGCGTGCGCTGCGTGCGGGCCTCTTCTTCCGGGTCGCCGCTGCTCCAGCTCGCCCGCGGCAGCAGGCTGTCGAGCAGCCGCTGTTCGACGGCGGCCTTGCCTTCTTCCTGCACCTGCTCGAACAGTTCGGTCTTGGTGAGCTGGATGCTGACTTCGAGCAGATCACGGACCATGCTTTCGACGTCGCGGCCGTGGTAGCCGACTTCGGTGTACTTTGTGGCTTCGACTTTCACGAACGGCGCGCCGGTGAGCGTCGCCAGGCGGCGGGCGATTTCCGTCTTGCCGACGCCCGTCGGGCCGGCCATGAGGATGTTTTTCGGGGCGACGTCTTTGCTGAGCTGTTCGCCGAGCTGTTGACGCCGCCAGCGGTTACGGACGGCGACGGCGACGGCGCGCTTGGCGTCGGCCTGGCCGACGATGTACTTGTCCAGTTCGGAAACGACTTCTTTAGGCGTAAGCTGCGACATCACGGGTCTTTCGTAAGTTCGAGTAAGATCGGCCATGGTACCGGCGACGACCGCCCTCGTTAAGCGGCCGCCACGTGACGCCGATTCCGCCGCCGCTTGCCTGTCGGCGGCGATCTCCGGTGAAATAGCCCGCGATGCGACTTCGCTACAAATTTCGCCGCTGGCACGTGATCCCTGCCCTCGCGGGCGTGGCACTGGCCGTAGCTGCTGCGTGGATTGGCTACGGCTACGTGTCGTTCGCTGAGCAGTTCAGGCGGTCCGAGGCGGCTTTGAACGGTTTCGCCGCGCGGGTGATGGCAAACGGCCCGGGTACCCTCCAAAAGGCGCCGGCCGAGTTGGGTTATTTCGAGGTCCGCAACCCAGAGCCGCTCCCGAACGGCTTCTTATTCGCGTCAAATTTCGGAGGCCCGTTCGATTGGAACGGACTTGCGTTTAGCACGACGCCGCTTCCCGATGTCGAAGCCGACAGTGACGGTCAGGTTCGGCAAACCTTCAAACACGTCAAGGGAAACTGGTACGAAGTGTTCCGCCCCTGATCGATTGCCAAACACGCGTGACGATCGATTCACCCATCCTCGGCCTGCTGGCGTTGCCGCTGATCGTTGTCGTCTTTTTTTCGCCGGCCGGCTGAATTCGGTCGCGCGGCGGTTGCTGCGGGCGGCGGTGATTTTTGCGGCGATCGGCGTGGCGGGCCTGGGCGTGCGGTGGGTGCGGCCGTTGCGGATCGTGGCGATGGTCGACGTGTCGCCGTCGACACGCGGGGCGGCGTTTCGTGATGAGCAGGCGATCCGCACGCGATTGACGCCGCTGCTCGCCGGGCGCGCGTTTTCGATTCAATATTTTGCGGACGGCCCGGTGATTTCGCCCGGCGAGGTGGCCGCCGATCGCACGCGGCTGCCCGCGCCGCCCGACGCCGACGCCGTGCTGCTATTCAGTGACGGCCGGCTGGCGGTCGACGGCGTGTTGCCGGCGACATTTCCGATCGTCGAGCCGTCGCTCGATCGGCCCGGCGACGCGCGCGTGACGGCGATCCAGGGCACGAGCGACGGCCACGCGGTGATGGTCGATGTCGTCGGGCAGGCGGTGCGGCCGCTCTGGGTCGACGCCGGCGTGCCGAGGAAAATCGAGGGCATTGTCGGCCCACGGCGGGTGGCGGTCGATCTCCCCACGCCGACGCGCCACATCGCGGCCGCCTTCGATGCCGGCGACCTTTGGCCGGAGAACGACGCACTCCGAATGGTTTGCGTCACGCCCGAAGCGCAGCGGCTGGCGGTCGGCCTGAACTTGCCCGGCTTTCGTTCGATCGACGCGTCGATGCTCGGCGATGGCGGCGAAGACTTGGCCGACGCGTCAATCGTCGTGCTGCCGACCGACGCCGTCGTGTCGCCGGGCGGTCGGGTGGCGCTCGATGCGTACGTCCGGTCGTTCGGCGGCACGCTCGTGCTCGTCGGGCCGCCGGGTGGAGCGATGGCGGCATGGTCGCCGCTGTCGGCGTTCGCGCCGGCGGGGCCGGGGCGGTGGGTCGTGCTGCTCGACGCCAGCGGTTCGATGGCGACGGCGAACGGACAAACGTCGCGCTGGCAGTCGGCGGTGAACGCGGCGACGGCGGCGGTGGAGCGCTTGCCGGGCGACGCGCGGGTGTCGGTCGGCGCGTTTTCCGACGGCGTTCGCATGCTCGCCAACGACGCCACGCCCGCCGACGCGCGCCGCGCCCTCGCCGCCGCCGCCGCGACTCCGCCGCGTGGGCCGACGGGGCTGCGAGCGGCGATCGAAGCGGTCGCCAAGGCGTCGCCTCGCGAGTCGACGCGGCTGCTGTTGCTGACCGACGGCGACGCCGAGCTCGGCGATGTCGATCAGTTGGCCGACGCGTTGAAGCGGGCGAACGTGCGGGCCGACGCGCTCGTCTCAACGCCGGCCGACGCGCTCACGCGGCTGTGCGAAAAAACAGGCGGCCAGAGCACGCGGCCGGCGACGGTCGACCGCTGGGCGACGGCGTTCGGCGGGCTGGTCGACACGCCCGACGAAGCGGTCCGAACGCCTGCCGTCGGCGTCGGGCGCGGGGCGTGGGCGGGTCGGCGGATCGACGTCGGCCTGCGATGGCGGGCGTGGGTGAAAGGGCGGGCGGAAACGCTGCTCGACGTTGACGCCAAGCCCGTCGCGGCGGCGTGGCGCGTCGGGCTCGGCCGCGTGACCGCAGTCTCCGCGAGCGTGTCGGCCGGCAATTGGGCGAACGCGCTACGGCGGCTCGAAAGCGCGCCTGCCGACCCGCATTTTGCCGTCGACTGGGACGAAACCGTCGGCCGCGTTCGGCTGACAGCGCGCGACGTCGCCGGGCCGATGAACGGGCTCAAGCCGACGCTGTGGCGCGGCGATTCGGCGGTGCCGATGGCGATCGTCGCGCCCGGCATTTACGAGGCGGCGCTAGACCGTCGTCAGCGGCCGAGCGTTGGCGTGGTATTGATGGAAGATCGAGTTATCAGTCGGCAGGCGCTCGCCGGGCGGTACGCTGAGGAATTCGACGCCGTCGGCAATGACCGGCCGGCGCTGCAGGCGATCGCCGACCGCACCGGCGGCCGCGTGATCGACGCCGGCGACAATCGGCCGATCCAGTTCGCGGAGCGGTACGAGTCGTTTTCACTCCAGCCACTCGCGACCGTGCTGGCGGCCGGCTGCGCGGTGGCGGCGGCATTGTTTCTGCGACGTCGATAGAGTCCGATTGAGCTTTCCGAGTGTCCCGGACGCCGGGCCTGAGGTACGCCGAAGACCCGGGCCTTCGGCGTACCTCAGACCCGGCGTGGAGGGTGCGTCGTCCGATCAGCAGTTGTGGTGATCGCTCTGTTCACGCGCGGTGCAGCGTGATCTTGAGGATTTCGCACGGGACATTGATGCGGAGCGGGAACCAGTTGCCCGTGCCGTTGCTGACGATCGCCTGGTGGTCGCCCTTGGTGTATTGGCCGCTCCAGTAGCGGTACATGGCGGGGCCGACACCTATATTCTGCGTGAGGGCGACCTGTCCGCCGTGGGTATGGCCGCTGAGGGTGAGGTGGACGTTATTGGCGGCCGCGGTGTCGAAGCCGTGCGGGTGGTGGACCATCAGCAGGTTAAATAGCCCGTCGGGTTGGTCTGGCACGAGTTCTTTGACCGACCACTGGATAACGTCTTCCTTGTAGCCCCACCAGCGTGGCGCCATGAGGCGCAGCTTCGTGCCGCGGACGTCGATGATGCGGGCTTCGTCCAGCAAAAGATTCAGGCCGGCGCGGGGCAGCTCGGCCTCGAATTTTTCGCGGTCGTCGATGCAGTCGTGATTCCCTTGGCAGGAGTAAACGCCGTAACGGCTGCGGAATTTGCGCAGCATCTCGATGCCGTCGGGCAGATCGCCGAGGCTTTGGTTGATGAGGTCGCCGGTCTGCAGCACCAGGTCGGCGTCGATGTTGTTGACCATCTCGATAATGTTTTTGACCTTGGCGTCGGTGATGAACGAGCCGAGGTGCGGATCGGTGACGTGCGCGATGGTGAGGCCGTCGAGTTCGGGCGGGAGGTCTTTGTAGGGAAGGTCGAAGTTGCGTTGCCGCAGGGCGTCTTCGTTTTTCTTTGATTCGGCGGTGAGTGCGGCGACGGCGAGCGGCGGCAGGGCGATGAGGCCGCGGTTCAGAAAATCACGCCGGCTGACGACCACGACATTCGCCGGCACGCCCTCAGGCACGGCGTCCGGCGGGACGACGGCGAGCGGCTTTTTCCGCCCGAACGCCAGGAACGGCAGCGTGACCAGGATCGCCGGCAGCACGATCAGGAAGTGCCAGAGGAAGACCGCGATCACCGCCAGTTCCGGCATGATCATCGACTTCATGCCGATCATCCGGGCTAACAACAACAGCCCGATGCCCAGCAGGGCCAGCCCGCCGGTCACGCCGGCGATGCGACGCCAGCATTTGGGATTGACGGTACGCCGCGCGATTCGATCGGCGACAAACCACCAGGCGAGATCAAGGAAGACGAAAATAGCGGTGACGTAAAAAAAGCGCATCGTTTGCGTTGGCCGGGCCGTCGGGCATGATACGCCGGCGTGAAGCGTCCTGCGATCCTGTTGTCTATTCTGCTGTTAACCGCCACCGGCTGCGTGCAGCGTAAGCTCACCATCACCAGCGAGCCGAGCGGCGCGCTCGTCTACATGAACGACCGCGAGGTCGGCCGAACGCCGATCGAAACTGATTTTACCTGGTACGGCACGTACGACGTGCAGGTCCGCAAGGAAGGTTACACCACCCTCGACCAGCCGACGCGCATCCCGTACCCGTGGTGGCAGATTCCCCCGATCGACCTCTTCGCCGAACTCATGCCCTGGCACCCGACGGATCGCCAGAAGTGGCACTTCGACCTGCAACCGCGCCCGAGCGACGACCGGCCGGTGGACGACGTCGTCAGCCGCGGCGTGGATCTGGGAAAACAACTGGAAAACACCCGCGTGCCGAGCACGCAGCCGACAACGCAGAAAACGGCGACGACGGTGAAGCCGTGATGGCGTCTTTTCCCTCTCCCGGATTACCGGGAGAGGGGACCAGAACTCACCCCGCAAACGGTTTGTTCTTCGACTGCACGATCGCCACGCCGTAGGGCTTGAGTTTGATCGTCTCTTCCACGTCCGCCCCCGTCAGCAGTTCCTTCCCGGCCGGCAGGTGGTCGACGTACTGCGGCTCGGGGGAGTGGTTCAACAGCCACGTGTAGACGTTCCGGGCCGTGCGACGGCGGATCACCTCCACGTCCAGCGACGCCCCGGCGAGCGTCGGCAGATCGACGTGCTGGCGGATCAATTCCAGCAGGCGGCCTACGGCGGTTTCGTCGGCGTAGCCGCCGATGTAGATGACCTTGCCCTGGTCGACTTCGTTGATCGTGATCGCCGCGGAATCCGCCAGCAGCGTGTCCTCCGTGTGCCACGTGCCGATGACATCGGCCCCGCGGGGTTTAAGGCGTTCGACGAAGCCGCTGAGCGTGATCGGCCCGACGGCGGTTTCGCACTCGAACGTGCGGCCGTTGGGTTCGTTCGACCAGTCCATTACCTCCACGCCCGCCAATCGACGCAGCAATCCTGGCGCCGGCGATTTGACGGTGTGCAGATTGCGGTCTTTCGTGGCCGACTGCGCGCTGAGCACCAGCACGCCGCCGGCGCGAACGAAGGCGTCATACTTCGCCGCGAGCGCGGCATCGACAATCCGCAGGTGCGGGGCGACCAACACCTTGTAGCCGGCCCAATCGCTGTTGACGTAGGTCATGTCGACGGCGACGTGCTCGCGGCTGGCGACGGCGGTCCAGAGCTTGGGCTCCCACGCCGCCTTCACGTAGGTGTTGATGCGGCCGATGTTAATTTCGTTGTCGTAGTCGCGCAAAATCGCCAGCCCACGCTCCACGGGGGCGTCCCAGACTTCTTTGGGCAGTTCGCGAATTTCGTCGGCGACCTGCTTCGCTTCGGTGAGGCGCCGGGTGTCGCGGCCGTCTGAATCGATGATGCCGTGCCAGTGCTGTTCGCTGCCGAACGGGCAGGTTTTCCAACAGAAATAGCCGAGCATTTTCGCGCCGTGGGCGAATGACTCGTACGCCCAGAGCCGCATCTGTCCGGGGCGGGGCGTGGGGTGGAGGTAGTCCATCTGCCCGCCGGGCCCGGCCTGCTGTTCTTGCACGCCGAACGGGAAGCCCAGCGCCCGACTCTGGATCAGCGGGAAGTTGTAGCCCGTCCAATCATTCCAGAACTGCGGGTACTGGTCGTGGCTCCAGAAGTCGATTTCTTTGACGAGGGCTGGTGCGTCGACGTTATCGAACAGCGCGTTGTGTGTGAGTTTCCAACGCGGCTGCGTGGCGCGAAGAATGTCGGCCTGGCGTCGGCAGAAGGCGATGACGGTGTCGCTGATGAAGCGTGCTTCGTCGAGCAGTTTTGACGGGTTGTTGTACGCCGGCACGGGGCCGGGCAGGTCGATCTGCTCCCAGGCGTCGTAGGTCTGGCTCCAGAACTTCGTGCCCCAGGCGGCATTGAGCGCGTCGAGCGATTTGTAGCGGGCCTGGCACCACGCGCGGAAGGCGACGACGTCACTCGGCGCGTAACTGACGGCCATGGCGTTGTTGAATTCGTTGTCGATCTGCCAGCCGATGATCGGCTTGGCCTTGGCGTAATGGGTGGCGAGGGCGCGGACGACCTTGTCGCAGAGGTCGAGGTAGCGGGGCGAGGTGTAGTTGTAGTTGCGGCGGCCGCCGTGCTTCATCGGCATGCGGTTGAAGTCCCAGCGGTAGACCTCAGGGTAGTTGTGCCCGATCCACGCGGGGCCGGTGTAGGTCGGCGTGCCGAAGACGATTTTCAGGCCGCGCGACTGGCAGGCGTCGACGACTTTGTCGAACAGATCAAAGCGGTACTGTCCCTCGGCCGGCTCGAAATACGCCCAGGCACCTTCGCCGATGCGGACGTAATCAAAGCCGGCGTCGCGAATGCGCGACGTGTCGTCCTCCACCGCGCTTTCCGGCCAGTGTTCGGGGAAATAGCAAACGCCGTAATGAAGCGAGTCGATCACGCGCGCCGTTCTAACCGAAACCGCCGCCGCTGAAAAAGAGGAAGACTTCATGGCCACGGATCAACACGGATGCACACGGATCAAGAACTGAAAGAGAGATGAACCACAGATTTCGCAGATTCCACAGATTGGAAAAAATTCTTCTATCTGTGGAATCTGCGAAATCTGTGGTTCAATCGCATTTTCTTATCCGTGTTCATCGGTGTTCATCCGTGGCTCAACATTTCTTCTTCTCCGGGGTAACGTGAAGCAATGCGTTGGCTCGAACGGTCCGCCGCTTTGCTCGTGATACTGCTTACCGTCGGCGCGCTCCTGGCGTGCTGGATGCCGGCGTATGTCGGCGCGGGCAACGCGCCGTCGAGGCGGGAATTCCGGCGCTAACCGTTTTCTAAAACGACAGACGCCGGTTCTGAGGTACGCCGAAGAGCCGGGCCACAGGTTGCGAGCATCGCGCTAAAACCCGGCTCTTCGGCGTACCTCAGAACCCGGCGTCGGGGACACGTTTCGGTTTGACCGGGATTTTGATCGGATGCGGTGGCCCGCCCGTTTACGGTGTGGCGGGCGGTTTGAACATCGCCACGCGGCGGGCGATCTCGCTCATGCCGTTACGGAAATAAAGCTTCAGCGCCGGCTCGTTGCCGGCATCGACGGCGAGCGTCAGCAGTTCGTGACCTTTGGCGGCGGCGCGGTGGAGGGCGAGCTTCATCAGCCGATCGCCCAGCCGTTTTCCCCGGGCCGCGGGGGCGATGCCGAGGTAGACCAGTTCGGTCATCGGCTGGGCGGTGACGGTCGCCAGCAGCAACACGCCGAGTTCCTGACCGGCGGCGTCGATGACGCAGAACCAGTTGTCGGGCTCAAAATCGCCCGTCCGCGGTGCCCGGCGATGACGTCTTCAATATCACGCAGGCCTCGCATCGGCGGGCAGTCGAGGCTCTCTTCGTAGCTGGCCAGGATCGCCCGGGCGAACCGCGCGTGCGTCCCGGGCGAATAATTCAGCAGGCGGACGTCCGCGAAATCGGGCTCGGCGAATTTCCCCTTCGCGAGCCGGCGGTTGAGGTAAATCAGCGTCGCCAGCGGCGCGAATTTCGCCGACTGAAGCGCCTTGGCGGCAGTTGTTTCCGAAGGATCGAGCAGAATCTGGATTAGCGAGCCGTCGTCCTTCGGCATCGCGTCGACAACGGCGGTGGCGCAGCGGGCGACCAGTTCCGCCGCCGTGGCGGACCGGCCGGCGGGGCTGAGCAGCAGCAGCACGGTTTTTCCGGGACTGGCGACGGGCAAGGCGGCCGCGGCGAGGCGGCCGTCGAGGGTCGCCAGCCGGATCGCCGTCAGGTCGATCCCACGCAAACGGGCGATTTCTTCGAAGTCGGCAACGTGCCCGGGGGCGGCTAATTGCTCGACGTTCCCGAGCAACAGCGACAGCGCGACGGCGATTTCGCCGGGCCCGACCGGGCGGACCACCACCGCCGGGGCGTTGCGCGGTCGCCATAGATTTGACAGCCCGGACATCGGCTTTGACAATACCGCAGCGCGGCGGGCCGCAAAAGGCGTAGCGGAGGCCGAAAAAGTCGGGAGAAAGTAGTTAGGAGCTAGGAGCTAGGAGCCAGGAGAAGACAAAGTACAGTGTTTCAGTCTGTTTTTCTTCTCTTTACTCCTAACTCCTAACTTCTAACTCCTAACTCCTTTCCCGGAGTCTTCATGAACCGTCGTCGTCTGTCGTCGTTGGCCGTCCTTGGGTCGCTGGTTGCCGGTTCGCTGGTCGCTTCGGTGACGAGCGCCTTCCCTGAGCCGAGCAAAACGCCGGTGTCGTGGGAATTGAAGTTCCAGCACGCCGCCCCACGCCGCATTGTCGTGAACGTGCCCGGCTCGAACGTCCCCAAGGCGTACTGGTTCGTCACCTACACCGTCACGAACAACAATGACGAAAACGTGAACTTCCTCCCGACCTTCGAATGGGTCACCAAGGAAGGGAAAGTCATCCGGTCCGACAAGAACATCCCGTCGGTCGTCTTCGACAAGATCAAAGCCCAGACCGGCAACAAGCTGCTGGAAGACGCCTTCCACATCGCCGGCAACCTCCGGCAGGGCGACGACCAGGCGAAAGACGGCGTGGCGATCTGGGAAGAACCCGAAGGCCGCCTCGGCGACTTCCAACTCTTCGTCACCGGCCTCAGCGGCGAAAGCACGCCCCTGACCGACAGCGCCGGCAAACCCGTCAACGGCCCGCAGGGCCGGCCGCTCCTGCTGTTCAAAACCCTCGAACTCGACTACCGCAACGCCGGCGACGAAGTCTACCCCGGCAATGACCTGCTCCAGAAAACCGGGCAGAAATGGGTGATGCGGTAAAGACGTTGATCGGTTGATCGGTTGACCTGTTGATCCGTGGCGGTTTGAAGTCCGCAGCCCGTCCGGAATTTCAGGCACCCACGGATTAACTCATCAACAGATCAACCGATTAACGTGATCCCATGACCATCTTCGAAAAAATCATCGCCCGCGAGATCCCGGCCAGGATCGTTTACGAGGACGACCGGTACATCGCGTTTCACGACGTCCAGCCGCAGGCGCCGGTGCACGTGCTGGTGGTGCCGAAGAAGGTCATCCCGACGATCAACGACATCACCGCCGCCGACGCCGACCTGGTGGGCGGCATGTTCCTCATCGCCAGCCGCGTGATGAACGGCCTCGGTCACAGCGACTTCCGCACCGTCTTCAACTGCGGCGCCAAAGCCCAGCAAACCGTCTTCCACCTCCACCTCCACTGCCTCGCCGGCCGAGATTTCACCTGGCCACCGGGGTGAGGCGATGCGTAAGCCAAAATTCAACCGTCTGATTGTGATCGCTATTGTTGCGGTTCTGTTCGCGCTTTATCTCTCGGGTCCCGTGATCGCATCGATTTGCGAAGTCGGCGATCGCCGCGGGCCCGTGATCTATCCGCAATGGCTGCACGAGCCGATTTACATGATTGTTTGGGATTGCACGCTGCACGACTCGGTGAAGCCGCGCGTCGGCCGAAGCATGCCGCCGAGGCGTTGGTTTTACGGGCTATGACGTAAATTGCCGACTACGAGGGCACTTCGCCAAGCGTTGCTGTCCAATTTCGTTCCTGCATCGATGAATGCAATACGCGAAAGACGATCACCATTTCCGGGCGGCGGATAAAAAAGACGCGATAAGGGAATCGTTGCGTCAATGCCCGGCGAACTTCCGGGCGGCGACGCAGGCACGGGAATCGAAACGGGTTCTCGGCAATCAGCGTGATCGCGTTTTCGACTTCGCCCAAAAAATCGTCGCCCAGGCCGGGCTGTTGATTGTGATACCAGGTCGCCGCTTCAACGATGTCTGCCTCGGCTTCCGGGCGGACAATGATCGGGCGTGGCTCCAGCGCGGGCCTCATGACCGGAGCTTGCTTTGGATTGCCGCCTTCACCTCCGGCCAAGATCTGCCGAGGTTCGGGGATTGGGCGTAGGCCGTCAGTGTTTCATCGAGGGCGTGTTTGTCGGCAGACGAAAGCTCGCCGCCGTCCTGCCAGGCGTCGCCGGCGAGTTCGTCGAGCTTCGCCTGAATCTCCGCCCGATCGGCCGGCGTCAGGCGGGGCAATTCCGCAAGGATTTCGGTCTTGCTCATTGGCGGGTGATTGTAACAAGTCGATTCCGAGCCTGTCTCCGAATCCTGTCGAAACAGACGCAAAAGAAGACACCGAGCCGAGGCTCGGTGTCTTCCGGAGGGGAGAAAATGCGCCGTTTCAGGCGATCTGAATCTAAGTTGAACGTCGCGCGGATTTTACTCTCACAATCCGCAAAGTCTACTTGAATTTACAGCGGTGACATTTAACACATCGACGGTTTCGGCCGGCGTTCAACAGAATTTCTAGGCGTGCCATGGCGATGAAATCTTTATTTTTCCATAAGTGGTTGTCCTGATTAGCGCAACAAATGCGTCCCGGCGTAGCCGCGGGCTTGCCCGCGATGGGTTTTCGCACGAGAAAAATCCGTTCAAAAAGCCAAGCGCGGGCAAGCCCGCGGCTACGCCGGCACGCTTTGCGTTGAGGGGATTTGCGAATGCGGGTACTATTGCCCTGTTCGCTCGGGGTGCCCGTGGGAGTTTTTCCCGCAGGCTGAGAGAGACCCGATGAACCTGATCAGCCAAGGCCGGCCCGGTGTTTCCGGGCGGTCGAGCTGCGGAGGGAAGCGAGCCGGCGGCAAGTCCGCGGACTCATTTCCCGATTCGAATTTTGAATCGCTGCAAAGGAGTCTGCCATGTCGTCGAACCAATCGCCTTTCGCTCACTCGCTCCCGACCATCGGCGGCAGCCCGGCGACGCTTGCCGGCACGACCACGCCCGGCAGCTTCGCCAACCGCCCGCAGATTTTCCCCGACGGCCGCGGCGCACTCACCTACAGCAGCCCCGACACGCCCGGCATGCCGGCCGCCAGCACCAAAACCGCCTGGGACTTCCTGCCCGAAGGATGGAAGGTCAAGCGCGTCGCCGACGGCACGCCGTGGGATACCTATAACCCGGCCGCCTGCTTCATCGGCAGCCACCCGAGCGTCACCTTCGAAACCGCCAACGGCGAAATGTGGGAAGTCGGCTACCCCGTCGGCTTCGAACCGATCACCCAGCTCGAATGGGCCCGCCTGGGCGTGGTGACGCCGGAGATGAAGCGCGTCGCCGAGCGTGAGCCCCACCTGTCGGCCAAGCAGATTCGCGATGAAGTCGCCGCCGGCCGCATGGTCATTCCGGCGAATATCAATCACCTGAAAAAGCGCCTCGACCCGATGTGCATCGGCCGGGCGAGCAAGACGAAAGTCAACGCCAATCTCGGCGCGTCGCCGGTGTCGTCGGACATCAACGAAGAGTTGGAAAAGGTCGACTGGGCGCTGAAGTTCCAGGCCGACACGCTGATGGATTTGTCCACCGGCGGCGACCTCAACGCCACGCGGTCGGCGTTCTGCAATCACAGCACCGCGCCGATCGGCACGGTGCCGATTTACAGCATGATCATCGGCCGCAAGATCGAAGACCTCGACTGGCCGATGATCGAGGCCGAACTCATCAACCAGGCCGAGCAGGGCGTTGATTACTTCACGATCCACGCCGGCGTGCTGAAGGAACATTTGCCGTTCGTCCGCAAGCGGCTCATCGGCATCGTCAGCCGCGGCGGCAGCCTGCTGGCGAAGTGGATGCTGCACCACAACAAGCAGAACCCGATGTACACCAATTGGGAAAAAATCTGCGAAATCCTGCGGAAATATGACGTCACCTTCAGCATCGGCGACGGCCTGCGGCCGGGCGGTTTGGCGGATGCGACCGACGCCGCCCAACTCTCTGAACTGCAGACGCTCGGCGAACTCACCGAACGCGCCTGGCGGTGCGGCGTGCAGGTCATGGTCGAAGGCCCCGGCCACGTGAGTTTCGACCAGATCGAATACAACATGAAGCTGCAGCGCACTCTCTGCCACGGCGCGCCGTTCTACGTGCTCGGGCCGCTCGTGACGGATATTTTCCCGGGGTATGACCACATCACCAGCTGCATCGGCGCGACGGCGGCCGGTTTCCACGGGGCGGCGATGCTCTGCTACGTCACGCCGAAGGAACACCTCGGTTTGCCGAAGAAGGACGACGTGAAGCAGGGCGTCATCGCCTACAAGATCGCCGCCCACGCCGCCGACGTCGCCCTGGGCATCCCCGGCACGCGCGACCGCGACGACGAACTCACCAAGGCCCGGGCCGCGCTGAACTGGGAGAAGCACTTCGATCTGAGCTTCGATCCGGACACCGCCCGCGCGTTCCATGACGAAGATTTGGACGTCGACACGGATTTCTGCGCCATGTGCGGCCACGACTGGTGCAGCGTCCGCATCAGCAAGGAAATCAACGAATTCCTGTCCGGCAAAGACGAAGACATGCAGCGCGGCAAGCCGACCAAGTCCGCCGCCCTCACGCCCGAACAGCAGGACATCCTCGCCAAGCGCGGCGTCCTCAGCCCCGACGAAATCCACAAGCTCGCCAGCAAAACCAAGAAGGCCGTCGGCGCCGACAAGGGCCAGGCCAGCTGCCACAGCGACTACGTCGACCCCGACACCGCCAAGGCGAAGCAACAGGAAAAACTCGTCACCCTGGGCGTCGGCATCAAGACGAACAGCGGCGTGATTTAACATCAATCGGCCGAACTCCGGCTCGGCCGATTGACGTGGCGAAAAAGGAAGGGTGCCACGGTTTGTACACAAACCGTGGAAGGGCTTCGACAGCCATACCGACAGGTTCCTCGACGTGGATTGGGTTCCCAAAAAGTCGCTTCGACGCCAGCCCCTCGCCGGCACGGCTCGGTTTCTGACGTTTTCGTGCTACCGTCGCCTGCGGCTTTTTGACAACCCACGAATCAAAGACCATTTCGTCGGAGTTCTACAAGCTACGCTCTCAACGCACCAAGTCTCGTTACTCGCGTGGGTGATCATGCCGAATCACGTTCATTTGGTCGTCTATCCAGAAGACGCCGAGGCGATCGGCCCGTTCCTGCGAACGCTTAAACGTCCTTTTGCCCGTACACTGCTTGACCGCTGGCGTGCCTGTGATGCCTCGATTTTACCTCGACTTCGCGATCGTTCAGGCCAGACTCATGTTTGGCAACCCGGCGGCGGCTACGACCGCAATGTCGTCGCCCACGAACTCGTGGAGAAAATCGCCTACGTGCATCGAAACCCCGTCCGTGATGGCCTTACGCCAGACGGCCCGTCATGGAAGTGGTCCAGTGCGGCCGCGTATGCGGGAAGAGAAAACGCATTCGGACCTCCAATTGCGTTCGATCTGATCCCATCGACGGAAGCCGACTTGTATTAGCAATCGTGACGTGTCGAGCCTTCCACGGTTTGAGTACAAACCGTGGCACCCATATGCTCGAACGTGAGGCCGAATTCGGCGGCGATGTCCAAGATCGCCTGCGAAGCGGGCTGGGTTCGCCCCGCGTGGATATCGACGAGGCTTAGCTCGACCATCGCCAGGTCGCGATGCTCGGCGACGCTGGTGATGTCTTCGCTGCGGACCATTCGCCGCACATCATCGCCGCCTTTCGGGCGGGGCGTCAATCATTTCTTCGCCGCCATCCGGGCTTTCCCCTTCCAAACTTTACGGGACTTTTCATTTGCGATCGGCCGCCCGCGGGCGACAATGCCCGGCTCTTGCCGGGGCGTGCGCTGGTGACGGCGTGGCCGGTGGCTGGAGTCGTTGTTGCCTTGCGAAAGTGAATTCTGATGGATCTCTGGTCTCCCGCCACGCGTTGGGCGCCGGCCCATGACGCGCCGCCCGAAGTGCATGCCGAGCATGACGAACCCGCCCCGACCTTCTGGGCGAGCGTCATCATGTGGATTACCGTCGTGATGCCTTACCTCGGCATCCTCGCGCTGGCGACCTGGACGGTCACGCGGCCGAGCGGGTGGATCATCCTCACCGTTTTCGTCCTCAGCTACCTGGCGATGGGCTTCGGCGTCACCATCGGCTACCACCGGCTGCTGGCACACAAATCCTTCACCAGCTACCGCTGGATCGAAGGCATTTTCTACATCCTCGGCAGCATGGCGATGCAGGGCCCGCCCATCCGGTGGACGGCGACGCACCGCCGGCATCACCAGCGAAGCGACCACGACGGCGACCCGCATTCGCCTCACCTGCACGGCAACGGCGTGTACGGCGTCGTCCGCGGCCTGTGGCACGCGCACACCGGCTGGCTGCTCACGCCCGACAAGGAGCGGACCGACCGCAGCGTCAAAGACCTCATCCGCGACCCGATGATCCGCCGCATTGATCGGCTCTACTGGTTCTGGCTCGCGCTCAGCGTGGCCGTGCCGTTCGCGGCGGGGTGGCTGATCCAGGGCGGGTGGCAGGGCGGGCTGGTCTTCGTCTTCTGGGCGGTGATCGTCCGGATTTCCCTGATGCACCACGCCACCTGGAGCGTGAACAGCATCTGCCATTTCTTCGGCTACCAGAGCTACCAGAGCGGCGACCACAGCCGAAATAACCCGCTGGTGGCGATCATCAGCCTCGGCGAAGGTTGGCACAACAATCACCACGCCTTCCCGACGTCCGCCCGCCACGGCCTGCGGTGGTTCGAGTTCGACAGCAGTTGGGTCGTCATCCGCACCCTGCAACTGCTGGGCCTGGCGTGGGATGTGCGATTGCCCTCCAAGGCGGCACAGGAGCAAAAAGCGCAGCCGCGCCCGCGGTGGTGTGAAGAAAAATCCCCGCCACGCTGCAGCGCAGCTGCTGGTCTGAGTCTTCAATAAGACAGACCAGCAGCTCACGCTGCAGCGTGGCGGTCTTTTAGGGGCGTGGCATCCTTATAAACAAACCGCAGAAGTGAAATTAGCGAATTCACTGGACTAAGTTTTGCCTGACGTTACCATTCCGGCGTCTCGGTAAGTCAGTGGATCGAATTTGAAGGCTCCGACAGTCTCTCCAGTCTGCTCTGTGACTCTGCTCAATCTTCTCCTACCGATGCTGGGCCTTGTTGGCCTCTTTCCAACGAACCGGGAAAGTAAAACACCGGTTCAATGGCCCGATTTCCTAGGAGAAAATCATGGGCAAGAAGCTTTATGTCGGTAACCTGAGCTATGACGTCGATTCGTCGAGCCTGCAGGAATTGTTCAGCCAGTTCGGCAACGTTCAGTCGGCCGAGATCATCTCGGACCGCGAAACGGGCCGCAGCAAGGGCTTCGGTTTCGTCGAATTCAGCACCGAAGATGAGGCCCAGGCCGCCATCGCCGGTCTGAGCGGCAAGCAGCACGGCGGCCGCGCCCTCACCGTCAACGAAGCCAAGCCGAAGACCGGCGGCGGCGGTGGCGGCGGTTACGGCGGCGGCGGCGGTGGCCGTGGCGGCTACGGTGGCGGCGGCGGCGGCGGCCGCGGCGGCTACGGTGGCGGCGGCGGTGGCCGTGGTGGCTACGGCGGCGGTGGTGGCGGTTACGGCGGTGGCCGTGGCGGCGACCGCGATCGCTACTAAGCCCCGCCGGGTGACGAGCCCGGTTGCAAGCTAAGTATTCAAAAGGCCGGCCTGATTCGTCAGGCCGGCCTTTGTCGTTTGATCGTTTGACGCCGCCGCGAAAAAGGACGCCTTCCAGACGCCGGGGCCTAAGGTATTCCGAAGACCCGGGGGATGCGGGCACGCAAAACCTGATGCCCGGACCTTCGGAGTACCTCAGGCCTCGGCGTCTGGGGCGATCCGGGCGCGATTCAACTCACAGCAGGTGCGCCAGCGCTTCGCGCAGGTTCGGGTGCTCGAATTCGAAACCTTCCCGCAGCAGCCGCGTCGGGACGCAGCGGCGGCCGAGCAGGGCGAGTTCAGGGTCGGTCCGCAGAAAGACCGAGGCGATCCGCACCCCGATCGCCGGCGCCGGCGGCGACCACGGCCGACGGACCGCCCGGCGGAGCTCGGCCATGAAAATGCGGTTCGGCTGCGGCTGCGGCGAGGTGGCCACGTACACGCCGGCCATCGTGTCGTCTTCGATCGCGCGGAGAATGATGCGGTTCAGGTCGTCCTGGTGCAGCCAGCTAATCCACTGCCGGCCGTGGCCGACGGTGCCGCCCAGGCCCAGGCGGGCGAGTCGCGCGAGGATCTTCAGCGGTCCGCCGCCCCGGCCGATGACGAAGCTGATCCGCAGGATGACGCGTCGGCAGTCGCCGAGGTCGGCGTCGTCCAGCGCCGCCTCCCACGCCCGGCCGACGTCCGGGGCGAAGCCGTCGCCCGTCGGAGACGATTCGTCGAGGATTTCGTCTGCCGTGTCGCCGAAAATGTGCGCCGTGGCCGCCTGCACCCAGACGGGCGGCGGGCGGTCGCAGCGTTTGATCGCCGCCGCCAGGGCGTGAACGGAATCAACGCGGCTGGTGAGAATCTCGCGCTTGTTGGCCGGCGTTTTTCGGCAGTCGACGGTCCGGCCGACGAGGTTCACCACGGCCGCCGCGCCGTCGAGTTCCGCCGCCCAGCCGCCGACGGTTTTGGCGTCCCAGGCGACGAACCGCACGCGGCCGGCCGAGCGGGCGGGGCCGCGGGTGAGGACGACGACCTCAGAAAATTCCGCAGGCAGGGCGGCGGCGAGCGACATGCCGAGAAAGCCCCGGCCGCCGGCGATCACGATCTTTTTGCCCGTCGGGTTCTCCATGACACCAGCGTACGGCGCGGCGGGGCGGGCGTCATGGAAGTGGCGATCGTTTCAGGACTTTCAATCCGCGTGATAAGCTGGCGGCGTCGGACGGTCCTCACCGGGGGCGATCGTGCCTACACTGACTCACTCGCCGGCGACGGTGCCGGGGTCATCTCGTTGAACCAACAGGAGTTTCGCAATGCCGGTTAAAACCGCCGATGCCGTCTGGAACGGCTCGCTGATCGAAGGTAAAGGCACGTTGAAGTCGCAAAGTGGCGTTCTGAACGCGGGTTACGGCTGGAAAGCCCGTTCCGAAGACGGCCCGGGGACCAACCCCGAAGAGCTGATCGCCGCCGCCCACGCCGGCTGTTTTTCGATGGCGCTCTCGCACATTCTCGCCAGCGGCGGGCACCCGGCGACGGAGATCAAGACCCACGCCGAGGTGAAGTTTGAGAAGGTCGGCGACGGTTTTGCGATCACGGGGATCGCGCTCAGCACCGTCGGCACGGTGCCGGGGCTCGACGAAAAGGGCTTCCTCGAAGCCGCCGAAAAGGCCAAGGCGGGTTGCCCCGTCAGCAAAGCGCTCGCGAGCGTGCCGATCACGCTGGACGCCAAATTTTCCGGCTAATTTGCCGCAGTGGCGGAACGTCGCTGCGGGGGGCAACGTTGGGGTTGTGTTAAGCGTTTTAGTTTGACACGACTTTCGTCCGCCATTTATGATCCGGCCGGCGGCCCCCGGTGCGTATCGCGTCGGGGGCCGTCTGCTAGAACGGCAAATCATGGGTGAACACTGGTTTTCGACGTTATTGACGCTGGTCTACTTCGCCATTCTCGGCGTGGTGGCGCTGTACGGTTTTCACCGTTACGTGCTGGTGTACCTGTACATCAAGCACCGTCACGTCCGTCACACGCCGACGGCCCATTACTCTGACCCGGAGCTGCCCGCGATCACGGTGCAGCTGCCGATGTTCAATGAAGACGCGGTTGCCGAGCGGGTGATCGACGCCACCTGTCGTATCGACTATCCGCGTGAAAAACTTCAGATCCAGGTGCTCGACGACAGCACCGACGCCGACGCCGCCGAGATCGCCCGCAAGTCGTGCGACGCCTGGCGTGAAAAAGGCATCGACATTCAGTACCTGCACCGGAATAACCGCGACGGCTTCAAGGCCGGGGCGTTGCAGGAAGGGTTGAAGAGCGCCAGCGGCGAATACGTCGCGATCTTCGACGCCGACTTCATTCCGCCGGCCGACATTCTGCGGAACGTCGTCGACCACTTCTCCGACCCGAAAATCGGCATGGTCCAAGTCCGCTGGGACCACCTCAACCGCGACGCCAGCCTGCTGACCAAGAGCCAGGCGATCTTCCTCGACGGCCACTTCGTCATCGAGCACACCGCCCGCAACCGCAGCGGCCGCTTCATGCACTTCAACGGCACGGCCGGGGTGTGGCGGCGGACGACCATCGCCGAAGCCGGCGGCTGGCAGCACGACACGCTGACCGAAGATCTGGACCTCAGCTACCGCGCCCAGCTCAAAGGCTGGCAGTTCGTTTACCTGCCGCAGCACGTCGCCCCCGCGGAACTGCCGCCGGAGATGGTCAGCTTCAAACAACAGGCGCACCGCTGGACCAAAGGCAGCATGCAGACGGCCATCAAGCTGCTGCCGCGCATTATGAACAGCAAGCTGCCGTGGAGCATCAAGAGCGAAGCATTCTTCCACCTCACCTGCACCGTGGTTTACCCGCTGATGGTGATGATGACGCTGCTGATGTACCCGACGTTCATCATCAACCAGCAGATGAAGATCAACGCCACGCCGATGGTCGAACCGTTGGTGAAGCTGTCGAAGGTCACGCCCGAACAATGGCACGGGCCGAGCCTGAACAACTGGGTTTTCGGTTTCAGCCTGTTCGTCCTCGCCACCTGCTCGGCCAGCACGTTCTTCATCTACGCCCAGAAGGAACTCTTCGGCCGGCGTGAAGGGTGGAAAACGCTCCTGCACCTGCCGTTCATCATGGCGCTGGGCGTGGGCGTCTGCATCAACAACACCAAGGCGGTCATCGAAGCGATCATCAGCATGATCCAGCGCAAGCCCGCGGAATTCGTCCGCACGCCGAAGTACGGCGTCACCGGCAAGCAGCGCAGCCGCGTGCTGCGGGAAGCGCCGAAGTTCAACTACAGCAAGCTCGCACTGCCGATCGTGGAAGTGGCGTTCGGGCTGTACATGACGTGCTTTATCGTCATCAGCGTCCGCTACAACGCGGCGTTGACGAGCATCCCGTTCCTGATGATCTTCGCCGGCGGCTACTTCTATGTCGGCTTCAGCACGCTCGCCGTGCTCTACCAACGCCACCAGGAAGCCGTCGCCGCGGCGAGCGCGCCGGTCGAAGTCATCGAAGAACCGGTCGCGGCGTAACGCGACGGTCGACAACCCAAACCCGTCTCATCAAAAACGCCACGCTGCAGCGCAGCTGCTGGTCGTCTTTCAAAGACGACCAGCAGCTGCGCTGCAGCGTGGCGAATTGTTTTGCGAATCGCGCTCGATTCGCACGAAACTGCGTCAAATCCACTTTTTCTTATAAAACAGCGTCAACAACCCGCCGACGGCGGCCAGCATGACGGTGACGGTGATCCAGAACCCCTTCACCGAGTGCAGGCCGGGGATGGCGTCGAAGTTCATGCCGAAGAAGCCGGTGATCACCGTCAACGGCAGCGCGATCACCGTGATGATCGTCAGCGTCTTCATCACCTGGTTCAGGTTGTTGCTCAGCGAAGACAGGTAAACGTCGCGAGCGCCGCTGACGAGGTCGCGATAGAGTTCGACCGTTTCCACGACGCGGTTCAGGTGGTCGGAGACGTCTGCGCAGGTAGATGCGGGCCTTCTCGTCGATGAAAGGGACTTCGCCGCGGGTGAGCGAGTTCAGCACGTCACGCTGCGGGGCGATCGTGCGGCGGAAGCCGAGCAGTTCGCGCTTCATCCGATTGATTCGCCGCAGCACGATCCGCTTCGGCGAATCGGTGGCCAGGTCTTCGAGCTTGTCGATCTTCTCCTGCAGCGCGTCGAGGATCGGAAAATAGGCATCGACGATCTGGTCCAGAATCGAATGCAGCAGCAGGTCCAGGCCTTCGTCGTTGAGTGACGCCTTGGGGTTCGGCTTGATGCGTTTGATGGTGTTCTCGACCGCGAACATCCGCCGGCGGTGGATGGTGACGAGGTACTGCTCGGACATGAAGACGTCGAGCTCTTTGGTCGCCAGCCGGTCATTGGTCTCTAAGTCCGGGCCGTGGAAGACCATGAAGTAATAGGCGGGCGCTTCATCGTCGGGCCGGTCGGCGTCGCCGTTCTCGGCGAAGTACGGCTCGATCTTCGACCGCTGCGCGTGCAACCCGGCCGCGTCTTCGACGGCCAGCGGGTGAAAGTGGAAGACGTCGGTCAGCAGCTTCAGCTCGTCGTCGGTCGGCTGATCCAGATCGACCCAAAGCCGCGACCCCTTATCCGCCTTGCGCGGCCGAGCGTGTCGGCGTTGCACGTCGTGACCAGGCTGCCGTCGCTGTAGCGGATGAAGGCGTGGATCATAAGTGGGGAATGACGAGTGACGATTGAGGGAATGACGATTAAGGGCGAAATGCTCTTTCAATCGTCATTCGACAATCGTCACTCGTCATTTTCTTCAAAGCCGAACCTCAATTCCCGTCAGCCGCTCGTTCACGGCCGCGATGTCGCCGCGGCTGCTGAGGTCCAGGACCGGGGAGTGGAATTTGTGCACCTTGTACGGCTCGCCGAGCGTGTCGATGCAGTATTGCACCGCGTCGGTGATCTCGTATTCCCCGCGCGGGCTCGGCTTGATCGCCCGGCAGGCGTCGAAAATCTTCGGGCTGAACAGCCAGCAGTTCATGCTGACGAATGCGTCATCCCCCATGCGGGCGAGCGTGGCGTCGTCGGGCTTTTCGATGATGCGTTGCATGGTGCCGTCAGGATTCGTTTCGACGACGCTGAACTTGCTGATGCGGTCGGCCGGGATGTTGCTGCCGGTGAGCATCGCCTGCTTGCCGAACACCGCCACCGCCGGGGCGGCGCTCTGCTGCAGCACGGCCAGCGATTCGGTCGGGTAGAAGTTGTCGGAATTGATCATCAGGAACGGCTTCCCGTCGGCGAACGCTTCGGCGGGGCGGACGGCGTCGCCGGTGCCCAGCGGCTTGTCCTGAATCGCAAATTGCACGTCGATCCGCTCCGGGCGGACCGTTTTGCCGTAGTACTCGCGGACCTGTTCATGCTCCGGCCCGATGACGAGGCACGCGCGGGTGTAGCCGGCGTCGGCGAGAGTGCTGAGGACGAAGTCCAAAAACGGCCGGCCGAGGGTGGGGATCATCGCCTTGACGCCACTGGCGGCGATTTTGGCGGTCTGTTCGTCGAGCTGCGCCGTCTCGTCGGCCTTACGCATCCGCGTCCCAAGGCCGCGGGCGAGAATCACTACGGAATTCGTCATCATTTCCTTTTGCGCGACGCATCTTAGTAGGAAATGCATAACGTGGCGAAGGGTTCCGGTCCCCTCCCCCGGAATACCGGGAGAGGGGACCAGAGGCCTCATGTTTTGATGCGGTCTTTCAGCCACCACGCCGCGAGGGCGATGAGTGCGAGGAAACCGAGGATCAGCAGCCATCCGAAGAAGCGAAGGACTTTTGTCACGCCCCGTTTGCGGCGGACGCGGGCGGCGACGTCGGCGGGCGGCTTGGGGAGGTCGAGCGGGCGGGTTTTGTGCACCTGCCGCATCGCCGTCATCAGCGCACCGAAATGCCCGTCGGCGAGCGGCGTGAGCTGCCGCGTGGCTTCATCGAGGTGGGTTTGCACCGCCTGCGTGGAGCAATCCATCGCGACGGCGCACAGCCGCGGGTTCCAGAGTTCGCAGTGGGTGAGCAGCACGGCTTCCTGCTGCTGGCGGGGCAGTTTCCGCAGGCCGGTGAGAAGGGCGCGGTAGGCGACGACGTCGGGCCCGCCGACGCCGGCCATCAGCGTGTCATGGTCGACGGCGGTCGGCTGCGGCTGTTCGCGGGCGAGCAGCACGGTCTGGTGCATGAACCAGCGGCCGGCTTCCTGGGCGTCGCGCGTACGGGAAAGCTGATCGGCCGAGCGGTCGACGAGTTTGTCGATCGCCCGCCGGCCCCCGGCGGCGTCGCCGCAGAGCGTCGCCGCCACGCGTCCACACACCGCCAGGGCGGAAGCGTAGACGCGCTCCGTCGCGCCGGCGTCACCGGCCTGTGCGAGGAGAAGGTCTTCGTCGGTGAGTTTCCAGAACATGATCTGGTTCCCTCTCCCGGTATGGCCGGGAGAGGGTTAGGGTGAGGGCCGGCGACGAATAAAATTGATGATCATTAGAAACACCGACGTTCAAAAACGATTCGTCGCTTCAACGTTCCTGACGTTCGATGCGTTCTCGCGGCCCTCACCCTAACCCTCTCCCGGCAATACCGGGAGAGGGAATAAAACGAACACCGGCCGGCGACTTTCGTCGCCGGCCGGTGGGGGTGTCAAGTTGTCAGCCCGTTCACGTCGCGTCGCTGCCGGCTTGCGCCAGTTGCGAGCCTTCGCCGGCGGGGGCGGCGGTGGTCAGGGCGTCGAAGTAGAGGTGTTTTTCGGCCCCTTCTTCCTGCTTGACCGTGATGCGGATCGTGTCCTTGCCCTTGAAGTTGCCGCGAAGGATTTCTTCGCTGAGCGGGTCTTCAATGTGCTGTTCGAGGGCACGACGCAGCGGCCGGGCGCCGAAGTCGGCGTTGGTCCCTTTTTCGATGAGGAACTCCTTGGCGTCGTCGGTCAGCTCCAGCTTCAGGCCGTGATCGACGAGGCGCTTGGTGACCTTGCGCAGTTCGAACTCGATGATCGCCTTGAGTTGCTCGGCGCCGAGCGGGCGGAAGACGATGACGTCGTCGAGGCGGCCGATGAACTCGGGGCGGAAGAAGCGTTCGACTTCTTTCATCACCGTGTCCTTGATCGCCTGGTAGGTCCGTTCTTCGACGGCGCCCTTGGCGGTCGCCCGCAGGCCGAACGTCTGGCCGCCGCCTTTGATCAGTTCCGAACCGATGTTCGAAGTCATGATCATGACGACGTTGCGGAAGTCGACGTGCCGGCCGAAGCTGTCGGTCAGTCGGCCTTCTTCCATCACCTGCAGGAGCATATTGAACACGTCCGGGTGAGCTTTTTCGACTTCGTCCAGCAGCAGCACGCTGTACGGGCGGCGGCGGATGCGTTCGGTCAGCTGGCCGCCTTCTTCGTAACCGACGTAGCCGGGGGGCGCGCCGATCAGACGAGAGACGTTGTGCTTTTCCATGTACTCGCTCATGTCGATCTGGATGAGCGAGTCGTCCGAACCGAACATGAATTCCGCGAGCGCCTTGCTCAGCAGCGTTTTGCCGACGCCCGACGGCCCGAGGAACAGGAAGCTGCCCATCGGCCGGTGCGGGTCTTTCAGACCGCTGCGGGCACGGCGGATCGTCTTGGCGATGGCCGTGATCGCTTCGTTCTGAGAAACGACGCGTTTGTGCAGCTCGGCTTCG
This sequence comes from Tepidisphaeraceae bacterium, assembly GCA_049840775.1. GTDB lineage: Bacteria > Planctomycetota > Phycisphaerae > Tepidisphaerales > Tepidisphaeraceae > RYN-431. The sequence goes on from JASGJJ010000005.1 coordinate 662,954, forward strand.
AGGTCGAGCAGCCGTTGGGCTTCTTCTTTTTCCAGGCGAGTCAGCGGCACGCCGGTCATCTTGCTGATGACTTCCGCGACGACTTCCTCATCGACCACGCCGTCGATTTCCTTGGCACGCTCGCGCCACTGGCGCTGCATGTCTTCCTTCTTGGCCCGCAGTTGCTCGGCCTGGTCGCGAAGGCGGCGCGGCTTCTTCGTATTCCGCGTTCTTCACGGCCTCATCCTTCTGGATGCTCAGCCGTTCGATCTGCTCTTCCAGTTCCGCCAGGTTCGGCGGCTTGGTCATGCTGCGCAGACGAATGCGGGCACCGGCTTCGTCGAGCACGTCGATGGCTTTGTCCGGCAGGAAACGCTGCGGGATGTACCGCTCGGACAGCTCGACGGCCGCTTCGAGGGCGGCGTCGGTGATCTGCACGCGGTGGTGCGCTTCGTAACGATCGCGCAGGCCCTTGAGGATCTGCACGGCGTCTTCCTTGATCGGCGGGTTGACCGTGATCGGCTGGAACCGACGCGCCAGGGCCGCGTCCTTTTCGATGTATTTGCGATACTCGTCGAAGGTCGTCGCGCCGATGCACTGAATCTCGCCACGGCTGAGGGCGGGCTTGAGGACGTTGCTGGCGTCGATCGCGCCCTCGGCACCGCCGGCCCCGACGAGCGTGTGCAACTCGTCGATGAACAGGATGACGTTCTTGGCGCGGCGGACTTCGTTCATGACCGCTTTGATGCGTTCTTCGAACTGCCCGCGGTACTTCGTGCCGGCGACCATCATGGCGAGGTCGAGGACGACGAGGCGGCGGTCGTGCAGGATGTCCGGCACGTTGTTCGAGACGATCATCTGCGCCAGGCCTTCGACGATGGCGGTCTTACCGACGCCGGCTTCGCCGAGGAGAACGGGGTTATTCTTCTGGCGGCGGCAGAGGATCTGCACGACGCGTTCGATTTCGTTCTTGCGGCCAATGACCGGGTCGAGCTGGCTTTCGTGCGCCAGTTCGGTGAGGTCTCGGCCGAAGGAGTCGAGCGCGGGCGTCTTGGACTTCGCCTTGCCGCTGTTGCCGCCGCCTCCACCGGGTTGTTTTTCAGACTGTGCGGGTTCTTCGTTTTCCACGCCTGCTCCCAAGAGATTGAGAACTTCCTCGCGGACTTCTTCCAGTTTCAGGCCCAGGTTCATGAGGACCTGGGCGGCTACGCCGTCATGCTCGCGCAACAGGCCGAGCAGAAGGTGTTCGGTGCCGACGTAGTTATGGTTGAGGTTGCGGGCTTCTTCGATTGCGTATTCGATGACTTTTTTGGCCCGGGGTGTCTGGGGCAGTTTGCCCATGGTCACCATTTCCGGGCCGCTCTTGACGAGCTTTTCGACTTCGAGTCGTACCTTGCGGAGGTCGACGTCGAGGTTTTTCAGCACGTTGGCGCCAACGCCCGAGCCTTCCTTGACGAGGCCGAGCAGGATGTGCTCGGTCCCGATGTATTCGTGGTTAAACCGTTGGGCTTCCTGGTTGGCCAGGGCCATCACTTTGCGTGCTCGGTCCGTGAAGCGTTCAAACATGGTCTTCTCCTAACCTCGCCGCTCATCATGAACGGCGAAGCCACGTTGATTATACGTGGCGAACGGACGTGTCGATTCAAGCCTGGAATCAGCCGTCTGACGCGCGGCCCGAAGCGACACTGTATTGTAGATCGGCTGGTCAAGTTCTCAAGCGACAGGGGCAGTGGGAGAAACGTTCAGGAATGTAATCCCCGCATCCGATAAAGTTTCGCCGACATGACCGATACGAGCATTCTAGGCGCAGAAGGGCCGCCGCCATCGCGGCACGAGCGGGAGTCGCTGGTCGACGAGCTGCGGGACGTGATGAAACACGTCGACGGGCGGGAATCGATCCGGGTCGGCGAAATCGTCGAAATCCTGCGGCACCGCGGGCCGGCGCTGGTGATGCTGCTGCTGTGCATTCCGTTCGTGATCCCGATCCCGTCGTTCGGGCTCAGCACGCCTTTGGGGCTGGCGATCATGTTTTACGGCGGCGGGGTGATGCTCCGGATGAAGCCCTGGGTGCCGGGCTTTATCAGCCGTCGCACTCTCAAGCGTGAAACGCTCGAAAAAATTGTAAATATCGCATGTAAGGGCGGGAAAAAGGTCGAAAAGCTGCTGAAACCTCGCCTGAAGTTCATGCTCTGGCCGATGATCGACGTGCCGATCGGGTTTTCGATCCTCTTCTGCGGGTTTTTCCTGGGCCTGCCGCTGCCGATCCCGTTCACCAACGCCATTCCCGCGGTGGCGTTGATTTTGTTGCTGTTGGGCGTGATCGAACAGGACGGTGTGGCAGTTTTACTCGGCGAGATCCTGACCTTGGTCATCCTGGCCGGCACCGTGTACGTTTGCTACCTCTGCTGGGTTCACGGGATCGACGTGGCGCTGCAGAAAGTCGGCTGGGGCCACACGCCGGCGGCGACCACGCAGCCGACGACCTGGCCCGCCACCGCACCCACGTAGCCGCGGGCTCGCCCGCGGTGGGGGCGTGTTTGATCGCGGTGGCGAAAGTTTAGTCAGAAAACGCGAGCGAGCTCGCGGCTAAGCGATGCGAATTCGAAAAGGGAACGATGGAATTTTTTCATAAGCTCGTCCACCTGATCTTCGGCAACCTCGGGAATAACGAGGCGTGGCGCGACATGATCGCGTACATCGGCACGCCGTCGCTCTACGCCGTGCTGTTCGCGATCATTTTCCTGGAAACCGGCGTCGTCATCCTGCCGTTCCTGCCCGGCGACTCACTGCTGTTCGCCATCGGGGCCATGAGCGCCCGCGACATCGGCCTGCACTTCTGGGCGATCTTCGGCCTGCTCTGGGTGGCGGCGGTCATCGGCGACGCGGTGAACTACTCGATCGGCAAAACACTCGGGCCGGCCGTCTTCAACCGGGCCACCGACGCGCCCGCGAAATTCACCGACAAACTGCTCAACCGCAAACACCTCGAAAAAGCCCAGGCGTTCTACGTCAAATACGGCGGCAAGACGATCATCCTCGCCCGCTTCGTGCCCGTCGTCCGCACCTTCGCCCCGTTCGTGGCCGGCGTGGGCAAAATGAGCTACCCGCGGTTTTTCATGTTCAATGTCGTCGGCGGCCTGCTGTGGGTCGGCCTCTGCATGGGCGCGGGGCGGCTCTTCGGGCGGTTCGAGTTCGTGCAGAAGCGGTTCGAGCTGGTCGTGATCGCCATCATCGTCATCAGCATTCTGCCGATGGTCGTCGAATTCTGGCGCAAAAAACGCCGAAAAACGCGGCGTCGACCCCATCCTCGAAGCCACCACCATCGGCGAACGCGCCGACCGCGTGTGAGTCTTCATGTAGGGGCGACGCCTGCGTCGCCCGTTTGCGCCGACAGGGCCGAATCGCACACGCGGGCGAGGCAGGCCTCGCCCCTGCAAAATCATCCGCGTTCATCTGGCTCGACAAAAATCCGGCGGTAATCACTCGGCGACTGCGCGTAAAACTGTTTGAACGCCGCCGTCAGGTGTTGCGGCAGTTTGAAGCCGCAGGCGGTGGCGATTTCGGCGACGGAGCGGTCGCTCGTCCGCAGCCATTCCGCGGCCCGGCTCGCTCGTAACTGCCGCAGCACCGCCATCGGCGATCGGCCGAGGGCTTTGGTGAATCGGCGTTCGAGCGTGCGACGGTCGAGCATCGTGATTCGCATCAAATCGCCGATCCGCACCGGCCCCGCGGCGTGCTGGCGAATGTACGAAACGGCCGCGGCGACCTCTTCGTCTTCGATCGCCAGCACGTCCGTCGACGCCCGCGTCACCACGCCGGCCGGCGGGACGAGGTCGAATGTGTCGACCGGTTGTTTTCGCAATAATCGGCTTAATCTCGCCGCCGCCCGCCGGCCGATGCCGCGGGCGTTCGGGTCGACGCTGGAGATCGGCACGGCAGACCGCTCGCAGGTGAGCAAGTCATTCCCGAGCGACAACACCGCCACCTCGCCCGGCACGCCTCGCCCGAGCGAGTGCAGCGAACGAATCAATGCCAGTCCCGCCGCGTCGTCCGTCACAAAACACGCCGAAAGCCGCGGCAGGGCGGCCGAGTCTTCGGGGGCATGCGTCCAACCCTTAAACCCGCGCTCGTGAAAATGTTGACCGACCAGACTTTCAGCCGCGGCTGAATCCAGCCGGACGTCGCCGGTGCCCATCCAACCGGCGGAAACGGTCACCGCGGGAAACGGTCGAGGCGTGTCGGCGGGGCGGCAGTCGTCGGTGATGATGCCGTCGATGGCGGTTTCATGGTCGTCGACGATCATCCACCCGCGCGGGCGGGCGAAGTCTAAAACGCCGCGCAAAATCTCCACGCTCGCCGACGATCGCCGGTCCAGACAGACGGCGATGCGGCGGGCGCGCCGAGCGCGTGCGGGGGGTGGCATGGTATTCGATTGTACTGGCCTGATTTCATCGCCCGGGACGGCGGCGTCAAGGCAAAAATGCGGCGGCGGGCGGTCGGGCGGCGCTTCCGCTATCATCGCCCGCCTATGCGACGGCTCTACCTCCGCGACGCCCAGCCCGGCGACCTCCTCGACGACGTCTTCGTCTTCAACAACAAGCAAATCGCCAATACCGCCAGCGGCAAGCTCTACCTCAAAGCGTTCATCGGCGACAAATCCGGCCAGTTCAACGTGCGCATGTGGAATGCCACACAGGACTTATTCAAAGCCCTGCCCGAAAGCGGCTTCGTCCACGTCCGCGGCCGCGTGGAGAACTACCAGGGCAATCTTCAGATCATCATGGAGCATCTAAAGCCTCCTGCTGACGGAAGTTACGCCTTGGATGACTTGCTGCCCTGCACGAAAAAAGACATTGCCGTGATGTTCGCTCGGCTGAGTGAATTGTGCGGGACGATCCAGAATCGGCAGCTCGGGGCGATCGTAAGTGCTTTCCTGGCCGATGCGGAGCTGATGACGAACTTCCGCCGTGCGCCGCCGCCATGAGCTTCCACCACGCCTACATCGGCGGCCTGCTGGAGCACACGCTCAACGCAATGGAAGTGGTGAATGCGGTGTCGCCGTTTTACCCTAAACTCAATCGGGACTTGGTCTTAGCCGGCGTCTTCCTGCACGACCTCGCCAAGACCTGGGAACTGAAATACGAAACCGCTTTTGGCTATACCGACGGCGGGCAGCTCATCGGGCACATCGTCAAGGCGGCGATGTGGGTGGAAGATAAGGCGAAAATCGCGGAAAAATCGCTCGGCCGGCCCGTCGATCGGCAACTGATCGACGTCATTCAGCACATCATCCTCAGCCACCACGGCGAAGCGGAATTCGGCTCGCCGAAGCAGCCCAGCACGCCGGAAGCCATTGCCGTGCATGAGATTGAGAACATGGACGCCAAACTGACCATGGCCCTGGCGGCCACCCGCGAACCGTCGGCCGGCGCGGAAAGCGACTGGACCGACTTCCAGAAAGCCTTCGGCGTACGCATGTACCGCCCGGACGTCGCCCCGCCCGATCAGCCGGAACCCGAAGCCAACGCGAAACTTACGAACCCACTCTTCGGCGACTTCGCGAAGAAGTAATCGTAGGGGCGACATACATGTCGCCTGCCTGCTGGCGAGGAACCGTTCGGGCGACATGTATGTCGCCCCTACAAAAGACAGCACGAGGCGACCGTGGCCGCCTCGTGCTGTTTGTATCTTCTTTATTTAAAACGACTTACTTCGTCGCTTCTTCGATAGCGGCTTTGAAGTCGCGTTCCTGCTTGAGGCCGACGAACTTCTGGGCGACCTGGCCGTTCTTGAAGAGGATGACGGTCGGGATCGCGTTAATACCGTATTTGATCGAGATATCGCGGTTGCTGTCGGTGTCGACTTTGCCGACCTTCACTTTGCCGGCGTAGTCGGTCGCGAGTTTGTCGATCGTGGGTGCCAAGGCGCGGCAGGGCATGCACCATTCGGCCCAGAAATCGACGAGCACCGGCTCGCTGGAGTTGATCACTTCTGATTCGAAGTTGCTGTCAGTAAACTCTTTAACGTTCGCATTGGCCATTGAATCGCTCCGATGAATGATGATTTATGCTAGGATTGTGGTCGCCAACAGTCAACGCCGACGGATCGACACCCACAACGCCATCGTACCGACTGCCGCCGTCACCGCTACCGCGAGGGACGCCCAGGCGAAGATCGCCGGCAGCGTCCGCAACGCCGCGTCGTCCGGCTGTCTGAAATAGACAAAACCCAGCACCGTAAAACCCGCCGTGAGTACAACCATCGGCGGCAAAAGGGTTTGCTGAACCGCCGGCCGGGCCCATTTCGGCACGAACACCGGCGGCCGGGGCGGGGGGGCGGGCGGCGGCGGTTCGACGACGGGTTCGTCGATAATTTCAGGATCAGGCTCGACTTGTGCACGCAGGCCGCTGCTGCCCGGCAACACCGGCCGCCCGATCGCGGCGGGCTTGGGGGCCAGCACCGGCCGGCTGGGCCGGGGGGCGGCTTCGGGCAGGATGTCGGGGTCGCCGTCGGGCATGGACTGATAATTTAATCGATTCGCGACTGGCGGAAACCTATTTGACTTTTCGGCGGCTGAATCGGACGTCATAGGCGTCCAGAAACCTCGGTCGAGGTGCCGGCATAACCGGCAAGGCCGATAAGAACGGACTTTGCCGTGCAGATCCTCACCCGTTGTCGCCAACTCAAGTACTTGTTGTCGCTTCTTGTCCGCCGACAGACCATCCTTGTGTCAGACTCTCGCAACTCGGTGCCTCAGACGCCGAAAACCGAAAGACACAGGACGGACATGAACGAAGCCGATTTCCAGACGAAACTGCGTGACCTGATGGGCGAAATTTCCACCCTTCCGCCGGAAGAGCGTGTGAAACTCGAACAGCTCGCCGACGCCACGCGTGAACGTCACGAGCAGTTGCGCAAGACCGTCACCGGCTTGCAGGATTCGCTCGACACGCTTCGCCTGAGCATCAAATACCTGGTGTTCGATCTGGAAGCGACGCGTCGTGAGAACCAGTACCTCAAGAAAATGCTGCAGGCCGCCGGCGAAGGCAACGCCGAGTCGTAAGCCGCGGCGCACCATCCTTGCCCGGGTGGCGACGCTCACTTCCGCGACCGGCGATCGGCCGAAGCGAAGTGAGCGTCGCTGTTTATAGGCCTTGGCAACTCGATGGCGTCCGCTGACAATCGGCGGCGGATGAAATCGAAGGCCGGTCGTATCGCTTCTTCCCTCGCCCGCTGGATCATTGCCGTGCTCGGCGTGGCGTGGGTGGTCAGCAACCTGCACTGGCGCGACCGCGTCCTGCTGATCGATGAGACGTCGAACCTCCCGGCCGAGCGCATTCTCACCACTCCCGCCGCGGAAGACGCCGCGGCGTTCCGCATCGACGGCATCGCCGAACCCGTGGCCCGCCAACGGGTTATCAACGGACCTGACCGCAAAACCGTCGTCCTCCAATCGGGCAAGACGGTCAAACTGCTCGGCATGCGGCTGGCGGGCGACATCAACCAGCGGCCGACCGTGGATGATCTGCTCGTCGAAACCGAGCCCGGTCATGCCGCGTTCATCGAACCCGCCGCCGTCCAGGGCGGCTTCAAGCTCGACGTGCCTCAGCCTCGCGTCATGACCGGCATCGGCACGATGCTCCGAAAGGCGGACTCCGAAAAGCTGCTGTTCGCGCTCGGCGTGGCGCCGATCCCGTTCTTCGTCACGACGATCCGCTGGCAGAAACTCCTGGCCGTGCTTGGGATTACGCTCACGTTCACGCGCGCGTTCGTGCTGAACATGGTCGGCGCGTTCTACAACACCTTCATGCCCGGCAGCACCGGCGGCGACGTGCTGAAGGCGTATTACGCCGCCAAGCACGCGCCCGACCACCGCACCGGCGCGGTGATGAGCGTGATCGTCGACCGCATCCTGGGACTGATCGCGCTCGTCATCCTCGGCGGCACGATGGCGGGCTTTCACTGGCTGACGGCGGAAGACGCGCACGACCCGGTGACCCGCGCCTGCCGACGCGTGGCGATCGGGGCGATGGCGATCGTGGTCGTCTCATTGCTCGGCCTGGCCATGCTTTACACGCCGGCCGTGCGTCGGCTCTTCACGCGGAGTGATCGCTTCGTGAAGTCGCGGGCGTATCAACAACTCCGCAAGGTGATGCACGTGATGCACGCTTACCGCAGCCGCCCGGTGTTAATCGTGGCCGCGATTGTGTTTACGATGCCGGTCCACCTGACGACCGTCGTGAGCGCCATGCTCGCCGGGCAGGCGTTCGGGCTGCCGCTGTCGGCGGGGTATTACTTCGTGATCGTGCCGGTGATCGTGCTGGCCGGCGCATTGCCGGTGAGCCCGCAGGGCGTCGGGGTGATGGAAGCGTTCGCCTACTATTTCACGCGGCCACAAGGGGCTACGCTCAATCAGGCGCTGGCGTTAACGCTGTCGATTCGCCTGGTCGCGGTCTTCTGGAACCTCGTCGGCGGGCTGTTCGTGCTGCGTGGCGGGTATCACGCCCCGACGCAGGCGGAGCAGCAAGAGCTGGCCGACGCGCCGGTTGCCTCGATTTAATCGGTGAAATCGGGTGAAATCGCCCGCATGCCGCCGGTGCTTCAGCGTGTGGATCGGATCAATCTGCGAGTCGACAACGTCGCCGCCGCCTCGCGCTTTTACGCCGAAACGCTCGGCCTGAAGCTCGACCGCCAGCAGCACGGCGCGGCTGCCCTCCGATTCCAGCAGGGGGAAACCGAACTGGTTCTCCACAGCGACAAGCAAAAGCCGGACGTGGAAATCGTATTAGGCGTGGCCGACGTGCAGGCGATCTACGACCGTCGCCAGGAACTCGGGCTGACGTTCCTCAACCCGCCCACGCCCAGCGGTCGCGGGCACCGGGCGACGTTGCGTGACCCGTTCGGCAACGTGATCGCGATCGCCGACCGCGGGGAGCACCCCGCCTCGGCGACGAAAGTCGCCACGGTCGCCGGCGCCTGTTCGAAGACGCGCCGCCCGCCGACCCGGCCGCGGATCGCGCCGCACTCATCGACGTCTACGTGAAGATCGGCCGCACCGCCGATGACCTGCCCTACACGCCGCATTTTGAGCGCCTGCACTCGATGTATGTCCGCGGCCTGAAAGGACCTAAGCCGAGCCACAACGACGTCTGGCGGCTGATCCTCAACCTCCGCAAGGCCGGGAAGTTACCGAAGCTGGGCATCGCGGTCAGCAAGCCGCCGGTCCTCGAAGCCGAGGACAAAGAACGGCTGCGGAAACTCCTCGGCGCCGACATCGGCAAGCGCGACCGGCTGCCGTACACCGAGCGGTTCGACCGAATCGTCGAAGAATTCAACAAAGGCTTCGCCCGTGCGATCAGCCCGCACGTCATCTGGCGCATCGTTGCAACGCTGGCGAAATAATCTTGTAGGGGCGACGCCTGCGTCGCCCGGGACCGGCGATACGGCCATTCGGGCGAGGCAGGCCTCGCCCCTACAAAAAATCAGACGAAATCGTAGATTTTGACGCGGTCCCAATTCGCCTTGTTGCGTTCGATGAACTTCAGGTGCGATTCGTGCGTCTGGTACGCGTCGTGAGCGGCCTTGTCGATAAAGACGGTTAACAGGCCGACGTGGTAGGAATTGTCGACGACTTCGCGTGGCGTCATCGCCGGGCGGCCGACATCGAACATCGCCATGCCGGGAATCGGTGAGAGCAACTCGCGGCAGTCGGCGAGCAACTGCTCCTGATGGGCGGCGGGGGCGTCGGGCTTCATCCAGAATAAAACGACGTGAACGAACATGGCGAATCTCCTGACATCAACATAACCCCAGTGCCGGCCAACGAAAACAGCCGGCACGCGCCCGGCGACTGCCGCCGGCACTGTCGCTATCATCCGACGCCATGCAAACCGTGCGGCCGGGCGAGGCACTCCGAATCGTTGCATTCAATATTCGTTACAATAATCCGGCAGACGGCATCAACGCATGGGACGCTCGCCGCGGTCGCTGTTTACAAGCCATCCGCAAGCTCAATCCGGACCTTCTCGCCCTGCAGGAAGTGCTGGCCGGCCCGCAAGTTGAATTGGCCGAAGCGCTGGCGGATTACGGCGCGGTGGCCGTCCATCGCGACGACGGGAAATTCGCCGGCGAGGCGACGCCGATCTTCTATCGCAAGTCGCGTTTCGAACGCGTCGATCACGGCGTGTTCTGGCTGAGCACGACGCCGAGCGTCATCGGCTCCGTCGGCTGGGACGCGTCGATCTGCACCTGGGCACGCCTCAAAGACCTGGCGACCCGTCGCGAGCTGCTCCTGGCGAATGCCCACTTCGACCACATGGGCACGGCCGCTCGCACGAACATCGCCAAGCTGATCATGGCAAAAATGAAAGAAATCGCCGAAGCACTGCCCGTGATCATGGCCGGCGATCTGAACAGCTTCGACGACTCGCCCGCGTATGCCGAGTTCGTGCGCGATTCGCACGCCTGCGGGCCGGGTTGGACGGACACGTTTCGGGCCATGCACGCGCCGTCGCCGGACGAAGAGACGTGTCACGATTTCAAAGGCAGAATCGCGGGGCGGCGGATTGATTACGTCTTCGTGTCCCCGGAGTTCGCCACGCTCAGCGCCGGCATCGATCGGGACCGTGACTCGGAACGACTGTTCGCCTCCGACCATTACCCGGTCTGGTGCGATCTGGCGTGGCGGTAACGCGTTACTTCGCGTCGGCGGGGAAGACGAAAATGCGCGGCAGCGTTTTCTTGGCCGGCAGCGCCCAGGTCATTAATTCGCCCTGCGTGAGATCGGCGGGCGGGTAGATGAACAGCGTGCGGCTCCACTGCGACGGGTTGGCGTCAACGTGCGCCGCCATGGCGGCGGGGTCGGCGGGCTGGGTGGTTTGGACGACTTTTTTGCCGTCGTCGTTCTCGACTTGCCGTTCGAGTTTCCCGACGAGTTTGCCGGCCGCATCGCGGGAGAGGAAAAGCTCCCACGGTTCGCCGAGGCGGGTGGCGCGATCTTTCCAGGCTTCGTCCGGAAAATACGCCCGGAAGAACAGCTGGTCTGCCGTCGGCGGTTCGAGCTTCAGGCCGCGATCTTTTTCGACGGCCTGCAACACCGCGAAGAGATTGCGCACGTCTTTCACCGGCGTGTCCGAAGCGATACTGACGCGCGTGAAAACGTCGGCCGTGCCGTCGACTTCGCGGGCGAAGGTCACGACCAGCTTCGGCAGATCGAGCGCCGCGTCGCTGGCGGCTGTCGTGGCGGGTGACGTGGTTGCGGCGGCGTCATTGATGCTGAGGCTGAAACGCGTTGCGCCTTGGACGACAGTCGTGGCAATCACGGCGGACTTTTCCGCGACGGCATCGGCGCCGGTCGCGGGCGAGAGGACGACGTCAACGGCATCATTCGGCTTGGCGGTGAAGTTCGGCGACGGACGCTGCGAACCGTAGATTTCAGACTGCCGCGTTTGGCGCGGCAGATCGAGCACGGCGGCGGGCTCGCTGTAGATCGGACTGATCGGCCGCGATTCGTGGACGTCGGCGGCCAGCAGCGGTTTGCCGTCCGCGTCGTTCCGCGTGAATGAGCCCGTGAAGATCAAGCCCGTCGGCGGCAGGGTGCGGTTCGTGCGTGTGTCCTGCACCAGCGATTCGGCGCGAACCGCTTTGCCGTCTATCACCAAATTCATCACCACGCGGGGCCCGCGCGGCCAGTAGCGGTCGGCGTTGAAGTCGACGCCAAGCCCCGGCGTCAGGCCAATGAATTCGAGGGCGGCCTTCACGTCGGACGGCATGGCGGTGGTCACCGTCAGCGATTCGTAATCTTTGCCGCTGCTGATCGGGGCGACGAAAAATTCCACCGGATCGGTCGGCTGAATGTTGGTTGCGACGGCGAAAATCGTGACCGTTTTCGCACGGCGGTCGGCGATCACGCCGTTCCAGACTTTCTGATCGGCATTCCCCTCGGCGGCTTTGCGGGCGGCGGCGGTGCGGTCGTCCAGCTTTTGCGTGGCTTCAGGGATTCGGAACTGCGCGACCGCCGGACTCACGCCGGCGAGCGCAACCGCGAGAATGGCGGCCGTGCGGGTGTTCATTGGCGCGGGCCGGTCTCGGAGCGAATCCAGTCGAGGTAGCCGAAACGCCAAAGGTACGCGAAGCCGACGACGATCAGGCCGAAGAAAATCAGCATGTCGACCAACGCCACGGCGCGAACGGTGAACGGCTCGCTGGTCGAGTCCGCCGAGCCGTACGCCACGGCCCAGGGGTAAAACAGCACGACTTCCACGGCGAAAACGAGGTAAATCAGCGCGACGATGTAGAAGCGTAGATCAAACTGCACTTGCGCGCTGCCGATCGGCAGTTCGCCGCATTCGTACGCCTCGGCCTTTTCGGGGTGCGGATTCTTCGGCCGAACCAATCGACCGGCCCCCAGGCCGACCAACCCCAGCGTGATACCGCCGGCCACGAAAAGGACAATTGAAAGCAGCGCGTGCACGAGAATTACTGTAGCGGCGATGAAAAAAAGTGTAGCCGGCGGACGCGAACGCCGCCGGCTACAGGTTTCAATCAGCTTTGTGATCCGCAGCTTCGCGGTGACGCGGCTGCGGATCAGTTATTACGAATCTTTCAACAGCTTGGTGTTGTACGAGCCGAGATCGACCGTCCCGTCGATGCCGGTCGTCAGGAAGATTTTGTAGTAGTTGCTAGTGTAGTAGTACGTGCTGTCCGGGAACACGCGGCGGATGTGGAACTCGCCGACGCCGAGGTTCGTAAACGTGTACTTGCCGTTCGCATCGGTGAGAACGGTCGGCTCGCCGACGTCGAGTTTTTCATTGTCGTTCTCGTCGATATAAACGGTTCGCCCGGGGTTCAGGGTGTCACCGGCGTCGTAGACGCCATTGCGGTTGTTGTCGTTGAAGAGCGTGCCGCTGATGCTTTGCGTCACTTTCTTCGTCAATGCAATGGTGAATTGGCCGCCGTTTGCGGAAGTCGATTGCGTGATCGTGCTGCCGAACATCACGTAGGCACCGGACGGCGTTTTCACCGCATCGGCCGAGCCGCCCTGGATGAATTGGCCGTCGACGTACTGGGCTTCAAAGTGGATGCCGTCGCCGACACCGAACAGCAGATTGCCGGCAAACTGTCCGGGGTTCGGGCGGTAATCGACGGTGGTGCGGTTGTCGGTCGAGTAGCCGTAGGCGTTGGTCTTATCGATGAACCCGACGTAGTTGCCCGCGGCGTCGAGCTTTACGGTGACGAAAGTTACGACACCGGTATTCAGATAGCTCGCGACGTGTTTGTCGGACTGGCCATAAATTGTGGCCGAGACGAGGTAGCCGCCGTCGCGGGTTTTGCTGAAGGTGGTGATATTCACGGCCGGCAAATAGCTGAGCTTGTTGCCGTTCGTGTCATACCAGGCTCGGCCGTCGCGGAGGAATTTGTCGAACACGCCTTGCAGGTAGGTGTCGCCGGAAATGCCGAAGGACTTCACCTTCTTCATGTCGGCGGTGTAGAGCGTGAGGCGCTGGTCGTAGCCGACGATCAACACGTTGCCGTCATCGAGCAGGATCGGCCGCCCGTAGGTTTTGGTGCCGTACGTGCCGACGATTTTCCCCTGTGAGTTCCAGAGCGCCGGCGTGTTGTATTGGCCGTCGTAGGAGTAGGTACGGAACGAGCCGTCGCTGTTGATGCGAATCTGGGCGGCGCCGACATCGACTTTGCCGTTCGTGCCGAAGCCGCTGTCGATCGTGCCGTCCGGCTTCATTCGGAAGACGCCGTTCGACGCCGAGAGCAGATAGCTTCCGCTCGGGAGTTGATACGCGCCGGAGACGAGCCCGAATTTCGCGGCCTGGTCTGCGCTGAGCACGAGTTTGCCGTCGCCGCTGAAGGTTTTGTTCAGCGACCCGTCCGGCAGATAGCGGGCGAAGACGCTGCGTTCGGAGTTCGCACCGGTGAATTCCGTTTTCCCGGTGACGAAGAATTTACCGTCCGTCTGGGCGACGGCGGCGAACGCGCGTTCGTTGCCGCCCCCGAACGAGGTGGTGACGAGCCCGTCGCCGCCGAATTTCGGGTCGAGCGGGGCTGTCTGGTTGAACAATTGGCGAGATTCAAGGCTCTCGCAAAGCACTGACCGGCCAAGGCCCGAAAGGAGTTTCGAACCGACCATACGACATCCTTGGCCGCTGCACGTTCTTAGCGTGAGCGGCCTGAACGTTTCCCGCCGGGTCCGAGCACCGCACGGGAGACAATGACTGCTGTTCCTTTTCCCCTCACGAAGACATGCACTGCACCCGAACACCGGGTGTGCCTGCTCGGTAGAACAGACGTGCCATAGCGTACACATCACCCATTCGGAATTTCAAGGCCACGATTGTTGGTCCACGGCGACGATCGCGGAGTGATCCGCTAGGGAATTCCAAGTGGTTAAATTGAGCGAAGTTACGCAAACGAAAAAGCCTTGGCTGCGGGGCAGCCAAGGCTTTGAATTGTCGGATAAATCCGAATTAATTCGATTAACGCTTCGAGAACTGGAAGCGACGACGGGCACCGCGTTGGCCGTACTTTTTACGTTCCTTCATGCGGCTGTCGCGAGTGAGGAAGCCGCCGTTACGAAGGGCGACTTCGAGGTTCGGGTCGTACTTGGCGATCGCACGGGCGATGCCGAGGACCATCGCGCCGGCCTGGCCCGTCGGGCCGCCGCCGAGCGCGGAGATGAAGATGTCCAGCTTGCCGCCGGTGTTCGTCACTTCGAGCGGGCCGAAGATGCCCTTGCGGTCGCGCTCGTTGGTGAGGTAGTCGTTCAGTTCACGACCGTTGATTTCGATCTTGCCGCTGCCCGGGGCGATGCGAACGCGGGCGATGGCGGTCTTACGACGGCCGGTGCCCCATACGAACGACTTCTTTTCCTTCGGCGCGGTTTCGGTGGCAGTGTCACTCATCTTCAGCTCCAGTGGATGCACCCCGAATGCAGGGTGGCTCACTTATAAATCCGTAAAAGGTTGAATCAGAAAAATTTATACGGCCAGGGCGGTCGGCTGCTGGGCGGCGTGCGGGTGCACGTCGCCGGAATAGATCTTGACCTTCAGCAGCATGTTGCGGCCGATCTTGTTCTTCGGCAGCATCCGCTTGACGGCCAGTTGCAGCACGCGTTCCGGGTGCTTGGCGTTCATGTCTTTGTATGAGTAGACACGGCGGCCGCCGGGGTACTTGCTGTAGGTGTCGTATTCGATCACGTCGGCCTTCTTGCCGGTGACGACGACCTTGTCGGCGTTCAGGACGATCACGAAATCGCCACACTCGGTGTGCGGGGTGTAAGTCGGCTTGTGCTTGCCCTGGGCAATCACGGCCAGCTTCGCAGCCAGACGGCCGAGGACTTGGCCCTTGGCGTCAACGACATGCCACTTCGCGGCGAGTTCACCCTTTTTGGCGAGATACGTGCTCATTGCTATCCTTTGATCGATCCAATACAGGCACCCGCCGGGCTGGCCCGACGAGGCGAGCCACGCAATATAGCGGCAGGGCGATAAGCTGTCAAAGCCGCTTTCGGCAGGTGAACAAAATCCGCATGATTACCACGCTCTGGACCTGTTTCGGGATCGCCTTGGCACTCCTCTTGGTTGCCGTCCTGACTTGGCGGCGTCAGCACTGGGCTATGCGGGTGTTAGGGGCGATTCTCTGTCTCATCTCGTTGCCGATTGGCGGTCTGGGTGGATATCTGGCCTTTCGGTGGGTGGCGGGGCAGCCGACTGCGATCAGCAAAACGCTCGCGCGGGGAGTGGTTTACCGGCGTGATGTGCTGCAGCAGCCGGACTTAGCCGTGCTCCACATTGTCGAGATCGACCAGCCGCACCGGGCGGTCTGGAGTGTTTCGGCCCCGATTGATACAGCGGACGGCCGACGCTGTCGGGCTGAACTGGCCACGCCGGTATCGCAACATTTCGCAAGCACGGTGCTGATCAACGCCAACTTTTTCACGCCGTTCTATGACAATTGGGTGTTTGATTCTTACCCACATGTCGGCGATTCGGTTGAAGCGATCGGCCCGGTGGTGAACGAAGGCGTTCGTTACGGCAGGCCGAAAGCGGATTGGCCGTCGGCCTGGCAGGAAGCGGATGGTACGATCGGTTTCGGCGAGTTGCCGCCCCAGGCGAGGCAGGCGATTTCGGGCCGGCAATGGCTGCTAAGAGCCGGGGCCGTCGCGCTTCGGCAGGATGACCTGCCGTACCCACGCACCGCCATCGCCATGAATGCCGATCATTCCAAGCTCTGGTTGGTCGTCGTCGATGGCAAACAGCCGGGTTATAGCAACGGACTGACGCTCGGCGATCTCGCGGGATATTTAGCGAAGCTTGGTGCGAGCGAAGCGATCGAACTCGACGGCGGGGGCTCGAGCATCCTGGTCGCGGCCGGCGAATACGGGCCGACCGTTCTCAGTCGCCCCTGCCATACAAAAATCCCAGGCCGCCAAAGGCCAACTGGGGTGTTTCTGGGGATTTCGGTTCGCGATGAACCGAAATAATCGTGTGATACCAGGCGGAGCCTGCGACATCTGGAGGCTGTGGATTTATTATCCGCTCATGCCTTTCCGTGTCACCGATGCCCACCCGACGCCGAACCCGAACGCACTGAAATACAGCCTCGACGGGCCGATTTCGGACAAGCCGATCAGCTTTTTTAACGCCGAGGCGGGCCGGGATCACCCGATCGCGGGCAAACTATTCGAAATCGACGGGGTGGCGAGTGTGTTGCTGCTGAACGACTTCGTGACCGTGAACAAGACGCCGGCCGCCAAGTGGAAAGACATTACGCCGGCGGTGAAAAAGGTGCTCAAGGGGCTGTAAAATGAGTCCTTAAGTCATTGGTCCTTAGTCATTAGGAAGAAGCATCATTTGTCTTCACTTAATGACTAAGGACCAATGACTTAAGGACTGTCCGCGTCAGTCTTTCCACGTTTTGCCGGTGAGCGTTTCGAACGCTTCGATGTACCGTTTGCGGGTGCCGGCGACGACTTCGGGCGGCAGTTCCGGGGCGGGCGGCTGTTTGTTCCAAGGCTGGCCGGTCAGCCAGTCGCGGACGAATTGCTTATCGAAGCTCGGCGGCTCTTTGCCGGGCGCGTAGCCGGCTTTGGGCCAGAAGCGGCTGCTGTCGGGGGTGAGCATTTCGTCGATGATGATCAGCTCGCCGCTGGGGAGATGGCCGAACTCAAACTTGGTGTCGGCGAGGATCACGCCGCGCGTCTCGGCGTACTCGGCGGCGGTTGAATAGATCGACAGCGTGAGGTCTTTCAGCTTGTTCGCCAACTCCGGGCCGACTTGTTGGGTGAGTTGCTCGACCGTGATGTTTTCGTCGTGCCCCTGCTCGGCCTTGGTGGCGGGCGTGTACTGCGGCGTCGGCAGGCGGTCGGCCTGCTTGAGGCCGCGGAGGAGTTTGACGCCCGCGAGCGTGCCGTGCTCGCGATATTCCGCGAAGCCGCTGCCGGCGAGGTAGCCGCGGGCGACGCATTCGACGGGGACGACCTTCGTTTTCTTCACCAGCACGCTGCGGCCGGCAAGCTGGTCACCGAAGGCTCGCAGGGGTTTGGGGAAGTCGGTGACGTCGGTCGCGACCAGATGGTTCGGCACGAGGTGTTTCGTGCGGTCGAACCAGAACAGGCTGAGCTGCGTCAGAATCTTGCCCTTCCCCGGGATGCCGTTGGGCATGATGACGTCGTAGGCGCTGATGCGGTCGGTGGCGACCAGCAGCAGGTGTTCGCCGACGTCGTACACGTCACGCACTTTGCCATGACGAACGGGGAACGGGAGGGCGGTCTGGAGAATCACGGCGTCGCTCAAGGCAATCCCTTCGGCCCGGCAAGCCAGGCGGCAATCAGCATGCTGACAATCACGGCATAGCTCCGCGTGTCGGTGAACGCGAAGACGACAGGATCATGATGCAACCCGCCCCGATTCGCCAGCAGCCACGCCCGCACCACCCAGTACCCTATCAGCGGGCACCACAGCCAGAGCCAGCGCGGCTCGGTGTAGAGCTGACGGACGAGTGGGTTGTCGACATAAAGCGCCATCACCAGCACCGCCGCGATGCCGCAGATCAGGCCGACGGTTTGGACGACGGGCAGGTCCTGCGGCTGGTAGCCCCGGCCGGGCAGGTCGAGCATTTTGCCGGCGTCGGCGTGGGGCTTGAGTTCCGTGAACCGTTTCAGGAGTGACAGACTCGCGAAGAAGAAGGCGCAGAAGATGACGAGCGATTCGCTCAGCCAGACGCCCGCCGCCACGCCGCCGATCACCGGCCGCCACGCGTACAGGCCGGCCAGGGCGAGGACATCGACGAGCAGTCGGCGTTTGAGGAAGAGGTTGTAAGCGAGGTTCAGGCCGAGGTAGACGAGCAGGGCGCCGAACGCTTTTCCCGACGCCATCGCACCCAGCAACAGGCCGGCGATCAGAAGGGCGGCGAAAAGGACGCCGGCGAAGACGGTCGTCACTTCGCCGTTCGCCAGCGGCCGAAGCTTTTTCTTCGGATGCGCCTGGTCGGCCGTGATGTCCAGCGCATCGTTCAGCACGTAGCAGGCGCTGGCGATGAAGCAGAGGGCGATGGTCGCCAGCAGCGTGTGGGTGAAAGCCGGGCCTTCCCAGAGTTTGTGTGCGGTCAGAAGCGGCAGGAAGACGAGGAGGTTTTTGGTCCACTGGTGCGGCCGAACCAGTTTGAGGATGCCGGCCGGCGTGTTCACCGGATCGGTGCAGAGCCGGTAGAGGCCTTTGGTGTTGGCGTCGGTCCGTTTGATGTTTTTGACGCCGACCCAGCCGCTGACGGTGCTGACGTCGAAGATCTTGGCGTCGGCGTGGGAGTCGCCGAGGTATTCGAATGCGTCGCCGCCGTCTTTGATCATTGCGGCGAGCTTGTTGGACGACGTGAGGTTCACGCCATGCTCAGAACCGAAGACGTCATCGAACAGACCGAGGTGAGCGGCGACGGCGTCGCCGTAGCGCTTCTCAGCACCGGTCGCCAGCACCACGCGTCGGCCATGCGCTTTGGCTCGTTTGACGTACTCGATCACCTCCGGCCGGTAGGGCAGGCTGGCGGCGTCGAGCGGCTGGTGGTCGGCGATGATCTGCTTCGCCGCCGCCCGGCCGTCTTTCATCGCCAGCGCCGCCCGGAACAATTGCCACGGGTTTTTGCGGAGCAGGGCGAGCGCGGAGATCTGCGTGGTGTCGCCGCGGATGAGCGTGCCGTCGAGGTCGACGTAAAGTGGGAGGGTGGACGGGGGTGGTTCGATGCTGCAAGAGTAAACGAAAAATGACGAGTGACGCATGTCGAATGTCGAATGAAAATCACGTCCGATAATCGCATTCTCATTCGGCGCTCGACATTCCACACTCAACACTCGCTTCCAACTTTTGGCCCCCCGCCCGCAAAATGCTACACTGCCCCGTGCTTCATGGTGTTGCGATTTGAGATCTACAGAGACGGCGAGCGGGTACGGCAGTACACGCCCATCAATGCCATGGCGCTCGGCCCGGAAAGCATTCCGTGGCCGGGGGCGGTGGCGTTTCGTGACGAACACCTGATCGTCACCCGGAATGAGGAGCACGCATCCGCCGTGGCGCTGCTGTGGGACATGGGGGCCAAGGGCTCTTACGTCCTCGAGACGACGCGCCTGCCGCAACGGAACAAGCCGTATATTCTGAATGTCGAACTCGCCCGCTTTCGGCTGATGAAGATCGTCCAGAAGCAGGAAGACTGGAACCTGTTCGACTTCCCCAAGACCGAACGCTTCCAGGCCCAGTTCAAAGAAGCCCAGGGCCTGTTCGCCCAGGCGCTGGCGCACCTCGACGAGCCCGGCACGGCGGCGAAGCTGGCGGACCGGTCGATGGCTGTGTCGCTGGACTTGTCCGAAGAGCTCGCCAAGTTCCACGCCGACCTGTTGCTGAACCGCCGTAAAGCCGCCAACGCGATGCCCCGGCACCTGTTCGGCTGCCGCGTCGACTGGACGATCCAGAACCAACGGTATCGCGACCTCGTCTGCGAACTCTGCGACTTCGTCGTCCTGCCGATGAGCTGGAAGCTGCTCCAGCCGACGGAAGACAGCTTCGTCACGCAGCAGCTGGACGAATGGGTCGAGGCCCTTGCCCGCAAGCGGGTGCTGATGATCGCCGGCCCGTTGATCGATCTCTCCGGCGATGACGTGCCGGACTGGCTGTTCATCTGGGAACACGATTTCGAGACGATGCGCGACCTGGCGTACGACTTCACGCGTCGCGTCGTCAGCCGTTATCGCCGAGCGATCACGGCTTGGAACGTCGTCGCCGGTTTGCACGCGGCCTTGTCGCTGACGCTGTCGTTCGAACAGATGATCGAACTCACCCGCGTGCTCGTGCAGCAGGTGCGGACGATCACGAGTAACGCCCGCACGATCGTGACGATCAAGCAGCCGTTCGGCGAGTACCATACGCACCCGCACCCGACCGTGCCGCCGATGATGTATGCGGAAATGGTCGCCCAGGCGGGCATTCAGTTCGACGCGTTCAGCATGGAATTCGACATGGGCGGCACGCGTCGCGGCCAGTTCACGCGCGACCTGTTCCAGCTCAGCGGCATGCTCGATCGCTTCAGCACGCTCGGGAAGCCGGTCTTCATCACCGGCGTCGGCGTGCCGGACCGCGCCCTGCCCGAAGCGGGCGGCTGGCACGGGCCGTGGTCGCCGACCAGCCAGGCGACGTGGCTGGACGAGTTTTCCAAGATCGCCCTGAGCAAGCCGTACATCGAAAACGTCTGCTGGTCGAACCTGTCGGATATTTCCTCGACGCTGCCCGGCGGCGGCCTGCTGACGGACATGCTCCAGCCGAAGCCGGTCTTGACGGTATCGCAGGCGCTGCGCGAATCCCTCGGCCGACCGAGGAAGGCGTAAGCGATGGCGGGGGACGCGCCGGCCGAACAATCCGCCGATGCAACCCCGCCCAAGCCGCCCACCCTTGCCGAGCAGCTTAGTTTCACCGCGCCGCAACGCCGCGCCCTCGTGCTGATCCTCGGCTGTCTGCTGGTGTACGCCGGCTACCGCTACTGGACGAATCCGGTGTACATCGCCGACCCGCAGCCCGCGGAAGGCGATCTGGCGGCGACGCTGGCGGACAAGCTCGACCCGAACACCGCCTCCGCCGCCGACTTGGCCGCCTTGCCCGGCCTGGGCGCGAAACGCGCCGCCGCCATCGTCGCCCGGCGAGACCGCGTCAGGCAACGCGATCCGCACGAAATCCCGTACCGAAACCCCGATGATCTGCTCAAAGTGAGCGGCTTTGGCGTGTCAACCGTCGCGCAGCTTCGCCCGTTCCTGATTTTCCCGACCACCGCACCGACTTCACAAATAATGGCTGACAAATCCCGAACGGCACCCTAAAGTAGAGGCATGCCTGCCTTCGAAGTCGTCTCGCCGTTCAAGCCCTCGGGCGACCAACCCACCGCCATCAAGCAACTCGTGGAAGGCATCGGGAGCGGCAAACGATTTCAGGCCCTCATGGGCGCGACCGGCACGGGAAAAACCTTCACGATGGCGCACACCATCATGCAGGTGAAAAAGCCCACGCTCATCATCAGCCACAACAAAACGCTCGCCGCCCAGCTTTACGAGGAAATGAAAGAACTGTTCCCGCACAACGCGGTCGGCTTTTTCGTCAGCTATTACGACTACTACCAGCCGGAAGCGTACATCCCGCAGCGAGACATCTACATCGAGAAAGACGCCAGTCGGAATGACGACCTCGACCGTCTGCGACTCGCTGCCACCAGCAACCTGGTCAGCCGGGATGACGTGATCATTGTCGCCAGCGTCTCCTGCATCTTCGGCCTGGGTTCGCCGGAAATGTATAAGGCGAGTGTCGTTAGAATTTCAAAAGACACGCCGCAGGAACGCGACGACCTCATCAAGCGGCTGCTCGATCTGCAATACCAGCGCAACGACATCGACTTCAAACGCGGCGCGATGCGCGTCCGCGGCGATGTGCTGGAACTGCGGCCGAGCAGCGAGGAATTCGCGTACCGCATCGAATTCTTCGGCGACGAAATCACCAGCCTCGACACCATCAACCCGCTCACCGGCGAAATCCTGGAAAGCCACGAGCAGATCTTCATCTACCCGGCCGTCCACTACGTGATGCCGGAAGAAAAAGTCGCCGGTGCCATCGAGAGCATCAAGCAGGAACTCGACACGCAGGTGATGCACCTGCGCAGCCAGGGTAAACTGCTCGAAGCCCAACGGCTGCTCGCCCGCACGAAGTACGACCTCGAACTCATTCAGGAAGTCGGCTTTTGCAGTGGCATTGAGAACTACAGCCGCCACCTCGACGGCCGGCCGCCGGGCACCAAGCCTTGGACGCTCATCGACTATTTCCCCGAAGACTTCCTGCTGCTGATCGACGAAAGCCACGTCACCATTCCGCAGATCGGCGCGATGTTCAACGGCGACCGCATGCGAAAGGAAACGCTCGTCGACCACGGCTTCCGTCTGCCGAGCGCGTTCGACAACCGCCCGCTACGCTTTCACGAGTTCGAAGACGTCTGGAAACAGGTCGTCTTCGTCAGTGCCACGCCTGGCAAATACGAATTGGAAAAAACCAAGGGCGAAGTCGTCGAACAGGTGATTCGCCCGACAGGCCTGCTCGATCCGGTCATCGAGATTCACGGCGCGCAAGGCCAGGTTCCGCACCTGCTGGAAGAAGTCAAAAAGGTCGTCGAACGTGGCCAACGCGTGCTCGTCACTGCGCTCACCAAACGCCTGGCGGAAGACCTCTCGGCCTACATTCAGGAGGCCGGCATCAAGTGCCGGTACCTGCACAGCGAAATCCAGACGATCGAACGCGTCGAAATCCTCACCGATCTTCGCAAAGGCGAGTTCGACGTGCTTATCGGCATCAACCTGCTGCGTGAAGGCCTGGACTTGCCCGAGGTCGCGCTCGTCTGCATTCTGGACGCCGACAAGGCCGGCTTCCTGCGGAGTGAAACGAGTCTGATCCAGACCATCGGCCGAGCCGCCCGGAACGCCGACAGCAAGGTCATCATGTACGCCGACACCGTCACGCCGGCGATGCAGGACGCGATCGACGAAACCGACCGCCGCCGCGCCAAGCAGATCGCCTACAACAAAGAGCACGGCATCACGCCGGCGACCGTCAAGAAAGCCATCCGCGCCAGCATCGAAGCCGAAGTGAAGGCCCGCAAAACGGTCCAGGAAACACTCGGCGCGAGTGTCAACGAAATGGATCAGACCGAGCTGATTCAAATGCTCGAACAGGAGATGCTCGAAGCCGCCCAGAACATGGAATTCGAACGGGCCGCCCAGCTGCGCGACAAGGTGCAGGAACTGAAGGGCGCCCCGATGATGAAAAGCGGCGGCAAGTCCGGCAACGTCGTTGAAGACGACAAACCCAAAATCTGGAAACCCAAAAGCAAAGGCCGGGGCGGCAGCAAGAAGAGCGGGTCGTTTAAGGGATGAATTTCTTCATGTCGCCACGCTGCAGCGCAGCTGCTGATTGAGTCGTCTGCGTCGAATTGACCAGCAGCTGCGCTGCAGCGTGGCGACATGAAGGTTCGGGTGACTGATGACTACTTCTTCCGCTTCTTCACCGTTTTCGCCGCCGCGTCCTCGGCGTTTCCCAGCATGATCTTCGGCCCAGTGGGGCAGTAAGGCAGCAGCTTGCAGGCTTCGCAAAGTGCCTTGCGTGCCGTGCAGATTCGCCGGCCGTGGTAGATCAGCAGGTGCGACCAAAGCCCAATCTTCCTGCGGCACGATCGGCATCAAATCCTGCTCGATTTTCACCGCGTCACTTTCGTGGCCCGTCAGACCAAGGCGATTGCTCAGGCGGGTCACGTGCGTGTCGACGGTGACGCCGACGTTAATGCCGAACGCGTTGCCCAGCACCACATTGGCCGTCTTCCGGCCAACGCCGGCGAGCGCGTGGAGTTCGTCCATCGTCTTGGGCACTTCGCCGTTGTGTCGCTCGACGAGTGCGATCGCCATTTCGCGAATGTTCTTCGCCTTGGCCCGGAAGAAGCCGGCCGTTTTGATGTAGCCTTCGATTTCTTCCTGCGTGGCGTCGGCGTAATCCTTCGCGGTTTTGAACCGCTTGAAGAGGTCTTTTGTGACGATATTCACCCGCTCGTCCGTGCATTGCGCGGAAAGGATCGTGGCCACCAGCAGTTCCAGCGGCGTCGCGAAATCCAACGAGCAATGCGCGTCGGGATATTCGCTCTTGAGGATCGGCAAAATGGCGTTCACCCGCTCCCGGCGGACGGTGACACGCTTCGGTTCGGCTTTGGGCATGCGTGGCGGATTATAGCCGTTTTACTGCGTGATCAGCGATTGCCCCGCGGGCACGAAGTTCGCCGCGAACAGAATCATGCCCATCAACGCGAACAGCAGGTTCCGCACCACGGCCGACATCTGGTGGCTGTAGAGATCGAACTGGTCCAGCTCGGCGTTGGCGACATCCACGTCGTCGGCGTTCTCAATGTACTTCGTGCGGTGCGCCAACACCTTCGGCCAAACGACATGCCAGCCGTACAGCAGGCACGCCACCGAGCCGACGTACAAGCCGCTGACGAGGATCGGCAGCAGCAGGTTCAGCCCTTGCCGGTCGATGATGAACCATTGCCCGACAAGCGCCGGCAAGAGGGCGATGGCGCACACGCCTTCCAGTTTGAACAGCGTCGACAGCAACTCGCCGACGATCTGGCTGGCCAGCAGCGTGCTGTGTTGCTGATCGAGGTTCACGCTCAACACCCGCGGCAATGTCGGGTCGGCGGTGCGCGTCACCCGCAGAATGATCGGCGGCACGATCGCACTCAACAGCACGCAGCCAAACCACGTCGAAAGGGCGAGCCAGAAGAGCGATAAAACGAGCGCGTGCATGTTCGCGGAGAGTAGGCGGAAGCGGGGGCGGAGGAAAGGGTGAGAGGGGAAGAGGCGTGAGGCGTAAGGGAATGATTTTTCCTCACGCCTCTTCCCCTCCTACCCTCACGCCTGCACTTCCGTTCCTTCCACCCAAGTCTTTTTCCCGTCGGTCCAGACTTCCTGCTTCCAGACGGCGGCGACTTGCTTGAGCGAATCGATCAGCCAGCGGCACGCCTCAAATGACGCCGCCCGGTGCGGCGTGCTGACGGCGATGATCACGCTCGGCTCCGCCAGCGCCACGCGGCCGGTGCGGTGCAGGAGCACGCATTTAACGATCGGCCATTTCGTGCGGGCGGTGGCGACGAGGCCCGAGAACTGCTTGTGCGCGAGGTCGGCGTAGGCTTCGTAATCGAGCGCGACGAGGTCGGCACCGTCGGGCCGTTTTTCGGCGCGGGTGGTGCCGAGGAAAATGTCGATGCCGCCGGCGGTTTCGTCGGCAACGAAAGCGATCGCCTCGGCGGCGCTGAGCGGCTGGTCTGTGATGGCGATTCGGTCGTGGTTCATGGGTTTGATGGTAGCGGCCGCGTGGCGCCAGCAGACGGTCCCGCACCGCGTGCCACGCCGGCGTGTCGGGCGGGAGTTCGACGTATATCGCGTCCAGCCCTTGCGAATCGAGCAGTCGCAGGCGGGCATAGAGATTGCGGGCGTACGTTTCCGGATCGAGCGTTGGCTCGATGATCGCGGCGTTGCTGAGGTCGAGCAGCGGACGCTGCGTGGGTTCGAACCGATACGCCGGCGTCTTCGGCGAGTAATGAATACTGAGCTGCCCCGGCGAACGGAGGGCTTCTCCGGCTCCCTCTCCCCTTGAGGGAGAGGGCTGGGGTGAGGGGTTCTCCGCGCCATCGTCCCCGGCAGTGACCGACAAAGTGCCTCGTGAACCCCTCCCCCCAACCCCCTCCCTCAAGGGGAGTGGGAGAAGAGTCGCCGCGATCTGTTCGGTGCTGATGCTGCCGGGGCGGAGGATTCGCCAATCGCCGGTGCTGACGTCGATGACCGTCGATTCAATGCCGAACGCGCACGGCCCGCCGTCGATGACGTCGACTTGCTCGCCAAACTCGTCGCGGACGTGCTTGGCGGATGTCGGCGAGACGTAGTTCGAGCGGTTCGCGCTCGGCGCCGCCAGGCCGCCGTCGAAGGCGTCGAGGATTTGAAGCGTCAGCGGGTGGTTCGGTACCCGTAAACCGACGGTGTCGCCGCCCGCCGTCACGGCGTCAGCGACGATCGGCTTTCGCTTCACGACGATCGTCAATGGCCCCGGCCAGAACGCCTTCGCGAGTATTTCCGCCGCCTCGGGCCAGTCAGTGGCGAAGCGTTTGGCACGCGCAACGTCTGCCACATGGACGATGAGCGGATTCGACGACGGCCGGCCTTTGAGCGCGAAGATTTTCGCGACGGCGGCGGCGTTGGTGGCGTCGGCGGCCAGGCCGTAGACGGTTTCCGTCGGGATCGCGATGACTTCGCCGTTCCGTAGACGCAGGGCGATGGCGGCGGGGTCATTCGTCATTGGAATCAGGCCCCGTCGCGATGCCGCTATCGATCAACCATTGCCTAGCCGCGGCGGCGTCGGTGCAGATGAGGAAGACTTCCTGCACCGTCCCGGGGCCGAGGTATTGGCACTTGAGGCCGGTGCTGTCGCCGCGCTGGTCGGCGGTGTATTGGACTTTGAACGCGCGGTCGCCCTTGCCGCGGCGGACCTTGATGCGCCCGGCACGATGCGGCTGACATGCGGGCAGTCGCGGACGATCTTGTCGAGGATCCCGTCCAGCCCGGCCACCCGGCCGTGCATGCGCTTGATCCGGCCGAATTTCATAGCGGGAGTATAGAGTGGGCAGGGGGCGGTGGGCAGTGGGCAGAGGCGGACGAATCGGCCGATAGACGAATTGCCGTTTTTCCCGCACACTGCCCACCGCCACCTGCCCACTAAGGATTTTCATGCCCCTGAACGTCGGCGACATTGCCCCGGATTTCGAACTGATGGACCAGAACCTCAAAAAAGTGAAGCTCAGTGATTTTCGCGGGAAGACGGTGGTGCTGCTGTTTTACCCGATGGATTTTTCGCCCGTCTGCACGGCCGAGCATTGCGGGTGGGGACCGGCGATCGGCAAAATACGCCCGACGCTAATACCGTCGTCTTCGGCGTCAATTGCGACCATTCCTTCGTCCACGCGGCGTTCAAGAAGCAGTACGACATCCCATACGACCTGCTCGCCGACACCAGCCGTGAGATGACCAAGGCCTACGACATGTTCAGCGGCGTCGAGCCGTTCAACTGTGCCAAACGCGGCACCGTGGTGATCGGCCCGGACGGGAAGGTCAAACACCACAGCGAAGTCGGCGTGGAAGACGTCCGCTCGGCGGAAAGCATCGTCGCCGTCGCGTCGGCGTAACGACTCACATTTGCTCAGGGTGTTCGATGCCGAGCAAATCCAGCCCCAGCGCCAGCGTGCGGGCGGTGAGGTCGCAGAGCGCCAGGCGGCTGCTGCGGGTCGGCTCGTCGCTTTTGAGGACCGGGCACTTCTCGTAGAAGCCGCTGAACTTGGTCGCCAGTTCATACAGGTACTGGCAGAGCACGTGCGGCTTGAGGTCGCGGGCGACGCTGTCGACTGTTTCGCCGAGTCGCAGAATGTGCTTGGCGAGGGTGAGCTCTTCGGGCGTCTGCGGATCGACGGCCGCTTTGGCATTGTAATCACCGGCCTTGCGGAACATCGACCGAATGCGGGCGTGCGCGTACTGCAGGTACGGGGCGGTGTTGCCTTCCATCGAGAGCATGGTGTCAAAATCGAACGTGTAATCGCCGATACGGTCTTTTGACAGATCGGCGTACTTGACGGCACCGATGCCGACCGCATGGGCGATCTTCTTTTGCTGATCGGTCGGCAAGTCCGGATTTTTTGCCGCGACCACGGCCAAAGCACGCTCTTCTGCCTCGGTCAGCAAGTCGGCCAGCTTGACCGACTCGCCGGAGCGGGCTTTGAACATTTTTCCGTCACTCCCGAGCACGCTCCCGAAAGCGGCGTGTTCGAGGATCGCGTTGCCTGCCCAGCTGGCGCGCCGGGCGACGTCGAAGACCTGTTTGAAGTGCTGGGCCTGCGGTGTGCCGACGAAATAGATGATTCGGTCGGCGTGAAGGGTGCCGACACGGTACCGGATGGCGGAGACGTCGGTCGTGCCGTAGCCGTAGCCGCCGCCGGTTTTTTCAAGAATCAGCGGGGCTTCGATGCCCGGCGTGAAAGCGACAATCGCGCCGTCACTTTCGGTCGCAACGCCTGCCGCTTTCAGGTCGGCCACGTTACCCGGCAGCATCGGGTTATAGAACGATTCCCCGCGTTCGTTGGCTTGGGTTAATTTGACGCCGAGGGTGTCGTAGATCGGTTGAAAGTGTCGACGGCTTTCATCAACGATTGTCTGCCACCAACCCGCGGCTTCGGAATCTCCGGCTTGGAGTTTCACGACCGTTGCGCGTGCTTTGTCGGCGAAATCGGCGTCGCTATCGAATTTTTTCCGCGCCTGTTTATAGAAGGCGTCGAGATCACCGATGCCGATCGATGCCTTTGCGAGAGGCGAGTCGGCAGCAGAATCATCACGTGGCAGGAACAAGAGTGCCGAATCTTGAGTGTTGTCGGGAAGCGGATGGTCCAGTTTGGAAACCGCTACGTCTTGGCCTGCGCCAACAACTCGGATGTCATCCATCGCTGCTTGAATGAACGCGATCAGCATTCCGAACTGCGTTCCCCAGTCACCAATATGGTTCTGGGCGATGACGTTGTTTCCTTGAAACGCCAACACCCGCGCGATGGCATCGCCGATGATGGTGCTTCGCAGGTGGCCGACGTGCATCTGCTTGGCGACGTTCGGCCCGGAATAGTCGACGACGACCGTGCTCGGCGAAGGCGCAAGCGGGACGCCGAGGCGTTTGTCGGCGGCGGTTTCGTTCAGTTTGCTCGCCAGCCACGTCTGGGAGAGCGTGATGTTAATAAATCCCGGCCCGGCGATGTCGATCTTCTCGGCCGCCCCGTTCAGATTGCCGATAGCACTGACAAGGGCTTGCGCGACGTCGCGGGGCTTCTTGCCAAGCTTTTTGGCCAGCGCCATGGCGGCATTGCACTGGTAGTCGCCGAATTGTGGGTTTCCGGATGGAACCACGGCCGGTTCGACGTCGTATAAGTCAACAGAAAGCCCGCGGATGGCGTGGGCGAAAGCGTCGCGTAAGGTTTCGAGCGTCGTCGGCATTTTAAGATTGTGTCGAAAACCGGCAAGGCTACCATACGGCGTCGGTCTGTGGGAGGAGCTAGAAGCTAGAAGTTAGGAGCTAGGAGAAAGACGGGCATCGTTTTTTTTCTCCAAACTCCTAGCTCCTAACTCCTAACTCCTTCATTCTGCTGTTCTTGCAGGAATCAATTTCATGAACAAGTGGGTCGCGTCTGCTGTGTCGTCCGCCGTGGCTTCGGTGGTTTTGTTCGCCAATCCCTTGTTCGCCGCCGGCCCGACGACATTGCCGTCGCCGCTGTTGGACGCGATGCGCAGTGGCGACTGGCAGGCGGTGCCACAGCGATTGAAGCTGCAGTCCGCCTCGGCCGGGCGCTGTCGAGCCGGACCAGGGCAAGCTGGCGGCCTGGATTGACGAGTACCGCCGCCTGGGCGATAAATTCGCCGCCGACCGGCAGAAGTCGTTCGACACCGCCGTCCGCGACACCAAAACCCTCGTCAAAGGCGGCTACACCGACCTGGCAATGGACGGCCTGGCCGACTGCTACACGCTCAGCCCGGACAAGCCCGCCCTCGTCCAGTCCGATTGGGTGAAGAAACTCTGCGACGACTCGATGGCTTCGTGCGCAAAGGCGGCCGAGGACGGCGAGTGGTTCAAGGCGCGGCGCATCTATAGCAACCTGAGCATCCTTCAGCCGACCGAATCGAAGTGGACGAAGGCGGCCGAAGACATGTACCGCCGCGTCCGCATCCTCGGCCGGTACTCGCCAGACGTCATCGCCGACGTCCTCAAGAAAGAGCTCGACTACCGCAAGGAAGCCCGCAAATACCTCGTCGCCAGCACCCAGCCCGCTGCGGCGGCCACGCAGCCGGAAGAAAAGACTGAAACCTCCGACCAACTCAGCCAAAACCTCAAGACCGACTGGAAGGCCGAACTCAACGGCGTCCACATGGCGATGCTGCGCGAAGCCCTCCAGGACGCGCAGCTCAACTACTACAAAGATACCAAGTACGACCAGCTTCTCACCGGCGGCCTGAAGGCGCTACGCACCATCGCCACCACGCAAGGCATGGACAAAGCGTTCCCCGGCCTGAACGACCCGGTGAAGACCCAGAGCTTCGTCAGCTTCATCGACGACCAACTCAAAAGCCTCGCAGACCGGCCGGCGGATCAGGACACGCTCAGTACCGTTCTCAGCTTCGCCAGCACCGCGAATAAGCAGACGATCGAACTGCCCGACGAAGTGCTCGTCAGCGAATTCGCCGACGGCGCGTTTGGCACGCTCGACCCGTTCAGCAGCATGATCTGGCCGAGCGATATGGAAGAATTCCGCACCACCACGCAAGGCGAATTCAGCGGCATCGGCGTGCAGATCCAGGAACTCGACGGGATGATCAAAGTCATCAGCCCCATCGAAGACAGCCCCGCCCTCAAGGCCGGCCTGCGGGCGGGCGATGTCATTACCCGCATCGACGGCAAAAGCGCCAAGGGCATCACCAGCCTGCAGGCCAAACGCATGATCACCGGCATGACGGGGACGAACGTCGTCATCACCGTCCGCAGCCCGGATGACAAAGTCGTCGACTACACCATCACCCGCCAGACCATCAAAGTCAGCAGCATCAAAGGCTTCACCCACACGCCCGGCGGCGGCTGGGATTACACGATCGACCCGGACCAGAAGATCGCCTATGTCCGCCTGAGCAACTTCACCAAGGAATCCGCCAACGACTTGGCCGCGCGCTTGACCAGATCAAGGCGGACGGTGCTAAGGCGCTGATCTTCGACCTGCGCGGCAACCCCGGCGGCCTGCTCACCGCGGCCACCGAAATCGCCGACCGCTTCCTCACCAAGGGCAAAATCGTCAGCACGCAAAGCCTGCGCGACATGGCCCCGGAGAGCCGCATCGAAGCCCATGCCACCGACGACGACGTCACGCTGCCGATGGTCGTCATGGTCAACCAATACTCCGCCAGTGCCAGTGAAATCGTCAGCGGCGCATTGCGCGACCTCAAACGCGCGACGATCGTCGGCGAACGCAGTTTCGGCAAAGGGAGCGTGCAGATGCTCTTCCCGCTCGAAAAACAGCGGGCATTCCTCAAGCTCACTACCAGCCACTACTACCTGCCGAACGGCAAGTGCATTCACCGTGAGGAGAACAGCACCGAGTGGGGCGTCGACCCGGATTTGAAGGTCGAGCTCACGCCGGAACAGTCGCGGAAAATTATCGACGCCCGCAATGAACTCGATGTCCTCCGCGACAAGCCCGCCGCGGCCGAAGAGATGAAAAAGTCGGTCGATGCGGTTCTGAACGCCGATCTCCAATTGGATGCGGCCCTGATGGTGCTGCGCCTGCAACTGGCGGGGGCAACGCCGTCGTAAAGTGATTTTGGCGTTCGGTTGCCTGTTTAGCCGCGTCGCTCGCGACGCGGCTCAATGGAGATTGGCGGTCGAGTTGACGCGTGGAAAATCGCTCGCTACGATTTCCACGTCACTGGGCGATTTGACCTGCAGCTTGCGGCCCGCTTCGACTCGATCGAGGCAAACGTGCTAAAGCGTGGAACCCTGCCTCACCCGCAGCTTTCCCACTTGATCCTTCCGCGGCTGCACCGTCTGATTTCCCGGGATGTTGATCGGTTGATACGTTGATCTGTTGATCAGTGGTTCACCGTGCGTCACCGATCAACTGTTCAACGGATCAACTGATCTACGAAAACTGCCATGGAACACGCCCCGGACATCCGCCACATCACGCAACTGAACGCCGACCAGATCAACCGCTACCGCCGGCACCTGATCCTGCCGGAAGTCGGCATGGAAGGGCAGAAAAAATTGCTCAACGCCCGCGTGCTCTGCATCGGTGCGGGCGGCCTGGGTTGCCCGATCGCCTTGTATCTTGCGGCCGCCGGCGTCGGCACGATCGGCCTGGTCGATATCGACGTCGTTTCGCCGTCCAACCTGCAACGGCAGATCCTGTTCGACACCAATAGCGTCGGCGAACCGAAGGTGAAGGCCGCCGGTCGTCGGCTGAAGGCGCTGAACCCGGACGTCAACATTATCGAACACGAGACGATCATCAACGCCGCCAATGTGCTCGATCTCGTCGCCCGCTACGACATCATCATCGACGGCACGGATAACTTCCCGACGCGTTACTGTGTCAATGACGCCTGCGTGCTGCTGAAGAAGCCGAACATCTACGGCAGCATTTTCCGGTTCGAAGGGATGATCACTGTCTTCGATCCCAGCCGCACCAACCCCGACAACGGCGAGCAGGGGCCGTGCTATCGCTGCCTCTACCCCGAACCGCCGGACCCGGGTTCGGTCCCAAGCTGTGCCGAAGGCGGCGTGCTCGGCGTGCTGCCGGGCATCATCGGCACGCTGCAGGCGAACGAGGTGATTAAAATCATCCTCGGCCACGGCAAACCGCTCATCGGCCGGCTGACGACGTTCAACGCGTCAGATATGGAGTTCAAGACGTACAAAATCCGCCACGACAAGGAATGCCCGGTCTGTGGTAGTAATCCGACCATCACCGAGCCGGTCGATTACGAACAATTCTGCGGCGTGCCGGCGCTTGACCCGAAGTCGCTCGCCGAAACTCAAGCCGAAGTCAAACGCACCCTGCACGGAGCCGAAGTGAACAAACCCAAACTCGACGAACGCGGCCTGCCGCCGGAATACAACTTTGACCCGGCCTGGGAAATCACGCCGCGTGATCTAAAGAAAAAGCTCGATAAGAAGGACAACTTCGTCTTCATCGACTGCCGCCTGCCCAACGAAGTGGCCATCACCAAGATCGACGGCGGCACGCTCATCCCGCTGCAGCAACTCGGTGCCCGCCTCGGTGAATTGCGTGGCAAAGAGGACGAAGAAGTCATCGTCTACTGCCGCAGCGGTGGCCGAAGCCTGCAGTTCGCGCAAGTGCTCAAACAACAGGGCTTCAAGAACGTCAAAAGCATGGCCGGCGGCGTGCTGTTGTGGAACACCGACATCAACCCCGGCGGCCCGCAGTATTAATCGATAACAGGCACGGCCCACTTCAGTGGCCTGTAAAGAACCGCCAACGGTTTCGCAGGCCCGCTCAGGCGGGCCTGCTTCTTTGTTGGTACGATCCGCCCCGAGAGCCGCATGACTGATCCTTTCGCACCGTTCGACAATTTCTCTCGCCGGTCGCCGTGGAAAACGGTGACGCGCTGGCTGATCGTGATCAACATTCTCGTATTCCTGATCGATCAGCTGTTCCTGTTCAAAGGGCTCGCACGGTACGTCACAACGAGCAGCGGCCAATTCGTGCCGGAAGGTTATGACAAGGCGGGCAACATCGTGCTGGCGTGGCAGCCGATGCTCACTTCGTTTCTGTATTTCTCTGTCGACAAAGCCATCATCGCCGGCCAGGTCTGGCGGTTCTTCACGTACCAGTTCACGCACGCGAATCTCGAACACATCGCGCTGAACATGTTCGGCCTGCTGATGGCGGGACCGCTGGTGGAATCGATCATGGGGCGGCGGCGATTCCTGCTGTTTTATCTCGTCTGCGGCGCGGCCGGGCCGGCGGCGCATATCGGTTTGTCGCTGCTCGGCGTCCTGTCGATGAACACGATCACGCCGCTCGTCGGCGCGTCGGCGAGCATCTACGGCGTGCTCGTTGCGGCGGCCCGGATCGCGCCGAATGAAGTCGTTATGCTCGCCTTCCCGCCGATCGACCTGAAGCTGCGAAACTTCGCCATGATCGTCGTCGGCCTCAGCGTCGCGGCGGTACTGTTCCGCTGGCAGAACGCCGGCGGCCATGCGGCGCACATCGGCGGCGCGGTGGCGGGTTATTTCCTCAGCCGGCGCTTCGCGGAAAAACGGCTGACGCCGTTTATGTAGGGGCGACGCCTGCGTCGCCCGCATTCGGCGATTTAGCTCAGCGGGCGAGGCAGGCCTCGCTCCTACAAAGACAACGTCATCACCCGTTTTTGAACGTACGTCGAGCCGACATTGACCGCCCGCAAATGTCCGATTTTTACATCCGCGTGCGAATGGCTGTGGCCGCAGAGCACGTGCGAAACGCGCGTGTCGGCCAGCAGTGCTTCGCCGAGTTTCGGGCTGCCCAGATAGGCGCGTACGAAATCAAGATTCGCGTTCACCCGTCGTGGCAAGAGTTCTCGAAACGGCACATGGTGGACCGCTGCGATCACGCGACTCGCCGTTGAAACGGCGGCTAAGCTGGCTCGCAGTCGGGCGAGGCGTTCTTCCAGGAATTCCGCATCACTCCGGCCGAGTTTGATGTGCTTGGCGTCGTTCCAGCGGACGACAATGTCGAGCGTTTCGCTCGGCACGTCTTCGCCGAGAAGGTGATGAAACTCCGCCAATCGCTCGGCCGCACCGGGAGAGACTTTCGCCTCGTAAAACCGGCGTGGAATGCCGAGGTCTTCCTCGGCGAATGAATAGTCGTACCAGCCGATGCTGCCCACGACGGCTGTGTCACCGAAGACGGCCGGCTCGTCTTCCAGCCAGTGCCAGCCGGCGTTGCGAACGCGGCGGGGGAGTTCGTCGGTGAAGAGCGAATAGCTGTCGCCACGCCCGGTCCAAAGCTCATGATTGCCGGCCAGGAACAGCTTCGGCCCGTCGAAGTGAATCGCGGCCAAGCTTTCTTCCAGGCTATGGCCGTCGCCGACGGCGGTGTCGCCGATGACCAGGAGTGCGTCGCCGGGCGTGCGTGAAATTTCGTCAGCCGCCTTGAGTGCCGCCTCCCGGCCGCGGGCGTGGTTGAAGTGCAGATCGGCGGTGACGACGAGTTTCATGCGGTCGGCAAAACGCGGTCGAAAAATCGCCGCCAGTTCTCGCCGAGGATGCCACGGGCGTCGGCATCGTTGAATCCCGCGGCGAGGAGGGCGTGACCGAGTTTAGGCAGGTCGCCACTGGTTTTGATCTCGACCGGAATGTTCTGCTGACCCAGGCCGCCGTCCATGTCCGTGCCGATGCCGATCTGCGTGGCATTGCCGGCGAGATCGCAAACGTGTTTGACGTGTGCGATGACGTCATCGAGCGTCGCCCGGCGCTGGCCGAACTGTTCGGCGGGCAGGAGGAATTTGTCGAAGAAATTGATGCCGATCATGCCGTCGCGCTGCAGCAGACGGCGGATCATGTCGTCGCTCAGGTGCCGTTCGCGCGGGTCATCGCGAACGATCGCCCGGCAGTTACTGTGCGTGGCGATCACCGGCCGCTCGGCCAGCTCGAACAGATCCCAGTAGGACTGTTCCGCCAGGTGCGATGCGTCATGAATCAGTTTCAGTTTGTCGATTTCACGAACGATCGCCCGCCCCTCCGGCGTGAGCGGGCCGGGCTGGCCGGTGCCGCCAGCGTAGCGCGTCGCCTGCCACGCCAGGCCGATGATTTTCACGCCGCTGCTGGCGAAGAAATCGAGGTCGTCGACGTTGCGAATCGCGTCGGCACCTTCCATGAGGATGATGGCCTGCATGGCGTTCGCGTCGCCGCCGTGGCCGCGGATGGCGAACTCACCGGCGGCGTGCCATTGCTCATAGATCGCTAGTTGCACGCGCGCCATGGCGTACGCTTCGTCGGCCGACGTGTAGCCGGGGCCGCTGTTGAAACTCGGTTCGCAGAAGATGACGGCGTTGACGCCCCGCACGCCGCCGGCGCAAATCGGGCAGGCCGACGGTGGCGATTTCATTTTCGACGATCGGCTGTGTGGCGGCGGGCTTCAGCACGTCGCGGCCCCGGCAGACGTTCATCGCCAGGTCTAAATGGGCGTCGAAAATGAACGGCGCTTCGCTCAAGCCGATTTCTCCGTGTCGTCGGCAGCATCGTCCTCTGGCGACTCTTCGGGCGGCGTTACCGTTTCATTCGAAGCCGCCGCGGCGGTTTCCGGATCAGTCGTCTGACCTTCAGACAACGGTGTGGCCACTTCAGTGGCCACATTCTCCGTCATGTCTTGCGAAGTCTCTTCAGCGACCGTCTCACCCGCCGCCGCTTTCGCCTCGGCGCGCTTGGCCCGCATTTCTTTCGCCTTGGCGGCCAGGGCGTCTTCCTGTTCGGGCAGGTCTTTGATGGAATTGAGGCCGAAGACTTCAAGGAAGCGTTTGGTCGTGCCGTAAAGGATGGGCCGGCCCGGCACTTCGGCTCGGCCGGCGATTTTCACGAGGTGTTTTTCCATCAGCCCGCGGATGGTTTCCCCGCACGCGACGCCGCGCACCGCTTCCACGTCCACCCGCAAGATCGGCTGCTTGTAAGCGATGACCGCCAGCGTCTCGAGGGCGGCCTTGCCGAGCTTGGCGTCCTGCTCTTTTTGCTGGTGCTTTTTGATGAGGTCGGCGTAGGCGGGCAGGGTGAGCATCTGGAACCCGCCGGCCACCTGTTCGATGCGGAACGCGCGGCCTGCGGCTTCGTATTGCTTATTCAATTCCCGAATCCCGTCCCGGACGGGTTTAACGACTTTAACGTCCAGCAGTTCCGCCAGCCGCGGGGCGGTAAGCGGGTGATGGGTCGAAAAGAGCAACGCCTCCAGGCCGGCGAGTTCGATGACGGGCGTGGGCTCGTTGGAGGATTCTTCGGCGGAATCGGCGGTTTCCGGCTCGGCGGCGGCGACTTGGCCGTCCTGGGCTTCGTCGGCGGTGTCGGTGGCGTCGACGGGCGATTCTTCGGGCGTGGGCGTTTCGGATTCGGTCACGCGGCCAATTTATCGGAAGCGGCCGGGGCGGTCACGCCGGGTTAAACTTTCGTCATTCGGGAATTCCGCGCTTGACGCGGCGAACTGACGCGGCGGATAATTCGAATAAGTGCCACGCTACCGCTTGGACTTCCTCGCCTCCCTCGCACGCCAGATGGCGTTCGCACCGGCGTCAGTGCGTGAAAAGCAACTGCAGGCGGCCGAAGGTTTGTTGCTGTCGGTCGAGCCGACCAAGGCTTATCCGCCGGCGTATGTCGTCTACCGCGTGACCGGCTACCGACCCGAAGAAGGGCCGACCGATCTGGCGACGGGCCTGTGCTCCAGCACGATCTGGGCCTGCTGATCGAAAAAGTTTCCGAAACCCTCGACAGCAAAACCGCCGATCGCGAAGAGCCGGTTCTGCAGATCGACGACCTCGTTCAGCAGTTCAACGTTACGAGCAAAACCATCCAGCGCCGGCGCCGGCGTGGCCTGGCGGTGCGGCGGTTTGTTTTCCCCGACGGCAAGCGCCGTGTGGGGTTCCGGCTGACGGTCGTTGAGCAGTTCTTTCTCGCCCATCGGCAGACGCTGCAAACGACCATCAACGCTACCCGCATCGAAGCCGATGAACGCCAGACGATGCTCCGGCACGCCCGGCGGCTGGCGGCCGATGCGCGTCGGCCGGTGGACGAAATCGCCCACCGCGTCGGACGAAAAGTCGGTCGGTCGGCCTTGGCGATCGAGGCAGAGCTTCGCAAGCACGACGCCGAGCGACCGAACGACGCAGTGCTCGCCGATCATCCCCTGGCCATCAGCGCCGGCGGCATTTGCCGCGTGCGTGAGCTGCACAACGACGGCCTGTCCATCGGCCGGGTTGCCGAGCTGGTGAACTTGCCGCGGTCGACGGTTTTCCGCGTGGTGCTTGCCGAGCGGTTGGACCGCGTGGCGAAGCAGCGGATCAAATTCCTGGACGACTCGCTCTACCATCAGGACGACGCCGAGCGGGTGATCGCCCACCTCGTCGCCCAGCAGCCGATCGAATCGTCGGCCGTTTCGACTTCATTGCCGGGGCGGTTGTCGGTGCGGGATTTGTCGCCGGAGCTTCGCTCGATCTGCAGCCATGACGTGCTGACGGCCGGCCAGGAGCGTGCGCTGTTCCTGCAGTTCAACTTCCGAAAATTCCAGGCCGCCCAGGCGCGGCACCGGCTCGACCCGGCGAAGCTGAAACGCCACGATCTTTCACGCGTCGAGCGGTTGCTCCGGTCGGCGACAGACGTCCGAAATCGCCTCGTCCGGGCGAACCTGCGCCTGGTCGTTTCGGTGGCGAAAAAACACGTCCGTCCGCACCTGCCGCTCGCAGAACTCGTGAACGAAGGCAGCCTCACGCTTATGCGTGCGGTCGAGAGTTTCGACACCTGCAAAGGGAATAAGTTCAGCACCTACGCCACGCTCGCCCTGATGAAAGGTTTCGCCCGCACGGTCGGCCGATCGACGGCGGGGCCGGTGGTCTTCGCACTCGGTGAGGTGGCCGAGCGATCTGGCGATCTTGGGGCGGCGGAGATCGAGCGCGTCGACGCGGCGGACCGGGTCGAGCGGCTGCTCGCGGGCCTGCCCAGTGCCGATCGCGAATGCGTCTGCCGGCACTTCGGCGTGGGCGGCATGGAGCGCGAGCCGAATCGTCGGCTGGGCAAAGGCGTGATCGAAAAAATCCGCTCGAACGCCGGCGTCCTCTAACGCCTCGGCCGCCGTCGGCTGTAGACCCAAACGTTTAATTCGCGGAGATCGTGGTCGTCGTGGTTTTCGGCTGCTTTGTCGCCAGCCATTCCGGCCGGGGCAGGCAGAGGGCGTTCAGGCGGTTGATGATATCGACATGGATTTTCGCGTCCTTGTCGATGTTGAAATGATTCGTGTCCCACTCCAGTAGATCACGCCGGTCTTTTCGCACGTTCAGGTTCTGCAGGTCGCCGGCGAACGCCGTTTCCGTCTTCAGCGGCAGGCCGCGGAGGATCGGCAGGTAGTCCATGATGCTGGACTGGTAGTAGTTGATGCACTGCTTCACATTGCCGGGCACTTTGTCGGGGTTCGTGGCGTCGAGGCAGATCATCAGGTCGACGTCGATCCCGTGCTTCTCCAGCTTTCGCGCGATCGTGATGACGTCCTCGGCACCGACGGAATGCCCGATCAGCACGAGCGGCTCGCGGTTTTTCGCCGGCCCGTAGCTGGCGATGATCGCTTCAGCCATGCGGCCGTCCTGGATTTCCTGATAAACGTGCGCAGAAATGCCCGCCGCGTTGATCTTTTCGGTCAGTTGGTCAATGCCGACCGAAAACAGACCGATCAGGCCGCGGATGAGGTAAACCTGTCCGCGCGCGGTGACTGCGACTCGGGCCCGATTGCCGCGATGTCGCCGTTCTTCATCGAACTGATGCACCCGCCGGCGAGAACAAATGCAAGAAGCAGGCAGCCACGAATGATACGAATGAACACGAATTGAAATCCTTTATTCTGTTTCAGCATTCATTCGTGTTGATTCGTGCCATTTGTGGCGAACATTCATTCGAACGGGGGCATCTTGGCGAGCTTGCGCTGCAGGCTGCGGCGGTGAATGCCGAGCTTCCGGGCGGCCTGGCTGATGTTGTTGCCGCAGTCGGCGAGCACACGCTGGATGTGTTCCCATTCCACACGGGCGAGCGTCGGCTGATTGTCGGGCACCTGCGGGGGCAGTTCGCCGTCACGCTCGAAGGTGGCCAGAATCTGGTCGGCGTCGGCGGGTTTGGTGAGGTAATCGAGCGCACCGCGGTGCACCGCTTCCACGGCCGTCGCGATGCTGCCGAAGCCGGTGAGGATGACAATATCCAGGTCCGGGTCGATCGCCGTCAGGTCGTCGATCAGCTCGATGCCGGTCTTACCGGGCATCTTCAGGTCGAGCACGGCCCGGGCGGGTTTGAAGCGCTTGGTCAGCTCGATGGCGTCGGCGGGGGTGGGGGCGTCGATCGTCTCGTACCCGCGGCTCTGGAACGCACGCACCAGACGCTTGCGGAAAATCTGGTCGTCGTCGCATACGAGAATGCGCGGCAGGTTCTTGTTGATCGGCGGAATAGGGGCGGCAGGGGGTTGGCCGAAACTCATGGTCGCAATAGTTTAAACGCCAACGGCCTATCGGGATAGCACCCGATGCCTCCTCGACAACATTTTGCCGACCGGCGACAATCACCGGCTCATCCGGCGTGTCTATCTGGTCGAAACTGGTGCAAGAGGCTTTGCCCCGAGGTGTGCTGTGGCTGATGTAACGAAGTTTGCGGCGTTGAATCTGCTGGCGGTGGTCGGTCTGGCGGCGGCGGGCTGCCATCCGCAGGTCAAAACCGCCCGCCCGGAGATCGACCGGGAAGACCAGTTCGGCATCGTCCTCAGCCAGGACCCCGGCGATTCCGATGTCCGGCACGACACCGCCTTCGGCCCCGAACGCCAGCAGCGCGACGAGTTCGGCCTGCTGCACGTCAGCGTGCCCGTCCGGTCGCAGATCAAGCGGACGCTTTACCTAGAATACCAGTACAGCTTCTTCGACGCCGGCGGCAAAAAACTGGAAGGCCCGTTCGGCTGGACGCCGGTCACCTTGGAAGCCGGCTCGCCGGGCACGATTCAGTTCAACAGCACGAATAAAAACGCCACGCTTTACCAGTGCGTGGTCCGGTACGCGCGATAAATGTGCGGAAGATTGTCGGTACGGGAAGCCGGACCTATAATAAAGCCAATGACGACTGCCGATTCCAATCCTTCGACCGGCGAGCAAGTGAAAGCCGTGATCGAGCGCATCCGCCCCGCGGTTCAGGCCGACGGCGGTGACATTGAATTGGTCGGCGTCGACAGCGACATCGTGAAGATCCGCTTCCACGGCGCCTGCCACGGTTGCCCGAGCAGCACCATGACGCTGCATCACGGCATCGAGCGGGCGATCCGCGACAAAGTGCCGGCCGTTCAGAAGGTGGTGGCTGTCGATTAGCCGCCGTCCGAAACCGCCGTCGATAGCAGGGGGCAGCCATGAGTTGTTCCGAACGCGTTGCGGGATGGTTTTTGATCGGAATCGTCATCTCGGCACTCATCGTGCTGGTGATGGCGGTCGCCCAGGAGTCGGGCATGCCCACGGTGAACGCGCCGCCGTCATTGATGGGAATTGCTCTGACGATCGCATTGACGGTGATCTGGACGTTATTCCGGCTGCTCGTCCCGTCACTCCCTGTGCCACACGTTTTTTACACCCGCCAGGGTCGACCGCACGACCTGTTTACGCCGTTGTATGACCAACGATGAATTGATGCAGCTCGCCCTCGACGAAGCCCGGCAGGCGGCCGCCGAGGGTGAAGTGCCGATCGGTTGTGTGATTTGGCACGAACCGACGGGGCGCATCATCGGCCGGGGGCACAACACGCGGGAGAATTGCCCCGACCCGACCGCCCACGCCGAGATCGTCGCCCTCCGTCAGGCCGCCGCTGAACTGAAACATTGGCGGGTTCTCGATTGCACCCTGGCGGTGACGCTCGAGCCCTGCCCGATGTGTGCCGGGGCGATCGTGAACGCCCGTATTCCGAGGCTGATCTACGGCTGCGACGACCCGAAAGCCGGCGCGGTGCGGACGCTTTACACGATGTGCGAAGACCCGCGGCTGAACCACCGCGTGGTCGTCGAGGCGGGCGTTCGTGGCGAAGAGTGTGCCGAGTTGCTGAAAGACTTCTTTCGAGCGCGAAGGAAAATCAAAACGCAGAGTTAGCGCCGCCTCTTGCGGCGAGTGCTTCCGAAGTCAGAAGAAACACTCGCCGCAAGCGGCGGCGCTAACAAGGTTATTTCTTCTCGTCGGCGAGCGCCTTTTTGATCTTGTCGACTTTCGGCGTCGCCACCGCGCGAATGTAACCCTGTTCCGGGTTGTCGTTCGCGTAGTTCTGGTGATACGCCTCGGCCTTGTAGAAGGCGTCGAGCTTCAGCGGCTCAAGCGTCGTGACGATCGGCGCATCAAATACCTTGGCGGTATCGAGTTGCTTGATATACCC
Source organism: Tepidisphaeraceae bacterium (assembly GCA_049840775.1). GTDB lineage: Bacteria > Planctomycetota > Phycisphaerae > Tepidisphaerales > Tepidisphaeraceae > RYN-431. Next base: position 704,749 of record JASGJJ010000005.1, read on the forward strand.
CTCTGCCACGCGTTTCTGCGCGTCATCCAGATAGAAGACGGCAGAACGGTACTGCGTGCCACGGTCGGCGCCCTGGCGGTTCAGGGTGGTCGGGTCGTGGGCGATGCTGAAGAAGACCTTCAGCAGTTTGCCGTAGCTGAGCAGGGCCGGGTCGTAGGTGATTTTGATCGTCTCGGCGTGGCCGGTGCTGCCGGTGCAGACGGCTTCGTAATTGGCGGTTTCTTTCTTGCCGCCGGCGTAACCGCTCTCGACGCTCAACACGCCGGGCAGTTGCTGGAAGACGGCCTCGGTGCACCAGAAACACCCACCCGCGAGCACGGCCGTCTGCGGGCCGGCGTCGGCGGTGGTTTTGATGTCGTCGGTGGGCAGGGGAAAGGTTTTGTAATCGGCGTTGCCGCGTGAGCAGGCAACGGGGCCGGTGGTAAACATGAGAAGGCTCCAGAGAAGCGTTGAGCGTTTTTTGCTGAACATTGAATGTCGATTGTCGATCGTGGAGTGTCGAAGACGAATTGACTTCGACCATCGACATTCCACGATCGACGATCCCTTTCTATTTCGGCTGCGTCGCCGGCGCGTTTTTCGCGGCCGGGTCGGCGAGGGTGGCGAGCTTGTCGGCGGCGGTGAAGTTCAGCGCTTCGCCGTTCATGCAGTACCGCTTATGCGTCGGCGGCGGGCCGTCGTCGAAGACGTGCCCGAGGTGGCTGCCGCAGCGGGCGCAGTTCACTTCCGTCCGCACCATGCCGAAGCTGGTGTCTTCGTGTTCGGTCACATTGCCCGAGGCGATCGGCTCAAAAAAGCTCGGCCAACCGGTGCCGCTTTCGAACTTCGTGCCGGCGTAAAACAGCGGCAGGCCGCAGGCGGCGCAGGTGTAACAGCCGGGCTCTTTGTTGTTGAGCAGCCCGCACGTGCCGGGGCGTTCGGTGCCGGCTTTACGCATGATTTCGTACTGCTTCGGCGACAGCAGCGTTTTCCACTCGGCTTCGGGTTTAATGACGCGTTCGCTGCTGACCGGCACGAGCTTGCCGAGGTCGTTGTAGACCGAAACGTTGATCTTGCCCGGCTGAACGGGTTTGACGTATTCGTCCGACCCCATGACGGCCGCGGCCACCGCGAGTGCGATCCCCACGCCGCCGACTGCCCAAATCGTCCAATGCATAAAAAGTCTCCGAGTGAATGATACGCCCGGAAAACGCGAGCGGATGGTTTTCAAAAGCTGACGCGGTCCACCACGTCGTCCACGCGCATCACCGCATCCTGCTGAAACTGCTGACGATACAGCCAACGCAGGGTTTCGATTTTATCTTCGTCGGCGGTGCCTTCCTTGTGGACGATCGTCAGCACGCGGCTGGGCTCGCGAATCGTTTTGCCGTCCTGGCCCCAGGCGCCTTCGACGGTATCGATCGTGAACCCGGCCGGGAAGCGGGGCGTGATTTCCGTTTCCACAAACTTCCGCCAGGCCTCGTCCGGCACCGTGCTGCCGTCTTTCATGCCCAGGCCGAAGTAGAGATTCGTCACCACGTCCCGCGGCGGCACCGGCGGCGGCGTGGCCTGACAGCCGGCGAGCAACGCGGCGGCGGCGACGACGGCGAGATTCGGGCGGGCGTTCATCATGGCAGGGTAAAGCAAACGCAGACCGGCCGCCCGATTTTCGCCTGGCTGCCGGTCGGCGTCAGGTCGCCGGTCTCGGCGTGGATTTTAAACGCGACGACGTTGTCACTCTCCTCATTCGCGGCCACGAGGTACCGGCCCGTCGGGTCGATCGCGAAATGCCGACAACCCTTCCCAAGTACATCGGTGTGCCCGACGGCATCCAGCAAGCCTATATCCCGATCGACATGAAATCGGGCAATCGTCTCGCACCCGCGATTGCTGGCGAATACAAACTGCCCGTTGGGATGCACGGCGATTTCCGCCGCTTTCGTGAAACCCTTCCACGCCTCCGGCAGCGTGCTGACGCGGCCGGCGTGAGCCAGCGTGCCGGCCTCGGCATCCCATTTGAGCGTGTCAACGGTGTTGTCGAGCTCGTTGACGAGATAAACGAACCGCCGGTCGCGGCTGAACGTCACATGCCGGGGGCCGGTGCCGGGTTTGGTCTTGTGAACGAAGTGCTGCTTGAGGCCACCGTCGATGCGGTAGACGTAGACCTCATCGGTGCCGAGGTCGCAGGCGATGACGTATCTGCCGCTCGGGTCGGTGGTGCCGCAGTGGGCGTGGGCCTTTTCCTGCCGTTCCTTGTTCGGCCCTTTGCCCGAGTGCTGAACGCGGGCGAGTTCGGGCTCGATTTCCCCGTCCGCCCGGAGGGGCAGCAGGCTGACGACCGCGCCGCCGTAGTCGGCCGCGGTAACGTATTTGCCGTCGGGCGTGAGGTCGATATGACAATTGCCGCCGGCCGTCGGTCGGCTGTTGATGGCGGTGAGGGCCCGCGTTGCGCGGTCGATGCGGAAGCCCGCCACGCCGCCGCCTTTTTTGCCGTCGAACGTGCCGGGATCGCACGCGGCGTACAGGCGATCGCCGAGCGTGTTCATCGCCAGGAACGACGGGTTCGGTGTTTCGATCGCCAGTTGCGGCTCGGCGAATTGGCCGCTTTCCGGGTCGAGGTCCAGCGCGTAAATACCCCGGCTGGTCCCTTTGTTGGTGTAAGTCCCGACGAACATCCGCATCGCTCGCTCCTTGATGGCTTTCGTGACAAACCGTACTCTGTTCCGTTCAAGAAATTCAAGGAGCCGACATGGGATTGCTGGAAGGAAAGAAGGGACTCATCCTCAACATCGCGAACGATCGCTCGATCGCGTCGCACATTGCCAACAACGTCGTCAAGCAAGGCGCGACGTGTGGCTACGGGTTCCTGCCGATGGGCGACGCCACCAAGAGCGAACGCCGCGTCCGCAACGCCATGAAGGAAGGCGGCTTCGCCGACAGCTGGCTGCACCCGTGCGACGTCGGCAGCGATGAAAGCATCAAAACCTTCTTCGACGCCGCCCAGAAGGAATTCGGCCAGATCGACTTCCTCGTCCACTGCCTGGCGTTCGCGAACAAGGATTACCTCGCCAAAGAGCAGGGCGTCTTCACCAGCACGCCGCGCGAAGTCTTCACGCAGGCGTGTGACATCAGCGCGTACAGCCTGATCGCCCTCACCCGCGCCGCCCAGCCGCTGATGACGGCCGGCGGCAGCGTCATCGCCCTGACCTACCTCGGCGCGACCCAGGTCGTCCCAGGCTACAACGTCATGGGCGTCGCCAAGGCAGCCCTGGAAGCCACCGCCCGTTACCTCGCGTTCGACCTCGGCGGCAAAGGCATCCGCGTCAACACCATCAGCGCCGGCCCGCTCCGCACGCTGAGCGCCATGGCCGTCGGCGGCATCGACGAGATGTTCAAACACACCGAACTGAAAGCCCCGCTCAAACGCAACATCGACGGCGACGAAGTCGGCAAAACCGCCGTCTACCTGCTCAGCGACCTCAGCAGCGGCGTCACCGGCGAAAACATCTTCGTCGACAGCGGGTTCAACATCGTCGGGCTGTAAGGCTCGTCTTCCTGCTCGTACTTCCGATTGCCGCGGTTTGGCGTTCCAAACCGCGGCAATCGGCGTTTATAATCCGGCCATGAGCACCGACACGCAGGAAGTCCTCCGTCTCTGCGAACTCTTGCCCGAACGCGAACGGGCCGAGGTGATCGACTTCGCGCGGTTTCTCCTCACTCGCATCGAAGCCGCCGCTACGCCCGCCGCCGAGGAGTGGCTGAAGTCGGCCACCGGATCTGCGATTCCTAATTTGACGACGGCCAGTAACCTCACACAGGGCCGCCCGGCGGACTAAGCGAAATATTCTGATTTGGCCGCTGTTACTGAAGACTGCGGGCGAATCAAAACACAAGCAGCAATCACAGGGGACATAAAGAGATGGATAAATGTGCGAATTGTGAGCGAACGATTGGCAAGTTGGAAACCCCGTTCGTATACGAAAATCAGATCGTCTGTCGACGTTGTCATAGTAAATTATCCGTAAATTCAATAAGTGCGGTGGAGGAGGAGATTGACACCGCTGCTCGACAAAAGTCGGATGCTGAAGCTCTAGCGCGTACAGTTGTGCAGCGAAGCACGTGGACGCCAGAGGCGGGACGGAGAATAGGAAACGGAAGCAACGCTCGGCGAACTTCGCTAGGCGCACGATTGCTGTTTGTAAGCTGTATCGCCTTCGCCATCTGTAGTGCGGTTTGTTTGGTCCTTTTTCAGCAATCCGAATTTGCTCCACTTTTCTTTTTTCTCTTTGCCATACCGGTTGCGGTATTGATGGCTTGGCTACCGATTAAGATAGTCCAAGACAAAGGTCGAGATGAGCGTGTGGCGGCAATTGGTGTTTTGTCAGTGCTAGGTATCCTTGGTACGGGCGGTCTGCTTTGGCTGATTGCTTTAGTTTGGTCTTTGGCACTCGATCGAGCCGATTCCGGCCGCAAAAGCCGTTAGTGGTTTCGTTCCAGCGGTTAGCCGTACCGAACGTCAACCCTGTTGTAATTCGATCAGCCCGATCGTCGCCAGCCCTCACCCTAACCCTCTCCCGGCCATACCGGGAGAGGGGACCGGAGGCCGCTTTTGGGGTACAGTGCGTGACGACTTTTCGGAGCCTTCCCCATGCCCCCACCCGCCAAGAACACGATTTGTATTTGGTACGACAAGGACGCCGAGGCCGCCGCGCGGTTTTACGCGGCGACGTTTCCCGACTCCGCCGTCACGGCCGTGCACCGGGCGCCGGGGGATTATCCGTCGGGAAAACAGGGCGACGTGCTGACGGTACAGTTCACCGTGCTCGGCATCCCGTGCCTGGGCCTGAACGGCGGGCCGAGCGTGAAGCACACGTACGCGTTCTCGTTCCAGGTCGCCACTGACACGCAGGAAGAGACCGACCGCTACTGGAACGCCATCGTCGACAACGGCGGCGAAGAAAGCGCCTGCGGCTGGTGCCGGGATCAGTGGGGCGTCAACTGGCAGATCACGCCGATCGCCCTTAGTCAGGCGATCAGCGACCCCGACAAATCCGCCGCCAAGCGGGCGTTCGACGCGATGATGACGATGAAGAAAATCGACATCGCCAAAATCGAAGCGGCCCGGAGAGGGTGATTTTAGTGCTATGCAGTACGACTTCCAAAATAGAATGTGGTGGCTCATCGGGTTCGTGGCTGCGATCGGCATCACGATTCCCGAGAGTATTGGTGGAGGGGCAGTCGATCATCCTCACCCGTTGCGTATTCTCGTGACACTCGCGCTGCTGGGCCTTGGTATTTTGTACGCGTTGCGAAGCATATGGGCCGAGCCGGGCGACGTCAGAAGTCGAAGCAGCCATCGTGAGACCTGGGCCGTTCTCGCATTCATCTTTATGTACGTTCAGATTTGGTTTCTGAAAAACGAACAGGTGATGCGCCGCTACGGCCCGTGGCATGTCGATATGCTCTGGCCGAGCGGTGCGGTTCTGGTGTTTGTCGTTCTCTACGGTGTGCTGACGGCGAAAAAGCGGCAGAGCGCGGTCGGGCAGGATACCAACGCTACCTTACGCACCGAAACGTAGCAGCATAAATGGGGTGACAGATGGGGGCGTGGGGCGTCAATATTCTCGAAGAAGACAACGCCGCAGACGTCTACGGCGAATACATCGAACGCTTCAACGCCGGCGAGGCGCATGAGGCGATTGTCGCCGCGTTGTTGGAAGCCATGCCGGACGAGGACGAGCGGGTCAGCACCTGGCTCGGCCTGGCCAAGGCGCAGTGGGATTGCGGGGCACTCGCCGAAGCCACTGCGAATGAAGTCCGCCGGATTGTGGAGACCGGCGATGACCTCGATCGCTGGGGCGAGCCCGGCGACAAAACGCGTGCGGCCCGCGAGCGTGCGCTGCGAACGTTTCTCGCAAAACTCGCCGAGCCGAACCCGCGGCCGAAGAAGCGTCGCAAGGGGACGATCCGCAAACCCATCTTCAAGGCCGGCGACTGCCTTGCGATTCGCCTTTCCGACGGCGATTTCGGCGCCGCGATCGTCACAGCCGAGCCGCCCGAAGCACCCCGGCCGGGTGCCGACACGTACGGCATTAACGTCGTGATCCTGTTGAATTACAAATCCCCGGAAAAGCCGACGCCCGAGGTCTTCGAGCGCCGCCAAATTCTCAAGCTCACCCATCACAGCTGGAAAGACAAACTGCAGGTCACGCGCGTGATGGCGATCCGTTTCAAAGCCGTCCGTGACCGCTTCGAGGTCATCTGCCGAACCGCCATCCGGCCAAACGACCCGACCCAATCGAACAGCTTCAGCGGCTGGGAATTCGCAGAACAAGTCGTCCTGCAACACCGCTGGGACGCCGGCGATCACAGCGCCGTCGTCGATTAGAACGGGATGGGAAATCCCGCCGTGAATTATTCCGACATCAAGAGCACGCTAACGATGTTGACCTATCAAGAAGCCGAACAGCTTGCCGTTGCCTGGGTGGCGATTTGCACGGCCGACCAAGCAGTTCTAGTGACTGAACGGACGATGACCAAGCCGTACGGGTGGGTGTTCTTCTATCAGAGTCGAGCGTATTTGCAGACGGGTGACGAAGGCGAAATCCTGCTCGGGAACGCGCCGATTATCATAGACCGAGTCAACGGTGAGGTGCGTGTGACCGGTACGGCCAGGCCGATTGAAAAATATCTGACCGAGTTTGAAGCGAGTCTCGCCAAGCGGAATGGCAAACGCGCTTGGCGACGCTATTTCCGCATCACTTGAGGGCTCGGGTTTTTGTGCCAGACCTTGCCGTCTTTGTTGAACGTCCAGTCAGGTGGGGCTGTGTTCTGAAGTGGCCGGCGCGTGGCTGGTCGCGATCATCGGGTGTGCGCGAACGGCGAGTCGGGGCACCCGCTTTGATTGACCGGCAGGGTGAACCCCGCCTGCGGACTGGTTTTGACAGATTCCTTATTCTGATTTAGCGTCGCGAGGACGCGAACGCTAAGGTCGCCCAGACACTTCTTGTTATGCTGCGCGTGCGCAGTTGAATACTAGTTATGCGACGGAGGCGGCACACCGAGTAATTGATGATCTACGAACCAGTGATGACACCACGCGAAGGGGGCGTGACACTCCTTCATCGCCACTTCACGTGGGAAGACGTCATCATGCGACCACTGATCGGCCTCTTTTTGCTGGGCATCGGTAGTCTCATCCTTTATGTGTTCTACACTGGCGGTGCCCCGCACCCGACCGGGCAGGGATTGCACCTTATTCTTGGCTGGTTGTTCATCACCGTCATTTTCCTCCTCTTCGGTGTGATGCCAATCGTGCTTGGTATCCAGGTGCTGGCGCGCAGCGATGAAATCATCGTGGACTCGGCTGCCGCAAGAGTTGAGCATCGAATCAAGCTCGCGCAACAAACCGTCTTTCGACGACGACTCTCGTTCGGACAGTTCAACAGCCTGACGGTTGAGCATTCGCGAGGCGGCTTTCCGGTTTCGCGGGCAAGGTATTCTCTCGTAGCCAAAGGTGTTCGGCGACTGGCAGTCGGTCACTTTGATGATGCTCGATCAGCCGCGGATTTTCGCGATCGCCTGTCGTCGCTGATGCGGCTGCCGCAACAGAATTCGGCCGGCGGCTCGGCCGTCGCATAACCAAACGCTGCAGCGGCTGTGTTTAAGTGCAAGTCTTCGGGCGTAGTTTTCGACTTTAGATTCACGCGATGCTTTGGCATTCGGCCCTCCACGGCTGGCGGGTGCGGACGATCGTGTTCAGCAGCGTCAGCAGCTTCCGCAGGCATGCGGTCATCATCACCTTGAACGGCTTGCCGGCCGCCGTCAGACGACGGGCCATCGCGCGGATCAGCGGGTTGTAGGTCCGGGCGGTGAGCGTGGCCATGTAGAGCATGTTCCGCACGCTCTGGCGGCCGCCCTGGATGTGCCGCCGGCCACGCTGAGTTCCACTGTCGCGGTTCATCGGGGCCACGCCGACCAGGGCCGCGATCTGCTGACGGTTGAGCGTGCCGAGTTCGGGCAGTTCGGCGATGAGCGTCGCCGCCGTCGCCGGGCCGACGCCCGGGACGCTCCTCAGCAGCGTGAGCTTGCCACGCCAGTCGTCGTCGCGGTCAATGAGCGACTCGATCTCGGCCTCGACTTCGCTCCGTTCCTGTTCCAACGCGTCCCCGTGCCGATTGATCCGGTCCCGCAGCGCCGGGTTCCACGTCTGCTCCAGGCGTTGGCGTTCCTGCGTGATCATCTCCACCAGTTGACGCCGACGCGTGACCAGCTCGTCCAGCCGCGTAGGGTCCGCCCCGGAGCCTTGCGCGCGAACTTTTCCTGTCTCTGGCGCTATCCACTGGATTGATCCATACTTGCGTTGTCACTCCAACGGGCGCGACGTGCGCCAGAACGGGACGCAAGTATGGACCAAGCTCAGTGGGCGACTCTCGTCGCCGTCCTGCGGGCCGTCGCCCGCTCGCTGCCGCGGACGCGGCGGTGCGTTTATTCGGATTTCCTCATCGCCCGGCTTTACTTCTGGGCCGTGCTTCATGACTGGCCGATGACCTGGGCTACTGACCTGCTGCATTACAACCGGCTGTTCCGCCCACGCAAGTTGCCGAGCCTTTCGCAACTGAACCGCCGCATCGCCGGCGAACGCTTCCGGCTGCTGCTGTCCCGCGTCCACGAACGCCTCGGCCGGCCCGCCGAGGCCGCCGGCGTGCTCTGCCTCGACGGCAAGCCGCTGCCGGTCAGCCCGGTCAGCGGCGACCGCGACGCCCGCTGCGGGCACGTCGGCCGCGGGTACAAGCTCCACGCCGTCGTCACCGCGACGCGGACGGTCCCGGTCTTCTCTGTTTTGCCGATGAATCGCCACGAAATGCCCGTCGCCCGTCTGATGCTGCGACAGACGCCGATCACGCCCGGCACGCTGGTCCTGGCCGACGGCAACTACGACGCGCATGTGCTGCACAAGGACGTTCACGCCCGGGGCGGCTTCCTGGTCACCCGCCCGCGGACGGGCGGCGCCCGCCAACGGCAAGGCCGCGGCCACCCGGTCACGCGGCGACAAATGGGCCCGGCCCGGCGACACCTGATCGACCTGTGGGACGCGGCCCCGCAGACGATGCGTCGCCTGTACCAGAAGCGGGTGACGATCGAGCGTCTCTTCGGCCACCTCAGTTGCACCCCCGGCCTGCTCGGCCCGCTCCCCGGCTTCGTCCGCGGCCTGACCCGCGTCCGCCGCTGGGTGGGCGCGAAGATCTGCCTGTATCACGCCAGAAGACAGGCAAAAATCAACCTCAACATGAAAGCTTGATGCGCAAGGCTCCGGGGCGGACCCTACTAGTCCACCCATTCAAATTTTATCGTCTGCCCTGCGTTCCGTCCGGCTAGACTTTGCGGGGGGCTAACCCGGGAGACGCCATGGACGGCACGCGTAAAGTGATCGTGCGGCTCAGCGAGCGGCAGCGGGCGGAACTCGATGACATCGTGCGGAACGGCCACAACGCCGCCAGACGCATCAACCACGCCCGTATCCTGCTGATGAGCGACCAGGACCACCCGCTGGGCCGCTACACCGATCAGCAGATCGCCCGTCACCTGGGCGTTCACGAGAAGACCGTCGCCCGCACCCGCAAGCTCTTCGTCCACGGCGGCCAGGGGCCGGCCCTGGAACGCAAGCGGCGTCTGACCCCGCCCACGCCGCCGCGGCTGGACGGACGGGCCGAGGCGACGCTCGTGGCCTTGTGCTGCTCGCCCGCGCCCGCCGGGCGTGTGCACTGGACGATGCAGTTGCTCGCCGACGAACTGGTGAAACGCAAGGTCGTCGTCACGATCGGCCGCGAGACGGTGCGCAAGACGCTTAAAAAAACGAGCTTCGGCCGTGGCGGGTAGAACGCTTCTGCATTCCCGAGCGGGACCGGGCCCGCTTCGTCGCCGCAATGGAAGCGGTCCTGGACGTCTACGCCGAAGAGCCCGACCCCGACGTGCCGCTGGTCTGCATGGACGAGGCCTCCCTGCAGTTGCTCGGCCACGAGACGCCGCCGCTTGCGATGAAACCCGGCACCCGGGCGCGTGAAGACCATCACTACACGCGTGGCGGCACGCAGTCGCTGTTCATGTTCTTCGCGCCGCACGCGGGCTGGCGACGCGTCACCCCCAGCGACCGCCGGACGCGGGTCGACTGGGTGCAGCAGATCAAACGCCTGGTGGACGAAGACTTCCCCACGGCCCGGGCGATCCGGCTGGTGTGCGACAACCTCAACACCCACGACATCGCGTCGCTGTACGAGGCGTTCGATCCGGCCGAGTGCACCGCCTGGCCCGCAAACTGCGGATCTGCCACACGCCACGCAACGGCAGTTGGCTGAACGTGGCGGAGATCGAACTGTCAGTGCTGTCGCGTCAGTGCCTGTCCCGCCGCATCCCCGACGCATCGACGCTGGCGGCGGAACTGGCCCGGTGGAACACGACCCGCAACGCCACCGCCCGCCGCGTTCATTGGCACTTCACCACCGCCGACGCACGCGTCAAACTCGCAAAACTCTACCCGACGTTTCAGGCTGGACTAACTACTACTCAACTGCGGACTAGTTATGCCGCTCGACGAGGCCGCTCGTATGCTTCAACGTGTCAGGTCGTTCTTCGCGTCCAAGTCGCCGGTGCAGTTCCGCCACAGAGACTTCGGTGTCTTGACGCGCGACTCCCGGGTGTGGGGCGGTCAAATACATCGCGACGGGCGCGATATCCGCTTTTTTGTCGATGGATCGCTAGTCGCGCCGAATGAGCGACTGCTTGATCGTGTGCGTGAGGTGGCCGACCGCTTTGCCACCGTCGAGAGTGACGCCCTGCTGTTGCTGCAAGCTCAAGTTCCTTGTGCTGACCGGAAGCAGTTTGAATTTAAGTCGCTCGATCTGTTGTGGGAGGATCGACCGCACCTCTATGCGTTTGAGTTCGCCCGCGCAGGCGATGAACACGGTATATGGAGGGTGGAGTTTGAGAACGAAAAGGCAAAGTTTGTAAGTCGGGATGACTGAGTTCGTAGGGCGGGATGCGAATCCCGCTGTGGATTAGTCGAGAGAAAGGGACCGGTCGTCGAGAATCGTTATGACACGACCGAACTCCGTTATGACTCTTGCAGCTAGCGTTATGACAAAGACCACGCCCGTTATGACGACGATCACCCGCGTTATGACGCTTGCCACTCGCGTTATGACACCGTGAACGGCCGTTATAACAATGACGTTCGCCGTTATGACACTGGCGACGGGCGTTATAACTATCGTCACCGGCGTTATGACACGTGTCGGTTTCGTTATAACTCCGCTCACCTTCGTTATGACACGTGCCCTGAAAAGGTCTGATTCTGTCGGTTGTGCGGTTCTTAAGTGACGGCGGGGCGGTGTCGATGAGAGAAGACATGCCCCTTTCCCATGCACCCGCCATGTCGAACGCCGAGCGGCAACGTAAGTTTCGCGAATGCAACCCCGGCTACTACGCCCGGCTGCAAGCGAACCGGCGGGCGTCGCTCAAACGCTACGCCGACCATCAGAAATTCCTGATGCTAACAGCCTACGCGGAAGAACTCGCCCGGGCCGAGGCGCTCGCCGCGGAGCAGGTCGTTCGCGAGCCGTTGTTGCTGCCGGCGCCGAAGGAGACGTTCGGCCTGCCGTGGGAGATCGTGCGGCCGGCGATTCGCGAAGCCGTGGCAGTCGAAGCGACTCATGCCGGCGGGGATTAATCCGTCGGGCGAGTCGTGGGCGGTTTCGGCAGCAGGCCGCGACGCCAGTCGTGGGGCGAGCGTTGCCAGGCGTCGCCTACGGAGCCGATTTCGTATCCCCGGTCGAACAGCCGGGCCATGTATTGGCTGTCGAACATCGACGTGCTGTCGTCGGCGATGTCGGGCGGGATCGACGCCAGGTGAAAGCTCATGTCGTCGGTCATGGCTTCGTCGAACAGCTGCACGATGTCGCCCATCGCTTGCGCCTTGATGAGCGTGGCGATCGACGCCTCGGCGATCGGGGCGATCTTCGGCTTCACGGCGTCGTACGCGGGCTCGAGCCGGGAATTACGCAGCACGTACAAATGCGTTTTTCGGGTAATGCCCTGGCGGGCGCGGAGTTCGAACAAACGCAGTTCGGACGGCATGAGGAACATCTCTCGCGTCACGCCGCCGTCGACGTGCAACTCGTCATACGGCTTGCCGTCGGAGCCGATGACGTCGATGTAGACCGGCGAGAACGCGCCGGGAATGGCGGACGAAGCCAGCAACACTTTGCGGAACAGTTCGTCGCGCTTCGGGCTGCTGCTGCAGGCGATCTTGCCCATGTCCCAGACGATCGGCCGTTGGGCGTCGAGGAAGGTGGTCCCGACGAACAGGCGGCGTCCCTTGCGGTGTTCTTCGGCGATCTTGTCGATCATCTCGTGCGTGAAGCATTTTTCGACCAGTTTGACCAGCGGCGCGGTGTTGTACGCGCTGTCGCCACGCAGCAGATCGAACAGGCCGCGGAGCACGGCGATGTCTTTCATGTTGACGGTCGTATAGACCTCACGCAACGGCTTGTCGTAGTCGGGCCCGAGGAAGGCGAACGGGCAAATCAGCGCGCCGGTGCTGATGCCGGTCACGACTTTGAACACCGGCCGCTTGCCCGACGCCGTCCAGCCGTTGAGCAGGCCCGCGCCGAAAGCCCCGTCCTGCCCGCCGCCGGAGATGGCGAGGTAAGACGCCTCTTCCGCGACGGTTTGCTCTCCGGTCGTTCGCAGTCGGTAGGCGCCTTCCTGGTGCCAGGATTCGACCATGGATTCCTGCAGGCCGCCATCGATGACGTCGCCCCAGTAGCGGACATGGTTGAACCCGTCGATTGTCGCCGACTCGCCCGCACTGGCGGGCAGGGCGTTGCGAGTTTTGAGGGCCCCGCAACCGGCCAGCACGCCCAAGCCGATGATCGCCGTCGTCCGGAGTCTGTGCATCGCCGGAGCGTAAAGTAAAACGGTGTGGTGACGCCAGAATTACGCGCGGGTGTCAGCGGCCCGCCATGCCGGGCGTCCCGGCCGGCCCCTGTCACTTTGACACGCTGCCGGTCGAAACTGTCACGCTGACACGTCTACGCCACGGCCTGCCATCCGGCGGTCGTGGCGTAAGTGTTTGATTTTAAGCGTTTAACGGCGAATCGTCGGCCGCCTGCCGTTTGGCGCGCGGGTTGTTATTCATCCGGCACACGGCCGTGCCGGTTCGCCGGGCTGCCAGACTGCTTAGGTTTGATTTAAGGAGAGATTCGATGGCTGCCAAGATGCTGTCTTTTGATGCCGATGCCCGTAAAAGCCTTCTCGAAGGCGTGACCAAGCTCGCCCGGGCGGTGAAAGTGACCCTCGGGCCGCGTGGCCGCAATGCGGTGATCGACAAGGGTTGGGGTTCGCCGACGATCACCAAGGACGGCGTGACCGTCGCCGAGGAAGTCGAGCTGACCGACAAGTTCGAGAACATCGGCGCCAAGCTCGTCAAGGAAGCCGCCAGCAAGACCAGCGACGTCGCCGGTGACGGCACGACGACCGCCACGGTGCTCGCCGAGGCGATCTTCAAGGAAGGCTTCAAAGCCGTCGCCAGCGGCGTCGACGCCATGGCCCTCGCCCGCGGCGTGCGCGTCGCCGTCGAAGCGGTCCGCGAAGACCTCAAGCGTCAATCGCAGAAGGTCAACGGCAAGAGCGACATCGAAGCCGTCGCCACCATCAGCGCCAACAACGACCCCGAGATCGGCAAGATCATGGCCGATGCCTTTGAGAAGGTCGGCAAAGACGGCGTCATCACCGTCGAAGAAGGCAAGTCGCTCGAAACCCTCGTTGACGTCGTCGAAGGCATGCAGTTCGACCGCGGCTACCTGTCGCCGAACTTCATCACTAACCCGGACGACCTCACCGTCGACTTCGAAAAGCCCCTCATCCTCATCTACGAAGACAAGATCAGCAGCATCCAGAAGCTGCTGCCGCTGCTGGAAAAGATCCAGGGCGTGAAGAAGCCGTTCCTGATCATCGCCGAAGACATTGACGGCGAAGCCCTCAGCACGCTCGTCGTCAACAAGCTCCGCGGCATCCTGAACGTCGCCGCCGTGAAGGCCCCGGGCTACGGCGACCGCCGCAAGGCGATGCTGGAAGACCTGGCCGTCCTCACCGGCGGCAAGGCGATCATGAAAGACCTCGGCATCGAGCTCGACAAAGTCGAACTCGAACACCTCGGCACGGCCAAGAAGGTGTCGATCGATAACGACAACACCACCGTCATCGAAGGCGCCGGCGAAACTGCCGCCATCCAGGCCCGCATCGAGCAGATCCGCCGCGAGATCGGCATCACCACCAGCGACTACGACCGCGAGAAGCTGCAAGAGCGTCTCGCCAAGCTCGCCGGCGGCGTGGCGCAGGTGAACGTCGGTGCGGCCACCGAAACGGAAATGAAAGAGAAGAAGGCCCGCATCGAAGACGCCCTGCAGGCGACCCGTGCGGCCATCGAAGAAGGCGTCGTCGCCGGCGGCGGCGTCGCGATGATCCGCACCACCAAGGTCTGCAACGGCAACCTCAATCTCACCGGCGACGAAGCCGTCGGCGCCAAGATCGTCCGCCAGGCCCTGATGGCCCCGCTGAAGCAAATCGCCGAGAACGCCGGCACGAGCGGCGCGGTCGTCGTCCGCCGCGTCCTCGATTCCGCCGACAGCCAGGGCTACAACGCCCTCACCGGCGAATTCACCGACATGTTCAAGGCCGGCGTCATCACCCCGACCAAGGTCGAACGCACCGCCCTGCAGAACGCGTCGGAAGTCGCGATCCTGCTGCTGACGACCGACTGCATCGTCGTCGAAGCCCCGAAGAAAGCCGCCGGCGGCGATCATGACCACGACCACGGCATGGATGACATGATGTAATGACCATGGCTTATCCGCCCCCCATTATTGTTGGCCATGGTGCAGACAATATGAAGTTGGTCTGCTACGCGGTACTGCCGGAGGATAAACGGCACACGGTGATGCAGAGTCTAGCGGGGCCGGGTCCGAGGCAAGTTTGCGGTTTAGCAATTTGCGATGCTGCCGAAGATGGCTTTTATTTATTCACGTGCGACGCGGATTGGTACGTCATGTTCGA
Organism: Tepidisphaeraceae bacterium; assembly: GCA_049840775.1. Classification (GTDB taxonomy): domain Bacteria; phylum Planctomycetota; class Phycisphaerae; order Tepidisphaerales; family Tepidisphaeraceae; genus RYN-431. The sequence continues at coordinate 719,839 of JASGJJ010000005.1, forward strand.
CACCAATCATGAGAGCTTAGAAGACGCGTTGCATCAGGCTGAATTCGAATACAACGGTATCGCAAGTCGATTGAGGCGTTTGTAGTGATGTAGGGTGGGCACTGCCCACCGCGACGGACAAGATGGTGGGCGATGCCCACCCTACGGAAGAACAAAAATGAAACTGAAACCCCTTCACGATCGTGTCGTTGTCAAGCCGGCGGAAGCCGAAGAGAAGACCGCCAGCGGCATCGTGCTGCCGGACTCGGCCAAGGAAAAGCCGACCCGCGGCAAAGTCATCGCCGCCGGTGCGGGCAAGGCCAACAAGGACACCGGCAAGGTCGCGGCTCTGTCCGTCAAAGTCGGCGACGTGGTCTACTACGGCAAGTGGTCGGGCACGGAAGTCGAAATCGACGGCGAAAAGCTCGTGATCGTTAAGGAATCCGACCTGCTCGGCGTGGCGGAGTAAGTGAATTAGCCACGGATGAACACGGATGAACACGGATGCAAAAGCATTCGTCTTTCTTATCCGTGTTCATCCGTGTGCATCCGTGGCTAATTAAATCTGGAGTTGAATCATGGCTGCCAAGCAAATGAAGTTCGAGAACGATGCCCGCCAGGAAATTGCGGCGGGTCTTTCGCAGTTGGCTCGTGCGGTGAAGGCCACCCTCGGGCCGCGGGGTCGCAACGTGGTGTTGCAGAAGTCGTTCGGCGCCGCGCATCACCAAGGACGGCGTCTCGGTCAGCAAGGAAGTCGAGCTGACCCAGCCGTTCGAAAACATGGGCGCCAAGCTCGTCAACACCGTCGCCAGCAAGACCGGCGACAAGGCCGGCGACGGCACGACCACCAGCGTCGTGCTCGCCGAGGCGATCTACCTGGAAGGCCTGCGTTACGTCACCGGTGGGGCGATCAACCCCGTGACGGTGCAGCGTGGCATCCTCAAGGCGACGGAAGTGGCCGCGGCCGCGATCGACAAGCTCGCCACCCCGGTCAAGGGCCACGAAGACATCAAGAAAGTCGCCACGATCAGCGCCAACGGCGACAGCGTCATCGGCGGCCTGATGGCTGATGCCTTTGAGAAGGTTGGCAAAGAAGGCGTCATCACCGTCGACGAAGGCAAAGGCACGGAAAGCGCCCTCGAGTACACCGAAGGCATGCAGTTCGACAAGGGCTACCTCAGCCCGTACTTCCTCACGAACCCGACCACGCTGGAAGCGGTTCTGGAAGACGCCTACATCCTGCTGTTCGAAAAGAAGGTCAGCAACCTCGCCGACCTGCTGCCGCTGTTGAACAAGGTCGTCGCGACGAGCAAACCGTTGCTGATCGTCGCCGAAGACGTTGAAAGCGAAGCCCTCGCGGCCCTGGTTGTGAACAAGCTGCGTGGCATCCTGAAGATCGCCGCCGTAAAGGCGCCGGGCTTCGGCGACCGCCGCAAGGCGATGATGGGCGACCTCGCCGTCGTCACCGGCGGCACGTTCATCAGCGAAGACCTGGGCCTGAAGCTCGACAGCATTGAGCTCGACCAGCTCGGCCGCGCCCGCCGCGTGGTGATCGACAAGGACAACACCCTCGTCGTCGAAGGTGCCGGCACGAAGGAAGCCATCAAGGGCCGCGCCGACCAGATCCGCCTGCAGATCGAGAAGACGACCAGCGACTACGACCGCGAGAAGCTGCAGGAACGCCTCGCCAAGCTCACCGGCGGCGTGGCCGTGGTTCGCGCGGGTGCGAATACGGAAGTCGAGATGAAGGAACGCAAGGACCTCATCGACGACGCCCTGCACGCCGTGAAGGCGGCCGCGCTCGACGGCATCGTGCCCGGCGGCGGCACGTCGTTCCTGCGTGCGATCGCGGCTGTCGAAGCGGCGAAGGCGCAAGCGAAGGGCGATGAGAAGGTCGGCTTCGACATTCTCGTTGAGGCACTGAAAGCCCCGGCCCGTCAGATCGCCGACAACGCGGGTGAGGACGGCGAAGTCGTCGTCGCCCAGGTGCTCGAAAACACCGGCAGCTACGGCTACAACGCCGCCACCGGCGAGTACGTCGACATGCTGAAAGCCGGCATCATCGACCCGGCCAAGGTGAACAAGACGGCGCTGCAAAACGCCGCCAGCGTCGCCGGCCTGGCCCTGACGACCGACTGCCTGATCACCGAGTTGAAGGAAAAGGACGGCAAGCGCAAAACCTCGTCGCCGGTTCCGTGGCGTAAGCCCGGCAGTTTTGCCGAAGAAACTCGGCACGGGAGTGGAGCGAGTGAACAACCGCCCGCTCCCGTGCCGATCTATTTAGGTGCTGCAACGGCGGCACGGATCGGTTAGAACGCTTCGCGGGAAATTTCATGGCTGTTACGAAGCGCGATTACTACGAAGTCCTGAGCGTCACCAAGACCGCCAGCGACGGGGAGATCAAAACCAGCTATCGCAAGCTGGCGATGAAGTATCACCCCGATCGCAACCCCGGCGATCACCAGGCGGAAATTCTCTTCAAAGAATGTGCCGAGGCGTACGAAGTCCTCAGCGATCCGCAGAAACGCCAACGCTACGACCAGTTCGGCCACCAGGGCGTGCAGGGTCAGGCGCACGATTACAGCGGCATGGACGTCGGCGACATCTTCTCGATGTTCGACGACATCTTCGGCGGCTTCGGCGGCCGCCAGCAGCAACGCGGCGGCGGGGGCAACCGGCCGGCACGCGGGTTTGACCTTGAAACGCAGGTGGAACTCACCCTCGCCGAGGTGGCGATGGGGGCTGAAAAATCGATCGAATTCGAAAAGCAGGATCTGTGCGACGTCTGCGACGGCAGCGGCGCGAAAAAGGCAGCGGCCCCGTGACGTGCCCGACGTGCCAGGGCCAAGGCCGGGTCGCCCAGCAGGGATTCGGTGGCATGTTCCGGATGGTCACCGCCTGCCCGAGCTGCAAGGGCCGCGGGCAAGTCATCAAGGACAAGTGCCCGAACTGCCACGGCGTCGGCCGCGTTGGGAAGAAACGCAGCGTGACCGTCCGCATTCCCGCCGGCGTGCACGAAGGCCAGGCCGTTCGCATTGCCGGTGAAGGCGAACCCGGCGAAAACGGCGGCCCGCCCGGTGACCTGCACTGCTACATCACCGTCAAAGAGCACCCCGTCTTCGCCCGGCACGGCAACGACATCGTCTGCCAGGTGCCGATCAGCTTCACGCAGGCCACGCTCGGCGTGCAGATCGAAGTGCCGACGCTGAAGAAGAACGAGACGATTGACGTGCCCGCCGGCACGCAGCACGGCGAGGTCTTCAAGATCAAAGGCCGGGGCCTGCCCGACGTCCGCAGCCATCGCAACGGCGACCAGGTCGTGCAGATCGTCATCGAAATTCCGAAGAAGCTGAACGAAAAGCAGAAGCAGTTACTGCGTGACTTTGCCGCGACGGAAGACTCCATGCCCATGCCGCAGAAGAAGGGTTTTTGGGAGAAACTGAAGGACGCCGTCAGCGGCGATTAACGCCGCACTTGCCGACACGCACTGAACGAATACAACAGAGCCAGCCATGAGTGAAGAAGCGATCAACACCGACACGACCGACTCCAACACGCCCGCCGGCGAACTCGAAAACCTTCGCGCCGAGAAGAACGCGCTGTTCGAAAAACTCGCCCGCGCCCAGGCCGATTTCCAGAACTCGCGCAAGCGTCTGGAAGCGGATCTTGAGACGCGTGTGCAGTACCAGCTCGGCAAATTGATCGAGAGCCAGCTGCCGCTGATCGATAACCTCGAACGCGCCATCGGCGTCGACCCCGCCAAGGCGGATGCGGCCACAATCCTCAAGGGCGTGCAACTGGTTCACGACCAATGGATCGACCTGCTCAAACGCTTCGGCGTTGAAACCATCGCCCCCAAGCCCGGCGACGCGTTCGACCCGCACGTTCACCAGTCCGTCATGCAGGAACCCAGCGACCTGCCGGCCGGCAGCGTCACACGCTCCGCACAGACCGGTTATTCCCTCAACGGCAAGCTCGTTCGGAGCGCGCTGGTTGTGGTGGCGAAAGAGAAGTAAGCACGTCGTTGATCGGTTGATCTGTTGATGAGTTGATCAGTGGCCAACCGAATTATTGTGGGCACTTCGTAATTCGCAGCCCGCCACTGATCAACCGATTAACCCCTCAACCGATTAACGCGTATGCCCACCTACGAATACATCTGCGACGCCTGCCAGCACGAGTTCGAGAAGTTTCAGTTGATCAAGGCTGATCCGATCACCGTCTGTCCGACCTGTGGCAAGGAACAGGTTCGCCGCAAGATCGGCACCGGTGCGGGCATTCTGTTCAAGGGCGGCGGGTTCTACGAAACCGACTACCGCTCGAACAGCTACAACGAAGCGAAGAAAAAAGACACCGACGGCGGCACGGCGAAGTCGGACACCAAGAGCGACGCGTCGCCCGCGAAAACGGAGGCCGCCGCGCCCAAGGCCGAGTCGCCAAAACCCGCCGAGTCGAAGGCGGCATCGTCTGCTCCCGCGAAAGCGGATTGATGGTAGGGGCGACATACATGTCGCCCGTGGCGTGTCTAGGCGTCCGAAGCGGGCGACGCAGGCGTCGCCCCTACAAAGTCGCTAAATGTTTCAGTCCCGCGTCGAGCATGGCCTTGGCGTTCGGGTAGGTCAGCCGCTTGAGTGCCTCTTCGGGCGTCAGCCAGGCGTAGCCGACGTGTTCGTGGGAGATGGTGACGGCCTCGGTGGTGGTTCGGCCGAGGAAGAAGATCACGGTCTTCTTGATCAGGTTCCCGCGCCGGCCTCGGAAAACGTACGCCATTTCGCGGGCGAATCCGTCGAGTAGTTCCAATTCGGTGATGCCGGTTTCTTCGGCGAGTTCGCGGCGGGCGGCGGTGGGATCGTCTTCGCCGGGCTCGACGTGGCCCTTCGGATAGTCCCAGTGATGGCCGTAGTCGAGCAGCAGGAATCGGCGCGGCTGGCCGGGCTCGTCGCGGAACAGCAGAACACCGGCGGAGCGCTCAAGAGTCACGCCCGGCTTGTATCCCGCCGCGAACGGTGACGCAAGTTAGGACAGGATTTAGAAATACGCGGCGTGATACCCGAAGGCGTTCATCACCCAGTGCCCGCACGCATACCCGAACGCGATGCCCGCCAGAACGTCGGCGGGCCAGTGGGCGTCCATCAAATAGCGAAGCAGCGCACAGCAAATGCCGAGGAACCAAAGCACTGCCGTCGCCTGCGGGTACATCTCCGTCAGGCCGACTGACAACGCGACGGCGCAGTGCTGTGGCTCGACGGAAAACTTTCGCGCCAGTTCGCGTGCTTCCAGCTCGGCCCGAGGAACTTGCCGGCGTTCTCCCGGTTCGGCCGAACGCGGCCGAGCGTGCGTTTGAGCACAAAACAAAACATCGACGCCGAGAAAACCGCGGCCGCCAGCGACCACGATTTTTTAACGCCGTCCATGTGATTCGGCTCGAACGAGTAGATGAACAACATCACGAAAAACGTCGCAACGAGTTGGCCCCATTGTTGCAGCCACAGGCTTTCGCGTTTGATGTCGCCTTTGAATGAAAGCTGCAAGACGACCTTCGCACCGCGCTGTTCAAGCACGAGCATCACCGCACTGGCGATCAGGAGTGAGAAAAAGAACCAGTAGTTCATCGTGAGGTTTTCAGTCAGGTGACTTTCGATGCGAAAGATCGCGCAGTTTTCAGTGCGTTCTGTAATGAAGCCGCCGACCTTGGTCGGCGATCCGCCCTGACGCAACGCGGCGGCCGAGGCCGCCGGCTTCATGTGACAACATTGCGTTGTTACGACGATTTAAGGCACGGCCGGCAGGGTCGTCGGTTGCGAAGGGGTTGCGGGTTGTTTCTCGGCCAGAAATTCGCGGTAGATGATGGCGATCAGAGCCACCACGATCAGGACGCCGCCGACGATTTGCCAGAAGTTCAGTTTCATGGGTCGGTGGAGTGTAGCGATTGATCAAGCGGCGCGAATCATCGGTTCGTCAGAAACTGTCAACGGCTGCGGCACAGAGGAGCTGACGGGCTTCGGCCGGGTGGCGCGGCGGGTCATGGCGACGGCGGTCAGCGTCAGCAGGATGACCGTGCCGTTGACGTGCGTGACGTTCGCCAGGCCGGGGTTGAAGAGCATCCAGCCGTAGAGCATGAACCAGCAGCCGACGAGCAATTTGTCAGCGGGTTTCGGGTCGATCGGACGCACCAGCGTCTCGGCCGACAGCAGCACGGCCGGCACGGCCAGGAGCAGCAGATCGTAGTCGAAGTAGAACGGCATCACCAGCGGCGCACAGCAGACGGTGGCGGCGATCAACCGGTCGCGCCAGGTGCGTTGGGTCATGTGCGAGAAGCAGTTCTCCTGCCCGTCGACGCGGCGGTGCGACCAGATCGCCCAGCCCAGCAGGCCGCCGACCGTGACGACACTGCCGACCGTCAGCAGCCGCGTCGATAACCACATTTCCCCGGCCTCCCGGCCTTGCAGGAGAAGCCGCCAGAAGCCGGCGAGCGTGGCGTGACGTTCCCAGATGTACGGGTGGTCGATCTGCATGTAACGCAGATTGAGCGGCATCTGGTGAAGGTAGTGCACCAGCAGGCCGGGCATGGTCAGTTGGGTCAGGAGAACCAGGCCCGAGCCGACGAGCGTCAGCCCGACGAGCGCCCGGAAACCCAGACTGCCGATCAGCACGACCGCGACCAGCGCCGAGAGTTGCGGCTTGTACATCAGCAGCCCGCAAAACGCGCCGGCCAGCAGGGCCCGCTTGTTTCGCCAGAAATACGTCACCAGCGACAGCAGCAGCAGCGAGCCGGGCGTGTTTTGCCCGTGGCTGATCGCCTGGACGAACGGCATGGAGAGCAGCAGGGCGAACGGCACGAGGCCGGTGGTGCGCCAGTCGACGGGCCGGCCGGCGGCGTCGGTGTCGATCCAGGCGGGCACGAGTGTCTTCATCAGCACCGCGATCGCCCCCGCCAGGCAGGCGAGGTTGAACGCCGTCCAGACCGCAAGCGCCTGGCTATAAGACAAATACGTCAGCGGGGCGAACACCCAGGCGTAAAACGGCGGGTTCCACCAGGGCCCGAATTTACGACTCTCAAAATCGACGGCGATGTCCAGATTCGCCTTGGCGGCGGTTTCGGACTGGAACGCCGCAACTGCTGAAAGGTCATAGAGTTCGGCGGATCGCCCTTCCCGGGCGAAGGTGCCCGCGGTGTAAAAGGCGAGAAAGTCATGCCCGAGCATGCGGCCGGTGACGGCGCGGTCTTTCGGCTGCACCGCGTTGCCAATCGCGAACGTCAGCGTCAACAACGCCAGCAGCGTCGTCATCTGCCAAAGCCGCTTGCGGGTCGGTGCGGGGCGAAGCAGTTGCAGGGACATAACCCGTTGATCGCCCATTTCGTGCCGATTCGGTAACAGGAATTGGCCCGGCGGCGTTATCGGACGCCTCTTTTGTCGCTTCACCGATCCGGGCAAAACCGGTACCATGTCTGCCCCACAGGAGCCGCAGCCCATGAGCCTTGCCGAAACCGACCCGAAGATCGCCGAACTCATCGCCCGTGAAACCGTGCGCCAGCAGCAGACGCTGGAAATGATCGCCAGCGAAAACCTCGCCAGCGACGGCGTGATGGAAGCCCAGGGCTCGGTCCTGACCAACAAATACGCCGAGGGCTACCCCGGCAAACGCTACTACAGCGGCTGCGGCATTTACGACGAGATCGAACAACTCGCCATTGACCGCGCCAAGCAACTCTTCGGCTGTGAGTACGCCAACGTCCAGCCGCACAGCGGGGCGAATGCGAATTTCGCCGTGCAGTTGGCGCTGTTCAACCCCGGCGACGTTTTCGCCGCGATCGACCTCAGCAACGGCGGCCACCTCACGCACGGGTCGCCGGTGAACGTCAGCGGCAAGTGGCTCAAGCCGGTCACCTACACGCTCGTGCAGGACGAAAGCCGGGCCGACTGGGGCTTTATTGATTTCGACAGCGTCGAGGCCGTGCTGAAAGAGCACCGCCCGAAGGTGCTGATGTGCGGCTACAGCGCGTACCCGCGGACGATCGACTTCGCCCGCTTTCGCGAACTGGCCGACAAGTACGGCGCGCTGCTCTGGGCGGACGTGGCGCACATCGCCGGGCTGATCGTCGGCGGCGGCGCACCCGTCGCCGTTTCCGCACTGCCACATCGTCACGACCACCACGCACAAAACCCTCCGCGGCCCGCGCGGCGGCCTCATCCTCACCAATGACGAAGCCCTCGCCAAGAAGTTCAACTCCGCCGTCTTCCCCGGCAGCCAGGGCGGGCCGCTCATGCACGTCATCGCCGCCAAGGCCGTGGCGTTCGGCGAAGACCTCAAGCCGGAATTCAAGACGTATTCGCAGCAGGTCGTCAAGAACGCCAAGCGGCTGGCGGAAGAGCTGCTGAAGCGGAATTACAAACTCGCCAGCCGCGGCACGGATAACCACCTGGTGCTGATCGACTTGCGGCCGACCGACGCCGAACTCAGCGGCAAGGTCGCCGCGGCCTGGTTGGAACAGGCGGGCATCATCGCCAACATGAACAGCGTGCCGAACGAGACGCGCAGCCCGTTCCAGACGAGTGGCGTCCGCATGGGTACGCCGGCACTCACCACGCGTGGCCTGAAGGAAAACGACGTCGCCGTGGTGGCCGACATCATTGACCGCGTCTTCCGCTCCAAGGGCGACGCCGCCGTGTTGGAAAAAGCCCGGCAGGACGTCCTTGCCCTGTGCGAGAAGTTCCCGATGCCGCACTAATCGCGGCGAATTGTCCGAAACTCTCTCAGACGCCGCGGCCGACTTCGGCTGCGGTGTCTTTTTTACGTCGAAAACCGGCGATCCGCTCTTATTTCCGCCGGAGGCTTTGCCTGCGGAAAATTACTTGCATATGCTAAGTGATTGTCCTTAGGTCCGTCGATTCGGAGTTGTTTTGACCAAGCTGAAAAATTCGGAATTGGAAGAAGAAGCGTCGTCGTTCGGCGCGATCGGTGAAGCCGGTGCCGTGCCGACCGCCATGGCGGAGCAGGTCGATGCGGTCGGCGTGGAAGAAGGGGCCGACCACGCCTCGCCGGAAACCGTCGCCAAGACCACGCACCGCGGATGGGTCGTCGCGGCGATGTTGCTGATCATGGTGCTGGCGTCGATGGAAATGACCGTCACCAGCACCGCCATGCCGACCATCATCGGCGAACTCAAAGGGCTTGAGCATTACTCGTGGGTGGCGTCGCTGTACCTGCTGGCGTGCACGGTCACCATGCCGCTGTATGGTCGGCTGGCGGACGTGCTGGGGCGGAAGCGCGTGATTCTCGGCGCGACGCTCGTCTTCACCGTTGGCTCGGTGATGGCGGCGTTTTCGCACTCGATGGTTGAATTGATCCTCTACCGCGGCATTCAGGGCTTAGGCGCGGGCGGCATTATGCCGGTCGTGCTGACGATCCTCGGCGATTTGTTCACGCTCAAAGAACGGGCTCGGATGCAGGGCTTGTTCAGCGCGGTCTGGGGCATCAGCTCCCTCGCCGGGCCGGCGCTGGGGGCGTTTCTGGTTCACACGCTCGGGTGGCGGTGGGTCTTCCTCGTGAATTTGCCGTTCGGCCTGATCGGGTTGTCGGTGTTGTGGATGGCGTTTCATGATCGGCAGCGGACGCACAAGACCGCACTCGATCTGCCGGGGATCGCACTGCTTTCCGTCGCGAGCGTGACGCTTTTGACGGTTGTCAGCGGCCTCGGGCCGGGCGGCTTGCACGGCTCGTGGATTGCCGGCCTCGGCGCGGTCTGCCTGCTCTCGCTGATCGCATTCGTCTGGCAGGAACGCCGGACGGCCTCGCCGGTGCTGCCGCCGTCGCTGCTGATGAAACGCGAAGTCGGCCCGAACTTCCTGGCCATGATGTTCTTCGGCTGCGTCTTCCTGGCGCTGGACACCTTCGTTCCGCTCTACGTGCAAGGCGGCCGCGGCGGCGGTGCGGGTGCAGCCGCCACCGTGGTGACGCCCGTCATGCTCACCTGGGCGACGTGTCATATCTTCATCGCGCCGTTGCTCGTGCGGTGGGGGTTCCGAAAGGTCGCCCTGATGGGCTGCCTGGCGATTCTCGTCGGCTTCAGCGGCTTGGTGGCGGGCGCGTTTTTCGATTGGCCGAAAGCGGCACTGACGGCGATCCTGGCGGTGACGGGTTTCGGCTTCGGGGCGTCGTCGATGGCGTACCTTCTCGGGGCCCAGGACGCCGTCGGCTACGAACAACGCGGCATCGTCACCAGCACCGTCAGCTTCTGCCGAACCATCGGCGGCTCGATGGGCGTCGGCCTGCTCGGGGCGGGGTTCAACTTCCTCTCTGCCGACCAGTTGGACGAATTAAAATCACGCGGCGTCTCAGCGGCGGCGGCCCTTGATCCGCACGCGCAGGTCGATCTGTCACCGGAGAATCTCGAACTCGTCCGCCACACCATCGCCGGCGGGCTGCGGTGGGTTTTCGTTGCGATGCTGGTCGTCAGCGTCGGGCAGTTGATTGCCACGCTGATGATGCGCCGCAAGAAGCCCGCCACGGTGAATATCAATGACGCTATCGAAGCCGCTTAAACGCGGTTGCGCCGCGGCACGTCTGAAAGGCCAGTGTTCAGCCAGCGGTCGATGAGTTGTTGCACGCCGCCGCCACGCGCGCCTTCGGTGACGAGATCGGCTGATTGTTTGACGGCGTCGAGCGCGTTTGCCGGGGCGACCGCAAGGCCGGCCATTTGAAGCATGGCGTGGTCGTTTTCGGCGTCGCCGGCGGCGACGGTTTCGTCAGCCGAAATGCCCAGCTGCTCCAAGGCCGGCGCCAGACCTGTGGCCTTTGTGACGCCGGCGGGCAGGCACATCACAGCGCCTTTGTTAAAGATCACGTGCCACTCGAGTTGTAGATCGCGCACCGCGCTCAGTACCGCGTGCTCGTGTGGCTCGAATGTCGCGACCACCGAATGCCCGACCGACAACGGCACGTTCTGCGACCGCAATCGCTCCACCAGCGGTTCCGGCGGGGCAGGCGCGAGCAGACGCGTTTTCTGCAGTTTCGGGTCGTACAAAATCGCGCCGTTTTCCAGCACGAGTAGCTCAAACAGGTCAATTTCCGGGAAAATATTGAGAAAATCCGGTAACTCGCGGCCGCTGACGAGGACGATTTTAACGCCCGACGATTTCAAGCGGCGCAGGGCGGCCATGGTCGGTTCGTCGACGACGCCGTCGTGAGCGATCGTGCCATCAAAGTCGGTTGCGAAAACGCGGTAAGCCATGCCTGACGATAGGTAGCAGAGTGTCGCGGCGTGAACAATTCAGCGGACGACGCGCCAGACCGCCGAGGCGGGGCGGTCGTGGTGTTCGACTTCTTCCTCCCACAGCCGGTTGCCGCCGGCGTAAGCGTCGTTGTTGCCACCCTTTCGGCAATGGGGCGGGAGCGTTTTGAGCCGCTCGACATTGCCGCCGCCAAGGACAATGTAGTCAGCAGAGAAGGCGCAGCGGAGTTCGCCGGTGATTTCTTCGACGGCTTGCGCCAGGCGGCTTCGCCGAATTGCTCAAGGCCGGCTTTTCCCAGGAATCCGGCCATAGTTGTGTCGCGGAACGGCAGGCAGCCGAGTTCCATCGGGACGATCACATGGTCGGCGATCATCGCAGACCCCAGCCCCGTGCCTAAACCCAGGAACAGCATGCGGCCGTCGTCGTAAGCGCCCAGGGCCTGCAGGGCTGCGTCGTTGACCATGCGGACCGGGCACTCGAACGCTTTTTCGAAATCGAACCTGACCCACCCGTCGCCAAGATTGCCCGGCTCGGCCGTCGGGCCGTTGTGATCGACCCGGCCGGGGTAGCCGATGCTCACGGCGTCGTATTCCCACTCCTTCGTCACCTCTTTCGCACGGCGGACGAGTTGCCTGGGCGTGAGTTCGCGGGACGACTCGAATTTCTCTGGCGTATCGCCGTCGGAATAGAGCTTGATGAAAGTGCCGCCGATGTCGATCACCAGCACGTCGCGTTTCCCGTCCTTCATGCGTTCTCCGATGCCGTCAGCCATCGTAGGGCACGTGAGTTACGGGCGACGCGTTATAAGTCCGGCGATCAATTCACTCGACCAGCCGAATCTCGATGACGATGCTCGTGGCCTTCGTTGACGGGATTTTCACGCGAAGGTGCGTGCTGTTTTCGACGGGTTGTTCGGGCGGCTGCGTAACGTCCGGCTCGGCCGAGAGTTTGAAGTCGGCGGGGGACAGCACCCGCAGCTCCGCCCGCTTGCCGTTCGCGTCGAGGAGAAAGCCGCGTTCGGTTTTCTTCACCTTGGCGGGCGTATGCAAATGCCAGACGAGGTTCGCCGAGCGGTCGAGAATGACGTCGTCCACGATCGTGGCGACGTCGCCTTTCAGTTCGAAATTGCGGACGACCGACCTGGCGCCGGGATAAGCGTCGGTGAGCACGACCCGCGCCGTCGGCACGCCGTCCGCCTTGCCGACCGTCGCTGTTGCAGTGGCCTCAAGGGGTTGGCTGGCCTCGCCGATGGTGAGTGTGTTGTGGCCGGGCGTGTTGCTGCGGAGGTAGTCGGCGCGACGCGGGCCGAGGTAGCCGGGCAGGCCGTAATTGTCGGCGCCGAGGTCGTGGGCGAACCGCTCGCCGGCGAGGTCGAGCACGAAGTTGCCGAGGTCGAGATGCGAGTGGTGATCGGCCGTGCTGCCGGTGCGGACGGCGAGGAAGTTCTGGCTATCGGCTCCGCGGCGTAAGACGATGGCGGAACCGAACTTCGCCACGATGTTGTTGCCGTCGCGGAACGCGTCGGGGATTGGACGGAAACGGGGCCATGTGATATGCCCGGTATTTGGCCCGGCCCCTATCGCGCTTGGTTGGGGAAATACCATAGCAGATCGAAGATGGACGGGTCATCGCGATCTGCCGCCGTTTGGAAGACCGCAAAGTCCTCTTTCATGAAGGTCTGGCCCAGCCAGAACATCCAGGCCGTGTTGCCGAGGATTTCATTGCCGTCGCCGAAGTTGGCGACCTTGCCGCTCGGCCCGAACATGGCCAGGCGATAAGTCCCGGCCCCGGTCCAGTTTGCAAACCGCTGACTCTTCTGAACGCACGCCGATTGCAGCCGTTCGTCGTCCGCCGCCGTTTTCAACGCCGCGGCTGCGAAGGTGAGGTAGCGGGTGGCGTAGCTGTGGTACATCGGCCCCTCGGCGGTGCCGCCGAATTCGTCGTAAGCACTCAGGCCGTAACGAATTGAGCCGAGGGCGAGGCCGAGCATTTTCTTCGCCAGGGCCGGGTCTTCTTCCGCGATGGCAAGGCTGGCGACGATGACGCCGCCGTTGCAGACGAGGTTCCAGTTGTGCCTCGCCCGCGTCCAGCCGCCCTGGCTGGCGTAGGCGTCGAGGGCGGTCGAACAGGCCCTTCGTGGCAATCGCGGCGACGACGGTTTTGCGTTCGCCGGGCGTGAGCGAATCGTATAGCCAGTCATAGCCAATGCTTACGGCCATCATCATTTCGCTGGTCGCCAGGAAATCATCAGGCTGCCAGTCCTCGAACGCACAGACGTTCAGCAATTCCCGCCGGCCGGCCTCGGCGTATTTCGGGTCCTGGGTGAAGCGATAGACCCCCGCGAGCAGGCTGATGCGTTTGAGCGCGTCGCGACTTCGGCCGAGGAGTTTTTTGGCGGAATAGGCGATCGGGGCGTCGGCGGCGGTTTTGTCGGCGCGGGCGATCAACTGCTTCTGCCAGTCGCGGGCGAAATCGTCCTGCGCCGCGGGCCAATCCTTCCCGACGAAAAGCCTTGGATGGCCAGACTTTACGGCGATGTCGCCGGCGGCGATCTCCGGCAGCGGGGCGGCCGATTGCAGGCGGGCGGGGCGATTGTCCTCATCCTCGCCCGGCACGCGGCGGATCGTCCGCTCCGCCGTCCGAACCGCAGTCATACAACCGCCCGAAAAACAGACGGCCGCCATCAAAATCGGGAGCACTTGTCGCATGATTTATGCCTAACACTAGAAACAAGCTCGCGCAATGGCTAGATTGTATAACCATGCAAGAAGCCAGCACGCGGAAGATCTACGACGTTCAGTCGTTCGTCTACGACAAAACCTTCGGCGCACTGGTCAAACAGCGCATCGCCCGCGCGATCACCCACATGAACATTCAGCCCGGCGAAACGGTGCTGGACGTCGGCGTCGGGACGGGCAACGCACTGCCTTACTACCCCAAGCACGCCAAGGTCTTAGGCGTCGACCTCTCGGCCGGCATGCTGAACAAGGCCCGTAAAAAGATCATCGACGAAGGCTTTGATAACGCCACCGTCTTCCAGGGCAACGCCCTTGAGCTGCCGTTCGAGGACAGCAGCTTTGACCACCTGTTCATCAGCCACGTCATCAGCGTCGTCAGCCAGCCGGAGCTTCTGATCCGTGAAGCCCAGCGCGTGGCCAAGGAAGGCGCCCGCATCGTCATCCTGAACCACTTCCTGAGCACCAACCGCTTCATCGCCATGCTGGAGAAGTGGGCCAACCCGCTTTGCCAGAAGATCGGTTGGCGCAGTGACTTAGCGTTGGCGGACATCGTCGCCAAGACGCAGATCGAGATCGACTACCGCTACAAACTCCGCAGCGTCGACCTCTGGGAAACCGTCGTCACGACCAACACCAAGAGCACCTGTCGCTGGCCTTGGCCTGAACGAGCGTTACGAACGTACCAAAAGAAACGCCCGCCAGGTTTCTGGCGGGCGGTTTTTTGGGGTGCCACAGGTCGCGGTATTCCGAGACCTGTGCTGCTGTTCGGCCAAAACACAGGTCTGCGAGTACGCCGACCTGTGGCACCCATTGTTTGGCGTAACTACTTGGTACTGATCAGTTTCCAGGTTGCTTCGTCGATCGGTTCGAGTTTGAATTCGTCGTCCTTTACGTCGCCGTTTGTGCGGACGTTGGTCAGGCGGACTTCGTTGGTTTCGACCGCCTTGGGCGAAACCGTGGTAATCAGGCCGGGCAACTTGGTTTCGCGGTCGATGGCGACCGTGATCGAGTCGAATTTGTCGGCCAGCTTCGTCTCCTTTTTCGGCGTAAGTTCCACGACGGCCAAGACTTTCGGGTCGTCGTTCTTCAACTCCTTGACGTCGAATTCCTTCAGCACGTCCTCCCGCTTCTGCCCGATCGGCAGCGGGAACGGGCCCTCGCCGAGTTTGAAGAGGTTCAGCTTCTGGCCCGGCTGGCGGATTTGGCGGATGGTCTGCTTTTTGAGCGAGTAGTCGCGTTCCGTAAGGTCCGTGCCGGCCAGGAGATAGTCCTTCTTCTCTGCGAAAACCTTATTGCCCGAAATCCGCTTCGTGAACGTCGCCCGGACGCGGCTGTCGCCGTCGGGGAGTTTCTGCAGAACGAATCGGCCGACTTTGGTTTTGTCGTCGCCGAGCGATTCGTCGCCGACGGTCCGCAGCGAAACATCGGCCGCCAAAGTCTTTAGGTTCTCGCCGCTCTCATACAGCGTGTCGAGTGCGGCATTGAGATCAGCGCGAACGACGGCGGGCAGGGCGAAAAGGGCGAGCAGGGCGGTACGGCGGATGGATGGCATGCGGCGGCCTCGTTGGTGGGTTAGACGGCTTGATCGGCCAAACGTTTGAGCGTCTCGAACAATTCGTTCAGATCATAAACAACGCGGTCGGGCACGGCGTCGAAAACCCTTTCCCGGCCGAAACTTAGCCACACGCCGTGGACATTCGCATTGTTGGCGGCCTCGATGTCGTACTTCCAGTCGCCGACCATCCAGACCTCGTCCGTTGATACGCCGAGTTGGGCGCACGCGTGCCGGAGCGGGGCCGGGTCGGGCTTGAATTCGCCGTCTTCGCGGGTGATGGCGACGTCAAAATGCAGGCCACACCGGTCGAAAACGGTCCGCACACTCTTCCGGGTGTTTCGCGTAATTAATGCCCGGCCAATGCTTTGCGCGTCGAGCCATTTGAGCAGCTCCGTACAGCCCGGGTTCAGAGTGCTGCGGCTGGCGGCTTCGTGCTCGTGGTGGTGGAGGATCGCCTCGGCCTTTTCGCGGTCGGGCGCGTCCATGGCGAGCAGGCTTTCGAGAATCGCCTTACCCGGTGGCACGCCTAGACTTGCGCAGGTCGTCCCATTGCAGGCGTTCTTCAGTGAGGGTGCCGTCCATATCGAATAAGACGGCTTTGGGGAGCTTGGACATGGGTAACGATCATAAACGCGTGCCGTCACTCGTTATAGGCCGGGGCGTTTTTGTAAGTGAGCCAACCTTTTGGTGGCCCGTCAGTCTAACGGATCGTAGACAACGCTTTAGGAGAGTCGTACCCCATGAAGAAGCTGATCCTCGCCGCGGTTGCGGCTATCGGGCTGGTTGGCGTAACTCACGCCCAGGCCGGTGTTTCTGTGGATATTCGCGTCGGTTCGCCGCCGCCGCCCCCGTGCCCGCCGTCGACCGGCGCGGTGGTTTACGGTTCGACGACCGAGCAGGTCTGGGTGCCTGAAGTCCGGCAAACCGTGGTGCAAAACGTTTGGCACGAACCGGTTACGGAAGACCGCGTCAGCCAGGTCTGGGTGCCGGACCGTTACGAGCCCCGCGACGTCACCGTGAAAGACCAGAACGGAAACTGGATCGTGGTGAAACAGCAGGTGGTCGTCGAACCCGGCCATTACCAGGACATTCACACGCCTGTGATCATACGGGCAGGATATTGGGGCCCGGAAGCACAATCGGTTGTGGTATCGCCGGGGCATTGGGAGACGGTATCGAGGCCGGTGGTCGTCCGCACGTATTCGCCGCCGCCCGCGGTGATTGTGGAAGGACGCTGGTCGGACCGCGACCGTGGCCCGGGCCCGGGGCGTCGGGATTATGACCGGCGGGATTACGACCGCGGTCGTCGCTACTGATTTTTTCGCATTGACAGCCGTTCGTCGGCATGGGTAGAGTCTGGGTGTTCATGTTGAACGTCGTGTTTAGCTTTGGGTATTGGCGGTCCGGCTTTTTTGCCGGCACGAAATCCCATGTCCTGAGCTAACCGCGCAACGAGTAAAATCGAAAAACACGCCGGCCCCAGGACACCCGTCCTGGGGCCGGTTTTCGTTTCGGGCCATTTTCAGATTCGGAGTGCGTGATGATCGTCGTAATGAAGCAAGGCGCCACCCAGCAGGCAGTGGAAGCCGTCGTGAAACGGGTTCAGGACATGAAACTGAAAGAAAACGTCATCGTCGGGGAAGAGCGGACCGTCATTGCCGTCATCGGCAACGACCGCTTCAAGGACAAGTCCGCCTTTGAGGTGATGGAATCGGTCGACCGCGTCGTCCCGATTCTGTCCCCCTACAAACGTGCTTCAAAAGAAGGCCGGCCCGGCAAGAGTGTCATTACTGTGGGCAACGGGGTGACGTTCGGCGGCACGCAGGTGCCGGTGATTGCCGGGCCGTGTAGTGTGGAAAGTCGGGAACAGATCATCGAGATCGCCCACCTGATGAAAAACGCCGGCGCCGTCGGCCTGCGCGGCGGGGCCTTCAAACCCCGGACCAATCCATACAGCTTCCAGGGCATGGGCGAGGAAGGCTTAAAGCATCTCGCCGCGCCCGTGAGGAAACCGGGCTGTTCATCACGACTGAGGTCATGAGCATCGACCAGGTCGACATGGTCTGTGAATACGCAGACGTCTTGCAGATCGGCGCCCGCAACATGCAGAATTTCAACCTGCTCAGCCGTGTCGGTGAGGCGAATAAGCCGGTGCTGCTGAAGCGGGGTTTGAGTGCGACGCTGGAAGAATTCCTGCTGGCCGCGGAATACATTTTGGCGCGGGGGAATCAGAACGTGATTCTGTGCGAGCGGGGCATTCGCACGTTCGAGGATTACGTCCGCAATACTTTGCCGCTGGCGATCGTGCCGGCGTTGCACAAGCTGACGCATTTGCCGGTGGTGGTCGACCCGAGTCACGGCACGGGCAAGGCGGATCTCGTCGAGCCCATGTGCCGCGCCAGCGTCGCCGCCGGCGCCGACGGCCTGATCGTCGAAACCCACGCCGACCCCGCCAAGGCAATGACCGACGGCGCGCAAAGCCTCACCCCCGCAGCATTTGAGAAAATGATGAAGGCCACCGCCCGCATCGCCGCCGCCGTCGACCGGACGATGTAACGCCAAATTCTCATCGAAGTTCAACACCTCGCCACGCTGCCGCGCGAGCTGCTGATCCAGAGTCCCTGGGACGCTCGGTTCAGCAGCTGCGCTGCAGCGTGGCGTTCGTTTTTGAGATCAACAATTCTCTCGGGAATGGTCGGAGAACGTTCCTGAATCCATTTTGTGATAATTTTTGTGATATGATTTTGAAATTTTTCGTAGACACGGAAAAGGGGCGTGATACAGTCTTCGCCACCGCAGCTCATGCCGGCCTTTGCGGGCCGGGTTCTTACGACGAGGTTGCCTATGTTTTCACTTCTCACGCCCGGTTCACGGGGCACAGGTCGGGCACGTTTGGCGGGTTTCACGCTGGTGGAACTGCTGGTGGTGATCGGGATTATTGCGTTGCTGATTTCGATCCTGCTCCCGTCCCTCGGCCGTGCCCGGGCGATGGCGAAGGGGATCAAGTGCCAGGCGAATCTGCGTTCACTCGGGCAGGCGTTCACGATGTACGCCCAGGCGAACCGCAACACGCTCTGCTTCCAGACCGACCCGACGGGCACCGCCTCGGCGACCAACCCGTACGTCATGTGGTTCGGCTCGGCCGTCTCGCCGGCTTTCACCGCCAACAACGACGTCGACTACAAGCAAGGCCTGCTCTACCCGTACGTCAAAACCGACATGATCAAATTCCTCGACTGCCCGGAAACCGAAGCGCTCGACATGACCGGCGACCCGATCGGCTACCGCTTCACCGGCACGAACCAGGCGACGGCGTACGGCATCCACGCCCGGCTGCAGGAAAAACTCTCCTTCAACATGGTTACCTTCGCCTCGGGTAATGCCGTCATCCCGTACGGCCTGCGGCTCAACGCCGTCCGCAGTCCGACCGACACCGTCCTCGCCGCCGATTGCTCCAAATCACAGTCGGCCGGCAAATACTCCCGCTACGTCTGGCTGCAGGAACCCAAGGCGTACAACGGCACGGGCTCGGGCGAACTCAGCTTCCACGGCCGACACAATAAACGCGGCAACGTGCTCTGGTTCGACGGGCACGTCTCGTCCGAACCCGTCTATTACCCCGCGACCGGCGGCACGGCGCTGACGCTCAGCAAACGGCTCAACATGGGCTGGCTCGCCCCGTCGCAGGAAAGCACCACTTCGATCGACGCGAACTATTACTTCTGGCTCGACAAGGCCGCCCGCACGCTGAACACCGCGAAAGTCTGGTAAGCCGATCGTTTGGAGACCGCCATGAACCGCACCGTTTTGAATCGCACACTCGCCGCCGTCCTCTGCCTGGCCGCCGCTCGAACGCTGGCCGAGCCCGCCGCGTCGGGCATCACGCTGCACATCGGCGACGCCGCACCGCCGATCACCGTCACCAGTTGGGCCAAGGGAACGCCGGTCACGCAGTTTGAAGCCGGCAAAACCTACGTTCTGGAATACTGGGCGACCTGGTGCGTGCCGTGCAAGAAGGCGATGCCGCACCTCACGGAGCTGTCGAAAAAGTACCCGCAGGTGCCATTCATCGGCGTGGACGTTTGGGAGCACCCCAGGGAAGAGTCCGACGCCGAGATCCGCTCGATGGTCGATGCCTTCCTCGCCAAGATGGGCGACGACGTCGGCTACAACATTGCCGTCGACGGCGTGGCGGGCGGCATGGTGAAGGGCTGGCTCGACCCGGTCGGGCAGCAGTTCATTCCGGTGACGTTCGTGGTGAACGGGCAAGGGAAGATCGCCTGGATCGGGCATCCCGATCTGCTGGAGCCGGTGCTCACGCAAGTGCTGGCCGGCACGTGGGACACGGCCGCTGAGCGGAAGCGGGTGGACGCCGCCAACGCCGTCGAGGCCCCGCGTCGCGCCGCCTACGCCGCGGTGTCTGCCGCGCTCAAGGTCAAGGACTACGCCGCCGCCGCCGTCGCCTGCGACAAAGCGATGAACGACGTGCCTGATCTGAAAACCGACAGCAATTTGCTGTCGTGGAAGTTGCTGTTGCTGTACAGCACCGACCCGGCAAAGGCGTTGGACTTTGCGCATTCCCGCGTGACCTCGGCCGCCAAGCCGGAGGAGGCGTTGATGGTCGTCCGCGTCGTGCCGTCGGTGAACGCGAAATCGCCGATGACCCCGGCCGACTGGAAAGCGGTCGTCGACCTGGTCGACCCGCTGGTCTCCCCGGGGACGCTCACCGGCAGTTCGGTCTACGCCGACTACGCCGCGCTGCTGAGCCGCGCCGGCGAAGCCGAGCTGGCCCTGTTTTACCAGCAGAAGGCCGTCAATCTGACGATCGCCGAGAACGCCCGTCGCAAAGACGACGGCCACGCCGACTACTACACGAATCTCCTCAAAACCCGCCAATCCCGCCTCGACGCCATGCTGGCTGAGCGGAAAAATTAAACGTTCCGACTCCATTGAATCGAGTCAAAATTCTTTGCAAAAAGAATTGTCGCAACCGATGAACTTTTCGTTCAGCGCCACGCTGCACGCGCAGCTGCTGATCGTCTTCAAACGCGACCAGCAGCTGCGCTGCAGCGTGGTAAATTTAATAAAAATTACAACAGTGGTCGATTGTCGTATTCTGTCGACAATGCTACTTCGCGCCGTAATAAAAGACGCGTGTCGTCGTGCAGAGCACCGGGAAGGGGACGCGGATGCGGTAGGCGTCGAAGTCGGCCAGGTCCCAGTGGTTGTTGTCGGCGACGTACCGGAGCATTTCGCCGTAGCGCGGGGCTTCGATGAGGTGGAGCGTGTCGGCGCGGCCGGCGAATTCGACTTTTTCGTCGCCGGGGAATCGCTGGGCGCGTTCGGCGGTGGCCTGGGTGAAGTCGCCTTCCTGGTGGTGATGGACGATCGACTCCGGCCGCACGCCGGGGTGGGACTGCGCGGTGGATCAGCAAGTCCATCACCAGCAGCGCGACGGGCTTTCGGTTGGTCGTGAAACTCTGAAAAAGAGCGGCCGCCCGTCGGAGGAGAATTCGCTGGGGGCGTCGGCGGCGGCTTTGAAGCCGAGCGCGAACTCGATGTTCGATTTCAGCCCCACGTCGCCGCCGATGAGGTTGTACAGCCGCCAGCCGGTCGCCATGGTGACCGCTTCGATTTGTGGGAGCGGCGACGAGGAAAACGCCGGCAGCACCGGCATGCCGTGCCGGGCTGCGGCGGCGGCGTCGAGGGGCAGCGTCGCGGCGGCGGCGGCCTGGGTTTCGACGGGTTTCGGCTGCAGACCCATCAGCGTGACTTGCGCGTCGGTGCGCAGACGGCGGACGCCACGCTGCAACAGCAGGCCCGCCTTGGCGAAACCGCCGTCCGCGGCGGGCGGGCCGGCGAAAGTGGTCAGGCACTGCAAATCGGTCTGAACGCCCCAGAGTTGGCTGAGTGCGCGATACGCCGAGCGGCGGCGCTGCACGACGAGCGTCTGCGACTGCCGGTCCGCCTGTTCGCTGACCATCGATTCGAATGTCGAACGGTCCTCGGCATGACGCTTGGTGAAACTGCGGAATTGCGTGGCGGCGGCGGCGACGGCGGCGGCGGTGGCGTCGGTGAGGCCCCGCTTGCGGGCGGCGGAGATGACGCTCTTGAGCCCGCCCGGCGACGGCGCGTGCCGCGCCTCGGCGGTGACGTCGGTCGCCCGGACGATCCGGAACACCCGCCAACACGTCGCATACGGAACATTTAACTGTTGCTGAAGAATCCGCGGGGTGGCGGGGGAATCGACCTCCCGCAGCAGCTGCGCCAACGCCTGCCGCAACGGCTCGAGCCAGCGGGACAGCTCGGACTTAAAGCCGTGCTCGGACTGAAGTTCGAGCGAACCGGGGGCGGCGGCGGGCGGGGCGGCGAGGGAGCCTTGCATGACGGGCAGTGTAACCGGGAAGGGGGCGGGGAATCATGCCAAAAAATTTATCACGCCCTGTATCACGGAAAGAATCATCGTCGGGGCGGGTTGGGAAAGTTCGCACTCGCCGGCCGGGCCTCTTTTCCCTATACTCCCGCCGAACCGCTGCCTTGCCGAGCTACGCCTAGAAAGCACATCAGACATGGCCATTCGCGTCGCGCTGCACCACCTGACCCGGTACAAGTATTCCCGTGACGTGTGGCTGAGCCCGCACACGGTCCGGCTGCGGCCCGCCCCGCACTGCCGCACGCCGATCCTCAGCTATTCCATGAAGATCAAGCCCGCCGGGCACTTCGTGAACTGGCAGCAGGACCCGTACAGCAACCGGCTGGGTCGGCTGGTGTTCCCGAAGAAGACGCGGGAGTTTTCCGTCGAGATTGACCTCGTAGCGGAAATGACGGTCATCAACCCGTTCGACTTCTTCCTCGAAGCCGCCGCCGAGACGTTCCCCTTTCATTACGACCCGAACCTGAAGAAGGAACTGGCCCCGTACTTCGAAACCCTGCCGGCCGGCGAATGCCTGCAGAAATTGATCGACGAGGTCCGCACCGACGAAGCCCGCACCATCGATTACATGGTGACGCTGAACCAGGCGGTTCAAAACCGCGTCGGTTACACGATCCGGCTCGAGCCGGGCATTCAGACGCCGGAAGAGACGCTCACCAAGGCCACCGGCAGTTGCCGCGACAGCGCCTGGCTGCTCGTCCAATTGATGCGGCACCTGGGCCTGGCGGCGCGGTTCTGCTCGGGCTACCTCATCCAACTCGCGCCGGACGTCAAAAGCCTCGACGGCCCGAGCGGGACGGACGTCGATTTCACCGACCTGCACGCCTGGACGGAAGTTTACCTCCCCGCGCCGGCTGGATCGGTTTAGACCCGACGAGCGGCCTGCTGACCGGGGAGGGGCATATTCCGCTGGCGTGCAGCGCCGACCCGCAGTCGGCGGCGGCGATCACCGGGGCGTACTCCTTCGACAACGAAGCCATCAGCAAGCCCGAAACCGAGCAGCCGATGGACCTCGCCGACAGCGACGGCGATGAGTTCGAATTTCACATGTCCGTGACGCGCGTCCACGAAGACCCGCGCGTCACCAAGCCGTACACCGAAGAGCAGTGGCACGACATCGAAGTGCTCGGGCGGCAGGTCGACATGGACCTGATCAAGGGCGACGTCCGCCTGACCATGGGCGGCGAGCCGACGTTCGTCAGCATCGACGACATGGACGGCCCGGAATGGAACACCGCCGCCCTCGGCCCCATGAAACAACGCCGCGGCGACGAACTCACCCGCCGCATCCGCGACCGCTTCAGCACCGGCGGCTTCATCCACCACGGCCAGGGAAAATGGTACCCCGGCGAAAGCCTGCCCCGCTGGGCGTACGGCTGCTACTGGCGCAAAGACGGCCAGCCGATCTGGCGCAATCCGGACCTCTGCGCCGACCCGAGAAACGGCAACCTCCGCGCGACCGAGAACGACGCCAAGCATTTCATGGACGCCCTGATCGCGCGCCTCGGCGTCAAGCAAGAGCACGCCATCGCCGGGTATGAAGACGCGTTCTATTACCTCTGGAAAGAACGCCGCCTGCCGGTGAACGTCGACCCGTTCGACAGCAAACTCTCGAACAAGGAAGACCGCGCCCGGCTCGCCAAAGTCTTCGAACAAGGCCTGGACAAAGTCATTGGCTACTGCCTGCCGCTGCAGCGGGTCCACTACACCGACGGCAGCAGCGAATGGGAGAGCGGCTACTGGTTCATGCGCAGCGAGCGCATGTACCTCATCCCCGGCGATTCGCCGATGGGTTACCGCCTGCCGCTGGACAGCATTCCGTGGGTTACTAAGAGCGATTACCCGTTCCTGCACGAGCGTGACGCGTGGGAAACGCGCGACAAACTGCCGGATTACGACAAGCTGTCTCGGCAGCGTTACATCCAGGGCATGCCCGAGCCGCGGAACCCGGTGGGCTTCGCCGAGCAGACGATCGGCGACTGGGGCCGGGGCCCGGGTGAGCGTGCGGGGGACGAGCCGGGCAAGCGTGTCCGCCGCCGCATCGAGGCCGCGCCGTTGCTGGATTTTCCGGTCGCGCCGGGGCCGAACGAGTCGGCGGAATGGATCATTCGCACGGCCATCTGCACGCAGGCGCGGGACGGCATTCTGAAAGTCTTCATGCCGCCGCAGCGGACGATCGAAGACTATCTCGAACTCGTCGCCGCCGTCGAAGACACGGCCGATCTGCTGAACATGCCGGTGCAGTGCGAAGGCTACACGCCGCCGTACGACCCGCGGGTGAACGTCATCAAGGTCACGCCCGACCCCGGCGTGATCGAAGTCAACACGCTGCCGGTCGAGAGCTGGGACGAGCTCGTCCACAACATCACCGCGTTGTACGAAGAGGTGCGCCTCACGCGGCTGGGCACGGAAAAGTTCATGATCGACGGCCGCCACACCGGGACGGGCGGCGGCAACCACATCGTCATCGGCGGCGGCACGCCGCAAGACTCACCTTTCCTACGCCGGCCGGACTTGCTGAAGAGCCTCATCGGGTATTGGCACAATCACCCGAGCCTGTCGTACCTGTTCAGCGGTTTGTTCGTCGGGCCGACCAGCCAGGCGCCGCGGATTGATGAAGCCCGCAACGATCAGGTCTACGAGTTGGATATCGCGTTCCAGCAGATCAGCAAGCTCGGCCCGGACGTGCCGCCGTGGATGGTCGACCGCGTCTTCCGCAACATCCTCGTCGACATGACCGGCAACACGCACCGCGCCGAGTTCTGCATTGACAAGCTCTATTCGCCCGACTCATCCACCGGCCGCCTGGGCCTGCTGGAAATGCGGGCATTCGAAATGCCGCCGCACAGCCGCATGAGTCTGGTGCAGCACCTGTTGTTGCGTGGGCTGATCGGCGAGTTCTGGAAAAAGCCGTACGAGCAGCCGCTGGTGCGTTGGCGGACGGAAATTCACGACCGCTTCCTGCTTCCGCATTTTGTGGAGCAGGACTTGGAAGACGTGATGTTCGACCTCAACCAGGCCGGCTACGGGTTCGACAAGGCGTGGTTCGCGCCGCACCTGGAGTTCCGCTTCCCGCACTACGGCAGCATCGAACAGCGCGGCATCAAGCTCGACCTCAACCAGGCGATCGAGCCGTGGAATGTCCTCGGCGAAGAGCCGGGCGGCGGCGGGACGGTGCGGTTCGTCGATTCCTCCGTCGAACGCCTGCAGGTCAAAGTCCGCGGCATGACCGACCCGCGGCACGTGATCGCCTGCAACGGCGTGCGCGTGCCGATGCACCCGACGGGCACGAACGGCGAATTCGTCGCCGGCGTGCGCTACCGCGCCTGGTCGCCGCCGAACGCCTTGCACCCGACGGTCCCGATCCAGGCGCCGCTGGTGTTCGACGTCATCGACACGTGGAACAACCGCAGCATCGGCGGCTGCACGTACCACGTCAGCCACCCCGGCGGACGCAACTACGAAACGTTCCCGGTCAACAGCTACGAAGCCGAAGGCCGACGCATCGCGCGCTTCTTCAACACCGGCCACACGCCGGGCCCGACGACGCTGCGCGAGCCGAAGCGGAACAAGGAGTTCCCGTTCACGCTGGACCTGCGTTATTCGTGAAAGGCAGTTGATAGTTGATGGTTGATAGTTGATAGTTAAAAACGCGCTGCGTATCGCCGTTTTCTTTCTATCAACCATCCACTATCAACCATCAACTTTTCCCCATGACCGACGTCGCCGAGACTCCCACCGCTCAGGGCTTCGCCCAGTCTTACGAGGCGGGCGCTTCGTTCGACGAAATGGTCGAGCCCGACGGCAGCCTGCGAGCGCACTGGCGCATGTTCGTCAGCATGCTCGACGACCTCGGGCCCGACGAACTCCAGCGCCGCTGGGTCGAAGCCAAGCGGCTGATCCACGACAACGGCATCACGCATAACGTCTACGGCGACGCCAGCGGGCTCGACCGGCCGTGGAATCTTGACGCCGTCCCGCTGCTCACCGAACAGGCCGCCTGGGACAGCCTGGCCGAAGGGCTCCAACAGCGGGCGATGCTGCTCGACCTGTTACTGGCCGACCTCTACGGCCCGCGGCGGACGATCGCCGAGGGCGTGCTGCCGGCGGAACTCGTCTACACCAGCCCCGCGTTCCTCCGTCCGTGCCACGGCATCCATGTGCCGAACGGGCGTGGCTGCATCTTTACTCCGCCGACCTCGTTCGTACGCCCGGCGGCGGGCACGCCGTCCTCAGCGACCGCACGCAAGCCCCGTTCGGCGCCGGCTACACGCTGGAAAACCGCATCGTCCTCAGCCGCGTCCTGCCGAACGTTTTCCGCCAGTGCAACGTGCAGCGCCTGGCGCCGTTCTTCGTGCAGATGCGGCAAACGCTGGCGAGCCTCGCGCCTTCGCACAAGGACAACCCGCGCGTCGTCCTCCTCACGCCCGGGCCGTACAGCGAGACGTATTTCGAACACAGCTACCTCGCCCGTTACCTCGGCTACACGCTCGTGCAGGGCAACGACCTCACCGTTCGTGACGCCCGCGTCTACCTCAAGACGCTCGGCAGCCTGCAGCCGGTGGACGTGATTCTCCGCCGCGTCGATGACGACTATTGCGACCCGCTGGAACTCAATGATTTCAGCGCCCTCGGCGTGCCCGGCCTGCTGCAGGCGGTGCGTGAAGGGAATGTCGCCGTTACCAATGCGCTCGGCAGCGGCGTGCTGCAGACGGGCGCGTTCCATCCCTATCTGCCGGCGCTCTGCAGGCTGTTGCTCGGGCAGGAATTGCGGGCGCCGTCGGTCCAGACCTGGTGGTGCGGCGACCGGCAGTCGCTGGCGTACGTGCTCGACCGCCTGCCGGAGCTGGTGATTAAATCCGCCTTCCCGAGCCGCGGCACCGATCCGACTTTCGCCGGCGAATTGTCGAAGGACGCCCAAAGCGAGCTCGCCGCCGCCATTCGCGCCAACCCCGGCCGATTCGTGGCGCAGGAGCGCGTGATGAGCGCCACGATGCCGGCGCTGATTAAGAATCACGTCGAGCCTCGCCGCTTCGTCACGCGCGCGTTATCTCGTCGCCAACGACGGCGGCTACACCGTCATGCCCGGCGGGCTGACGCGCGTCACCAGCACCGCCGATTCGTTCGTCGTCAGCCTGCAGAAGGGCGGCGGCAGCAAAGACGTCTGGGTGCAAAGCGACAAGCCCGTGCTGCCCGTGACGCTGCTGGGCTCCAAGCACGATCGCCTTTCGCTGTCGCGTGGCGGCAGCGACCTGCCCAGCCGCGTCGCCGACGACTTATTCTGGCTCGGGCGGTACGTGCAGCGGTCGGAAAGCGTGGCGCGGCTGGCGCGGTCGGTCGTCAGCCGGTCGATCGAGCAGGGCGGCGAAAGCGGGCGAACGCTCGGCGTGCTGACGGCGGCGCTCGTCGGGAAAAGCGTCGAGGCGAACCCGCTGGCGTTCGAACGCCCGCTGATCTCGTTCCTGTTCGACCCGCGTTTCCCCGGCGGCCTGCGCGGCGACATCGCCAACGTCTACCGCCTCGCCCGGCTGCTCCGCGACCGCGTGTCGCTCGACGCGCTGGCGCATTCTCCAGTCCGTCGAAACACGCATGGCCGACTTCAAACCCGCCAGCGAAGAACCGACTGGCGGGCGTGGCGGAACTGCTCAACGAGATGATCCTCTCGTTCGCCGCCTTCACCGGCCTGTCGACTGACTCCATGACGCGCGGCCTGGCGTACCGCTTCCTCGACCTCGGCCAACGCATGGAACGCGCCGTCACCACGGCGCATCTCCTGCACGACACCATCATCCCCACCAAGGAACAGGACACGGCCATCCTCGAAGCGGTGCTGGAAATCGCCGACAGTTCCCTGACCTACCGCCGGCGGTACCTCACGCACCTGGAAACCCACGCCGTCGTCGACCTGCTCTTAGCCGACGATACCAACCCGCGGTCGGTGGCGTTTCAGGTGGCGGCGATCGAAGACCACCTGGCGAATTTGCCGCGCGAAAAACAGCACCCGCAGACCCACCCTGACCGCCAGCGGATGCTGCGCGTGCGGACGGAAATTCAGCTCGCCGATGTCGCCGACTGCTGCAGTCGCCAAGCCCGCCGGGCAGCCGCTGGCGGCGTTGCTGACGGAGACGATCGAGCACCTTGAAGAGGCATCGCTCGCGGTCGCGCAGACGTTTTTCGCCCACGCCCGCACGTCGAGCGGCCTGCTCGGTTTCGGAGGCCGGCGATGAAACTTCGCGTTCGGCACACGACGGAGTACGTCTACGGCGAAACCGTGCCGCTCTGTCACAACCAGGTGCACCTTTACCCGCGCGACACGTTTCGCCAGCGGTGCACGGAGCACGAATTGATCATTTCCCCCGAGCCCGCGGCGGTGCGGACGGGCGACGATTTTTTCGGGAATCCGGTGTCGTGGTTCAGCCTGCAGGAGCCGCACCGCGGGCTGACGGTGACCGCCAACAGTGTGGTCGACGTGCTCCCGCTGGTTTTGCCGACGGACGACGCGTTGCCGTGGGAACAGGCGACGACTTCGGCGGAATTCCGTCCCGCGATCGAGGCCGAGCCGTTCGCCTTTGCGTCGCCGTACATTCCGATCCACGCCGCGTTGGCGGACTTCGCCCGCATCAGCTTCACGCCCGGCCGGCCGCTGGTGGCGGCGGCGAAAGACCTGATGAAGCGGATCTTCACCGAGTTCAAATTCGTGCCCGGCGTGACGAACATCGGCACGCCGGTGCTCGACGTGCTGCGCGACCGCCGCGGCGTCTGCCAGGACTTCACGCACCTGATGATCGGCTGCCTGCGTTCGATCGGCCTGCAGGCGCGTTACGTCAGCGGCTACCTGCTGACGCGTCCGCCGCCGGGCAAGCCCAAGCTCGTCGGCGCCGACGCCAGCCACGCGTGGGTCAGCCTGTTCGTCCCCGGCTACGGCTGGCTGGACCTCGATCCGACGAACAACGTCATCCCGTCCGAAAGCCACGTCACCGTCGGCTGGGCGCGCGACTACGGCGACCTGGCACCCGTGCGCGGCGTCATCGTCGGCGGCCACCAGCACTCGCTGAAGGTTAGCGTCGATGTCGATGAGGTCGAAGAAAAAGAGACCGAAGAGAGCAGTCCGGAGACGGGAGAATAGTTCTCCCCGTCTCCAGATCTTTGCCGGGGCGGTGTTACCACTGGGCTTCTTCGAACGGGTTGGTCGGGGCGGCGATTTTGGGCTTCGGGAGCAGGCCGATCATCGCCTTCACGACGCCCGCCGAGTGGTCGCCGCAGCGGACGTTCAACGGCGAACCTTCGATCAATTTGATAGGCGACGGCTCGGCCTTGGTGTCGCAGAGCGTTTTGAACGCCGGGCGGTCGTAGAGCCGCGGCGTGATGACCTCAGCGACGCCGATCGCCTCGATCACGCCGTCGCCCGGCACCACCGCCGCCTTGGCGAGTTGGCCGCGGACGGGCAACGCCAGCGCGGTGGCCGCGGCGGGGCTGGCGAGAATCGCCTCCAGGTCCGTGTACGGCACGGCGGGGCGGGCGGCGTCATGCACGAGCACGTGCGTGCAGTCGTCCGGAATCTTCGCCGCCGCTGCGGCCAACTGCTCGTACCACCCGCCGGCCGCCTGGGCGAGCTTGATGCCCATGAACATCAGGTGGCTGCCGATCTTCCGCTTGACCTCTTCCGCCTCCGCCGGGTCGACGGCGAGAACGATGCTGGCGATCGGCTCGCGGTTGGTCAGCAGTTCCATCGCCCGCAGCGCCGATTCACGGCCGTCGACTTTCGTCATCGCGGCGGAATCCGAATTCGCGGCACCAGGGGAGGCGGTCAACAAGAGGGCGGCAACTTTCATCGGCAACACCTTATGGACGTTTGACAACCCGTCAATTGTCCGTATCATACGCGGCCCGTTAGCGGGCTCGTAGCTCAGTTGGTTAGAGCGCGTCCCTGATAAGGACGAGGTCGATGGTTCGAATCCATTCGGGCCCACTTTTCAAATTACCCCGGCCTGTGCCGGGGTTTTTTGTTTTGCCGACCGGCGGTCGGTATTGCCGGCGAAAGTTCTCTGTAATTTTCGGCTTGGCAATGCTTTAGGGCTGTCGGCCGTAACCTGAGGTGAACATGGACATCAATCTGCTGGCCGTCAATGTCGGGAATTCGCGGGTGTCGCTGGGCGTATTCGTGAAGGGCGAATTGCTGCAAGCGGTGCGGCTGAACCTGGGCGACTCGGCCGGCCTGGCGGCGGCGATCGAGGACGCCTGGTCGAAGTTCACCGACAGCGACCGCCCGGAGATCGCCGGCGCGAGCGTTAACCCGCTCGCCCAGGAAGCCGTCGAGCACGCCGTCGTGCAAAAAACCGGCAAACCCGTGCAGTGGGTCGGCCGCGAGATCGATCTGCCCGTCGAAGTAAAAACCGACTCGCCGAAAGAAACCGGCATCGACCGCGTCCTGGTGTCGGCCGCCGCGTTTGAGCAGATGGAAAAGGCGTGCGTCGTCGTCGACGCCGGCACGGCCCTGACGCTGAACCTGTGCGACGACAAAGGCGCTTTCCTCGGCGGGGCGATCGCGCCGGGCGCGCGGCTCATGCTCGAATCGCTCCACGAACACACCGCCAAGCTGCCGCAGGTGGCGCTCGCGAAACCGGCCGGGCTTGTCGGGAAAAATACCGAGCAGGCGATGCTCGTCGGCGTGGTGGCCGGGGCGCGCGGGATCGTCAAGGAAATCGTCGAAGGCTACGCCGAGGCGCTCGGCAACTGGCCGGAGATCATCTGCACCGGCGGCGACGCGCAACTGCTATTCGGCGACTGGGAACTCGTCCACGCTGTCTCGCCGGATCTGCTGCTGTACGGCATCGCGCTGGCGTACACGAACCACCACATCAAGCACGAGTCATGAGCACGGCCGGCTCGGGCATCCTGCTGACGCCGCCGGGCTCGGCCGCCATCGCCGTCATTCGGCTGGCCGGCCCGGGCAATGCTGCGTTCATCGGTCGGCACCTGACCAAGTCGCCCAAGCCGATGCGCTGCACGCACTGCGATTTGCACGACGCCGGCGACGTGATCGACGACGTGGTGGCCGTGCTGACCGATGCCGGCCATCTCGATCTCAACGTCCACGGCGGCCCGTGGGTGGTGCAGGCCACGCTCAATCTCGCCGAGCGGTTCGGCTATCAGATTCTCCTGTGGAACGCGTCGGCCGATGCGTTTGATACGGATGACGAGGTCGAACGGCAGATGCTGCTGGACCTGCCGGCGGCGAAATCAAAATTAGTCCTTCGCCAACTCACCGCCCAGCCCGCGGCGTGGCGAAACATGCTGGCCGACAACGACATCGCCGCGATGAAAGTGGCGATGGAAGACGTCGCGCTCGAGCGGGCGCTGGCGGTGCCCGAAGTGGCGATCGTCGGGCCGCCGAATGTCGGGAAATCGACGCTGGCGAACGCGTTATTCGCCCGCGAGCGCAGCATCACCGCAGACGTGCCGGGCACGACGCGCGACTGGGTGGGCGAACTGGCGGACATCGACGGCGTGGTGGTGAAACTGATCGACACGCCCGGCGTTCGCGTCACGGCCGACCCGATCGAAGCCGCCGCCATCGAGCGCGCCGGCGGCATGATCGAACGGGCGGCGTGCGTGGTCGTCGCCGTCGACGGCAGTCGGCCGATAGACGACGCCGAGCGCGCCGTGCTCGACGCGATGCTGCCGCGCCGGCCGATCGTCGTCCGCACGAAAGCGGATCGCCCGACGCGGTGCGAACTGACCGTGCCGGCGATTGATATTTGTGCTATCACGGGCGTGGGCCTGGCGGCGCTGCGCGTCGCCGTGCTGCACCAAACCGCCACGGCCGGCCTGGAGAAGGTGGCGGCGCGGTGCTGGACAAAATTGCAGCGCTATAAATTGCGGGCGTTGCTGGAATCGCCGCGTGCTAGCGTTTGAAGGACCGGTTCTTACAATTTGCCCGATGCTGGACGGCATGCTGCTCGCGACATTTGAGATTAGCATCGACGTGGCGAAGGAATGGATCGTCAACAACTCCCACGGCTGGTGGGGCGGTGCGTTGATCTCCTTCGCCGCGTTGTTCCTCTGCGGCCTCGGGCTTCCGCTGCCGGAGGACGTGCCGCTCATCGTTACCGGCGCGTTCCTCGTCCAAGACCCCAACGGCCACGTCTGGCAGGAATGGCTGATTGTCGGTTCGCTGAACTGGCTGGGCATCATGGGCGGCGACATCATGCTCTACTGGATCAGCCGCAAGCTGGGCCGGAACGTGACGAAACTGCCGCTGATCGGCAAGCACGTTACCGAAGAGCGCATCGACAAAGTCGGCGGCTGGTTTCACCAGTACGGCGTCGCCGTCGTGGCGGTGGGCCGGCTCGTCGCGGGCATCCGCGGGGCGATGGTGGTGACGGCGGGCATCAGCCGATTCAACTTCTGGAAGTTCCTCGTCGCCGACGGCATTGCGGCGGTCATCAGTGGCGGCCTCTTCATGCTGCTGGGCCACTGGCTGGGCGACACGTTGACCGACGAAGTGTTCAAAGAATACAGCCACTACTTCCTGTTCGGTGCCATCACGTTGCTGGTGCTGCTGGTGGCGTACATGATCTACAAGCGCCGCTCGCACAAAGACCCGCTCGTGCCGCAACCGCCGGCCGCCTGAGGCGAATAAATCCGAATGACGAAACCAGAAATCCGAATCAAATCCGAAACGGATGAACCACGGAGAACACGGAGGGCACGGAGAAGAAATTGATTTTCCTCCGTGCCCTCCGTGGTTTGTTTCTGGTTTCAACCTTCGGATTTGATTCGGATTTCTGGTTTCGTCATTCGGATTTTCATCAGCTGCTTTTCGTCAGCTTCCGGTACTTCACCCGGTGCGGCTGATCGGCGCTCGTGCCTAACCGGCGATGCCGGGCTTCTTCGTAGCTTTGGAAATTGCCTTCGTGGAAGACGATTTGGCTGTCGCCTTCGAAGGCGAGGATGTGCGTGGCGATGCGGTCGAGGAACCAGCGATCGTGGCTGATGACCAGCACGCAGCCGGCGAAGGCTTCGATGGCTTCTTCGAGCGCTTGAATGGTCGTGACGTCCAGGTCATTCGTCGGTTCGTCGAGCATGATGACGTTCGCGCCGCTCTTGAGCATGCGGGCCAGGTGAACGCGGTTACGCTCACCGCCGGAGAGGACGCCGACTTCTTTCGACTGGTCCGTGCCGTTGAAGCCGAAGCGTTTGAGGTAGGCCCGGCTGTTGATGCGGACGTTGCCGAACTGCATGAACTCCTGGCCGTCGGAGATGTTCTGCCAGACGCTGGCGGTGTCATCGAGGCTGGCTCGGCTTTGGTCGAGATAGCTGAGGACGACGGTTTCGCCGAGCTTCATCGTGCCGGTGTCGGGCTTGTCGTGGCCGGTGATCATTTTGAACATCGTCGTTTTGCCCGCGCCGTTCGGGCCGATGATGCCGATGATCGCGTTCGGCGGGATCATGAAGTTGACCTTGTCCATCAGCAGCTTGTCGCCGAAGGCTTTGGTCAGATCGACGGCTTCGATCACCTTCTGCCCGAGGCGCGGGCCGGGCGGG
The DNA here is from genome assembly GCA_049840775.1 of Tepidisphaeraceae bacterium. GTDB lineage: Bacteria > Planctomycetota > Phycisphaerae > Tepidisphaerales > Tepidisphaeraceae > RYN-431. The sequence continues at coordinate 753,325 of JASGJJ010000005.1, forward strand.
ATGAAGATATCGAGCTCGATTTTTTCCTTCCGCTCGTTCTCCGACGCCATGCGCTCGTAATTCGCGATGCGCGCCTTGCTCTTGGCCTGGCGGGCTTTGGGTGACTGGCGAATCCACTCCAGTTCCTGGGCCAGCATTTTCTGCCGGGCCTTGTCCTGACGCTCTTCGGTTTCCAGACGCTTGGCTTTGTTCTCGAGCCACGTCGTGTAGTTGCCCTGCCAAGGAATGCAGCGGCCGAAGTCGATTTCCAGAATCCACGTCGCCACGTTGTCGAGGAAGTAGCGATCGTGCGTCACCGCAATGACGGTGCCCTTGTACTGTTGCAGGTGATGCTCCAGCCACGCCACGCTCTCGGCATCGAGATGGTTCGTCGGCTCGTCGAGGATCAGCACGTCGGGCTTTTCCAACAGCAGTTTGCACAGGGCCACACGGCGTTTTTCGCCGCCCGACAGGTGGTCGACGATTTGGTCGGCCGGCGGACAACGGAGCGCGTCCATCGCCATTTCCAGTTGCTGGTCGAGGTTCCAGCCGTCGATGGCGTCGATCTTCGCCTGGATGTCGCCCTGGCGGTCGAGCAGTTTGGTCATCTGCTCGTCGCTCATCGGCTCGGCGAATTTGTCGGCGATGGCGTTGAATTCGTTGATCAGGTCGAGCGTCGGCTTGGCGGCCTGTTCGACGACCTGCCGCACCGTCATGCCCTCCGGCAGATGCGGCTCCTGCGGCAAGAAGCCGAGGCTGTAGCCGGGCTGGCGGATGATCTTGCCGTCGATGTTCGTATCCTGCCCGGCAATGATGCGGAGCAGCGTCGACTTGCCCGCGCCGTTGTAGCCGAGCACGCCGATCTTCGCGCCGTAGAAATACGAAATGTTGATGTCCTTCAGGATCGTCTTGTTGCCGACCTGCTTGGACACGTTGATCATCGAGAAGATGATTTTGTCGCCTTCAGCCATGCGGCGATTCTAGCAGGATTTTCGCCGAAAACGACGGTGCCGGGTGGGGAACAGCGCCACTGAAGTGGCCCGTGCCGGGGTGGGTCAACCGGCGGCCTGATCGGTGGCGATCGTGGCTTCGTCCAGGCCGACGGCGACGGGCGGCAGGATGCCGCGGCGGACGTAGATTTCCTGCACCATCGGCCGGAGTTTGGCGCGGGACGCGTTGAAGACGATCGCGCCGATCACGCAAATCACGCCGCCGGCGGCGACCGTCCACGGTGCGCCCGCGTGCTCGGCGATGCCGCCGGTGATCACGCGCCGATCGGCACGGTGCCCATGAAGCACATCGCGAACATCGCCATCACGCGGCCGCGGTATTGGTCTTCGGTCAGTGTCTGCAGCAGCGTATTACTGCCGGCCATTTGGATGATCATCGACGCGCCGGCGATCGGCATGAGGGCGACCGAGAGCGCCGCGTTACGCGAGAATGAAAACAGCACGAGCGTGACGCCGAACGTCGCCGCCGCCAGCGCCAGCGCCCGGCTGATGCCGACGACCGATTTGCGGCTCGCCAGGTAAATCGCGCCGCCGAGCGCACCAAAACCCGCCGCCCCGTTGAGGATGCCGAACAGCATCGAACCGCCGTGCAGAATCTGCTTCGCGAAAACCGGCATGAGCGTCAGATACGGCGCGCCGGCCAGGCTGACGAGCGACATCAGCAGCAGCACATTTCGGATCGGGGGAAAGCCGAACGACTTAGCGAAGCCTTCCTTGAGTGCGAACATCACCGGCGGGTGCTCGGCGATCTGGGCGCGAGGCACGAGTTTCATCGCCAGGAGCGCGAGGATGACGCCGACGTAGCTCAGCCCGTCCATGGCGAAGCACCACGCCTCGCCGTTGCCCGTTTCGCCGATGAGTTGGATCAAAAGGCCCGCCATACTCGGGCCGATGAGTCGGGCGGCGTTGACGATGGAACTATTCAGCGCGATGGCGTTGGGCAGATCGCGGCGGTCTTCCAGCATCTGCACGACGAACGCCTGCCGGGCGGGGATGTCGAACGCATTGATGACGCCTTGGAAGAGCGCGAGAAACATCAGCAGCGGGAACGACACGAAGCCGGCGAACACGGCAATCGCCAGGCCGACGGACTGCACCATCGCCAGCGCCTGTGTGATGACGAGGACTTTTCGCAACGGCAATCGGTCGACCCAGACGCCCGCGAACGGGGCGACAAGAAACGTCGGAAACTGCCCGACAAACGCGATCAGGCCGAGCTTGAGTTCTGAACCGGTCAGCCGATACACCAGCCAGCTGGTGGCCGTCGCCGTGAGGAAATTGCCGACAAGGGAGACGACCTGACCGCCGAAAAACAGGCGGTAATTTCGGCTGCGAAGGGCGCGGGTGAAATGATTCAGACGGGAACTGCTCTCTTCAACGGCCGCTTGCATGATCGGATGATCATAGGCGCAGATTCCCTCTCCCGGTATGGCCGGGAGAGGGTTAGGGTGAGGGCCGCCGGCTCAAAATGGCAACGTGGAAGGGTGTTCCGTCGGCGCGCATTTCTTCCGAACGAGCAGGGTCGCTGTCATTCGAAAGGCGAAGAAGCCCTCACCCTAACCCTCTCCCGTGATTACACGGGAGAGGGAATCAGAGAAAGGTATTCACACGCCGGTGTGCTGGTGTACGTCGCGTTTGCGGGTGGCTTTGCCGAGCACGCGGTTGACGACGGTCATGTAGGCGAGCGCGCAGGCTTCGAAGGTGTCGGTGCTGACGCCGCGGCCGCGGACGCTGCCGTCGGCGTGGTCGATGCTGATGTGCGCCTCCGCCATCGCCTCTTTGCCGGTGGTGACCGCCTGGATGCGGAAGTCGGCGAGCTTGCCGCCCACGCCGGTGACACGGGCGATGGCGCTGAAGACGGCATCGATCGGCCCGTCGCCGATGGCGGCGTCACGGACGATTTCGCCCTTGGTGTTCTTCAGTTCAACGGTCGCCGTCGGCATGGCGCTGCTGGCGGCCATGACTTGGAGAGAGACGAGTTCCCACACCGCATTCGCGCGGCCGAACTCGGCGTCGATCAGCACTTCGATGTCTTCGTCGTAGACTTCCTTCTTCTTGTCGGCCAGCGTTTTGAACTGGGTGAAGACGTTTTCGATCTGCTCGTCGCTCAGCGTGTGGCCGAGTTGCACGACGCGGTCTTTGAACGCCGCCCGGCCGCTGTGTTTGCCCAACACCAGTTCGTTTTTCGGCACGCCGACGGTGGCGGGGTCCATGATTTCGTAGGTTTCGCGGTGCTTCAGGACGCCGTCCTGGTGGATGCCGCTTTCGTGGGCGAACGCGTTGCGTCCGACGATGGCCTTGTTCCGCGGCACGGCCAGGCCGGTGAGCGCGCTGACGGTGCGGCTGGCCTGGTAGAGCTTGGTGGCGTCGATGTTCGTGCGCAGTTTGTAGAAGTCGTTGCGGACCTGCAGGTTCATGACGAACTCTTCGAGCGAAGCGTTGCCCGCCCGTTCGCCGATGCCGTTGATCGTGCATTCCACTTGCCGAGCGCCCCCGATGACGCCCGCCAGGCTGTTCGCGACGGCCAGGCCTAAGTCGTCGTGGCAGTGCGTGCTGAGGATGACGCCCCGGCTTTTGACCGCGGGCAGGGCGGCGATGTGGGCGAACATCTGGCCGTAGGTTTCCGGCACGGCGTAGCCGGTGGTGTCGGGCAGGTTCAGCGTCGTGGCGCCGGCCTCGGCGGCGGCGATGCAGATTTCTTCCAGGAACTCCAACTCCGTGCGGCTGGCGTCTTCGGGCGAAAACTCCACGTCGCTCGTGTAACCCTTCGCCTGCTTGATCGACTGCACGGCCAGCTTCAGGATTTCTTCCTTGCCCTTACGCAGTTTGTGCTCACGGTGAATCTTGCTCGTGGCCAGGAAGACGTGGATGCGGCCGCTCCTGGCGGGCTTGATGGCTTCGCCGGCACGGTCGATGTCCTTAGGCGTGGAGCGCGCCAGGCCGCAGACGGTGGCGCGCTGGATGATCTCGGCGATGGCTTTGACGCTGGCGAAGTCGCCGTCGCTGGCGATCGGGAAGCCGGCCTCGATGATGTCCACGCCCATCGCGTCGAGGAGCTTGGCGATCTCGACTTTTTCGGGCAGTGTGAGCGTCGCGCCGGGGCTTTGTTCGCCGTCGCGTAACGTCGTGTCGAAGATCTTGACCGTGTCCATCGCAATTCCTCTGTCGAAACAATTCTGCCCTGAAACGCAGTCGCCCCGCGACCGCAGTCGCAGGGCGTTGGGATCAGCACTCACTCGTCCGAAACGCGCCTACGACTTCACGATAAGGCTGCTAAGAAGCAGCCCGGCCGGAAGAAGAAGGTTGGCGGAAATCGGACTCACTGCCGCAAACCTTAGCGAAGGGCGGCATTAACTGTCAAGGTCCGGGTCGACGGCGTCGAAACCGCCGATGGCTTCGTCGATGACGGGCTTGATGGTGTCAAACGTAAAGCCGCGGCGGAGCAGCATGCCCATCAGCCGACGCCGGGCGACGTGCGGCTCAAGACGCGCGAGCGATTTCATCTTCTTGCGGGCGAGGTCGCGCGCGGTAGCCATGCTGTCGTGGGCTTCGTAGACGTGCTCGACCGCCTGCCGGGCCGTCTCTCGCTCGACGCCTTTTTTCGCCAGTTCCATGCGCGCACGGTTCGGCCCGTGGTGCTTGTACTTCGCGGCACTTTCCGCGCGGCTCTCGGCGAAGCGGGCGTCGTTGATGTAATTCATCTCCGTGAGCTGATCGAGCACGCTGGCGACGACAACGGGGCCGTATTCCTGCCTGGTGAGTTTTGTTTCGAGCTCTTTACGGCTCTGCATGCGTTTTTCGATGTAACGCATGGCGTGGTCGAAACACTCCTGCCGGACGGAGCCTTTTTGAATCGCCTCAATGTCGTCGGCCGAAAGTTCCTGGCCCTCGTGCAGGGCGAACTTGGCGACGACATTGAGGTTGACGCCGAACGCGAAAACGCCGTCGAGAAAAATGCTGCGGCGATTGGGCCGTTTTTTCTGCTCGACGATTTTCGTGACGGTGGGCATCAGGCGAATGGACTGCCGTACTTGATTAGATGAAGAACCCCAAGCTTGTAAAACCATAACGTGGCGTAGGCGGCACACGTTATGACGGCACTAATGCGGGCGACTCGCCAGGCGCAACCAATACCGAACAGTCGATGTGTGATGCCGGCGAAAACGACTGTCGCAAGCGGCGCGATAGCGAACGTAATCAATTCAAGTTCTCGCAGGCGACCATTCGCACAGCCTCCGTAGGACATTGTGTCCGCACGGACCAGCGACGGCACGGACAGGAATGTCATGCCGGCAATCGTGAGCGTGGCGATCGCCAATCCCCATTCAGCCGCCGTCTTTAAGACAAGTTGCCACGCCGGGTGTGCCGGCTGGGCGTATGCGAGAATGATTGGCGGCGGGGTCATGGCAACAACTCGTTCACCGCGATCGAAAGATCGGGTCGAGCGAGCGGGGCAATCGACTGGCCGGGCTCATACCGAAGCTTCAAGGCGTAACCCCATTTGCCATCAAGGCCGGCGTAAGGATCGGGCTGCCGGTACACTTCGACGCGCCGCTCGGCGATGTTGACGATCCAGTAGTCCGTGATGCCGGACTTGGCGTACTGGACGAGTTTCACGCCGCTGTCTTTGCGATAGGTCGAGTCACTGATCTCGATCAGCAGGAACGGTTTGCGGTTGCCCTTGTCTTGTCCTTCGGGAGTGTCAAAGACATGGAAATCGGGATCAGGGGCACCGTCAGGCTCAAGGAGCAACGTTCCCTGGATGACGACCCAATGTGTGTCAGGCGGGAACACCTGCAGAAGCCTGCGGCTACCTTTGGATATGGCCCACTGGTGAGGGTTGGCTTGTGCGTGCATGGGATAGATTCGTCCCAGGATGAGTTCAACCCGTGTGTCGTCAAACAGGCCGGCCCGGTCCAACCTCAGATATTGCTTTACGGTGAAGCGGACCTTTTTCTTTGTCGGCTGACTCAAAGCCGTTCCGCGCAACACGGGAATTGCTGGTGTGGCCGCTTCGGTTGATTCGGTCTGAGTCGTCATACCGTTTCTCCTGTTACCGCTTTTTTTTCTTGTTCCGGTCCTTCGGCGCCTGCCAGCCGCTTTTCTTCGTGCGGAGCAGGTTCTGTCCCGGGGCGGCGATCGCGCCGAGGTCGCCGCTCATGAGGCCTTTCATCATCCGCATGCGGCTGAGCACGCCCATGCCGCCGACGGCTTTCATCATGTTGCGGCTCATTTCGAACTGCTTGAGGAACTGCCCGACGGTCTGGACATCAACGCCGGCGCCGCGGGCGATGCGGCGACGACGCGGGGCGTCGATCATGTCCGGCTTCTGGCGTTCGGCGCGGTTCATGCTGTCGTACATCGCCTGCATGCGGCCCATCTGCTTTTCGACGTCGTTGCCGCCCATGTTCGCCTGCTTGGCGAGTTCGCTCATGCCCGGGATCATGCCGAGGATTTTGGTCATCGGCCCGAGCTTTTTGATCTGGCTCATCTGGCCGATGAAGTCTTCGAGCGTGAAGCTCCCTTTTTCCATCTTGGCGGCCAGTTCCGCCTGTTTTTCCATGTCGAACTTGGTGTGTGCGTCTTCCACCAGCCCGACGATGTCGCCCATGCCCAGGATGCGCCCGGCCACGCCTTCGGGGCGGAACGCTTCCAGGGCCGTCAGCTTCTCGCCGATGCCCAGGAACTTCACCGGCTTGCCCGTCACCATCTTGGCGCTCAGCAGCGCGCCGCCGCGGGTGTCGGAGTCGAACTTCGTAAGAATCAGGCCGTCGAGTTCGAGCTTTTCGTTAAACGCCTTGGCGCTGTTGACGGCGTCCTGGCCGGTCATGGCGTCGAGGACGAGGAAGATCTGGTGCGGCTTGGTCGCCTCGTTCACGTCTTTCAGCTCGTCCATCAACTCTTCGTCAATGGCGAGTCGGCCGGCGGTGTCGAGGATGAGAATGTCGCGGCCTTGCTCGCGTGCCGCGTTCACCGCGGCGCGGGCGACGGCGACGGCGGCGCCTTTGCTCACCGTGCCGTGCGGGGCGACTTTGCTGTCGTCGGCGTAGACGGGCGTTTCGGTCTGCTCGCCGAGCGTCCGCAACTGCTGCACGGCGGCAGGCCGCTGCAAGTCGACGGCGGCCAGCATGGGGTTGTGGCCCTTGGCGCGAAGGTAGAGCGCGAGCTTGCCGCAGGTGGTCGTTTTGCCCGAACCCTGCAGGCCGCACATCATGATGATCGTCGGGCCGGGGCTGACGGTGTGAATCTGCGTGTCGACCGGGCCCATCAGGTTGATGAGCTCGTCATGGACGACCTTCACCATCAGCTGGCCCGGCTGGAGGGACTTGATGACCTCCAGGCCGAGGGCTTTCTGCACGACGTCTTCGCAGAAGTCGTTGACGACTTTCAGATTCACGTCGGCTTCCAGCAGGGCGGTGCGGACGGTCTTCATCGCCTCGCGGACGTTTTCCTCGCTGATGCGGCCTTTGCCGGACAGGGCACGGAAGGCGTCGTTGAACTTCTCGGTCAGTGCGTCGAACATGGGGTTGATTCTACTCGCAAAGTCGCCATTTGTGAGGGCGTTAAGTCGGTGAGTCGGTGAGTCGCAAAGAAATACCGCCTCGGGCTCATTTTTTTACGACTCACCGACTTACCGACTCACCGACTTAACCGCCGCTACAATGCCGCAATGCCCGTAAACGTCTCTGTCTCGATCGAAAACCCGTCCAAGCGTCCAGCCCTGTTCGGGGCGACGGACCGGAATCTGCGTCAATTGCGTGAAATGTTCGGCGTCAGCGTCGTGCCCCGGGGCGAGGAAATCCGCCTGTCCGGCGACGCCGAGGCCGTCGACCGGGCGGCGGAAGTCATCGGAAGGTGGCAGAAGGCGTTGCGCACCAAGGACTTCCTGAGCCATGAAGACGTCGCCAAGGCGTTCGACGCCGTCCGCCCGGCCGACGACGCCGGCGGGATCGACGTCTACACCCGCGGCCAGGTCGTGCACGCCAAAACCGCCGGCCAGCAAAAATACATCGACGCGATGTTCACTAACGACCTCACCTTCTGCGTCGGACCGGCGGGCAGCGGGAAAACCTACCTCGCCGTCGCCGTCGCGGCGTCGCTGTTGAAACAGGGCAAAGTCCGGCGATTGATCCTCGCCCGGCCGGCCGTGGAAGCGGGCGAACGCCTCGGCTTTCTGCCCGGCGACATGGCCGCAAAGGTCAATCCCTACCTCCGTCCGCTGTTCGATGCGTTGCACGACATGATGGACGGCGAGCAATCCAAGCGGCTGATGTTCAATGACGTGATCGAGGTGATCCCGCTCGCCTTCATGCGCGGCCGCACGTTTAACGAAAGCGTCATCATTCTCGACGAAGCCCAGAACACCAGCGTCAGCCAAATGCTGATGGTCCTGACGCGTTTGGGCAACGGCAGCAAGATGATCGTCACCGGCGACCCCAGCCAGACCGATTTGCCCCCCGACACGCCCAGCGGCCTGGCGGACGCGCTCGAACGCCTCGGCGGCATCAAGGGCATCGCCAGCGTGCGGCTGGAAAAGACCGACATCGTCCGCCATCGCCTCGTCCAAAATATCGTCATGGCGTACGAAGGCGACGTTGGCATCGACCGGATTTAACGCGCCCCCGGCACGGCCCGCTTCAGCGGGCCTGTTTTCGCGGTTTGTCAATCTACAGGCCCGCTGAAGCGGGCCGTGTCGGGGGAGAAATTCGCTAAATTCACTGGATTTTCGCCGACAAGCGGTTGGCGGGGCGATAGGTTGAGCAGTGCCGCGCCAGCGGCGAGCGCCTCTTGTCCGCGTGTCTGCGGCACCTCCCGGTATGGCCGGGAGAGGATACAGGTGAGGGCCGAAGGTAGTGCCGAATGCGTTTCGAACGTCTGATTCTTCTGGCTTTGATGACTCCGATCGTCGTCGGCCCTCACCCTAACCCTCTCCCGGCCGTACCGGGAGAGGGAACCGAAAATCGCTATAACTCTCTTGTTAACCAAGGCAATTCACGGCGCAATGGCCGACCCCATTTTTCGCCTTTAACCCAAGGCCGGGCCTACTATTCCGCGCACTGCGCGTTTGAAAATACGCAGAACAAACTCAACGTAAAAAATCGCACTTATGACTGAAACCACGACTGAAATTCCCGCCGACCCGCTCGTCGCCAAGCTCCGTTCCGAAGCCGTCGCCAGTGTTGCCGGCGGGGCGGCGCTGCTGATCGGCGGACTGGCGGCGGCGATGGCGGTGGCGGTGGTGCTGACGATTTTGCTCTGGATCATCGTCGGCCTGCCCGGGTTGGGGCTCGTGGGCTGGGTGATGCTGATTTTTGTGCTTTATCTGGCCGCCGCGATCGTCTGGGCGATCAAGCGGCCGGGCTTGCAGGGGAGCACGGCGTTTACCTACGTCGACCCCCGCGGCGAATGGGCGGGGCCGGGGACTTACGACGGCAGCATCGCGATCCCGGGCAAACTGGCGGATTACGCCGGCATTCCCGGGCGAATGGTCGTCGCCGGCGTGCACCAGGCGATGGACAAAGAGCCCGCCAGCCGTGAGCGGTTCTTTGACCGCTGCGCGTTGCTCCTGCGCAGCTCGGCCGCGCCGGCGAAGCCGTGCTGATCACCGCCGTTCAGATCGGCGCCGACGAAACCGCCGAAAAGCTCGACCCTGTCCTGGGTTATCTCGATCGTTCGAACTGGATCGGCACGAGTTCCGACCGCAACCGCGTCTGGCTCAGCGGCCGGGCGAAGGAAGAGCTGATCCGGATGGGATTGTTCTTTTCGCCCGACATGTCCGCATAGTCAGAACCGTTTTGCGCATTCTCGGACCCGAATTGCGACAATTTGGGCTAACCGAATCTTCGCGCCGTCGGGTATTGTTTCCACATCACACCTGAAAGGCGGAAGGACAACATGAGCAAGCAGCACCCCCCGGAGGCCCCGGTTCTGAACAGCAAGGTCGCCGTCCAGCCGAGCCGGCCGAAGACGACGGTCACCCTCGACGACCTCGAACGGCTCGTCAGCATGGACTTCATCCGCGCCACCGAAGCCGCCGCCCTGAGCGCGCACAAGTGGGTCGGCAAGGGCAACAAAGAGGCCGGCGACTACGCCGCCTGCGACGCCATCCGCGGCCTGTTCGACTCGGTCAACATGTGCGGCACCGTCACCATCGGCGAAGGCATCAAGGACGACGCGCCCGGCATCTTCAAGGGTGAAAAACTCGGCACCTGGTCCAACGGCAGTATCCGCATGGCGATCGCCCTCGACCCGATCGACGGCACGACGCTCGTCGGCAAGGGCCTGCCCGGCGCGATCGCCGTCATCGCCGCCGCGACGTGCGAAAACGAGAGCACCGACCCGATGAAGCTGCTTGCCGACATCCCCAGCTTCTACATGAACAAAATCGCCGTAGGCCCGAAAGTAAAGCAAGGCCCCGGCCGCATTGCGCTGGACCGGCCTGTCGCTGACAACCTCGAAATGATCGCGCTCAAGCTCGGCAAGCGCGTGCAGGACCTCGTCGTCGTCATCCTCGACCGCCCGCGTCACCAGAAGCTGATCGAACAAGTCCGCGCGACCGGCGCGGCGATCCGGCTCATCAGCGACGGCGACATCGCCGGCGCCATCGCACCGTGCTCCCGAACAGCGGCGTGGACGTCTACATGGGCACCGGCGGCAGCCCGGAAGCGGTGCTCGCCGCCGCCGCCATCAAATGCCTCGGCGGCGAACTGCTCGCCCAGATGTGGCCCCGCGACGCCGCCGAACTTGAAAACCTCACCAAGCAGGGCGTCACGCCCGAACAGCTCGCCAAGATCTATACCGCCGACGACATGGCGCAGGGCGACCACATCATCTTCGCCGCCACCGGCATCACCGACAGCGCGATGCTCAAAGGCATCCGCCACGAGGCCGGCCACGCCCACACCACCAGCGTGCTGATGCGGGCGCAGTACCGCACGATCCGCTACATCCACACCAGCCACGACATGGACTTAAAGACCATTCGGCTGCGGTCGAGCGGGGAGAATGCGGCGCTGTAGGGGGAGTTGATCGGTTGATGTGTTGATCGGTTGATCTGTGTGTGTCTGAAGTTCAAAGGCCGGCACAGAATCAGAGGCACACACGGATCAACGCATCAACCGATCAACGCATCAACTGCTTACGAGTACCCCAGCTTCTTCAAATTCTCGTACCCCGTCTGAATAATCTTCAGCGGGTCTTGGCCGTAGCTGTCGTCCTGTTCTATGACGCCCCATTCCACGCCGGCGTCGCTGGCGGCCTTGGCGATGGCGGCGAAATCCAGCGTGCCGGTGCCCACCGGCGCAAACTTACCGTCGGCCGCCTTGTCCTTGAGGTGGACCAGCCGCAGCCGTGAACCGAGGCTTTGCAGGAACTGCACCGGGTCATGGCCGCCGGTTTTGACCCAGTAGACGTCGACTTCGAAATCGACAAACGCCGGATCGGTGTGCTGCAGCAGCAGGTTCATCGCGGTTTGGCCGTCGAACAGGTCGAACTCGAACGCGTGGTTGTGGTAGCTCAGCCGGAAGCCCTCGGCCGCCAGCTTCTTGCCGAGCGTATTGAACTTCGCCGCGAGGCCGATCCAGTCGGCGGCGGTTTTGCGGGCGTCGTCGGGCAGCCAGGGGATGACGACGTTGGTGTTGCCGAGCGTCTTATGGTCGGCGAGGACTTTGGCGAAGTCGCCTTCCAGGGCGTCGAGCATGACGTGAGCGCCGCTGACGACGACGCCCGCCTCATCGGCCGCCTTCTTCACCGCCGCCGCCGTCTTCAGGTCGCCGTAGCCGGCCAGTTCCACGCCGGTGAGCCCGATCGCCCGCACCGCCTTCAGCGTGCCGGCCAGGTCTTTGTCAACGGCTTCGCGCAGGGTGTAAAGCTGCACAGAGAGTTTTAACTTGTTCATGCCACACATGTTGAGTGACACGACACGTGCCGGCAAGTGCGGGAGGCTGTCGATGGGGCAGAAAAAATTGGAAAAAACCAATCTTCCCACGTCGGCCGTGCGTACAAATTGGCAGACGCAAGTCACGAGCCTCCTTCCCTGGGCGGCGTGGGTTCCGAGAGACCCACGCCGCCTTTTTGCGCACGGGTGAAATCTCGGATCGTTTACGCCGGGCGGGTGAAGACCGTTTCGCCGGCGAGCACAACGCGCTGGACGCGGCCCTGGGCGAGTTTGGCGAGGCGGTCGGCGTCACGCTCGAAGGCGGCGACCGTTTCCCGCTTCGGCAGGCCGGTGGCGAGGTCGTCGAGGTTGGCGGTGGAACTCGTCGGGGCGAAGTCGATCAGGCCGAGCAGGCAACGGCGGATGACGTCCTCGGCGGACAGCACGCCCTCGGGCGGCAGGTCGCCGGCGATAACGTACGTCAGCTCGCCGCCGACTTCGAACGTGCCAACTTTCGCGTCGACGCCAAGGATGATCGCCGGGCCGAGCGTCGTGCGCCAGAGCGCTTCGCACGCCGTCGCGTGCGTGTTGCGGCCGCGGTGGACGAGCAGGTACATCGCCATTTCCGTCAGCAGCGAGGTCGTCGGCGACGCGCCAACGTCCGTGCAGATGGCGTAGTCAATGTCGCGCCCGGCCAGGTCGTCCAGGGGCATGATGCCCGAGCCGAGCAACGCGTTGCTGGTGGGGCAGTGGGCGACGATCGCCTGGCGGCTTTGCAGGATCGACCACTCGGGTTCGGTCATGTGAATGCAGTGCGCGAGGATCGGCCGCGTGTCGAGCAGGCCGTCGCGGAGGTAGACGTGCGTGTAGCTCTCGGCGTCGGGATAGAGCACCTCTTCGACGAACGCCTTCTCGGCAAGCTGTTCGTTGAGATGCGTCTGCGTGAACAATTCGAACTCACGCGCGACCGATGCCCCGTATTGCCGCAGCCCGGACGAGGTGGCGACGGCGAAGCGGTCGGTGACGACAAGCCGCTTTCCGAGCGATTCGGCGAGGTTCCGCAGATCAGGCTGGACGTACGGCCCGTTGCGCAGGTCGGGCGGGCAGTTCTGGTCCATCAGCACCAGGCCGCCGTGCCAGAGGTCGCCGAGGCGGTGCAGGGCGTCGAAGGCGGCTTCGGCGTGGACGGTGAGGAAGACGCTGCCGCCCACCACGCCGTTGCTCAGCGTGTCGGCCGCGAAGGCGTCGACGATGCGGCGGGCGTATTCGAGGTCATCGAACCGCTCCTCGGCCGGGAAGACGTTTTTGTTCAGCCCGGCGAGCAGGCGGCCGCCCTCGACGTCGTTCGGCACGCCGTCGCAGAAGTGGCCGCGGATCGGGTGTTGTGGCACGTGCGTGTGCAGGTCGATCATCGGCGGCAGGATGAGGCCGGCGGCACGCTTGACGTCGTCGGGCTCGCCGTGCTGCGCGACGAACGCTTGCCACGCGCCGATGAACGCGATGCGTCCGTACTCGTCGCCGGCCAGGACGCCGTCGGGAATGAATTCGATGGTGCGGTCCCGTTTCGGAAGGAGGATCGGGCCGCGCAGAACAACCGCCATGTCTATTTTGGTATGGCGGCGGGGGTGTTTCGTCAAATCGACTGCACGGCGTACCCGTCTGCGGCAGCTCGATTTTCAACTGCCGCCCGATACTGGCGTCATCGACGACGAAGAGAAACGGCACCGCGTCGAAGTGCCTTGGGAGCGTCGGGTGGTTCTGCTGGAGGTAATCGCCCAGGTGCAGGTTCAGGCGGTAAACGCCCGCGGAGTATTTCGAGCCGCCGATCATCGGCGTCGGGGTGGTGCCGTTGTCCTTGGTGGAGGCCGCCTTGAGGAGCACGTCGCCGGTCGGTTCGACCCAGTAGACCTGCATCCGCACGCCGACGGCGGGGCGTCCGGTAATCTGGTCGTGAACGGAAACGGTCAACGCGGCAGTCGACGACATGCCCACTTCATCGGCATAAAGCGATGGCGGGTGCGGGGAAATCAACAAATTATCAGAAGGAAAGTGGCCCCTGCCGGGGTCGAACCGGCACTCCCGTAAGGGAACAAGATTTTGAGTCTAGCGCGTCTGCCAATTCCGCCAAGGGGCCAGCGGGGCGGCCATCTTACCGCGAAGCCGGCGGGTTACAACCGCGGCAGATTTTGTTGGACGCCCCGGCCGGCGGGTTAGGATGGTCGGCTATGAGAAACCTCATTTTCGCCAGCGTCGCGGGCGTCCTGCTGACCGCCGTCATCCTCGGCCGACCGGCGGCGGATGCGCAGGGGCGGCCGTCGTCCGGTGAAGAGCAAAGACGCACCCAACAGTGGGATTACACCGTTGTGACGGTCTTCGGCAATGTCATTTCGATCGACGGTAAAGAACTCGGCAACGCCGACTTCCTCACCGTCCTCCGACGCCTCGGTAACGACGGCTGGGAACTCACCGCCACCACCCGCGGCGTGGCGATGGAAAAAGACGTGCAGTACGTCTTCAAACGCCAGCGGAATTAATCCGGCAAGCGTTGGAAGTGAATGCATACCTCAAACGCCACGGCGGGAGCCGTGGATTCGACACCTATGAATCCACGGCTCCCGCCGTGGCGTCATTTAGTCCGGTAAACCCTTGCCGTTCACGATCGGCTCGCCCTTGGAGCCTGGCGGGAAGGGGAACGTGAGCGGGTCCATCGGCTTGATGCTGCCGTCCGGGTTGAACTCCATTTTCACCAGGCACGTCTGCCGCTTAAAGCCGCTGCCATCGGGGACGGCGTGGCGGTGGTAGGCGACGTACCAGCGGTCCGTGCCGGGCACGTTGACGACGCTGTGGTGCGCGGTGGCGACCGCGTTGCCGTGCTTCTGCAGGACGATGAAATCCTTTGCCGCCGGCGTGACGGGGCCGAAGGGCGATTTGCTCGTGCCATACCCGACGCGGTAGTTCGGACTGCGGGCGTCATCGATGCTCCACATGAAGTAGTAGAGGTCGTGTCGCTTGAAGACCCAGATGGCTTCGCGGAACTCGGGCAGGTGGATGTCGACCGGGTCGCCGTCGGTGTGGATCATGTCCTTTGCGAGCTTGACGACCTGGCACTTGCCGTTGCCGTAGTAGAGGTAGGCTTGGCCGTCGTCATCAATGAAGGCTTGCGGGTCGATCGCCTGGGCGACGTTGAACTTGCCGCCCTTTTTGATCAGCGGCTTGTCGATCGCGTCTTTGAACGGACCCGTGGGCGTGTCGGCGGTGGCGACGCCGATTTTCGTGTCGGCACAGAAGTAAAAGTAGTACTTGCCGTCACGCTCGACACAGTCCGGCGCCCAGGCCCGCAGCTTGGCCCAGGAGAGCTCCTTGGTGACGTCGAGGATCATGCCCTCTTTTTTCCAGTCGATGAGATTTTTGCTCGACCAGACGGAGAAGTCCGTGGTGTTCCAGTTGGGCTTGTCGCTCGTCGGATAGATGTAGTAGGTGTCGCCGAACACCCGGATGGACGGGTCGGCGGTGAAGCCGTCGAGGATCGCGGGGGGAACGGTTTTGGTGATGTCAGGATCAGCGGCCATGGCGGTGGTTGCGGAAAAAAGGAGAAGGGCGGCGACGAATTTGCGTGTCTGTTTCATACGGCCTCGTGACTGGGACTACGCCCATCATGCCGGCCGCGTTGAACGGTCACAACAGGGTTGTGATGTAAGTTACTTCGGCTCGAGGGGCAAGATCAGCGTCGACTGCGTGCCCTGGTTCGGTTTGCTGGTGATGCGGAATCGGCCGCGGTAGTTTTCGGCGACGAGGCGCACGAGGAACAGCCCCAGCCCCATGCCTCGGCCGGCTTCCTTGGTGGTGAAGAACGGCTCGCCGACGCGCTTGAGCACTTCGCTGCTCATGCCGACGCCGCGGTCGATGACATCGAAGATGACCAGCTCGCCGTCGAGCCGGATGGCCAGCCGCACCGGTTTGCCGCTCGGGTCGGCGTCCATGGCGTTGCGGATCATGACGGTGAGCGACTGCTCGATCGCCGGCCCCGGCGCGGCGATCGCGAAGCCCTCCCGCGGGCCCGTGATTTCCAGCCGCTCCTGCTCGTCTTCCCGCAGGCGGCCGTTGAGTTGGCGGAGCAGTTCCGCCATCTCCGTTCGGCCGGCGCGCGGGTCGCTGGCGACGTCCACCCGCATGCGGTCGAGGATCAGCCGGCAGCGATTGCATTCCTGGCGAATGAGCTGGGCGTCTTCGACCATGTCTTCCGAGCCCTGAAGACGCGAGATGGCCAATTCCAGTTCGTGGGCGGCGACGGCGATGGTCGCCAGCGGCGTGCCGAGTTCGTGCGCCGCACCGGCCGCCAGCGTGGTCAGCGTCGACAGCTTCTCGTTCCGTGCGTTCCGAATGCGCAGCGCGTTAATGTGCAATTCACGCCAACGCAGCGAACGGTTCACACGGTTGCTGAAGTAGGTGATGAGCCCGGCGATCAACACCAGGTTCATCCACGCACCGAAATACGTGACGCCCGACGGCAAACGTCCGCTCGCCAGCGGCACGGCGGGCACCGCCAGCAGCAGGCCGTACAGCAGGCCCGCGGCACCGACGGCGATCCACGCCCAGGCCGAACCCAGCAGCGTCACCGCCATCGCGATGTGAATCAGGTACAGGCTGCTGAACGGATTCTGTGGCCCGCCCGTGAAGCGCAGCAGGATGGTGAGCAGGCACATGTCGACCAGCAGCACCGCGAGGATGAGCCATGTCGGAATCGGGCGACGTCGAATGTACGCGGCGAGCGCGACGTTGCTCGCCGCCGTGATGCCGATCAGCGTCAGCACGACGCCCAGTGGGACCGAGAGGTGAAGGAGCCTGGCGACAATCGTCGCCGCAAGCTGGCCGACCACGGCGATCCATCGCAGGCGCAGCAGCCAGCCCATCACCAGCCGGGCGGCGCGAACACGCGGGAACGGGCCGGAGAAGCGGTCGGGCGTCGGTGTGTCGTCGCTGTCGAGCGGTTCGGGCGTCTCTTCGCTCATCGGCTTGGCTCCGTGGCAGGGCGGGCGGTTTTCGGGAGAGTGATGCGTTCGACAACGTCTCGGCCGGCGACGTGCCGTGTCAGCGCGATCGAATCCGCCGAGGCCGCTTCAGCGGGCAGGTCGGCGTTCAGCCAGGCGATGCGCGGCGGCGGGTCGACCCAGCCCGTGTCCTGCAGGCTGTGCCGCATCTCGATCGGCATGTCGACGATCTCCGGCGGCCGCGCGGTCGCCGTAAAACCGCCGGCTTCGATCATCGGCGGATTGGCGTGAAGGTCGGGCGCATCTTCCCAGACGATCAGCCAAAGGCGGGTCTTGCCGCCGGCCGTCTTCGTGAAGCCGGCGAACTGGGTGACGAAGCGGTCGCTGACGACCGGCAGCGAATCCGGCGACGCGTCCTGGCGAACGGTCCTGGCGTCCTGGCCGAGGCGTTCGTGGATCATGCCCGCCACCCAGTCGCGAATGCGTCGCGGTTCTGCGCGAGGTACGGGCGGTGCGGGCAGCGGCTGCATGTACGAAATCGCCGACGCCACCGGATCAGGCCGCGCGTTCGACTTCCCGCCGCCGCCGCTGAGTTTGCGTGACATCAGGATGACAAAACCCGGCGCCATCAGCAGCGCGAGCACGGAAAGGAAAATGACATTCACGCGGTTCTCTCGCGTCATGCCGGCATCGTATGCGATCGGGGGCGTGGGGAGGAATCAACCGGGCGCGATCTGATTGACGCAGTGCCGGTCGAACCACGCCTGGCCGAACTCAGACCGCCCGCCGAGCAGGAGCACGGCCTTGGCGACGGGCGTGAGCTCGGGATGGTCGAGCGCTTCGCCGACGGCAGCCGGCGCGTTGGGCACGCTCCAGACGTCATGATGCTCGTCGGCGTCCAGGCCGGCGGCGACGGCGTCGCGGGATTTCGGCGTGCGGGCGAAAAAGATCGCCTCGGGGTGCTTGAGCGCCGTGTCTTCCACGAGCCCGACGAGGCGCGTGCCGCGAATGTCGTCAGGCTTCAGGTGCACTTCTTCGCGGATCTCGCGCTCGGCGTTGGCGAAGAGGTCAATGTGGTCGGCCAGTTCGATCGAGCCGGCGAACGGGTGAATGCGGTTCGGGTAATACGCCACGCGATTGTTCCGACGCCCCATGATCCAGTGACCGTCGCCGGTCAGCAGGCCGGTGCTGACACCGATGGCGTTTGCCATCACGTCGTAGCCGAATCGTTCGACGAATTCCGGGTGACAGAAATTCGTGCCGACGAGCACGCGGTAAGAGGTGCGGCTGAGGTCGACGACGAGTCGGCCGTCGGTCACTTCCCATCGTTCAAAGCGGCAGACCGGGCCGTCGTAGAGCTTCACGCCGGGCCGGGCGAGCGTGGCCTGCCAGGCGATTTCGAGCGCGGTTTCGACCTCCGGCACGATCCGTCGTGTCGCCGGCACCTGACGCGTGGTGACGGAATTTCGCTGGAAATTGCAGGAAAGGATCAATCTGAGCTGTGCGGCCATTTTAGTTTTCGCTGGCGATTGTAACGATTGCCAGTATGGCTGCGGGGCGACGTGTGTAAACTATACGACGTGAAGACCATCCTGTGTGCGTTGCTTTTCGCGTGGCTGGGGACCGCCGTGGCGTTCGCCCAGGGCACGCGTCCGTCGACCCCGACGACCGTGCCGACCGGCCCGGCGGCGATCGTCGAATTGAACGGCGAGATCAACGACTTCTCCGCTCGTATCTTCGAAAAGCACGTTACCGACGCCAAGGCGGCCGGCGCGAAGATCATTCTCGTCAAAATCAACACGCCCGGCGGTGCGGTCGTGTCGGCCTTGCGCATGAGCCAGTTCATCAAGCGACAACGCAACGACGCTCAAATCGTGGCGGTGGTGAATGAGATGGCACTGTCGGCCGGCGCAATGCTGTCGGTGGCGTGTGATCGCATTGTCATGGAACCGGGCGCATTGCTCGGAGACTGCGCACCGATTTTGATGGGCCCGGACGGTTTGCAAACGCTCGGCAACGCAGAACGGGCGAAAATGGAAAGCCCCATTCTCGCCGAGTTCTACGACTCGGCCGACCGGTCCGGGTATGACAAGCTGATGATGTCGGCGATGGTTCAGTACGGCGTGGTCGTGCATTACCTGCAAAGCCCCGCCGGCGAAAAACGCTTCGCCAACGCCGACGAAGCCAAGTCTTTGAAGGCCAGCGGCTGGACCGATGTCGCCGGCGTCCCCTCGCCCCTGGACGGCGCGGACGGCCTGTTAACGGTCAACGACCGCACCGCCGCAACGATCGGCCTGTCGGCGGGCACGTACGCTTCTCCCGAGGCGTACGCCGCCGCGCTCGGCATGCCGGTGATCGGCACGTACGTCACAACGGCGGGCGAGAAATTCGTCGGCTTCTTTTCCGATCCGGCATTGCGGTCGTTGCTGGGGATCGTCTTCCTCTGGTCGCTGTACACCGCCATTACCAAGCCGGGCACTGGCGGGCCGGAAGTCATCGCGCTGGTCAGCGGTGCGGTGCTCGTCGGTGTGCCGTTGCTGACGGGCTACGCCGGTTGGCTGGAACTGTCGATGATCATCCTCGGCGTGTTGCTGATCGCCCTGGAACTGTTCATCATCCCCGGGTTCGGCATTGCGGGAATCAGCGGCATCATCCTGCTGATCGTCGGCCTCGTGCTGACGTACGCTCCGCCCGAGCTCCCCGGCATGCCGATCCTGCCGCAACTGCAAGGCACGCGCACCGCGATCAAGCACGGCCTGATTTCCGTTACGACGGGTTTGGTCGTCTCGGCGTTCCTGTGGGTCTGGCTGGCGAAGTACCTGCCGAAGATCCCGTACATGAACCGCCTGGTGCTGGAGACGAGCGTCGGCAGCACGCCGGAACCGACCGACGCCCGCGACGCCATCGCCGCCGCCTGGCCGACGGTCGGCACGGTCGGCCAGGCGGTCACCACGCTGGCGCCCGGCGGCGTGGCGCAGTTCTACGACCCGCTGATCAATGACGTTCGCCCTGTCGATGTCATCTGCGACAGCGGCTACGTCGAGGCCGGCACGCAGGTGGCCGTCCGCGCCCGGGAAGGCCTGGCCGTCGTGGTCCGCGTCACTCAACCCCAGTCGGCCGGCAAGGCCGTTTAAGAACGAATCACATGAGCCCAACTGTTATCTGGCTACTCACGCTGCTCGCGATCGCCGTATTTCTGTACGTCGCCGAGATCTTCGTGCCTTCGCACGGCCTGTTGTCGATCCTCGCGACCGGCTGCCTGGTCGTTGTCGTCGCCCTCTGCTTCGTGCTCAACCGCTGGCTGGGCATCGGCGTCATGGCGGCGCTGGCGGTGCTGGGGCCGATCGGGTTCTCGGTCGGCGTGTCGGTCTGGCAGAAAACGCCGGTCGGAAGACGCATGGTCCTCAACGCCACCGTCGGCGAAGCGCCGAAACAATTCGTCCTCGCCGGCTCGATCGGGACGGCCGTCACCGAACACCGGCCGATGGGCGAGTGCGAGTTCGGCGACACACGCATCGAAAGTAAAAGTGAACTCGGACAAATCATCCCGGCAGGGCGGCAAGTGATCGCCCTGGCCGTCACCGACGGCGTCGCAACCGTGCGGCCCGTCGAATCGAATCAGCAACTCTCATAAAGGGAAAGAAGGAACGTAACGATGAATATCTCTCTACTCGCTCAGGGCGCTGACGCCTCGGACTTGTTCATGTACGCCATTGTCGGCGTCATCCTGATCATCTTCCTGGTGATCTTTGTGCTGGCGTTCAGCTTCATCAAGCTCTACGTGCAGGCCCTCGTCAGCGGCGCACGTGTGGGGTTCATTGACCTCATCGGCATGAGCCTGCGGAAGGTGAACCCGAACCTGATCGTCGCCGCCCGCATTCAGGCGATGCGTTCGGGCCTGGACATTCCGCAAGGCGAAATGGAAAGCCACGTGCTGGCGGGCGGCAATCTCATGCGCGTCATCACCGCCATGATCAACTCCAGCAAGGCGAACATCGACTTGTCCTGGAAGAACGCCACCGCGATCGACCTGGCCGGCCGAAACATTCTTGAAGCCGTGCAGACGAGCGTGAACCCGAAAGTGATCGACGTGCCCAACGTGCAAATGATGGGCCGCACGACGATCGACGCCGTCGCCAAGAACGGCATTCAGCTGAAGGTGCGTGCCCGCGTGACGGTCCGCACGAACATCAAACGCCTGGTCGGCGGTGCGACGGAAGAAACGATCATCGCCCGCGTCGGCGAAGGCATTGTGACGGCGATCGGCTCGGCGCAAGACCACTCGGACGTGCTGGAAAATCCCGACCATATCTCCAAGGCCGTGCTGGCCAAGGGGCTGGACGCGAACACGGCGTTTGAAATCCTGTCGATCGATATCGCCGACGTCGATGTCGGCGACAACATCGGCGCGAAGCTGCAGGCCGAGCAGGCCGAGGCGGACAAGAAACGCGCCCAGGCGGAGGCGGAAAAGCGCCGCGCCATGGCCGTCGCCAGCGAGCAGGAAAACATCGCCAAGCAGGCCGAGAACCGCGCGCTCGTCGTCCTCGCCGAAGCCGAGGTGCCGCGTGCGATGGCCGAGGCGTTCCGCAGTGGAAACCTTGGGATCATGGACTACTACAAGATGAAAAACGTCCAGGCCGACACCAGCATGCGTGAGGCGATCGCCAAGCCGGAGGACCGCCAATGAGCGGCGGCCTGCCGATGCTCGCGGCCGGTGACGACTCCCTCGTGAAGATCGTCATCGGCCTGGTCGTGGCGGTGATCTGGGTGGCGGTACAGGCGTACCAGAAGCTGACCGAGAAGGGCGACAAAAAGCTGCCCCCGTCGCGTCCGCCCGCGGAGCGTCGTCCGCCGCCGGTGCGTCAACTGCCGCAGGACCCGCCGATCACGGGGCAACTGCCTCAGCGTCAGAATCGGCCAAAACCGCAGCGGCGGCCACAACAGTCGCCGCCGCCCGTGCGGACGCCGCCGCGCCTTGAGACGCCCGGCGTCCGTGCGCCGGCCGCGATGAGTGAACTACCCCCGGCCCGGCCGCCGCGCCGCGCCGTCGGCGAAGCACCCCCGGCGAGTGGGGCTGCACAAACGCTGCCGCGCGGGCAGGTCGTCGGCGCGTTACTCAAGCCTCGCAATCTGAAAAAGGCGTTCATCCTGACCGAAATTCTCGGCCCGCCGGTGGCGATGAAAGGAGAGATCGGCACGGAACGCCGCGCGCCTGTGAGCTACTTCAGTTTCCACCAGATCACGCCCGCCACGATCGCCATGGCGATGACGGTGATCACGAAGCGAAGCAGCGGATTGCGATTGCGAATGCGGTGCCCGCAGACGCGGCAGAAGGTCAGCCCCTTGAAGTTCTGCGTGCCGCATTCCTCACAAACGGCAGCGCCGTAAATCAGTGTTCGCCAGTAGTCGATCATGGCTGCGCCTTGAGCAGGCGCCGGATGGCCAGGTGCGGTTTGGGGAAGGGCAGCTCGTCCATGCGGTCGAGCGACAGCCAACGCTGGTCTTCATTCGTCGCCGGCGGTTTGTTGATGAGGTTCGCGCGGCTTACGCGAAAGAGATAGCGGCGGTGCGTGAGGGCGTGGCGGACTTCGCCGAGGTCGGTCGGCTTCGTCGTCCGGGCACCGATGCCCGCCGCCACGTCTTCCGTCGGCCGAGTGATGAACTGCCACATGCCCGCCCACCGGCCGGTGGCGGGACGGCGTTCGATGAGGAATCGGCCGGCGGAGTCTTTCACGCATAAGACCCAACGCATTTCCAGCGGCGTGACCTTTGTTTTTTTCGCCACCGGAATACGCTGCTGAATCTGCCGGTCGAACGCGGAACAAAATGCCCGAACCGGGCAGACCAAACAGGCCGGCGACTTCGGCACGCAGACGGTCGCGCCGAGTTCCATGAGTGCGGAATTGAAGTCGCCAACACGTTCGGCGGGCAGAATTTCTTCGGCACGCTTCCAGAGCTGCAGTTGAACGGTTCGCTCGCGCGGATCGTCTTCGATCGCATCAATGCGGCAGAGCACGCGGACGACATTGCCGTCGAGAATCGGGGCGGCCGTGCCGTAGGCGAGTGACGCCACCGCGCCGGCGGTGTATCGCCCGACGCCGGGCAGGGTGAGCAGCGACGCCACATCGCCAGGCACGCGACCGTCGAAGCGCTCGACGATCGCGAGGGCGGCCTTCTTCAGGTTTCGCGCGCGGCTGTAATAACCCAGGCCCTGCCACAACCGCAGCACCCGCTCCTCACTCGCCGCCGCCAGGTCTTGAACGGTCGGGAACGCTTCAAGAAAACGGGCGAAGTACGGGATCACCGTGGCCACCTGCGTCTGCTGCAGCATGGCCTCGCTGACGAGGACATGATACGCCTCGGGGAAACCGGTGGTGACACGCCAGGGCAGGTCGCGCTTGGCGGTGTCGTACCAGGTCAGTAGCGCTTTCGCGAAGGCGGCGTTGTTCACGGCAGGCCGGGTTGCGTGGTGGCGGCCGACATGTTGATCAGCGGCGCAGTCGCGGCGACCTTCGGCGTGAGCAGCGGCTCGATGCGGAACGATTCTGCGTACTTCAGCCAGACGCCGGCGTCGATCGTCTCTGACATCGGCCGGCGGACGGTGATGTCGCACCACTGGCCGTCACGCTCGAACACGACGCTGCGGCTGTGTTCGTGGGTGGTTTTGAGGTCCGTCCACCGCTCGTACGCCGGCTTGCCGTCGAACGTGATTGCCTGATATCCCTTTTTGGCGAGCGATTCCTGAGTGACGGGTTCGACGATCCGGCCGGCACTGAAGATGCCGGTGGTGCCGACCGATTTTGACGGGAAAAATTGCAACGCGTCCGAACCCCGGCCGAAGGTGCCGTACTGCACGCGTTTTTCCCAGCCGACGGGCTGAACGATGGAGAAGCCGCCGTTCGGGTGAATGACCCGGCGGTCTTCGCTCGGCCAGCCGATGCTGGGCTGCGCGATCACATAGCCGAGCACGCCGATGACAACTACCGCTACGGCGATCAGGCCGATCGTTTTCATGAATCCACGTCGATGCATACGGGCATTTTACTGAACGTTGGCGGTTACGTTCAATTGCGGCGCGGGCGGCGGCCAGACGAACGGGCCGGGCAGGTAGCGATTCATGCGAAAATAATAAGTCACGTCGCCGCGTTCAGGCACGACCAGGCCACGCCAGGATTGCGTGACATCGGTGGCGGGGAAGGTCACCGTCACATCATGCCGGCCCGGCGGGAGGGTGAGTGGCAGCAGAAAAATGGTGCGCGGTGCCATTTCCCATTGCCGCAGGTCGACGTTCGAAGACGCCCGCATGAGTGCGCCGAGTGCGATGAGCCCGCCCGCGATGGCGACGTCTTCCGGGCGGACGTTGCCCTGGTTGATGCGGTACAGGCCGTACCCCGCGCCGCCGACGATCATGCCCGCGCCGACGACGTCTTTTGTGACGCGAATGGTGTCGATGCTCTGCCAGCGGCGGTCATGCGCCATGGCGACCGTGTCGATGGTGGGGACGGCGGCGTCGCCGAGCGAGAAATCGCGCCCGTCGACGATAACGCGTGGCTGCGGCAATTGCCCGGCGTTCTGGAGCGTCGGAGAGAACGCCACCGCGGTGCCGTCGAATTCCGACCGCTTCCGCGGCCCGAAGCCGTACTCGACGACCAGCATCACGTTCGTGCCAAGCTGCCGGTCATAATCGGCGAGTTGAGCCAGGTCCGGCCGAAGTTTTGCGGCGGTGTCGAACGCACGGCGGGCAAGGTCTTCCCGCGACAATCGCTGCCAGCACCGGCCGAGCAGAATGTGTGCGATGGCGAACGTGCTTTCCTGCTCGGTGTAGTTTTTCTTTTCGTCTTTTGCGTCGGCGTAATCGCGGAGTTTGAAAAGCGAGTTCTCGAATGCCGCTCGGGCGTTGTTGAAGTCGTTCTTCAGCAGGTAGACGAGGCCGAGGTCAAAGCTGGCGAGGGCGCGTTCGTAGGGCTCGCCTTTCCAGATTTTGAGTTTTTCGTCGATGACGACGGCGGCGACGGAGCGGCCGCCGCTGTTCACGCCGCCGGCATTGATGGTTTCCCACGCCTTGAGGAACGCCGACTCCGCCGTGCCAAGGTCGTACGCCGCGAGCGCCGCCGAGCCGAGGCGGAGGTTGTTCAGGACGTAGTTTTCGTCGGGCTTTTCGGCAAGTGGCGTGAAGGCGTTGATCGCCCGCGCGTAGTCGCCGTTGAAATAATCCTGCACACCGCGGGCGGCCTGGTGCTCGGCTTTTTTGTCGGTGCAGCCGGTCAAAAGAAGGGGGCCGCAGATGAAAACGGATGAACACAGATTGAATAATAGCGATCGCCTCATCGGGCGATTTCTGCTCTTTAATCCGTGTGCATCCGTGTTCATCCGTGGCTCACTCAATCCAGGAAACCGCGAACGGCCTGCTTTTTCACTTCGTACGAACCGGCCCACAGGATGGTGCTGTCACGCAGGTTCGTCAGTTGGAAGGCGCAGACGTAAAAGCTCTCCCGGCGTTTTCGATTTTCTTCCGTCAGCGTGCTGAATGTGGCGGTCAATGCGTACTCCGGCTGCACGCGATCGGGGTTCGGGCCCGGGTCAATTTTCAGGTCGACCTCGCGGCGTTGCAGGTCGTAGAACGCGTCGCGATTCATGCACCAGACGAAACGCTCCGGCGCGTGTTTAGACAGCAGGACCCGAACCCGCCCCGTGAACGCCGTGGCCTGGCCGGTCGGCAGGACTTCGGCGGTCATTTCATTGACGACGGGCAGCACGACGATTTTCAGCGGCCCGTTCGCGGCGATAACGGCGTTCACGCGCCCGTCGCCGCCGATTCTGGCCGCCATGTCGTCGGTCATTGATCGAAGGTCCATGCCCGATAACGCCGTCGATTCGCCGTTCTTCACGGCGCTCGCACAACCGGCCAGCGTCAGGACGATGCCGCAGAGTAAGGCGGTCGCTTTCACGGCGGGTTACCGTTTCACCGCGACTTCGTACATGTCGGTCCATGGCATCGTGCCGTCGCGAAGGTTCGTCAGCTTGAACTCGACGAGGAAGTAATTCGTGTCGCGGTTCGGCAGGTCAGACAGCGTCGCATTCAATGCGAAATCCGGTTGTACACGGAGCGTCGCGCCAGGTACGGCCGCGTCCGGCGGAACGTCCAGTTCACGCGACTGCAATTGGCGAAGCTTATCGCGGTTTTCCACCAGCAACACGCGGCCCTGGCTGAGCTGCGAGAGGCGAACACGGGTGCGGTAGAGGAACAAATCGAGGTTCTGCCGCTGTGTGGCGGAAAGGTTTTCGACGTGGTCGACAACGATCGTCCATTGCTTCGGCGACCCGTTGACGGCCGGCATGGAGAGCAGGCTTTGCGCCATGCGGTCGGAGGCGGTCTGCACGTCTTTGCCCTGCAGGCCGCGGCCGTCGTCGGAAAGCTCGTCGACGGGCGGGCGGACCTTGCCGTGATCATGCGAACAACCGGTAGCGACGGCCAGCAGGGCGACGCCGACGAACGAAATAGCGAATCGATTCACGCCAGACTCCTTTATCTTCCGTTATCGGCATCTTACCGACGTCGATTGAAAGACACGCAAGGAAAGACGACGTTGGCGCGGCGGTTCTTACGCCCGGGTGGGGGTCCAGTGGCTGTGATAATGCTTCAGAAGGGCGTCCCGGGAGACAATGCCGATCGTCCGCGTCGGGTCATAATCCAGGCCGACGGGCAGGGCGTTCACCTCGTATTTGAGGAAGAGGTTGAACAGCGACTGAAGGTTTTCCGTGTGCCGAACCGGTTGAATGTCGCTGCGCATGACCTCGGCGACGGTCATCAGCGGCACGGCATCGGGCGACATGAACAGCTGCTGCAGTTCCTCATTCGTCAGCACACCCTTGTAAATGCCTTTTTCGTCAGTGACGACGAAATTCGTTTGCTCATTCTGCGAGGCGAGTTCGATCACGTGCTGGGCCGGGTCATTGGTGTGCAGGGCGACGATCGGCTCAAGCTTGAGGTGGTCGATCGTGTATTTACGCAGGGCGGGCATGTCCTGGGCGGCTTCGGGGGACAGGCCACGCTCGCGGAGGGTGAGCGTGTAAATCGAGTCCGCCATCACGGCCCGCGCCAGGCCGTGCGCGGTGACGGTCGCGAGCATCGCCGGCACGATGACGCCGGGCGAGAGCGTGAGCTCGAACAGCATCAAAATCGACGCCAGCGGTGCGTGCACCACCGCCGCCAGGCACGCGCCCATGCCGACGATCGCCAGCGCCGGCGCCTGGCCCGGGCTGCCGCCGATGTACGGGCTGATGGTCCCGAGCAGCGCGCCGCTGGCCGCCCCGAGGAACAGGGCCGGCGCGATCACGCCGCCCGACCCGCCGCTGGAGAGCGTCAGCACCGTGCCGAGGATTTTCATGAGCGGCAGCGTGAGCAGCAGCACGAGCAGCGTCGTCGGCGTGAACAGCTTCTGCAGCGACCCGTCCAGCAGCGCACGGATGACGCCGTAACCGTCGCCGAAGAAGGCGGGCATCGGGTAGACATCGAAGGGCAGCGGCT
This sequence comes from Tepidisphaeraceae bacterium, assembly GCA_049840775.1. Taxonomy (GTDB): domain Bacteria; phylum Planctomycetota; class Phycisphaerae; order Tepidisphaerales; family Tepidisphaeraceae; genus RYN-431. The sequence goes on from JASGJJ010000005.1 coordinate 780,706, forward strand.
TGTCGGCGTTGATCATCAGTCGGCCGAAGATCAGCACGTACGCGATGCCCGTCACGCCCAGCAGCGCCCCGCCGATCGCCGGCCGGAACGGGCCGAAACGCTTCAGCGGCGCCATCACGCGGTCGCCGAGCAGCATGGCACGGGTCAGGCCGACGCCGACCGCGCCGCACAGCAGCCCGAGGGTGATGAATTGCACCGCCCCCAGCCACGTCGTCGAAAAGTCCGGCCGCAGCAGGGTTTCGGGCACGGCGAAAATTGCGGGGTAGCCGGTGTCGATGTAGCCGAAAATCGCGTAGGTGGCGACGTTCGCGACGATGCTCGCGACGACGACGGGAACGAACGTCGGCGCGGTAAAATCGCGGAGAATCACTTCCAGCGTGAACATCACGCCGCCCATCGGGCAATGGAAGATCGAGCTGATGCCCGCCGCCGTGCCGCAACCGACCAGCAACGGCATGCGGTGCCGGCTGACGCTCATGACCTCGCCGACGAACGAACTGATGGCCGCCCCGATCTGGATGATCGGGCCTTCCGCACCCGTGCTGCCGCCCGTGCCGATGGTGAGGGCGCTGGTGAATATTTTTTCGATGGCGGAAACGGGTTTGACGAAGCCGCGAGTGCGGATGACCGATTCGATGACGTCGACCACGCCGTGCCCGCCGCCGCCGCGGATGATGTATCGCCCGATGAGCCCGACCGCCAAGCCGCCCGCCGCCGGGATCAGCACCAGCAGCCAGAGCTTGTCGTGATAGACGCTGATGCCCGGGCGGACGAACAGCCACTCGCGGAGCATTTCGATGAGTTCGTGGAACGAGATCGCCGCGACGCTGGTGAGCACGCCGATGAGGCACGCCACGGCGATCAGGCCGATCTCGACGGGCAACCCGATCCGTGAGAGCGATCGCTTGCCCAGAACTTTCAGCCGCGTCAAAGCCTGTGTAACCAGCATGGACTTTCGCAGAATAGGCGTTCTGGCGGGAGAGGCAACCGTTCGGTGCTGCTATGATCGAAAATATGGCAATGCGTCGTAACGGCCCGGTTCGCGTGAGTGCGGTCAGTTTTTTCAACACGGTGGCGTTGGTTTACGGCCTGGCGGACCGGCCGGGCGTTGTGCTGCGGCGGGGCGTGCCGTCGTCATTGCTCGACGAATTGCAAAGCGACCGCGCCGATGTCGCGCTGCTTCCCGTGATCGATTACCAACGCCTCGACGGCCTTGAAGTGTTGCCTGCGGGCGGCATTGCGTGCGAAGGGCCGACGCTCACCGTGCGGCTGTTTTCGGACCGGCCGATCGAACAGACCACCACGCTCGCGGTCGACGGCGACAGCCACACGTCGGTGGTTTTGGCGCGGGTGATTTTCGACCGCGTGTACGGCATCCGGCCACGCGTCGTCCCGCTCGCCGAAGCCGACGCCGATGCGACAAAACTCCTCATCGGCGACAAGGTCATCACCGCCGCGCCGGACTCGCCGTACCAACTCGACCTGGGCGAGGCGTGGAACAGACTCACCGGGCTGCCTTTCGTCTTCGCGATCTGGACGGCCCGCGCCGGCGTCGACCTCGGCAACCTCGCCGACACGCTCGCCGATTGTCTGCAACTCGGTCTGGCGGACGTCGACCGCCTCGTCGAACGCGAAGCCGTCCCCCGCGGCTGGCCCGCCGACATCGCCCGGCGGTATCTCACCGAATACCTTCAATTTTCCATCACCGATCGGCACCTGAACGCGATTCGACTGTTCCACCGTTACGCGTACGAAGTCGGCGCTCGACCACCCGCCGCGGCCGCTAGTGATTCACGCATCCGATGTAGGGGCGACGCCCGCGTCGCCCGTATCGCCGCTTTGACCGTCATCGCCCGCAGCGGGCGAGGCAGGCGTCGCCCCTACACAGACGCGGCCCGCTCGGCTTCGAGCACAAAGTCGGCCGACGGCGTGGCGGTGACGAACGAGGCGGCATTGCGGTTGAAGTATTCGATCAAGACGTCCGGCCCGAGGTCGATTCTGCCGGCCTCGAGATAAGACGCCGGAATCGTCGCGGCACGTGGCGCAGCAGGGCTGTTGACGTGCACTTGGCGTGACCGAAAGACCCAAAGCCGATCCGCCCAGGGCAACGCCGCCGCCGCCAGCCGCGGGCCCGGCTCGATCATCAGGTGGCCGCTTACCGGGACGACCGCCGCGGCTTGAAGATCCGCTCGAAGATCATCGCCCGTGACGGCGATGATCTTCACGCCGAGTCGTTCCAACTGCTCGGCAACACTCGTTGGCCCCGCCCCCAATTGTTCGCTGGCCAGTGTTTCTGATTTGGCGAGCATGACGAGGGGTTGGGCCGTCAGATTCGGGCTCGCCGTCGTCACCATTTTACTTGTTGGCGTGAGGCCAAAACCGATGACGATGCGGGTCGGCTTGCGCAGAACATCGACGCCGCGAATCGTGAGTGCGGGGTCGTCCGCCGTAGCCGTGCCTCGGCCTACTGCGATGGCGTCGCTGCGGGTTCGTAATCGATGCACCGCAAGGTCGGCCTGCGGCCCGGTGATGCGGATCGGCATCCCGCCCGCGCCGGCGACGCGGCCGTCCGACGACTCCGCCCACTTCAACGTCGTATAAAACGGCGGCGAGCGAAACGGCGCGATCAATTGCAGGAATTCTGCCGCGAGTTCTGGCGGGGCGGCATCGACTTCGATGCCGGCGTAGCGCAGCATCGCCACGCCCTTGCCGTCGACGTCCGGATTCGGATCAAGGCACCCGATCACCACGCGGCTGATGCCGGCTTCGATCAGCCTTGGCGCGCACGGCGGCGTTTTCTTGTTCGTGTGGCAGCAGGGTTCGAGCGTGACGTACGCGGTGGTGCCCCGCGGGTCGTTGCCGCGGGCCTGGCAGTCGGCGAGGGCGGTGGGCTCGGCGTGCGGGCCGCCGAAGTGCGTGTGCCAGCCCTCGGCGATGATCTGCTCGTTCTTCACGAGCACGCAGCCGACCATCGGGTTCGGTTCCACGCGGCCGCGGCCATTCATCGCGACGCGCAGGGCGCGACGCAGCATCTGTTCATCGAAGGCGGAAATCATCAGAGAATGATTCTATCGGCTGACGGCAATTACGCCTGCGTGGCGACGAGTTCGCGCTTGGCGGGCGGTTCTTCGCCGCGGATCAGCGTGTACAGGAACATGCCACCCACGCCGGTGCAGAGCAGGCTGTCGGCGATGTTGAAGATCCACGGGAAGATGTCCCAGCCGGGCAGGATGTAAATCATGTCCCGCACGTACCCGAAGACGGCACGGTCGTAGAGGTTGCCCAGTACGCCGGCGAAAAGCACGCCCAGCAGCACCTGGTACAGCCGCTTGTTGCCGCTGGTCGAGAAGAGGTAACCGAGCAGGCCGAGGGCAAGGATGGAGACGACGACGAAGACCGTCCGCTGGTTCTGGGCGATGCCGAATACTGCGCCGCGGTTGACGTGTGCCTGAAAGTGCAGCACGCCCGGCAGCGGCTTGGAGATGCGGCTGATGACCTGGTCACGCCCTTCGGCGTCTTTCGCCCAGTCGGTCACGAGGTAGCTGAACGCAACGTGTTTGGTAAACAGGTCTAACCCGAGCCCAACGACAAGCGGCACGAGCAAAAACAGCCAAGCGGCGACAGATCGGTACGGCGGTCGGAGCACAGCGGGATGATAGCGGGAAGAGTTGATGGTTGATAGTTGATGGTTGATAGCGAAGAGACGGCAAATTTTGCCTTTTCCCAACTATCAACTATCCACTATCAACCATCAACTATTGCAATCAGAACGCCCGGCGGAATTGCGGCCGTTCGAGGGCGCGGGCGTGTTCGATGGAATACTTCGCCCACGGCTGGGCTTCGAGGCGGGGCTTGCTGATCGGCTTGCCCGTGCCCTCGCAGATGCCGTAGCTGCCGTCCTGGATTTTCGCCAGGGCGACGTTGATTTCCTGGAGGAGCTTGCGGTCTTTTTCGACCAGGCCGAGCGTGAATTCCTGCTCGTAGTTGTCCGTGCCGTTGTCGGCCATGTGCATGGGCAGGCTGCTGAGGCTGCCGCTGCCGGTGCGCAGGGCCGTGCCTTCCATGCTGCTGACGTCGCCGGTGAGTTCACGCCGCTTCTGGTAGAGCAGGTCGCGGAAGTGCTCGAGTTCTTTCTGGCTGATGCCGGCCTTGTTCCGGGCCATTTTGCTGTCGCTGCGGACGGGGGCGGGCGGCAGTTTGACGGGGATCGGTTCCGGGCGGATTTTCGGCGGCTTGGCCAGCTTCAGCACCGGCCGCTCGGCGGCCAGGGCGAGGGCGGCCGCCGATTTTTTCGCCTGCTTGGCGAGAATCGGGCTGCCGGTCTTGACGATGAGTTTTGCGCGGAACTGACTGCCGGCACGACCGCCACGACCGGAACGGCGGCTTTGACGACCGGCTTGGCGGCGGGCTTCGCCGGGACCGGGACGGGTTTCGCCTTGACCGCGACCACCTTCACCGCCGGTTTCGCCGGCGCGGCTTTGGGGGCCGCTTTCTTGGCGGGGGCGGCTGATTTTACCGCCGCTTTCGCAGCGACAGGTTTGGCCGGTTTCGCCGCGACCTTGGTCGCGGCGGTTGTTTTGGGTTTCGTCTGAAGTTTCGGGGCAGACGGTTTTGACTTCTTCGCCGCAATCGCGGGGGACTTCACGAGCTTCTTCGCCACTGGATTTGCCTCAGCCCTTTCTGCCGCCGGTCACCGGCCTACACGCGTGTCGCGGAACCTGGTTCGCTCGGAGTGCCGAGCATTGTAAGAGTACTTTCCGTGCGTCATCCTGTCAAGATAAACAACGAACGGAAGGCGAACGACGGCCTCGCGAGTATCTACGGATGAATCGCCGCAACGGATGAAATGAACCGAACTTAGGACGAATTTACGGTGTGCTTCTGGTTAGTCCTCTCAAATTCCGTGCCAGTCACGACTTGCGTAACCCATGGCGTTGCCAATATCTATGATTCAGAAGCGTCGTTTTGTACCGATTGGTGGCTAAAGTCTTCCGCATGCACCGGCTGACGCGTGAAATTCGGCTGAATCTCCCCGTCACCGGGCCGACCGGCCAAGACGGCAGCGGCCACGCGGGCTACCCCGCCGCGGACGGGCCGGCCGTGCGGTGGGGCGTTCGTGTGACGCTCTCGGGCATGCCCGATGTCGCGACCGGGTATCTGCTGGACATCAAGGCAATGGATGACGTCGTCCGCCGCCGGCTGACGGGGCTGCTGACCGATTTCGCCCGGTCGGGCACGACCGGCCTGCCAGGCATCGCCCGGGCTGCCTACGCTGCACTGGCGGACGGCTGGCCGGGTTATGGGGTGGACCGTGTTGAAATCGTGGCCAGCCCGCAGCAATCGGCGGCCGTAACCGCCGGGGAGCCGACCGTGACGCGTCTGAGCCATCGCTTTGAGTTTTCCGCCGCCCATCGCCTGCACGTGCCGGGGTTGAGTGACGACGCCAATCGTCAACTCTTCGGCAAATGCAACAACGCGGCGGGGCACGGGCATAACTACGAGGTGGAAGTGACGCTCGCCGGCACGCCCGACGCCAGCGGCCGCCTGATCGGTATCGCCGAACTCGAGCGGCTCGTGGACGAACACGCCATCAATAAAGTCGACCACAAGCACCTGAACCACCAAGTGCCCGAGTTCGCCGACCTGAACCCCAGCGTCGAAAACATCGCCAAGGTCATTTACACGTGGCTAAAGCCGGTTCTGCGGCGCGATCACGCGCGACTGAAGGCCGTGACCGTCTGGGAAACGCCCAAAACGTCCTGCGAATACGCCGAAGACTGACCGCCGACCCCGCTTGCCGGAATCGATATGGATTTTCTGCTCTGCACCATCGGTTCTCACGGCGACGTTCACCCGTTCGTCGGCATCGGGAGGGCACTGCAGGCACGCGGGCATAGCGTCACGGTCATTGTCAACGGCGCTTTTGAGAAATTGGTACGGAAAGCCGGGCTGAATTACGCGCCGCTCGGGACGGAGGAAGAGTTCCGGGCCATTCAGGAGAACCCGGAACTCTGGCACGCGATGCGTGGGCCGCAGACGGTTTTGCGGGAAATCGGGCGGACATTGCCGGTTTTGTTCGATTCCGTCCGCGACCTCGCCAAGCCGGGGACGGTGGTTGTCGGGTCGACACTCGCGCTCGGGGCTCGCATCGCGTCAGAAAAGCTCGGCCTGCCGATGGCGACGGTTCATCTCGCGCCGCTGTGTATTCGGTCGAGCGTGCGAATGCCGGTGTTGCCCGGCGGGTTTGATTCGAATTGGATTCCCGGCTTCCTGCGGAAGCAGTTCTGGGCCGGTGCGGATCGTTGGTTCGTCGACCCGCACATCATGCCTGCCGTGAATACGTTCCGGGCCGAGCACGGGTTGGCTGCGGTAGATCGGCTGCAGGAAGGGTGGTGGCACGCGCCGCACCTGACGATCGGGCTCTGGCCGGACTGGTTTTTCCCGCGTCAGGCGGACTATCCCGAGCAAGTGCGGCTGGCGGGTTTCCCGCTGTACGATGAGAGCGACCACAACGCGTTGGACGCAGAATTAGCCGCCTGGATCGCCGCCGGCCCGGCCCCGATCGCGTTCACGCCCGGCAGTGCGATGCTGCACGGGCACGCCTTCTTCGCCGCCGCCGTCGACGCCTGCCAACGCCTGAACCGTCGCGGCCTGCTGCTGACACGGCACGGTGAGCAAATTCCGAAAAACCTTCCCACGGGCGTTCGGCATGTTCCGTTCGCGCCGTTCGGCAGCCTGTTGCCCGGGTGTGCGGCGATCGTCCATCACGGCGGGATCGGCACGACCGCCCAGAGCCTCCGGGCAGGCATTCCGCAACTGATCATGCCGATGAGCCACGACCAGTTCGACAACGCCGCCATCTGCCGACGGCTGGGCGTGGCGGATTCGATCAGCGTCCGGCGATTCACCGGCAAGCGGGTGGCGGCGAAACTTTCAGCACTTTTAGACGCCCCCGAAAGACAATCCGCCTGCCAGCACGTCGCGGCGTTGTCGTCCGGCGACATGCCGCTGCAGCGCGTCTGCGAACTGCTCGAGAGGATCGAAAACCCGCAGAAACCGGCTGAAATCGCCGCACCTTGACGGGTTTGGCCTGATCGCTAGATTATTACGCCTTCCAGAAGTGGATTGCCGCACGACGCACGCAGGGTTCTGCGTGCCGCTTTTTTCTGGTGCGTCGAACGCATTCGGATTTTTCGCCCGAGGTTTCTCATGGCCCGTGACCTGACCAAGATTCGCAACATCGGCATCGCCGCCCATATCGACGCCGGCAAGACCACGACTTCCGAACGTATCCTGTTCTACACGGGCCGCGTCCACAAGATCGGTGAAGTGCACGAAGGCACCGCCGTCATGGACTTCGACGAAGAAGAACAGAAGCGCGGCATCACGATCAACAGCGCCGCCACCTATTGCCAATGGCGCCGCCTGAGCTGGATCGATAAAGACAACGACGCCCCGGCGTACGACATCAACCTGATCGACACCCCCGGCCACGTCGACTTCACCGCCGAAGTCGAACGCTCGCTCCGCGTGCTCGACGGCGCTGTCGCCGTCTTCGACGGTAAAGAAGGCGTCGAAGCCCAGTCGGAAACCGTCTGGCGTCAGGCTACCAAGTACAACGTGCCCCGTATTTGTTTCGTCAACAAGATGGACAAAGTCGGTGCCGACTATGAATTCTGCTACAAGACCATCCTGGAACGCCTCGGCGCCCCGGCCATCCCGGTCGTGATCCCGGTCGGCCAGGCCGACACGTTCAAGGGCGTTATCAGCCTCATCGACAAGATCGCCTACCTGCCGGAAAACTACGGCGACGACAAAGAACGCGGCATGAAGGTCAAGCGCGTTCCGGTCAGCGAACTCGATGCCGTCGATCAGGAACGCTACGAGCACTACCGCGCGATCATGCTCGAGAAGGTCGCCGAGCTCGACGACGCGCTGATGGACAAGTACCTCACCGACCCGGAAACCCTCGAAGCCGATGAGCTTCGTGCGGCCCTCCGCAAGGGCACCATCGAATTCCGCGCCCACCCGCTGTTCTGTGGCTCGGCGTACCAGTACGTCGGCGTGCAGCAGGTGCTGGACGGCGTCATCGACTACCTCCCGAGCCCGAGCGACATGCCCGTCATCAAGGGCACCGATCCGAAGGACAAGGACATCGTCATCGAGCGTACCCGTACGCCCGACCAGCCGTTCTGCGGCCTGGCGTTCAAGATCGTCGACGACAAGTTCGGCACGCTGACCTACGTCCGCGTTTACTCGGGCCGCCTGGAAAAGGGCACCCGCGTGTTGAACGCGAACAAGAACAGCCGCGAAAACATCAGCCGCATGTTCCAGATGTCGGCCAACGACCGCGAGCCGCGCGACTTCGCCGAAGCCGGCGACATCGTGGCCGTCATCGGCGTCAACGAAGCCATGACCGGCGACACGCTCTGCGACCCGGACAAGCCGATCATCCTCGAACGCCCGACGTTCCCGGAACCCGTCATCAGCATGTCGATCGAGCCGAAGAGCTCGGGCGACAAGGACAAGCTGTCGGCCGCCCTCACGAACCTGCGTCGTCAGGACCCGACCTTCAGCGCGACCTACAACAAGGAAACCGGCGAAAACATCATCGCCGGCATGGGCGAGTTGCACCTTGAAATCATCAAGATGCGTCTGACCCGCGACTACAAGGTCGACGTCATCGTCGGCAAGCCGAAGGTCAGCTACCGCGAAACCATCGTCGGCAGCGCCAAAGACGTCCGCGGCCTGCACAAGAAGCAGTCCGGCGGTCGTGGTCAGTTCGGCGACTGCTGGATCAGCATCGAACCGTTCGACGGCATCGACCCGGCGACCGGCAAGATGATGGAACCCGAAGCCCTCAAGAAGCTCCGCTGGGAAGACAGCATCGCCTTCGAAAACAAGGTCGTCGGCGGCTCGATCCCGAAGGAATACATTCCGTCGGTCGAGTACGGCATCCGCGAAACGTGCAAGACCGGCGTCCTGGCTGGCTTCCCGCTGATCAACATCAAGGTGACGCTGACCGACGGCAGCTACCACGACGTCGACTCGTCGCAGGTCGCCTTCGAACTCGCCGGCCGCCTCGCGATTATCGACGCCGTCCGTGCCGCCAAGCCGGAACTGCTCGAGCCGATCATGAAGCTCGTCGTTACCACACCGAAGGAATTCGTCGGTAACGTCACCGGCGATATCAACCGTCGTCGCGGCCTGATCCTGGAAAGCAGCGAGCGTGGCAACACCGTCATCATCGAAGCCGAAGTGCCGCTGAGCGAAATGTTCGGCTACACGACGGAACTGCGTTCGATGAGCACCGGCCGCGCCGCCGGCGCCATGGAACCGCTGAAGTACGCCCAGGTCCCGGGCAACGTGAAGACGCAGATCCTCGCCGAGTACGGCGTGAACGGTAAGAAGTAAGTCTTTACCCAATAATTCGGGTCGGCATAAAGCCCCAGCCTCACCTTGAGGCTGGGGCTTTATGATTTTTGTAGTCCAAGTCGCTGGCTTTACGCTTTGTAAATCCAAAGTCGCAAGGATTATGATGAATTAATGCCGCTTCTGACACCAAAACGTGCAGCCGTCCGCTCCGCACAGCTTGTCACTGCGGCAACAATATTAGGTCTGATGTCACGGTCGGCCGCTGTCGCTCACGCCGCTGACGCTGTGCGAGTCACACCGAATGCGTCTAAAGGACGTTCTGAGGTGGCGACGCTAAAAGAAGGTTCAAAGCTATTTACGAATCGCGAATACTTTATAACCAAGTTTCCGCCTGAACTCGGCGGACTGCAGTACGTACGCCACCCTTCGCAATCGAATGAAGCTATAGAATTCGATGTGCCAGCCGGAAAAACGGTTTACGTCCTTATCAATAAGCCGGCCGAATCGGGGGAACTTCGCAAGAAACTCGTTGACGACGGTTGGACGCTTCTGCCCACGGTCGTCTCGTTCAAAAGGTCGGAACGAGGTCAAGAAGAAACGACGTCCATCTACTCCCGTACCTATACGACGGCGGAACACTTTCGCGGTCAGCCTGCGGGGACGCTTGGTGGCGGTATTGTTGTGGCGGATCGAATCGAATTAATATCCGCTGCCGGCTCGGCGAGCACTCAGCCGACTGCGGAGCGGCCGACGGAAGTCATCGCCGGCCCGACCACGCGCCCGGCCGCCCGCCAAGTATCCATTCGTGCACTGGAAATCTACCGAACCGATAGCGGCCTCATGCTCGGCGACAGCTCAGAAGTCACGCTTACGCTGACGCCTGGCGAAAAATCACACGTCGTCGGCCTTACGTTCGCGACGGGAGCGGGACAGCAAATGCAATTGGCCCGCGACGACGCCTTGCGCTTCATCCGTCTGCAATACCCGAACTGGTATGCCGACCGCGCGGAGCTGACGTTCGAAGACAAGTACACGCAACACGACGGCGGATCGATCGGTACTGCCTTGGGCACGCTGGTCCTGTCCGCGATCGAAGGTTTCGCGATCGACCCGAACGTCGCGATCACTGGCGACATCAGTGCCAACGGAAAAGTCCGCGCGATCGGCGGGGTGGCAGCAAAGCTGAAAGGTGCCATCGCCGCAAAATGTCATTTAACCGCATTGCCAGCCGACAATTACGAGCAATTGGTCGACGCAGTCATCTATAACGGGCCGTCGCTCATCACGGACACTCAAGTCATTGCTATCGACACACTTCCGAGTGCCATCGCGGCAGTACGGCAAGACAGGGCTGAAGCGTTCAACAAATCGATCAACGATTTCGATAAAATAGTCGAGAAGCTGAAAACTAAGCCGAATTCGCTTCACACGAAAGAAATCCAAGACCAATTGGCCGCCATAGAACAGCAAACACCGCAACATTTTTCGTCGAAAGTGCTGTCGCTGGTCGCGAGCAACAAGTTACCGAAAACACTGTCCGCGACGGCTTCCTATTACTACATCTCACTCGCCGTCGACCCCGTGATGGACTTGTTTAAGAGTCGGGACCAAGGAAAACGAAAAGCGACGGTCGCGCTCCCGTCGGCCGTGGTAAAAAAAGGGCTCAAAGACCTACGATCGCTACGCCCCATTGCGAACGAAAACACCCGACCAATGCTCGACGCATGGGTGCGATTCATCGAAGCCGTGTCGGCATTGCAAGAGGGCACGGGGGCGCAAGATAGTGTCGAACGCGCAAGACAAAATCTGCTCGACGAAATGAATCGAAAGCAGACGGACGCGGATCTCATGCAAAAAATGCTGAAAGAGGGGATCTAAGCCGGTTTTGAGCGACAAAAGACGGATAAAGATCATTGAGGCTTGATTCGCCCGTAAACTGCTGTATATTACCTCTCCCCCAAATTTTTGAGGGGCCGAAGCCGTGCTTTTTGGTACGATCGGGAACAAAACGGTTAGCACAGGATCGAAGCTATGACAGGCGAACGTATTCGCATTCGGATGGAAGCCTACGACCACCGGGCCCTGGATCAGTCGGCCAAGGAAATCGTGGACAACGCCAAGCGGACCAACGCTCGCGTCTGCGGCCCGATCCCGATGCCGACCCGCGTCGAGCGTTACACGGTTCTGCGTTCGCCGCACATTGACAAGAAGTCTCGCGAGCAGTTCGAAATGCGGACGCACAAGCGTGTGATCGACATTTTTGAAGCCAACGCTCGCACAATTGAAGCTCTGAACCGCCTGGTCGTCCCGGCTGGCGTGTTCGTTAAGATCAAGGCCTAGTGGCCATCGTTAAGCTCGAGTCGGCAACGACAAGGGCTTTTGTTCACCCGGACGCGGGGTTCATCCAAGAACCCGTAGCCAGCCGAAAGGCCGGTCGCGATCCGGGGAAAAATGTTTGTCTGCTTGAAATAGTGGACGTGGTAACAGCCCCAACCTGGTTGGGATGCTCTGCCGGAGATGAAATGACACCAGCCATTCTTGGCCGCAAGGTCGGTATGACCCGGGTTTACAACGAAAAGGGCGCGATCGTGCCCGTGACCGTTGTGCAAGCCGGTCCGTGCGTCGTGACGCAAGTCAAGACCGCAGACGGTATTGACGGCTACAACGCCGTTCAAATCGGTTTCGAAACCATCAGCGGTCGTTACAGCACGCAACCCGAAATCGGTCACGCCGCCAAAGCCGGCGTCGCACCGCAGCGTTTCTACCGCGAAGTCCGTCTGAAAGACGCCTCGGACAAAAAAGCCGGCGACTCGATTGAAGTCGGCGTGTTCGACGGCGTTCAGTACGTTGACGTGATCGGCACCAGCAAGGGCAAAGGCTTCGCTGGCGTTATGAAGCGTTACAACTTCGGCGGTCTGCCGGCCTCGCACGGTACGGAGCGTAAGCACCGTTCGCGCGGCTCGATCGCCAGCTACGCCACCCAGCGTGGTCACTGTGGTAAGCCCAAAAAGGGCCTCCGCATGGCCGGCCACATGGGTGACGACCGCGTCACGACCCGTAACCACGCCCTCGTCCGCGTCGATGCCGAAAACGGCGTCCTGCTGATCAAAGGCGCACTCCCGGGTGCTAATGGTTCGTTGCTCTACGTTCGCAAGAGCGTGACGGCGAAGGTGAAAGGATAAGGAATCACGGCGACGAGCGGCCTGAGCTGCCCGTCGCCGATTCTTTGAGGCAACGACCATGATCGAAGTTCCCGTATTCAACCTCGACGGCGGCCAAGTCGGCACCGTCCAAGTCGACGAAGCCAAGCTCGGCGGCGAAGTGAACAAGGCCCTGCTCAAGCAGGCCATCGTTTACTACCACGCCAACAAGCGCCAAGGCAGCGTTCGCACCCAGGCCCGCGGCGAAGTCGCCGGCTCGACCCGCAAGCTCTTCAAGCAAAAAGGTACCGGCAACGCCCGTACCGGCGGCATCCGCAACCCGATCAAGGTCGGCGGCGGTCACGCCAAGCAGAAGCGTCCGAAGAGCTGGCGTCAGTCGCTCAATAAGAAAACCCGCGTTGCCGCCCGCAACCAGGCGATTCTTGCCAAAATCCAGGACAACCAGCTGAAGGTCGTCGACACCCTCGCGATCAGCGAGCCGAAGACCAAGCTCTTCGCCGGCGCCCTCAAGAAGCTGAACATCCAGCGCACCGTTCTGGTCGGCCTCGACAGCCAGAACGACACGGTCCTCCGGGCCGCCCGTAACATTCCGACGACGCGTCTGACCAGCGTCGCTCAGCTCAACGCGTGGGACATCCTCAACACCCGCACGCTGCTGCTGACCCGCGAAGGTCTGGAAAGCATCCTGAAGTAATCAGAGGCAATAAGGAAAAGCGATGAGCTACGCCAACATCATCATCAAGCCGCTGATCACGGAAAAGAGCACGCACCAGGCTAACGCCCGGAACACGTACGCTTTCCAGGTCGCCCCCAAGGCCGACAAGACCGAGATCAAGCAGGCCATCGAAAAGCTGTACAACGTCAAGGTCGCCGACGTCCGCACGCTCGTCCGCAAGGGCAAGGCGCGTCGCACGAAGGTCGGTTACACGACCGGCAGCGATATCAAGCGGGCGATCGTCAAGCTCGCCGGCGAGTCGAAGATCGAATTGTTCTAAAGAGACGGAACGGAAAACGTCATGCCAGTTAAAAAATACAAACCGACGTCGCCCGGCCGCCGCCAAGGCTCGGTCATCGACTACAAGAAGGTTTTGACCAAGTTCGAACCAGAAAAGTCGCTGACGGTCGGCATGGTCCGCCCGAGCGGCCGTAACCACCACGGCGTCATCACCGCCAAGCACCACGGCGGCGGTAACAAGCGTCTGTACCGTCTGATCGACTTCAAGCGTCAGAAAGACGGCATCGAAGCCACGGTCGTCGCGATCGAATACGATCCGAACCGCACCTGCTTCATCGCACTCCTCGAATACGCCGACGGCGAAAAGCGCTACATCCTCCAGCCGGAAGGCCTGGCGGTCGGTGCTAAGATCGTCAGCGGTCCGGGCTCGCCGCCGGAAATCGGCAACGCCATGCCGTTGGAAAACATCCCGGCCGGCCTTTCGATCCACAATGTCGAAATGAACCCCGGCCAGGGCGGTAAGCTCTGCCGGTCGGCGGGTAACGTCGCCAAGCTCTCCGCCAAAGAAGGCGAATACTGCGTCATCACGCTGCCCAGCGGCGAAGTGCGTCGTCTCAAGAGCAAGTGCCGCGCCACCATCGGTGAGATCGGTAACAGCGACCACATGAACGTCTCGATCGGCAAGGCCGGTCGTAACCGCCACAAGGGCATTCGTCCGCACACCCGCGCCAAAGCCATGAACCCGATCGACCACCCGATGGGTGGTGGTGAAGGTCGCGCCAACGGCGGCCGTCACCCGGTCAGCAAGACCGGCGTGCCCGCCAAGGGCGGCATCACCCGTTCGCCGCGCAAGGCTTCGGAGAAGCTCATCCTTCGCCGTCGCAAGTTCGGTCGCTTCCAGGTCCGTCCGCAGACTGTCAACGTTTGAGGTAACTAAATGTCTCGCAGCAGCAAAAAAGGCCCGTACGTCGACGAAAAGCTCTACGGCAAGGTCGCCGCTCTCAACGAGCGCAAGGCCAAAGCGGTTCTCCGCACCTGGGCCCGGTCGTGCACGATCATCCCGGAATTCGTCGGTCACAATTTCGAAGTGCACAACGGCAATAAGTTCATCCGCGTGTTCGTGTCCGAAGACATGGTCGGCCACAAGCTCGGTGAGTTCTCCCCGACCCGCAACTTCCGTGGCCACAGCGGCGCGAAGAAGGCCGGGTAAACCGGCTGATCAAGGAATAGAGCAATGGCACACACCGCCAAACACAATTTCGCCCGCATCGCCCCCCGGAAGGCGCGTCTGGTCATGGACCTGATCCGCGGCCGGCAAGTGGACGACGCCCTGAACGTCCTCCAGTTCTCCAAGAAGCGTGCGGCCGTCATGGTCGCCAAGGTCGTCAAGAGCGCCGTGGCGAACTACCACGAACAGGAAACCGCCCCCGGCCAGAACAACCTGGTGATCTCGGAAGCCCGCGTTGACGGCGGCCCGATCATCAAGCGTTTCCAGCCGAAGGATCGCGGCAAGGCGCACTCCATCATGAAGCGCACGAGTCATCTGATTGTCAGTGTCGACGAGAAGGTTGAGGCTTAATCATGGGTCAGAAAGTCAATCCCACCGGCTTCCGCGTCGGCATCAGCGAAGACTGGCGTTCCAAGTGGTTCGCCCCGAAGTCGGCTTACGGCGAATTCCTTGTCGAAGACGTCAAGGTTCGTAAGTTCATCGACAACAAGCTGAACCGCCGCCCGCCGTTCGCGGCCGTTTCGGACATCCTCATCGAACGCACGCGTGAAGAAGTCACCGTGACGCTGAAGACCGCCCGTCCGGGCCTGGTCATCGGCCCGAAGGGTGCTGAGCTGGACAAGCTCCGCGAAGAACTCGAAGAAATGATCCTGCGTAAAATCGCTCCGATCAAAGTCATCGAAGTCAAGAACCCGGACCTCAACCCGCAGCTCGTCGCCGAAGCCATCGGCGAACAGCTCAAGAAGCGTGCCAGCTTCCGTCGTGTCCTGAAGATGCGCATGGAAGCGACCATGAACGCCGGCGCCAAGGGCGTCCGCATTCAGGTCAGCGGCCGCCTCGGTGGTGCTGAAATCGCCCGCAGCGAAAAGGCGACCCAGGGCAGCGTTCCGCTGACGACCCTGCAAGCCGACGTCGGCTACGGTTACGCGGTCGCTTACACGACCTTCGGCACCATCGGTGTCAAGGTCTGGATCTACCGCGGCATGAAGGGCGAAGAAATCCTGGACACCGACGTACGTGTGGGCGGCCCGGTCCGCCGCGTCCGTCGCTAAAAAAGCTAGCGGCCGGCAGCTATCGGCTGGCAGCTCAGAGAAGAATGTATTTTGCTGCTAGCCTTAAACCGCTAGCCGCCAGCTAAGAGGTTGTTATGCCCCTGATGCCCAAACGAGTGAAGTTCCGTAAGAGCCAGCGCGGCAAGAACCGCGGCAACGCCACCCGTGGCAACACGGTCGCGTTCGGCGAGTTCGGCCTGCAGAGCCTGGAGCACTGCTGGCTGCCGGCCCGCACGATCGAAGCCTGCCGCGTCGCGGTCTCGCACTTCCTGCGTCGTGAAGGCCGTCTGTTCATCCGCGTCTTCCCGAACAAGCCGATCTCGGCTAAGCCGTTGGAAGTGCGTATGGGTAGCGGTAAGGGCGAGCCGGAATTCTGGGCCGCCGTTGTGAAGCCCGGCACGGTGCTGTTCGAAATCAGCGGCATCGACGAAGGCGTCGCCAAGCGTTGCCTGGCCCGTGTGGCCCACAAGCTGCCGGTCAAGTGCCGTCTGGTCGCACGTAAACACGCCGTCGCCTAAGAGGCGCGTGCCTAACTGAGATTTGTCATGAGCAAAGAAACCAACAAAGAGCTGCTGAACAAAGACGATGCCGCCCTGGCCGTTGAGCTGGAAGCGAAGCAGAAGCACCTGTTCGACCTCCGCAGCCAGGCCGTGACCGAGAAGCTGGAAGACCCCAGCCAGCTCGGCAAGACCAAAAAAGACATCGCCCGGATCAAGACGATCCAGCGTCAGCGTGTGATCGCGGCCGCGTCGGCCAAGTAATTTTTAAGAGAAAATGACCATGGCCACCGCCACCGAAACCGCCACCCGAACCCAGCTCCGGACGATCATCGGCATCGTCAGCAGCGCCAAGACGGCCAAGACCCTCAAGGTCGAGGTCAAGTACCTCACGAAGCACGCCAAGTACGGTAAGTACTTGAAGCGCACGAGCGTCTACCACGTCCATGACGAAAAGGGCGAAGCTCACGAAGGCGACACCGTGGAAATCGCCGAGTGCCGGCCGTACAGCCGCACGAAGCACCACCGCCTGCTCAAGGTCATCACCAAGGCGCCTGAGAAAATCAGCCACGACACCGGCGACGCCATCACCGGCGCCAGCGGCGTCAAGAAGTCGGAAGCGGCCGAGTAATTTAAGTTCGCGGCCTGGCCGCTTCGGAGTTCGCAATGATCCAGCAACAGACCTACGTCGACATCGCCGACAACACCGGCGCCAAGACCGCCATGTGCATCAAGGTGCTCAAGGGCAGCTCGTCCAAGGGCAAGTTCAAGCGTAAAAGCGCTTACATCGGCGACGTCATCATCGGCGTCGTCAAGAAGGCCCTGCCGAACGGCGACGTGAAGGACGGCCAAGTAATTCGCGCCGTCATCGTCCGCACCAAGCAACCGACGCTGCGTCCGGACGGCAGCTACATCCGCTTCGACCGCAACGCCGCCGTCGTCATTGATGCCGACGGCAACCCGAAGGGCACGCGTATCTTCGGTGCCGTCGCTCGTGAGCTGCGTGAAAAGAACTACATGAAGATCATCTCGCTGGCCGCGGAAGTGGTCTGAAGGAAACAGTCATGGGACAGCGTATTAAAAAGGGCGACACCGTCGTCGTCATCAGCGGGGCCGATAAGGGCAAGACCGGCACCGTCCGTTCCTTCAACAAGGACGGCCGCGTGATCGTCGAAGGCATCAATGTCGTGTGGAAGCACGTCAAGCCGAGCCAGAAGTTCCCGCAAGGCGGTCGTCAGCAGAAGGAAGCCCCGATCCAGGCCAGCAACATTCAACCTGTTGACCCGGCGACTGGTAAGGGAACCAAAGTGAAATTCGAAACCCGCGACGGCAAGAAAGTGCGCGTCGGCAAGAAGGGCGGCAGCGTCCTCGGGTCCAGCAAGTAATCCAAACAGCGGCGTCGGGCTGATTGTCGCCCGCCGAACCTGAAGGAAAGAAGCAATGGCAAAAGAACAAGACAAAGCAAAGGCCGCCGCCAAGGCGAAGGCCGCTGGCGAAAAGGCCCAGGCCGCCGCCAAGGCCCGCAAGTCGGGTCCGGGTTTCAAAGTCGCCGACGGCGAAACGACCTACCCGAAGATCGAGCCGCGCCTCGCCAAGCTCTACAAAGACAAGATCGCCAAGGACCTCCAGCAGCAGTTCGGTTACACGAATCTGATGGCGACCCCGAAGCTGACGAAAATCGTCATCTCGATGGGCCTGGGCAAGGCTGTCGTCGCCGGCGAAAAAGCCAAGCTCGACACCGCCGAGAAAGAGCTCGCCATCATCGCCGGCCAGAAGCCGGTCCGCTGCAAGGCGAAGAAATCGGTCGCCCAGTTCAAAGTCCGTGAAGGCATGGAAACGGGCCTGAAGGTCACCCTGCGTGGCGAGCGGATGTACGAATTCCTCGACCGCATGATCAGCCTGGCCTTCCCCCGCGTGAAGGACTTCCGCGGCATGTCGGCCAACGGGTTCGACAAGACCGGCAACTACAACTTCGGTTTCAACGAACAGACCGTTTTCCCCGAACTGGCCGGCACGGACGTGACCTTCCAGCAGGGCATGAACGTTACGGTCGTGACGACCGGCAAGACCGCCAAGGAAAGCCGCGAACTGCTCAAGGCGTTCGGGTTCCCGTTCAAGACCGACGAAAAGATCAAGGATTAAGCTATGGCCACGAAAGCCTGGGTTGCCAAACAACAGCGTCGCGAGGCGCTCGTCAAGAAGTACGCCGAGCTGCGTCGCCAGCTCAAGAAGGACAAGAACTACGCCGCGCTGTCGTCGCTCCCGCGTGACGCCAGCCCGACCCGCAGCCACAACCGCTGCGAGCTCACCGGCCGGAGCCGGGCGTACCTTCGGAAGTTTAAAGTCAGCCGTATCATGCTCCGCGAACTCGCGCTCAAGGGCATGATCCCGGGCATGAAGAAGGCCAGCTGGTAAGCCACCGCCGTCGGGCCACCCGATGGCCCGCACGAAAAGAGATACACCGATGAGCATGCAAGACCCCATCGCGGACCTCCTGACCCGCATCCGCAACGCCAACCGCGTCGGCCGCCGCTACGTCTTCGTTCCGAAGAGCAAGATCGGCCTCGGCATCCTGGGCGTGTTGAAGGACGAAGGTTACATCGACGGCTTCGAAGAAATCGAAGCCCAGCCGGTGAGCCAGGTCCGCATCCAACTCCGCTACGCCCTCAGCGGCCAGAGCGTGATCCACGAGATCAACCGCGTCAGCAAACCCGGCCGTCGCGTCTACAGCGGCGTCGAAACCCTGCCGAAAGTTCTTGACGGCCTGGGCATCAGCGTCGTCAGCACCAGCAAGGGTGTCGTCAGCGACCGTAAAGCCCGTGAGCTGAAGGTTGGCGGCGAAGTCCTCTGCCAGGTGAGCTAAGAAGTGAGTCGATAGTCGATAGTTGATGGTCAATAGAAAAGACCATTTCCAGCTATCGACTATCAACTATTGACTATCGACTGTTTAAACCGAGAAGCCGCCCGGAAGGGTGCGTGCAGATCGAAAGGAAAGAATCATGAGTCGTGTCGGTAAAAAGCCCGTTCCGGTTGGTAAAGCCAAGGTCAGCGTCGCCGGCCAGAAGGTCAACGTCGAAGGCCCCAAGGGCAAGCTCGAACTGAACGTTCACCCGCTCATCAAGGTCGAAGTGAAAGACAACACCGTTGTCGTCACGCGTCCGGATGACGAAAAGCAGAGCAAGGCCCTCCACGGTTTGACTCGCGCCCTGATCAACAACATGGTCGTCGGCGTCATCGACGGCTACACCAAGGTGCTCGAACTCCGCGGCGTCGGTTACAAGGCCGAGCTCAAGGGTAAAGAAGTCGTCCTCGCGGTCGGCTTCGCGAACCAGATCAAGGTTCCGGTCCCCGCGAACCTCGAAGTCAAGGTCGAGCCGGGCCAGGGCGACATCACCAACCGTATCCGCATCAGCGGCGCCGACCGTCAAGCCGTCGGCAACTGGGCGGCACAGGTTCGCAAGATCCGTAAGCCGGAGCCGTACAAAGGCAAGGGCATTCGGTACGAAGGCGAACAGGTCAAGATCAAGCCGGGCAAGGCATTCGCCGGCGCCGGTTCCAAGTAATACAAGGACATCAACTGGGTCGACGATTCGAAGCGTCGGCCCCGAGGTTGAACGAAGATGGAAAAGAACAAAGCCAAAGCGCAGCGTCTCCAACGCCGCAAGTACTCGATCCGCAAGACCCTCATCGGCACGCCGGAGCGTCCGCGTCTGTCGGTCTTCCGTTCGGACAAGCACATCAGCGTGCAGATTATCAACGACTACGAAGGCAAAACCCTCGTCAGCGTGTCGAGCCAGCAGAAAGACGTCCGCGGCGACGCCGCCAACGGTGGCAACATCGCGGTCGCCAAGATCGTCGGCTCGAAGGTCGCCGAAAAGGCCAAGGCCGCCGGCATCACCGCCGTGGCGTTCGACCGTAACGGCCGTCGTTACCACGGCCGCATCAAGGCGCTCGCCGATGCCGCCCGTGAAGGCGGTCTGCAGTTCTAATTTCGAATATTCGGTCGGACGACCGACGGCCCGGCGATCCGGGGAACCCTCCCTCGCGGGAGCAAGGATAAAACATGAGCGACCCGATCACTCCCGAATCGACCCCGACTCCCGCCGAAGCTCCGGCGACCGAAACTCAGGCCCCCGTGGAAGCCCAGGCGCCTGTCGCCGAAGCCCCGCAGCAGGGCGGCCGCGATAACCGTGGCGGCCGTGACGGCCGTGGCGGTCAGCGTGGCGGCCAACGCGGCGGCCAGCGTGGCGGCCGTGGCGGCCCGCAGCGTGATGAAGGCGGCGTCGAGTCGTCGCTCGTCCGCATCTACCGCTGTGCCAAGGTCGTCAAGGGCGGCCGTACGTTCAGCTTCGGTGCACTCGTCGTCGCCGGCGACCGTGCCGGTAACGTCGGCCTCGGTTACGGCAAGGCCAACGAAGTGCCGCAGGCCGTCGAAAAGGCGACTAAGGACGCCCGCCGCAGCATGATCAAGGTTCCCCTCAAAGGCACCACGATCCCGCACAGCGTCAAGGGCAAGCACGGCAGCAGCGCGGTCACCCTCGTCCCGGCCCGTCCCGGTACCGGTGTCACCGCCGGCAAGAGCGTCCGCCCGTGCCTCGAACTGGCCGGCATCACCGACATCCTGACCAAGGCCTACGGCAGCACCGCTCCGAAGAACCTCGTCAAGGCCACCATGGACGCCCTTCGCCGTCTGCAAACGCGTGAAGAAGTCGAACGCGACCGTGGCGTGAAGATCGAGAACGTGACCGAACTGGTCAACGCCTAAGTCTTCTGATACATTCACGAACGGCCGCGGGAAACCGCGGCCGTTTCGTCTTTTGAAATTCTTGTAGGGGCGACGCCTGCGTCGCCCGTCACGGTCGCGGGCGACGCAGGCGTCGCCCCTACAGTATGAGACCGAACCAGGCGAGGCGGGTGTTCTATCACCTGCCGTTAGTCAAAAGGATTGTTTTATGTCGCTCCTCTCCAGCATCACGCAAGGCCTTCGCAACAAGCGCACGCAACGCAAGGGCCGTGGTGAAAGCAGTGGTCGTGGTAAGACCAGCGGTCGCGGTAACAAGGGTTCGAAGGCCCGTAACGGCAAGTACATCCGCCGCGGTTACGAAGGCGGTCAGACCGAAATTTACCGTCGCTTCCCGAAGCGCGGCTTTAACAACAGCAACTTCGAAACCAAGTACCACGTCGTCAACCTCAGCGACCTGAACACGTTCGAAGACGGCAGCACCGTCGACCAGGCCGTCCTCATCGAGAAGGGCCTGGTTCCGGACACCAAGCAGGCCGTGAAGATCCTCGGCAACGGCGAGCTGACCAAGAAGCTCACCGTCGTCGCCGGCTGGTACAGCAAGTCGGCCCACGAAGCGATCACCAAGCTCGGCGGCGTCGCCAACAACACCAAGGGCGAAGCCTTCGAATTCCCGAAGCCGAAGAAGAAATTCGTGAAGAAGGAAAAGGTCAAGGCCGCTGAATAACGGGTTTGTCCTTGAGTCCTTAAGTCATAAAGTCCTTGAGTGGTTGGTGCAGTCAATGCCCAATGACTCAAGGACTTCATGACTTAAGGACTTTTCGTTTGATCTCCGCTAAAATCCCGGCTCACTCTCATGGGCGTTAGGCCGTAGGACTTTCATGTTCAAAACATTTATCAACGTCTTCCGTGTGCCGGAACTGCGGAACAAGGTTTTGTTTACGCTGTTGATGCTGGCGATTTTCCGTATCGGTCACGCCATCCCGATTCCGGGTCTGGACCAGGACCAGATGCAGGAGATCGCCAAGAAGCAGCAGGAGAACCAGGACTCGGCCGGCGCTCGCCTGGCCGCGTACGTCTCGCTGTTCAGTGGCGGTAATCTCAGTCACGGCACGCTGTTCGGTCTGGGCGTCGCGCCGTACATTACGGCGTCGATCATTTTCCAGCTGCTGACGACCGTCGTCCCCAGCCTGGAAAAGCTCAGCAAGGAAGGCGAAACCGGCCGACGCAAAATCCAGGAATGGACGCGTTACGCCTGTGTCCCCATCGCCGCCATGCAGGCCGCCTTCTGGCTGCGGGCACTCGGCAGTGATTCGATCCAAAGCACGTGGAACGGCCCGGTTTTCTGGGTGACGGGCATCGTCGCCCTGACGGCCGGCTGCATCTTCCTGATGTGGATCGGCGAACAGATCGACGAATACGGCCTCGGCCAGGGCATTTCGCTGATCATCATGGCGGGCATCGTCTGCCGCATGCCCGACGCCATTCGTGAACTCTGGGCGACCACCAGCTTCTCCGGCATCGCCGACGCCACGCGGCCGGTCGGGCCGGGGCGTCTGATCGTCCTGATCGCGCTGTTCATCTTCGTCGTCGCGACCGCCATCCTCATTACGCAGGCGCAGCGTCGCATCCCGATCATGCAGGCCAAGCACACGCGCGGCCGCCGTGTCTACGGCGGGCAGAAGCAGTACCTGCCGCTGAAGGTCAACATCGGCGGCGTGATGCCCGTCATCTTCGCCAGCTCGCTCATGCTCTTCCCGGGCCTGTTGCTCGGCTACCTGCAGTCGGTAATGGCCAGCCAGAACATGTCAAACTGGTTTAGCAAGACCATCAACTTCCTCAACGGCGAGTTCGGCCACGGCCGCTTCCTGTATGTCGTCACGGAAATGGCGATGATTTACTTCTTCGCCTTCTTCTGGACGACCGTTCAGTTCAAGCCGAAGGAAATCGCCAACAACCTGCGTGACTACGGCAGCTTCATCCCGGGCCTGCGTCCGGGCAAGCGGACGGCCGACTACCTCGAGAAGGTCATGATGCGCATGACCTACGTCGGGGCGGGCTTCCTCTGCCTGATCGCGGTCGTCCCGACGATCGCCATGACGCAGCTGAAGATCAATCCGAACATCGCCCAGTTCCTTGGCGGCACGGGTCTGCTGATCGTCGTCAGCGTCGTGCTCGACATGGTCCAACGCATCGAAACGAACCTGCTGACCCGCAACTACGCCGGCTTCCTCGGCGCCGGCGAAGGCGGCAAGCGAATCAAAGGTCGAGCGAATTAAGAGGAGTGGGCAGTGGGCGGGTGGCAGGTGGCAGGAAAGACGAATGCGGATGATCGCCTCCGCTTTTTCTTTCCTGCCACCCGCCGCCTGCCCACTGCCACCTGATCCCCCATGCCCATCCTCATTAAATCCCGCCGCGAAATTGAAATGATGCGGCGAGCCGGGCAGATCGCCCATGACGTGCTCGGCCTCATGCGTGAGCACGTCCGCCCCGGCGTCACCACCGCTGAGCTCAATGAGATCGCCGCCGTCGAATTGAAGAAGCGCGGCGCGGTCGGCATGAGCAAGAATTACCCGACCTACAAGCCCGGCGAAGGCTACCCGGCCGAGACGTGCATCAGCGTGAACGAGGAAATCGTCCACGGCATCCCCGGCCCGCGCAAGCTCAAGGACGGCGACGTCGTCACCCTCGACGTCACCCCCATGTTCGAAGGCTACATCGCCGACACCGCCATCACCGTGCCCGTCGGCCCGATCCACCCGCAGGCCCAGAAGCTGCTCGACGTCACCCGTGGCGTGCTCGACCACGCCATCAGCCTGGTGAAGCCCGGCAAGCTCTGGAGTGAAATCGCCAGGCTCATCCAGCACACGGTCGAGAAGAACGGCTTCAGCGTCGTCCGCGAATTCGTCGGCCACGGCGTGGGGAAGAAGATGCACGAAGACCCGAAGGTGCCGAACTTCGTTACTGCCGAGCAGCTTCGCAGCGACTTCAAACTCCGCCCGGGCATGACGCTGGCGATCGAGCCCATGGTCGTCATCGGCCGGCGTGAAGTGCTACAGCTGGAAGACGCCTGGACGATCATCAGTGCCGACCGCAGCTACGCCGCCCACTTCGAGCACACCGTAGCCGTTACTGAAACCGGTGCCGACGTCCTCACCGACGGCCGGGCGGCGTGGGGGATTTAGCCTTCCGTCGCTGACCCTTCGACGACGCGAACTCATTCCGGCACGGGCCACTTCAGTGGCCCTGTCTTTTGCGAGGTCCCAGGGCCACTGAAGTGGCCCCTGCCAGGGTGGCACGATCAATCCGGAGACGCGATGCCGATTCGCTGGTCATGGACAAGCCATCTTGCCATCTGGAAGAGCGTACTGCTTTGGACGCTGCTGGCCGTGCCGTTGGGGGCGGTCGTGGGGTCGGCCGTGGCGGTGTTTCTCTGGTCGCTCGATCTCGTTACACGCACGCGGCTCAGCCACCCTTGGCTGCTGTTCACGCTGCCGGCCCTCGGGTTCTTCGTCGGCTGGGTCTATCACCGCCTCGGCCGCGATGCGGAGCGGGGGAACAATCTCATCATCGAGCAGATTCACCAGCCCGGCGGCGGCGTGCCCCGGCGGATGGCGCCGCTCGTGCTCATCGGCACGCTGCTGACGCACCTCGGCGGCGGCTCGGCGGGGCGGGAAGGGACGGCCGTCCAGATGGGCGGAAGTCTCGCGGCCACCATTGCCCGCCTGTTCCGTCTGCCGCCGGCGATCACGGGGACGCTACTGACCGCCGGCATCGCGGCCGGGTTCGGGGCGGTGTTCGGCACGCCCTTCGCGGGGGCGATCTTCGCGCTCGAAGTGCTCACCATCGGCCGACTCAGCCACGCGGCGATGTGGCCGTGTTTGCTGGCGGCGGTTACGGGCGATCTCGTCTGCTCCGCCTGGAACGTGCAATGGCTCGGGCTGCATTTCCAGATTCACCACACGCACTACGCCATCGCGAGTTTCGCAAAACAGACCGTCGCGATTGACCCGGTGCTGCTGGCGAAGGTGGCCGGGGCGTCGGTTCTGTTCGGTTTGGCGAGCGTCGTCTTCGCCGAGCTCACGCACGCCATCGGCCACGTCTTTAAGAAGACGATCCGTTATTCGCCACTGCGTCCGGCCATCGGCGGGGTGCTGGTGATCGGGCTGACGTATGCACTCGGCACGTCGGATTACCTCGGCCTCGGCGTCACGCCACCTTCGCCGGGCGGTGTAAGCATTGTCACCGCGTTCGAGCCCGGCGGGGCGACGGCGTGGGGCTGGGCGTGGAAGATCCTCTTCACGGCGGTGACGCTGGGCAGCGGGTTCAAGGGCGGCGAAGTCACGCCGCTGTTCTTCGTCGGGGCGACGCTGGGGAACGCCTTGGCGGGCGTGTTCGGCGCACGACGGATTTATTCGCCGCGCTGGGCTTCGTGGCCGTCTTCGCCGGGGCGACGAACACGCCGCTGGCCTGCACGGTAATGGGCGTGGAACTGTTCGGCGGCCATGACATGCCCGCCGGCCTGCTGGTCTACCTCGCGGTCGCGTGCGGCGTGGCGTACCTGTTCAGCGGCGAGTCGACGATCTACCCGTCGCAGAAGCTGCCACAGGCGGATTGCTGATCGAAAAAACTTCGCCACGCTGCTGCGCAGCTGCTGATTGATTGCTCACGAACAACCATCAGCAGCTGCGCTGCAGCGTGGCGAAGTTTGTGGATTCAGATGGAACGCGGGCCGGCGTTACGCTTTGCCCTTGGGCGCGGGGCCGTTGCCGCTGAAATAGAGGGCGTCGAGCGACAGGCGGCCCGCGCCGATGACGGCCAGCAGGAACGCCAGGCAGCCGAAGACGATCGAATAGTGGATCGCCACTTTCTCGCCGCCGGACAGGCCGCTCTTGCCGAGGACGGCGATGAAGATACTCAGCAGCATCAGCGCGGTAATCCCGGCCGACCAGCGCGTGAACAGGCCGATGACCAGCAGCAGGCCGCAGGCGAATTCGAGGACCGGGATCATGTACCCGTACGGCCGGGCGACGGCGTCGGGCAGCCAGCCGGGTTTGAGCGACATGAACGGCCCGTCGGCGAACCCGCCCAGGCCTAGGCCGGTGATCTTATTCCAGCCGGCGATCAGCATGTTCAGCCCCAGCGTCAGCCGGGACAAAAACAGACCGATGTCGATCATGGCGGGGTGGTCGAAGGGGTTTTTCATGTCGGCAAAGTCCTTAAGTCATGAAGTCATAAAGTCCTTCAGTCATGAAGTCCTTAAGTCCTTGGTGTATCGGCCGAACAACGCCTTGCCAATGACTAATGACTCAATGACTTAAGGACTAATGACTTACTGCCCCTTCCCGAGTTCGACCGAGCGGTCATAGCAGGCCTTCATCGCCAGGCGGACATTCGCCCCGACGCCGGTGGCTTCCATTTTGGTGATCGCGGCGTGCGTCGTGCCGTTCGGGCTCGTGACGCGACGCCGGAGTTCCGCCGGCGGCTCGACGGCCGCCTTGGCCATGGTGGCGGCGCCGAGGAGCGTTTGCTTGGCGAGAAGGTCGGCCTGTTCGGGCGGCAGGCCGAGTTCGACGCCCGCGGCCGTCATCTGCTCGATGAGATAAAACACGTACGCCGGCCCGCTGCCGGAGACGGCCGTGACGGCGTGAATCTGCTCTTCGGTTACGTCGACCACCACCGCGGCCGGTTCGAAGAAGCTGCGCGTGAGGGCGACGTCGGCGGCCGTCGCGTGCCGGCCCGGGGCGACGGCGACGGCGCCCTGGCCGACGAGGATCGGCGTGTTCGGCATGGTGCGGACGATCCGCCACGGCTTACCGCCGCCGAGGAGCGCTTCGATCGTCTCACTCGTCACGCCGGCCATGATGGAAATGATGACCGCGTCGGGCCGAATGAATTTGCCGAGTCCGGGCAAGACGCCGGCGGCCATCTGCGGCTTCACGCCGAGCATCACGGCCTTGGTGTCTTTGACGGCGTCGACATTCGACGTGGTGGTTGTGATGCCCGTCTCGGCCTGGAAACGCGCGAGCTTTTCAGGCGTTCGGCCCGACGCGATGAAGCGATCCGCCGAGAACCCGCCCGGCCCGATCAGGCCCCGCGCGATCGCCTCCGCCATGTTGCCGGCCCCGAGAAACGCAAGGTCATACGCCATCGATCGGAGTGTCGTGGCGCACAAGAAATGCGTCAAGGATGCGAATCGTTTAGCGGCTTCGCTTGCGAAGCCTTGTGCGGGGTGGTCCGGTGGAGAAAGGCCTCGCGAGCGAGGCCGCTAAGCGATGCGTTGGTGATGAAAACGCGATTGTTAGCGTCCGCCGATTTCTTCCTGGACGGAGACGGGCGCGGTGACGATGAGTTTGCCGTTGCTGTAGCGCATGCGGGCTTTACCGCCGTTGACGTCCCAGATGTCGGGGCGGATGGTGGTTTGGATGGTGGCGATGAGGTCGTCGGCGCGTTGGCCGAGCGTGCGGCGTTGGGTCTGGTTCGTGCCGCCGTTCGTTCCGCCGTTGCCGCTGAAGAGTTGGTTGCCGGACGAACTGCCGCCGCTGCCGCCGCTGCCGGCCGTGCGCGAGCCGCCGCTGTTGGAATTCTGGAGCGAGAGCGTGGGGCCGTCGTGGTCTTCGATTTCCAGCAGCAGGTCTTCGACGCCGTAGACGCGGGTGACCATTCGGCTGTCGGCGATGGCGAGCGTGGTGACGTGGATGACGTTGCCGTCGACGTAAAACGACAGCAGCCCCGGGGCGGCCGAGTCGAGGGCGAGCTTCAGGCCCTGGCGGAGCGTCGTGCGACGCAGCCGCATGCTGACGGTGCTGTCCTTGGTGACGCCGGCTTCGCCGAGGGCTTTCCAGTCGACGACGAGATTGGCACCGCTGGCTTCGCGGAAGAAGTCGAGCACGTCGCCGAGGCCGACGGAATCGAAGTTCACTTCACGCGGCGCGGTCTTCACACCGGCAGGGACCGGGCGAGTGGTCGGGGGCGGCGTAGTGGTTTGCGCGAACGCGGCCGAGACGGTGAGGGCGGCGGTCAGAAAAATCGAGGCGTTTCGGATCAACGGCATGACGTCTCCCGTGGCGAACGTTCAGACCCAGTCGATCCGTATTTTATGAGCGGCTTCGCTCGCGAAGCAAGATTCTTTATCGCGCGAATGGTTTGCGCGAAGGCCCCGCGAGCGGGGCCGCTAAACCGCGGTGACGACCGATTATTGCTCGATCGGCTTGCCGGTGTGCGGGTCGAACTTGTAGCCGGTGGTCTCTTCCTTTTTCTCGGCAGACGGCTTGTTCATTTCTTCGGTGACTTCGTTCAGGCCCTTTTTGAACTGGACGACGGTCTGGCCGATGCTGCGGCCGACGTCGGGCAGGCGCTTGCCGAAAAACAGCAGGCCGAGGCCGGCGAGAAGGATCATTTCGAACGGGCCGGGCATGGCGAGGGCGAGCAGGTTCATAAATACCTCAGGTTACTTAGCTGACATTGTAGACGAATCGGCCGGGGAATGTTTAACGGAAGTGTCGCGAATGAGGTCCATCACCCGCCGCAGGTCGGGCGGCAGGGGGGCGGCGATGGTCATCGGTTCGAGCGTAACCGGATGCGTGAACGTGATTTCCGCCGCATGAAGCGCCTGGCGGCCGAACGTGAACGGCGGCTCGGCTGCGGCCAAATCGCCGGCATCGTCGTTCCGCTCAACGATCAACTGCCCGCCGTACATCGTGTCGCCGACGATCGGCCAGCCGCTGTGGCTGAGGTGGACGCGTAACTGGTGCGTGCGACCGGTTTTAGGCTTGAGTTTGATCAGGCTGAACGTGCCGCCGGGCGTTTTGTAATGGCGGTCATTGGCGAAACTGCTGGCCTGGAAGCGGAACCGCGTCTGCCCGGGCGGGGTTTGGAAAGTTTCGAGGACGTGGTACTGCGTGATCGCCTCGCGGCCGCCGTTTTCGATCTTGCGGACGGCCTGCTTCTCCCGCACGTAGCGGTCCTGGCCGATGGGCATGTTGATCTCGTCCTGCATCAAAGCGGGCACACCATGACACAACGCCATGTAGGTTTTATGAATGGTGCGGTTTTCGAACTGCCGGGCGAGCCGCCAGTGGGCTTCGTCCGCCTTGGCGATGAGGATGACGCCGGTGGTGTTCTTATCGAGCCGGTGCAGAATACCCGGGCGAATCTCGCCGTTTACGCTGCTCCACTTTTTCCCGTAAAACGCCAGGCCGTTGACGAGCGTGCCCGTCCACTGCCCGCGGGCCGGGTGGACGCACAGGTTGGCCTGTTTGTTCAGGGCCATCATGTAATCGTCTTCGTAGAGGACATCGAGCGGGATGTCTTCCGGGACGATTTGTTCGCTGAGCTTCGGCGGGGCGGAGACATCGACGATGTCATTCTCCCGCGGCCGATAGCTGCACTTGGTCGTCTTCCCGTTGACCTTCACGAAGCCGTCGTCGATCAGTCGCTGGATGGCGTTTCGCGACAGGTAGCCGACGCGGTCGACGAGGTATTGGTCGATGCGGCGCGTGAGATTTTTGCCGAGTTTCCAGCGGAACTCGCGTAGGTCGCCGTCTTCGTGTTCGACGTCTTCGGGCGGCGTGAGGTTTTGGTCGACTTCCTCGCTCATTGAACGGGCTGCGAAGCGGCCGGCTGGGTGGCGGCGGGCTGGGTGGCGGCCGGGATCGTCGGGCCGACGCTGGTGAGGCCTTCCGGCTTCGGGATCATCAGGTCGGTGTCCGCTTTGGCGGTCACCGGCTGCGTGGCGGGCAGGAGCAGCGTCGGTTTTTCGATGTCGTCGAGCTTCGCCAGCCGCGCCTTGGCGATGGCGAGATCGCCTTCCGGCAGGCCGGCGGTTTCGATGAGGGCTTTGTACTGGTTGCGGGCGGTGGTGAAGTCGCCCTGGTCTTCGGCGACCGACGCCAGCCCGAGGCGGGCGAGTTTCACGGGTTCGACGGCGGCGGCGTAATCGGTGATGACCTTGTTGTACGCGTTCGCCGCCAGGCCCAGCGGGTTGTCCGCCGGCTTGCTCGTCGGCTGCGATGCCGGGGCGGTCGCCGGCGACGCCTTGCCGGCGTTGGCGACTGTCCAGTAGAGCTCGCCCCGCGCCAGCCACGCCCAGGCGGCCTGGAGGGTGGAGGCGTCAGAATCGGAAACAACTGTCTCGACGCTCTGGTTGATGTCGTTCTCCAGACCGCCACGAATTTTTTCGAATTCCGTCGGGGCGGCCTGGGCGTACTGGTCGAGCTGGCGGACGGCGGCCCAGGCGTTGGCGAGGGCCTGCTGGGTTTCCGCCTGGCGTTTGACCGCCTGATTATGCCGGTAATTCACGGCGAAATAGACGAGGGCGACGCCGGTAATGGCGAGCAGGATCTTGTTTCCGTGTTTCGCCCAGAGGCCGGGCAGGTCGGAGAGACTGCTGTCGAGGTCATTTTTCTGGAGGGCGTGCCGCTCTTCGGATTTCATGGGCCGGGCAGTCTATCGCGAGCAGGGCGTGGTGTCATGCGGTGTTGGCAGCCGGGGCCAACCTTGACTTGTGGGATGAGCAAATTTATCGTTCGCCTCGGCCTAAATCGTGCGGAAATGGCCCTTTCCGCCGTCACGCTGTCGACGCGGAGATCGATCGGGACGTACCGTAACCCTACCAGGCCTCGGAGATGCGTAACATGAGCCGTTTTGCCCCGTCGAAGGTTTCCGCGAAGTTGCGGGCCGCGGCCCTCGGTGTGTCGTTGGCGGTCGCCCTGCCCGTCGCATCGCTGGTCCCCTCGATCGCCCTTGCCCAAGCCGTCAGTTCTGACCCTTTGCAGCAGTCGGTCGACGACTTCTGGCATTACGGGAAAGTCGCCGCGGTACGACATCGCCGCCACCAAGGCCGGCGAAATTCTCGCCGCGAGCGCCGAGCCGCTGAAGGTCGCCGAAGCCTTCGAAAAGGTCGCCGCTGATCGTGGCGATAACCTCGACGACTGGCTCATCCGCTTCCAGGGCGTGCCGGAACTCAAAGAGTCCGCCGCCCAGCTCACCAAGATCATCAATGACGGTCGCTACACCCGGAAGAGCGACCCGAAAAACATCGAAGCCAACATCGCCCGCCTGAGCAAGGGCGACCGTCCGTACCGCCTGGCGATCGCGCAGCTGCGTGAGAGCGGCGAACTGGCCGTCCCGCCGTTGCTCGCCGTGCTGAGTGACCCGGCGAAGCAGTCGGAATACGGCGCCGCCCGGCGTGCGTTGCTCGACCTCGGCCGCGTCGCGGTGAACCCGCTCGTCGCCGCCACGTTCAGCAATGACCCGGCGCAGCTTGAAACGGTCGTGACCGTCCTGGCCGACCTCGGCTACGACTCCGCCGTGCCGTACCTCGCCCGCCTGAGCGAAAACGCCACCACGCCGAACGTCAAGAAAGTCGCCGACGAAGCCATCGCCAAGCTCGGCGGCGGCGGTAAAGCGGGCGACCTGTTCTACGACCTGGCCGAGAAGCAGTTCTACGGCCGCACGAGCATCGTGCCCGACCTGCGCTTCCCGCAGGCGAACGTCTGGAAGTTCGACGTCGAACGCGGCCTGCTCCGCACGCCCGTCGCCCCGGCCATCTTCAACGACGTCATGACGCTCTCGCAGAGCGAACTGGCGATGTCGCTGAGCACCTCGAAAGACGCCCTGAGCCTCTGGCTGTCGGCCGACTTCAAGCGTGAGGCTGACCTGCCGCAGGGCACGACCGACGCCACGCGTCCGGCGAACAACCCCGACGCGCACTACTTCGGCGTCACCGCCGGCGCTCAGTACCTGAATGTCGCCCTCACGCGGGCGCTCAATGACAAGAACAACGCCGCCGCCCTGGCGATCGTGAAGGCGTTGCAGCAGATCGTCGGTGACGCGAACTTCAAGAGCGGCGGCTCGCCGCTGATCGAAGCGATGCAGTACCCGGACCGCCGCGTGCGGTTTGAGGCGGCGTTCACGCTCGCCTCGGCGCTGCCGCAGTCGTCGTTCGCGGGCCAGGAACTCGTCGTGCCGCTGCTCGCCGAGGCGATCAGCCAGACGGGCCAGCCGAGCGTGCTGGTCGTCATGCCGACGCAGGACGCGGTGAACGGCGTCGTCCAGCCGTTCAAGGCGGACGGCTTCATCGCCGCGGGCGCCACCAACGCCGCCGGTGCCCTCGCCGCCGCCGCGAACGTGCCGGCCATTGACGTGGTGATCATCAGCGAACAGCTGCCGCCGGTGGAAGTCGAATCGCTGATCGGCCTGATCGCCCGTTCGCCGAAGATGCGTGCGGCCGGCAAGCTGGTGATCGTCAGCTCGCCCGCCAGCCCGTGGGAAGCCCGCAAGGCGACCGACAGCACCATCAGCACCACGACCACCGCCGACGCGGCCGCCCTGAAGGACGCCGTCAAGCGTGCCCGTGACGCCAGCGGCGCTCTGCCGCTCGATACCGAACTGGCCACCCAGTACGCCAGCCGCGCCGGCGAACTGATCAAGCGTCTGGCCGTCAGCCGCGGCCAAGTGCTCGACCTGACGCCCGCCCGCAGCACGCTGCTGGGCGCGCTCGAAGACGGCCGTCCGGAGATCGTCAAGCTCGCCGGCGAAGGCCTGGCGCTGACCAACAGCGACGACGCCCAGAAGGGCCTGCTGCTCCGTGCCGCCGCCGACGGTGTGGCCGACGACGTGAAGGTCAGCCTCTTCAAGAGCCTGGCCGTCAGTGCGAAGTTCTTCGGCAACAAGCTCGACGCCAGCCAGCTCAGCACGCTCGACAATGTCGTCAGCGGCCAAGGTGCGGCGGAACTGAAGTCGGCCGCCGCGGAAGCCCGCGGCGCGCTGAATCTTCCGAACGATCAGGCCCGCAAACTGATCCTCAACGCCGCCAACCAGATGCCGACGGCCAAGTGATCACAACCCCGATTCACGCTTGCCCGCCCCGCGACGTGATCGTCGCGGGGCGGGGCGTTTTTGGGAATGTCGAATGTTGAGTGTCGAGTGTCGAATGAAGAGTCGCGGTACAAAGGCGTTGGTCTTTTCATTCGACACTCGACATTCGACATTCGACACTTTTTTTGAGTCGTAAAACCATGCTCCGTCCCGCCGAAGACCCGCCGTCGTTGCCTGTGCTCAAGCCACTCATGTTGCTGGCGTTGCCGGTGTTTGCCGAGCACGTGTTGCACATTCTGGTCGGGCTGACGGACACGTACCTGGCGAACAACCTGCTGGCGACGGCGGGGCTGCAGGGCGAGGCGCTGGATGCGGCGCGCGCCACGAACGCGGCCGCGGGGGCGGCGGTGGGGTCGGTGTCGTACATCTTCTGGTTCGTCGGCCTGATCGTTTCGGCGGTCGGGGCGGGGGCGACGGCGATCATCGCGCGGGCGATCGGCTCGAAACACCGCCGCCTGGCGAACAAGGTCTGCGGCCAGTCGATGCTGGCGGCAGTCGCGCTCGGCGTGGTGGTGGCCGCACTGCTGTTCGGACTCGCCGGGCCGCTCA
This sequence comes from Tepidisphaeraceae bacterium, assembly GCA_049840775.1. Classification (GTDB taxonomy): domain Bacteria; phylum Planctomycetota; class Phycisphaerae; order Tepidisphaerales; family Tepidisphaeraceae; genus RYN-431. The sequence continues at coordinate 814,144 of JASGJJ010000005.1, forward strand.
CCAGCGTCATCGGCCTGCAGGGCCACTCGGCGGAATTGTTCCGGCGGTACCTGCAGATCCTCGTCTTCGGGCTGCCGTTTTCAGTGATCATGTTCACCGCCAACGCCTGTTTACGCGGGAGCGGCGACACGCTCGCGCCGGCGGTGGCGATGATCGTCGTCGACAGCTTGAATGTCGTCTTCAGCGTCGGCCTGACGTACGGCATGTTCGGGCTGCCGAACTGGGGCTTTGACGGCATCGCGTACGGGACGATGTTCGCCTACGTCGCCGGCGGCGTGCTGCAGATCGTCGTGCTGCTCAGCGGTAAACGCCGGCTGAAGCTCTTTGTCCACCGACTCCGGCCGGAATGGCTGACGATGAAACGCATCCTCCGCATCGGCCTGCCGAACGGGGCGGAAGGGCTGCTCTGGTGGGTCGCGAATTTCGCCGTCATCGGCACGGTGAATCGCCTCGGCGATCTGCCCGCGACCGCGCACGGGCTCGCCGTGCGCGTCGAGGCGTTTTCGTACATGGGCGGCATGGCGATCGGCACGGCCGTGTCGACGCTCGTCGGGCAAAGCCTGGGCGCCGGCGACCCGAAACGCGCCCGCCGCGTGGCGTACATCGGCTACGCCGCCGGCGGCGGACTGATGACCGCCGTCGGCGCGTCGTTCGTCGCCTTTAGTTACGCCTGGTCGGGCCTGCTGACCCACGACCCGGACGTCCGCACGCTCGTCTCGCAATGCCTGTTCCAGACCGGCTTCATTCAATGCGGCATGGCGGCGTCGATCATCTTCGGGGCGGCGCTTCGCGGCTCGGGCGACACGCTGGCGGCCATGTTCGCGAGCCTGGGCAGCGTGCTGATCATCCGCTGCGTCGGCGTGACGATTGCGGGGCGCCTCGGGGCAAACCTCACGCAAATCTGGATCCTGCTTTGCGTCGAATTGATGTGCCGGGGCGGCCTACTATTCGCGCGGTTCGCTACCGGCCGGTGGCAGACCGTGCGGGTATGAGCTTCAGTGCGAAAAAAGCCTCGATCGTCCTCGGCACGCTCGCCTCGGCGGGCGGGCTGAGTTACTGGCTCGCCCGCCGGGCACCGGTGCGAAAGGCGTATCGGGAGTCGATCGGCTGGCAGTCGGTGGCCTATGCTCGACCGATGGAACCGCCCGCCCCAACGCCGCCCGCCGCCCCCAGGCCGACGACCATTCGCTCGGCCGATCCGCACCCCAAGCCGGGCTTCATCGGCGGCGTGAAAGAAACCTTCTACGAATTCATGAACGACGACGTCATGACCCAGGCGGCCGCCCTGGCGTTCTACACCGGGCTGGCGATCGCGCCGCTGCTGACGATCGTCACCTGGACCGCCCGCGTCTTCCTGCCGCCGAACCAGAAATGGGACATCGCCAAGGCGTTCAGCGACGTCATGGGCAAGCAGGCGTACAAGCCGATCGAGCAACTGCTCGGCCCGACCAGTCAACAGGCGGAACTGGGCATGACGGCGGCGGGGTTGACGAGCATCGCGCTCGTGGCCGTTTCCGCCAGCGGCGTCTTCGGGCAGGTGCAGTCGGCACTGAACTCCATCTGGCACGTCCAGGCCAAGCCGACCAACGGCCTGATCGGCTACCTCAAAAAACGCGTGCTCTCGCTCGGCATGCTGGCGAGCATTCTGTTCCTGCTGCTGATGTCGATGGTCATCAGCACGCTGCTGCAAGGCCGAATTACCGTCGCCGGCGACACGTGGGGCAACCTGCTGGCGGTGATCGGGAATAACGTGATGTCGGTCGCCATTTTTACGGTGGTGTTCGCGGGCATGTTCAAGTTCGTGCCGGACGCGAAAATCGGCTGGCGTGAAGTCTGGGTCGGCGGGTTCATCGGGGCGCTGCTGTTTTCGATCGGCAAGTTCGGCCTGTCGTTTTACCTCGGCCGCGGGAGCTATGAGACGGCGTACACGGCGGCGATCGGTTCGTTCGTCGCGCTGCTGGTCTGGGTTTACTACTCGGCCGTGATTTTGCTGGTCGGCGCGGAGGCGACCGAAGTCTATGCCCGCCGCCGCGGCCAGCCGCTCCGGCCCGACGACCACGCCGTGCGCGTCATCACGCTGACAGACCCGCCGACGTGAGTCATGCCGGGTCGTAGCCGTGCCCGCCCCAGGGGTGGCAGCGGAGAATGCGCCAGACGGCTTTGATGCCGCCGCGGAATGCGCCGTATTTTAGGACAGCATCGATGGCGTATTGGCTGCAGGTCGGATGAAATCGGCACTGCCCGCCGAGGAATCGCCCGAGCGTAAAGCGGTACGCCCAGACGCCGGCGATGAGCAGTCGCTGCAACAGATTCATGACGGCTCACGCGGCTTGAGGCAGCGCACCATCAGGCCCGTCATCAGCCGCTGGTATTCCGCGAGCGTCAGCGGCTCGTGCTTTTTCACCAGCAGCACCACGTCATACGCCCGCGGCCAGTCGTGCTGCATGAGGCGGAACGCTTCACGGAGTTTGCGCTTGATCTGATTGCGAACCGCCGCCGTGCCCACCGGCCGACCGATGCTGATGCCAAGATTGCACGTCGGCGATGCGCTCGGCGCGATGCACATGGCGATCGGCCCGTTCCATTTGCGATGGCCGGCGTCGAGGATCGCCTTGAACGTGCCCCGGCCGTGGAGGCGCTGAGATTTGGCGAAACGGTAACGGCGAGGTTTTATTCCCTCTCCCGGTATGTCCGGGGGAGGGTTAGGGAGGGGGTCTGCCTGTTCGCTATTTGCGTTCAAAAGAAGAAGACCCTCACCCTAACCCTCTCCCGTGGAATACACGGGAGAGGGAACCAGAAACTCAATCGATGCCGTGTTCGGCGAGCCAGCGTTCGGCGTCGATGGCGGCCTTACAGCCCATGCCGGCGGCGCTAATGGCCTGGCGGTAGATCTGGTCGGTCACGTCGCCGGCGGCGAAGACGCCGGCGATGTTCGTGTACGTCCGGTAGCCGTCGGCGAGTTTGATGTAACCCGTTTCGTCCAGGCCCAGCTTGCTTTCGCGGAGGAAGTGCGTGTTCGGCGTGTGGCCGATGGCGATGAACAGGCCTTTCACCTCAAGGTCGAACATCACGCCGTTTTGCGTGTTTTTCAGCCGCAGTTTTTCGAGATGGCTCATGCCCAGCACGTCGTCGACGGCCGTGTGCCAGTGGACTTTCACTTTCGGGTTTTCCAGCACGCGTTTTTGCATCGCCTTGCTGGCCCGGAACTCGCCGCGGCGGTGGATGATGTGAACGGTGCTGGCGAATTTCGTGAGGTAGCTGGCCTCTTCCATCGCCGTATCGCCGCCGCCGACCACGGCCACGGGCTGGTTGCGGAAGATCGGGAGCGCCCCGTCGCAGACGGCACACGCGCTCACGCCGCCGCCCGCCTGCGCCAGCCGCATTTCGTTCGGCAACCCAAGCCAGTTGGCGCTGGCGCCGGTGGAAATGATGATCGAGTGCGTTTCGATGACGGTGTCGTCGCTGGTGGTGAGCTTGAACGGCTTGCTGTCGAAGTCGCAGCGGACGACGTCGAGCGTTTCGACGCGCGTGCCGAAACGCACGGCCTGTTCCTTGAACTTCTCCATCATTTCCGGCCCGGTGATGCCGGTGGGGAAGCCGGGGTAATTTTCGACTTCGGTCGTCAGCATGAGCTGGCCGCCGGGGAGTTGGATGCTCGGGGTTTGCTTGGGAACGCCTTCGAGGACGAGGGGATTCAGGTTCGCCCGGGCCGCGTAAATGGCGGCAGTCCAACCGGCGGGGCCGGAACCAATGATGACGACTTTTTCAGCCATGATTCTATTCTAGGACATAACGTCTAACTTGCACGGCCGCGCGGCGGGAACAGGTTACGCGTATGATCGCCGGCATGTTCGGTCACTTGTTTATTCAGGAATTGCAGTCAGACCCGCCGTTTTTCTTCGCCACCATCATTACTGTCGTGATCAGCGTCACCCTGCACGAATTAGCGCACGGCGTGGCGGCGATCAAGCTCGGCGACGACACGCCGATCTACACCGGCCACATGACACTGAACCCGTTGGTTCACATGGGCGGGATTTCATTGATTCTGCTCGCGGTGGCGGGCATCGCGTTCGGCGCGATGCCGGTCGACCGGACGCGCATGCGAGGCAAATACGCCGACGCCATCGTCGCCGTCGCCGGGCCGTTGACGAACATTTTGCTTTCTCTGCTCGCGTTGACGGGTTTGGCGCTGTGGGAGCGTTTCAGCCACCTGCCGTACGCACAATGGTCGCCGGCGATGGCGAACGGGAAGTATCTGCTGTTGGTGTTCGGTTATACGAATCTGCTGCTGGCGATGTTCAACCTGCTGCCGTTGCCGCCGCTGGACGGATTCTGGATCGCGTCAAACCTTATCCCGTCCTATCGTCGGTTGTTGTCGAATGACACCGCGCGTGGCGTGATGACGGCGTTGTTCTTTGCCGTGTTCATCGGAGCGGGAACGCTGTTGAATAAGGTCGCTTCGCCGGCGACGTTCAATTACCTCAAAGTCGTTTCCGGGCGATCGGAATTGCACTTTGACATTATCGCCGCCCGGAAGACGGTCGAATGGAACGCCGAAGACGGCGGGGATTGAACGGCGTCACTCGAAGACGGCCGGCAGATGTCGGCCGGGGGTTTGGGCGTGTTCGATGCGGACGCGTTGGTTCTCTGAAACGTCGGCCGGCAGTCGGTCGAGCGGGAAGAACTGCACCGCCAGCGATTCCTCGTCGGCCACGTGAGGCGTGCCGCGGACGATGACGGCCCGGAAGGCGATCGTCGTGTACTGCGCGACGTCGCCGTTCGGGTAAGTGATGGTCGGCGACGAATAAACGCCGCTGACGCGTTCGAGTTCGATCTCAATGCCGCACTCTTCGCGGGCTTCGCGGACGGCGGTGACGGCGGGGGTTTCGTCCGGGTCGACGATGCCGCCGATGGTCGCCCATTTGCCGTTGTCGCTGCGCTGGCCGAGCAGGATTTCGCCGGCGTCGTTGAAGACGAGCACGCTTACCGCCGGCATGAGCATGTAAGCGTGCCCGATCTTCTCGCGAATCTGTCGGACGTGTTCCGGCAGGGGCATGGCGTTAATCCAGGGCGGCCAGCACGGCGTCGGTGATGTCGCCGGTGCGGGCGGTCCCGCCGAGGTCGCCGGTGTGATTTTTCGGATCGGCGACGACTTTCTGGCACGCGGCGTTGATCGCGGCGGCGGCCTTGGGCTGGTCGAGGAAGTCCAGCATCATCGCCACGCTCAGGAACGTCGCGATCGGGTTCGCCTTCCCCTGGCCGGCGATGTCGGGCGCCGAGCCGTGGACGGGCTCGAACATGCTGGCGGTGGTCTTCTTCGGGTTCAGGTTGCCGCTGGCCGCCATGCCCATGCCGCCTTGGATGGCCGCGCCTAGGTCGGTGATGATATCGCCGAACATGTTGGTCGTGACGACCACGTCATACCGTTGCGGCTGCGTGACCATGTACATCGTGCAGGCGTCGACATGGTCGTACCCCGTGGCGATGTCGCTGTAATCCTTCGACACTTCCTCGAACGCACGCATCCAGAGATTGTGGGCGTAACGCAGCACATTGGTCTTCGCGACGAGCGTGACCTTCTTGCGGCCGAACTGCTTGGCGTAATCGAAGGCGTAGCGGATCGCGCGTTCGACGCCGTGGCGCGTCGTCACTTCGATCTGGTTGGCGACTTCGTTCGGCGTGTTCTTGTAGAGGAAGCCGCCGTTCTGACAGTACAGGCCTTCGGTGTTTTCACGGACGATGACCATGTCGAACGGGTCTTTCTTCGCCAGCGGCGTCGGCACGCCGGGCAAGAGCTTCGTCGGGCGCAGATTGATGTACTGATCGAGCTCGAACCGCATCCGCAGGAGGATGTCGGTTTCGATGAGGCCTTGCGGGATTTCCTTGTTGCCACGCGGGTCAGCGCCGACGGCACCGAACAGGATCGCGTCATGATCGGCCAATTCTTTCAGGGCCGAGTCCGGCAGGGTGATTTTCGTCTTGAGGTAGTGCTCCGCGCCGAACGGGTAATCGGTCGTGGTGTACGAAAAGCCGAATTTCTTGGCGGCGACGGCCAGCACCTTCAGGCCTTCAGCGACGACTTCTTTACCGACATAATCCCCGGGCATGACCGCAATCCGCATCAGAACCATCCTTTAGGTTGAGCGGAAAAGGGTAGCGGCCCCCGGGCCGTTCGCAAAGCGGTCGGAGGGCCTCCGGAAATGCCCGTGCGGCGAAATTTTTACCCTTCCTGACCGCGTAAACCGGAAATTCACTTGTCGACCCGGCCGGTTGGGGGATACGTTTGGGCGGCCCGTCGGGGCGTTGAATGTCGATACCGCTCTCCCCAAATCGCTCGGCTCCGCTGCCCAAAGTCAGCATCGTGATGGTCAACTGGAACCGTTACGACGACGTCCTGTTCGCCCTTAAATCCATTCGCGAGCAGGATTACCCGAATGTCGAGATCATCGTCGTCGACAACGGCTCGAAAGACGGCTCGCCGGACAAGCTTGCTTCTGAAACGGACGTCGCCCTCATCCGCCTGTGCAAAAACTGCGGCCCGAGCGAGGCGCGGAACGTCGGCCTGCGGTCGGCGGACGGTAAATATTTGCTGCTGCTCGACAGCGACGCCATCCTCGCCCGCAATACGCTGCGCGTGCTCGTCGACCGCATGGAAGGCGAGCCCGACCTCGGCATCCTCGGCTGTCGCATCCTCAACTACACCAGCCGGTGTATCGACCAGTGGATTTACGCCCAGGCGTACGAAACGCACGGCAATCGCCCGTTCGACACCTATTCCTTCTCCGCCGCCGGCGCCCTCATCCGGGCCGACCTCATCAAAGACGGCACGGGGTTCTGGGAAGAGTTGTTCATCTATAACGAAGAAGTCGACCTCGCGCTGCAGGTCATCCGCAAGGGCTTCCGCGTGGGGTACGAGCCCGACGCGCCACGTGCTGCACAACCCCAGCGTCAATGGCCGAGTCGATCGGTCGAATTACTTTTTTTATCAGCTGCGGAACTGGATGTGGATCGCCTTCCGCCATTACCCGTTCTGGCAGCGGTGGAAGAAGATCGTGATGTATTCCTCGATCTACGCGATGAAGGCCCTCACCAATCGTTACCCGAAGGCGGCCCTGCGCGGCTTTTTCGCGGGGCTGAGCCGCATGGACATCGTTAATGAGTTTCCGACGAAAATGACGCCCGCCGAGGTGAAGCACTTCGAAGGCCTGAACCAACGCCGCGGGCTGCGGCTGAAGCTGCTGCGGACGGGCGTCGTCAGCAAGCCGTTCGAAGACGTCGACCTGGCGCCCGGCCTGGACGCCCCGCGGCTGCAAGCCATCGCCCGCCACGACGCCCACGCCACGCCGGCCGTGGTGTGATCTTTGTAGGGGCGACATACATGTCGCCCGGGATCGCGGTAACGGCGGCCGTCGGGCGACATGTATGTCGCCCCTACAAATGCTGTAACACCTTTTCCGCATTCGCTCCCACGCTCGCGTCGCCGGCCAACCAGTTCACCTGCTGCCAGCGGCGGAACCATTTGGTCTGCCTTCGCGCCAACTGCCGCGTGGCGATCTTGATCTGCTCCGTGGCATCATCCAGTGACTGCCGGCCGCTGAGGTGGTCGATGAGCTCGGCGTAGCCCGTCGCTTCGCCGGCGGTCTTGGAGAGCGTGCCGAAGCGGTCGACGAGTTGCCGCGTTTCTTCAACCCAGCCGGCCGTCATCATTTGTTTGACGCGGGCGTTGATGCGGCGATTGAGTTGCTCCTTCTCCCAGTTCAGCCCGAACCACACGGCCGCGTGGCGGTGGGGCGTGTCCCACTGCTGTTGATGCTCAGTGATCGGTTTGCCCGTGATCTCGAAGACTTCCAAGCGGCGCAGCAAACGCCGCGTGTCGTTGACGTGAATGCGGGCGGCGGCGGCGGGGTCGACTTCTGTCAGCCGACGGTGCAATGCCTCGGCCGGTTGTTCGGCGAGCTTGGCCCGCACGGCCGGGTCGGCGGCGGGGCCGTCGAACAGGCCCTCGAACAACGCCTTGTAATACATCGGCGTGCCACCGGTGGCGATGATCGGCTTCGTGGCATTGGCGATAATGTCATCCGCGGCTGAGACGAACTGCGCGACGGTATACGGATCGCTCGGCTCAACGACGTCGATCAGGTGATGCTTCACCGCCGCCTGCTCTTCCGCCGACGGCTTGGCCGTGCCGATGTCCATGTGGCGGTAAACCTGCATGGAGTCGACCGACAAAATCTCCGCCCCCAGCCGCTCGGCCAATACGAGCGCCAGCGCCGATTTCCCCGACGCCGTCGGGCCTAGGAGAACGATCAATCGTGGAACGTCAGCCATTCAATTACCGACTGCCAAAATTGCAGAAAAGAGGGTTTGAGTCGATCCCGAAATACCCTGTTTTTGACACGCCATGAAGGGTCTGTTGGTGAATGTTTCTGGCACGGACTTTGTTTCAGTCTTGTTGTTCGAAAAGTGAATGGTTTCCACCGTGCGTAGCCGCGAGCTCGCTCGCGTTTTTGAACACAAAACGCGAAGAAGTTCGCGGCTAACGCGGTGGTGAATTGGATTACTTTGAACAGGAGATTTCAGATGACACTCGCTACGCGTGGTTCTCGTTTGTTCCCGGTCGATCCGTTCGAATTCTTCGGCCAGGTCGCTGGTGCGAATGTGTACGGCGTCGACGTCCGCGAAGACGCCGACCGGCTGTACGTCGAAGCCGAAATGCCCGGGTTTAAGAAGGACGACATCGAGGTCGTTCTCGACAAGTCGCTGCTGACAATCACCGCCAAACGCGGCCAAAAACCGGCGGAAACTGTCGACGCCAAACAGGCCGGGCAATGGCTGCTTCGCGAGCGGAGCGTGAATGAATACCAGCGTGCCTTCCGCCTCCCCGCGACCGCCGACGGTGCCGCCGTCGAGGCCCGGCTCGAGGACGGCGTGCTGTTCCTCACGCTCACCAAGCGCGAAGAAACCAAGCCCCGGAAGATCACGGTGTCGTAACGACATCACTTCGTCCGGCTACGTTGCTCTTCCAGTTGTTTCGCGGCGGCGGTCCTGCGTTGCAGGTCCGCCGCCGTTGATTCGGCTTTGTATTCTTCAGACACCAAATAATTCTTCGCGACCGCGTCGTATGCGATGACTCGGTCGATCTTTTCCATGTAACCGTTATCTTTCAGAATCGCATTCCATTTCGCGAGTCCGTTCCTCGAAGACTCGTTGTCCTTGAATGAAAGAATGAATGCGATTCTTGTTTTAGTCGGAATGGCTTTGATGGCCGGGTCGAAAATATTCATGCCAATGCCGCCGGTCGCGACGACTTCAAGAACTCCGGGCAACTTACTTAGCTCGTTCGCCGCCGGGCCGACTGCGTCTTCAACAACGCCGTCTTTCAATTCGCAGATCAGAATCAATTCGCCTTGGCCGGCTTCGGCGACCGGGCGTTGATTGGCGGAGCAGCCGACAAGCAGCAGGGCGGCAAAGGTGGCTAGAGCAATTCTCATCATTTTCATTCCTTCTCCTGATTCTTCAAAACCATCCTGGCGTTCCGCTGAAACTGCGGCAGTTTCACCCGGCGCATGGCCGAGCGGCGGGTGAAGGCATGGTAGTCGGCCTGCGACCAGTTCAGCACTTCATTCGGATCGACGGAATTCGTCGGCCGGCGGGGTTGGAGCCAGTCGATGCGGCTCGTCGGGGCCTTCCGGTTGAACGGGCAGACGTCCTGGCAGATGTCGCAGCCGAAGAGCCAGTCGCCGACGCCGGCTTGTAAGTCCGGCGAAATCTCGCCGGCGTGTTCGATCGTCAAATAACTGATGCACTTGCTCGCGTCGAGCTTGTACGGCTCGGTGATGGCGTCGGTGGGGCAGGCGTCGATGCACCGCGTGCAGGTGCCGCAGTGGTCGGGCATGGCGGCGTCGGCAGGCAAATCGAGCGTCGTCAGCACTTCGCCCAGGAGCAGCCACGAACCCGTTTGCGGGTGGATGACGCAGGTGTTCTTGCCGACCCAGCCGATTCCGGCGCGGGTGGCCATTTCGCGCTCCATGACCGGGACGCTGTCGGTGCCGGTGCGCGTCTCGGCGTGTGGCCATTGCTCCCGAATCCAGTCGGCGAGGTCGTAGAGCTTTTTTTTGAGCTTCTCGTGGTAGTCGTCGCCTTGCGCGTAGCGGGCAATCTTCGCGTGGCCCGGCGGCGTGGGCTCCAGCGGCACGTGGTAGTTGATCGCCACGCTCACGACGCTTAGTACGCCGGGCAGGTAGAGTGACGGGTCGACGCGCTCGGCGAAGCGTTCCTGCAGATAGTGCATGTCGCCGGCCTGGCCGCTGGCGATCCAGTCGAGCAGGTATTGGCGGTACGCGCTCGGCCCGGCCGGGGCGATGCCGCAGTGGTCGAAGCCCGATGCGATCGCATGGGCCTTGATGGCGGCGGCGGCTTCGTCACGGTCGAACACGGTGACAGTTTATCCGAAAGATTTTGCAGAGCGTTCCATCAAGAACATTCCGGCACGGGCCACTTCAGTGGCCCTGTCTTCGCTCGGTCTTACAGGGCCACCGAAGTGACCCGTGCCGGTTAAAGATTCCCCGCGAAAGTCGCGTACCGCGATTCGAGCATCTGACGCAGTGCCGCGTGCGTTCCGGAAAACTCGTGGTGCGAATTCAGCACGTCGGTCAGTAGTGTCACGAGCGAGCGCCAGTCACGCAGGTCGACGTATTCCGCCGCGATTTTTCCGGTGGCGGTGTTCATGTTGTGGTAGTTGCCCAGCGGCACGCAGACGGCGGCGGCGGTGTAGTCGTAGGCGTCGAAGACGGTGGCTTCGCAGGTGCCGCCGGGCATGAGGGCGCGTTGGAATTTGAAGGCGGCGTCCGCCTTCTGCAGCTCCTCGGCGCGCGTGCCGAGGAAGCGGGTGAAGGCGGAGTTGAAAATGCTCGTCCGGTCGCCGACGCGGATGATCATGCCGTCACTTTGCCTGGCGTAGGGTTGTTCGGCGGAGGTTTCGATGGAGACGAGGCGGTCGGTCTGGCGGAGCAGACCGCCGGTCATGGCGGCGATCGCGCCGATGAAGCCTTCCTCTTCGCCCCGCGTCACGAGCACGGCGTTCGGGGCGGCGGGGTTGTCGCTGGCGTCGAGCGCCGCCAGGCCCGCCGCGAGGCCGGCCAAGTCGTCGCAGACGCGGCAGTGGAACTTCTGACCTTTGACCTTCGGCCCGCCGACGTCCCACATGCCGATGCTGTGCGGCGGGACGAACTTGGCGGCCTTGAGCGTCGCGCCGGTCGGGCGGACGCCGTCGCTGTCGACCTCGGTGACGGTGGCGACGATTTCGCCGGCGTCGGTGAAGAACCGCACGCGGCTGCCGACGAAGTATTTGCTGTGCACGCCGCCGAAGAAGTTCGCCTTGAACGTTTTGCCGTCGATCAGATCACCGGCAACGAAGCCGGGATGGTCGGCGTGGGCGACGAGCACCACGCGGGGCTTTTTCGAGCGGCCGGGCTTGGCGACCAGCAGATTGCCGGCCGCGTCGGCGGTAACGCGGTAGCCGCGCTGCCTGGACCAGGCGCGGACGTAGGCAAGGACGTTCTGTTCGGCGAACGGGGCGGTCGGGATGGCGGTCAATTCGGTCAGCAGATCTTCCGGCTTCATCCGGGCAAGAATAACAGCGGTTTGTAGACATGCCCGCTGGCGTTGAGGACAAAATTCGTGACGAGCCAGAATGCCGCGGCGAAGGCGTCGCCGGCGATGAGCCCGATGAACACCGGCCGGCCCGCCTTCAGCAGCGAGACGCCGCCCAGGCGGACGATGATCACCTTCGCCACCCAGCCGATGAAAACGCTCAGCCAGATTTTCTGCATCGAGTACGAGTAGAGCACGACGAACGCCACCGGATGGATCGGCCACCACGCCACGAGGCCGCGCAGCACGCTGCACGCCGCCACCACCGCGCCGCCGATGCCCAGGTGCAGCAGTGGATTGGCGATCGGCTGTTGCGTGGGAATGTTCCGAGATTGCAGGGCGACCGACGGATCGAGAATGTTCTTGGTGACGGACTTGTCCGTGCCGTATTCGTTGATCGTGAACGCACGGCTGGAGACGGTTTGCGCGTAGGTGTACTCGACTTTCAACATGCTCACCCACGACACGGCGTACGCGACGCCGAACGCAAGGACGACGGCCGCGATCAGGCCGGCGGCGACGTGGCGGGGGCGGTCACGGCGCTCGATGGTGTCGTCGGCGACCTTCACGCCCATCTGGAAAAACGCGGCCAGGTTTTCGCGGACGTCATGAAAAATGTGCGTCAGCCAGCCGGCGAAGAAGAAATTCGTCGGCGTCGTGAAGTGCGGCGTGGGCGGCACGAGGACGGGATAGTAAAACGGCCGCAACGGCATGGTGCTGATGTTGATGAAGAACAAACCGGTGTCGGCCAGCAGGCGGGCGACGACCATGAAAATCATCACGATGATCGTCACCAGCGCCACGGCCGCCAGCAGTGTCATGCCGGCGAGCATCAGCCAGGCGATCATGCCCGCGAAGCAGAACACGCCCGCCCAGCCGGTGAGCCGGTACGGCAGGTAAGCGCCGTCCGCGTCGCCCGGTTTTTGCCGGCCGACCATGTGCCGCAGCACCAGCGCCCAGTGCCGTCGTCCGAGGTAAATCACGACGCCGGCGAACACGGTCACCGCGCCGAAGGTCTGGTCGTGCTGCATGCCTTCGGTGAACGAGATTTGCGCCGTGCCGAGGATCATCTCCAGCACCTGCCACCCGATGAAGCAGAACCAGAGGCTGAACGAGGTTTTCGTCTGCATGAAGAACGCGATGCCGATCATCGAGAACAAAACGTCGGCGGTTTTGAAGGTGACGACCGTGTACTTCCACGGCGCATCGACGAACAGTTCACGCGCGTCATAACCCGTCTGAATGAACGGCAAGTCTGCGTTGTAGGCGTGCAAGGCGTTAATGCTTCGCAGCAGGAACACCAGGCCGGCCGCGATCCAGAAGCCGGGGCTGCTGAAGAGCGTGTTGAGCAGTTTTCCCGGCGGCGGCGACTCGATCAGCGACTCGTACATCGTCGCCAGCGGAAAGCTCAGCCGCTCGTTCTCCACCCACTGCCGGCGGACGATCAGCGACAGGCTGATGATCAATCCCCAAAGCAAGGCGACGAATACACCCCAGGTCAGAAACGGACGCAGCCAGGCCGCCCAGGGCACGGTGCCGTCGGGCGAGCGGGCGCGGAACTGCGTGATGACCGGGTCGTACCCTTTCTGGGCGGCGGTGTCGCCGGTGAGCGTGGGAATGAGCCAGTCCGGGACGTGTGCGGCGTCGATGGCGGGCCCGAAGTCCGCGGGGCGGTCGCCCGCCTGCGCGTAGATCCCGACAATGCCGCCCGGCAAGTAACGCATCAGCCCGCTCGAGGGCACGGCACAGGCGGCGAGCACCATCAGCGTCACCACTGCCAGTTCGCCTTGTCTCAGGGCCTGTTTCGGAAAAAGCTTCCGCACCGGCACGTTCACGCCGAGCACCAGCAGCAACAGGATCAACAGCAACCCGATCGGCAGGAAATTGCCGATCAGCATCGTGTTCTCCATCGCAAAGTCGTTGTACGGCGCCAGCCCGCAGACGAAGCAGACGCCCAGCACGCCGATCAACACGCTGCGGAGTGTCAGCACCGGCGGGCGGGGCGGGGGCATGTCTGCCATGGTCCGCAGTGTAGACACCAGGCGGGGGTTGCGTTGAAACGGAAACAAAAAAGAAGCCACGGCTCCCGCCGTGGCGTCGAATGCATTGATTTCGTCGTTCGACTTTACCGGGCGGCGCACAGGTGTAGACGTCGATCGGGAACTTCTTGAACTTACTGTTGCCGGCGTACTTTTTGAGCAGGCCTTCCAGCATGGTGCTGTAGGCGGTGAATTCCGGGTTATTGCGGGTGTGCTCGAAGCCGCGGGTGGTGACGACGCTGGTCCAGCTCTTGGCGTAGTCCGGGAGGGCGGTTTCGGCGGTCGCCGGGACGCCGTTCTGGGCGAGGAACTTCACGAGTTCCTTGGCGTCTTCCGGCCGCGGGAAGCTCAGCAGCACGAGGTACTGACGGCCGATGACGCGCTTGACGTTCGTCGGGACGGAAATCGGCTTCCCGAGCGTTTCGATGCCCAGCGTGTCCGCGTTACCGGTCGGCAGGCTGGCGCGGTCTTCGCCGCCCGGCGGGTCGACCGGCACCGGCGTAACGGTGTTGGTGTTGCTGGTGCGCGTCGGCGGGGTGACGTTCAGGACGTCCGCCTGCTTCGGCTGCTTGGTGGTGACGATCTGCTTGCCGGCCTTGCTGCCCGACGTGCCGATGATGTACGCCACGACGAACGTCACCATCACCGCGAACGCGGCAACGATGGCGGTCGTGTACGTGAACTGCAGGTTGAACTGCTTGGGGGCATCGGCTTCGTCGTCGTCGAATTCCGACGTGTACGTCTTGCCGTAGTCCGGGCCGGCGAACATCGGTTCGGCGGCGGGGGCTTCCTGGGCGGCGATTTCTTCCCGAACCTGCCGGGCGGCGATCTCGGCGGCGGACATCGGCGCGGGTGTCGGCGGCACGAATTTCGGCGGGGCGGGCTTGGTGACGACGAACGGCGTCGACGGCACGTCCTCCTCGAACACCTCTTCGCCCTCGATCACTTCCCGGGCGGCTTCGACCGGGACTTCACGGAATAGGGGTTTTTCCGGCTTCGGCGCGACGGGCTTGGGCGGGGCGATCGGGGCACGGGCGAGGACGGGCGTCGGCTCGATCTCAACGGCGACTTCGCCGCTGTCGACCGCCGCCTGGTGCGCCTTCTTGCCCTTGAGCCAGAGCAGCGGCGACCCCAGCAGGCTGGCGGCCGGGTTGGCGGCGTTCGCCTCGGCCGCAAGTTGTTGCTGCTTCTGACGTTCGAGTTGTTCTTTTTGTTTCTGCTGCGCGTTGCGAATCACTTCGAACAACGCCGGAGAATTCTTTTTACCACGTGCCATCCTGGCCTCGCTTTCGCGTCCCGCGAAATGATCAATAGTTAAGCCGAACGTGATACGACTCGGTCGGCGACTTTGACTCTAATCGGCAGCGAGGTCTTTTCAACATTAGGCAAAATGGAAAACAGGTTGTTAAGAGGGTTGACCGGTTGATGAGTTGATCAGTTAATCCGTGGCCGGCTGACGTTCGCAGCGCCCTTCTGAACTTCAGCGCACCACGGATCAACCCATCAACCGATTAACTCATCAACTTGCATTTCATCTCGCCGCAGCTATATTGCCCCGTTCGCGCAAGCCCGCGCAACCGGAGTCATACGATATGGCAGTGAAGCTACGATTCAACCGAATGGGCCGCTCGCACGCGGCGTTTTTCCGCCTCGCGGCGGTCGATTCCCGCAGCCCCCGCGACGGCCGCATCATTGAGAACCTCGGGTTCTATGACCCGGTCGCCAAGGACGCGTCCAAGCAAATCCAGATCGACCTCGAACGCGCCAAATACTGGCTCGACAACGGCGCGATCCCGTCGGAAACCGTCAGCAGCCTGCTGAAAAAGAGCGGCCTGGAGCACAAGCAGCTTCGCCTGCCCAAGCCCGGCAAGCCCAAGCCCAAGGCCGAGGAAGCCAAGGCCGAATAAGGCATTCTTGTAGGGGCGAGGCCTGCCTCGCCCGGAACCGGGTGTGAACGCCCGCGGGCGACGCAGGCGTCGCCCCTACAGAAGGTTGCCATGCTCCGGATCGACGTCGTCACCCTGTTTCCTGAAATGTTCGCGCCGGTCCTCGGCACGAGCATCCCGAAACGGGCGGCGGCCAAGGGGCTGGTGGAATACCACCTTACCCAGATCCGCGATTTTGCCACCAACCAATACCAATCGGTCGATGGCAAACCGTTCGGGGGCGGGCACGGCATGGTGATGCTGTGCCAGACCCTGTTCGACGCCGTCGAACACGCCGAAGCCCAGGACCCTCGCCCCGCGACGCGGATCATTCTGACGCCGCAGGGTAAAGTCCTCGACCAGGCGACCGCCGAGCATCTGGCGAAACAGGAGCGGTTGCTCCTGATCGCCGGGCACTACGAAGGGTTCGACGAACGCATTATCGACGGCCTCAAGCCGCTGGAACTGAGCATCGGTGATTACGTGCTCAGCGGCGGCGAACTGGCGGCGATGGTGCTGATCGACGCGGTCGTCCGGCTCTTGCCGGGCGCCATCGGGGCCGAAAACGGGACCGCCGACGAAACATTCGCCGACGGCCTGCTGGAATACCCGCAGTATACCAAGCCGCGTGAATACCGCGGCATGGAAGTGCCGGCGGTGCTTACCAGCGGAAATCATGCCGAAATCGCCAAATGGCGCCAACGGCAACGTGAAGAACAGACGAAGAAGAAGCGGCCCGACTTATGGGCCGAGTACGAAAAACGACGATCGGTCTAGCCGCCCGGCGTTTTTTGCGATATAAGTAGTGATTCGCACCCGCCGATGGCGTCGTGCGACCGAAGACCGAGGTTTTTTTATGCGCAACAAACTCCTGGACATCGTCGAAAAGTCGAGCCTCAAGGAAAAACCCATCCAGTTCGCCGTCGGCGACACCGTCGACGTCCACAGCCGCATCGTTGAAGGCGGCAAAGAACGCGTCCAGGTGTTCAGCGGCACCGTCATCATGGTGAAGGGCGAAGGCATGAACAAGATGTTCACCGTCCGCCGCATCGTCGCCAATGAAGGCGTCGAACGTATCTTCCCGGTGAACACCCCGTTCATCGAAAAGATCATCGTCAAGCGCAGCGGCGTCGTCCGCCGCTCCAAGCTCTTCTACCTCCGCGAACGCGTCGGCAAAGCGACCCGCCTGGCGGACAAGAAGGTCATCAAGAAAGAAAAAGCCGAACCGGAACTCGCCGGCGCCTCGGCCTGATTTTCACCCGAATCACAAGCAAAACCGCCGGGCGACACCGCCCGGCGGTTTTGTCATGCGCGTTCAGCTGTTGTAGGGGCGACGCCTGCGTCGCCCGCGACCGACGAGTTGGCGGAACGGGCGACGCAGGCGTCGCCCCTACAAATCGTCTCGATCGGATAAACGAATTTCGGGTTTCGTCGTTCTCGTTTACAGTGCACCCATGTTTGAGCGTCTGTTGCAGTGGCTGTTCCCATCGGACCCGACCAAGGCCGCTTCGTCGAAGTCGAAAGTCGATAGCCAGCTCGGCGAGCGGGGCGAAAACGTGGCCGCCAAGTTCCTCACCAACGCCGGCTACAAGATCCTGCAGCGGAATTACATGACCAAGGTCGGCGAAATCGACATCGTCGCCCGGCAAGGCCGCACGCTGGTGTTCGTGGAAGTGAAAACGCGGACGGATGACGTCGTTCGCCCGGAAGACCAGGTGAACGCCGAGAAAATGCACCAGATCACCAAGGCCGCCAGCGTTTACCTCTCCCGCTTCGGCCACCCGCAGCCGCCGGCGCGGTTCGACGTCATCGCCATCCTCTGGCCCGAAGGCCGCGACCCGATCATTCGCCATCACGAAAACGCATTCGAGGCGACGTTTTGAAAGAGTGGGCGGGTTGCGGGTGGCGGGTGGCAGGAAGAACTAGCCTGTCTTCTAGCCACCTGCCACCTGCCACCTGAATTCCCATGATTGACTCTCATTGCCATCTCACGGACCCGCGTTTGTTTGACCAGTTGGATGCCGTCCTGGCCCGGGCGAAGGCGGCGGGGGTGAAGGGTTTTGTGACGATCGGCACGGAAATCGCGGACAGTCACCTCGCCCTGGAAGTGGCCGGGCGGTATTCGGATGTCGTGCGGTGCGCGGTCGGCATTCACCCGAATCACTGCCAGAACACCGGCAAGGAAGACCTCGACGCGCTATCCATGCTGGCCGTCGATGATTTGGTGGTCGCCGTCGGTGAAACGGGCCTCGATTACCACTACGACCGGGCCGAGCGGAAGACGCAGCGGGAGTTTTTCGAGGCCCAGTTGGAACTGGCGGTGAAAATCGACAAGCCGCTGGTCATCCACTGCCGCGAGGCCGTGGACGACGCCCTGGCGATCCTCGGCGGCTTCCCGACCGCGCGGTGCGTCTTCCACTGCTTCACCGGCACAGAAAAAGAGGCCGAGGCCATCATCGAAGCCAACGGCTGGATCAGTTTCACCGGGCCGATCACTTACAAGAAAAACGACGCACTCCGAAAAGTCGTCGAAGCCGTGCCCCTGGACCGGCTGTTGGTGGAGACCGATTCGCCGTACCTTTCGCCCGAACCGGTCCGGTCCAGCAAATTCTGCGAGCCCGCATTTGTGGCTTACACACTGGGCATGGTGGCGAAAGTAAAGGGGCGGCCCGTCGAAGAAATCGACGCGATCACCACCGCGAACACGCAAAAGTTTTTCGGGATGACGATCGGGTGAGTCCGGAAACGAAAGTGTAGCCGCGAGCTTGCTCGCGCGGTGACTGCTCGCGCTGAGATCGCCTCTCAAACGCGAGCAAGCTCGCGGCTACGTTTTGCAGAAAACCGGCGCAAAAAGAAGACCGCCGCAACGGGGGTCGCGGCGGTCTTTGTGTCTGATTTTACTACTGCGGTTGATATCGTCGTCCGCCGGCCTCGGGGCGTCAACGACAAAATTCAGCCGCTGAAACTGATCGAGGCTTCCATCCGGGCGGAGGGTGCCGGGATGTCCAGCGTCCGCGCCATCTTCGCCGCCTTGCCCTGGGCGAGCTTCTGCATCAGCATCTGCCAGGTCTCACGCTGGTAGCGGAGCACGTCGAGGGCTTCGTCAACGAGGGCCGGGTCGTGCTTGAGATTGGCTTCGACTAAGCGCCTGTGGCAAAAGGCGTAAAGGCCGGTGAGCTTGTCGCAGAGGTCCGGGGCGACCGAGCGTTTCAGCCCGGCGATGAACTCCAGGACGATCTTCTGCGCCCGCGTCAGCGTTTCGTAGCTTTTCTCGAAGTTCTTTTGTTCCAACGCGATACGGCCTTGCTCGGCGAAACGGATGGCGCCGTCGTAGAGCATCATCTGCAGTTGCTCGGGCGTGGCCGTGAGGACTTTGGTCCGCAAGTAGTGGTCAGCAGCGTTGTTGCTCATAACTTCAGTGCCGGCCTGTACCGGCAAGAGAAGTATCGGCTTGCGTCGTGTCCGAAATTAACGACTGTGCCGGTAAAACCGAGGGAAATGCGTTATCAGAACGTCAACTTCCCCCCGGGCACGGCCCACTTCAGTGGGCCTGTTCACGACTGTTTTGACTAGGAAAACAGGCCCACTGAAGTGGGCCGTGCCGGGCGTGGGAGTTTTCGTAAACATTGGTCAGAGCTTAACTTCGGGCTGGCACGTCGGGCAGAAGTGCGTGCTCCGGCCGCCGAGGACGATGCGGACGATCAGGCCGCGGCAGCCCCGGCAGGGTTCGCCTTCGCGGTCGTAAACCTTGTGGCTGACTTGGAATGCGCCGCGATCGCCGTCGGCGTTGACGTAGTCACGGATGCTGCTGCCGCCGGCCTTGATGGCTTGGTTCAGAACCTGCTTGATCGCCCGATTCAATCGGCCGACTTCATCGGAATTCAGCGTGTTGGCGGGGCGGAGCGGGTGCAGGGCGGCGCGATGTAAAGCCTCGTCGGCATAGATGTTACCGATGCCGGCGATGACGCCCTGGTCGAGCAGCGCCGCCTTGATCGGCCGGCCCGTCCGCCGGAGCTGCTTCAGAAGATCCGCGGCTTTCAGGCCCAGCGGCTCGGGCCCGACGCCGACATGCCCGGCCCCGCCGAGCCAGACGATTTCGCCGAACCGGCGCGGGTCAACGAACCGTAACTGTCTGCCGTTATCGAGGTTAGCAAGAAGGTGAGTGTGCTTGACGAGCGGGGCGGCCGTGTCTTCCACGCTGAGTCGGCCGGTCATGCCGAGATGGATGTAGAACTCCTGACCATTACTGAAGTTAAAGACAATCCGCTTGGCCCGGCGAACAATTCCGGCAATCGGGCGTCCAACGATCTGCGTAGAAAGGTCAAAGCCCGCCGGCCGAAGCATGTCGGCCCGTAAGTGTTGAATCGCCATGACACTGCGGCCGGTGAGGTGAGGCCGCAGCGTTCGGACGACGGTTTCGACTTCGGGAAGTTCGGGCACGGGGTGATTATACGAAGCCCTTGCCGGGCCGGGTGTTACGCCGCGGGCAATTGCGTTGACATTCGTTGGTCAGGCGTCGCGACCCGTGATAGGATGCGGCGCCGTTAACGGGAGTGGCATTTGAGCGAATCGCAACTCGGCGCAGTGGTCCCGCAGGGCTCCGATCTGGCCGCCGACGAATTAGCCGCCGTCGAAAAATTACAGAAGGCGTACACCGACCTGAAGGCCGAGCTCGGCAAGGTCATTGTGGGCCAAGATCAAGTCATTGAAGAACTTCTGATCGCCCTCTTCTGCCGAGGCCACGTCCTGCTGATGGGCGTGCCGGGCCTGGCGAAGACGCTGCTGATCTCGACCCTGGCTAAAACGCTGGGATTGGCCTTCAATCGCATTCAGTTCACGCCCGATTTGATGCCGAGCGATATCACGGGCACGGAAGTCATTGAAGAAGATAAAACCAATGGCAGCCGTGCGTTGCGCTTCGTGAAGGGGCCGATCTTCGCGAACGTCATTCTCGCGGACGAAATTAACCGAACGCCGCCCAAAACGCAGGCGGCCCTGCTGGAAGCCATGCAGGAGCATCAAGTTACGGCCGGCGGCAAGCTGCACCGGCTGCCGCAGCCGTTCTTCGTGCTGGCGACCCAAAACCCGATCGAGCAGGAAGGCACCTACCCGCTGCCCGAAGCCCAGCTCGACCGCTTCATGTTCAATATCCACGTCGGCTACCCGACCGAGGACGAAGAATTCCAGATCGTCCGGATGACGACGCAGAACCGTAAAGTCGATCTCAGCCACATCTTAAGTGGCGAAGACGTGCTGCAGCTGCAGGACATCGTACGCCGCGTGCCGGTCGCCGACCATGTGATTCGCTACGCCCTGCAGTTCACGCGGCTGACGCGGCGGGGCGAGGGCAAGGTGCCGGACTTTGTCGAAGAGTTCGTCGGCTGGGGTGCCGGCCCGCGGGCGAGTCAGTACCTGATCCTGGCCGGGAAGGCTCGCGCGTTACTCAAGGGCCGGTATCACGTTAGCACCGAAGACATCCGCGAAGTAGCCGTGCCGGTGCTGCGTCACCGCGTGGTCACGAACTTCAACGCCGAGGCCGAGGGCGTGCGGAGTGACACGGTGATCAAAAAGCTGATCGAGCACATCCCGCGTCAGCAGTATGACGCCTTGGACGCGCAGGTGGGCAAAATGCTGCGTGACCAGCCTGCCGCGTGAGGGGATTTCTGCCGATTAATCGATTAGGATGGGTGTCGCATGGAAAAGTACGAGCAAAATACGGAAGTCATCAACCACTATGAGCCCAAGAGTGCGGTGCGCACTGCCACTGGTGTGCTGGCCAGCATTTTCTCCATGGGCCTGCCGATCGGTCTGACCGAAGCCCTCCGTGCCGGTGGCGACATGAAAGTGGCGCTCTGGGCGGGCGTTGCGACGCTGATCGCGGCGGTGCTGGCGTTCATCTCGATCCGCGGCACGCTCACCGAATAACCTTCTGCCGATCCAAGGCTTAGGTGAAAGCAGGGCCACTGAAGTGGCCCTGTTTGGGTAGGTTCGGGTTTGTCATTCTGAACTATGGCCGAATCCCTGGCCGACTACCGCCGCTTCCTCGACCCGCGCACGCTGGCGAAGATTTCGTTCTCTGGAGTTGCGGGCCCGGTTGATCGTCGAAGGCCTCATGACCGGTGGCCATCGCTCGCCGTACCAAGGGGTTAGCGTCGAATTCGCCCAGCACCGCCCCTACGTCGCCGGCGACGACATCCGCCACGTCGACTGGAAAGTGCTCGCCCGCGCCGACAAGGTCTATCTCAAGCAATACCAACAGGAAACGAACCTCCAGCTGATCCTGGTCGTCGACGCCAGCGAGAGCATGGGGTTCGGCAGCGTCCCGACCGATTCGGGCAAGTGGACGAAGTACGACCACGCCACCGCGATGGCGGCCAGCTTGGCGTATCTCGCGACGCACCAAGCAGATAGCGTCGGCCTGGCGGTCTTCGACCAGCAGCTGAACCGCTACTTCAAGCCCAGCAATTCGCCCGCCCAATGGAAGCTCGTCACCAACGAGCTTCAGCAGGTGCCAAGGTGGAATAAGACCGGAATTGGCCGAGTCTTAGATCAAATCGCGGAGAAGGTGCATCACCGCAGCGTGATCGTGCTGATGACCGACGGCTTTGACGACCTCAAAACCATCAAGGCCGGGCTGCGGCACCTGCGGTACAAAAAGCACGAAGTCATTATTCTGCAAATACTTGACCCGCAGGAAATCGAATTCCCGTTCGACGACGTAACCCTTTTCAAAGGCCTGGAAGAAGCGGGCCAGCTCATTACCGAGCCGCGGGCGTTGCGGGACGGTTATCTCGAACAGTTTCGGTTGTTCAACGACGAGCTGAAGAAGGTCTGCCGAGGCCTAAATATTGATCTGAGAACGTTTAACACGAGCGAGCCGCTCGACGTGAGCCTCAGCCAGTTCCTCGCCGATCGGAGCGCCCAGACGCGATGACGTTTTTGTCGCCGATGTTCGCGGTCGCGGGGGTGCTGTTGGTCGGCATTCCGATCGCCATCCATCTGCTTAACCGCCGTCGCTACAAGGTGTTAGACTGGGCGGCCATGCAGTTTCTGCTGGCGGCGATGAAGAAAAACCGTCGCCGGCTGAAGTTCGAACAATGGCTCTTGCTCGTCGTTCGCTGCCTGGTGATCGGCCTGATGGGCTTGGCGCTGGCGCGGCCGGCGGGGTGCGACCGCAGCACGCTCGCCCGCCTGGCGGGCCGGTCGGCGACGCTGCACGTCATTGTCGTAGATAACAGCTATTCAATGGCTTACGAGGCCGACCGGGCCGGGGCGAAGACGAATTTCGACCAGGCTAAAAAGCTTGCCAAGAAACTCGTCGACGGTTTTTCCGCCGGCGGCGACGCGGTCGTGCTGATCACCGCCGCCAAACCCGCCACGGCCGTGCTGGCGGAGCCAACTTACGATTTGGCCGCGGTTTCGGCGGCGATCGACCGCGTCCCGCAGGCATGGGCGGGCACGGATTTGGCCGGCGCGTTTGAACTCGCCCGCCGCGTCGCCGAGACGAAAACCGAGTGGCCGACGAAAACGCTCGACATTCTCTCCGATTCCACCGCCAGCGCCTGGCGTGGCGACCAGTCGGCGGCCATCGAAAGCGTCGGGGCCAAGCTCGGCGATTACCGCATTCGGCACTTTAACCTGAGTCTTCCCAACGCGTTAAACGCGGCCGTGCTCGACGTGTCGCCGACGACCAACCTCGTCCGCAGCCGCTTCGCCAATGATTTCCGTGCGACGGCCCGCTCGTTCGGCGGCGGGTTGGAGTCGTCGCTGCTGTGGTCACTGAACGGCGACAGCCTGCCGGGCGGGTCGGCGGTGGCGCTGGACGCGCAGACGCCGCCGCAAACCCAGAGCAATGCACAAATTGCGACGGGCGGGGCGGCGGTTCTCAGTGCCCGATTGTCCGCCGAGGACCGGCTGCCGGTCGATAACGTCCGCTACCGCACGCTGGACGTCGCCGCCGAGATGAGGGTGCTGATCGTCGAAGGCCGACGCGGGGCGACGGCGTTGGACGGCAGCGGGGCGTTTTTGGAGCTGGCGTTGTCGCCGCCCGCCCTGAGCGCAAACCAAGGCCGGGCCAGTGATAGCTACATCAAGGCGGACCGCATCAGCGATATCGAACTCGGCGGCAAACCTCTAGACGACTACCGCGCGGTGCTGATCGCCGATGTCGCCCAGATCGCGCCTACAACCGCTGATGCTCTCAAGAATTACGTGACGGCCGGCGGCACGCTCGTCTGGTTCACCGGCGAGCAGGTGCAGCGGGAAAGCTACAACGCCGCCCTCGTGCCACGCGGACTGTTGCCGGGGCCGCTCGCGCAACGCAAGAGCGGGCCTGGGGTTACGTTCGCATTCAACCCGGCGGGCAATAACCATCCGCTGCTGGCGGCGTTCGCGAACCTGGATAAATCCGGCCTGGATACCGCGCAGGCGTTCAGCTACTGGCAGGCCTCGCTGACGCCGGAACTCAAGGTCCAGACTGTGCTTGCGTATCAAAGTGCGTCGCCCGGTTCGCCCGGCGATGCGGCGGTGACGCTGCACCAGATCGGCGACGGCCGCGTCGTCTTTTTCGCCAGCTCCGCCGACGCGGAGTGGACGGATTTCCCGGCGAAACCGGCCTATGTCGCGTTGATGCACGAGATCCTGGCCGGCACGATTTCTGGCGGGGCGCGGTGGATGAATCTGACCGTCGGCGACCGCCTCGTGCTGCCGCCCGGCTCGCGCGTCACCGGCACGCCGACGTTGCTCGACCCGGCCACGCAACTCAGCCAGCCGCTCGAACAAACCGCGCGGCAGGACGGCCTAAGTGTTTATCAATCAAGGCCGATCGACAAACCCGGCGTCTACACGCTCAACACCGGCCAGGCGACCCTGCCGATCAGCGTGAACGTGCCGTCCGATGAGGCCGACCTTCGCCCGGTCGGCCAGGACAGCATCCGCCACTGCGCTCGGCGATAAAGAAATCGAATTCGAAGGCGCCGATGTGCCGGATGACACCGCACTGGGCGAGGGCGAGACGCGTGATTTCGGCTGGTCTTTGATGGCTATCGTCTTGTGCCTGCTGGGTTTCGAGTGTTTTCTGGCGATGCGGTTCGGGCACTTTAAGCGCAGTTGATTCATGCAGCGATTGATCGAAATTCTCCTCGGCCTGGAGCGCGGCTTTTTGAGCCGCGACGGGGAGTTCTCACTCGCCTTCAACCCGCAATGGCCGGGCGGTGATTCGATCGGGACGGGCGTCTGGAACGCGGCGTTAATCGTTCTGGGCATTGCACTTGTGGTCTACGTCTACCGCCGGGATGGCCGGTCGCGGGGCGTGCGGGTGGGGCTGGCGACGCTGCGATTGCTGCTGATCGGCCTGGTGATCGTCCTGCTGAATCGGCCGACGGTGACGCTGACGCAGTCGCGCGTCGAGCCGAGCGTTCTGGCCATCGCGGTTGACGATTCGCTGTCGATGCGCGTGCCCGACGTGGAAGAGGGCGACCACCGCGTGCCGAGGTTGGAAGCGGTCACCCGTTTGCTCAGCGACCGGGATGCGGCGGTCGTGAAGGCGCTGGCCGGTCGGCACCAGCTCAAATGGTACAAATTCGACGCCGACGCGGCAGCCTTGCCGGCATCGACCACGCAACCCGTCCCCAAAGTCGAAGCCACCGGCGGCAACACGCAGGTCGCCACCAGCGTCCGGACGATTCTGCGTGATCTGCAGGGGCAACGGCTCGCGGGCGTAGTGGTGCTGACCGACGGCCGCGACATGCCGCAGCAGTCGTTGGCGGCCGCGATTGACGAGGTAAAGGACTACGGCGCACCGGTTTACGCCGTGCCCGTCGGATCGGACGGGCCGCCGCGGAATGTCGAAGTGCAGAGCGTCAGCGTGGAAGACGCCGTCTTCGCCGGCGAAATCGCCAACGTCAAAGCCAGCATCAAAGCGGTCGGCATGAACGGGCAGCCGGTGGTGGTGCGGCTGAAGGACAAGGCGACCGGCAAACCGATTATCGACGCCGAGGGCAAGCCCGTCGAACGCGTTTTCACGCCCGAAAATGACGCGCCCGGCGACGTGGAACTACTGTTCACGCCGAAGGATGCGGGCACGCTGAACCTTGTCGTGGAGGTCGAGCCGCAGAACGGCGAGATCGATTCTGACGACAACGTGCGTGAGGTCGTCGTGAGCGTGATGGACGCCAAGATCAACGTCCTCTATGTCGACGGCTATCCGCGGTGGGACTACCGCTACCTGAAGACGGAGATGATCCGCGACAAGACGGTGAACATCTCCTGCCTGTTACTCTCGGCCGATTCGAGCTTTAGGCAGGAAGGGGACAAGCCGATCACGCGATTCCCCGAAACCCCGGCCGAGATGCTGGAGTATGACGTGGTGCTGATCGGCGACGTCGACCCGCGCGAACTGACGGACAACCAGACGCAGCTGATCGCCGATTTTGTGTCGCGGCGTGCGGGCGGTTTCGGCATGGTTGCGGGGCCGCTCTATTCGCCGGCGGCCTGGAAGGGGACGCCCATCGAGGCCGTCCTGCCCGTGGATATAACTCGTTCAGCGGTCGAAGATTGGGGCGTAAACGGCGGCACGATCGCGGAAGGCTTTCGGCCGATCGTAACGAAGGCGGGCACGGAATCGGGCCTGTTCCGATTCCTGCCGGACAAGCAGGAGAACGAGAAATACCTGGCCGAGTCGTGGCAGCCGTTGTTCTGGTACGCGCGGGGCGTGTCGGCTAAACCCGGTGTGGGCGAGGTTTTCGCCGAGCACCCGACGGACATGGGCCCGGACGGCCGAAAGGCGCCGATCCTGGTCGCCGGCCGGTACGGCGCGGGCCGCACCAGTTTCCTGGCCGTCGACGATTCGTGGCGCTGGCGGTTCTATCACGGCGAAAGCGTGTTCGATTCGTACTGGGTGCAGCAACTGCGGTTCCTGGCGCGCGGCCGAAAGCTCGGGCAACGCCGCCTCACGCTGGCCAGCCAACGGCCGGTCTACGACTTAGGCCAACAGGTGCGGCTGACGCTGCGGGTGATCGACCCGCAACTGCAGACGCAACTCCCGCCACAGATGAGCGTCAAACTACTGGCGGCGGACGGCAAGCAGGTTCGGCAGGAAACGCTGGTGAAGCAGGACGGCGCCGATTCGTATACGTCCAGTTTTTTGGCAGACCGGCTGGGGAAGTTCACGGTAAACTTACCCGGTCCGGTGCCCGGGGTGGACGACCTGAGCCTGCCGATCGAGGTCGCCGTACCGAAATTGGAATTGTCGAGCCCGCAGGTCGACCGAACGACGCTCGGCCGGCTCGCGAGTGAAACGGGCGGCCGCTTGATCGAACTCAGCGACGCCGCCAGAAAATTAGCCGAAATCCCCACCGCCGAGCGTCGCGTACCGGTGATCAGCAACCAGGCGATCTGGAACGCCCCGATCGCCTTACTGATGTTCGTCGTGGTACTTACGGCCGAGTGGGTGCTACGCAAGTGGTTTGGGATGGTCTGATAGGTTGATGTTTTGTGTTTGGTTGTTTGGTGTTTCGGATTTCGATGTTTTGCCAGGGGCCGATTCTGAATCATCCAAAATAACCAAACACAAAACACAAAACACCAAATAGCGAGTTTTCTATGCCGCCAACCGAACTCATCGAATCGATCGACGCCGTCCGTCGCCGGGCGCGTGGCCTGAGCGTGGTTTACGGCGTAGGCATCGTGATGGGTGCGGCGCTGGCGGCGTTGCTGCTGGTGATCGCGCTGGACTGGCTGCTGAACCTGTACGCCTGGCCGCGGTTGATTCTGATGCTCGCCGGGATTGCCGGCGTTGCCTACGCCGCCTTCCGTTTCATCGCCAAGCCCGCCACCGCGGACGTGCCGCTCGCCGATGTCGCCGGCCGGTTGGAGCGTGCGTTTCCGCAATTCGAGGACCGGCTTCGGTCTACGGTGAATTTCGTCGACGGCGCGAACCCCGGCAGTGCGGTGCTGCAGCAGCGGACGATCGAACAGGCCGTGCGGCTGGCGAGCGGGTTGGACCTTCGGCAGGCGGTGGTCGCCAAGCCGGCGATCGTTTCGCTCGGGAGCGCGATCGCGTCGGGCCTGGTCGTCTTGCTGCTGGCGGGCGTGGTGCTGGACCGCGGCACGTGGGGCGTGATCGTCTCCCGCCTCGTAACCCCTTTCAGTGCCAAACCTTGGCCGAAGCGCGTGCAGATCAGCCTCGGCGATTTGCTCCCCGGCCGCGTGCCGGTCGGGCAGAAGATCGACGTGAGTCTGACGATCGCCCGCGGCGATAAACCCTCTCTCCGGCCGATTTTGTATTACCAGATCGACAACGGCCCGGTGCAGCAGGTCTTCATGACCCGCGACGACGCCGGCGGCTTTAAGTCCTCGCTGGACGCACGGTTAGAGCCCGGCCAAACGGGGGCGACGCTCAAGTCATGGGTCGTCGCCGGTGACGACCGGCAGGAGCTTTCGCCCGTCGCCATCGTGCCGCGATTGGCGATCCGAAAAATCACCGCCACCCTCACGCCGCCCGCCTACGCGCCGGCCCGCACCACGCCGCCGCAAGACCTGGCGATCGCCCCGGCCGTCGCGGCAGAGGGCGGCACGGTGATGCTGCGCGTCCAGTTCAACAAATCGCTCGGGCAGGCCGATCCGGTGCTCGAACCGATCAACGCCTCAACCGCCACGACCGGCCCCGCCACGCAGCCGGCGATGTCGGTCGCGTGGGAGCGCGACGGCGATTCGGTGGCCGTGGCGCGTTTCCCGGCGTCGGTGTCGCAGCGCTTCCGCGTGCGGGCGACCGACGTAGACGGGTTCGGCAACACGGCGCTCGAGGAATACGAGCTGATCGTCAAGCCGGACACGAACTTATCGATCCAACTGGAAAATCCGCGGAGAAACGAAGAACGCACCGCCACCGCCTTCGTGCCGATGCAGGCCGTGACGGAAGACGACTGCGGCATCGACAGCATCGTGCTGAAAATCGAACGCCAAAAGCCGTCGCCACTCGATTGGACAATCCCGATCATCAAAGACGGCAAGCCTGTGGACGGCGTGACCTGGCAAGCGGTCGACGCCTCGCCCGACCGCGTCCGCCAGCGGCTGAACTATCAGTGGGAGCTGAAGTTACTCGGCCTCGCGCCGGGGGACGTGATCGAGTATTCCTTCGTCGCGCAGGACAACTTCAACCTCGACGGCCGCCGGCATGATCCGGTGGCGACACCGAAGCAACGCATCACCATTGTCTCGCAGGACGACCTCGCCGCACGCGTGGCCGATGAGCTTCGGTCGGTCCGCGTTCAGACCAACCAGGTCCGCTCGACACAGCAACGCACCAGGCAGGAAACGCAACAGCTCAAAGACGACACGAAGGACAAGGAACAACTCGATGCCGGCGACCAGGCGGCCGCACAGCGGCTGACGCAACAGCAGGCGTCATCGGCGGCGTCCACCAAGCAACTCGGCGACCGCGTGCAGCAGTCGATCGACCGCCTGAACGAAAACCGTTCCACCGTCGCGGAACTCAAAACCACAGCAGAAAGCGTTCGCGACACACTCACGCAGACCGGCGAAGGCGCGATGAAAGACGCCGCCCAAGAACTCGCCAACGCCGGCCAGCCCGATCGGAAAAATGACCAGCGTGCCGGCGACCTGGGCAACGCGCAGGAGCAACAGCAAAAGGCGCTCAACCAGCTCGATCGTGCGATGGCGCAGCTCGATTCGGTCGGCAGCCTGCAGGCGAGCATCGGGGAGATCAATTCAATTCTCGCCGAGCAGCAGCGGCTCCGAAAAGAGAACGAAGACTTCGCCAAGCAGAACCTCGGCAAAAAGCCGCAGGACCTGGCCGCCGACAACAAGGACAAGCTGGACAAGATCGCCGAGCAGCAATCCAAGCTCGCCGAGCGGACCCAGAAAGCCCTCGACAAAATGGCCACGCAGGCCGAGCAGATGAAGCGCAGCGACCCGGCCTCCAGTGAGGCGATGGCCGCCGCCGCCAAGCAAGGCCAGCAGAGCAAAGTCTCGAGCGAACAGAAAAAAGCGTCACAGCAGACCAGCCAGAACCAGCAGGCCAACGCCCAGCAATCGCAGAAGCAGGCGGAACTCGGGCTCGAGCAGGTGATGAACGAGTTGAAGGAAGCCCAGCGCCGCGAACTCGCCCGGCTGCGGAATCAACTCGCCCAGCTGCAGGACCAGATCGCCACGCTCATCCGCCGGCAGTCCGGTCACAACCTCGACAGCCTGCTGCTGCAAGGCCCGGAGAAGCTCAAGGCGGCTGGCGAAAAGGTCGTCGCCCAGCTCGCCGTCGACGCCAAGCGTCAGCCCGACCAGGCCCTCAAAGCCCCCGAGGCGCGGCTCGTCACCACGGCACAGGAACTCACCGCCCGCAACGCGCGTGACGTCGCCAGCAGCAACGATAATTCGCCCCAGACCGCCGAGATCGTCGCCCGCGTCGGCAAGGCGGCCGGGCAGATGGAACGGGCGATTCTCCCGCTGCGTGGCGGCAAAATCGGCGAAGCGTACGACCCGCACCAGGTCGACGCATTAGCCGCGTTGCTTGATGCGAAGAAGCAGATCGACCAGCAGAAAGAAGACGCCGACAAGAAGGAACAGGAACAACAGAAAGACGCGATCCGCGAGCGCTACGTCAAGATCAAAGCCGCGCAGGAAGCGTTGAATGCGGATACCACGAAGGTGGAACAATCGCGTGACGCGAACGGTGCCTTGCCACGCGTGCAGTTGCTTTCGATCAATCGCCTGACCAAATCGCAAAGCGACCTGGCCGACCAGACTGCGAAGATCGAAGAAGACCTCAACGCGCTCGGCAGCGTGGTTTACGTCTGGGCGAATCGTGACATCAAGCAAGCGATGGAAACCGTCCTCGCCGACCTCAAGGCCACCAAAACCGCCGTGCCGACGCAGGCGGAACAGGAACGCATCGTCGAAGAGCTCGCGGCGATGATCAAAAATCTCGAAGAGAAGCCGCCCGAAAAGAAGTTCGAACAGGCCAACAACGGCGGCGGCCAGGGCGGCGGCCAGGGCCAGCCGCCGCCCCCGAAAATGCCGACCGATGCGGAGCTGAAATTGCTCCGTTCATTGCAGGTGGCGGTGAACAATTCGACGACGAAAATCGCCGCCGCCCCGAACCCCGATAAGCCGCGTCTGCTTTCCCTCGGCGGTCGGCAGGGCGACTTGCGCAACGTGCTCGACAACCTCCTCAAAAAAGCGTCCGACGGCAAAACGACCCTCGGCGCCGAGCCCGACAACAAAGACGCCCTCCCCGAAGAAGCCACCGTTGAAGACATCGATCAGAAAGACCTCACCGACACCCTCCTCGGCGCAGACCCTGACAAAAACCAGCAGAAAGTCGACAAAGATTTCCAACTCGTCGGCACCCGCATGGCCCGATCACGCCAGCGGCTGGCGATCAACAATGATCCCGGCAAAGTGACTCAGGAAATCCAAAAGCGAATCCTCAATGACCTCGACGCGCTGATCGATCTCGCCCAGAAAAATCAGCAGCAGCAACAGCAACAGGCCTCCAGCGGCCAACAGCAGCCGGGCCAGCCCAAGCCGAATGCGGGCGATCAGCAGCAGGCGAATAACCAGGGCAAAAATCAGGGCCAACAGCAGCAGAACCAGAGCCAGGCCGGCGCGGTCAATCAGAACCACGCCGCGGCGGGCAGCAAGCCGCATGATCTGAAGGACCTGACGGAAACGGCGTCGGAATGGGGCGCGGTGACGCCACGCGTCCGTCAGGCCGTGATTGATAGTCGTGGCGAAGCCATCGTCGAGCAGTACCGCAAGCTGATCGAAGACTACTACGGCGCGCTCAGCAATGAAGGCGGTAAGAAACGCTAATGCCCAGCCAAAGCCGCACTGAGTTATCGCGTCGATGGGTCATCGCCACGCTGCTGGCAACGACAGCCACGGCGTCCGCCGCGACAGAGCCACCGGGGACCAATGAGCTCACGCCCGAAGCGCGTGCCGCCATCGATCGCGGCCTGGCAGCGCTGTCCAGCGCCAGGAAAAGAACGGCAGCTTCGGGCCTCCATGCCCAAGCACGCCGCCATTACGTCGCTGTGTGCGATGGCGTTTATGCAGGCGGGCAACCTGCCCGGGCGGGGCAAGTACGGGCCGCAGGTGGAGAAGGCATTGTCCTTCGTCCTCAGCGCCACGCAGGAGAGCGGCCTCATCTGTGCGGACACCATTCACCCGCCGATGTACGGCCACGGTTTTGCCACGATGTTCCTCGGGGAAATCTACGGCATGACCGGCGACGACCGCGTAAAAGAAAAGCTCCAGAAGGCCGTCAAGCTCATCGAACGCAGCCAGAACGAGCAGGGCGGCTGGCGCTACCAGCCCGCACCGGTCGACGCTGATATTTCCGTCACCATCTGTCAGATCATGGCCCTGCGTGCGGCGCGCGATGCGGGCATAAAAGTCGAAAAGGGCGTCATCGATCGTGCCATCGACTACGTCCGCAAATGCCAGAACGGCGACGGCGGCTTCAGCTACCAACTCCGGCAGGGCTTCGGCGGCGAAAGCGGCTTCGCCCGCACCGGCGCGGGCGTGGCGTCGCTGTTTTACGCCGGCGTTTCTGAGGGCAAAGAAATCAGCAAAGGGCTGGACTACATCCGTAAATTCGTCCCCGGCAAGTCCGCCCGCGCCGACACGGAAGGCAATTACTACTACGGCCAGTACTACGCCGTGCAGGCCATGTTCCAGTCCGGCGGCCGTGACTGGTCGACCTGGTTTCCCGCCATCCGCGACGACCTGCTCCGAAAACAGAACAAAGCCAACGACATGTGGTCCGGCGACCAGAACGACGAATACGCCACCGCCATGGCGCTGCTCGTGCTGCAGATGCCGAATCGCTATCTTCCGGTGTACGCGGGTAAAGGACCGGGCTCATGATGCGTGAAAACCGATTGGCCGTCGCTGTTGTGCTTGTCGCCGCTTCGCTGGCGTCGGCGCAGAGCAATTGGACGGTGATGACGACTGATTTTTCATCATCGGCCGCAAATGTCGCTTCGATCGATGAGGCCGGCGTCGGCATTGCGACGGGCGGCGGTGAAACGCAGGTGCGGCCGTGGTCGAGCATCGTCCGCCTCGGCCGCGGCGCGGCCGCCGCTGCGCCCAGTGGCCTCGTGCTTTGCACCGCACGCGGCGAACGCATCGTCGGCACGCCGAGTCGCATCGACGGAAATAACCTCGTCTGGAAGGCGGACCTCGGCGCGGAATTGTCCGTGCCGATGGAAAGCGTGCTCGGCATTCTGCGCGACCGCACGCAGGCGGACACGCTTTCGCAGCCCCGCACGGAAGACCAGGCCGTGCTGCAGACGGGCGATTCGGTGAAAGGCATTCTCACCGACGCCGCGCCGGACGCGTTCACCCTCACGCCGGCGACGGGTGATCCTGTGAAAGTGCCTGTCGCGCCGTTGGCGTCATTCCTGTTCGCCGCGCCGCCCGGTGGCCGGCCGGCGGTGAAGCCGCCGGCGTTTCTGGTGCGCGTCGGGCCGAGCGTGATTGGCGCCGAAAGCGTGGCCATCGACCGCGATCGGCTGGCGATCAAGATTAGTGACGCCAGCACCATCAAAGTCGCCGTCGCTGACGTCGTCGCCATCGAGCACACCGGCGGCCCGGTCGCGTGGCTGTCGTCACGCCTGCCGGCCGAGTCTACCCAAACGCCGTACCTCGACGGCGACCGCCCGGCACGCATGGACCAGGCCGTGGCTGGCGGCCCGATCCGCTTCGGCGGCGTGACATACGACCGCGGCATCGGCGTGCACAGCCGCAGCAAACTCGTCTTTAACCTCGAGCCCGGCGACAAATCCTTCCGCACCCGCTACGCCATCGACGGCCCGCTCACCCGCGCGGATGTCGACGTCCGCGTTCTCGTCGACGGCAAAATCATCCACGAAAAAACCGGCTTCAAAGCCGGCACGCTGTCGCCCGTCGTCGAAGCCGATCTTACCGGCGCCAAGACGCTGACCCTCGAAGTCGACTACGGCCGCGGCTTCGACGTCCAGGACCGCCTGAACTGGATCGAACCGGCGATCATCCGTGCGGAGAAATAATCGTGCCACGCGGGGCCAAAGGCTGGCCGATCTACAGTGATGAGCGCGCTCGCGGCAAGCAGTATGCAACCTTGTTCGGATTGCTTGGCGTGGCAATGCCAGCCGTACTGGGGGCAATCTGCTTTTTCAAACGCTCGCCGCAGCAAGATTTGTCGGCGATTCTCGTGCTTTTCTGCTTAATGATTGCACTCTGTGCATCCTTATGTCTTGTGTTGGCATTTCAGTCAGGCCGGTTGAAGTGCACACCGAGTGCGATTCTATGGGTGCCGAACATCGGTCGTCCGCGGTGGGTTTGGCTGGCAGAAGCCATACGCATGAAGTCGGAAGGCGGGCTCTTTAAATTCGATATCGGGAGAATTGTTTCTATTCCAAAAATCAGGTTGAGTTTCGACGGAAGTTCACCTGAATTGACTGAGAAGAAACAACGAACGGTCAATGACTGGCTCGACACCCATTTTGCCATTCGAGCGTCGATGCCGATGCGTCAGGGGTGGATCGACCTTGCGGGAACAATCTCTTATTTCACGTTGACGCCAGCTCTATTGCTTAAAGTGTTTAAAGAATTCTCCCCTGGCTGGATTGAGTTGGTCCATCATTACGTTGGCCCATTGACACCTTGGCAAGCGTACTCGGTGGCTGGGATCTTCGTTATCGTTTCGCTGATTTGTGTGCTTCCTGTCCCGCTGGCGATCCACGTGCTTTTGCGTCATTTTCCCGGCACGAATTCTCCGAAACACTCAAAATGGCGCCTGCGACGAGAAATCCAACAGGGGTTTGAAGTCCAGAGACCCTCCGGCGTTTCATCCGCGGCCGATTCCCCTATAATGCCCGCCCCATGACGACCGAACGCCCGATCGCCAAGCTTGCTCTCGAAGACGGCACCGTATTTACCGGCTACGCGTTCGGCGCTGCCGGTACGAGCGACGGCGAAGTCGTCTTCAACACCTCGATGACCGGCTATCAGGAAATCCTGACCGACCCGAGCTACAAGGGCCAGATCGTCACGATGACGTATCCGCTGATCGGCAACTACGGCATCAACGCCGAGGACGTCGAGAGCAAATCGCCGCACGTCAGCGGCTACATCATCAAAGAACTGTCGCCGGTCGCCAGCAACTACCGCAGCAGCGAGTCGCTCGACAGCTACCTGAAGCGGAACAACATCATCGGCATTGCCGGGATCGATACGCGGGCGCTCACGCGGCGGCTGCGGGTCAGCGGCGCGATGCGGGGCGTGCTGACGACGGAAATTCTCGACGATGCCAAGCTCGTCGACCGCGCCAAGAACGCGGCCGGCATGGCCGGGGCGGACTGGGTGAAGGTCGTCAAGCCCGAGTGCAGCTACGGCTGGTCCGACGACCACGCCGACGCCTGGAAGTTCGGCCAACCCGTTCGGGCGGACGGCGAGCACGTCGTTGCCGTCGACTGCGGTGCGAAGCAGAACATTCTGCGCCACCTGGCGGAGCGCGGCGTGAAGGTGACGGTGGTTCCCGCCGACGCGACTGCCGACGAAATCCGTAAGCTCAAGCCCGATGGCCTGTTCGTCAGCAACGGCCCCGGTGACCCGGCGGCGCTCGATTACGCGGTGAAGCCGGTCCAGGAAGTCATGAAGGAAGTGCCGACCTTCGGCATCTGCCTCGGCCATCAGTTGCTCGCCCGGGCGATCGGCGCCGACACCTACAAGCTGAAGTTCGGCCACCGCGGCGGCAACCAGCCGGTGAAGAACCTCGACACCGGCCGCGTCGAAATCACCAGCCAAAACCACGGCTTCGCGGTCGAGCAGAAGTCGCTGGAAAACAACGGCGGCGTCGTCACGCACGTCAACCTGAACGACGGCACCGTCGCCGGCTTCCGGCACAGCACGCTGCCGGTCTTCAGCGTGCAGTATCACCCCGAAGCCAGCCCCGGCCCGCACGACGCGGCCTACCTGTTCGACGCGTTCATGGAAATGATCAACACGAAGAAGCCGGTGTCGCCGGAACGCATGGCAGAGCTCCAGGCGACGAAAGAAACGGCTAAGGTTTGATCTTGTAGGGGCGACATACATGTCGCCCGTGACGCTGACTCGCGGCGGTCGGGCGACATGTATGTCGCCCCTACGAATTCATATCACGCGGCGTTTCCATGCTTGCCAGAGCAATGCACCGGTGAGCACGATCGACCCGGCGAATTCCGCGCTGCCGGCGTTACTGCCGATCGTGATCGGTGACGCCATTGGCGAAACGGCGGCGGTATTTACGGTCTTGATCGCGACCGGCAAGGTGAAATCCGCGTGCGTCCGGAGCGTGTTCAACCCGATGGTGCTCACTTCTGACGTGCCTTGGTTCGTACCCATTTCCGCGGCAAAGGTTGCAGCCATATTGCCTCGCAGGCCGAAGTCTCCCCTTAACGAACTAACTTTAGCCCGGGCGGATTAAAATCTGATAAATAGCCGTCGCCCGCATTCTCATGCCAAGCCGCCGCTCTCGACCATTTGGCGGACATAAGGATTTGACGCCAGTTCGTCACCCAGCGTCTGCCCGTTGCCATGACCGGGCAGAAGAACGGTGTCCAGCGGCAATTTCATGACCTTCCGCACGCTTTCAACGAGGTCGTCGAGGTTCGAATCCGGCAAGTCATACCGACCGACCGCGCCGCCGATGATCAGGTCGCCGCCGACCAGCACCTGGTCTGCCGCGAAGTAGAAACAGACATGCCCCGGCGAGTGCCCGGGCGTGTGTATCACCCGGCACTTCAAGTTGCCGAACTGCAGTTCCTGCCCGTCTTCGATCAGCTCGTCGGCATGACCGGGCGGAATTACGAACGGCAGTTGGAAGAACCGCGTTGTCGGGTTCACGAGCTTCGGTTCGTCCAGCTTGTGAATCAGAATCTTCACGTCCGGAAACGCATCGCGAACCACCTTGTGATCGGCGACGTGATCGAAGTGCCCGTGTGTCAGCCAGAGCCCGACGAGGTTCCAGCCGCTGTCGCGGATGCGGTCCAGCAGCGGGCCGACGGTGTGGTCGGGCGCGTCGAACAGCACGCACTGTTTGGTTTCTTCGTCGACGATCAGATAGCAATTCGTCGCGGCAATCCCGCCGCCGGCTGCGTAAACCTTCATACCGAACACTGTAGTCGAACGGCTTCTTCACGCGAAGGTTTGCCCTAGAATGCCCCCATGCACTACCGCACGCTCGGCAAAACCGGCTACTCCGTCTCGATGATCTCCTTCGGCGCCTGGGCCATCGGCGGGGCGTGGGGGCAGGTCAATGACGACGACTCGCTCGCCGCCTTGCGCACGTTCGTCGAACTCGGCGGTAACTTCATCGACACAGCCGACGTCTACGGCGACGGCCGCAGCGAACGGCTCATCGCTCAGGTTCTCAAAGAACACCCCGGCCGCATCAAAGTCGCCACCAAGGCGGGGCGGCGGCTCAGCCCGCACGTCGCCGAGGGCTACACCGCGAAGAACATCGAAGCCTTCGTCGACCGCTCGCTGAAGAACCTCGAAGTCGAATCGCTCGACCTCGTCCAACTCCACTGCCCGCCGACGCCCGTCTATGACAAGGCCGAACTTTTCGACGGCCTGCGGGAGATCCAGCAGAAGGGCAAAGTCCGTCACTGGGGCGTGAGCGTCGAAACCCTCGCCGAAGCCATGACGGCCGTGCAGTACGACAACGTCTGCACCGTCCAGATCATCTTCAACATCTTCCGCCAG
Organism: Tepidisphaeraceae bacterium; assembly: GCA_049840775.1. GTDB lineage: Bacteria > Planctomycetota > Phycisphaerae > Tepidisphaerales > Tepidisphaeraceae > RYN-431. The sequence continues at coordinate 851,507 of JASGJJ010000005.1, forward strand.
CGGCCGGCCGAGGCGTTCTTTGATGTCGCGAAGCAGCGGAACGTCGGCATCCTCGCGCGTGTGCCGCTGGCGAGCGGGCTGCTCACCGGCAAGTTCAAGCCCGGCACGCAGTTCGCGGCCGACGACCACCGCAACTTCAACAGCGTCGGCCAGCAGTTCGATGCCGGCGAAACCTTCAGCGGCCTGGGCGATCACCTCGACGACGCCTACGCCGCCGTCGAGCAACTCAAGCCGCTGGTTCCTCCCGGCCAAACACTCACGCAGTTCGCACTGCGGTGGATTCTGATGCACGACGCCGTCACGTGCGCCATCCCCGGTGCGAAGAACCCCCAACAAGCCGCCGGCAATGCCGCCGCGAGTGACTTGCCGCCGCTCACTGCCGATCAAATGGCGGCCGTGCGAAAGGTCTACGACGCGAAGATCGCCACGCATGTCGCCGGCCGTTGGTAATTCGTAGGGTCCGCCCTGGCGGACCGTTTTTAGACAAACTGACACACCGGTCCGCCAGGGGGGACCCTACAAAGGCTATGTCGTTCGCCGTCGCCGCAGCAGCAGACCGCTCGTCATCGCCAGCATTGCCAGGCACGTCGGCTCTGGCACGACGCGGGTGTTGATCGCGGTAACCCATGTGTTGGCGATGATCTGATTACCCACGCCGTTCGGGTGAAGGTTGTCGCTCGTCATCGCTGTCGCGTAGCTGGCGTTCAGTGGCGTGTAGTGGTCGACGAGCACGACGTCCTTCCCCGCGTCCGTGAACTGCTTCACCACGCCCGGCAGGGCGGCGTTAAACGCCGTCGTGCGGTTGGCGGCGCCGGTGCTGGTGCGGTTCGGGGCGAGCGTCGCGACGAAGATCGTCGGGTCGCCCACGCCCGGCTGCGCATAGATCGTGTCGATCAGCGTCTTCATCCGGTCCGGCGCGGTGGCTACGTCGTAGGCGTTGTTGATGTCGTTCCCGCCGATCAGCAGGAAGATGACGTTCGGCTTCACCGTCGCCAGCCGGGAGGTCGAAGCACTCCACCAGGTCGGCACGTTCTGCGTGAGGCCGGTGTAGGTGTAGCTGCCGACGGTGCGCGAGTCGCCGATGATCGCGCCCGCCACGCCGGAGTGGTAACGGTACGGATTGGTGACGCCGGTCGGCCCGGTCGTCGGCAGCCCTTCGCTGTTGGCGGTCGAGTGGCCGGTATAGGTGAAGGTGTAGCCGGCGTCGGTCAGCAGCGAATAGGTGTAACTCCGCGGCGAACTCGTGGCGTCGCCGTCGCCGTTGCTTTGGGTGATCGAATCCCCGAGAAACCAGACTGCGCCGAGGTTTTTGTCGCCGGCCGAGATTCGCGCTTCCGCCAACGAACCCGACACCCCGACCGCCAACGCCGCTCCCACAATCGCGCCACGAAACATGATGAACCCTCCTGCCAGGAGAATCACCGTAGCACGGCCGACGGTTCAGACGCGGGCCATCTTGCGACAACTTCGAGCCGATTCGCGTCGAAAAATTACGTGTTAGCCGGCCACGCCGGGCGATATGCGGGGGCAATTAGAAGGCCAGAAACATGAACCACGCTGTAGCAGCCATCATGACTGCAACGATCAGTGAACAGACAGATGAAGTGGGTCGAGAATCGCGAAAATCGATGAATAGAGCTAGCACGCCGCACAGCAAAATGATCTGGACGAATAGACCTATTGGCCCAGCAATGACGACAACCAGTCCGGCCGTGTTATCGCCGCCAGGGCCGTGTTGCCGCGAAGAATAGGCTGCCATGCCGACATACACGGCAATCAAAATGCTTAGGCCTGTGAGCAGTGTCAAAAGATATTTCATGGCTAATCACCCCGACATAATTTAGGCGCGTGTCGACCTAATTCGCTGCTGGCGAACAGTCACTCTTGCGGTCAGCCGGACCTACATCACTCTTCCCCGTACCACCGCAATGGCGACGGAAGTGGATCGGCGGCGAAGTCCAAATGCAGCACTCGGCGGTGGGCCGGGGCGGCGGATTTTCTCGAGGCATGAAGCAGCAGCGGTCGCATCAGGACGGCGCTGCCGGCGGTAAGCGTGCAGGCGACGGCATTCGCATCGCACGCGGCCGTGTCGAGCGTTTCGATCGCCATGACGCCGCCGTTATGGCTACCGGGCACGACAAGCAGCGGGCCGTTATCGGCGGGACAATCGTCGAGATGAATGCGGATCGTCAGCATCCGCTCCAGCACCGCGGCGGGCGGCTGCACGCTCGGCACGCCGGCCTTGCTCGACCACGGGCCGAAGCCGGGCGTCTCGACCTTCTCCCGCACGGCAATTGTCACGTCCTGGTGCCAGACGACGTCCCAATTCGCGTCCGGCGTCTTGTCGAACAGAATCGACCGCACGACGCGAGCTTTTACGCCGAGCACATCACGCGCGATCCGCATGACCGCTGGCAGGGCGGCCGTGCCGCGCAACACTGGGCTGTGCAATACCGGCTCACGTACACCGGCGCGCGGCCGACCGCTCGAACGGTAAAGCAAGTCGGCGGCCTCACGTGTGGCGGCGGTTTGGGCATCGCTTAACACCGCTGGCACTACGGCGTAGCCGTCTGTGGTGAAGGATGTCGGAACGGGTGTGATTGAATGCTCCGTCATAAAAACACGACGTTCCATTCTGGGTGGCACGGTCTTGTACTCAAGGCCGTGATGGAGGCGGAGGCAGGTTCGTCTGCAAACCCTTCCACGGCGTTGATTAAAACACCGTGGCACCCCGGTGATTAACTCTCCAATAGTTTCTTCACCGCTTTGGTCATCATAAACGCACCGCCGCCACCGCAACTCAAGGCAAAGACGTAAAGCAGGAGCGTGTAAAGCAGCCATGCGGCGGGCGAGAACTTGGCGGCACCGCCATTGGACGGTGGTTCGGCGTGGACGATCAAAATGCCGATCATGAAACAGCCGGCGAGAAAGATCAGGCCGAGCGCGAGCAGCCCAAGAAAGAAGCCGACCGTCGCCGGCTTCGTCCGTTGGTATTCGGGCGTGGCGTAGGGCAGGGGTGTGAGTGGATCGGCCATCGTTTGACCTTGCAGGGTTTTGGAGCAAGCCCCTCACCCCAACCCTCTCCCGTGGGATACACGGGAGAGGGAGCGGAGGGTGGGTTTTACTTCCGCATTTGCGGGAACGTGCCGACGATCGGCAGGGTGCCGACGAGCGGGGTGACGTAGTCGATGAAGGCTTGCGTCACGTCGTTGCCGTTCTGGATGAACTCGGCGGCGAGGTGCTTGGTGTCTTTCGCGACGTTCTTGATGCTCGTCTTGTCCAGCTCGATTTTGTACGGGCTGTTGCTGACGCGTTTCATGACGACGCTGAGTTCCATGTTGCTGTTGTCGGCGGAGTAGCGGACGGCCTGGCGGCCGACTTCGCGGGCTTCTTTCGCGTCGGTTTCGCTGACGTAGCCGGCGAAGGAGCGTTGCAGGTAGCCGAAGGTGTCGGCGCGGACGCGCAGCTTCTTGCCGCCGGGGTTGTTGAGCTTTTTGGTGACGAGGTTGGCGAAGTAGTCGCCGAGCGCGCCGGTGCCGCTGAGCTGGATGTTGCCGTGCGAATCCTTTTCGAGGTTGTCGCTCATCTTCTCGGCCCAGGTCTTGCCGTCGGGCGTGCTGACGCCTTCGCTCATGGCGATGAGGCAGCGGCCTTTCTTGCTGTAGACGCGGTCGACGTCGGCGAGGAACTGCTCTTCGCTGAGCGGCGATTCCGGGACGTAGATCAGGTGCGGGCCGTCGCCTTCGTATTGCCGGGCGAGCACGCTGGCGGCGGTGAGGAAGCCGGCGTTGCGGCCCATGATGACGTCGACTTTGATGCCCGGCAGGCTGGCGTTGTCGTAGTTGTCGCCCATGATGGCGGCCGTGACGAACTTGGCGGCGCTGCCGAAGCCGGGCGTGTGGTCGTGCACGCGAAGGTCGTTATCGATCGTCTTCGGGATGTGGAAGACGTGCAGCTCGTGCCCGGCGGCGGCGGCCATTTCCTGCACGATGCGGGCGGCGTCGGCGCTATCGTTGCCGCCGATGTAGAAGAAGTACTTCACGTCGTTCTGACGGAAGTTTTCCATGATCTTCTTGCAGTATTCGGCGTCGGGCTTGTCGCGCGTGCTGCCGAGTGCGCTGCTGGGCGTGCCGGCGATTTTTTCCAGCAGGTCGGCGGGGACGTCGTTCAGTTCGATGTAGTCGTTGGCGACGATGCCCCGCACGCCGTGGCGGGCGCCAAGGAGCTTTTTGATGTGCGGGTGCTCTTACGAACTTCTTCGATCACGCCTACCAGCGACTGGTTGATGACGCTGGTAGGACCGCCCGATTGACCGATGACTGCATTGCCGGTGGTGGCCATTGCTTTCCTTTGGTTCTAGAAAAAAGACGCCGCGATGATAGAGGGACGATTCGCCGCGGCAAGGCATTCATAAGTCTGATTTTTGATTGCGCATTTGTTCTGCGTTTTTACAATCGCGCAGCGCGGCGGAAGTGCAGGGCGGGCCGAGGGTTCGGCGGAAAAAATGGAGGCGCCAACGGCTACGTGAATTGCCCCGCTTGCCATGTGACTTAGGGCCTTTCAGGTTCCCTCTCCCGGTATGGCCGGGAGAGGGTTAGGGTGAGGGCCGGCAACGATGGGCATCATCGGAACTGGCGAGATTTGACGTTCGAAAGCCATTCGGCACTTCCTTCTGCCTGGCGCCCGCGATCGGCCCTCACCTGTATCCTCTCCCGGCCATACCGGGAGAGGACAAGGGCGCTCGCCGCTGGCGCGGCATCGCGTGCGGCCATCGCTCAACCTATCGCCTTGGCAACGGTTTGTCGGCAGAAAAACAGAGAAAATCGCCGGGCGGCTTTAGTCCGTGATCGCCGGCCGTGTGCTGGCGGGGAGCTTCGGGCGGACGCCGTCGGTGACGGTTTGGTGGCGCGATCTCCTTGAACCAGACGGCCTCGTCGGCGGGGACGTCTTTCGGGACGAACGCGTTCTGGCGGACGTCGTCGTGGAAGAAGAATTCGTACCAGACGGCCCCGGCGATCAGGCAGCCGGCCGGGCTGAGGTGAAACCGGTCGGTGACGAACCCGCTACGGCCGCCCGGGAGCGTGCCCCAGTAATAGTCGGCATTGAGCGAGTGGCTGATCTGGTCGGGCTTTTTCAGGGTTTTCGGGTCGGTGTATTCGATCGATTCGATCCACCGCGGGTCTTCGCGCATGTTCTGAATCGCCGTGCCGGCCGGGATGACGCCGGCCGCGCCGATGTGCGTCGCCAGCGATTGGTAGCCGGCCGTGATGCGTTGGTACATCTGCTGCTGCGTGAAGTCGCCGTGTTTGAACAGGTCATGATCGACGCGGTACGCCCAGGTCTGGTGCAGCAACAGCTTGGCTTGCGGGGCGAACTGGTGCACGTAAGCGACGAGCTGATCGGCGCACGGCTGATACGACTCGGGCTTGTAACTCAATGGCGACGACTGCTGCAGTGTGACGAACTCCCACGGCTGTGATTGCAGCAGCTCGCGCAGGCTGACCATTTTCGGCTTGCCGTCGTCGCCGGTGATTTTGTACGGGCGGCCGGCTTTGTCGTTCGGGTCGGCCTCGAAGGCGGCGACGGCTTTCATGTGGCGCTCGAACGACGCGCCGCCGATATACGCATTGACCGCAACGAGTCGATGCCCGCCGGCCTCGGCGAGTTGGGGCAGGTATTTGAGCGCGTTGCCCGAGAAGCTATTCCCGATCGCCAGCACCCGCACCGTCTTGCCGGCCGGCCGCGTGGCGGGCATTTCCGCTGACGCGGGCCGAGCGGCGTAAAGCAGGACAATCAGGACGCACAACCAGCGAACGCGACGGAAAGACGTCATGCCGACAGGCTAAATCGCTGCGGCAATCCGTGCCAGAACGGCCGCCGAGATTGTCGCAAGGTGAGACGCCGTTGCGGACGAAACGACGGAAAATGAGTCAGTCATGGGTGCCGCGTGCAACAGGTCGGCGTACCGCGACCAGTGGCACCCAGAATCTCTTGGACAACGGCTGCTCGCCGCTTACTTCTTCGCGACCGCCAGCGGGCCGACGTGGGCGGCGACGATGGTGATGATCGGGGCGTCGACCGTTTCGGCGCGTTCGCCGGTGACGGTGGCAGTGTTGCCGGCGGTGTCTTTGATTTCGCCTTCGACTTGCACGCGCTTGGTCAGCTTGCCGGTCTGGCCGGTGACGCGGGCGATGATTTCCCACTTGCCGTCGTCGTCACTGTCGCCGAGGCTTCGGCCGAGCTTGTCTTCGACGGCTTTGATGGCGACGGCGACGGCGGGGTCGTACTTCGCGGCGACCGGCACGCCGTTGAGCGTGGTGGCGAACGGGAAATCGCCGGTTTTGAAACGGTAGCCCATCAGGTTGTCCGTCTCGATGCGGATGAGCTTGCCCTTGAAATCGCCGGCGCGATTCGGGTCGAAGTCATCGACCACGGTGTAGCCTTCCTTCAGGCCCGGCCAGTCGGCGGCGGCTTTGGCGGTGGCTTCTTTGTAGAAGGCGGCGGTGCCGGCGTCCTTCGCGGCGGCGGCATCGGCGGCACCTTTGGTCAGCTTCTCGGCGCGGGCGGTCAGCACGGCGACGGCTTCGGAGCCTTCGAGATTATTCTTCAGGCTGTCCGTGAAACGAGACACGGCGTCGAGCGTGTTCTGGTCGAGCGGCTTCTTCGCCTCGGCTTCGGCGAGAATCGCCTTGGCGTTTTTCTCGATCTTCGCCCAGGCCTTCGTGCGGTCGCCGAGGATCTTGTCGTAAATCGCCTTGATTTCCGGGGCCGATTGCAGCTTTTGGAACTCTTCGTCGTCCTTGCGATTGTCCAGCCATTGGTTCGCACGGCTGATGAGTTCGCGGCTCTTCGGGCAGTTCAGGGCACTGGTTTTGTCGTTCTGCTCGCTGGCGTATTTGGCGAGCGTGAGCGCTTCACCCTCGGCTTCCCAGCCGGCGAAATCGTCTTTGTACGAATCCCACGCCCGGGTCAGCGCCTCGGCCTTTTCCTTCACCTTGTCGGCCAGCGCGATCTTCGTGTACTCGGCGGCGACTTTGTCGATCCGTTTCTCGAACGCCAGCTTCGCATCCGACTTCGGCCCGAATTGCGACAGCGACCGGCGGGCGCTCGTGATCGCGCGGTCCATGTCTTCGATCGCGCCGTCTTTCGCATTCGGCGACTCGGCTTGCAGAATCGCGGGCTTTTTCTCCGCCCAGGCGGATTCGAGCTCTTTGACGTTCGCCTCGGCCTGTTCGCTGAGTTGGACTTCCGCTTTCTTCGTGTTGAGCTTTTTGAAGGTGGCGAATTTCTTCTGGGCGGCCACCAGTTCATCGCCGAGGGCGGCCTTGGCGTCTTCGTTCGCGAAGAGTTCGTTGGCGGCGCTTTCGGCACCACTCCACGTGACAAGGTTGCCGATCGAGTCCTCGGCGTCTTTCATGACACGGTCGAGCTGACGCTTGTATTTCGCTTTGTCGGCCGACAGCGTCGCACGATTGATCTTGGCCTTGAGTTCTTCGATGCGGCCGGCGATCGGCGCTTTACCGCCGCCCGTCACGCCTTCCAATTCCGCCTCGGCCAGTTCGAGCTTGGATTTGGCGGTGTCGTTATCGTTCGACTCGATCGCCTGGGCGGCCTGCTCGACGTATTCCTTGGCCGCCTTTTCATCGGCGAAGACGGGCACAGACATCGCAACGGCAAGAACGGCAGCACGCAGTAAAACGGACGCTCGCATTTTCCCCTCCACGTCAGACTTTCGCATGAACACGAAATGACTATGGACGTAAGCTACCGATGATGGCTGTCGCCATCAAGCGAATTAGCTTTGCGAGCGAATCGTTTTATTTGGCGAGCATCACGCGCTCGACGAAGCCGGTGTCGACTTCGCCTTTGCGGAAGTTCTCGTTGTCCATGATCTGCAGTTGCAACGGGATGGTCGTGCGGATCGGGTCGACATGGAACTCATTGAGCGCCCGCTTCATGGTGGCGATGGCTTCTTCGCGCGTGGGGCGGTGGATGATCAGCTTGCCGATCATGCTGTCGTAGTTCGGCGGGATTTTGTAGCCGGCGTAAACGTGGCTGTCCCAGCGAACGCCCATGCCGCCGGGCAGGCGAAGTTCGTTGATCGTGCCGGGGCTCGGCGCGAAGTTGCGGGCCGGGTCTTCGGCGTTGATGCGGCACTCGATGGCGTGACCACGCTGGACGACGTCTTTCTGCGTGAAGCTCAGCTTTTCGCCGGCGGCGACGCGGATCATTTCCTTGATCAGGTCAATGCCGGTGACCATTTCCGTTACCGGGTGCTCGACCTGAATGCGGGCGTTTACTTCCAGCAGGTAGAAGTTCTTGTCTTCGTCGACGATGTACTCAACCGTGCCGGCGTTGTAATAGCCGGCCGCTTTGACGAGGCGGACGGCGCTTTCGCAAACGGCTTCGCGGGTCTTCTGGTCGAGGATCGGGGACGGCGATTCTTCGACAAGCTTCTGGTGGCGGCACTGCATGGTGCAGTCGCGCTCCCAGAGATGGACGGCGTTGCCGTGCTGGTCGGCGATGATCTGCACTTCGACGTGCTTGCCGCGCTGGATGAAGCGTTCGATGAAGACGGTGCTGTTCTTGAACGCCTTCTCCGCTTCAAGGCGCACCTGGTTGATGCCGCTGCGGAGTGTGGCCTCGTTGTGCGCCACGCGCATGCCGCGCCCGCCGCCGCCGGCGGCAGCTTTGATGATGACGGGGTAGCCGATTTCTTCGCAGAGTTTGACGGCCTGCTCTTCGTCCTCGACTTCGCCGTCGCTGCCCGGGACGGTCGGCACCTTGGCTTTTTTCGCGAGCTTTTTGCAGGCGACCTTGTCACCGATGGCCGCCATCGCGCTAACGGGCGGGCCGATGAATTCGATCTTGCAACTGCGGCAGACCTCGGCGAAGTGGGCGTTCTCGGCGAGGAAGCCGTAACCCGGGTGAATCGCGTCGACGTCGCAGATTTCAGCGGCGCTGATCAGACGCGGAATGTTCAGATACGAATCGGCGGCCGGCCCTTCGCCGATGCAGATGGCCTGGTCGGCGAGTTTGAGGTAGGCGGCGTCTTTGTCGGCGGTGCTGTAGACACAGACCGTCTGGATGCCGAGCTCTTTGCAGGCCCGGATGACGCGAAGGGCGATTTCACCGCGATTGGCGATCAGAATTTTGGAGAACATGGTTTAGCAATCTTTGGCCGGCACCAGGTACGACAGGTGATGGGCGCAATGGATCATCTGGTGCCGACGCCGCTCCTGCGGGCTGATGTTGCCGAACAGCCGGTGCGGGGCGAACGTGCCGGTGAAGGCTTCGAACGCGTCGAGGGTTTTCAAAAAGTCGTCGACGGCCGAGGCCGGCGTGTCGGCGGGCGGCACGGCCGGGTCGGGCGACACGATGCCGTCAGGAATCCGATTCGTCGCCAACATTTGATCGAGAATCGGCCGGCGGGCGGTCTGCTCGGGCGTCGTGTCGGCGGCGGGGCCGGTCATGGCCTGAACGAGCAACTTTTCGCAATGGAAACAGACCTGTGGCAGGTTCCACTGGCCCGCTTTTTCGTAACCGCCGTCGCGCAGCCGCTTCACTTCGGCGGCCACGTCGTCGGGGGTGTTGAAAATGAGCGATCGGCGCTCGGCCATTCCGCGACTCCGGGTTACGGCTTGACGAGGAACAACACCTGCCCGAATTCCACGGGCTTGCCGTCCTCGGCGACGACCTTCGTGATCGTCCCCTTGGTTTCGGCCTTGATGTTATTGAAGACCTTCATCGCCTCGATGACGCAGACGTCGGTGTCATCGCCGACGACGCTGCCGACGCTCACGAACGGCTTGGCCTCGGGGGACGGCTTGGCGTAGAAGGTGCCGACCATCGGGCTCTTGATGGCGACCAGGCCGGCGTCGTCGTTCGCGGCGGCCGGGGCGGTGACGGCACCGGCGGGCGTTGCCGCGACCGTGGCGGCCGGAGCCGCGACCGGGGCGGCGGGGGCCGCGTAAACCGGGGCGGCAGCGACGACCGCGCCGCGACGCAGGACGACGCGCTTGTCGCCGTCACGCAGGTCGACGGTGTTGAGATCATTCGCCGACATCAGCCGGACGATTTCTTCGAGCAGGTCGACATTCATCGGGCCGCTGGCGGCCGACGGGGTTTTCTTCTTCGGAGCGGCGACGGCTTTTTTGGCCGACGGTGCGGGTCGTTTCTTTTTTGCCACGATTGGCCCTCGTAATTATGTGTCGCCCGATCCGCCCAGTGCGGCCCTCGCGCGAACCGGGCACGATAAACGACGCTCGCCCGGCGGTCAAAGTGTTGGAAGAGAGTTGATGGTGGATAGTTGATGGTTGATAGTTGAAGAAAATTCAGAATCTTCGGGTCTTTTCTATCCACTATCCACTATCAACCATCCACTTTCCCTTCACCTGAACCGGCAGACCACGTCGTACAACTTGCCGTTCAGCCGCTTGGCGACGATGTGATCTTTGATCATGGCGAGGTTGGCGGCGTCGCACGCGAAGTCGGCGTCGAGGTTGCTTTCCACGCCCCGGCCCATGCCTTCCATGATGACCAGATCCGCGTCGGCGGCGGCGTCATTCAATTCCGGTGAAACGGCGAGAAGATCGATTAACGGCTCGCTCGTGCCGGTGCTGACGATCTGGATCGGAAGTTCTGCGATGGAGGGCTCGGCCTCCAGGATCTTCGGCCACCAGTTCTGGACGTCGTAAAACGTCATGTCATTCAACGTCGGTCGTTCGTTGCAGGCGAGCACCACTTTCGCGCCGCGGCGGGCGAGGTAGCGCATCATCGGCACGGCACCGAGTACGAAATCGCTGCCGGCATTGTCGACGAAGAAGACCGCCTTTTTCCAGCCGACTTTCGCCTTGTCGGCGAAGGCGTCGAAGCTGTCGACCAGCCACGGGCGGGCGGGGAGTTTTTTGCGGGTTTCGAAGAAATCGAGCTTGCCGTCCAGCAGCAGCTGTGCACTGCCGGCCGCCCCCATGTCGAAGATGTTGCCCGCGAAGACGCCTTCCACGACGGCTTGAAACAGTTCCGTGCCTTCCATCGCGTCGTGCTGGCGGCAGACCTTGGGCAGCAGGCCGATGACGCCGGCGTTTTCGCGGTTTTTGAGGTCTTCGAACGGGTCGACAAAGCCGTGCTCGCGGATCAGGCCGTCGCGCCATTCGTCGAGCGTCAGGATCGTCACCGGCTTGTCATACTGCGGGTTGGCGTTGAAGGCGTCGAACCGTGCGTTGAACGCCTTCACGCACGCCGCCATACGTTCCCGCACCGGTTCGGCCGGCTGGTTCCGGGCGATCGCCATTTCGAAGCCGAGGTTCAGGATCGTATGGACGTGCTTTTTGAAAAAAGCGACCCAATACTCCCGCGACTCATGGTCTGTCCGCATGTCCCACCGGCAGGCGCGGTAGGTGCTGGCGTCTTTCAATTTCACGAACGGAACGAGCTTTGACATCGCGAAGCATCGTAAGGCGCGATCAAGAACACCGCCACGCTGCAGCGCAGCTGCTGATCTGTCGATTCAAAAGCGGAGAATCAGCAGCTGCACTGCAGCGTGGCGATGCGGCGCGATCCATGCGGACCGAACCATCCAAGATTCAGAATTCCCCTAACCGTCGCGGCACCCAATTCACTCGCCCGAGCGACGAAATCGCCCCCGGCGGCGGGGCGGGTGGGGTCCACTTTTCGTCGGGCACGATCGCCAGGATCGGCACGCGGCCGAGGCGTTCGATTTCGGCGGCGGCGGTCTCTTCGGCGGTGCCGGCGGTGTCCGGCGGGTAGCGATTGATCACCACGCCCGCCACGTGAATGCCCGCATTCCGGAGTGCTTCGATTGAGAGCAGCGTGTGGTTGATCGTGCCGAGATTCGGCCGGGCGACGACGACGGCAGGCAGGCCGAACGCGGCGATGAGATCGCGCATGGTTCGCTGTTCGTCGACCGGCGTGAGTACGCCGCCGGCGCCTTCGATCACCCACGCGTCGACCGGCCCCGCCAGGCGAACGCTGCGGGCGATCGCCTCGTCGTCAATCGGCCGGCCCTCACGGCGGGCGGCGACGGACGGCGAAATCGGCTCGGCGTAACGATTCGGGCAGATCAAGTCCAACGGTTGATCGGTATCACTCGCGGCCGCCAGCAGTTCGGCGTCTTCGCTCACCAATCCCTCGCGGCGTTTCGGGCAGCCCGTGGCGACCGGCTTCAGCACGCCGACACGCAGCCCCGCCTGCCGCATTGACCACGCGATGCCGCAGGCAATGACGGTTTTGCCGACTTCGGTGTCGGTCGCGGTGACGAAGACGCCGGGCGTCGTGATGCGCGGAATGACGGACGACATTTACTGTTCCAGTTGGCCGATCAGCAGCGTGCCCAGGCCCTTCGTGCCGGGTTTGCCGGTGATCGGGTCGCCGCTGGCGTCGGTCGGCATGAAGTAGGGGCCGTCGTGCTCCAGGCGGGCGTTTTCTTTGAAGCGTGAGAGGATGATCTGCCCGACGATTTCGGTCGGGCCGTCCGGGATGACGCGGCGGACGACGCCGTCGGCGGTGACCGAAATCGTGCCGCCGCCGGGCGGGATGGCGATCGGCGGGTAGAGGCGATAGCCGTCGACGTTCGCCAGTTCCGCGCTGGCCGAAACCATGAGTTGGCCGTCGCGGGTGAACAGGAAACCGCCGGCGGTGGTTTCGACGATGAAGTAGCCGTCGCCGTTGATCGCCAGATCGAGCGCGCCGCCAGTGGTCTTGCGGGCGGCGGGCGTGGCGGTAGACCCGGTCGACGCACAGCCGGCGGCAAGCAGGGCGAGAATGAGCAGGCGCTTGGGCATCAATAATCTCCGGCGACCTGTTCGTCGCCACGCACGGCGACCGCGGCAGCCGACGCCAATGTATCGGCCGAGGCGAGAATTTCCTCTTTCAGCGCGTTGACGATGAGCCGCCACTCGTCGGCGGAGGTCACCAGCGGCGGGTTGATAACGATCGTATCCCCCAGCGGCCGCACCAGGACGCCGTGCTTGCGAAGACGCTGGCAGAGGGCGGCGCCGACACGCAGTTTCGGGTCAAACGGTTTGGCCGTCTTGCGATCGGCGACGAGTTCTACGCCGACCATGAACCCGCACTGCCGAACGTCGCCGACGACCGGCAGCGACTCCAACGCCGACAACTCACGGCGAACGATTTGAGACGTCAGGCGGACATGTGCGAGCAGATTGGTTTCTTCGAACAGATCGAGCGACGCGAGCGCCGCCGCCGCCGCCAGCGGGTTGCCGGTGTAGGTGTGGCCGTGGAAAAACGTCTTGGCTTCCCACGGGTCGCCGAGGAAGGCGTCGAAGATTTTCTGCGTCGTCAGCGTGGCCGCGAGCGGCAGGTAACCGCCCGTGATGCCCTTGCCGAGGCAGAGAAAATCGGGCGTGATGTCGGCGTGTTCGCAGGCGAACATCTTGCCGGTTCGCCCGAAGCCGGTGGCCACTTCGTCGGCGATCATCAGCACGTCAAATTCGTCACAAAGCGCCCGCACGCCGGCCAGATAACTCGGCGAATAAACGACCATCCCGGCCGCCCCCATGACCAGCGGCTCGACGGCGACGGCGGCAATGCGATTGCAATTGTTTTGCAACAAATTTCGCAGCTGCGCCAAGGCACCTGCGGCGACTTCATCGGCGGATTTGTCCGACCGGAAATCGGCCGGGGCGGGCGTGAAGTGCGTCTTAAAAAGCAGCGGCCAGTACGGCTTGTGGAACGCCGTCGTCCGCCCGACGCTCATGCCGCCGACGGTGTCGCCGTGGTAGCCTTCTTCGACGCCGACGAACTCACACTTTTCCGGCCGGCCTTGGTTCCACCAGTATTGCACCGCCATCTTAAAGGCGGCCTCGGTGGCGGTCGCGCCGCTGTCGCTGTAGAAGACTTTCGTCAGCCCGGGCGGGGCGATTTTGACGAGCCGTTCCGCCAGGACCGTCGCCATTTCATTCGCCAGGCCCAGCAGAGTGCTGTGGGCGATTTTGTCGAGCTGGTCGCGAATGGCCTGGTCAATTTTCGGCACGCGATGGCCGTGGACGTTGCACCAGAGCGAACTGGTGCCGTCGAGGTAGCGTTGGCCGTCGGAGTCGATGACGTAAACGCCCTGGCCGTGCGTGATGACCAGCGGGTCGTCCGCCAGCCAGAGTTTCATGTGCGTGAACGGGTGCCAGACGTATTGGCGGTCCAGACGTTGTAGCTCGGCGGTCGTCATTGTCAGTCGCGACGCATCATGGCCGCAACTTCGATGGCGGTCGAGTCGTGCGGAAAAAACGCGTAATATGGCCACCGGATTGAGCGAACACCTGCCACTCGAAAACTTCTCCGGCGTCGGGCCGGCCAAAGCGGCGGCGCTGGCCAAGCTCGGCGTCGTCACGCCGCACGACCTCGTGGAGTATTTCCCGAGCCGCTACGAACTCGAACTCAGCGAACGCCCGATCAGCGAACTCATCGAAGGGCCGACCCAAAACGTCCGCGGCGAAGTCTTGGCGGTCGACTACATCGCTGCCCGGCCGCGTGCCCGCTTTGAAGCAACCCTACAGGACGACACCGGCCGGCTGTCCGCCGTCTGGTTCAACGGCAGCTACCTTCGCCGCAGCATCCATCCGGGCATGACACTTCAACTCAAAGGTAAGGTGAAGTTCTATCGCGGCATCCCATCGATGGCGAACCCCAAGCACCGGATCGTCGAAACCGAAACGCCGACCATCGACCCGTCCCGCTACAAACCGATCTACCCGGCCAGCAGCGCGCTCAAGAGCGACGCCATCGCCAAGATCATCCGCGATTCACTCGAGCGCCTGCTCGAAGACGTTCACGAATGGTTTGACGACGACTTGCTCAAACGCCGCCAACTCATGCCGCGGCGGCAGGCGTATCGACTCATGCACACGCCGAACGGCGAACGCGAAGCCGCGGCCGCCCGACGCCGGCTTGTCTACGACGAGCTGATGCTCGTGCAACTCGGCTTCGGTCTGAGTCGGCGCATCCGCGACGGCCGATTCAGTGCGCCGGTGCTGCGGCTCGATAAGACGCTCGACGAACGCATTCGTGCCCGTTTCCCGTTCGAGATGACCGACGACCAACTCCGGGCCGCGTACGACATTTCACGCGACCTCCGTAGCGGCCGGGCGATGAATCGGCTGCTGCAGGGCGACGTCGGCAGCGGCAAGACGATCGTCGCGGCCCACGCGATGCTGACCGCCGTCGCCAACAAAATGCAGGCCGCCATGCTCGCGCCGACCGAAGTGCTCGCCGAGCAGCATTTCCTCACGCTCAACAAGCTTTTATCCGGCTCGAACGTGCGACTGGAACTGTTTACCGGCCGCAGCAAACGGGCGAAGGACAAAGCCGCCAAACTGCGAACGCTCGCCGACGGCGACGTCCACATCGCCGTCGGCACGCAGGCGCTGATCCAGCAAGACATCGAGTTCGCCAACCTCGGCCTCATCGTCATCGACGAACAACACAAGCTCGGCGTGCAGCAGCGAAAAGTGCTTAAAGATAAAGGCCTGTCGCCGCACTACCTCGTGATGACCGCCACGCCGATCCCGCGGACGCTGGCACTGAGTTATTTCGCCGATTTTGACGTCAGCACGATCGAGCACCTGCCGCCCGGGCGTCAGCCGATCGTGACGAAATGGGTGCGGTCAAACCTCGCGAATGAGGCATACAACTTTGTTCGAAAACAGGTACAGGGCGGGCGGCAGGCGTACGTGGTCGTGCCGCAAATTGATGCGAATGACGGTACCGACGTCGCCAGCCTCATGGCCGTCGCCGAGCGATTGAAGAACGGCCCGCTCGCGGGGCTGCGGCTCGGCACGCTCCACGGCCGCATGCCTGCGGAAGAGCGTGACGCCGTGATGCTGGCGTTCCGCGATCGTCAGCTCGACGTGTTGCTGGCGACGACGGTGATCGAGGTCGGCATCGACGTGCCGAACAGCACCACCATCGTCATCGAAAGCGCCGAACGCTTCGGCCTGAGCCAACTCCACCAGCTCCGCGGCCGCGTGGGGCGTGGCGAACACGCGAGCACGTGCATCCTGATTTCAGACGCCGAAACACCCGACGCCGTCGCACGCCTGGAAGCGATGGTTCAAACGACCAGTGGCTTTGAGATCAGCGAAATGGACCTCCAACTCCGCGGCCCCGGCCAATTCTTCGGCACCGCCCAGCACGGCCTGCCGGAGCTGAAATTGGCCGACATTTCTCAGGAAATGGAGCTGCTGAAGGTGGCCCGAGACGACGCCACACAATTGCTCGATCAAGACCCGCAACTGGAGCAGCCAGTCTATCGACACTTGAGAAAAGCACTCATCGACCGCTTCGGCGATTCAATTCCGCTGGCACAAGTCGGATAAGGGAATGAGCCACGGATGAACACTGATGAACACGGATAAAAAGAGAGAAATAGACCACAGATGACACAGATTGAAAATCTGATCTTTTAATCTGTGTCATCTGAGAAATCTGTGGTTCATCTTCTTTTCTTATCCGTGTTCATCAGTGTTCATCCGTGGCTATTTTTTCTGCCCGAGCCGGTTATCGAGCACACGCCGCATGAGGTCGCGGGGTGCGGGTTGGCACGTCCAGGCTTCGAACTGTGCCGCGGCTTGGCGGACGAACATTTCGGCACCGCCGATCGTCTTCGCCCCGGCCGCCTTCGCGGTGGCGAGGAGTTTTGTCGTCTCCGGCGTGTAAATCGTGTCGAAGACGAGATGAGACGAATTCAATTCCAGGCCCGTGCCGTCGATCGGTGAGGCGTCGACGTTCGGCGTCATGCCGACGCTGGTGGTGTTGATGAAGATTTCGCAGCAGGAGTCACAGAGTTTTTCGAACTTCGCTGCGACGACCTTCCCGCGCCGGCCGTTGAACTCGGCGGCCAGGGCTTCGGCACGCTCCATCGTGCGGTTGTAAACGACGACGGTCGCCCCGCACTCGGCCAAACCGGCGACGGCGGTGCGGCCGGTGCCGCCCGCGCCGAGCACGGCCACGCGTTTGCCGGCCAAGTCATCCCGGGTGATGCCGAGTGCGGCTGTGATGCTGTCGAGAATCGCGGCGTGGTCGCTGCTGAAGCCGCTGAGCGCACGGCCGTTCGCGCGGTCGATGACGATCGTATTCACCGCCCCGATCCGCTCGGCCAGCGGGTCGACGGCCCCCCCTTTTTCTTTGAGATAGCGGAGCGCGTTTTCCTTGTGAGGAATCGTCACGCTCAGGCCGCTGAGGTGCAATGCGTCGAAGGGAACGAACGTTTCCATGAACGCCTTGAACGATTCATAGCCCGGCTCGACGAGCAGTGGCACGTA
This sequence comes from Tepidisphaeraceae bacterium, assembly GCA_049840775.1. Taxonomy (GTDB): domain Bacteria; phylum Planctomycetota; class Phycisphaerae; order Tepidisphaerales; family Tepidisphaeraceae; genus RYN-431. Next base: position 868,801 of record JASGJJ010000005.1, read on the forward strand.
GACGCCGTCGAAGCCGATGGCGTCAAAGGACGCGTTGTGAATCGCCGGCGACATCGAATGCCCGACGGGCGAACCGACGACGCCGTAGACTTTCGTGTCGGGCTTTTGTGCGTCCCAGCGGTAGAGCGATTTCACCGCGGCCACGGGCACTTGGCCGGGCGCGGTGCTTCCCGAAGCATCGAGTGGCGCGAAGGTCAGCAAAGCCCCGAATTTTTTCGCCAGCACGCGGCTGATGAGCCCGGCCTCGCCCATGCAGATCGCTACCGTCGGCTTGTGTTTGGCGAGCAGGATTTCGAAGGCTTCGAGGTTGTCGCGGACGCTGCGGGCCCGCCAGACGATCTTGGAGACGTCGCACGCCGACTCGGCCAAATCGGCAACGAGGCCGGTGAGCTTGGCGGGGCGGGTCTCGAAATCGTGCGACGAATAAATCCAGCCGGCCCGTTTGGACCGCGGCGCTTTCGGGCCGAGCCAGCCGTTTTCACTCACGGTGGCCCATTCGATGTCGACGTAACTCGCCCCGGCCTCGGCGGCGGCGATCAACAGGCCGAGCCGTTGCGCGTCGGGCAACGCCGACGTGCCGCCCTCGGCGGGCGAGCGGCAGGTGACGACCGCCGGCAGCGCGACGGCTTTGACGAGCGACGCCACCGCGTCGGCATCCGTCATGTCGTCGATCCGCAGTTCGACCAAGTCCGCGCCAACTTCGGCGGCCTTGGCGGCGTCGGCGATGGCGCGGGCGACGTCTTTGACGACGATCGGCACACACAGCCGGGTCATTGCACGATTCCCAGTGCCTTCAGGTGGCCGGCGATGATGGTTCGCGTGTCGTCGCTGACTTCAACGATCGGCAGCCGCATGTCGCCGGTGTCGAGGCCGGCCAACTGCATCGCGCACTTGATGCCGGCCGGGTTGCCGTCTAAGAACAGCGATCGCGTCAGTTGGAAATGCTTGCGGTGAAGCTCTTCCGCCCCGGCCAGGTCGCCGCGGCGGAACTTAGCGACGAGGCTCGTCACCACGTCCGGCAGCAGGTTCGACAGCACGCTGATCACGCCCGTCGCGCCGATGCTCATGAGCGGCAGCGTCAGCGAGTCGTCGCCGCTGAGGACGGTGATGTCGCAGAGCGTGCGGATTTCGCTGGCCAGGTCGAGGCTGCCGGTGGCTTCCTTGATGGCGATGAAATTGCCGCTCTTGTGCAGCCGGGCAACGGTGGCGGCGCTCATCGTGATGCCGGTGCGGCCGGGGATATTGTAGAGCACGATCGGCAGGTCGACCGTGTCGCTGAGCGTCATGAAGTGCCGGTACAGGCCTTCCTGCGTCGGCTTGTTGTAGTACGGGTTGACGCTCAGGCACGCGTCGGCGCCGACTTCCTTCGCGTGGCGGTGCAGTTCGACGGCTTCAGTGGTGGCGTTGGCGCCAGTGCCGGCAATGACCTTCGTGCGGCCGTTGGAGACTTTGACGGTGTGTTCGATGATGTCGACGTGTTCGTCGAACGAGACCGTCGGCGATTCGCCGGTCGTGCCGACCGGCACGACCGCGCTGATGCCGCCTTTGATCTGGCGCTCCACTTGCTCGGCCAGACGGCCGAAATCGACTTGGCCGTCGCGGAAGGGAGTGATCAAGGCAGTCATGGCACCGGCGAGCATCAAAGTCCTCTCGAAAAGAGCAAAAGAGTATACGAGAGTGACGTCAAATCGGCGAGCAGCCCCGAATTACGGCGGCGAGGCGGCGGCGAGTTTGATGACCTCCCGAGGCACACCAATGTCCGCCACAACCACTTGGCCGGTAAAGTTTTGGGCGTCCGGCTCGGCGAAACCGGCTTTTCCCGTCGCGAAGGTGATGGTTCGGTCCGCCCGGACGCACGGCCCGAGCGGCCGGCCGGTGTCGCAGTCCAGGCCCGACGGAATGTCCATGCTGACGATCACGCCCCGGAACGGCGGTTCCCGGGCCGCCATGCGGGCGACGATTTCCGCCGTAAAGCCTTGAATCGGCCGGCTCAGCCCGGTGCCGAAGAGGGCGTCGATCGTCACGTCAAACGAGCCGGCCTCGGGCTTGAAGTAGGCCCGCATTTCGCCCGCTCCAGCGCAGCGGCACGCCGGTGTTGCGGAGAATGTGGAAATTGATGGCCGCATCCCCGCGGAGTTTGTCGAGTTCGTAATCGATGTAGACCTGAACGTTATGCCCGCGGTTGATCAGGTGCCGGGCCACGGCGAAACCGTCGCCGCCGTTATTACCGCCGCCGCAGACGATGCCGACAAGTTTGCCCGGCGTCAGTAAATCGACCATCGCGTCAACCGCGGAGCGGGCGGCGTTTTCCATCAGCACGATGCCCGGAATGCCGAATTCCTCGATCGCGATGCGGTCGACTTCACGAGACTGGTTACGCGTGAGGCGGAGCATGACTCAATCGTAGGAAAGCATGGCCTCGCGAGCGAGGCCGCTAAGGTCTTGCCGCGAATTGCCACACGTCTGCGATTCGACATTCGACGCTCGACACTCGACAATCTTTTGTGTGCTAATCCTGCTGACCAACGACGACGGCATCAGTGCGCCGGGCATTCTGGCGATGTATCACGCGCTCACCGAGCTCGGCGAAGTGCACGTCATCGCGCCGGAAACCGTCCAAAGCGCGACCGGCCACGGCATCACGCTGAGCACGCCGCTGCTGACGAGCAAATACACGATGGCCGAGGGCGTGCAGGGCATCGCCGTCGACGGGCGGCCGGCGGATTGCGTGAAACTCGCCGTCAATCAATTGCTGCCGCGTAAGCCCGACCTCGTCGTTAGCGGCATTAACAGCGGGGCGAATGTCGGCATCAATGTGATCTACAGCGGCACAGTGGCGGCGGCGATCGAGGCGGCGTTCCTCGGGCTGCCGGCCGTGGCGACCTCGCTGCTGCTCAAACGCGACATCGAGCCCGACTACGCCGGCGCGGCGCGCGGCACGATGCTCGCCATCCGCGACCTGCTAGACCGCGGCCTGGCACCGGGCGATGTCGTCAGTGTCAATCTGCCCGCCATTAAAGCCGGCGAACGCTCCAACGGCTTGAAATATTGCCGCCAGTGCACGCGGCCGTGGGTCGACACCTACGAACGCCGCGAAGACCCGCGCGGCCGGCCGTACTTCTGGAACAACAGCGTCTTCAAACTCGGCGACACCGATGCCGACACCGATGTCGCCTTCCTGCGTGACGGCTACACGACCATCACGCCGCTGCAGTTCGATCTGACTCAGCACAAATTACTCGCGAAGTGGCAGTCTCAGGAGAGCTAAGCGATGTGGACGATCCTGCTGCTTTGCCTGTCGAACGTCTTCATGACTTTCGCCTGGTACGGCCATTTGAAGTTCTTCCCGAATCACGCCCAGCCGATGTGGGTGATCATTCTGTTCAGTTGGGGCATTGCGCTGGTCGAGTACTGTTTTGCCGTGCCGGCGAATCGGATCGGTAGCGATGTTCACGGCTTTCAAACGGCGCAGCTGAAGATCATGCAGGAGATCATCACGCTGCTGGTATTTGGCGCGTTTTCGGTCATTTTCCTGAAAGAGAAACTCGCCTGGAACCACGCGGCCGGCTTCGTGTGCATGATCGCGGCGGCGGCGTTTATCTTTAACCCGTTCGCGAAAAAATCGACCGCCGCCGAGCCGCCGGCCGTACAAGTTCAAACGACACAACCCGCGGAGCTTTAACTATGAACATGCCCAAGATCGCTATTGTCATCGGTGCCTTGCTTTCCATTGTCGGCCTGGCCGGGTTCGGGCATGGCTTGTCCGAAGGCAAACACGCTTACACCGCACTGATTCCGTTTTTTGTCGGCACGGTGTTCGAACTGCTCGGCGTGCTGTCACTGGCGATGCCGAACATGCGGAAACATTTCATGCACGCGCTGGCGGCGCTCGCGCTGCTGGGGACGCTGGCGGCGCTCGGCCGACTCGTGCCGGGGCTGATCCGCGGCGGCGCTAACCCCGTCGCGGTCGCCTCGCTGGCGGCGATGGCGGTGCTCTGTGCGGCGGCCTTGGCGTTCTGCATCAAGTCGTTCCGCGACGCCCGCAAAGCCCGCGCACTCGAAGCGGCCTGAGCCGGTCGAATCGAATCAATCTACCCGACGACCGGCAGCGACAATCGCTCGCCGGTCGTCGCCGTTTCCGCCGCAGCCTTACCGGCGTAGATCGTGCGGAAATCGCTCACCAGTCGCGATTGCAGGAAATAGTCGTACGCCTCCGCCCGCGCACGGTCGGCCAATTTGCGAGACAGTTCGGCGTCATTGAGTGCGTCGATCACCCGCTGGGCGACTTGATTCGGCGTCTGCCCGCTCGACAGCAGGGCGGTGTGGCGGTCTTCCAGCAGTTCACAAACCTGCGCGGTCGCCGGCGCGACGATCGGCCGGCCCGCCGCCATCGCCATGGCGATGAGCGTTGGTGAAATCGGTGCGCGGCGCGAACAACACCACATCGGCGGCGGCGAAACCCGCGGCAGGGCTGTCGTCCGTTACCACCTTGGCGGCCTGGGGCATCATCAGGCGGTCACGCAGCGCGTTCAGCCGCTGCACGCCGGCGCGGCCGCCGTCGCTCCAGGCGAGCGTTTGCGTCCGCTCGTCCATGATGTTCAGCAGATTTCCCGTCCAAAGCGCCGTCGATCGCGGCTTTGGGTCGAAGGGCAAGGGCATGAAAATGACGCGGTCGCTTTCGGTGTACCCGAATTGCTGCCGGGCGGCCGTGCGGGTGTCGCTGGAATTCGCGATGGAAACGCCAGGACGAACCAGTCGGCAGCGGTCGGCGGGAACGCCGTTCGTTACCCAGGTGCGCCGCTCGGCATCACTCGAACAGGCAATTTTGACGCTGCGGTATTTCATCGCCGCCCGCAGCCAGGCGACGTCGCTGCGTGTCGGCAAACCGGTGGCGGAGTACAGCACGTCGACGCCGGACATCAACGCGACCGCCAGCGCCTTTTTGCCGAACGCGTGAACCAGTGCCGGCCGGTCGGTCTGGCGGTTCAGGCGGAAAATCGTCGGCACGACCTGCTGCGGCCAGAGCGGGACGGTCTGGGCGTCCGGCAAACGCTCGGCGAGCAGAGTCACCAGCCGGCGGGGCTCGAAGGAGAGATTCGGCTCGTGCAGCAGCAAAACACGCGACATGCCGGGAGGCTAACGATTGACCGCCCGCCTGTCATCCCTACCATCGCCGCGATGATTCCGCTGCTGAATTTGGCCGACGCCGCCGACACGGCCCGCATCAATGCGCTGATCGCCCGCCTTCGCCTTGATCCGGCCGGCCTCGCGCTGGGTACCGGCGGACGCGCGGAAAAGCTGAAAGTCGTCAACACGCTGCTCGCCGACGTCGCGGCACGCGGCGATGCGGCCTTGGTCGAAGCGGCGCAAAAGTTCGATGATCCCGCGTTCGAACTTTCGAAGTTGAAGGTCACCACCGATGAAATGGCTGCTGCTCACTCGCGAATCGCGCCGGAATTGAAGGCCGCGATTGATCGGTCGATCGCACAGGTGCGTGAATACCAATCTCACGTTCTGCCGAGCGACCCGACGCCCTTGAATCGTGGCGGCCTGGAGTTGAAGCTGCGGTTCACGCCACTGGATTCCGTCGGCGTTTATTTCCCGGGCGGAAAGGCGTCTTACCCGTCGAGCCTGATCATGCTGGCCGTGCCGGCGATGGTGGCCGGGGTGAAGCGGGTCGTCGTCTGTACGCCGCCGAGCAAGTTCGGCGGCACCGATGTCGTGCTCGCCACTGCGCATGCGGTCGGCATCAAGGAAATGTACCGGATGGGCGTGGCGCACCCGCCGTGGCAGCCTTGGCGTTCGGCACAAAGACGGTGCCGGCCGTCGATAAGATCGTCGGGCCGGGCAATGATTATGTGCAGCTCGCCAAGCGGGCCGTGAGTGGGGCGGTCGGCGTGGACGGCTTTCTCGGGCCGAGCGAGATTCTCACGCTCGCGGACGATTCGGCGAACGCGGCATTCGTCGCCGCCGACCTCATCGCCCAGGCCGAGCACGATCCGGGCTCGTGCTTCCTGCTGACGACCAGCCGTCCGCTGGCCGACCGAGTGCTGGCGGAAATCACGCGGCAGACCGCGAATGCGCGGCCGCATCCCGGCGATCGAACGCGCACTCGCCGAAGACAGCATGATCGTCGTCGGCCAGTCGATGGACGAGCTGATCGAAATCGCCAATGTTGTGGCGTGCGAGCACGTGAGCTTACAAACAAATGACAACGACGCCGTGCTGAAGAAGCTGCGCCACGCCGGCGCGATTTACGTCGGCCCCTGGTCGCCGGTGGCAGCGGGCGATTATGTCGCAGGCCCGAGCCACTGTCTGCCGACGAATACCACGGCACGGTTCGCTTCGGGCGTTAGCGTTTATGAGTTTATGAAGCGGACGAGCGTCGTAACTTACGACGAGGCGTCGCTTTCCGCCGACGCGCCCGCGATCACGACTCTGGCCGCCGCCGAGCAGCTCGATGCCCACGCCGCCAGTGTCGCCGAACGCTCGGCAGGACGTTAAAAATTGATGAGAAGACTAAATTTGATGTAAAGCGGTATCGGCGCGCGGCGTCTGCCTAGCATGAACGGCAACCAGTGTTGTCTACAGGGGACGTTCTAACGCCGCAGCCCGTGTCGGTGCGGCAGAGGTTTTGTTTCTGTCTTACCGCGCTCCGCTCATCGAAGGCCTCGAAGGCCGCCGACTGATGGCCAGTTCGGCTGTCGATTCCATCACATCGACGCCCACAGACCTGATCGACCTGGCCACCACGTCCATTACGGCCGTCGGGCTGACGAAATCGGATTTACTCAGCCGGCTTGAATCCGCCGTTCGGGCGATCTCGAAGTACCAGAACAGCAGCGGCGCGATCATTGACCCGGTGATGAATCGCGAAGTGCAGTACTCGACGCCGTACTACGCGTATGCCGCGTCGACGTTGATCGCCAACGGCCTGGCGACGGACCTGCTGTCGTCGGCGGTGAGCGCGATGAACTGGGCGACCGCCAGCTACTCGAAGGGGTTGAGCAGCATCCCCGACGAGCACGGCGAGTTTTATCTGTTCCCGATGGCCAAGGCGTACAAGAACCTGTCGCCGCTGGTCCGCAGTTCGCTCGCCAGCGCCTGGCTTGGCCGCATGGCGACGCCGTTCAGCCAGACGCTGCAAGGCCTGGACTGGAACTGGACCACTTACGCCATGAAAGGTGCCTGGGCGCTTTATGGCGTCGGCGCGATCAGCCGCAGCACGGCCGTGAATTTCATCGAAGACTCCTGGAACACCACGCAGGCGCAATGCTTCGCCAGCAACTCGCTCAGTCAGTACGAAGACAACACCAGCGACCCGGACACCATCGCGTACGACTATGCCGCCCGCGCGAACCTGATGTCGCTGGTCACCAGCGGTTACAACGGTGCGTCGGCCTCGGCGATTCAGACGGCCGTCATGAAAGGGAATACCGCCGGTCTCTATTTGATCGACCCGACCGGCCAGGTCAGCAACACCGGCCGCAGTGCGAACCATGTCTGGAATGATCTTGTCGCTGCCGTGAGTTTTGATCGCCAGGCGCGTGCTTGCCGCACAGGGTTACGCCGATACGGCCGCGAAGTTCCACCGTGCCGCTTCGCTGGCGATCGAATCGACCGACCGCTGGCAGACCAGCAGCGGCCTGTACCAAGTCACCAAAAATGAATTCAGCCCGACCGAGCAGCGCGGCTACGCCGACTACAGCGGCCTGACAAATTACAACGGCTACATGATTCTTCACCTGTCCGAACTGGTCGAAGAATGGCGGCCCGCCCTCGGCGAACAGGCAATGCCCAGCGAAACCGGCGGGTACGCGCTTAAGACTGACGGCGACTACGCCACCGCCGTCGCCGACGCCGGCGGTGTGCAGATCAACGCGGCCCTGCGTGGCCAGACCGAAATCAACTACGAACAGTACTGGACGCAGCTCGGCGTCACCCGCGTCAGCGAGGCCGGCTGGGACAGCCGCCTCGGCACGATGACCGGCGAAGACCCCGACACCCAGCTCGCCTTCAGCCTCGCGCCGGCCGTACAGGTCAACGGCACGTGGCGACGGGTGGCCGAACTCGCGTCGATCTACACCGCGGAGTTTTCCGCGAACTGACCACCGCAGAACTCACCCGCGTCAGCGTCGTATACAAACCAAACTCGTCGAGCTATCCGACCATGTACCAGACGCTCACCATCACCCGCGACGGCGTGCTGATGACCGTCTCCACCACCGCTTCACAGGTTGGCGTGACGCTGCCACTGCTCGTGAATGACGGCACGGCACTCCAGACGAGCATCGCCACCACGCGTGCGCCAGCACCGCGTACACGACGGGCGGCGATTCGCTGAACTATCTGCTGACGGACAAAGCTTCCACGATCAGCGACAGCGGCACGATCATCGAAGGCGCGACCGGCAACTACAAGCCGCTGCTGGCCACGCGCAGCGGGGCGTCGTCGATGTCGGTCTTCATCTACACCCAAAAGGCCGGCGAGGCCGACGGGCTTGCCGTCCAGCGGACGCTTTCGGTGAAGAAGTACAACTACGCCAGCGTGCTCGGGCGCGTGGCGGGGACGACTTACGTCTGCGCGACCGGTATCGCCGGCGGCTACGGTTCGCTCGTCGATCTCGACGGCGACGGCGTGACCGATGTGACCTTCAGCAGCCCGGTCGAATGGGTGCTGTCGCTCCGCAAGGGCGTGCCGCGGTACGCCGAGGTGGACGATCTTGTGACCTACGCGCACGACGGCGCGGAATACGGCTTGGCCGCGTATACCGCCCGCCGCGTGCGGTGAAATTCCGGCCGATTACGTCTACAATCACCGCATGACGAAGACCCATCCCAACGCCGTTGGGCGGCTGCTCAATGCGCCGGAACTGCACGCGCTCGGCGAACAGCTGACGGCCAATCGCATCGCGGCGGCGTACGGCGTGTGGGGTTCGGCGGCGTCGGCGGTGGTCAGCTCGATCTCAAACCGCCTCGATCGGCCGGTGCTTTTCATCTGCGGCCATCTCGACGAAGCCGACGACGTCGCCGATGACATCGAACTGTTCACCGGCGCACGGCCGATCGTTCTGCCCGGCCTCGACGTCACCGGCGGCATGGGCCGCGTCAGCGAAGAACAGGCCAGCGACCGCATGCGCCGCGTGCAGCAACTCGCCAGCGGAAAACAGCCGCAGGCGATGGTCGTCGCCGTCCAGTCGCTCATGCAGCCCGTGCCGGCGCGTGATGAGTTGAAACACCTCACGCGGCACGTCGGCAAGGGCATGACGACCGAGCCGGAAAAGCTCGTCGTCTGGCTCGCCGAGCACGGCTACAACCGCGTCGACCAGTGCGAAGTTCCCGGCGACTTCGCCGTCCGCGGCGGCATTGTCGACGTCTACCTGCCCGGCGAATTCGAAGGCTCTGAAGTGCTCGGCCTGCCCGTCCGCATCGACTTCTTCGGCGACCAGGTTGAAAGCATCAACCGCTTTGACATCGACACCCTCGGCTCCGGCGAAACACTCCAGGACGTTCACCTCGTCGACATCAAAGGCCAAATCAAAGTCACTACGCAGCAGACGCACCTGCTGAGTTACCTGAGCCGCGAAACGATCGTCGTCCTGCACCAGCCACTGGAAATTCAGGAGCAGGCCAAGAGCTATCTCGATCGCGTGCCTGATCAACGCGGCATCTACCCGCTGACGGCGTTGCTCAAGCACGTCAGCGACTTCGCCGTGCTCGAACTCAGTGACTTTGACCAAGGCCTTACGAGTCTGCCGATCAGCATCGACAAAGAGCCGCCGCGCACGCCGTTGCCGGTGAAGTCGATGCAGAAGTTCGAGACCGAAGCGAAGAAGGCCATTCGCGAACTGCTCGAAATCGCGGTCACGAATGACGTCGTCGTTTTCTGCGAAAATGAAGGCGAGAAGGATCGCCTGGCGCAGATGCTCGAAGCCGAGCAGCCCGGCGGCGGCCGCGTGGTGCTGACGCTCGGCTACCTGCACCGCGGCTTCGTTTACGACCTCACGCAAAGCGAAGGGGCCGATCACACGGATCGGCCGATCGCCGTGCTGGGGCATCACGAACTGTTTCACCGCTTCGAGGTCCGCCGCGCGAAGCGGGTGATCAACGCCAAGCCGGTCGATTCGTTTCTTGATCTGCAGGTCGGCGATTACGTCGTGCACGTCGCGCACGGCATCGCCAAGTTCACCGGCCTGCAGACGATGCAGAAGGACGGGAAGACCGAGGAATACCTCACGCTCCGTTTCGCCGAGAACGCCACGCTGCACGTGCCGGCCGCGCGGATCAACCTGATCCAGAAATACGCCGGCGGCTTCAGCGGCAGCCCGACGCTCAGCCGCCTCGGCAGCGGGCTGTGGGAGAAGCAGAAAGAAAAAGTCGCCGAAGCGGTCATGGACATGGCCGCGGAGCTGATCGACGTGCAGGCCGCCCGAAACGCCGAGGTCGGCACCGCCTTTCCGCCCGACACCGAATGGCAGCGCGAGTTTGAGGCCGAATTCCCGTATACGCCCACGAACGACCAGGTCACGGCCGCCGAGGAAATCAAAGGCGACATGATCCGCCCGCGCCCGATGGACCGCCTGCTGTGCGGCGACGTCGGCTACGGTAAAACGGAAATGGCGATGCGCGCCGCCTTCAAAGCCGTCGAGGCCGGCAAGCAGGTCGCCGTGCTCGTGCCCACCACCGTGCTCGCCGAGCAGCACTACCGCAGCTTCCGCAACCGCATGGCCAGCTACCCGTTCGCCATCGAAAGCATCAGCCGATTTAAGACCGCCAAGCAGAGCCGCGACATCACCAAGCACCTGGCCGACGGGCAGGTCGATATCATCATCGGCACGCACCGGCTGCTCAGCAAAGACGTCAAAATTCCCGAACTCGGCCTCGTGATCATCGACGAAGAGCAGCGCTTCGGCGTCACACACAAAGAACGGCTAAAACAGATGCGCATGCAGGTCGACGTGCTCACCATGTCGGCCACGCCGATCCCGCGAACGCTGCACATGTCGATGCTCGGCATTCGCGATATTTCGTCGCTCACCACCGCGCCGCAGGACCGTCGCAGCGTTGTGACAGAAGTCATGGGCTATGACCCGAATCGCATCAAGCTTGCGATCTTGCGCGAGCTTCACGCGAGGGCCAGGTCTATTTCGTGCACAACCGCGTGACGGACATTCAGGAGCAGGCCGACAAGATTCAGCAGCTGGTGCCTGACGCCCGCATCATCATCGGCCATGGCCAGATGGAAGGCGGCGAAATGGAAGCGGCGATGCTGAAATTCATCCGCCACGAGGCCGATATTCTCGTCAGCACCACGATCATCGAGTCCGGCCTCGACATCCCGAATGCCAACACCATCATCATCAATTACGCCGATCGCTTCGGCCTGAGCGAACTGCACCAGCTGCGCGGCCGCGTCGGCCGGTGGAAACACCGCGCGTACTGCTACTTGCTGCTCCCGCCCGACCGGCCCGTCACGCCGATCGCGGCCAAGCGGCTCAAGGCGATCGAGGAATACAGCCACCTCGGCAGCGGTTTCAAGATCGCCATGCGCGACTTGGAACTGCGCGGTGCCGGCAACATTCTCGGTGCCGAACAAAGTGGCCACATCGCCACCGTCGGCTATGAAATGTATTGCCAGCTTCTTGAAGAAGCGGTGCACCAGCTCAAGCACGACAAGAAAATCGTGCGGCCGGAAGCACACGTCGATATCGGCGTCACCGCGATTCTGCCGAAGCAGTACGTTGTCAACGATCGCCAGCGGATGGACGTCTACCGCCGCCTCACGCGTTGCAGCGATGTCGAAACGGTTCACGCGCTTCAGAAAGACGTCACCGACGCCTACGGCGAGCTGCCGAGGCAGGCCATCGTGTTGTTCGCGCTGACAGAGTTGCGTCTGCTGGCCGGCTTGTTTGGGATCAGCAGTATCGTGAAGAAAGACCCGGACGTGGTGCTGACCGTGGCCGACGCGCAGCGGGCGAGCTTTGCCCTCACCGGCGCGCCGGGCCGATTGACGGTGGTCGACGAAAAGACGATTTACCTTCGCCTGCCCGCATCCTTTCTTGAGGCGGACACGCTGCTGCTCGCGTTGTGCAACCTCATGCGCTCGGCGAAAGCGAAGGAGGCCAAGGCCACGGAGCCGGCACTGATCGTCGCTCCGCCTGCCGCGGCTGTCACGGCCGCAGTCGAATCGAAGCCGAAGCCGACGCCGGTTTCTCCGCCGGCCAGTGTCGAGCCGCCTAAATCGGTCGCCCGTCAGAAAGAGGCGGCCCGCGCGAAGATGACGCCCGCCGCACCCGCCACGCCACAAAAGCCGGTGACGCTCAAGGAGCAAATCGCCAAGCTCGAATCCCTGCACGAAATGGGCGTGCTGACCGACGAGGAATTCAAGGCCGCCCAGGTGCGCCTGATGGCGACGCTGCGCTAGCGGCCGAAACGGGCGAGGTCGTCGGGCGTGTCGATATCGATGGCGGCCTCGGGGCAGGGCACGCGCGTGAGCAGTTCGGGCCGGCCGTCCCAGAGCGCTTTGGCGCACTTTGTCGTCCGGCCAGTCGCGGAGTTGCTCGAGCAACTGCCGTGCGACCAACACCGGCGGGCCCACAGTCCCGGCGAATTCAGAAATCGCCACCGGGGTGCCCGCCGACGCGTGCTCCGCCGCGATGCGTCGCAGCATGTCTGCCGTGATCGCCGGCTGATCGCCGAGCTGGATGAATGCACGTTCGACCGTGCCATCATCCAGCATAGCGGCAACGCCGGCACGCAGCGAAGTGCCCATGCCACGCTCCCACTGATTGTTTTGAACCAGTTGAATGGCGGCACCGGAAAGGGCGACTTCAATGGCCGCGCTGTCTCGTCCGACGACGACAATAATCGGCTGACAGCCGGCGGTGATCGCGGTGTTGACGACACGGCGAATGAGCGGCCCGCCGGCGATGGTCGCCAGCTGTTTCGGCCGACCGAAACGGGAGGAGCCGCCGGCGGCGAGGATGATCGCGCCTACGCCCGGCATGCCGGCAATGGGCTCCGCTGCGGCCGACTCGCGTGAATCGTCATCTGGATTTGAGCGACGATCGACAGCGCGATTTCTTCCGGAGAATCCGAGCCGATGTCCAGCCCGACGGGTGAGTGCAGCGACGTCGCCGGGTGGCACGGCGGCAAGGGCGCGAGCACGCGCACCGTCCTGTGCCTGGGCCCCAGCAGGCCGAGATACGCCGGGCGAACCGGCATTGCCGCCAGCGCCGACGCGTCGCGGGCGATGTTGTGCGTCATCACTACAACGGCGTCACGGGTGTCGATCGGCACTTGTAGCAACGGCGCGTCGGCGGGCGTGACGTATCGCTCATCGGCGTGGCTGAAACGCGTCGCGAGCGAGAGCGCGGGCTTGGCGGCCACCACCGCGACATGCCAGCCGAGCGTCTTGGCGATTGTGACCAGCGGCACGGCGTCAGCGCCGCCGCCGACAATCACCAGCCGTTGCGGCGGCAGCAGCATTTCGACGAACCACTCGGCCCCGCCCGCCGGCGCGGCCACGCGCTGCCAGCGGTGCGACGGGTCGACCGAAATGCCGGCCAAGTCGGTCGCGTCTGAGTCGATAAGCATACTCCGCCCCAGTTGATCGCCGTTCGCGGCAGGCGTTTTGATCACGGTCGCGAGTCTGAGCGGCTGACGCTCGGTCAGAACGCGGTGCAGTTGCGTGAGGGCGGGCGATTGGGCGTCGGCGGTCAGCGGCTGGATGAAAACTTCGATCGTGCCGCCGCAGCCGGTGGAGACGCCGCGGTCGATGAGTTCTTCGTCGCTGGTGTCGTATCGATGCAGGTACGACCGGCTGGCGGCGATGACGCCGCGGGCGCGTTCGGCGACGTCGCGTTCCAGGCACCCGCCGCTGACGCCGCCCCAGGTGCGGCCGTCTTCGGCGATGAGCATGCGGGCACCCGGCCGGCGGTAGGCCGAGCCTTCTACGCCGACGACCGTCGCCAGCGCGCACGGCTTACCGTCGGCGGCCAGCACCCGGTGAGCGGCCAGGATGTCGCGCCATTCACGCATGAATTACAGCAGCTTATCCGGCGTGATGGGCAAATCACGCACGCGTTTTCCGGTGGCGTGGTAGACCGCATTGGCGACGGCGGCCGCGACACCGGTGATCCCGATCTCACCTACGCCGCGAACGCCCATCGCGTTGAAATTCAAATCCGGATCGCCGACGAAATGCACCTCGATCGGCGGCACGTCGGCGTTGGTGGCGACGACGTAATCCGCCAGGCTGTCATTGACGGGTTTGCCGGTATTCGGGTCGTAGTTCGTCTGCTCGAACAGTGCCATGCCAATGCCCATCACCACGCCGCCGATGACCTGGCTCTCGGCGGTTTTGGGGTTCACGACGCGGCCGACGTTCATCACGCTGACGACGCGCTTGACGTGGATCATCCGCGACCAGTCATCGACAGCGACTTCGACGAAGTGAACGCCGAACGAGTGCGGGGCGTACTGCTGCATTACGGCGGTGTAATCGTGGTTGCCGGGCTGATTTTCCTTGCCGACGGCTTCCGGCTTGCCGGCATGGCCTTCGACGTAGGCGCGGCCGGTTTTATCGATGAGCGTACGGACGTCGACGGCGGCTGACGCGTCTTTCGTCGAGACGAGCTTGCCATCGGCAAATCTGACCTCTTCCGGCTTGCTCGTGCTGAGCGTGGTGATACCGGCCTCGTTCGCTGTTTTGAGGAGTACCGTTTTCAAGGCGTAGCCGGCGTCGAAGAGCGCCTGGCCGACGCTGGCGGTTTGCGTGCTGCCGCCGGCGACGGGGGAGAACGGCAAGGCGGTGTCGCCGAGTTCGAACTTCACGCGTTCGATCGGCAGGCCGACGAGGTCGGCGGTCATCTGCGCGAACGCCGTGTAGCTGCCCGTGCCGAGGTCCTGGGCGCTCGCGCCGGCGATGGCGCGCAGGCCGCCGTCGTCGGCTTTCATCAGGCGGATACGCGCCGTGCCGGGGAAACGAAACGCCGGATAAGTCGCCCCGGCCACGCCCCAGCCGATAGTCCGGCCTTGCTCGTCTTTCATCGAGCCCGGCGTCTGCGAATACTTATTCCAGCCGAATTTCTCGGCACCGAGCGCGTAGCACTCTTTCAAAAACTTGCTGGTGTACGGTTTGCCTTCATCGGCGCTGACGTCGGCGTAATTCGTGAGGCGGAGTTGGACGGGATCGATCTTCGCGGCGACGGCGAGTTCGTCTATCGCCGACTCCAACGCGTACATGCCCGGCGCTTCGCCCGGGGCACGCATGAACGTCGGCGGGGCGATGTTAATCTTGTTCAGGAAGTGCCGAACGGCGAGGTTCGGCGTGGCGTAGGTGATACGCGTGGGGTTGCCGCACGGCTCGACGAAGTCGCCGATGACTGAGCCTTCGATGGTGCTGTCGTGTGCCAGGCCGGTCAGTTTGCCGTCTTTGCCGGCGACGAGCGCCATGCTTTGCGTGCACGCCGGGCGGTGGCCGGTGCCGACGAACATCTGCTGGCGCGTCAGCACGAGGCGGACCGGGCGATTCACTTGTTTTGCCAAGGCGACTGCGAGCGTGACGTGCGGCCACATCGCGCCTTTACACCCGAAGCCGCCGCCGAGGAACGGACTGAGCACGCGGACATTTTCGGGCTTCAGATCGAATTGCGACGCCAGCAGATTGCGCACGCCCATGACGTACTGGGTGGCGTCCCAGACCATGAGTTTGTCGTCGCCCTGCCAGGCGGCGACGGTGGCGTGAAGTTCCATCGGGTTGTGCGTTTCGACGGGCGTGTCGTAGGTCGGGTTGATGACGTAGCCGTCGGTGCCGATGGCGTCTGCGGCGGCGGCGACGTCGCCCTTGGCGGTGCTGATGATGTTGCCGTCACGCTTTTTTCGGAAGTCGACGTCGGCCCGCTTGTCTCGGACGGAGAGCACCGGTTTTTCGGTTTCGAAAGTGAACCGGATCAAGTCCGCGGCATGACGCGCCTGGTCGATCGTTTCAGCAACGACGGCCGCGATGTACTGGCCGGCGTAGACGATTTCTTTGTCGGACAGAGGAATGCGTTCTTCGCCGAGCAGTCCGCCGCCCGCCATCGGGTTGCCGTTAGACGTTTTGCCGATCCCGATGTCCTCGCCGGCGACGACGACCCTGATCACGCCGGCCGCCTGCCTGGCAGCGGTGGCGTCGATCGTCTTGATCGTCCCCTTAGAAATCGGACTGCAGACCAGCACCGCGGCGACGGCATTGGGCTGCTGCGTGTCGGCGGCGTACTGGGCGTGGCCGGTGACTTTCAGGCGGCCGTCGACGCGGCTGAGCGGCTTGCCGAGCGGCGTGGTCGATTCGGTCGTTGGCATCGTGGCGGGCATGGCGAACCTCTTTGATTCGGGCGGTGATTCAGTCTGCGAAATCAATTGCTGCTCAATCACATTGCGGCGGCGCGGCGAAGGGCTTCGACGATCGTCCGCTTGGCGAGTTCGACTTTGAACGCGTTGTCTTTCTGCGGCCTGGCGTTTTTCAACGCGGCCTCGGCGGCGGCTTTGAAGGCGTCGTCGGTCGCTTCCTTGCCGTTCAACGCCGCCTCCGCCTCGTGCGACCGCCACGGCTTCGATGCGACGCCTCCCAAGGCGATGCGGGCGGACTTGATCGACTTCCCGTCAAGGTCGAGCACGACGGCCGCCGATGCCAGGGCGAACTCGTAGGACGCGCGGTCACGCGCCTTGAGGTAGACCGAACGCTTTGCGGCGGGCAACGGCGGCAGGTCTACGGCGGTGATGAGTTCGTCGTGGGCGAGCACATTTTCCTTGGCCGGGTCGTCGCCGTAGGGGACGTAGAATTCGTTGATCGGAATTTGCCGCTCTCCCCTCGGGCCGCTGACACGGATGACGGCATCGAGGGCCGCGAGCGCGACGCACATGTCGCTCGGGTGTGTCGCGATGCATTGATCGCTCGTGCCGAGCAGTGCGTGGCTGCGGTTGTGACCGTTGATCGCCGCACAGCCGCTGCCGGGCGTGCGTTTGTTGCAGGCTTCGTAGGTGGTGTCGCGGTAGTAGGTGCAGCGGGTTTTCTGCAGCAGATTGCCGCCGGTGGTGGCCATGTTGCGGAGTTGGGCGCTGGCGCCGCTGAGGAGTGCCTGGCTGAGAACGGGATAGCGTTCCGATACCTGTTTGTCGTAGGCGAGGTCGGAATTTTTGACGAGCGTGCCGATCCGCAGGCCGCCGTCCGGGGAGGCTTCGATTTTATCCAGACCGATGCCGTTGATGTCGATGAGTTGGGTCGGCCGGCGGACGTTGAGCTTCATCTCGTCGACGAGATTCGTGCCGCCCGCCAGGAAGAGGGCGGTCGGCGTTTTGCCGATGCTTTCGATCGCCTGGCCTTGACGCGTCACGGCGGTGTAGGTGAAAGGGTACATGAGAATAGTTCCGTTGGAGGAAGACGCGCCTCGCGAGCGAGGCGGCTAAACCTGGGTCATTGCCTGGCGGACGGCTTTGACGATGTTGGGATAAGCGCCGCAGCGGCAGATGTTGCCGGCCATTTGTTCGCGGATGTCGGCGTCGGTTTTGAGATGGCCTTCCTTGATGGCGCCGACGGCGGAGCAGATCTGGCCCGGCGTGCAGTAGCCGCACTGGAAGGCGTCGTGGTCGATGAACGCCTGCTGAACCGGGTGCAGTTCCTCGCCCTTGGCCAGGCCTTCAACGGTGGTGATTTCTTTGTTCTGCGCGGTGACAGCGAGGGTGAGGCAGCTGTTCACGCGCCGGCCGTTGACGAGCACGGTGCACGCGCCGCACTGGCCGTGGTCGCAACCCTTTTTCGTGCCGGTGAGGCCGCAGTGTTCGCGAAGGGTGTCGAGCAGGCTGGTCCGCGGGTCGAGCGTGAGGCTCTTGGCTTTACCGTTGACGTTCAGCGTCACCGGAATGCCGCCGACGGGTGAAAAATCGGGCTGCGGCGGGGCGAGCTTGGCGTCGGGCTCGTTGCCGGTCGAGCAGCCGGCGAGCGAAGAAATCGTCAGCGTGACGCCGGCGGTGGCGGCGGTGCTGAGCACGTCGCGCCGGCTGACGCTGCAGCGGGAAATACAGTCGATGGGTTCGTCTGCGTCGGCCACGCGGCCTCCTGTCTGAGATCAACGAAGTGCGGCCACGAGAGAGGCCGACTTTGATTGATAGGCAAGAGGGGCGAGGGCAGATGAAAGAATATCGATTGAGACCGAATATCAATCCGATCGTGCAATCCGCCAAGAGATTTAGGCCATCCCACGGATCGGTTTCGCGGGCACGCCGACGACGGTCACGCCGCCCGGCACGTCGTTGCGGACGACGGCTCCCGCGCCGACGGTCGCGCGTTCGCCGATCGCCAGGCACTGCAGGACGATCGCGCCGATGCCCACGAACGCGAAATCGCCCACCGTCACCCGGCCCGCCAGGCGAACGCCGGGCGACAAGGTGCACGGCCCGGCCGATGACGCACTCGTGGTCGACCGTTGCCGCAGTGTTGATGATGGCGGAATCGGCGATCGTGGCGTCGACCGAAACCACCGCGCCGGCGGCGACCAGCACGTTGCGGCCGACCTTCGCGTTCGGCGCGATGATCGCCCGCGGGTGAACCGCCGAGACGAGTTCCAGGCCGGCTTCTTCGGCTTCGGCGGCGTACTTGGCGCGCGTGCGGTTGTCGCCGATGGCGACCATCACGCCGCGGATTTTCTGGTTGCGGAGCTTATCGAGCAGGTTCGGCCCGCCGAGCACGGGGACGTCGTGGACGTTCGTGCCGTGCAGTTGCGGGGCGGCGTCCAGGAAGCCGACGACGCGGTGCCGGCCTTCCTGTCGGACGGCGTCCAAGACGACTTTGCCGTGCCCGCCGGCACCGATCAGCACGATGTCCATAAAAGCTATCGGCCGGCGGCGGGCGGCGGGCGGCTGAGGCAAAAGCTGCCCGCCATCCGCCGCCCGCCGATAGCCGTTCCTTAAGCGCGGGCGGCCTGGACCGCGTCGGTGAACGCCTTGGCGTTGGCGGTGATGCCGGCCCAGTCTTTGTTCGCCATGGCGTCTTTGGTGACCAGCGCACTGCCGGCCCCGACGCAGACGGCGCCGGCTTTGATCCACTGGCCGACGTTCTTCGCGTCGACGCCGCCCGTCGGCGTCAGCTTCAACTGAGGCAGCGGGGCAAGAATGTCCTTGAAGAATTGCGGCCCGAGCGCGGTGCTCGGGAAGACCTTGATCACGTCGCCGCCCATCGTCCAGGCGTTGACGATTTCCGTCGGCGTGAACGCGCCGGGGATCATCACTTTGCCCTGACGAATGACGGTGTCGATGATCGACTTGTCGGTGATCGGGCTGACGACGAATTGCGCGCCGGCGCGGATCGCGTCAGCGGCGGTGCCGGCGTCGATGACCGTGCCGACGCCGATGACGGCCTTGTCGCCGAGCTTGTCCGCCAGCAGTTCAATGCCTTGGATCGCCTTGGGCGTGCTGAGGGTGACTTCGATGCTGACCACGCCGCCGGCCACGAGGGCTTCGGTGAGGTCGGGCAGGATATCGATCGACGGGGCGCGAATGACAGCCACAACACCGCTGGCATTCATCTTCAGGAGCGTCTGTTCTTTGGTTGGCATAGGCGTGAAAGTGTAAGGCCGCGCCATTCCCACGCAAAATTGCCAGCGGGGAAGGGCGGTGCATTTCAGGGCGGTCCGAATCGTATGACGCATGCCGGCAGCATGCACAGCACGATGCCCACGACCGACATGCTTTTGCCGGCGCAGACATTCGACGCGCACGAAGACGCCATTCTCTGGTTCAGCGAGGCGCACCCGTTCGATTACGAGTCGCCGGACGAGCAGGTGTAACGGCCGCCATGCGTTTTGTGAACGCCGGCCAGTTGCCGGGGTTCAGTCGCTGTTTGACGTGCCCAAAACCCCGAAAGCCGGGCCAGACGCTTCGCACGGCGTCGGCGTCCCATGGTTCGAACGTCCTGATGCTCGATACATCAAA
Organism: Tepidisphaeraceae bacterium; assembly: GCA_049840775.1. Lineage (GTDB taxonomy): Bacteria > Planctomycetota > Phycisphaerae > Tepidisphaerales > Tepidisphaeraceae > RYN-431. The sequence continues at coordinate 888,768 of JASGJJ010000005.1, forward strand.
ATGCATCGCCCCGGCAAAACCGTCGGTGGGGCGTTCGTACTTCTCATCGCGCACGAACATCGCCGTTGCGATGATCTGAGCTTTGAACTGAAACAACACGGCCGCACCGTGCTCCGCGGCCAGGCCATTCTTCGGATACCGAAAAAGCCCTTTGGCCTTGACCAGTCGGCCGTGGAAAAAATCACGTTGTACCTGCTCCACCGTTTTCCCGACGAATCCCGGCAGGCGATCGCTCATCGGCAAAATTCGGACGGCGATGACTTCAGAAAAGCGGTCTTTCACGCGGTTCAGTTTAATCGGGACGTTCCCCGGGGTGATATTACTTAAGCCGTCGGGCCGGTGCGATTTAAAACGTTCGCGAACTCGTTTTTGTAAAAAGTGTGGGCTAAACACTACAAAGGGATAAATATGTCCGAAATGCTTGTGAAGTAAATATGGCTCGTTGCTGTGGAATTTCGGCAATCGCGAAGCTGATTGCACCGGGTACTTTAGCCCACGCGCGAAATGATCAATTGTTCCTAGTAGCCGGGACGATAACTCGTTGTACAACAGTTCCGTTGATCACTCGCGATCGAGTGATGTGAGAAGGCGACCCGCATCCCGGGCGTTTTCGCGGTCAAGGCGAAAGGGTTTGGCTGTGCGGTTCTCAAGGAAGAGGCCCCTCATGCACGAAACAGCACTGCTCGCATTGGTTAGTCAACTCGAATCAGAACTCAAACGTCTCATGAGTCACGCGCATTCTGCTGCGACGGTGAACGAGCGTGATCATATCATACGAGACGCCGTCACCCTGAATCATCGTCTGCTCGACACTCTGCAGTCACTCCGAACTGTACGCCGTTCCGGCCCCGGGCCGATAACGGGCGTGGTTTCTTCGCGCCCGTCAGCGGCTTTGCCCTTGGATCAGGCCGCCTGACTCCCTCCGCCCATCTCGGGCCGCGGGGGTTGATATGAAACGGCTATGGATTCCAAGGCGGATCGCGTGTCCCCCCAGTCATCTGGCTTACGGGCCGCGAAGGTTGCCTATGTTCTTAAGAAAACGCCCTGAAACCGGCGTTCGGGGAGTTCCCGTGAAGGCAGGCGATGTCTGCGGACTTGGCCGGAAATAGGTAGATTTTCCCAGTCAGGAATTGATGATTTTCCCTAAGTGTGCGGTCCGAAATGTCGCATTAAAACAGTCCCCTCGATAGTTCGCCGGGCGAGTTAACGAGAAATCCCGCTTACGGAGAAGCGGATGCGTGCGATTGCGTTCGTTTGACCAATCGTACGGTGCTCACGGAGGAGTTCACGTCATGTACGAAGCAGCACTGCAAGGGTTAATTGCGCAATTGGAATCTGATCTGGATCGGCTGATGTATCGCGCCGTCGTGCGCCTTCTGAGAACGAGCGCGAGCGGCTGATTCGCGACGCCATCACGTGCAACCATCGCCTTCTGGACGCCGTTCAGGCGCTTCGCACGCTGGGTGCGAACGGCTCACTGCCGACGCCAGCATTGACGGAGCCGTTGGCGTCTTTCGTGCCGTTGGTCCGCACCTCGGCCGGCAGCGTGAACGTGACCTGGACGGCCGACCAGCTCGCCGCCGCCGGGCAAGCGCTTTTTCCGCCGCCGCTGCCGGTCTAGCACGCCGTATGACATTTCACCAACGCCCACCCCGCCGCGACGTGATATTTGCGGATGAACATTGGCGTGCGGCCGGTTGAAGAATCGTTGCCGCGTGTAATGGCAGGGCGGGCGGGGATCGGTAGGCTTTCTATTCAGGGAAGCTTATGTGGGACATCTTTGATACGTGTGCGTGGATCCTGGACGAGCGAAATCGGCTGAGCCGCATCGTGGCGACGGGCTTGGTTCTGCTGGCGATCGGGCTGGTTTTCGCCGCGTTCCAAATTGAGTCGCACCGCTTCCGCCTCGGCTACGCGGCCGTCTCGTGCGTGGCGATGGCGTGGGGGTTCATCAAACTCGGCGACTGGTGGGAAGCCCGTGAAGCGGCGAAACAAAAGCGAAAGCGGTTCGAACGCTGGCGTCGGTGAAGATCGCGACCTGTGGCACCCGTACGGGAAGACGAATTTTCACCGCGTGATCAGGTACCAGTGCGTGGCCTGTTTGCCGGTGAGGTCGATGGCGTTGCCGGTGATTTCGACCGGCGTGCCGCGTTTGCCGTCGGGGCTCAGGGCGACGGCTGTGGCGGCCGGGCTGGTGAGGACGACGTCGCCGGCGACGGGCTCGGCGATGATGCCGGTGGCCTTCTTCTCGCTGGCCTGGGCGGCGACGGTCAGCAGCAGCTTTTTGCTCGTGCCGATCGGCTCGCCGTCGAGCGATGAGAGCACGACGGCCGCCTTGGGCGTGTCGAGTTTGAACGTGACGTCGCCGAGCGTGATTTCCTTCCCGCCGATCCACCCGACGGCCGCCTGTGTGCGCGGGGTGTTGATGGTGAAGACGCCGTCGCCCCAGTTGCGTTTGAGTTGGCCGGTGTCGGAGACGGCTTCGTCGGCGTCCTGGCCGAGGGCGTCGTAGTTGGCGTCGGTGATCTTTTTGCCGGTGACGGGCGTCGGCGTGAGCCAAGGCAGCAGCGGGGAGGCTTCGAGGCCGATCCGCAGGCCGTGCGTTTCGCTGAGCGTGCGGATGGCGCGCGAACTCTCCGGCGACACTTTCTCGTTCAAAATCTTGTCCATCGGAAGTGACAGCGTGAAGACTTCCTTCGCCGCCGACACATCGCCCCGGCGATACAACAGAGCGGCCGCCGGCATCAGCGGCAGCATCGCCGGGTCATTGCTGATGCCCCATTCGGCAAGCTTCAACGGCGGGTTCAACGGCGACTGCTGGTAGCCGAAAATCATCGGCGCGTCCCAGCCCTGGAATGCCGAAAGCGCCGCGATATACAGCGGCTGCGTGAAGCGGTCCCGCTGCGGGTAGGGCGTGTTCCATTCCGTAATCGTCACGGGTTTGCCGGCGACCTGAGCCGCGGCGATCCAGAACGCGCTGTTGCTGTCGTGCCGCGGATTGCCGCCGAGGCTTTCCGCCGCGCCGTAGCTGTGGCAGTCGATGATGTCGCCGGCGGTGAGGGCGGGGAGAGAGAACAGCGGGTCGCTGCCCCAGGTGTTGGTGGTGGCGATCGGCACTTTCACGCCGAGGTCTTTTTTCAGGTACTCGACGAAGTCTTTGGACCACTCGTACTGCACCTGATTCAACACGACCTTGCTCGGCCCCGGCAGCCAGGTTTGCCAGGCTTTGTCGCCGTCGAGCTTGAGTGCTCGGACAATTTCGTCGCGGAACTTGTCGTACATCGCCTTGTGCTTGGGCAGCTTTTTGTCTGGCAGGAAGCTGACGCCGAAGTGGTCGGTGATGTCGTTCTCATTCGTAATCAGCACGCCCATGACGGCGGGCTCGTTGGCGTAGGTATTTTTCGTGTAGGGGTTGGTGTGCGTGAGGTACGCCTTGGCGAAGTCTTTCATCAACTCGGTGATGCGCGGGTTGACGTAGTTGAACCCTTTGCCCTGGCGGTTTTGCGTCTTGGCGTTGAGCGTGAGTTCGTCGAACGCCGGGATGTTATCGCCGGCCCGGAAGGGTCGGCCGACGTGCAGGTCCATCCAGACGTAAATGCCTTGGTCTTTCAGGCACTTCACCCAGTAGTCGATGCGGTCGAGCGACTTGGCGTCGAGCACCTGGGTGGTGTTGGCGTCTTTGTCGAAAATGTTCGGCGACACCCAGTCGGCCGAGTCATGGTGGTGAATGCGGACGAGGTTAAAACCCAGGGCCGCCAGGCGTTTGGCCTGTTGTTCGATGGCGGCGTTGCTGGCATTGAAAAGGGCGTACGCCTGTACGTTGCAGCCCCAGAATTTCACTTCCGTGCCGTCGTCGAAGACGAAACGCTCGCCGTCCGCTTTGACAAAGCCCTTCGCACCGGCGGGCTTTTCGTTGAGGTAGGACAAATCGACGGGCGAGGTCGTCCAATCGACCGTTTTAGGCAGCCACGTTTTGGAGTCCGGCTCGGCATACCGCGACGACGGCATGCCTTTGAAAACCGTGCCGGCCGGCAATGACAGGGTCATCCGCACTTTGCGAGAGCCGACCGCCAGATCGGCCGGCAGCACCCAAGCGCGGACTTGTTGCGGTTTGCCCTTTTCGAACGCCGCGTCACGCGCCAGGCCGTCGAAGGAAATGGAAATCGTCTGGCCGGGCATGGGCGACCAGCTGACGCCTTTTTTGTCAGGCGTGATGGCCGGCTGGTCGATGGTCTTCTGATTGAACAGATCGGCAGACAGCCGGCTGGTGAGGTTGATGGCGGCACCGATGTTGTCTTTGGTTTCTTTGCCCGTCGCCAGGTCGTATTCGAAGACCAGCTTGCCGTCCTGCCAAATCGCCTGGCCGGTGACGGTGGTGTTGAGGGGTTTGATTTCGCCCTTGATGGGGAAGGTGTTGCCGTCACCTTTGCCGAGGGTCGGTTTGAAGTCGGCGTATTTCCACTTCGGTCCCCAGGCGACGTAATTGAAGTTCAGCACGCGCGAGCCGTCGTAACGAACCGTAGCCGAGGCGTCGCGGCCGAGCTCGACAGTCCATTGCGACAACACAACGGCAGGCGTGATCGACGGCACGAGGCAGGCCAACAGCGACAGCAGGCGGAAGCGTGACATGCGGTAAGCGTATCGCACTCACCTCAAATGACGAATGGCGATTCCAAAACTCTCGGATTCTTCAACCGCCCGGCGGTGTACGGGCCGGCGGCGGTCGCTAAACTCTTGGCCATGCCGTCGCTTACCGTGCTGCCGGGGACAACCGCGTCGTCAAAAATCGAACAAGACCTCCGCCGGCTCATCCGCGGGCAGGTTCGCTTCGGCGAACACGACAAGGCGCTGTACGCGACCGACGCGTCGATCTACCAGGTCATGCCCCGCGGCGTGATCTGCCCGGCCGACGCGGTCGACGTCCGCAACTTCCTCAACTACTGCCACGACCATCGCGTGCCCGTGCTGCCCCGCGGCGGCGGCACGAGCCTGGCCGGGCAGGGCGTGAATGACGCGGTGGTGTGCGACCTCTCGCAGATGTGCCGCGGCGTCATCGGCTACGACGAAGAGGCCGACACGCTGCACGTCGAGGCGGGCATCAGCATCGAAGAAGTGAACCGCTGGCTCATCGCCAACGGCCATCGCAAGCTCTTCGCACCCGACCCGGCCACCATCGGCCAATGCGCTATCGGCGGGGCGATCGGCAACAATGCGGCGGGCGCTCGCTCCATCCGCTACGGCAGAACCAGCGAAAACATCGCCGCGATCGAACTCGTGCTGCCCGGCGGCGATGTCGCTTGGATCGGCCCCGGTGCGGGGCGACGCGATGCCGTCGCACTGCGGCTCGCCCGCCACGTCGCCAGCATCGCCCGGCAATACGCGACGCTCATCCGCGAACGCTTCCCGCGATTGAATCGCCGCAATGCGGGCTACGGCATCGACACCGTGCTGCACCAGCTCGACGCCGGCGTGGCGATCGAAGACCTCGACCTCATCGGCCTGGTCTGCGGCAGCGAAGGGACGCTGGGCATCGTCACCTCGGCGAAACTCAAGCTCCACCCGATCGCCCGCGCCAAGGGCCTGGCGGTGCTGTCGTTCGCGACCGTGGAAGACGCCATCGACCAGGTTCAGGCGATTCTCACCACCGGCAGCGTGGCCGTGGAATTGCTGGACGACGAAGTGCTGACGGCGGCGTCAAACAACTTCGAAGCATCGAAAAATCTCGACGTCGTAGCACAAGTCGACGGCCGTCTTCCCAAGGCGGTGTTGTATGTCGAATACCAAAGTGAAACCGACGCCGACGCGGTGAGTGAAGGTTTCGCAAAACTCAAATCGCTCCAACTGAACGCCGCCGCGAATTACTTCACTGATGCGCCGATGCAGGCCAAGGCGTGGGCGCTCCGCAAGGCCGGCGAGCCGTTGCTGCACGGCTTGTCCGCGACGCGCAAGCCGTTGACGTTCGTCGAAGACAACAGCATTCCGATCACGCAGTTGCCGCGATTCGTCCGTGAATTCAGGGCGATCGTCGCCAAGCACGGCACACGGGCGGCGTACTACGCGCACGCCGGCGTCGGCGTGCTGCACGTTCGCCCGATGATCGACCTGCACGACCCGGCCGACCGCAAACGGATGCTCGGCATCGCGCAGGAAGTCGCCGACCTCGCACGCGATTGCGGCGGCGTGATGTCCGGCGAACACGGCGACGGCCGAGCCCGCGGGCCGCTGCTCGAACGATTCTTCGGGCCAGAACTCATGCAGTGTTTCCGGCTGATCAAAAGCGCGTTCGACCCGCACGGTATTTTGAACCCGGACATGATCGTCCGCCCCGGCGACGTGAATTCGATCGCCACGAATCTGCGCGTCGATGCCGGGCAAGTGAAAGAGATCGACACCTACTTCGACTACAGCGACCAGGAAGGTTTTCACGGTGCCGTCGAGATGTGCAACGGCGCCGGCTTCTGCCGAAAAACCGCCGGCGGTACGATGTGCCCGAGCTACCGCGCCACGCTCGACGAACGCCACAGCACCCGCGGCCGGGGTAACGCGCTGCGCCTTGCCATCAGCGGCCAACTCCACCGCGACGAAAGCGGGCGGCCCGATTTCGCCGACGCCGGCACCATCGAAACGCTCGACCTCTGTCTCAGCTGCAAGGCCTGCAAAAGCGAGTGCCCGAGCAATGTCGATATCGCCCGCCTGAAGGCGGAATATCACGCGCAAAAACACGCCTGGCACGGCACGAGTTTCTACGCCCGCTTCTTCGGCCACGTCCGTAAGCTCAACGAATGGGGCAGCAAATTCCCGTCGATCAGCAACGCCTTGGCCGAGTCGCCGTCATTGCGCGCGGTCGCGAATAAAATTCTCGGATTGGCTCCCCAACGAACGCTCCCGAAATTCGCACGGTCGCTCTACGCAGACTTCAGACGCCACGGCGGAAGCCGTGGATCCACGGCTTCCGCCGTGGCGTCGATATCGCCAAAAGTCGTCCTCTACGGCGACTGCTTCACGACATTCAATGACACCCACATCGGCCACGCCGCGATCGATGTGCTGGAGAAACTGGGCTATGAAGTGCTCTTCCCGCAGGTCGGCTGTTGCGGCCGTGCGATGATCTCGACGGGGCTGCTGCCGGACGCGATCAAGTCCGCCGACGCGACGCTGAAGCAGCTCAAGCCGTTCATCAATGACCCGAATGTGCGGGCGATTCTCGTCGCCGAGCCGTCGTGCCTGGCGTCGTTCAAGGACGATTGGCTGCAACTGAAGCTGCAGACGCCGAAGGCGCTGCGCCAGAAGCTCGCGGCCAAATCATTTTTGGTCGAAGAGTTCGTCGAGCGCGATTGGCAAAAACACCCGACGCCGCCCACGCTCGCCCGCCGGCACGGCCCGCCGGTGATCCTGCACGGCCACTGCCACCAGAAAGCGCTGTGGGGCGACGAAACCAGCGGCCGCATCCTGCAACGGCTGTTCGGCGAGCGGCTACAAAAGCTGCCGAGCGGTTGTTGCGGCATGGCGGGCAGCTTCGGGTACGCGGCGCACCGCTATGACGTGTCGATGAAAATCGGCGAACTCAGCGTCTTCCCGCCGGTGCGTGAAGCGCCGGCCGATGCGGTGATCGTCGCGCCCGGCACCAGTTGCCGCCATCAAATTCACGACGGCACCGGGCGGCACGCCAGGCACCCGATCGAAGTCATCCGTGACGTCCTCCGCGGCGACCCGGTCTGACCATCCAAGCCATCGGAGGGCGATTGCGAACGATCATCGACTACGCGCCGTTTCTCGACTTCACCAAGTTCTGGGCCGAGCGCGGGCGTTGGCCGGCGAAATGGATTTCGCACCCGGGTGCTGTCGGCACGGCGGCGGTCGTTCAGGCGTTCCGCCGGGTTTTTCACGTCGATGAGCCCCAGACGGTTCGCATTCACGTCTCCGCCGACGAGCGTTACGAACTGTTCCTTGACGGCCAGCGCGTCGGCCGCGGGCCGGAGCGGGGCGACCGGCGGAACTGGTTTTTTGAAACCTACGACCTGCCGCTGACCGCCGGCGAGCACACGATTGTCGCCCGCAGCTGGTGGCTGGGCGAATTCGGGCCGGCACCGTTCGCGCAAGTCTCCGGCCGCCCGGCGTTCGTCCTCGCCGCGGAAGGCGTGCCGGCCGAATGGTTGAACACCGGCGTCGCGCCGTGGGAGGCAAAACTCCTCACCGGTTACCGCCACGTGCCGCCCGGCGTGACGTGGGGCACGGGCTCAAAGGTGCACGTCGTCGGCCGCGAATTTCCGTGGGGTTTTGAACGCGGCGACGGTGACGACTGGTCGCCGCCGCGTGAACTCGGCTGGGCGTTCGACGCCCATCAGTTGATCGATCAGCCCCAATTCCCCGTGCTGAAACCGGCCACGCTGCCGCCGATGCTGGAACTGCCACTTTTCGCAGGCGTCGCGCGTCATGTGCAGGAATTAGCGACCGCGGCAGACGAAAAATCCATCGTTCATGCGGCCGATCATCTTCCGGTTGAAGCGGAGGCGTGGAGCCTGTTTCTCGCGGGGAAATCGTCGTTGGTCGTCCCGGCAAACACCGCTCGCCGCGTCATCGTTGATTTTGAAAACTACTTCTGCGCGTTCCTTGATCTCGTCACGTCCGGTGGCCGTGGCGCGGTGATTCAGACCGCCTGGGCGGAATCGTTATACCTGCCGAACGCGGAGGAAAATTCCTACGGCCATGCGCGGGTGAAGGGCAACCGCGACGACATTGAAGGGAAGTTTTTCATCGGCGTCGGCGACACGTTTGAACCCGACGGCGGCACGCACCGCGCGTTCCAAAACCTCTGGTGGGCGGCCGGCCGGTATCTGGAAATTGTCGTCACCACCGGCGACGAGCCGCTGACGCTCGAGCGACTTTCACTGCGCGAAACGCACTACCCGCTCGACTGGAAAAGCCGCTTCGATTGCGGCGACGCCCGCCTGGCCGAACTCACACCGATCGCGCAGCGTGCGATGGAAATGTGCGCGCACGAAACGTACATGGACTGCCCGTTTTACGAGCAGATGATGTATGTCGGCGACACGCGGCTGGAGTGCCTGGTGACTTACGCCGCCACGCCCGACGATCGCCTGCCCCGCAAGGCGCTGCGGCTGTACGACGAGTCGCGGAAGTCGCCGGGGTTTACGCAGTCGCGCTACCCGTCGCGGCTGGAACAGACGATCGCGCCGTTCTCGGCGTGGTGGGTGGCGATGGTTCACGACTACGCACTCTGGCGCGACGACGCGGCCTTCGTGCGCGGCTTGTTGCCCGGCGTGCGGGCGGTGCTGGGAACGTTCGACCGCTACAAAACCGCCGACGGCCTGGTCGCCGGGCCGCCGGGGTGGAACTTCATCGACTGGGTGCCCGGCTGGCGAAACGGCATGCCGATCGATGCAGATGTCGGCGGCGTCAGCGCGCCGCTGAATTTCAAACTGGCGTGGGTCTATCGGCAGGCGGCGGAACTCGAAGCGGCGTTCGGCGAGCCGGAGTTGGCGGCACTCAACCGCCGGCGCGGCGAGGGCATTGCGAACGCGGCGGTGGCGGCGTTCTGGAACGACGGCCGGGGCCTGCTTGCCGATGACCTCAAGCAGACCGCCTTTTCCGAACACACGCAGTGCCTGGTGCTGCTCGGAAACGCCGTCGCCGGCGACCAAAAATCACGCCTGACCGCCGGCCTGTTTGAAGATGCCGGCCTCGCCCGGGCGACGATTTATTTTTCGCACTACCTCTTCGAAACGTGCGGCCTGGCGGGGCGGGTCGATCGGCTGTTTGATCGACTTTCGCTCTGGTTCGATCACAAGCCGATGGGCTTGAAGACGACGGTCGAAATGCCCGAGCCGACACGGTCGGATTGCCACGCGTGGGTGCTGACCCGCTGTTCCATTTCTATGCGACGCTCCTGGGCATTCGGCCGGCGGGGATGGGGTTTTCGGCCGTGTCAGTCCGCCCGCAACTCGGGCCGTTGCGATGGGCAAAAGGAGCGATGATTCATCCGCGCGGGCGGATCGAAGTTGACGTGCGCCAAACCGACGACGGCCGCACCGAAGGCCGCGTTGTTCTGCCCGCGGGCGTGACCGGGACCTTGCACGTCAACGGCACGGCCGTGCCGCTGGTGCCGGGCGAACGGCTGTTCTAGAACGCCGCGATGCGCGCCGGTAGCATGGCGAATTGATGGCCGAGCGAACGAACAAGAACTGGTCGCGGGCGTTCAGCCGGAGTTACGCCTTCGCGCGGCAGACGTGGCTGTTCCCGGCGTATTCCACCGCCGCGGCGACCACTCTCGTGACGCTTGTCGCGGCACTCTTCGCGTTCCTGTTTTTGATTCGCGGCCGACTCATTCCGGTCATGGGGCTGGTTTTGTTCGTGATCTGGTTCGCTCATTGGGCGAAGCGGACGAACCGGCCGCGGCCGCCGGTGAGTTCACGGCGGGTCTGGGCGGAACGGATCGGTTACGGCGTGTTGATGTTCGGGCTGCTGGCGGTCGGGCAGTGGATTGCTGACCGCGAAACCGCCGGCGGCGGGGCGGCGTCCCGCGATTCGCACACCGCGGCCCTGCTGCACGTCGTCGGCCAGGGGTGCACGATGCTCGGGCTGATCGCCTGTTCGTTCATCGTCGGCACGTTCAGGCCGACGCCGGCGGCCGACGACCTTCACAAGGCCGAGCCGCCGCCGCTCGCATAAATAAGAATTTAACCCGAAAAGGCCGGCCGCCGACGTGGTGGATTGGCTACAGTCTACGCAAGTCGAAAGTCGATGCTGATCGGGCGGGGCTGTTGCAGCAGCCCCGCCCGCTTGTTTTTGATGCTTGGAGGGCGTCACTCCGTGACGCTTCTGCAGATTGATGGGAAGGGCGGCAGGGACTGCCGCCCTCCAAAGCCGCCCTCCAAAATCTTGCTACTGCTCGTGGATGGCGTCTTCTTCGCCGACGAGGTAGATGCTGTTTTTTCCGCCTTTTTGGCCCCGAACATCAGGGCCCGGTCGGCGGCTTCGATGAGTTCTTCGGGCGTGCGGCCGTCGTACGGGAAGACCGCCATGCCGCCACTGATCGTCAGAATGCCCTTGCCCGCGGGCCCGAGCAGGCTGAATTCGGTGAAGTCTTTGTTGCTCAGCAGTTTGCGGAATCGCTGGGCGATCTGCATGGGCGTGCTGGGCAGGCGGCCGCCGGACTGGCTGGGCTCGTACGCCTGGCGTGGGCCTTCTTTTTCCCAGAAGACGACGGCGAACTCGTCGCCGCTGATGCGGGCGACCAAATCGTGGTCGCGTGTGGTGCGCTTCATCAGGCTGGCGGTCTGCTTGAGAATTTCGTCGCCCACGCCGTGGCCGAAGGTGTCGTTGTACTTCTTGAAGTTGTCGATATCGAACAGCAGCAGCGTGACGGGGAACCGCTTGGCCTTGGCTTTCTCGATCATTCGGGAAAGGAAGTGCTTGAAGTAGCGGTTGTTGGACAGGCCGGTGAGTTCGTCCGTGATGGCGAGCTTTTGCAGGCGTCCCTGGCGGTCGTCGATCAGACGGACCTTGCCGAGCACCGTGCAAAGGTGTGCCAGCGCGTGCTGGGCGGCGAGTTCTTCGACGGTGTCGGGCAGATCGATCGACAGGGACAGGCCGCTGGGCGTGTCTGAGCGGATGGGGTGCGTCAGCACGCGACGGCCGGGCTCTTCGGCGAAAACGGGCTCGGCGTCGGGGTGCAGCCGAAGGGTGATCACGCCGCTCAGCCGCTGGTTGATGGCGTCGACCGCAAAAGCGACCGCCCGCTGCGGGTGCTCCAGCATCGCCGACAGAACAATGTCCGTCAGCGGCAATTCCAGCAGGGCCTTGAGTGGCTCATTGGAGGACGATTCGACCGCGGCAGCGATTTCCGGCTGGGCGACCACCGCGGGCACCGCCTCTGGCGGGCCGGTGAGGGTCTGCTTCAACTCCGCGGCGTCGGCGGGGGCGACCACGTAATCGTCGGCACCCTGGTCAATCAACTTCCGCGTGAACGGCTCATGCGTGGCTTCGGTCCAGAGGACGATCCGGCCCTCGCCGGCGGCCTCGCGCAGTGCGCGGGTGGCGGCCTCGGGACGACTTTCCAGCGGATCAGTGTTCACCAAAACGCCGTGATAGAGCCCGGCGTGCAATTCGGCGATGGCGTCAAAAACGGTGCGGACGCTGGTGATGCTGGCGGCAGGAAGGGCGCCGGCGACGGCGCTCTGCATGCGGCGATCACGATCGCCGACGACGAGGATGTTGTCGCCGCTAAGTCTCATTGATTTTAACAATCAAAGTAGAAGCAGTATGAGCGATCGGCCCCAAAAAACAACCAAAAAACGGGTGCGGAAAACACACTATCGGACGTGCAAATTACCTAAGTTGACAGGTGATGGCAATGTAACGCCGAGTTTGTAACAGGCGCGGTTCAGGGATTTCCGAGCAGGGCGTGAAGCTCGTCGGCCGTCAGGAGCGGGTCCTGGTGTTCGTTCTGCGCGTGCTTTTTGTCCTGCCTGGCGAGCGGTTCGGGGGCGGGTTCCGGCGACGGGTCGGCCGCAGGTACTGGCCGGAACGTCATTTGTCGCGCCGGCGGCTGCGGCTGGGCGACGGTTTCGCCGAAGCTGTGAATGCCGTTGGGGCTGACCAACGCCTCGGCGCCGAGCCGCATCGCTTCGACGAGCGCCGCCTGACGGCCGTCGGTGTGGGCGAGCCAGACGCTCACGTGCGGGAACCGCTGACGCACCGTCGAGATCAGCGCAAGTTCTTCTTTGTAAATGCTTTGCAGCGACAGAACCAGTGCCCGATAGACCAGCGGCCGGGCGCAGAGTTCGAGCAGGGCGGCGTAGGGATTGTCGCGCTCGTCGGTCTCGTACCCGATCGCCTGCAACGTCTGCCTGGGCTGAGGCCGGCAGGCTTCACCGCCGACGATCAGGGCATGGCCTGCGGACTTGATGACGTTGGCGCTGAGCATCGGTTGGCGGGGGATTGCGGGTGACATGTCGGCCGTCCCTAGCCTCGCCGATCATACGACACGGATGACCGGATGCAACGAACAAATACCTATGCCCCCAAAGGCGACACTTGCGCATGAAAATTGCGGGGTTGCGCCGCTTGACCGGCAGGCCTTGCGCCTTTAGTGTTTCCCCCCGACAGAACGCCGCACCGGAATGCCATTTCGGCCGTCGGCAACCCATTCGCCAAATTAATTTCAGGAGTTTTCCTATGGCAGCGCTTAAGGTCGGTATCAATGGTTTCGGTCGCATCGGCCGTCTGGTGTTCCAGGCGATTTGCGATAAAGGCTTGCTGGGCAAGGACATCGAAGTCGTCGCCGTCGTCGACGTCAGCACCGATGCCGACTACTTCGCTTATCAGCTGAAGTACGACAGCGTTCACGGCCGCAGCAAGCACAAGATCGAAGTCGCCAAGAGCGACGCTAGCAAAACCGAAAACGACGTGCTGGTGATCAACGGCAACAAGGTCAAGTGCGTGATGGCCACCCGCGAGCCGAAAGACCTGCCCTGGAAGGCCCTCGGCGTCGACTATGTCATCGAAAGCACCGGCCTGTTCACGGATTACGAAAAGGCCAAGCAGCACATCGACGCGGCGCAAAGAAAGTCATCATCAGCGCCCCGGCCAAGGGCGAAGTGAAGACCCTCGTCGTCGGCGTGAACCACGAAGAGTACGACACCGCCAAGCATGACGTCGTCAGCAACGCCAGCTGCACCACCAACTGCCTGGCCCCGCTGGTTCACGTGCTGCTGAAGGAAGGTTTCGGCATCGAAACCGGCCTGATGACCACCATCCACGCCTACACCGCCACCCAGAAGACGGTCGACGGCCCGAGCAAGAAGGACTGGCGCGGCGGCCGCGCCGCGGCCATCAACACCATCCCGAGCACCACCGGTGCCGCCAAGGCCGTCGGCGAAGTGCTGCCGGCCGTGAAGGGCAAGCTCACGGGCATGAGCTTCCGTATCCCGACCGCCGACGTCAGCGTCGTCGACCTGACGTTCCGCACGACCAAGGACACCAGCATCGAGGAAATCGACGCCGCCCTGAAAAAGGCCAGCGAAAGCTACCTCAAGGACCTGCTCGGCTACGCGAACGAAGAGCTTGTCAGCACTGACTTTATCCACGATCCGCGGAGCAGCATCTACGACAGCCTCGCCACCCTGCAGAACAACCTCAAGGGCGAAAAACGCTTCTTCAAGGTCGTCAGCTGGTACGACAACGAATGGGGCTACAGCAATCGCGTGATCGATCTGCTGACCTTCATCGGCGGCAAAGACGCGAAGTAAACCAGCCTCGGCTTCGGCCGATCGCGGACGAAAACCAACGGGCCCGGGTCAGACATCTGACCCGGGCCCGAGGCTTTGGGGGGAACTACAAGTCTAAATGGGGAATGTGTTTACATGTCCCAGTGCTGGACGCGGATGCCGACGATGTTGGCGACAATCCATTGCGTGATCGGGTTGCTGGCGTCGATTCGCGCTTTGGCGCGGGCGAGTTCGAGGGCTTCCTGGTCGCGGAAGCCACTCTTCGGAATCTCCAGCGGATAGATCCGCATGATGCCGACGGCTTCCAGGGCGAGTTGCATGACACCGAACAGGACGACGAGTACGACCAACTTCGACAGCATTCGCATATAAACTAGACGATAGCGAATGTCGTGCCGCGCAAAATTCAGGCTGTGTGCGGTTTGTATGTGCAAACGGCGAATTCTGCGGCATTCCGTCTCAATTGTCTTAAAATCACTTCATTTCATTGTATTTTACAGAAAATAAGACACATGAACCGCCATGAATTTCGATGGGGCGGACTGCCGCTGTGTCGAGAAGCCGCAGTTTTGGTTTAAAAACCGCGTATCCACTGTGCGATTTGAAATGAAAACGCACGTCTTTCAGGCAGTCTGGTCAGAGCGACTTGCCAAATTGGCTTTGGAGGATGAGGAAGTCGTCGAAGTCGATGACGCTGTTGCCGTCGAGGTCGATAGCCGTGTTAAACCCGGCCATGCCTGAAGTTAGGCCGAACGCCGACTGGAGTCGGAGGAAGTCATCGAAGTCGACGGTGCGGTTGCCGTCGGAGTCGCCGGCCAGCCTGCGGAAGGTGATCGATAAGTCTCCGCCACTCAACGGGTTATTGCCCGCATCACGGACGCCGTTGGCGACTAGGCTGATGGTGTAGGTGCCGTCGGGAAGCGAAACGCCGGCATTGTAAAAGCTGAGTGTATAAGTCTTTGCGTCCGTGCTCGCGGTGAGGCTGAAAGGCACGTTCGTGCCGTTGCGGGTCACGGTAATGCCCGACAGATTGACCGACACCGGCTCACTGAAGTTGATCGAATACGCCTTGATCATCGAGCGCTGGCCGCTGCCGTCGGGTAGGCCGGAGCTGGCGACGGTGGGGGCGGCATCGCCGATGTAACTCACGTTAGGCGAAGGGAATACGCCATCGCCGATCGCCGTGCTCGGGTGGGGCGGCTGGTTGTACGCCACGTTCTGCCAAGCGATGGCCTCGCGGTATTGCGTGTCGTGCATGAGCGTCGGCATGCGGTAAGTCGTTGCCGTGGTTGTATTAAAGATGTACAGCCCGTTGCCGTCGACGGCGCGAAGGATGACTTCCTCGCGCCAGTCGCCCCAGATGTCGCCACTGAGCATCGGGGTGGCCTTGGTGGTATTATTCGAATCGACGGGCGAAGTCGTTGCGTTGTAAAGGTTTAGCAGCGTGGCGGTTTTGTTGGTGGACGTGCTCCACTTGCTGATGGTGGTATCGTCGAGCAGTTCCTGGGAGAGGTCGCCGTCCCACCAGACGGAGAAATTGGTCGACCCCTTGCTGCTGCCGGCAATGACGGTGCCGTCGGATTTATAGACGCTGCTGTTGGACGAATCCCAGGATTCACTGCCGGGGTAGCGGGAGTCGATATCGAACGACACGCCCCGGCCGACGTCGGTGGTGCCGGGGATGTACCAGAGCAGAGTGCCGGTCTTGGCGTCGCGCATGGTGCCCCCTTTATCGCCGTAAACACTTGGCGTTTCGTGGACCATGAAGACTTCGAGGCCGGGGTTGCTGGGGACGAGGTCGCCGGTGTGGAGGGCGTCGCCGTGGCCGGAACCGGTGCTGTAAAGGCCGGTGCCGTTGTCATCAATGGTGGCTGCACCGAAGACGATTTCGTCTTTGCCGTCACCGTCGACGTCGGCCACGTTTAAGGAGTGCGAGCCTTGGCCGCGGTAGGCGCTGCCGTTGGTGGCGGTATTGGTATCGAATGTCCAGCGATTGGTCAGGGCCCCGTTCTGCCAGTCCCAGGCCGCGATGACGGCGCGGGTGTAATAGCCGCGTGACATGATGAGAGTCGGGTGGACGCCGTCGAGGTAGGCGACGCCGGCGAGGAACCGGTCGACGCGGTTGCCGTAGGAATCGCCCCAACTGCTGACGGTGCCGCGCGGCGGGTTGTAGGCGACGGTGGCCATGTTCGCGCCGGTCTGGCCGTTGAAAATCGTCAGATATTCAGGCCCGCTAAGGACATAGCCGCTGGTGTTGCGGTAGTCGGCCGAGGCGCTGTCGCTGCCCATGAGGACATTTTTGCCGGTCCCGTCGACGGTGCCCGGCGCGGTTTTCATGGCGATTTCCGCTTTGCCGTCGCCGTCGAGGTCGTAGACGATGAATTGGGTGTAGTGGGCCCCGGCCCGGATATTTCGGCCGAGGTCGATGCGCCATAACTGCTGGCCGGTCATGGTGTAAGCATCGACATAAACGTTGCCGGTGTAGCCGCTCAGGCTGTTGTCTTTGGAGTTGGACGGGTCCCACTTGACGATCAGTTCGTACTCGCCGTCGCCGTTGAGGTCGCCGACGCTGGCGTCGTTCGGCGAATAGGTGCAGACCGTGCCGTCCGGCATGGTCATGTCGGCGGGTTTGTTCAGGGCGAGGTACTGAAACTGCTGCACGGGCGTGTTGGCGGCCAGGGTGTAGCTGCCGCTGGCGGCCTGTTCGACGCCGTTGATCACCGGGCGAACGAAATAGGCGTTGGCCTTGGTGCTGTCGACGCCGGTATCGGTGAAGTTCGTCGTCGTCGTGGCCGTGCCACGCTTTATGGCGGCGGCGCCGTTGGTCGAGCGATAGATATTGAAGGAAATCGTCCCGGGATCATTCGCCAGCATGCGCCAGCTGACAAAAACGTTGCCCGATCCCTTATTCATCGCGACCACGCCGCGGCCGAGGTTTTCGACCTGGCGGGGCGTAGGAAGAATCGCCGACGTGGAAATATCGCCAACAGCTGAGGTTGCAATAATCGGGGGCGTCGCCGTTGTCGGTGTTTTTGTCGGCGTTTTAACCGTGGTGGCTGACTTTACCGCTGCCGAGAGGTGGCAACGGCGCTCAAGCGATTCGAAAGTGATCATCGCCCCTCGCTGACTTGGATGGAATTCCGCCTGCCCCGACTCCGCCGAATCGGGGTGTGGCAATTATGGAATTACCGCGAGGGAATACAAGAAAATTATTCTTCGAAAGATTGTGCTTTCACGGCAGTTCGCAGCGGTGCCGGGTGATCGAGTGGGATTTCGATCACGTTGGTGACGATCCACTTCGTTGCCGTGCAACGCTGGTTGAAATCATTTTCAAGGGCTTGGAAGGCAACGGTTTGCGTGGAGTCCGAAGCCGGCGAAGCGCCATAATCGCTGGGAAAACTCCACGCGATGCGGAGTACATCGGTACTCATCTGGATCACGACACCCAGTGCGAGCAGCAATCCGATTTTCACAAGGAATCGCATAAGTCCCCGCTTTACGACACGGCACGAGGGCCGAATTTCCATGATCAATTCAGTAACAATCGCCATAGGGTTAAACACGTATGTCGCGGATTTGTTAAATGGAATGCGCAAAATTGAAACATTTTGTTAGGGTTGCGACCGCGGCAAGTTGACGGCGTTCAGGGGGGCTGTGGTAAGAATCGATTCGGTAGAGGGCGGGATGATTTTCGGTCGAGCCAAGGTCGCCCGTATGGGCGGCCGATGATTTGAATGGCGGGGCGTTTTGTCCTAGGATTGGGATCGCTCGCCCGGGGCTACCGTTACCCCGCTTGGAGCGCCCGGTTAACCGACCGATTGGTGGAGACAACTCATGGCCGTCGCGGCAGCTGTAGCAGCCCCTTCTAATGTAGGATCGTCGACCGACGGGCACGTCGAACGGCAGCGCCTTCGCACGATGCTCCTCATTCGCCGGTTCGAAGAAAAAACCTATCAGGAATACACCAAGCCCGGCCAGAAAATCGGCGGGTTTTGCCATTTGTATTCCGGCCAGGAAGCCATCAGCGTCGGGCTCGCCGCGCTGTTCGATAAGAACCGCGACTACCTGATCAACGGCTACCGCTGTCACGGCCACAGCCTGGCGCTCGGCATGGACCCGCGCGCCGCGTTCGCCGAACTGTTCGGCAAAGCGACCGGCTGCAGCAAGGGCAAGGGCGGGTCGATGCACTTCTTCGACGCGTCGGTCGGCAACATGGGCGGCCACGGCATCGTCGGCGGGCAGCTGCCGCTGGCGCTCGGCTTCGCCTTCACTCAAAAACAGAAAAAGACAGGCGGCTTCACCGTCTGCCTGCTCGGCGACGGCGCCATCAACCAGGGCACGCACAACGAGTCGCTCAACCTCGCCAGCCTCTGGAAGTTGCCGGTGATTTACATGGTCGAAAACAACGGCGTTTCGATGGGCACGGAAGTGCACCGTCACTCGGCCGAGGTCGATCTCGCCAAGCGCGGCCTCGGTTACAACATGCCGACGGTGAATGTCGACGGCAATGATGTTGACGTCTTCATCAAAGATGTCGGCGTGGCGGTTGAGCGTGCCCGCACCGGCGGCGGCCCGACGTACATCAGCGCCAACACCTTCCGCTTCCGCGGCCACTCGATGTCCGACAGCATGGCCACCTACCGCACGAAAGAGCAGCAGGAAAAGGCCCGCACGCGTGACCCGGTTGAGCTCTACGCCGATCGCCTGATGAAAAAGGGCGTCATCCAGAAAGAGCAGTACGAGGCGATGCAGGAAGAAGTCGCCGGCATCATCGCCGAGGCCGTCGCCCAGGCCGACGCAGATCCGCACCCGCCGCTGGAAGACCGATTCAATGACATCCTGGCGGAAAAGTATCCGTACCTGCCGGGCCAATAACGCTTATTTGCGAATGCCGATTTGCGATTTGCGATTGAATCGTGATTCGGCCCGAAACAGACAACCAATCGCAAATCGCAAATCGAAAAATCGCAAATGCCCGTCATTGAATTCCGAGAAGCCCTCCGTGCCGCCATGTCTGAGGAGATGGAGCGCGACGAGAACGTCTTCATCATGGGCGAGGAAGTCGCCCAGTATCAGGGCGCGTACAAAGTCACCAAGGGCATGCTGGAAAAGTTCGGCCCGGACCGCGTGCTCGACACGCCCATCAGCGAAGCCGCCTTCAGCGGCCTGGGCGTCGGGGCGGCGATGGTCGGCATGCGGCCGATCGTGGAGTTCATGAGCTGGTCGTTCACGCTCGTCTGCCTCGATCAGATCGTCAACAACGCCGCCAACGTCCGCTACATGTCCGGCGGCCAGGTGAAAGTGCCCGTAGTCTTCCGTGGCGGCAACGGCATCGCCCACCAGCTCGGCGCGACGCACAGCCATCGTGTGGAGACCATCTACGCCCGCATCCCGGGCCTGATCGTCGTCAGCCCGAGCACCCCGTACGAAGCGAAGGGCCTGCTGAAGACGGCCATTCGTTGCGACGACCCGGTGATCTTCCTCGAGAGCGAAAAAATGCTCGCCGAGAAGGGTGAAGTGCCTGATGAGGAATACCTGCTGCCGTTCGGCATTGCGAATGTGGAGCGCGAAGGGAAAGACGTCACCGTCGTCAGCTACGGCCGCACGCTCAGCCGCGCGGTTCGGCCGGCGATCGAGGAACTCGTCAAGGCCGGCTTCGATCCGGAAGTGATCGACCTGCGAACGATCCGCCCGCTTGACGTCGAGACGATCGCCAAGAGCATCAAGAAGACCGGCCGCTGCGTCATCGTCGACGAAGACTACGGCTACTGCGGCATCGGCGACGGCATCATCGGCAAGCTGCACAAACGCTGCTTCGACGACCTTGACGCCCCGATCGAACGCCTCTTCAGCGACGAAATCCCCGTGCCGTTCAACCACTACATGGAAGAAGCCATGCTGCCGAGCGTGGAACGGATTATCGACGCTGTGAAAGAAGTCTGCTACCGCAAGTAAGGAGAAGGGCTTGGGGCTTGGGGCTTGGGGCTTGGTGAAAGAATCAGATTCGCTCTGTTTTTGTCTTCACCAAGCCCCAAGCCCTAAGCCCCAAGCCCCACGATTATGCCCGCTGAAATCACCATGCCGCAGCTTTCGGACACCATGACCGAAGGCACGCTCGTCAAATGGCTCGTCAAAGAAGGCGACGCCATCAAGTCCGGCCAGATCGTCGCCGAGGTCGAAACCGACAAGGCCACGATGGAGATGGAATCGTTCGACGCCGGCACGCTGGCGGCGATTCTGATCAAGGAAGGCGAAAAAGCCCCCGTCGGCGGCGCGATCGCCGTGCTGACCAAGGCCGGCGAAAAGTACGAAAAAACCGCCGCCCCGGCCGCCGCGAAACCGGCCGCCGCCAAGGCGGAAGCTGAAGCGCCCAAAGCCGAAACACCCGTCGCAACGGCGACCGTCGCCGCCCCAGCCCCGGCCGTGTCGAACGGCCAGGGCGATCGCCTGGTCGCCAGCCCGCTCGCCAAGCGCGTCGCCGCCGATCTCGGTGTCGACATCGCCGCGGTGAAAGGCAGCGGCCCGAACGGCCGCATCGTCCAGGCGGATGTGACCGCCGCCGCCGAAGCCAAAAAATCCGCCCCTGCCGCCGCCGCCGCCCCGGCGAAAAAAGACGCCAAGCCCGCCGCCCCGGCCATGCCCACGCGTGTTGCCAGCGGTCAGACCGAGCAGATCGTCCTCAACAAAATGCGGCAGACGATCGCCAGCCGCCTCCAGCAGTCCAAGCAAAACATCCCGCACTTCTACGAAACGATCGACATCGACATGACCGCCGCCACGGCGCTGCGGGCCAAGTTGCTGGCGGCGTACGAGAAGAAGGAAGGCATCCGCATCAGCATCGGTGATGTGGTCGCCAAGGCGGTCGCCGCGGCGCTCAAGGCCGTGCCGCAGATGAACGCCACGTTCGACGATAAGACCAGCACCGTCACCCGCTACGGCGACGTGAACCTCGGCATGGCCGTCGCGTTGCCGGACGGCCTCATCGTGCCGGTGCTTCGCAACATCGATCAGATGGGCATCAAGGAAATCCGCGTGAAGAGTGCCGACCTCGTCGACCGCGCCCGTCAGCAGAAGCTGAAGCGCGAAGAGATGAGCGGCGCAACATTCACCGTCAGCAACCTTGGTTTGATGGGCATCCGCGAGTTCAGTGCGATCGTCAACCCGCCGGAAGTCGGCATCCTGGCGATCGGTGCCAGCGAAGACAAAGCCGTCGTCCGCAACGGTCAGGTCGTCGTCAAGAACATGATGACCGTCACGCTCAGCTGCGATCACCGCGTAATCGACGGCGCTGTGGCGGCCAACTTCCTGGTCGCCCTCAAGGGCTTCCTGGAAGAGCCGGCCATGATGCTGGTCTAAACAAGTTTTCCTGCCAAAAGACGCGATCGGCCGGCGAATCATTCGCCGGCCGATCGCGTTTCCCGGGTTGCTCGATCGGGCGATCGAAACGGCCGGCGTTTACGACGTCGTTCCGCTTACCGCACTGCTGTAAACGCTGTAGGTCGTGCCGTAGTACGCCCGGATGCGGTATTGGTAGGTCGTGTTCGTCGTAAGCCCGGTGTTGGTGTAGGTGGCAACGCCCGCACCTACGCTGGCGATTTGCGCCCAAGTCCCCGAGCCGATGCGGCGTTCAATCAGGAAGCCGGCCTCGTTCGCGGAGTTGTCCGTCCACTTCAGCAATAGCGATGAGGCGCTGACTGTTGTGACCGCCAGGCTACCCGGCGCGTTCGGTGCGACCGGGCCGACAGTGGCCGTCGAGACGCTGAGCGTCGAGCTGTACGTGCCGAGCGTTGTACCGTCGAGTGCCAGCACGCGGTACTCGTACGCCGTCGCCTTAGCGACGCTGGTATCGAGATAGCTCGTGCTGTTGGCGGCAATTGTGGCGAGCTTGCTGAACGAGCCGCCTTTGAGACGGCGATCGACGCGGTAAGTCGTTTCGCCGGTGGCGCGGTCTTCCCAGGTCAGCGCGATCTGGTAAGCCGATGTCACTTCGCCGCGCAGGTTTCCCGGCGACGTTAGGACGACGGTCGTCGACAGCGTGGTGACCGTAACGACGTTACTCGGGGCGGAATCCGTGACGGCGTTATACGCTCGCACGCGGTATTCGTACCCGGCACCCGCGTTCAGGCCGCTGTCGGTGAATGTGACGGTGTTTACCGCCAGCGTGGCGATGACCGCGAACGTGCCGCCCGTCAGGCGACGCTCGACCCGATAGCCGCTCTCATTGGTGGCGTTGTCGGTCCATGTCAGGGTCACGCCGCTGGTGGTGACGGCAGACGGGGCGAGGCTGGTCGGCGTCGGCAGTGGTGTGATGACGGCGGCCAATTGAGAGTACGTGCCGGTCGTTACGCCGTCCGTTGCGGCGACGCGGTATTCGTAAGACACGCCCGCGGCCGCGGTGGCGTCGACGTACAGGTCCGAATCCGCCACGGCGGTTTTGATGGTCGCCCAGGTCGTCGTTCCGGCGACCCGGCGCTGAATGACATAGCCCGTTTCAGCAGGCGCATTGTCAGTCCAGCTGAGTTGAACTTGCGTCGGCGACAGGGCGACGGCTTCAAGGTCGGTCGGCTGGGCGAGGGCCTCGGCGTAGAAGGCGGTGAGCGTGGTCGCCGCGGCGGGGGCGCTGATCGTGTGGCTGCGATCGCCGCCGTCCGACCAGCCCGTGAACAGCAGCGTTTTGCCGCCGACGACAATCTGCGGGTCTGCAGAAATAGAGACGCTCGACCCGACGATCGCACCGGCGGTTACGGTCGAAACGCCGCTCCCGTCGTTCAGTGTGAGCGTGACGCCGGGGACATTGCTGTTGAGGGTGACGGAGGTCGCCAGCGGATCAAGACGCCGGCTGACGGTGGTGGTTTTTCCGTTCGAATCGGTCGCGGTCAGACGCAGTTCCAGCCACGACGGGTATTCATGGTCCGGCGCGATAAAGCTGCCACTGCTGACGCCGGTGAAGGTTTGCAGGACGTGTTCGTGGGCATTGTCGGGATCGATGAGATTGCCGTGGAACAGGACGACGGTCCACGTGAGCGCCGATGCCGGCAGGGTGCCGTCTTCGGCGTCGGTGGCGTTGCCGGAGAAGGCGATCGCGTCGCCGACTTTCCACTGCAGGCTTGAGGCCGGCGTATTGATCGTGGGGACCGGAGCGCTGCCGGCGGTGGGGTAGAGTTGGCGTTGGGGAACGAGTTCGAACGCGGTTTGCCCGGGGCGTTTCCATTCGAGCTTGGCGGTCGCGCCTTGCGTGTTTTGGTAATACTCGACGCGAATGTCTTTCTTTTCGCCGGCCGCCAGCGTCACCGAGGCGGTGTAGCGGGTCGGCGCCTGGTTGATCCATTTATCGATGAGCAACTGCCCGTCGACCCAGAGCCGCACGCCGTCATCGCCGGTCAGGCCGAAGGTGTATGTTCCGGCTTCCACCGCCTGCACCTGGCCGGTCCAGCGGATGGAATACGTCAGCGGGTCAATGC
This sequence comes from Tepidisphaeraceae bacterium, assembly GCA_049840775.1. GTDB lineage: Bacteria > Planctomycetota > Phycisphaerae > Tepidisphaerales > Tepidisphaeraceae > RYN-431. The sequence goes on from JASGJJ010000005.1 coordinate 912,478, forward strand.
CGGTCGCGGGGGATTGGTCGCCGCTGAGAGCGATGTTGATGACCGAGTCAATTCGGCTAACACTCGCGCCGGTGAGGTCGACGGTGTTGAAATACGCCGCGCTCAAACCCGTTCCGGTGCCGGTGGCGACATCGGGCGTATCGTAGAAATTGATTTCCGCGATATTGGCGGCCGAGCCGTTGGCACCGAGGAAGCGGACATAACGGTACGCGACTGCCGACGGATTTACATCGACACTCGTCAGCGCACCGGCGGTCGGCGTTTTGGTGACGGTGTAGAGCGTCACCATGCCGGTAGCGAAGGTCGCATCATTGGATGCCTGGAACACGCCGCCGACCAACCGGTCCGGCCAATCGAAGCGCGGCGCGAAGGTGATTCGCCGTACCGCTTTGCTGGTTCCGAAATCGAGGCCAACCCACGCGCCATCGGCGATCGGTGCGTCGAAAAAGGTGTAGACATCGCCGTCGACGGCTTTGTCGCGCGTGAAGCCGTTGTTGGCGTACGATCCGAGCGTGCCGATCACCTCACCGGTGAGTTTGCCGGTCGTCGCGGGCGGCGACGGGTTCGTGTAGTCGAAACGCTGGATCGTTCCCTGATAGAGGTCGACGTAATAAAGATTCCCGTCCGGGCCGACTTTCAGGTCGACGATGCCGCGTTCGGAACTGAGCGATTTAAAGATTTTTCGCGTGCTCGGGTCGGGGTTTCCGTCGGCGCCGCGGTACATCACATAGATCTGCTGGCGTGCGTAGTCGGCGAAGAAGAGCGCGCCGTCATAGCCGGGGGCATAGACGTCGCTGTTGTAAAACGCCAGGCCCGTCGTGGCACTGCCGCCGGTCGGTTCGCTTGTGCCGGCGACGATTTGCTCCGAGTGCGAGTAGCTGAAGAACGGGCTCGTCGCGCCGCCGCTGGCGTACAGACTTTCCAGCAGCGGGAGGTCGAGCGCGTCATACCCCGACTGCTTGTTCGGCCCTTCGTAAGCGGGCCAGCCGAAGTTCGTGGCGGTGGTGGCAGTGACATTGCCCAGGCGGTTGATTTCTTCGTACGTGTTCCAGCCGACGTCGCTGATGTACATCTCGCTCGTGCCGGGCTTGAACGTGAGCCGGTACGGGTTACGCAGGCCGTAAGCGATGATTCGGCGGGCGTTGGCGTCGGTCGATGATGCGAACGGGTTGCCCGCGGCTCCCGCTCCGGTGTCCGGATCAATGCGAATGATGCTGCCGTCGAGGCCGGTCGGGTCGGCAGTGGTACGAACGTCCTGAGATCGCAGGGCACCGCCCTCATTCGCGGGATCGTTGAACGGATTGCCGTAGTTGCCGTAATCCACGGCGTTGAAATTCGCGCCGTCGCCCGCGGAGGCGTAAAGATAGCCGTCCGGCCCAAACGCCAGATCGCCGATGCTGTGGCTGGGGAACTGGTTCTGCCAGTCGTTAACAAGGACTTTTTCCGTGCCACTCATCACATTGCCGGTCGCGGTGAGTTTGACGAGCCGGCAGCTGACGAGGTTCGTTCCGTCGCCGGCAGCCGGGTCGGAATCGGTGTTCGCCGTGCCGTATTTCGGCGCGGTGCCGCCGATATCGGCATCGGCGGTGTAGAGCGCGTAGATGTACGGCCGGCCGGTGGTGAACTGCGGGTCGAGCGCGATCGCCAGCAGGCCGCGGTCCCAGGTGTTGTCGACCTGCGTGCGCAGGTCCGCGAAGACCGTCGGCGTGTTGTCGCTGAGGTTATTGAAGACTTTGATGACGCCGCGTTTTTCGGCGACAAACACGCGGCCGTCGGAGGAGAATTGAACGCTCGTCGGCTGAATGAGGCCGCTGAAAATCGTCTTTTCAGTGAATGTCGGCGTGCCGGTGGTGAAGCTGAAACTGTAGTCCGCAGCGAGCGCGCCGCCGAAGCCGTCTTTCACACCGGAGGCGCCGCCGACGACTTTCACGGTGTAATAGTTCGCCGACGATTGCAGGTTTGCAGAGGGGTTAATCGTGGCGGTTTTGGTGGTCGAATCGTAGGTCACCGTCGACGCCAGCACATTGCCGGCCGGGTCGCGGAGTTGCAGCGTGCTGCTGGTGAGGGAGGCTGGCGTCATCGCGTCGGTGAATTTGACAGTGATATTCGCACTGACGCCGACGAGTTGCTGGCCTTGATAGGGCGTTGTCGTCGCGACGCTGGCGAGCAGCCGGCGCCATTCGAGTGTTTCGACAACCGTACGCTGTGCGGCCGCTTTGAGCTTGGCCGCCTCCCCTTGAGACATGAGCATGGCGGCAGTCTGCAGCAGCGATGAGGGAAAACCGCCAAAAAAATAGAGAGTTTTTGGTGAGAATGCGGGGAATCGCGCGAAGGCGGGCGTGTTGTGGCGGCCGTGCCGAACGTTCCGGTCGTAACGCGCGGTCATGCTGACAGGCGGGCGTTTTCATCCTATGATTCGGGGCTTACACCATTTTTTGGAGACGCACCGCCCATGCCCGCTGAAATCACCATGCCGCAGCTTTCGGACACCATGACCGAAGGTACGATCGTTAAATGGGTTAAGAAGGAAGGCGACGCGATCAAGGCCGGCGACATCGTGGCGGAAGTCGAAACCGACAAAGCCACCATGGAAATGGAAAGCTTCGAAAGCGGCACGCTGGCGGCGATCCTGATCAAGGCCGGCGAGAAAGCACCGGTCGGCGCGAAATCGCCCTGATCGCCAAAGCCGGCGAAAAAATCGAAGACGTGAAAAAAGCCGGCGCGACCGCATCGAAGCCAATTGCGTCGTCGCCTGCACCGAGCGAGGCGAAACCGCAAGCGACTCCCACCGCCGAAACCGCGCAAAAGGCCCCGCCGTCTTCCCCAAAGCCCCAAGCCCCAAGCCCCAAGCCCGCCGGCAGCTACAACTACGACCTGATCGTCATCGGTGGCGGCCCCGCCGGCTACGCGGCCGCGATCCGCGCCGGGCAACTTAAGAAACGCGTCCTCTGTGTCGAAAAAGAAAACCTCGGCGGCACATGCCTCAACTGGGGTTGCATCCCGACCAAGGCGCTCCTGGAAAGCGGCAGCCTCGTGCGCAAGCTCAAGCACGACGCCGACAAGTGGGGCATCAGCTTCGACAACCTGAAAGTCGACTTCAGCAAAAGCATCGGCCGCAGTCGTGATATCGCCGGCAAGCTGAGCAAGGGCATCGCCCACCTCTTCAACAAATACGCCGTCAAGCACGAACTGGCTACGGCACAAGTTGTCGCGCCGCACAAGGTGAAGTTCGGCGACAAGGAAGCCACTGCCGCGAACATTCTTGTCTGCACCGGGGCCCGCGCGCGAACTGCCGAACATCAAGTTCGACGGCAAAAAGATCATCAGCAGCCGCGAGGCGATGACGCTGAAAACTCAGCCGAAGAAGCTCGCCATCATCGGTGCCGGCGCGATCGGCTGCGAGTTCGGCGACTTTTACAACTCGATGGGTACGGAAGTCACGATCATCGAAATGCTCGATCACCTCCTGCCGATCGAGGACGAAGACTGCAGCATCCTGCTCGAGCGCAGCTTCGCCAAGCGAGGCATCAAGATTCTCACCAAGAGTCGCACCGAAAGCGTCGACACCAGCGGCCCGGGCGTGAAGCTAAAGGTCACCACGCCCAAGGGCGAAGAAACCGTCGAAGCCGACATGGTGCTGCTGGCCGCCGGCGTGACGGGCAATGTCGAAGGCATCTTCGGCAAAGAAGCGCCGGTGGAGCTGTTCAAAGGCCACATCAAGGTCGAGCCGAACGAGTACAAGACGAACGTCGAAGGCATCTTTGCCGCCGGCGACGTCATCGGCCCGCCGTGGCTCGCGCACGTGGCGCACCATGAGGCCGTCTACGCGGTCGAAAAAATCTTCGGCGTCAGCGACCACGACATCAATTACAAGATGATCCCCGGCTGCACCTACACGCACCCGCAGGTCGCCAGCATCGGCCTGACGGAAAAGAAAGCGCGTGAGCAGGGCCTGGAGATCAAGGTCGGCAAATTCCCGTTCGCCGCCAGCGGCCGGGCGCTCGCCGCCGATGCCGCCGAAGGTTTCACCAAGCTGATCTTCGACGCGAAGTACGGCTACCTCGTCGGCGCACATATGATCGGCGAGAACGTCACCGAACTGCTCGCCGAGCTGGTCGTGGCGCAGAAGCTGGAAGCCACCGAGGCCGAGATCATCGAAGCGATGCACCCGCACCCGACGATGAGCGAAGCCGTCATGGAAGCCGCCGGCGTCGCTTACGGCCGAGCGATTCACCTGTAACGCTTCTCACTAGCCAATCGATAAACACCGCGGCCCTTCAATCGAATTGAAGGGCCGCGGTGTTTTTAAGGTCAGCCTGCGACGCGTTCGGCGGCTTCGCAGAAACGCGTGACGAGCGCGTGATGATCAAACTGCTCGGCCACCAGCTTTGCGCCGGCCTGGCCCATGGCGTCACGATCGGCTTGGGACAATTCGGCGAGTGAGCGGATCGCGTTGATGCAGCCATCAATATTGCCGTGCTCCACGGCCCGACCGAGGTCGACTTGGTCCATCATGTCCGTCACATGGCTCGGCCGGGGCCCGACGAACAGAATCGGCCGACCGACCGCCATTGCGCCGTAGACCTTGCACGGGTGAACGATGCCGACCATTGATTCGCCGAGCGTGACGACATGCACGTCAGCCGCCCCAAGTGAGAACGGCAGCGTCTCCCGCGGCTGGTAGGGCAGTTCCAGCACGTTTGTCAGCCGATGCTCGGCGATCGCGGCTTTCACACGCGCCTTTTCCATGCCGCCGCCCACGAAGGCAAAGTGAATCCCCGCGTCATCCTTCAATCGCACCGCCGCCTGCAGAACGGTATCCAGCGGGTTCGCCGGCGTGTGATTGCCGGAGTACATGACGACGAACTTGTTCGCCAGGCCGTGTTCGCGGCGAAACGGATTTTCGTCATGAGGCACCGGCCGGTCTGCCGGTGCCGGGGCCCAGGGCGGAAGAATCAGGATTTCGCGCGGGTGCCGCGGCGCCGCCCGAAGTCGGCCGCCCATGAAGCGGTCGAGCGTGACGGTCAGCGTGCTTCGCCGCAAGATGCGCCGATTGAAGAATTCGACAACCCGGTAGACCGGCGACGACGTTTTCAGCTTGCCCATCGCCACGAGCTGATCGGGGTTGAGGTCCATCGCCCAATAAATCGTTTTTCGCGCGTTTGAGGGCCGCCAGAAAAATCGCCAGTACGCCGACCATTGGCGGGCTGGTGCTGAAGACGACGCAGTCGGTCCGCCCGCCGAAGAGGCCAAGGAAGAAGAGCGCGGCCATTGCCCAGGCGGAGCCGAACAGCCGCAGCAGCATGTTCGTCTTGGAAAAAATCGGCAGGCCGTAGCGGCGGATCTGCACGCCGTCGACCGTTTCGCGCGTGGGATAGACGCGGTCCGGGTCGTCATACCCGCGTGACGAGCAGACGACTTTCACCGAGTGCCCACGGGCGACCAAAGCGGCCGCCACTTCGTGCAGGTGTTGCCCCACGGCGGCCGGGTCGGGCACGTAGACTTGGCTGAGGATCAGGAACCGGCGGGGGCGTGTCATCGGGGCGATTTTCGGTCCTATGATATCCGTTGCCTGCAAAGGCGACTATGGCTGTTAGTAAGGTCGGCCATGGAAAGGCCCGACATAACCAATCGGAGTAACGCGTGACCGAACCGACACCGCCCACGACCGATAATGCTACGCCCGCCGCCACGCCCGCAACGCCGGTTGAAAAACCGAAGAAAAAGAAGCGGCGTTGGCTGAGGGTGCTCATCGCACTTTTTGTCGTCGGCGTGCTTCTCGTGCTGTTGCTTCCGACGCTGCTGAGCACGTCGCCGGCGCGAAATTTTGTGCTCGGCCAGGCGGCGTCGTACGTGCCCAACGGCAAGGTGGAAGTGGCCGACTGGTCGTTCGGCTGGTTCAGCCCGATCAAGCTCACCGGCGTGAAACTCCTCGACGCCAAGGGCCAGCCGATCGTCGAAGCCGACGAAATCAAGACCGATCTCACGCTCCTTCAGGCCGCCCGGCAATCGTTTAACCTCGGCGATACCGTCGTCAGCGCCGCCGGTCACTTCGTCATTTACGACGACGGCACGAACAATCTGCAACGCGCCCTGGCCGCTAAACACGAGTCGCACGAACCGAAGAAAGCCGAGCCCGCTACGCCGGCGTCGGCCGGCGACACCGTTCTGCCGAATGTCACCGGCACCATCAATCTGAAACTCAGCGGCGACGTGCGCTTAGTCGACACCGTCGAAAACACCAAGGCCACCCTGCGCCTCCAGCCCGGCAGCGGCGGAACGATCAAGATCGCGGACATTAATCAGCCGATCGATACCGATCTCAAATTTGTCATCGACGCCGGCGAAAATACCAAGCCCGGCACTGTGCTTCTCAAAGCGTCTGCCGACGCCGTCGAACAAAACAAATTGCAACTCGGTAGTGCTGCCGGTTCGATCGATTTGAATGTTGCCGACATCGACACCGCCGGCTTCGCACCACTGCTGGCGGCCGCGAAAGTGGACGGCGTGAAAATCGCCGGCGTCGTCGCCGGTGCGCTTAAGGGCGAACTCAAGCAGGGCCAGGCGGGCAACATCAAAGGCGGTTTCACCGTCACGAATGCCCAGGTCGCCGCCACCCAACTGGCTGACGTTTACAAGGCCAGCCTCATCGAACTGCCGATCGAAATCGCCCGTGAAATCACTGGCAACGCGTCGCGTCTCAAGCTCGATGTGAGTGCGAAAACGCCGGAACTCACCAGCCGAATCAGCGGCGATATTTCGGAAGCGGCTCTGCAACGGCTTTCAGGAAAACAGCTCCCGGGCGACACCGGCGTGCTGGCGATCAACACCGCGATAGACCCCGCCAAACTCGCCACCGCCTTGCCGAAGACGCTTCATGTGCCGGCGAATGTCACGGTGGACAGCGGCAAGCTGACCAATGACATCACGCTCACCCTGGCGGCCGACGCGGTCCAGGCGAACGTGAAAACCGATGCGATCGTCGCCGGCAAACAGGACGGCAAGCCGATCGCGATCGAACCAGTCCATTTCACGGCTGACACCAAGATCACTAATCTTGAAAATCCCGTTGCCGGCCTGCGGCAGATGAGCGTTTCGCTCACCAGCGCGTTCGCAATCTTCACCGGCGGCGGCGACTCGCTCGCCACGCTGAAGGGCAACGGCCAGGCCGACCTCGGCAAGGCGCGGCAGCAGATCGCTCAGTTCATCGACCTCGGAAAGCTTTCGTTCGCCGGCCTTGCGAAATTCGACCTTACGAGCACGCAGAACAAAGACGACGCCTCGGCGTTGCAGACCAATGTTACCGCGACAGTCACCGGCCTGAATGTCGTGCTCCCGGACAAGCCCGCGGTCAACCTGCCTCTCGCGAAGCTTGTCGCCCAGGCGAATCTGACGACCGACGCCAGCGGTGTCGGCCTGAAGCAGGTGAAGTCGGCCACCGTCAACCTGCTCGCCGGCGACAGCGAACAACAGCCGCTCGTTACCGCCGACCTAGTCGCCACCGCGTTCGATCCGGCCACGATGAAGCTTGCGGCAGTGTCGCTCAAGCAACTACTCGTGCCCGATTTCCCACGACTGCAGAAAGCACTCGACCCGTTCGTGCCCGCGTTGCGTGAGCAGAAACTCGAATTGGCCGGCGGCTCGATCGACGTGAAACTCGAAGCCAACGACATCGATCTTTCGAATCAATCGCTCAACCTTAAAACGCTCAATGGAACGTTGCCGAAGTTGCTCGTGAAACGCGACGGAAAAGACTTCCTGAGCGATTCGCTGACTTTTGATATCGGCGCGAAAGTGCCCGGAAAAACATCGGCTAACCCGATTCAGGCCGTGCTGCGCGTGCGAGGCGACGCGTTCACGGTTACGGGAAAAAACATCGCCGTCGCGATGCCTGCCGAGGGCGTGCCGGCATTCAAACTCCTCAAATCGGCGGACTTCGATGTCGCCGCCAAAGACCTGACAAAACTCGTCGCCCTTCTTAAAACTGCCGCCCCGACCGTCTCGCTGCCTGCCGAGCCGACCGGCGGCATCACACTGACGGCGAATGTGAAAGACGGCGTCGCTGACGTCGCTTTCAACGCCCAGAAGCTCACACTCACGAACGCCGCGAAAAAGACGTTCGCTTTCAACCCGGCCAAGCCTGTAAGTCTGACGTTGAGTGCGAAGCTTGACGGCGAAAAATCGCTTGACGCGATTCGTATCAGCAAGCTTGCGGGTGATTTTGATGTCGCCACACTTGCCGCGCCGAAGGACATCGTCGTCACGAATTTGTCGTCCGCGCCGAGCGCGAATGGCGAAGTGACGCTGGCGGGCTCGCTCGATCGCGTGCTGGAACTGCTGGCCGTGATTCAGTCGGCGGAAAAGCGGATGCCTTACAACGGCACATTCACGTTCACGCAAACTGTCTCGCCAAAGAATGGTGCGATCGCACTGGTTGGCAAGGGGACGGTGAATGACTTCGCCGTGCTCGATGACGCCGGCAAGACGACATTCAAAGAACAACGGGTCGCGATCAATAACGACGTGACCGTCGACGCCGCCAAGCAAGTTGCGACGATTACGGCGCTCACGCTCGACATGGCCGCTTCAAAGGCGGCGCATGTGGAAGTGACCGGCGGCGTCGAAAAATGGTCGGCCGAGCGGGTGCTGAACAATGTGAACGTGAAGGTCGACGCCGACGGCCCGAAAGTCTGGCCGATCGTCTACAGCTTCCTGCCGCCCGCACAGCAGACGCAATACAAGGACACCAAGCTCACCGGCCCGGTGACCGTTCGCGCCCTCGCCAATGGTGCCTATCCGGCCAAGCCGACCTGGAATGAGTCGATCCGCAGTGTCATCGCATACGGCGACGTCTTCGTGAAGGGCGTCGACACGATGGGCCTGGCCGTGTCAGACTTCGCGCTGCCGTTTTCGATCGTCACCCAGAAAGATTCCGCCGGCCGGGAGGAAACACTGCTCATCACCGGCGACATGCGGAAGAAGCGCTGCCCGTTTCGCCAAACCGTTCAATGTCAACGACGGCCTGGGGGATTTCGGCAGTATCGTGCTGAATGTCGGCGACCCGAACCTGCCGCTGTCGATCGGCCGCAAGCAGAAGTTGCTGCAGAAGGTGAAACTCAATCCGGTTCTGGCGCAACAGCTCGGCTCGCTCGCGTCGGTCGTCTTCACTGATGCCACGGCAGCCAGCGGGCTGATCGATTTTACCGTCGTCGACTGCCAGAACGTTCCGCTGATGGACCTGATGAATAAGAAGGCCACTGCGAGCTTCGTCTACAGCGTTCACGACCTGAAGCTCGACGGCCCGGTGCCGTCGGCGTTGTCGAGTGTGTTGCAGTGGGGCGATCAGGGAATCGTTGGCGACATCGACAACGCCACGCTCGATCTCAAGAAGGGAATCGCCCAGCAGAACATGACGCTCGCCCTGCAGCGCGAAGCGAAGTCAAAAAATGAAGCCGGCAAAGAAGTCACCGAAACCAAGACCGAAACGATGACCTTCAAAGGCGGCGTTGATCTGGCGACGAATCAGTTCAGCAACTACAGCCTTGGTTTGTCTTCCGGGTTGCTGTTGCGGCGACTGGCGGAAGAACTTCCCCGACGGAGCGACGGTCGGCCTGACCGGCAGCGTGACCGACGTGAAGGGCATTCTCGCCCAGGCCGTCGGTCAGTTGGCCATCAAAGGCTACGGCGGCGGGGCGATCGATAAACTGCTCGAAGGCCTCGGCGATAAGAAGGAAAAGAGCAAGTCCAGGTAATCACCGGATCACGTAATACCACAGCAGCGTGGCGGACTCTTTGACGAGGTCGTGGTTGTCGTGGCGTTTGGTATCTAGGCCGGAAAGTTCCCAGCCGAGCTTTTCCAGCAGGCGGCCGATCGGGGCGTTGTTCGTTCGCGTGGCGATGTAAGCGGCCCGCAGGTCGGCATCGCGGGCGGTTTCGATCAGCTGATAGAGCATCACCGTCGCGATGCCCTGCCGGCGGTTGTCGTAGTCGACGCGCAGGTCGTGCACGTGCATCACCCCCCGGCCGGCGTCGACCTGCGCCAGCAGCATCGCCACGGGCCGGCCGTCGTGCTCGGCGGTCATCACGAGCCCCTCGTCGTTGCCTTGCAGGATTTGGCGGAGGGTGAATTTCGTTTCGTCGTCGAGGCGCCGGCGAGGATGAGTTTTCCCGCGCCGGCCGCCAGTCGAGCTTCCAGCTGAACGTGCCGTCTGCCGCTGCGTGGTCAATGTGGGCGTAATCGGCCGATTCGACCGTGCCGTCAATGTCTTCCAGATCGGCCAGGTCGGCAGCAGTCGCGGGGCGAATGAGCATAATAGAGAATATAAGAGCTAGTAGTTAGGAGCTAGGAGAAACAAGCAGTGGCAGCGATTCTGTCTTCTCCTAGCTCCTCACTTCTAACTCCTAGCTTCTCTCTCTGTCTCCTATTACGCCGATCGGTTATACTCTTCGGTCCTATGCGTCTGACCTATCTCGACAACAACGCCACCACGCAGCCCGACCCGGCCGTGGTCGCCGAGATGAATACTTATCTGACCGAAGTCTGGGCGAACCCGTCCAGCGCTCACCGTTTCGGCCAGCGTGCCCGTCTCGGCGTTGACACCGCCCGCCAGCAGTTGGCGGATCTGGTCGACGTCGACGCGAACGAAATCTGGTTCGCTGGCGGCGGCACGGAAGTCGTTAACACGCACATCCGCACGCTGTTGGCCGCCCGCTCGCCGCGGAAAAAGATCATCACCAGCACGGTCGAGCACAACGCCACGAGCGAGCTCTCCAAACAACTCGCCCGCGACGGCTACGAGATCGTCACCATCGGCGTCGACCGGCAGGGCGAGCTCGACCTCGGCCAGCTCATCACCGAAGTGAACGACGAAGTCGCCCTGGTCAGCATGATGTGGGCGAACAATGAAACGGGCGTGGTCTTCCCGATCGAGCAGGTCGTCGCCATCTGCCACGGCGCCGGCGTGCCGTTTCATACCGATGCCACGCAGGCGGTCGGCAAGATTCCGGTCAGCTTCCGGCAGGCCGGCGTCGATTGTGCCACCTTCGCGCCGCACAAATTTCATGGCCCGAAGGGGATCGGCATCGGGTACGCGAAAAAGGGCCTGCGCGTGAAGCCGCTCTTGCACGGCGGCCCGCAGGAACGCGGCCGGCGGGGCGGCACGGAAAATGTCCCCGGCATCGTCGGCTCGGGCAAAGCCGCCGAACTCGCCAAGGCGCACCTGGCCGACATTCCTAAGATCAAAGCCATGCGGGATCGGCTGGAGAACACGATTCTTCAGACGATCGCCGACACGCACGTCAACGGCAGCCGCGTGCACCGCACGCCCAACACCAGCAACATCGGTTTCGCGCGGCTGCAGAGTGAAGCGATCCTGCTGCTGCTCAGTGAGCAGGGCATCTGCGCCAGCGCCGGGGCGGCCTGCAGCAGCGGCAGCCTCGAGCCGTCGCACGTCATGCGGGCGATGAAAGTGCCGGAAACGATCGCGTTCGGCGCGATCCGTTTTTCGCTCAGTCGCTTCACGACTGACGAAGACATCGATCACTGCCTCAGCGTGCTGCCCGGCGCGATTGCGCGTCTGCGGGCGGTGCTTCCGGTGGCCGTCTAACTCACTTCGGCCGGTTGAATGAACGATCCGCTGATCTTTTCGCTCGTGCTGATCCTACTGGCCGCGCTCGGCCTGTACGTCGGCGTGCGGCTGCTCTGGGCTGCCGTCCCGTGGGCGGGCCTGTGGCGCGGCGCCGTGATGGCGACGCCGGTGATCGGCCTGTGCGTCTATCACACGCCGACCGCGCCGGGCATCGCGGTGGCGACGCTCGTCTCCGCGGCCGTGCTTGCGGTGACGCTCGGGCTCGGCGTTTCGACGATCGATCTGCCCGTCGCCGAAGCCGACGGCTCGCCGACACTCCGCACGCTGCTGCCTCTCGCCGCCGTGACGTGCCTCGTCGGTTTTCACGGCGATCTTAAATGGTGGCACGCGCTCGCGCTACTGGCCGTCGGCGGGCTTACACTCTGGACGGCGGACGGCGAACGCCGATCAGCGCGTTCCCCCGCGATGCCCGTGCTCGCGCTGCCGGCGGCGGTTCTCATTGCCGCCGGCCTGGTCGGCCTGGTCTGGGGCGTGACCGTCTTCACCTCGCTCGGCCGGGCGGCGGCGTTCACGCCGGTGATCGTTTTGCTGACCGTTCCCGCCGTGCTGTTGGCTTTGCTGGGTCTGCTGACTTCGGAAGCCCGCGAGCAGACGCCGGAGACGCCGCACGAAACCGTCGTCGGCCTGACGGCGGCGTGTCTGGGCATCGGGTTGCCCATCGTCATCGCCGCTTCGTTGGGTTTTGAAGCGTTGGCGTGGAAGGTGCTGGCACTCACGCCGCCGGCGGGCGGTGTCGCGACGCAGCCGGTGATGTCGGCGATCGTTTCCTCCACCCAGCCGGCCACGCCGCCGGCGGTGGTGATGCCGCTGGCAACTTGGCGCATCGATTCGGTGCTGCTGGTGGTGGTGTCGGTGTTGCTGTTGCCGCTGGGCTTCGGCCGCTTCAAGATCGGCCGCGCCGAAGGGGCCTGGCTGATCGTGCTTTACCTCGCCTACGCTGCCGTTTCCACGCGTGCAGTCACCGGCGGCTAGAGCAAGGCGCCTCTTGTCATAGCCACGTGGAGGGCGTCACTCCGTGACGCCGTATTACTGAACAAAGAAGCGTCACGGAGTGACGCCCTCCAGGTCCGGCTCACTACTCGCGGAAGCTTTCCAGATCCTGGAAGTAGTGCGGGTAGGTTTTGTTCACGCAGGCCGGGTCGTTGATCGTGACGCCGGCCGTCTTCGTTCCGGCCAGGGCGAAGCTCATGGCCATGCGGTGATCGTCGTAGGTGTCGATGGACGCCACTTTTAATTTTTCGGGCGGCTCGATGTGAAGGGTGTCGCCGTCAATATCGACTTCGGCGCCGAGCTTGGTCAACTCGTTTTGCAATGCGGCCAGGCGGTCGGTTTCTTTGACGCGAAGCGTGTGCAGGCCGTGGATGGTCGTCGGGCCGTCTGCGAAGAGGGCGACGACGGCGAGCGTCTGCGCCGTGTCCGGCATGTTCGCCAGGTCGACATCAATGCCGCGCAGTTCGCCGGTGCCCATGACGGTGATGAAATCCTGCCCGAACACCAGGCCGGCGCCCATTTGTTGGAGCACATCGGCGAAGCCGACATCGCCTTGCAGCGACCGCTTGCCGAGCCCTTCGATCGTCAGCTTGCTGCCCTTGTGCAACGCGGCGAGCGCCGAGCGAGTAGGTGGCGTTGCTGGCGTCGGGCTCGATGGCGTATTCCTCGGCGGTGTAGGTGTCACGCGGGACGATGATCTGGATCGGCTCTTGCGTGATCTGGTCGCGTACGAGTTCGCACGTGACGCCGAAGCGGTCCATGAGCTGCATCGTCATCGCGACGTACGGCCAGCTTGTTTGTTTACCGATGAGGTCGACGACCACTTCGTCGGTGCGCGTACGGTGCCACTTGGAGGACGGCCGAGAGGTACTGGCTGCTGGTTTCGCTGCCGTACTGGACGATGCCGCCGGGTAATTCGTCGGCGGTGATGTGCAGCGGCGGGTAGCCGTCCGCCATCGTGTGTTCGATGCGGCCGCCGAGGTTGCGCAGCATGGTCGCCAGCGGGCCGATGGGGCGTTGCCGCATGCGCGGGATGCCGTCGACGGTGAACTCGCCGCGGCCGAGGGTGGCGAGGGCGGTGACGAAGCGGATCGTCGTGCCGCTGTTGCCGCAGAACAGGTCCGCCTTCGCGTTCGGAATGATGCCGCCCCGGCCTTTGACGGTGATGGTTTTGGCGGCTTCGTCGATCTCGGTTTCGAAGCCGAGTTTCGCCAGGCTGTCGAGCATGACGCGGGTGTCGTCGGCGAAGAGGGCACCGGTGAGTTTGCACGGCGCTTCGCACAAGGCGGCCAGCACCAGCGCGCGGTTGGTGAGGCTTTTCGACCCCGGCGGGGCGAAAGTTCGTTCGAACGGGCGAGAGAACGGTTCGAGGCGCAGCGACTCCATCGTTCCTGCTTATCAGATCGCGGCCTCACTCGCCATACCACCCGCGGCCGGGGCGCGTACAATGCGGCGGCAATGAGTGATCCGATCATTAAAGTTTTCCCGAGTTCCGCCGATCTGGTGACGACCCTGGCCGACCGCATCGTCGCCGCCGCCAACGCCGCCCTGGCGGCCGGCAATATGTTTTCCCTGTTCCTCTCCGGCGGCTCCACGCCCAAGGCGCTGCACCAGAAACTGGCCAGTGACGAATACCGCAGCCAGATTGACTGGCGTGGCGTTGAACTTTTCTTCGGTGATGAACGTTGCGTCCCGCCGACGAGCGACCTCAGCAATTACAAGATGGCCGTCGACACGCTCATCAGTAAAGTGCCGATCCCGCCGGACAATGTCTATCGCATGAAGGGCGAGATCGACCCGGAGCAGGCCGCCAAGGAATACGGGCAGATGCTCAAGGAAAAATTCATGGACGCCGGCCCGGACATTCTGCTGCTGGGCATGGGCGACGACGGCCACACCGCAAGCCTGTTCCCCGGCACGAAGGCGCTCGACGAAACGCACCACCGCTGCGTCGCCAATCACGTGCCGCACGATTACATCCCGGCCGGCACGAATTGGCGGATCACGCTCACGTACCCGTTCATCAATCGGTCGAGCGAAATTTTCATTCTTTGCACCGGCGCATCGAAGGCGAAGAAAATTCAGGAAGTCCTCGAAGGCGATGAGCCCGTCTATCCGGTTCAACGTGTGAAGCCCGACATCGGCTTGCTTACCTGGATGCTCGACGCCGATGCCGCCGGCATGCACGAGGACGAATAATCGTGCAATTTAAAACCTACGAAGTTCGCAAAAACAACGTCGGCCAGCCGCTGTCGGCGATGCTCAAACGCATCTTCGCCGACAAAAGCTGGGGCGAAGTCAAACGCCTCGTCACCAGCCGGCGCATCCAGATCAACGGCAATTTGTGCACGGACGAAACGCGCAAGCTCAAGGCCGGCGAGATCGTGCGCATCGCCCAGGAATCGCTCGACAAGCCGCCGGGGCAGGAGCAACTGATTATTCGCTTTCAGGACGAGCATCTGCTCGTCGTCGAAAAACCCGCCGGCGTTACGACGATGCGGCACGCGGAAGAACGCGGCTGGGACGAGCAACGCAAAAACCGCCAGCCGACCCTCGACGAACTGCTGCAGAAAATGATCGACAAAGACGGCATCGCCAAAATGCCCGGCCGAGGCGCCGGGGCGAAACAGGCGAACGCGCACAAGCAACTCGATCGCAGTCTGCGTCGCGGTAAAACGCGATTGAAAATTCGTCCGGTGCATCGCCTCGATCGTGACACGTCGGGCCTGATGGTCTTCGCCCTCAGCCCGGCCGCGGAGCAGGAACTCGTGCGTGGGTTCAGCAAGCACAAATACCAGCGTGCTTATTTGGCCGTCGTGCATGGGAAGATTGAATCGCCGCGGACGATCGAGACGAACATCGTTCGCGACCGTGGCGACGGCCTGCGTGGGTCATTACCTCAGGGCGAAACCCGTGACGACGCCAAGCCCGCTATCACGCACATCAAGCCGGTGAAAAGCATCGGCGAATTCACGATGATCGAGTGCCGCCTGGAGACCGGCCGCACGCATCAGATCCGCATTCACTTGTCGGAAATCGGTCATCGGCTGTGCGGCGAAACCACCTACAACCGCCCGCTCAACGGCCAATCACTCGCCGACAGCAGCGGCGCGCCACGGCAAGTGCTTCACGCGTATCGGCTCGGGCTGGAGCACCCGATCACGCAGCAGCCAATGAATTTCGAAATGAAACTCCCGCGTGATTTGCAGAAGTGGCTCAAGCGATTGGAAGAAGTTCAGTTACCGTCCACTTGACTTCTGTTTAGAAGTCCGTAAATTCTTCTCTCCCCGCTGGGGACGTAGCTCAATTGGTTAGAGTACCGGACTGTCGATCCGGTGGTTGCGGGTTCGAGCCCCGTCGTCCTCGTTGTAGTCGCTTCAGGCCCGGACAATCGTCCGGGCCTGAATCATTTACCGCCCGGCCTGCGGACGGAGAATCAGGCCGGGCTTTCGGTTTGGCGATTCGGAGGCGTGACTATGCAGTTCGGCGCTTGCACCAGTTCCTCGCGTGCCCTGGCCGCTCAGGCCGGCGGGTGGGATTTCCTCGAAGAAAACGTCCAGGGCTACCTCAAGGGCCAGACCGACGACTGGCAGGCCCCGGCGTCGCCGGCGTTGCCCGTGCCGAGCGCCAACAGCCTCGTCCCTGGCACGCTGCCGATCGTCGGGCCGAACGTCGATTTCGCCGCGCTCTCGCAGTACATGAACCGCGTCATCACCCGCGCCCAGCAGGTGCAGATGCACACGCTGGTGTTCGGCAGCGGCGGCGCACGCAACGTGCCGGAAGGGTTCGACCGCAACAAGGCCGTCGATCAGATCACCAACTTCCTGCACATGGTCGCTCCCGTCGCGCAGCACCACGGCGTGACGATCGTCATCGAGCCGCTGAACCGCGGCGAGTGCAACATCATTAACAGCGTTGCCGAGGCGATGACCTACGTCACCCGCGTGAACCACCCGGCCGTGAAGTGCCTCGTCGACAGCTACCACATGTGGCTGGAAGACGAGCCGCTGAGCAACCTCGAAGCCGCCATGCCCAGCATCGCGCACGTGCACGTCGCCGACAAAGACGGCCGCGTCTGCCCCGGCGAGAGCGGCACGAGCGATTACGTCTCGTTCTTCAAAGTCCTCAAGCAGGGCGGCTACGACAAACTCGTCGCCGTCGAAGCCCGCGGCTTTGACCTTCAAACCACCGGCCCACGCTGCCTGCACTTCCTACAGGACGCCTGGGCGAAAGCCTGATCGTTCTTGTAGGGGCGACGCCTGCGTCGCCCGCTAACCGGCGATGAACGCATCGGGCGACGCAGGCGTCGCCCCTACAAGCAGATTTCGGAGAACCAACCATGCTGATGAAATACCGCCTGTTCACCCCCGGCCCGACCAGCGTGCCGGAAGAAACCCTCCTGCAACTCGCCCGCCCGGTCCACCACCACCGCACGGCCGAGTTCCGCAAGACTTTCGGCGAAGTGCAGGAACTGCTCAAGTACGTTTTCAAGACGACCGAAAACGTCTACGTCATCACCGGCAGCGGCACGGCGGCGTTCGAAGAGCGCGTACACCAGCGTTCTCACGCCGGGCCAGAAAGTGCTCAACGTCAGCAACGGCAAATTCGCCGAGGCGCTGGGCGAGCTACGGTAAAGCGTTCGGCATGGACGTGAAGGAAATCAAGCTGCCGTACGGCCAGCACACGACCGCCGACCAGATCGACGCCGAACTCAAAGCCGGCGGCTTCGCGGCCGTCACGCTCGTTCACAGCGAAACCTCCACCGCCACCACCTGCGACCTGCAGGCCATCGCGCAAGTGACGAAAAAGCACAACGTGCTCCTGATCGTCGACGGCATCACGAGCATCGGCGCGCTGCCGTTCGACATGGACGGCTGGGGCGTCGACGTCGCCATCACCGGCAGCCAGAAGAGCCTCATGCTCCCGCCGGGCCTCGGCTACGTCGCGCTCAGCAAGAAGGCGCAGGAAATCGCAAAAAGCGCGAAGACGCCGAACTTCTACTTCGATCTCAAGAAGTACGAGAAGAGCATCAGCGACAGCGACACGCCGTTCACCCCGGCAAACACGCTGATCGAGGCCCAACTCGTCAGCCTGAAGATGATCAAGGACGAAACCATCGAAGGCGTCTGGAAACGCACCAGCGCCGGCGCCAAGGCGTTCCGCGACGGCGTGAAGGCGCTCGGCTTCGAACTCTTCAGCGAATCGCCCGCCGACAGCGTGACCGCCGTCAAGCACAAGGCCGGCATCACGCACAAGGAATTCAGCAACCACCTGAAGAACAAGCACAACATCCACATCGCCGGCGGCCAGGGTTCCATGGAAGGCCAAATCTTCCGCGTGAACCACATGGGCTACAGCGACGTCTACGACGCTCTCGTCGTCGTCGCCGCGATCGAACACACCCTCAAAGCCCTCGGCCAGCCGGTCGAGTTCGGCAAGGGCGTGGCGGCCGCCCAGGCGGCGCTGAGCGGGGCGTTCTAAAGCGAAGGCGGTTCGCCAGCGGGCTTAGGAGGGCGGCAGTCCCTGCCGCCCGTTCCGCAAACCCGAAGAGGCGTCACGGAGTGACGCCCTCCATGGGGCAGAGCAATCATGAAGGCACGAAGAGTCGATTGGCTCTTCGTGCCTTTTGCATTTTTATCGAATTCGGCTGATTTTTCTGCCGACAAACCGCTGCCAGGGCGATAGGTTGAGCGTTGCCGCCGGGGCCGTTGCGCCTTGGCTATGCCGCGAAGCGGCGAGGCAATTGTCCTCTCCCGGTACGGCCGGGAGAGGATATAGGTGAGGGCCGATCCCGACCGGCCTTGAATGTCAGGCAGCAGAAAGTGCCGAATGCGTTGCGAACGTCAAACTGTCTTGGCTTCGGTGACGCCAATCGTCGTCGGCCCTCACCCTACCCTCTCCCGGCCATACCGGGAGAGGGAAATTAACGCCCGCCTTCGGTGCGGGCAATTGACGCAAGTGTTCTGTTAATCAGGGCAATTCATGTAGCCGTTGCGCACCCATTTTTTCGGCCGAATCGATGGCCGGCCTTGCACTTGCGGCGCGCTGTGCGTTTGAAAATACGCAGAACAAAATCGTGTGAAAAATTTCGACTTATGAACGCCGATTACGTCATTTCCGAGATCGAATCATCATCAACAGGGATCGGCAGGTCATTGCCGTCGCTGTCGAAGAAGATCGATTCGTCCATCGCGGCGATCGGCATGTCAGTGGTGCGGGGCACTTCCAGCCGCAGCAGCGTCGCGACGATCAAGCAACGAGCCGAGCGCGGCACGGTGTAGGAGAACCGCGGCAGCGTGGGCAGGCCGTCGTTCCAGAGCCTGGTGAGCTTCGTTCCCACGACGGCTGCGAATATAAACCCCCGCCCACGCCAGCAGCAGGGCGACCGGCCAGGGGAGCGGGGCGAGGTTGGCGACGATCGGCACGTGGACGACCCAGAGCATCAGGCTCTGCACGCCGACCGCCGCGAGGATTTTCTGTGGCGTGCTGTCGCCGAGCCACTTCCAGCTTCGGTCCAGCAGACGCCCGCCGCGATCGCCAGGCTGCAGTAGCGGGCGACTTCGAGGATCGACAGCGGCAGTTTGGTGACGGTCAGCCACCACGGCAGCACGAAGACGCCCGGCGAGTTCGTACGCCGAGAGCGTATCGATGCCCAGGGCTGCGAAGATCGCGATGCCGAAGAGCATTCCCATTTTCGGCCGGCGGGCAGGGCGTCGAACGCCTTGAGCTTGCTGCCCATCACCAGGCCGATGACGAAGATCAATTGCCAGCGGATCAGCGGGAAGTCTCGCTAATCGCCCAGAGCGACAGGTACGGGTTGTCGTACCGCCAGAAGAAGACGCCGAGGCTGACGGCCAGCAAGGCGATCGCCCGAAGCAGGCGGGTCGCTTCGATCAGCAACGGCGACACCGCCAGCATGAAGACGTAGAAGAGCAGCAAGTCATAGCCGGCGTGGAAGGTCAGGACGTCCACGACCATCTTGCCGACGTCAAAGACCGGCTGCCCGTGAATCGGGATGAGGATGAGCGTGAGGATGGAAGCAAAATAATGGACGCCGAGGACGAACAACGCACGCTTGAGGAGCGAGCCGTAGGTTTTCAGACGCTTAGCGGGATCGAGGGCGCGTTGGAAGTGGATCGCACCGATGCAGAGCCCGCTGGTCATCACGAAGCCACCCGCGGCGAAACGGAGCCAGTGCATGGCCATTTCGTTGACCGCCCAGGGCATCTGCGCCTTCTGCTCGATCAAGTGAACCAGCACCATGTCGAGCAGGCAAAGCCCTGCGCAGGACATCAAGGCGGCGGTCACGCTTGGAGGTTGGGAGGGTTACGGCTTGGGACATCATGGCTCGGCTCAGATACAGACGCCGACGAAAACATACGGGCGCGGCAACTTCACTAGGACCGTTATCGGACCGTAATGCAAAACGCCATCAAAATATACGTCACAAATTCTAGGCCGGCCCGCCGGTCCCGGATGCATTTGACGGTCCGAATAACTGGCGTAAAGTCCACCATTACGCTAGGAAACATCAGACGGAGAAGATCGCTTGCGCCTCTCGAAAACAAACCGGAACTACGGCCTGCGGGCCATGATGCAGTTGGCCAAGCTCTCGCCGACGCAATACGTACAGTCGCGTGACCTGTCGAAACAGGAAACGCTGCCGAACAAGTTTCTGGAATCGATTCTGCTCGCCTTAAAACGCGGCGGATTCCTCGAGAGCAGGTCGGCAGCGGCGGCGGCTACCGCCTGACGCGGCCGCCGCAGGAGATCCGCATCGGCGACCTGCTGCGCCGCCTGGAATGCCGCCTCAGTGCCCGCGACAGCGAAATTCCCGCCGAGAGTTCGCCCGGTGAAATCGCGGCGTCGATCGCCGTCCGCCAGCGTCTCACGAAAGCGACCGACAAGACGCTCGACGAAATCACCCTCGCCGACCTGCTCGACGAAGTGAACAGCCGCACCACCGGGCCGCAGGAGATGTACTACATCTAAAAGAGGGTGGGGAGGTCAAAGGCGTGAGGCGTAAGGAAGAAAAATCCTCACGCCTCACGCCTCACGCCTCTTACCCTTTACCCTCTATCACGTCCTTACCCGATCTGCCTCAGGATGTCGCTGGTAGGTCACGAACAGGAAGAGGCTGCCCAGCAGTAGGATGCCGGCGAGTTGGGCGGCGGTTTGGACCGGGGGCTGGGTGGTTTGCCGGTGATCTTTTCGGCGACGAGGAATGTGAACAGGCCGCCGTCCACGATCGGGATTGGCAGGAAATTCACGACCGCGAGGTTTGCCGTGATCAGCGCGGTGAACCAGATCAGCCAGTCGATGCCGCGGTTGGCCGGCTCGTGCCGGCCGTGAAGATACCGACCGGCCCGCTCAGGTTGCTCAACGGCACCTGGCCTTCAAAGAGCCGACGCAGAGTCACGTAGACATTGAAGAATTGAGTCTTTGTGTCTTCGTAACCCCACTTGGCGGCCATGACGGGGTTGGTGGTGTGACGCGGTTCGGTCAGCGGCGTGAGCGGCAGACGCGGCTGGAACGTCAGGGCCGCGACGCTTTGCGTTCGTCTTCGGGCAGCTTGGCTTCGACGGCTCGCGTTTCGTTGTCCTTGGCGACGATGATTTTCACGTCCCGCCCGCGGCTTCCAGGGCCGCGATGACGTCGGGCCAGGTCGCGGTCGGCTAATCATTGACGGCCGTGACCGTTTCGCCGGCTTTGAGGCCGGCATTCGCGGCGAAGCTGCCGGGGACGACGCCGGCGATCACGGGCGTGCCGAGGTCGGTATCCGGTACCACGCCCAAACCGCGTTTGCCGCGGGCGATGGGGAAGGTCGGTTCGACTTCAATCGGGTCGAGGACTTTGCCGTCCCGCTCGACCGTCAGCCGCAACTTATTGCCCGCCGCCCCGGCCTTGCTGGAGTATTCGAGGAAGTCGTCGCAGGTCGGCGGCTTTTTGGCTTCGCCAGTCTGCACGACGGCGACCTGCACGATGACGTCGCCGGACTTCAAGCCGGCCGCAATGGCGGGCGACTTGCTGCGAATGCCCGCGATCTGCACGCGCGGCATCATGCCGGCGATGGCGCGGCCGTCGCCTTTCGCGTCGCCGTTGAATGCTTTCATGAGCGACGCGGGCACGGCGTAGTCGTGCAGGCTGCCGTCGGCGTATTTGATGGTGATATTCACCGGCTTGCCGTGCAGCCGCGTCGGTTGCTTGCACCAGCTTGTAGCCCTCTTCCGGGCCGACCTCTTTGCCTTCGATTTTCACCACGACCGCGCCGGCGGGCATGGCGTCGTACCGAAGTGGGAATACGAGGTCTTCGTTCGGTTCGATCTTCCTTCGGGCCTTGCAGGGTCGAGCCGCCGGTCATCCCGATCGACGACATGCCATATTCGGCGGTGTTCTTAGCGGGATAGACGACGATCGGCTTCTCAAGCTGGCCGATGCCGGGGCGGTCGACGGTGAACTCCACCGGCTCGTCCGAACGCAGCAGGGCGGTGTTCATCCGCAGCTTGGTGAAGTCCTGGATCTCTTTGCCTCCGATGGCGACAACGCGGTCGCCCGGCTCGAGCCCGGCCGTCTGCGCCGGGGAGTTCGGCAGCACCTGCCCGACGATCGCCGGCGGAGAATTGAAGCCCGTAGAACAGGAACAGCCCGACATACAGCGCGAACGCCAGGATGACGTTCATGATCACGCCGGCGGAGATGATGACCATCCGTTTGCCGACGGGTTTGGCGCCGAACGCGTGCGGGTCGTCGTGCGCCGACTTCGGCGGCGGGGCGGAGATCGTCCTGCCCGGTCGGCTTCACGTAGCCGCCGAGCGGGATCCAGTTGAAGCGGTAGTCGGTTTCGCCGAGGCCGAGTTCTTTGGCGACGTCGTAGCGTTCGCGGAGCGACCATTCACGTTTCTGCTCGGCGGCGGGAAGATCGGCTTTGCGTTTTGCGATTTCGGCGTCAACGCGGCGGTCGAATTCCGCCTGCGTGTTGCCCGAACCGAACGCCGATGCCTTTTCGCCACGAGAAGATCGCCTGACCCATGCCGACGGCGAACTGTTCGACGCGCACCTTCGCCCACCGGGCGGCCAGGAAGTGGCCCAGCTCGTGCCAGAAAATCACAAAGCCGAACGCGAACGCGACCAGCACCATGTTAAGAACCGAACTCAAACTCATGCACCCGGATTGTACGTAGATAAACCGGCAGTCGTCTGTCAATCGGCGTTACAGGAATGACCGCGTTTCCCAGATTTCGCACCGTTTAGCGGCCTCGCTTGCGAGGCCTTTCGCACCACGATCGCCTCGCAAGCGAGGCCGCTACGGCGTTCCAGATTGCCAAGGTCTCCGAACGATTTATCGGACCCTGCGGCAAGAAGATCGCACGCGATTCCCCGCGACCAAGTGTCGGCGGCGAGCAATTCGTCCAGCGTCGGCTCGGCGATGAGGTCGATGCCGATCCATGACCGCTCGACGATTTCCGCAATCCGCCCGAAGCGTATCCGCTCGGCCAAAAACGCCTTCGACGGCGACTTCGTTTGCTGCGTTCATCACCGCGCCGAGCGTGCCCCGCTCGCGGGCCACGCGCATCGCCAGTCGCAAGGCCGGGAACCGTTCGTTATCGGGCGGCTGAAAATTCAGCGATGAATGCCGTCGTCCAGTCCATCGTCCGCGACGTGCCATCGCGGCGTTGCGGATAGGTCAGGGCGTATTGAATCGGCGTCCGCATGTCGGGCGGCGACAGCTGTGCGATCACGCTGCCGTCGATGAATTCGACCATCGAATGCACGACCGATTCCGGGTGCACGACGACTTCGATCTGCTCCGGCGACAAATCGAACAGCCAGACGGCTTCGATGAGTTCGAGCGCCTTGTTGAACATCGTGGCCGAGTCGATGGTGATCTTGCGGCCCATCGTGCCAGGTCGGGTGCTTGAGCGCATCGGCGGGCGTGGCGCTGGCGATTTTATCTTTCGGCCAGTCGCGGAACGGGCCGCCGCTGGCGGTGAGGATGACGCGTTTGACTTCATTGCGCCGCCCGGCAAGCATCGCCTGGAAGATGGCGGAATGCTCGCTGTCGACGGGCAGGATGGTGCGCCTTGGTCTTCGCGGCCAGCGGCATGAGAATTGAGCCGGCGACGACGAGCGATTCCTTGTTCGCCAGCAGCAAGCGTTTTGCCCGCTTCGACTGTCGCGATGCGCAGCGGGCAGGCCGGCCGCGCCGACGACGGCAGAAAGAACGACGTCCACGTCATCACGTTGAACGATTTTGACGAGCGCGCATCGGCACCGAAATGAGCGTGGCAGAGCTTGTCGGCGAGCCGGGCGGCGACGGCGGTCGGGTCGCAATCGCCTGTAACCGCTGCGACGCGTGGCTTGAGGCGATCGACGTGCTCGTAGAGCTTTTCACACCGGCCATGCGCCGACAGTGCGACGCACCGGTGCGAGTCGCCGAGGTGCGAGAGCACGTCGACGGCCTGGCAGCCGATGGAGCCGGTCGAACCGAGAATGGCGACACGCTGTTGCAAGCGGGCCACTATAACGAGCAGACCCGCTCCCGTCCTGCGTTCACTCCCCCACGCGGCACGGCCCACTTCAGTGGGCCTGTATCCAATACCCTGTTGGGGGAAAGACAGGCCCACTGAAGTGGGCCGTGCCGGGGTTAGTACGGGCGGGACGCGTCTGTTGGCGGCTCGACGACGCTGCTGATCACCACGCGGGCGGCCTGCGGGGAGTGAGCGGCCGGCGTCAGGCCCGCCTGCATGCCGCGGCTGACGAGCGCTTCGCTCGGGCCGACCGACACGGCGACTTCCATCGGCTTGACGGGCTGCGTCGCCTGCTCGACGGCGGGGACTTCGACGACGAGTTGTCCGCCAGCGGGGCCGGGGTTTGAATTGCCGTGCGGCAGGAACGGCCAGGCGGCCAGGGCGGTCAGAATGAGCGCGGCCGCGATCGCCAGGCGACGCGTCCACGTCGACCGAATGGGAATCGCGGCCGGGGCGTAAGCGTCTTCCGCCGCCAGCGTGGCCGAGAAGGCGTCGGCGAAGCTGTCGTAATCGACGCCGGCGGGCCGGGCGGCGTGTTCGCGCAGCAGGGCGTTGATCTGTTCGTGATCTTCCGCCAGCACGCGCGCCTCGACCGAACGCAGACGCTCGCCGAGCACATGACGGTCCATGTCCGACAGAACGCCATCAACGGCCTGCGAAACGGCGAATTCGAAGTTGTCCTTCTGGGTGTCCATGGGTCACCTCACGACATCACAAACCGAGCGTAGCTTACAACACATCCCTGAGCATTTCCTTAAGCCGTTTTCGTCCTTGAAAGACGTGCCATTTCACGGCTTCGATACTGCATCCCAGCGTCTCGGCCACCTGTTTTTGCGGGAGTTGTTCGATCGTGAACAACTCCAGTGCCAGTCGCTGCTTCTCGGGCAATTCCGCCATCGCCAGGCGGAGTTTTTCGCCCAGTTCCCGCCCTTCGGCGGCCCGCTCGGGGTTCGGCGAATCGCCGCCCGCTTCCGGGTCTGCCTCGCCGTTGGAGAGCAGGTCGTCCAATGGCAGGGCGGCTGACGATTTTCGCCCCCGCCGACGGTTCAGCGAGAGGTTCGTCACGATCCGCATCAGCCAGCCCGCGAAGGCTTCGGGCTTTTGCAGCGTGTCGAGCGATCGGTACGCCTTAAGTAGTGCTTCCTGAACTACTTCCAATGCATCGTCCGTCTTTCCCAGGAGCCGAAATGAGACCGAAACGGCTGGCTTCTGGTATTGGCGGACGAGCTGGTCGAACGCCCGTTTTTCTCCGGCCAATGTCCGACGCACGAGTGCCGCGTCGGCCTCGGCGTTGGGGTTGCGATGGCCGATCGGTTCGGGCGTCTCGGACACTGGCTCTATCTCTCAGACACCCGAAGGGCGGGGAGGTTAGGGCAGAAAAAGAGTCATTAAGTCATGAAGTCATTAGTCCTTAAGTCCGGGACAAACCTCACAAACCAATGACTTAAGGACTTGATTACAAAGTATCCGTCACCAGGCTCGCCAGTTCGCTGCGTTCGCTCTTGCCGAGCGTGATGTGGCCGACGATGCCCTTACCTTTCAGCCGTTCCACCAGGTAGCTCAAGCCGTTGCTGGAGGAATCGAGGTAGGGGTTATCGATCTGGGTGGCGTCGCCGGTGAGGACGAGCTTGGTCCCTTCGCCGACACGGCTGGCGATGGTCTTCACCTCGTGCGGCGTGAGGTTCTGACTTTCATCGACAATCATGTACTGGTGCGGAATGCTGCGGCCGCGGATGTAGGTCAGCGGCTCCATCACCACTTGGCCGCTGTCGACGAGCGCCTGCATGCGCTGCTCGACGTTTTGCAGCGCGGCGTGGCTTTTGACTTCCTTGCCGCTGTCGCCGTTTTCGCCCGCCGTGCGGTTGCCGAGCAGGTAGCTGAGGTTATCGAAGATCGGCTGCATCCAGTTGCGGAGCTTGTCGTCCTTGTCGCCGGGCAGGTAACCGATATCGCGGCCGAGCGGCATGATGGGGCGGGCGCAGAGCAGCTTCACGTAGGTCTGGTCGTTCATGACCTTCTGCATGCCTGCCGCCAGGGCCAGCAGCGTTTTCCCCGTGCCTGCAGAGCCGATGAGGCTGACGAGTTTGATGTTGTCGTCGAGCAGCAGGTCGAGCGCCATTTGCTGCTGGAGATTGCGGTGCGTGATCCCGAACACCGGCCCGCGGCGGGGCCGCAGCGGCACGAGCGCACAGAGTCCGCCTTAAACCGCGCGACGGCGGTGTGGTCGGGGTTCGTGTTGTCGCGCAAGAGTGCAAACTCATTGGCCAGGAACGGCTTTTCGACTTCGAGGATGAGTTGCTTCTGGGTGTAGAGCGCGTCGAACTGTTCGGGCTTGATTTCGACTTCGCGCCAGCCCTGGTAGAGCTTGTCGAAGTCGACCTTGGTGGCTTCGAAGTCTTCCGCCTGCACGCCGATGCTGTCGGCCTTGATGCGGGCGTTGATGTCCTTGGTGATGAAGACGACGCGTTTGCCCTGTTGCTGCAGCGAATAGGCGGTGCAGAGGATGCGGTTGTCAGGCGAATTGACGGTCATCATCGGGCAGGACGACAGGTCGCCGCCGAGGACCACTTTCACGCTGCCGCCGGTTTCCTTGATCGGGATGCCGTCGTGCAGGTTGCCCTGTTCGCGGAGTTGATCGAGATAGCGAATGGCGGTCCGGGCGCTGCGGCCGAGGTCGTCGGAATTGGTCTTGAAGGTGTCAATTTCCTCCAGCACGTCGAAGGGGATGATCACCTCGTTATCGGCGAGCATGAACATCGCGTTCGGGTTGTGCAGCAGAATATTCGTGTCGAGCACGAAGGTCTTCGGGTTGCTCTTACCGGCAGTAGCGGTCTCGGCCATGTACGGCGTCCTTCCCAGCGGGCGATGATTGGTCAGAATCGAACCGCTCAATTATCAACCATCCGCTTTTCGGATACAACGGCAGTATGAGCCTCTATCCGATGATTTTCAGGCCCCGGTTTGTCGACAAGATGTGGGGCGGGCAAAAACTGCACTCGCTTCTCAACAAGCCGATCCCGACCGATAAGCCGATCGGCGAAAGCTGGGAGCTGTTCGACTTCCCGCCGGGCGTGGTCGACAAGTCGGGGAACTGGGTCAGCGCCGAGCTGACCAACGGCCCGCACGCCGGCAAAACGCTGCACCAACTCGTCCAGGAATTCGGCCCCGCCATGCACGGCGACGTGAAACTCGTCGGCGACGCCGGCCAATTCCCGATCCTCATTAAATTCCTCGACGCGCGGGAAGACCTGTCCGTCCAGGTTCACCCGCCGCAGAGTTACGCCGACACGCATCCCGGCGCGCATCTGAAAAATGAAGCCTGGTATGTCTTCCAGCACGACGCCGGCAGCCGCATTTTGAAGGGACTAAAGGCTGGCGTGACGCGTGACCAGTTCGCCGAGTCGATCAAGAACGGCAGCAGTGAGTCGCTCATCCAGGCCATCCCCGTCAAAGACGGCGAATGCTACTACCTGCCGAGCGGCACGGTTCACGCCCTCGGCGCCGGCTGCTTTGTCGCTGAGGTGCAGACGCCGAGTGACACGACTTATCGCGTTTTCGATTTTAACCGCGTCGACCCGTCGACCGGCCAGACCCGGCAGTTGCACGTCGACCTGGCCCTCGATTGCATTGATTTTTCCAGTGCCGAACCGCCAGCCGTCGCCAAGTCTCACACGGCCGGATTTTTCACGACTGTGACGCGGCTGACGACGGCACCGCAGTTCACGATCGAAAAAGTGCGGATGAATGAAGGCGTCGAGCAACCGATCCCGTACGAGCAGCCGGTCGTCTGGATCGTGCTGAGCGGGCAGGTCGAAATCACCGCCGGCCGCGAACTCGTCAAGGCCGGCCCGGGTACGACGATTCTTTTGCCGGCCAGGATGGAAAATCCCAAAGTCGCCGTTCGCAGCGACGCACAATGGCTGGAAGTGACGTTCCCGGCAACCGTGTAGGGGCGAGGCCTGCCTCGCCCGGAATCAATGATCGGCCGATTCGGGCGACGCAGGCGTCGCCCCTACAAAGCCGATGATCGAAGGAGTCTTGTGAAAGTCCGAATTCAAAAATTGCTCGCCGACGCCGGCGTGGAAAGTCGTCGGCACGTCGAAGAGATGGTGCTCGAACGCCGCATCACCGTGAACGGCGAACTCGTCAAAAGTCTGCCCGTGATGGTCAATCCGGAGACGGACGAAATCGCCATCGACGGCCAGCCGGTGAAATTCACCGCGGAGTCGGCGGAGAAGATTTACGTCATCGTCAACAAGCCGAAGGGCGTCTATTGCACGAACGTCGCACAAGGCGAACAGAAGCGAGCGATCGACCTGCTGCCGCCGGAGATCGATCGCCGCCTTTACCCCGTCGGCCGACTCGACGCCGACAGCCGCGGCCTGCTTTTGCTGACCAATGACGGCGATCTCACGCAAAAACTCACGCACCCGAAATTCGGCGTCGCCAAAACCTACACCGCCGTGGTCGACGGTTTCGTGCGGCCGGAAACGATCGAGCGGCTGAGCGAAGGCGTCTGGCTGGCCGACCCGGAAAAGGGCGGCTTCCGTACCAGCCGCAGCTTCATCAAGGTGATTAAAAAGAGCGGCAAAAACAGCGTGCTGCAGATCACCATTCGCGAGGGCCGCAACCGGCAGGTGCGTCGCATGCTGGCGAACGTCGGCCACAAGGTGCGGGAGTTGACCCGCATCAAGATCGGCCCGTTGGAACTGGGCAAATTGAAGCCGGGAGGCTTCCGTGTGCTGCATAAGTGGGAAGTCGACAAGCTCGTCGAAGCGATCAAACCCAAAGAGCGGCCGATCACGCAGAAGAAGCCGAAGGCCGACGAAGCCCCCGCCAAGCCGCCGCGGCCGAAAGCGTCGTCAGGCGACCGGCCGAGGGGCAAGCCGGCAGCCCGGCCGGGCCGGCCGTCGGCGAGATCGGGAAGACCGCCGAAACGTCCGGGCGGCCGCCCGAAGGGCCGCGGGCGATAATCTTAAGCGACGACAGGAACGCCGGTTTCGACTGGCGTTCGGTCTTTGGTGCGCGCGGCCAGGCCGGCGGCGATCCACAGCACCACGCCGCCCGCCGCCACGCCGAGGCCGATGAGCATACTGAGTGTCAGATGAACCTTGCCGAGCACGATCACATCGGGTTCCACGCGCAGGCCTTCGATGAGGAATCGCGTGAGGCCTTCCAGCATCATCATGACGGCGAACCCGCGGCCGGGGATTTTGCCGAGCGTGAAGAACGCCGTCGCCACGGCGGCAATCATCAGCGCCGTGACGGTGCTCATCAGTTGAGTGTTAATGACGGGCAAGGAACGTTGTGACTCGGCGAGCGTGGCCAGATCGTGCTGGGCCTGGATTTCTTCCTTCGTCATCAGCCGGCGGCTGTTTTTGACGAAGTCCTGTTTGTAGAGCGCGTCCGGCGGCGAGACTTTGCCTTCCTGCAGGTCATCAATGTACGGCGAACTCTGATACGGGAATGTCACGGCGACCGGCCAACTCAGCGTCGTGTGTTGGCCCCAGCAGCAGCCGTTGAGGAAGCACCCGACTCGGCCGAGCGCCAGGCCGATCATCAGGCACGGGGCGATGATGTCCATGCCCCGCAGCAGCGGGATTTTCTTCCAGATCGCGTAGAGAACGAGCGTCGGAAACGCCAGCAGGAAGCCGCCGTAATACACCAGGCCGCCGCTGGTGAGATTCGCGGCGTTCCAGAGGTTTTCCCAGAACGTTCCGCCGGTGAATTCGTTATGGAATTGGATGACATAGGCGATGCGTGCGCCGACCAACCCGCTGACGAGCGCCAGAATGGCCGCGTTGGCGAACAGTTCGGGGTTCAGGTTGCTTCGCCGTGCGAGAAACTTGGCCAGTTCGATCCCCCCAAGCAAGCCGAGGACGAGCATCAAGCCGTAGCTATGGACGGAGTAGCCGATGAAAGGCAGGCGGAACAGTTCTGGGTACATTCAAAATCATTGTACGCACTCGGCCGGCGATTTGGACGGCGGTTAACTGCTGAGCAGCAAGTTATCGATCAACCGGGTGTCGCCGACGCGGGCCGCGATGCAACAGATGGCGGGCGTGTCGAGCGTGTCGGCCGGTTTGAGCGTCAGCGGATCGACGCAGGCGACGTAATCGATCGTCAATTGAACGTGACCGAGATTGCCCGGCTCGAGCAGCGTTCGCTGCATGATGGTGACGAGGCGGCTGGCGACGGTCGCGCCGGCGTCGAACGCCTCGGCCGCCAGATAAAGCGCCCGGCTGATCGATAACGCCCGTGCCCGCTGGTCCGGCGTGAGGTAGCGGTTCCGGCTGCTCATCGCCAGGCCGTCATTCTCACGCACGGTCGGGCAACCGACGATTTCGACGGGGAAATCGAGGGCCTCGACCATTGCTGAAATCACGCGCAGTTGCTGAAAATCTTTGCGACCGAAACAGGCCGCGTTCGGCTGCACGATGTTGAACAGCTTCGCGACGATCTGGCAGACGCCCTGGAAATGGCCCGGCCGATGCTTGCCTTCGAGCACCGTGGTGAGTTCCGGCAGGTCGACGGTGATTTTCGAGCCCGGCCGGTACATGTCTTCGGGCGTGGGGGTGAAGACGGCATGAACGCCGGCGTCTTCGCAGAGCTTTAAATCCGCTTCAATCGGCCGGGGATAGCGGGAAAAATCCTCGCGCGGGCCGAACTGCGTCGGATTCACAAAGATGCTCGCCACAACCTTTTCCGCGCGGCGTTTGGCTTCGGTGACGAGCGACAGGTGGCCGGGGTGGAGCGCGCCCATCGTCGGAACGAACCCCACACTCCCTGCTGACTTGCGCCATTGGCGAAAGTCATTGATCGACGAAAGCACTTCCATGCCCGCACGATAAACAGGCGGTGGGCTTCACTCAAACCGCCGGCCCCGAGTTCGTACGAATTGCGAAAATCGATTGCCGAACTTCGCAGCAGAAATGGGCTGCTTTGCATGAAAATCGGGGCCGAACCGACCGAAAAGAATGCCCAAGCCGTTTAGATTGCCCATTCTCAAGGCGAAAAGACGGGCGAATTGGCGGGCTGAAATGATTAAACCTTAGCATTTTGGCGAATATCGCCTATAATTTGTGCATGCAGGTCGACCAGTCTCCGAACCCCCTCGAAGCTGCCGGAAACGCTCAAAATCTCGCCATTCTCAATGAAATCGGCCTGATCTTGTCGTCCTCTCTTGAACTGAATGACATTTTCGCCCGGATCATGAAAGTGATCAGCGAAAAGCTGCAAATGCACCGAGGCACGCTGGTTCTGCTCGACGAATCGACCGGCCGACTCCGTACGGAAGCCGCCTTCGGGCTGGCGGCGGAAGACATGGAACGCAATCGATTCGCCTTGGGTGAAGGCATTACCGGCGCGGTCGTCGCTACGGGCCGGGCCCGGGTGATCGCCGACATGCGTGCCGAGCCGGACTTCCTGAACAAAACCCATCGCATGAACATGCTCGGCAGCGATGAGGTGGTGAGCTTTTTCTGTATACCCATCCGCATCGAAGGCCGTGTCGCTGGGGCTTTGAGTGTCGACAAGGTCTTTGCGAGCGAATCGCAACTCGAAGCCGACCGCCGCTTCCTTGAAGTCATCACCGCATTCCTCAGCCAAGCGATCCAGATTAATCGGATGGTGATGCGGCAGAAGGAAGAACTCCTCGAAGAAAACGCCCAGCTTCGCGCCCAGGTCCGCGACCGTTTCCGCTTCGAAAACATCATCGGCGACTCGCCCGCCATGCACGACGTCTTCAGCGTCGTCGGCCAAGTCGCCAACAGCCGGGCGACGGTGCTGCTGCTCGGCGAAACCGGCACAGGGAAGGAAATGATTGCCAAGGCGATTCACTACAATTCTCCCCGCCGCGACAAGCCATTTATTCGCGTGAACTGCGGCGCCCTCACCGGCACGCTGCTGGAATCCGAGCTCTTCGGGCACGTGAAAGGGAGCTTCACCGGCGCGATCAAAGACAAGATCGGCCGATTCGAAGCGGCGGACGGCGGCACGATTTTCCTCGACGAAATCGGCACGATGGAGCCGGTCTTGCAGGTCAAGCTGCTACGCGTTCTGCAGGAGCGCGAATTCGAACGCGTCGGCGACACCGCCGTTGTGAAAGTCGATGTTCGCGTCATCGCGGCCACGAACGTCGATCTTCAGGAAGAGGTCGCCAAGAACCAGTTCCGTGAAGACCTGTTCTACCGCCTGAACGTCGTCAGCATCTATCTGCCGCCGTTGCGAAACCGCCGCGAAGACATCCCCCGGCTGATCGACTACTTCCTCGATAAATACAACGCCATCAACGGCCGGGGCTTGCGGAAAATCAACCGCGAAATGCTCAACGTCCTGATGCGCTACCCGTGGCCGGGCAACGTGCGCGAACTGGAAAACGCCATCGAACGTGCGGTCGTTCTCAGCAACGGCGAAGAATTTACCGAAGAACTGCTGCCGCTGAGCGTTCGCATGTTCGCCCAGCAGCGTCGCCAGAGCCCGACGAGCGAAAGCATCGAAAGTCTCACGCGTCGGCTCAGCGACCAGGCGATCCAGGAATACGAGCTCCGTGAAGGCGAAATCTATCAGCTCGTGATCGACCAGATCGAATACGCCCTGATCGACCGCGCCCTCGACCGTTGCGGCAACGTTAAAACGAAAGCCGCCGATTTCCTCGGCATTAACCGCAACACGCTGAATAAGAAGGTCAAAGACCTCGGCATTGAAACGGCAGACTGAGAATGCTTTTTGTAGGGGCGACGCAGGCGTCGCCCCTGCAATCAGAACGTCGGGCGGGTTGTGGCGGGGAGATCCGGCGTGGCGAGTCGCATTTTTACGCGGGTGGCCAATTCCGCCTGAACTTCATTGAGCGTCTTGTAACGCCCGGCCTTCGCTTCAGCAGCGACGGCGTTCATGACTTCCGTCAGCGCGCCGCGGAACTTTTCGGTTTCGTCGACGACCGTCGGCGAATACATGGCGTTCAGATCGACTTTCCATTCGCCGTTCACGCGGCGAAAACGAACCACCTCTGCAGTATCGCGAATGCTGAGCGTGGCCGTCTCTTTGTTGTAGACGACGCGGGGCGGCCGGGCGGGGTCTTCCGGCTGCGTGGTCGGAGCGGTGTAGTGAACGTCTTTGAATTGGCCGGGAAACGCCGCATCCACCGCGGCGCGGAACGCCTTTTCCGCTTCGGCGGCGGCGGGGCGATTGGTGAGCAGCCGCATGCGGCTGTCGTCGGCGACGGCGTACTTCTTCGCCACGTCCAGGTTGCCGGCTGAAATCGCCTGCGTGTAGACGAGGTAGATGTCATCCGGCGTCGTCGGTTCTGCGGCGCGACTGTGCGTCGCGCCGCAGAACAGGACGAGGATGCCGTAGCCGATGCGTCGGCGGGCGGAGTTCATGTGAGATCGATCTTTTCGAACTTCACGCCGGACTCGGTAATCCGGCAGAAGTAACCTTCGATGGATTCGAGCTTGGTGTAATGACGAATACTGAACGCCGCCCGGGCGAGGTCGGCGATCTGCAGTTGCTCGATGCTCTGCTGCCGAACATTCAACCGGCCTTTGTAGAACGCGCAGCCTTCGTGCTGGATGAGCACCACGCGGCTGAGCTTGTGGGCTTCGATGAGGAAGTTCAGCTCGTCGACGACGCCTTGCTCTTCCAGCCGCGCCTGTGCGTGGCCGGCCATGCAGGCCGGGCCGCCGGGGAGGGCGATGCGGTCATACCGCGGCAACTTCAGGCCGTTCTGCATGAAGTCGTCGAAGTGCTCGCCCACGCGGCCGTCGGCGCAATAAATGGCGGCGGCGTGGATGCGGTCGGCGTTATAGGGGAGTTGGGAGATGTAACACATAAGTTGTTGCTTCTTTGAGATAGAGAATGGGGATGGCGACTTAAGTCGCCATCCCGCGGTTCATCTTAGCCCATGTGCTTGATCATTTCCGAAGCGAATTCGCTGCACTTCACCTTCGTCGCGCCGTCCATGAGGCGGGCGAAGTCGTAGGTGACGGTCTTGCTGCCGATGGCCTTGTTCAGGCCGCTGAGGATGAGGTCGGCGGCTTCGTTCCAGCCGAGGTGTTGCAGCATCATGACGCCGCTGAGGATGACGCTGCCGGGGTTGACGACGTCCTGGTCGGCGTACTTCGGGGCCGTGCCGTGCGTGGCTTCGAAGATGGCGTGGCCGGTGATGTAGTTGATGTTCGCGCCCGGCGCGATGCCGATGCCGCCCACCTGGGCTGCCAACGCGTCGCTGAGGTAATCGCCGTTGAGGTTCAGCGTGGCGATGACGTCAAAGTCTTCCGGCCGCGTGAGAACCTGCTGGAGCGTGATGTCGGCGATGGCGTCCTTGATGACGATGCCCGCGCCCGGCTTGCCGTCGGGGATTTTGCACCACGGGCCGCCGTCGATTTCGACTGCGCCGAAGACTTCTTTCGCCAGCTCATAGCCCCAGTCACGGAAGTGCCTTCCGTGAACTTCATGATGTTGCCCTTGTGGACGAGCGTGACGGATTTGCGTTTGTGCTGGATGGCGTACTCGATGGCCGAGTAAATCAGGCGCTGGCTGCCTTGCTTGCTGACCGGCTTGATGCCGATGCCGACCTGAACCGTTTCGTCCGAGCCGTGGCCGAGCTGCTTGCGCCAATCGGCGACTTTAGCCGTGCTGCCGAAGCGGACTTTGCCGAAGCTCTTCGGGTCGTTCTTTTCGAGGAAATCGAGCACGCCCTGCGACTCTTTGCTGCCGGCGAGGTATTCGATGCCGGCGTAGATGTCTTCGGTGTTCTCACGGAAGATCACCATGTCGACTTTTTCCGGCTTCTTTACCGGGCTGGGCACGCCCGTGAAGTACTGCACCGGACGCAGACAGACGTAGAGATCGAGCAACTGGCGCAGCGCGACGTTCAGCGAACGAATGCCGCCGCCGACCGGCGTAGTGAGCGGGCCTTTGATGCCGACGATGTACTTCTTGAAGTCTTCGACGGTTTCGTCAGGCAGCCAGTTCTGGGTGGTGTCGAACGCCTTTTGGCCGGCGAGGACTTCCTTCCAGACGATCTTCTTGCTGCCCTTGTAGGCCTTCTCGACGGCGGCGTCGAATACGCGGACGCTGGCGCGCCAGATGTCGCGGCCGGTGCCGTCGCCTTCGATGAACGGAATGATCGGGTCATTCGGGACGTTCAGCTTGCCATCCACCATCGAAATCACGTTGCCGGCCATAATCAGTCTCCTCTGCGTGTTGAGCCGACAATTATGCGGATTGGGAACAAAAGCTCAATCGAGTGGGCGGTGGGCAGGCGGCGGTGAGCAGAGAAAAGGAAGCACGCTTCCGAAATCTTTTTCTCCCGCCCACTGCCCACCGCCCACCGCCCACTTTAAACTCCGGCCATGCTCGAAGAAGTGCTCAAAACCCTCGACGGCCGCCAACACCAGGCCGTCGCTTTGCTCAAAGAATTCGTTGCCATTCCCAGTGTCAGCACGCAGCCGCAGCAGGCGGAGGACGTGCGACGATGCGCCCAGTGGGTCGCCGACCAGTTGCGGCAGGCGATGCTCGAAGTGGCCGTGCTTGAAACCGGCGGGCATCCGTGCGTGGTCGCGAAGAACAAGCACATTGCAGGCCGGCCGACCGTGCTGATCTACGGCCACTACGACGTGCAGCCGCCCGAGCCCGTCGAGCTGTGGAAGACGCCGCCGTTCGAGCCGACGATCGGCAAGACGATCGCCGGCACTGACGCACTCTTCGGCCGGGGTGCCGTCGACGACAAGGGACAAGTCCTCTGCCACATCGAAGCATTGACGGCGTGGCAGGCGCACGGCGGTTTGCCGATCAATGTCACGGTGCTCATCGAAGGCGAAGAAGAAATCGGCAGCGCGAACCTCGGCGGCTTCATCACGCGCCACCGCGACGCGCTGGCCGCCGACGTCTGCATCATCTCCGACACCAACCAGTTCGCCCGCGACTACCCGGCCATCACCACCGGCCTGCGCGGCCTCGTCTATCAGGAGATGACCGTCAAAGGCCCCAACCGCGATCTGCACAGCGGCATCTACGGCGGGGCGGTCACCAACCCCGCCAACGCCCTCGCCAAGCTCATCGCCAGCCTTCACACCGACGAGGGCCGCGTGAATCTGCCGGGCTTTTACGACGACGTCGTCGAAACCGGCGACGCGGAGAAAGCCGCCTGGCAGAACCTGCCGTTCGATGAAGCCGCGTACAAACTCGAAATCGACATCGCCGAAGCCGCCGGCGGCGAAAATGGCTACAGCATCCTTGAACGCACCTGGGCCCGCCCGACATGCGACGTCAACGGCATCACCTACGGCTATCAGGGCGTCGGCGCGAAAACCGTCATCGGCGCGCACGCCAGCGCGAAAATAAGCTTCCGCCTCGTCGCGAATCAGAACCCGGAGAAGGTCCGCGACAGCTTCCGCCAGGCCATGCAGGACCGCTGCCCGCCGGGCGTGACGCTGGAGTTCGAAGACCACGGCGTCGCGCCGGCGTACCTCGTGCCGCAATCGCACTGGGGCGTCGCGGCCGCGAAAAAGGCGGTCGAAACCGGCTTCGGAAAACCCGCCACGCTCATCGGCAGCGGCGGCAGCATCCCGATCGCCGCGACCATCAAGAGCGAACTCAACATCGACAGCATCTTCGTCGGCTTCGGCCTGCCCGACGACTGCGTCCACTCGCCGAACGAAAAATTCGACCTCGACTGCCTCCACGCCGGCAGCCGCACGGCGGCGGCGCTGTATGCGGAATTGGCGAAGAAATGACTATGTTCTCGATATGGGGCTTTTGCGATGCGTTTGAACTCTGTGCAGGAATACCTTTCGGCGTTGCAAGCAGTTGACTGGCTTGCGAATGTCGGCAAACCTGTCGATCCGCCAACGATCGTAATGGCGTCTTGGACTGAGGCAGAACGCGAGATTGCTTCGCGAGACGCAGAGAATGGTTTGATCGACTCAGCAAACGCGATCAGCGATGACGTCTGGCGCAGTTCGTCTTCACTAATGGAACAGTGGAATCCTTTGGTCGATGACATCAAACCTCAAGTGATCAATCTTGTAGACCTAAAACTGTCTCCGGATGCTGCAGGCCGCCGACTCCGTAGAGCGACTCAATCGCACATTCAATGGATTGTTCTTCACGCTGCAATCGAGGTTTTCTATGACAGTGCCATTTCGGCGAATTGGAACCGATCAATGGTTGATTGGCTGAAGCAGGGCCATCTTCCGGTGGGCTGGAACGGTGGCCGGTATCCTTCAGGTCATGCTCTGGTTTTTTAACTGCCTGATTCCACAGGTCTCGGAGTACCGCGATCTTTGGCACCCGGTTAAAACTACGCACCATGCCCAAGCTCACGATCCACGACCTCTTCGAAGCCAAGAAGACCGGCCGCACGTATACCGAGGTGCGGACGAGCAACTTGAACGAGGCCCTCGCCTGTGCCGAGGCCGGCGTGGAGATCATCATGTGCATGAAGGAAGACCTGCCCGTCCTCCGGCCGGCCATTCCGGACGTCTTCATCATCGCCGCCCACAACGTGAATTTGCCGAGCGTCAATGACGCCGGCAGCGCCGTTGGCGCGGCGTTCGAACTGATGAACATGGGGGCCGACGCCGTCTACTCCGCGCTCAGCCCCAAGCTCGTCGAAGCGATGGCCCGTGAGAGTGTGCCCGTCATCGGCCACGTCGGGTTCGTGCCGTACCGCTCGACGTGGATCGGCGGCACCCGCGCCGTCGGCAAAACCGCCGCCGAGGCCCGGCAGGTGTACGAGCACGCCAAGGCGTACCAGGACGCCGGCGCCATCGGCGTGGAGATCGAGATCGTCCCCGCGAAGGTCGCCGCCGAGATTAACCGCCGGCTGGACAAGCTCGTGCTCGTCTCCATGGGCAGCGGCGGCGGCACGATCCAGTACCTGTTCGCCACCGACGTGCTCGGCACCAACGCCGGCCACGTCCCGCGCCACGCGAAGGTCTACGCCAACCTCGCCGCCGAAGAAGCCCGCCTGCAACGCCTCCGCGTCGACGCCTTCAAAGCCCTGCAATCCGACGTCAGCAGCGGGGCGTACCCGGAAGAAAAACACACGGTGAAGATCAAAGAGGAGGAGTTGGAGACGTTTTTGAATGGGCTCGGCGGTTAACGCCGCATTCGTAGGGCGGGATGAAATTCCGCCGCTTCGACTTAACGAATCTAGAGCCGAAACAAGGCACGAAACCACTCTTCGAATGAATCGAATCGCTGACGGATGTCGCGGCGATTACTGTCTGCTTCCACGAAGCAGTTGGTTCTTCCATCCAAGCCCCACGGTTCTACGCCATTGCGTAGGCCGAACTCGATGAAACCTTCAGTGCCGAGATCTAAGACATTTCGTTCGTAGACGTCTAACAATCCTTCATATGCGGGAAACTCCGCGTCATCGCCCCAGTATGTGCCTAGCCCGTACATCGTACTGTACTTGTCATCAGTTAATCCGTCCTCGAATCGGCATATGTCGAGGTACAAGTCAGGAAGCGGCCGCCCGAACTTCTGCTGAAATTTTTGCGATTCAGACTTGATGGTCGTCATGCAAGCGCCGCCGATTGCTGGGACATTAGCGAGCACTTTTCGTGCGACGGTCTCAGAGATGAAGTTTTGTATGTCCGGTGACATAGGAATCTTTCGGATCAACTTCTAATCGGGAGCCATGGTCTATAGCCAAGAGGTGGTAAGAGACTTGATTTTGGACAGCAACCGGATGCTTTTGAACTTTTGGGGACCCGTCGTAACCCCCGTCATTTTGCTTTCACCGCTCGAACGTCACGCCGGTCGATTCCAGGTTCGGTGACAGGGCCCCGCGTTGGTCGAAGACGACACAGTGGCCTTCGTAGTGTTCACCACCGCACAACTTGAAGTAGTCGAGGATGCCGCCGTCGAGTTGATAGACGTCGCGGAAGCCGGCGCTCTAGGTACGGGGCGGCCTTTTCGCAGCGGACGCCGCCGGTGCAGAACGTGATCACCGGGCCGTGCTTCATGGCGTCGGGCAGCTTCGCCACGGCGGCGGGGAAGTCGCGGAAGTTGTCGATGTCGATATTCACCGCCCCCTTGAACGTCCCGGCCGCCACCTCAAACCGGTTGCGCGTGTCCAGCAGCGTCACCGGCCGACCTTCGTCGAGCCAGCGTTTCATCTCCTCGGGCGAGAGGCGGGCGGACGTGTAGTCGCCGGGCGAAATGCCGTCGACGCCGAAGGGGATGATCTCGCGTTTGATCTTCACCAGCATCCGGTTGAACGGCTGATAGTCGCTGTACGTTTCCTTCACCGGGAACTCGCCCACGCCGGGGATGGCGCGGATGTCCGCGAGCGTGGCGTCGATGCCGTCACGATCGCCCGCCAGCGACAGGTTCACGCCCTCCGTGCTCAGCAGAATAGCCCCGCGGAGCTTCGCGCGACGGTCGAGACGCGCAGGCGCGTCCCGCGTTTCGACGAGGTCGGTCAGCTTCGCGAACTTGTACGCGGCAACATTCACCACACGATTCAGCACGGCAGCCATGCCGGAGATTTTGCCAAAAGCGGGGCGATAGGGGAATGGTCACACGGGTGCCACGGTTTGTACCCAAACCGTGGGAGGGCCGACCGTATCAACTCGACACCGAACCCCTCCCACGGTTTGGGTACAAACCGTGGCACCCGTGGGTGACTACGTCACGTCGCGGTCGAGGGGTGGAAGCAGGTCGAAGGCGATCGTCGGGCCGACGGCGTTGTCACGGCCGGCGTAGGCGGCGGCGCTCGACCATTTCCATGAAACGCTGTCGACGGCCAGCCCGCGCATCACCGGGTTGGCGTGGACGTAGCGAATCTTTTCGATCAACTCCTCGCCGATGACGGCGCGGTCATAACCGCCGCCGGCCTGCCAGAAGTGGGTGCCGCCCGCGCGGTCGCGCAGCCTCGGCAGGACGGCCGCGTTCAGCATCCGCCAGCGATCAAGCACGGCTCTGGCGAACGGGCGTTTGAGTGTGCGCAGAAAGGCCGGCACACGCGCGGCGTTTTCAGGAACGACGATCAAATGAACGTGTTCCGGCATGACAACCCACGCCAGCAGCGCCATGTCGTGAGCCAACAGGGCAGACGCGATTGTCTTGACGAAATGATCTTTGATCAGCGGATTGTCGAACAGCCGAAGGCGACGATAGCACGAGAAGGTGAGAAACCTCGCCGTCCCGGTAATCGCCTGACGGCGAAGCGTCTTCTTCGGAACAAGGTTCATTGTTTTTGAAGCGTACCGTGTTCGCGTTCAAAGCCGCCCACACCATCCCGGGTAGAGACAGGTGACGCTCCGGGTGCCACGGTTTGTACTCAAACCGTGGTAGGGGTTCGATATCGAGTTGATCTGATCGGCCCTACCACGGTTTGAGTACAAACCGTGCCACCCATCATCGTTTGCGGGGCATTGAACGACATAGACGGCAGACGCGTCTTGATTCGAAAAGTCGGAGCCGGCGGTCGGTTCCCACTTCACGGATCGGGGAAAGTGGGAGCCGGGCGTCGGTTCCCATTTTTGCTCGGGTGAGAAGTGGGAACGGCGGATCGGTTCCCACTTTTCAGCGCGGATAAAGTCGGAACCAAACGTCGGTTCCCACTTTTTCTCTCGCGTGAAATGGGAACCGGGCGTGGGTTCCCTGTTTTTGTGGATCGGGAAGTGGGAACCGAATGCCGGCTCCGACTTTTCAGGGCCGAAAATGAACGCGGCGTGGAAGAAATTCTTCGACGCGGGCGGTTTTTCGTGGTTGGCGGGCGAGATGTGCTGCTGCGCGGAGGCCCGGGCTGTCTCCGATCGGCCGGATTATCAGCACCGAGGGGTGGCGGGCGACTTTTCTGGTGCGGCAGTGAAGCGCGGGCGGCGGGATGTCGATCTTTGGGGTGGGGTAACACGCATGCCAGACTTCCTGCCGCGGGCCGATTCGGAATTGCTGACCTTTGCGACGAACCTGGTCGCGAACATCACCGCCCAGCCGGGGGTGTTCGGGCTGCCGGAGGATTTGGTCGCGGAGGTGACGCGTCTCGTGCAGGCGTTCGACGACGCACTGCTGGACGCGACGCGGCCGAGTACGCGGACGGCGTTGACGGTCTGCCGGAAAGACGAAGTCCGCACGGAAATGAAGCGGGTCGTCCGCCGGGCGTGCGCGATCATCCGCACTCGGCCGAACCTTCCGTCCGATGCGCTCGTGAGCATTCGCTGTCGCCCGAGGAAGACGGCCTACCAGCGGCGGGGCGCGGTGCCGGCGGAAGCGCCGCTGATCGACGTCATCGCCTATCAGCCGGGGTCGTTCACCGTGCAACTGTCGACGCGAACGCCGTCGATGAAATACCGGCCGAAGGGGGCGACCGGCGCGCTCGTCTTTAAAGCCTACGGCGACGCGCCGCTCACGCTCAGCGAGTGGACTTACGTCGGCATGCCGAAAAAGCGGACGATCGCCATCGACTACCCGCCCGACTTGCCGATCGGCACGCGCGTCTGGGTCCGCGCCTGCTGGACCGGCCACGCCCACGACCTCAGCCGGTTCTCCGAAGCCCTCGGCGTGACCACAGGCATGGCCACGGTTCGCGTGGCGTGAGGAGTCGATTTGCTCTTGGCTTACTTCGCTTCGACCCAGGTGGCGGTATCGCCGTCGGTTTTCAAGACGTAGCGTTGCTCGACGTGGCCGCGTTTGAGGGTCACGACGGGCGGGGTGGCAGTGGGGTCGACGGTCGCCGAATCGGCGGCGGGGCCGAGGGCGAGTGCCTCGTCATTCTCTGGAACGGGCTTGCCGTCACGCGTGAGACGCGGGGCGACGATGTTCCAGACCTTTTCCGTCGGTTGTGTGACGACGGCGCGGCATTTGCCGTCGGAGTTGAAGACGATGACGGCTTGCGTGCCGTCGTACTTCGCGGCTTTGAGGGCGAAGGTCGGCGAGAATCCGCCGGTTCTTTCGGGGGCGGTCCAGCGGAAGAGCGTCGGGCCTTTATCGCTGCCGGTCGAATTGAAAACGACGTTGAAGCCATACGTGGCGAAGCAGCCGTCGGATCGTGTCGAGTACATCACCGTGTTCTCGACGATCAAAGTGCCTTGCTTCGGAAGCCTGATCCGATCATCAGTGTCAAAATCGAGATCAGCCGCCGAAGCTGGCGGCGTTTTCTCTTGGGCTTTCGTGACGAGCGTGAATGCGGCAATGCCCGCAACAGCGGCGACTGCGATGCCGGCGATGGACTTGCGTGTCATGGGTTCCCCGTTCGATGCGAATGCGGCCGCCGGGTGAGGGCGGCGTCGAGGGGATTAGAACATTTCTAATCCGCCGAGCAAGAACGGGCTGGCCATCAGGGCGAGGCTGGCGGCGGTCATCCAGAGCAGGCTGTCGATGAACATCGGCACGACCATCAACGCGATGCCCGCGAGCAGCGGCACGAAGCGGACGGCCTTCTTGCCGTAGATGAACATCCCCAGCCCCACCGTGCTGTAGAACATCGAAAGAAGCAGCCAACTGGCGGTCATGGGCGAGGGTTCCGGGTGCGGGCACGCGACGGCTGTCTGTCTGAGTGACGCACGAGTGAGCCGGATTTAACCGCCGGCCGATTCAACGGACGGCGTTGCGCGGTGTTACACTTCTTATACCGGTCGGGCGCAAACGAGTGCGGACTCCAACCCCGATCGCAGGCGAGAGGATGCGGACATGTTGAACAACTGGACTCGGCGGGCAGTGGTGTTGGCGGTGGCGGGGCTGATGGCGACGCAGGCGTTCGGCCAAACGCGCCCGGCCAACGTCGTCGCGGAGAACCCGGAGAGCGTCGCCATCGCCCAGAAGCGGGCGGGCGGGATCATGGAGCAGCTGAAACTCGCCGACGCCGACCAGGCTTCGCGGGTGAAGCAGGAGATCGAAAACTTTGTCGTCTCGCTCAAAAATATCCACGAAGGCAAAACCCCGCCGACCGGCGAAGCGAAGGCGGCCGCGCTGGCGGAGGCGCAGCACGCTCTACGCATCGCTCGACGCCGAGAAGCTCAACGACGCCCAGAAAGAGGTCGTGAAGAACGGGCTGTGTGCGAACTACTACCGCATCAACTACGACGCGTTCCTGTTCCTCGTGCCCGACCTCAAGCCCGAAGAAAAACAGCAGATCCACGACATCCTGATCGACGCCTACGACGAAGCCATCGTCCTCAACAC
This sequence comes from Tepidisphaeraceae bacterium, assembly GCA_049840775.1. GTDB lineage: Bacteria > Planctomycetota > Phycisphaerae > Tepidisphaerales > Tepidisphaeraceae > RYN-431. The sequence continues at coordinate 955,784 of JASGJJ010000005.1, forward strand.
CGGCGACGCCAAAGGCAAAGCGTTCGAAAAACGCCGCGGCAAGATCAACGTCTACCTCACCAAACAAGGCTACGACCTCAAAGCCCTCTCCAAAATCCGCAATGAGAAACTGCAGCAACGCAAAGTGAAACCCGCAACGGTGCCAACGACGAAGCCGGCGAATTGATGTAGCCGAGCGGCGTTGAATCAGCGGCCTGTCAGCGTCGCGAGAATGATCGCGACGAACACCCACACGCCGGCTGAAACGCCGAGCCAGAAAAAGCTCGTGAAGAGAAAAGGCATGGCCGCCAGACCGATGCCGGCGAGCATCATCGTCACTCGCGATGTGCGTGATCCGAATAGGATCAAACCTACGCCGGCCATGCAGAATGAAAGCGCGACCAACAGCCAGTTGATGTCCGAAAACCTCCCCGGCCCGCCTCGTTTGCCTACGTAGGTCGCGCCGAAGCTGAGAACGCAATCGATCGATTGAATGACAGACAACACGTCTTTCATCGCTTATTGGGTCCGTGAGTATGGCATGTTAGCTGCGACCCGTCGGCCTCAAATTTCTCGCGATAACACTTCAAATCCGCGGCCGAATTTTGAATTGCCGCGCCGCAGTTTCACCAACAAATTGTGCGATATTCTTTGGCATCGGACCTGCCAAGTGAGCGCTACACCAATCCAAATAAACATCGAGACCTGTGCAATATCTTTGGACAACCCGGGGTGAGGAGAGCCTGACGAAAAACTATACACAAGGAGTGCGATCAAGATGCACCCGCAGATGCCTAGTATTACGTAAGCGATCCAGATCATTCCTATTTGTGGGCCGCTTTTCTCAATTCGGCGAAGAAAACGAACGTCTAACTTTGACAGCCCGGCATACAACTCGTCATCGGTCATCGTCCCCTCATCAGTGTTTTCTTATGCCTTGAAAAGTTCCCGCATCGTCGCCACGACGTCCGGCCCGGCGCGCATCAGGCTTTCGCCCACCAGAACGCCGTGGACATTTGCGGCGGCGAGCTTGGTGACGTGTTCGCGGGTGTGGATGCCGCTTTCGCTGACCAGCACGGTCGGGTCTTCGACCATGTCCATCATGCGGAGCGTCGTGCCGAGGTCGGTTTTGAAGTTGCGCAGGTCGCGGTTGTTGATGCCCAGCAGGCTGTAGCTGCGGTGCGGGAAGCCGATCACGCTGTCGCGGACGCGGATGAAGTTCTCAATGTCGTGAACCTCGATCAGCACCGTCATCTTCAGCTCGGTGGCGAGGATCTGCAGGTCGATCATCGTGTTCGTCGCGGGCAGGCACTCGGCGATCAGCAGAATCGCGTCCGCACCGGCGGCGCGGGCTTCGTAGACCTGGTACGGGTCGATCACGAAATCTTTCCGAAGCACCGGAAGGCTGACCGCGGCACGGACGGCCTTGAGGTGATCGAGGTGGCCGTGGAAGTATTTCTCGTCGGTGAGGCAGCTGATGGCGTCGGCGCCGCCCTCGGCATAACGCTGGGCGATGGCGGCGGGGTCGTAGTCGTCTACCAGCACGCCGGCGCTGGGGCTGGCTTTTTTGCACTCGGCGATGACGTTCACGATCTTGCCGACCGGGTCTTTGGCGATCGCCTGGAAGAAGTTCCGCGGCGGCTCCTGGTCGCGGATCATTTTCTTGAGTTCGTCGACCGGCGTGATCAGCGACCGCTCGGCCACTTCGAACTTCTTGGTGGCGACGATTTTATCGAGAATAGTGTGCATCGAGCGGTCCTGTATACACTGGCCGACGATAAAGGAGCGTTCGGGCTTGTCAATCGTAGCCGGGATAGAGAGCGGGCCGCCGCTGTGGGCGTGGAGCATTTGGCTGGTCGCCGCGTTGGCGGTCGGCGTGATCGCGATGCTTCGGCCGAAGCGGCGCCGCTGCCGCCGAACGCGCCCGAGCCGACCGCCATCGAAGGCAAAATCCTCGACTGGGCCCGCCCGACGGAGCGGAGTTTGCAGTGGGTGCCGCTGCTGGCAATGACGGGCCTGATGAGCTTCTTCGCCTGGGTGGCGACGCAGATTCTCTACGTGTCGGCCAGAAAAGGGGCGATCGAGGCGGCCGGCGGGGTGCTGGCGAATTCTACGGCGGATTTGGTGCGGCTCAGTTTGCTGTCAGGCGCTCGTCGGCTGGATGGCGGGCTTCGGGCTGGTGGTCTACGGCGGCGGGATGAACGCCGTCGGCATGACCTGGCGACGCCTGCCGACCGGGGCGCTGGCGGGGGCGATCGGCATCTTCGTGGCGCTGCCGATCGTCTTCTTCGCACTCCAGGGCACGCTCTACCTTTGGTCGGCCCTGCACTTCGAACACCCGGCCAAGCACGAGTTGCTTGAAGCCATCGACGCTGACCCGCGCCGGTGGGTGAAAATCGCGGCCGTCGTCTCCGCCGCCGTCGTCGCACCATTTTTTGAAGAACTGTTATTCAGAGGCTGCGTTCAGAACGGCCTGCGCCGGGCGACCGGCAACCCGTGGCTGGCGATCGCGGTGGCGAGCATCCTGTTTGCCAGCATCCACGCGAAGTGGACCATCCCGCCGATCTTCGTCTTCTCCGTGCTGCTGGGCATTGTTTACGAGCGAACGCGAAACCTCTGGGCAACCACCATCATGCACGCGCTGTTCAATGCGTTCTCATTGATGAACAGCGGAATGAATTAGCGTAGTGACGCGGACATTGCGACGGCGAACGGTCCCTCTACAATCGCGCGGACCATGCAACTTTCTTACGACGAGCAAATCGCCCTGTTCCGCCGGCGTTCGGAGCGGGTTATCAGCGAGAGCGAACTGCGGGCCAAGCTCGTGCGCAGCAACGAAACCGGCAAGCCGTTGCGGATCAAATTCGGCATGGACCCGACGGCCCCGGACCTTCACCTCGGCCATTGCGTGCCGCTGAAAGTCATTCGGCAATTCCAGGATTTGGGCCACAAGGCCGTGCTGATTATTGGTGATTACACCGCGCGGGTTGGTGACCCCACCGGCCGCAACGCCACGCGGCCGCCGCTGACGGGCGAACAGATCGACGCCAACGCCAAAACCTACGCCGCCCAGATCCACAAGATCCTGAAAATGGACTCCGACAGCCTGGAAATTCGCTACAACAGCGAATGGCTCGGCAAGATGGGGCTTGTCGAGATCATCAAACTCGCCAGCCGCAAAAGCGTCGCGCAAGTGCTGGCCCGCGAAGACTTCGCCAAGCGGTACGCGGAAGGCATCGACATTCGCTTGCACGAAATTCTCTACCCGCTCCTGCAGGGCTGGGACAGTGTTGCCGTCGATGCGGATTTAGAGATGGGTGGCAGCGATCAGCTGTTCAACAACCTCGTCGGCCGGGAATTCCAGAAGGAAGAGGGCGGCGAAGGGCAGTGCGTGCTCGTGACGCCGTTGCTCGTCGGCACGGACGGCGTGGCGAAGATGAGCAAGAGCAAGAACAACTATATTGCCGTCACCGACCCGGCCGGCGGCGGCGGGGGCATGTTCGGGAAGATCATGTCGATCCCTGACAGCCAGCTCGAAATCTACTACACCATGCTCACCGACCTGCCGGTCGATGAAATCAAAACGGCGATCGACAGCCCTCGCGACGCCAAGGTTCGGCTGGCGAAAATCATCATCACCTGGCTGCACGACGCGGCAGCCGCGGACCAGGCGGAGAAGGATTTCATCACCGCCACCCACGGCGGCGTGCCGAGCGATATCCCCAGCCTGCCCGTGGCGGCCGGGCCGCAGTCGGTCGTGGGGCTGCTCGTGGCCGCGAAAATCTGCCCGACGAACAGTGAAGCCATCCGCAAAATCCGAGAAGGCGCTGTGAAACTCGACGGCGAAAAGGTCGCCGACACGAAGGCGGCAGTTGAAGTCACCGCCGACCGCGTCCTGCAAATGGGCAGCCGGCGTTTTGTGCGCCTGACACCGGCCTAGTCGGATGACGGTTACTGCCACGCTGCAGCGCAGCTGCTGGTCTATCAATGCGACCAGCAGCTGCGCTGCAGCGTGGCGGCATTTGGTGCCCTAAATCTCGGCCCTGAATGAGTTTCTGTCGTTGAAAACGGATTGCTGATAATCGGCTGGCAAATTCCCTGAAATTATTTGCAAATTGCCTTGCCGAGTTGCATGATCGCGTGCCTTCAGATTGGCGGCTAGCGATATGACTCTCCAGAAAGTGGCCGAGCGGGCGGGCGTTTCGACTTCGACGGTCTCGCGCGTCATTAATTCGATGCCCGGTATTACCGCGGCGACGGCGGAAGTCGTCCGCCGGGCGATGCGAGAACTCGCTTACACGCCGCCGCTGCGTCGCCGAGTCGCCCAACCGATCGCCCAGCCGACTCGGCCGGCGCGGGTGGGGTTCGTGGTGTTCGACCTTGCCGCCGGCAAAAGTCATGTGCCGGCCTACGATTACCTGCTTCGCGGCGTCGCGGCGGCGGCGGGGAAGTTCAGCGTCGACCTTAACGTGACGTTCGAAAACGACCCCGACACCGCCGTGCAACGATTGGCGGGCAGTGGGTTTGATGGCTTGATTCTTCACGGCTCCTTCCCGCACCTGGACAAGAGCCGGCCGCTACATCACATTCCGACGGCGTGGCTGCTGGGCAACCCGCGTCGACCCATCTGGGGCGACCAGATCATGCCTGACAACGCCACCGTCGGCCAAATCGCTGCGAATTACCTGCTCGAACGCGGGCATAAACATTCGATCGTTTTCGGCATCGTCAGCTCCTGGTGGATGCCGATCCGCGAACTGGCGTTCAGGCAGGCGATCGAAGACGCCGGCCAGACCGTGCAGTCTGCGGTCTTCTCGCCGAACAACGCCGAACGCTCGCGGCCGCAGGATGTCGAAACCGCCATCGCCGAATTCATTCGGATTTACAAAGCCGCCGACCCCAAGCCCACCGGCCTGTTCATCACGGAAGACTGGCTGGTTCGGCCGTTCTATAACGCGCTGCATCAGGCCGGGATCAGCATCGGGCCGGGGGCTGATTTGGATGTGATCGCGTGCAATAACGACCGCGCCACCTCGCCGGAGCGACGCCGCCACCGGCAACAATCGACATTCGTTTCGAAACCATCGGCTATCGCGCTCTCGAACAGCTGGTCCACCGCCTGAGCACGCGTGGCCCGGACGAACGCGTCCGCATCATGGTCGAGCCGACACTCGTTTTGCCGCAATCCGCATAGCCAATCGTTCCAACTTCAGTTCACCAAAGCGCCGGCGTGTCAGCCGGCGTTTTTTGTTTGGCGGCCCAGCACAATCAAAAGGGCCGGCGACACAGTGTCGCCGGCCCTAGTCCCACATCTGCCGTGGTTCGAAACGTTACTTCGTGCGACGGCGACGGCCCAGCAGGCCGGCGGCGCCCATGCCGATCAGCGTGAGGCTGGCCGGTTCCGGGACGGCCTGGTTGGTCGGGTCGCTGGCGAATGCGGTCATGGCTGCGACCTGGGCCGAGGTGAACGCAACGCTGTCGCCGCCGACGCTCTGGCCGAAGTTGGCCTGCAAGGCCAGGAAGTCGTTGAAATCGGTGAAGCCGTCGTAGTTGAAGTTCGCTTCGTCGAAACGCGTGTTGGACTGGCCGAATTTGCTTTGCAAAACGAGGAAGTCGTTGAAGTCGACGTCGCCGTCGAGGTCGGCGTCGCCGGCGAGGGTGACGCGTACGGTGACCGTGTCAGTGCCGTTGTCGCCGTAGCCGATCGTGCGGCCCGCGGTGAGCGTGCTGCTGTGGATCTGACCGGTGGCGAAACCGGCACCGGCGGCCTCGGCGTCGAGGATCGACTTGACCGTCGAAACCGGGCTGGTGCTGGCGGTGTAATCCAGCAGCAGTTTGCCGCCCTGGATATCGACACCGCCGGCCGCGGTGAGGGCGGTGCTGTGAGCCGCCGGAGCGAGTTTCAGCGAGCCTGCTTTGACCGTGGTGATGCCGGTATTGGTCAGGGCGTTGCTGAGCGTCAGCGTGCCGAGGCCCGCCTTCGTCAGGCCGCCGGTGCCGCTGTTACCGATGGCGTAGGCGTAGGTGACGTCGTTGCCGTTGGTATCGATCGTCGCGCCGCCGGCCGCGATGGTGACGGGTTTCACACCGCCGACACTGTCTTGGCTGATGTCAGCCGTGCCGTTCGATCCGTTGATGGCGGGCGTGTACTGCAGCGTGCCGCCGTTGAAGTTCGTACCGGCGTAGACCGCGCCGCCGAGTGCCCACTGGCCGTTGATGGCGAGCGTGCCGGCGTTGATGTTGGTCACGCCGGTGTAGCTGTTGCCGTTGGTGAGCGTGAGCTTACCGGTGCCGACCTTGGTGAGAATAGCGTTGCCGGTGATGTAGCCGGCGAAGGTGGTGTCGGTGTTCAGGCCGCCGACCTGGTAGGTCGGGCTGCCCGCCGTGCCGCCGCCGAGGCCGGCCGTGTTGACCGATCCGCTGAGTGCGCCGATCGGGTAGGTGTTACCGCCGCTGTTGGTGACCGGCCCGATGTTGACGGTGCCGGCGAGGTCGAGCGCGAGGTTCTGGAAGCTGTTGCCGTTGAAAGTGCCGCCGTTGCTGAACAGGCGTGCCGTGCCGGCGCCGGCGAGGTTGAGGTTGCCGGTAAAGCCCGTCAGATTGCCGTTGAAATCGAAGCGGCTGACGGTGGTGTTCACGGTGGCGTTCAGCGTGCCGCCGCCGCTGAGGGTTCCGCCCCAGCTGAAGCGGTTCGGCGTCACAAGGTTGCCGGTCTGGCCCGTCGGGACGATGATCGCGTTCGCGATGCCGAGGCTGTTATTGGCACCCATCAGTGAATTGATGGTCGCGCCGCCCTGCAGCGTGATCGCACCGCTGCCGAGGCCGCCGTTGGTGTTCGCCGCCGTGCCGCCCGCCGTCAGGGTGCCGGCGTTGACATTCAGGGCGGCGGTGTTTGCGGTGTTGGTCAGGACGAGCGTACCCGTGTTGCTCTTGGTGAGCGGGCCGCCGCTGACAACGCCGCCGATGGTGAGCGTGGTAGTGTCGGCGACATCGACCGTCGCACCGGTGGCGTTAACGGTGATGTTGCGAGCGTTCGCCCCGGCGTTATCGAGGGCGAAGGTCGCAGTGCTGGCGAGCGTGGTGTTGGCCCCGAGGGCGATGGCCGCACCGGTGGCGGGGGCGCCGAGATTGGCGTTGCTGCTGACACTGACCGTGCCGCCGTTGACGACGGTCTGGCCGGTGTAGCTGTTCGTGCCGCCGAGTACGAGCGTGCCGGCACCGTTCTTTACGATGCCGCCGGCGCCGATGCCGCCTTGTACGACATTGCCGGTGTGTGTGAGCGTGTGGCCGTTGGTATCGATGGTGACGTTGCTGTCGTTGGTGTTGGCGATGTACGAACGGGTGCTGGTGGCGTCGGCGAGGAGCTTGAGCGAGCCGCCGGCGAAGTCGAGGGTGCCGGAGGCGTCGCCGAGGCTCGTGCCGCTGTTGATCGCGATGGTGCCCGCCGACAGCACGGTGCCGCCGGTGTAGGTGTTGTTGCCGGACAGCACCAGTGTGCCGGTGCCGACCTTGCTGATCGCACCGCTGCCGCTGACGACACCGCCGAGGGTGAGTGTGTCGCTCGAGCCGGTGACCGTCACGGTGTTACCGGCGGCTGCGATAGCGATGTCGGAGTTGACGGTGTGGCTGCCGGCTGAGTCGGTGATGAATGCGGGGTTGACGCCGTTGTCGAGCGTGATCGAGCCGCCGGTGACGGTGAAGCTGTTCGCGCTGTTGAAAGCGATCGTGCCAACAGTCTTATTGCCGCTGACGGTGACGGTGCGGGCGGCCGTGATCGGCGTGCCACCGCCGCCGAAGCTGGCGAACGCGCCGGCGGCGTTCGGCTCGGCGGTCGTCCACGGGCCGGTCGCCCAGGTGCTGCTGCTGTCGGTGTTCCAATAGCTGATGACGCCGCCGCTGTTCGTGACGGACAGCGTGACGAACCCGCCGGCCGTGCCGAAGGTGTAATTGTTCGTGGCGGTGTTTTTGTTCAGTGCGTTCAGCGTCAGGGCGCTCACGCCCGTGCCACCGATGCTGCCGGTATAACCGATGAGATTATAGACGCCGTTGGTGGTGAAGACGCCGGTGCCGCCGTTGATATTGAGCTGGCCGCCGTTGATGGTCAGGCCGCCGGACTGATCGACGAACGCCTGGTCGAGGCTGGCCGTGCTGGTGATGTCGTAGTCGAGGTTGGTGCTCGCCCCGAGGGTGAGGGATTTCACATGCAGGCTGCCGACGCCGCCCGTGCCCGGGGCCAGGCGTGCATTGGGCGTGAGAACGACGTCGCTGCCGATGGTGCCTGAGCCGCCGACGGTGGCGTTGCCGCTGGCGGTGAGCGTGTTGTTCACGCCCGTTGCCGAGCCGCTGCTGTTATTCGCCAGCAGCGTGCCGGCGGTGACGCTGACATTGCCGGTGAAGGTGTTCGCGCCCGTGAGCGTGAGCGTGCCATTGCCGCCCTTGGTGAGAGCGACCTGGCCGGCGGCGCCGTCACGGATGACGCCGGCGTAAGTGTTGGCCGAGCCGTTGTTGACGGTGAGCGTGCTCACGCCGCCGCTGGCGTTTTCGATGGCGGGCGAGCCGGGCGTGGCGTTGCTGTTCAGGCCGCCGACGCTGATGCTGTTGCCGTTCAGCTGGACAACGCCGGTGCTGCCGGCCCCGAAGTTGAGCGAACCCGTGCCGCTGCCGAGGGCGGTCGCATTCCCGAGACGAAGCGTGCCGTTGTTGACCGAAACGCTGCCCGCGTAATTGCTGGCCTGTGTTAGAACGACCGTGCCCGGGCCGCCGATGTTCAGAACGCTGTCGCTGGCACCGCCGGTGAGGTCATTGGAGGTGTCGCCGAGTGTCAGGACGTCGGCGGCGGAATTGGTCTGAATGGTGGTGCTCGTCGCGGCAGCGGTCGACACGCGCAGCGTGCTGGCGATGGCGGTAGTGCCTTTCCCGGAGAGTGTGCCGCCGTTGTTCAGGTTAACCGTGATGCCGCCGTTCAGGTTCAGGCCGGACGCGACTTCGAGCGTGCCGCCGTTGTTGATTGCTGTGGCGTTTGCGGTCACACCGGAAGCGGTGCCCAGTGAATCATTGCCGGCCGCCACGAGCGTGCCGCCATTGATCTGAATGCCCGTGTTCGCCGTGCCAGTGAACGTATTCGTACCAGACAGCACCCAACGGCCTGCGCCGGTCTTGTTGATCAACGCAATGGCTTGAGCACCGCCTGCGTCGGTGATGTTGGAGCTGATGGTGTTATTGCCGGTGTTCGTGCCGTCCAGCGTGAGCGTAGTGGGGCGGCCGTTGGCGCTGGTGAGGGTGAACGCGGTCGCTCCGAAATTCAGCGTCGCGCTGGAGGTCGTGGAGTTGTTGACGAACGAGTACGTGCCATTGGTGCTGGACGCCTGACGGACCTGGATCGTGCCATTGATGTACTGCGCGTTGGTCGCGGCAGCATTCATGGTGATCGAGCCGGCGTTCCAGAGGTAGAGGCGATTCGTGTTGCTCGTGCTACCGAGGTAGTACGAGCCTACGTTTGCGGTGTCAAAGACGATGCTGCGGATGAACCGGGTGTCTTCCCACTGGATGGGGTTGCTGGCCGACCCGATGGCCGAGAGCGGAATTGCCGCGTTGAAGGTGACTACGTCTGTGTTTGAAACGTTGTTACCCGACGGTGCCGTGATGCCCGGGACGACGCCGCCCACCCAGTTGGTGCTTGTTGCCCACGTGGAATCCGTTGGCGCATCACTCCAGGTGCTGCTGGCAGCAAATGCCTGCCCCGAGCTGATGACACCAATAGCCGCAGCCGCGATTGCCGACCGACGGCCGGCAGAAGTCTTCAACATGTTGTTCTCCTCGCTCCGAAGTGACCGGCCCGCTAGCCGGTCACAGAAATGCTTCGACGAAGAGAGAGTCCCTTCGTCGGACAAAGTCGATGATAAATCACCGCGACATCTTGTCAATTCTTTTTCAGGTAATTATCAATCCTGTCTGCAATTTCCATGAAATTAACGCAAGAATGCCGAACAAAAGGCCCGCCGCGGGTGATTCCGTGGCGGGCTTTGGGAGATCGAGATGGGGGATGAAATCAGCCCGGGATGGCCGACAGGGCGGGCGCGGTGACGGCCGGGGCGATGTAGGCGGTCGGGCGGGACCGGTGCGGAAACGACAGGCCGGTCAGGGCCGAGATCGGCGTGGAAGTGCTTGCCCAGATGATGTTTAGCTCACGCGGGAGTTTCGCCGTGGCGTAGCAGCGGTCGAGCGTGGCGTCCAGGCCGCGCATGAACCGGGCGGCCCGGCCGTTGGGGAAGTTTTTGACCTCGACCGTGTCCGCGGGAACGTCCGATGGGTCGCAGGACTGTTGGACCGCCAGCGTCAGCGCGACATGAGCCGCAGCCGCCTCGGCGGAGCAGATCGGCGGCCGCCTAGCCGCAATGGCTGCAACGGTTTCGGGCAGTTTGCCGACATCGCCACCCATGGGCTGCGGGCCGTAATCGACTTCTTCGCCCGCATCGGTTCGGCTGTAAATGCGGTAGCCGGTCGCCGAGCCGCTCCAGACAACGCCTCGGTCGAACGTGAACTCAAACTCAGGTTCGACAGTGGTTTGCGTCGCGTGTGAGAGGGCGGCGAACAGTTCAACGCCGCGTTGCGTGGTGCACCGCAGGATGGCGGTGTCGTAGTTTTCGATCGGGTTGACGCGGTAGAGCTCGGCCGCGACTTCGCTCGGAAAATCCGAGACATTTTCGCTGGGCCCGAGCAGGAACAGCATGTTCTGCAGGAAGTGGGCGCAGGCGTTATTGACGGGGCTGTCGAGCACGGCCCGGCCGTCCGGCGTACGCAGCCGGCCCGCCCAGCCGTTTCGGCCGTAGTAAACGCTGTCGCGTGGCCAGTAAACGCGGGTCTTCATCCGCAGCGGCTTGCCAAAGCGGCCGGCGATGATGTCACGCTTAAGTCGTTGTACGCCAGACGAATACGCCCACTGAAAGCCGACCGCCAGGTGCCGGCCCGTGCGGTCGCGGACGGCGATCATGCGTTCGAGTTCGTCCAGGGATGCGGTGATCGGCTTTTCGACCAGCACGTGGCTGCCGTGCTCCATGGCGTAAATGCTTTGCTCGGCATGGAGTTGCAGCGGCGAGGCGATAACGGCCAGGTCCGGCACGATGCCGGCGGTATACATCGTGGCCAGCGACGGGAAGATCGGCACATTGGCCGCTTTGACCTGGGCGAGGCGGGTGCAGCGTTCGGCCGCAGGATCAACGCCGGCCACGAATTGCAGGCCCGGGGTCGACTTCGCCAGCAAAGCCGCGAGATAAACCTCGCCGTAACCGCCGATTCCCACCAGTGCGATTTTCACGCCTACCTCCACCAAAGCGACCTGCCACGACCGCTAATCTGCGGCCGCTGTGTCTACTTTAACCGAAGGTCGGTGTTGTTGCACAATATTTCCCGCAAAAAGTGTTAATTCGCACGCAACTTTCTCGGCGTGAAATTTTTCTTTTCAGGCCCGGGCGAAATTTAGGGTTGTGTTTTCGGCGGTCGACCCGTACATTGTGCTAACTCTAGTCGAGTGGTGTGGCGGTCTTGTTCGCCGGGTCTCGCAGTTCGCTGACGAGCATCCCGGTAGAATAGATCTCCACGCGGCGGTTCTGCTGCTGGGCGTCTTGCGAGTACGCCTGTTCGCGCACCGGCTCGAAGGTCGAGCACCCCTGCACCCGCAATGTATCCGGCGAAACCCCCTGGCGCGTCAGATAATCGGCCACCGCCTCGCGCGGCGGAGGGAGACGTCCATCAGCTGTTCCGGTTTGCCGTCTTCGCCGAATTCGTCCCGTGAGGCGTGCCCCTTGATCATGAAGACCAGCCGTTGGCCGCGGAGTTCCTTGGCGATTTCGTTGAGAATGCGGATGTCGTCCTGGCCGAGCGCCACCTCGCCGGGGCGAAACAGGACACGCGTGCCGACAATTGAAGTATTTCCTGGGCGAATGGACTGCACCGTCGGGTCAGTGCCTTCAGCGGCCGGTTCGTAATTGATCTGCGGACCTTTTTCACCGGGGCCGACGAGTCGCATGACTTGCTTCTGCTTTTCGAGCAGGAAGACGTCGATCGGGTCGGCACTCTGCGGGTTCGGCACGTAGCCGAAGGCGGCACGAATCTCGGCGATCTGCTCGACGAGTTTTTTCGTGTTGACGTTGGGCTCGCCCTTGGTGTCCGCGCCGACTTGCGGATTGCCGGTAGGCTTAAGCACCCACAGCAGCACGAACAGGCCCATCATGCACATGATGAGATCGGCCAGCGTGAAGATCCACTCGGGGCATTCTTCGCAGATCTCGTGGGGATCGCATTTTTTGCATTTTGCTGCCATGGGAAAAGCTCAGTCGATAGTCGATGGTTGATAGTCGATAGTTACAGAGATTCGGCCGTCGTGAGAGAGTTGATGAGGCCGGAAAGTAAGCGGCCGATTTCGGCTAAGCGGTCAGACAAATCCGCAACGACATCCGGACTGATGAAGTTGAGTTTTTGTGCGATGATCAGTTGCGTTTCGACTTCCTGGCGGGAGCCGTTGGCGATGCGGAGGAATTGGATAAAGCCGCTATTCGTTTTTCGGCCTTGCCCTTCGGCGATGTTCGATGGCACAGACACGGCAGCACGACGGAGTTGATTGGTCAGCCCAAACCGCTCATCTGCCGGAAAGTGCCTCGTCGCATCATAAACAAATGCAACCAGATCGATTGATTTCTGCCAGACGAGCAAATCCTTGTAATCGACTGGCATGTTTCTGCTCTTCAACTATCGACCATCAACTATCGACTATCGACTCATTCCCTAAGCCGCCTTCTGCATCGCCTGTTGCTGTTTCAAACTCATGAAGCTCATCAGTTGCATTTCCACCACGCGGGGGTTGTTGCCGGCCTGGATGCTGAGGATGCCTTGCATGACGATTTCTTTTTCGAACGCTTCTTCCTTCGACAGGATGCCGAGTTTTTCGGCGACGGGGCCGGCGATCAGGTTCTGCACGATGGCGCCGTACAGCGTTCCCGTGAGCGCACCGGCCAAGGCGTGACCGATGACGGCGGCGTCGCCGGCGAGGTTCTGGAACATCGCGACTTGGGCGATCAGGCACGCCACCAGGCCGCAACCCGGGCCGAACTTGGCGACGCTGGCCCAGAAGTGCTTGGCGTGCTTGTGGCGTTCGAGCATGGAGTCGACTTCGATGCGCATGATGCGCTCGATCATTTCCGGCTCCGTGCCGTCGATCGTCAGTTGCAGGCCGCGGCGGAGGAACGGGTCGTGGGCTTCTTTGGAGACGGTTTCCAGCGCCAGCACGCCGTCGCGGCGGGCGGTTTCGGCGTAGCCGACCATTTCCTTGATCAGGTGATCGAGGTGAACGTGCTTGTTGAGGATGATTTTCTTGACGGCGGCCAGGGCGCCGCTGACGGCGGCCAGGGGCATCGACCAGATCGACACGCCGACGGCGCACCCGCCCACCAGGATCATTTCGCCGGGCACGACGTAGGGGCTGATCGTGTGGGCGGCGTGGATCATGCCGTACAGGATCGAGCCCCATGCCAACACGAAACCGATGATCGTGGCTAAGTCCATGCGATTGTTCCAGACAAACTGCCGTCCGCCCGGCCGACGCCGGGCTCTGTCTGGCTTCATCGGTCAAAGTCGACCGTTCGCGTGAGTTATTGGACGCCTCCCCTTGGCGGCGGGGGTCGGGCATGGTGGAATCGGCGGGATGAGTGAGCAGTTACCCCCGGCCGACGCCGCGCCGCCCGCCGTGTTGATTTATGTCCGCGACCTGATGTTCTCGAGCAAAGTGGTGGCCACGGCGCGGGCGGAGGGGACGAGTTTCCGCGCGGTTCGCGACCGGTCGAAGCTGCTGACACTGCCGGCCGGGCTGTTGATCGTCGATTTGAACGCGCCGGAAAACCTGGAAGCCGCCGTTGAATGGAAACGCCTGTTCGGCAAGCCGGTGATCGGCTTCGCGGGGCACGTTTTCGTCGACACCCTGAACGCCGCCAAGGCGGCCGGCATCGACCATGTCATGACCAACGGCGGCTTCTCCCACAGCCTGCCTGAGATCATGTCGCGGCAAAAATGGCGTAAAAACGCGAAAACCGTATTCATCCACCAAATTCTCACGAACTACCCGACGCCGCGGTCTGAGGTACCCCGAAGACCCGGGAATTTGCGCGAATCGTCGTCTAACCCGGGTCTTCGGCGTACCTCAGACCGCGGCGTCGGGGGGCATCTTTTGGGGTGTCGGAGAGGGGCTAACCCGCTGCGGGCGTACCGGGAGCGGGGGCCAGAACGCCGGTGACGATGGCGTATGGCGTGCCGAGGACTTCGCTGGTCTGCAATTGGCCGAACCCGGCCGTCTTCAGCAGGGCGGCGGTTTCTTCGACACCGAAGACGCGCGAGCCCGGGCGGAGTAGCAGCATGTTCAACTGGAACATGGCCGAGAACGCCGGCAGGGTGCGGGTGGGATCGAGCATTAAATCGACCACGACCACGCGGCCGCCGGGTTTGACCGTCTTCGCGAACTTGCCGAACAACGCCGCCGCCGACGCCGGCGTTTCCTGGTGGAGTGCGCCGGCGTAGAGCACGGCGTCAAAACCGGCGGGCAGCGGGTCAGTGCGGTAGTCGGCCGCGTGAAACTGCAGGCGATCGGCGACGGGCGAGGCGGCACACAAATCTTTGGCGGCGGCGAGCACGGGCGGCAAATCCGACAACGTCGGCCGGAGACGGGCGTACCGCTCGGCGAGCAGCCGCGTCAGCGTGCCGGGGCCGGCGCCGACGTCGAGCAAACTCGTGACGCCGGTCAGATCAATGGTGTCGGCGATGGCGGGGGAGAAGGCGTGCGCCTTGGCTTCCATGCCGCGGACGAACCGCCGCGTCGCCGACGGATCGCCGCCGAGCTGCTGCCGGCCCGCCGTCGGGTCTTGGCCGCGGATCACATCGGCGAGGCCGGCCCATTGGCGATAGAGATCGGCGTTGTAAGCGAAGGCGTCGAGCAGGCAGGTCGGCGACGACCGCGCGAGCAACGGCCGGGCGTCGGCGGACAGGGCATAGGTTGTTTCCGATTTTTCGAGCAGCCCGATCGCGACGAGCGCGTCGAGCAGGCTGACGAGCCGGGCGGCGTCGGCGTCGGTTTTTTCCGCGACGGCGGCCGCGCTGGCGGGGGCGGCGTCGAGGGCATCGAACACGCCCAGCGTCACCGCCGCGTTCAGCGTCGCCGCCGGCCAATAGCCCGTCGCCAGGTGCGATAGTCGTTCTGCCGTCCAGCTCACGCGAAACGGTATACCCGATTCGCCCCCGCCTGCCGACTGCCCGTACACTGCCTGCATGGCCGATTTTTGGATCGACACTGACACCGCCTCCGACGACGCCGTCGCGCTGATCATGGCCCTGCGATCGCCGGCGATCACCGTGCGCGGCATCGGCACGGTGGCGGGAAATGTCGGCGTGCAACAGGCGACGAAAAACGCGCTGCTGTGCGTCGAACTCTGCGGCGGCGACGTGCCCGTCTTCGCCGGCTGCGACCGCCCGATGCTCCGCGCGCCGCTCGACGCCAGCTGGTTTCACGGCCGCGACGGGCTGAGCGACGTCGGTTTCGCGCCGCAGCACGCCGAGCCCGAGCCGACGCACGCCGTCGACGCCCTCATCAACCGCAGCCGGCGGTATCCCGGAATGACATTGGTGACGCTCGGCCCGCTGACGAACGTCGCGGCCGCCCTGGTGCGCGATCCGACGCTCGCCGACCGCATCGGCCGGTGCGTGATCATGGGCGGCAACCCGAACTGCGTCGGCAATGTGACGCCGGCGGCGGAATACAACGTCTGGTGCGACCCGGAAGCGGCGCAAATCGTCCTGCAGAGCGGCATGCCGATCGAACTCGTCGGCTGGCACCTCTCACGCGGCCAGGCGGTGCTGAACGCGGCGGAGATCGAATCAATGCTGTCGACCGGCGAAACGCTCGCCCGTTTCGCCGTCGAGTGCAACCGCACGGCCATGCACGCCTACGCCACGCAGACCGGCGAAGTCGGCATCAGCCTGCCGGACGCGACAGCGATGGCGGTCGCGCTGGAGCCGTCGCTGGCTCTTGAAACGTCATCCCATGCCGTTCAAGTCGAGTGCCACAGCGAGCTGACGCGTGGCATGACGGTGGTCGATCAATTGAACGTCGCCGCCGACGCCCGCAACACGCCGCATTGGCCGCACGCGGGCAAGCCGGTGAAGGTTGTCTGGACAATGGACGTGGCCGGCTACAAACGGCTGCTGACGGCGACGATCAGCGGTATTGAGTAATTCCCTACGAGCGGAATGGATTCTTCCCTCTCCCGGTATTGCCGGGAGAGGGTAGGGTGAGGGCCGTGACTGGCGTGTCTCGAACGTAAGGCGGAATGAAGTGCCGCAAGCTCTGAATCAACGGCAAATCGTTTTGGCTTCGATGATGCAATTCGTTGCCGGCCCTCACCCTGACCCTCTCCCGGCAATACCGGGAGAGGGGAGCAGAGGGTTGCCCGTTAACGCTGCGAACTCCGCCAGTCGGCGATCATCGCATCTAACGCCAGCGTCGTCCGCAGCGCCGTTTCGCCGGTGCTCGGGCAGACGCCGCGGCCGAGTAAATTATTGACGACCGTTTCGATCAGCGGCTGCTGCACGTGCGGCGGGTGGGCGATGGTGAACGCCTGCACGCCGTCGGCGTTTTCCAGCGTCACCGGCTGTTCGCCGAAGGTGGGAAACCGGACAACGCCGCGGCTGCCGACGATTTCGACGACATCGCGCGACACGCCGGCCACGAAGCACCAGCTGCCGCTGCCGATGACGCCGGACTGAAAGCAAAAATGCCCGGCGACGACGTCTTCGGCGTCGTAATGCCCGCCGAGGTTTGTGGCCGTGCCGCCGGCGGATTGCAGCGGGCCGAGCAGTTCGTCGAGCAGATCGAGCGTATGGCTGGCGAGGTCGAGGAACAGCCCGCCGCCGGCGATGGCGGGGTCGACGCGCCAGTTGTTGCCGGCCGTCTCACTCTTGCCCGCCGGCCGCCAAAGGTGCACGGAAACCGTGCGTGGCGAGCCGATCGCGCCGCTGTCGATCAGTTCCTTCACCTTCACGAACCGCGGCAATCGCCGCCGGTAGTACGCGACGAAAAGCGGCACGCCGGCCGCGTTACACGCGGCGATCATGCGGCGGCATTCGTCGGCGGTGGTGGCCATCGGTTTTTCGACGTAAACCGCCTTGCCCGCCGCGGCGGCGCGGCAGGCGTAGTCGGCGTGCGACGACGGCGGCGTGGCGACGTAAATCGCGTTCACGTTCGGATCGTTGATCAGCCTGTCGGCGTCGTCGTACCAGGCCGGAACGCCGTGCCGTTTCGCATAATCGGCGGCCTTGGCGGCGTCGCGCCGCATCACGGCCACGAGCCTGGAACCCGCCACCTTCTGCAACGCCGGCCCGCTTTTGACTTCCGTGACGTCGCCACAGCCGATGATGCCCCAGCGGACTTCGTTCATGCGTTCCCTCAGCCTGAGTGCCGCGGCGTCGTCCTGATCGACGCCGGTGGTCATGCTTTGTAACAGCGATGAGCGACTGGATCACCTGGCAAGCGCCGTACACGGGTTGGGCCATCACGCTGCTGGTGGCGGTGCTGGGCATCGCGATCGCCGTCCGCGGCCTGCGCCGGCGGTCGCCGAAGACCGACACCGGCCTGTTCGCCCGCTGCGGCTACGACCTTCGCGGCTCGCCGAGTGATCGCTGTTCAGAATGCGGCGGCGAGGTCGGCGAAACCGCGCCACGCCTGCCACGCCGCTGGCGCTGGCTGTTCATCGGCGGCTTCATCGCCATCGCACTGCCCGTCGCCGTCGTCGCGAAACGCGTCAACGAATACGGCCTCAAATATTACGGCTACTACGGCCCGCTCTACTGGGTGCTGCCGGACGAAACCGTCGAAGAACTGGCGCACGGCAGTTATGTCGTGCGCCTTTCCCGTGACCGTTATCCGGATTCGTCTAATGAAAGAACGCTGAAGATCTGGCAAAACGGCAGCCGCGTGTATGAACGCCACGGCTGGTATTTCACGCTCGGTCTGTGCGACGCCGATACGCCGCTCGGCCCGGTCGCTGACCTTGACGGCGACGGCAGCGATGAACTGATCGTCCAGCAAAGCGACGGCGGCAATGCCGGGTTCTACCAGACGATCATTTGTAGCCTCTCTGAAGACCCGGCGAAACGAAAAATACTGCTCCTGCCCGGAAATCTGGTGATCGACGGCGGAAAATCTGATGGGACAGGCGGGCGGCTCCTGAACGCACGTGTGCCGTTCTATTTCCAAGGGTATGGCCGGTCGGTGTGGAAGGGCGTTGTGCTCCGCTATGACGCCGGCCACGTCACGTTCGTTGCCGACGCGATGCGACGGGCGTTGCCTTATTCCTCTGCGGAATTGGACGAAAAGTCACGGAAAATACGCCTGAATTACCAGAAAAAGCAGCAGCCGTCGGCATTCGACGATTTCGAGATCGCCGACACGATGCTCGAACTGGTCTTTACCGGTCACTCGGCCGAGGCGTATAAGTTTCTTGACCAGGCTTGGCCGAGCGACGAGCCGGCAAAAGACCGCTTCATTGAGCGGTTTCGACGCCGGCTCAGTGATTCGCCCGCCCGCGAGGTGCTGATGACGCTCGGCCATACGCCGCTCGACCCGCCGTCGCAGCGCGAGGCGATGGAGCGGTATGGGCATTAAGGCGCTTCACTCGCTCGAAAAGGCATCGATCGTTCCCTCTCCCGGTATGGCCGGGAGAGGGTAGGGTGAGGGCCGTTCCTGGGAAGCTTTGAGTGTATGGTTGAACTCAAGGGGCGAAAACGTTTTGAGCGTCAAAACCTGCTGGCTTCGATAACTTTAATCGCCGTCGTCGGCCCTCACCCTCACCCTCTCCCGGCCATACCGGGAGAGGGGACCAGGCACAGCCAATGACATCGGCCCGCCGGGGTGCCGGCGGGCCGATGGCGTTGATGCTTCGTCAGCGAAAGCGTTTTACACGCTCTGCGCCCACTTGATCAGGATGTCGGCGATTTCCGGCCGGCTGAACTCTTCCGGCGGGCGTTCGCCGGCCTTGAGCAGGTCGCGGACTTTCGTGCCACTCGGGGCGATTTTGTCTTCCGGGCCGTGCGGGCAGGTTTTGCTACTGACGATGGCTTCGCACTTTTTGCACCAGGCGGTGTGCTCGAACTTGAGGATCGTCACGCCGATTTCTTCGGGCTTGAACCCGTCGAAGATTTTCTGGGCGTCGTACGTGCCGTAGTAGTTGCCCACGCCGGCGTGATCGCGGCCGACGATGAAGTGGCTGATGCCGTAGTTCTTGCGGATCAGCGTGTGCAGAATCGCTTCGCGCGGGCCGGCGTAACGCATGGCCAGCGGCAGCACGCTGAGCAGGGTGCGGTCTTTACTGTAGTAGTTGTTGATGAGCGTGGTGTAGCAGTCCATGCGGGTCTGCGCAGGGATGTCGTCGGCCTTGGTTTCGCCGACGACGGGGTGGATCAGCAGGCCGTCGGTCATCTCCTGGGCGACCTTGGTCAGGTACTCGTGGCTGCGGTGGATGGGGTTACGCGTCTGGAACGCGGTGACGGTGTTCCAGCCTTTGTCTTCGAACGCCTTACGCGTCTGCGACGGCGTGAGGCGGTATTCGGGGAATTCCGGGCCGTTGTTGATGCTGACGGCGTCAATGTCGCCGGCGATATTGAAATTGCCCTGCTTGGCGGTGACGGCGATGCCGGGGTGCTTGGCGTCGTCGGTGCCGTAGACTTTGTTTTCGATGACTTTGTCGTGGGCGTATTTTTCGGTGACTTTCAGCGTACCGAGGAATTGGCCCTTGGAGTCATTAATGGCGATGGTGTCGCCGACGTTGATCTTGGCGGCCACGTCGTCGGCGGGGCTGAGGATGACGGGGATCGGCCAAACCGTGCCGTCCGCCAGCCGCATTTCGTTGCAGACGCGGGTGAAGTCGGCCTGGCCCATGAAGCCCTTCAGCGGGGAAAAACCGCCGATGGCGAGCAGTTCCCAGTCGCCTTCCTCGCGGGGCGAGAGGTTGACCTGCGTGAGGCCCTTCGCGGCCGCCTTGGCTTTTTCGGCGGCTTCGGCGGACAGGACACGATTAACAAGCGAACCGCCGTGCGGCTGGACGAGCGACATTTCCGAATCTCCTATAGGAATTTATTGGGGCAGTCACGGTAGCGGCGAAATTCGGAGCATGCAAGAGTCGACATTTTATTCCGACAACTTGCTAGGATGGCCCGCATGAGCAGCGTCCCGCAGGTTTTGCAGAACCGCCCGAAGATCGGCACCAACGCCCGCCAGCAGGTCGACGCCTACGAGCCCGTCTGTGCGGTCTTTCGGCGGTATTTGCACGGGAAAAGCTGAAATTCACGCCGGAACGGGCGATGATCCTCGACGCCACGCTGAGGAAGGAAGGCCTCTTCGAAGCCGAAACCCTCGTCGCCGACGTGAAGGGCCTGGGGCACCGGGTCAGCCGGGCGACGGGTCTACCGCACGCTGAACCACCTGCAGGACGCCGGCATCGTGAAGCAGGTTTTCTTCGACAACCGCCAGAGTTATTTCGAAGTCATCGCCGGCCGTAACACCCACGATTACCTCATCTGCGTCGACACCGGCGAAGTGATCGAGTTCAACTCCGACAAGCTCAGGAAACTGCGCGACGAAATCTGTGCCGAGCACGGGTTCGACCCGGTCAGCCACCAGTTTCACATCTTCGGCGTGAGCCCGCGGTCAAAGAAAAAGAAGGCGTGACCTGATTTTGTAGGGGCGACATACATGTCGCCCGTAACGGTTAACACGGCCGAGCGGGCGACATGTATGTCGCCCCTACAGAATATCAGCACATCGCTGCGTAGGTTGCCAGCGCCAGGAGGGCGATGCGGTACTTCTTGTCCCACATGATCGGGGCAAGGCGAACGGCTGAGATCACGCGTTGCGTCATGAAAGATTCCTGTTGGCCGCGACCGAAGCAACGGCCGCGCCACGCCCCAAGCATACGCCACGGCCGTCCTCGTGCGGCGGAAAAATGCGTGCGATAACAGCCGCCGCCTCACGCCCGTGACGTTTGTTGCCCCGCCGCCTCAGCCTGCGGTGATTTGAGGCAGCACGGCGACACCATTTCGTCCGATAACCCGCATCGCTTACCCTGACCGCCATGGCGTTTAATGTGGAAATCAAAGCCCGCCTGCGGGACCGGGCCGGCGTCGAGGCGACTCTCAAAACCCTCCGTGCCGCCGGGCCGACGGTGCTCAGGCAGCTCGACGTCTTTTTCCCCACGCCCACCGGCCGGCTGAAGCTGCGGACGATCAATGACGCCGCCGGCGAACTCATCCACTACGACCGCCCCGACGCCACCGGCCCCAAGACCAGCGACTACGCCATCGCCGCCGTCCCAAGCCCGGCCGACATGCGAACGGTGCTCGCGCGGGCGTTCGGCGAAAAAACCGTCGTCGAAAAGGTCCGAACCCTCTACCTCATCGGCCCGACAAGAATCCATCTGGATGAGGTAAAAGGCCTAGGCGACTTTCTGGAGTTCGAGGTCGTCCTGAACTCCGCCGACCAGGCCGAAGCCGGACGAAAAATCGCCGATGACCTGCTCGCCCGGCTGGGCATCGCGCCCGAAGACCTCGTCACCGGTGCGTATGCGGATTTGCTCGCATCTTCGACAACTCAACGTTCGTAAATGATCATTAGCGGCCTCGCTCGCGAGGCCTTGATCGTGCGCCCAGGGCCTCGCGAGCGAGGCCGCTAAATTGCACACGTCCTGAAGAGTTTCTACGACGAGTGAGCGCCGGATCCGCTACAATACAGAATCCAGATGCGACTCTCGCTGTTCGAGCCCAAACCTTCGCAAGTCTTCGACACCGGCCCGCGGTCGATCGCGGCGGTTTCAATGTTGCGCATCAGCGTCACCGACCGCTGCAATTTCCGCTGTCAGTATTGCATGCCCGCCGAGGGCGTGGCCTGGCTGCCGAAGGACGAATTGCTGACGTTCGAAGAGATCGTTGACATCGCCAAAGCCGCGGTGGAATTGCATGGCATTCGGCGTTTCAAACTCACCGGCGGCGAGCCGACGCTGCGGCGGGGCATCACCGACCTCGTCCGCCTGCTGAAGAACACCCGCGGCGTGGAAGACGTTTCGCTCACCACCAACGGCTTCGCCTTGCCGGACCTCGCCCGGCCGCTCCGCGAGAGCGGGTTGGACCGGGTGACGATCAGTGTCGATTCACTCAAAGCGGACCGCTTCAAAGCGATCACCCGCACCGGCGATCTGCCGACGGTGCTGCGGGGCATCGACACAGCCATCGAGGCCGGTTTTGCGTCGGTCAAAATCAACTGCGTCACGATGCGTGGCACGAACGACGACGAGCTGGTCGACTTCGCCCGGCTCACACTCGCCAAGCCGGTGACCGTGCGGTTCATCGAGTACATGCCGCTGGGTTACAGCCAGTTCGCCGGCCGAGTTTCGGATGACGAAATCGGCCCGACCGGCGGCTGCGGCGCGCAAGACCGCGGCGACGTCTTCATCAGCGAAACCGACGTCCGCCAGGCCATCGAAAACAGCCTCGGCGAACTCCAGCCGGTCGAGCGAAGCACCGAAGCCGGCGTCGGCCCGGCGGTGCCGTACCAATTGCCGAACGCGCTCGGCCGCGTGGCGTTCATCAGCGCGATGTCGGCGCCGTTCTGCTCGACGTGCAATCGCCTGCGTCTGACGGCGACCGGCGTGCTGCGGTCTTGTTTGTTCGAGGGCGGCGAAGTCGACCTCAAGCCCATCCTCCGCGGCCAATCCGCCGACCGCCGCCGGGCCGTCGCCGACGCGATGGTCGAGTGCGTCCGCCTCAAGCCAGACGTGCACTCCCACCACGGCAACGAACAGATGAGCCGCATCGGCGGGTGATCGCTTGCCAAACGCGCCGGCGTACTCACAATCGCCGGCGTTCTGTGGGAAGGCGGCATTGGCATGGCACAGTGGTACTTCGCCCGAAACGGGCAGCAGCAGGGGCCGATCTCTGAGGAGACGATCCGATCCATGATCGCCGCCGGGCAACTCGGCGGCGACGAAGTCGTCTGGCGCGACGGCATGGCGCAGTGGACGCCGCTCTCCCGCGTGCCCGAGTTCGCAACATCCATTCAGCCGGAAGCGACAACCAACCCGTCGCTCACCGCCACCCCGGCCGCCGCACCCGTCGCGTACGCCAGCCCGTTCGCCCACGGGCAGACGACGATGCTGACCGAGCGGGCGCTGGACATGCTCCGCAAGACCAAGCCCTGGGCGCGGTTTTTGAGCATTCTGATTTTTGTCTGCGCCGGTTTCATGGTGCTGGCGGGCATTGTGATGTTGGGCGTGGGCGTGCTCGGCGCGAACATGAATTACAGCCGTGCCGGGAATGATTCTCTGGGCGTGATCGTCGGCGGAATTGTCTATATCGGGCTGGCGGTTATCTATTATGTGCCGGGCGTTTACCTTGGTCGATACGCCAGCCGGATCGCCGATCTCTGCCAGGCACGGCGGGAAGACCAGCTCGAAGAAGCACTCGAAGCCCAGAAATCATTCTGGAAATTCGTCGGCATCGCCGCGCTGCTGACGATCGGCTTGTGGGTAGTCATGATGGTGATTTTCGTGCTGATCGCGGTGGTCGGCGCGGCGTCGCAATCTTCGTCATCATCGCCGACCGCGTTTCCCGTGTGCCGGTGATTCCGCACCCGCCGACCGTTCCGCAACGCCCGTAAAGATTCGCAATGGCCAAACCCCGTAATGATTTTGTCGACCGCCTGCAGTACGTCGGCCTGCGCATGGTGCACATGATGATGCACTGCTGGCCGGTGCACGCGAATCTGCGCGTCGCCCAGCTCATCGGCGACTTCGTTTACACCGTCGACAAAAAACACCGCAACCGCGCGGCCCACAACATTAAGCGCTCATTCCCGCACCTGTCCGACAAACAAGTGCATCAGGCCGCCCGCGAAAGTTTGCAGCAGATGTTCATGCTGTTCGTGGAAGTGCTGTTCACCGTGCGGAACGTTCGTGTTGACACGTTCACGAAGCACATCGAATTCAAAGATTTCAAAGAAACCCTCGGCCTGCTGATGCGCCGCCACGGCGGCCTTATCGTGCTGACCGGCCATTACGGGAACTGGGAAATCCTCGGGTACACGATGGCGCTGCTGGGCTTCCCGACGGTTTCCGTCGCACGGTCGCTCGACAACAAATACGTCAACAACTGGCTGCTCGGCGTACGCGAAAAAATGGGCCAGAAGATCGTTCACAAGAAGGGCGTGACCGACATCGTGATGGAGACGCTGTCGAAGGACGGCACGGTGGGCATCATTGCCGACCAGGACGCCGGCAAAAAAGGGCTGTTCGTCGACTTCTTCGGCCGAAAAAGCAGCACGTATAAATCCATCGGCCTTCTGGCGATGGAGTACAACACGCCCGTCGTCATCGGCTACGCCCGCCGCACCGGCACGCGGCTGAACTTCACGCTCGGGACCAGCGACATCATCTATCCGGATGACTGGAAGAATGAAGAAAACCCGCTGCACTACATCACGCAGCGGTACACCGCCGCCATCGAAAAATTCATCCGCGAAGAGCCCGGCCAATACCTCTGGGTCCACCGCCGCTGGAAGACCCGGCCCAAGGGCGAAGAGCCGGAAAAGTACGATTGAATTTCTGTAGGGGCGACGCCTGCGTCGCCCGTGACCGTTATCGCTGCGACTCGGGCGACGCAGGCGTCGCCCCTACGAAGCAGAGGTCCTTTGCAGTACGCCGCGCGTACTGCCGCAGAACGGCGTCCCACGCGTAACGCTCGGCCACGGTTTTCCGCCCATTCGTGACGAGGCGATCGACAAGCGACGCGTCATCTCGAACGCGTGTAAGCGCCGCCGCCAGTGCGGCCGGGGCGTTTACCGGCACGAGCAGGCCGTTGTCGCCGTGGCGGATGACGTCGCGGATGCCCGGCACGTCGGTGCCGATGGTCGGCACGCCGGCCGCCATCGCTTCGATCAGCACGAGGCCGAAACCTTCCGCTTCGCTCGGAAGCACCAGCACGTCGATCTTCCCGAGCGGCGTGGCCGCCGAGGCGTAGGTGCCGTGCAGCGTGGCGCGATCGCCGATGCCAGACTCACGGATCGCTCCGACGATCGCCTGCCGTTCCGGGCCGTCGCCGAAAATATCGAGCGTCACATCCGGCAGCTTCGCGACGGCGGCGACCAAATCCGGCACGCGTTTCACCGGATCAAGTCGGCCGAGGAAACCGACGCGGAAAGCGGCGTCCGACGCGCGGCGTTGAGTTGGCGATTCGCAGGCATCGACGGCGTTCGGGATCACGACGATCTTCGCCGGATCAATTCCGCTGCGCTCGGCGGCAACGCTGGCGGTCGACGGCGTCGGGACGATGATTTTACGCGCCGCCTTCGCCGCGACGGCCTGTGCCCACCAGTGCCAGCCCGGCCGCGGTTGCGTGGTCTGGATCGACTGCACCAACGGCAGGCCTCGGCCGGCGTTTGCCAATGCTGC
The DNA here is from genome assembly GCA_049840775.1 of Tepidisphaeraceae bacterium. GTDB lineage: Bacteria > Planctomycetota > Phycisphaerae > Tepidisphaerales > Tepidisphaeraceae > RYN-431. The sequence goes on from JASGJJ010000005.1 coordinate 981,289, forward strand.
CACGACATTCGCGTGCACGAGAAACGAGAAAATGGTGTCGGCGCTGGCGGTCGCGTGGCGAACGAATTTCACCGCGGCCGGCAGCTGCGCCGGGCCTTTCGCGCCGGCGGCGAACACCGGCACGCCGGCGGCTTGGATTTCATCCGCCACCGGCCCCCACGGCGACAAGCAGGTGACGGCCGTGTCGAAATCGTAATCGCGCAGCCGAATCGCCAGCTCACGCACCACGCGTGGCGTGCCGCCGATTTCCAGGTCCGTGATGACGAAGTGCAGCCGCTTCATTCGCTTCAATTGCCGGCGTTCGAGCGACGCTGTTCGTCCCAGACTTTGAGCTGATTGACGACCGTCCGCTCCCGCTCGGCCGTGGCGGTGTCGCCGGCTTTTTCGGCGGCGTCGACGAGCAGCTCATGGGCGGCGACGTCGTACAGGTCAACGTATGTCGCCTGCTTCGCCCACTCCGCCGCGTTCGCATTGTCGCCGAGGCGGGCGTAGAGACGGCTGATCTGCTTGGCGTAGCGATTGTCCTGGAGTTCGAGCACGTGCAGGAATTTCAGGTGCTCGATCGCCTTGGCGGGGTTGGCCAGGTCTTTCTGAAGGTAAAGCCCCGCCAGCCGCTGGTGCGGCTTCACGGCCATGGGCTGGATGGCGTACGCCTGTTCGTACATCGTCAGCGCCTGGGGAAAGTCGCGGGCTTTGATGAAGTCTTCGCCTTCGTCTTCGAACGCCTTGGCCTGCTTGGCGGAGTTTTCGTCGTAGCCCCAGGGAGCGAGCCTGGTTTTCATCCAGGCGTGCCAGTCGTTTTCGAAATCGCTCATGGGCTTGCCTGTGGCGGCGGCGAAGGCTTGTTCGTCGTTTTTCCCCGCGCCGTAGGCGGCCAGCAGTTTGACGATCGACTCTGTGCCGTAGGTTTGCTCGAGGTACATCGCCAGGTAGGCGCCTTGCGTGTACGCCTGTTCGCCGTCGTTCTGGCGTTTGGGGCGAAGGAAGGCGAGCGGGAAGCCGCGGATGGTGAACAGTTCGTCCGCCATCGTGCCGCTGTAGAGTTCTTCGGCGACGCCGTCGAAGCGGAACGGCACGCGTTCCTGCCAGACGGCCAGGCCTTCGGTGAGCCAGCGCGGGCAGCGGTTGTCGGTGGCCAGCAGGTTGAAGGTGTGGACGAACTCGTGGTGCAGCACGCGCGCCCAGTTGAAGTTGCCCTGTTTCGTCCCTTTCCGCGGCGCAATGGCGGCCAGCACTCGGCCGAAGCTGACGCCGAAGTTTTCCACGCCCGGCACGCCGGCCATGCGGACGCTGAACGCGTCATCGTCCGGGTAAATCTGCACGACGATTTTCGTCTTCGGCGTGTATTGGAACGTCTTGCACAGGTCGGCGTACGACGCTTCGAGATAGTCGCCGATCTGCTCCGCGGCGATCGGGTCGGCGGTCTTGTCGCTGTAGACGATCAGGTGCTCCGTCAGCCGCTTGTCGTACTTGGCCAATTCGTCGAGCAGGCGGAGGTAGTTGATCGTTTCGAGGTGATACGGATCGAGCTCCTTCGCGGCCTCGAGCACGTCGCGGGCTTTATCGTCGTAGCCGTCGTTCAGGTAGAGATCGCCGAGCAGGTGACGCGGCTCGGTTTCCCAGGGCGTGCGCTTGATGGCGGTCTGCAGCAGCGTGGCGGCGACGTCACGCTGGAACGCGCCGGCGAGCACCGAGGCGGCGCTCACGTAAACGTCCGACCGCGTCGGCCAACGCTGGTCGGCGGCCTTGAGGATCAGCGACATGCGGCCGTCGTCGCCGCTCAGGCTCGCCAGGGCGGCGTCGACACCGGCGATGTCGGGCCGGTCGGGGAATTGTTCGTGAAGCTTGGCCGCCCGCTGCGCCGTGCCGGCGGCGCGTGCGCGGGCGAGCGCGAAGATTTCCAGCAGCGACGCCTCGGCCGATTCCGGGTCGTTCTCCCGCAGCTTCGCCGCAATGCCTTGCAAAGCACTGTCTCGCCCGGAACTGGCCGCCTGCTGCGCCATGACCATCAGGAAGTCGTTCGAGCGGGGCATCGACTTTTCGAGCGGCGCCATGAACGCGGCGGCCTTTTCGGAGTCGCCACGCGACATGCAGAACTCGGCGGCGGCCAGGCGGGCGGGCGTGTAGCTTCGGTCAATGACGTCGAACGCCCGCGTGAACATGCCGAGCACGGTGTCGTTGAGGTCTTGTGCGTCTTTGTACGCACTCGTGAGCGTCGCCCAGCGGTGAATGGAGGCGGCCAGGTCTGTCAGGGCGGCGGCGTCTTCGAAGCCGTCCGGGTCGGACTGCCATTTGTGGAGCAGGTCTTGTTCTGGCTCGAGAAACCAGTGATACGCGTCGACGGCCGCCTTGAAATCGCCGAGGTCTTCCAGAACGCGGCCGCGGAGGAAATGGGCGCGGTAATTCGCCGGCGACTCCGCGAGCAGGCCGTCGATGATCGTGGCGGCCTCGCTCGGTTTGCCGAGGTCCAGCAGCAGAAGGGCGTGGGCGGAGCGGGCGTCGAAATCGTCTTTCAGCGGTGGCTTGCCGAGCAGCGCGACGGCGTCCGAAATTTCGCCGAGCCCGAGGTGCGCCTTGACCGCGATGAAGGCGGATCGCTTGGCGTCGGGCTCCCCGATGCCGGCCAAGTCAGAGAAGGCGGCGCGGTACCGCCCGGCGGTGACATTGGCGGCGGCTTTGTCGTAGGAGTCGGCGTAGGCGGGTACCGCCGGCGGCGGGCCGGGCTCGGGGGCGAAACGCTCCGCCCATTCGTCGGCAGTAGAGCCGACCTGGGCCAGGGCCGTGGCGGAACAGACGGCGACGAACAGGCACGCCAATCGCATGACCGCAGTATAGCCGAACCCGTGCCGCTATCGTGCGGCGACTTCGTTTAAGCGTGTGCGGAGCTTCTCGGCGAGCACTTTTTCGAACGCCACGTCGCGGCCGACGGGGTAGAAATAGTTGTCGGGGAGGATGACGTTGCGGTCGGTCTCGTGCGTGCCGAACGTCGTATCATTCTGCCGTTGGAAATACGTCCGGCTGAGTTGGCCGCTGACGCGTTCTTCGGTGAGGGACTGGCGTTCGATGAGCACTTTGGGCGTGACGGAATAGCCGCCGTCGGTCGGCGTGAACTTCCAGCGAATGCTGCGGCGAACGGTGGCGACGGAGCTTTGCGCCACGTCATCGGCCGTCTGCAATTCCGGACGCCAGGGCTCAAACCACTGGGCGGAAATCACCGGCTGCGTGGTCAGCATGCCGTCGCGGCGGTCGCGGCGATCGATCGGGAAGAGGTAGTTCTCACTCACCCGCTCGGCGGCGCTCCAGAGGGTGTCTAAGTCCGTCCCGAAGACCGACGCCGTCGCAGGCTGCGACAGCCAGTAGGCGGGGTCGGCGGTTTTCGGGTCGGCATCGGTCGCGACCGCCGGCCGCGTGGTGGCGTCGGCGTAGTGCTGCGAGGACGAACCGCAGCCGACAGCGCCGGCGGCGGCGAGCATGAAACAAACGCCGGCCCCGTGCCGCAGAACGTGCGGGACGACGCGAACGCGATCGACGGCAGGCTCGGCGGCGCGGGGCGTGGCGGTTTGCATTACTTGGTGGCTCCGCTGGCGGACGCGCCGTCGCCGGTCGGGCTCAGCGCCGCCCAGCGTTCGCCGACCGTGTGCAGGATGATGCCGTTCATCGTGTCCGGCATCGCGGGCGACCAGCCGGCGACGAGAAGAATGGTGTCGCCTTCCATGGCGTACTTCTTCGCCTGGACGAGGTCGTCAACGATGTGGAACAGGTCGGCCATTTTCTGCGGCTTGTCCATGCGGTGGGGCAGGATGCCGAAGTTCAGGCTCAGGCGACGCAGCACGCCTTCGTCGCTCGACAGGGCGACGATCGGGCAGTGGAAGTGGTGCTTGGAGAAAACCCGGGCGGTGCTGCCGGTCTGGCTCCAGATGACGACGAGCTTGATCTTCAGGTCGTTCACGATGCGCCACGCACCGCGGGCCAGGGCTGTCGTCGTGTTGTTCAGGCGGGCCAGGCGGGGCGGCTCGGCGTTGGTGGGCTTGTGCGTGTCGAGGTATTCCTCGGTCACCTTGGCGGTGTGCGCCATGGTGTGCACCGCGCCGAGCGGGAACTTGCCGACGCTGGTCTCGGCCGACAGCATGACCGCATCAGCGCCGTCGAAGATGGCGTTGGCGACGTCGCTGACTTCGGCGCGCGTCGGCGTGGCGTTTTCGATCATGCTCTGCAGCATCTGCGTCGCGACGATGACCGGTTTGCCGGCCTTCGTACAACGGGTGATCATGTCTTTCTGCAGGATCGGGACCTGGCTCGGGTCCATTTCCACGCCGAGGTCGCCGCGGGCGACCATCAGGCCGTCGGAGGCTTCGATGATGGCGTCGAGTTCCTGGATCGCCTCGGCCTTTTCGATCTTGGCGATCAGGCCGATGTTCTTCGCGCGTTTGTATTGCAGGTGGCCGCGGAGCAGTTCGAGGTCATTCGCGTGACGCACGAACGAGAGCGCGAGGTAGTCGAGGTTATTTTCGACCGCCCAGTCGACGCATTCCCAGTCGCGATCCGTAATGCTCGGCACGTTGATGGCGGTGTTGGGCAGGTTGATGCCCTTGCTGCTCTTGAGGATGCCGCCGACGTTACACCGCATGGTGACTTCGTTGCGGCCTTTGTCGGTGACGAGGAAGCGGAGCATGCCGTCCTCGACGAGGACGCGGTCGCCGATTTTCACGTCGTCGACGAATGTTTCGAGGATGGTGCTGACGCGTTTGCCTTCGCCGATGAAGTTACCGCGGGCGACGACGATTTCGTCACCGACGGCGACGGGGATGCCGCCGGTGCCGTCGGTGTCTTTGACTTTGCCCAGGCGGATTTTCGGGCCGCAGAGGTCGCCGAGGACGGCGATGGGCAGGCCGATCTTGTCGGCGGTGCTGCGGATGAGATCGAGGGTTTTCTTGTGTTCGCTGAGTTCGCCGTGCGAGAAGTTCAGGCGGCAGATCCCGACGCCTGCTTCGAACAACGAATACAGCGTCTCAGGGTTGGCCACGGCGGGGCCCATCGTGGCGAGGATTTTGGTACGGATCTTTTGCATATTCGAATTCGGATTGTGCACTTTTACGCAAAGGTGTAAACGGGCAGATTGAACGGTTGATCTGTTGATGGGTTGATCAGTGGATGCTTCATCGTGTGAAGCTGCTTGCGGACGACAACCCGCCACTGATCAACCCATCAACTCATCAACCGTTCAACTCTTCTCTTACGTCGCGTGTTTCGTCGTCTGATCCCGCGTGGCGGTCGCCAGTTGGACGATTTTGATGTTGGCGTCTTTGAGCTGCTTTTCGTCGACCGCGGCCGGGTGCCGCACATGAGGTCGGCGCCGCTCTGGGTTTTCGGGAAGGCGATGACGTCGCGGATGTTCGTGATGCCACGCAGCAGCATGACGAGGCGATCGACGCCGATTGCCAAGCCGCCGTGGGGCGGGGCACCGTAGCTGAGGGCTTCGAGCAGGAAGCCGAACTTGCCCTTCTGCTGTTCCGGCGTGATGCCGAGCAGTTTGAAGACCTTTTGCTGGACGGCTTCCTGGAAAATACGGATGCTGCCGCCGCCGATTTCGTAGCCGTTGCAGACGATGTCGTACGCCTTGCTCTTCATGCCGGCGACGACCTTCTGGTCTTCGCTGTCGAGGGCGGCCACGTCTTCGTCCTTGCACATCGTGAACGGGTGGTGGATGGCGACGAACCGCTTTTCCTCGTCGTCGTATTCGAACATCGGGAAGTCGACGACCCAGAGGAATTCGAACTCGCGGCTCGGCTTCATCTTGAGGTCTTTGAACATCTTCTGACGAAGCTCGCCGAGCACTTTCAGGACAATTTTCTGCTTGTCTGCGCCGAAGCAGAGCAAATCGCCGTCTTTCGCGCCGGTGCGTTCCAGCAGGGCGGCCTCGATCGGGGCAAGGAACTTCGCGATGCCCGTATCCAGCTTGCCGGCGTTCACCTTCGTGACGGCCAAGCCCTTCGCCCCGTAGGTTTTGGACCAATCGGCGAGCGCGTCGGTTTCTTTCCGGGTCATGACCGCGCCGCCGGGGACGACGATGCACTTGACCATCTCGGCGTTTTTAAACACGCCGAAATCGGTGGTGTGGGCGAGGTCGGTGATATCGATCAGCTTCATGCCGAACCGCATGTCCGGGCGGTCGGAGCCGTAATCGCGCATCGCTTCATCGTAGGGCATCTTCGGGATGCTGCCGATGTCGTAGCCGAGGACCTCTTTCCAGATGCGTTGGACGAGGGTTTCGACGACGCCGATGACATCGTCCTGGTCGATGAAGCTCATTTCCAGATCGAGCTGCGTGAATTCCGCCTGCCGGTCGGCCCGCGGGTCTTCGTCGCGGAAACAGCGGACGATCTGCATGTATTTATCGCATCCGCCGACCATCAGAATCTGCTTGAACAGCTGCGGGCTCTGCGGCAACGCGTAAAAGCTGCCGGGCACGAGGCGGGCGGGCACGAGGAAGTCACGTGCGCCTTCCGGTGTGCTGCGGGTGAGGAAGGGCGTTTCGATTTCCCAGAAGCCGAGGTCGCCGAGGTGGTCGCGCATCAGTTTGGTGACTTTGTATCGCGTCCGCAGCGTTTCCTGCATTTCGCCCCGACGAAGGTCGAGATAGCGGTACGCCATGCGGCGTTCTTCGCCGATGGTTTCGTGCTCGTCGGGCGTGAACGGCGGGGTGGGCGATTCGCTCAGCACGTCGAGCGTTTTCACCTGCACTTCGATCTGCCCGGTCGCCAGCTTCGGGTTCACGAGCTTGGCCTCGCGGGCGGTGACCAGGCCGCTGATGCTAAGGACCCATTCGCTGCGGAGACGGCGGGCTTTTTCCAGGGCGTCGGCGCCGCAGTTGTCGGCGTCGAAGACCAGTTGGGTGAGGCCGTCACGATCGCGCAAATCGATGAAGACGAGCCCGCCGTGGTCGCGGTAGCTGTGAACCCAGCCGGCGAGTTTGACGGTCTGGCCAACGTCGCCGGCGCGGAGTTGCCCGGCCGTATGGGTGCGGTAACGAGTTTGAATGTATTCCGACATGGCTTATTTCCGAGTGAAAAATGATCTGTCAGCCGGTAGAAGACCGGCGGTTTCTGCGCACGAACGGGTGGGAAGGCACGGCGACGGGGCGTCACCGTGCCTTGATATTGACGTCGGCCTGCTTCGTGCGGGGGCGGCGCATGGCGTTGGTATAGCCAAAGATGCGCGGCGAGGCAATCTGCCGCGACCGGCCTACCACTTTTTCGCGAACCATTGTTTGAGCACGTCTTCCGCCGGTTTTCCGCGGGGGGTGTAGCCGCGTTCGGTTTCTTTGACGCTTTGGGGGTCGTTCTGGTCGGGCTCGGGCGTCCATTCCCAGATGCTGAAGCCGCCAAGTTCCGGCCGGCCGTACCAGCTCTGGAAGAAGCCTTCGTACAGCCGCTTTTGAATGGCGGTGTCGGTGGGGGCTTCCTGTTCGTCCTTGGTGTAGTCCCAGGGTTCGGTGACCATATTCGCCATGCTCGCCCAGCCGACTTCCATGAAGAAGATCGGCTTTTTCACTTTCGACTGGAAGGCGAACAGTTCGTTCTGGATGCTGCGCCAGGTCTCTTTGATTTCGTCGAGCGACGCGTCGTTCTCTTTGCCGAGCGTCCAGTAGCTGTTCATGCCGATGAAATCCAGTTGTTCCCACACTTTTACGGCCTTGTAATGGTCCCAATTGCTGGAATACGTCAGGCGGCCGTGGAAGACTTCGCGGGCCTTTTTAATGGTCTTGGTCCATTCCTCGACCTGGTTTTCGGTGCTGATGAGTTCGCTGCCGACGACCAGCACATCGACGCCGTTGCCCTCGGCGATCCAGGCGAAGTGAGTGAGGATATCGCGGTAGCTGTCCCACCAGTCGTCCCAGCTTTCCGGCTGGATGCGGCCGCGCCATTCATTGCCGCGCGGCTTGTCTAAAAGCACGATCGGCATGAGGACGACACGCAGGCCTTTTGACTTGGCGTACTTGATGAGGCCGCCGAGTTGTTCGGGCGTCGGCGTCATACGCATGTCCAGATAAATCCGGCTGCTGCTGCCGTTTTCCTGCCGCGCGTCGACGACGAATTTCACGGCGTCCGCACCGAGCGCGGCGATTTCGTCAATGCTGTGCTTGTACTTGTCCAGCCAGTCGACACGCTGGATCTGCATGCCGACGCATTTGAACGGCAGCCCCTCGGCGTGCGCGGCGACATAACCCGTCGTCGGGGCGGGGGCGTTATGGGTCGTCGCCGCGTCGCCGCCGGCGGACGCCTTGGGCTGCCATGAGCAGCCGACCACTACCGCGTAAAGCCCGATCGCTAAGCCGCAAACCGCCTTTTTGAGCATGTCGGGGAATGTACCGGAGGCGTCGCGTCAGATAAACCTCGGCCGGGCAAGGCTGTTGAGGACGCCGGATCATTCTTGACACCCTTACTCACCGGATTAGATTACCGATCAAGCCGGTCGACTTGCCGCATGCGTGGCGGCGGATTGAACCCGGCGAAGGCCTACATCGGCCGGCCCGCGGCGGTACGGGCGCACCGATTACCGGAGAAGTCGACGATCGTCTCAGACACGTCGATGGCCTTTTAGAGACGTTCTGGACGCGCCCCGCGTGTCCGAGGAGCCTGCCTGTGAGTCCCCTGACTAAGCTGTTTGTCGTGCTGCTGGTGCTGGTGTCGGTGGCCCTGTCGGCCGGCACGATTACGTTCGTCAACAAGCTCGATCCGCTCCAGAAAGAGCTGACCGCCTTGAAGACCGAAGTCACCGCCAAGACCGCACTCATCGAAAAGGCCAACGCCGATAAGGCCGCCGCCGAGCAAAGTGCCGCCACGGCACAACAGTCGAACGCCAACGAAACGGCTTCGATTCGCACCGAAAACATCAACCTGCGTTCCACCGTCGCCGACCGTGACGCACAGATCGCCAAGCTCAACGGCACGATCGCCCAGCTGACCAGCGCCGGCACCAGCCAGGCGACGGCCCTGACCGCCAGCGAAGCCAGCAAGACGCTCCTCCAGGACCAAGTCGCCGGCCTGCGTAAGGACGCCGACGAGCGTCTGCGTCAGAACGCCGACCTCAACCAGCGCGTCACCACGCTCAGCAGCCAGCTCGAGCAGACCGAACGCGCCCGCCGCGCCGCGGTCGAACAGGTCACCGCCGCCAACACCAAGATTCAACAGCAGAGCGGTCTGATCAAAGACCTCGGCGGCAGCGAAAGCCAGCTCGCCGCGGCCGGCACCGGTGCCGGTGCCCCGGCCATCAACGGCGTCATCCGCAGCCGCACCAGCATCGCTGGCAAAAACTACGCCACCATCAGCCTCGGCAGCCAGGACCTAGTCACCAAGGGCATGAAGTTCAAGATCCTGGACACCAACGGCAACTTCCTCGGCGAACTGACCGTCGAAGTCGTCGAAGCCAACGAAGCCATCGGCCAGATCAACGCCGAGCCGCAGTCGATCGCCAAGATCGCCGCCGGCAACGTCGTCCGGACCCAGATCTAACCCACTCGCCCGCAGGAGGTTTGTCATGACTCGCATTGCCGGCGGTGACGTGATCCGCGTCCAGCCCACCAACAACGTCTACACCGGCCTCGCAGCCGCCGGGTTTATCGTGGTGCTCGCCGTTCTCGTGCTCTTCTTCCTGAAAGCACAGGAACTCGGCATCCCGCTGCTCGGGAACTAACGCCCGACAGAAGTCTCAAACACTCCACTCCGCTCGCGGCTCAACAAATCGTTCGGCCACGAGCGGAGTGGTCGTTTTCCGGCAGCCTGAATCGTATTCTTCCCCCGAGGCATGCAGTTTTTCCCACCCGAACACCGCACCGACGGCGACCTGCAACTGGTCGCACCGGCCGCGCGGTTCGTGGACGATTTCCTGCTCGCCTGTGCCCATCCCGCCTGTCGCCCAGACCCGGCAACGCACTGGACGCGCGAACAACTGCTGATGTTCGTCCACCATCACCCGAACGGCACGTTCGGGCATCGCCCTGGCGACCGCTGGCCGGGTTATCACTTCTGGATGCGACTGTCGCCGTTATCTGAGCCTCCCGTGCCGTTCGCGGGAACGGTGTCGCTGCGGTTGGGGGACGATGACGAGTTGAAGCGTTACTGGGGCCACATCGGTTACGGCGTTTTCCCGCCGGCCCGCGGGCAGCACTACGCGGAGCGTGCGTGCCGACTGATTTTGCCGCTGGCGAAAAAGCACGGGCTGGAGGAGTTGTGGATCACGACGAATCCGGACAACATCGCCAGCCGTCGCACGTGTGAACGATTGGTGCGCGGCGTTGGTGGAAACAGTTGACGTCCCGCCCGGGCATTCGCTGGCGCTCAAAGGTGAATGCCAAAAGTGTCGGTATCGCATTTCGCTCGTCTGATTTCGGAAACAAAGAATGGCCGCACGCCTGACTCATGACAGCCGCTGGTCGCTCGCGTTCGCGTTGCTGTGCACGCTCACGGCGGCAGTGATCGTCTTCGGCGTCCGCTGGTTCGGGCCGCACGACCTGTACGAAAAAGACCAGCCCAAGACCATGGCTTACACCGCCGACATGGTCACACACGGCCGCTTCGCCTTGCCGCGCGACGTCATTTACCAACCCGCCACCAAGCCGCCGATGTACAACTGGATCGGCGCCGCCGCGGTGTTCGTGAGCGGCAACTGGTCGGAGTGGACGCTGAAGCTGCCGACGATCCTCGGCACCGTCGCCACGGCCGGCGTGGTTTGCGCCGTCGCCAAACGCCGCAGCGGCAGCGTCGTCGCGCTCCTGGCGGTCGGCATTTTCTTTTCGTTCGGCAGCGACATTCGCCACGGCAGCGTGCTGCGGCTGAGCTACCTCGCGCGGCCGGACATGCTGGTGACGGCGTTCTGCACGGCGGCCTGGTTTTGTTTCGCGATCGCCGTCGAAAAACCGTCGGCGAAGACCGCGTTTACGCCGGCGATCGTCGGGTGGTTCTGCGTCACCGCGGCGGCACTGACGAAAGGCCCACTCGCGGCGTTGCCGGCGATTTTCGGCATCGTTTACGCGTTGCTGACGCCGCCGCCGAGGTCTGATCTGCCGCTGCGCCAAGAGGGCCGGTTCACGGCGGTCGGGCGGCTTTGGCTGCATGTCGGATTGCCGATCGTTGTGCTCGGGTTTGGCGCGTGGGTTTTCGCGGCGGCGCGGCAGGATTGGTCGCACGTGCGCGACGTGATGTGGGGTGCCGAAGTCGCCGGGCGACTGACGGAAACGCCCGAAGGCTTCGCCAAGCCGCCGTATTACGCGGTGATGTGGTTCGTCACGAAGGCGCAGCCGTGGGGCGGGGTGGCGTTGCTGGCGATGGCGTTCGTGGCGTGGCAGCCGCGGCTTCGACGAACGGCGGGGCCCGCGGCGCTCTACCTGGCGATCGTGCTGCTCGGCCTCTCCTTGCCGGCCGCCAAGCGGATGGACTACTTGCTCCCCGCCTACGCCCCCGCGGCAGTGTTGATCGCCGTGGCCGCCGCGGATGTCGTTCGGCACCGGATTCTCGGCGCATTCGCCGTGCTGGCGGTGCCTCTGCTCGTCGCGGCAGTGTTTGTGACGACGAATCATCGCCCGGTCGACTTTGCCGTCCCGGCGATCGTGGCATTGGCGGCCGGCGTGTTTCTGGTCATTGAACGCAAGCGGCCGGTGCCTGTCGCGGTGCTGGCGATCGTGCCGGTGGTGCTGGTCGGGTTACTCGGGAAGGCGCAGCTTACAAAATCGCTCGAAGCGAAAGGGCACTGGTCAGACCGTGCGGTGGCCTTCACGAAAGCGCTCCGCAAAGCCGTTCGGCCGGAACAATCGCTGGTGATCATCAACCGCGGCAAACACCCGCTGCTGACGTTGCTCGGCCGGCATCAAGGGAGTTACCTGACGCCCGCCGACCTGAAAAACGCGGAGTGGGTGGTGCTTCCGGAGCAGCCCGATTTATCGCCGATCCTGCTCTCCGACCCGTTGCCCGAAGGATTTGCGGAAGTCGAGAACAGGCCGTTAGTTCGGCTCGGGCTTTACCGTAACGTGCCGCTGGATCGGTTGATCGCGGCCCAAAAGGCGTGTGCGGACTGGTCGCCGGTCGAAAACCCCTATCACGCCGCCGGCACGGTCTATCGCGACGAATAGCGCGAATCCGCGTATGATTGGCGACTATGGCGTTTGCTACGATTCCTGAAGCGATTGAAGAACTTAAAGCCGGCCGAATGATCGTCATTGTCGACGACGAGGACCGGGAAAATGAGGGCGACCTCATGATCCCGTGCGACACCGTCACGCCGGAGCACATCAATTTCATGATCAAGTTCGGCCGCGGCGTGCCGTTCATCCCGACCACCGCCGAACGACTGCAACAACTCGAAATCCCGATGATGACCAAGTCGCAGCACCGCCCGCCACGGCACGGCGATGGCGGAAACGGTCGACGCGCTGGTCGGCACGACCACCGGCGTGTCGGCGGCCGACCGTTGCGCGACCGCGAAGGTTTTCGTCGACGACAATGCTTCGCCCGCCGACCTCGGCCGGCCGGGGCACGTGATCCCGATCCGCGCGGTCAACGGCGGCGTGCTCGTCCGCAGCGGCCACACCGAAGCGATCGTTGACCTCTGCACGCTCGCCGGCTTTAAGCCCAGCGGCGTCGGCTGCGAAATCATCAACGAAGACGGCCAGATGATGCGCCGGCCGGAAATGGAAATCTTCTGCCAGCAGCACGGCCTGAAGATCTGCACCATCGCCGACCTCATCAGCTACCGCCTGCATCGCGAACAATTCGTCAAGCGCGTGCAGTCGATCCAACTGCCGACCAAGTGGGGCACGTTCACGCTGCACGCGTACACCAGCCCGGTCGACAGTCAGCCGAACCTCGCGCTGTGCAAGGGCAACATCGGCGAGATCGGGCCGGACGGGAAAGTGATCGAGCAAGACGAACCGGTGCTGGTCCGCGTTCACAGCGAATGCCTCACCGGCGACGTCTTCGGCAGCGGCCGGTGCGATTGCGGCGACCAGCTGTCGACCGCCATGCAGCAGATCGAAGAAGCCGGCCGCGGGGCGCTGATTTATCTCCGCCAGGAAGGCCGGGGCATCGGCCTGGTCAATAAACTGCACGCCTACGCGTTGCAGGAAAAGGGCATGGACACGGTGGAGGCGAACCTTCACCTCGGCCTGCCGCCGGACAAGCGGGATTACGGCATCGGCAGCCAGATTCTGCGCGACCTCGGCGTCCGGAAAATCCGCCTGATGACCAACAACCCAAGAAAAATCTACGGCCTGGACGGCTTCGGTCTGCAGATCGTCGAACAAGTGCCCGTCAAGGTGCAGGCCGGCGAACACAATCGCGAATACCTGGCGACAAAGAAAACCAAGCTCGGCCACACGCTTTAGCTGAAATGATGAATGCGGAATGATGAGTGATGAATAAAAGAATTCCGTTACCCGGACGTCTCATCATTCATCATTCCGCATTCATCATTTGATCCCAACGATTCATTGAATTTCCTTGGCCCGTCTCCAACTCATCTTCCCGCTGCTGTTCTGGGTGCTGTGGCTCGGCACGAAGGACGAAGCGGCGGCGCCGTTGTTGTCGCCGGGGCTGGGCACGTGCGTTTACCTTGGCGGCCTGGTCGGCGTGGTGCTGCTGGTGGCATTTCAATCTGCCTGGGCGATGCGGAAGACCTCGCTCGACCGCACCACGCCGGTGCCGCGATTTCATCGGACGGTTTTCTTCGCACGGTGGTTCACACTCGGCTGGCACGCGACGGCGCTCTGGTCGCTGGGGTTCGGCGATTTCGTGCTGCAGACCGTGCCGACGTACCACGGCCATTTTAAGTCGGCGGCGGCGTTTTCTTCGATCCTGCCGGTGATTGGCGCGTGGGTCGGTTTGCTTGCCGCACAATATCCGCTGGAACGCGGCGTGCGCGAGCAAAACGCGATGTACGCCATCGAGTTCGGCGAACCCGTGCGGCCCGTGCCGACACGGCTGGCGTACCTGATGCACGCCGTCCGGTCGCAGATTTTGTTCACGCTCGTGCCGCTGTTCTGTATCGCGGTGACGCGGGATTCGCTGGCGATGGCGTTGAGGGCACTGGGCTTCGAAGCGACGCAGGCGGAAACCGTCTCAACGCTGACGGCGGCCGTGGTGGTGTTCGTCCTGGCGCCGGAAATCATCCGCCGCGTGCTGCCGACACGCTCACTGCCCGATTCGCCGGCACGCGAGCGGCTGGAGGCCTTCGCCAAGAGCAGAAATCTTGGCGTTCGGGATATTTTGCTCTGGGACACGCATCATGGCATGGGCAATGCCGCGGTCATGGGGGTCGTGCCGGGCATTCGGTACGTGATGATTACCGATCTCCTGCTCGAAACCATGCCCGCCGAAGAACTGGAAGCGGTCTTCGCCCATGAGGCCGGCCATGTGGTGCACCGGCATATCGTTTGGTACGTGGTCTTCTGGTTGTCGATGTCGCAGGTGCTGGATTCGATTTCCAATCCGGCGATCGGCTGGCTGATGAGGCAGTTTGGTACCGGTAGCGGCGTTGCCGAGAGCGTGATCTCTGTCGCGGGGATTGCCGTGCTGTTGCTGGCGTTCGGCATGCTCTCGCGGCTGTTCGAGCGGCAGGCCGACGCATTCGCTTCAAGGCCGGCGGACGACGAGCCGCCGACGCGTGAGCGGGCGGCCGTTTTCGCTTCGGCGCTTCGGCACGTGGCGCGCGTCAACAATCTGCCGATGGACGCTCACTCCATGACCGCAGGCCGGCCGTTCGTCGGGCGGATGATCGGCTGGCTCATGCACCATGCCGCGACGTGGCTGCACGGGAGCATTCGGTCGCGGATTGACCACGTCGCCAGGCTCGCCGACGAACCCGCCAGAGCGGGGCGGTTCGATCGCACGATGGCGTTGATCCGGCTTCTGTTGCTGTGCGCATTAATCGGCGCGGCGGTGACGTATGTTCGCGACCGCCGCGCCGAAAAAGAATTGCCGGCCGATCAGAGTTGGAACAAAAATTCTACTTCGACCGACGCGTTCAAAGGCAGCGAATTCACGCCCACCGCCGCCCGGGCGTGACGGCCGCTTTCGCCGAAGAGCTTGCCCAGCAGTTCGCTCGCGCCATTGGCGACCAAGTGCTGCTCGGCGAAGGTGTGGTCGCTCTGCACGAAGACGCCGATGCGGACGACGCCTTTGATTTTTTCCAAGTCGCCGATTTCCGCCTTCACGGCCGCGAGGGCGTTGAGAACGCACTGTTCGGCGGCGTGGGCGGCGTTGTCGATGCCGGTGGACGACGGGATTTTGCCGGTCACCATCATCTTGCCGTCTTTCATCGGCAGTTGGCCGCTGACGAACAGCAGGTCGCCGCTGCGGCGGACGGGAAGGTAGGCGGCCACGGGCTTTACGGCGGGCGGCAGGACGAGGGAGAGTTCGGCGAGTTTGGCTTCGATCGACATAGTGAGAAAAAAGCGGGCGACGCCTGCGTCGCCCGACTGGCTGCGAACAAATTCTTCAATCAAACGACGCAGGCGTCGTCAGAACAACTTAAGCGGTCTTCCGCGTATCGAGAATAGTGCCATCCGGCAGCACCTTGAAAGGGCAGCTGGTGCATTGTTCCCGTCTTTCGGTCGGTTCCAGGCCTTCAATGCGGGGGTCCGGGTCACCGCTTTTGAGGATGGGTTCGGTGGTGGTGATCGCGCGTTTGCGGAGCAGTTCGAGCATCAGATCATCAATGCCGAGCGGTTCGACGAGCTGGTACTCAGTGCCCGGGAAATCGGCGGCCGCCTGGCTGAGGAGGCTGGGGATGTCCGCGTCCAGTGCTTGCCGAAGCTCAGGAAGAACGGCAGCACGACGACGCGCGTCGCACCGCGTTTCACGCACTTGGCGTAGGCGGTGGCGATGCTCGGCTCGCAGAGTTCCATGTGGGCGGGCTCGACGATCGAAAACTCGTTGCCGAAGCGCTTGCCAAACAAATTGGCGACTTCTTCGAGCATGCGGTTGGACTCGATGCGGCGGCTGCCGTGGTCGACGATGACGATTGCGGTGCTCATGATTCGTTAGGTGTTATAGACCGGCGTCAGGTTCACCGGGCGGCTGACTTCCTTGATTTCTTTGTCGCACCCGAGCATGATGCCCGCGGCTAACAGAAGTAGACCGACCATGATTGTCCGCATTTGAATTCTCCCGCCGTCGTATCCGGCCTGCCCGCCCAGTCGCGGGTGAAGGGCCGATTCTACTCAGCCGTTCGTTTCAAACAATCCGGGAGGCCGCCGTGTCGGTTCTCGATTATTCTTCTGACAAGCCGCCGTTGTCTCCTTTGCGCGAGCTCGTGACGCTCGCCGCGCCGACCGTGGCGCAGATGGCGTCGTACACGGTGATGCAGTTCATTGACGCCTGGGTGCTCAGCCGCGTCGGCACGGCGGGGTCGGCGTTGCGGGTGGAAGCGCCGACCGCCGTCGGTAACGCCGGGTTCATCGGTTTTTCGATCATCAGCTTCGGCATGGGCGTGATGTTCGTCGTCAACGCCATGGCCAGCCAGGAGTTCGGCGCAAGCGGTTCAAACGCTGCGGCCGATGGATGTGGCAGGGGGTCTGGTTCGCGCTCGCGTTTTCGGTCCTCGCCCTGCTCGCGATTCCGCTCGCCAAGCCGATGTTTCTGGCGTTTAATCACGCCGAATCGCTCGCCGCCGCTGAGGCGACTTATCTGCAGATTTTTCTGCTGACGCCGGTTTTCAAACTTGTCGGCGTGGCGGCGGGGCAGTTTCTGCTGGCGACGAATCGACCGGCGACGTCGCTCTCTGCCGCCGTCGCGGGTGTCGGGGCGAATGCGCTGGTGGCGGTTCCGTTCATCCTCGGCGCGTTCGGCATGAAAGGGCACGGCGTCGTCGGGGCGGCCTGGGCGCAGAATGTCGGCAGCATCGTCGAGGCCTGCGTGCTGATCGCTTACGCCTTCAACGCCACGTCGCGAAATAAGTACGGCTCAACGAACTGGCGGTTCCGCCCCCAGGCGTTCGCAAAGCTCCTCAAAATCGGCCTGGGGACGGGCGTGCAAATCACGGCGGAAGTCACGGCGTGGTCGCTGTTCATGGTGTATGTCGTCGCACACCTCGGCGAAACGGCGAATGCCGCAAACCAGTTCATGTTCCGGTACATGGCGATCAGCTTCATGCCGGCGTTCGGCATTTCACAGGCGGTGACGGCGCTCGTCGGGCGCAGCATCGGTGAAGGGAGGCCGGACCTGGCGTTTAAACGGGCCGGGCTGGGGTATCGCGTGTCGACGGTTTACATGATCGCCTGCGGCGTCGGTTTCGCCGTCTTCCGCTACCCGCTCATGCGGTTTTTCACCGACGACAAAGCCGTGCAGGACATCGGCGCGACATTGCTGCTTTTCGCGGCCGTCTACCAGTTGTTCGACGCGATGAACGTCATTTACAACGGCGCACTCCGCGGCGTCGGTGACACCTTCATCCCGGCGATCGTCACGGCGAGCCTCTGCTGGGGCATTAATGTTTTCATCGGCTCGGTGATCGCGCACACGCACCCGGAATGGGGCGTCAGCGGGCCTTGGACGGCGTGTACGATCTACGGACTGATCCTCGGCCTCTTCGCCATGTGCCGGTTCCGCTTCGGCCCGTGGCGACGGAAGCTGGCGTCGGGTGGGTCGAAACAGAACGAAGATGACGGTAATCTCCCCGTTCCCGCTGCTGCGGCGGGGTTGGCCACTGCGAGTGAAGCATGAGCACGGAACCGAAGAAGAACGCGTACAAAGAGACCCTGAACCTGCCGCAAACGGCCTTCCCCATGGAGGCCAAGCTGGTCGCCAATGAGCCGGCCCGGCTCCAAAAATGGCAGGAAATCGGCCTCTACGGCCAACTCATGGACGCTCACAAGCACGACCCGTGCTGGCTCCTCCACGACGGTCCGCCGTTCGCCAATGGCGACATCCACATGGGCCACCTGACGAATAAAACGCTCAAGGACGTGATCCTGCGTTTCAAGAGTCTGCAGGGCTTCCGCACCCCGTACGTCCCCGGCTGGGACTGCCACGGCCTGCCGATCGAACACAAAATCCAGCAAGACCTCGGCAAAGCGTTTCGTGAAATGACGCCCGTGCAGGTCCGCCAGAAGTGCGCCGAATACGCCGAGAAATACGTCGGAATCCAGGCGGAGCAGTTTCAGCGCCTCGGTATCCTCGGCGACTGGCAAAATCCATACCTCACCATGCGCCCGCAGTACGAAGCCGCCACGCTGGAAGTCTTCGCGCAGGTCGTCGAGAAGGGCCTGGTTTACAAGCAACTGAAAACGGTGCCCTGGAGCATCGCGAACCAAACGGCGCTCGCCGACGCGGAACTGGAATACCAGGACGTGCCGGACCAGAGCGTGTATGTAGAATTCCCGGTCGCCAATCCCGGCGCGTTCAAGAGCAAGTTCGACTTGCGTGTGAACGCCAGCGTCAGCCTGCTGATCTGGACGACAACGCCCTGGACGCTGCCCGCGAACCTGGCGATCGCCGCAAACCCGGACGTGGATTACGCCATCGTTCACTTCGAGCCGCGACGGCCGGTCCGGCATCACGGTGCTGGCGAAGGAACTCGTCGAAAAAGTCTTCGGGAAGGTTCAGACGAGTAATTTCAGCGTCGTCCGAACGGTGCCGGGGAAGGAAATTCTCGACCTCGAATACACGCACCCGTTCGTCGAGCGCACCGGCAAAGTGCTGCCGGCCGATTACGTCACCACGACGGACGGCACGGGCCTCGTGCACACCGCGCCGGGCCACGGTGAAGACGACTACAACACCGGTATCAAGTTCGGCCTGCCCGTCTATTGCCCGGTCATGGCGAACGGCCGCTACGACAGCACCGTGCCGAACTGGCTTGTCGGACTCACCGTCTGGGAAGCCAACCCGAAGGTCGTCGAACACCTTAAGGAAATCGGCGCTCTGCTGGCCGAAGAGACCATCACGCACAGCTACCCGCACGACTGGCGGAGCAAAACCAAAATCATCTTCCGCGCGACCGAACAATGGTTCGTTGGCATCGACCGCGACACGGCTGACGGCGAAGCACCGGTCCGCAAGGCGGCGCTCGAAGCGGTGACGGACGAGATCAAGTTCATCCCCGAGTGGGGCCGCGCTCGCATCACCGGCATGCTGAACAGCCGCCCGGATTGGTGCATCAGCCGTCAACGCAGTTGGGGCCTGCCGATCCCGGTCTTCTACAATGAAACCGGCGAAGCACTCCTGACGCCCGACAGCGTCCGCGCCGTCGCCCGCGCCTTCGCCAAGCACGGCAGCGACGCGTGGTACACACTCACGCCCGCCGAATTGCTCGACGGGTGCGACACCGGCGACGCCTTCCCGAAAGACAAACTCCGCAAAGAACAGGACATCTTCGACGTCTGGTTCGAGAGCGGCAGCAGCTGGAACAGCGTGCTCAAATCGCGCGAGCCCGACCTGCAATTTCCGGCAGACCTGTATCTGGAAGGCTCCGACCAACACCGCGGCTGGTTCCAGCTCTCGATGCTGCCGTGCCTGGCGAGCGGCAACGGCGTGCCGTTCAAGCAGGTGCTCACGCACGGCTTCATCGTCGGCCCGGACGGCAAGAAAGTCAGCAAGAGTGACAAGAACTACGTCACCGCCATGACCGAAATTAATCGGCACGGCGCCGATCTGCTGCGCCTCTTCGTCTGCCAGCTCGACTACGAAGGCGACATGGCCGCCAGTCCGAAGCTCATCCAGGAATTCGGCGACAAATACCGCAAAATCCGCAACACGCTTCGCTACCTGCTCAGCAATCTCTACGACTACGACGGCAGCAGCCAGGAAGTCACCACGCAGTCGCTCGACGGCTGGGCGCTGTATCAGCTCGACCAGCTCATCGAAGGCGTCACCGCCGCGTACGACAGCTTCGCGCTGCACAAGGCGTTCCGGCTGATCCACGACTTCTGTGCCGTGCAGGTCAGCGCCGTCTACGGCAACGCGATGAAGGATCGGCTGTACTGCGACGCGCCGGACTCGCCGTTGCGTCGGCGAACGCAGTACGTGATGCACAAGATGGTGTTGGCGATCACGAAGCTGATTTCGC
Organism: Tepidisphaeraceae bacterium; assembly: GCA_049840775.1. Classification (GTDB taxonomy): domain Bacteria; phylum Planctomycetota; class Phycisphaerae; order Tepidisphaerales; family Tepidisphaeraceae; genus RYN-431. Next base: position 1,001,344 of record JASGJJ010000005.1, read on the forward strand.
CGATGCTCGTCTTCACCGCCGACGAAACGTGGGGCTTCATCCCGCACAAGCCGGCCGACGAAGCCGAACTGCCGAGCGTGCACCTGTCTCGCCTGCCGCTCCCGAGTGGCCGCGTGCCGTCGCCGGAGCAGATCGCCGACTGGGGCGTGCTGTTCAAGCTGCGGGAAGAAGCGTTGCTGAAGCTTGACGCGCTCAAGAAAGAGAAGGGCGTGAACAAGAGCCTTGACGCTGAAGTGGTATTGCCGCCCTCGCTGAAGGCCCGGTTCGAAAGCTACGGCGTCGATCTCGAAGACATGGTCGGCTGCGGTTATCACAGCTTCGGCAGTGCCGAAGACGTGACCGTCATCGACCGCCGCGAAACGTACGCCGCCTGTGCCCGAAGCTGGAAGCGCCGGCCCGACGTCGGCAGCAATTCGGCTTACCCCGATCTGTCTGCCCGCGACGCGGCAGCAATTGCGGCGAAAGGGTGACGATCATTCCCTCTCCCGGTATTGCCGGGAGAGGGTAGGGTGAGAACCGTTCCCGGCATGTTGCCAGCGCAGGCGTGTTAAAGAAAACGAAAGATGCGCGAACGTCGACTTTGCTTTTCTCCGACTGAATCCGCCGTCGGCGGCCCTCACCCTCTCCCGGCCATACCGGCAGAGGGGACCAGAGCCGTGCGCCTTGCTGTACTCGTCAGTGGTGGCGGCACGACGCTGCAGAACCTTATTGATCGAATCGGGGCAGGCACATTGAATGCTTCGATCGAAATCGTCATCGGTTCGAAGCCGGGTTTGGTCGGTTTGGACCGCGCAAAGGCCGCGAATATTCAGAGCGAAGTCGTCGTTCGGAAAGATTTTAATGACCTCGCCGAGTTCAGCCGAAAGATCTTTTCGCTCTGCGAATCGCACGGCGTTGATCTCGTCTGCCTCGGCGGCTGGCTGCAATTGATCGAAGTCCCCGACGCGTGGCTCGGCCGGGTGATTAATATTCACCCGTCGCTGTTGCCCAAGTTCGGCGGTAAGGGCATGTACGGCCGGCACGTTCACGCGGCCGTGCTTGCGGCGAATGAAACGGTCAGCGGCTGCACGGTGCACTTCGTCGATAACGAATTCGACGCCGGCCCGGTCATCCTGCAGAAGCAGTGCCAAGCCAAACCGACCGACACGCCCGAGACCCTCGCCGCCCGCGTGTTCGAGCAGGAATGTGACGCATTCCCTGAGGCCATCACCGCTTACGCACAGGGCCGCGTCCGCCTGGAAAACGGCCGCGCCGTCTGGCGCTGATTCGCCAACGCCGGATTCGTAGCCGTATCATCTAACGACAACGCCCGGGCGGCGTCTTACCTGTCGGAGGAAGATGATGCAGTGGCCTTTGATCGAATCGCTTGCGTCTCGCCGGTTGCTTTCCGTCAGTGTCGTCGAGGGGCAACTCAATATTCGCGGCACGGGCGGGGATGACGTCATCGGCGTCGGCGTCGAAGCCGATACCGGGCTCATCATTGTCATCGATAACAACAGCACGCGCCACTACAGGCCGGACGCTATCACCCGAATTCTCATCGGCGGCGACGCGGGCAATGACGCCATCAGCATTTCTCGTGGCCTGCGACTTCGCACGACGATCAACGGCGGCCTCGGCGATGATGCCATTCGGGGCGGCAACGGTACCGATTCCATCTCCGGCAACGATGGCCGCGATTCACTCATTGGCAACTCCAGCGGCGATTACCTCAACGGTGACGCCGGCAATGACGTGATCATCGGCAACGGCGGCAGCGACGTCATCGCCGGCGGCGAAGGGGCCGATTCCATCGACGCCGGTGATGCCAACGACTATGTCGACGGCGGCGCCGGCAATGACAGCATCAGCGGCGGCAGCGGCACGAACACGCTCTACGGCAGTGCCGGCGAAGACCTTATCTACGGCGGTAAAAACGACGACACCCTCGTCGGCGGAGCGGGCAATGACAACCTCAACGACGGCGGCGGCGATGACTACCTCGACGGCGGCGACGGCGACGACCGCCTGAGCAGCGGCACGGGCAACAACACGCTCCTCGGCGGCGCGGGCGATGATGACCTGCTCGCCGGCGACGGCGACGACGAACTCGACGGCGAGGCCGGCGATGACATCCTCAGCGGTTACGCCGGCAATGATTCGCTCTTCGGCGGCGAGAACTCCGACACACTCTACGGCGACGACGGCGACGACGAACTCCGCGGCGGCAACGGGGCCGACACCCTTTACGGCGATGACGGCAACGACACCCTCTACGGCGAAGATAACAACGACAGCCTGCGCGGCGGCCGCGATGACGACCTGCTGGACGGCGGCGAAGACGACGACACCCTCCTCGGCGACGACGGCCGCGATACCATGTACGGCTTCGACGGAGATGACATCATCGACGGCGTTGACGGCGACGAAGACCGCCTCCTCGGCGAAGACGGCCAGGACACGCTCTACGTTGATTACGACGACGACACATGGTCCGGCGGCGCCGATCGCGATTTCGTCTTCGACGAACGCGATTTCTACGTCGGCTCGTGAATTTGCAGGGGCGAGGCCTGCCTCGCCCGGTCGGCCATTGTCGACGCACACGGGCGATGCAGGCGTCGCCCCTACTTCAACACGATGTTGAACTCGAACTCGTCTTCTACGGCTTGGCCGGCCTTGTTTTTACGGGGTTCGAACCACGATTCGTAAGCGGAGAGCTCGAACGCGCGGTCCAGGCTGCGGCTGCCGGTGGATTGGACGATCGTGACGCGGCCGGGATTGCCGTCCGGCTTGACGCGAACCCGCAATCGTAGCCGGGCGGGGAAGCTGATTTCGCCGGCCTCGACAAACCCGGCCATGTTGATTCGGGGCTTTTTGAACTTGATCTGCCGGCCGTCGCTGGCGGTGACACCGCCGGCGGTGAATTCGAGAGTCACTTCCTTCGCGAACGGGTCGCTGTCCTGATCGCTGTGTGGCATCGGCGTGCCGCCGGATTCCTGCGGCCGTTGTTGGGGCTGCTGTTGCGATTGCTGTTGCGGCGTCGGTCGTGAGACCTCGGCGACCGGCGCCTTGGGCTGTGGCGGCGGCGGCTTTCGGAAAGAGGGAGCCTTGGACTCCGGCGGCGTCGGCAGAGCGGTCGGCGGCGGGGTGACGACCGCTTGCTGCAACGGCTTGGGTGTGGACTCCGGAATCGGTTCCTGGATCGGGCCTTTCCCGGTCGGGTCGCGCGTCCAGGCGGCCTGATCGGGATTGGATTCGGTCGCGGTCTGTGGTTTTTCGCCGGGGCTGCTGTTGATCGCCTGCCCCGTGCCGCCCGCCTCACCGAAGCGAACTTCCGGCTGCTGCGGCGGCGGGTCAGGAATCGTGCCCGGCGGCGCGACCACATACGCCGGCCGAGTCGCGGGCGGGCGGACGACGACGAAGATTGCGTGCCGCGCGAGTTGCCAGACCACCGCCACGTGAATCGCGGCGGATAGCAGAAGGCAAAGGAGAAATGTCAGTCGCGACGACCGCATGAACGCCGCCGGATTCTACGGCACGCCGGCCGATCCGCCGACCGTGCGGGAAATCCTTCACGCCACCGGTGGCTTGGCGGCGACTTTGAGCAGCTCGATCATCTCCGGAATGGTGCTGGCAACCGAAATGAGATTCTGGCTGCCCGGCCGAACGAATTTCTGCTCAATGCCACGCTCGATCAACTGCAGCAACGGCGTGTAATAGTCATTGACGTTCAGCAGCATCACCGGTTTTTTGTGCATCCCGAGCTGCCGGCTGACGACGATCTCGAACAGTTCTTCGAACGTGCCCAAGCCGCCCGGCAACGCCACGAACGCGCTGGCACGCTGTTCGAGCAGGTGCTTACGCTCACGCATCGTGTCGGTGACGAGTAGTTCGTCGCAGGCGTGATCGGCGACGCCTTCGTCGATGAAATAGCGAGGCGTCACGCCGACGACGCGGCCGCCGGCTTCACGGGCACCATCGGCGAGGGCGCCCATGCAACCGATGCGGTTGCCGCCGTAGACGAGCGTCCAGCCTTCTTTCGCGATGGCGCGGCCGAAGTCGGCGGCGGCGTCAAAATAGAGGCGGTCGACCTTCGTGGCCGAAGAAAGAAAAACCGTTACGGCGAACGGATCGACAGGCTTGGGCAGGTCACTCATGGCTTACTTGATGTAGCCCTTCGTTTTGAAAAATGCGATGGCTTCGTCGACGGAGCGGAAGACTCGCGTGGCGGTTTCGGTGATGAAGGGGCTGGGCGTGCCGCGGCAGTTCCAGACGACGTAGACTTCCTTGCCGCCTTCCCACGCGTGGTGCAGTTCACGCTCCACGCCGCTGCTCAGGCCCGGCTTGCCGTTGGGCAGTTCGGGGACAAGGCTGACGATCATGTCGCTCTGGTCGACCATCTTGAAATCGCGGGCGTAGATCTGGCCCATGATGTCGCCGCTGATCTGGACGACCTCCTCGGTCTTGAACGTAACCTTCCCCTCGGCGGCTTCGATTTCGACGGTTTCCAGGCCTTCTTCCTTGGCGCGGATGCCGCTGGTGTGCAGGAGGAATTCGTCGACGTCGCCGGGGTCGTAGGCGATGAAATGGTCGGCCAGCGTCTGGCGGAATTTATTGATCTCGGCGAGCGCGTCGGGCAGGTCCATGACGTGCGTCATGGGGAAGCTCGGGTAGACCTTTTTCAGGCCCGGCTCGAACATCATGCGGTAGAGCGTTTTCGTCGTCGGCACGGCGCGGCCGCGGCTGAGGATGAAGAACTTGCCGTACCCACGCAGGATATTCGCCATGATTTCCGTGGCGAGGTTTTCTTCCTCACGCCAGACCATGATGTCTTTGAGCGTGTGGTCGATGTCGTGCTCTTTCATCAGCCGCTGGTGGATGCTCTCGGCATTGTCGAGCATGGCGACGTAGAAGTCGGCGTTGAAGGCTTTGATCTGGTCGTAGTCGAAGGCCGCGAACAAACCGTGCCGCCAGCGGAAGGTGGCGTGCGTGTTCACGATCACGTGTTCGTGCTTTTCACTCTCGCGAAGAATCTCTTTGAACACGGCGCGACGAAGCGTATTGAGCCGGCTGATCGGCAGGTTAAGGATGCGGCCCGGCGGGACGTCGGGGGCCTCCTCGTACATCATTTTACCGACATTGAAGACGGCTAAATCGTGGCCGTTTTCCTTGGCGAGCTTTTGCACCGCCTGGAGGTACGGGCCTTTATCGACGCCCACTTGTCCGGTCACGATCGCGCGCATGGCAGGTCCTTCATTTCTTTCAGAGGCAGGCCGCTGTCCCGATTGGCTGACGGCGGCAGAATTTACCGGGCGTTCTGTGCTTGCAATGACGCGATCTCGTCCCGCAACTTCGCGGCCAATTCATATTCCTCGGCGGCGACGGCTTTCTTCAACTTCCGCTCCAGCCGCTCCACCACACCGACGGGCAGTTTCCGTTTGATTTCGCGGGCGAAGCGTTTGAGCACTTTTACTTCTTCCGAGCGTGCGAATGCCTCGGACTGGCCGAACTTGTCGAAGAAAGCGCGGATTTGTGACAGGCCTTCACGGACAGTCGCGAGGGCTTCATTGAGTTTCTGGTCTTTGAACAAGATAGACGCCGCCGCCCGCGTGCGCATCATGACGATGTACGGCCGATACTGTTCGAGCAGAATGCGGTCCTGCTCCTGCACGGCGTATTGGCCGCAGAGATCGAGCACGCGGAGGTTGCGGCTGGTGTCGCGCACCACTGCCGGGAAATCGCCGAGCACGAACAGCGAAAGATATCGCTGGTAATACATGGCCGCTTCTTCACGGAGCTGGCTGCAGTCGTCGGGCGACAGGGCGAAGCCTTCCAGGATGCCGCCGGATTTTTGCCGGGCTTCGGTCAGGCGGTGGTGGTGGTACTCGAGCAGCGATTCAAAGCCGTGCGGGCGTTGCCCGTCGGGGCGGCCGGTGACTTCCATCTGAAGCAGGCCGAGTTCCAGTCGCATCTGCAATTTCGGCAGTCCGTCGAGGCCTGTGATTCGGCGGACGTTGATCGTCCCGGGTTCGTACGCCCAGCCCGCAAGAATCTGGCCGAGGTCTTTCTCAGATTCGGGGCCGGTCGAGTCGTTTTCCAACGCGTCACTCATTGCCTAAAGTATATCCGAAATGCACCGCCTCGGCAGCCTGTCGCCGTCGCAGCAAGTTCATCATGAGCCAACTCCCACCCTCACCATTGCTGGACCTTCACCATCGTACGAATGCCGAGATGCAAGCGTATGACACGGTTGAGATCGTTTCGACCTTCGGCGAGCCGCAGGCCGAGTATGCCGCGATCCGAAAAAGTGCGGCGATCCTCGATTTGCCCCAGCGAGGTTTCATCGAACTGACCGGCCGTGACCGGCACGCCTTCCTGAACAACCTTGTCACCGCCGACCTGGTAAACAAGGAAACCAAAACGCCATTGCCCGCCGGGAAATGGGCGTACGCCTATCTCCTGAATTTGAAGGGCAGGATCGTTTGCGATCTGAACGTCATTGAACTCGGCGACAAAACGCTGCTGGAACTCGACGGCCGCCTCGTGCCGATGTTGGTGAATCTTCTCGACCGCTACCTGTTCGCCGAGCAGGTGAAACTGCGGAACGCGACGACTGAGCTGTACGAATTCGCCATGCACGGCCCGACTGCCGTGGCGGTGCTCGGCGAGGAGGGCGTGGACGCGAACATCAGCACCGGCGAATGCCGGACGATCAGTATCATCGGCGCAACCGCTACCCTCTGGCGTGATGACGTCTGCGGCGTGCCGGGGCTTCACCTGATTGTGCCTAGGGATCGAGCGGTAGAGGTCTGGCAACATTTGCTGACACGGCACGGGAACGAAACGGCGATCGGCAAACGGCCGCTGCGGCCGATCGGTTGGGCGGCGTTCAACGCCACGCGCATCGAAGCCGGGCGTCCGTTGTTCGGCATCGATTTTGATCTGGCAACGCCGTCATTCCCGGGCAAAAAAGCCGACGCCCCCGAAGACCCGGCCGCGCGTCCCATGGGCGTGTTGCCCGCAGAGACGGCCATGCTCGATCGGGCCGTCAGTTTTGTGAAAGGGTGCTATCTCGGGCAGGAAGTCGTCGCCCGAATGCACGCGCGGCGCAGGTGGCGCGCCAGTTGGTCGGCGTGCGTATGGACGATGACGCCTTACCAGTCGCCGGCACGCAGGTGTTTGACCAGCAGCAGAATGTCATCGGGGTGGTGACCAGCAGCACGATGTCGCCGATCTTGTCTGACGCGGCAATCGCCCTGGCGATCGTCCGCCGTCCGCATTTTGAGCCGGAGCAGCGTTTGCTGATCGCGGCCGAGGGTGCCGTTCGTGGGGCGACGGTCGTGCCGTTGCCGTTTCTTGGAAAGGGTGACGCATGATCGACTCGCCGTTCCTTGTTCGTCCGGGCAAGAAATTTAAACTCGCCGATCTGAAGACCGACGAAAAAGGTGACTTCAAGAGTAAGAAAGAAGCCGAAGCCGCGTCTGCCGACAACATCAAACAGCTGCGTAAACTGCAGGACTTGCTGTACGCCGAGTCGAAGCAGTCGCTCCTCGTCGTGCTTCAGGCCATGGACGCCGGCGGCAAAGACGGGACGATTGATCACATCTTTTCCGGCGTCAACCCACAAGGCTGCCAGGTCACCAGTTTTAAAGTGCCCAGCACGCTCGAACGGTCACACGATTTCCTCTGGCGCCACCACCTGGCCGCGCCGGCGAAGGGGATGATCGGGATTTTCAATCGCTCGCATTACGAGGCAGTGCTCGTCGAGCGTGTTCACGAGATCGTTCCAAAATCAGTCTGGAAGAAGCGTTACACGCACATCAACAATTTCGAAGCGTTGTTAGCCGACGAGGGAACGACCATCCTGAAGTTCTATCTGCACATCAGCAAAAAAGAGCAGGCCGATCGAATGCAGGCGCGGCTGGACGACGCCAAGAAAAACTGGAAGTTCAGCCCGAGCGATCTCCAGGAGCGAAAATACTGGAACGATTACCAGGCCGCATTCGAAGACGCGTTATCCAGTTGCAGCACCGAAACCGCGCCGTGGTACGCCATCCCGGCCGATCATAAGTGGTTTCGGAACTGGGCGATCAGCGACATTCTGGTGAAAACGCTGCAGGGGATGAACCCGAAATATCCGCCGCCGATCAAAGACATCGGCAAATTCAAAGTCGTCTGAAATCCCGGCATGTTGCCCAGAAAATTCGCTATACTGCACCGGAATGGCCGCTGAGCGGGAAAAAGTCGTCGTCGCAATGTCCGGCGGAGTGGATAGCTCCGTCGCGGCGGCATTATTGAAACGTCAGGGCTACGAGGTCATCGGTTGCTTCATGCGGCTGGGCTCTCCGAAAGGCGTCGAAGAAGAAGTCGAGTGCAAGATCGATCCGAACGCACCACCCGCCAAGCAGAAGCAAGGCTGCTGTAGTGTTCTCGATGCGGGTGACGCCCGGCGTGTGGCGCAGTTGCTCGACATCCCGTTTTACGTGCTGAACTTCCAGGAAGACTTCGGCCGCGTGATTGACTACTTCGTCGACGAATACAACCGCGGCCGCACGCCGAACCCGTGCGTGCGCTGCAACGACTGGCTGAAATTCGGCCGCCTCGCCCAGTACGCCGAAGCCGTCGGCGCCAAATACGTCGCCAGCGGCCACTACGCCCGCACCGGTGTTGATCCGATCACGGGTCAGAAAACGCTCCTTCGCGGGCTGGATCACAAGAAAGACCAGAGCTATGTCCTGTTCGGCATGCCCGGCGGGCACGTCGAAAAGCTCATGCTGCCGATCGGGGAATTTGAAAAATCGGACGTGCGGGCGATCGCCGAGTCATTGGATTTGCCGGTCTTCAATAAGCCGGACAGCCAGGAAATCTGCTTCGTCCCGGACCAGGATTACGCCGGCCTTTTGAAGCGGCGTTCGGCCGAGTCATTCCGGGCCGGTGAATTGGTCACGACAAGCGGCGAAATCGTCGGCCAGCATGCCGGGCACCAGCACTTCACGATAGGCCAGCGGAAGGGCCTGGGCGTGGCGCGGGGCGTGCCGCTGTATGTGATCGACATCGAGCCCGGCAGCGATCGCGTCATCCTCGGCGGCCGGGACGAACTGCTACGCACCACGGTCATCGCCAGCCAGATCAATCTCCTCGGCCCGCGCATCGGTGAAACGCCCGTGCCCTGTACCGCCAAGATTCGCTACAACACGTCGCCGCAACCGGCCACGGTGCGCCGGACGGGTGACGACCAGATCACCGTCGAATTCGATCAGCCGCAGAGCGCCGTCGCTCCCGGGCAGGCCGTCGTTTGTTACGACGGTGACGTGGTTCTTGGCGGCGGCTGGATCGACTCTTCGAAATAAAACACGCGAATGCTTCCCCGGCGAAACATTCTGATTTTCCACCAGGCCGCCCTCGGCGATTTCATTACGACCTGGCCGGTCGCCATGGCGATGGGGCGGGTCTTCGCGCAAAGCCGTGTCATGTACGTGACCGGCTCGGATAAAGGCCGCCTCGCCGAAGACGTCATCGGCGTCGAAGGCGTCAGTGCGGACGACGGCTGGCACGCGCTGTTCGGCAATGCCGAGCCGCCGGAGAATGTCGCTCGTGTGCTCCGAGGCACGCAGTGCGTTGTCTTGTTTGCCGAGAACGATGAGCCGAATTTTGTCGCCGGCCTCGTGAAACATTGCGGCGATATTCCGTTGATTCAGATTCGCCCCAAGCCGCCGGCGGCCGTGCATGTGCTGGATCATCAACTCGCACAACTCGACGCGCACGGCAAACTGCGTTCATACGTCGAGCAGATGCAGACGCTGCTAAAAACACACGGCTTCGGCCGGCGCGGGAACGCCGGCGAGGGCGTGCTGATTCATCCCGGCAGCGGCTCGCCGGCTAAAAATTGGTGCGTCGAGCATTTTGTCGAACTCGGTACGCAACTCGTTGCCGCCGGGAAGGTCGTTCGGTTTGTCGTCGGCGAAGTCGAGCGCGATCGCTGGCCGGCGTCTGACATCAGCCGGCTCGCCGCGGTCGCCGAAGTCGTCATGCCGGACACGCTGCCCGCCTTGCGAAAGTTGATCGCCGGCAGTCACAGTTTTGTCGGCAATGACAGCGGCCCGACGCACCTTGCTGCCGCGCTCGGCGTGCGAACGGTTGCACTCTTCGGCGACGCAAGTGATTCCGCCCAATGGCGGCCGAGCGGCCCGGCGGTGGAAGTCCGTTCCATCGCCGAGCCGCCCGCCGCGATTGCCGCGATCATCGGGTGAGCGTTAACGCAGTTTCAACGTCCACTCCAGGCCGGCACGCAGCGGAATCGTGACGCTGTGCGCGTCGTCACGCGAACGTAAGCGCTGGACGTACGGGGCGAGCTCTTCGCGGTGGGATAGCACGTTGTCCGTCAGCACCGCACCGCCGACCCGGATCTTCGGCCAAACGGTATCAAAGTACGCCTGGCTGCTCGGCTTGTCGGCGTCGATAAACGCAATGTCGATCGTCCCGGGAATGGTCGGCAGCACGTCGTGGCCGCTGCCGAGGTGGCTGGTAATCCGGTCAGCAACGCCGGCCGCCAGAAATGTGGCCTTTGACGCGTTGTACTTTTTCTCCAGAACGTCGATCGTATGCAAATGCCCGCCGGTCACCGCGAGTGCGGCCGACCACCAGAGGCCGCTAAAGCCGTAGCTCGTGCCGACTTCCACAACGAGTTTGGCATTCAACGAAACAGCGAATGCGGCCAGAAGCTCGCCCTGGTCGCGGGAGATCTGCATTGCGTCGTCACGAACCGTGCGCAGGCGGTCAAGTTCATCGATCTGAGCCTTAAGGCTCGGTGTCATCGGAATCATGGGAGCTCCAGTGGGTGCGTTGAATGGTTAAAGACGTTCAATTTTCTTCGCGGCGTCATCAATAATGTCGGTGACGGTCGCGAGCTGCTCCGGCGTGAACTGGCCGGAACGCAGGCGAAGGACGAGCTTGAGATTATCCATCGCACGCATGATCGGCACGGGGCGGTCGTGCACGTGCCGTTCTCCGGCTTCGCGCAGCCGGGCGAGAAGATGGTCGACCTGCTGGCGGTTGGCGTCGAGTTCTGTCAGGCCGGCGTCGGTGATGGCGTAGAGCTTGCGTGTACCGTCGATGCTCACGGCGGCCTGGCCCATTTCCTCGAGCATCGTCAGCGTCGGATAAATAATGCCCGGGCTCGGCGCGTGCGCACCTGCCGACTGGCTTTCGATCAGCTTGATGATTTCGTAGCCGTGCCTCGGTTCCTCGGCGATCAGGTCCAGGATCAGGAATCGCAGGTCATTGCTGTCAAAAAACCGCCCCGGGCCAGCCCGACCCCGATGCCCGCCGTGGTGTCTGTCGTGCCTTTTGTGATGGTGGTCGGGACCGTGGTCGCCGCGATGAGGATGCCTGTGGGAATGTTTCATGATGTTATTTGATATATCTAAACTCTGCTGGCGAGCGGAAAATCTGTATTAAGAATAGTAGTGATATATCTGAACTCAGTCAAGTTATTGTCTGCTTGGCTGTCGTTCGAGTGAAAATGCGGGAGTTGCGGTCGGCGAATGGATGCCGAAGATTCGTCTGCGGAGGGAATTCGTATGGCTGCGATTGTTCGTCTGGATACGCATCATCACGTCGGGGCCGTTGATCGGCGCATCTTTGGTGGTTTTGCGGAGCACCTTGGGCGTTGCATTTACGAGGGCATTTATGACCCCGGCAACGCGCACGGCCTGATTGACGAAGACGGCTTCCGCACTGATGTGATCGCTGCCCTGAAACCGCTCGGTATGCCGGTGATGCGTTACCCGGGCGGGAACTTCGTCAGCTGCTACGACTGGCGTGACGGCATTGGTCCGCGGGAGAAGCGGCCGGTGCGTCGCGACTTCGCCTGGCACACGCTCGAGTCGAACCAGTTCGGCACAGACGAATTCATGGCGTGGTGCAAAAAACTCGGCACCGCGCCGATGATGGCCGTTAACCTCGGCACGGCCGGCGCCGCCGAGGCCGCGGCACTGATCGAATATTGCAACCTCGAGACCGGCAGCGCCTGGGCGGACCTCCGCAAAACGCACGGTCACGCCGAGCCGTACGGCGTCAAACTCTGGTGCCTGGGCAACGAAATGGACGGCCCCTGGCAGGCCGGGCACGTCCCCGCGACTGAATACGGCCAACGCGCCCGCGCCGCCGGTGCGATGCTCAAAGGTCTGGACTCGACGATCGAAACCATCGCCTGTGGCTCGTCCGCGCCAGCATGGCGACTTATCTCGAATACGACCGCCAAACGCTCGATTTCGCGTGGGACAGCGTCGATTACATTTCCGCCCACCGCTACAGCAACAACATTCAGAATGATTCGCCGTGGTACCTCGCCGAGGGCGTGGAGATCGACCGCGTGCTGGAAGACTACGCCGGCCTGCTGAATTACATGCGCGGCGTGAAGAAGTCTGACAAACGCGTTTACGTCTCCTTCGACGAATGGAACGTCTGGTACCACAGTCACGGCAAGAACGACAACGCCGACTGGAAGCACGCGCCGCACGTTCTCGAAGATTGGTACAACCTTGAGGACGCGTTGGTTTGCGCAGTATCTCAGCGCGTTCGTCCGCCGGGCCGATCTGGTGAAGATCGCGTGCATCGCACAAATCGTGAACGTGATTGCCCCGGTGATGACCAAGCCCGACGGCCTGGTGCTGCAGACGATTTACTACCCGTTTTTGCTGTTCTCCAAATACATCGTGCCGGGTTCGCGGGCGCGAGCGCTCGCGATCGAATCGCCGACCTACAAAGCCGGCCCGCGCGGTGAAGTGCCGGCGCTCGACGTCTCGGCAACCTTCGACCCGGCGACGGGCAATCTCGCGATCTTTTGCGTGAACCGGAGTGATGCAGAATTGACGACGACAATCGAATTGTCCGATCGCGTCGTAACGAGCGTACTGGAAGCCGCCCAACTTGCCGGGGACGATCTGAAAGCCGGCAACACGTTCGCGGAGCCGAATCGCATCACGCCGACACCTGGCAACGCGGCTTTGAAGGGTCACGCGGTGTCGCTGACATTACCGCCGACGTCATTCGCGGCATTCCATCTGGCGACAAAAGGACGCTGAACGAATTAGTAAAAGATTAGGTATTCGCATGGGCCGCCGGTAGAATCGGTGATTCATGTTTCGTCTCGGCTCGCTCGTGCTGCGCAACATCCTCCGCAACCGCCGGCGAAGCCTGCTGACGATCATCAGTTCGGCGGTGTCGCTGGCATTGCTGGCGATGCTGCTGGCGATCTATCAGGGCTTCTTTCACGGCGAAGACGAATCGCCGAGCGACGCCCTCCGTATGATCTGTCGGCACAAGGTGTCGCTCACCCAATCACTGCCGGCCAGCCATCAGGCGAAGATCGAATCCGTCCCCGGCGTCGCCGGCGTTTCGGCCTGGACTTGGTTCCAAGGCAAATACATCGACGACACGAAGTTCTTCGCCCGTTTCGCCGTCGATGCCGACAAGATCTTTGACATCCGCAAAGACTTCGTCGCCCCTGTGGAGCAGGTGAAAGCGTTCAAGCAGCAGCGAACCGCCTGCGCCGTCGCCGAGGCGATTTCGAAGAAATACAATATTAAAGTCGGCGACCGCATGACCATCGTCGGCGATATTTATCCGGTGAATCTTGAACTCACCGTCGCCGCGATTTTTTCTCACACGCCCAACGGCGAGTGCCTGCTGTTTCACCGCGAATACCTCACCGAACTGCAGTCCAAGCAAGCGGCCACGCGTGACCAGGTTGGCACGTATCTGATTCTCGCCAAGACCGCCGACGCCGTACCCGGCATCGCCCGGGCGGTGGATGACAAATTCGCCAATTCGTCTTACCCCACACGCACCGAAAGCGAAAAGGAGTTCGGCCGATCGTTCCTGGCGTTTTTGGGGAACATCAAACTTTTCCTGACCGCAATCTGTGCCGCGGTGACATTCACCATTCTGCTCGTCAGCGCGAACACCGTCGCCATGGCCGTGCGCGAGCGGACGCGCGAAGTGGCGATTCTCCGGACGCTCGGGTTCGTGCCGAGCGAAATCATGCGGATCATCGTGGCCGAGTCGGTGCTGATCAGCATCATCGGCGGTGCGTTCGGGCTGGGCATCGGCTATCTCATTAACAAAAGCATGTCGGCGGCGGGCGGGTTCCCGATCCCCGGCGTGAAATGGCAGGCGGCGGCGATCGTGCTGGGCATCGCGCTGGTCGTCGGCGTGGCCGCGTCGGTCGTGCCGGCCATCGCGGCGTCACGCAAAAACATCGTCGAGTCGCTTCGCTTCGTGGGGTAATCAATGGGCGTGCCTGTCGCTTATAACGTCCGTAATCTCGTCCAGCGAAAGGGCACGACGCTGATGACCGCCGTCGGCATCGGGCTGACGGTGGCCGTGCTGGTAGTAGCTGTCGCGCTGACGGTCGGGCTCAGCAGCGTCTTCAGTGGCACGGGCGACGCCAGGCAATTCCTCGTCCTCCGCAAAGGGACCGATGCCGAGCTAAGCAGCACGGTGTCGTCGGAAACGTATCAAATCGTCCGCCGCCTGCCCGGCATTGCGAAGGATGAAAGCGGCGAGCCGATGGTCTCGCCGGAAGCCATCACCGTCGTCAATCTGCCGAACGTCGACATGGCCGCCGATGCGGAAACGGGCATGAACGTCACCGTCCGCGGCATGACGCCGATCGGCTACAAAATGCGGCCGTTCGAGTTAATTGACGGTCGTAAGGCGGCTGACGGCGTACGTGAGGTCATCGTCGGCGAGAATGTCGCCAAGCGTTACCCGGCCGCGCGGCTGGGGAATGAGATTCGCTTCGGCCGGGGGCTGTGGAAAGTCGTCGGCGTCTTTCGCAGCGGCGAGACGGCCGCCAACAGCGAAATCTGGACCGATCTCAACCAACTCCGTGGCGATTTCGAACAGCAGGGCGGCAGCAGTTCGTTGCTGGTGCGCGCCGAGATCGACGCGCCGACCGCCGAGAAACAAATCGCCGCCGCCAACGCCGCGACGGCCAAGGCGAAGGCCGAGCGTGCCGCCGCTGTGAAAGCGGCGGTAAAATCGGCGATGGCGAAGGGCGAAACCGAGATCGCCGCCCAGGCCGCCGCGGAAACCGCCATCCCCGCCGCCACGATTTACAAGGCGGATTTCATCTCGAATTTCAAAATCCAGGACGACCAGCGTCTCAACGCCAACGTGCTGGCCGAGAAGGATTATTACGCCGGCATGACGATGTCCGGCGTCCCGCTGATGGTGCTCGGCTATTTTGTTTCTGTGGTCATGGCGGTCGGCAGCGGCTTCGCGGCGACCAACACGATGTACGCCGCCGTCGCCCGACGCGGACGTGAAATCGGCACGCTTCGCGCACTCGGCTTCAGCCGTTTTTCCATTCTCCGATCATTCGTTTTGGAGTCAGTCTGTTTGGCACTCCTCGGCGGCATTGTCGGCGTGCTGATCGCGCTGCCGATCAACGGCGTGACGACCGGTGTCGGCAGCTTCGCGACCTTCAGCGAGACGGCATTCAAATTCAAAGTCGGCCCGATGGCGATCGGCATCGGCCTGGCGTTCGCGGCGGTCATCGGCGCGCTCGGCGGCCTGCTGCCCGCCTGGGCCGCCTCACGCACCAGCATTGTCGCGGCCATGCGGGAAGGGTAAGCGGTCATGCAGGCGGAACTGTCCAAACTCAAAATCGACAAATCAGAAAAAGCCCGGCGCGACGAACGCTCCGCCTGGCCGTGGGTGATTGTCGTTCTGTTGCTGCTGGTGGGCGTCGGCCTTTTCGCGATTCGCCCGCCGGCCACGATCGAGGTGAAAACCGTCCGCGTGCACCTGCCCGAAGGCGCAGATATTCGCCAGGCCGATCCGGTGGTGCTCAATGCCACCGGCTACATCATGGCGGCCCATAAGATCGAACTCGCCAGCAAAGCCATCGGCCGCGTGGCGTGGGTCGGCGTGGAGATGGGCGACAAGATCCAGCAGGGCCAAGTCCTCGTCCGCCTGGAAGACGACGAATACCGCGCCCGCGTCATGCAACAGGAAGGCCAGCTCGACAACGCCAAGGCCCGGCTCGCCGAGCTCAAGGCCGGGTCCAGGCCGCAGGAAATCGCCGTCGCCCAGGCGACGCTCGCCAAGAGCATGGCCGAGCTTGCCGTGGCGAAAACGAATCTGAAACGCCTGGCGGATCTCGAAGCCACCAAGGCCGTCTCCCGCCAGCAGATCGACGACGCTCAGGCGCTGGTCAATGCGCGTGAAGCGCAAGTCGAAGCGGACCGGCAGCAGGTTGACCTCGCCAAAGTCGGCCCGCGTGACGAGCAGATCGCCGCCCAGCTCGGCACGGTCCGCCAACTTGAAGGCGGCCTGGCACTCGCGAAGACCGACCTCGACAACACCATCATCCGCTCGCCCGTTGAAGCCACCGTGCTGGCGCGGAATGTGGAAGTCGGCGAGTTCGTTACGACCGGCTTTGTCGGCGACAACGGCGCGAAAGGTTATGTGCTTTCGATCGCCGATTTGAATGACCTGCGTGTCGATCTCGATGTCAGCCAGAATGACTTCGCCAAGGTGCAGCCGCGGCAATCGTGCTGGGTGGTGACGGACGCGTATCCCGACCGCCGTTACGCCGGCGTCGTCGACCTGATTTCGCCCGAGGCCAATCGCCAGAAGGCCACCGTGCAGGTTCGGGTGAAGGTTCTGAACCCTGACGAGCGTCTGCGGCCGGACATGAATGCGACGGTTTCGTTTCTCGCGCCGGGTTCTACGACGCAGCCGGCAACGTCGCCCGCTGCCGAGCCGCCGATGATTCGCCTGCCGGTATCGGCAGTTCGTGAAGGCGCCGTCTATGTCGTCGAAAAAGGTCAGGCCGTTCGGAAGAGCGTGGTCGTCGCGGCGAACAGCGGCGACGGCGTGCATATTCGCAGCGGCCTGATCGGTGGCGAAGACGTGATCATCGACCCGCCGGTGAATCTCGCCGACAACGCGGCCGTCCGTGTGACCGAATCCAAGGAATTGCCATGAGTGAAGCCGCCGTTCAAGCGATCACGCTGACCAAAACGTTCACCCGCGGCAGCACGGTCGTGACCGCGCTCGATGCCGTCGACCTGACGGTGAAGGCCGGTGAATTCGTCGCGCTGATGGGGCCGTCGGGCTCGGGCAAGAGCACGCTGCTGCACCTGATCGCCGGCATGGATAAGCCGACCGACGGCCAGTTGCTGGTTCTCGGCGAGCAGCCCGCCAACATGCGGGAACGTGAGCTCGCGCCTGGCGGAACAACCACCTGGGATTCGTGTTTCAGTCATTCAATTTGCTGCCCGTGCTGACGGCCGTCGAGAACGTGGAACTGCCGCTCAAGCTGACGTCGCTGTCGCGTGGCCGTCGCCGTGAGAATGCCGAGACGGCCTTGAAACTCGTCGGGCTCGGCGACCGGCTGGCGCACTTCCCCAAGCAACTCTCCGGCGGTCAGGAGCAGCGCGTCGCGATCGCCCGCGCGATCGTCACTGATCCGGACATCATCATCGCCGACGAGCCGACGGGGAACCTTGATGCCGCCAGCGCGAAGGAAGTGCTGGAACTGCTGCAGCGCCTTAATCGCGACTTCGGCAAAACGATCGTGATGGTCACGCACGACCCGCACTCGGCGGCTGCTGCGTCACGACTGATTCACCTCGACAAGGGCAAGTTCGTCGAGGCCGACGCGATGACGTTCGTCGGCAACGAAGGCCGTTAAACAAAGCGACGGCAAGGTTTTTTGTAGGGGCGAGGCCTGCCTCGCCCGAATCAGCGAGATCAGCCCGCGGGCGACGCAGGCGTCGCCCCTACATGAAAAAATTCGTCGCTTAGCTGCGTCCGTTCATTTCGCGTTCGCGCGGAATTCGTACATGCCGTAACCCAGGCGGCGGTTGGTCTGGACGAGTTCAAAGTTCGGCGTGTCGGCGACGTTCACGAAGCCGCGGAGGGTCGCTTCACCGTCCGGACGGCCGCTGAGCGGCTGGTCGCGGAATTGGAAAAAGTGCGCCCCGACCATGTTCGGGTGCCGGAGCGCGGCTTCGACGTATTGGACGATTTTCTGCGCACGTTCCTTCGGCAGCACCGTTGTCAGCTTGGCGTCGCGGAAGGGCGTTTGCAGGATGTCTGATTCGACGCCCCATTCGGTCGAAAGGATCGGCAGATCAAGCTTGTTGAATCCGTTCACGCGGTTCGTGGGCGGATTGTCGTAGATATTATAGCTGATGACGTCGCAGAACTTCCCCGCCAATTCCACGACGGCCGGGTCGGTGTGGCCGTAGAAGCGTGAGCCGAGGTACATGTTGTTCGGCGCGACTTTTTTCACGGCGTCACGGCAGATCGAGAAGTAACGCTCGGCGTATTGCATGCCGAAGTCGCCGAAGTCGTCGAGGACGGGTTTGTTGTCCTTCAGGTTCGGCGTCTCACGGGTTTCCTGCAGGGCGTCCCAGGAGGCGTACTGCGTCTTCCATGAAGTATTGAGCGCGTCGATCGTCGGATACTTTTTCTTGAGCAGCTTGATCAATTCCAGCTTCAGCGGCTGATCCGACTTGGCCTTGAGCGCGAGTTCGCCGACTTGCGCGGCGCGGGGCCGCCAGCCGAAGGCGCGTTCGTTGTCGATGAAGTAGCCGAGGTTCCACGGGTCATTCGCGGTGGTGTTGCGTTCGCGTTCCATCCGCTTGTAAACGCCGGGCGCCCAGTCGGGGTGATAGATGTCAGGGATGCTGTGCCCGTCGCCGGCGCGGAGCGCGCCGCCCGGGTCGCCGGGGTGGATGGCGACGGTGTACGGCGTCTTGTGCATCAGGTACGCCTTGGGCTCCGACCAATTGCCGATCGAATTGAAGCCCCAGCTTTTCAGGCGTTCGTGGAGGATGTCGGGGACGATTTTTTCGAAGTCCGGGCCGTATTTTCGGAAGAGGTTAAGGCGTTGGATGTCCAGGCCGCGCCAGCTTTTATCGCGGTAGTACATGTAGGTCGCACTTCGGCCGTTGCGGTAGAAGTCGGCGAACTGGTTTTCGTCGGGGAGTGAGACGAACCAATTCTGGCGGTCGGTGATGGGCGAGACATCTCCGCCGAAACCGACGCCCGTCGGGCCGTAAGACCAGAAGAGATGGCCGGTCGGGTCGACGAGCCACCACTTGCCGTCGTGCTTGGCGGCGTAGAAAAAGCCGGTCGCCTTGAGGGTCGGCCCTTTCGCCCAGCCGCCGTATTCAGTGCGATCGGCGGGGCCGGGCCAGGCGGCGCGTTCGCGGGCTTCTTCTTTCACGCGATCGGCGAAATCGGCGTCGGTGTAGATTTTGCCGGGCCAGTCGCCGTGGACGTATTGGCCGTAGGAATCGATGAACGGGAAGAAGGGCGTCGGCAGCGGCTTACCCGTGCCGGTGGCGGTGATGGCCGTCACTTCCACTTTGTTCTGCCCGGGCAGCCAGTCATCGACGGCGATCGTCAGCCGGGCGACCTGGGCCGGGTCGAGCGTGTTGTCCCGCACGTTCATGTTCTTGAAGTACATGTAATACGGCGCGAAGACCTGGTACGTCGGGTCGTCCGGCGTGCGTGTGAGGCGGACGATCAGCGTTTTACTTTCGCCCGGCTGGAGCTCGACGGCGTTCTGCGAGCCGTCTGTCAGGCGGCCGGCGTTGGGGTTTTCGGCGCGGGCGTAGACGGTGACGGGCGCTTTCGTCGGGTTGCGCAGGCCGATGGTGATCGCTTCATGGTCCGCCAGGTTCCAGACGCCGGCTTCGGGCTTGACGACGGCGATCGATCGGCCGCCGGCTTCGTGCCGGCTGAGGACGAGCACCGTCGCCCGGCCGTCCGTATCGACGCCCACGCCGCCGACGTTGCCTTTCCCGGCCTCGACGTGCTTCATCAAATTCTGATCAAACGCCACCAGCGGCTTGTCGTCGGCGATTGATCGGCCTGGCACTGCCGACAACGCCATGACGGCGGCAAGACTGAGGACGCGATTTCGGTAGCAAGCTATCATCGGCAACTCTCCATAGACCGGCATTCAGCCCGTCGGACTGTCTATACACGTGAGCCGGCCGTTTGATCGTGATCGAACGTATTTACATGTATTTACAGTTACTAAAGCGGCGAGAAAAATGAATCCCGACAATTCCGATCGACATGGTTTGACAGGCCGCTTTTTTGTCTCCTAATATGGCTCTCCGGCCTTAACGGCCGGTGGTAAACGAATAGGGAGCCAACCGAAATGAAGTCGATTCTGATTGCCGTCGCCGCCGCCGTGGGGGTAGCGTTTTCGTCCGTCGCCCATGCCGAGACGAAAGAGCTGACCCTCGTCAGCTACGCCGTCGCCAAGCCGGTTTACGCCAAGATCATTCCGGCGTTCAAGAAGAAGTACAAAGCAGACACCGGCACCGACGTTACGTTCAAAGAGTCGTACGGTGCCAGCGGCGCGCAGAATCGCGCCATCATCGGCGGCCTGGAAGCCGACGTGCTGGCGACCAATGTGCAGGCGTATATTGATCAACTGGTGACGGCGGGTCTTGTGAAAGACGACTGGGCCAAGCGCGTGCCGCACGACGGCATCCCGGCGACCAGCATTATCACCGCGTTCGTCCGCCCCGGGAATCCGAAAAACATTCAGACCTGGGACGATCTCACGAAAGACGGCGTCGGCATCGTCGCGATTAACCCGAAGACCAGCGGCAACGCCCGCTGGGGCGTGCTGGCCGGTTACGTGGCCACCCTCAAAACCAAGGACGAAGCGGCCGCGAATGAGTACGTTCACAAGCTCGTCAAAAACACCAAAACCCTCGTCGCCGGCGGCCGCGAGGCGACCGACGCGTTCGTCAAAAACCAGCTCGGCGACGCGCTGCTGACGTTCGAAAACGAAGCCAAGTTCGCCGACAAGGTCGCCGGCACGCGGATGGATTACGTCGCCCCGAAGCCGAACATTCGCGTCGATTTCCCCGTGGCGGTGATCGACAAGAACGTCGACAAGCACGGCACTCGCGCCGCCGCCGAAGCGTTCGTAACCTTCCTCTTCAGCGACGAAGCCCAGGCCATCTACGCCGAGAACGGCTACCGCCCGTCGAGCTCGGCCGTGCTCGAGAAGTTCAAGGCGAACTACGCCGACGTCGGCACGCCGTTCACGATCGATGATGTGGGCGGCTGGAAGGGTGCCGACAAGGCGATTTTTGGCGACGGCGCTCTGTACGATCAGGCGACTTCCGCTAAAAAGTAAGCGTGTCCAACGCGACAAAACGAAACGCCCGCAGCGCCCGCGGCAGCCGCACGCTGCGGGCGTTCGTTTTTATCTACCTGGCGATTTTCGTCGGCCTGCCGTTGATCGCCGCGGTGCCGCCGTTGCTGAGGGAATCGCCGGCGGTGATCTGGGAGAAAATCACCGACCCGGTCGCGATTGCGGCGTTGAAGCTCTCGGCGTCTGCCGCGGCGACGGGGTGCTGATCAATTCTGTCTTCGGATCGATGCTGGCGTGGACGCTGGTGCGATTCCGCTTCCCACTGCGGCGGGTGCTGGACTCACTCATCGACCTACCCTTCGCCTTGCCCGGCGTGGTGGCGGGCATCGCACTGATGGCGCTGTACGGCCCAGCAGCGCCGATCGGGCATGCCCTGGGGCCGGAGGGTGGAATCAACCAGTACATTGCCGATTTCAACGCGAAGTCGTCAATTCATTTGCCGGAACTATCGCTGTCTTTGACCGGCGGGTTTGTGGGGCTGGTGTTCGCGAATTTGTTCGTGACGCTGCCTTTCGTTGTGCGAACGGTCCAACCGGTGATTGCAGATCTGGATCGTGATTCCGAATCCGCCGCGGAGAGCCTTGGGGCGACGCCGTTTCAGGTGTTCGTCCGGATCATTCTCCCGCAGATCATGCCCGCGATCGTGACCGGCTTCGGCCTGGCGTTCGCGCGGGGGATCAATGAATACGGCGTGGCGTCGCTGGTGTCGGGGAATATCGCGCTCGAATCGCTCGTGATGCCGGTCTACATCTTCCAACGCCTGGAAGTGCCCGATTACACCGGTGCGACGGCACTATCAGTGGTTCTTTTACTGACGGCCCTCGTGGTGCTGTTGCTGACTTACGCCTGGTCGCAATGGAGAGTGCGCCGTGTCGCGTAGCAATCAACGTTTTCGATTAACGCCGTGGTTGGTCGGCACTGTTGCGGTGGCGTATTTGCTGGTCATCGTCGGCCTGCCCGTGGCGGCGATTTTTAAAGAGGCGTTCGCCGACGGTTGGCAGGCTTTTGTCGACGCGTTGCGGGACGAAGAAACGCTGCACGCATTGAAACTGACGTTGATCGTCTGCGCGATCGTCGTGCCGTTGAACACGGTCTTCGGCCTGGCATGCGCGTGGGTGCTGGCCAGGCACCGGTTTCGGGGCATCGGCTTGCTGGCGACGTTCACGAACCTGCCGCTGGCGATCGCGCCGACCATCGCCGGGCTTCTGATCGTCCTCGTCTACAGCCCGACGATCGGCCTGCTGCACGGGCCGGTGGAACACCTTCAGGACGAGTACGGCTTTAAAATCTTGTTCGCTCTGCCGGGTTTGGTGCTGGCGACGCTGGTCGTGACGCTGCCGATCGTCGCGATTGAAGTGTTGCCCTCGCTCGAGCAACTCGACCCGAGCGAAGCCCAGGCCGCCCGGCTGTTAGGCGCGACGGGTTGGCAGACGTTCCGCAAAGTGGTGCTGCCGGCGATTCGCTGGTCGGTGCTTTACGGCGTCGTGCTCTGCACCGCCAAGGCTGCCGGTGAGTTCGGCGCGGTGTCGGCTACCAGCGGGCGACTCATCGGCGAAACGAACACGCTCACGCTCCACATCGAACGCTCATACGCCGAGTACGACGCGACGAAGGCGTTTGCGTCGTCAACGCTGCTGACCGCCCTGGCGGTCGGCACGATTGTGCTGAATGTCGTCCTGCGGCGAAAGTCGCACTAAACCGTCTTAGGGCGCGACTGCGTCAAAGCGACGGCCCGCCAGCCAGAGCAGGAGCGGCTTGTGCGGCAGGCCGGCCGAGATCATTTCGCCGATCGCGCCGCCGACCATTTCGTCGGTGATGTAGAAGCCCAATACCGATGCCGGTGCCGTCGCACATCGACCAAAACCGATCAACTGAACGGCAGACCGGTTGGCGAGCGCGGCTTGAACGTCGGCAATAACTGCTGCCTCGCAGAGCACCGCTTGGAAACCGTCCGCGGCGGCCGAGCCGATTGCGTCGGCATTCGTCGCGAGAATTTCAATGTGCGGCAGCGCTGCCCGCACGGCGTCGACAATGGCCGAGTCAGCGGCGATGACGGCAAGCTTCGTCACCGCAGCGGTCGCGATTTCCTTCGCGGCTTCGACCGCGCAACGGTCGACGTGCGACATCAATGCGTGGGTGGAGTACGGCGTTGACAGCCGATCGATGGTGATCACGTCTTTGCCGCGAACCAACAGCGTACGGATCGCGTCATCGGAAACGGCATCCGACGATACTAGAACCACGCGGTAGGGCGCGATCAAACTCGGCGGCAGCTCCGTTCCCGCCGCCTGAGATGCCGTCTGCACGCCGGCTGCGACCAACGCACCCGTGAGATGCTCGGCGGCATCAACGTCTGTCAGCAACAGGGCGCTCGTGCTCGCCGACGAGGTCGTCTGGCCGCGCACGAAGGTGCCCAGGCCGATATTGCGTTCGAGAACGCCCTCGGCGGCGAGATCGGTCAGCGCTTTGCTGAGCGTTTTCGCGTTGACGTTGAA
Source organism: Tepidisphaeraceae bacterium (assembly GCA_049840775.1). GTDB lineage: Bacteria > Planctomycetota > Phycisphaerae > Tepidisphaerales > Tepidisphaeraceae > RYN-431. The sequence goes on from JASGJJ010000005.1 coordinate 1,025,026, forward strand.
CTGCCGCGCCAGGGTCCGTTCCCCGGGCAGTTTGCCAGCAAGTTCGCCGCCTTCGATGGCGGCGCGAATCCGTTTGCGCAAGCGTTGGAATTTATAGCTGAGCCTCGGTTCGGAGGCGTCATCCTCGCGGACGATGGATTCGTTGCGTTCGGCCACCACGTGGGTTCCTCTGACAGCGAGCGCGGCTTTAGGCCGCTGGGTTTACGACAATCGGGGGAGTGTTGTTATCTGATCAACTACGACGTACACCGCCGCAGGTTGCGATTCCTCCCGAAAGCGCATCCTCCAGTCTACGACAAAAGCGTGCGTCGTTAAGGCGGTACAAACCCTCTTGACATTTTGCCGCACTAGTGGAGCACACCGAAATTTCGGGCAGATAGCGTTACAGATTGCCCGTCCTAACTCTCTTGCCTGTCCTATGATGGAGTGTGATCGACTGGGATAATGGGCCATTTTTGAGTGGGACGGATTTTTATCTGGATTCCCGTTCGCCGCGAAATCGGTCATTCGTTTCGCACGCTCATTCGGACCATCTCGCGCCACATCAATTTGCGATTGCGACACCCGCGACATTGGCCTTGGCGGCAACAAGAGTGGAGATCGCCGACGCATTGCCGTTGCCGTTTAAACAACACCATAACCTGAATTCGCAGTTCCGCGTTCGTCTGCACGCGGCCGGTCATGTGCTCGGGAGTGCCATGATCCATGTCGAGCGGGATGACGGGCAAACGATGGTCTATACCGGTGATTGCAAGATGCGGCCCGGCCCGACCGCCGATCAACCTGACCCGCCGCAGGCCGATCTGCTCGTCACCGAATCGACCTATGGCCGCCCGAATTTCCGCTTTCCGCCCTTCGCGGAAACCGTTGCTAGGTTGATTGATCTCGTCAGCGAAGCAATCCAAGAGGGGCGACAACCGATTGTCCTGGGGTATGCGCTGGGGAAAGCACAACACGCGGTGAAGGTGCTCGGGGACGCTGGCTTCAACATCACAGAACACGGTGCCGTGCATAAGCTTTCGAACGTCTATGACTCGCTCGGCGTTCCACTGGGCAAACGCCGGCGATACACGGCCGATGATTTTCATGGCCAGGGGGCGATTTCCCTCGAAGAATGCGGCGTACTCATCGCTCCACCGAGCGCGGCCAGGTCGCCGTTCGTGAATCAGTTCGCAAAGAAGACGACCATCATGCTCAGCGGCTGGGCATTACTTAAAGGAGCGGAATACCGCTACGGCGTCGATCACGTGCTGCCGATCTCCGATCATTGCGATTTCGACGAACTGCTCGAACTGATTGACCGCGTGCGCCCAAAAAGGTGCTGACGCTGCACGGTTTTTCGAACACGCCGGACTACCTTCGGGCTCGTGGCATTGATGCGGCACTGGCGAAGCCGGACCCGCAGATGACCTTGTTTTGAACCTGCGAATCCCCGCGGATAAAACGGCACCTTGCCAAGAAATCGCGGGGCCGATATATTTCCCGACCCGCGATTTTGCGGGAAACGTCTGCCGCATGCCTCAAGACCATGCGACGGACGAACCGCTCGGCCGGCCGTAAATACTGCCGCCAGCTTGTCTTGAGGAGTCTTATCATGGCCCGTTACACCGGACCGAAAGTCCGCCTTTCCCGTCGCGTTGGCGTTCCGATTGCTGACGTTCCGAAGCACACCGGCGGCGATCTTACGCTCCCCGGCATGCACGGCTACCGCGGCCGCCGCAACACCGAATACGGCGTTCGTCTTACCGAAAAGCAAAAACTCAAATACCACTACGGCGTTCTGGAAAAGCAGTTCCGCCGCTTCCTGGCCATTGCCCAGGCGAGCAAGGGCAACACCGGTAACACGCTGTTGCAGCGTCTCGAACTGCGTCTGGACAACGTGATCCGTCGTATGGGTGTCGCCAAGACGATCTGGGCCGCCCGTCAGATCGTGGCCCACGGCCACGTCATCGTGAATGGTCGCAAGACCGACATCGCCAGCTTCATCGTCGAGCCGGGCATGGTCATCACCTTCAAGGAAAAGAGCGCCAACCTGCTCCGCTCCAACATGGAACAGATGGCCGGCCACAACGTCCCGGCGTGGATCGAATGGAACCCGTCGCAACTGACGGCCAAGATCAACGCATTGCCGACCCCGGACGACGTGCCGTTCGAAGTCAACATGAACCTGATCATCGAATTCTATCGCTGATCGGCTATCAACAATCGCAACTCGTTACCCCGAGCCGCGAAGGCCTCGCCCCACCCATGGGCGAGGCTTTTTTGTTTCAGCAATTTCTCCGGCACGGGCCACTTCAGTGGCCCTGTGATATAGCTGAAATACAGGGCCACTGAAGTGGCCCGTGCCGGAGAGCGAGCGAGTTTATCGGCTTCGACGCCGGCGGAGTCCAAGGGCGCTGACGGCGAGAAGGGCAACACCGGCCGTCGGTTCTGGTACGAGGGTTGATCGTGCCTCGACGGCTAAATCGACGTAGTTGCTGAATACGCCGTCCATTCCCATCGCGTAGTACGCGTCGTACTGCGCAATCGCGGAGGCGGCATTCGCGTTGTCGAACGTGTAGCCGTGCACTTCCATGCCCAGCGAATGCGCCAAGGCGATGTACGACGCGTTGACATTGCTGCTGGAGATTGATGGGCCGACGATGTCGGCATAGGCGGCGTAGCTGGCCAGCTTGGAACTGGTCGGGGCGCTGGTGAGTTGCATCAATGGCACGTCGACGCCATTGGTCACGCGGTTGTTGTACAAGTCCTGAAGAATACTTGTGCCGAAGGATTGAATGATCACGCCGTCGGACGCCGTGGTCAGCCCGGCTGATTTCAGGGACGCCACAATCGCGGCCTCCATGGCGGTATCGCTCTCCTTGGCTTCCGGGTAGACGCCCACCCAGTTGCCGGCCGCCCGCTCGGTTTTCACGAAGCTCAGCACTTCGTCGAAGGTCGGGATCTTGAACGGGTTCGCAGAAGTCGGCGTGAATCCCGGATAAGAAGCCGCTGCTGTTGTATTGCTGCTGGCAACGGTGACTGTCAGCTGCTTGATTTCAGCGAGTGTGTAATCGGCAACGTCGTAGCCGCCGTTTCGTTTGCCCAGCACTGTGGCAACGTTTGTTGTGCGGTTGAGCGTCGAATCATGCATGGCGACGAGCACGCCGTCCTTGGTCATTTGCAGATCGGGTTCGATGTAATCCGCGCCGAGTTTGATGGCCAGTTCATAACCCGCCAAGGTGTGCTCGGGGAGATAACCTGTAGCGCCGCGGTGTCCGATGACCACTGGCGCACTGCCTGAAAGCGTTTGGTACGCGGCGGCCGTGGCAAATGATTGTGATGAGACGACGGCAATCCAACTTGTGGCGATAACGAACGACGACTTCATGCCTGTTTTCCAACCGAGTGACTGAAACAACACCGCCTCGGCCGTTGCCGAATCGCAACAGATTCTTAACATATTCGTTGTCTAAAATGCAACGTGAATTGTGCGTTTAAACAACTTTACTTGTTCGCCGTAGCCTCAACGTGCGAAGCCTGGCGCTTTGGAAGGTGTTTGCCACGCGGGCGTTCGTCAAACTTGAAGGCCTCGTTGATCGCTTCGGGTGGAGCGTGGGCGATTTCAAGAAGGTAGTGGCGTAAGCGTGTTGAAAGGTCGCCGCGGGCGATGCCGTGCGTGCGATGGCCGGTCTGTTCGTACAGCCAGCCGGTAAATGCGTGGAAGCGGGCGAACGGTGAGTCGGCGTCGAGCAGAAGGGCTGCCGCCCGCACGAAGTGGCCGCTGTTGACGACCAAGTCCCAGTACCGTGCGAAGCGACGCATGTACTGGATCTCATCGAAAGTCGCGTGATTCGTCTGCAGGATTTCGTACGGCGGGTGCGGGCTGTAGACCATGCCCCAGTCCGTGTCGTGCCGAACGATCGGCGTGCCACGCAGCCGCTTAAGAATGCCGACCTGGATTTCCTGCGGCCGCATCGCCAGCAGGCGATCAAAACCTTGGCCGAACGTTTCGATCGATTCACCCGGCAGGCCGACGATGAGGTCGGCGTGAACGTGCACGCCGGTGTGGTCACGCAGCCAAGTCAGATTGTCCTGCAGCCGTCCGTGATCCTGTCGACGGCTGATGCGGCCTTCTACCTCCGGATCGAGCGACTGAATGCCGACCTCAAACTGCAGCGACCCCGGCGGAAACTTCGCGATGATCGCCCGTAATGCTTCGGGCAAACGATCCGGAATCATCTCAAAATGCACAAACAATCCCGGCGAATATCGCTCGAGGAAAAACTCGAGAATCCGCTTGCTGATGTTCAGATTCAGATTGAATGTTCGGTCGACGAATTTGAACTGTTTCGCACCGCGATCCAGCAGCCGTTGCATGTGGCTGAGGAATTCGTCGAGTGGGGCGTTTCGGACCGGCACGTCGAGAGACGACAGACAGAATTCGCACTTAAACGGACAGCCACGGCTGGCCTCAACGTACATCACACGATGCGTGATATCGTGCTGGTCATACAAGTCGTACGGGAGGGCGATCTGCGTGAACTCGGGCAACGTGGCGTCGATGTTCCGCAGCAACGGTCGACGGCCGGCGAGTAAGGTCCGGCACAGGTCAGCGAACGCCAGGTCGGCTTCGCCACGGACGACGTAATCCGCGAGGCGACAGATTTCCTGCTGGTCGGTTTCGTAAGAAACCTCCGGCCCGCCGACGATGATCGTCATTTTCGGCCGAAGCCGTTTGAGATCGGCAACGACCTTGGTCGTCAGTTCTGTGTTCCAGATGTAAACGCCGAACCCGACGATCGTGGCATTTTCAGCCAGGATCGTTTCGACGATGTCGATCACCCGCTGATTGATGTCGAATTCGCGGATCGCCGCCCGCTCGCGCAATTCGCCAAGGTTTGCCATCAGGTAGCGCAAGCCGAACGCGGCGTGCACGTATTTGGCGTTGAGAGTGGTCAGCAGAATCTCGGACATAAATCACGGCCGGGCAAAGCGTCAGAGAATAACGCATTTTGCCGGCATTTTCGCGGCTCGGGGTTTCGATGTATCTTTGCGGCATGGCAGATACTCCGCTGGTCGGCATCATCATGGGCAGCCGAAGTGACTGGGAAACGATGCGTCATGCGGCCGAGATGCTCGTAAAACTCGGCGTTTCATTCGAAACGAAAATCGTCTCCGCCCACCGTACGCCCGACCTGCTTTTTCAATACGCCGAAGCCGCCGCCGGCCGCGGCGTCAAAGTCATCATCGCCGGTGCCGGCGGGGCGGCGCATCTGCCTGGCATGTGCGCGGCGAAGACGCACCTGCCGGTGCTCGGCGTTCCGGTGAAGTCGTCGATTTTGAACGGCGTTGACTCGCTGCTTTCGATCGTCCAGATGCCGGCCGGCATTCCGGTCGGGACGCTGGCGATCGGCGAAGCGGGTGCGAAGAACGCCGGCCTCCTGGCGGCCGCGATTCTTGCGACGACCGACGCGGTCATTGAGACAAAACTCATCGAGTTCCGCTCGACGCAAACCGAAACCGTGCTCAACACCGAACTGCCCGCCGTCGAATAATCACAGCGTCATACCGTGCTTGGCGAAGATCGCCGCGATCACCTCGGGCGGCGGCGGCGTGAAAGCGGGCGGCGTGTGAACGTTTGTGGCGTCGGTGCCGCACTCATCGAAGAACCGCTCGAACCCGCCGGGCGTGTGAATGTCGATCAATCGGCCGGTCGTGGATTCGAGATTGGAAAAGCGGTGACGCACGCCTCGCGGAATGACGACGACATCGCCGGGCGACACGATTTCCGTCCGATCGCCGAGAAGAAATTCGTGTCGGCCGTCGACGACGAAGAAAATTTCGTCCTGCTCCAGATGCACGTGCGGCGGCGGCCCGCCGGCGGGGGCGGTGTGAATTTCGCAGATGGTGAACGCGCCATTGGTCGTGTCGGCTGTGGCGAAAGAATGGACGCGCTCGCCCATGACCCACTGCTGTTTGATCGGGCCGGGGGCGTCGATCAGCGTCGTTGGCAATGGGTGGTCCAGCAGCATTTCAATGCCGAACTGCGGGGCGAGGCCCATCAGTTTACCGATCAATTCCGGCGTGACGGCCGGTTTATTTGCAAAATCGTCGGCGGGAACGGCGAGGCTGTCCGCGAACTTCATGAATGCCGTCGGCGTGACGAGCAGCATCATCTTTGAAGGCGTGGCTGACGTGCACTTGAAGCAGTGCACGATGTTCCGCGGCGCGTAGACGAAATCGCCTTTTGTCGCCTTGATGAGTTTGTCGCCGAACAGGAAAGTTACTTCCCCGTCGAGGACGTAAAACATCTCGTCTTCATTGCGATGAACGTGTGGCGGCGTGCCTTCGCCGGGGTGTTGCTGCGAGATCGCCACGCCCAGCAGGCCGCCGGTTTCGGCGCCGTTGAGCATCGGCTTCAGGTGATCGGTCAGCAGCCAGATGTTTTTTTGTTCCGCTGCGCGTACGACTTTTGCGTTCTGGGCCATTTGCATTTCCTTGTGATCGTGCGGTCAGACCGGAAGTTGCAATAACTCTTCGGCTTTTTGCAAGACGAGCGACGGCGTGAGCCGTGTCATGCATCGGTGGTCGAGCGGGCAAACTTTCAACTGGCAGGGGCCGCAGTCCACTTTGATCTGGCAAATGCGTTCCTTGGCGTAAAAAATGTCGGTCCACTCCGGGTGCGTCGGCCCGAAGATGCTGACGACCGGCACATCGAACGCGGCCGCAATGTGCCGCGGGCCGGTGTCGTTGGTGATCATCAGGTCGCAACGGCGGACGACCTCTTTCAACGCCCCGAGCGACATCTTCGCCTTCGCCAGGTCTACCGCTGGCACGGTGAGGTGCTTGTAGATTTCGTCGACGATTTTTCGTTCTTTGGCGGCGCTGCTGATGAGAATCGTCGCCCCGTGCCGCTCGGCGAGCGTATTGGCGACTTCGGCGAAATACTCCGGCAGCCAACACTTGCTCGCGCCGAAGTTCGCGCCGGGGTTCAGCAGAATCCAAGGCCGCCGTTCGGGAACGTTGGCGCGGGCGAGCACGGCGTCGGCTTCGCGGCGCTCGGCGTCGGTGACGAACAGGCTCATTGTCAGGTCGCGTTCAGACGCGCCGAGGTAAGACGCCAGGCCGAGGTAGTATTTGATGATCGGCGTCGGGATGAATTTTCCGTTCTCCTTGGCGGGCAGCAGTTTGTCGGTGAGGAGGAAACCGCGGCCGTCGCGGTCGTAGCCGACGATGCGCCCGATGCCCGCCATCTTGCAGACGAGCGCCGCCTTGAACGAGCCCGGCAGCAGGATCGCCAGGTCGAATTTGCCCTGCCGCAGTTTCGCCGCGAGCCCGAAAAACTGCGTGCGGCCGGCCTTCTTTTTGGTCTTTCCGGTGCGATAGGTGATCAGCCGGTCTGCCCAGGGCATGCCTGTGTACATCGGTTTGACGTAGCGTTTGATCAGGTAGCTGATTTGGGCATTCGGAAAGCGATGGCGGATGGCCCGCAAGGCGGGTGTGGCCATGGCGGCGTCGCCGACCCACGAGGGTTGGACGACCAGGATTCGCTGCGGATCGGCACTCATCGCGAAAGTATAACCGCAGGCCCCGCCGTACCCGCAAGCGGCCATGAAATACCGGGCGTTCGACGCCGACTTTTATCGGCCGGGGTTTCTGCACGACTGTTCGCCGGTTGGTCGATAGGAAGGATTCAGCCCGAGGAGTTTCACGGAATGAGCCATCGCCCCTGTTTGACGTCGCTGGAAAGCCTCGAAACCCGCCTGCTGTGCGCCCGCACGCCGGTCAACAGCGGCCCCGACGCCCTCGGCCGCGGCTTTGACATCACTGAACGCCAGGCACTTTTCGCGCGTCTGTCAAACCTTCCGCTGCGGACTTGGAAACGCCTGCAGGCCGACCTCAAAGCTGCCGACACCGCGAAATTCGATTCGGACCTGCTTTATTACATGCGAACTGCGCGTTGGCGTGAACTATTTCTTCGGCGACGGCGACGGCGGCTCCGTCGCGAACTACGTCAAATCACACTTCAGCACGAGCAGCCAGACCGAAAATGCCGACGCCGTCACGGATGATCGGCTCTTCCCAGAGCAGAGTTCGGTCACCAGCTACACGGTGCAACTGCCCAACGCCATCAATTGGAATGACGCCACGAAGAGTAGTAATCCGGAATTCATCTACGCCCTGAATCGGCAGGAATGGTGGGTCGATCTCGCACAGAGTTATCGCTACACCGGCAACGCCAAGTACATGAACGAACTTCAGTACGAGTTGGCGAGTTGGTCCAGCCAGAACGCCACCTTCACGCTGCCGGACAAAGTCAGTGGCTACACGGCGTACGGGTTCAACTTCGGCATTCGTGTCGACAACTGGGTGATGTCGTATTTCAGCGTCCTCGGCAGCGACGGCTGGACTGGCGCGGCCAATTCGCTGTTTCTGTACAAGATCGTCCAGCAGGGCGACGTGCTCAACACCGTTGCCATCAACACGACCGATTTCACGAGCAATCGTTCGGTTTCGATCGGCAAGGCGTCTCAGTTGCTCGGCGAGGTCTTTCCGGAAATCGACACCGCCGCGAAATGGGAAAGCAACGGCCGCAAGACCATCTTCGCCTCGATGGCCGCACAATTTTACGCCGACGGCAGCCATCGCGAACAATCGCCCGGCTACGCGCTGAACGTGCTCGACGACCTCCTTGAAGCCAAACAGCTCGACAAGATCAACGGCGTCGACTGGGGCACCCAGCAGAACTCCGTCCTGACGAACGCCGTCGATGCACTCTGGCAGCAACTGTCGCCGAACGGCGACCGGCCGGGGATCGGGGATACGTATCGCCTCAGCGGTGCCGGCCAATTCACGAAAGCGGCATTGACGCTCGGCGTCGACCGCTGGCCGGAAGGCCGGGCGAATATTCGCGATGTTTATGTGTTCGGTACGGACGCCGTCGCGCCGTACCTCTCCGGCTACGCCACCACGCTCGGCGATCGTGGCAACAACTACAGCCTGCCCGACAGCGGCAACTATGTCATGCGAAGCGGCAATGACACTGCCGCCAGGCAGATCAATTTCACCGCCGGCCCCAAGGGCGGCGTGCACGGGCATTACAATTACATGGGCTTTGAATTGTTCGGATACGACCGCCCGCTGATCGCCGATCCGGGGCCTTACATCTATGACGACAGTGACGCCCGCGCATGGGTCGACCAGCGCTGCGGCGCATAATACTATCAGCGTCGCCGGCGTGAATCCGGCAGACCTGCAGAACAACAATGACATCCTCGTCAGCGGCTTCCAAAGTGTTGCCGGTGGCACGATGATCAGCGCGACCTACAACGGCTACGGCTTCCTCGACGGCCAGCCGACACTCAGCCGAAGCATGTGGTATGACGGCAATAACACGATTGTTATCGTCGATTTCGCCTCGGCAACCTCGGCGACGACGTTCCAGACCGGCTTCACGCTCGAAAACCAAAACACCAGTCGCGATCTGACGCAGGGCACGATCTACACGCGCAACAGCAGCGGCGGCAACGTGCGGATTCAGTCTATCCTCGGTGACGGTCAGGCGTCGCACATCAAGACGAGTGGCATCTTCACCAGCGATCTGCCGAGCGAACTGCAAAACCCTGCCACGCGGTATTACGTCGATCAGACCGGCACATTCGCCGTGTTCGCCACCGTCATCACCGCCTACAACGGATCGGCCTCCAGTGCGGTGAACAGCGTCAGCTGGCAACGCCTGCCGACCAAGGCCGGCCAGACGGCGATCCTGAACGTCAACGGCCAGAGCATCACGTTCACCGGCCCGCAGTTCGCGGCGGTCGGCAAGAACGGGCAGACGCGGGGCACGTTCAATGACATTGCCTACGACAGCAAAGGCCGTCTTCACATGGTCTTTTATGATCGCGATACGAACACACTGAAATACGCCGTTCGAAACGCGAAGGGCGTTTGGGGCAACATCCAAACAATCGATGGCCAGCAATTCGTCGGGTACAACCCGTCACTGGTCATCGACTCTGACAACTACGCGCACGTCGCTTACCAGGACGCCGCCAATGGCGATCTGCGGTACGCCTACATGGATTCGACGACGAATGCGTGGGTGGTTCAAACGGTCGACGTGAAGGGCAGCACCGGTGCCTATCCGTCGCTGATTCTCAGCCGCAAGGGCGGGGCGATCATCGCCTACTACAACAAAACGAACGGCGACCTTCGCGTGGCCAGCAGCGACACGAACGGCTGGAATATTTCCACCGTCGACAGTACCGGCGATGTCGGCCGATTCGTCAGCGTGCAGCTCGACCCGAACCGGCCCGATGCCAGCAAGATTGCGATGGTCTACGAAAACACCACCACCGGCGGCTACGAGTACGCGATCCAGAGCGGCAGTGGTTACAAATACGAAGACGTCGATACCACGACCAAAAACGCCGGCGGCTACATTTCCATGAAGTTTTACGACGCCGGCGATGTCTTCGAACCGGTGACCACGTACTACGACGCCGACAACGGCCAACTCAAGTATGCCGTGCGAAGCGGTGGTGTCTGGAGCAACACGGTCATCGCCAGTCGCAAGCGGCAGGGGCTTTACAGCAAGCTCGCTATCGTCGGTAACAAGCCACGCGTTTTCTTCTTCGATGGCACAAACAACGCGGCAATGTTCCTCAGCAGCAACAAAGTGAAAAACGGAACGTGGACGCTCAGCACGCTAACCACCGGCGGCCGCGAGATTCACTACGCGCAATACGGCGACCGTTTCGCGTACACAACGCTGAACGAAGCGACCGGCTATCTGACGGTCGGAACCGTCTAACCACCGACTTGATCGATAAGGTTTGCCCGAATTCGCGCCGACCTGCCAGTGCTTTTTATCACGCGAGGGACGTTCCTCATCGTGCGGATTGTGATATTCGCTACGATCGCCACCATGGCTGGGGTTTGGGGAATGTCGAATGCGAAAGCTGGCAGTTGTAACAGGGGCGAGTGGAGGCATCGGCTACGCGATCGCGCTCGCACTGGCGACGGCGGGATTCCATGCCGTGCTGGTCGCGCGCCGGGCCGGGCTGTTGGATGAACTCGCTGAGCGAATTCGATCGACGGGCGGCTCGGCTGAAGTTTGTGCGGTCGATCTCTTAGCTGAAAAAGCCGCTGAAACCATCGCCAGCCTGATCGATGGGCGTGCGGTTGATGTGCTCGTCCACTGTGCGGCCGCGTTTGCGCAGGCGCCATTCGCCGAAGCCGACACGCGCGATTTCGATCGGCTGTTTCAACTGAACGTGCGGTCGCCGCTCATGCTCACGCAACGCCTCTTGCCCAATGTGATTGATTCGCTCGGGATGGTCGTGTTCATCAACTCCAGTGTCGGCCTGCGGGCGGGGCGCGACATGGTGATCTACGGGGCGACAAAGCACGCGCTTCGAGCCGTCGCCGATACGCTGCGGCTTGAGGTCAACCAGCACGGCGTGCGTGTGCTGAGTCTCTACTGCGGCCGGGTTGCGACGCCTATGCAGGAGCAACTATTCGCCGCCGAACGTCGGCCTTACCAACCGGAATTGTTGACCCAGCCGTCTGATATCGCAGAAGCATTGCTCGGTGTTCTCGCGCTTCCGCGAACGACGGAAACAACGGACATTCACGTGCGCCCCGCGAAGGCGTCGTATTGATCGCTTGCCTGCAACCGCGCGTGGCAGGCGACGAGGGCGTCTACCAAACGTGTTTCGATATCCGCAGGATCGCCGTCGGGCAGAATCGCTTCACCGAATGCCACACCGTAGCGCGTTCGTCGCAAAGGCAGCCAACTCAACGCGTGGCCGAAGTTTTGTGAGCCGACGATCGCACACGGCAGAATCGGCACGTTGGCGATTTTCGCCAGGCGACCAATGCCGGGGCGGATTCGCCTTGAGTTGAGGACGGAGTCTTTGCCGAGTCGGAAACCGCCTTCCGGAAACATCCCAATGACTCGGCCCCGGTGCAGGCGATCAAGAATCGTTCGAACGGCCGGTGAATCTGCACGGCTGCGGTCGAGCGGAAACGCATTCATGTTTCCGTACAACCAACGGGTGAACGGCTTTTCGAAAACCTCGCGAATGCTGACGAAGTCGATCCGTCGATGGCAATGCCGCATGAGAATCGGAATGTCGTAAGGGCTCGCGTGGTTCGCTGCGAGGATGAATGCGCCGTTCCGACGCGTCACCCCGGCGTCAAGCACCGTCGGCCGGCTGCTGACCCAAAACGGGTGCCTTCCGAGTAGAACGAGCGTGTCATAAAACAAGTCGCTCACGCTGGCCGTCCGAGGTTTTTCTGATGCGAAGCGTAGAGGTCGACGAATGCATTCGCGAGTTGTGCGGTCATGTCGCGTCGTGCCTGGCGAAACAGGTTTTTGTTGTCGATTGTCGCTGGCGTGATGGGTGATCCGATCAGCGTGGTGATCGTCGTGCGTTGGCCTGGGATCCACGGGTGGATGGTTTGAAGGCGATCGGTGCCGAGCATGACGACAGGCACGATGGGTACGCCCGCCCGGAGTGCGATCAGGCACGCGCCGCCTTTGATTTCGCCGCCGTGAATGGCTTGATCGTCGCCGTGCGTTCGCCCGCCTTCCGGGAAGATTCCGACGATTTCGCCGTGGTGAAGTCGGCGAACGGATTCACGGATCGCCGAGACCGGCACGCCACGGCGATCGACTCGGATGGCACCGAGTCGCCGCAGTAAACGGGCCGCCGGACCGAAGCGGAAGAATTCTTCCCGAGCGACCCAGTGCACGGGACGCTGCATCCACGCCCCGAGAATGGCCGGCTCGAGGTGGCCGATGTGCGTACACGCCAGCACGAACGGGCCTGGCCGGCGGAGGCGCTCGGCATGAACAATGCGATGACGCAGGTACATCCCGCTCACGAAGCGGACCATCGCTCGGCTGAGGGCGTAACTCGGACGGTGCATCGGCGGGCATGGTATGACAATTGCCGCCGGCGCGAAGCGATTCTCGCAACAGCAATCAAGCCCGGTGGTAAATCAGGCGGAGGAACGCATGAAAAATACGAACGCAATTGCAATGCTCGTCCTGACGGCATGGTGTTCGACAGCGACTGCTGCCGAAACGAAGCCCATCACGGTCGCGGCGACCGGCGGCGACTTCGCCACGCTCCAAGCGGCGATCGACGCACTGCCGAAAAACGATAAATCGCCAAAACTGATCGTCATTCAACCCGGGACATACAAGCAGGTCGTAAAGATCGATAAATCCGTCAGCAATCTCGTGATCAGAGGCGCAGGCAAAACGCCCGCGGACACCGTGCTGACCTTCGACAACTACGCTCAAAAGAAAGACGAAAAGGGCAATAACATTGGCACGCGTGGCAGCGCGAGTGTGGTCATCGAAGGTTCAGACATCACCTGCGAAAACCTCACCTTCGAAAACTCCGCCGGCGATATCGGTCAGGCCGTGGCGCTGCGAACGGCGGGCGATCGGCTGGTCTTTCGGAAGTGCCGTCTGACCGGCTGGCAGGACACGCTGTACGACAATGACGGGCGTCACTATTACGAAGACTGCTACATCGAAGGCAGAGTCGATTTCATCTTCGGCCGCGGTGTGACGGTCTTCAATCGGTGTGAGCTGAAAAGCAAAAACGGCGGCTACGTGACGGCCGCCAGCACGAACGAAAAAGAGCCGTACGGCTACGTGTTCCTCGACTGCAAACTGACACACGACCCCAAGCCGTTCACCGGCAGTGGCGGCGACGCACCTGTGCCGACATACCTCGGCCGGCCCTGGCGGCCGATGGCGTCGACGATCTTCATCCGCTGCGACATGGGCCCGCACATTCGGGCCGAGGGGTGGAGCGAGTGGAAAGACGACAAGGGCCAGCCCAAGCCCGCCCGCTACGCCGAGTTCGCCAGCACCGGTCCCGGCGCGAACGCGGAAAAACGCGTCGCGTGGTCAAAACAGCTCACCAAGGCCGAGGCCGAGGCGATTACGATCGAGTCCGTTCTGTCCGGAAAAGACGGCTGGAATCCGATGCTGAATATTGAAAACGACCACTGACCCGCACGACGCGGTGAGGCAGGCTCTGGGTCTGCCTCGCCGCGTTAGTGTTACTTCGACGGCCGCGGTGACAGCGCCTTCATTTCGCCGGCGATCGGCGTATCGCGTTCGACGATCGTCGGCTGCATTTCCGCGGGCGGCGTGTTCGTCAGCGCGTCGGCATGAACGACGCGGCCGTCGTCCTCGGCGTCGCGTTTCATCGTCCGCAGGGTGTGGAAAAACGACCGAATATCCACGAACCCGCCGATGCCAAACCACACCAGCGTCACGACCGCAATGACAAACGGCAGCGCGATGCCCGTGACGGCCCAGTAATTCGCCCACCATGACGTTGGCCAGTGTCCGTAGGTGATATTCCAGCCTGACACGACAACGTTGAGTGCCAGCAGCAGCATCGACCACCAGAAAATACCGCCGCTCACCATCTTGTCGGAGAAGGTGAAATTGCTGTCGAATTTCAGAATGTTTTTCAGTCGGAAGCGGTCCCCGAATGGTGTGACGGGTGCCATCGGGTCACGGGAATCGCGATGCAGCATGGCGTCGAGGTCAAAGCCGCCGCGTTTGCTCGTCAGCAGAGAGGTGATGACGTAAACCAGCACAGCGATGATCGCCGCGATGAATGCGGTTTGCAGGCCGTTGAACCAGAATTTGGGAGGCAGTTTGAGATTCCCCCGGGCGGCCATGTCGCGAACGATCGGCCAGACCTGATCGCTCGTCATGGCGACGCCGACAAGCGCGAGGATCGAGCCGGTCAACGTTCCCGCCCAGGCCGCCTGAGTCGTGCCGCGTTTCCAGTAGAGGCCGCCGATGATCGCCGCCCCCGCGCCGCCGGTGAAAACGCCGCCCGTCAGCGCCCACCAGAGAGCGATGTACTGACTCTGTGCGTAAACGATGCTGAAGCCGAAAGCGAAGAGCGCGACGAACATAACAGCACCGCGCAACGCCCAGATGTGCGCGCGGGTGGAGAGCGGTTTTTTCCGCATCGGCAGCAGGACGTCCTGCACGAAAATGCTGCCCCACGAGTGCAAGTGCCCCGCGTCGCCCGCGAGCAGGCCCATGATCATGATCGCAACGAAAAGGCCTTTAATGCCCGGCGGCAGCAGGTGGCTGAGCGTGACCGGGGCGGCCATCTGGCGTTGGAGTTGCGGGACGTGCGGCTTGTCGGCGAACCACGCCTGGCTGCCGACGGTTTCCTTGCTCGGCGTCTTAACGCTGCCGGCGTCGATCTGGGCGATCGTCGCGTGAATCGGCTTGGCCTGCTCGGCGAAATCGGGATGGCGAATGTACGTCGTCACGCACAGGCCGAGCGCAGGAGCATCAGCGCCCGCGCATAGCCACGCCAATGGCCCAGGACATGCCCCATGCGGCTTTCGTGCGGTGTTCGTGCGGCGGAGTTAAATCCCTGCTTGTTCTGCAGAGCCATCGTTGTGTAGATGCTCATCAGCAGCGCCATGATGGCGAACCAGATGTTGAAGTCTTCGACGTCGTGAGCATCGAATGGATTGATCAGGCTTTTGCTCGGCGGCGTGGCGCTCATGACGTCGACAATGTGATGCCAACCAACAATCCAGAAGACGGCAACAACGATGACGATGTAAGCCGCGTGGGACAGGATGCCCTCAATGCAGTCGGTCACCATCAGCGTCACTTGCCCGCCGACGAGGATCAGCAGCACCGTGGTGGCCAGGTACAGGCCCATGATCAGCACGAACGTGCTGACTTCGAACCCGAAGGCGTCTACCGTCAAAGGCAGGCCGAGGAAGTAGATGAAAAAGCGGGCGCTGATCGCCGGGAAGATGCCGTAGTTCAGGATGCCGCTGATGAACGCGAGGGCCCCCATGAATAAGCGATATCGAGGGCTATATCGTTGTTCGAAAAACTGCGCCAGCGTCAGCGCTCGCGTTTCGCGAAACCGATAAACGACAAACCCCGTGATGCCGATGAGCAGCAGCACGGGGACGCTGATTTTTTCCCAGAAGTTCAGAACAAAGCCGGAGACCATGATGATCTCGAATTTGCTCATTGTGTTCGCCAGGCCGGAGTCGGATTCGCCGCGTGCGTTGGCCAGCAGATAACGGCCGGCGCAGCGTCCCCCGGAAAGAAAATCGGCGACACTCCGGACAAACCGCTTGGTGTACAACGCGACGGCCAGAATGAGGGCGAGAAAGCCGACGACAATCGTCCAGTCTAAAGTCTGCATTCGCCGTTCACTCCGCTCTGAACCAGTGTGCCGTCTACATACCGTTGCGACAGATAAATGACCGCATTTTATGGTGTTGTGTTCTGGCTGCAGGCCCTCGCGCTAAATCTGAACATATTGCCGGGATTTCGAAATGTCGGGGCAGGAAGAAAAGTTTTGCAATTTGTTTTTTGTTAGGTATTTGTTTGTGTCATGGATGGTCGATTTCTTCCGCCGTTGCGTTGGCTGTTTTTTGATATGAACAGCTTTTTTGCGTCGGTGGAGCAGAACGCCCATCCGCACCTGCAGGGGAGGCCGGTGGGCGTTATTCCCGTCGAGTCGGAATCGACATCGCTGATTGCTGCCAGCCTAGAGGCAAAGCGGGCGGGCTGTAAGACCGGGACACCGGTCTGGCAGGCGCGGGAAATGTGCCCGGACATCGCTATCCTCAAAGCGCGGCCGGCCGAGTACGTGAAGGTGCACCGAAAGTTGTTAGACGCATGCGATCTGCATGTGCCGGTCTGCAAGGTCTACTCGATCGACGAATGGTCGGTGCGCTTGATGCCGGCCGAAGAATCGATCGAAGTTGCGACAGATCTGGTTCGGCGGGTGAAAGGGCAGATCGCCAAAAATGTCGGTGCATGCATTCGGGCTTCCGCAGGCATTGCGCCGACGCGATTGCTCGCCAAGATTGCCGCCGATTCCCAAAAAACAGATGGCCTGACTGTTCTGAATGTCGATCAACTTCCGAACAAACTTGCCGATCATGAGATGCGCGATCTTCCCGGTATCAGCGAGGCGATGGAGGCCCGACTCGAACGCGCCGGTGTTCATACTGTGGCCGATCTCTGGGCGATTTCCCGTCCGGAGGCGCGTCGGATTTGGGGGTCTGTAACGGGTGAACACTGGTGGTACGGTTTTCACGGTATCGACGTGCCAGAACCCGGCAATCACCGAAGCGTAGTCGGTCATTCCAACGTGCTCGAGCCGAAATACCGTAACGAAGAGGGGGCACGCGCGATGATGATTCGCCTTCTATGTAAGGCCGCCTCACGTATTCGGCATTATGGTTATTTTGCCTTCGGCTTAAGTCTCTGCATTCGTCACGATTGCGGACGTGTCTGGGCAGACCGGATCGGACTCAACGGCGTTCAGGACACACCGACCATACTGACTCAATTCGCCCGGCTTTGGCAACGCCGGCAGAAGATGCGGCAGCATTTGGTGGAACGCCGTGAATTCGTAGGCTCACCGATGAAGGTTTCCGTCGATCTGAGCGGCCTGGAGCGTGATGCGAATGTGCCTGCTACGCTTTTTGACGCGCTTGATCGTCCGCGGCGATTATCGTTTGCAATGGACCAGATCAATCGCCGTTACGGTCCACACACCATGTTTTTTGGCTCGATGCACTCTTGTCGGGAACACATGGACGACAAAATCGCTTTCGGAAGAATTCCGGACGAAATATTGCCAATGTGATGGAGAAAAGACGGAGAGTAGAGTCTACGGAAAGGAAAAAATGCAGTCGGCAGGGATCGAACCTGCAACCCCGAGCTTCGTAGGCTCGTGCTCTATCCAATTGAGCTACGACTGCGTGTTTGGGCGGGCCATTGTCGGGGATTCACGAATTTTGTCAAGGCGTGGAAACAGGGCATTTCCAAAGTCGATTTTCCAGCACGCTCCCGCCGAACCCGGTATCCTCTAACCGACACGGATGTCGCTGGCCCTTTGTGTTTTAGCTTCTGGATCGTCGGGCAACTGCTCGCTGCTGCGCACGCCGGCCGGTGTGGTGTTGATCGACGCCGGCCTCGGGCCGCGGTCGCTGGCGCGGGCGATGGTCGGCACGGGCGTGACGCTCGATGACATCCGCGCCGTCGTCCTCACCCATCTCGACGCCGATCACTTCCGTCGGCACTGGTGCAAGCACTTCGTGAAGCGTGGCATCACCGTCCACTGCGCCGCCGACCACGCGGAAGACATCGACGACAAAATCGCCTGTGAACTTGGCAGCCTGGTTCGGCCGTTCACGGGCGGATTTTCGCCGGTCGACGGGCTGGCGTGCCAGCCGATCGCGTTCGCGCATGACGACACCGGGAGCTACGGGTTTGTGATCGAAGGGTTCGGCGGACGCATGGGCTTCGCGACCGACCTTGGCCACGTGCCCGCGGCGATGATCGAACAGTTTGCCGATCTTGACGTGCTCGCCATCGAGAGCAATTACGACCCGGACATGCAGCGCAACAGCGGGCGGCCGTGGTTTTTGCAGCGGCGGATCACCGGCGGTTACGGGCACCTGTCGAACGAACAGGCCTTGGCGGCCGTCAAGAGTATCTTTGACCGCCACCGAGGCCGGCGGCTGCCGAAGCACGTGGTGTTGCTGCACCGCAGTCAGGACTGCAATTGCCCGGTGCTCGTGCGTGAGCTATTCACCCGCGATGCGAGAATCGCGTCGCGCCTGGTGCTCGCCGAACGGTACACGCCGACCGATTGGCTGTGCGTTGAAACCGACGACGGCAGCGGCGTCGGCGGGCAGCTGACGCTAGGATTTTGAAGCAGTTTTGATTTACGACTCGGTCGGCTTCGGTTTGCCGCTGACCTCGCCAGCGACGTGTTCGTAGACCGTCTGCAGGAAGCCCATGAAGCTGAACCCCTTGCTGCGGAAGTGCGCCGGCCCGAGCCGTTCCAACACGCCGACGCGGCCTTCGAGCTGAAGGTCGTCCAGCTGCAGCGCGTCAACGCCCGCATCAAAAAAGCCAACGGTTTCGGCGATGGCATCGGGTGCCGTTTCCGCCGCGGCTACTTCGTCGGCGAATTCGTCTACGTCTACGCCAAGGTCCGAGAGCGTGTCGTCGTCCAGCGTGTCGTCGATGTCGTTTTCGATCGGGTTGAGGTCGTCGGTCATGACACTTCCTCCACGGCTTGGGTCGACAGCGACAGGTATTCTTTCAGCTTGTCAGTCGACAGGTTCGTCAGCCACTGGTCGCCACTGGTGACGATGTTTTCCGCAAGCTGCGTTTTGTCGGCGAGCAGCTTGTCGATCTTCTCTTCCACCGTGCCGATGCTGACGAACTTGTGCACCTGCACGATTTTCTGCTGGCCGATGCGGTGAGCGCGGTCGGTGGCTTGGGCTTCGACGGCCGGGTTCCACCAGCGGTCGTAGTGGAAAACGTGATTGGCGGCAGTCAGGTTCAAGCCCAGGCCGCCGGCGCGGAGGCTGAGGATGAAGATGCGGTGCTTCGTGCCAGGCGTTTGGAATTCCTGGATCATCTTGTCGCGATCTTTCACGGGCACGCCGCCGTGGAGGAAGAGTGGCGTCTGGCCGAGCTGGCTGTGGATGAGTTTTTCCAGCAGGTGGCCCATCTCGCGGAACTGCGTGAAGACGAGCGACGCTTCGCCCTCGGCGAGCACTTCTTCGAGCATCTCGATCAGCCGCTCCGACTTACCGCTGCGGCCTTCGATGTGCTTGTTGTCCGGCGTCAGCAATGCCGGGTGATCGCAGACTTGCTTGAGACGCGTCAGGCCCGCGAGGATAAGGCCGCGGCGTTGGATGCCACTGGCATTTTCCACGCTCGTCAGCATGTCCGCGGTGATGCGTTCGTACATCGCGGCCTGTTCGGGTTTCAACTCCGTGAAGACCCGCATTTCCATCTTGCTCGGCAAGTTGACGGCGACTTCCGGGTCTTGCTTCGTGCGACGCAGAACGAACGGGCGAATGAGTTCACGCAGCAGTTGCCCGCGCTTCGGGTCGGCCATGCGTTCGACGGGGATGACGAAGCGTTCGCGGAACTGCCCGGCCGTCCCCAGCAGGCCGGGGTTAAGCACTTCCATAATCGACCAGAGCTCGCTGAGGTGATTTTCGATCGGCGTACCCGTCAGGGCCACGCGGCGATGGGCGGTGAGCGAGCGAATCGCGATGCTGCTGGCGGCCTGCGGGTTCTTGACCTTCTGCGCCTCGTCCATCGCCAGGCGGTGCCATTTCACGCGGCGAAGATCGGTCTGGTCGCGGTGGGCGAGGGCGTAACCGATGAGGACGACGTCGTGAGCGTTGGCGGCTTCGACGAAGGCGTCGCCGTGCAGGCGGTCGGGGCCGTGGTGCGCCATGACTTTGAGATCGGGCGCGAAGCGGGCGAGTTCGCGCGTCCAGTTGCCGACCACGCTCGCCGGGGCGAACAGCAGCGTCGGGCCGTCCGGCGATTTGCCGTTGACCGGTGCCTGGCGTTCCTGCAGCAGCAGGCTGATGAATTGGATGGTTTTACCGAGACCCATGTCGTCGGCGAGGCAAGCGCCCAGGCCGAGCCGGTCGAGGTACGCCATCCACTGTAGGCCGCGGAGTTGGTAGGGGCGGAGTTCGCCCTTGAAGCCGGGCGGCTGGGGCAGTTCGCCCATCGCGCCGTCGGGTGCCTGGCTGAGCAGGCGGTCGATCCAGTCGCTGCCGGTGAGGCCGCTGACGGGCACGCCGGCGTCGCCCGCCAGGCCGTACGCGACGCGGAACGCCTCGCCGAGCGTCAGGCTGCCGTTGGCGTTCTTTTCCATCGCGGCCTGGGCTTTTTTGGCCGCTTCCAGGTCGATCTGGATCCAGCGATCGCGGAACCGCACGAGGGGCGATTGCTGATTGACGAGCTGTTCGAATTCCGCCGGCGTGAGCTGCTGCTGGCCGACGGCGACGCGCCAATCGAAACGGACGAGCGAATCGAGCCCGACGCGGCCGCCGGCGGAGAGCGCGTGTCCGTTCTGCCCGCCGTCCGGGCCGACGCCTTCGAGGGTTTCGTCGTCGTGTTCGACGGGCGTGAGCGAGAGGCGCAGGCTGAGTTCGCCTTGCTCGGGCGTGGCCCAGTCAGGGACGTCGACGTGGAAGCCGGCGTCTTCGAGTTCGATCGCCCAGGTCCGCATGAACGCGAACGCTTCGACGGGCGTGAGAATGATGCCCGTCGGCTGTTCGGTCTGGAGAATGCGTTCGAGCGGCGGGAAGTGCTGGCTGGCGGCCTTGAGGTCTTCCAGCATCTTGTTCTGGCGTTCGCCGATGGTTCGCCCGAGGCTGGTGAGCGGGCTCGCCTGCTGCTTCCAGAGATTTTCGGCCGTGAGAATGCTCGGCACGTCGCCGTCGCCGACGAGGCGGAATTCCACCGCCCAGCTCGTTTCGCCTTCCGGCGGCTCACTCATGCGGAAGCCGAGCTTGTTGGCGGACTGTTCGCCGGCGTCGGTGATGGGCGTGAGCCATTGGTAGACGTCGTCGGCGAGCTTGCGGAGTTCGAAGTCGTCGCCTTCGATTTTGCGGTTGTCGCCGAGCAAGGCGGAGAGCCAGCGGACGTCAATGGCGGCCGGGCGCTGGTGGACACGCAGGAAAAATTCGTCGGTCCGGGCGGCGCGGCGGACCAGGGCGTCGGTCGTTTCGCTCAGGAAGGTTTCGACCAGACGAAGCGGGTGGCGCATCCTTCAGAAGCGGCACGGCGCGGCAGACGGCGGGCAGGCTGGCGGCGAACTTTTCCAGCCGCAGCACTTCGTCTTTATTGCCGATCAGCGGCTGCCAGATGGCGGTCAGCGAATCGCCTTCCCGCCGGATGGACGGATAGAACTGCTGATGAACGACACAATCGCGGGCGATCCGGGCGAGCACCGCCCAGAAGCGGACGGACGGGCTGAGATCGGCCGTAAGTTCCAGCTTGGCCAGGAGATCGGCGGCATCGACGATGCCGAGCTTGAGCACCGCGGCGTCAACGGTGGGATTCTCCGGCAGGTGAAGGTCGATGACGGAATCGGTCGCCTTTTCACAAGCGGTTTCGCCGAAAGTTGCCCGCAAGGCGTCCCGCAGGCGCGACGCGTCGGTGGGGCGTCCGTTATCGAGTGCGGCGAAGAGAAAAGCGGCCGTGTCCCAGATGGCAATCAACATGCGGTCGTCAGGCCCGTTCGAGTGTCCGCCGCGGAGGAAAGGCCCCCCGAAGCGAGCGAAAGAGTGTACGGCAAATTGCCCCCGAATGCACCGCCGCCCGTGCGGCATTTGTTAAACCGGGCACAATTCGGCAAAATGTCGGGCCAAATATGCCCAAGAAGCTGTACCTGGAAACCTTCGGCTGCCAGATGAACGTGCTCGATTCCGAGCTCGTTCTCGGCCAATTGCGCGGGCAAGGCTACGAGCCGACCGACGACCGCGACACCGCCGATGTCGTCATTTTCAACACCTGCAGCGTCCGCGAGCACGCCGAACAGAAGGTCTGGAGCCGCCTCGGCCAGCTTCGCGAACGCAAGGCGACCGACCCGAACTTCGTCCTCGGCGTCATCGGCTGCATGGCCGAACGCGAAGGGGCGGACCTCTTCAAACGGAACCCGCACGTCGACATCCTCTGCGGGCCCGCCGAACTCGACAAACTTCCCGGCATGGTCCACAACGCGGTGACCACCCGGCAGGCTCACTTAAGTGAGCCTGTACCCGAGCGACAGATCGCTTTGATGGGAAATACGGTACGTCGGAGTTCGACGCTGCAAGTCGCACGCGACGAACTGGAACTGCTCGACCTCAGCCGCGCCGTTTCGCCGGGTGATGACGTCAGCCGTGCGTACGTCCGAATCACGCGTGGCTGCAACAAGTTCTGCACCTACTGCGTCGTCCCTTACACCCGCGGCCCGGAAGTGCACCGGCCGCCGGCGAATATTATTGAGGAAGTCCGCAAACTCGTGGACGCCGGCGCGAAGGAAGTGACGCTGCTCGGCCAGACGATCAATCACTACGCCTACGACCACGGCGACGGCCGGCGGACGACTTTCGCCGACCTGCTCTACGCCGTCCATGAAGCCACGCCTGACCTGCCGCGATTGCGGTTTGTCACCAGTTTCCCTCGTGATTTTGACGACAACGCCCTCGACGCGATGCGCGACTGCGAACGCATCTGCCGCTACCTGCACGCCCCGGCCCAGCACGGCAACAACCGCATGCTGAAGCTGATGAACCGCGGTTACACGATCGAGCAGTACCGCGAGTTCGTCGACCGGGCCCGCGAACGTATGCCCGACGTCGCTATCGCAAGCGATTTCATCGTCGGCTTCCCGACCGAAACCGAAGAAGAGTTCGAGCAGTGCTGTGACATCGTTCGCTACGCGAAGTTCAAGAACAGCTTCATTTTCAAGTACAGCCCGCGGCCCGGGACGATCGCGATTGATCGGTTTGAGGATGACATCCCCGAGGAAGTAAAACGCCGTCGCAACAATCGGCTGCTGGACGTGCAAAGCGAAGTCATCGCTGAGAACAACGCCGCGATGGTCGGGCAGACGCTGGAGGTTTTCGTTGAAGGCGAAAGCAAACTCGTCGCCCGGCGTCAAAAAGCGCAGAACGGCGTTGAACTCGGTGCCGGCTTTTCCCGGCAGGCTCACTTCAGTGGGCCTGAAAAGCCCGCAGAAACCCAACTCGTCGGCCGCACCCGGGGCGACCAGATCGTCGTCTTCGACGGCGACCTGTCACTGAAGGGGCAATTGCTCAACGTGACGATCGACCGTGCTCACCAGATGACCCTGTTCGGCAGGCATGCCGCTGCTGTTACGAACGCCTAACCTTTACGGACGCCCCCGGCGTTCATAGACTTCCCGGCTGATTCGAATTTCGGCCGGAGACTCAAATCATGACCGACACCAACCCCACGCCCGGCCCTGACGCCGCTACCGAAGCCGCCTCGGCGGAATCGTTTTTGCCGAACTCCACGGTGCTGATCGTCGACGACAATCAGCAGAACGTCGAACTGCTGGCGGCGTTCCTCGAATCGCTGCCGATCAAAGTCGAGATGGCGTACGACGGGATTGAGGCGCTGGAAAAAGTCGCCGCCAATCCGCCGGACCTTATTTTGCTCGACGTCATGATGCCGCGCATGAGCGGCTTTCAGGTCTGCCGAAAACTCAAGGGCGACCCCGCTACCAAGGACATCCAGATCCTCATGGTGACGGCGCTGAATGAACTCGGCGACATCGAACAGGCCGCCGAGTGCGGCACCGACGATTTCGTCTCCAAGCCGGTGAACAAGTTCGAATTGCTCACCCGCGTCAAAAGCCTGCTTCGCGTTCGCCATTTGAAGAGCGAACTGGAACGGGCGCTGACCTACCTGAACGAAGTCGAGCACGAGTCGACCGGCAGCGAATAATGCACGACAAACAGACGACGATCGACGCCTTCCTCGCCGCCGCCGCCGCCAAGCAACCGACGCCGGGTGGCGGTGCGGTCGCGGCGCTCGCCGGGGCACTGGCAGCGTCAATGGGCGAGATGGTGCTGCAGTATTCGGTCAGCAAAAAAGACCTCGCGCAGCACTCGGCGTTCAACACGGAAATCCTGGCGGAGTTCACACGCGCCCGCGGCGTGCTTCTGGAACTGATGGCCGAGGATCAGGCGGCCTTTCAGGAACTTTCAGCCACGAAAAAAGCGGGCGGCGACACGGCGAAACTTGTTGACGCCTGCATTGCCGTTCCGCAGGCGATCGGGGCGACGGCGTTGGCGATTCTTGAACTGGCGATCAAAGTCGCGCCGACCAGCAACGTCTGGCTCGCCAGTGATTTAGCCGTCTGTGGCGAACTCGCCATGGCGGCGGTCCGGGCGAGCGTTCACAATGTTCGGGCGAACCTCGGCGAAGTATCGGACGTCAAAAAGGCCGAATTACAGGCTGATTGTCAGCGGGTTTTGGCCGAGGGTGTCGCAAGAATCGGTAAGCTAACCGCCGCGATGAGCCGATCTAATTAAAGATCGACCCTGTCGGCCTGGTGCACCGTGAGCGACTCGCGCGACTATATTCTCGACATCTCCAGCCTGCGCGGCACGGAACCCGAGCCGGCTCAGCCGCCGCCAAAATCGCCGTCTTCAAAATCCGCTTCGCCGATGCGGCCGCAGATGTCGCACGGTGGTCGGCCGTTCATTTCTGTCTTCTTCAAATGCTGCAGTGTCTACCAGCGCGTTTACCGAAACGCCGACGGCAAGACCTACACCGGCCGCTGCCCCAAGTGCCTGGGACAAGTCCGGTTCGTGGTCGGCGACGGCGGTACGGGTGAGCGGTCGTTTGTGGTAGAGTGATCGGCATGAGTTCAGCCGCCGCCAAGCCGGGCATGCCGGGATATTCCGTCAGCCGACCGATGGGCAAGTGCGCCGTCAGCGGCGTGGAAATCGCGCCGGGCGACGCCTTCATGGCGATGCTCAAAGAGTCGCCGGAAGGTCTGGAGCGCGTCGACGTTTCTATCGACCAATGGCCGAGCGTCGATCACTCGCAGTCGCTGGCGTACTGGCGCGCGGTGATGCCCAAGCCCGACGCCGTGAAGAAAAAACCGTTCGTCGATGACGAAGTGCTGATGCAGCTCTTCGAACGTCTGGCCGACACCGACGAGCCGCACAAAGTCCATTTCCGTTTCGTACTCGGCCTCATTCTCATGCGCAAACGCCTGCTGGTGTACGAGGCCAATGAGCACATTGACGGCCATGACGTCTGGGTCGTCCGCCGCAAGGGCTTTGACGGCAAACTGATTCTGCGCAATCCCCACCTCACCGAAGAACAGGTGACGGCCGTCAGCCAGCAACTCGGGCAGATCATGAATGAGGAGTTGTAATGCGCCGACTTCTCCCGGTGCTCGCGGCCGCGGCGTTTGTTGGCGGCTGTTGCGTGAAGTCACAACCGCCCAAGCCGCCGTATTACGGGCCAACGTCTGACTTGCGGTCGCTGATCGACGAGTTGAATACGCGCAACGCCCGGCTCGTCAGCCTGCGGGCGGAAGGCGGTTTTTCAGCCGATTTTGTCGACCCGAAAACCAAAAAACATGACGGCGGCGATGGCGACGTCACGCTCCTGCTCATGCCGCCGCAGAATCTGCGGTTACGCGGCACGGTCTTCGGCCAACTCATGTTCGATGTCGGCGCGAACAGTCAGGACTACTGGCTGCACTTGCCGAAGCAGGACGTGATGTACACCGGCACGCTCGCCGCGGAGCCGAACGATCTGGCGTCCTCGCTGCCGATCCGGCCGGACGTTCTCGCGGAAGTGCTCGGCCTTAAGCCGATTTCCGCCGACCTTCTCGGGCAGCCTTTCCCGACGCTGCGTTTCAATCATGATGATGACTGCTACATGCTGACCTGGAGTCTGCGTCTGCGTGACCGCTGGGCGGTGCAGAAGGAAGTCTGGTACGACCGCACGTCGCTCGTGCCTACACGGGTTCTGCTCTACGACGCCGCGGGCCGAGTGGTGCTGCGGGCGATTCCCAGCCAGCCCAAGCCCGTTGAAGGGTATGCGCCGCCGGTGATGTTCCCGTCGAAATTTGAATTGCTATTTACCGACACCGGCTCGACGTTCGAGCTTCGCCTCTCGACGCTCGAACAGCGGCGTGGCAAGGCGCCGAGCGAGCGGACATTTGTACTGCCCGAACCGCCGGAAGGGACCAAGCGTGAATCCCTCGATCGGTAACCGAATGAACCGCTGGATTTTTTGTGCATTTGCGTGGCTGTTGGTCTTCGCGGTGTCGGCCGTCCGTGCGGAAATTACCGCCGTTCAGCCGATCGGCGAGGGCGAGCAGACCTGGCTGATCTGCACCGACACGACAAAGGACAAGCCAGTCGGCACGATCGTCCGGCGGCTGGCGGACCCGCTGAAGGGCGTCTGGGTCGAATCGCTGCGACTGAGCGGCAAATTCGTTGACGTCGCCGCGGTCGAAGACCGCGTTGCCCTGCTTGCCGAGGACGGGTCATGGCGATTGGCGTGGGACGGTGCCAGTGTCGGCGGGCCCAAGCCGCCGGACGGGTATCGCCTGCGAAAAATCGCTTCCGATGGCAGCAGCACCCTCTGGGCGATCGCCGAGGGGCCGAATAACAGCGGCAGTCTGCTGAAATGGCGGGAGCAGGACGGCTGGTCGATCGCCCAGACACTGCCTGACGGCGTGGCGATGAACGCGTTTGAGATCGGCGTGATCGCCGGTGAGCCGTGGATTGCTTATCTGCGGTCGCAGGCGATCAATCTGATGCGACTGACGGACGGCGGCTGGAAAGTCGGGCCTTCGATTGAAGTGCCACAGTCGGCGTGGTTCGTCGGGTCTTACGCCTTCGTGCCCGATACCGATAAGCCGGTGCTTTCGATCAAAATGCGTGAGACAGGGCTTTCGCTGCTTTTCCCAGGCCCGCCGGTGAAGATGCAGCAGTTGCCGCGCATGGGCGAAACGCTGATGGCCGGCCCCGTGCTGAAGCTGTTTCACCTGAAAGACGGCAAGATCGAGCAGACGACGGTCGACGACGGCGGCCTCGGTTCGCCGTTCGGCCCCGTCGCCGTACCCGACCCGGTTCGGCCTCGGCAGGCGCAGCAGGAGGGGGAGTGGATCAATCTGCTCGTCCTGGCGGCCCTGACGGTGCTGACGCTTCGCGCGCTTCGGAATCGGCCGGAAGAGCCGTTGAGCGTCGCCGGTTCGCTGACGCCCGCCCTGATCGTCCGCCGCTTCGCCGCCGCCGTGATTGACGCCGGTCCGTGCGTGGCGATCGGTGTTTGGGTCTTTTCCGCGTTCGGCGGCACACTCGAAGACGCCCGGGGCAGCGGCCTGCCGGTCGTGCTGGCGACTTACCTGTCGCTGCTCGGCTACCTGGCCCATGTCGCCGCCTGTGAAGTGGCGTTCGGGCGGTCCTTGGGCAAGTGGCTATTGGGATTAAAGGTGCTGTCGATCGACGGAACCCGGGCGACCGCGGGGCAGATCCTCATGCGGAACCTGCTGCGGCTGCTGGAGATCCAACTCGTTTTGCCCATGTTCATCGTCCTGTTTACGCCGACCGGGCAAAGACTCGGTGACCTCGCGGCGCGAACTACGGTTACAATCGACTCCACTGGCTCAGAGACACCGCCACCGGATGCCGGTGACGGCACGAACTGAGCCGGGCGTCGGCATCGTCTTTCTGCCACACTCCGCCGCAATGCTTTGCACGGCGGGGCGTGTTTAAGTAGTGTTAGCGAGACTCCTATGGGCCGTCCTCTTCCCGTTTTGAGCGTCGAAGAAACCGAAATGAAGGAAAAGTGCGGCGTATTCGGCGTCTGGGGCACGCCGACCGCGTCCCAACTCGCCTACGTCGGCATCTTTGCGCAACAGCACCGCGGCCAGGAATCGGCGGGCATCGCCGTGACCAACGGCCGAGAACTCGCTGGTCACACCGGCATGGGCCTGGTCAGCCAGGTCTTCAACCCGCGACTCCTCGCCGAAGAACTCGCCGGCCACGGCGCGATCGGGCACGTCCGCTATTCGACGACCGGCTCGAGCAAACTCTGTAACGCCCAGCCGCTGCTCCGCGAGCACCGCATCGGCCCCGTCGCCATCGCCCATAACGGCAACCTCATCAACGCCAACATCATGCGTGAGGAGTACGAGCGGCAGGGGCACATCTTCCAGAGCACGACCGACACTGAAATCATCATCCATCTGATGGCCGACCCGCAGCACGTGAACCTGCGTGACCCGCTGCCGCACGTGCTTCGGATGCTGCAGGGGGCGTATTCGCTGCTGTTCTTGTTCCCGGACCGGATCGAAGCCGCCCGTGATCCGTGGGGCGTTCGGCCGTTGAGTATCGGCAAGTTGCCGGAAGGGCAGTTTGTTGTTGCGAGTGAGACGTGTGCGTTTGATGCGATCGGCGCGGAATTCGTCCGCGACGTCGAGCCGGGCGAGATCGTGACGATCAGCCATGCCGGCGTGACGAGCCGCCGCTTCGCCGAGCCGCAGCAATTGCCGCCGGGTGCACGGTGCGTGTTCGAGCACGTTTACTTTGCGAACCCCGCGAGCCGGGTGTTCGGGAACAATGTCCAGAAAGTCCGCGAAGCCCTCGGGCGGCAGCTCGCGAAGGAATCGGCCGTCGACGCCGACTGCGTCATCCCGATGCCCGACAGCGGCCGGACGGCGGCACTCGGTTTCGCCAAGGCGTCGGGCGTGGAATTTCTTGAGGCGATCGTGCCGAACCGCTTCGTCGGCCGCACATTCATTCTGCCGGACCAGAAAGCCCGTGACCGGGCGGTGAATCTCAAGCTCAACATCATCAGCGACCTGGTCCGCGACAAGCGAATTGTCGTCGTCGATGACTCGGTAGTGCGTGGCACGACGACGCGTTCGAAGATGCGCGCCCTCCGCCGCGCGGGGGCGAAAGAAATTCACCTCCGCATCAGCTGCCCGCCGATCCGGCATCCGTGTTTTTATGGCATTGACTTCGCGTCGCCGGAACAGCTGATTGCCCACCGCCGGACGCTGGACGAGGTGCGGGATTTTATCGAAGTCGACAGCCTGGCGTACCTCTCCCTGGACGGCCTGCTGGAAGCCTGTGCCGTGCCCGCCGCCGACGCCTGCACAGCTTGCTGGACGGGCGAATACAAAATCCCCATCGAACAGGCGACGGGCAAATTGGGGCTCGAACGAGACCAGATGAAGATGTTCTGAGCCCCGTTTTGCCGATAAACTCAAACAAACGCCACGGTCCGGCCGTGGCGTTTTGCTTTTGATCATGAAAACGCTTCTGGAAAACTTCGCGGTGTTGCTGGAACAACCGCAGACTTCCCCGGCACTGGCGGAGGCGGCGCGGGAGTTGCTCCATTCTTTCGAAGCGGCAAGGCAAAAGCTGGAGACGAGCGAACGTCGGCTCGCACTGGCGCTGGAAGCGACCGGCGACGGCCTGTGGGAGTTTCATCTCGGGCAGAAGATGTACTACTCCGAGTCGTACACCCAGATGATGGGCTACACCGCCGACAGCCCGGAGGCCACGCCGGAAAACTGGCTGAAGCTCATCCACCCCGAAGACCTGCCGACC
The DNA here is from genome assembly GCA_049840775.1 of Tepidisphaeraceae bacterium. Taxonomy (GTDB): domain Bacteria; phylum Planctomycetota; class Phycisphaerae; order Tepidisphaerales; family Tepidisphaeraceae; genus RYN-431. Next base: position 1,054,990 of record JASGJJ010000005.1, read on the forward strand.
CTCGATTTCAAACGCCAGCAGGTCTTGTCCGGCCAAACCGAACTGCTGACCGCCGAGATTCGCATGCGGACGGCGAGCGGCGTCTGGAAGTGGTGCCACCTCCGCGGCCTGGTCATCGAACGCACCGAAGAGGGCGGCACCAAGCGAATGATCGGCACCGTGCAGGACATCGACCGCCGACGCAAAGCAGAACAGGCCCAACGCGAGAGTCAGGAAATTTTCCGCAATGCGTTCGAAGAAAGTGCCATCGGCATGGCGCTGGTAAGGCCCGACGGCAGCCTCATGCGCGTCAACGGACAATTCTGCCAAATCACCGGCTACAGCGAAGCAGAACTGCTCGCCCTGACGTTCCAGGACATCACGCACCCGGACGACCTGGCCACTGACGTCGACCTGTTGCAAGCCGTGCTGCGTGGAGAGCGTCGCCACTACGCGATGGAGAAACGCTACATTCGCCGGAACGGACAGATCGTCTGGGTGTTGCTTAACGTCGGCGTGGTGCTGGACGATCAACACCGCCCGCTCTACCTGGTCAGCCAGGTCCAGGACATTACCCAACGCCGCCAGCAGGAGCAGGATCTCCAGGCCTACGCCAGCCGGTTGCTCGAGGCGAAAACGCAGCTCGAGCACAGCAACGCCGAGTTAATCGTCGCGCGCGCCTACGCCGAGGAAGCCAGCAAAGCCAAGAGCGCGTTCGTCGCGAACATCAGCCACGAAATTCGCACCCCAATGGCTGCAATTATTGGGTTTGCGAATCTTCTTCAGAACAATCGCGTTCCGGAATCCGAACGCCAGCACAGTATCGAAACCATCGCCCGGCAAGGCCAGCACCTGCTTGCATTGATCAATGACATTCTGGACTTGTCGAAAATCGAAGTCGGCAAGATGAACATCGAGCAGATCGAATGCGACCCCGCCCGGGTACTTTCAGATGTCAGAACGGTGACCATTTCCCGGGCCGAAGAGAAACGACTGGCTTTGAACATTTCGGTCGACCCGGCAACGCCGAAGCGGGTGATTTCCGATCCGACACGGCTTCACCAGGTGCTTCTGAATCTCGTCAGCAATGCGATCAAATTCACGGCCGCGGGGCGGATCGATATTTCGCTCGGACCGTGTGTGATGCGGGACCAGAAACCGGGCGTTCGGTTTGTCGTTAGCGACACGGGCATTGGCATCAGTGCGTCGCAGATGCCGCGTCTTTTCGAGCCGTTCATGCAGGCCGACGCCAGCACAACGCGGCGCTTCGGCGGCACCGGGCTCGGCCTGGCGATCAGTAAACGGCTCGTCGAAATGCTCGACGGAACGATCGATGTCGATTCCGAATTCGGAAAAGGCGCGACGTTCGTCGTCACTGTCGCCGCGCCGGAATGTGCGGAGTCGGCACCGTCACAGGCAGGCGTCGACGCGCCGCTTCGTGCCGGCCTGCGCGTGCTGCTGGCCGAAGACGGGCCGGACAACCAGCGCCTGATCCGTTTCTACCTGCAGCACGCAGGAATCGACTGCACGATCGTCGAGAACGGAAAAATCGCCGTCGACTCCGCACTGGCGGCGCGAGACGCGGGGCAACCCTTCGATCTTGTGCTGATGGACATGCAAATGCCCGAAATGGACGGATGTGTCGCGACGGCCACCCTTCGCCAGCACGGCGTACGAACGCCCGTTATCGCGCTGACCGCTCACGGCACGCTTGAGGCCCAGCAGCAGAGTCTGGCCGCGGGTTGCTGTGCACACCTGGTCAAACCGGTTGATCACGACACGCTATTGGCCGCGATCGCGACGCATACCGCCAGCGAGCCGACGCTGGCCGGCGTCCGATAAAGTGAAAACCACCGGGTAGAAATCGCATGTTCAGTCGGGGCCTTGATTGGTCGATGAACGCTTTAGTTGCGTTTTCGCCGCATCATAATTGCGTCGACACCAAGGGCCGATACATGCCACAGCGGGTTTTGCTGATTGACGATTCGTCGCAGATGCACAGGCTCGTTGAAGCCTGGCTCAAGAGTGATTCCGTCGAAGTCGCCGCCGCGTCCACGAGCGCCGCCGGGCACGCCATGGCCGTCTCGTGGCAGCCGGATTTAATTCTGCTCGACGTCGACATGCCCGATCTGTCCGGCTTTGACCTTTGCCGGCAATTGAAGGGCGACGAAGCCTGCTGCCGCATTCCGATCGTCTTCCTCACCGGTGCCGGCTCGCCGGAAGACCGTGTCGCGGGGCTGAACCTCGGTGCCGCCGACTACATCGTCAAGCCGTTTCATCCCGCCGAATTTCAGGCCCGCGTTCGTGCGACGCTCAGGTCAAAATACCTGTTCGACATGCTGCAGGAACGCGCACAGATTGACGGCCTGACCGGGCTGCGCAACCGCACGTTCCTCGACGAACGCCTGGCGAGTGAGCAGGCGCTGATCCGCCGCCGCTTCCAGCCGCTCGCTTGTGTCATGATCGACGTCGATCACTTCAAAGCCGTCAACGACTTGTACGGCCACGCGACTGGCGACGACGTGCTTCGCGCCGTCGGCGAAGTCCTGCACGGCATTACCCGAAAAGAAGACGTTGTCGCACGGTACGGCGGCGAAGAATTCACAATCCTCACGCCCGGCGTTGATGCCAATGGCGCCATGGTCCTTGCCGAACGCATTCGGCATGCCGTCGAGGCGATGAACGTTTCTCAGGGAAAATCGTCGCTGAAAATCACCTGCAGCGTCGGCGTCGCCGAGAACGATCCGGCCAACCCCGACGCACTGATCGCCAACGCCGATCTCGCGATGTACAGCGCCAAATACGGCGGCCGAAACCGCGTGGTTCGCTACCACGCCGGGATGGTGGTCATGCCGCAGACGAAGGCGGCTTGAACATCGCGCCGACGCTTTGCGGCGTATGATCAGGCGGCATGATGGGTAAGTCTTCCCGAGTCGAAGCGATCGTGGCGGCCGTCGTTGGCGTTGTCGTCGTCATTGTTTTTGCGTACGTCGTCACGCGTGGCGGGCCGAAAAGCAGCAAATACGGCGAAGGCTTTAACGGTTGGCTCGGCCGGGTTGCGCCGCCGCTCAGTCTGCCGAACCTTGCGGGCGAAACGGTGAATCTGGACGACCTGAAGGGCAAAACCGTCGTCCTGGATTTCTGGGCGACATGGTGCCCGTCCTGCGTGCAGGAAATGCCCAAGGTCGACGCCATCGCGGGAAAATACACCGACGGCACGGTCGCTTATTTCCCGATCAACGTCGGCGAACCGCCGAGTGCCGCCGCCGCTTACATCAAACGCACCGGCCTGGCCAAATCGACGCTGCTCGACGCCGGCATGAAGGCCAGCGAAGCCTACGACGCCCAGTACATCCCGCTCCTGGTCGTCATCGACCCGGCCGGCCGAATCGTGGCGTACGAGCAGGGCGTCGTGCCCGATCTGGAAACCGCTTTGCCCAAATGGATTGAAACCGCGCGGCAAAGCGGCCAAGCTAAGTGAGTGGAAGCGTCCGACCTGCAACTCATCCAAGAAGTCGCCGACCTCACCGGCGGCAGCCCGCCCGAATGGACCGACGCCGACGCGCCGACCCTCCAGGCCAAAGCGGATGATCCGCTGTACTTCATCGGCGTGATCGGCGGTAAAGACGTCGGCAAGAGCAGCCTCGTCAACGCACTGCTCGGCCAATCCCTTGCGGGCGTTTCCTCGCACGGCGAAGGGACGCGACGCGCGCTGGCTTACGCTCATAAAGACGACGCACAACTCGTCCGCGATCGCCTGCAATTGCAAGTGCCGGGGCAGTTTGATCTGGTGACGCACGAGATCGATTCCGCCCGCCGCCGTGTGCTGCTCGATTTGCCGGACATCGACAGCGTGTGGGCCGGGCATTTGGACTTAACACGCACACTGCTGCGGCACATGCTCTTCCCGATCTGGGTGCAGAGCATCGAAAAATACGCCGACGCCCAGCCGATGCAGTTGCTCGCCAAAGTGTCGGCGGGCAACTCGCCGGAGAACTTTCTCTTCGTGCTCACCAAGGCCGATATGCTGGCGACGCGGCACGGGCCCGCCGCCGTCGATGAACTGAAATCCGACTTCGCTGAGCGCGTGACACGGGCGTGCGGCCTGGAGAAATCGCCGCGGGTGTTCGCCGTCGATAGCCGCGGCGTGTCGCACGGGTTTGACCTCGATTATCTCCGCGAAACCGCCCTGGCCGTCCGCAGCGATAAGGCCATCGCCGCCGCCCGGCAACTCGCCCGGCAGCAGCAGGCGAAGACGCTGCACCAATGGCTGATGCAGCAGCGCGTCGACGACCGCCTGGCGGCCGCGCAGCGATTGCTCGCCGAAGCGGAATCACTCGTCACCGAACGCGTCACGGTGCCGCTGGTCGACCGCATCACCAATAGCCTGGCGAATGACGGTGCGGCCAAAGGCGGGCTCATCGAGCCGGCCGTTCGAAGTCGGCTGAGTTACTGGCCGATCGTGAATGTGATCGACGGCGTGCTCGGGCCGGTCGTCGCCGCCTTCCGTGGCCGCTCACAACCACTCACCGCCACGCCGGCGGGGCAGTCCGACGCGGCCCGGCGCATTCGCGGCGTCTTCGCCGATCTCGCCCAGCGCGACCCGCAACTCCTCACGCTCTACGCCGCGAACAAACTCTGGGAAAACGACCCGGCCGACCGGGCGGCCGGCACGCTCGAATCGCAACTCGAAACCGCCGTCGATCAACACCGCAAAACCCTCCTGGAAGCGGCCGGCAAGCCGGGCGTGCTCACGCGAATCGTCGCGCCGATCGTCACGCTCGGTGCGGCCGTCTGGTTCCCGATCGGGCAGCCGGTGCTGGAACTCGTGCTGACGGATAAAATCACCGAATTCACGCGTGAAAGCCTGCTGCTGGTCGTACGGCTGCTCGGCGCGGAATACCTCATCCGCAGCGTCGGCATGTTGGCGATTTATTTCATCGCCCTCTGGATGCTGCTGCGCTGGCTCGGCTACCGGAAGGTCGAACGGACACTCCGCCAGGCGACCGACGCCACGCACCCGGCCGCCGCCGTGCTCGACTGGAGCGGCCGACTGCTGGAACCGATCCGCCGACAGGTCACCAAGCTCAAAGGCCTCAGCGACCGCATCGCCGGCGTGAGCCGAACGGCGGCGTAATGAAAGTTTGCCACGGATGAACACAGATAAACACGGACAAGAACAGAAGTGAGAAACTGATTTCTCCTGCTTTCTTTTATCCGTGTTCATCTGTGTTCATCCGTGGCTATTTCACTTCTGTTCTCCTCGGTGCGTTGACACTACCGTGCCTATCGCGTTAATCAGCGGACTATGGCCAAACCGCGCATTCTCACCGGCGACACGCCCACGGGCCGCCTGCACATCGGGCACTACGTCGGCAGCGTCGAAAACCGTCTGGCCATGCAGGACGATTTCAACTGCTACTTCATCATCGCCAACAAGCACGCCTTCACGACGCGCACCGACAAGCCGGCCGACATTCGCGAGAGTGTCCTGGAAATCGCCACCGATTACCTGGCGGCCGGCATTGATCCGCAGAAGAGCACGATGTTCCTGCAAAGCGAAGTGCCCGCCATCGATGAGCTGACGTTTTTCTTCGCCATGCTCATTCCGTTCAACCGCGTGATGCGCAACCCGACGCTCGCCCAGGAAATCAAGGACAAAGACCTTGGCGACAAATACCCGTTCGGCTTCCCGCTCTACGCCGTCGGCCAATGCGCCGACATTCTCGCCTTCCGGCCGGAACTGGTCCCCGTCGGGGAAGACCAGATTCCGCACCTGGAACTCACGCGCAAAGTGGCCCGGAAATTCAATCAGCTTTACTGCGACGTGAACCCGAACACGCCCGACGACGACGCCGTTAAAGCCGGCGGGCTGTTCCCGGTGATCAAGCCGAAACTCGGTCGCGTGAAGCGCCTCGTGGGCTTGGGCGCGCCGAATGCGGACGGCAACCTGCTCAAGATGAGCAAGAGCCTCAACAACGCCATCATGCTCTCCGACCCGGCCGACGTGGTGCAGAAAAAGGTCATGTCGATGTACACCGACCCCAAACGCATCACCGGCAAAGAGCCCGGTGAAACCGACCCGGCCAAGAACCCGCTCTGGGCGCTGCAGGAAACGTTCAACCCCGATGCCGCCTGGGTCGAAGAACACCGCGCCCGCTACGCCGCCGGCACCGTGGGCGATGTCGTTATCAAGCGTAAACTGATCGAAGTGCTGAACGATCTGCTCGAACCGATCCGCCAACGCCGCAAGCACTACGAAGACCGGCCGAGTGACGTGATCGACGCTCTGCGCATCGGCTGCACGAAAGCGAATGTGGTAGCCGAAGAAACGCTGGCACTGGCGAAGAAGGCGATGAAGCAGGATTTCTTCGAGCGCAAGCTGACGATCGGCTAAATCGCTGCGGTCGGCGGCAACAGTGGCGTGTAGTAATCCCGCATCGGCTGATAGGCTGGAATGGCGGCGATCGGCGTCACCGCTTGCCGGATTGCTTGGACGAGCCAGAAGACCAGCAGCCCGTGCGCTGCCGCGGCAAATAGCGGCAGCGGTGAGCCCATCGACAGCGCGGCGATCGCGATCAGGCCGATGAACACCGTGAACAAGCTCGTCAGCACGAGTGCGACGATCAGCACAACGAAATGGCCGCCGCGGACGAAGAGCCCGAGAACGAATGAGGCTGCGGCGTAGGTCAGGATCAGAACGCCGTACACGATGATGAACGGCTTGAGGTCGGTTACGCCGTATTGCTTCTTGATCGCGTCGAACTGTTCGGCCAATTCCGGTCGTTCATAAAGCACGTGCAGATTTGATGCCGTGATGATCGTCATGCCGCCCAGCAGTGTTGCCAGGGCCGCCAGGACGAGCAGCAGGATTCCGGCACGCTTGGCGAACGGATTGGGCGGGCGATAGGTGAAAGGTCTGCTCATGCGGGGCGGTCCAACAGCAAAGTGAGGCCGGCCGCGAGGACGGCGGCGGTCTCGATGCGGAGGATCGTCCGCCCGAGGCTCGCGGGCGTCAAGCCGGCGGCCACGAACGCGGTTTCCTCGTCGTCGGTCCACCCGCCTTCCGGGCCGATGAGCAGAAATGCCGAGTGTCGTTTCGCCGCGATTGCGTTAAAACCCTCCGCCGACGGCCGAGTGCTGAAAAAGACCGCCGATTGGTCTTGAAGCGTCGGCAGGAGTTTTCGGACGTCGATCAGCCGGTCAATCGTCAGCACGCCGGGCCGGCGGCTTTGCTTGGCGGCCTCGACGGCGATGCGGTGCCAGCGGTCGGTTTTATTCCCTTCCGGGTGCACCACGCTCCGGGCCGTCCGCAGCGGGATGAAGCGGTTGACGCCGATTTCGCTGAGTTTTTCGACCATCCAGTCGGCCCGGTCGCCTTTCGGAACCGCCGAGGCGACCGTGATGACCGGCCGCGGCGGGGCGTCTGTGACGGCTTCGGCGTGAAGGGTGAGCGTCGGCTCGAGCGCCGTCACCACCGCCACGGCGGTGCGGCCACTTGCGTCGAAGGCTTCGACCCTGTCGCCCACCGCCAGGCGAAGAACGGTTCTCAGGTGATGCGCCTGGGTCGGGTCCGCCGAGATGACGCCGGGATGAAGATCGGGCACGTGTACGCGTCGCACGTCGGCGATGTTGCCGCAAAATCGGTTGTTGCGGAAGGGCCCTAAATTGCCGATTTATCCCAGGATGGCTATCGTGCACCAAGCCGTGTTGTTCCCGCGGCAAAGTCCGATAAAAAGTGAAGTTTGTTGAGGTGACCGTGTCACAGGTGCTCGAAGACCTGCCCGATCCGTTAGACCCGCCGCCGCCCGTGCCGGCGGCGAGCACGGACGACTTGCTCGCGAAGATGGCCGACGAGGCGATCGATCGCCTGCTCGCCAGTGCCGACAAGGGCAACACGGCCGACCTGCCAACACCCGCCGTCCAGCCGTTTTCCGCTACCGCTGTAGCCGCTATTGAAATTCCGGTGGATGACGTTTCGCTGTCAGAGTCTGCCGGTGGCGGTCTGACCGAAGCCGACCTGGCGAGCGCGATCGACGACGTTTTGCCGTTTACGGACGTCGAAGAGTCCCCGCCCGTCGCCGTGCCGCCGCCGGAAGAATTGGCCGCGGTTGCGACGGTCGTTGAGACGCCGCCCGTGGCAGCCGCCGTTGCGACGCCCGCCGCCGATATCGCCCCGCCGGCACCTGCGGAAGACGTCAAAGCCCTCCTTCACGAGGAGGCTGCCGCGCCGAAGCCGTCGTTGCTGCTCTTGCCGCTGCGTCTGCTGAACCTGCCGTTCGCCTGGCTCGGCGAGCGTGGCCGCACGTTCGCGGGGCTGCTGGGCATCGTCACGCTCGTGCCGGCGGCGTGCGCGATCGTTTACGTGCTGTTCCTACGCGGGAAATAAAAGACCGACCTCTCAGACCGGCAGCGGCTGCTGGTAATTCTGCGCGATCGGCACGCGCCGGCCGACGCCGAACGCGCGGCTGGTGACTTTCAGGCCCGGTGCCATCTGTCGCCGCTTGTATTCGCTGCGGTCGACCAGCTTGGTCACCTTCAGCACGGTCTGCGGATCAAACCCGTCGGCGACGATCTCTTTAACGCTCTTATCCTCTTCGATCAGCCGGTGAAGGATCGCGTCGAGGATGTCGTATTCCGGCAGGCTTTGCTGGTCGTATTGCCCGGGGCGAAGTTCGGCGCTCGGCGGCTTGGTGATGCTGTTGACCGGGATGATTTCGCGCCCGGCGTTTTCATTGATCCAGCGGCTGAGCGCCCAGACGGTGGTCTTCGGCACGTCGCTGATGATCGCCAGGCCGCCGCACATGTCGCCGTAGAGCGTGCAGTAGCCGACGGCGACTTCACTTTTGTTGCCGGTGGTCAGCAGCAGGCTGCCGAACTTGTTGCTGATGCTCATCAGCACGTTGCCGCGGAGCCGGGCCTGCATGTTTTCTTCGGTGAGGTCCGACGTTCGGCCGGCGAAGACGTCCTTGAGCGTGCCCTCGAAGCAGTCATGCGCCGGCCCGATCGGAACGATGTGAAACGCAATGCCGGTGTTTTCTGCCAGTTTTTTTGCGTCGGCGACACTGTGCTCGGACGAATAGCGGCTCGGCATGGCGACGCCCATCACGTTCTCCCGGCCCAATGCCGCGACTGCGAGGGCGCAGACGAGGGCGCTGTCGATCCCACCGCTCAGGCCGAGCACGACCTGCTTGAAGCCGCACTTGCGAACGTAATCCCGCAGGCCGAGCACGAGGGCTTTGTAGATGCTTTCGAGGTCAGTAGAAATCGTTTCGATGCGGTTGTTCTTCGGCTCGTCCAAGTCGACGATCAGCAGATCTTCAACGAAGTCTTTGGCTTGCGCGATCAGATTGCCTTGCGCGTCGAAGACGCAGGACGCGCCGTCGAAGACCAGTTCGTCGTTTCCGCCGATCTGGTTGACGTAGACGAGCGGGTTGCCGAACTGTTTGGCCTGGCTGCCGAAGAGCTTGAGCCGGAACTCGTGCTTGCCGGCCACGAACGGGCTGGCGGAGCAGTTGACCATCACGTCGGCGCCGGCGGCATCGAGATCGGCGATCGGGTTCTGGTGATACAGGCGGCGGGCGATGAGCCGCTCGTCGTTCCAGAGGTCTTCGCAAATGCTCAAGCCGACTTTCGTGTTGGCGAGCGTGACGAGATCGCTGCGGTGGGCGTCGGGGCCGGGTTCGAAGTAGCGGCTTTCGTCGAAGACGTCGTAGGTCGGCAGCAGTGTTTTAAAATGCCGGCTGGCGATCTTGCCGTCACGCAGCACGGCGGCCGCGTTGTACAGGTGCCGGCCGACGGCGTTGGGATTGCGCTCGGCGTAACCGACGATCGCCTCGATGCCGACCGCTTGCTTGGCCAGTCGTTCGACCACGGCGAGGTTATCGTCGATGAACTGCGGCTTGAGCAGCAGATCCTTCGGCGGATAACCCGTCACGCTCAACTCCGGGAAGACGACGGCGTGCGCACCGGCGGCCTTGGCGTCGGCGATGGCGTCGGCCATGAGCTTTTCGTTTTTCGGCAGGTCGCCGACGGTCGGGTTGATCTGAGCGAGCGCGATACGCATGGCCCAATCGTAAGGGCGGCGCGGCGATTGGGTAGAGGCCGAGGCGTTCGGTTTACATTTTCACTTCAAACCCTTCGTGTTGTTCGACGGGCAAGGCGCGCCGGCGGCGCTCGTCGGCGTCCAGCCGTGCCTGGCGGCGCTCGCCGGGCGTGACGACCGGTCGGCCACGCCGGCGGAAAAGCTCCGACATCGCTTCCTGGCGGTAAACCTTCTCGTGCCGCTGCAGCAGCCAGTCGAGATCAGCGTGGTGGTCGCGGTAAATCAGCCCCAGCCAGCCCGCACCGACGTGCATCAGGTAAACGGCGGCGGCGTACGCGCCGTAAGTCAGCGTGAGGTCGACCAGCATGTGAAGCAGATCGCTGGTGCTGGGCATGGTGGCGGCGAAGGCGCTCGGCCCGCGGACTTCGATGAACTGCCACGCCGTCAGATACGCCGCCATCGCCAGCCAGACCGTGAACGACGCCATCATCAGCTTCAGCGGCGCCGCCTTCACCACCGACGCCATGCGGTGTGGCATGAGATTGTGCAGCGTGCCGCCGCAAACCGTCGTGAAGACTGAGAGCGGGAAGACCAGCATCGCCCAGGCGAGCAGCCCGACGAATGCCCATTCGTTGTGTTCAAAAAACCCCTTCGGCGAAAACATCGCGACCAGGATCAGCGGCCCGAACGAGTACGCCACGGCGCTGCCGAATAGAAACAGCGGACGGAAAACGTCTTCCTCGAAGCTCGCACTACGAAGTAGCACCGGCACGCGTTCCCGGTCGTTCGGGCCGAAATCTTCCATGGTGTTGCAGTAGTGCGCGATGATCGTCAGCGTCATCAGCAGCGACGGCACGACCCACAGCAGGAAAAACCCCGGCAGCATCATCATGAACGACGAAATGAAGTGGACGACGAAGACCACGATCATCGCCATCAGGCTCATGCCCGTCAGCAGCCGCCAGGGCAGGTTCCACCAGGTGAGCGTGGAGGGTTCGACGGTGCTATTCCCCGGCACGGCCGAGCGGGCGTAGCCGAGGACGGGGGCGTTCGGGTCAATTTTCGGGGCGGGCGGCAGGTCGTCGTTGAGGATTTCGATCGGGACGATCAGCTCGCCGGTAACGGGGTCGTACTTCGGCGTCGGGCGGCGGCGGGGGGCTTCGTCTTCCGGCCCGGTGCCGGCGAGGACGAACTCGTCATAGCTCGGCCGCATGTCGACGTCGCCGCTGAAGGCCGCGAATTTGTCGAGCAGGCCGGATTCCTGCTTCGGGGCGTCGTCCATGCGGACGGTGCCGTCGTCGTTGAACGCGTCGAGTTCGCCCGGCCGGGGGACATCGACCAGCCGTCGGCAGGTCGGGCACTGCAGCTGCTCGCCCGCCAGTTCGGCCGGGACTTCCATCGGTTCGCCACAGATACATCGAAATGAGATCATGCTTAGCCTTCGGGCATTATACCGCAATCGCCGCTGCTCGATTCATTGGCCGTCGTCGGTACAATTGACGGCCGGATGGAGTCCTCACGCATTTATCGGCCGACGTGCGTCGCTCTGGTTCTGGCCGGCCTCTGCGCCGTGGCTGTGGCCCAGAATCCGACCGAAGACCAACTGCAAGACCTGCGGAACCAGCTCAAGCGCCTGCAGGACGGCAAAAACGAGCTCGCCACCGAAAACGCCAAGCTCCGCCAACAGATCGCCGACAAAGACAAAAAGCTCACAGAACAGTCGGCGCAAATCGATTCCCTCCAGAACCGGGCCTACTACCTGCGGGAGTTTTACGCCGTCTGGACCGAGTTCCTGGAAATGAACCCGAACGTCCGCTCGATGTGGTCGGCGTACTCGTTCAGCGCCGAAGCCGTCGACCGGGCGACCCAACTGCTCGGCGACCGCAGCTGGCCGTTCCTGATCGAGGGCTGATTCCTGACCCCGTTTAGCCGCGAGCTCGCTCGCGCCGCCATCGCGGCCAATCACGAGCGAAGCTCACGGCTAAACGCCCGGCGGTTCACTCCTTTTTTTCGACCAGCTTCATCCCGCAGATCGGGCACTTGCCGGGCTCGTCGCGGACGATTTCCGGGTGCATCGGGCAGGTGTATTTCTTGCCCGAAGCGGCGGCAGCGGGTTTTGACGTCGCGCCGCTAGGCTGCTCGATCTTTTTCATTGGCGCCCGTGGCGCGGTCGAGGCGTCTTCCGCGATGCCGTTGCGTTTGAGCACGTCTGCGGTGACGGCGACGGACAGCGTGCCGGGCGCGTTCTGGTACCAGCCGGGGTCGGCGTAGCCGTCGGGGAGGTCTTGGCGGACTTTGACGATCGTGAACATGCCGCCCATCGTGATGTAATCGTGCGGCCCTTCACCGCCGACCATCGGGATGCTGTTGCCCGGCTGCTTCATGCCCATCACGCCCATGTCCGCCATACCGGCTTGGCCCATGGTCATGTAGGCGGGCAGCAGTTCGCGGACAGCCTTGTCGTTATCGCCCTTCATGCCGAGCGTGTTGGGGATGGCGTGGCCCATCTGGTTCATGACGTGGTGGGTCATGTGGCAGTGCATCGCCCAGTCGCCGGGGTTGTCCGCGACGAACTCCACCGCCTGCGTGCTGCCGACGGGCACCAAGATTGTCCCGCCCGTATGTCTGGCCGCTTCCGGCACGACGCCGGCGTTGATTTCAGTGACCTTGAACTCAAAGCCGTGCAGGTGGATCGGGTGATGGTCCATCGCCCCCAGGTTGCCGAAGCGGATGCGGACCTTCTCCCCGAGCTTGGCCACCAGCGGCGCCGTGCCGGGGAAGACGCGTGCGTTCATGGTGAGCGTGTTGAAGTCGGTCATCTCGTTCGGGTTCGGCCGGTCCGTGCCGACGTCGATGCGCCACTCGTGCAGCAGGATCGCGAAGTCGCGGTCGGGCTGCTTGGCCTTCGGCACGCCGCGCGGGTGGATGACGAACAGGCCGGTCAGGCCGAGCGCCATTTGGGTCATTTCGTCGTGATGGCTGTGGTACATGAACGTGCCGCTCTGCTTGAGCGTGAACTCGTACATGTAGGTTTCGCCGGGCAGGATCGCCTTCTGGCTGAGGCCGCCGACGCCGTCCATGCCGTTCGGCAGGATCAGACCGTGCCAGTGCACCGTCGTCGGCGCGGGCAATTTGTTCGTGACAAAAAAGCGAACGCGGTCGCCCTCGACGGCTTCGATGAGCGGCCCGTGCACGCTGCCGTTGTATCCCCAACAATTGGCCTCAAAGCCCGGCGTGAACTCGTGGCGGACTTCTTCGGGGACCAGGTGAAACACCTTTACGCCGTCAACGACGGTGTACGGCAATGTCCAGCCGTTCGGGACGACGACGGGTGTGTAATCGTCGCCAGGTTTTCCGGGGGAATTTGATGGTTCTAAGGCCGCGGGCGTCGGCGGCGCCACCGCTGCTGATCGCCCGAACAAGGCCACGCCGCCCGCGGTGGCGGCGGCGGCGACCATCGCGGTGCGCCGGGAAATTGTGGGTTGATTCTTATTCATTGTTGCTCCCTTTCGATGCCACCGGCATGCGGCCGGCGAGGAGTTGGTCTAAGTCTGTTTTCGCCGACCAGTAATCACTGAGAAGCCGAAGGTAGGCATCGCCGGCTTCGATCTGCGATCGCTTGGCGGCCAGCAGTTCGAACGTGCCGATCTGCATCGCGTTGTATTGCTGCTGCGACTGTTCGACGATCTGCTGCCGCAGTGGCAGCAGCGACTGCTTCGCGCGGTCGACCTGCTGGCGCAGCATGACGACGCGAGCGTGCGCGGCCCGCACGGCGGAGCGAAGATCGACGGCGGTGGCGTAGTAGTTCGCCTCCGCCAGCCGCACCTTCGCCACCGCCCGCGCGACGGCCGGCTGACCCTGGCTGAAGATCGGGACCGGCAGCGTGACGCTCGGGCCGGTGTACCAGACGTTGTCTTCCTGAGCCGTGACGACGCCGGCCTCAAGCTGTGACAGCACGCCGAGCGGCTGCGCGACGCCGAGCGATTTCAGATTCGCCGCGATTTCAGACCGGCTGATGCGGAGATCGAGGCTGCTGGTCAGCGCCGATTTCTGCACGTCCGCCAGTGTCGGCTCGTCACCGGCGGGGTCGGGCAGGCGGTCGGCGACGGTCCAATTCGCCTGTTCGCCCCAGACGCCGAGTAGGCGACTCAGCCGTTCGCGCAGACGCCGCGTCTGCTTTGGCGCGGTCGAGTTCCAGCTCGGCCTCGACGTGCAAGGCTTGCTCGTTCGCGTTCGCCAGCGCCGTTGTGTTGCCCGCTTCGCGCAGTCGCCTGGCGAAGTCCGCCGAGGCGGCCGTCGCTTTGACGACTTGCGTTCGGAGTTCGACCGATTGCCCGGCCGCCTGGCAGGCGTAAAAGGCTTGGCGGACCTCGCCGGCGAGGTCGATTACGCTCGCAGTCACGCGCGCCTTGGCGGTTTCTAACTCCGCGGCCGCGATTTGTTTGCGGGCACCGATGAACAGCAGGTCGACGAAATCGAATGAGAGCGCCAGATCAATTCGGCCGGTGGCGCCGGCTTCGCCGAACTTGTAAGCCGCGTCGAAAACCGGGTTTTTCAACAAACCGGCTTCGACGAGGTCCGCCTGCGCCACGCCGAGGGCTTCATACGTGGCCTGCAGGTGGCGGTTGTTCAGCAGGGCGACCTGCACGGCGGCGTTGACGTCGAGCGGCCTAACAAGCAGGGCGGCGATTTGCTCGTCCGCCTGCCGGTCTGCCGCCGAGCCGTCGTGCCAGTGCACGCGCTGCGGGATGCGGTCGGCTATGTCCTGACTGACGGCGGGGAAGCTTTCGTGCGGCTTTACCGCCGCGCAGCCGCCGACGAGTGCCGCCAACACCGGTGCGATGATGAAACGATTAGTGATGACCATCGTGGCCTCCCGGTTGAGTTGCGGGGACGGGCATGGTTGGCGTCATCTGCATGCCACACTCGGGGCAATCGGCGGCGTGGTCGGACTTCTGGTCCGGGTGCATCGGACAACTGAACATCATCGCCATCGGTTGGATGGTGGCTGGTGGGGTGTGCGCGTGCGACGGCATCGCCGGGCCGACGGCGTTGGGGTTGGCGGGGTGCTCTGCCGAGTGATCGTGCGGAGCGGCCGGCGGCGTCGACTGCGCAGCCGGCCAGGGAGAGCGTCAAACCGAAAAACAGAATTGCGGAGCGCATAGCGGCCTCCTGAAATGAGATGAAGCGGACAAGGCGGTGCCGGTCGCAACCGATCGGCTGTGACTCGGGCGTTAACGGCGAAGTGAGCGGAACGCGCTAGAGCACCAGCGCGCAGTGCAGCCGCGCCGGAAGGGCGGCGGGCGGCGACACAGGCAGGTCTGCCGCGATCGAAAGGGCAGGCGGATTCAAATGCAGGACTGCCGACAGCATGTCGGGTAGCGCAAGGGTCAGCACCGGCATGTCGGCCAAGTGTTTGGCGATCGGCACCGGCGTGGCGTCGGCCGTCAGCTTGCCGGTGCAGTGCGGGCAATCGTCATGGTGCTGGCTTGGCTGATCGGCAGGCGTGCGGGCGTCGTGTGAACGCGGCGTGTGTTGACAGCACGGCGGCTCGGCCGACTGTGTGCTGGCGACCGGCTTGGAAGGCGAAGCCATCGTGCAGCTGCACAACACACTGCTGACGATCATCAGCAGTGCCAGGGAAGCTCTGAGAATGGAACGTGTGGCCTGAAGCACGTCTCACCATCTTAGCGCGCGGCCGGGGCGGCGTCGACCGGATTCATTTCGGCCCCGGGGCTCAGGGCATTTCGCCGGCGGGTGCGGTGGTGAGTGTTCGGCCGGTCGGGTCGGCAGTGCCGGCGGCGTTCTTGGGTCCGACGCCGCCGGCGCTGCCGACGACGGTGTCCTTGCCAACGCCCCCCGCCATGCCGCCGGGTTGGCCGGTGTCGGACGAGGATTGGACGGTGTGGGCGGGCGTGTCGACGTCGAGTGCGTTGCCGCCACCGCTCGGGCTAGACTTGTCCGCCATGCCGTCGTGCGAACAGCCGACCGCCAGGCCGGCCGTGATGATGAGTGTGGTGAGTGCGAGTCGCATTGGTTGGCTCCCGTGTGATCGGTTCTGACCGATGTTAGGGCGTGCGACGGCGTGTGGCGGGGATGAAATCGAATTCAAACCGCGTCTCGCCAACGCGAATGAGCCGGCCCGAGGGTGGGCCGGCTCATTCGGTGTTGTCTTGTCAAAGAGCGAACAGGCGAAGCGAAACGCTTAGGCCTGGCCGACTTCGAGGCGGACGTACTTGGTCAGTTCGACCTTCTTGCTCTTGAGCAGGTCGCTGACCTTGCCCTTGAAAATTTCGCCGTTGATGAATTCCTGGTCGAGCAGGACGCGTTCGGCGTAGAAGCTGTTGAGCTTGCCCAGGGCGATCTTCTCGGCGATGTCCTGCGGCTTGCCGGTGGCCTTGGCCTGTTCGACGGCGATTTCCTTTTCCTTGGCGACGAGTTCGGCGGGGACCTGTTCGCGGGTGAGGGCGACGGGGCGGGCGGCGGCGATGTGCATGCCGAGCGCTTGACGAGTTCTTCGTCGACGGCGCCGGCGAACTCAGAGCACGCCGATCTTGCCCTTGCCGGCGGTGCTGTACAGGTACGAGCCGACATTGCCGCTGACGCTCGCCGAGCGGCCGAGCTGGACGTTTTCGCCGGTGACCTTGCTGGCCTGGGCGAGGGCGTCTTTGACCTCGGCGTCCTCGGCGGCATTGGTGCCGCTGGCGAGCTTCTTGGCGGCGAGCTTGGCGGCGTCGAGGACGACGTCGCTCTTGGCGGTGAAGTCGGTGTTGCAGACGACTTCGACGGCGACCGCGGTGTTGCCGCTGGTGAGCACTTCGACACGGCCTTCGGTGGCGGCGCGCTCGGTGAGGCTGCCCTTCACGCCGGCCTTGCGGGCGGCGTCGAGGGCGGCTTCAAGGTTGCCGTCGGCGGCGGTCAGGTATTTCTTGCATTCCATCATGCCCAGACCGGTCTTGGCACGGAGTTCGTTGACGAGACTTGCGGTGATTGCTGCCATGGTTGATTCCTTGCGTAGTGTGCAGGTGGCAGTGGGCAGTGTGCAGTGGGCAGGAGAAGAAAAGACGCGTTCGTCTTTCTTGCCCACCGTCCACTGCCCACTGCCCACTAACTCGACTTAAGCGTTCGCGGCGGCGACTTCCGGGGCCGGTTCGCTGGCCGGGGCTTCGGCGGCGGGGGCGGCTTCGGCGGCACCGTCGTTCGCCTTGAAGGCGGCGCGGTTGCTGCTGCCGCGCTGACGGCCGCCGTCCTGCTGGTTGCCGGCGGTGCGGCCTTGCTTGCCTTCGATGGCGGCATCGGCGATCTGGCTGACGATCAGGGCGATGGCGCGCATCGCGTCATCGTTGCCGGGGATCGGCAGGTCGATCTGCGACGGGTCGCCGTCGGTGTCGATCAGGGCGATCGTCTTCACGCCGAGCTTCTTGGCTTCATTGATGGCGATGTGCTCGCGCTTGGTGTCGATCAGGAAGATGATGCCCGGCAGCTTGTCCATCTTGCGGATGCCGCCGAGGTTGGCTTTCGATCTTCACCATTTCGCGGTGAAGGGTCGACTTCATCTTCTTGGAGTAGCTTTCGATTTCACCGGTGTTGAACAGCTTTTCGAGCTGTTCGAGGCGCTTGAGGCGGTCACGGATGGTGCGGAAGTTGGTCAGTGTGCCGCCGAGCCAGCGTTCGCTGACGTAGTGCATGCCGCTGCGCTTGGCCTGTTCTTCGATGGCGCTGCGGGCCTGGCGCTTCGTGCCGACGAACAGCACATCGCGACCGGCGGCGACGGTGTTCTGGACGAGCTTCTTGGCGAGCAGGAGACCTTTGACGGTTTCCTTGATATTGATGATGTGGACATTGCCGCGCTTGCCGTGGATGTACGGCTCCATGCGCGGGTTCCAACGCGAGGCCGGGTTACCGAAGTGAACACCAGCGTCAATAAGTGCTTTGACGAGTTCTGCCTGATTCATGACCGACTCCTAAGACAGCAGTCTCAACGGACTGCCAGCCGCATCAGCCGGAGCGTTCGCCGGGTCGCTCAAGCCGATTTGGGCTTTGGACAAAATAAAAAACAATCCCGCTCGGCGAAAAGCGGGTTTGGCATCGTACCCGTTAATTGAATTCGACGCAATTGACGCAAAATTCCGGAAACGGGCCGGTTCTGGCCTGCGAGGCGTTAGACATTAAACGGGTCTTAAGTCGTTTGTTTTTCTGTAATTAGAGCATCTTCACGAAAGGCGGAGCTTCGTTTTCGTAGGGGCGACATACATGTCGCCCGTGTGCGTGACAGTTGGCTGGCGGGCGACATGTATGTCGCCCCTACGAAAACGCTACATCAATGCTGATTGTACTGTAAGGCGGCGGTTTACAGCAATCACTCCGGCTGGCGCTTCCACTTCGGCGATTGGCCGAAGAAGCGGCAGGGGTTGTTGTAGAAGACGTCCAGCGCCTCGGCCTCGGTGTGGCCGCGGCGACGGTATTCCAGCAACGTGTCGGTGAGCAGGGTCGGGCTGCTTTCGCCCCAGTCGCTGGCGGAGTTCACGTAGAGCTTGTCCGTGCCGAAGGTTTCGAGAATGTCGACCGCCCGGGCGGGCGTCATCTTCGTGACCGGGTAGATCGTCATGCCCGCCCAGAAGCCGTTCTCCTTGGCCAGGCGGATGGTGTGCTCTTCGCAGTGATCGATCAGCACCCGCTCGGGCTTGATGCGGGCATCGTTTTTCAGGATCGAGACGATGATGTTCGTCCCCTTGTGTTTGTCGGCCAGGTGGGGCGTGTGGATCAGGATCATCTGGTCGTGCTTGGCGGCTAAGTCGACTTGCTCTTCGAAGATCGTGATTTCGTTGCGGGTGTTCTTGTTCAGGCCGATCTCGCCGACGCCGAGCACGCCGGGGTGGCTTAGCAGCGGCGGGATGAGCGCGATCACTTCGCGCGCCAGTGACACGTTCTCGGCTTCCTTGGCGTTGATGCAGAGCCAGGCGAAGTGGTCGATGCCGTAGCGGGCGGCCCGTTTGGGTTCGACGTTCAGCAGGTGATTGAAATAGTCGGCGAATGAGGAGGCCGACGTGCGGTCGTACCCCGCCCAGAACGCGGGCTCGCTGACGGCCACCACGCCGGCGCGGGCCATGTAGAGGTAATCGTCGGTGGTTCGGCTGACGCAGTGGATGTGCGGGTCAATGAGTTTCATCAGGCGATCGCGATTTCGAGCGCCCGCCGCAACACCTTGCGGGCGTCTAAATGGTCTTCGGCAATCTGCCGGGCGGCGCGGCAGTGGTGATCGTAATTCGTCGCGGCTTCTTTCAGCATCTTCGCTGCGGAGGCGGCATCGGTGAAGCGGAAAACGCCCTCGGCGTCGGGAAGAAAGTCACTCGGCCCGGTCTTAAGCACCACGACCGGCTTGCCGCTCGCCAGGTATGTCGCGGTGCGGTCGCTGAGCCAGCCGGTGTTGAGCAGCACGTACGACGCCTTGGCGCTGCTGAACTCGCCGACGCTGGTCTGGACGTACCGGCGATAGATTTCCGGGTCGCTGACTTCCGCGCTCTCGCGAACACGCCAGCCTTGGGCGTGCAACGCGTCGATTTCCGGCTGGTAGTCGCCAAGGCCGAGGCAGAGCTCCAGCGGCAGGCCGGTGAGTTTCGGCAGGTCGAGATACGGCTGAAACGCCATGCGTTTGGAATTGTCGTAGTAGTCGGTCGGCTTGTCGGGGTAAGGCATCCAGCAGTCGGACATGAACCAGCCGCTGACGGTGGTGAACGCGGCGTCAGAGCCGCGGGGCGTGACGGGCCAACTCGGGAGATCGACGGGCGGCGCGACGTGGTGCCAGACCACGCCCTGCGTGCTGAACAAAGGCTTCGTGCCGTACTTCGGCCACTCGCCGACGGTGAAATAGCTGGTGTGCGGGACGAACGGGTAGGCACCCATGTCGTAGCACGTCTGCAGTTGGCCGGGGTCGATATCGACCATCATCGAATGCTTGAACGCCCGGATCATGTCGGCCGGGAGGTCGTAGCGGTGATTGCAGAGCACGTCGGCGGAGAGTGCTTCGTCGAGTGTTCGCAGGCCGGGCAGATTCAGCGGCCGGCCGTCGTGGGTGGCGAGGACGATCGACTCTTCCAGCCCGTAGACCGCCAGCCGCTTGCGGAAGAGGGCCAGCATCGCGTCGACGTGTTCGGGCGTGTCGGTCGGCTTGGTGACGTCCAGCCACAGCACGTCGTGCCCCAGGCTTTTGAAGCCGAGCGCCCAGTTGATGAAGACCCAGACGTGGCCGCCGTCGGGGTAGCTGAGCGTGTTCGGGGCACTGAGGACGATGCGCATGACGATTGGGCTTTCGGCTTATTTGGCGGGCGGCGGGGTGAGGTCGCTCAGGCGCATCTGTACGCGTTCGGCGCGGCCGGGGCGGTCGGAGAGGAGTTCACGCACGCAGTCGCGCAGGTCGGCCACGCGTGGGTCAGTCAGGCCGTCGCCTGCGGCGCGTTCGATGCGGTCGAAATCGGCGGCCAGGGCGAGGATCTTGCCCCGCATTTCAAGGAATTGATCGGCGACAATCTCGCGGCCCGTCTTCATTTGGACATAAGTGTACGCGGGGCGGTGGGTTGTCTCCACCGCCCCGCGTCGATTGTCGAATCAGCCTTTGACTGAGCCTCAGTCCGCACTGGCCATCTGCGGGCCGGCGAGGGTGAGTTTGCCCCACGTGCTCGGGCGGATCTGCGTATAGAGCTCTTTCGGGGCCGACCAGAAGTAGTCGCTGCTCAGGTGGAAGTTACGGACGTGGATGTTGAACGCCATTTCCGTGCCGGCGACCGGCTCAAAGCCGTGCAACGCCGAGGCGGGAATGAACATTTCGCACACGTAACGGCCCGGCAGAATGCGGGTGACCTGCTGGATCGTCGGGTGCGGAATCAGGTTTTCCGCGATGGCGTCACCCGGGCGGTGCCATTGCCCGACCACGCCGAGGCGGCCGTCGACCGGGTTCACTTCGGGCACGAAGAAGAACTGGTGGCAGTTGCTGTTGTAGATCGGCGCCTGGCTTTCGACGGGCTTGGTGCTGACCCACATTTCGACGTGGTCGCGTGTCCACCAGCGGCCGCTGGACGGGACGGTTTCGATGTACGGGTCGAAGACTTCGATCGCGGCGTACAGGCCTTCCTCATGCCAGGCCATGTAGACGTTCGGCGCCCGCACGTCGCTGCGGCCGATGCCGACGGTCTGCGTGCGGCGGATGCCCGGGATGCGGAACGCTTCGGACCAGTCGCTGAGTTCGCCGTTGATCGTGATCGGGCGTTCCAGTTTCACGACGCTGGCGGCGGGCTTCTGGGCGAAGGCGTCACGGAAAACGCCGTTGTGGGTGTCGGTAACGCTGGCGGCGTGCAGCGGGTTCAGCTGCGGCGTCGTTTCGCGGATCGCGGCGACGAGTTGTTCGTACGGCTTGTCGTCGACGTCGACGATCCCGAAGTTCACGTCTTCGCCGTCAGAGCTGCGGCCCGACGGCGGCTCGTCGCTCCACTGGAACCAGTCGGCGCCCACGACATACGGCAACCGGGCGAGGCGGCTGGTGAACAACTGGTACGCCTCGGCACGCGCCTGCTGGTCAGGCAGCTGGCCCTGGAAGCCGTAGGTGTTGCGGCTGCCGCTGCGGTTATCGAGGGCGTGGAAGCCGTATTCGCTGAGAATGATCGGCTGGCCGCTCTCGGCGTACATCATCGAGAACATGTCCGGATCAAGCTGGGCGTCCGGCACGTAATAGTTGAGCGATTGCGCGTCCGTGTAATTGCGGCTGGCGCGGACGACTTCTCTCGGGGCCATGCCCGCGAAGCGGACGCCGAGGATCAGGTGGTTCGGGTCATGCTTGCGGATGATCGCGCTCGTGCGGGCGAAGTATTCGGTCGCCAGTTTCTCCAGCCAGGCGCTAAAAAGCTGCGTGTAGGCCGAGTCGGCGTCGCGGGAGAGCGTCGGCTGGGTGTCGAGGTCCGACCAGTTTTTCAGCTGCGCTTTCCAGGCGGTGTTATACGCCTCGACCGTCGGCCAGAGGGCTTTGATCGACTTGATGACTTCGATGCGGTTCGGGTCGCCGGCGGGCAAGCCGTCAAAGTAGAGACGCGGTCCGACGCTGGCGTCGGACCAGTCGAGTTCGTTGTCGGTGAAGTAGCCGACGAGGTTTTTGTTGTCCTTGAGGTTCGCGACCGCGCGGCTGACGGTCTCGTCCATGATCTTGGACCAGTCCGGGTGCCACATGCGGGCGTTGTGGGCGTCGTAGTGCTTCCAGAGGTTGAGGTCGCGGGTGATCGGGACGTCGATCTGGTGGAAAACCGGATGGCACCACGCGCCCAGGCCCTTGAAGCCGGCATCTTTGACGCGGAGGGCGGTTTTGGCGGCCCAGGCATTCAGGTCGCCGTCATACTTGCCCGGCGTGCCGTTGTAGTCGCGGCTGGCGAAGCTGATGCCGTGCGGGTCGCGGGCGAGCTGGAACGGCTGAACGGTGGTGACGGTGTTGAGGAATTCGCGTTTCCCGTCCGGCGAGACGAACCACCAGACGCCGTCCGCCGTCTTGGCGAGACGCCAGTAGCCGTCCTGGCCTTTTACGGTGGTGAAGGGCGACGCGTTGATGTCCACGGCGGTCTTGGTCGCCAGCGCTTCGCCCGCGGTGGGCGTGACGCCGAGCGGCTTGTTCGGTTCGAACGCGCCGCTCATGTACGGATGAATCCAGACTGCTACCAGCAGCAGGCAGGCGAAGATAAAAACGGCTCGGGCCATTACTAGCTCCCAGGTCGTGGCCGGTGCATCGTCAGAACCAATCGGCGGGCACATCCGGCACCCTTGGTTCGACGATTCGAAACACTTATTAGGTCTATCGACTGTCATGGCCGTTCCGTTTAATCGTTACTTCACGACCTCCTTTTCACTCTAACTAATGATACGCCGCCTGATTGCGGCAGGTTTGGTCGATAAAGTCTTCCGGAATAAGCGTTAAAAACGTTTCATCTTCCCATCTGAAAATTTTATCGGGTGTTTACCCATGGGAGACGTGGGGGCTGGTGTCATGCCAATAAATACGCACAATGCGGCCTGACCCCTTACAACCGAGGAAACAGCAATGGCTCTGCAGAAGTTCGGCATCGTTGGGATGGAAGTCATGGGTAAAAACATTGCCCTGAATATCGAAGAAAAAGGCTTCCCGATCGCCGTTTTCAACCGAACCGTCTCCAAGGCGGACGAATTCCTGGCCGAAAACCCCGGCAAGGACATCAAGGTCGGCCACTCGCCGGAAGAATTCGTCAACCTGCTCGAAAAACCCCGCCGCATCCTTCTGATGGTCAAAGCCGGCGGCCCGACCGACGCCACCATCAAGAGCCTCCAGCCGTTCCTCGAACCCGGCGACATCCTCATCGACGGCGGCAACGCCCTCTATAACGACACCGAACGCCGCGAAAACGAACTCCGCCCGACCGGCATCAAGTTCTTCGGCATGGGCGTCTCCGGCGGCGAAGAAGGCGCCCGCCACGGCCCGAGCATCATGCCCGGCGGCGACAAGCAGTCGTACGAAGAACTCAAGCCCGTTCTCGACAAAATCGCCGCCAAAGCCCCGTCCGATGGCGTCCCCTGCGTCACCTACTGCGGCGAACGCTCGGCCGGCCACTTCGTGAAGATGGTCCACAACGGCATCGAGTACGGCGACATGCAGCTCATCGCCGAAGCCTACGACCTGCTCAAAAACGTCGTCGGCCTGAACAACGCCGAACTGGAAGAAGTCTTCGGCGAATGGAACAAGGGCGAGCTCCAGAGCTTCCTCATCGAAATCAGCCAGAAGGTCATCAACTTCCCCGACCCGCAGATCGCCGGCAAGCCGCTCGTCGAAGCCATCCGCGACGTCGTCGGCATGAAGGGGACCGGCACCTGGACCATCAAGGCCGGCCTCGACCAGCTCGTCCCGCTCCCGACCATGGCCGCCGCCGTCGACATGCGCGAGCTGTCGATGCTCAAAGACGAACGCATCAAAGCCAGCAAAGAACTCGCCGGCCCGAAGCCGACCGTCTCCGCGGGCGATAAAAAGGCCCTTATCAACCAGATTAAGGACGCCCTCTACTGCTCCAAGATCTGCAGCTACGCCCAGGGCATGGCCCTGCTGGCCGCGGCGAATAAGCCGAAGGACCAAGGCGGTCACGGCTACAACATGACGCTCCCGGACCTGCCCATGATCTGGCAGCGCGGCTGCATCATTCGCGCCGTCTTCCTCGAAGAAATCACCCAGGCGTTCAAGAAGAACCCCAGCCTGCCGAACCTGCTGCTCGACGACAAGTTCAAGAAGATGGTCGCCGACCGCGAACAGGCCTGGCGCACCGTGGTGAAGCTGGGCATCGACAACGGCATCGGCCTGCCGGCGTTCGGCAGCAGCCTGGCGTACTACGACAGCTACCGCCGCGACCGCCTGCCGGGCAACCTGATCCAGGCGCAGCGCGACTTCTTCGGCGCTCACACCTACGAACGTACCGAAAACCCGGGCACCTTCATCCACACCGAGTGGAGTGCCACCCAGCCCGCCAAGACCGTGCCGCAGACCGGCACCGGCGCGACGCAGGTCGGCACGAAGGAACAGCCCAAGGGCGACTAGAAGCCTCCGGTCCCCTCTCCCGTTGTATTCAACGGGAGAGGGTTAGGGTGAGGGCGAACGTCGAGGATGTACCCGTTCTCAGTACGCCCTCACCCTAACCCTCTCCCATGCGTACATGGGAGAGGGAAGCCATGCGTGTTCTCGCCATCGACATCGGCTCGTCGTCCGTCAAAGTCGCCGTGCTGACGGGCCGCAAGCCGAAGCAAATCGAACGGCAGCCGTTTGCCACCCGCTACGCCGGTGACCGGGCCGAAGTGTCGGCCGCCACCATCCTTGCCGCCGTCAAAAAGGCGATCGCCGGCCTCGGCGATGCAGCCAGGCACGTCGACGTCATCGTCCCGACCGGCATGTCGCCGAGTTGGCTGGCGATGGACGCCGCCGGCCGCGCGATCACGCCGGTCGTCACGCACCAGGACCGTCGCAGCCATCGCGAGGCGGTCGAAATCGAAGCCGCCGTCGGCCGGGCGAGGCACCTGCACCTGACCGGCAATCGCCCGACGCCGGGCGGCATCAGCTCGACGACCGCCCGCTGGTTCGTTCGCCACACCAAGCCCGCCATGAAAAACGCCGACCTCGTCGGCCATCTCAACACGTGGCTGATTCGTCTGCTGACCGGCGAGCGCGTGACCGACCCGAGCAACGCCAGTTTCACCGGCCTGTATCGCACGACGAACCTCGGCGGCTGGGACGGCGACCTGATCGCCGCCGCCCGCGTCAACGGCGCCTGGCTGCCACGCGTGATCGATGCGAACGAAACCGCCGGCCGAGTGACGGCGGCCGGCGCGCGTCGCTTCGGCGTGACGGCGGGAACGCCGGTGCTGGCCGGTTTCGTTGACGGCAGCGGCGGGTTGCTCGCCATCGACGCCAAGGCGGGCCAGGTGCTGAACGTCATCGGCTCGACCGACGTGCTGGCCGTCGTCACCGACCGCGCCCGGCCGCTGGAAGGTTTGCTGACGCGGGCGCTCGGCGTCGGGCGGCGCTGGGTAAGCGTCGCCACGATTTCCGCCGCCGGCTCGGCCATCGCCTGGACGCACCAGAACCTCTTCGCTGACCATAACGAAGCGGCGTTCTACAAACTCGTTGCCACGCTCAGCAGTCAACCGACGACTTCCGCCGTTTCATTCGACGCGACGCTGGCCGGTTCGAGAACGGCGATTGAGGTAGCGAGCGGTTCGATCACCGGCCTGACGCTCGGCACGGGCCGCGAAGAAATCCTCGCGGCGATGCTGAATTCACTGGCGGTTCAAAGCGCCGAGCGCTTCAAACACTTCGCCGCCGCCCGCATTTCCCATGGCCGACACGCCCTGACCACCGGCGGCGGTGATCGCACACTCGCCCGGCTTTTCCGCCGCGATTGGCCGGGCGAGTGGACGTTCGAGTCGATCGAAGAAGCGACACTCGCCGGGGCGTGGAAACTGGCGGAATCAATTTTGTAGGGGCGACATACATGTCGCCCGTGTTCCGCAGTCCGGCCGGCGGGCGACATGTATGTCGCCCCTACAAAACGAAGCCGCCCCGCGGGTGGCGGGGCGGCTTTGCGATTCAATCGTACCGGGCTTCGGCGATCAGAGGTTGCCGCCGCCGCCACGCATGCCCATGAACGCCTGCATGCCGGCGGCGATGAGGCTTTGCACGGTGCTGGTCGGCAGGTGGGTGTCGAGGCGCATCGTCTGGCCTTCGCCACCGAACGTGATGCCGAGCGGCGGCAGGTCCGGGGGCAGTTGCACCTGCACCGGGAAGCCGAACTGGGCGGCCGTCGAGACGCCGAGGTTCACGAACTCATCGAGCGCGACGTAGTACTCGAGCGAACGCGACTTGGGCAGTTCGGCGACAACGACTTTCAGCTGGTCGAGCTTGGAGAGGTTGTCTTCGCCGGCCTTGTTCGATTTGACGAACGCGGCGAGGGTTTCGCTCGGCGTGCCGTTGGCGACGATGAAGCTTTCGCCGCTCACGCCGTAGAGGTAATTCAACCCGTCCGGGCCGTACATGATCGCCTGCATCTGCTCGGCCTGTTCGGCGCCGGGGGCGTCGGGGTTGGGCTTGGCTTCGAGCTTGATCTTGTCAAAGCTGACGCCTTCGATGTTTTCGGCGTTGAGCGTCTGCTCGAGCACCGGCTTGGGGCGGTCCGGGGGCAGGTCCATGCTGGCGATCATCTTCTTGGCGAAGTCGCCGCCTTCATTGAAGACCGCTTTCCAGTCGGCGGCACCACCGTTGTAGATGGCGACCTGCTGGATCAACGCTTCCTTGCCCGGCTGCGTGGCGACCGGCATGCCGAACGTCATGCTCTTGAGCTGCTTGAGCGCGGCAGTCGAGTGGGCGGTGAGCTTCTTGGCGTCGTCGACGCCTTCGATTTTTTCCAGCTCGGCAATGATCGGCTTGGAGAAGTCATCGAAGACCTGGGCGAAATTCGCCGAGTCAATCGTCGCGCCGCCGTAGACCAGGTACTTCATCGCCGGCAGGCCGACGGTGAGGGGTTTGTCGGTCCCCTTCATGCCGGCGGCGACTTTCGCGAGGTAGCTGTCGGGCGTGTAGGAGGCGAGCACCGTGCTGTTGATGCCCGCGTCGGTGATGTTCAGGCCGAAGGTGGCGACATCGGCATTGCTGACGAAGGTTTTGGCGGCGGCGAAGAACTG
Source organism: Tepidisphaeraceae bacterium (assembly GCA_049840775.1). Classification (GTDB taxonomy): domain Bacteria; phylum Planctomycetota; class Phycisphaerae; order Tepidisphaerales; family Tepidisphaeraceae; genus RYN-431. The sequence goes on from JASGJJ010000005.1 coordinate 1,082,234, forward strand.
CGCGATGGCGGTCTTGGCGAGCGGCTTGTACTTCGCGTCGAGCTTGCCGGCGGGGCTACGATCGAGGTCTTTGTTCGCCTCTTCCTGGCCCTTGTCGATTTCCGGCAGGAGCTTGGGGCCGAGTTCCTTGAAGTTAGTCACGACCAGGAAATCCTGGCGGGCCGATTCCTTCTTGGCGGCGTCGGCGACTTTGAGCGTGGTGCCGGGCTTGGTGACCATGACCTTGCCGGGGCTGACCGCGGCAAAGCCGTCGCCCCAGTCGGCGACGAACAGCGTCTGCCCGCCGCCGTCCGGCGAGGTGACTTCACTGACGCCGCCTTCGGTCTTCGGCTCGGCGAAGTTGCCGAGGAACTCGGCATAGCTGGTGACGGGAATCAGGACGACGAACGACTGATCTTCCGGCAGGCTCTGCGCCTTGCCGTCGATCATCGCAAAGCCGACTTCGCCGTTGTCGTTAATGCCTTTTTCGAAATGCGTTTGGGTTTTGAAATTCCCCAGCGGGTCTTGCAGCGGGGCGACGAAGGCGTCGATGCCGAGGTCTTTGGCGAGCTTGGCGATCTTCTTGCTGGTGGCGCTGAGGTTGGCGACACGGCCGGCCACGAGCGAGCCGGCGGGCAGTTTTTCCAACACGTCCGCCCGGGCGACCCCACACATCGCGAGCAACGCCACAAGGGCGGCCGATTTGATCTTTCGCATGCTTCTCCCTGCTAAATGGTTAGACACGACTGACGACGCTAACACGGCCGCGCGCGACGGTCAAAATAAATGACAAGGAATGTGGACGCCGGCAGTCGCCGGGTTATGCCGCGGGCGTGGTGAGGCGGCGAATGATTGTATCAAGCTCGGCGAAATTCACGGGCTTGATGAGGTGGGCATTGAAGCCCGCCTCGGTGCAACGGCGGATGTCGTCGTCCATGCCGTAACCCGTCAACGCGACGGCGGGAACGTCGGAAGTCGTCCGGAGCTGGCGGACGAAATCCAGACCCGAGCCGTCGGGCAGGCTTAAGTCGCTGAGCACGATGTCGAACGTGTCCGCCGTGAACGCCTCAAGGCCGCCCTGGACGGTTTCCTTGGCGACGACCGTGTGACCGAACTTCTTCAGCAGCAGCGAAATCACCGTCGCGGTGTCGGCATGGTCTTCGACCAGCAGCACCTTCTTACCGGCGGCCGTGGCGGGGGTGGAATTGTTCGGCGCAGCGATACTCACGTGCCATTCAGTAGACCAGATGGCACGCAGGATGCAAGGAATTTAATCCCGCGTTTTTGTCAGAAATAGTTCGGCGTTGTCGACCGCCAACCGCAGCCGATCGTTGCTCATAACTTCAATGCTGCAAAAGCCTTCTGCGATGCGTGTCACCGACCCTCGTCCGCCAGAGACTGCCCCCTCGTAGGTGAGGTACGCCCGCCGGTGAGATGACAATTGTGTGAACGCGTCATCCGCCTCAGCAGGCCAATGCGGGCACCGCCAGGTGGCGAGTCGGCTGACGCCGTCCAGGTCGATCATCAGGTCGTAATGCGGCTCGTCATAACCGACGTGGTGCAGCACCACGAACGGCGCACCGCCGGGCAGTCGGGCGAGAATTTACCACCGGTTCCACCGATTCCATCGTCGCCAATCCGCACCGTCGCGGTCGCCGGTAACGGGCGGTCGATTCCATCGCTCAAAGAGGCTTTGCATCGTTTCGACCGTGAGTACGGAAGCGGCGATGAGCGTGCCACCGATCAGCGAGAGTGAAATCATCCCGAGCGGTGCGAGGATCACGATCCAGTTCACCTTCGTTCGCCCGAGATAGTTTTTGACGAACAGCGACGGCCTTTCGTGCAAAAACCAATCGTATAGTCCGATCAGGCCGCGTACGCCGTAGTACGCCAGGACAATGCCGATGACGAGCATCGTGCCCCGCGACAGCCATTGTGTGACAGCACTTGGCGGCTTCTTCGGTTCCTCACGGTAGGGCGATTGCCAAACCATCAGAATGTCCTCAGGCGATCAGCACGGGCGGCGGCACGTACTGGCTGCGGACGGCGCCGCTGGCATCGGTGCTGCTCTTGAGATTGCAGGCGTGCGCGTCCGGGCCGAGGTCGAAATCGCTTTCGTAGCCGTTGTGCAGGGTCAGCAAGTCTTCCTTGGAAATGTCCGGCCCGTTGGCGGCGTTCACGGCTTCGGTGATTTCCTTCTCGTTCAGGAACGTGCCGGTGATGCTCGCCATGCCCGACTGCTGCAAGAGCCACTTACAGGCGAGTTCATGAATGGTGTAGCCGTACTTCTGGGCGATGGGGCGGATGATTTCCACCTTCTTCGCGCCGTAGATTTTCCAGTTCTGGTCGCGGAACTTGCGGTGATCATCCCGGCCGATGACGGTGTCGGCGCGGATGACGTCTTTGAGCACGCTGCTGTTGTCGTGAACGCGGGCGATAACGCCGGCCTTGTTCGCGACGGCCACTTCGCAGAACTCGCGGCCGGGGTGTTGCTCGAACAGATTGAAAACCGTCTGCAACGCCTGGGCACCGTGCTGCGTGACGGCTTCAAAGCCTTCCTCGCGCCAGCCGATCGCCGGACCGAGCGATGCGCCCCAGGCTTTGATCTTGCCCTCTTGTTTGAGCTTATCGAGTTCCGGCCACATGTCGTCGCGGAACTGCGGCAGCTTGATGTTGTGCGCCATGTACAGATCGATGTAATCGGTCTGCAACCGCTTCAGCGATTCTTCGAGCGCCGGCGGATGAACGCCGGCGAGAAGTCTTGTTTACGTTCGCTGTGGCTGCCGGGCACGCCGGGGTCGGAGTAGAAGTCGTAGCCGAACTTGCCGCCGATCTGGATCTTGCTGCGGTCGATCCTGGCGGCCTTGATCCAGTTGCCGAACAGCGTTTCCGCGCGACCGTTGCCGTAGGCGTCGCCGTTATCGAAATAGGTGATGCCTTTATCCAGGCTGAACGAGCAGATGCGGTCGCAGTCTTCCTGGGTGTAGTGGCCCCACCAGTCGACGCCGAAGATCCAACAGCCAAGGGCGACGGGCGAAACAGTCAGGCCGGCAAAGGTACGCGGTTGCATGCCGCGTATCGTAGCGATTTTGTGGCCGAGTCGGTACTCGGAGAATGGCCGGATTCGAAGGGCAAAATGGCGCGGTGAGTCGGTAAGTCGGTGAGTCGCAAATACCCAGAATTGCCACGACTCACCGACTCACCGACTCATTCCGTCTCCCGCCACCAGACCGGTTGCGGCCGGCCCTTCGGGGATCGGACGGCTTCGCGTTTTACGTCCGCCAGGTGCCAGGCGAACATGCCGGGCTGATTGATCGGCGTGACTTTCTCGATGACCGCGGAGCCGACGATCATTCCCGTCGGCAGTTCCGCAAAGTCCGGGCCGAACAGCGACATGCCCTTGGCCAGTTCTGTCATCCAAGGCGGCGGTGTGACGGCCGCCAGATTGTCCGAAATGATCGGCCCGCGCAGCCAGTCGTTGTCGGCGATTTTTGTACGGCGTTTGCTCGCGTAGATCAGGAATCGCTCGCCGAGGATTCGTGTCGGCTGACTGCGGTATTCCATGGTCTTCAGCCCGCGCAGAATCAACTCCGCGAAAGGCTGACGAATGGAAAGGGCAAGCATACCGGACTTATCGGCCGGCCGACGGGTAGAGTCGCGTTCTCACGGGCGATTGGGCTGTTATCGGCCTTTGCGCAGGCGTTCGGCACCGTCGAGCAGGAGTTTTTCGGTCACTTCCCAGCCGATGCAGGCGTCGGTGATGCTGACGCCGTACTTGAGGGCGGCCGGGCCTTGCGGGCCGACGTCCTGGCGGCCGTCGTGGAGGTTGCTCTCGATCATCACCCCCATCACCGGCGACGGCGGGGCGGTGACGAGGCGTTGCTCGATCAGGTTTTCCCAGACGATCGCCTGGTTTTCGTGCTTTTTGTTCGAGTTGGCGTGCGAGCAGTCGACCATCAGCCGCGGCGGCAGGCCGGCCTTGGCGAGGCCGGCGGAGGCATCGGCGACGTTTTCCGGCGAGTAGTTTGGCCGGCCCTGTCCGCCGCGCAGGATGATGTGCCCGTGGGCGTTGCCGCGGGTCTGGACGATCACCGTTTTGCCGGCGTAATCGATCCCCAGGAAATGGTGCGGGCTGCGGGCCGCCTTCATGGCGTCGATGGCGATCTGTACGCTGCCGTCGGTGCTGTTTTTGAAACCGACCGGCATCGAAAGGCCGCTGGCCATCTGCCGGTGCGTTTGGCTTTCGGTGGTGCGAGCCCCGATGGCGGCCCAGCCGACGAGGTCGTCGATGTACTGCGGGACAATCTGGTCGAGGAATTCGGTGGCGGTGGGCAGGCCGATTTCGCTGACGTCGATCAGCAGCTTACGGGCGAGTTCGACGCCGCGGTTCATGTCGAACGTGCCGTCGAGGTGCGGGTCGTTGATCAGGCCCTTCCAGCCGACGGTGGTGCGGGGCTTTTCGAAGTAGACCCGCATGACGATGAAGAGCTGGTCTTCGACCGCACTGCGAAGGGCCGCGAGCTTGCGGGCGTAGTCGAGTGCGGCTTCCGGATCATGAATACTGCAAGGCCCGACGACGACCAGCAGCCGCGGGTCGACGCCGTCGACGATATCGCGAATGGCCCGACGCCCTTCAACGACCACCTCATTCGCCGCCGGACTGACCGGATACTTCTCGGCCAACTGGGCGGGCGTAACGATGGGACGCAGACTGACAACGTTCAGGTTCTGCGTCGGAAGGATTGGCTGGGTCGATGTCGTGGTCATGGCAAAGCTCGGAATTCGGCAAGTGTAGCGAATACCGCACGGGATGCACAATGAGCCTGCCGCGGCGCCGTTAGCCCGGCACGGCGGCAGGTGAGGCGGATTCACGCTGCCAAGCCTCCTCGGCGTGCGGGATGGCGCTGCGAAGCAGCCAGGCACTCCGGGAGTAGAGGTAAATACTGAGGGGAAGATACGCCAGTGGCAAAAAATGCAGCAGCGGACTAATCACGTAAAACATCCAGAGCCCGATGAAAGGTGCTGCTTTCAGGAACGGAATCACCGGCAGAAAAAGCAGGTAGCCACACAATTTAGCGAGCCCCGACCGGCCGGCACGTCGCAGGACGGACCGCACCCAGAACCACGAGACAAATGCACCAACAGCAAATGTTACCTCGATCAGCAGGAGCAGCAGCCAGGACTCGATACCGCTCATAAGGTGGTGCCCGAATCCGTGAAACGCCGCGAGTGCGAGCAGGCCCGCTCCGACAGCCGTCGCAATGCCTGCCATTCCGCGTGCGGCGAGTCGGATTTGCTTCATGCGGTCCGGGAAGCGGCGTTCGTTGGCGGTCAGCAATACCAATCCGCAGCCGTCACAGACGAAATAAACGCCGCATATTGCCAAGGCGGCGATGAGCAATGGGCTGACGGGCTCAGACCGTTCTTCTTCAGTGTCTTCGTCGATGGCTGCGGTTTGCGTCGTAGTAGCGACGGAGGGCCGGTCGAGGTCAAAGGATCGGAACGCATCCGCAGCGACGGCAGACATTCCTAGCAGGTAGGCCACCAAGGCCAGCACCTGAATCGCCGCCATGACCCAAGCGCCTCGCGCTGCACGCGTGAGCCAATGCGGGTTGGAATAATCGAGCGCGTCGTTGCCGTTGAGTGTCATCCAGACCGACAGTCCGCATTCCGGGCAATGACGCTCGTCCAGATGCTTGCGGAGCGACAGGCCACAACGGACACAAGGTTTCTCTCGCGCCTTTGAGTCGGAAACAAACTGCTGGACGTACATCAGAAATTCCCCTTCAGAGATGAGCAGTCGATTACGGTTTTCGAACGATGAACAGGTAATTGAACCCGCGCAGGAAGAAGTTCTGCTCGTCGGCGGCCTTGCGGTAGTTGCCCATTTGCAGGGTTTTGTTGTGCCTGACGACACTGACGATATCGACCGGCACGAAGCCGACCTCCTGCAGGCGGCGGAAAAGTTCGAAACCCAGCGGATAGAATGCCTTGCCGTGTTCGTAGCTGTCGCTGACGTATAAACCCATTATTTTTCCGGGTTTAAGAACGCGAAGGATCTCTTTGAAGACCTGCGTCATGGCGGTGTAATACTCGCCGGCGGCGTTGAGTTTGCCGATGTCGCGCGGGTCGGGGCCGTAGTCCAGGTGGGTGCTGTAGGGCGGGTCGATGAAGACCATGTCGACCTTGTTCGTCAGCTCGGGCGGCAGTTTGCGGGCGTCGACACGGAAGATGTCTTTTCGCGTCGGGTGGACGTCGTAGCCGAGCGCGCGTCGGCCGGTATCCCTTGCCACATCAAGTGTTGTGCCGCTGCCGCAGAAGCAGTCGACGACGAGGTCGTTCGGCTTCGTGTAGCGGTCGATCATGTTCCAGATGATGTAACTGGGCGTGGCGCCGGCGTAGCCCGGGATGCCTTGCTGTTCGTCGCCGTAATCCTGGGACGGGTAATCCCAGAGCGTCGTCACCTGCCGCGTGAGCGGCGGCTTTTGGGCGAGCGGTGGGGCGGGCGATTCTGACGCTGCGGCGGTCGAGGCATGCGGGCGTTCTTACCCGGCCGTGTGGCCGGTCGGCAAGGGACAAGGGTTAACGGCCGGGCAACAGGCTGATGATCTGGCGAATCAGCTCAGACGGCTCGACCGGCTTGGTCACATGCACATTGAAACCGGCGGCCAACGCGCGCGTCTGGTCGTCGACACTCGCAAAACCGGTCAGTGCAATCGCCGGCAATCGGTTGAAGGCGACATCAGGCTGGCGGATTTTTCCGATCAGATGCAGCCCGTTATGCCCCGGCATGCCGAGGTCGCTGACAAGGAAGTCGAACGTCTGCTTGCCGAGCAAGTCCCACGCATCCGCAGTGTCGCGCGCGGTGGTGACATCGCACCCGCTTTTACGAAGGGCCGTCGCGATGACAGTGCGGGCGGATTCTTCGTCGTCAACGACCAGCGCCCGGCGTCCGGCGAGCGGGGCGTCCGTCACCGGGTCGCCACCCGTGCCGACCGACATTGCGTCAACGGGTGTCAGCTTCGCGACGGTCGGCAGCAGCACGACCAGGCTCTTTCCGCCATTGTCTTCGGCAGTCGCGGAGACGCTTCCTTTGTGGGTATCGACGATGTGTTTCACAATCGTCATGCCCAGGCCGAGCGCTCCCTTTTCTTTGATGCCTTCACCGCCGTCGCGCAGGCAGTTAAAGATGGCTTCGATCTGATCGACCGGAACGCAGGAGACGGAGTCGTAAATTTTCACGGCCGCGTGGCCGTCGGTTGCGGCGACGGAAACACGAATGACACTGTTTTTACCGCTGAATTTGATCGAACTGTTCAGCAGGTTGCTGATGACCTGTTGAAGCCGGTGCGGGTCACCGTGAACGATGAGTGACGTGTTCCAATCGCCCTTTTCGATTGCCACACCGGCGGCCGCGGCGGCGTTACGGGTGAGGTGAATGGCTGCATTGGCGATCTCGGTCAGCGCCATGTCTCCGAGCCGCATCGTGAATTTGCCGTTGAGGATTCGGCTGACGTCGAGCAGGTCTTCGATTAACTGCGACTGCGCCTTGGCCTGCTGCTTGATGGTTTGCACGGCTTCGCGGCGCTCGTTTTCGTCGAGGACGTCCATCTCCAGCAATTGCGTCCACCCAAGGATGGCCGACAGCGGGGTGCGAAGCTCGTGCGAGACGATCGAGAGGAACTCGTCTTTCGCCCGGCCGGCGGTGTCGCTTTTGGCTTTGGCGTTCAGGAGATCGAGCTCGGTGGTTTTGCGTTCGTGGATGTCGGTGCACGTGCCGAACCACCGAACGACCCGGCCCTGGCTGTCGCGCGTCGGCAGGCCGCGCCCGAGGTGCCAGCGGAACTGGCCGTCCGTGCCGCGGCGAATGCGGTATTCGATCTCATAAGGTTCGCCGGAGTCGACACAACGCTGCCAGGTCGACTTCGCGGTTTCGCGATCGTCGGGGTGCAGCACTTCCGGCCAATTCGTGGCGGTCGTTCGCTCGGACGGCACGCCGGTGAACTCGTACCAACGGCGATTGAAGAACTCGATGGCTCCCGTCGGTCCGGCGATCCATGCCAGCTGGGGCATGGCGTCGGCGAGGTCGCGGAGCGAACTCTGGCTGGCGGCGGGGCCGGGCGGCCCGTTGCCCGGGCCTTCTGAAAATGGCGGCGTTGAGGCTGTACTCACTTGCGACCTAAGAATACGCAACTAACCGGGTTATCGAACAGGGGCGGGTAAATTCGCGTCAGATTTTTTTTCATCCTGAACGTAGAATGACGCCCCGGCCCACCGGCCGACACCGTTGACAACATTGCCCTGACCCTGCGAAAACCGCCCTATGAAATTCCCTGCCATCGCCATTGTCGGCCGACCGAACGTCGGCAAATCCAGCCTGCTGAATGCGTTGGCGCGGAAGAAAGTCAGCATCGTCGAAGACATGCCCGGCGTCACCCGTGACCGCGTCAGCTACTATCTCCCCGTCGACGGACGCTATGTCGAAATGGTCGACACCGGCGGGTACGGCTTTAACGATGAGCAGGGCCTGACCGAGCACATCGAGCAGCAGATCAGCATCGCCGTCGACCGGGCGGACCTCGTTCTGCTGGTCTGCGACGCGTCGGTAGGGGTGACGCCCGCCGATAAAACTATCGCCCTGATGCTCCGCAAGGCCGGCGTCAAAACCCTGGTCGTGGCCAACAAGGTTGACGGGCCGAAGAAAGACCCGACCGCCGCGGAATTCAGCCGCCTCGGGTTCGGCAATCCGATCGGGATTTCCGCCACAAATGACCGAAATCTCGACGATTTGCTCCTGGCGATCCGCAAAAACATCGACTTGGAGAGTGCCCCGACCGAACTCCCGCCGCCGGCATTGCATGTGGCGATCGTCGGGAAACGGAACGCCGGGAAAAGCACCCTCGTCAACGCCATCGCCCGGCTGTACGAAGACGACCCCCAGCGCGTCATCGTCAGCGAAGTGGCCGGCACGACGCGCGACAGCATCGACGTCCGCTTCGAAAAAGACGGCAACGCGATCGTCGTCATCGACACCGCCGGTGTCCGCAAAAAGCGGCACATGGTCAACAACGACATCGAGTTCTACAGCTTCCATCGGGCCGAACGCAGCATCCGCCGGGCGGACGTGGTGCTGTTTCTCATCGATTCCAGCGAACCCGTCAGCGAGCCGGATAAGAAGCTCGCCGCGTACATCGCCGAGCAGTACAAGCCGGTGATTATGGTCGTCAATAAGTGGGATTTAGCCCAGGAAGCATTTTCCGAGGCGACGACCCAGGACGGAAAAAAGGCCCGAGACACCGATGTCATGGCGGATTACGGCAAATACCTCGACGCGGAGCTGAAGTTCCTCGATTTTGCCCCGATCGCCTTCACAACCGCTAAAGATGGCAAAAACATCCAGCAGGTGCTCGACCTCGCCCAGCACCTTCACAAACAGGCCCAGGAACGCGTCGGCACGGGCAAACTGAACGCGGCCGTCGAAGCCGTGATCAAAGAACGGGCCCCGTCATCCAAAAAGAACTCCCGGCCGAAGGTCTTTTACGCGACCCAGGTAGCCGTTTCGCCGCCCACTTTGGTCTTGTTCGTCAATAACGCGGATTACATCGACGACAATTACCGCCGTTTCGTTGTAAATCGCTTCCGGGAGCTTCTGCCTTACTCAGAAGTGCCTATTAAGCTTCAGGTCCGCAGCCGCTCTCGCAAAGAACTGGATCTGCCCGGGAAGATCAAAAACGCCGCCGACGCCAAGCGCCGTCGGCAGGCGCAATTCGAAGCCCGGAAGCAGGCGAAAAAGGATTCTCGATGATTTTTGTTTCGTCGACTTGACCGATGGGGTTTTGCTTTGCATAATCCCCCCCTCACTCGTTCGCCCGACGCGAAAAAACGAACGACAAACGAGTGACGCGAAGGGAAGTAACTTCTTCTCTGTCAAGCGGTTATGCGAATGGTTGGCGAAAGCCTCCCGCTCGCAAGTTGGACTGAAAAGTTTGACCCGAACGCTTGACAGTAAAAAAAGTTGCGATACACTTCGCGACCCGCCAAACGGAACGACGAAAGTCGAAACGCGAGGCCGATTCGAAGCACTCGGATCGTTGCTCTTTGACAAGTGAATAGTCGGAATACCGCGAGGGTGCGTCCTGCGAGATCGTGTCGAAAGTCACGGTGGAGCGGGGATCCAAGTGGTAAGTCAGTCGGTTTCGGCCGGTTGGTTTGCCTACCTGAAATCATTAAGCACTCTTGTCGGTTGTTAGATCACCTTATGTGAGACTCATATAAGTTTGAGTTTAAAAGCTACAGAAGTGTTTAATGCCTTGCTCGTAAGGTCTTCGGACTTTACGACTGTCCCCGAGAGTTAGTCACGCTCGGGGCAGAAACAAGCCATCCGATTGTCTTAGTCGGATGGTCATCAGACAAACTCCTTTTCGAGGATAAGCCTTGGGGTTTCGGCCCTTAGGAACCAAGAAATATAATTGAAGAGTTTGATTCTGGCTCAGCCTGAACGCTGGCGGCGTGGCTAAGACATGCAAGTCGTACGGGGTAGCAATACCCAGTGGCGCACGGGTGAGTAATGTATAGCTAACCTACCCTGAATTCTGGGATAGCCAGCCGAAAGGCTGGGTAATACCAGATGAAATTCCTGGTGTCGCATGGCACTGGACTCAAAGGGCAACTGATTTGGGATGGGGCTATATTGTATCAGCTAGTTGGTAAGGTAATGGCTTACCAAGGCTTTGACGCATAGCCGGACTGAGAGGTCGGCCGGCCACATCGAAACTGAGACACTGTTCGGACTCCTACGGGGGGCTGCAGTAACGAATCTTCCGCAATGCACGAAAGTGTGACGGAGCGACGCCGCGTGTGGGACGAAGTCCTTCGGGATGTAAACCACTGTCAAGAGAAAGAAAGTTCTGATCTACTCTAAAGGAAGGGGCGACTAACTCTGTGCCAGCAGTCGCGGTAATACAGAGGCCCCAAGCGTTAGGCGGAATCACTGGGCTTAAAGCGTGTGTAGGCGGGTTGGTAAGTATCTTGTGAAATCCCACGGCTTAACTGTGGAACTGCTTGATATACTGCCGATCTTGAGTCATTTAGGGGCAGCCGGAACAGATGGTGGAGCGGTGAAATGCGTAGATATCATCTGGAACGCCAATGGTGCAGACAGGCTGCTGGGAATGAACTGACGCTGAGGCACGAAAGCCAGGGGAGCGAACGGGATTAGATACCCCGGTAGTCCTGGCCCTAAACGATGTCTACTAGATCGTGGCGGCACTGACGCCGTCATGGTCGAAGCAAAAGTGTTAAGTAGACCGCCTGGGAAGTACGGTCGCAAGGCTAAAACTCAAAGAAATTGACGGGGGCTCACACAAGCGGTGGAGCATGTGGTTCAATTCGAAGCAACGCGCAGAACCTTACCTGGGCTTGACATGCATGGATTATCTCGGTGAAAGTCGAGTAGGCTCCGCAAGGAGTACAACATGTACAGGTGCTGCATGGCTGTCGTCAGCTCGTGTCGTGAGATGTCGGGTTAAGTCCCTTAACGAGCGAAACCTTTGCCCTTAGTTACCAGCGGGTCATGCCGGGGACTCTAAGGGGACTGCCGGTGTCAAACCGGAGGAAGGTGGAGATGACGTCAAGTCCTCATGGCCTTTATGCCCAGGGCCACACACGTGCTACAATGGCGTCCACAAAGCGACCCGAAAACGCGAGTTCGAGGAAATCGCAGAAATGACGCCTCAGTTCAGATTGGAGGCTGCAACTCGCCTCCATGAAGCTGGAATCGCTAGTAATCGCGGATCAGCTACGCCGCGGTGAATGTGTTCCTGAGCCTTGTACACACCGCCCGTCAAGTCATGGGAGCCGGAAATAGCCGAAGTCGCCAAGATACGTTGGTGCCTAAGCTAGGTTCGGTGACTGGGACTAAGTCGTAACAAGGTAGCCGTAGGGGAACCTGCGGCTGGATCACCTCCTTTCTAATGGATTAATTAGAATGCCGTCCGGTGCGAACCGGACCGGTACAACAGTCGGCGCTACTTCTCGTCGTCGGTGCAGAGCCGACGGAATGGCATGAGTAATCATGCCAGACGGATTCCGACTATTCACTTCTCCAAGATCAATGATCTCGAGAGAAAGCCCGGATGAATAATCCGGGCTTTTTTACGTACCTGCTTTGCCGGGAATTTTGCAGAGGTGTTAAAAAAAATAGCCGTGCGTGATGTCTCATATTGACCTCACGCACGGCTATTTCTTTTATCTCGTGTCCGCGAAATCGAATCAGGCCGTTGCGACGCTTACGCCGTTCGCTTCCTGTGCCCGTTGCTTGAGCGATTCGAGTTTGTCACGCACTTCTTTGGCCATCTGCGTGTTCGGCCAATCGCGGACGATGATTTCGCCGGTTCGGTAAGCCGCCGCCCAGTCTCCGCGATGGACCTGGTCGGTGAACTGGTCGCGAAGTTGTGCCTGTTTATCTCGGAAAAGGCCGCGGACACTTTCCTGCAGGCCGGCTCCTTCTTCGGGCGAGAGATAGAAGTCGAGTTGCTTCACGGTTGCGATAGCCCCGTCGGTATCTTTTTTTCCGAGCAAATCGTTGAAATCGACCAGCAATTTTTGTTTGTAGCTCTGCCGCGCTTGTTCGATTTCTGTTTTCAATCGCAAGGCGTCTTCATTGGTCGGGAACTGCTCGATCACGCGATCGGCCTCGCGCTGGGCGGCCGCCCATTGCTGGTTATTCGTGTATCGCTCGATGACCGCCCGCGTCTGGTGGACCTGCCGGCGAATGTGTTCGTCGAACCGCTGATTGATTTCCGTTCGAATCCGCTCGGCTTCCTGCTTATAGCCAAAACGGTTGTCCATCTCGTCAACGAGAACGAGCGCACCTTCCCAGTCCTTTTTAGCAACGTCTTCCTGAATCGCACGGCGGAGCGTCTCGCGGTCTTTCTCCCGATAAGCCACCGCTTTAGCCTGCTCACTGAGCAGTTGCTGTTCGGAGATTTCGTTCAGCATGACTGAGAACTGCTGAAGCCTTTCGTGCACGGGCGGCAGATCCTGAGCGACGGTCGCATGAAGTCGACTCACCGCCGAGGCGATCGGCCAGGCGGCAAGCGTGCCGATGAAACCGATCACGCCAGAACCGAGTAACGCCGGCCCGATCGATTGGTTCTTCAGGGCAACCCCGGCACCGGCTGCCGCCAGGGATAAAACTGCGGGAACGATTAAAACGCCGCTGCTGAGGCGGCTCGGACGAGAGTCTGAAGACATGTTGCACCTTCCGTGAAAGAACGGAAACGAATTGATCGATGCGCTTAAATGATACGCACCGTCCACCGTCCAAGGCGCGAGAATCGGCGGTTTATGACAGTATTCGGGCGTAAATGTCGGCCGAATCAGTGGGGCGAGTGGACGACGGGAATCGCGGCCGGTGCCGAATTGTGGGTTTGGGCGGCGGCAATCGCGGCGTATTCTGCGGCGGCCTCGGCCTCGATCAGGTCCAGCCGGCGCTGCCGCTCGTTGCCAAAGACGCGGACCGCGCCCCAGACAATCGCGGCCGCGGCTGACAAAGTGACCCAGTCCATATCCAATAGATCGGCAAGGTCGGCGGCGGGCTTGAGCGGCGGGAATTGTCACGCACTCCGTTTCGTGTGCCGCGGCATAAATCATTCGGTCGATTCATCTTGAACTCCGGCCCGAATCGCCGACGATAAGAGTCTATGGCAATGCAGAAAACGGTCCTGGTCACCGGCGCGGCCGGCTTCATCGGTTCGCACACCGCCGAACGCCTCATGTCGCTCGGCTACCGCGTCATCGGCGTCGACAACTTTTCCGACTTCTACGACCGCTCGTGGAAGGAAATGAACCTCAAATCGATCAAAGGCGACAAAATCGACGTTGAGGAAATCGACATCGCCAGCGGTGCCGAAATCGCCAAGCTGGTTCGACTGGTGCGGCCGTGGGGCATTGTTCACCTGGCCGCGATGGCAGGCGTTCGGCCGAGCATTGAGCAGCCGGCGTACTATGCCCGCGTCAACGTCGAAGGCACCACGCACCTGCTGCAGGCGGCCGTGAAGAACCAGGTCGAGAAATTCGCCTTCGCCAGCTCGTCCAGCGTGTACGGCAACGCCAGCAAGGTGCCGTTCAGCGAGGAAGACCCGGTCGAAGAACCGATCAGCCCGTACGCCGCCACCAAGCGCGCCGGCGAATTGATCTGCTACACGTTCAACCATCTCTACAAACTGCCGATCGCCAGCCTGCGGTTCTTCACCGTTTACGGCCCGCGGCAACGGCCGGACCTGGCGATCCACAAGTTCACGCGGCTGATCAGCGCCGGCGATAAAGTGCCGTTCTTCGGCGACGGCAGCACCAGCCGCGATTACACGTACGTCGAAGACACCGTCAGCGGCATCGTCGCGGCGCTCGAAAAGATCGACAAATACCGCATCTACAACCTCGGCGGCAGCAGCCCGATCTCGCTCAACACGCTCATCGAAGAACTCGAAAAAGCGATCGGCAAAAAGGCGAACCTCGACCGCAAACCCGCCCAGCCCGGCGACGTCGAACGCACCTACGCTGACCTCGCCCGCAGCACCGCCGAACTCGGGTACGCGCCGAAGATTTCGATCAGCGAAGGCCTGAAGCGGTTCGTCGCCTGGTTCAACGAATTCGGCCACCTCTACACGCTGGAGAAGCCGACCGGCACCGTCAAAGGCGCCACGCCGCGGCAGGGGTGAATGAAGTGATTGCCCGCACGCCAAAGGCGGTGTGTATTGTCCTCTCCCGGTATGGCCGGGAGAGGATACAGGTGAGGGCTGACGTCTGAGCGGATTAAACGTCTTGCTGTGTCGGCTTCGAGAAAGCCGTTCGTCGTCGGCCCTCACCCTGACCCTCTCCCGGCCATACCGGGAGAGGGAACCAGATTAGCGGATCGGGTTGATCGTCACGCCCGTCGCTACCTTCGGATAGAAGTAGGTGCTCTTCTGCGGCATCACTTCGCCGACTTCGCCGAGCTGGCGCAGGGCTTCGAGCGGCGTGGGTCGGAGGAGAAGGGCGATCTGGAAGTTCGTGCCGTCGGTCATCGTCGGCACCTGTGTCGGGTCGGCGGTGTAGGCGAGCGTCGGCTCACTGCCGGCGGCGAACGTCGGGCCGATGATTTCGTCGAGCAGATAGCGGCGGAGGATCGCCACATCGAGCGCCCGCCACGCCGGCGATTGATCGGGCTCATACGTTTTCAACACATCAGGCTTGGTCAATCGCAGGAGATACGAGCGTCGCGTTGCGCCGTCGAACAGGCCGAACACCGTGTTCGGGCTGGCGGCCAGGCCGTCTTCGAAGCTGGCCATGGCGTCTTCACTGCTTTCGACGTCGTCGATCTCGAACGTGCCGGCCAGTTTCGTTTTGAGCGTGGCCAGGTCGAAGTTTTTTAGGCCGCCGACGATGCGATGTGTCGGCAGAATCACGCAGCCTTCGTCGTGCATGCTGACGAGCACGAACAGGCAGTAATTCGCCGGGTGGTCGGCCGGCAGGGGGCCGCCGTTCTTTTCGATCTGTTCTTTTTGATAGGCGAGCGCAGTGGTGTAGCGGTGGTGGCCGTCGGCGATGTAAACGTTGCGGCTTTTGAGTGCGCTGACGACCTTCCCCTGCACGGCCGAGTCTGTGACGGCCCACATCGTGTTGACGACGCCGTCGAGCGCGCCTTGCGCCGTCGGCTCGCCCAGGCCGTCGTGCAGTGACGCCGTCACGCTGCCGTCTTCATCGGGGAACAGGCCGAAGATCGGTGAGAGTTGCGTGCCGGTGGCGCGCATCAGTTTCAGCCGGTCTTCGATCGGGCCGGGGTAGGTTTTTTCGTGAGGCACGACGCTCGTCGGCGCGGCGGGCGTGCTGAACGGCTCGAGCTTCACCAGCGCGATCATCCCACGCCGGTCAAACGTGCGGCCGCGGACCGTGTAGCTCTGCGAATAGGCGTAGATGGCGGGCTTGTCGTCCTGCTTCAGCGTGCCGTCGGCGAGCCATTTCTGGAACGTCGCCGCCGCCTGTTCGTAGACGGCTTCGGGGCCGACCGTTTTTGGCGGCAGGTAGGGCAGGTCGATCGCGACAATGTTCCGATCGCTCTTGCTCAGCAGCTTATCCTTGCCGGCCTTGTCCAGAACGTCGTACGGCGGGGCGATGAGGTTGGAGAGTTCAACGCCGGAAAAGCGAATCGCGGAAAAGGGTTTGACGTCAGCCATCGGCGCAGAATAAGGCCATCGCCCCTGATTGCAAAGACGGGCCTAAACTGGAGTGTGGCCTACCAACCGATCGAAGATTACGGCGTCATTGGCAACATGCAGACGGTCGCCCTTGTCGGCCGCGACGGGTCGATCGACTGGCTTTGCTTACCGCACTTCGATTCGCCCAGCGTCTTCGGCAGAATTCTCGACGACCAGCAGGGCGGCTACTTCAAAATCGCGCCGCTGCACGACGGCATGAACCGCCGGCAGGTTTACTGGCCGGAAACGAACGTGCTCATCACCCGGTTTCTGTGCGACGACGCGGTGGTCGAGATCATCGACTACATGCCCGTCGGCGTTGAACCCGGCGAGCCGGGCTATCACCAGGTCGCCCGGCACGTTTCCATGGTCCGCGGCACGGGCACCGTTCGCATGGAATGCTTCCCCGCATTCAATTACGCACGCGATTCACACACCGTCGAACTGATCGACGGCGGCGCGATTTTTCACTCCGACGGCATCTCACTCGAACTCACCACGCCGCACGATCTCAAACTCAATGCCGGCCGCGGTGGGGTGTCGTGCGAACTCACCATGAAGGCCGGCGATCGCGCGACCTTTGTGCTTCGCCCGCTCGACAAGAAACACCGCGGTGCCCGCGTGATCGACCAAGACCAGGAGCAGGCGCTGCTCGAAAAAACGATCCGCTATTGGCACGACTGGCTGAAAAAGTGCAAGTACAAAGGCCGCTGGCGCAGTGCCGTCGAACGGTCTGCTTTGCTGCTGAAATTGATGACCTTCGCCCCGACCGGCGCCATCGTCGCGGCACCGACAACAAGTCTGCCCGAACACATCGGCGGGCCGCGAAACTGGGACTATCGCTACACCTGGGTGCGCGACGCGTCATTCTCGCTGTACGCGCTCTTGCGGCTCGGCTTCACCGACGAGGCGAGCCGCCTTCATGGGCTGGCTCGAGCAACGCTGCCACGAGCGCGATCCCGACGGCGGCCTGCAAATCATGTACGGCCTGCGCGGCGAACACCGCATCGACGAATTCACCCTCGATCACCTCGACGGCTACCGCGGCAGCAAACCCGTTCGCATCGGCAACGCCGCGGCAGACCAGCTGCAGCTCGACATCTACGGCGAACTGATGGACAGCGTATATCTTTACAACAAATACGGATCGCCTATCAGTTACGACCTCTGGCGGCAAGTCGCCGGGCTCGTCGACTGGGTTTGCGACAACTGGCAGCGCCCGGACGAAGGCATCTGGGAAAGCCGGGGCGGTGCACAGCATTTCGTCTACTCGAAATTCATGTGCTGGGTCGCCATCGATCGCGGCCTGCGCCTGGCGGACAAACGCAGCCTGCCCGCCGACCGCGCACGCTGGACCAAGGTGCGTGACCAGATCTATCTCGAAGTCATGGAGAAGGGGTGGAGCGACAAAATGCAGTCGTTCGTACAGCGGTACGGGGACGACGACCTCGACGCCAGCAGCCTGCTGATGCCGCTCGTATTTTTCATGGGACCGAACGACCCGCGGATGATCAAGACCATCGACGCCATCTGCCGCACGCCGGCCGAAGGCGGCCTGTTGAGTGACAGCCTCGTCTATCGCTACAACCACGTTTCGGCCGACAAAGAAGGTTTCGACGACGGCCTTTCGGGCACGGAAGGGACGTTCAACATGTGCACGTTCTGGCTGGTGGAAGCCCTCACGCGCGCCGGCCGAACCAATCGCCGTAAGCTCGCCCAGGCACGCCTGATTTTTGAAAAGACGCTCGGCTACGGCAACCACCTCGGCCTCTACTCCGAAGAAACCGGCCTCAGCGGAGCGGCCCTGGGCAACTTCCCGCAGGCGTTCACGCACCTGGCACTCATCAGCTCCGCGTACAACCTCGATCGCACCCTGACGGAAGTCGGGTTGTAACACTCAATTTCGCCACGCTGCAGCGCAGCTGCTGATCATTTTCCCACTTTGAAAATCAGCAACTGCGCTGCAGCGTGGCAAATGCCCGGCGTTTTACTGGTCGAAAACGCCCTTACCTGAATCGCCGTTTCCTGCGATAATGCCGGGCGAATGAAGGTCATCCTGGCGAATCCCCGTGGCTTTTGCGCCGGCGTCAACATGGCGATCGACGTGGTGAATGAAGTGCTCCGCCGCGTCGGGCCGCCGGTGTATGTGTTTCATGAGATCGTGCATAACAAGCACGTCGTGGAAGACCTTCGCAGCCGCGGGACAATCTTCGTGGACGACATCAACGAAGTGCCCATCGGCGCGAAACTCGTCTACAGCGCGCACGGCGTTTCACCGGCCATCCGTGCAGCAGGCGAAAGGGCGGGAGTTGTACGAGGTTGACGCGACCTGCCCGCTGGTTCATAAAGTGCATGCCGAGGTGGTTCGGTATGCCCGTGACGGCTACCACATTATTTTCGTCGGCCATCACAATCACGACGAGGCCGTCGGCACGGTGGGCGAAGCGCCGGGCAAAATCACGATCGTCGAATCGCCGGAAGAAGCCGAGGCTTTGCAGTTCTCGGCCGATACGAAGCTGGCGTTTGTCACGCAAACCACGCTGAGCGTGAGTGACGCCCAGCGGGTGATCGACGTGCTGAAACGCCGCTTCCCGACGATTCGCTACCCGGCCAAGGATGACATTTGCTACGCCACGACGAACCGACAAAATGCAGTGAGTGCGTGGAGCCCGGACGTCGACGTAGTGCTCGTGATCGGCAGCAAAAACAGCAGTAACAGCCAGCGGCTGGTGGACCGCGCCGTCGAGGCGGGCAAACGCGGCTATCTCATCGACTACGCCCGCGAAATGAAGCCCGAATGGCTCGACGGTGCGACTGGCGTGATGGTGACCGCCGGGGCGAGGCCGCCGGATCATCTTGTGCAGGAACTGATCGAACGGCTGAAAACGGAATTCGCCGGCGAAGTCGAAACCCGCGAACTCGTTCGTGAAGACATCGACTTCGAACTGCCCAAGAGTGTTCGGCAACTGCCCGTGCTGCAACGGGCGTCGCAGGTTTTGACGAGTCACTAAAAGCGGCGGGGCCACCGAAGTGGCCCCGCCGTCGTCTTACTTCAATTCTACAGTCCAATACGCCTCGTCCAGGAACTGCTTCCAGCTCCGGTAGCGTTCGTCGGCCAGCTTGAACGTGATGGCCGGTGAACGCTTCGGTCGGACGGGCTTTGTCAGCAACTTCATGTGCGCCTGCTCAGGCGTGCGGCCGCCTTTCTTGACGTTGCACTTCACGCAGCAGCAGACGATGTTGTCCCACGTCGTTTTGCCGTCCTGCGAACGGGGAATGACGTGGTCGAGGCTGAGTTCGCTGGTGGCGAATTTCTTGCCGCAGTACTGACAGCGATTGGAATCACGCGCGAAGATGTTGCGACGGTTGAACTTCACGTCCTGCCGGGGAAGACGGTCGTAGCCGAGCAAGCGGATGATCCGCGGGACGGCGATCGCGAGGCGCACGGTGTGCACCCAGTCAAATCCGTCGGGCGTGAACTCCCGTTTGAGCTGGCTGAGTTCGGTCCATTCGGTAAGGTCAAGATTCTGCCAAATGCTCTGGCCGACGGCGTCGGTCTCGATGTGAACGACCTCGGCCTGGTCTTTGGCGAGCATGGAAAATGCGCGCTTCACGTTCACCACGCGCACGGCCTGGTAGAACTTGTTGAGAACGAGCACGTTCGCTGAAAGGCCGATATTGGCGGCGTTGGCGGCGAAGCTGGGGGTAACGGCGATGTCCATATGCCTCAATCCGATCAGTGCGAGTGAAAGGTCAAGCAAGGCGAACGAACGGGCCGCGCTATGCTACCCGATCGGTCGACTGGCGGTGTGAGTTTTTCGTAAAGCGAGACGACCTCGACGCGTTGCCGCATCGAGGTCGTCCGGGTGACTCAGGAATCCGTCGGATGGTCTCATCCGCGGGTGACCTCGAAGATGCCTTGGGTTTTCATGACCATGAGCGAGTCGTCGAACAGGTGGAACGACTGAACGAGCAGTTCATGGCTGCGGCGTTCGATGTCGAGCACGCTGAGGAACCCGCCGGACTGGCCGTCGGCGCTGAGCGGCACGTCGGCCATCATCAGTTCGCGCTTCATGGCGTACTGCTTGATTTCGGCGCGGCTGGCGTCGTACAGGGTCTGCGTGAGCTGTTCTTCCTGCGTCGAGATCATGTACTTGATGTTGCCCGACGTCATTTCATGATAGCGTTCGCCGCGGCACGGGATCGTCTGAATGAGGCCACGGTCGGTGAGAGCCGGGGCGGCATTGACGATGACTTCCGTGAGCGTGTTTTTGCCGTTCGAGAACGTGATCACGTGCCCGCCGTCTACGACCCAAACGTCCGCTTCGTACATGCGGCGGCTGACTTGGTCGGTGGCGTGCAGCTTGAACAGTTCAGGGTGAAGCGTACGCTGATAAAGCATCAGCGTCAGACCGCTACAACGACGTTGCTTGGTTCGATTACTCATGTTTTGCTTCCGTGCCTTTTTCCTTCGTGGCTGGCCTTGCGATTCACGGGCTCGGGGAGAACGTCTGCCGGACCTGTGGTAAAACCCGGACGTGTGGAGTGCTCTGCTCCTAACACCGGGCTTCCGCCTCCAAGCAGAACCTCCGCCGTCAGGCCACCGATCGCTTTATCAGCACTCCGGACAAGGTTGCACACAACTATAGCAGAAAGCTCAAGAACCGGCACAAAAATCTTTTTGCCGACACGCCTGAAAACGGTCCTGCGCAACCCTAATCAACATCATGAGTTGTGATTACTGAAGCGCATGTGAAGGCCCAGTGAAAATACCAGCAACGCAAGATATTGACGACTCCGCTCAGGCGGGTCCTATCGCTTGGGGTCAATTTAGCGATCAGGCAGGATGTGACGGGGGAACGATGGGGGTGTTCTCAACGACGTCTAGCAAACGGAGGGCCTTTTTGCCACGGACCTGTCCCATGCTCGCGTGGAACTTGGTCTTGCCTTCGATTTGAACAACGATTTCTTTGCCGACCGCCTGGTCGGTCGTGATCAGATCGCCAGGCTGGAGTGAGAGCAGGTCGCTCATGGCGATCTGCGTCTTGGCGAGAATCGCCCGGAGTTCGACTTTGGCGCCGGAAACGACTTTCGTCACTTTCAGGGCTGCGTCGTCCTGGCCGGCCCGTCGCTGGTAGGTAAACCAGCTTTGGGCAGAGAGTTGCGTCATCACGGGCTCGATGACATTGTAAGGAATGCACAGGCTCATCGTGCCGGCGCGGTTGCCCATGCGGAGTTCAAAACCGACGACCACGACCGTTTCGTTCGGCGGAACGATCTGCACCAATTGCGGATTCGACTCAAAATCCTGCAGGCTGAACGTCACGGGCGTCAGGTTTGACCAAGCCTCGGACAGGAAATGCATCGCCCGGTCGGTAATTCGCTGGACCAGACGCTGTTCAATCTGCGTCAATGGGCGTTGCGGGATGAAAAGCTCGGCGTTCGAGCCGCCCAGCAGTCGGTCGATGATCGGGTAGATGATCAGCGGGCTGATTTCGAGACAAAGCTGCCCGTCTAACTGCTCTGCTTTCAACAGGTTAAAGCAGGTGGGGTTCGGCAGGCTGTGGATGAATTCGCTATAGGTCAGTTGTTCGATGTGAGCGACAGAGACTTCGATGATCGTTCGCAGATAGCCGGAAATGGCGGCACCGAAATTCCGTCCGAAGCCTTCGTGCAAGGCTTCGAGCGCGCGCATCTGGTCTTTGGAGACGCGTTCGGGGCGTTTGAAGTCGTAATTCTGAACGTCCAGCGCGGCGCGGCCGCGACTGGAGAAGACTTCAGGCGCTTTCGGCGGGGCAACGGTCGGCAGGGCACTGCCGGCGTCCACGGCGGCGAGCAGGGCGTCGACTTCGGATTGTTCCAGCACGTCACTCATCGTCGATGGCCGCTCCTGTCAGGCGGTTTAATTCGTTATCGGACGTCGGCCGGTCGGGCAATTAATTATTCTCGGCGCAACTGACGCAAAATCTTATTCACTCGCCCGGGCGTCGTGCCGATGCCGAGGATGATGCTCTCGCCGAACTCGGTTGACGTCAATCTCCAAACCCCGAACTCGCTCGCCCACCAGAAGCGAGCTCACCGCCTCATTCCCGGCGCGGCTCACACCTACGCCAAGGGCGATGATCAGTTTCCCGAACACCTCGCCCCGGTCATCCGTCGTGGCGAAGGGTGCCGCGTCTGGGATCTCGACGACAACATGTTCGTGGAATACGGGGCCGGCGTTCGGTCAATCACCCTCGGCCACGGCTATCGCCCGGTCTGCGACGCCGCCTACGCCGCCATGCTCAACGGCACGAACTTCGTGCGTCCCGCCGAGATCGAACTCAAGGCCGCCGAAGCGATGCTGAGTGTCATTGACGGCGCGGACATGGTGAAATTCGGCAAGAACGGCTCGGACGCCGTCAGTGGCGCGGTCAAACTCGCCCGGGCGTACACCGGTCGAGAATTGGTAGCCGTGTGCGGCGATCAGCCGTTCTTCTCGGTCGACGACTGGTTCATCGGCTCGACCGCGATGAACAGCGGCATTCCGCAATCGACCGTCGGCCAAACGCTGAAGTTCAAATACAACGATCTCGAAAACGCCAAGGCATTGTTCGAGAAATATCCCGGCCAGATCGCCTGTTTCATCCTCGAAGCCGAAACCGTCGAACCGCCGGCCACGGGCTATCTGCATCGCCTCCAGACGCTTTGCCACGAGCACGGCGCGGTATTCATTCTTGATGAGACGATCACCGGCTTCCGCTGGCACATCGGCGGTGCACAGAAGGTCTACGGCATTCGCCCGGACCTCAGCACGTTCGGGAAGGGCATGGCGAACGGGTTCTCCGTCTCCGCGCTCTGCGGCAAACGCGACATCATGAAAATGGCGGGCATCGAACACGACGACCGTGAACGCTGCTTCGTCCTGTCGCTCACCCACGGCGGCGAAACCAGCGCTCTGGCGGCCTGTATTGCGACAATCGACGCGTACAAACAGAACGACGTCATTGGGCGCATGGAACGCCAGGGCACGCGCCTGCGAAAGGGCGTTCTCAACGCCGTCGATAATCTCGGTCTGGCCGACTACTTTCAGATCATGGGACGGCCGCAACTGCTGATGTTCGCTACCTGCGATCAAAGCAAACAGCGGTCGCAGCCGTTCCGCACGCTGTTCCTGCAGGAAATGATCAAGAACGGCGTGCTCGCGCCGAACCTTGTCGTTCACGCCGCTCATGACGACGAGGCGATCGATCACACAATCCACGCCGTCGAGAAATCACTGGCCGTCTACAAGAAGGCACTCGACGAAGGCGTCGAGAAATACCTCATCGGCCGCAGCGTGAAGCCGGTGTTCCGCAAGTTCAATTAACGCAGATGCCCGTTGCCGGTGACGATCCACTTGTAAGTCGTCAGATCGCCCGCACCCATCGGGCCGCGCGCGTGCAATTTGTCGGTGCTGATGCCGATTTCCGCGCCGAGCAGATACTCGCCGCCGTCCGCGAGTCGCGTTGAGGCGTTAACCATGACGGACGCCGAGTCGACGCGCGTCGTAAACGCATCGATTGCGACGAGCGATGACGAGACTATCGCGTCGGTGTGATGAGAGCCGTAGCGGTTGATGTGCTCGATCGCTTCGTCGATCGAATCGACCACTTTAATGCCGGCGATCAAGGCCAGGTATTCTTCGCCCCAGTCGGCGTCCGTCGCCGGCACCGCTTTCGGCCAGGCGTGTTTCACGGCTTCGTCGCCACGGACTTCGACCCCCGCACCCGCCAGCGCGTCACAGACTTTCGTGAGCAATTTCGGCGCGGCATCGCGGTGGACGAGAATGTGCTCGACCGTGTTGCAGGCGCCGCCGCCGGGATAGCTGGTCTTGGCGTTGACGATGATATCGACTGCCTTCTGCTCCAATCCGTCGATTGCGGAGTCGAGGTAGATGTGGCAATTGCCGGTGAAGTGTTTGAGCACGGGCATCGTGGCGTCGGCGACGACGGCGCGAATAAGCGACTCGCCGCCACGAGGAATGGCCAGGTCGATGTACTGATCTGACTTCAGCAGCAGCGGGACAATCGCGCGATCGGTCTGAGCGACGATCTGCACGGCCGCGGGCGGCAGGCCGGCTTCTTCGAGCGCTTTGGCGATCACTTCGGTGACGACGCGGTTGGAATGAATGGCCTCTTTGCCGCCGCGCAGGATAACGGCATTCCCGCTCTTTAGGCAGAGGGCGGCCGCATCGCTGGTGACGTTCGGCCGGCTTTCGTAGAAGAACAGGATGACGCCGATCGGCACGCGGCGTTTTTCGATCCGCAGGCCGTCCGGGCGATTGAATGCGTCGATCGTTCGGCCGACGGGATCAATCTGGCCCGCGATCGCCTCGACGCTCGCCGCCATCGTTTCGATCCGCTTTTCATTCAGCCGCAAGCGCTCGACCATCGCCTTGGCCAGGCCGTTCGCTTCGGCGGCTTCGATGTCCTTGGCGTTGGCGGCGAGCAGGGCGGGTTGGCTGGCACGCAGATGCCGGGCGATGGCGCGAAGCGCGTCGTCGCGCTGCCGGCCGTTGATCGAGGCGAGCTTGCCCGCCGCCGCACGGGCGTCGCGACCAAGCTTTTCGACATATTCTGCGTGCTCAGACATTCCGGCATGATAGCAGAAACCACTGCCGGCGGGGCGTTACTGGTTGAGGTCGATGACGTCGAACTGCACTTCGATCGGCTCATTCAGCACGGTGATGCCCGCCTCTTTGTACGGGAATGTCACGGCACGCGTGATGTCCGTGTGGCCGATGTCCGCCTGAGTGACCGGGAGGACAGCCTTCAGAGCAACTTCGGGCTGGTCGCCGCCGTATTTGGCGACCAGATTCGCCGGCCCGCGGATGCCGACGTTATTGATGACCGGGCCCTTTCGCATGACCACTTTGTACTTGCCTTCATCACCGAGGGGCCGCTCGATCAGGATGGCGACGGTCCGGACTTTTTCCTCGCGGATCGTCGACCCGATCTCGAAGGCCATCTTCACCTTGTTCTGCGAAAGATGAATCCTGCCGTCGGCCGGCAAGACCACCGGGACTTCGCGCGATTGCTCTCGTACCGTCTCGATACTTCGGAGAGAACTGATGTCGACCGCGATTGTCGGATTTTCCGTAGCGAATTCCCGATTGATCACGGCAGTCGGGCCTTTGACCGTTAATTTCTGCGGCGAGAAAGAATAGCTCTGGAGCGTAACCGGCAATTCACGCGGCAGGACGACTGTGACTTCGCGTGGGATGATCGGGTCAACCACCGCACGCACCTGCACCGGCGAGGTTTTGGTAACCGATACGCCGCTGTTCTTGATCAGCGGCGTATCGTTCAGGCGGGCGGCCAGGTCAATGCTTTTTTCGCCCGCGCTCGACTCACCGGAAGACAACGGAATGCGAATGCGGCCGGCGAACGCGGCGGATTCGATTCGGTTGCGGAGTTGTTCGATCTGCCCGCGCGGGCCGTTGACTGTAATCGCGAGCCGGTCGTCGGACGCGCCGACGACGGCCACATCAAGGTTCGGGTCGGCGGCTTCGAGGTCGAATTGAACCGTCAGCGTGTCGTCACGCGTGTTCGCACGCTCGGCGTAAACCCAGATCAGAACGGTGAGGAAGGCGACAACCGGCAGGGTCCGGATGAATTCCCCCGGACGTCGGCCGTTGGGTGGGTTGCCGGGACGGGACGGAGCACTCATTTGTCCTCCCCTTCGGCCGAGACGGCGTTTACGACGGCGGCGTCTGCGGATTCGCCGGAGCCGACCAACGACGCCACGCTCTCGCTTTTGCCGGCCCGGACAATCGTCGTCTGCGGGCTGACTTTTTCAATGACCTGCGGCGTGACGGGACGGCCGTAGGTGAGGGTCTCCTTCAGCACGGCACGCAGGCCCTCGGGCGTGAGCTTGCGGTAGAGCACGCCGCGTTCGGCGATCGAAATGCCGCCGGTTTCTTCCGAGACGACTAACACAACGGCGTCGGCTTCCTGGCTCAAGCCGACGGCGGCACGGTGCCGGCTGCCGAGCTCTTTTTCCAATTCATCCGATTCCGCCAGAGGGAACTGCACGCCGGCGTAAGCAACACGATTGTTGCTGACGACCACGCCCAGATCATGCAACGGCGAACCGGGCCAGAAAATGGTGTTCAGCAATTCAGCGGTGATTTCCGCGTCGAGGTGGGTGCCGTTCTCCGCCACACCGCCGAGGCCGACATCACGCTCGATGGCGACCAAGGCGCCGACTTTCCGCCGCGAGCAGTACATGGCTGAGTCGACGAGCACGTCAATCTGTTCGACCGCCTGCTCGCCCATGCCTTTGAACAAACGTGTCTCGCCAAGCCGCATCAACGCCCGCCGGAGTTCGGGCTGAAACGCGACGGCAACGGCGAACCAGACGCCGCTGAGCATCGTCCCATAAAGGAAGCGGATGCGGTCGAGATTCAGCACGTTGCCGAGCAGTTCGACGATGATGTAAAGGGCGACCAGCAGGAAAGCGATGCCGCGTAACAGGCGAGCGCCGCGGGTGCCTTGCAGGAATCGCAGCACGCCGTAGACGCAGACACCGATGAGCATCAGCTCGATCGTCACCTGGTACCAAGGGTAACCCGACAGGCCCTTGAAGAAGTTGTTGAAATTTTCGAAAAGGGCCAGCATGGGTACGACGCGCAAGGCCGGATTGTACAGACGGCCGGGCGTGTTTTCACTTCATCGGCAGACGACGCCCGATTGCATCGGCGACAGCGACGACTTCTTTCATTTCTGCGACGTCATGCACGCGCACGATGGCCGCGCCTTGGGTGACGACCCACGAAATTGCCGCAGAAGTCCCGAAAATTCGCTCGTCAGGCTTCGTGCGGCCGGTCAGAGTTCCGATAAATCCTTTTCGGCTGACACCGACTAAAACCGGCCGGCCGTCGGCGACGAATTGCCGCGTAGCCGCCAGAAGGTCAAGGTTGTGTTCGAGCGATTTCCCAAAGCCAATGCCCGGATCGACCAATAATCTGCCCGGCCGAACGCCGGCGCGTGTGAATGCGTCGCACCGCTCATTCAGGAACGATCGCACCTCGGCGACGACGTCGGAATACGCCGGATCGTTCTGCATCGTCGCCGGCTGACCGAGCATGTGCATCAAACAGACCGGACAACCCCGCTCGGCAACCATGCGGATGAGTTCCGGATCGTCTCGGCCGGCAGAAATGTCATTCACGACATACGCCCCGGCATCGAGGGTGGCGCCCGCGACACGGGAAAGCGTCGTGTCGATGCTGAACGTGGTGTTCAAACCCCGGCAGGCGTTGAGAACCGGAACGACCCGTCGAATTTGCTCTTCGGCATCAACCCGTGCCGAGCCCGGCTTGGTCGTCTCGCCGCCGATGTCGATCAGGTCGGCCCCGGCGAGGAGCATGGTCTCGGCCTGGCGGCGTGCGGCGTCGACGGTGCTAAATCTGCCGCCGTCGCTGAAGCTGTCTGGCGTGACATTCAGGACGCCCATCACCAGCGGGCGGCGGCGGGGCGTTTCGAGCCATGCGTCAAACTCGGCAGGCGTCATGGCGGGATGCTATTCGACGAGGTTCTTTTCGAAGACGACGAGATTGTCGGCATGGGTGCTGTCCCAGCGGACGCCGACGATGTCGTAGCCAACGCTCACCGCGAAATGGATGAACTCACGCTGGTGGTTCATGCACTCGCAGCGGACGTATTCGTAGCCGTGATCTTTCGCCCAGGCCTGCTGGGCGTCATGCAGTTGCCGGGCAACGCCGTGCCGGCGGACTTCGGGCTTCACCGCGCCCATCCAGTGATAAAACATGCCGGGTTTGAGTTCAAAACCGACCCACAGACCCACCGGGCGGTCGTCCATGCGGGCGATGAGCGTCAGCACGTTATATCGGCCGAGGAAGCGGCGTTTGAAGTAGTCGACCTCACGCTTCGGGCGGAAGATCGAGTTATAGAGTTCGACCGCCTGCGGCAGCAACTTCTCGTCGGCGATAATGATGTCGGCCTGTGCCACGCAGGAAAGTCTATCGCGGCCAGTCGAAGAATCTACAGACGCCCGGATGCAAAGCGGAAAAGGCGGAAGGCGTGAGGATTTGCTAATCCTCACGCCTTCTGCCGCAAACTAATACTTAATGAACCAATCAGCCCGGCGATGGGACCGGGCCCAGACCCAGGCCGCCGGTCGACGGCGGGGGTTCTGGCGCGATCGTCACACCACGCGGCGGGCTGGCGGGGGGCGACTGCATCATGTCGCTGACGGTCGGCTTTACGAGCGTTTCGCCCCGCATGAGCTTGTCGATTTCGGCCGCGTCCAGCGTTTCGTACTTCACGAGCGCCTTGGCGATCGCGTCGGTCTTGTCGCGGTGCGTTTCGAGAATCTGCCGAGTTTCCTCGTAGAGCGTATCGATGAGCTTTTTAACTTCCTCGTCGATAGCCTTGGCGGTTTCGTCAGAATATTCCGGGGCGGCGGCACCGAAGACGGCGGCTTTGTTTTCGTCTTCGCCATAGAAAACGAAACCGAGCCGCTCGTTCATGCCCCATTCGCGGACCATGCGGCGAGCGATTCCCGTGGCCTGGCGAATGTCACCGATGGCACCGGTGTTGATGTCGTTCGTGAACATCTCTTCCGCAATGCGTCCGCCGAACAACGTCTTCAGCGTGGCGATACACCAATTGCGGCTGTAGTTGCTGCGATCCTTTTCCGGCAGGCTCATTGTCGCGCCGCCGTAGTTACCGCGCGGAATGATCGTGACCTTGTGGATCGGATCAGCGTCCTGCGTCAGGTACTGAACGACAGCGTGGCCGGCCTCGTGGTAGGCGGTGGCGAGCTTTTCCTTCTCGTCGATCACGCGGCTCTTCTTCGCACGGCCCCAACGGACTTTATCGCGGGCTTCTTCGAGATCGGAATGCTCGATGAAGTCCTTGTTCAGAAGCGTGGCACCAAGCGCGGCTTCATTGATGATGGCGGCCAAGTCCGCACCGCTGAAACCCGGTGTCGCTCGGGCGAGGCGGCCGAGATCGACGTCCGGCCCGAGTTTCACCTTGCGGCTGTGAACCTTGAGGATTTCCAGGCGGCCCTTGACGTCAGGCAGCGGCACATAGACCTGGCGATCGAAACGGCCCGGACGCGTGAGGGCCGGGTCGAGCACGTCCACGCGGTTGGTGGCCGCACAGACGATGACCTGGTCGTTGCTGTCAAAGCCGTCCATCTCAACCAGGATGGCATTGAGCGTCTGCTCACGTTCGTCGTGCCCGCCCGAGCTGAAGCCCGAACCACGACGACGGCCGACGGCGTCGATTTCGTCGAGGAAGATGATGCACGGCGAGTTGTCTTTCGCCTGCTTGAACAAGTCACGCACGCGGCTCGCACCGACGCCGACGAACATTTCGACGAAATCCGAACCGCTGATGCTGAAGAACGGCGCGTCGGCCTCGCCGGCAATAGCCTTGGCGAGAAGCGTCTTACCGGTGCCGGGTTCGCCGACCAGCAGAACGCCCTTGGGGATGCGGCCGCCGAGGCGTTGGAAGCGTTTCGGGTTTTTCAGGAACTCGACGATTTCGCCGACTTCGTCCTTGGCTTCCTGCACACCGGCGACGTCGTCGAACGTGACGTTCGTGTGTTCCTTGCTCGTAATCTTGTGACGGCTGCGGCCGAAGTTGCCGAGCATGCCGCCGGCGCCGCCGCTGTTACGCAGCTGGCGAATAAAGATGAACCAGATCACGACGAACACGATCACCCACGGCACGAACGGAATCAGGATGCTCAGCAGCAGATTGTTTTGATTCTCATTCGTAACGGGAAAGAGCCGGCGTTCGCCCTTGGCGTTGTAGAGAACGTTGTGCAGCCATTCGTATTGCGAGGTCAGGCCGATCGGATAGCTGACGCGGAACTTGTTGTAAGCAGGGCGTTGGGCGGTGGTGTCGGCGGGGTCTTCCTTGTTGAACTCGCCGTAGACGTCTTCGCCGCTGATGCGCAGGTCTTTTGATTTCCGCGTTATCGAGGGCTTCGGTAGAAGCGGTTGATGTCGATATCGACGATCGGCACCCTTTTGCTGATTCAGGTACAGGAACAGCAGGATCGCCACGCCAATGAAGAGCACCCAGCCGAACACGCCGCGGCCGAAACGCATGCCGCCGTTGTTGGGCGTCCGCTGGCGTCGGCCGTTGCCGGGGCGGTCTTTGTTATCGTTCGAATCTGTCATACGGCCTTCTTGCTGAATGAAAAAACTTAATGCGGATGATAGGGCGGCCGATGAACGATTGCCAAACGCCGGGCCACCCGTCTTTATACGTTACCAATCGGCCTGGAGTTCCTGGACGATCGCCAGGGCGAGCTGTTCGGACGCATTGAGTGCCCCGGTCTGCCGTCCCTCACCTAAATACGGGTAGTACGGGCTGTTCTGTTCGAAGCCCCGCCGTTCGACCAGGATTTTGCCCGTCCGCAGGTCTTTCCAGGTGAAGTTTACACGGATGCCGTACAGCTGTTCCTGGGGCAGATTGCTGCCGGCTTCGGAACTGATCGTCTGCCGACGGACGCGAACGATCTGGCCTTCCAGGATCGTGTCGGCCTTTTCGCGATCGACGACTTTGTACGGCGTGCGTTGTTCGATCTGCGTGACGATCGCCTTGGTGAGCGTGAATTCGTCGCCACGGGCAAAATCAACGTTGGTAAAGATCGGCACGGCCACCGTGTGAACGTCCTGGCGGTAGAGCGAACTCCACTGGTACGACTGCGCGTGCCGGTCGAGCCGTCGCCGCTTTGGGAGTAGCCCGCGCAGCCGTTAAAAAATGTCAGGCCCAGGAGGGCGGCAAGCGTGAGAAATTTCATCCTTCCCCCAGTTGCCGCTTGGCCTTTTGTGCTTCGTCGCTCTGCGGGTACTGCTGCGTGAGGACACGAAGCACGATTTTTTCCGCCGCCGGCTTATCCGTCCGGCGGTAGTAGTCGGCCGTCACGTAGAGCTTGCGGGCGAGTGTTTTATCGATCGCATCGACAAAGCTCGGCATGTTCTCCCGCTTGGCGACTTCGGGATACTTGTTGATGATGTCTTCCATCTGCGCTCGTGCATTGACGAGCGGCGTCGGGTCGAACCGCACGCCGGTGAACTGTGCGTAATTGCTGAACGCCTGGCGGACAAGAATCTCGGGCATGTTCGGGTCGCGCGGGTAGCTCTTGATATGAGCCGCGTAAGCGTCGGCGGCCAAATCGAATTGGCCGTCGGCGAAATAGAAATCGGCGGTGCGGCGCAGCGCCTTTTCCGCCAGCGGCGAGCCGGGCGATCGGGTCTGCACCCGGAACATCATTTCAACGCCCTCGTCGGAGCCGTCAAAAATCGGCAGCCCCATGCCCTTGATCGGCCGGCCGTTCAGGAGGCTGTCGCCCATCGCGTACTGCAGTTCCAGCGCCGGCTTGAAATAAGCGCTGGCCGGGAATGAATCCATGAGCTGGTCGCAGTAGTAAAACGCTTTGATCGGCTCTTCCAGGCCGTTCAACGCCTGTGCCATCAGATAAAGGCCTTGGTCGTAGTGTGGATCAATCTTGTGATCGA
Source organism: Tepidisphaeraceae bacterium (assembly GCA_049840775.1). Taxonomy (GTDB): domain Bacteria; phylum Planctomycetota; class Phycisphaerae; order Tepidisphaerales; family Tepidisphaeraceae; genus RYN-431. Next base: position 1,113,974 of record JASGJJ010000005.1, read on the forward strand.
GCAGCCACGCCAATGCTGCGGCTTTGGCGGCGGAATAGTCTTGTCGATCGAGCAGAGTTTCGACACGCTTGAGCGCCGGATCGGGTTTCGGCAAGGAGGCCGGGTTTGTCGTCGGCACTTCGGTGAAACGGTCGCCGGTGAGTTCGAATGTGCGACTCGTCGGCTGCTGCGCCGGCGCTACCGCCGCGAGACTCGCCAGTCCGATCAGAAAGCAGAACGCTTTGGTCATGTGGCAACGATTGTAAAGACTGGCGCGAGGATCGCTAGCCGGGCAAAAACGGACGTGTCAGCAGGGCCCTGCCGGTGATCTCACGGACGTGAGCGAACAGAAAGTTCGTCATCGCCACGACCTGCGAATGCTGCAACTTCGGAGGCCGACGAACGACGTGGCCGTCCCGCGGCAAGGCGGCCAACGTCGCTGCGAGTCGCGCCAGTGACGGGTCGACCCGCCCGCCCGGTGTGGCCGGTTCGGTGAAGTCCGGCAGATAGCCGGTCTCAGTCAGCAGATCGATCAGCAGCGTCAGAAACTGCGCCTCGGCCGTCTCGCCGACCAACACCGGCAGCGTCGCGTGCAAGCGGTCAAACAAAACCGGGTGCGGATCCAAGTCCGGCAACAGATGGCCAATAATCTCAACGACGGCCTGACCAAGCAAAACGCCTGGCAGCGACCGGCGCAGCTCAAGATGGCCGTCGAGCAGTTTCCAATCCGTCAGCGTCGACAAATCCTTGTTCGTGCGACTCAGATACAGGCATTCGCCGAAATCGAGCAGATCAAGCCCGCCATCAAACTTGCTGGCGCCGGCCTTTGTTCGGCGGAATGCGCCCTTGGCGATCACCCGGACCATGCCGAACTCGCGCCGAAGAGCGTGAGGATCTGCGACGTCTCGCTGAAGTCGTGCTTGCGAACACAGATTGCCAGGTCACGAACGGTAGCCATAACGGGTCGCGGAGTCGGCTTATCAGATCAATCGGCCATGGCAAATGAACGGACAGCGGAGTGCAGCGGCCATAAACGGGCCCATGCCAAGCCGCAGATTATGCCGTTAACCGAGATGAATCCATCTTCATGAGGCCAGCTATTCGATCGTCTAAACCGCCCTTCAACGTCCGATAATATAGGTTATGTAAAATTGAATGACTGGTGAAGCATGGAACGGGCGATTCAGGCTTTGGTTTTATCGGACAGCCGCACACAGGCGATGCTGCCGCCGAATCCGGCGGCTACGGCGATGCTCTGGCCCACGGCCAAGGTTTTGGGTGTCGCTGACAGTTGTTCTATAGCCTCGGGCATCGGCTGAGTCGTTGCCGTGTTGCCTGGGACCGTTTGAGACTGGTGACATCGGACATTCAAGACGATGGCGATCAACCCGGCGGCCCCCTGCGTGTGGCCAATGGCGTGTTTGTGCGAGTAGATGGCCGGGCGGTTTGGGAACGCCGTTGCGATCGCTAGGACTTCGCCCGGATCGTTCTGGATCGTGCCGGTGCCGTGTGCATGGACGAGATCGACGGGTTGATCGTCAGCAAGTTTCAAAAGGGCGTGCGAGAGCGCCGCGGCAGACGGGTCCGGGCCGGTCAGGTGATATGCGTCTGCGAATGACGCTGTTGAGTGCACGGATAAAGAATTCGAATTGCCGTTCGGATTTCGGTCCAGCATCACGGCGGCGGCGGCCTCGGCGAGGAAGAAACCTCGGCGGCGGACGTCGAACGGGCGGCAGCCGTCGTCGGATGTTGCCAGCACGCCGAGCCTGCGAAAATTCGCTTCAAAAAGGGCGTGCGTGGATGCTTCGGCAGCGACGACCAGAACCCGGTCACAGGCACCCTGCCGAATCAATTCCACGCCGCGGATCATGGCGAGCAAGCCGGACGCACACGCGCCGGCGAGCGTGAGTCGTGGGCCATTTCGATGGCCGAATGCCCGGCCGAGATCCACGGCAACCTGTGCGACGCCGTTGGCGATACTCGCCGGCCGATGCCCGTTCAGCTGATCGATCCAGTCTTCGATCGGACCTTTGCTCGTGCCGACCACCAGGCCGGTCCGGCCGTCATCCAGCGGAGTGCATTTCGATGACGAAATCGCTTCACCCGCGGCGGCGATCGCGAGTTGAGAAACGCGTGAAATCTGTGAATCGGACGGCAGGGCGACGACGCCCTTTTCGAGCAGGACCCGCCCCGCCAGCAGATTCTGCCAATTCGCGTCAACGCCGACGCCTTGCACCGTGACCAGGCCGGTGCCGGTGATATAGCACGGCGGTTTCACAGTCGGATCACTCGGCGGCTGCGCTTCGGGCGTACGACGGCCGTCCTTGAACGGCGGCCGCATCGTCAGGCCGAGCTTGTTCAGAAGGGCTTTGTCCTCATCATACGACTGACTCGGGACGGCCTTGGTGAGCATGATTTTCTGCTCACTGCTGAAGATGCTGTTTGCACCGGCCATGAAGCAGAGGGCCTGGTCGCTTTCGGTCATCTTCGCACGCCCCGCCGACAGCCGAACGACCGATTTCGGCATCACGATTCGGGCCGTGGCGATCATGCGAACGGTGTCGAAAACACTTACGTCCTGGGCGTCGGCCAGCGGCGTGCCGGGGACTTTGCTCAGGACGTTGATCGGCACGCTTTCCGGGTGCGGGGTCATCGTGCCGAGGGTGTGAAGCATGCTGACACGATCGTCGACCGTTTCGCCCATGCCGATGATGCCGCCCGTGCAAACGGTGACATTGGTTTTGCGGACATTCGCCAGCGTTTTAAGGCGGTCTTCGTACGTGCGGGTGGTGATGATTTTGTCGTAGTATTCGTTGCTGGTATCGACGTTGTGGTTGTAGGCGTGCAGGCCGGCGTCTTCGAGCCGCCCCGCTTGTTCCGGCGTCAGCATGCCGAGCGTGCAGCAGACTTCGACGCCCAGATCGGTGACGTCGCGGACCATGTCGAGGACTTGGTCGAACTGGGCGTTGTCTTTCACTTGCCGCCACGCGGCGCCGAGGCAGACGCGGGTCACGCCGTTCGCCTTGGCGCGTTTCGCGGTTTCGACGACTTCGTCGACATTCATCAGCGGCGTGGCATCGACTTCGGTCGAATAGCGGACCGACTGCGAGCAGTATTTGCAGTCTTCCGGGCAGCCGCCGGTTTTGACGCTGACGAGTTTGCAGACTTGAACTTCAGACGCGTCCTGGTGTCGCCGGTGTGTTTCCGCGGCGCGGAAAACCAGCTCCATCAGAGGCATGTCATAGATCTCGCGGATTTGCGAGTGGGTCCAGTCGTGGCGAACGTCGTCGTGCATCGTAGTGTTTTACTTAGTGCCCAGGCCGGTCAGGGTGCTGGTGGCCAGCACCTGGAGTTGGCCGTTAGCGATGGTCAGTGAAGCGATTTGGCCGGTGCGGTTATCGATAACGTACAGCGATTCCCCGCCCCGCTGGCCACGCGTGGTGGCGAGGGTGTAATCACGGTCTTTGATCGCCGTCGCGGCCTGAACCTGCGGTACGGAAATCAGATTCGCGGCCAGAAGGACCGCGGCGATGATCGAAAGCACGCCGACGGTGAATGTTTTCTTGTCCATGGCAGTCTCTCCGTTTGCGGCATTCAGCGACGCGGCGAACCGTCCGACCGGCGGAACAGTTCGGCGACATTCAAACGCGGCAGCGAACCCATTTTGCGTTGGCTTTCGTCGGTCGATACCGCCGACATCTGGCCGCTGACGTTATCCAGGATCACGATCGTGCCGACCGTGGCGCCGGGGAAGTCAACAGGGATGACGATATAATCGCCGGGCCGGTTGCCCGCCGCGGCTTGCGCGACGGCGGCGTTCGGCTTCATCTGCCGGCCGAGCAGCAGGCCCAGCAGCAGAACATTCAGGATCGCTAATGCCCAGATGGCGGTCGATTTCATAAAACTCCTCCGGTCGACGCGCACGCCTTAGTCAAGGTGAGTCCGCTTCCCGTTCTTGCACATGACGCCGAAGCAAAGTGCGCCCAGGGCGACAGTCATGAACCACGTGCCCGCCGAACCGCTGCGTTCCTTAATGACCAAAGCGTCAACGCTGGCGTTTTGGGTCGGATAGCCTTCCAGGCGGGCATCACGCGGTTCTTCGTCTTCGGTCACACCGTTCGCTGCCACGGCGGGCAGAGCGCTGGCGGCCAGGACGAGGGGAAGAACGAAAGCGAACAGCTTGCGTGGCATACGTTGGATCATAACCAGCTTTCGAGCGGCCGGGCAAGTTGACGAAAACTCTCTGTCGACAGGGAAACCGTTTCCCACTTCGCACTTCGCCGCCGCATGTGGTCGCGGTATTCCTTCAATTCGATGCCCATCAGCACGTACCATCGCTCACGAAATTCGAACGCTCCGGGCTCGGGAATCAGCGGCGGATCGATCCAGTAGAGGAACGCCAGGACGGCCTGGAAATCGTTCCCAAAAACTTGCTGCCATTGCAGCAAATCTTCGACGTCTTTCTCTGTCGCCCAGGTCTGGTAGGTTCGGCCGCCGTTGCTGTTGCGGGCTTGCCGGCCTTTTACGTCGATCAACAAGTTCGGGCCGCTCTGGCTGTAGACGACGAAATCGAAGCTTTTGAGCGTGGCATTGCCGAACATCGCTTTTTTGGCTTCATCGACGACGACATACGGCGTTTTGCGTTCCCGCAGAAACGCTTCGAACGCGGCTTCGTAATGGATGTTTCGGTTGGCCATGTCGACTCAAACGATCGGCAGTTCCAGGCGCATTTTGCCGTTGACGCCCTTCTTCTTTTTCGGCTTCGTCCGCACTTTCAGCGGTAAAGGGCGGCCGAGTTGTTTTTCGGCGTACTCACGGAGCTGGTCGGCGCTGGTGAACAGGTGGCTGTAGTTGTAGTCGCCGCCGTGGTAGTCGCAGCGATCGGTGTTGTAGCCGCGGCAGATGCGGGCGGTCGAGGTAAACGCCGCAGCGGTTGTCCGGCTGCAAGTGTTTGCAACGGCTGAAAATGCCGATGTACCACTGCTCTTCCTCTACGAACACGACAATATTTTCGTGCATGAGGTACCAGCGGACGTTGTCATATTCGCGTGCCGTTTCCGGGTTATCGATCGGAAGGGCGATATACCGGCAGCACAGGGCCGCACACGATTCACACAGATTTTCTTCGGCCATGTTGTTTTTGCCTGACGTCCGTATTTGACGACCGGGTCAGATTGTATCGAACTGCCCCGCCGTCGGTTAAAGTTTCCCGCCCTGCCGACACGGCGGTTTCTTATGCGCATTATTGCCGGTGAATTTCGTGGCCGAAAGCTGGTCGAACCCAGGTTCGACGTTACACGCCCCATCACAGACCGGGCCAAGCAGAGTTTATTCGACGTGCTGATGCCCTTGATCGAAGACGCGGTCGTCTACGACTGCTTCTGCGGCACCGGCAGCATGGGGTTGGAATGCCTTTCCCGCGGTGCCCGGCACGCGACTTTTTTCGACGCCGACCGCCACGCCCTGTCCGGCCTACGGCAGAACATCGAATCTTTGCGGGTTTCGGACCGAACGAAGATGGTCGCCGGCGATTTATTCCGACTCGCACCGCGGCTGGATCCGGTCGGCGCAATCGGGCTCTTTTTCTTCAACCCGCCCTTCAAATTCCTTCGCGAAAAGCCGGAGCCATTGCAGAAATTCATCGAAGCGATGCTGCCGAAACTCGCCGTTGATGCGACGGTCATCTTCCGCCACGATACCGCCGACGAACTCGCCCTGCCGCCGCTGCGGCAAGTCGATCGCCGTGTCTACAGCAACATGACGATCGACCTGCTGCGCGTTTAGCCGCCGATTTTCTCTCGGCCGTTCATGTACGGGCGGAGCACTTCGGGGATGGTCACGCTGCCGTCGGCGTTTTGGTAGTTCTCGAGGATCGGGATCAGCAGCCGCGGGCTGGCGGCCACGGTGTTGTTGAGCGTGTGGCAGAACTTCAGTTTGCCGTCGGCGTCTTTGTAGCGAATGTTCAGCCGGCGGGCCTGGTATTCGTACAGGCGGCTGGCGGAGTGGGTTTCGCCGTAGCCCGTGGCGTCGTCTTTGCCGTCGAAACGGCTGGGCATCCAGGTTTCGATGTCGAACATCGCGGCGTTTTTCACGCCGATGTCGCCGGTGCAGCACTGAATGACGCGGTACGGCAGTTTCAACGCCTGCAGCAACTGTTCGCTGTAGCCGAGCATGTCATGTGCCATTGATTGCTTTCGGCGACGTCATTTTTGCAGAGGACGACTTGTTCGACCTTGTCGAACTGGTGAACGCGGTAGAGCCCGCTGGTGTCTTTGCCGTAGGTGCCGGCTTCGCGGCGAAAGCAGGTGCTGACGGCGGTGTACTTCAGCGGCAACTGTGCTCTCGTCGAGCATTCGCCCATGTGAAACGCAGTCAGGCCGACTTCGGCGGTGCCGGTGAGGAAGAGGTTGTCTTCCGTGACGTGGTACGCCTGCTCGCGCCCGGCCGGGAAAAAGCCGGTGCCGATCATTGCTTCTTCGCGGACGAGCACCGGCACGTCACCTGCGTGAAGCCGTGCTGATTGGTCATCAGGTCGACCGCAAAACGAAGCACGGCCTGGTGCAGATCAGCCAGCGCACCGCAGCAGCATGTAGACTCGGCTGCCCGCCAGGCGGACGCCGGCGTTAAAATTGACGAGCCCAAGGCCTCGGCCAGTTCGGTGTGCCCTTTCGGCGTGAAATCGAACTTCGGCTTCTCTCCGACGTGGCGGACGACGACGTTGTCGCTCGCGTCTTTGCCCACCGGAACGTCGTCGTCGGCCGGTTGCGGGATCTGCAGCAAGAGCCGCTGACTTCGTCGGACAATTCCTTGGCGGCTTCTCGGCGGCCTTCACCCGACCGTTCAGTTCGCCGACTTTCGCGACGGCCGCCTTCTTCTCGGCCGGGTCTTTGAGCTTGCCGATCGCCTGCGAGGCCGTGTTCTGCTCGGCACGAAGCGTTTCGTACGCGAACAGGCTCTCGCGGTGCCGGCGGTCGAGGTCGAGCAGCGCGTCGAATCGACGTTCATGTTCTTGTCGGCAGCACCGTGGCGATATTTTTCGGGGTCGGCGCGTAAATCTTTCAGGTCGATCATGGAGCCCGGCGTTGTACCCGATCCACGTTATCGGAGGTTATCCGATGTTGAGAACTCGAAGAAAGTCCCGCGTTTCGGTTAATTCAGGTAAAACTTCACGTCCGGAGCCTTTATGTCGAAGACGATTTACCGAAGTGTAGCGAAACGTCGTACGTTCGCCCGAAGTCGAGCAGCAAGGCTGCCGAACGTTCAACGGCATGCTCGCTCTGAACGTCGGCGTCGGCCGCCCTTCCGGCCCCCGTGGCCGGTGAGTAGGCCGGCTCCGGGTCACATCGGGGCGGGCCTAGCATTGGCCGACTATGACGCATGCGTCGACGCCTGCCGTCACCGCCATGACCGAATCCGCCATCAAGGTGCGGCGAGCACCGAACGCGTCACCTCATATTCGCAAGTTGTTCGAATCGTTGGTGGGCAAGTCGAATATCATGTCACGTCGCACCTTCACCCGGATCCCGGACGCCCTAGGCTCGGTCCAGGCGATGCAGGTGCTCCTGAACGCCCTTCTCCCTGACGCCAAAGCCACCATCCGCCTGCGCGGCCAGATCGGGGGCGGCATTAATGACGGCTTCACGCGCGTCAGCCGGATGCATTTCGAAACCTGGGACGATCGAAACGCACTGCCGGAATACGACGCCGTGGTACTCGTCGACACGCAGCCGGGCTTTGCGAACAGTCCGCTGCCTGACGGCGTGATTCCGACCGTGTGTCGACCACCATCGTGGCCGCGGCCGGCGCGAAAGTGCTATTCGCCGACATCCGCGTTGATGTCGGCGCGACGGCCTCGATCATTTTCAGCTATTTCATCGGAAGCCAACGTGCGAAATCAGCCCGACCTCGCGGCGAGCTGCTTTACGCGATCGAGACCGACCTCAGCGGTATCGCCGGCAACAGGGCGGGCTGGACACCTCGCGCATTAGTTCGCTGACCTGCTGGCCGACACGAATCGGCTTTACCAGATGCGTTATGTCGACTTGCCGCCTGCATATTACGCGGCATTTGCCGAAAGTCGTCCAAGAACGCCTTCCAGCTACGACGACCTGATCATTTCGCACCTCGACACAGTCTGAATTCGCCGAGATGCCCGGCGTCATGGCCGATTTTCTGCTGCGGTGCCGCGATGTGAACTGGACAATGCTCACCGCCTTGCACAACGGCCGGTTCGTGTTCAGTCTGCGTACGAAAACCACGACGCGAAGCGCCGGCGAAGTCGCCCGGCGAATCAGCACGCGAACTCGGTGACGGCGGCGGCCACCTCACCAAGGCGGGCGGCGCCCACTGACGACCGGTAGCCGCGGGAATGGCGGTCATCCGCGTCAAGCTCGGCAAGTGGCCGCGCGTGCCTGAGACACTCGAATCGCGGGCGAAACGGCGTGAGTGTCACTTCGTGCGGGACGTTCGAAGAAATGCAAAGGCCGTCGAAGCCGCAAAGAGCTCAAAGAAGAACAGAAATGGCAGTAGGATTTTCCCATCACCCTCTTGTCTTCTCTGAATCTTCGATCCTTCGCGGTCTTTGCGTTTTCTCGCTCGCTATGACGCAGTAACCCCGCTGTCGCACGGGCATTGCTGGCCGGTATCTTGTCCCGACTTATGTCCGAGCGAGATGAGCAAAGCGTATGACCCGGCCGCGGTGCAGACCGAAGTCGCCGCCGTGTGGGAAGCCGAAAACTGCTTTCATGCCGACCCGGCCGCCAAGGGCGAGCCGTACAGCGTCGTCATCCCGCCGCCGAACGTCACGGCCGCCCTGCACTTCGGCCACGCGCTCAACAACACCGTCCAGGACGTGCTGATCCGCAAGTGCGCCGCATGGAGGGCAAAAACGCCGTCTGGCTGCCCGGCACCGACCACGCCGGCATCGCCACGCAGACGGTCGTGGAAAAACGCGTGATGAAAGAGGAAGGCAAACGCCGCATCGATTTCGCGCGCGACGAATTCGTCCACAAAATCGCAGGCGTGTCAAAGACGAGTACGAGAAAGTCATCCTCGGCCAGATCAAGGCGATGGGCTGCAGCTGCCGACTGGGAACGCACGCGTTCACCATGGACGAGCCGCGCTCGGCCGCCGTGCGTGAGGCATTCTTTCAACTCTTCAAAAGCGGCCTGATCTATCGGGGCAAGCGCCTCGTGAACTGGGACCCGGTCACCCAGACCGCGCTGGCCGACGACGAAGTGGAAATGGAAGACGTCGACGGCCACTTTTACTTCCTGAAATACCCGCTTGCCGACGGCAGCGGGCACGTCACCGTTGCCACCACGCGGCCGGAAACGATGCTCGGCGACACCGCCGTTGCCGTGAACCCTAAAGACCCTCGGGCCGCCGCGCTCAAGGGCAAATCGCTGCGTCTGCCGATCGTCGGCCGCATCATTCCGATTGTCGAGGACGATTACGTCGTGATGCCCGTCGAGTTCGGCGGCGACCCGGCCGACCCGAAAGCCCAGCACGCCACCGGCTTCCTGAAAGTCACGCCGGCGCATGACACCAACGACTACGAAATCGGCCAGCGTCACGGCCTGCCGGTGATCAACGTCATGGCGCCCGACGCCAGCATCAGCAACGCAGCACGGCTGGACCGACGACATCGGCGAAGCGTCGTTCACTGCTCGGCCTGAGCCGCGAGGCCGCACGCGAGGCGATCGTCGAAGTGGTTCACGCCGCCACGGCCTGCTGGAAGGCGTGAAGCCGTATCAACACGCCGTCGGCCACAGCTACCGTAGCCACACGCCGATCGAGCCGTACCTGAGCGATCAGTGGTATATCGCCATGTCCGACGCGTTCGCCGGCCACAGCGCCAGCGACACGATTCCCGGGACGGAAATCACCGACCGCAACTCGCGGCTTTGGCAGAAGCACAACGCCGGCCAGCCCGCCGGCACGGGCACTAATCCCGGCCTGCCGAAGCAGTCGCTCACCGGCCAGACGCTGCTCGCGCTCGCCCAGCACCAGCGCGTTAGCGACACGGCATCGCCGCAGGAGCAGGACGTCACGTTCTTTCCTGAGCGTTACGCGAAGACTTACGAGACATGGAACAGCAACATCCGCGACTGGTGCATCAGCCGTCAGCTCTGGTGGGGCCATCGCATTCCGGTCTGGCGGTTCACGAATGACGCCGCGGTCGATTCGAAGAGTGACGAAGAACTGACGTCGCTGATGGAGCAGGTCGTCCGCCTGCAGCAGGACGGACGCATTGCGATGCAGCACGGCCCGCGGAAGAGCGAGGCCGCGCCGGTCGACTTGCAGCACAGCTTTATCTGCATCCGCGAAGCCGACGACAAGCCGGCCGTCCAACTGCTCGAACTCCTTGGGTTCACGCAAGACGAAGACGTGCTCGACACCTGGTTCAGTAGCGGCGCTCTGGCCGATGAGCACGCTCGGCTGGCCGAACAACAAGTCGCCGGAGCTGGCGAAGTGGAACCCGACGGCAGTGCTCACCACGGCACGGGAGATCATCACGCTCTGGGTCAGTCGCATGGTGATGTTCAACCAGTTCTTCCTCGGCCGCGTGCCGTTCAAGGACGTGTTCATCCACGCGATGATCCAGGACGGCGACGGCCGCAAGATGAGCAAGACGCTGGGCAACGGCGTCGACCCGCTGGACATCATCGCCACGCACGGTGCGGATGCGATGCGGTTCACGCTCGCCAGCATGTGCACGCAGACGCAGGACGTCCGCATGCCGGTCGAAAAAGACCCGGCGACCGGCCGCAACACGTCGCCGAAGTTCGACCTCGGTCGCAATTTCGCGAACAAAGTTTGGAATGGCGCGCGGTTCGTCATCGGCCAGCTCGCCGCCCTGCCGCCGGATGGCGATACGCCGTCGGCGAATGAAACCGGCAAGGTGCTGACGCTGACAGATCTCTGGATCCTGTCGCGTTTGAATCGCACGATCGACGAAGCCAACGAAGCCCTCGCCGGCTACCGCTTCGATCAATACGCCAAGGCCTGTTACGACTTCTTCTGGCGTGATTTCTGCGACTGGTACGTCGAAGCCGCCAAGCCGCAGATGAAAGACCCGGTCCGCCAGGCGAGCACCGCCCGTGTGTTAGCGAGCGTTCTGGACGCTTCGCTGCGCTTGCTGCACCCGGTCATGCCGTTCGTCACCGAGCGAATCTGGTGGCAGTTGAACGCGGTCTACCCGAGCCGCGGCGTCATGGGCCGGATTAGCTGTCCGAAGAGCGAACGCTGCATCAAAGCGCAATGGCCGCGGCGTGGCGATTTCTCTGAGGCCGCGGAGCATATTTTCGGCAAGATTCAGGAGATCGTCATCGCCATCCGGACGCTGCGCAGCGATTACAAAGTCGACGCGAAAAAGTCCGTGGCCGTGAGTATTCGCTGCCCGGAAGAGGCGTCGTATCGGATCATCGGGCTGAAGGCGTCGATCGATATCCTTGCCGTCTGCGACATCGGCGAAGTCGGTCCGGACGTCGTCGCCGGCCCGAACGCGCAGGCGGTAACGGCGGGCAGTGTCGAGATCTTCGTCGACGGTCTGATCGACCCGGCCGCCGAACTGGCGCGGCTGACCAAACGCCGCGATGAACTCACAAAATCCATCGCCGCCATGGAAGGCCGCCTCAGCAACGCCGGTTACGTCGCCAAAGCGCCGCCCAAGCTCGTCCAGGAAACGCAGGCCAAGCTTGCCGCGGACAAGGCGGAACTCGTTACCGTGACCGAATCGCTCGCCCGGACGCCCGGCTAAATGGAGCACGTCGGCCCCCCGATTTTCGGGGGCCGACGTCTTTTTCCTTCAGTCGGCAAAGCGAAACGTCCGATAATTTCCCAATCGGACGATGCCCCGGCTGATTCCCTATCTGCTCGCCCTCACCCTCGCGGCCGCCACGCAGGCGGCTTCGGTCGATCGCGTCATCAAAAAATTCGATTTCGAAGAGCGTGCGGTCGGCAATTTCGAAGACGTGCCGATGGAATGGGTGAAAATCCAGGGCCCCGGCCTGCCGCATTACGTCAACGGCGGCCTGACGACCGACCAGGCGTACACCGGCCGGTACAGTTTCGGTTTAAAGCTCAACGGCGGGAGTCTGCTCTACCGCTACCCGGCAGGAAAAATCGCCGTTCGGCCCGGCGCGACGTATCGCGTCGAAACGATGGCCAAAACGCAAGCGCTCGATCACGCCCGCGTTCGTATCACCGCCTATTTCGCGGATGCCGCCGGCACACCGATTCGCTCGTCGGTCGTCCGCTCCGATCCCGCCAAGCCGACAGAGTGGACTGCCATTTCTGTTGACGCCGTCGCGCCGGAAGATGCCGCTTCGCTGGTCATTGAACTCGGCTTGCTGCAGGGAACGCAACTCCGCCCGATCAATGCGGAATCGGACATCGAAGAGCAGGACATCACCGGCCAGGCGTGGTTCGACGAATTGACTGTCGCCCAGGTGCCGCAGATTGACCTCGACACCACGGCTGCCGGGAATGTCTTCCGGCGGGCGGATTCGCCGGTGCTGCTTGTCGCCGTCAACGACCGCCTGACCGAAGACCTCGTCGGCCGGCTTGTTGTTCGCGACATCGACGGAACGGTCGCTTATCAACGCTCCGGCGATATCGGCCTGCACCGTGACGGCGCGGCCAGCACGGCCCGTATCGACGTGCCGCCGCTACCGGCCGGATGGTATCGGGCGACGATCACGTTCGAAGGCAACGGCAAGGAAGTCGGGCGGCAGTCGGTCGCCTTCGTGCAGTTGCCCGACGATTCCCCGCAACTGCAGGCGGACGACCGCCTCGGCCTGATCGCCACGGGGCTGCCGGCGTCCAAATGGATGGCGCTGCCCAAAGTCGTTCCGCTGCTCGGCGCGTCACGCGTCAAGCTGCCGGTCTGGTCGCCGGGCGTGCAGAATTCCGCATTCGAAAGCATCGTTGAAGGTCTGCGGCAGGCGAATATTTCGACGACCGCCTGCATGCTCAATCCGCCCGGGGAGCAAGGAAAAACGGTGCCTTGGGCGAAGCTGCCGGTGATCAAAAATGACGATTGGCAGCCCGCCCTCTCGGCGACCGTCTCCCGAATGATGGAACGCGTCGACCGCTGGCAGTTCGGCAACGATGCCGACGCTGCGCAGTTGACGGTCGATCGCGCTACGCAACGCGCCTTCGCCGCCGCCCGGGCCCCGGTGGCAACGTTGCTCGGCAGAGACGGCCTGGCGATGCCCTGGCCGGTCTATGCGGACCTCACGCCCGCCGCCTCCGCCGTGCCGGCGATGTTCGTTCCGACAGACGTTCTTCCGTCGCACCTGCCGTTGTATCTGACCGACCCGAAGACCGCCGATGCTTCACTGACGCTCGAATTCCTTGAAGCCAATCAGTACGGCCGTGCGACTCAGGTGCGTGACCTGGCGACAGCGCGTCGGCTACGCACTGGCGACAGGCATTCGGCGGATCGACGTCCCGCTGCCGTTCGACAATCGGAGCGTTCAACCGATCGAGACATTCCTGCCGCTCCGCACCCTGCTACGGACGCTCGGCGGCACGAGCTACAAGGGTAAACTTCCGCTCGGCGAAGACATCGAAGCGTTGCTGTTCGACCGCAACGGCGAAGGCGTGGTGCTCGCCTGGACGAAGTCGCCGCAATCGAAGCCGAAGACCGTGCCCGTAGTGCTCGGCAACGCGCCGCGAATGGTCGATCTGAACGGCAATGTCTCCGCGGTGCTCAAGCCGAAGTCGGCCGACGGGACGACGGATCTCGTCATCGGGCCGACGCCGACGCTCATCATCGGCATCGACGGCATGCTGGCACGGCTGCGGACGGGGTTTTCCTTCGACAACCCGTTACTCGAATCGTCCTACAAGCCGCACGTTCGCCGACTGCGGTTCGCCAACCCGTATCCGTCCACCATCAACGGCAAGCTTAAGCTCACCGGCCCGGCCGGCTGGACTATTACCCTGCAACAGCCTGTCTTCAAGCTCGAATCGAACGCCAGCTATGAAGGCGTCATCACCCTGGCCGTGCCCTTCAGTGCGGTGGCGGGCGTGAAGTCGCTGGAACTGGAAGTGGAACTCGAAACCGGCGAAAAAATCAAAGTGCCGATGAGCATGCGCCTCGGCCTGAGCGACCTTGGCCTGGAGACGTCCGGCTTCCGCGACGGCGGCGACGTCGTCGTGCAGCAGATGATCACGAACTACGGCACGCGGCCGGCGGACTATGTCGCGTACGCCTCAATGGCCGGCTCGGCGCGGCAGGAACGGACCGTGCAGGCGATCACGCCGGGCACCACCGTCATCAAACGCTATCGCTTCACGAACGTCTCAGCCGCGGCGAATGACGTCGTCCGCAGCGGCGTTCGCGAAGTGCAAGGCACCCGCCAACTGACCGAAGAAATCTCACTCAAATAACCAAACTACTTGGCCGGCGCGGCGGCCGGTTTGGCGATGTCATGATTCTGGTAGAGCACGCCCACGATCGCCGCCAGCGCGATCGCCACCGGCAACGCGGCCGGCGAAAGCAGCAGCTTCGTGTCGAGTGATTTAGCGTCAAACAGGCTGAGTTTATAGACGACACAGAGCAATCCGAAGATCAGCATGGCCGCGCCCTGGATGCTTGTGAACATCATGACGCTGGTGCGGAAGAGGATGAACGAGATCATCCCGAAAAAGATCAGCCCCATGCCCCCGCCACTGGCTGCAAATGACGGGTCGAGCCCTGCGGTGCGCCAGACCGTCATGCCGATGACCGTCCCGATCAAGCCGCCCATGACGGCGACGGCGTATTTCATCAGCGGCCAGGTGATCGCGGCCGCGACGAACGCGCCGACCGCCGCCGCCGGTACGGCACCGCCCTGCTTGTGCCCGACCAGATATCCCAGCCAGCCGCCCAGGCACGCGGCGTTCAGCAGCACGAGCGACTTGAACGCATAAAAGCCCCACATCAGGAAAATGATGCCCGCCAGGATCATCAGGACGGCGACAGCGGCATTCGTGTGCCGGCAGACCGTCAGCAGGTCATCCAGGCCGATCCCTTGCTTGAAGATTTCGGCCAGACGATCGGTGGTCAAGCCGATCTTGCCGGCGGCCTCGACGGCGGGCTGCGTGGTGGCTTCGGGTTGCATAACAACCAACATCGGCCGAATCGCCCGGATCGGCGTACGTCCCATAGCCTGCGCGGGCAATTGCCTACGCGGCCGGCGATGATTCGTGGAGCAGTCGGCGGTATTGCTCGCCGATGTTCAGGCTCGGGTCGCCGCTGCGTACGTCTGACAGCGCACAACTGCCGCAGACTTCCCGGGCGTGCAGCACCAAAGCGCCACGCGACTGGCCGGAGGAGTAAACGACCGTAAACGCGTAGATGTGACAACGCCCTTCCTGGCGGTACATCAGGTCGCGGACGGCGATTTCACTCGCGGCGACAGGCAGGTCACTCTTGACCCGTTTCGCCAGGCCAAAACGGTCGACGCGGCTGTAGCGAAACCCGCAACGTTCGGCCAGGCGACGCATGCGGCTCGCCCGCAGTCCGCTGAAATGCCGGTCCATCGCATAAATGCCGGTCAGCACGACCAGAATAACGGCGGGCATGATCCAAAGCGTCGGCATGCGAAACTCAGGGTTGCGTCGCCGCCGGGCCGGGCGTGCCGTCCTTGCGAGCCAGCTTAAAGTCAATGTTGTACTCGGGCTTCACCGGGCTCAGCGAAGAAATAAACGCGGTGATGGCTTTGTACTTCGCGTCGTCACGCCCGCGCGGATAGATGCCGTTGTAGCCCTGTACGTGCGGGTGTTTCATTTGCGCCGACTGTTCCGACAGGCCGTACTGCAGAACCAGTGACTGCTCGGGGCGCATCCGATCGATGAGCATCGCGACCGGCGGCGGCGCTTCGACGCTGCCGTCAGCCCGTTTGACCGGATCACCCGTCTTCTTCGAACCGGCGGTTTGCAGGATGTAGAAGTTCGTGTAGACGATCGACGCATCTGAAGCCGGCGAGAGTAAAGCGAATTTCGCAGACGCCGCGTTGTTGCCGCCGTGGCAGAGGCTGGTTGCGCAACCTTGCAGGATGAGCGGCATGGCGTCGCGTCGGAAGGCAACGATGGATTCCGGATCGCTCGCCACCCGCACGTCCTTCGCCATGTCGGCCGAGCCTTGCTTGATGATTCGCAACGCTTGCGTCACCGGCGCTGCCGACCGAAACGATGCGAAGTTCGGATAGTCTTTCGACAGGTCTGGTGTCGCGTCGTAGAAACGCTTGAGCACATTGTTCGCGAACGAAAACCGCATTCGCGTTTCGGTTTCGCGAACTTCGATCTGCTTGATGCGATTGATGTCATCGCTGCTGAGCGTATTCCACTGGCCGACCGGCTTGATTTCCGGCGTGTCGACCGGCGTGCGATCGGCGGTGTTGCCGGGCTGTTGCTGCGTCCGTTCGAGACGGCGTTGGCTTTGCGTTAATCGCAGTAGATCGGCCGCGGCGGCGCTGTTCGGGTCGATGCCTTGCGCGTCGCGGGCGGCTTTTTCGGCCAAATCGTAGCGGCGGTTGTCGAACGCGCGGCGGGCCGCGGCGAGGCGGCCGTCGACGTCTTTTTCGCCGAGCTTGGCGTAATCGTCAGTCCAACGCTGTTCGAAATCACCGTAGGTGATCGACGCGATGTTTTCGCGGGCGATGGTCGTATCGATGCCCCGGACATTCACCGTGACATTCGAATCCTGCTCGTCCACGAGGCCGTCATAAACCGCGCCGTCGTGCGTGCGGACAACGCCCGGCTTACCCGTGGCGGCCCAGAGCAATCCGGCGGTGACCAGTACGGCAGCAGCGGCCAACGTTTTACGCATGGCAAACGACTCCTTCGCTGCCCTGACTCTAGGCACGCTCACGTGTGAACACAACGGAACAAGTCCGTCGCGCCAACCGACGCACGGCAGACGCCGTTACATGCCGGCGGGCTCAGAGGCGGGTTGCGTGGCGGCGACCATGACCGTGACCTGCCCGGTCTGGGAGACAATCATTTGCGTCGCGCCTTCGTATTTCTTGGCCTTGCCACCGTAGGCCGCAATTTTGCCGGTGAAGCGAACGGTAGCGCCGGTGAATTGCTTGGTGAAGTCGCCGCCGAAGGCTTCGTCGAGTTTTGCACGGCTTTTTTCGAAGACGACGATCATGAATTTCGGGTCGCCTTCGAATTCAATATTCGCGACCTTGCCGCTCTTGCTCCACTCCGCCTTGGCGACTTTGCCTTCGACGACGACCTCTTCGCCATCCTTGGCGGCTTCGAGGGCGGCGGTGTCGCTGACCTTGATGATTTTCGATTCGGGCTCGGCGTGGGCGACGAGCGCAGCGGCGAACAGCATGGCAAAGGCGGATTTGATCTTCATAGCGTTATCCTAGCTCAAGCCTTGGTCGGCGAGCGTTCGCTTTGCAGCTTTTCTTCGAGTTGGGTGATCTTTTCCACCCGCCGTGCGTGCCGGCCGGGGGAGTACGGCGTGTTGAGAAACGCCTCGACGATCTTTACCAGATGATCCTGCGGGAGAAGGTCAGTTCCCAGGCAGAGGATGTTGCAGTGGTTCGCGTCGCGTGCGACGCGGGCCATGACTTCGTCGAGCACGACCGCGGCACGAACGCCGTGGACTTTATTCGCGCAAACGCTCATGCCGATGCCGCTGGAATCGAGCAACACACCGACTTCGATCTCGCCGCTGGCCACCGCACGCGCGGCAGGGATGGCGAAATCGGGGTAATCGCACGGGGAATTGGTCGGGCAGCCGTAGTCGACGACCTGGTGGCCCTGTGCCTTGAGCACAGAGATAAGGCGACGCTTGCCTTCAAAGCCACGATGATCACACGCCAAGCCAACCTTCATGCGGAAACCCTCTCACCCGATTGCGCAATAGTGTTACGGGATAATCTGCCCTTCACGCAACCGCTGCGCGATCAATTTTTCCATCTGCTCGGCCAAATTGCGATAAGTCGTCACGTCCGAGCCGATCGGGTCTTCAATATCCCCGGCCGGGTCGAGCGGCAGCACATTGACCGACGACGACATCATGCGGACGGCCTGGGCGTGCGAACGCCCCATCACCAGCACGAGGTCTGCCGAGTGCAGGAGTTCCGGTGTCAGCGTCTGGGAGCGGTGCTTCGTCAGATCGGCGCCCATTCCGGCGACGGCTTCGACGGCCTGCGGCGTGGCGCGGGTGCCGTTTAACGCATAAACGCCTGCGGAAATGACGTTTAGCCCGCGGGCTTCCATCGCCGCTTCGCCGCCGACGCTCTGGGCGATGATTTTCCGTGTCAGCGCTTCCGCCATGGGCGACCGGCAGGTGTTGCCGCTGCAGACGAAGAGCACCGTGGTTTTCAGTTGCCTTTGGATGATTCGCTCGTCGTAAACGCCGGCCCGGACGATCTCATAGCGGTCGTCGTAGACCCGCAAGAGGGTCGACGGCTTGTTATAGCGTGTCGGGCCGGCGTCGATCGCCAGGTCGACACCCGCGGCGGCCGGGTTGAAGGACGCCGGCAGCGTGCCGCTGGCGGATTCCAGCTTGATCAGCGCCAACGTCCCGCCGGCGCGGCTGGCGACCTCGGCGAACACCGGATGGTCCGGGCACCGCAGCGTCATCGTGTTGTCCTGAAACAGCTCGCCAGCCGGCAGGCCAAGCTTGGCAGAAAGTTCGGCCTGTTTGTCCGCCGGGATTTTGAAAATCAGCCCGACCGGCCCCGGCCAGAGTTTTTTGACCAGCCGCTGCGTGAACTCATTGCCTTGGCCGACGTACTCAGTCACCTGCTCAGGGAATGCCAGGTGCAGCGTCCACGGCTGCGAGCCGTTGCCGCGGATTTTGGCCAGGCGTTCCCGGGCGGCGGCGATATCGATCCGCGCCGCGATGCCGTAAACCGTTTCGGTCGGCAGCACGACGAGTTGGCCGGCGTCGAGGGCGTCCGACGCGCGGTCCAGATCGGTTTCCGGGTCGCGACTAGCGAAGATATTGATCACGGCCGACGCCATACGTTCACCAAACTTTGATGTGTTGCCCGACGGCCGTCAAGTTCGCAGCGTCGCACCTAAGGCTTGATGAAGCTTGGCGACGACCGCGTCCACGCCGGCCGTCACTTCGTCGGCGGTCAGCGTGCGGGCGGCGTCGCGGAACGTCAGCCGCAGCGCCAGCGAGCGGTGCCCGTCGGCCACTTGCTTGCCCTTGAACTCGTCGACGAGTTCGAGTTTCTCCAGCGAACCGCCGGCGGTTTCACGGACGAGTTTTTCGATCTCGGCGAACGCCACACCGTTCTTTACAACGACCGCCAAGTCACGCACAGCCGGGGGCAGGCGATTGAGTTGCGTGTACGTCACCGGCTTATCGAACGCCGCTTCCACCGCGGCTAGATCGATCTCGAAGCCGAAGAGCTTGAATGACAGTCGTTCGATCTTGGCGAGCTTGTTGTCGATTTCGCCAACAGTGCCGATGGCATTACCGTTCAGGCGAATGGCGGCCGTTGCGCCGGCGACGAACGGGGCTTGCTCGGCGGCAACGAAATCGACACCGCGGATGTCGGCCGCTTCGAAGGCGTCTTCGAGCGTGCCTTTGAGCGTAAAGAAATCGACGGCCGGCGACTGCCGCCACGCCGTCGGGCCAGGCTGGCCGCCGGTGACACCGGCGAGCGTCCACTGGCCGGGCAGCTTGGAGAAGGTGCGGTCGATCTCGAACAGGCGAAGGCCGTTCACGCCACGGAAGACGTTCCGCTGGGCGCTGGCGAACAGACCGCCGAGCAGCGTGCGGCGCAGCGCGTTCATTTCCGCCGAGGCGGCGTTTTGCAGAACGAGCGCCGCGGGCGTGCGCCCAGCCACGTGGCCGACTTGGTTTCGGATTCGAGCGGGTCGTTTTTCGTCTCCAGCCAGCCGGCATTGACGAGTGCGCGGTTGAACGCCGTCCGAAGCCGGGCGGCGAGGCAGTCTTGGCCACGCGTGGCGCGGGCGGGCCGGCTCTCGGCGGCGATGTTGTCGTAGCCGATCATCCGCGCGACGTCTTCGGCGAGCACCACCGGGTCATTCACGTCAACACGGAATGTCGGCACGGTGACGGTCAGGTCGTCCGCGACGCCGTAGCCGAGTTTCGTGAGCGACTGCTTCACCTTCGCGGCATCGACGGCGGTGCCGATGAGTCGCGATACGCGCTCGGCCGACAGCTTGATGATCTTCGGCGGCGTGACGGCGGCGACGACGTCTGTCGCCGGCCCGGCGAGTTTGCCGCCGGCGAGTTCGGTGATCAGCGCGTATGCGCGGCGGCGGGCGAAATCGAGCATGCCGTTCGGGTCGACGCCGCGTTCGAAGCGGTACGACGCGTCCGTGCCGCCCGTGCCGTCGATCTTGCGGAGCGTTTTGACGTTGTTGCGGACGTGGACTGGGTCGAAGTATGCGACTTCCAGCAGCACGTCGGTCGTGGCGTTGGCGGTTTCGGCCGACTTCCCGCCCATGATGCCGGCGAGGGCTTGGGGCTTCTCGGCGTCGCAGACGACGAGCGGCTTGCCGTATTTTTCGGTGATCGTCTTGCCGCTGAGCAGTTCCAACGATTCGCCGGCCCGCAGCTTGCGGACGACGATTTTCGGCCCGGCGAGTTTGCCGAGGTCGAACGCGTGCAGCGGCTGGCCGGTTTCCCACATCACGAAGTTGGTGATGTCGACGACGTTATTGATCGGCCGAAGCCCGGCCTGCTTGAGCGCGTCCTGCAGCCACGCGGGGCTCGGCGCGACCTTCACGCCCCGGAACGCCGCGGCCGTGAAGCGACGGCAGTTTTCTGAATCGGCGATTTCGACGGGAATCGATTCATCCCCGCTCGGCGTAGGATCAACCACTGCCGGCCAGACGACTTTCGTGTCGAACAGCGCCGCCATCTCCCGTGCCACGCCGAGGATGCCCAGACAGTCCGGTCGATTCGGCAGGACTTTCAGTTCGATCTGGAACCCGTCGCCCGCGGCCTCCTCGGCCTCCACTTCCAACCCCGCGCGCGGCATGGCGTCGACCAATTCACGCGGTGAAATCGACCGGTCGAGATACTTCTGCAGCCAGGACGTATGGAGCTTCATGGGATGGGAATTAGTTGATGGTTGATAGTGGATGGTTGATAGTGAAGACAGTCTTTCTTGCTATCAACTATCCACTATCAACCATCAACTCGTCTTCTCTCAAAACTGACTCAAAAACTGTTCGTCGTTTTCGTACAGGTGCCGGATGTCGTCGATCTGGAAGCGTTGCATTGCCAGACGGTCCAGTCCCATGCCGCAGGCGAAGCCTTGGAATTCGTCCGGGTCGATGCCGCCGTTGCGGAGCACTTCCGGCCGCATCATGCCGCTGCCAAGGATTTCCATCCACCGGCCACGCCAGTAGACGTCCACTTCCGCGCTCGGTGTCGTGAACGGGAAATAGCTCGGGCGGAACCGCAACTGAATGTCATTGCCCAGCAAGGCAGTCAGCAGCGTGTAGAGCGTTTGCTTGAGGTCGGCGAAGCTGACGTCGCGGTCGATGCAGACGAAGTCGATCTGGTTGAAGATCGGATAGTGCGTGGCGTCGATGTCGTCGCGCCGGTAGCACCGGCCGGCCGTCATCGCGCGGATGGGCGGTTGGCTGCCGAGCATCTTCATCGCGCGGATCTGGAACGCCGTGGTGTGCGTCCGGAGAACGTGGCCGTCCTTCGTATAGAAGCTGTCGTGGCTGTCGCGGCTGGGGTGCCAGTCGGGCGTGTTGAGGCTGTCGAAGTTGTGGAACTCGTCCTCGTATTCCGGGTAGTCGTCGTACCGGAAGCCCATGCCGATGAGGATGCTCTTGACCTCGTCGAGCACCTGCGTGATCGGGTGCCGCCGCCCGACGCCCCGCCGCAAGCCGGGCATGGTGACGTCGATCGCGTTCGCCGGGGTTTTGACGACGTTGCCGAGGGCGGCTTTGCGTTCGTCGAGCGCCGTCTGCGCCGCATTCTTGGCGGCATTGACGGCCGCCCCGGCGGCGGGCTTGTCTTCCTTCGGCACCGCGCCCATGCCTTTGAGGAACTTCGTGATCACGCCCTCTTTGCCGAGGTAGTGAACGCGCAGGCGTTCGACCTCGTCCGGCGAATTGGCGGCGGCGATGGCGGCGGCGGCTTCCTGGCCGGCAGCGGTGACTTGCGTGAGAAATTCTTGCGTCGCAGACATTCGAACCGTTCGTGATAACGCAACGGTTACTGGACGGCAAGAAGGCGACTACCCGGGCGGCCCAATATGAACTCTTAAAAACGATCGCTCATTGCATCGAGTCAAAGCTAAGCGCAAGCTTGATCACGAGTGTTTACGCTGATTCTTGTAATCTTCTATGTAATCGTCCCTGCCTACTATTTGATTGTTGGAATCGCATGCGCTCTGGTTTTGTCGCGTAAGTGCGGCCCAATGAAAGTTGGGCTTGCGGTCGGATGCCTGTGTGCACTGACTCAAATTGCGATAACCGTATGGGTAAACCCTGTGGTGGGTTATGATCCCATCGGAGCAATGATCGGCAATCCGAGGATGACCACTCTGGTCATGCTTCCAACAATTCTATTCTTCCTTGAACTGGCATGGTTCCTGTATTTCGGGGTAATAGCCCCGAAAATCGCAAGTTTGGACTAATTCCTCATCCGCGGTTCTGCATCTGATGCGCCACGCTGAACAGGAAGTGTTTCAGCAGCTCGGCATCGCTCTGGGCCAGCTCGACTTCGTTGATCGCGGCGTCCATCAGCAGGATCCAATGATCACGGGCGCGTTCGTCGATGGCGAAGGGCATATGGCGCATGCGCAGACGCGGGTGGCCGCGCTGGGCGCTGTAGTCGGCGGGGCCGCCGAGGCGTTGGGCGATGAAGCCGTAGAGTCGCCATTCCGCGCCGGCGAGGTCGTCGGGCGGGTACATCGGGCCGAGAACCGGGTCGCTCGGCACGCGGCGGTAGAAGCCGGCGATGATCTGCCGCAGCTTGGCTTCGCCGATGCGGTGATACATGTCGTCGATGGAATCGCTTTCACTCATCGCCGGCTGCTCCGGCAGAGGTCGTGGTACTTCTTGACGGTCGCCGCCATGCCGAATTCCAGCGCGTCGCCGATGAGCGCGTGGCCGATGCTCACTTCGTCCACCTTCGGTACCGCCCGCAGGAAATCGCCGAGATTGTCGAGGTTCAGATCATGCCCGGCGTTCACGCCCAGCCCCGCGGCGATGGCGGCCCATGCGGTTTCGGCGTAGATGAGGGCCGCGTTCGCGTTGCCCTTCGCGTGGGCGGCCGCGTAGGGCTCGGTGTAAAGCTCGATGCGGTCGGCCCCGATCTCCGCGGCGATCGCCATCCCGGCCGGCACGGGGTCGACGAACAGGCTC
Organism: Tepidisphaeraceae bacterium; assembly: GCA_049840775.1. Classification (GTDB taxonomy): domain Bacteria; phylum Planctomycetota; class Phycisphaerae; order Tepidisphaerales; family Tepidisphaeraceae; genus RYN-431. The sequence goes on from JASGJJ010000005.1 coordinate 1,137,284, forward strand.
ACGCGACAGCCGACGTCGCTCAAATGGTCTATCACGCCCCGCAGCCGGGCGAGTTCGTCGTCGCTCATCTCCGTCAACGGCCAGCCGTGGTCGCTGGTGCTTTGGCCCTCGGCGTCGGGCACCAGCGTCGCCTGTGTCGGCTTCGTGCGTTCGCAGTGCTCGACGAGGCCGTGGTACGGGTTGCCCTCAATATTGAATTCGGCGTGCGGGTATTTCGTCAGTAGCTCGGCGATGGCGGGCACGTCGCCGGTGCGGATGTGTCGCTCGTCCGGCCGCGGGTGAACGGTGATGCCGTCCGCCCCGGCGTCGAGCGCGATGGCCGATAACCTCACGAGGTTCGGAATGTCCAGATGCCGCGTGTTCCGCAGCGTGGCGATCTTGTTCACGTTCACCGACAGCTTCGACATGCCGCCCATAATACGACTCTTTACAGACACCGCGAGGGTTGTCGGACCTGAACCCCCCGCCCGCGATGGCCCTGCGCCGCGCCTCGGATCATCTTTCTCGCGCCGCGGATCATCTATGCGGCGTGCCGGATCATCTTTGTTGCGCCGCGGAGCATCTATGCCGCGTGTCGGAACATCTTTGCCGCGCCGCGGATCATCTATGCGGGGTGTCGGATCATCTTTCTCGTGCCGCGGATCATCTATAAGGCATGTCGGATCATCTCTGCCGCGCCGCGGATCATCTTTGCGGCGTGTCAGATCACCTTTCTCACGCCACGGATGATTTTTGTCGGGTGCCATGGTGTTGCCGGGTGGCACAGGTTGGTACTCCAACCTGTGTTTTCGGCCTCACCAACACAGGTTGGCGTACCAACCTGTGCCACCCGAACCGAACCGATAGCTGACGCGTCGTTGCCCTCCCCCGGTTTGAGTACAAACCGGGCCACCCGGAGCGGTTAGCGAACCGGGGGTTGATCCTCGCGCATTCTTATCCTTTACGGGTTCGGGGATTTTTCGTATTATCTCCCGCTCGATCCGCGTCCGCCGGCCTGTGCCACGACGTTCGTCAACTGCTTTCAGCTACGGTTTATCATGAATCAAGTGCGTAACGACATCCGCAACGTCGCCATTATTGCCCACGTCGACCACGGCAAAACCACCCTCACCGACGCCCTGCTGCGCCAAAGCGGCAACTTCCGCGAAAACCAGGTGCAGGACACCATGCTCGACAGCAATCCGCTGGAGCGTGAACGCGGCATCACCATCCTGGCGAAGAACGTCGCCATCAACTACACCGACCCGAAGACCGGCGAAACCACCAAGATCAACCTGATCGACACCCCCGGCCACGCCGACTTCGGCGGCGAAGTCGAACGCGTGCTGGGCATGGCGGACGGCTGCTTCCTGCTCGTCGACGCCGCCGAAGGCGCGATGCCGCAGACCCGCTTCGTGCTCAAAAAAGCGTTCGAGCACGAACTCCGCCCCATCGTCGTCATCAACAAGATCGACCGCCAGGACGCCCGCATCGACGGCGTCGTGAACGAAGTCTTCGATTTGTTCGTGGAACTGGGTGCGAACGACGAAGCCTTGGACTTCCCGATCATCTACGCCAGCGGCCGCGCGGGCATCGCCAGCTGGGACGCCAAGACGCCGGGCAAAGACATCAACCCGATCTTCGAAGCCATCCTCAAGCACATCCCGGCCCCGCACGGCGACCCGGATAAGAGCCTGCAGCTGCAGATCAGCAGCATTCAGTATAACGAGTACGTCGGTCGTATCGGCGTGGGCCGCATCTACAACGGCAAGGTGAAGACCGGCCAGCAGGTGCTGCTCAGCAAGCGTGACGAATCGCTCGTCAAAGCGAAAGTCGGCCAGCTCCAGAGTTTCGACGGTTTCGGCAAGAAGAACATCGACGAAGCCGCCGCCGGCGATATCGTCGCGCTCATTGGTCTGGAAAACGTCGACATGGGCGACTGCGTCTGCGACGCCACCAACCCGCAGCCGCTCAAGCCGCTGGACGTGGAACCGCCGACGCTCACCATGCTCTTCAGCGTGAACGACAGCCCGTTCTGCGGCAAGGAAGGCAAGTACGTCACCAGCCGTAACATCCGCGAACGGCTGATGAAGGAACTCGAATCGAACGTCGCCCTGAAGGTCGAAGAAACCGGCGGCAAAGACAGCTTCAAGGTCAGCGGCCGCGGCCTGCTCCACCTGGGCATCCTGATCGAAAACATGCGTCGCGAAGGCTACGAGCTGAGCATCAGCAAGCCGAGCGTCATCATGCAGAAGCAGGAAGACGGCACGATCTTCGAACCGTTCGAATACCTCGTCGTCGACGTGCCGGAAAAGAACATGGGCTCGGTCATGGAACTAGTCGGCAACCGTAAGGGCGAACTCGTCCGCATGGACAGCCGCGACGGCCAGAACCACCTGGAATTCACCATCCCCGCCCGTGGCCTCATCGGCCTGCGGACGCGCATGCTCACCGCCACGCAGGGCACGGCCGTGATGCACCACAACTTCCACGAATACGCCGCCGCCCGCGGCGACGTGCCCGGCCGCGGCAACGGCGTGATGGTCAGCATGGTCAACGGCAACGCCAACGCGTTCGCCATGAACAAGCTCCAAGAACGTGCCAGCTTCTTCGTCGAACCCGGCGACCCCATCTATGAAGGCCAGATCGTGGCGGAAAACGCCCGCGATACCGACCTCGTCGTCAACCCCACCACCGCCAAGGCGCTGACGAACATGCGGACGACCAGCAGCGACGAAGCCATCGTCCTCAAGCCCGCCCGCAAGATGACGCTGGAAGCCGCGCTCGAATACATCGAAGACGACGAACTCGTCGAAGTAACCCCGACCGCCATCCGTCTGCGGAAGGTTCACCTGACCGAAAACGCCCGCAAACGCGCCGGCAAGAAGCCCGCGGAAATCGCCTAACGGATGGCCGCCGTCCGGACGATCTTCGTCTATGGCACGCTGAAACCGTCGCTCGCGCCCGCCGTGGTGAAGAGCGCCGTTGACACCTTCCAACCCCTCGGGCCGGCCACGGTCCGAGGGGTTTTGTACGACCTCGGCCGATACCCCGGCGTCGTCCTCACGCCGGACGATCCCGCAAACACCGTACACGGCGACCTCTTCGCCCTACCCGAAGACGCCGCGACCTTAGAATCCGTCCTCCGTCGCCTCGACCGCTACGAAGGCTACGACCCCGCCCGCCCCGAGAGCAGCGCGTTCGTCCGAACGACCACGGCCGCCCTGACCCCCGCCGGCACCGAAACGCCCGCCCTGATTTACGTCTACACCCGGCCGGTAAAGGTCGACCAACGCATCGCCGCGGGGCGATGGGAACCCGTTTGAGTCCAACGGAGTAAAGTCTGATGTCTCCCCGAGTGCAGGATTATTTGCGGTCGATGCGCGACCTACCGCTGTTTGCGGATTTCGACGCTTCAGACATCAACGCCGTGAATTCCGAGGGGGAGAATGCCCTTCATGTTGCCATTCACCAAGGCAATACCGAGATCGCTCGGATGCTCATCGCGGAGGGGATCAACGTCGATCAGCCCGGCGACTTGGGGCACACGCCGCTGCACGACGCGTGCAATCGTGGCAACATGGAGATCGTTCGATTGCTGCTCGAAAGCGGTGCCGACGTCTTTGCCCGCGACGAAGGTGAGACGCCGTTCAGTCTCGCCCGACTTATGGGGCACGACGACATCTGCGATCTTCTGGCCGTTGAGATGAAGAAGCGTCAGGAGAAAGACCCCGCGATCCGAATCAAGGCTCGAATCGAACAGCTCAAGCGTGAAATTGCCCGTTTAGAGAACAGTCTTCGCGACGCAGAATAGCGTTGTAGGTCCGGCTGTGCCGGACGCGGTCGAAAAGTCCGGCATTTCCGGACCTAAGCTATCGCTCCGAACGCTTCCAGTCGGGTGCAGAACGGTTTTGCAGAGGTGCAGAACGGCTTTGGCCGGGTGCAGCGTGGCTTTATCCGGGTGCGGCGGCGTGCGGGGGTGGCGGCGTGGCGCGAGAATGCGGGCATGAGTCGTTCATCGCACCGCCCGCGGATCGGGATCACCGTCGATTACATCAAGGACAAGCCGCAGTACATGCTGCCGTTTTCTTACGCCGAGGCGGTGGAGAAAGCCGGCGGGCTGCCGATCGCATTGCCGTTTCAGGTGAGTCCGGCATTGGTGCCGGAGTATCTCGACCTGCTGGACGGCGTGGTGCTGATCGGCGGCGACGACTTGGACCCGGGACTCTACGGCGAAGAGCAGCACCTGATGGCCGGCCGCGTGCACCCGGATCGGCAGGCATTCGAATTCGCGTTGCTCGCGGAAATCGAAAAACGCCGCATGCCGGTGCTGGGAATCTGCCTGGGGAGTCAGCTCATGAATGTCCACCGTGGCGGGTCGCTGCACCAGTTCCTGCCCGACCTCGAACGGAACGAGCCGCTCGAGCACCGCCGTCTGGGCGAAGACTGGGGCTTCCGTCACGATGTCACGATCGAGCCGACGAGCAAGCTGGCCGGCATCATCGGGAAGACGACTGTGGCGTCGAACTCGTCGCACAAGCAAGCCGTGAACCGCGTCGGCCGTGGTTTGGTGGTGACGGTGCATTCGCCGGACGGCATCGTGGAAGCGACGGAAGACCCGTCCTACCCGTTCTACGTCGGCGTGCAGTGGCACCCGGAACGGCAGAACGACGAGGCCGACCACCTGGGCCTGTTCAAGGCGCTGATCGCCGCCTGCCAATCATTCCCGAAATGAAAAAGAAAGGTTCTTTATAAACTCGCATTGTCGGCCGCCCGGCGTAACAATGCCCCGCCTATGCCAATCGCCGCCGACATCCCGCCGCAGCCGTTTCATCAATACGCCCAGACCCCGCCGATGGGTTGGAACAGCTGGGACTGCTTCGGCACCGCCGTCACCGAAGCGCAGACCAAGGCCAACGCCGACTACATGGCCAAGCACCTGAAAGACGTCGGCTACGAGTACGTCATCGTCGACATCCAGTGGTACGAGCCGAACGCCCGCGGGCACGACTATGTGAAGGGCGCGAAGCTGGTGGTCGACGCGAATGGCCGACTGCTGCCGGCGATCAACAAGTTCCCGGGCTCGGCCGACGGGAAGGGCTTCAAACCGCTCGCCGACTACGTTCATGGCCTGGGCCTGAAATTCGGCATTCACCTGATGCGCGGCATTCCTCGCCAAGCGGTCGAGCAAAACCTGCCGATCCTCGGCACGAACTACCGCGCCGCCGACATCGCCGACAAAAAGCACATCTGCCCGTGGAACCCCGACATGTACGGCGTCGACATGTCCAAGCCCGTGCGCAGGAATATTACGACAGCGTCTTCAAGCTGATCGCGTCGTGGGACGTTGACTTCGTGAAGGTCGATGACCTCAGCCGTCCGTACGGCCAGAACCGCCCGGAAGTTGAAGCGGTGCGGAAAGCGATCGACAACAGCGGCCGCCCGATGGTGCTCAGCACCTCGCCCGGCGAAACGCCCGTTGAGGAAGGCGCTCGACGTCGCCGGCCACGCCAACATGTGGCGCATCAGCGACGATTTCTGGGACAGCTGGAAAGCGTTGCGCGAGCAGTTCGACCGCTGCGCAAAGTGGACGAAGTACACCGGCCCCGGCTACTACCCCGACGCCGACATGCTGCCGGTCGGCGCCGTCCGCATCGGCCAGAAGGCGCCGTGGACGCACTTCACGCACGACGAGCAATACACGCTGATGTCGCTCTGGAGCATGGCCAAGTCGCCGCTGATGATCGGCGCCGACATGCCGCAGAATGACCAGTTCACGCTCGACTTGTTGACGAACAAGGAAGTCATCGAGATCGACCAGCACAGCAAGAACGGCCACGAAGTCGAACGCGACGGCGACAAGATCGTCTGGCTCGCCGACGCGCCGACGGGCGCCGACAAGTATGTCGCCGTCTTCAACGTCGGCAGTAAGCCGAAGGATTCGACCGAAGCCGGGAAGGCGATGACCGTGTCGCTCGCCAAGCTCGGCTTCGGCGGCCGCACGCGGGTGCGCGACCTCTGGAAGAAGCAGGACGAGGGCGTCATCGAGGGCGAACTGAAAGCCGTCGTGCCGTGGCATGGCGTAAAGCTTGTCCGTCTTGCCAGCGAATGAACCGATTTCGGGGTTTTCGCCGTGTCGCCTGAGTCGCTCGCACTGGTAAAAAGAGTGCGATTTGGCGAAAGTCGGCGAACACGATGGCAGTCCCGAACGACATTCGACAGATCAACCGCCGGCAGATCCTGCTGAGCTCGCTCAAGCTCGGCGCGACCACGCGCTCCGCCCTCGCCCGCGCCACGGGCCTGAGCCAGCCGACGGCCGGGAAGATCGTCGACGAGCTGGAAGCCGAGGGCGTGCTGAAGTCGTACACGCCGTCCGAAGCCGCCATCCTCCGCCCGGGCCGGCCCGGACAGACATTGCGGCTGGACGACTCATCGCCACGCTTCCTGGCGATCCAGCTCGGCGTCATGAACACGCGGCTGGCAACGCTATCGGTCGCCCCGCCGACGCATGACGAATGGGCCGTGACGATCAAGACGCCCGCGAGCCTCGGGAAGTGGCTGACGGCGGTGAAGGCGGCGGCGGCCCCGCTGCTGGCGGGCAAGCCGGCGGCGATCCTCGTCAGCGTGCCCGGCGTGCTGGACGAATCGACGGGCAAGTCGCTTTTGTCGCCGAACATCCGCTGGCTGGAAGGGCAGAACATCGGCGCGTTGCTCGAAGACGCGTTCGGGTTGCCGGTGCACGCGGTGCAGGAGATCCGCTGCCTGGTGCTCGGGCAACGCGCGGTCGTGCCGGAGGACGAGAGCTTCCTGCTCGTCGACTTCGGGCACGGCATCGGCTCGGCGGCGATGCTGCGCGGCGAACTGCTGCACGGCCAACTGCCGCTGACCGGCGAAATCGGCCACACGCCCGCGCCCGGCCATCACCTGCCGTGCGGCTGCGGCGGACACGGGTGCGTGGAAACCGTCGTCGGCCGCCAGCACATGCTGCAGGCGCTCGGCTTCGACGAGTCGAGCCCCGGCGACGCCGAGGACGCCTTCGCCGAGATTCCCGACAAGCTGCCGAAAGCGTTCCGCGAAGCCCTCGAAATCGCCGGGCTCGCGATCGCCGGTTCGCTCAACATGCTCGGCCTGGCGCACGTGGTCGTCACCGGCTACGCCAGTACGCTGCCGGAGCACGCGTTCGATGTACTCCGCCAGCAGATCCAGACCGCCGCCGTCGCCGGGCGATTCGGCGAAGTGAAGACGATCCAGGCCCGCCGCCACCGGTTGGCCGGGCTGGCGATCGTGGGCATCGACCGCGTGCTGGCACCGTCGCCGACCACGCGTTTCGGCTAAACGAAATCGGGCCGAGTTCGCACTCGGCCCGATCGTCTTTGATGCTCACAGTCCGATTTACTTCGCCGCGTCCGGCTGGCCGTAGTACGCGCCTTTGCCGTGCTTGCGGAGGAAGTGCTTATCGAGCAGCACCTGGCTGATCGGCTTGGCGTTGGGGTTGAGTGCGAACGCGTTCATCGCCATCTGCGCGGTGAACTCCAGCACGATCGCGTTCTCCACTGCCTTGGCCGGCGTCTTTCCCCAGGCGAACGGCGCGTGGCCGAGCACGAGCACGCCGGGGATGTCCAGCGGATCGAGCTTGGCCGACTCGAAACGTTCGACGATGACCTTGCCGGTGTTCAGCTCGTAATCGCTCTGAATCTCGGCCGGCGTCATTTCGCGGGTGCACGGGATCGTGCCGTAGAAGTTGTCCGCGTGCGTCGTGCCGAGGCAGGGGATTTCCCGCCCCGCCTGCGCGAAGCTGGTGCCGACGGTCGAGTGCGTGTGCACCACGCCGCCGACGCCTGCGAACTTCTGGTACAGGTGCAGGTGCGTCGGCGTGTCCGAAGACGGCCGGGCCGTGCCGTCCACGACGAGGCCGGTTTCCAGCGACAGCACGACGATATCGGCCGGCTTGAGCTTGTCGTACGACACGCCGCTGGGCTTGATCGCCATGACGCCGGCCTCGCGGTCGACGCCGCTGGCGTTGCCCCACGTTAACACGACCAGGCCCGACGCCTGCAGGGCCATATTTGTGGCGTAGACTTCTTCTTTGAGTTTTTCGTATGCCATGGTGCCTCTTGTAGGGGCGACATACATGTCGCCCGAAACGGGTTCGTCACGCGAACGGGCGACATGTATGTCGCCCCTACAAAGTCACGCGTGCGTGAAACCTTGGCTCAGGTGGTAGTAGACTTCGTTCGTGCGGAGCGTCTGGCGGAACTCACGCAGTTCGGTGTCCTTGTCGATGACGACCATTTCCACGCCGGCGATGGTGGCGAAGTCTTCGATGTGTTCGGTGCCGACGTCGTAGCTGTAGGCCGTGTGGTGCGCGCCGCCGGCGTAGATCCAGGCGGCGACGGCGGTGTTGAAGTCGGGACGGCACTTCCAGACCGTGCGGGCGACCGGCAGCTTCGGCATGGGCGGCGGCTCGATGGCGTCGACTTCATTGACGAGCAGTCGGAAGCGGTTGCCGAGGTCGACCAGAGTGGTGTTAATCGCCGGACCGGTGACGCCGTCGAAGACGAGGCGGACCGGGTCGCTCTTGCCGCCGATGCCGAGGGCGTGGATTTCGACCTTCGGCTTCGCCTTGGCGATGCTCGGGCAGATTTCGAGCATGTGGCTGCCGAGCACCTGCGGGTTGGCCGGGTCCATGTGGTAAGTGTAGTCTTCCATGAACGACACGCCCTTGGACTTGCCTTCGTTCATGACCTTCACCGCGCGGACGAGGGCGGCGGTTTTCCAGTCACCCTCGCCGGCGAAGCCGTAACCGTCGGCCATGAGGCGCTGGCAGGCCAATCCCGGGAGTTGGTTCAGCCCGTGCAGGTCTTCGAACGTGGTGGTCAGGCCCTTGAAGTTGCCGCCTTCGAGGTGGGCGCGATAGCCGAGTTCGTAGCGGGCGGCGTCGCGCAGCGAGGCGTGACGGCTGCCGCCTTTGCGGAGGTCGGCGACGACGTCGTACAGGTCGCTGTATTCCTGACAGAGCTTGTCGATGGCCGAGTCGGAGACTTCGTTGCAGAGCGCGACGAGGTCGCCGACGCCGTAGCCGTTGACGCTGATGCCGAAGCGGATTTCGGCGGCGACTTTGTCGCCTTCCGTGACGGCCACTTCACGCATGTTGTCGCCGTAGCGGGCGAACTTGGCGCCCTGGAAGTCGTGCCAGGCGCGGGCGGCACGGGCCCAGGTGTCGATCTTGTCCTGGACGGTCGTTTCCGACCAGTGACCGACGACGACCTTGCGGCCGAGACGCAGCCGCGTGTGAATGAACCCGGCCTCACGGTCGCCATGGGCGGCCTGGTTGAGGTTCATGAAGTCCATATCGATCGTGCCCCACGGCAGATCGCGGTTGAACTGCGTCGCCAGGTGCAGGAACGGCTTGTTCAGCTGCGTCAGGCCGGTGATCCACATCTTGCTCGGGCTGAACGTGTGCATCCAAAGGATGAGGCCGCCGCACTCGGGCGTGCTGTTGGCTTCGCTGACGATCTTGCGGATGTCGGCCGGCCCCGTCATCACGGGCTTGTGGACGATCTTCACGCTGATGCGGCCTGAAGCGTTCAGCGCTTCGACGATCTTGCGGCTGTTCTCAGCGACCTGCTTCAGCGCGACTTCGCCGTACAGGTGTTGGCTGCCAGTGACGTACCAGAGTTCGATGGGGGCGAGGTTCTTCATGGGATGCTTCTTCATGTAGGGGCGACGCCTGCGTCGCCCGTCGGTCAACTGATCCAACGCGGGCGACGCAGGCGTCGCCCCTACAATTACTGCGCGTCTTTCACGCCGTCGCGGATGTCGAGCAGGTCTTTCATGACGTTCGCCAGCGTCGCTCGGTGGCCGGCGATGCCGAAGGCGTCGTGCAGTTGGCGGTAGAGGCCGAACAGCTTCTGGTAGACGGCGGCAGCGGCGGGGTTCGGGGTGAAGACCTTCTCCGGCTGGCCGACCATCTTCGGGATGGCTTCTTCGAAGGTCTTGTACGCCCCCGCAGCGACGGCGGCGGCGACGGCGCTGCCAATCGCGCACGTCTGCAGACTGTTGGCGATGACGACCGGGCGGTTCATCACGTCGGCGTAGATCTGCATGACAAGCGGGTTACGGGCCGCGATGCCGCCGCAGTTGACGACGCGTTTCACGGGCACGCCGCCTTCTTCGAAGCGTTCGAGGATGACGTGCGCACCGAACGCCGTCGATTCGATCAGCGTGCGATAGATTTCCGCCGGCGTGCTGTAGAGCGACAGGCCGATGATCGCGCCGGTGAGGCGTTGGTCGACGAGCACGGTGCGGTTGCCGTTGTGCCAGTCGAGGCCGAGCAGACCGCTCTCGCCGGGCTGAAGTTTGGCGGCACCTTCGGTGAGGGCGACGTGCGAGGCCTTCTCGCCGCCGCCGGGTTTGATGACGTCGGACCACCAATTGAAGATGTCGCCGACCGCCGACTGCCCGGCTTCGAGGCCGAAGTAGCCCGGCAGCACGCTTTCCGGCACGATGCCGCACAAGCCGCCGATGTCGGCCAGGCCCTGCTTCATGGGGCTGACCATGATGTCACACGTGCTGGTGCCGATGATCTTGACGAGCGTGTTCTCGGTGACGCCCGCGCCGACCGCGCCGAGGTGGGCGTCGAACTGCGCCGATGGCCACCGGCACGCCGGCCGGCAGGCCGAGTTTGCTCGCCCATTCTTCACTGAGCACGCCGGCCTGGTCGGCGACGTTGTGGGCGGTGTTCGGCAGGGATTTGCCAATACGGGCGAGTTCACTGGAGAATGAGCCAAGGAATTCCGTATCCGGGTAGCCGCCCCACGCGGGGTTGAAGAACGCCTTGTGGCCCGCGGCGCAGATGCCCCGTTTAAGCTTGCTCGGGTGCTGATTCCCCGTCAGAACCGCCGGCAGCCAGTCGGCGAGTTCCACCCAGGTGAACGCCTGCTTGAAGACGTCAGGATTGACGCGTGAGCAGCGGAGAATTTTCGACCAGAACCACTCGGACGAATACCGCCCGCCGCACTTGGCGAGGTATTGCGGACGCGTTTTCTCAGCAGCGGCGGTGAGTTCTGCGGCTTCGGCGTAGGAGGTGTGGTCTTTCCAGAGCCACGCCATCGCATCGGGCGTGTTGTCGTATTGCGGGAGGAGTGCGAGCGCGGTGCCGTTGGCGTCGACGGGCAGCGGCGTGCTGCCGGTGGTGTCGATGCCGATGCCGATCACGTTCTTCGGTGAATAGCCGGCTTCGGCGGCGGCTTTACTAAGCACTTCTTTGATGGTGACGGTCGCGCCTTCGAGATAGTCGGCCGGGTGCTGGCGGGCGAGATCGGGCTCGGTGTCATCAAGGATAATACCCGCCTGGCCGCGGCTGTAATTCCAGACCGCCGACGCCAGTTCGCGACCGTTGCTGACGTCCAGCAGCACCGCGCGGACAGAATTCGACCCGTAATCCAAACCAATGGTGTATGCGCCGGCCATGTTGCCTTGTCCTTCTCCAAAACGACGAAGAAGCTGCGGCAAATCGAGCGCCACCGCTTCCTCCTCACGCCACTGCAATTTCACTTCGCCTGCCGATACGAATCAAGCCGTTCGGCCGCAAGTTCCTCGCTTCAATCACATCGCACGACCAACGGACTAACGCCGCCTGTTGCGCAATCTAATTACTTAACATAGTTTATTCTAGCAAATGCCAACGAGTTTTCACGCGCAGCAGGCGCGAGAAAACTCGTTGACGATCGGACAGTGATTTTGCGGCGGTTTAGTTCGGGTTGGCCGGCTCGACGCCCTGCAGATAGCGGACGAAGAAGTCCTGCAGCTTCCGCTGCGTGATCGGCGAAGCGGCACCGTGGTTGGCATTCGGAACGAGCACGAACTCAAATTCTTTGCCGGCCTGCACGAGGGCGTTGACCAGGCGGTACGTCGATTCCACTGGCACGTTGCTGTCCAATTCGCCGAGCACCAGTTGCAGGTGCCCCTTCAATTTCGCGGCGTTGTCAATGTTCGAGCAGTCGGAATACTGCTGCCCGATCGGATAGCCCATCCATTGCTCGTTCCACGTGATCTTGTCCATGCGATTGTCATGGCAGCCACAGTTGGCGACGGCGACTTTGTAGAAATCGTTGTAGAAGAGCAACGCGGCGGCCGCGTTCTGGCCCCCGGCGCTCGTGCCGTAGATGCCGACGCGTGACACGTCCATCCACGGATACTTCGCGGCGGCGGCCTTGATCCAGGCGATGCGGTCGGGGAAGCCGGCGTCTTTGAGGTTTTTCCAGCAGACGTCATGGAACGCCTTCGACCGCTGCGCCGTTCCCATGCCGTCGATTTGGACGACGATGAATCCCTTGTCCGCGAGACTGTCGTAATACCATTCCGGCCGGAATGCCTTGGGAACGTAAGCGCTTTGCGGGCCGGCGTAGACGTTTTCGACGATCGGGTACTTCTTGTTCGGGTCAAAATCCTTCGGACGGCGGATGATGCCCCAGATGTCGGTCTTTCCATCGCGACCCTTGGCGACGAACGACTCCAGCGGCCGCCACGTGCCGGTGACTTCGGCGGTTTCCAGAGTCATGACCAACTTACCGTCACTCGTGCGACGCAGTTCAGTCACCGGGGGTTTTTCGACCGTGCTGTGCGTCACGACGAGGTACGAACTGTCGGGCGAGAAATACTGTTCGGGCTGGCGGAAATCGACATTGTGATTGCCGTCGGCGTCGGTCAGCCAGGTGAGGCCTGTGCCGTCGAAATTCACTCGGCCGTAGTGGACGAAGTACGGGTCCTGGTTCGGGTAGACGCCGCCGGCGGCGAACCAGATCTGGCGGTTGGTTTCGTCAATTTTTCCGATGCCTCGCAGCACCCAGTTGCCGCTGGTGATCGACTTGAGCGAGCCGCTGTCCATGTCCAGCATGTACGCGTGGCGCCAGCCGCTCTGTTCGGAGAGGTAGATCACTTCACGGTCGTTAGCCATGTACGTGAACAGCTGCAGGCGCGTGTCATCCAAATGGGCGGACCAGATGAACGTGTCTGACTTTTCGTCCAGCAGCGTGCGCGTTTGGCCGGTAAGGCTGTCGACTTCGATCAGGCGCACGCGCTGGTGGCCGCGGTCGTACTTCTCGTAGGTGAAGTGGCGGCCGTCCTTACGCCAGCGCGGCGTGGGCGACGGGTGTGTGCCCCAGAGGTCGGCATCGATTTTGTCGACGGCCGGCTTGGTTTGCTTGCCGGTTTCGGCGTCGAACAGGCTGAGCTCGAACGTGTCGAGCTTATCGCCGGGCAGCACGTACTCATCGGTGTGAAGGATCGCCCGGCCGGCCGAGCCGTCGCGCTTGCCGTCCGCGCCGCGGGGCGAAGACTCCAGTCGATAGACGTCTTTGTGGTCGCCGAGTTGAATGCGGTAGGCGACGATCGCGTGGCTGTCAGGCGACCAGAACAGCCGGTCGTACGGCACGCCCGCCGTGCCGTCGGTGCTGACGGCCTTGGCGGAGTCGGCATTCGTGCCGAGGTAGATGTTGTTGTCGCGAATGAATGCGACGCGATTGCCGTCCGGCGACACGATCGGTTTTGAAAGATCACGCGGCAGCGGCGCTTCCCCGGCCTGGCGGCGGAAATTGCGGCGCTGGTCGCCGCGGCCTTGCGACGGACGCGACGTCGGGCCCGTCGAAGCGGGCGGTTCGGCGGCGATGGTTTTCGTCCCCGCAGCGGCGTCGACGGTCACGATTTCCGTGCCACCATCCGGCAACGTTCGGCGGTACCAGAAATGCGAAGCGTCCGTCCAATTCGGCATGACGCGGCCGTTTAAAACGGTCGGACGCGTCGTCGGCGGTTCGGCGGCTCGGCCCGGTTGAGCGTTCAGGAGGAAAACAACGCTGGCCGCGAAAGCGGCGAAGGGCCGAACGTATTTCATGTGGTATGTGCCTCAGTTTCGACGGGTCGAATCAAGTTTCCAACAGAAGTCACGAACACGGGCGGCCGCACCTGCGCGGGCTCGCCTCCACGAATTCTTCGAAGCGCCGGGCCACAGACGCGGCCCTGGCAAACGCCCATGCCGCAGCGCGTCTGAAGCTTGGCGTCGCGATTGCTGAACGCATTGGCGACCGCGGAATAGCAGACGTCTTCGCAGCGACAGACGATGGTGTCGGGCTTGGCGAGTTTGAGGACTTCCGGCCGGAGCGCGAAAGTCGTTGCCAGCCGATCGACAAACGCCAAGGCGTCTTTATGTTCACCCGCCATTTGCTGAACGGCGGCGGCGTTGCCGTTGATGGCGTTCACCGCGATGCGGCCTTCAAGGATCGCCTTGTCCACCCCGCCGATGCCGGTCAATTCACCGATCGCGTAAATGGATGGCACGCTCGTGAGCTGGCGTGAATCCACAACCGCAAACCCGCGATCGTTCACGGCACAGCCGAGCAGTTGGGCGATTTCGTTGTTTGGGATGAGGTCGAAACCGCAGGCGAGGTAATCGCATTCGATGCTCTGCGCCCGGTCGTTGCGAATGAAGTCGACACGCAGGCCGGTGGCAGTTTTTGTAACGGCAGTGGGATAGCTGTCGGTGGCGTAGGTCGTGCCGAGCAATCGTGCACGAATTGCGACGGCCATCAGGAGTTTTGACGGCGTTTTCAGGAGCGACAGCCCGAAGCGGTTGACCTTCGCGGCCGGCGTCTGCTCGAGAATCATCGGCACGATCGCACCGCTGGACTTCATCAGGTCTGCGACCGCAAACAGCAGCGGCCCCGTGCCCGCGACGACAATCCGCTTGCCCCGCACTGGCAGGCCCTGCTTCACCAATGCTTGAATGCCGCCCGCGCCGACTACACCGGGCAGTGTCCAGCCCGGGAAAGGCAAGAACAGTTCGCGAGCGCCGGTCGCCAGGATCAGTGAATCCCACTGCACCGTCCGCGGGCCGGCCGGGGTTTCGACGAGCAGGACATTTTGCGCGGGGTTGGCGATCACGCGCGATTGCGCCAGCCGAACGATTTTTTCGCCGGCGGCCTGCAGGCGATCGATCCAGTGGCGGGCCTGGGCGTCCTTGGATTTTTCGCCGCGATTGCGCCAGATTTGTCCGCCCGGGAATGGCGAATCGTCGATGATCGCGACGCGTCGCCCCGCCTCGGCCGCCGTCACCGCGGCCGCAATGCCGCCGGGCCCGCTGCCGACGATCACGATCTCAAAATGGTCGGCAGGTTCACTCATCGGTGCGAACGTTCATGTCAGGCGTAAGAAGAATCTGGCACGATTTCTGGTGCGGCCGGCCGTCGATGGTGAGGCGGCACTCGAAGCAGATGCCCATGCCACAAACCGGGGCACGGCTTTCGCCGGTCACGGATTTTCGGAACGACGATACGCCGTTCGAGAGCACCGCGACCGCAACCGTGCTGCCCGCCAATCCCTTGGCCGGACGGCCGTTGAGGGTGAAGCTGATTTCAGGCGTGGACATGCGCCTCCGTCGCGAAACGGGCCGGCAAATACGGGTCGGCGGCGATGTCGGTCGGGCGTTCGGCGAGCCAGTCGGCGACCAGGCGCGCCGTACCGAGGCTCGTCGTGATGCCCAGGCCTTCGTGGCCGGTGGCGAGAATGAGTTGTGGGTCTTCCGGGTGCGGACCGATCAACGGCAGCTTGTCGGGCGTGGCTGCGCGGAAACCGGTCCAGACCCGGATCGCCGACAGCGAAGCCAAGCCCGGCATGTATTCCGTCGCCCGGGAGAGCATTTTGGAAAGAATGTCGTAGTCGACGTCCGCGAATCGTCGCCGTACTGCCGCGACGACCCGATGAGCAATTGCCCCGTCGGCCGCGGCTGGACGTTGAACGCGACAGAAGAACCCGTCGATTTATGCGCCGACTTCAGATAGCCGAGTTCGACCAGCTGATGCTTCACGTAGCCCGGGTAACGGTCCGTGATGACAAGGTGCCCTTTTCGCGGCTTGATGTTCAGGCCGGGCGTGATTTCACCCGAGTACGAACCCGCTGCATTGACGGCGTAGTCGCAGGTGAGCGTGGTGCCGTCTTCCAGGCGAACGCTGTTGCCCGTCATAGCGACCACGCGTTTGCCAAGCCGAACCTCACCGCCGTGTTGGCGGACGGTTTCGAGCATGGCGGCGGCGATGGGCGGCGGATAAAGGACCGAATCGGCCGGGACCAGAAGACCGCCGGCGAGGCCCGGGCGGAGATTCGGCTCGGCCTTTTTCAGACCGGCGGCGTCGAGGATTTCCGTCGCCACGCCGCGATTGGCGTAGAACTCGAATTTCCGCTGCACCTCGGCCATCTCTTCGTCGTCCGCGGCAACCCAGAGCGTGCCGCAGACCATTCGTTCACCGGCCTGCGGGAGTGTCGGGCCGCGTTCGTCCCAGAGTTTCTGCGAATACGCGGTGAGCGCGATCTGGGCATCGGAATCGTCCATGACGACGACGTGCCCCATGCCGGCCGCGGTCGCGCCGCCGCCGGGCGGGCCCTTGTCGATGACGGTGACGCGATGCCCGTCGAGTGCGAGCGCCTCAGCGACGCACGCGCCGACGATGCCGGCCCCGACGACAATGACGCTCGCTCCACTCATGCCCGGATGCCTTGTCCGAACGGGTCGGCGGCCTCGACGATAAGTGTCGATTCCGCGGTGACGTATGCGGTTCCGCTGATGCGCGGCAAGACGATGCCGTCAACAACTTTGACCGAGCCCTCGAACACGCTGCCGAGGACCGATTCCTGCCGCCAGGTTTTGCCGGGTTGCAGTTTATCATCGGCATAGAGGCAGGCGAGCTTCGCGCTCGTGCCCGTGCCGCAAGGCGAACGGTCGTACGCCTTGCCGGGGCAAAGTACAAAGTTGCGGGAATGGTTTGCCGGATCGCCGGGCGGGCCGAAGAGTTCGATGTGATCGATTTCTCCGCCGTCCGCTCCCGTGATGCCATTCGCCGTGAGGGCCTGGCGAATGCGCCAGGTGACGTCGGTGAGACGCTCGGCGTTTGCCAGATTGATCGTCTCGGCGTGGTCGTTGACGAGGAAGAACCAGTTGCCGCCCCAGGCAACGTCGCCGGTCACCGTGCCGTAACCGGGCACTTCGACGGAAACCGCCTTGGCGAAGCGGTACGAAGGCACGTTGTCGATCGAAGCCGCGTTTTTGCCGTCGTAGTCGAATGAGACAACGCCGACGGGCGTTTCGATCTTGTGTGTGCCCGCCGAGATTCGGCCGAGGTGGCCGAGCGTGACCGCCAGGCCGATCGTGCCGTGCCCGCACATGCCGAGTGTGCCGACGTTATTGAAGAAAATCACGCCGGCGACGCAGCTCGGGTCGGTCGGCGGGACGAGCATCGCGCCGACGACTACATCGCTGCCGCGGGGTTCGTTGACGACCGTCGACCGGAATTCGTCGAACCGCTTGGCGAACACTTCACGCCGCTCAGCGAGCGGCCCGGAACCGAGGTCCGGGCAGCCGCTGACGACCACACGCGTCGGCTCACCGCCGGTGTGGCTGTCGATGACATAAATCTTCTGGTTGGCCATCGCGTCCCCGCTGGCCCGGGCGAGTCGCCCGGGCGGCCGATCGATCGTAACGTCTTACTTGGCGGCAGCCGGACGATTGGCGATGCCGTCGCGGATGATCTTGAGGATCGCTTCGCGTTCGGCACCGACGATCGGCAGACGCGGGGCACGCGTCAGTTCCGTGCCGTAACCGCACTCGGCCGAGGCGAGCTTGATGTACTGCACGAGCTTCGGCATCGTGTCCAGGTGCAGCAGCGGCGTGTACCACTGGTAGACCTTCTGGGCTTCCTTGAACTTGCCGGCTTCGAGCAAGTCCCACAGCAGGCGGTTTTCCGCCGGGAAGGCGTTAACCAGGCCGCTGATCCAGCCCGTGGCACCGAGGATGTAGGTTTCCATGACCAGGTCATCGACGCCGCAGAACAGGATGAAGCGGTCGCCGTACAAGCGCTGAATGTCGGTGATGCGGCGCGGGTCTTCGCTGCTTTCCTTGATCGCGACGATGTTCTTCTCGCCGGCGAGTTCGCCGAAGGTTTCCGGCTTGATATCGACTTTGTAGCTGACCGGATTGTTGTAGATCATGATCGGCAGCGAGGTGCTGCGGGCGACCGTCTGGAAGTGAACAACGGCTTCACGCGGGTCGGCCGGGTAGACCATGGCCGGGAGCACCATCAGGCCACTGACGCCGGCCTTTTCGGCTTTTGCGGCGAAGCGGACCGCCTGCGGCGTGGTGAATTCGCTGACGCCAGTGATAACCGGAACGCGGCCGGCGACGTGCTTGACGGTCTGCGTCAGCACTTCGATTTTTTCGTCGGCTTCCAGCTGGTTGTTTTCACCGACCGTCCCGAGCATGACCAGGCCATGAACGCCGGCTTCCAGCATCGCGTCAATGTGCTTGAGCGTGGCGGGGATATCCAGCGACTGGTCGGCTTTGAACTGCGTGCAAGCGGCGGGGTAAACACCCTTCCAATTTACGGTCATCTGCGGGCTCCTGAGAAAAGTATCCGAACCGGACGGGAGGAAAATTATCACGCACTTTTCATTCCGTCTCTACAAGATTACGCAGTTTACCTTTCAGATTTAACATGTATCCTCATGCCGCCATGCCCCAGCCCGACAAACGGCCAAAAACGGCCGGGAAATCGTCCCCGCGTGTCGCCCTGCTCGTTGAAACCAGCAACGCGTACGGCCGCGGCGTCCTGAGCGGCATCGCCGAATACGTGCAGGCGCACGGCCCGTGGTCGGTCTACCTTCCCGAAACCGGCCGAGCCGATGATACCGCCGCGAGTCGACTCCGCGGCTGGCGCGGCGACGGCGTGCTGGTTCGCGCCGAAGACCGCGCGACCGCCAAGGCCGCCGCGGCGTGCGGGTGCGCGGTCGTCGACCTCAGTGCCGCGGGCTTGCTCCCGAACGCGCCCGCCGTGCACAGCGATCTCCGGGCGGAAGCCGAAAACGGGTTTCGCCACCTCTGGGAGCGCAGGCTTCCGTAACCTCGGCTTCTGCGGCGTGAGCGATTATGCCTGGGTCAACGACCAGCACGATCGCTTTAAAGAACTGGCGACCGCTTCCGGTGCGAGCGTGTCGTCGTTCATCGAGCCGCTACGACTCATGCAGCCGGGTGGTTGGGCGGAAGACCGAAGCGTGATCGCCGCCTGGCTGAAAAAGCTCCCGAAGCCGGTCGGCATTTTCGCCTGCTACGACCTTCGCGGCCAGCAGGTGCTCGACGCCTGCCGTGCGATCGGCCTGACGATTCCTGATGACGTGGCTGTCGTCGGCGTCGACGATGACGCCGTCCGTTGCAGCCTTTCTGATCCGCCGTTGTCGAGCGTCGCGCCGAACACCCGCCGTGTGGGTTACCAGGCGGCAGAACTGCTCGACCGCATGATGACCGGCGAAAAAATCGAGCCGGGCATGCGGCTGGTAGCCCCGATCGGCGTGTCTGCGCGGCGCTCAACCGACGCACTGGCCGTCCCCGATCCGGAAGTCGCCGCGGCCGTTCGCTACATTCGCGATCACTACAGCTCGCCTATGACGGTTGACGATATTCTCGAGCACGTTTCGCTGTCACGCCGTTCACTCGAGAGCCGATTCGTCAGCCACATCGGCCGGACGCCGCATGCGGAAATCCTGCGATGCCGCTTGGAACGCGCCAAGCAATTGCTGGTCGAAACCGACCTGCCGATCAAAACCATTGCAAATCGGGTCGGCGTCGGTACGCCGGAGTATTTGAGCGTGCTGTTTCAACGTGCGTTCAACACGACGCCAAGCGCGTTCCGCACCGCCCCAAGCAAATGAAATGACATCACTGAGAAACCTAAAGGCGTTGCCATGTCTTTAAGGTAAGATTGAAAAATGGCCTGATTCCGGCGAAATGGGCAATGTACGCGCGGCTCGCTTACACTTATGACTATGAGTGAAACACTGCCCTCGGCGCGTCGTGCTGATCATCCGATTGAGCCGTTGTTTCTGAAGCGCTGGTCGCCGCGAGCAATGGACGGAAAGCCATTGAGTGATGCGGCGACTTTTTCGCTTTTCGAAGCCGCCCGCTGGGCGCCGAGCTCTTCCAATGAACAGGAATGGCGTTTCCTCTACGCCCGCCCGGGCTCGGCGTATTGGGAAACGTTTCTTGGGCTGCTCGCGGAAGGCAACCGCGTCTGGTGCAAAAATGCCGGGCTGTTGTGCGTGATCATCGCGTCGAAATATTTCGCACGGAACAACAAGCCGAATCCGGTCTATTCCTTCGATGCCGGCTCGGCGTTTATGAGTATCGCGTTACAGGGCACGTCGATGGGCCTGGTCGTGCACGGCATGGCGGGGTTTGATTATGAGCTGGCACGGTCCGCCTTGAATGTTCCGGAGACATTCGCGGTTGAAGCGATGTTCGCCGTCGGCCATCCCGGCGACCCGGCAGAGTTGCCTGAGGCGCTGCGTTCCCGCGAATTGCCGTCGCAGCGCCGGCCGATCACCGAGTCGATTGCCGAGGGTCCGTTCGCGTTCTGATGGTGTTCGCCATGAACGCAAAGCGGGCCGGCGTTCAGTCGAACGCCGGCCCGCTTTAGTTTGGTTGGCAGTCGGCGTGATTATTTCACGCTCCACTCCTCGATGCCGCTGCTCCAGCCGTCTTTAAGATCGACTTCCAGCCGCATGGCCGTGGTCGTGACGGGAGCGATTTTCACGGTGTTGAAACGGCCCTTGGCGGTTTCGAACTTGCCGTTGTCGGTCAGCGTCACCGGACGCCATTCACCCGTCGCACCGGCGGCGGTGTCTTTGAAGAACAGCCGCCAGCCTTTGGGCACGCGGCATTCGCCGCGGCCGGTGTCGTCAAAGAAAAAGACCGACGCCTGTGAGATTTGTTCCGGCTCGGCGAATTCGTATTCGACCCACTCGGTGGTCCCCTTCTTCGGCCACCAGTGGAACGGCACGCCGGCTTCCTCGCCGCGCGTGGCGCTGGTCACGCCGTCTGCGATTGATTGCGGCGACGTGCCGCCGGACGTCGTGATTTTCGCAGAGGAAGCGATCGTCTTCGGCGGTGTCGGGCGGACCGCCGACGCTTCCCGCGCCACCCACACCGCCATTTCGCCTCGGCCACGGTGCGCCCATGCGTAATACGGAATGGCGACGAGGTCGACCGGCTTGGCCGAGCGGGTGCCGGTACGGTCTTCGGTGAACGATTCGCCCTTGGTTTTCAGCGTCACGATGCCGCCGAGCAGATCGGTGCGTTCGTCGATTGCCAGCGGCGCGTCGTCCTTGATCTGGAGGTTCCGGACTGCGCCGTCCGGATTGTCCGGCCATTCAAAACAGTAGACCACCGGGCCGCGCTGGAATGCCACGCGGCCGACGTCGGCGGCGACTTTCGTGTTTGCCACGACGCGACGAACGGGCATCGGCAGGTTCAGTTCGATGGTATCGCCGGCCTTCCAGGGGCGACGTAGCGTGGCGTACCCCGCACTGAGGTCGTACTTCACCGCTTCGCCGTTGACTTTCAGCGTCACGGCGTCATTCGCGCCGCCTTGGTACGCGTAGAGATCACTCGGCACCGGCTCATTGCGCGCCCAGCCGGGAATGCGGACATTCACTGCGAACGGCTGGACGTCGCCCTGCGGGTTCACGGTGACCTTCACCGCACCGTTCCACGGGTAGCGTGTTTCCTGGATCAGTTCCACCGAGCGATTGTCTGCCAATTGCAGTGTTGCTTTCCCGGACGCGAAAAGGTTGACGAAGATTTCGTCATTCCGCTGGGCGTAGACGTAGCCTGGCACGCTGGCCATGAATCGGCAGATGTTGCTGGGGCAACAGGCGCAGCCGAACCACGGGCTGCGGGCGTGCTGGCCTTTGCTTTCGAGCGGGTTGGGGTAGAAAAAACCTTTGCCGTCGAGTGACACGCCGCTGATCAGGCCGTTGTAGAGGGTTCGTTCGAGCACGTCGATGTATTTCGCGTCGCCGTGCAGGAGGAAGAGGCGTTGGTTCCAATAGACGTTGCCGATGGCGGCACACGTTTCGTTGTAGGCGGTCATGTTCGGCAGCTCGTAGTTTTTGCCGAACGCTTCGCCGTGGCCCGTCGCGCCGATGCCGCCGGTGATATACAGTTTTTTCGTGGCGACGTTATCCCAGATGGCGTCGATCGCTTTGATGTATGACGCGTCGCCGGTCATGGCGGCGACGTCGGCCATGCCACTGTACATGTACGTCGCGCGGACGGCGTGGCCGACGGCTTCGGTCTGCTCGACGACGGGCTTGTGCGACTGGTTGTATTCCTGCCCGCTCCCCTTGTGGCCGTCGGGGCCGCGGACGTCGAGCATGAACTTCGCCAGCTTCAGATACTTCTCTTCGCCGGTCGCGCGGTAGAGCTTGACGAGCCCCATTTCAACGATTTGATGGCCCGGCCAGATCGCCTGCTTGCCGGGGCCGAACGTGCGATCGAGCAGATCGGCGGTTTTGATGGCGACGTCCAGGAGGTTCCGCTTGCCCGTCGCCTGGTAGTGCGCGACGGCCGCCTCATAAAGATGGCCGAAATTGTAGAGTTCGTGGCTGAGTTCGCGCTCCAGCACCCAACGCTCGGGGCCGGCCCATTTGTGCGGGTGGGCCGGGTCGATCGTCCGGGCCGTGTAGAGATAGCCGTCGGGCTCCTGGGCGGCGGCGATCTCGGCGATCAGCTTGTCGACGTAGGCATCAAGCTTCGGGTCCGGCTTGACGGCCATGGCGTAGGAGGCGCTTCGATCACCTTGTACGGGTCGGTGTCGTCGAAGCTGAACTCCATCATCTTCTTGTCGAGCACCGGCTCACCACGCACTGCCGCCGCGGCGCGATCAAAGTTGTACATGCGGCCGTTCTTTTCGCACTGCTCGAACGCGAACGGGATCGTCACCGTCCGGTTCGTTTCAATGCGCGGCGTCCAGAAGCCGTCGTTCAAGTGCACCTGCGTGAACGGCACGGGACGAACCGGGTAATCCTTGGTGTTTTCCGCCATCACTGCCTGGGCACCCGCGAGTGTCATGACCATTCCGATCCCTTTAACGATTGCTGCACGCCTGGACATTGCCATTCAACCCTCCGGCCTGAATAAGACGGCCGATAAGTGGTACAAAACGGATGATTCGAACCTGACTATTCTCGGGCCGAATCACAACAGCACCTCATCCGGCAGGCCCTTCCGCCCGCCAAATATCTGATCATCATGGCCCGATCAATTAAAACCGGCTAGGTTATGAATGAGACGAAAAGCGGTACAAAAATGACTTTCCCACGCCACTCACTCACGCTCAGGAACGTGCCGAAATCCGGCACCGGCGGGCTGTTCGTCTCGCCCGGCTACGGCCGGCACACCGACCGCGTCATCGACAGCTGGGAAATCATCTTCGTCCGCACCGGCCTGCTGCACATTGAGGAAGACGGCGTTGAATTCCGGGTCAACCCCGGCGAAACCCTGCTGCTGGCGCCCCACCGCCGCCATCGCGGGTTGAGCGAATACGTCGGCGAAGTCAGCTTCTATTGGCTGCACTTCACGCCGACGAAAAAGCGATTCGCCGACCCGATGGATTTCGCGCAACACTCCCGCCCCGCGCGGCCGCAACGGCTGACGGAACTGTTCCACCAATACGTGGCCGACCAAACGGAGGGCGTTCTCACGCCGCTGGCCGCGGACGCGCTGCTGATGCTGTTGTTGAATGAACTGAACCTGCCCGCGGCGAGGTCGAACGAAACGGCCGCGCTTGCCATCGTCCGAAAAGCGGAGCAGTTGATATCACACCGGCTGCAACGCGGCGTCACGCCCGGCGAAATCGCCAGGGCGGTCGGCTACAACACCGCGTACCTTTCCCGCCTGTTCCGTCGCGTACACGGCAACACGCTCGGCGAGTTCATCCACCGCATCCAGGTCGCCCAGGCACGCACCCTGCTGCACGATTCGGCTTCGCCCCTCAAACAAATCGCCAGCCAGTGCGGCTTTGGCGACGTCGGCTACTTCCGCCGCATCTTCCGTCGCGAGCTAGGCATCTCCCCGCGCGACTACCGCAACCGCTTCGGCCGCGTCCGCATCAATCGCAATTAGCGTTGAACAAACTCAACACAGCGTTAGCCAGAAGTGGCCGCTACTCAGAGGTCGCCACAAGTAATCGCTGGTAATCGAGAGCATTTGAGTTAAACCTAAGTCAACCTTTGTCCACTTGAATTCCTCGGCCGTGCCGGATACTGTGCCGGGGTCAACAGAATGAGCCGTTTTTGGCTGGTTTTCGGTCGGTTTTTCTGATTCCATCGAACCCATTTCCGGTTTGCCCGGAAGGCCTTGAAAATCGGCGGGTTTTGTTGCGGCGATAGCTCAATTGGCAGAGCAGGTGCTTCCCAAGCACCAGGTTGAGGGTTCGAGCCCCTTTCGCCGCTTTGGCTGTCGCCGCGGTCATCCGACACCGCTGGGTCGCTGACAGTCATTCCGCCGCCGGCAGGCCTGCCGGTTCTGTTTCTTCTTCCTCTTCGTGGGGCACTGGCAAGGGTGCGGTTTCCGTCACGAGGTACGCACACGCGAACAGAATTCCCGCGACCGCGGCGTACGAGAACGCGACGGCCGGCGACTGGGCGACGCCGATGTGTTCGCCGTGCATCAGACCGAAGAATGTCAGGACTGCCCCCGCGAAGGTGAAACCGGCAGCCTTCAGGAACTGGCGGTCGATGACGCAGACGGCGATCGCGCCGAGGATCATCCCGCCCAGTGTCGCCCCGCCGCCGAGTACATGCATGCCTTCGTACAGAACGCCGTTGTTTTTCATTTCACCGGTGAGTTTGGCGAGTTCTTCCGGCGACAGCTTGCCGACAATTACGCCGGCGCTGGCGAGGGAGTTATTGATCATCGTCAGGCCCCAGGCGGCGATGGCGGGCATGATCGCCAGCACAACGGCCGGGGCGTGGCGCTTGGGCGTTTCCTGGAAACTCTGGCTCCCGATCAGCATGCCGATGTAGAGCAGGATTGGCAGGATGGCGACGGTCGGGATGAGCGCGAGCATGACGGAGATCGTCCCGAACCAGCAGAGCAGGATGACCGCGACGCCGGTCGCCGCCGAGTACCCGATGCGGCCGCCCATCGCCTTCCAACCCGGATGGCCAATGTAGACGGCGTTGATGAACGGGTTGCCCATGACGCAGCCGATAAGGCTCACGATGCCGTCGGCCGTCAGCACGCGGGTGGTCGGGAAACTGTCGCCGGCGACTTCGGCGCTTTCGACGTTGTCCATCGCTTCGACGAGGTCATAGATGCCGAACGGGATCGCCGTCACCAGGATGACGCCGATGAATTCGAAGCCTTCGAACACGTGGCTGAACGACGGGTGCGGCAGTTGGAAGCCGAAGTTCGAAACCGACGCCTTCAACCCCGCGAGGCTGAGCCCGCCGTAGTTCAGGCCGACGGCGGTGGACGCCCAGGCGATCAATGTTCCGGCCGCGATCGCGACCAGACCGGCTGGGATTTTTCCGTACCGAACACCGCCGAACCAACTCAAGAGAATGATCGCAAAGCAGACGAGGCCGATGGCCGGTGTCATGAACATTTCGAACGCCGGCTTCATGGAAATGAACGTGATCGACACGCCCGCCAGCGTGCCGAGCAGAGCGGCGCGGGGCGTGATTTTGCGGATCATCGGCGCGACAAAGCCGCCGATCATCAGCACGAAGCTCTGGATGAAGACCCAGGTGAGGCCCGCCGCCCAGCCCTTCATCGGGTTGCCGGTCTGCAGTGTGATCGGCAGCATGACGACGAACGTCACGACGAACATGTGCGGTACACTGATGCCGCTTGGCAACGCGCAGACGTCCGTGCGGCCCGTCTTTTTCGCGAGGCGATACGCGAGGTAGGCGTAGTAAACGGTCGACAGGCAGAGCATCAGCCCCACCGCCGGCAGGATGCGGCCGAAGACGATTTCGTCGGGCATTTTCAGCACGAACCGCAGCAGCGCGGTGAGCGTAAGAATGTTGACGAGGATGTTCGTGCCGAAACCGAAGAAGGCATTCCAGTCGCCGGGTACCCAGAGCTTGGGTTTTGCCGCCAAAGTCGCTTGCATGAAAGTCTCCTGTAGGGGCGACGCCTGCGTCGCCCGTTGATGGCATTCAGCCGATCGGGCGACGCAGGCGTCGCCCCTACGAAATCAATTCAAAACGCTGAGGATGTTTTTAGAGCTGCTGACCCACCCGAAGATGCCGCCCTGGGCCTTGATCATTTTCAGGCCCATTTCCTGGAACTCGGGGAAGTAGCTGCCGACGCAGTCTTCGGGGACGAGGCAGTCGTAGCCGCGATCGTTGGCTTCGCGAACGGTGGTGTTAACACAGACTTCTGTCGTAACGCCGGTGACGATCAGCTGCTTGATGCCTTTGTTCTGCAGGATGGCATGGAGGTCGGTGGCGAAGAACGCGCCTTTGCCGGGCTTGTCGATGACGGGTTCGACGGGCAGCGGATAAAGCTCGGGGATGATGTCATGTCCCGC
Organism: Tepidisphaeraceae bacterium; assembly: GCA_049840775.1. GTDB lineage: Bacteria > Planctomycetota > Phycisphaerae > Tepidisphaerales > Tepidisphaeraceae > RYN-431. The sequence goes on from JASGJJ010000005.1 coordinate 1,163,677, forward strand.
TTCGCCGCGGACAAGAATACGGCCCATGGGGCCGACGTCGCCGATGCACGTTTTGCTTCGGCCGCGAATCTTTTTCGCCGGGGGAAGATCCGTGAGATCGGAGCGATGCCCTTCGCGTGTGTGCAGCACCTGCAGCCCCGCCGCCCGCCAGGCCGCCAGCAGTTGCTTGTTGGGTTCGATGGTCCGCCGGAGTTGTGAGACGTCATTTCCCAGCATTTCCCCGAACCCCCCAGGCTCGAGGAAATCTCTCTGCATGTCGATGATCAACAGCGCGCATTGCGCTGGGATCAGTTCGAACGTGTACGGCTCAGCATCAATCAACAACGGGTCGGAACGGTCCATGGCCACACTCCGAGAGGCGGGCTTGCACGGCACAGATCACGGGCGGCGGCGGCACTCCTTTTTGGTTCGTGCCTCTCCTAGCGAACGCCGCACCAGACCAAAAAACATTTTCTGTTGCACGAAATCGGTTTGACACCCTGGCGGACTGTTACACCGCGTTGCGCTTGCAACAGAAAGGGTGCCACGGCTGAGTTACGGTTCGATCAACACCGGCGGCTTTTCCCAGATCAGCAGCGCGACGCAGCCGCCGTCGCTCCAGACGGCATGGACAGTGCCCGGAAGGTTGATGACGAATTCGCCGGTGGCATACGTGCCGGTGTCGTCGGATTGGCTGCCGCGGAGGATCAGGATGTGTTCGTAACCGGCGTGCCGGTGTCTTGGCACGCGGCTGCCGGGGGCGTACTTCAGCAATGCGGCGGACGGCCCGCCGGCGGGCGTCTGGTAGAGAGAAACGATCTCCACGCCCGGATAGAACGGCTGCCACGCCAAACCATCCAGCTCGGCCGCGTCACCGAAGAGCGTCCGAACGAGAGTCTGTGCAGACGAAAATGCGGCATCGGGGGCATCAGGCACGCGGCGGCTCCAATTCAAAGGCCGGCCGGAGTTTAGAGGCTCGCGAGCGCGTTGACGATGGCGACGGAATTCGAAACCGCCCCGAAGACGCCGCCCTGCATCTGGATCATGTTGATCGCCGCCGTGTGGTTCGCCGGGTCGGTCGCGGCGCAGCAGTCTTCGATCAGCACGCACTCGTAGCCGCGGTCGTTAGCTTCGCGCATGGTGGTGTGTACGCAAACGTCGGTGGTGATGCCCGTCAGCATGATATTGGTGATGCCGCGCTGTCGGAGGATGAGGTCGAGATCGGTCGCACAGAACGATCCCTTGCCGGGTTTATCGATGATGACTTCGCCGGGGAGTGGCGCGAGTTCGGGGATGATTTCCCAACCCGGCTCGCCACGGACCAGCACGCGGCCGCAGGGCCCCGGGTCGCCGATGCCGGCACCGATCTGCTGGCTGCGCCATCGTTTATTCGCCGGCAAATCCGCCAAATCCGGCCGGTGTCCTTCGCGGGTGTGGATGACGTGAAACCCCTTCGCCCGCGCCGCTTTCATCACCCGGCCGATGGGTTCGATGCAGGCGCACGTCAAGGCGATGTCGTAACCCATTTTGTCGACGTACCCACCGGGGCCGCAGAAGTCGGTCTGCATGTCGATGACGATCAGGGCCGTGTTTTGCGGACGGAGGTCGCCGTTCCAAGGCCAGGCGTACGGTTTGGAATCGATGGTTTTTGGCATTGAGAGAACAGCCAAGCGAAAGCGGTGCCACGCCCGTAAGTGGTGCGTAGCGACGTGGCACCGCGCTCCGGAAGGAAGACGAATCAGAAGCTCATGCCGATACTGATGCTGCCGACGAATCGGTTGCGGTCATCGCCGCTGCCGAGCAGTTCGGCAGCGTCTTGCAGGTTGTCATTGATGAGGTAGTAGTAGTTCACGCCGACACTCGCGTGCCAGTCGCCATAGCGTTTGGGGATGAACGTGAGTGGAACTTGAGCATTTACGCCGGTGCTGAAAACGCCGAAGTTCTGGTCGCCGCCCCAGAAATTCTTCGGGCCGACCGTGAAGAAGGTCGGCACCGTCAGCGTGACGGGATATTTCGACGATTCGAGGAATTTCATCGTCGGCACGGCGCCGATTTCGACATCGAACGTGTCGCCCTTTCGGCCGAGCACGACCGTCGAATCCCCCGACACCGCCCAGAAGAACTTGGCGTAAGGATTGATCGAAAAACCGTCGAACCATTTATCCGAATACTTGGCGGCGAATTCGATGTTGTGCTCGGTTTCGTAGTCGCCGGCCGGGCTGATGAACGCGACGTACGTGCCGCTGAATTCCCACTGATCGAACTTGTAGGACAGCGTCGCGAACGGGTCGATTTCGTTGTACGAATTGACCTCTGGGTCATTCTGGTGCGTGTTGAAGCTGTTCCAGACGCCGCCGATGAACGTGAAATCATTGGTCAGCGGAATCACCAGACCGCCGATGGGCTGAATGACCAGTCCCTGGTTTTCGACGACCAGGCCGCGGGGCGTGATGTAAGCGGTTTTGAACGGCACCTCGAAGAAGCCGTGGATGTTCGGCTTTTCATCCTCGGCGGCGGTGGCGGGTGCGTCTGCGGCGCGGGCGAACGAGCCGAACGAGAGCGCCGCGGCGACGGCCGCCGAAGCGATGGCGATGCGTGATCGTGACATAGTGGCCTTCCCAAGTATTGCCGGCGAGCGGCGGCCGGGCCGAGAGCCCGGGTTTGGTCCCGCCTAGGCCTTCGCAAGGGACGTGCCGGCCGGAAATATCAGGATTTTTGGCCGGTTTTGGTGGGGAATGTCGTCGCAAACGGCCGGCGTGTTGCAGGACGCGACAGTCGCAACAATCGGGAAGGCCGTTAATCGCCCGTCACGTCCGACGGCATTTCACCCATGCGGCGGTAGATGCGTGTGCGATTGATGCCCAGGCGGCGGGCGGCCTCGGTGACGTTGCCGTTCGTGACGACGAGGGCGCGGCGGATCAGCGCGTCCTCGGCCGCATCAAGATTGATCGGGAGCGAATCGACGGCGTCGTCACGGTCGAGGCGGCCGACGCGCCTTCGGCCGGGGAGCGTGCGGGGGAGTTTGAGATGATTTAGCGTGACGCGGTCGCCGGCGTCGCATTCGATCAGTGCACGCTCAATCATGTTTTTGAGTTCCCGCACGTTGCCGGGGAACGCATACGAAGACAATGCGGCGATCGCCTCCGGCGACAGCGCGGGCGCGGCCATGCCCATCTCGGCGGCGAGAATATTAAGGAAATGGCTCGCCAGCAGCGGAATGTCTTCCGGCCGGTCACGCAGCGGCGGCACGGTGACAGTGAAGCCGGCAAGGCGGAAGTAAAGATCCTGACGGAACTCGCCCTTTTCGACTTTCGCCCAGAGATCGACATTCGCCGCGGCGATGACGCGCACCTTTACCTGCTTCGGCCGAACCGAACCGACCGGCGTGATGCGGCCGTCTTCCAGCACGCGGAGGAGCTTGGCCTGCACGGGCAGCGGCATGTCGGCGACTTCGTCCAGGAACAGCGTGCCGCCGTCGGCGAGTTCGAAGAGGCCTTTGTGATCGAGCATCGCGCCGGTAAACGCCCCTTTGACGTGTCCGAAGAAAGTCGACTCCGCCAACTCCAACGGAATGGCCACACAATTGACGGGAATGAACGGCGTCTCCGCCTTGTTGCCGCCGAAGTGCAGCGCGCGGGCGACGAGTTCTTTGCCCGTACCGCTTTCGCCGCCGATCAACACATTTACGCTGGTGAAGTTCTGCACTTTGCGAACGCTCTGGAGGATCTCGGCGAGCGTTTTGCTGTTGCCGATGAACGTCGGCAAACCCCACCGCCGGCTTTCGCGGCCGCTGAGGAGTGACAGGCGTTGGTCGGCGGTGTCGAGCGCGTCTTCGGCGCGCTTTCGGCGGCCGGTTTCGCGGGTGAGGCGCGCGTTAGTTTCTTCAAGTTCGGCGTTGCGCTGGCGGAGTTCGCGGGTCAGCCGCGCCAGCCGCAGGTGTGTGCGAACGCGGGCACGCACTTCTTCGGGATCGAACGGCTTGGTGATGTAATCGACGCCGCCCGCCGCGAAGCCGTCGACGAGCACTTCGCTCTGGTCGCGTGCGGTGATAAAGAGCACCGGCGTTTCGACGAGGGCCGGGTTCGCCTTGAGGCGCCGGCAGGTTTCCAGGCCGTCGATGCCGGGCATCATGACGTCGAGGAGGATCAGGTCTGCGCGCCGCGAGTGACCAGCCGTAGCGCGGCTTCGCCGGTGGTGGCGACGATCAGGTCGTAGCCGTCGGGCTCGAGTGTGCGCGTGAGCAGGTCAAGATTCGCCGGCGTGTCGTCCACCAACAGCACGCGGTCGCGGACAAAAGGCGTGTCGCTCATGCTCATGTTGCGGACTCCAGTTCGATCGGCGTGGCTTGGGACTGCCGCTGATTCAACGCGTCGGTCACGACACGCACGATGGCGGCGGTGTCGAATTGCCGGAGGTGCGACCGCAGCCGCACGGCAAGCGGCGAGGGTGCCTCGGCCTCGATCTTTTCCATAGCACTTTTCATCCCGGCCACGCTGCCATCGTCGGCGGCGGTGCGAAGGAACTCGAGCAAAGCGGCCGGAACAGTCGACACATCACAGTCAGCAAACGTCGCCACCGGCGGCACTGATACGGCGAACGGCTCGGGCGAGCTTTCGGCGATGTCGCCCGGCACGGCCGACGGCGGCAGCGTCAGCGAAAGCGTGAACGTCGCCCCCTCACCGACAATAGATTCCACGCTCAGCGAACCGCCCATGAGCGTGGCGTGGCGTTTGGCGATCGCCAGGCCCAGGCCGCTGCCCATGCGATCAGACGTCGGTCGGGCGCGGGCGAAGGGCTCGAAGATGTCCACCAGATTTTCCGCCGCGATCCCCGGGCCGGTGTCCTGAACCTCTAGTTGGTATTCATCGTCCGGCAGTGCTCGGACCGCAACACGGACCGTGCCGGTGTCGGTAAACTTCCACGCATTGCCGACGAGGTTGATCAGGACTTGTTTGAGCTTGGCCTCATCGCCGTGGACGTGAATGGCGGCGGCGTCTGGCAGCGTGAGGTCTAGCCGCAGGCCTTTCTCTTCGCAGAGCGGGCGGAAGAGCCGCACGACGTTTTGCACCACCACGAGCAGGTCGAACGACACACAAGAGATTTCCGCCCGTCCGGCCTCGATCTTGGAGAGGTCGAGCAGTTCTTCGATCAGGTCCAGCAGATGGCTCGCACCGTGGAGCATGGTGTCGACGGCATCGCGATGGTGTGGCGAGAGCGTGGCGTCGCGCTGCAGCAGTTTGCCGTGTCCCAAGATGCCGTTCATCGGCGTGCGGATTTCGTGGCTGACGTTCGCGAGGAATGCCGATTTCGCCCGGTTCGCCCGTTCCGCCTCCGCGACCGCCGCCATGCGACGGGCGACTTCCGCCTGGAGTTCGGCATTCGAGCGGGCGAGTTCCTGCGTGCGGTGATGCACGCGTTCCTCGAGCACATCGTACGCCTCGCGCAGCCGCATTTCGGCCGACTTCCGGGCGGTAATGTCTTCGACGATGCCTTCGAAATAGCAGACGACGCCGTTCGTATCGCGTACCGCACGGGCGCTTTCGGAAATCCAGATGACGGACCTGTCCTGCCGATAGACCTGCGACTCGAACGCATTGACATGGCCGTTCGTTCGGATGGCTTCGATGAATGCGTTTCGTCGCGTGGGGTCGACATAGAGTTGGACGCTGATGTCGGAAAGGGTCGCGATGAGCTGCTGCGGGCTGTCGAAGCCGTACATGCGGGTGAGGGCCGGGTTCGCGTTGAGGTAATGGCCGTCGGGCGTGGTCTGGAAGATGCCTTCCGTGCAGTTTTCGAAAATGCCGCGGTATTTACTTTCTGCTTCGAGAGCCGCACGTTCGGCGGCCTGGCGTTCGTGGTTTTCGGCGCGGAGTGCGGCGGTTCGCTCGACGACTTCGCGCTCGATCACCCGTCGCTGACGCAGCAACGCACTCAGATAACCGGCCAACAGCGCCGTGATGGCGAGTCCCGCCGCCAGCCATGCGTAAGGACGCCAGGAGAGGAATTCCGCGGCCATGCGTGGCGTGGCGATCAGCGTGATCGACCAATCCCGCCCCGCCAGCGACAAATCCGCCGACGCCGCCGCCGCCGCCGGCGTTTTCACGGCCGATCCTTGTGAGAAGAGAACGTGCCGGCCGTCGGTTTTGTCTTCGACGGTTGCCATCAGTCGATCTTCCCGTCCCTTGAAGACGGGGCGAAGCAGGTCGTCCAGGCGATAGACCGCCGCCACATACCCACCCGGATGCCCGGCCCCCGCAGGGCCGCGGTCGAACAGCGGCAGAAATACGATAAACCCCGGCTTGGCGTGGTCTTGCACGAGATTGATCGGCGCAGTGGCGATCGGCGTTCGGTTCACCGCGGCCGCTTTTAATGCGGCGGAGCGCTGCGGGTTCGAATTCAAGTCGAAGCCGAGCGCGATCTCATTCTGCGACATCGGCGCGATGTAATAGACCGGCAGATAGACCGCCCGGTCTGCCACCGGGCGGTAGTGGGTCGGGTCGTCGCCTTCGACGAAGTGAAAATTCGCCAGGCCGTCCGAACGGGCGCGTGACTCGTAATCGCCCTTCTCCGGCCCGGTAACCCAGGGCGTCCAGCTCAATGCCAGCAGTTCCGGCTGGCGCGAAAGGGCGCGGCTGACAAAACGGTCGAACGCCTGCCGGCTGACCGGGCCGGTCCCTTCAAACAATGCGGCGAGCGATTGCAGCACCTCGGTCGAACGCGTGATTTTCTCGCGGAGCAGCTCGACATCCGCGTGAGCCGTACGTTCCAGCTCGGCGTTGAGACGGCGACGCTCGGCGTCGTAGTCAGCACGGGCGAGCCACGCGGCGATCGTCACGCCGGCCAGGATCGTGCCCGCCAACACGATACGGTGGGCCCAATGCGTCGACCGCCCGGATTCGGCCGCGGAAAACTGTGGTGCTGCTTTTGTCGGCATACGCGCACACCGAACCGGCCGCAAAATCGAACGAAATGACCCACTGCGTTTCCTGCAAATGCAGTGCCAGCCAAAATCTATGGGGTTGCGGCGGGTCGGCTCAGACGCGGGCGTAGGTGATCGACAGGCCACGCAGCCGAGACAGGCCGGCGTCGAGGGCGGCCAAATCGGTCAGTCGCCAGCCCCAATTCCCGGTCGCAGTGCCGGGCGTGTTCATGCGGCCCGACGACGGCAGGCCGAGCAGGTCCTGGGCGGGCACGATCGCCAACGCCGCCACCGACGCCCACGCCAGGCGAATCATCTCCCAGACCGGCTCGCCGACCGGGTGCCGCTGCCCGACATACCGCGCAAAGCGCTCACGCTCCGGCCGGGTCAGCGTCTTGAACCAGCCGGCCGTGGTGTCGTTGTCGTGCGTACCGGTGTACGCCACGCAGGCCGGCGTAAAATGGTGAGGCAGGTGCAGCGAGTCAGTTAATCCACCAAAGCCGAACTGGATCACCCGCATGCCCGCCAGGCCGAGTGAATCGCGCAGTGCGTTGACGCGAGGCGTGATGACGCCGAGGTCTTCGGCGATTAAAGGCAGGTGGCCGAGCTGCTGGCGGATCGCGTCGAAAAATGTCAGGCCCGGCCCGTCGACCCATCGGCCGGTCATGGCGGTCGGCGCGCTTGCCGGGATTTGCCAGTACGCATCGAAGCCTCGGAAATGATCCAGCCGAACGGCGTCCGTCTGCGCGATCGATGCGCACATTCGGTCCGCCCACCAGACATACCCGTCGGCGGCCATGGCGTCCCAGTCGTACAGCGGATTGCTCCACCGTTGCCCGGTGGCGGAGAAGGCGTCGGGCGGCACGCCGGCAATGAATTTCGGGCGGAGCTTCGTGTCGAGCTTGAACAGTCGCGGGTGCGTCCAGACGTCGGCAGAATCGTACGCGACGAAAATCGGCACGTCGCCGATCAGCCCGATGCCGCAGGCGTGCGCGTGCCGCCGCAATGCGGCCAACTGGCGATCGAACATGAATTGAATGAAGCAGTGAAACTCAATGACCTCGGCCGCTTCGATCTTTAACTTTCGCAACGCAGCGGCGTCACGCGTTCGCAACGGTTTCGGCCAGTCCGCCCAACTTTTGAAATCGAAGCGTTCACGCAGCGTGATGAACAAGGCGTAGTCTTCGAGCCAATGCGTGCCGGCAACAAACGCGGCGAAATCCGCACGCAATTCCGACGACGCCTTGGTCTTGAAGACCGCAAACGCGCGTCGAAGCAGCTTCGCTTTCAGCTTTGTTGTCGCGTCGAAATTGACCTGCTGCCCGTTGTGAACCTTCGGCAGATCGGCCGGCGACAGCAACCCGTCTGCGACGAGCGCTTCCGGGCTGATCAGCAGCGGATTGCCGGCGAAGGCGGAAAGGCACTGGTACGGCGAATCGCCCCCGCCGGGCGGCCCGAGCGGGAGCATCTGCCACCACGACTGGTTGGCGGCCGCGAGACGATCAATCCACTCAAACGCCGCCGGCCCGAAGTCGCCAATGCCGAAGCGGCTCGGCAGGCTGGTGACGTGCAATAAAACGCCCGCCTCACGCCGACCCGGTGTCGCGAACGGCAGCGACTTGGGCGAATGTGAGGCGGGCGAATGAACGACACTGTCGGATGATCGTTTAGCCATGCGTTTTCAACGGGGCACGGCTTATCGTAGGCGCTCCTGCACCCATTCGCCGACTTTGCTGATGTGAACTTTTTCCTGCGTGAGCGTGTCACGGTCACGAATCGTGACAATATCGCTGGTCATCGTCTCGCCATCGATTGTGACACAGAAAGGCGTACCGATCTCATCCATGCGAGCGTAACGACGGCCAATGCTCTGCTTGACATCAAATTCGCAAGTGAACTTCGAACGCAGTTCCATGTAGAGTGCGCGAGCCTTTTCAGGCATGCCGTCCTTAGCAACAAGCGGGAAGATGCCGAGCTTGATTGGAGCGAACTTCGGCTTGAACTTCAGGTACATGCCGCTGGGCCGATTGGCGTCGACGGTGTACGCCTCGCAGAGCAGCACGAGCACCGCGCGCGTCAGGCCGCTCGCCGGTTCGATGACGTTCGGGATGTACCGGCTTTTCTGCTTGATCTCTTCCGGCGTTGCGCCTTGCTCTTTGAGCTTGAGCTGCAATTCCTGGTCGAAGTAATCGAGCTTCTGCTTACTGTGTTCCTGGTGCTGCGTGAGGTCAAAGCAGCCACGGTGGGCGATGCCTTCCAGCTCGCCGAAGTCCGGGGCCGTGAACGGGTAGAGGTATTCGATGTCGACGGTGGCTTTGCTGTAGTGGCTGAGTTCGTCGGCGTCGTGGTCGCGGAACTTAAGCCGGCTGGGGTCGACGCCCAGGCTCAGCCACCATTCCATGCGGTTCTGCTTCCAGAAGTCGTACCACTTCAACGCGTCGTCCGGCGAGCAGAAGAATTCCATCTCCATCTGCTCAAACTCACGGCTACGGAAAATGAAGTTCCGCGGCGTCACTTCGTTGCGGAAACTCTTGCCGATCTGCGCGACGCCGAACGGCACTTTGACGCGCGTGGTGTCGACGACGTTTTTGAAGTTGAGGAAGATACCTTGGGCAGTTTCGGGGCGGAGGTAGGCCTTGTTCTCTTCGTTGAGGATCGGGCCGGGATACGTGAAGAGCATGAGGTTGAAGTCACGCGGTTCCGTGAGCGTGCCGGCCTTTGTGGAGGTCGGGCCCCAGGTCGAAAGAATTTCTTCGTTCGACAGTTCGGTGAAGTTGCGCACGGTGTACGACGCGGGCACGCCGAAGCGCGACGCGAGTTTTTTCATGCGTTTTTCAAACGCGGGGATTGCTTCGTCTTTGCCCGAACCGACGTCGACCAAGGCGAACCGGTTCGGCGTGCCGTCTTCCTTGGCTTTGGGGAATTCACCTTCGAATACCCAGAGGTGGTCGGCGCGATAGCGGTCTTTGGTTTCGCGGTCGTCGACCATCGGATCGGAGAAGCCGGCGACGTGGCCGCTGGCGATCCAGGTTTTGGGATGCTGGATGATCGCCGAGTCGAGGCCGACCATGTCGACGATGTCGCCGTCGGGGCCAATCGGCGGGCATTCGACCATCCAGTTCCACCAGTGGTCGCGGATGTTGTTTTTGAGGAGGACGCCGAGGGGGCCGTAGTCCCAGAAGCCGCGGATGCCGCCGTAGATTTCGCTCGCCTGGTAGATGAAGCCCCGGCGTTTGGCGAGGCTGACGATTTGTTCCATGACACTTGCGGTCGATTCGGCAGACATGAGCAATCCCTTCCGGAAATGAATGAAGACGTGAAAACCCGAAACGGCTTGTGGCACGTTTCACGTCTTCACGTCTTCACTCGTCTAATTCAAATAGACGGCAGCCCGTTGTAACCCGGCCGCTTAGGCCTTGGTACCGGCCTTGGCCTTCAGAGCGTTGAGGCGCTTCGTGAGGCGGCTGCGGCGGCGGGCGGCGGTGTTCTTGTGGACCGTCGGCTTGGTCTTCAGGCGGTCCAGCGTGCTGACCAGGCTCTTGAGGGCGGTTTCGGCACCGGCGACATCACCCTTGGTGACGGCGGCGGCGAAGACCTTCGTCTCGTCCTTGATCTGGGCCTTGCGGGCCTTGTTGCGGGCGTTGCGCTTCGCGCTCTGGCGGATGCGCTTCTGGGCGGAAAGTGAATGAGCCATTGTCTTAAATCCTAAAAATCCGAACCGAATAAAAGTCGGGCAATTCTACTGATCCGCCCGGGTTTGTCAAAACTCGTTACAGGACGATCCGCACCGCATCCCGGCTGGCGTCGTCCAACTGGTCCAGCGGCGGCAGCAGGTAGACGTTGCCGTCGCTGTCTTTAATGCTGTAACGTCCGCCGGGCAAGAATCTTACGTCTTCCCGCTCCTGCATCAGGAACTCGGCCGGGCCGCGGTCGGTGATGACGCTCCAGGTGTGGTACCCGAAGTTGTTATCGACGCGGTTGACGGTCTTGATCGTCGGAATGAAGGTGTTCGCCCCCATCCAGTTTTCGAGCCGTTGCCGAAGGTCGGCGGGCAGGTCGGCGACGCTTTCGATCAGCAAGACTTCCTTGCCCGAACTGTTACGGACCGACACCATCGTCCCGGCCGCACTCCAGGGGAATGCCTGCCTGGGGCGGACATCGACGACGTCTTCCTCGCCCGGGCGTTTAAGCACGAGCTGGCCGAGGTCGTTGGGGATTAGATCGAAAACGGGGATCGACATAAAAAGAGCAGGGCCACCGAAGTGGCCCTGCCGGAAAACTTTCGTTTCAGCTTAAGCCTTCGGCGGTTCCTTGGCGTTGAGCCAGGTCATCATCTTGCGGAGACGACGGCCGGTGACTTCGACCGGGTGGTTGTTGTCGGCTTCGTAGAGGGCCTTGAACTTTTTCATGCCGCCTTCGTATTCGGCGCGGAAGTTCTTGGCGAAGGTGCCGTCCTGGATTTCGGTCAGGACTTTCTTCATTTCCTTCTTGGTTTCGTCGGTGATGATGTGCGGGCCGGTGATCAGGTCGCCCCATTCGGCGGTGTTGCTGATGCTGTAGCGCATGTAATCGAGGCCGCCCTGGTAGATCAGGTCGACGATGAGCTTCACTTCGTGGACGGTTTCGAAGTAGGCCATTTCCGGCGGGTAGCCGGCTTCGGTGAGGGTTTCAAAGCCGGCCTTGATGAGGGCGCTCAGGCCGCCGCAAAGGACGACTTGTTCGCCGAAGAGGTCGGTTTCGCACTCGTCTTTGAAGGTGGTCTTGATGACGCCGCTGCGGGCGCCGCCGACGCCGTTCGCCCAGGCGAGCGCGGTCGCCCAGGCATTGCCGGTGGCGTCCTGGTGCACGCAGGCCAGGCAAGGCACGCCGCCGCCTTTGACGAATTCGCTGCGAACGAGGTGGCCCGGGCCCTTCGGGGCGACGAGGATCACGTCGATGTCGCTGGGCACTTCGATGGTCTTGAAGTGGACGTTAAAGCCGTGCGTCACGCCGAGGGTCTTGCCCTTGGTCAGGTAAGGCTTGATCGACTTGTTATAGACTTCCGGCTGCACTTCGTCGGGCAGGGTGATGATGACGAGGTCGGCGGCCTTGACGGCGTCTTCGACGCTCATCGGGTCGAAGCCGTGCTCGATGGCGAGTTTGCCGTTCGCCGACTCACGGCGGTTGGCGACAATCACCTTGACGCCGCTTTCACGCAGGTTCTGTGCGTGGGCGTGGCCCTGGCTGCCGTAGCCGATAATGGCGACGGTCTTGCCGTTCAGGGGGGAAATCGGGGCGTCGTCTCCGTAGATCATTTCGAGCGGTGCGGCCATATATGCTTTCGATAAAGTCGAGCCGAGTAATCTAGGGACATGCCCCGCCGCTGTCAAAACGTCGCGGGCGGCTATAGTCAGGGGCATGTTCTGGTTCGGGTCGCTGGTGCTGACGGGCGTCTACTTCGTGTTGCCGGTGCTGTCGATCGCTTTCGCATGGCGAAAGTGCCGGCGCCGGCGCCGGAGCATTGTCGGCGCGTGGCTCAGCGGCCTGCTGATCGCCGCCAGCCTGCTTGCCGCTTATTCGATCGCGCTCGGCAACCGCGTGCCGACAGGCCAGGCGGCATTGACGCTTTATCTCGGCGTCGGGCTGATGCTGTTTCTCCGCGGGTATGACGCGGGCCTCCGAAAGCTCGTGCAGGCCGTCTTCAGACCCACGCCGGCGTCATTCCGGTCGGTTTTGGCGGGCTTGGCGCGATTCGCATTGCTCGCCGGCGTTGCAATTCCGTGGGTGATGGCGGCCGCGATGGTCTACCGGCCACGCATTCCGGTTGATGACTCCGGCATCCTCGCCATCGCGCCGACCGAACGCGTGAACTTTCCGACCTCCGACGGCAAAATCATCAACGGCTGGTACACCGAACCCGCCGAAGCCGGCGATACCACCGCCCTCGTCATCCACGGCTTGGGCGGTAGCCCGGCGGGCATGGTCCGGCTGATCGATGCCCTGCACGCCGCCAACATCGCCGTGCTGGCGATCGATTTAAGCGCCCACGGCGAAAGCACCGGCCAGCGGTGCACTTACGGCATCAAAGAGCGCAATGACGCCGTCGCCGCCGTCGAATGGCTGAAGGCGAACCATCCCGAGCAGGCGGCGCGGGTCGTCGGCGTCGGCGCGAGCCTGGGGGCGGCTGCCCTGATTGGCGCGGCGGCCGAGCATGCGCGGCTGGACGGCGTGGCGGTGCTGTCGACCTACGCGTCACTGCCGGCGGAAGTCGACGCGATCTCCCGCCAGCAACTCGGCGGACCGATCGGGTGGCTCGTCCGCAACTTCGGCCTGCCGTTCGCCAGCCTGCACGCCGGCGTCGATTTGCGCTCCGCGAGTCCCGTCACCGATATCGCCAACGCCTGGCCGACGCCCTTTCTCATCGTGCACGGCACGCGCGACGAGATCATCCCCTTCGATCAAGGCCGGGCGCTGTTTGATGCCGCTCCGATCGGGCGTTCGCATTTCTGGGTAACGGACGGCACGCACAACGGCATCCTGGACGACGTCGATGTCATCCAACGCGTCATCCGCTTCATTCAAACGGCTGCACCGATGCCGGTGGTGTGAGTCGACGCACGACGATCGCGCCGACGACAATCACCGCCACGCCAACGCTCGCCCAGGCCATTTTCGCCTCTAAAAACGCCAGCCAGTAAAACGGCGCGGCGAGTGCGGAAATCGTCAGCCAGCCAACGACGTGTACGCGTGGCTTGCGAACGGCGAGCAGCACGTAAGCCGGGAATAGCAGGCCGTAAAACGACATGAAGACGCGATAGCACGCCTCGCCGAGCGATCGGCCGTGGGAATCCCAGCCGTGCTGCAGCGCGAACGTGCCGAACAGGCCGCCCGCCAGGCCGATCGCCAGCCACAGGCTCAGGCCCGCCCGCATGACGCCGGCGTCGTCACGCGATTCACTCTGGCGGACGAGTTCGTCCGAATGCACGTGGACGGTGTAAATCATCTGAACGGCCAGATGAATCGCGATCAAAATGCGTGCGATCGTACGAAGGCCATTCCCCTCATCAACGTCGAGCCAATGCATCGGCAAGGCGTAGAAAAAGGTCAAAACGATCATCGAAAAAAATAGAACGCAGAACCCGATTCCGAAAGAGAATTTCGCGTCGCGATCGGTCGTCTGCTGGCGGGCACGGTGAAACGTCAAATCGAGATACGGACAGGCAATGAACCCGGCCAGGCAAACCAGCAACAAGCCGACCGCATCGATCGCCTGAAATGCCTTGGCGTTCGGCCAGCGTAGCGTGCCCTCCAGTCCGAGCCCTGCGGCTAAACCTACGGAGATTAGCAACGCGGCCGCGCCGCCGATTCGCAACCAATTCGACTTCGTCACCGGCGTGAACGCCGACTGCACAATGATCGCCGCCCCGATATAGCCGATCGGGCCGACGAGCCTTGGCAGCATCCATGTCGCGAAAAACAGCTGGAACGCGATCGTCACGAACGAAAACAGCCGGCAGGCCGAGGCGTGGCGGATGGTGTACTCATGACTCATCGTCTGCGAACGCATCACCCAACCCATCGCGGCAGCGCCGACGGCGTTCGGCAGGGCGAAAATCACCCACGCCCAGGCGCCGTAGTCGCGGATCAGCAGCACGGGCAGGAACATGCCGATGCACCACGTCCATGACGCCCCGAGGTACGCCGCCCAACTCCAGCGATTGCCGCTGATTTCCGCAGTCACGGCACCTCCACGGCGCGGCCGGTGGCGACGGATTTATAGATCGCCTCTGCCAGGCCCATCATCGCGACGCCCTCGGTCGGCCCGGGCAATGCGGAGGCTTCGCCCAGGATTTGCGCCCGGAACTGCCGGAGCATCGCGTCATAGCCGGCGACCTTCGGCTGCTTGAGCGGGGTCGCCTTGGGCTGGCCCTTCTCGAAGCTGCGATAAACAACCGGCCCTTGCGGCGTGTAGACGTCGACCGCACCGACTTCGCCCGACAATCTGCACACCACGCCCGCCTGCCCCGGCGGCTGGTTCAACGCCCAGGCGACGCTCACTTCCGCCGACGCGCCGGTGTCGAATTTGATCAGCACGCTGGCGGCCTCTTCGACAGGAAGCTTGGTCAGCCGATCGTGCGCGACGGCGTAAACTGTCTGCGGTTTTGCCGGGCCGATGAGGTAATTCAGCAGGTCGATCAGCGGCAGCGCGAGGTCGACGACCGCCCCGCCGCCGGTCTTTTCCTTGTCGTGATACCAGCCCGTCCCCTGCGGAATGCCACGCGTGCGGAGGGCCGTGAGGCGGGCGTGATAGACCGGGCCGACGTAGCCCTTGTCGATCGCCTGCCGGGCGGATTGCTCGGCGGCACCGAACCGGCGAACCGCGGAATAGACGAGCGGTTTCCCTGCTTTTTCGGCCGCTTTGGCCAGGGTTTTGGCGTCTTTGGAGGTCGGCGCGGGCGGGAGTTCGATCATCACCGCTTTGCCGAGTTTCAGGGCGGCGGTGGCGATCGGCACGTGCAGGTGCGTCGGCAGACAAATGCAGAGCGCGTCGACGTTCGAATTCGTCGCGAGTGTCATCGCTTCGTCGACCGCCAGCGCAACATTTGCCGGCCCCGCGACGCTGCTGAGGCGCTCGGGGATGAGATCGGCGACGCCGACGAGTTTGAATCCACCGGCCGCGGCGGCCTGGGCGTGCGCCCGCCCGCTGGCCCCGAGGCCGGCGACGGCAAGGCGTAAGGGTTGTGCCATGCGTACTCCTTCGCGACCGCCGATTGTCGTCAGGCGGGCCCAGCAATCAATGCGACCGTAGGCCGCTGTCCGACTCCCAAAAAACTTCGGCAACGTCGGCCGGAATTGCGTACAATCCTTCGTGATGCAGGACGGCACGCGTGAGCAGTTTGCCCAACGGGTTATCGGGATCGTTCGACAGCGTTTTCCCCTCGTTAAAATCAGCCGGTCTGACCAGCCGTTCGCCCTTCGCCTGAATGGCCGGACGGCGTCACTGGAAAACCTGTTTCGGCTGTCAGTCCTCGCGCCCGATGACGTTCGGCACCAGGTCGAGCGTTGGGCAGTGGAACTTCTTCGCGACGCCGAGGGCGCTCCGGATCGTTTTGCTTCGCTCGACGAAGTGCGTGACCAAATTATGCCTTTGCTGGTGGCGTCGGATGTCGAAGAGCTGAAGAAATCGAAAATCGTCACGCAATGCGTCGTCGACAAATTGGCCGTCACTTACGTGTTGGACGGCGACCGAACGATCGCCTACATGCCGAATGACGTGCTGGATCGCTGGGGAATTGACGTCGACGAATTGCACGATCTGGCGATCGGAAACCTCGTTCAACGCAGCCAGGCGATTCAGGGGCACGCCGCACAGGATGAGGAGGGGAACATCAACCTGATTCTCTTCCAAACCCTCGACGGCTACGACGCCACGCGTCTGTTGCTTCCCAGCCTGCACGACAAACTGCGTGAACACCTCGGCTCGCCCTTCGTGGCCGCGTTGCCGAATCGGGATATTCTTCTTTGCTTCCGCAATGACGAGGCAAACGTCCAGCGGATTCGCGCCCAGGTGGCCGAGGATTACCGCTCGCGGCCGTACCAGGTGACCGACGCGGTCTTCCTTGTCACCGCTGACGGCGTCGCACCGTATCTGGCGTCGGTCGAACCTTAGTCGGCCAGCAAACGCACCGGGCCCGTGATGCCGCATTCCAGTTGGTCGGGCGACCACCAGCGGGTCGGGCTCCAGGTCGACAGGTGATTCATCAGCGTGTTCGTCACGATCAGTTCGACGCTGTTCGCTCCGGCGACGGCGAGTGAGGTCAGGTCGAACGCGTACGGCGACATGAATCGCACGCCCGCCGATTTGCCGTTGACGATCGCCTCCACCGTCCCGCGCACGCGGCCGAGATCCAGCCGCAATCGGCCGGCGAGTTGGCGGAGATCGAATGTCGTCGTCATGCGGATGGCACCGGAGTACGACGCCAGGCCTTGCTGTGTCCACGAGCCGAGCCGCAAAGCGCCCGGCCCAAACGCGTATGAAATCGCCGCCGTGAAAACACCGCCGCCGAGTTGCCGGCTTTGGACACGCAGCACCGCCCGGCGAGCGCCGGCAGGGCCAGCGGGCAACTCAATCGATGTGCGATCGCGGGGCGAAACCGCCTGGCCGTCGATCCAAAGGGTCGCGTCGGCGTCATCGACGATCGGCAGACGCATCGTCGTCGCGCCGGGCGGCACGGCCCATTCGAACCACTGCGTCACTGCCAATTCGCTCGGCGGCGTGAACGGTAATTCCAACACGCCGTCCGCCCCGCCGTCGAGCCAGCGTGTGCCGGGCAACGGGTGCGGCCGCCGCCAAAGTCGCCAGGCGGCACCTTCGGCGTCCTGCTTCGGCTGAATCGCCACCGGCTGAGCGGGGCCGTCGTCGATGCTTACCGTGCAATCGGCGGCGGACGACCAGCGAAACGCCCGGCCGTTCGCGTCGAACACCTCGGCATCGAACGACACCGGCGCGACCGACGCCGGCGAGGCCATCTCGATCGTCACCGCGTGCCGGCCTTTCGCGAGTGCCGGCAACGGATACTTCTGCCCGCGCATTTGCAGCCGATACGGGTCAAACCCGCCCTGCCGGCCGAGGAGTCGGCCGTCGATTGCGATCCGTGACATCGCCGCCGTCGCAACGAACAGCGTGCCACGCTCGGCATCGAACGGCAACTCGACTTCGCCACGGAACAGCAGCTTCTGCCCGAACGCCGGCTTGGCGGGCGTAATGAGCCGCTCGGGGCGAACGAAAAGTTCGGCGTTTTTCGTGTCGGCGAAGCAGAAGAATGCGCGGATCGTCGCGTTCGATCGGGCCGTGAGTTTCAGCGAAAAATCATTCCGGCCGGGCCGCAGTTCGATCAATTCGACCGCGTTGTAAGCATCGCTGCCGACACGGAATTGGTCGCCAAGTGTCAGCTCCCACTTCGCGTTCGTGCCGATGTTCATCAGCACTCGGCAAGCGTTTTCGCTGACGACGCCGAACGTCACCGTCGCCGACGCGCCGGCTGCCATTTTGCCGAGATCGATGAACTCTTCCGGCACGTGCCCTTTCGGGCCGAGCGTGAGCTGGTGCAGCGTGTCGTGATCGATGCCGAACTCCGGCGAATACGCCAGCGGCACATGTCGGCCGTCGTCGTAGTCGATCCACCCGCGCGGGCCGAAGGTCGTGTGAATGTTTTCCGCATCCGCCGGCAGGCCCGCGGAGTGGTCGGCTGCCGACTCGACCCACTTCACCGCCGGCGTCGTCGGAAAACGCTGAGTGTCCCGCGCGGGGTCGTAAATGTCCGCGAAGTCTGTCGGCAGCGTCGGCACGTATTCGCACTGCCAGGCGTCCGGCAATTCCACGACGCGTTCCACACCTACCGGCTCAGGCACTGTGTCAGGAGTGCCAGCGTCATCCCAGACGAGCATCGCCATCGGCGCACCGGCGAAATCAATGGCAATGGTCGTACCGCCATCGGCGTCGTGCTGAACCGCGACGGCAGTCGATGCGCCGGTGACAGGGTCGAACCGGCGCACGCCGTCAATCCTCTTCGCGACGCGAACAGTCGTTTTTGTGCGATACCGCTCTGGCACGATGGTCGTGTGCTCCATCGGCGCGAACCAGCTGTCCCAGTTCACTTCCGTCGCCATGCCGTTGGCGGCCGGCAGGAGAAGCAGGTTCAGCGTGTCGTCTTTGCGATGAAGAAATGGCGCATCGGTCCTGATCGACCGCGGCACGTCGGCCAGCGCGTCCGCGAGTTCGGCCGCCTCTTCCACGATGGCAAAACCGGCGGTTGAGGCATCGGTTTCGCTGCCATCGGTGAGGTGAATCGAACGGGCTTTAACACTGACCACTCGTCCGCCCGCTGCGACGAAAGCGCGGAGGACTTGAATCGTCTCCGGCTGCATTGCCGTGACCGCCGGCAGGACGATGCCACGAAGTGAAACGCCGTGAATTTCCAGCGAATTCCCACGAATGGTCGCCGACTGAATCGCCGGTTCATCGAGCACGAGGTGATCGAGCACGGCTGCGTCGAGCACGCCGGTTTTCACCTGGTGCCAGCGCATCGAGCCGAGGAGGTCGTGCAGCGTATCGTCGGCGGTTTTGGCGTCGGCGAAGTGCCCTTCCGGGCCGATGGCGGATTGGGCGGTCGTCGTCGGGAAAAGCACGCCGACGGTGGCCTGTGGCTTTCCGACGGTGAGCAGCTTCGTCAGCCGCGCGATCATGTCGGCGAACGGGCGGTAGTGCATCGCGTACGGCTGCCGCCAGCAGGTGCTCGGCGGCGCCCATTCCCACCAGCCTTTGCGCGTGGAGTAATAAATCGCGTGCGGGTTGTAGAGCGTGACACCGGTCTGCAGGTACGGCAGCAGCCAGTCGAAGGTGTCGGCGATCGTGCCGCCCCAGCCGGTCGTGTGGAAACCTTCCAGCCAGACGCGTGGGCGGTCGTTCAGGAACGCGATGGCCGAGTGCAGCTTGCCGTTGCCGTGCAGATCGCTGCCGGGGCAGGCGTACCATTTCTGCGTCCGCATGTAATCGGCGTATTTGTCGATGCAGCCGATGACGCGGGCTTCGCGTGCCGGGCTCTGCTGGTCATAGCCACACTGCATGCCGTGACTCTCATACCATTCGTAAAACGGCTTGAAGAGCGCGGCCTCAGCGAGTGCGGCGCGGTGGTTGTGATAATCCACGCGCGTGCGGCCAGCGGCGGTGTCGCCCTCTTCAAAAAGATGATGCAGACGGTCTTCGATGCGGTATCCGAACGCATCGGCAAAGGTTTCGGCGAAGCGGCTGCCCCAGGTCGGCAGTTCCGGCAATTCGTCCTGAAAGCTGCCGACGATCGTCGTGCCGATGTGCTGCGGGAAACGGCGTTCGTACTGACGATGCACCGTGTCGAGCAATGCTTGGCACGCAGCGGTGTTGTAGTAGTCGTAGCCTTGCTTGATGGCGTAGACGAGGCGCAATCGCCCTGCTTTTTCGGCCGGGAATGTCGCTTTACGATCGACGATATTGACCGGCGTGACGTCGTCGCCGGCAACGAAATACGCGCCGATGGGTTGGCCGATCGCCGGGCAGGTGAGCGAGAGTTCGCCATCGCCGTCCGCGAAAACGCTCTTGAGACGCTGGCCAGACCAGGTGGGGTTCGTGGCCACGAGGTCGGTCTGGAAGTTCGCGCCGCTGAAACCGATCTGGTCATAGAACCAGACCCGCATGCCGAGCGTTTTGGCGTGATCGCAGACGCGGCCGAAGAGGTCCCACCAGGGTTCGGAGAGGTATTCCGGCTCATCCGCGTCGCTGCCGAACATCGCGCCACTGGGGGCCAGACCGATGACGACGAAGTTCAGCAGGCCCATCGCCTGCATCTGCTCCATCTGCCATTTCATCTTCGGCCAGTGCAGCGGTTCGCCACTCCACCACCAGGCGGGCACGGGCGAAAAGCGTGCGTCAGGCACAACGAAATCGGCGAGAAAATCAGACGGTTTCATCGGAAATCCCAGAAAGATTTGGCCACGAATGACACGAATGAGCACGAATCAAAACCTCAGATTCTTTGATTCGTGCTCATTCGTGTCATTCGTGGCCAGTCTTCATTTGCGAAGGTCACGGCTGGTCGCCAGCGCGATGAGTCGGCCTTCAGTGCCGACGGCGCAGTAGTAGTGATAGACGACGCCGTCGTGCTTGATGACCCAGGGTTTGTGCGCGAAGGTCTGGTCGAACGGCTCACTCGGTTCGACGAGGTGCTGGCCGTCCCATTTGGTCCAGTGAATGAGGTCGCGGGAGACGGCGAAGGTGTCGAACGCCTTGGGTTTCCAGACGTGGCCGAAGTAGAACATGACGAACAGGTCGCCGATCTGGGCGATCTGCGGGTCGCCGCTGATGCCGGTGATGTTGTCGATCACCGGGCCGTCGCCGAAGCGTTTCCAGGTCCGCATGTCGTGCGAGGTCGCCATGCCGATGCGTTCCCAACCCCGGCCGACCTGTTTGCCGTTGTAGTACATGACGAACGGCGCGCCGAGCCGTTGTTGCTTGTCCCAAATGATGTTGCTCTTGTAGAGCGTCTTGGCTTCGAACGGGCGGACGTCGGGGTCGCTGGGTTTGAGAACCGGATTGTTCGGCAGCCGCGTCCAGGGCTTGGGTTGGTCGGGCGTTTCCGTGTACGCGATGCCGATGGAGAGTGGGTCGGTTTCGTAGCCTTGGAGTGCGCCGCCGAGGTAGCTCATCCAGTATTTGTCGTCGTACTGCTGGAGTTCGAGGCTGCCGCCCCACTGGTAGTCGATCAGGGCAAGGCCGCCGTCGGCTTGCCAGCAGTCCCAAGTCTCTTTGGCGAACGGCAGCGTTTTGCCGAGGACTTCCCAGTCCAGCAGATTATCACTGACGGCCAGCTCGGTTTCGTAGCCGACCTTGTCTGAGGTCGACGCGAACAGCATGTACCACCGGCCCTTGTGCCGGAAGACGCTCGGGCAGTCGTAATAGGTTTTGTCGGTGGGCGGACGGAGGACGACCCCATACTTGAACGGCGTCTTCACTTCGTCGAAAACGCGCTGCATCTCGTCGGCGGAAATCTCAGTGGCGGCCATATGCCCAAACTACCACCGGCTGCGCAATTTGTTAAACGGATTACTGTTCAATCAGGGTGTCGTAGACCTGATCGACTTCCTTGCGATCGACCACGCCAAGGTCTTCCAGCGCCAGCAGTGCGGCCTTTTGCTCGGCGGTCTTTTTATTCGGGGCCCAGGCACCTGGGTAGCGTCGGCCGTGAATGATCACGCAGACTTCGAAGCATTTGCTGTGATCGGGGCCTTTTTCGTCGAGCAGTTCGTAGATCGGCGTGCCGCCGAGGGTTTTTTGGGCGTGCTGTTGCAGCAACGCTTTGTAGTTGTGCTGGTGCAGGTTCGCGAAGACGGCTTCGACCTTCGGCGTCATAGTCCGCAGGACGTATTCCTTCACCGTCTCGAAGCCGCCGTCGAGGTAAATCGCCGCGACGACGCTCTCGTAAACCGCCGCCGCCAGCGACGACGGCATCGCCTGCCGGTTCGAAATGCCCTTGCCGATGATCAGCTGATCCGCCAGACCCGTTTCCAGGGCCACCTCGGCACAAATCTTCCGCGACACCACGGCCGACTTAATCTTGGTGAGATCGCCTTCCTGCAGATTCGGGAAGCGGCGATAGAGCAGTTCGCAGATGATCAGGTCCAGCACCGCATCGCCGAGGAACTCCATCCGCTCATTGCTATTGAGCCGATTGTCGGCAATAGAGGCGTGCGTCAGCGATTCCTTAAGGAGCTGAACGTCCGAGAATTGATACCCGAGCACCGCCTCGGCTTTAGCCTGTTGTTCCGGAGACACGCCTGACTACTTTCCTGCTGTGAGGCCGCGCAAATATCGTCGCAGCCGCTGTTCTTCGCTCAAAATTAAGGGGCAATCCTCACAACGTCAATCAAATTCAACCCCTCGCCATGCGAAACGAAGATTTCGACGGGTTGACACAGCCGACGGATGCGTTATTAATACCGACCCGGCCGACCTCGGCCGTCACAATTCGGCAGTAGCTCAATGGTAGAGCAGCCGGCTGTTAACCGGCTGGTTGTAGGTTCGAATCCTACCTGCCGAGTTTTCGTAAGCTTCCCTTAACAACAGCTTACGACAATTCGAAGCCCGCAAGCGGCTAGATCCCCTTCTCAACGAACCGCGATATCGCAGCAGGCCTACAGCAAAGGCTATTTTACGTTTAGCGACATCGTTTGCTGACTGATCCTGCTGATGTCACCGCCCGATCAGCACCTTCGCCTCCTGCAGCATGTCGAACGCTTCGCCGTTCAAAAGGACGGCCTGCCAAGCCGTCATCGTTTTACGTCGGACGACAATGCTGGCACAGATGCGGCCGAAGCTTGGGATTGTCAGCGGCAGCCCCCGGGCCTCACGATACTTGCTGACCTTCCACAGAAATGAGCGGCGAAATGCTGCGTGTTCCATTTGGTCAGCTGTTATTATACCTCTGCGCGCTCGCAGCCCGCGTGACACCAGTTCGTTGAAGTTGGCGTCAGGTCGAAGAGACTGTAATCCCGAAAGAGATGCCAAGCCACGCCGTGTCGAACACAAATCACGACTTCATCGCGTGACCAGCTGTTTCAACAGCCGATCGCGATCTTCACCTGTGACCAAGCCAAGCAGCACCGTCGCCACTGCCCGGCGCACGGTTGTGCCCAGTTGACTTGAATCGATCTCGCCAGCAACCCAGAAGGAAAGGCATCCTCGGAAGATCAGTGCTAGCTGCTCGTCAACCCGGGAGCTAACTATCGTTGGCGGCGTCATGCATGATGCCGCCCTCTGTTTCATTTAAGACCATACCCCACAGCGACTTCGATCGAAGCATGGCCGCACTCGGGGTGTCGCTCGCGATCCCGAGCGAGCCGATTACCGCACGGTGAACATCCGGCTGCTTCAGAATGAGGTTGACTGTTACGTCACACATCGCCATGGCCCGGTCAATCAAGTCCCCGCCCTCACGTTTTGCGAGGAATGATGCTGACATGCGATCGATCAGCCGTGAGGAGATCGCGCGCATGATTTCCGTTTTGCTTTTGAAGTGATTGAACGGTGTCGCGAACCCGACACCGGCCTCTGCTGCCAGCGCTCGCATGGAGAAGTCTGCGGTGCTGGAAGACTTCAACAGACGTTCGGCCGCATCGAGCACTGCATCACGGGCCGCCCGACGGTTCCGCTGGCGTAACGATTCTTTGGGAGGTGCCACTTCAATTCTCCTTGACTGATTTTGATATCATGATGCAATATTTGTATATTGATTCAAATTTTAGTTCGCGGTTTTGCACGGAGCCGGCTCGACCCTTTCGGAGCAGGAGCAGCTTTATGAGTGGTACATCACGGAAGACATTTCTCATCACCGGCGTGAGTTCTGGTTTGGGCAAGGCGTTTGCCGAAGCGGCTCTCACCGCCGGTCATGTGGTCATTGGAACGGTTCGTTCTGCTGACACTGCTGGCACCTTCAAAGCCGTATCGAACAGGGCTCATCCGCTGTTGCTCGATGTGACCGATTTCGAAGCCATTCCCGAATTGATCAAACGAGCCGAGCAGGAAATCGGACCTATCGATGTCCTGGTCAATAACGCAGGCTACGGACATGAGGGCATCCTTGAAGAAGCAGGCCTGGACGAGTTGAGAAAGCAGTTCGACGCCAATGTCTTCGGTGCGGTAGCGATGATCAAGGCTGTGCTCCCCGGTATGCGAGTGCGGCGATCCGGACGCATCATTAATGTGACGTCGATGGGCGGTTTTATCACGATGCCTGGCATTGCTTTTTACTGCGGCAGCAAATTCGCGCTCGAAGGCATCAGTGAAGCACTCGGCAAGGAAGTCAGGCATCTTGGGATTCGTGTCACCGCGCTCGCCCCGGGTCAGTTTCGAACGGATTGGGCTGGACGTTCAATGCAGCGCTCGGCGAGAGGCATCGCGGACTACGACGCGGTAATGAACCCCATTCGATCGGGCCGTCAACAAAAGAGTGGCAAACAGCCCGGCAGCCCGGCGAAAGCAGCTCAGGTCCTTCTTGCCCTTGTCAATGCAGACGAACCGCCGACGCGTCTTTTCCTTGGTGAAGATGCGATCGGACTCGTCGAGAGCAAGCTGGCCGCGATGAAAGTGGAAATGGAAGCCTGGGACGCCGTTTCTCGCTCGACAAATTTTGACTGACCCAGACAACGCCGGGGATTCACTGTCAGGTACACGCAACCGAAACGAAGCTCTTTTCGAGGTCAATATGCTGTTCGGAATTAGTCCGCTTGGCTGGGTACACACGCTCGGAAGCCTGCCTGCTATACCGGTTGGGCTGTACATGCTTGTGAGGTATGGGCGAATCGTTCCACGTTCAAATGCAGGCGTGATCTATTTCGTAACAATTCTTGTAGGTGCCATCACAATTTTTCCGATCGCCCACGCGCCAGTGGCCAAGCCGATCGCGATTGCAACCATCCTCTTTCTGCTGCTCGGCTATGGCGTGGGAAGAATCGCTGTATTCGGTCGACTTACAAAATACATCGAAGTGACCTCGCTCTCGATCACCGCCTTTTTGCTGCTGCTGCCTGCTGTATCTGAAACTCTGCGACTTGTTCCGAACGGTCATCCGCTGGTAACGGACGTAAACTCGCCCGTTCTAAAAGCCGTGTCCGCAGGCCTAGCTGCGACGCTCCTCATCGGCGGGATGACGCAGATCTACTTTGTTCGCCGTGGTCGCCTGCAAACGCCTTCGCCTATTGAACAGATGAACAAGCGATGACACCGCTTCGTCATCAGGCGGAAGGTAACACGGTCGGGCGAACGACGGGCCTGCGGCGTGCTGCAGTTCGGTCGAGCGACTCACCGGTATGTCCATCATCGTGACTGCCAGGAGTTCCTGCCGCATTCCTTTGTGGTCATGCAGCTATCAAGCCTGCCGGTGATTGACAACCATGCCGCCGATATTGGTGGCATGGTTGAAACAGATCAAGCAGGACAAGAAACTTGTGATCGCAGCCGCTGGTCAGGCACAGCGTGCCGCCGACTGGATTCGCGGCGAGCGTGGCATGGCCGAGTGATTCGGCGTGCTTAAATTGGAAACCAAGCCACACGCGGAAAACCGCGTGTGGCTTGTACTCATCGACGTTGACGGGTTGGCCGGACTTGCTCAGGCTGCCGCACCTCAAGCGGCGCTGCGCGTCGGTGACGGGACGCTGACCTCGGCCGTGAAGGGACTCATGCCTGGCGTGCTGCCCGGCTATTTCGGCTTGCTCGGCGGGCTACGGCCCGGCACGCTGAACTTGATCAGCGCTCGGACAGCAGGGCCAAGTAGCCGAGTGCCTTATTGATCACGTCGATCGCGATTGCCCGATCACGGAAGAACGTCAGGTAGCGCCGCAGCCGGGTGAAGACGTTGCTCTGCGACTTCCCCGAAAGTTTCCGAGCGTAAACGGCGTCACGGTACGCGACGACTAGTTCCGGTTTTATCTCATCGATGCTGCTCACACCGGTGACATCGCAAAAGTCCTCGAACGCGATACGGCACTTTCGCTTTTGCTCGGGGCTCGTGTTGAAGTGTTCTTCCCAGATGCGGGCGAGCGTCGGAAGGGGCGGAGGCGGGACGTAATCCTCGACGTCGCGGAGGTAACCGATCTTCTCAATGCCGACTCGCTCGGCAACCCACTTCGGCCGCTTGATAATCTGTTGCCGCAGCCACGCCCATTGCTTCGGGGAGAGTGTCTCGTCACTGACCGCCCACGTTCCGGCCGGGCCGTTCTTCGGACTGGGAGACATTAGCTTCGAGTTCGCCGCCGGCCTCGACCGTCCGCTTCGCCAAGTCGGCCATCGCATCGACGACGTTAGTATGGACCTTGACTGTCCCGAGGTTCGATAAGGTCTTGTGGGCTTCCCACTCGCGGAAGTGAGCAATCGCGAGGGTCTCGTCGGACTCCGAGAACGTGTACTTCTCGGGGCCGCTCGCACGCCAGCGACCGTCCTTAAGCCGCATCAGACCAACAACCGGATCGCCCTTACGCTTCGGACGATAGATTGCCTTCGGACGACCCCGGCCGGACGTGCTTTTGACCATGCCTGAACGCTAAACTGCCAGGCGATTAAAGTACAGGTTTTAGTACGGAAACCGCCTGACAGGTGCGTCAGACAAACGGAGAGGGGGAGAAACAGGCGCGGCTTTGCGGTGAGATCATCAAAACGCGATTCCACCGCCGCCAGCCGCGATTTTGAGGCATTTGCGAGGGTCCGCATGAGGGGCCAAAATGCGTTTTCGTTCCGATTCGCTACTCGCAGACAGGACAGTGCGCAGGACAGTGGTCAAACGGATCGTTCGAACCGTGCCCGCCCGACCATCATTGTCGCGGCTCCACGGTCGCCATTCAAGGAATGGCTCGTTCTGTGCGACCGCCGTGCCAGCAGGTAAACTCCCGCAGGAGGCTGCATGGCGGAAGCAATCGAAGTCGATCTGTTCGGTCAGCCGATCACCTTTGGCCGACGCTTTCTCGAACGTCACGCTGGCCATGTGATGGACGATCCGCGCATTGCTTTGGTTGAGCTTGTTGCAAACGCATACGACGCAGGAGCGACATCGGTCAAAATCGAGTGGCCTGACCAGCGCGGAGGTTCCTTCACGATTTCCGACAACGGGATCGGGATGACGAAGGATCAGTTCGCTCGCCGCTGGCGGCAACTCAATTACAGTCGCCTGGACGAGCAAGGCACCGACGTAGAATTTCCGCCAAAAACGAGAGGCGTCCAGCCAAGGACAGCCTTCGGCCAAAGCGGGATCGGCCGACATGGCGCGTTCTGCTTCTCCGACCAGTACACGCTTGTCACGGAACGGGACGGTCACCTTACCGAAGTCGATGTTCGCATGACGCCAGGCGGGGTCGAGCCGTTCCATTGTGAGTTGCTGCGGCACGTCGAGACCTCGGGACACGGCACGTCGATCCGCACGACTGTTATGCGCAAGTTCATTGATGCGGCGGCAGTCAGCGAGGTCATCGGGCTTAAATTCTTGGTCGTCCCGAACTTTTCCGTATCAGTGAACAATCGGCTCCTAAGCCTCCTCGATTTCGATAAGGTCGCTTCAGCGACGATCGACGTTCCCGACGTGGGTAAAGTGACGGTGCGGCAGATCGATAGCACGATTCAACACCGAACGACTCAGTTGCACGGAATTACTTGGTGGGTCGGCCGCAAGATGGTCGGAGAGGCGGGATGCTGGGACGGCCTCGATGGGTACGGCCACATCTTGGACGGTCGAAGTGCCGCCGCTAAACGGTTCAGCTTTATCGTGGAAGCTGATCCGCTGAAACAGCACGTCAAGGGCGATTGGTCTGGATTTGGAGCGAGTCCTCGCGTTCAGTCGGTCCAGAAAGCAGTTCACGAGCATGTCATCAAGAAGCTCGATGGTGTATTGGCTGACAATCGGCGCAAGCAGAAACAAGCCGCTCTCGAACAGAACAAGCAAGTGCTCAACGAACTTACGCCGATTTCTCGCAAGGCGGTCGGTCACTTCATTGACGAAGTTCAACGTCGTTGTCCGACGCTTGGCTCTGGCGACTTAGCACGCACAGTCGAAGTGCTTGCCACGATGGAGACCTCGCGCAACGGACAAGACCTGCTCCGCGAATTGGCGTCGTGCTCTGCCGATGACATGGATGCTCTCTATCGCATCTTGCAGAAATGGAACGCGCGAGAGGCAGAACTCGTCCTGGGAGAACTTGAATGGCGACTGCGGCTGTTAGGGCAGTTGAAGGCGCTGGTCAACAATCCGACAGCGGACGAACTCCATCAGCTTCATCCTCTCTTCGAGCGAGGTCTCTGGATTTTCGGACCCGAGTTCGACGGCGTGGAATTCACCTCAAATGTCGGTCTAAACACGACGGTTTCTAAATTGCTTGGGGGCGCAGACAAAACCGCACCAAACAAGCGCACCGATCTCGTTGCCCTCGCGGACGGATCGATCTCAACGCACACCCGCGACTCATTTGACAATGAGGGCGAGGTTGACGGAATCGGCAAAGTGCTCATCGTAGAACTGAAGCGAGGCGGCTTCGAGATCGGCGAAGAGGAAATCACCCAAGCTCGAAGGTATGCGAAGGAAGTACGACGAGCGCATCACATCCGAGCAGACACTGAGATCGTCGCGTTTGTTCTCGGTTCGGTTTGCTCGGAAGACGCCTCGACGGATGAGACAATCGGCACCATAAGCATTCGACCTCGACGCTACGACATCGTTTTGAAACGCGCCCACGCTCGAATGTTCAACCTACACAAGCACATTAAGCAATCACCGTTCGCTGTTGAGTTGGATGCTGACGTTGAAGCCGTGTTCGCCAAGCCCACGCAGTTGGAGTTCGGTGAGGACTCAAATGGCGTAGTCACTGCGATTGCCGATGGAAGCTAAACGAGCGAGACGGTTGTCTACCCGCAGCCTTGCCTCTCGGCAAAGTCAGAACACGACGCCCTCATGCTCGGTCGCGCATGCATGACAGACTGTCCGCTTGTGCATCATCAGCCGCCGACCAAGCGGAAACGCCTCCTTGCAGTGCACGCACCGCCGCAGCTTCCGCTGCCAAGCCTTCCATGCATCGATAAAAGCTTGCAGGAGTATACCCACGTCCAGTTCTGAGAGCCGAAACCGCTTCCAAAGCTCCGTCGTCATCAAGGGGGCGTGTGGCAGCGGCCAATCCACCACGCGGTGACGGACCTCAACCGCATCGGGCAGGAACAGGTAGACGATCGCTCCCTCGTCCTCTCCCCCGAGGTCGATCTGCCCGAGGTCCGAAGTCGTTTCCAGACGATGCTCGCCGACTGCTTCGCCGAATTCCTTGGCCAAAGCGAGATGCCGTTGTGACCAATCAGTCATGCCGCGACCTGCCCCGCCCCGTGCCAGAAGGAACCTTTGCTCATCCGCTCGAATGGTAATGTGTTTACTGCGAGGAAATAAGGATGAGTGAGACTGAACGCCACAAGTCAGACAAAGAGATGGAGGCGGTACGAGACCGCGTGAAACGCTTCGTGAAGAAGGCGAGCGAATGCGCAGACTACCACGACCCAGAGCGGCTTCGGCGACTTCGGGAGGGTCGAGAGGCCGAGCCGCACGGCGTTACATGGCGAGAGTTGGGACGTAGATACCGCGTCCTATGAACATCAGCCGCGCTTCTCATGCCTTCGCATGTTGCTTATCAAACGACTGCTTCACCAGAGACATCACGTCGTCTAACTCGTCTGCCGAGTGTAACCGAACCTGAACATTGCCGTTTCCCCACTGGCCCTTCCCCGTCACATCGCGGCAAAGTCCCTTCGGATCGTTGATCTCGGCAAAGTCCATGTTGAGGGCCAGCCGCAGCTTCCGCTTCCTCGGCACAACATCAACCACGTTCGTTTCGCTCTTGAAGGCGATGTAGAGCTTTAAGATGTGTTCCTTCATTCCTGGATCAAGCGCAAGCACTCTTTCCCGCAGAAGCCTGAATAAGTCGAGCATGTCGCCTTTGAGCTTCGGATGGTCCGCAAGCGTATACGCATGCTCGTCAACTTCATCTCGTTTGCTCTTGCGGTACTGGGCCAAGACTTCAGCGGGCAGGCTCGGAATCGCCCAGACTGTGGCTGCCTTCTTCGCCAGTCGCTCGCCACGCTTAATCATCTCTGCTTCGTTCCAAGACTCGACCAGTTTCAATCCCTCGTTCAGGCGGATCGGGCTTTCGGCGAAGCCGCCCTTCATGTCGCGTTTCTCCAGGAAAGGCCGATCGCTGTACTCGGAGTTGTAGCCCGTCAGGGTGAGGTTCCCGAGCGTGTGCAGGTAACGGGCGTGAACTTCCTTCCAGTTCTCGCCGAGAGCGGCTCGCCAAGCCTGCGACAGGTTTTCGTTCTGCGGCATGATGTGTTCGACCGTGTACTCGTCGATCATCACCCGCTCCTTTCGTCCCGCGTTTTCCAACCTGCGGAGGAAATAACTGCGGTTGCGGAAGCTGTACACGTCCTTGACCGCGAGTTCGCGCGTAAACTCCTCATCGTTTGGAAATCGTCGATACGAGTCACGCAACAGCAACGCAGCGGTCAGACTCTCAACGTACTTCGACTTGTCGATCGACTTTGAGAGCGTGGCGAACGTTTTGTTCAGCGAGTTGGTCGGGATGCCACAGATCGCTCGGCGGAAGACGTAACTTTCGAGGATTCGCAGGACGTGCAGCAGATCGTCGCGGCTGATCATTCCCGAAGCGTGGTCGTCATAGAGTTCGAGAAGGAAAGGATAGGCGACATCAACTTTGAGCGTGTTGATGTCGCCGATGGCCTGCCGAAGCTCCTTGTCGTCGTCCTGTTCCAATGCGATGCGAACGAAATGCCTGGAGAATCGGTGAATGTCTGCGACCGTCGTCATGACCGCGTCATCGCCTTCTCCTCGTTCCTTAGCGTACGCTTTGAACTCGATGTAAACCTCGCGGATGTTCGGGATGCGACCCACCTTCAGCGTCAAATAGTCACGCATGAAGCGGTCGAACTGGGCGGCGTATTCCGCTTGGCCGAACCGCTGCTCCATCGGGAACCAGTGGTCGGTGTAGAGCGTCTCCTGTTGCTTAGGCTCCAAGCCCATCAAGACGTAGTTGCGGATCAAATCAGCTTGGCTCAACTCCAATCCAGTCGAGTTCAAGCTCTCGAAAATCAACTGCGGATTGTCGTGTTCCCGATCGAGCGAGATGTCCACGATCACGAGCTTGCCAACGCCTTTGTAAAGTGCGTTCAGGTCGAGCTTCGAGGCCGCGATCTTCCCCTTGAAGAACTCGAAGTTCTCCGTCACCCGTTTTGATGCCTTCTCTGGAGGTTCCTTTCCGTCCACGAGCCGCATCAGCGTGGGTCGGTCAGATTGCGTGAGCAGCAGCTTGTACCTGAGGTCTCCGTCTTCTTCCGCATTGGCGAGGAAGTAGTTGGTCAGCTTCTTCTGAGTGATCTCAGACTGTTCTCCTTCCTTTTGGAGCGATTTGCCGAGAGCCGTCAAGATCAGGGAGACCGTCGTCAGCCGCTGCTGTCCATCAATGACCAGCAGTTGGGGGACTGACGCGATCTGGTACAGCCCCTTCTGGATGTAAACGACCGACCCGATGAAATGGCCTGACACGGTGTCGTCGGTCGCAGCCCGCTCGATGTCACGCCAAAGCTGCTCGCACTGCTTGAGCGTCCAGCTATAGGTTCGCTGATAGATCGGGATAATGAACTGCTTCGGCCCCTTGAGGAAATCCAGCAGCTTGGTCTCGGTCGCTTTCATTGTTTTTCCTTAGGGTTCAGTCTCGGCATGACTCGAAGACAAGGCTTATGCCTTCAAGAGGGACCAGTTCCGCTCGAACCACTCCTTTAGCGTTCGGACTGCCTCTAAGGCAGACCTTACCGAACGGTCCTGCGTAGCAGCATCGCCAAAGCGATTGATCGGAGGCACACGCAAGCTGATCCCGAGCGACTTGCCAGCCTTTCGTAACGTGCAATTTGACGGCAACACTGAAAGAAGTCGCATCGACAATCGGTCCCTTTGATCTGCCGACCCCGAGACGAGGATGTCCACTGTTCCCCGTTCCATGACGTGATCGATCCGACACTTTGGTAAGCCTTCGACCTTCGGCAAGCAGGCGAAGGATACGGTGTAGCTGTCAGGCGGTTCACCGCCCGTGTACTTCATGCAGAGATCGCTAAAATCAGCCGTCGCCAGCTTGTTGTAGCGTTCCCACAGCCCGCTCACGGTCGAGTCGGCTTGGCGGGTCCATCCTCGACGCCACCGATTGATTGCCGCTTCCACCATCTGCCTTCGGTGTTCAAAACGCACGGCCAGTTCAGCATCGGACTTAGAACCCGCCTTGGCAAACCAGCCAGAAAGCTCTTCGTAGGAAACGCTGCCATCGAATGCGTCAGGGGCCACACCTCGTATGTACTCGCGAGGTGCAACGAGCAGCATGTATCCAGCCTTCCACTTGTTCTGTCCGACCTGCTTGGTGATCTCCGCGCGGTATCGCTCCGTTTGCTTAGACCCGCTTTTGGTGCGATCAGAAAAGCAAGCGTCGATTTTGTCCTCGATCAGTACCGCATAAGTTCCTTTCCCCTTGCCGCCAGTTCCGTTGATCAAGACGAGCAGATCGGTCTCGCCTGTGCTGAGACCAGTTCGATGTACGCTGTGTTGAATACATCCTGTAACAGGCAACGTGCTGATTCCAAGTGCGGCAAGCGCACCATTCAAAAACCACCCGCGAAATGTCGCAGAGCAGCGGAGTTCCTCTAATAAGAGGAAGTCAACATCACGCTCACCGATGTTGCAGAACGTGTTGGGATCGTTCTTGCACCATCCCATCGGAGGGGTTTCAACGCTGCTCACGGAATCACCTCAAACGTCGCAGCCAACCCAGCAAGCGTCTTTGAGTCGCTAACAGCATCGTGCGGAACCAGCATGTACTTCCATGGCTTCCCGCCGCCGTGTTTCGTCGCGTTGTCACACCAGATCGCCGCTGCCCGAGCCTTGGCCTGTACATCCTCGGCCTGCATCTCGTCGGCGGCTTTGGTCTCGCAGACGTACTTGCACGTCTCCGCCTCAACCACGAAATCAGGCTCGTAACTGTCGGACTTCGCGTAGTCGATCTTCAAGGCATCGCGCGGCGGTCGGCACCACTTCTGAACGGTCGAGTCCTTCTCCAAGATCGAGGCGAACCGTCGTTCCGTGTCGGAATCGAACTTTTGCACCTGATAGAGGCACCTCTTAAAACCGCCGAAGAGCATCTTGCGGATGTCCTTCTTCTGATCGACGGGGGTGCGGTAGTCTCGGACCTCTTCGTCTGATGCCGTTCCGTTGACGGGACGCATGGTTGTGAAGCCCTTGCTGACGTGAACCTCGTATGACGTCGCTTTTTCGATGTAGTGAGCTTCCATCTGCGAGTAGATGCTCTGGACGAGGAGCTTTTGGTGGACCACCAGCACGTTCAGCAGGTCGTCATCCTCAGGGAGATTTGGGCGAAGGCTGGCCACTGCCTGCCCAGCGAGCTTGTAGAGCAACTCGGCATGCTCGTCGTAGTTGATGTCGGGAAAGTCGATTAGCCCTCGGACGATGTAGTCCTCCAGTTTCTCTTCCACGGCAATCGACGCGCCGCTTTCGAGCGTGAATCGCTCACCATCGCCGAGGTTCTGGATCAGAACCTTCTGCTTCACGGGCTTGAGGGACTTGATCGTTGACGTGTCGAGGTCGAAGTCCTTGAAGCCGCTCGTCACTTCGCCCGTGGGCACAACAACGATGCGCGGGATGTCGATGGACAGATCGATGTGCAGATCGACCGTCTTTTTCACGACATCCGTCAAGTCGATCTTTTCCTTGAACTGATCGAACTCGGCCTGCGTGCCGCCGTGAGCGGCGAGCGTGGCCTTCACCTGCTCGATGATCTTCTCTTGAACCTCAGGCTTTCGAAGGTCACCCGACGAAGGCAGACGTTCAAACTGTTTGAGCACCTGATAGGTAATCTGAGCCGCCTTCTGCTCCTCAGGCTTGGCGAAAAGCACAGGCTGCGGAGGGTTAGCTGGGTCAACAGCACCGACGCCGACCGACTGCATGCCAAGCTGCTGGGCGATGTTCGACTCGATCACGACGACCCTCGACTTGGCGTCGGGGACGTCTCGCCCGATGACAATGCCCGTGCGAATGATCGAGTTCGGGTCATTCGCGTGGTCAATGATCTCCTGAAACTTGTCGTGCGAGACGATCGTCAGTCGATCGACTGCTGCCACGCCTGTCCGCTTGCCGTACGGCAAGCGGAGGCCGCGACCGATCGACTGTTCGACGAGCGTCCGCGAGTTCGCCGTTCGCAACGGAACTATCGTGTACAGGTTCGTCACGTCCCAGCCCTCTTTGAGCATGTTGACGTGAACAACGATCTCGACAGGGTTGTTTGGGTCTTCGACCGTGAGCAACTGCTGCACGATGTCGTCCTTCTCCTCGCCCTTCGTCTGAGAGTGGACGGTGATGACCTTGCCCTTGTACTGACCGCCGAAGAACGCTTCGTCCTCCATCAGCTTCACGAGGGCGTTTGCATGCTCGGTATCCTTCGCGACGACGAGCATGAACGGCTTCACGCGACGTACGGAGAAGTCGCGAGCGTAGACATCAAGCTGGACCTTCACCTCTTCGTGCACACGCACGCCGTCTTCCAGCTTCAGGCGTTCGAGGGCATCCTCGTCATACGCCTTCGCATCGAAGTTCTCGCGCGTGGCAACCGCTGGCTCCTTGACGAAGCCATCTTTGAGGGCCGCCGACAACGGGTACGAATAGACCACGTTCTTGAACGGGATGACGCCCTTACCGCTTTCGATTTGCGGCGTGGCAGTCAGTTCCAGCCCGAGAATCGGCTTGAGTTCGTTAATCGCTTTGACGCCTGCCGAGGCGCGGTATCGGTGGGATTCGTCCATCAGCAGCACCAGATCGTCCAGCTTCGAAAGGTATTCGAAGTAACTCTCGCCGATGTACTCGTGCAGACGCTTAATGCGGGGCTGCTTATCGCCACGCACCTCGGAGTTGATCTTGCTGATGTTGAAGATGTTGATGTGAATTGGCCCGTCAGTGCCGCCGCCGAAGAGGCGACCCTGCCGTGGAGCGATGCCGACCTCGTTGCGGACGCCACGTCCATCCTCGTACGTGTCGCCCGTAATGATCTCAGGTGGATTCGTCGCAAAATCCGAGATGCCCGCAAACACGTACTTGGGCGTGTTGGGCGTGAAGTCTGCGATCAGCTTGTTGTAGATCGTCAGGTTCGGAGCCAGCACGAAGAAGTGCTTGATGCCCTCGGCCTTGTACAGGTAGCTGATGAATGCACCCATCAACCTCGTCTTGCCGACGCCCGTCGCCAGTGAGAAGCAGAGCGACGGAAACTCTCGCTCAAATTCAGCAACCTGCGGGTATGTCGCGCGGAGCGACGACAGCGATGTGGCGAGGTCCGCGCCTTTTTCGAGGCCGATCAGATCGCACGCTTCGGACAAGAGTTCGAGCGACTCGCGCTGCGGCTGACGGAGGCTCAGTCGATTTGCGATCATGTTCACTACGGCTTGATTCATTTCGCACTCCCGTTCACGCTCGCATCCGACCCAGCGAACAGGCTCGGCTCAGTCACTCGGGCTTTGCGTTGCTTCCGTTGTTCGCCTGGGGGAAGCGTGGGTGGTGGCTCGTCGTCGGTGGTCGCGGCCTTGGGCAATGCGGCGATCTGAAGGCTGTAGTCGTCTTTGCCCCATTCGCAGCGGGACATAACGGTCTTTGGAATCTTCTTCAGCGTCAGGTTGGTGAACTCGGTCGAGCCAGAGCGGAAGGCACCGCAGCAGACCAGCAATGATCGATCCCCTCCAACCTCGTCGCTCAGCTTAGCAAGCATCTCGCGGGTGAGCGTCTGAGTCGTCACGTAGATGAAATCACGCTCGGTTGAGTTCCCGTGCTGCCAGTAAACCTCGCCGCTGGGGGCATAAGTGAAGCCTTCGAGCTTGCACATCGCCTCGGCGAGCATGGCCGCATTGAACTGCTTGCTGACGACCCATTGGCCAAACTTGTCCTTCTCCAGCAGCGACGGCGCGAGGCGGTAGTAGCGGAAGCCGCCGCCGCCTTTCCAGCCAGTCGCAGCGGTCACGCCGCCTGCATCGGTTCCGTCGATCACCTTCTTCATGCGCGGGATGATGTGCGTGTGACAGTGGTCGCCAAGCTCGACCATGATCCATCGTCTACCCATTTTCTGAGCAACCGCTCCCGTCGTCCCTGAGCCAGCGAAGGAATCCAGCACCAAATCGCCAGGCGACGTAGCTATCTCAAGCACACGCTGAATTAGTCGCTCGGGTTTTGGAGTGCCAAATGAAACATCCGCACCGAAAAGTTCGTTCGCTTCACTCTTGGCTTCCCCAGTATGCCCGACATCTTCGTGAGGCCACCAAGTCCAAGGCACAAGGCCATTTGACTTACTAAGAAATTCCTTTCGACGCGGCACGCCATTTCCATCGCGCCCAAAGTACAATCGCTTGTCAGCAACAAGTTTCTCGTACTCGGACCTGATCACCTTCCAACAGTTTCCTGGAGGCGGTGAGTGCTTACGTCCGCTCGGTGCGACGATTTCGTACATCTGATTCGGGCGGAAGCCCTGCGCCAGTAACGAGACAGACTGCCATGCCCCGCGTGGATCTTTGTCAGGATTCGAATACTGTTTCCTCTGCTTGTCTTGCAGCGGAATCAGCCCACGAGATTCTTTGAATCGGTCGGGGTCACGAGCGTAGACAAGCAAGTATTCGTGTGCGTCGCCGATCGCGCCTCGGTTCTCGCGGCTGTATCGTTTTTGCCAGACGTTGCAAGCGATAAATGCCGAGCGACCACAGGTCTCGTCAAGGAGCACCCTGAGGTATGCCATTTCCCTATCATCTATAGACACCCATAATGATCCGTTCTCTCGGTCAAGCAGCCGCCAGAGAAGTTCCAATCGTTCCCGCATCAGACTTAGCCAGACCGAGTGTTCTACGGCGTCGTCGTACTGCTCGAACGCTGACCCAGTGTTGTAAGGAGGATCGATGTAAACGCATTTGACTTTGCCCGCGAACGTGCCTTCTAAGGCCTTCAATGCAAGAAGATTGTCGCCAAAGATCAGGCTGTTATCGAAGCTGTCACTTTCCGTTACGCGCGAGGAGGCGTGATGAGACTTCTGGGAGTCCGCGATCAGAATGCGAGGCTCCAGTCGCGGGCGAAATTCTTTGCCAATCCAAGTCAGTTCCAGCTTCGTCTTTGCCATGATTTTTATGTCTCCCAACGCATCCGCTGGCTCTCCTGTGACCTCAAGCGTGAGGATGACCAACGGGCGTAACAGACGAACGTCATTCTAACCGATCCGTGGTTAGGCGACACGTTTGTGACGCTGCCTGTTGTGTCCGTTCGCTTCATTCAAGACAATTCCACCAGCAGCATCCAAAAGAACGACCAAGGGAGACCGAGATGACGCGCTTGCTTACGAAGGAACTCTGGGCGGAAATTGATGCGGTCGCTAAGACGAAGTCAGCGAAACGCGCTGCAATCGCCTATGTGAGTTCAGACCGACACCTTAGCTTTGGGAAGGGAGATACGTTGTTCTGTGATGCGACAGACAACGCGATCTCAGGCGGTTTGACAAGCGCACGGGTACTTGAGCAAGCATTCGCTCGCGGTGCTCGCCTGATGTGTTGCCCACACCTTCATGCGAAGGTGATGGTATTGGACAATGTTGCCATCATTGGCTCTGGAAACTGTTCAAAATCATCCGCCGAGACGCTCATCGAAGCAGCAATGCTGGTCGAAGACTCGTCTGCTGTCGAGGCGTTGGGGGCGTTTGTCGACAGCCTGGAGAAGTTGTCGTCTGCTATCGATGACGCATTCATCGCGCGGATCAAAACAATACCCGTAGTTCCGAGGCGAGGGCGTGGAGTCGATACAATGCCCTCAGGCCTTGAACCCTCCAGCCCATCGGTGGTCACATTCTATAAGCAGGTGATGATGGGCGACGTGAAGAAGCATGCTCGCCGCTCCAACAAAACGAAGTCGGGGGGCGGCGCGTGATCTTCGCATTTCGCCTGCTGCTGCATACCAACCGTTGCTGCAAAGGTTCTTCGGGGATGTAGGCCCGAAGATCTTCGTGAGCCAAGGCAATGTGTTTTGGAAAACCAATGACGGCCGAATCAATTCAACAACTATTGAAGTATGGCCTCCGACCAAGTCTCGCGGCAAAGAACTTCGCTTGGCTAACTTCGCCGACGTTGACGCATGGAAGCTGTTGCCCTCTGTCTTCAAAGGAAAACCAAAAAAGAAAGGTGCAGCCAAGCCTATCTACTTTTACCTGTTGGAGATGGACGACGAAGGTATGGTCTGGGCACGGGTAATCTCTTCTGACACGCTTGCCGCAGAATCAACGTTGCTTCGTGATCACATCCGCTGGCAGCAAAAGAGTCGCGGAACAAAAGCGATAAAAGGGATGGTAGATCATTCGAGTGGATTGGTGTATCCAGAAAGAACACGTTAGCCCTGTGCAACATGTATGAGTGAAACCTTGAACCCCATCCGCTCCAAGTGATTTGCGGCATTCATGAGGTTCAACTGACTAAAGAACGGCAGCGACAGCGGCCAGTCCTTCGTCGGCTTGCTGAGAATCGCGTAGATTACCTCAAAGTCGCGGGCCGTGAGACGGTCTCGGACAGACATTTGCTTGCCGAGCGCCTTGTCTTTGGCATCCACCAGCTTCTTCACGTCTACGCGATACGCCTCTTCGTCCATAAAGCTGTCGGCCGAAATCACGCCTTGTGAAAACAGATGGCTGAGAGTTGCCGAGCGAGTTTTTCGCTTCACATGCACGAACTGCTTCTTCGTAGTGAACAGGTCACATGCTTCGATTGCGTCTCCGAAGGCGCGAGAGCATTTCTTGTCCATGAGGATGAAGCCAGGCAGCTTCTCAACGGAAGCGTTGTACGCCCCCTCATCATGACTCGTCTTCGCGGGCGGCAGCGACAGCGTGGCTGCGGTCGACAGGGCCGACACCTTCGCACCAACCTTGTCTACGAACTTCTTGTGGATGCGATACCAGTCGCCGCATGTGAGGACAAAACGGTCGTCGCCATCTTGAAGCTCATAGACCAAGCACTGAGTGGCTGGCCATTTTGCGATAGGCACGGTCGTGTTCGGGTGACGAATGCAGACACGGATCGCTTTGAGGCCGTTCCAAGTCACAGGCTGCCCGCCGAGTGCTTCGAGCAATTTTCCTACCTCAAGTTGCTGGTACTCCTCCGCATCCTGGCTCGGTGCGAACGTGAAGCAGTCAACCTCTTGGTCGTCGATCGGTTCAGGCGGAGCAAGATGCACTCCATCAAAGGTTCCAGACTCCAGGGTCGTGATCAGCTTCGCGTTAAGTTCGTCGATGCGGACAGGATCGCGTTCGCAATGAAGATAGTCGATGAACTCGAAACCCTTCGTCTTGTAGGCGTCGTTCGCGTACTCCGTCAGAAGCTCTGAGCATTTAGCTCCAAGCGATGGGAGCGCCAAGCGGTGCGGCGAACATCAGCCCGTCCGAGCCTGCCACACAGCGCACGAACGCTTCATTCTCAGGAACGCCTGTCACTTGACGCACGAGGTCTTGGGTGACGTTCAGGCCGAAGCGGTCGAAGCCCGAGGCTCGACTCAACTGGCGGCGGGTCTGGAGCGTCAGTTCCTCGAAGGTTCGGCAATCGACTGAACGAAGACTTTTCACGGCGACGGTGTCCAATGCGACCTTCAGCCCGAAGTCCCTTTCCCACGCCTCTGGGTTGAGGAGGTTTCGTCCGTGACCGAACGTGAAGGCGATCGTGCGTCCATCGACTTTGACGAGCAGGACTGCGGCCGTGCTTGCATTCTTCAGCTTCGACAAATCTCCGTTGATGTGAGGCTTGATGAAGGCGACCCAGCTTGGGACGGACTTTTCTTGCGGCTTGACGTACAGCCTCCCTGAGAACGGCAGTGCTAAATCGAGCGGATGCTCGTCGAGAGCCGTGTCCTTCAGAATCGTAGCGGGGTCGGTGAAGTCCGTTTTGATAAGCAGTGCCCGAAGAGCTACTACCTTCTCTTTCTTCGGTTTTGCGACCGTGGGCTTCTTCTTGTCATTCTTCTTCGCCATGTGCCTCCCCCAGTCCTGACCCGTCGTCGTTGCTCAGACCACTGGTCCCGATGCTCCGCTCTCGCAGCAGGCCAAGGTTTTCGAGCGATCGTGCGCGGCGAAGGATTACACGACGGAGATGCTCCTCCGCATTCTTTTGGACCTGCCGAATACGCTCGCGAGTGACGCTGAGTTCCTGCCCGACTTCCTCAAGTGTCATCTCTTGCCCGCCGTCCAGGCCGTAGCGTCGAGAAAGGACACACCGCTCACGCTCGTCCAGTTCATTGAGGCACGATTGCATGAAGGCGTCGAACTCCTTGGCCCATGCTGTGGCCACGGGGTCCGATCCATCGCACGCGATTCGGCGGGCATTGGCCAGCGCTGAAACGTCATGAAGAGACTGGAGTTGGCGGAACGTTTGATAGCGCGTCGGTGATGCGGCAACCTGATCGACGAACCAGTCGAACCAATCATTCCGCAGGCTGCGTTCTCGAAATTCGCGCTTAAAGCGGCAGTAGTCCGCGTACAAATGCGTCGGAACGTGCGTGCGAAAACGCTGGTGGTGAAGACTTCGCATCATCCGCTGCTTGATCCACCACCAGGCGTACGTGGACAGTTCTCCGTAACGTTCGATGTCGAACTTCCGAATCGCGATGCAGATGCCGATTGTCCCCTCTTGGAGGATGTCGGCGATCAACTCTCTCGGGATGTTCAGGCGATTTGCAACGCTTAACACCAGTCGGGCATTGTGAACCCACACCTTGTTACGGGCTGCTAAATCTCCCTGCTGAGCTTCGCGGATCAGGCGGGTTTGCGCCAAGTATTCAAGCGGTTTCACGTCGGGCAGAACGACGTAATCACGAGGGGAAAGAGTGGCCCAATAATTGCGAGTGCATTTGCTCGACGACTCAGCGGGGTCGCCGATCCCGAAGGAAGCGATTTGGTTGCTCTGATCTATTTGCAGAAGCACCACGATCTTCCCCCTTTATTGCACTCTCCATGCGCATTTGAACACCGTGGACGTTGAGGTCGTCATCGAAAGCTGACGTTCGATGTCTCCGATCAGCGATTCACGTCGATGGTCTACCTTGTCTTGCTCGACGAAGAGATCACGTCGCTTGTTTTTCCGAGTCGCCTCAAGCTCTTTGATCTGGCGTTGAGCTTCGAGCTTCTCGCTCAAGGTCGCGGCAAGTGCCCCTGTCTTCCGAGCTTCCTTGATCGCTGCGTCGATGTCTTTGATCTGCCGTTCCAAGCCGACCTTCAAATCATCAGACCAGCGGTCCAGCTTCTCGACCTCTTCGTCGAAGAATTTGGCGTTTCGCTGACTGACCTCGCCGAGGCGACTTTTCACTAACTGTTCGCGGACTGGCGTGAAATCAGGCGTGGACGCCGAGATGCCACCGTCGATCCGAGCGGGGAGCAGGAGCATCTTGCAGACAACTTCTTCGTCGAGCGATTCGCCTGTGTCCGTCTGGGCCGAAAGCAGCAGGAACTCTTCGGTATCGAGGGACGTGACCGTCAGCTTGCTCAGTTCCAGCCATCCCGACTGTCCAACCAAGGGCTTCACGATGCTGACGACCTGTCCATGAGACGTGTAGCCGAACGTGATGGTCTGTGGTTTGGCAGGTCGGCTGATTGCGTTCTCGATCAAGCGGACTGCCAGAGGATGGTCTTGTCGGTAGAACGTGTCCCCGAGCCGCTCGGCCGCCTTCCAGTCGAGGTGATAATGGCCCGTGGGCGCGTCTACCCCTCGGTACTCGAAGCGAGGCTGGGTTGAGTCGAACGTGGCGCGTCCGTCAAGTTCAATTCGGCTCAGAGCAAGCAGCCACCGTTCGCGGTCGTTCAGGCTTTCGAGCGTCTTGTCCTTGTTGATGCGAAGTCGCTCTGCCACGTCTTGGTCGAAGTTCTCCAAGAGTGCTTGGCGAGTCATCGCCATCTGCTTCTTGATCTGCTCGTCCAACTCGGCTTGAAGCTCGTCGAACGCGGCCTTGATCTCTTTCTCATTGCGACACGTTTGGTAAGCGGCCGCGATCCGTCGCTCGATGTCTACGCCCGATTCGATAGCACCCAGCACCTCATCGCTCGCCCCGAAGACGCCGCTGAACAGATTGAATTTCTCGCTGAGCAGTTCATAAACCCGCTGGTCGGCGTGGTTGCGGGTGTTGATGAAGTTTAGAACCACGACATCGTGCTTCTGTCCGTATCGATGGCATCGGCCAATCCGCTGTTCGACCCGCTGCGGATTCCACGGCAGGTCGTAGTTTACGATGAGCGAGCAGAACTGAAGATTGACGCCTTCGGCAGCGGCCTCCGTTGCAATTAGCACTGTCGCCCGCTCGCGGAACTCTTCGACGATCGCGGCCTTCATGTCCACGGCTTTTGAACCCGTGATAACCTCGCCGCCTTCATGCCGCTTTAGCCAGCCTTCATAGATGGCCTGTGAGTTTGCGTCCGTGTTCGAGCCGTTGATGAGGGCAAGCTGTCCGTCGTAGCCGTTTCGGGAGAGCAGGTCGAACAAGTACGCTTGCGTCCGCCGAGACTCGGTGAAAATGACCGCCTTGCGTGCGGCTCCGAGACCAACCGCCTTGTCGAGCGCCATCGCCAAAGCGGGTAGAAGCTGCTCGCCCTTGGCGTTCGTCTTGATGCTGTCAGCAAGGGCACCGAACCGCCGTAGCTCCGCAAGCTCTTCTTTCAGCAGAGCGGGATCGATACGGCCGTCATCGTCATCGCCCACGTCAGATTCGGAACCTGCTTCGACGTCTTCGGCTGCCTCAGCGATCTCGTCCTCAAGCTCATCGATGCCTTCGAGGTCGTCGTCGGTGACGACCTGAAGCTGCTCGCCCAAGCGTTCAAGTCGCCGAGTTACATTTGCGATGGTTGCGGCAACGGCGAACGTCGATGACGCCAGAAGTTTCCGCAGAACGAGCGTGATCAGGTGGCGTTGACTCGCAGGCAAAGCGATGAGCTTCTCGCGTTGGAGGAATGCGGAGATGCTCTCGTAGAGCGCATGCTCCTCGTCGCTCGGCCTGAAGTCCTGCGTGATGGGGATTCGCTTGGTGAACGGGATGTACTCGACCACCTGTTTGCGAAGCGTTCGTGAGAGCAGCGGCTTGAGCCGATCGCGAAGCTGAGCGTTGCGGCCCTTTTCGTCATCGGTCCTGAGGAATTGATCGCGGAATGAGCCTGCGTCACCAAAGACGTGATCGTCGATCAGGCTCACGAGGCCGTAAAGCTCCATCAGCGAGTTCTGGAGCGGCGTGGCAGTCAGGAACAGCTTCGGAGCAGGACCGATTGCGTCGGCGATGCGACGAGCGGTCTTCGCGTCGGTCTTGTAGACGTTCCGCAGCCGATGGGCCTCGTCGATTACAACGGTATCCCAACTGACCTGACGGATGTCATCGGCATGACCCGCCGCGAACTGGTACGAACAGACGAGCAGCGAGTCGTTTCGATCGAACGGGTTAACCCTGCCGTTCTTCTTCTCCTGCATGTACGACTTGGCGTCGAGGACGGTCGTGGACAGGTAGAACTTCTCGCGAAGCTCTTGCTGCCACTGCTTGCGGAGAATCGCGGGCACGATCAGAAGGATGTGCCTTCGCCGCTCGGCCCAACGCTGAGCAAGAACGATCCCCGCCTCAATCGTTTTTCCGAGGCCGACTTCATCCGCGAGGATCGCCCCGCGCGACAGCGGAGATCGGAGTGCGAACAGGGCCGCTTCGACTTGATGCGGGTTGAGATCA
This sequence comes from Tepidisphaeraceae bacterium, assembly GCA_049840775.1. Taxonomy (GTDB): domain Bacteria; phylum Planctomycetota; class Phycisphaerae; order Tepidisphaerales; family Tepidisphaeraceae; genus RYN-431. The sequence continues at coordinate 1,207,465 of JASGJJ010000005.1, forward strand.
ACGCGAGAGTTGGCGATCGAACGCGATAGATTCTCAACGCTTCCCGACGAGCCTTTGAGCGTCAGGAGGTGTGCCCAGTATTTCGCATGAAATGGCGTCATCGTTGCTCAAACCCCATTCGTCACAGCCGAGACGAGGGGATAATAACAGACTCCTAACCGACTGCACTCCTTTGGCACGAGTTCTCGACATACCCAAACAGGTGTGGCAAAGAGACTTAGGCGTCCAGTTCACTCATCCCAAAACCCGCTCGTCGAACACGCGGCTGAGTCGGCGAAGCGTTTGATTGGTGTACCTACGCGAGAAAAAGGGTACCTAAACAGGGCATGGGGGGAGGGTACGGGGGTGTCGCTGACGAAACGTTTTTGCCTGTGACTTCTCGTCGCCACGCAAGACGATCGGTCAGTATTCGTCTGGCAGAAGCATCGTCGTCGCAGAGCGGTCGCTCTCTGTGATCACCCAGACTTTCGTCCGACCGTCCTTCAACAGGTACGCCGAGAACACTCGCTCGCCGCTGGCGATGGCGTCGTCGTTCGCCTGCCAGTCTTCCTTACCGACCACCCCGAAGTCGCCTGTGACGTGCCGCGTAAGCAAGGCGTGAGCGGAATCGCCCGATGCAGCGAGGGCCGCGAGCGCGGCGGTTGTGGCAACGATGCGTCCGAGGGGGAACTGCTGCCGAGGCGACGATGAGTTGATGGAGACCATGCCGCCGCCCCAGTCGCTGTGGCTGTGAAGCCGCCGCCGTCCCACGCTGCGAAGACCCATCCCAAAACCACCTGCGGCTCCGCCAATGTCACAGGATCGACCAACAGCCCAGAGACGTCCCGAACCAGGAGCGTCAGATGGGTCTTGTTTCTTCCCTGAATCGTTCGCGAAAGATCGGAGCCGAGTTCGAAGGCTACATCATCCTCACAGGCGGCAACGATCCCCGAGCCGCACAGGATGCGTTGGCTCATGCCCTCTCGCAAAACGGCATCCCTTCCGTAGCACGCGGCTATTCACACGAACCGCTTCCAGCGGGCGTCAAGGCGGCCGTCGAATACGACTCGTCGATCCAGCCCGAGCAACGCTATCGCGGCATCCGCTGGGCACAGATCGAAGTGAAGACCGCCAAGCTCGACGGCATCGACGAATGGGAAGCCGTCGTCCCGCCGATGCTCGACTTGCTCCGCTACGCGGGCCTCCGCGTCAACGCCTCTTGCGGACACCACCTGCACTTGTCGTTCGATGAGGTCAACGACGACCCGCGAAACGTCCGCTCGCTCTGGAACCTTTATCACAGGCACCAGGACACGATCTTCCACCTCGTCAGCGAGAGTCGGCGGTCGAACTCGTACTGCCGCTACCTGCCGAACGAGTCGAAGTTCCTGCACGGGGCGAACTCGAAGCGCGAGCTTCGCCGACGCCTCCAGCGGTTCGACCGCTACAACTGGCTGAACCTCACAAACCTGTTCGAAGACTCGCCTCGTATCGAACTGCGGAACCACCACGCGACCCTCGATCCGATCAAAGCGCGGGCTTGGCTAAACCTGCACCTCGCGATGTTCGACCACGCGATTCGTCGCGGGTGCCAGGCGGCACCGTCGAGCCTGCCAGCGGATCGGAAGTCATTCGACTCGCTGATGGTCACGATTGGAATGCGTCCGAACTCGCGCGTTTATGCGCAAGTCGATCCGCACCTCCGCACGACGGCTAAATCGCTCCTGCGGACGTACAAGAAATTCAACCCGCAGTTCTTCACAAACAGCCGCAAGTCCTCTTTGGCATCAACGGATCGCGAGTTGGTCGCGGTCGGAGAGGAATGAAATGTGCGGAATCATCGGCATCGTCGGAAGCGTACGCGAAGGAGACTGGTATGAGACTCACAGCTTGCTCAGCGAGCTACTGGTCCAGTCGATGGAACGCGGTAAGGACGCGACGGGGTTCGCCGCCGTATCGTCGCCCCTCGACCGCCCGAATCGGCATCGGCTCATCACGGACAAAGCAGCGCTCGCGGCGGATGCATTCACAGCGACGAACCCGTTCTGGAAGACGCTTCGCCAGATGCGATGCTGCTCGGTCATCGGGCACGTCCGCTGGACGACCAGCGGACCCGCCTCCGAGAACGCGAACAACCATCCGTTCGTCGGCAAAGCGAACCAAGTCGCTTTTTCCGTCGTCCATAACGGCATCATCAGCCAGCCCGAGGAGGCGGCTGATCGCTTGGGCACCAAGTTGATGACGCGATGCGACAGCGAGGTCATCGAGAAGACCATTTCGGTGACAGGTGACATGGCACGCGGCCTACGCCGCTGCCTCACAGACCTTCGCGGCTCCATGGCGATCGTCGCCGTCGAGCATCGTACGGGCACGGTATGGATGGCGAGAGACATTCACAGGCCGCTCTGGGTCGCCAAGCTCAAAGACCGCCGTCGAACGGTGTTCGCCTCCACGCCCGACATCATCCAGCGGGCGGTCGAGAAGCGGCTGGGGCGATTCGGTGATTGGGTGACTGACCTTCTCCCGCTTGCGCCAGGCCATGTCTACTGCTGCATGCCAGACGGTCGGATGTTCGCGGCGTTCACAACCGCTGCCCGATTCGACCAAGGCGATACTGGGTGACGCCCGCTGACCGAGCGTCGGGCTTGAAGAGGTGCCGAGGCGGGCGTAAGTGTGGGAGTGTCACAACGGCGATTGACGTACGTTTCTCTCGCCGAGCCGAAGTAACTTGCAACTTCCGCCAAACCTCCGACACCAATACCAGGACTGCGCACGCGACGGACGCGAGGCAGTCGGCCCAGAGGGCCGACTCGTCTTGCCAATCGCGATTTTGGGATGGGTGTTGCCGCCGTTGGGTCACGGTCACCACTGCTCGGCACACTGCGGAAGAGGAGCCGTTCCTCGGCCATTCACGCCTGTTGATCGGCACCCAGTCGAAGTAGACGCAGGCGTTCACACTGTCCGTCCCCGACGATCACGGTGAGCCGTCGAGCGGCTGAATCCTGGCAAATCTATTTTCTGCGGGAATAAAGCGCAGACTCAAAAGACACACTCTACGACGGGTACTCCCATTTTGAGGACGCACTCAGCCTGTCCTCCGCTTCCCTTCAGGTTTGCCATTTGGTGTGGAAACGCTGCTGGTGAGCCGCCAGTGGCGTTTTCGCCCGCCGTCGCGCCTTCACGGACGCTCGGCACTCAGCTTTCGCAGCCGAGACGCTCAAAGTCACAGACGCGCAGGCGGCGACTTCGGTGTTTAACCCAAAAGGAGCAACCATGGCTGTCGAAGTCACCTACGCCGTCAACGTTCGCTTGCCCAATGGGCAGTATGTCACCCTCACGATCACCGCGATCAACGACACCGCCGCCGCCAGTGCGGCCGTCGCAATGACGGGCGGCGAGGTCGGCTTCATCAAACGGCTCGGCTGACGCGAGCCTCACTTGACTCCAGATCACAAACAATTCCCGTGTGCCCGCGTCAAACGAGACCCGACTATGAATACCGCATCGAACATGTCCAGTTCGCCCCACACGATCGACCATTTCGTCGGGGCCGAGCAGATCAAAAGCCGCGTCCGTGTTGCCCTCGAAGCGACTTGGAACCAGGGCAGCGGTTGCGTCTTCCCTCATACGCTCGCCCTCGGGGCGGGCGGTCTGGGGAAAACCGAGATCAGCCGCATCATCGCGAAGGAGATGGGCGTCGAGTTGGTGGAAACACTCGGCCAGTCACTTCGGACAACGGCCGAACTGAACGCCGTCTTGCTGGACGCGGAAGGCGGCGTCCTCCTGATCGACGAATGCCACGGCCTGCCCAGCGACATTCAGGTCTCTCTGCTGAAGGTCTTGCAGGAGTCGTTCATCTTCCTGCCGCGATCAGGCGGCGGGAAAGTCGTCCCGATGCCGCTCAAGCCGTTCTGCCTTGTGGCGGCGACGACGGACGAATGGGCGCTGACGCGGCCGTTGGTCGATCGGTTCCGCCTGATTTTGCGGTTCGAGCATTACTCGACCGAGGACATGACGACGCTCGTCGCTCGTCGGGCACGTTCGGCGGGCGTCACGCTCGAAGACAGCGTTGCCGAGATGATCGCTCAGCGAAGCAAGGGGACGCCGCGCATCGGCATTCGTTTGCTCGACTCATGTGTCCGAACGATGCAGGCGGAAGCGACGGGCACGGTCTCCGCAGCCACGTTCGCTCGGACCTGCGAATTGGAGCAACTTGATTCGATCGGCCTCGACATCATCGAGCAGCGATACCTTCACCTGCTACGCGAGTCACAGGGCACGCTGCGGCTAAACGTCATCGCGTCCTCGCTCGGCCTGCCTCGAGCCACGCTCGAACGGTCGATCGAGCCGTTCCTGATCCTGCGCGGGGCTAATTCAGAAGGACGATGCAGGTCGCTCGCTGACCGATCGCGGCTGGCAGCACGTCAGCCCGCAGGCCATTGTCACAGGCGGGCCGACCGTTCAACCGCCAGAAGGAGCATGAACATGCCGCTGCCAGCACAGTCGACGAAAACCTTCGTGTCTCTCAGCGAGTTGGCCGAGGACATCCTCGGACTCTCCCGAGCAAGGGTGTACGAACTCATTGGACGCGGGGCTTTGCCGCACCCGATCTACGACATCCGTACCCGCAGACCGCTGTTTAACGCCGAACTTCAACGGCAGGCTCAGATGGTTCGTCAGACGGGCGTCGGGATCGACGGGTCGGCAGTCATCTTCTATCGACGCGATCGACCGTCAGCGGTCGCGGTTCCCACGCCCACGCGAAGTCGGGCACGTTCGCGAGCGTCAACGCCGCTGTCGAACCGTCATGCCGATCTGATGGCGAGCCTCCAGTCGCTCGGTGTTTCTCATGCCGACGAGCGTTCGGTGGCAGCCGCCGTCAGCGAGTGCTTCCCCAACGGGATCGACGGCCAGCAGGAAACCGACGTTCTGAGGGCGGTGTTTCGCGTCCTGAGGCGTCGAGATTCTGCCTGAGTCTGTTGTTCAGTCGCCCGTTAGTGCCTGGAAAGCGACCGCTTTCCGTTCACAAGCCGCTGATGTTTCGCCTATTTGGCGTCGAGAATCTGTCTTATTTCAACGCCTGAGAATTCGTGTTCTCGCGCATTCGAGGTCTCCGATGGAAAACGCGATCACAGCCATCCAGCCGACCGAAGCGATCTGCGAGTCGAGTCCCGACAGCGGCAGCCGCCTGATCGACCTCTGGCTGCACGGCCGTCCCCAGACCACGCAGCGGAGCTACCGTGCCGCTGCCGACCGCCTGACTACTCACATTCGCAAGCCGCTGCATCAGATGACACTCGGCGACCTCCAAGGCTTCGCCGACTCGCTCGACGCCGCAGCGTTGCGGCCAGCGACTCGGCGACGGCTCCTGGCGGCAACCAAGAGCCTGTTCAGCTTCGGGCACGGTTTGGGCTATCTGCCATTCGATACGGCTAAGCCCCTTCGTCTTCCGCCGCTGCGAGACACGCTTGCCGAGCGGGTAATCGATGAGTCTTCGCTCCTGCGGATGATCTCGCTGGAACCGAACCCGCGAAACGCCGCGATGATCGCCCTGATGTACGGGGCAGGTCTTCGGGTCTCTGAGATGGTCGCGGTTCGGTGGCGAGACCTCCACGCTCGTTCGGCAGGCGAGGGACAAGTCACCGTCTTCGGCAAGGGCGGGAAGACGCGATCGGTGCTGCTGCCTGCCAGCGTCTTCGCATCCGTCCAAGCTCGTCGTACCGATGCGACAGACGAGGGCTTCGTCTTCGCGAGCCGAAAGGGCCAGGGACGGCTGAACACGAGCCACGTCCTGAGGATCACGAAACGGGCGGCTCGACGAGCAGGAATTGCCCATTCCGTTCGCAACCACGACCTGCGGCATTCGCACGCGACCCACAGCTTGGAACGAGGGGCACCGATCTCGCTCGTCGCTCAGACGCTCGGGCACGCGAGTATCGCCACGACGGGACGCTATCTGCATGCCCGCCCGAACGACGGTTCTGGTCGGTATCTGCCTCTCTGAACTGCCGAATCACAGCCTCAGTCGTCGTCCTACCAGCATGAGACGAACACGAACAGTCGAGTACGACGTGATCGCCAACTTCTTGCGTCGGACGGTCTGCCTGTCAGACGGCAAGCGGTACGTTCACCAATGCGACCGAGCGACCGACGAGGCCGTCGCCTACGCGATGGAAGACGGCGAGCCGCATACGGGGCAAGAGTTGTCCAAGACGCTCGATGCTCCGTTCACGCGAGTCGATGTCGCATTCCAGTTTCTCAAAGAACGCGGTGTTATCCAGACCATTCACAAACGGAGGAGCTACGCCGCGAGCAACTGTGTGTTTGAGGACGCGATGGTCGAGTTCCTCGCCCTCGCGTCCGCGAGCGAAGCCTAACCCATTTGAACCCGTTTCGAAGGAGATCGCGATGAAGAAGGCCACCCGCAGTAACCGTCGCTTCAAGTCGTACGACGATCTGGTGAAGCACACCGAGACGCCGCTGCTCAAGCGGAGAGCGTTGAAGATCGGACGGGAGGGAACGGCCGTCGTTCCGCGAAAGTTTCACCTGTCCGAGGCAGAGGTTGCCGAACTCACCCTTCAGCATCAGGCAACGAAGCGGTTTCCGAACCCGCACAACAAGGGCTTCTACTTCTACCTGCTGGAGGCGTTGGTCACGCTCGGCATCGACAAGGCTCATTCGACTGCGGCTGTCATGCAGCAAGTCGAGCGACTGATGTCGGACGATACGACGATCGACGCAGAGGACGGCACGACAGCCTGGCAGCGCTGGGCATCAAAGGAGCCGCGCAATGCCTCCACGGCGAAAGATGTCGAGGGCAGATTCATGCAGAACATCCTCGTGCTTCAGCGACTCACGGGACTGACGCCCTACGGACGACGGATTCTGGATGTCTGTCAGAAGGTCATGAAGCGTCCAGGCGGCGTGATCGATGTGCTTCGCGGGCCGAAGGATCAGATGCACTTGAAGCTCAACACTCATAGCGATCAGGCACGCAACGACTTCAAGTCGCGGGGCATGGGATCGCCAACGGCGGTCGCCGCCGACCGACGAGCGAAGGCGGCGAGCAAGAAGCGGAAGGGAACAGCAGGCACGACGAAGGCGCGATGACGGTCGATCGGCGAGGGAGAGACAGCAGTCGGGGTGTGGGGCAATCGCAGCCTGAGACTGCCAGCGGCCACTGCTCGGCGCGGCCACCGCGAGCTTCGGTGGCTGCTTCTCATGTTCGCCTTCGGCGAATCGCATCCGCTTCGCGTCTGCGTGTATGCCTTCTTTTCTTCTCCGATAGCTCGCTTCTTACATTCCGCTTCGCGGTACTCCGCGAAGTGGGATGTCGCGGTACTCCGCGATAGCAGAAGCTAACCAGCCGCCATTTGCCATTCTGTTTTTCGTTTTGCTAACGCGCACCTTCAGTGTCGCGAGCGATTTGACAGTTCGCCTTCTGTTGAGGGTCAGCAATGAAGCGGGCACGCAGAGTGACAATGATGGGACTGCAATGCCGTGTTCCCTCGTTCTACCCCTTGAGAGCGTTAGTCTCTCGTTTTCTGTTCTTGGACTGGTGTGCCCTCATCCACCTGCGGGGTGGCCCCGTTTCGCCCAGCCGTTTGCTGGGCACGTTTGAGTTTTGCGATCAATTGGTTGGCGATCGGGAATCGCAGGCCGACGAGTTGCTCGGGCCGACAGCCCAGCGACACGAGCCGCTGCTTCTGCCAATCTGTCGCAAGTGACGTTCGACTCTTGAAGTGGACGATCCACTTCCCTTTCTGGTCCTTGAACCGATGGTTGTCGAGTCGAAGTTGTGCGACGTGCGGTTTGCTCATCCCGATCTCCAACGAGAAAGCCGCCGACCCAGTTTCCAGAGGATCGGCGGCTTGCGAGGAATGCTGCTGGTTTTCACCTCAGCATCGGATTGTTCTGTCACATTCCTCGCGTGTCCGTCGCCGCTGGAGTCGGCTGCTTCTTCTTCTCACCTATCGGAGCGGAGTCCTTCGAGGAAATACTGCGACACGGAACACGGAGGCAAAGCCGCAATCGGATTCGCCTCCGTGCCCGTCCCTCCTCGTCTCGTTTCACGCTCAATCGCAGCCGACCGTGGCGGTCAGGACCAGTCCCGAGACGTGCCCGCTCATTCGTCAGTGCCGCCGCGCTTCCGCCGATGCTTGGGCATGCCATGCTCCCTGTCTAAGACGAAACGTTCGATCCGCCGCGCCTTCTCGATCGCGGTCAAGCCGTCGAGTGCCGCCAGCCGCTTTTGGGCCGCGCCCTCGCCGTTGTAGAGCGGCGAGTTGTCCAATGCGATGTACGGCCGACCCAGAGCCTTGGCGACGAAGGCCGTCGTTGCTGACCCGCTGAAGGGGTCGAGGACCACCCCGTCAGTCGGGCAGTACATCTTGATGAGCCGATACGGAATCTCCTCGGGGTACGGGCACGGGTGGTACGCCTCGCTCGCCATGCTCTCCCGCTTCTGCGGCAGCACGTACCAGTGCGACAAGGCGAACTTGTCGTACTCGGTGTCCGTGATGTCGGACTCGCCTTCCAAATGCATCGAGTCTTTCGCGAAGATCAGGATGAACTCGGTGTTTGGATTGAGCATCGGCGTGCGACTGCTACGCGACCCCGTGCCGAAGTAGTTCGGGCAGTTCTGCTTGTACCAGATGCGATAAGCCATGAAGAGCAGGCCGATCTCCCTCTCCGCGATGCGGCTGATGTCGGACCAGAGGTTGAACAGGTTCGGCACCTGATGGCGGTCCTGTCCCGCCTTCTGCTTGTCGTACCCCCGATACGTGCAGTCGAAATTGATCGCGACCCGACCTCCGTTCTTGAGCGCGGGCTTCAGCGCGGCGAGGAACTGACGGACGTACTTGTCGAGGTACTTCTCGTAGTCGCCGTCTTAGGGAATTGCATTGTCGTATCGCACGTCGCACGGATACGGAATGCTCGTGCAGCAGAGGTCGATCGTACTTGGCGCGATCCGCTTGATGCCATCGATCGCATCGACGGTGAAGACGCCATCGGGCGCGATCTCATCGGGCGTGGTCGGTGCCGTCATCTTCGCAATGCGGGCCGCGCGGAGCTTGCGGTGCTTTTCGCGCGAGTGGACTGCCTCGTCCCGCTTGTACTCGCCGATCTTCCGTTTGACTTGGAGCGGGGACAGGTAGCGAGCCTCGTCTTCTGGCTTGGCGAGCAGGCCGTCGAGCATCTTCGGGTCTTCGTGAGCCTGAGCCTGCTGCACGACTCGAATGATGGGGTCGCTCACCCCGAACTCCTTCGCCAGCGCCTTCACGCCAGGAAGGCGTTTGAGCGAACTGTTTCCCTTTTCGGCAGTCGGACGGCCATGCGGCCTCGGCGAGATGTCGTATCCTTGGAGCGCCTTGATCTGCAACGCCGCGTGGGCGATCTGCGGCGCGGTCACGTTTCGTCGAGCCGTTTGGACAGCAAGAACCTTCGCCAAGACTTGTCCGAGATCATTGAACTCTACGACCGTATAGGCAGGCACGTTGTCGACCTTGCCCTCAGCTACTCGCGCGAAGTGGATCAGCAGACGGGTGTATCCGTCGAAGAGGATGGGCGGCCCGTCATCCCCTTTGACCCGAGCGCACTGGAGAGCATCTCGGATGCCGCCATCGCGGTCGATCAAGGCTTTGAGGCCCACTGGATCACGCGCCCCCCAGATCGCCATGATCTTCGGGTCGGAGCGAAACGGCAGGTTATCCCACTGAATCAGCTTTACGTTGAGTGCTGACGACTCGCTGTTGATCACGTCTTTCGACATGACCTCGGCGAGCGTGCTCAAGTCTGTGACTCGTTTTCGGCGGCATCCGACCTACGCAGGTGAGTTCGTCTATCGCTCCTCGCCGTCGTCGGCACGACCGCGATAAATGACCGTCCGCTCGGTCGTACCCGCAGGCGCGAATCGGGCATTGACAAGCACTGGCCTAATGAAAATCTTCTTTCGCTCGGATCGCCCTGGACCGATCGGCTGCATCCGCCAATGCCCTCGGCGATAGTGTGATTGCTTGTGGTGCAGCACGTCGAGTGAGCCCGACGCATCTGGTTCGGATCGCACAGTTTCCACGACTACGTCCTGAGTCAGCAGAAGCTCTTGCGGCGGGAGCAAGAGACGGCCTTCTCGCGAGGCCCGTGCCGCACGACGCCGTCGCGTCCGAGCATCAAGCAGATGCTTGACGCGATACCCCTTGTCCACGAGGTACAGGTTGGCGTTGATCGCAACTCTCGCTGCAAGTCGCAGCGCCGCATCAATCCTCGCGTCAGGAACAGCGTCTCCATGCAGCATAGTTCGTGAGATCGAGTGCTCGATGCTCGGCGAACTCTCGGAGACGAATGAAAAGCTCTGGTTCCGCGCGAGAACGTTTGAGGTGAGGATCGTCAGAAACGATGGCTGCGACTCAAGCAGCGTAGCAACGTAGTTGAAGTCAAGACCTCGCGACGTTGCATAATCGTGAGGGAAGCAGACGGTCACGACAGGGTACGACTGCGCGTAGTCAACAAGCGGCAGGCGAACATCTACGTTCTCAAAGTATTCGCACAGAGCGAAGGGCGGGAAGAACACTTCTGGACCTTGCGCGACCATCAGGGACAGGAGACGTAGAATCGCTCCGCCTCCCCAACCGACCGCTTCCTTCGGCAATCCAGCGTAGTTCGCAAGTCGAACTGCCGCTTTCTGCTCCCTTCGATTCTTGAGAGTGCTAATGACATTCATGATGGCTCGCCCCGAGTTCGGCTTCGGGTGCAGACTGTGCCTGAACCAGTCGGTTTGGTTGAGGCGCTCAAGAAAGGGGATGCAGTCGACATCGCTGAAAACAGACGCACGAAACATTGAAATCTCCGCTGAACGAGTAAGCCTCGACCGTTGCGAGGCGTCGTTCAGCGAAAGCGCGTTCACGTCTGTGACTGCATCTTGGACCGCGTGATGGTGCAGTTCGCCGTACCGATCGGCTTCCCGACCCGAAGCCACTCAGGTACAACGCTCGCGGGAGTGACAGATGAGCGAGCAAAATCAGGTGCGGATTCCGACCGACCACCCGATCGCGACGATTGGCGGATTGCAGGTGCGGATCGAGCCGACGTTTCTCGACCTGCTTCGTCCGTTGAACGATGCCGAGCGTCGAAACTTGAAGGCGGCGTTGAAAGCCGATGGGCGATGTGTGTCTGATCTGATCGCAGCGGTGTTCCGCAGCGAGCCGACGACCGTGCCCGTCCTTATCGACGGCCATCATCGAACGCAGCTTGTCGCCGAGATTCGGGCCGAGGGCGGGCTGATCGAAGAGCCGACCGTCTTCATCAAGGAATTCGATACCCGCTTCGACGCGATCAACTACGTTGCCAACCTCCAAGGCGGGCGACGGAACTGGGAGCCGCAGGATCGCATCCGCTTCATCTTGGAGAAGACCGACTACGTTCAACGGCTGAAGGCGGAGGCGCTGCGACGGAAGCGGAGCGGCAAGCGGCAGGTGGAGGCGCAAAAGTCCCAAGGTCGGGTGGACGTTCAAATCGCTCTGCAAGCGAACGTGTCGCCGACCACGGTGAAGCAGGTCCGCAAGGTGTTGGAGAGCAAGAACAGCGCGATCATCGAGCAACTCTTCACCCCCGACCCGAAGCAGCGGATCGCGATTGCGGAAGCGGCGAAGCGGGTCGGCTCAGCGCGGAAGGCGGCATCGATTCGGGCACGGACGTTACGCCTTCAATCGGTCTCGCTGCCGCCACTACCCAAGCGATCGCTGCTCGACCAGATCATCTGCGCTGACGTGATCGACGGACTTCGGACGATAAGGGCCGACTCGATCCAACTGACGGTCACGTCGCCTCCGTACGCCGTGCATGGCGTGAAGTACGACGATGGCGCGGCTGGCGAACGCGACTGGTATGACGGCAACTACGCCAGCTATCTCGAGTGGATGCGGCGTGTCTGGGCCGAGGTCTATCGGGTTACTCAACCCAACGGCAAGATCGTCTTGAACATCGACGCGGGGAACGAGCGGGACGCGGCCCAGCAGCCGACGCACGGCATGGTCCACAACGTCTACGCCGACATCAGCGTCATCATGCGCGAGATCGGCTGGGTCTTCCGAGGAGAGCACTGCTGGTTCAAGCAGAACTCGAACGGCTCACGGCCCAACTGGGGGTCGTATGCGCTGTGTTCGAACCCGAGGATTCGTCGCAACCACGAGTATCTCCTCGTGTTCCAAAAGGGAAACGGTTCCCTTATCGGCGATCGGAGTCTCTGCGATCTGACGCAGGCGGAGTTCGAGCAGTTCACCATGAGCCATTGGTACGTCAAGGCCGAACAGGGTCTTGATCCCTCGCATCGCGACTTTCACCCGTGCCCGTTCCCGCACGAGATCGTCTACCGCAGCGCGAAGCTGTACTCGTATGTCGGCTCGACCATCCTTGACCCATTCGTCGGGTGCGGGACCACCGCTTACGTCGCGAAGGCATTAAACCGTCGCTTCGTCGGCATCGATCGATCGCCGCTGTACTGCGAGACCGCGAAGCGAGCGCCGAAGACGCTCGACGGACGTAAGACGCCCGAGCGGCTGGCGAGCATCAAGCGCTTCAAGGTTGCCGATGACGAACGCGCCGATGGCTACGGGAAGATGGAAGTAGATAGCCTCAAGGCGAGAAAGCGAAAGGCGAAACTTCGGCAGCGTGCCTGATGAAGTCGATGCCCGACTCGGCTACGCCATCCGACGATCCGCCGCGACAAGGAAGTCCTCTACGTTGCGCAGCCCCAGCGCGAAGTTTTCCGCGTTCGTTTCGCAGTAAATCCATCGGCGACCAAAGCGTTCTGCCGCTATGCACATGCTGGCCGAGCAGCCGCAAGCGTCGAAGATAGTGTCGCCAGCGGACGTGAATCGCTGGACAAGCTCCTCGTTTACGGCGGATGGCTTCTCCATCAAGTGCGTTTGATTGAAGTCGGAAGCACGACGAACGCGGCGGTCTGTACGGATGATCTGCCCGCGTTCGCCGCCGAGCCCGCCGAGCGGCTGCTCGCCACGCCTCGTGAGGACATAGCAGACCTCGCTCGAATACTGGACGCCCATCGACGGATCGCCCAGTTGCACGAAACCGCGATCCCACAAGATGAACGGGTGGTGGATCAGATCGTTCGCCTCGATCGCCTGCGCCAACATCGCGGGCAGTCCGCTGGAAGCCTGCCACAACGCGATGACGCCATTCGTCACGAGGGCGTGCTTGGCGAGGCAGAGCAGATCGACGACAAGCTCAACTGCCTCATCCCGCGTATTGCCGTCGCAGTCGAACGCCGATGCACTCGAATCGCGCTTCAGCACGCCATTCGAGTTGAATGAGTAGTTGCCGTAAAGCGCATCGATGTGAAGCAGTTTGATGGACTGAGGCTCAGCACGCTTTAGCACTTCGCGGCCATCCGCCTTGTGCATCCGCCCCAGCAGAGTTCGATTCGCCTTGGAAAGTCTGGCGACGATCGCACGGCGTTTCGGCTCATGACGACGACGCTCTTCGCCCAGCAGCGATGCGGTGATCTCCTGGACGGCCAGAACGCCGTGCCGATGCTTGCATTGTCGCACGAGAGCCAGTGCCCGTTCGTACGGAGGATCGCCTTCCGCCCCGAAGTGATTTCGGATGCCGATTGCGGCCCGCTTGGCCGCGCGGCGGGCGACCTCATGGTCGTAGAAGGTCAACGAGCGATCGCGGGTCGCGCTCGAAAAAGTACGAACGGTCGCTGCGATTTCGTCCAGCCTGTGAGTCGTCTGCGGGAAGAGCGCGGCGAGGTCTTTCGTGTAATAGCCGAACTCCCGCTTCAGTTCGTTGATGATGCGACCAGCCGCCCAGAGGCTGCGCTCGGCGGCATGGAGGTGTCTACGCAGGTCGTCGAGGAGGCGTTGCTCACGCGCGGACCTCACGGCTGAATGCGACGATCGTTCGCTGGGCATCTCGGTCTTACCTCACTGAGGCAAGTCTACCCGAGACGCAGGATTCGTCCGATCGAGAGCTTGTCGTCCGTGTTAGCGCGGTCCTTCGATGATTGTCTCTGACCTCGGCATTCGCGGCAGTTGCGGCGAATGTTCGGCGGCCGCCTGTCGTGTCGTGCCGCGCCCTCATGACCCGACTGCTGAGCCGAGCGGCTCACCTCTTTGCGCCATGTGCCCCTCAAACCGCAGGCGTGCCCAGGACCGAGGGAAGCACTGCTTGAACAGGGCCAGCGAGTGGCCGCACACGGCATGCTCCGACGAGCCGAGCAAGTGGTGGAACCATTCGTGCGTGAACGAGATGACGCTCAGGTTGCGACCTCGCAGGATGATCGTCTGCAACGCGGGGAGGTAGCAGCTTCGATCCGATCGCTCGTCGGCCAAGCCAAAGGTAACGCGAGGAGCGGGCACGCCGTACGCGGCTGCGAGGGCGGCGTTGAGCGCGAGCAGCTTTTGCTTCCGTTCCTCGGCGCTGCCCCGCCATGGACGGGAGCGAGCCAGCCGTCGCATCGCATCGATCGCGGCGGGTGGGAAGTGGATCGAATCGAGATCAAGCTCGGCGACGTTTCTTGGATATGCGTTCATGCTCCCCGAGAAGTCCGTCGAGTCTGTGACTTTTATTCCAACGACACGACCGTCTCGCTGGGCCGATACTTCGACTTGCCGATGAGCAGTCGCTTGCCGTCGAGCCGCACGTAGCCGTCGTCGCGGTCGCCGAGCGTGAATGAGCCGACCTTCAACAGCATCGTTCGATCCCGCCTCGTCCCATCTTCCTTGACAACATCGCGGACGAGCCGCACCCAAAGAACGTCCTCGAATACGCCGCTCCCGCCGCCATTGGCCATGACGATCAGCACATGCAGCCCGCTGGTCGTCGTGCCGAGGTGTCGATAGGCGACGTAGCCATCTCCCTCCCGTGCCGTTGTCGTATCGCCATCGGCCGTCATCGCGGTGCGGCCGTTCGTGCGGCTTGCGGATGCTCCCAGATCGACCGCCGCCACTACGGGTTGTTCTCCTGCCAAGTCTTCCACCAGCGTTTGGATCAACAGCGGATGGATTCGTTGTCCACCTATCGCGAAGGGAACGCTCGACTGGTTGCTCGGAGTGGCCGCACATCCTGAGAGCAACGCCGCTGCGGTCGTGGAACAACAGCATATCAGTCGGTGCGGCTTCATCTTGAAGAGTCGCATGTCGCCGATGGTAACTGGCCGTCGTCCTCATCCGTTGGCCGCAATCGAGGTAGTTTCCTGAAACGCAGCCTTTTCTTGCAAGAAAATGCCCTGATTCGAGAAAGTGAGCGAGGCTTGGGAGCCTCCCCAAGCCTCGCTCGTCATCGCCGAACCTGGGCCCGCCATGCTCACCGCGATGCCGCCTCCACTTCCGATCCTGCGGTCGCGGCGTTCGTATCGCCGTAGCTGATCTGATTGATCGCCCGCTGGGCCGTCTCGTCGTGCAGCGTGATGTACATGTCGAGGATTTCGCTCTCGCTATGGCCCATCCAGTCGAGGATGTACTTCTGCGGCAGGTTCAGCCTCGCGCACATGCTCGCGAATCCGTGCCTGAACGTGTGCAGCTTGTACCGCTTCCAATCGCCGAAGCCGACCTGCTTGCAGAGCCGCTTCAACGCCTTGAGCAACTGGGTCTGATCGAGGGGCCGCGTTCCGTGCGGCCACTTCGGCGTCGGCGGGTGCGAGAAGACTCGCTCTTGCTCGCGTGGCACCGCCGCGAGGATCGCCGCGAGTTCCGCGTTGACGGGCACGGTTCGGTACTCGCCGTCCTTCGGGCCACGCCCGCCCGTGCCGCCGCCGTAGACGCGGATCGTGCCGCCGCTGGCTCGAAGCTGAACGTGGTCCCACATCAGGTCGCGGACCTCCCCGAAACGCAGCCCCGTATACGCCATGACGGCGAAGACGGGCTTGAGCAGCGGGTCGGCGTTGTCGAGCAGCAGCTTGACTTGCTCGGGCGTAAAGCACGGCTGCGGCTTGCTCTTCTCTTCCTGCAACGGCTCGCCCGCGATCGGGTTCAGCGGCAGCAGCTTTTGCGGCTTCGCCTTCTCTGACGCCCATTTGAGCAACTGACGCACGATCATCATGCGATCGGCGACCGTTTTCGGAGACATGCCGTCCTGTTCGAGCTTGGCCTTGAAGGCGTAGAAGTCGTAGACGGTGAACCGCGCGGCGTACTTGTCGCCTTGTCGCTCCCACCACATCTGGAGCTTCTTCAGAACGTAGGTGTACTTCTCCATCGTCTTGAACGCTCGACCGCGACCTTTGAGCAGGGCGAGGTAGGCGTCCACGATCTCGCCGAGCTTGATGTTCTTCCGCTCGGTCATGTCCCGCTCGCCGACCTCGATCTTCTGGGCGAGCCGATGGGCCGCGCGGATGGCGTCGGCCCGCTTGAAGACCTTCAGCGGGATGAACGACTGCTTGCCGTTGATTGAGAACGTTGCCCAGTAGGTGTCGGTCGTCTTCTGCTCGCCAGCGGCGTTCTTGAAGACCCGCTTGCCGATGCGGATGGGCGGCTGCGTCCCTTCGACCAGTTCTTTGTCTGCCCACTTCATCGCATCACCTCCAGGACGAGGCGATCCCGCCAGAAGCGCAGCGGCTTTCCGCGAACTACGCTCGTTGAATACAGACCTTCGCTGACCTTCCGCTTGAGCGTCTGGGGTCGGAGCTTGACCAACTCGGCCGCCTCTTCGAGCGAGAGGATCGGGGGGTGGGTCGCGGGCACGGCGAAGGCTTCGCGTACGTCGGTTGCGGTCAGGGGAGCGAACGCCGAGTCATCGGCGTGGGCTACGTTCAATTTGGACGGGACGCAGAAGTCTCTGCTGCCCCAAGCAGACTTGGCGGGCATGGTTGGCCTCGAAGTCGAGAGTTGCGGTATCGAGCGGAACCGATCCGCCCGTCTCGACTGCGGTCAGCATGATCAACTCTGTGACTTGGTTTCGGACGGCCGCGTAGCGTCAGGTGCGGCGACCATCCTGAGTTTCAGCGCCATGCAGGCAGAACCTCGGGGCACGGAAGTCCCGAGGCAGGTTCAGGCGTGAATAGGTGGTTGAACGAGTCGAGATGACAGACCGTCAGACCGAATCCACGCAATCTGCGAGAAAATGATCGACGGGTTCGGGCTTTTCGAACGGCAGCAGCATCTGCTGGAACTGGCCGACCTGCATCGGCCGATTCTCGCCCGAGTCAGCATGCTCCCGTAGCTGCATTACGAGCAATTTCAGTTCGCTTCGGTCGAACGATGCCTTGCCGTAATGGGACAGCATTGCCTTCTCAATCTTCGGAACGGAAATGCGCTTGGCCCATTCGGCCAGATGCCTAACCAGATGCACGTCCAATGCAAAGTCGAGTTTCCTCGCCAATGCAAAAGCTCGGACGATGCAAAGCTCGGGGTACGGATTCTCCGCAAGGTTCAACATGATCGTTCGAGACTTGATCGATTGAACAAAACGATCTTGGTAGATCATCCTCGGGACGCCCGACGCCGCCGAGAGTTCCACCGCGATAGCCTCGACGCTGAAGAAGGTCGTCCTCGGCAGAACCGCAAACGAACTGGCAAACAGAGGGAAAAACTGACAGCCCCAAGTCAACGCTAAGGGCCAAACATCGAACATCCACCCTTGGATATTCAAAGTCAGCCCTCCGAAACGAGTTTGGCGAACGAGGACATCGGCGAAGGCTTCGCGAAGCTCGTCTGTCGAGACATCAGCGACGACGATATCGATGTCTCGTGTCTCAACCCAAGGCGACTTTACAACGATGTCACGCACGACACCGCCGAACAGGCACGCCTGCCAGCCATGACGCATTATCCGACGCAGAGCATCCGCTCGGGCAGACTTCCGCTCCCGCGTATCCCAGAGGAAGTGACGGAGTCGGTGCCGAACATCTGCATGAAAATCATCCAGTGTTCGGTCAGCCATGATTCAACGAACGATAAAGATTGCTGGCAAACGTATCGGTCATGCCGCCAACGTAATCGGTTAGGAGAAGCAGGTCGTAGTATCGTCGAATTTGCTCGGCCGAGAAACCATAGAACCCGTTCTTGTTCGCTTCGCCAAGCTCAAACTCATACAGGTTTCGGTAGCTCTGAGACACCAAGCTGAAGCATCGCTTTCCGTCATCTTTTCCTCGCGTGTCGGGGTTCACTCCTGTCCATAACGTGTCAAGAAGCGAGTGGATGATCTTCCCGCCGCGAATCTCCAGTTCGATGGTCGGTCGGGTGCTGTAAATCTTCGCTCCACCCACCTTCTTGCAGGCTTTCACAAGGGATTTTGTTGAGCCTGACGCCTCGTCCGCAACGAGTTCGCCTCGGTATTCACCCGACATAATCTCGTCGTAACGCGTTAGGAAAGCGTCACTCGCTCCTGGCACTGTCTGGCTAATTACCTGTACGCGGAACATTTGCATGTACGCATCTTCGCGAGCAAGGTCCGCCAGTTTTGGTCCAGCGTTGGTCCCTTCGTCGATGGTGCTGATGGCCCGCTTCGCAGTGGACTCGATGACTTTTTGATCAAGCCCGTGTTCTTTCGCCTTCTCGACGAGTGCGGTGACCGCTTGGTCGAAGGTCAAAATCCCTTTCTTCACGCCATCCTCGATGTCGCAGATCGAGTAGACACAGTCGTCTGCTGCCTCGACGAGAAAGACGAGCGGATGACGGGCTTCGCCGATACCCAGTTCATCGCGAACCGTCTGGATCAGACGCTTCTCGGCAAACAAAAACCCAGGCTTATTGCGTCGGTGGTCGCCTCCCTCACGGTTGGCCTCATGCGATGGAACGACATACTTCATCGCGGCCCCGATGATCGCTGCGGTGGGGTTGAGGCCGTGCTGGTCTGATAGCACCTGAAGATGGCAGAGCAAGCGCAGCGTGCGAGCATTGCCCTCGAAGGATGTGAAGTCGGCACTTAGCTCGGGGATGTTCGCGATCGGCTCCAATGCAGACTGACCGATCTGCCCTTGGAACCACGTTGAGATAGCAGCCTCCCCGTAGTGACCAAACGGAGGGTTGCCGAGGTCGTGAATAAGTCCTGCCGCCCCGCAGATGTCTTCAATTGCGCGAGCTTGCGATTCGCCAATCTTATCTATTTTGACAAGCTCGCGTGCGACACGTTGGGCTAAGCCGCGAGCGACACAGGAGACCTCAAGTGAATGGGTCAGGCGAGTCCGTACCGCGTCATTCGGATCAAGCGGAAAGACTTGCGCCTTATCTTGTAATCGTTTGACAGGAGCGGAGAAGACCATGCGGTCGTAGTCGCTCTGGAAGGCGGTGCGGTGATCGTTCACACGGCTCGGCTTCCCACCCGAAAGTTCTCGAATTCGCTTGTCCGACAGAAGGCGCGCCCAGTCCATCATCGAGGTGATTGTAACCGCGACTTGTCTTCAGGGAGACTAAGGGGCGCTCTTCTGTGCGCGATCGCAGGCTCGTACCAAAGGCAGCCTTGGGACACCGCCGTCCCGAGGTCTGCGTGAGCGTGAAACGAGGACGCAAAAGAACCATGGCGAGCATCGCTCAGATGAGTCGATGCGGCGTCGAAACTGTGACTTTTAATAGCGGAAGACAGGACAGTGGGCAGGACAGCGGCCCCTCTGAAACGACATAACCCTCGCTTTTGGCGAGGGTTATATTCGATTCAGCGGAGAGGGGGAGATTCGAACTCCCGTAACCTTGCGGTTAACCGGTTTTCGAAACCGGCGCATTCAACCACTCTGCCACCTCTCCGAGTGGAGGAAATACGATACCCGACTTCGGGGTTGGCGTCAAAAAACGTTAGCTGCACTGGTGCAGGACTAGTGTTTTGTCATGTCTTGATTTTGATGGGTAAAGCCGTTTAAGTTGGATTCAGGCATTTTCGGTCGTGAACTGCCAGTTGTCACAGTGGCGTTCGCACTGACGTTTGTCGGCGATGCGGCAGCCTGCCATTGTCAGCCGATCAGACCTGGCGAAACTGATCCGCCAAGTGCCTGGTTCCCTTCTGCACACGCTCCTCGCTGTTGTCATGGTCCTGCCCACGAATGGCCGAATCACTATATGAATTATCTTTGGCTGATTTCCATTGCCGCTGGCCGCAGGGCGCAGGCCCGGAGGACGGCGGCAATGGCCAGAACGCCGCCGGTGCTGGCGGATGGTAGCCCAACGACGAGTACGGACGGTGCGTGTTGTAAGGCGGTACCTGGAACGCCCGTAGTCGCGGGCCAAGGCCGTCATTCGCACGACCGGCTTCGGCACATTACAGGAGCGATCGCGATACGCCGTTGGGTCGTTCAGTCTTGGTGAAGTAGTCGACACACTTGGCGTTCGGAGGCACGGCCGGTGCCGAGTGTCATCGCATGCCGCGTTTACGGTGGAAACGTTGCTTCTTTGCCATCTTCCATTGGTAACGAAGTCGCCAGAGTGCTCGGCAAGAAAGACCGCTACCAGACTAAATCAATAAAAAGGCCCGTTTCCGAGTTGGAAACGGGCCTTTTGCAGTAGCGGGGGGAGGATTCGAACCTCCGACCTCCGGGTTATGAGCCCGACGAGCTACCAGGCTGCTCTACCCCGCGATTGGGTCGGGCATCATAGCATGGCCATTGCCAGTGTCAAATCGTTGGAGCGTGAATTAACGGATCAGCGCACGGAACTCGTCAGATTGCGATCGATTTCTCTTACCGATCTGCGAGCGGCGTGGGCAGTTCGATGGCTACAGCCGCGTCGTAGGTAGAGGTTGGATCCAATCGGCCTTGCAGTGTTTGGTTGATCGTGTTGATCGTGCGAGGGACGATCGCGTTGAAGAGCACTTGGTCGCCGGCCTTCACTTGTACGGGTTGATCGAGGTCGACCATGCCGTCCGTCAGCAGGATCCGCAGATGTTTGATGCCTTCCGCTTTTATAATGCGGATGGTCTGCCCCGCGCGGTCGGCTTCGACGTACGCGTCACGCCCGATGGGCGTGTCGGCATTTTTCAGCCAGTAGAATTGGTCGTGCAGTGCCCGTGTCTGGTTCCATAAAACGCGCGTCGGGTACGCCTGTCGCGTGAACTGTGCCATCCAATCGAGGGCGACGGCGTCCTCACGCTGCATCCAATGGCCTCGCCCGTCGTGCAGTTTTACCTCGTGGACATAGCCGTTCGGGTCTGCCTTTTGGAGGGCGTCGAGTTTTTCGCCCCACTGCTGGGCGACCTTGTTGCGATCGAAGCCGTTATCGAGTGCGCCGACGTGGATGGTGAACGGCAGATTTCTCAGGCCTAGCGGCGAGGCGTCATTCGGGTGCCCCGCCATCATGGCGGCGGCGGCCAGGCGGTCGGCGAGGCGCGGCGCGAGTTGGTACACGCCGTCGCCGCCGGCGGAATAGCCCATCAGGTAGACGCGATCCGGATTCGCTCCGCCGAGCACAATCGCATCTTCGATCAATCGGTCGATCAACGGATCGACATGCGGCTCGTGCCACAAGTCCCATGTGTTGCCGGGCGCGCGGGGCGATGTAGAGCGCGTTTTTCGGTTTGTAGAGAATTTTCTGATTCTCCCACTGCTGGTCATTTACGGCAGGCGGCGCGTTGCCACCGCCGTGCATGCTGATGTAGAGATCCCACCCCGCCGCCGGCCGCGTGCCGAAGGTTTTCGTGGCGAATTTCAGCGTCGCCCCGCCGAGCGTGATCGATGCATTTTGCCATTCTGCCGCACGGTCGACCTTCGCTTGTGCGACAAGATCGTTCAGTATCAGTTCGCGTGCCGTGGCAGCTTCATTTTTCGTCAGCGGCCGGTTCGCGAATGATTGCTTGCTCAATTCGCCCCGGCTGTTGGCCGGGTTCGCGAGGAAGGTTTTCAAATCGTTGACAGAATCGTCCGCCCGCAGGATCGGCGTGAGCGTTGCGGCAAGTGTTGCGATGCACAGGGCAAGTCTGGTCTTGTTCATTACTTCTTTGCTCCTGGCACCAAAAGATGAGACTCCTGATCGATTGACATCACAACGCCCTCTTGGCCATCGGCAGGCATTGTCGCGGTGTAGCCGTCCTTCGACGCGGGGAGTTGAATTTTTGCAGTCAGCGAATCGGTCAGCCCGAGCTTGGCCAATGAATCCGCATAAATACCGGTCTGCTCATGATAGCTGCGTTGGCGGTAGTAAACCGCGACGAGTGCATCACGTGTCGCTTGCAGCGGGTCTGGCGTTGCCGACTTCGCGTGGGCGTCACGTATGAATTGCACAACGCCCCACCGCTCTGGCCGGTGCATGTCGATCACGCCGATCGGGCTCCAGGCCCAGTTGTCTTCGTCGCGCATGGTCTTGGGGATTTTTCGATATTGGCTGTCGATGATGTCGCTGAGCCACTCGACGCGGGAGAAATTCAGATGCCAGCGATCGCCGTCGGCGGGCGGTCCGGCGCGGCCGGCGTTGTAAGCAGCAAGGCCCGTCCATGGGATGGCGATTTCCACACTCCAGCCGCGGTCGGTATCGCTGGGATCGTTCAGTGTTCCGTCGACATGCACCTTGCAGACCAGGCCGGCGATGTTGTCTGGGTCTTCCGGTTTGCCGCCGTCGCGGTATGGCTTGGGGAGAGTGAGTTCCCAAATCGTGCCACGCGCGTTGACTTCGAACTCGTGATAGCCGTGATGGTCGGAATCAGGATCGAGGAAAATTTCGAAATCATTGTCATGAAAGATGACCTGATTTTTCTGAGTGATATTCGCCCAGACGTGCGGCTCCTGGAGTTCGGCAAAGACGTAGAAATACTGATCGTCCCAGAGCATCTTGGCGCGGGTTTTAAATCGCGGCATCGGCCGAGCGATGCCTTGGATGTCGACGAAATCTTCCGTCCACGCCGCCCCCTGCCAAGCGAGATCGTCCCCTCGGCCCGTGATGCTGATGGCATGATCCGTACGACCGCAGGCGTACAAACGCGGCGAAATCGCCGCCATTTTTGCCCAGTCACCAGCGAGCGAGCTGATGGGTACGCTCATTGGCTGTGTTGCGGGGGCGGCCTTCTGCGCGACGTAACGCGCAGTGACGTTTTCGCCGTAAAGATTGTTCGTCGGCTTGTCTGACCATAGCGCCGGGAATGGTGCGGCGGTGCGGGCGAAGGATGATGCCCAGACGGCATATTCCGGCCGATTCGCGTCCGCTCTCGCGGCCTTCAGGGTGAACCATGCGTCATCAAGCGGCCCGGGCTCGGCCGCGCCGATGTAGTGCCAGCCGCCGTCCCAGAACTCTACCCACGTGTGATTGCCGCTGTTGTCGCTCCACATCGGAACGCCGACGATGCGCGGGAATGCCGACACTCCGGCAGGCGTCAACCAGCATGATCGACAGCCCGGTGCACGAAGCAAAGCCGATCTTCATTGACTCGGCCGGGCTCTGATCGGGCTTGCGGCGCTTCGTGGCGTGGTAACTCACGCCTGTCGCCTTGAAGATCGTTCGATTCAAGAGTTGCGCTGCCTCGGTGGCGGATTTGCAATCCTTCACCACTGGGGCGAACTGCTTATGGAAATCCTCTCGCCACGGGTCGCGTTCTTCAGTCGTATTCGCGTAAGGCAGCACGTCGTTCAGAAACAGGTCGTCGGGAATTTCTTTGCCCCACGGCGTGGAACTCCGCGTCTCATTCGCGAGTGCGACTTCCTGGAAGACCCGAGCCGGCGACAACGACTTCAAATCATCGGCCGGCATGTTCACCAGGAGAAAGGCGATGGCATTGCGGTTCGCCTCCGGCGCATTCTCGATGGCGGCACACCAGTCGGCGGCTTTATCATCGGCGACGCTTAATTGCTGAATCAGAAGATGCCGATAGTCCGGCGAAACCAGCCGCGCGACTTCCGACGGACTTCCCGCCCCGAACGACGGACTGCCAAGCGAAAGTGCTACCCCCATGGCCGCAATGCAGAATCGATTTCGCGTAAGTTTTGCGAACGACCGTGTCGAGCTTCGACTCATCGATTAATGACTCCGGTACCGTGATCCATCGCAGCCCGGCAACATCGCAGGCGTCGATAAGAACATGGTAACCGGCTTCATTAAGGACCGTGAACCTACCGAGCAATCGTGCGGCTATTTAACGCTTTTGCGGAAGTTCAGACGGCCAAGCGCACGGCCGGCTCGTAGCTGCTGAACGGCACCGCAGCGCTAAGTTTCTTGCGTGTTGCGGCCGCGCAAGCGTCGATCGCCCTTCCCCAAAGGGTGTGGTCGTATTTCTGCTGCGCTTCGGCGACACCGATGCTGCAGCTGACACGCATCGGTTTGCCATCGATCGTTGGTGGATTATGTGCGACATTGTCCGTGAACACGCCGGCCAGTTTTGTGGCGAACTCGAGCGGCGTGTCGGGCATGAGCACGGCAAACTGCTCTAGCGCCAGCCGGCACGCAACGTCTTCCGGCCGAAAGGTCTGGCGGACGATATCGCCAATCCGACGAATGATCTGATGCGTCCCGGAATTCCCCGCGGCACGCCCGAGCGACGCAAAATCGTCGATCGTGATCGCGGCACACGACAGCGGATTTCCTGACCTGGCATGCACCGAAATTTCCGCCGCCCAACGCGTATCAAACATCTGCTTGTTGCCGAGTTCAGTCACAGGATCAATCCGCGCGAGGCGTTCCATCTCAGAAATTCGCTTTTGCACGCGTAAAACGTTCTGCACGCGCGCCGCCAGTTCAGCGGGGTTGAAGGGCTTGGTGACGTAGTCGATCGCGCCCAGAGTAAGCCCGCGCAGTTTGGTCTGATCCGTGTTCTGTCCTGTGAGGAACATGATCGGGATCGAGGACAAAAGCATGCTCGACTTCATTGCCGCACAGAATTCGTAACCATTAAGCTCGGGCATATCGACGTCCAGAAGGATCAGATCCGGGACGATCGAATTCGCCAGGACCAATCCGTATTTTCCGTCCATTGCCGAGTGCAGATTTACCGAACCGTCGGTGAAAAGCGCTTTGACCAGGCTGTGTATATCCGGCGAGTCATCGACGATGAGAACTTGCTTGACCATAGTGAGTTCCTTCGCTTTCAGTGTTGAGAACCATCATGACTGACTTCTTTGGTGACACGTGCTCGGCGTGAAACGGACACTCGTCCCCCGCCGTTCAATTTTGCATTTTCGATCGCCGAGGCAGTGCATTGCTGGAGCGGCCGTCCGGCAGCGATTTCGAGATCGGCCACGCCGATGCTGCAACTGATTTTGATCCGTGTCGCTGCCGAGAATTGGAACGTATCGTTGAGCGTCACGGATAGCGTGGCGCCGCGCGGGAGGCTTCAGTAATACCAACGCCAGGCAGGATCACCCAGAAGGTTCCTGCCTCACCGGCGTAGACCGTTCCCCGGTACGGCAATGCCCGACGGATCGCCTGGGCGACGTGACAGACCACGGCATCGCCGGTTCGTGCGCCGTGTCGGCGGTTGATCAGCCGCAAACCGTCGATATCGATTGCAATGCATGACAGCCACGACTCACTCGCGATCGCCCACTGTTCCTCAACACCGAGGTCGGCCAGGAACGACGATTGATTCGGCAGCCGCGTGACCGGGCAAAAACGGGACTTCTGCGTCGTCTGACGCTCTTCCATCAGAGCAGCCGCGATCTTTAATGATAGTTCATCGAAGTTGAACGGCTTGGTGATGTACCCCTTCGCACCGGCGTCAAAAGCGGCGGTCTTACTGGTCGGGTTCGACGCGGCTGAAACAAAAACGACCGGAATCTCAGCGGTCGAAGAAGTAGACTTCAGCTTTCGGCACACCTCAATTCCACTGCAATCAGGAAGATCAAGGTCGAGGAGAATCACGCTCGGCCGCATCGCGGCGGCGAGTTGAATCCCGGAACGTCCGTCGAACGCGGAGTGCAGCTCGAGCTGCCGCGCACTAAGACTTGCCTGCACGATCCGGTGCAGGGGAATCGAATCGTCGATCATCAGAATCTGCTGAGGCATCTGCGCTCCATCAAATTCTTCCGTGGCCCGACGCGGAAGAGCCTTCTACAAAATTGATCGGCAGAACCGATCATCCAAAAAGAGGTGGTTTAACTCCTACATGACCAGGCAAACAGGTTCGTCCCGTCATCGCTCTTGTGACCGGCACGGCCGGCGGAACGCGGATGGCGCGACGCCCGCTCCGGCGGACACCACTTCAACGCGTCCGGCAGCCGCGACAGCATCTCACGCATCCGCAAACTGTTGCGAACACGCTGCCCGAGTTCATCGATCTCGAACGGTTTCGGCACAAAATCGACCGCCCCGATCTCCAGGCCGCACACTTTTTCATCCACGGAACAGCATGAGCTTAAGAACATGATGGCGACGTACCGGTCGTTCAACTCCGCCCGTAAGTGCCTGCAAATGTCAAAGCCATTCATGTCAGGAAGATCGATATCGAGGAGGATCAGGTCAGGCGTACAACGCTTGGCGGCTTCGATTCCCTCAACGCCAGAGTAGGCATGTGCGATCGTCCATTCGTCGCCGAAGCACTTGGCGATCATGACGTGCACCCACTCCGAATCATCAATTATAAGTACGACTGGCAACATTCCGAACTCCTTGCGTTTTTTAACTCGCTCCGACTTCAAAATCGGAAGCAGTTAGGCAACGGTCCAGTCAAAGTTGAGGAAAAAACAGAACAATCTGCTAAGAACCGATTCACCTGCCAAAATCGGTTTATTTCAGGGCCGAATGGTAATTTTGAGGGTCTTTTCGCCGGGAAATTGTGTACTTGTTCCTATGCGAAGTTGTAACGCGGCCGCCGATATAACGATCACGCAGTTGCTCAAGCGGTGCGCGGACGGTGGCAGACCCTTCGCGATGAAACAGACAGGGGCCACTCCGTTGCCCCGTCCTGCTGAGTACCCGGCAGAGGAGAGGGACGGGCCTTATGACGCAACCGAACTCCGATACACCCGACGACTCACGCACCACATCACCGGCCGACGTCATGGTGATTCCCGTGGACACGGTCGACCAGTTGCGATTCCATAAATTCGCACTCGACCATGCGGCCATTGTCGCGACGACCGACACCAAGGGGAAAATCACCTATGTCAACGATCGCTTCTGCGAGATCAGCAAATACACCCGTGGCGAGTTGATGGGCCAGGATCATCGCATCCTGAACTCCGGCTATCATCCGAAGTCGTTTTTCAAGGGAATGTTCGCAACAATCTCTGCCGGAAATGTCTGGCACGGCGAAATCCGCAACCGCGCAAAAGACGGCTCGTTCTACTGGGTCGACACCACAATCGTCCCGATCCGTACGCACACCACTTCCGGTGACATCACTGGATACATTGCTATTCGTTTTGAAATCACAACGCTTCACCGCGTGCAGCAACGCCTCATCGAGTGCTCGAAGCAACGGAGCGGCACCGCAAGGACGTCGAACGCTTCCAGCTGCTCGTCGATGGTGCCAAAGATTCGTTCATCGTGATGCTGAATAATGACGGCGTTATTCAGACATGGAACAAGGGCGCCGAAAACCTCAAGGGTTACAACGCGTTAGAAATCATCGGCAAGCATTTCAGTGTCTTCCACCCGCAGGTTGACCGTGAAAATGGCAAGCCGGCGAATGAACTTCGCATCGCCAACGAGACTGGAAAATACGAAGAATTTGGTTGGCGCGTTCGAAAAGATGGCTCTCAATTCTGGGCGAACGTTGTCATCGAAGTCGTCCGCGACAAAAACGGAAACCAGATCGGTTTTTCCATAATCACTCGAGATTTCACGGAGCGAAAACACGAGGAAGAATTACTCCGCGGCAGCCATATGAAGGTCCGCGCGATTTACGAATCGTCGTTCCAGCAGATCGGTCTGCTCGATCCTGAGGGGCACCTCCTTGAGGCCAACGCGACGGCGCTGGTATTTATCCACCGTCAATTGAGCGAGGTCAGGGGACGTTTCTTCTGGGACACCGAGTGGTGGAACCACTCTCCCGCTGTTCGCTCGCTTTGTCAGGACGCCGTCAATCGCTGTGCCGGCGGCGAGACGGTGCGGTTCTACCGCCGGATCACTGCCGGCGCCGGCCACCTGGTTGATCTGGATATTTCATTGACGCCAATCACCGAATCCGATGGGAAGATTTCGCACTTGATTTACGAAGCGAGAGACGTAACAGAACTGAAAGAAGCCCAGCGTGAAGTCGCCCGGGCGAAAGAGGCCGCCGAAACAGCGAATCAGGCCAAGAGCAATTTCCTGGCGAACATGAGCCATGAAATCCGAACCCCGATCGCCGCAATTCTCGGCTATGCCGATCTCATGCTCGCGCCGAAGCGGACTGGCAGTGAGAAGTTCAATGACCTGCAATCGATACGCCGTAACGGCCAGCACTTGCTGGAGTTGATCAGCGACATCCTCGACCTGTCCAAGATCGAAGCCGGTCGAATGACATTCGAGCGGCTTCCGACCGATCTTCCTCGCCTCGTCGCTGAGGCGGTTTCGATCACCCGCCCGAAAGCGATCGAAAAAGGTCTACGACTGAAGCTCGAATTCACGCCGGGCATTCCGCGGTACGG
Source organism: Tepidisphaeraceae bacterium (assembly GCA_049840775.1). Taxonomy (GTDB): domain Bacteria; phylum Planctomycetota; class Phycisphaerae; order Tepidisphaerales; family Tepidisphaeraceae; genus RYN-431. The sequence continues at coordinate 1,235,870 of JASGJJ010000005.1, forward strand.
CAAAACCGATCCGCTGCGACTTCGGCAAATCCTGGTGAACCTCATCGGCAACGCGATCAAGTTTTCTGACAACGGCGTGATCACAGTGCGCGTCTCCTGCGCCGGACCGTCATCAACGGAAACGCCGGTCACCATCGAAATCATCGATTGCGGCGTCGGCATGGATGAACCGACTGTCGCCAAGCTTTTCCAACCCTTCGTGCAGGCGGACGAGAGCACCACCCGCCGCTTCGGGGGCACCGGCCTGGGACTGACCATCAGCCGTCAACTGGCGCATGCTGGGCGGCGACATCGTCGTGAAATCCGCGCCGGGCCAGGGCAGCACTTTTGCGACAACCATTCAGGTCGGCCCTGTCGAATCGAAAGACCTGTTGGACGACGTCACGGAAGTCCTCCACGCCGAATCGCCTGAAGAAACAGCCGCCCATGAAGTCGTTGACCTTACCGGAATCAATATTCTTCTTGCAGAAGACGGGATCGACAATCGGGAAATCCTCAGTGCGTATATTCGTGGCGCGGGCGGCACGGTGCAGTGTGTCGAAAATGGGAAAGAGGCTGTTAAAGCCGCACGCGCCGCACAAGACGTCGGCAACCCGTTCGCAATCATCCTGATGGATATGCAAATGCCCGTCCTGGACGGCTACGCTGCAACAAGCCAGCTGCGCCGTCGAGGTTATTACGAACCGATCGTCGCTCTCACCGCACACGCGATGCTCGACGACCGCGCCCGTTGCATTTCGGCAGGATGCGATGATTACATGAGCAAGCCAGTCGACCAAATTGCACTACTCAACATGATCAAACATTTCGCCACAAGCGTTCCTTCACAACAGAACCCCAACCCGGCACCGAAGGCGGCTGCGGAGATTGTGCCCGTGCTGGAAATTCCTGCACAGGCCGCCATCCGCAGTCCGCTGGCGAATGATCCTCGCTTGGCACCTGTGCTGGCGGCATTCGTCGAGCGCCTGCCGGAGATGGCGACTGAACTCAAGCAGCACTGGGAAACACAGAGTCTGGTCGACCTGAAGCGGGCCGCACATCGCCTGGCGGGCGCGGGCGGTTCGTACGGGCTGCCTGAAATCAGCAAGGCGGCGTCGGCACTCGAACACGGAGTGGAAAAAGAAGGATTCGTTGCTTCCGTCAACGAACAGATGAACACGCTGATCGGCACGCTCGAACGCGTGGACGGCTACCGTGCAAAAGCGGCCTGATCGGTACCCGAAAAGCCGCCATGGCTAAGCGGGTGCCATGCCGGTCTTCTCAACCTCCGCGAGCAGGCCGGCGGCGGTGCTCATGCGTGCGAGATCGGCGGCATTCGTGGCGAGCATTTTCGTCATCAGTCGGCCACGGTGATTGTTCACCGTCTTGATGGAAATGTGTAATTGCATTGCGATTCGCTTGTTCGGCAGCCCGATCACAACCATCCCAAGGATTTCCTTTTCCCGTGCCGTCAGCGAACCGAAACGGCTGCGGACGGCATTGGTTTCAATCCGGAACTCATCATTCTTGCGCCGCTCTGTGACGTCGACCACGGCGTCGGCGATACGGATGGCGTTCCCGCTGCTGTCAAAATACGCCCGGCCGCGCGATTCGACCCAGCGTACTGTGCCGTCCGGCCAAACAACGCGGAATTCCTGTCGATGATAGACTTCGGATTGCCAGTCGATCTTGTTGAAACGCTGAAGGATCAGATCACGGTCGTCCGGATGAACGCAACGAACGAGGTCTTCGATGGTTTCAATTCCCTTGGCTTCGGTCTGGCCGAGCATACGATTGGCAAAATCGGAGCAGTAAATTTGCTTGGTCCGCAGATCCCAGTCCCAAAAACCAAGCGAAGCGGCCTCAACAATCAACCGCAACCGATGCTCTGCGGTCTCTGCGGCAACGGACTGGCTGACGTCGCGAAAGACTACAACAACGCCTGTTACCTGATCTTCTGAGTCGTAGATAGGCGATGTTGAGTGATTCACGAAAATGCGATCGCCCGTCTTTTGGCGAAGTTTGCTACGACACTCATTGTCACGGCACCTCCCCTCGCCAAGCACGGCCGTGACTAGGTCTGATTTCGGATCGCCGGCAAGTGTTTCCAGGCACAAGACTTCGCTTAAGTTAGCGCCGGAAGCACCGAGCAGCGTCCACTGCGTTAGCTGTTCGGCGCGATAATTCATATAAGTGATTGCGCCATTGATGTCCGTGGCGACAATGCCGTCACCAATGCTCTGCAGTGTATTGGCCATCCATTTCTGCAACATCCGGTGGCGGCCTTGGACATGGCTCTTACAAACGGTCATCTGCATTGCGATTTTCAGTTCGCGATCATCGATCGGCTTGATCAGGTAACCGAACGACTCTGTCCCCGTTGTAAGATCAAGAGTTTGCCCGTCCACGTGCGATGTGACGTAAATGATTGCCGACCCGTGATACCGGACGATCACCTTAGAGGCTTCAACGCCGCTCATTTCGCCAGGCAGCGTAATGTCCATCAGCACGACGTCCGGCTTATGCTTTTCGACAGCATCGATCGCATTGCGAGCTGTCGCCGCAACGCCTACGACATTATAACCGAACGATGAAATGCGCCGGCGCAGATCCTCTGCGATCATTGGCTCGTCTTCGACGATCAATACACTCGCTACTCCGTTATTCATATCGCCTCCCCGAAGGCCCGACATCAGACTTGACTTTTAACGATAGTGCGGCACCATAGAATTAGAAAGAATTTTTTTCAGGTATTTTCCCGATGCCATCATTAGCGCAAAGAGGGAATCCCATTCTCACATATCACGTCTCTCAGACATCGGATGCCTAAGCATCGCCCAAGTTGCAGTGATGGTGTTTTGTCAAAGACGCTTGCAATGCGGAGGGTCCGGGCAGTGTTGGCCTGCATTCGAAAAATCGCGATTTAAACGGATTTGTTGTGATATCGCACCACATATCTGTTGCGGGTTCTGCCAGGACTTTCTGCCGGATCAGTGGGACCAGCCGTGGCATGATTTTTTTGAAATGCCGCCGTGGCAGTGGAGCCGAGATTGCGACACCAAGACGGCTCGACGATCGATGCGGAAATCGAATCTAACTACTTCGAATTCGAAGGCTCTGAATATGATGCTGCCTTCGTCTGTAATATCACCAGACGGCGGCGCACCGAAAAGCGCATCCACAAGAGCGAGCAACTTTCCGGTCCACCTTCGAACTCGCAACTGTCCGTCTGGCTCACCTCGGCGGTGACGCAGAAGTACGGAATGCGAACAACCACTTCGCGATGTTTCTCGGATACGCGGCGGCTCGACATTCACCTGTCGTTCCTTCAACTCGCCTGCTGCGTGAATCTGCTGGCGGTGGCGCAGTTGAGTTGTGTTACACGTCGTAATGTACGTTCAGACTGGCCGGTCCGGCATTCGACCGAAAATTCAGAGAATCGTTAAAGCGGAGAACTGCAGAAAAGAAAAGGCCCGCCGTAACTTGCGTTAGCGGCGGGCCTTCCATCAATCGGGGTGACATGATTCGAACATGCGACCTCTTCGACCCGAACGAAGCGCTCTAGCCAAGCTGAGCTACACCCCGGACAATGCGAGCGGAATACTTTACCGGCTGGGATCGGGCTTGGCAAGTCGCCGCAGTCACGCCTGGCCGACGATGATATCCGCTGTCCGGTTTTCCGGGGTGACGGCCCAATGCTCCAGATTGCCGCGGCGGAACTCGCCCTTCGATCACTGCCGGGCCGGGGACGTGCAGTTTGAAGTCGGCATCCCACTCCGCAGGCCAGGCGGGTAAGAGCCGGATCTGTCGGCCGTCACACTGGACGAGCATGAATTGCAGGGCGATTTGCAGAACGCCGCCGTGATCGATGTCCGGGACCCAGTCGTGGAACGCGTTCCAGAAAGCCGGGAATCGGCTGTCGCTGTGACACTCATCCGCAGCACGCCGGCTGATGAAATCCTGCGCCTCGGCCGTCATGCCGAGCAGCGCCATCTGGATCACATCCTGGTGCCAGCAGGTGTGTTCGACGTGCAAACGCCGGGCGAACGTCCGCTTGGCCAGATCGAGATCGGGCTTGCCGACGCCGAACAGGCGGTACGGGAAGACGCAGTAGAGTTCCGGGTTTTCGGTGTTCTTCTTGAGGTCGAACTCCGCGGCCGGCAGCAGCACCATTTCGCCGTCTTTTTCACCAACGGGTACGGGCGGCAAATCATTCAGGATTCGTCGTGCGCGCTCGGTCAGATCACTCGGTAGAGACCAGCGGAGCAGCAGCAACTTTTTGAGGGTGTAACGCAGGCCGGCGACTTCGGGCATGGGGTTTGTCGCCTTGTGCCAGGTTTCCAGCGCCTGACCCGGTTCGAACCGAAGTTGGCCAGTCGATTCGCGCGGTAGTGTTCGGCATAAAAAAGCGTTACAGCCTCGGCGATCGGGACGAGCGACTCGTGAACGATCGACGCATCATTCGTGTAAGCAAAGAGCTCACTCAAGATCAAAATGAGTTCGACTGCACCGCTCCAGTAGTAGGTGAGATACGCGCACTCGGCCTCGGGCCGTTCGCGTTGTTCGAACGGCGTCCAGCCGTAATGGCCACTGACTTCGCGCCCCAGAAAGTCATCGTTTCCGGGTAGTGTGCGCCACGATGGCCGAAGTATTTTTGCGTGCGGTGCAGCTGGACAGGCAGCGTTTTACGGTACATCGCCAACCACGGCTTCATCAGATCGAAGTCGCCGTCCGCCAGCATCGGCCAGTAGATCAGCCGCTGGTTCATGAACCAAAAGCCCGGCCCGCCCCACCGGCGGAAATCCGGGTCCCACGGCCGGCCGACCGTGAAGATGCTGCCGTTGTGCTTGATCGGAAATTCGCCCCGCCCGCCGGCCGCGTTCATGAAACGCTGGAGCACATACGCCCGCGTCACCTTGAACGCATTGTCGGCATCGGTTTCAGAGGTCACGACGAGATGGCTGCGCTGCCAGAAGGCTCGCCACCAGTCGACGTGATCTGCAAACGCCGCATCGCTTACGCCGTTGTCGGAATCGATGAGCGCCCGCATGGCGGCGTGCCAGTCATCGGGGTTTTTGGACGTGCTCGTCAGGCCGAAGATCGTGACCTCGCCCGTCGGCCGGCCGTCGCCGCACACGGCCATGCCGAACGTGCGATCGGTCAACGGCGACGGCATCGACTCGAGTAAGTCGCCCAACCCCTGCAGCCGCATGTTGATCTTGTACGGATCATTCTCCCGTTCGGCGTTGCGGTGCCAGACCCAGGTTTCGCCGGTCGTCGCGGCCGATTCGTCGGGCGTCACGATCGTCGGGTACAGGTCTTTGCCGGTGAGGTTTTTGAACATGTCGCCGGTCTGCGTCGGCGTCATGCGGTAGGGATAATTCCGCCACCTTTCGACCCGCGGCCGAACGCCAACGCCGTTGCCCGACGTCACGCGCACCCGAATCGCCGGCCGATGCGCGTCGGCCCAGATCGTCACACGCGTGTCGCCGGCGCGAACGCGGATGACGCCCTCGGTAACACACAGCCGTTGCTCGAATCCCGCGGCAACGTTCAAGGGTGGATCGAACGTCACCCGCACGCGGCCGAGTTTCACGAGGCTGCTGTTTTCGTCCCACGCGTCGGTCTTGCCGACCAGCAGCAGCAGGTCGCCGTTCGGTTCGACCCATACATTCGCCCCCAGATCGCCGTTGCCGATCGGCATGCTGCCGCTCGCATTTTCGCTCGGCGTGTCCCAAATGACGTCGTACGAAGACAGGTCAGGCAAATCAGACATGGTATGTAGTGTATGCGCTAAAACACAATGTTGTTGAACTGATTCTGCTTTTCGCCCCGCGGTTCGGGGCGTACACTTTTTTGTCCATGGCTGACGAACGCATTTTTGCCACCTACCGGGTTGAAACGCCGCTGGAACTCGAAAAAGCCGCCGCCGTGCTCGCGGGCGAGCAGTCGTCGGGGACGTTCACGAGCGTGCCGGGCGAGACGGATGACATCCGCAATCTTTATGGCGCGCGGGTGGAACAGATCACGCCGCTCGACGAGTCAAAAACCGCCGCCCTGCCCGGCGTCCGCGTAGCGGGTAATCGCAGCATTTTCCGGCGGGCCGACGTAAAAATCTCATGGTCCGTCGCGAACACGGGCTACAACCTGCCGACGCTGCTGGCGACCGTGCAGGGCAACCTGTTCGAACTCAGCCAGTTCAGCGGCATTCGGCTGCAGGACATCGACGTGCCAGCGTCGTTCGCAGCAAAATTCCCCGGGCCGCGTTTCGGCGTGGCGGGCACGCGCAAGGCCACGGGCGTCGAGGGCCGCCCGCTCATTGGGACCATCATCAAGCCGAGCATCGGCATGACGCCGCAGCAGACGGCCGAGCTGGTCGGCACGCTCGCCGGCGCGGGCATCGACTTCATCAAAGACGATGAGCTGATGGCCGATCCGGATCACTCGCCGTTCTTTGATCGTCTCACAGCGATTCAAAACGTCCTCAACGCCCACGCCCACAAGACCGGCAAACGCGTGATGTACGCGTACAACATCACCGGCGAACTCGATCACATGCGCCGCGCGTATGACGCCGTCGTCAAAGCCGGCGGCAGCTGCGCGATGATTAGCCTCAACCACGTCGGCGTCGTGGCGACTAAAGCGATCTGCGACCTTGGCCAACTCGTCATCCACGGCCACCGCAACGGCTTCGGCGCGATCAACCGCCACCCGCTGCTCGGCGTCGACTACCAGGCCTATCTCAAAACGTGGCGGCTCGTCGGCGTCGACCAGATGCACGTCAACGGCATCGCCAACAAGTTCTGGGAAGACGACAATTCGGTCGTCCGATCGATGCAGGGCTGCGCGACGCCGTTCCTCAACGGCCAGAACCCGCTGCCGGTCGTCTCCAGCGGCCAGACCGGGTTGCAGGCACCGGAAACCTATCGCCGAACCCAAACGATCGACCTGCTCTACCAGGCCGGCGGCGGCATCCTCGGCCACCCCGGCGGGCCGGCGGCGGGCGTCACGGCGTTGCGCCAGGCATGGGAAGCCGCGGTCGCGGGCGTCACGCTCGAAGACTACGCCAAATCGCATGCCGAATTGCGGCAATCGATGGAGAAATTCGCTAAGGTCAACGGCGCATGAGCAAGCTCCTTCTCGGCTACTACGGCGACGACTTCACCGGCTCAACCGATGCGCTCGAAGCCCTCACGCTCGCCGGCGTGCCGGCCGTGCTCTTCACTCGCCCGCCCACCGCCGCGGACTTGTCGAAGTACCCGCACGTCCGCGCGATCGGCATCGCCGGGCAGTCTCGGTCGATGAACATTGACGACGCCGACCGCGAGCTCCGTCCAGCCTTTGAGTGCCTGCGCGATACCGGTGCCGGCATCGTGCATCACAAGGTCTGCTCGACGTTCGATTCTTCGCCGACGATCGGCAACGTCGGCCGCGTGATGGAACTCGGCCTGAAAGTATTCGGCGAAAAAATCGTGCCCGTAGTCGTCGGCGCTCCCGACCTCGGCCGTCATTGCGCGTTCGGCAATTTGTTCGCCCGCTTCGGGAACGGCGAAGAGCGATTTCGCCTCGATCGGCATCCTTCGATTTCCAAGCATCCCGTCACACCGATGACCGAGGCCGACCTGCGTTGGCACCTCAACCTGCAAACGCTATTGCCTGTCGGCTTGCTCGATGTGCTGCAACTTGATCGCCCGAATGCGGAATTGATCAGCAAATACGAAGCCGTCTGCCACGACACCGGCGAGGGGGCGGTCTTGATTGATCTTGTGACCCATGCGCAGCTAGACGCTGTGGGCACCCTGCTGATCGCCGGCGGCCGACGGTTCGTCGTCGGCTCATCCGGCGTCGAATCGGCTCTCTGTGCCGCTTGGCTACGGGACGGCGTCATCAGCAAACCTCCCGCACTGCCGCCGCCTGGCGAGGTCGGCCCGATTATCGCCGTCTGCGGCAGTTGCTCGCCGGTGACGGCCGCGCAGATCGAGTTCGCGCGCGAGAGCGATTTTGCCGAAGTCGTCCTCGGCCCGCAGGCGCTGGCCACCGGAGCGGTCAACAGCGCCATTGCCAATGCGGTCGCGCTCATCACACACGCCCTTGAAAACGGCCGCAGCGTGGTGCTTCATACTGAGGCTGGTCATCGCGTCGAGCACACATCGGCCGAGGACAATCGCCTCGGTGAATCACTCGGACACGCACTTCGCCTCACGCTCGAACGCACACCCGCCAAGCGAGTGGTTATCGCGGGTGGCGATACATCCGGGCATATTGCGCGGGCTCTGAATATCACTGCGCTGGAACTGATTTCTCCGCTGACGCGCGCGCGCCGCTCGTGAAAGCGACCTCTGAAAACACCGCAATCAACGGCCTGCAAATGGTTTTCAAAGGCGGGCAAATCGGTGGCAAGGATTTCTTCGCCCGTGTTCGCAACGGGCAGGTTGATTGAAGGTAAAATCTAAACATGTCGACGGTTTTTCTTATCCACACGTCGCCCTCGATGATTCCCGTGTTCAAGACGCTGACGGACGAGCTTCTGCCCGGCCAGCAGATCATGAACATGGTCGACGAGAGCCTTCTCTGTGACATCATTCGCAACGGCAAATGCCCGCCGCTGACCGCCAAGCGCCTGGCGAACCATGTGCTGTCGGCCGACGAGGCGGGGGCGGATTTTATTCTCGTCACCTGCTCCAGCATGGGCCGCGCGGTCGAAGCCGCGTCTGTCATGTCGAAAGCGCCTGCGCTGCGGGTCGACCAGCCGATGGCCGCCAAGGCGGTGTCGATCGGTAGCCGCATCGGCGTGATCGCGACGCTGCCTTCGACGCTCGCACCGACGGTCGATCTCATCCGCCGCGAGGGACAACGCGTTGGCCGAGAGGTGGCGATTTCAGACCAGGTGGTGGCCGGCGCGTTTTCCGCCGTCATCAGCGGCGACGGAAAAACGCACGATAAACTTGTCGGTGACGCCCTCAAAACCATGGCGAAAAATGTCGACGTCATCGTCCTGGCACAAGCCTCGATGGCCCGAGTCGTCGACGCCCTGCCGCCGGAAGACAAGCCCGTTCCGATTCTCTCCAGTCCGCGCCTGGCGATCGAAAACTTAGCCACCTTGATTCAGCCGAAGCGTTGCGAGGAGACGGTCGAATGAGCAAGCTCCGCCTCGGCGTGCTGGGCCTCGGTGAAGGCCGAAGCATCATTTCCGCCGCCCTCAACAGCGAACTCTGGGACTTGGCCGTTCTGTGCGATCTGAACGAAGACCTCTGCAAGAAACGCTGCGAGGAATTCAAGTTCGATCACTACACGACCAGGTTCGACGAGATGCTCGCCGACAAGAGCATCGACGCGATCGGCGTTTACACGCCCGACCCGCTGCACGGCCGCCACATTCGCGCTTGCCTGGAAGCCGGCAAACACGTCATCTGCACGAAGCCGCTGATCGATAATCTTGCCGAAGGCCGTGCCGTGCTCGAAGCCGGCCGTGCGAGCGGAAAGTGTGTTTACGTCGGCCAAAGTTCTCGCTTCTTCGAGCCGATGATCAAACAGCGGCAAGACTACGAAGCCGGCCGCCACGGCGACATCTTCTCCGTCGAGGCCTACTACAACGCCGACAACCGCTGGTTCATGGACCGCGAATGGGCCCGGAAAGGCGGCCTCAAATGGCTCTACGGCGGATTGAGCCATCCGGTCGACCTCGTCCGTTGGTATCTGCCGAACGTCGACGAAGTCTTCGGCTATGGAACGCTGACCGAGAACGGCAGCAGCCTCGGCCTGACCGACGCCGACGCCATGCACTTCGTCTATAAAACGACCGACGGAAAGATCGCCCGCATCAGCGGCAGCTACAGTGCGCCCTACGGCAATCACCGGCGCGACAGCGGCATGAGTTGTGTACTCCGAGGCACCAAAGGTGCCAGCCAAGCCGACTATTCAGACTTGCGTTACAGCACGCACTTCACCGGCGAAGGCGGGCCTCGGCAGTACGATTTCGAACACCGAATGGGCTACTACTTCCGCTTCGGCGGCAAGAGCCACCACGCCGGCGAATACCAGAATTACATCGAGCATTTCGCCCGGGAAATCCTTTCCGGCCGAACGCCGAAGCCGGACATCGCGGAAGGCATCATCACAGTCGCCACGATGAGCGCGATGGAAGAAAGCTTGAAGACCGGCCGGCCTCAGAAAGTCGCTGACGTGCTCAAGCAGCACGGCTTGGAATCGCTGCTCGCCTGATATTCCGACTTCAGTTCAGCGTAAAACACCAAGACCGCGATCTTTGGATCGCGGTCTTGGCGTTGGCAAGAAAAGCCGCCGCGATGGTTATCGCGGCGGCCTTGGGACTAGTCAGAGTGAGAAAAGCGAAACATTCAGGCCCGACGCCGGCGGCCCAGGAGGCCTGCCGCGCCCATGCCGATCAGCGTGAGGCTGGCCGGTTCGGGGACGACGCTGGCGAAGGCGGTCATCGCCGCGACCTGGGCCGAGGTGAAGGCGACTTCGTCGCCGGTGACGCTCTGGCCGAAGTTGGCCTGCAGGGCCAGGAAGTCGTTGAAATCGGTGAAGCCGTCGTAGTTGAAGTTGGCCTCATCAAAGCGCGTGTTGGCCTGGCCGAACTTGCTCTGGAGGACGAGGAAGTCGTTGAAATCGACGTCGCCGTCGAGGTCGGCATCGCCGGCGAGGGTGACGCGAATCGTGACAGCGGTGCCGCTGTCGCCGTAGCCGAGCGTGCGGTTGGCGGCCAGCGTGGTGCCCTTGATCTGGCCGGTGGCGAAGTTGCCGGCGTAGCCGAGGTCGAGGATCGACTTCACGCTGGCGACGGGGCTGCTGCCGCCGGTGTAGTCGAGGACGAGCGAACCGCCTTGGATGTCAGCGCCGCCAGCACCTGACAGGACGGGCGACTGGGCCGAATTCGTCAAGGTCAGCTTGCCCGCCTGTACCGTTGTAGTGCCAGTGTAGGTGTTAGCGCCACTGAGAACCCAGGTGCCAGCCCCTGACTTGGTAATGTTGAGCTTTCCACCGACAGTTGAGTTTGTCAGGATCGGTGTAATCGTGTTGGCGGCGGTACTCGTACCTGTAAGGATGAGTGTCCGATCGACAGCAGTCGTCGCGGTTAAGGTATACGTAGGAAGAGCAACACCGGCAGCGACAGCGGTAGTCGTACCAGTTGCCAATGAAACCGTGTTGCCTGAAACCGTGGCGGCCGTGCCCGAAGTAACGGAACTTGTACTGCTTGCGATCGTGAAGTTTGCGCCGTTGAGTCCTGATAGGCTGCTGACCGCATTAATGGTTGCTGCGGCGGTCGTGTTGTTTGCCCCGATGAATTGAGATGTGTCCGCGGTAACAAACGAGCCGGCATTGGTAAAAACAAGTGCGGCGGTACCGCTGGCATCCAAGGTCTGCGCCACGGAGGCCAATCGTCATAAGACGGTCAGTAGTGTTACCCGCACCAGTGTACTGAAGCTTCCCACCATCAATTCGCAGACTATTGGCTGTAGCGTCACCACGACCTAATGAGCTCGCCCCTGTGCCGCCCGTCGCATTGATGCTATCCACACTCAGCGTGCCATCGAGGATAGTCGTGTTCCTGTACGCGCTTGTTGCGTTTGAGAGCGTCTGCGTTCCCGTACCGATCTTGTTAAGGTTAACCTGATTGCTGCCGCTCGAGCTGATCGCACCTGTAAAAGCACCATTACTACCGCTCGCACCGACTGTGAAATCTCGCGCTGAGGCGAAAATGATCGCGCCCGCCCCATTAAGTCCATTAATGACAGCGGAACCACTGTTCCAACCGCTACGAAGCGTTCCATTCGTTGTAATGGTGACGTCGCCCTTGCCCGCACCGTAAGGCAACAGTGCGTTATACAACCGCAGGCCGGTGTCGATAACGGTATCACCTGACCAGTTCGACGCGTTTGAACCTTTCATCTCCAAATAAACACTGGCATTTGCTGCAGCGGCTCGTGTGAACGTGACACCCCACGAGGAGGAGACCGGGTTCAATGGGTCTGTCGTGTCAACGTATTGTGTGATCGCATTATTGAAGACAATCGACTTTGCGGTACTGGTCGCATCGTTAACGATGTAGGCAGTGTGCCCGGCTGTTGCGGTGTTTCCGAGAGTGATAGGAACGTTAATCTGGATCGCTTCAGCAGTAATGCTCGGGGCGACGTAAATTGCCGGCGCGGAAGTCGTATCCGAGGGCACGCCATTGGATTCACTCAGCAATGTGAACCGGCTCGTTGAAGGTGTGCCGCCGGTGATCGTGAGTTGTCCGGTACCAGTCTGAGCCAAGGCATTATTGAAGCCAAGACCGGCCAACGTTCGACTCGCGTCCAACGTGATTCCCGTACCCGTTGATAACGTAGTTAACGTCGAAATATTTGCGACAGAGGTGGAGCTGTCCGGAACGAGGTCATCGCTCCAGATATTGGCTGAAGCCCAGCTGAATGTGCCGGGAGTGCTGGAGCCGTTGTAGTCGGTCGAATGCACATCCAAGGCATACGAGGTTTGACCAAAGGCATTTACGAGTGCCACTGCTGCCGTGGCCGCCGTCAGTACAGAATGTTTCCGCATCACTCCAGTCCTCCATAGAAATGCCTGCCCGAATTGCCCGGGCAGTGTCGACAGAAAATCCGCCGACGAAGATTCCCGGGCCGCTATCCCAGGAAACCAAGGTGTACGCCGAACGGGTCGGCTTAGAGATGCACGTCGCGCCGAAGTGACCGATCACTCACAAAAGTGAAGCACTCCACCGCGACCGTCGACCTCTCCGCAGGTCAACGTCGTGGCGGTATTCTGCCACACCTAAAGCGATGTGAGTTCCCAATTAAAAAAATTCTTTTACCAAAATGCGCAATTAACTCGGTTTCGTGGCGGCAGTCGTGGGGGTTTTCCGCGGTTTGCCCTTCATCACTTCGAGTTCGGCATTTTGGTCAGGTGTGAGAACGCGGAGCGATATGCGGCCGAGGGTTTCACCGAAGAGCTTGTGCTTTTCATCGCTCGTGCCTGCATCCATGGCGATTTCGCGCGTGGCAACCAGCATGTCGCGAATCTCCGTCCGCTGCTCCGGCGTCAGACCCAGTTTTTCCATGATGGCCATGCGGGTATTGACGTAGTTGTAGCTCATGCCGTCTTTGATGGCATTCACCTGTGTGAATGGGATGACTTTGACGAGATTGCGGATGAACTGCTCATGCTCTGGCGATTTTGTCCCCCGAATGCCGGCGATCTGTTCTTTAAGGGCGTCGACTTTCGCAGGATCCTTGGCCTTGATCGCTTCATTTTGCAGGCTATTGAGTTCCTTTAACTTTGGTGCATTCGCATCGTCCCACTGACGCAGGTAACGGTAATGATCCAGCATGATCGCCTTAACGACGGCGCGTTTGGCGTCATCCAGTTTGAGCGGCTGCATGATCTTATCTGCCCGCTCATCAATCATCTTCGCGTACGCGGCTTCTTTGTCGGCAGGGGCGGATTGTGCCATCGCGAGAGAAGCACATACGAACAACATTGCTACGGACAACTTCGCCTTTGTCATCACTCGTCCTTTTGCGCATGCGTGCCACAAAAAACGCGTGGCCCGCTGCGGGATGAACCGCGAAACGGGCCACGCGTTGATGCGGGACGGCGCAAAAGTTTTACGCTTTATTACGGTTGCGTTGTCGGGGCGGTTGTCGGCGAGGTCGTGACGACCGGTGATGCGATTAACGCGATGACATGGTTCACGGTCAATTCGCCGGTTGCTCGCATCAGATCGAGATAATAGACAGAGCGATCGTATTCAGCGCCGGCCAATTCGAGTTGCGACTCGAGCAACTGGTTCTGACTCGTCAGCACGTCAAGGTTGATGGCCAGGTTGGCGTTGAACGCGTCGCGCGACTGCCGATAGGCATCTTCAGCGGCACTCACCTCATCACGCAACGCCGAAACCCGCGCGTCTGATGTAATGAGGTTCTGGTACGCCTGCTGAACGTCATTGAGTGCCTGTCTTCGCACGTACGACTCGTTCAAAGCCGCCTGCCGGAGTTGTGACCAGGCGGTGCGAACGTCGGCTTCGATCAGCCCTGCACTGAAGATCGGCAGGTTCACCTGCAGAATGGCCGCCCATTTGCTGGCGTCGGTGTAGTATTCCCGATACAGGAAGCCCTGCACGTTCAGCGATACGGACGGGTAATACTGAGAAATGGCGGCCGTCACGCGCTCGCGAGCGGCGGTGATGTCGGCTGCGGCGGCGAGCAAATCATTGCGGCCGTGCACGGCTTGTTGCTCGAAAGCATCGATGTCACCGACCGTGGCGGGTGACGCAAAGCCGTCGGTCAGCTTCCCACGCACGTGCGGCACGCCGATCAGGAAAGCCAGCATGCTACGTGAATTTTTCACGTCGCCGTCAGCGACCACCAGCGACGCGCGAGTCGAATCCAACTGCGCCCGCGTTTGCGAAACAGCAAGATTCGTCGCCAGGCCGTTGGCGAACTGTTGCTGAACGTCTTTAAGGCGTGCCTGCTGCACATGAAGCGTGTCGGTCAGCACGGCAACGGATCGCTCGGCACGCAACACGGCGTAGTACGTTTCCGCGACGTCGCGCATGATGAGCATCTGCGTGTTAAGCAATGCCTGCCGACGCTGTTCGATCGTCGCTTCGGCCGACCGCAGGGTCGCCAGGTCGCCGCCGCCGTTGAACAGATTCATCTGCCCGACGACCGGTGCCTGTGTCTGGTACGACATGTTGCCGTTGATCCGACGGTAACCGCTGCTGAGCAATGAGTTCGGCACGGACGTCGTATTGTGCGGCGTCTGCTGCAGCGTGAACGACGGCCGGAAGCTGAGTGTCGGCAGGAAGGCGGCGACCGCACGGTGCTTGGCGATGATCGCCTGCACGTAGTCTTCGCCGCTCAGGCCGAGCTGTTCGTTACCGCGGTTCGCCAGGGCGAGCGCGTCGATCAGGTTTAGCGCAACGTCACCGTCGTACGACGGCGCCTGCGGACTGGTGGCATCGAGCTGTTTGCGATACAGCGAAACTTCTTTCGACTGATCGACCTGACAACCCGTTGCCGCAACCAATGTCACGACTTCAAGAAAATGGATGAGAGTTCGGCGTTTCATCGCGCGGCGGTCTCCGACTTAGAGGGCTGCGTCGGCTTGTCGGCCGGGGCAGCGTTTTCTTTCTTCTGGGTGCTCGCGATCTGCACTTCCAGGCCTTCAATGAGGCGTTCGCTCGGGTTCGAAATCACGCGATCTGATTTCTCCACGCCTTTTGTGATTTCGACTTCTGTACCGAGGTCAGCCCCGAGCGACACATTCCGATAGCGAACCTTGTTGTCCGCATCGACCAGTGCCACCCGCATGCCGTCCGGGCCGAAAACCAGGGCGCTGGACGGGATCACGAGTTCGGGCGCGTTCTGCTTCATTTCGTAGCGAACCGTGCCGTACATGCCGGGATAGAGCAGGCCTTCTTTGTTCGGAAAGTCAGCCTCAACGCGCATCGTACGAGACGATTGGCTGATCGCGCCGGAGGTTCGGGCGATGAAGCCGTCGAATTTTTTGCCCGGAAAGTTCCGGACATTGAACTGCACCGGCGAGCCCTGAATTACAAAAGACGCGTACGACTGCGGAATATCAATAAACACACGCAGCGTATCGACCTGAGCGATCTGGAAGATTTCACGCCCGGCACTGCCTGCGGACAGCAGGGCGCCGACATCATAGCCACGCGTGGTGATCGTGCCGGTGAACGGTGCGGTCACTTTCGTGAAGCCGACGAGTGACGTCAGTCGTTCGACCTCTGCTTCGCCGGCCTGCACGTTGGCGTCGGCGGCGGCGAGCGTCGCTTTGGCGCTGGTGAAGGCCGAACGGCGTTCGTCGAGTTGCTGCTGCGTCACGCCACCCGTTTTCGCAAACGTTTCGTAACGCTGATACGTGGCTTCCGTGAGATTGAAATCGTCACGCGCTTTAGCAGCCGCTGCACGCGACTGTTCAAGGCCGGCCTTGGCGGCGGCGAGCTGGGCGACGACTTCCGGCGCGTCGATCTCAGCCAGCAGCTGCCCTTCCTGGACCTTGTCGCCGATGTCGACGAGGCGTTTCTTCAGGTAGCCACTCGCACGCGGATAAATATCGGTGACTTGGAACGCCTGGGCATCGCCAGGAATTTCCAGGGCGGGCAATGCCGCGGGCGGCTTCGGCGAGGAGACGCCGACGACGGGCTTCATGTTCGCCTGTGCCTGCATGTCTTCATTCGCCGCCTCATTGGCACGCTGGCGCGGAAGCCAGCCGAGCACGAGCAGCACGGCGAGCAGGCCCAGAAAGCCGACGCCGAGCAGAGCGACGACGCCGGTAGGCATTGGCTCGAGATTCATCTGCGGCCCGTCGTGGCCACCATGACCGTGATCCGTGTTGGGAACCGCGTGTGGCGTTTCCGCCGGCTTGCCGTCGTAGACCTTGGTCTCATCGGCACTGATTTCAGAGGGAGTAGACATGATGTTTATTCCAATTCCTTTTCGACCTGCGTAACAATCGCATGACGACGCAACGCGCTATAAACGACCGGCACGAAGAACAGCGTCGCGACCGTAGCCAACGACAACCCGCCGATGACTGCTCGGCCCAGCGGCGCGTTCTGTTCGCCGCCGTCGCCCAGGCCCAGACTCATCGGCAGCATGCCGATGATCATCGCCGTTGCCGTCATGATGACAGGACGCAGTCGCGTCATGCCGGCACTCAGAGCGGCGTCATGGGCATTCATATTGAAGGCTTTGCGTTGGTCATTCGCGAAGGTAATCAGCAGAATGCTGTTCGCCGTCGCCACGCCGGTGCTCATGAGTGCGCCCATCAGGGCCGGCACGCTGAGCGGGGTGTGGGTCGCCCAGAGCATCCAGAGAATGCCCGCAGCCGCGCCCGGCAGGGCCATCAGGATGATCAGCGGGTCTGTCCATGACTGGAAGTTCACCACCATCAGCAGATAGACCAGCACCACCGCGAACGCCAGTCCGATGCCGAGCCAGAAGAACGAGTTGTCCATGCTCTGCACCTGGCCGCGCAGGGCAATCGATGAACCGATCGGGAGCTTGTCCTTGTAGTTGTCGACGACCGCCTTCACCTGCTTGGCAACCCGGCCGAGGTCCAGATGCTGCACACTGAGGAGCACGTCGAATGTCGGATTGATGTTGTAGTGCGTGACGTTGGTCGCCGACGTGCCACGGCTAAGCGTGGCCAGGTTGCCGAGCAACTGCGTCTGCGATGAGAAACCGCCGCCCGCCGTCGGCACGATCGGCGTATTCGTCAGGTCGTTCGGGTTCTCGATCCGATACTGCGGCGTCTGCACAAAAATGCTGTAGTTCACGCCGTTTTGGTTATTGAGCCAGAAGTTCGGGGCCGTCTGGTTACTGGAGCTGAGTGAGATCAGCAGATCGCTGGCGACGTCACGCTGAGTAACGCCGAGCTGGCCGGCGAGCGTTCGGTCAACATTCAGCCGAATGTCGGGCGTCAACGCGACCTGCTGCAGACGACGATCGACAACACCGGGGACTTTTGCCAGATCGTCCTGAATCTGCATCGCAATGGCGCGATTCTGATCGGCATTACGCAACGGCCCGGCGATTTGCACGTCGATCGACGCCGGCAGACCGAAGTTCAGCACCTGCGTTGAAATGTCCGCCGGAGCCGCCCAGACGACCAGGTCGGGCAAATCCTTCGCAATTTCACGGCGAAGTTGGCTGATGTAACCCTCGGTCGGCTTGTGGCCTTCATTAAGCGAAACCAGCACTTCGCCTTCCGATGGCGCCATCACCGAGCCGTCGCTGAGCGATAGGTTGATACCGCTGTTCGGGATACCGATGTTGTCGAGCACCACGCTGATTTCTTCATCAGGAATGACGCGGCGAACGACTTCCTGCACCTGCGCGTAGTACCGTTCTGTCTGCTCAATACGCGTGCCAGCCGGCGTACGAACGTGCAGACGAATCTGCCCAGCATCGACGGCAGGGAAGAAATCTTTCCCGACGAACCAGAACAATGCGGTCGAGCCCAGCGCAACCACGGCAAATGCCGGGGCGAAGACCGCGCGGTGCTTCAGCGTCCAGGCCAGCAATCGGCCGTAGACGTGCTGCAGGCGTTCGAATTGGCGATTGAACGCGAAGTGAACCCGCCAGATCAGGTTGTACTTCACCGTCGCCCAGATCACGCCGACGACCAGCACGATCAGCACGACATTGCGGAGAAAGTCGATCCCGTTGCCGAAGTTCTCGCTGAAGAACGACTTAATCGGCTGTTGAACCGCCGGAACCATCGCCCCGACGGGCGTAGCACCGATCAGCACCATCGCCGACGCCAGCACCGCCGCACCGATGATCAGGCCGAGTTTCAGGGCGAAATGGCTCTTCTTTTCCGGGTGGGCGTGAGGGTCGTTCGGATCGAGCTGGCCGCCATACATCTCTACCTCGGCGGCCAGCAGGTAGTGAATGAGGGTGGGGACGAGCGTACGGCTCAGCAGGTAGCTCGTCATCATGGCGAACACCACCGACATCGCCAGCGGCGTGAACAGGAATTTCGCCGCGCCCGGGATCAGCACCACTGGCGTGAACACCAGACAGATACAGATCGTCGCGACGAACGCCGGCACGGCGATTTCCTGTGCACCGTCCAGGATGGCCTGAACCAGTCGCTTACGCATGTGCAGGTTTCGGTGGATGTTTTCGATCGTGACCGTGGCGTCGTCGACGAGAATACCGACCGCCAGCGCCATGCCGCCGAGCGTCATCGTGTTGAGCGTTTCGCCGAGCAGCTTGAGGATGATGATCGAAACCAGGATCGAAAGCGGGATCGAAATCACGACGATCAACGTGCTGCGCCACGAACCGAGGAACAACAGGATCATCAACCCCGTCAGACCTGCCGCAATCGCGGCTTCGTGAATCACGCCCTCGACGCTCGCACGAACGAAGACCGACTGGTCAAACAGCGGCGTAATCTTCAAACCTTCACGTGCACCCGGCGGCAAGGCGGCCTGCAGCTCGGGTAGCATCCCTTTGACCTCATCGACGACATCGAGCGTGCTCGCCCCGCCGTTCTTATAGATTGAAATCAGCACGCCGCGTTGGCCATTAGAGTGAACGATATTCGTTTGCACCTGGAAACCGTCACGAACGTGCGCGACGTCTTTGACGAAAACGGTGGTTTTTGTCCCATCGTCATTCGAGATCGTCTTGATCGGCAGGTCATTGATCAGGGCGACCTGCTCCGGACTCGCATTAAGGCGAACCTGGTATTCCTGCGCGCCGATTTTCGCCGTGCCGGACGGAACGATGATGTTCTGCGCATTGATCGCCGCCGAAACGTCTGCCGGCGAGACATTGCGTGCCCACATGCGTTCGGGATCAAGGTCGACCATGACCTGGCGTTGTTTACCGCCGTACGGATACGGAACCTGGATGCCGGGGATGGTGATCAGCTTCGGGCGGAGAACGTTCGTCGCCAGATCGAACATCTGCTGTTCCGGCACAGTTTCGCTCGAAAGCGACAACTGAATGATTGGAACGTTGCTCGCGCTGTACTGGAGAATCAGCGGCGGTTGCACGCCTGTCGGCATCTGTCGAAGCGCAGTCTGCGAGACGGCTGTCACCTGCGCGTTTGCGGTGGCAATGTCGACGCCGGGCTGGAAGTAAAGCTTGACGACACCGGTGCCGGTGATCGACTGGCTTTCGATGTGCTCGATGTCATTGACCGTCGTCGTCAGGATACGCTCGTAAGGCGTGACGATGCGTTTCTCCATCTCATCGGCGCTCATGCCGGTGTACTGGTAGATGACGCTGATGACGGGAATATTGATGTTCGGGAAGATGTCCGTCGCCATCGATTTGATGGCATAAATCCCGAGGATTGCCACGAGAATCGCGGCAACAACGAACGTGTACGGGCGGTGCAAGGCCAGTTTAACGATCCACATAGTTTTTACTCAGTTACGTCATCCGCAAAGACCCCGCCGAGCAGCCGAACCGCTTTGGCGATGTCCTGGCATTCGGCGTCGGTCAGCCGGGCAAGTTCGCCGGCCATGGCTTGGCGGGAAACGTCGAAGGCGTCGCTCAGAACCTTTCGGCCCGAAGCCGTCAACGCGAGATTCCGAACACGCCGGTCCTCAGACGATTCACAGCGTGTGAGGTATCCCTTCGAGACGAGACCAGAAATCAGCCGCGAGGCAGACGGCAGCGTCACGCCGAGCCAACAGGCGACATCCGAAAGCCCGCCGCCCCGGTCAATCCGGATCAACGCACGAAGCTGAGGCACAGACAGCCCTTTCGCACGCCCCTGCCGGACCGAACAACGGAAAAAGTCCATCACCGTCGGCAGGTGCGTCAACAACTCCTGCGCACGCCGTGACATCCGGCCGAACGCCCGATCGCTTCGATTTACTTGCCCCTGATAATGATTGCACAAGCTAAGTATTAGCCAGTGCAATCATTTCGGCAAGTCTTCGTTTCAGAATTAATCCGATTTCATTTCCGGATGGCACACGAAGATCAGCCTAAGCCCGTCACGCAACGAGCCGTGCCCTCGCAACTTACGTTACGAGGGCACGGCTTAGGTGGATTCAACTTCTTAGGAAACAGCAGCGACTGCTACTCGTGCCACTTCGGATAATTCTGCATCGCCATCGACAGCGTCGTTGAGAAGACCTGTTCATTTTTGGCAACGACCGAGTCCTGGCGGAGTTGGTTTTCCAGGTCACGCCGCATGCGGGCGAACTGTTCGCTGCGGAGTGTTTCCAAGACCTTGCTCTGCACGGCCGCTTCGTCGAAGCCTGCGATGCGGCCGAGGGATTTGGTTTCGAGCTTTGCGAGGTAGTAATCGCTGCCGTCTTGAATCACCGGCGTGACTTCACCGGCGTTGATCGCCCAGAGCGCTTGCTCGACTTTGTCGACCTTAAACGCGTTCCGGTCGACGGGGCCGATGAGGCCTTTGTTTTTAAGGAGCATCGCGTCGTTATTGATTTCGCCGGCGATCGTCGCGAAGTCTTCGCCGCGTTTTGCCCGGGCGGCCAATTCGTCGATCTTCTTGCGGGCGGCGTCATCAGACCCCATCGCGGTAGCCGTGATTTTGATCAGGCGGAACGTGAGGCGGTCGTGCTGGGTGAATTCGCTGTCTTTGTTCGTGTCGTAGTACCGCCGCATGTCGTCGGCCGTAACCTGGATGCGAGGGAAAAGCTTTTTGGAATAGAAAACACGAACGAGATTGCGGCGGTACTGTTCCTTCGCAGCCTCGTCATAGGTTTGGCCCTGATCGCGAAATTTGCGACGGACCTCTTCCATCGAGCCTTTGCTTTCCGTCTTCAGCCGATCCCGCCATTGCTGCGTGATCCGCTCGGCCATGGTTTTGTCTTCGGCGGTGGTGTTACGGTCGGCGGCGGCGTAGGCGACTTCGGCGCGGATCATGTCGTCCACCTGCCGATTAATTTCGGTCGACGCCAGGCTGCGGAACGGCTGCTCTTCCAAATCCTTTGCGCGGGCCGCCAACAGGGGTGCGATCGAGCGGACGACGTCGTCGGCGTAGATCGGCGAGCCGTTCACCTCGGCAATGATCGCGCCGACCGACACGTACTGGCCCACCTCGTAGTTAATCGGCTTGGGCGTCTTGGCTTCACCCTCGGCGGGGAGCGTCGTCGGCACGACAGGCTTTACTTGCTGCGTCACGAACTGCAGGCTTTCCGCCGTCGGCGCGGCGTTGCCGGCGGCGGGCGTCTGAGTCGGGTCGGCCGGGCGTGGGTTGACGGTCGGCGACTCCGGGGCACGCGGGCCGGGCAGGATCGCCCCGCCGCGGTCGTCGCGGCGGTAAAACTGATCGGTGCCGAGCGGACGCGGGTCCGGCTCGGACGAACAACCGGCGAGCGTGACGACGGTCAAGGCGGCAGCAGCGACAAGGCGACGTGACATGCCGGGGAGTGTATCGACGAGTCGACGCCTCGGCGAGTCGGCCCGTGTTCGATCACACCCGGAAAATCGCGCCCATCTTGCGGCCCAGGATCGTGCTGGCGCCAAGGATCGTCGCCGCCAGGAACACCATCGCCCAAACGCCGAGCGCACTGGCCAGATATTTGCCCGTGCCGATCAGTTGGAACAGTTCGTAAATCGTTTTCGTGATCGGGAAGTAGTCCGCCCGCTGCGCCAGCATCAGGCTGTCGCTGACTTCCAGCATGCTGAACGCAAAGGCCAACATCGCACCGGCAATGAGATTCGCCAGAATCAGCGGGACCGTAATGCGGCGAATGGTCGTCGCCCCACTCGCACCGAGGTTCGCACTGGCTTCTTCGAGCGTGGCGCTCGTCTGCTGCAGACCGGCGACGGCGCTACGCACCATGTACGGCAATCGCCGCACGGCGTAGGCGACGACGAGGAAAAGCGTCGGGTTCGTCCGGACATCGAACAACGTCTTAAAGAAGGCGTTTTCCTTCACCCACGGCTGGTTCGCCAGCATGCTGCTGATTGCCAGATAACCGAACGCCATCACAATGCCCGGCACGGCCAGCGGTAGCATGGCGAGCGTATCGAGCACGCCACGGAATGGCAGATTTGAGCGGACGACGATGAACGCCACCATCACGCCGATCACCAAGTTCACGCACACCGCGATGCCGCTGAACAGCAGGCTGTTGCGAATGCTGCTGACCGTCATGCTATGGCCGAGCGCTTCTTCGAAATTGGCGGTGGTGTAGACGCTCGGGAGGACGGTCTGGTACCAGCTGCCGCTCTTGCTGAACGCCGTCAGAACCACGCCGACGTGCGGCAGCAGCGCCGCGCCACAGACGGCCAGAAACGCCAGCGGGATCACCACCGCGCGCCAGCCTGTCGCCTTATCGACCGTAGCATGCGTGGCCGCCTTGCTTTGCATGGCGTAGCTCTGGCGGCCGAAGACGAATTTGCCGAGCACGTAGAGAAGCAGACTCGCCGCCAGCATGACGAAGACGAGCGCGTACGGGAACGGGCTCGTGCCGATGTCTTTGAGTGCGTCGAACACCTGCACCGGCGTGCAGCGGGTGTACTGCATGATCAGCGGCGTGCCGAGTTCGGTGAAACTCCAGATGAAGACGATGGTGCCGCCCGCGAAGAGGCCGGGCATGATCAGCGGCAGCGTGATGCGCCAGAACCGCTGCCAACCCGTGCTGCCGAGGTTCTGGGCGGCCTGTTCCATGGCCGGGTCAATGTTCGCCAGACTGGCGGCGACATTGAGATACAAAATCGGATACAGGCCGAGCGCCTGCAGGATGATCACGCCCCAGTATTGCCCGCTGCCGAGCCAGTCGACCGGGCCGAGGTGTAGTAGTGCGTTAAGCGTGCCGTACTGGCCGAGGATCTGCTGAAAACCGATCGCCCCGACGAACGGCGGCAGGATCATCGGCACGAGCAGCAGGCCCTGGAACGCGCTCTTGCCGGCGAACTGATATTTATTCGCCAGCCAGGCCAGCGGCACGGCGATCAGCGTCACCAGCGTGGTCGTGCCGACGGCGATCTTCAGGCTGTTGATCAGGCCGTCGCGGTAGATCGGATTTTTGAACACCTCCGCGATGAACCGCAGCGTGAAGTTGCCGGTGTCATCGAAGAACCCACGCTGCACGATCCGCCCCAGCGGCCACAGGAAGGCCACCGCGAAGACGGCCACCAGAATCGACGAGATGATCAGGGCAGTCGAGCGGCGCATCAGTTGGTCTTCCGGTACTGGTCTTGGAACGATTGCGTCAGAACCCGCATCACTTCGATCGAGTCATACTTCTTGCCCGCCACATCCGGCGCGGTCCGCCAATTTAACTGCACGTCGGCTGACTTGCCGTCGGATGTCGATAGGTGCAGCGTCGGCAGTTCAAACGTCCACGGCGTTTTGTTGACGTTCGATCGCTTCCACGCCGCTTTCAGTTCATCGCCGGCGTCCATGCACATCGCGCGGACGATGTAGCGGAAAAACGCAAAATGGTCGGCCGTCCAACGCGGGTAATAGGTGAATTGCTTGCCGACGACGTACGGATCGATGTGCGGATCGGCCAAGTCATCGGTGGCGTGGCTGTCGTGCTCTTTAGCGAGCGCGTCGAGGGCCGGGTTGGCGGACGGGTAGAACGACCGACGAATCGGCAGGCGACGCAGGGCATACTTTTCAGGACCGCCGGGCGTGCCGGGTTTGTAGGTCCAGAGCTTCTGGCCGTCTTCGCTGAGGATGAACTCAATGAAGTGGATCGCGGTCTGGCGGGTTTCTTTTTGAGCCTCTGGCGTCGTCGCACTGCCGCCCGCGCCGCGGAGCAGGCTGATCGGGTCGACGCTGACGCTCGTGCCGCCGACGGGCGTGACGAACTTCATCCGCTCGCTGCCGTCCGGGGCCCGCGTGGCTTCCGCCTGGAAGCGGCCGTAGAAGTCGATCGCCATGCCGACGGCGGCATCGCCGACGCTCACGTCGATCGGCACCTTGCTGGCGGAGTCTGTGAAGTAACGACTGTTGGCGCCGATTTTCTGCACCAGCGCCAAGCCGTCGACGAAGCCTTTTTCGAGGGCAGCCTGATAGGCGGCAAGGCCCTCGGGCACGTCGCCGCGCTGGTAGGCGGCGCCTTTGGATTTCTTGTAATCGGCGATGACTTTTTCGTTCGCGGCGATCTGCGGGTCATCGAAACCCGCTGCCACGAGCGCGTCATGCATTTTCTGGTGCACGATCATTTCGAACGCCTTGGCGATCGAGCCGCTCTTCGTCGGGTCGGCCAGGCCGACCTGGCCGAAGTATTTGAAGTCGGCCATGTCGTTCCACTGCGCCGGCGGCGTGGTGATGCCGAGTTCTTTGATGCGGTCGACGTTGTAAATCACGCCGAAGGTGCTGACGACGTTGCCCATCACGCTCGGCGTGCGCCACGTTTCGCCGCCGAAACTGGCCGGGATGAGGTCAATGCCGTCTTTCTTGAACAGCTCGGCGGGCAGCTCTTTTTCGACCGGCACGGTGAAGCCGGAACGGAAGGCGTTCGAGTGATCGAACTCGCCGCCGCCGAAGAAGAGGTCGATCTTGCAGGTGATCGCGTCCGGCGAATCGGTTTCGCGATACGCTTTCCAGATCACTGCGCCGTCTTTATCCGCGGGCGGCGTGGATTTGGTGACGTCGTCGGCCGCGATTCCGGGCCAGCCGTTTTTCTTGTCGTTCGTCCACCAGGCCTTGGTCGAGGCGGCGTATTCACTGGCGAGATAGCGGCTGATTTCGGTCGTGCCGCCGATGTTCCGCCAGTCGATCTTCACCGGCTTGCCGTACTTCGCGTTGTGCCACTTCGAGAACGCCTGCGCGAACTCGAAACGGATCGCCTCGTTGTGCGGGCTGACGACGACGATCACCGGATCGCCCGGCTGCCAGTCGCCCTGCGGCGGCTTCTGACGGAAGACGAACGGCATGCGCAATGATCAGCGCAAGGACGGCGAGGATGGCAATATTTTTGGCCACTTCGTTTAGTCCTTCAGGATGACGACATCGGACGGATCGACACTCACGACGGCCGCTTCGGTCGCGCCGTCGCGGGCGACGACTTTCGGGTTCAGTTCGAACGCCCGAAGCTCGGTCTTCTTGCCGCCGACGGTGATGGAGACGACGTGCTGGGCGACTTCGCCGAGGTAGATCGTGTCATGGACTGTGGCATCAAACCGATTCACGGCGGGGCCGGCGGCATTGAGCTTGATCGTTTCGGGGCGGATTGAAAGCGTCACTTTCTGACCCGCCGCGACGCCGTCAGCTTTCTGACTGCTGACGACGCGGCCGAGCGGCGTGTCGAAGACGACGGCGTCGGCGGTCGCCTCGGCGACCACGCCTTCGATGAAATTCGTTTCGCCCATGAAATTGGCGACGAATTTATTCTTCGGGCGAAGGTACAAGTCCTGCGGCCGGCCGATCTGTTCGACCTTGCCGAAGTTCAGCACGGCCATGCGGTCGGCGATGCTGAGGGCTTCCTTCTGGTCGTGCGTGACGTAAATCGCCGTCAGGCCACTCGCGCGGCAGATGCGGCGGATTTCCGTCCGCATCTCCAGCCTCAGCTTCGCATCCAGGTTGCTCAACGGCTCGTCGAGCAGCAGGCAGTCGGGTTTGACGACGAGGGCCCGGGCGAGCGCGACGCGCTGCTGCTGGCCGCCGGACATTTCGTTGGGCTTCTTGGAAGCGAAGCGGCCGAGTTGCACCATTTCGACGGCTTCTTCCACGCGGGCGTCCGCCTCAGCCTTGGGGACTTTTCGCACTTCCAGGCCGTAGCGGATGTTCTGGCGGGCGTCCATGTGCGGCCAGAGCGCGTAGCTCTGGAAACACATGACGGCGTTCCGCTGCTCGGTGCCGAGGTTCGTAACGTCTTTGCCGTTGAACAGCACGCGGCCGGTGGTCGGGCCGTGCAGGCCGGCGATCATTCGCAGAAGAGTGGATTTACCGCAACCGCTGGGCCCGAGGAGGAAAAACAACTCGCCGGCTTCGATCGTTAAGTCGATGTCGTCTAGAGCGGTTTGGTTGCCAAAGCGTTTGCTAACGTGGTCGAGACGCACCGATGTCATGTCGGGGCCGGATTGTAACGACCGATCCGAAAAACGGCAGGCCTATACAAATAAATAAACAAGTGCGGATGGCTGCCAAGGTTCGGGATGTTTCGCCAGTGACGAAAAAACGCCCCCGACGGCGGCGATCAGTGCGACCGCAGCGACTCGAGATACCGCCCGTGGCGGCCGAGATTACGGCGGTGTAGGAAGTCGACCATGTACTTCACGCGCGGGTTGATTTCCGGCTTGCCTTCGAGTTCGGCGAGCGTGGTCGCCATCGGCTTGGCGCGGCCGAGGAACAGCTGCCGGGCGGCGGCGTCGATAGCGTGGAGGTCGTCTTCCGTGAAACCGTTGCGCTTGAGGCCGACATGGTTCACCGCGCGGACGGCGCCGTTGTTATCGACTTTGACGTACGGCGGCACGTCGTGCATGACGCGAGCGTAGCCGGCGATGTACGCGTATTCGCCGATCGTCACGAAGTGGTGCACGCCGACGCCGCCCATGAGGGCCGCCCCGTCGCGGCAGTTGACGTGGCCGGCGATCATGACGTTGTTGCCGACGAGGCAGCGGTCGCCGAAGACGGCGTTGTGGCCGATGTGGGCGTTGACCATCAGCAGGTTGCCACTGCCGATTTTCGTCAGGCCGATGCCCGCTTCCGTGCCGGTGTGGACCGTGACGGCTTCGCGGATTTGATTGTTGTCGCCGATTTCTAATCGCGTCGGGCCGCCACGGTATTTAAGGTCTTGTGGCGGTGAACCGAGGACGGCGTTCGGGTGGATTTCGTTGTTTTTGCCGATCGTCGTATGCCCGACGATGGTGACGCGGCTGTGAAGGATCGTGCCGTCGCCGACGGTGACATTCGGGCCGATCACGCAGAACGGGCCGACTCGCACGTTCTCGCCGAGTTGGGCGCCTGGTTCGATAATGGCCGTCGGGTGAATCAAACTCATTTCGCTTCTGCGCTCTTCCCTCAATCGCCCGGACAACCGCCGGGCGTGTTACGCCAGCCGCTCACACCGGCTCGGCATCGACGAGCATGAACTTGATCTCCGCCTCGGCGGCGACCTTGTCCGACACGTACGCTTTGCAGCGGATATGGCCGGTGCGGCTTTTGACCCGCACGGCGACTGCTTCCAACAACAACTGATCGCCCGGCACGACCGGGTTTCGCATTTTCACCTTATCCATGCTCAGCAACACCGCAAGCTTGCCGGTGTGTTCTAGTTTCTGGCTGAGCAGAATACCGCCGAGCTGGGCGAGGGCTTCCACGATCAAAACGCCGGGCATGATCGGGCTGCCGGGGTAATGCCCCTGGAAGAAAATGTCGTTATTCGTGACATTTTTGACGCCGATCGCACGGACGTCGCCCTGGATTTCGAGCACCCGATCGACCAGCAGCATCGGGAACCGGTGCGGCAGGATGCGCTGAATCTGCCGAATGTCCATCGCGGACGTTTCGCGGCTCAGCAGGCTTTCCCGCCAGGTGCTGTCGGCGTGCTCGACGAGCTTGCGCGCCATCAGGTGATTGAGCTCGTGCCCGGACTTGATGCGCCACGAGCCGGCCGAAAATCGGGCGGCCGGTGAGCGTGAGGTCGCCGATCAGGTCGAGCACCTTGTGGCGGACACATTCATTGTCGAAGCGAAACGCGTTATCGATCGGCCCCTGCTCGCCGAGCACGAGCAGGTCTTTGGGCGTCAGGTGTCCGCCGAAACCGCGTTTTTTGAGTTCCTCTGCCTCGTGTTCGAACACGAACGTGCGGGCGGGCGACAGATTTTTGCGGAAATCGTCTTCACCAAGATGGAACACAAAAACCTGCCGACCGACGGGCGGGCCGGCTTCGAAGTCGTAGATGATTTCCAGCTTGTCCGTCGGGCCGGGCAAGGCGGCGAGCGTGGCGTCGCCGAGGTTCACCTGCAACGGCTTGCGGATGATCAGCGGCTCGATCGGGCGGTCTTGCTCGATGACGCCGGCGTCTTCCAGCACTTCCGCGAAGGCTTCACTGCTGCCGTCGCCCATCGGGATTTCACCGGTCGTGCTGCCGCTCAGGGTGACCGTGGCGTTCGTGACGCCCAGGCCCGTGAGTGCGGCCAGGCAGTGCTCGACGGTTTCGATGTGCAGTGTGCCATTCTTCAGGCAGGTGCGGCGTGGGCGTTTGATGACGTTGCTGACCATCGCGGGAATGGTCGCGACCTTCTCGCCGAGCTTGCGGACGAAGGTGATGCCGGCATCAACGCCGGCGGGCGTAAAGGTCAGCTCTCCGGCGTGCGCCGGTGAACAGGCCGACGCCGCTGAGGGAGACTTCACGGGAGATGGTTCGTTGCAGCCGCAAACTCACGGGGTCGGGAGTATAGCGTGAAACGGCCTGAGGTTAAAAGCCTTGCGACGTTAGCGATAACCACCCTGCCGTTGTCGCCGCTTTCAGGGGAGAATTCGCCAGACATTTTCGGATTCGAGCACCTCGGCGGGCCGGAAATTTGCCTTGTAACTCATGGCCGGGCAATCGCGGATGTAATAGCCGGGGTAGTAATACGTGAACCCGTTCCGGGCGGCCCATTCGATTTCGTAGATCGCGCCGTAGGTTCCGAGCCCGCGTTTCGCCTCGGCCGGGTCGAAATAGAAATAGACGCTGCTGAGCACGTCCGGCATCACGTCACAGAGCCCGACCGCCAGCAGCTTGCCGGCTTCATCGCGGTAGCAGAATTCCAGCGCCTGCAACGGCGCGTCGTAGAGAAATGACCGCAGCCGCTCGGCGTCGGCCTCATCTTCTTTGCCGTGCCAGTCGCGGACGTAGCGGGCGTAGAGATCGAATTTCTCGTCCGTCAGAACTGGCTTGTCGATCGAGACGGTTAATGCTTCATTCCGCCGTTTCGTTCGCCGCTGAGATGTAGACGGTTCGAACGTCCATGTCGGGATGCGGATTTGCTTGCACTCGCTGCACCCGTCGCAAACCGGCTGATAAATCATGCGGCCGCTGCGGCGGAAATTGGCGTCCAGGAACGCCCGGTACGTGCCACCATCAATGGTCGAGGCCAAAATCGCGCGAACCGTCTCCACCCGCCCCGGGAGGTACGGGCACGGCACGGGGGGCAACGTCGTCAGGCGAATCGTAAACGGCGGCTCGGGCGACTCCACGCGAGGAGTCTACCGCAGACCCTCAATACGCCAGCGCGATCAGCACCTGCGTTTTCGTTGGCTTGCCGCTGAGAATGCAGACGCCTTCCGTGCCGGGCTGTTCCAGAGGAATGCAGCGGACGGTCGCCTTCAGTTCGGCCTTGAGTTTGGCGTCGCCTTCGGGCGTGCTGTCGTAGAAGCAGCGGACGAAGCCGGCGTTCTTTTCGATGATCGCCTTGAGTTCGTCGTACGTCGCCGCATCCCGCGTGCTGGCCGCACGGAACGCGACGGCTTTGTCGAACATCAGCTTCTGCGCCTCTTCGAGCTTGCCCTTGAGCAGTTCCGGCGTGATGGCGTCGAGCGACAGCGACTCTTTCGCCCGGTCCAGCCGGCGTTTGAGCACGGTGACGCCGGCCGCGACGTCGCGCGGGCCGACTTCGAAGCGGAACGGCACGCCGCGCTGTTCCCAGTGGAACTGCTTGTCGCCGGAGCGAACATCGCGGGCATCGACGACGATTTTCTGGTTCGAAATCTTGTCGAAGAAGTAGCTCGGGATTTCGCCGCTGGTGCGCTTGGCGGCCGCGTTCACTTCGTCTTCGCCGACGAGTTTGGTGACGATCTGATTGATGAACGCCATGACGGTTTCCCGCTCGGCGTCCCCTTTATAAACGGGGATGATGGCTGCCACGATCGGGGCGACGCGCGGCGGCACGACCAGGCCGTCGTCGTCGGAGTGGGCCATAATCATCGCGCCGATCAGTCGTGTGCTGACGCCCCAGCTGGTCGTCCAGGCGTGCTGGAGCTGGTTATCACGGCCAAGGAATTTGATGTCGAACGCCTTGGAAAAATTCTGGCCCAGGTTGTGGCTCGTGCCGGCCTGGAGCGCTTTGCCGTCCTGCATGAGGGCTTCAATGCAGTAGGTGACGTTCGCGCCGGGGAACTTTTCGCTCTCGGTCTTGCGGCCTTTGACGACGGGCAATGCCAGCGTGTTCTCGGCAAAGTCGGCGTAGACATCGAGCATCTGCAGCGTTTCCGCTTCCGCCTGCTCGGCCGTCTCGTGGGCGGTGTGCCCTTCCTGCCAAAGGAACTCGGCTGTGCGCAGGAACAGACGCGTGCGCATCTCCCAGCGCATCACGTTACACCACTGATTAATGAGAATCGGCAGGTCGCGGTAGCTCTGCACCCACTCGGCGTACATGTGGCCGATGATGGTTTCGCTCGTCGGCCGGACGACCAGCGGCTCTTCGAGCTGGCTCGCCGGGTCCGGCCGAATTCCTTTGCCGTTCGGGTCTTTCTGCAATCGCGTGTGCGTGACGAGCGCGCATTCCATCGCGAAGCCTTCCACGTGCTGGGCTTCCTTGGCCAGGAACGACTGCGGGATCAACAGCGGGAAATACGCATTGACGTGGCCGGTTTCCTTGAAGCGGCGGTCGAGGTCACGCTGGATGGCTTCCCAGATCGCGAAACCTTCCGGCCGAATGACCATGCAGCCCTTCACCGGCGAATAGTCCGCCAGTTGGGCCGCCTTGATCACGTCGAGATACCATTGGGCGTAATCGTCTTTGCGCGCTTTGATGTTCTTGGCCATGTGTGAGGCGAAGATGATATCGAGACTTCGCCCGGCCCGCGATGCCCCGGTGCAACGGAAGTGGCGGCCGGCAGTAAACCCGCCTGATGACACGCCGCCGCACGCTCTCGATCGTCGAAGCCATTCTCGCACTGCTCGTCATCGTCGGCCTGGCGCTCGGCGGCATCGCGCTGCGCAAAAAAGTCTGGTACGCCACCGAATTCCTTCGCTTCGACGGCGACATGCAGAACGGCTGGAACTGGGGCAGCCGCGCCGCTAAGGACGGCTACTTCGGGCTTTACGATGATGTCGTCGCCCACTCCATTAATAATGCCTATTTCCTCGATTACCTGCCGCTACGGCTTGCCGCGATGACGGTCTGGGCGAAAACCGAACTCGCCCGCCTGCCCGACGTCAAAACCTGGCAGCCCGACTTCGAATTCAATCGGCCGGTCATGCGATTCAACACCGTTTGTGAAGGCATGACCGCGCTCGGCGTGCTGTTGCTGGCGTGGGACTGGCTGCGGCGGGACAGGCAGGCGTCGCTCAATCCGCCACGCCGACCGATGAGCGGCGTCTGGCTGGCGATTCTTGCCGGGGCGATCGCCTGGTTCAGCCCGGCGTCGCTCGTCAGCTCCCACGGCCGGCCGACGTGGGACGTCTGGGTCACCCCGTTTTACGTCTGGGCGGTCTTCCTCGCCGGCCGAAACCTTTGGCTGACCGCGGGGTGCGTAGTCGGCGTCGGGGCATTGTTCAAAGGGCAACAATTATTCGGAGCACCGCTGTTTCTGCTCTGGCCGCTCATGCGATTCCGGTTCGGGGCGGCCGGGCGGTTCGTGATCGGTTTTGCGGTGGCTGTTGCGCTGGTGACCTCGCCGTGGATGGTCGGGACGTCTTTCTCGGCAATCGCGTTCGTGGTGGCGGTCGCTTGGCTGCCCGTCGGGGTCTGGCTGCTGCTGACGGGCTTCCCGATCGCCGGCCGACGCATGCCGGCCGGCTGGCTTCGCTGGCTCGTCCCTTCGATGGCCGCCCTGGCGATCTGGCTTTGCGTGCCCCTTTTCGGCGGGTCGATCAATTGGCTCCGGGTCGGGCTGATTTACGGTGCCGAAAAATTCGACTCCCTGGAAGTCGGCCGCACGATTTCGTTCGCCGGCGTGCTACAGACCGACTACCGCTGGCAGTCGAAAGACCTGGTGCCGGCGCTACAAAATATTTGGCCGGGCTTGACGATTTCGCACCTGCTGATGGGCCTGTTCGCGGTCTGCCTGCTGCTGGCCGCCTGGTCGGCCGGGCGTTATGAGAAGCGTGGCGACAAGCGGTTTCTGCTCGCGATCGCCCTGCCCTGGATCGCCTATTTCGCCTTTTTCCCGCGAATGCACGAACGGTACTTGCTGTGGGGCGCGACGCTGGCCTGCATGGCGATCGTCGTAAACCTCGGCTCGTTCTGGCTGGGGCTGTTTTTCATGCTCTGCTCGACGTCCATGAGCCTGATGCAGATGGCCGAGAGCAAAATGCTGGTCGCCTTCGCGACGCGGACGCCGCCGCTGGACCTGACCCGCGACATCTATGAATGGCTCAAGCCGACCTACCCGGGTGCCGGCTGGGCGGTGACGACGGCGACGGTGGCGTGGCTGTGGATCACAATCGCCGGGGCCGCGGGCCGGCGAAAACAGTGCACACCGATTTCGTCTAAAACAAACGCCACGGCGGAAGCCGTGGATTCTTTACCTGCCGAACCTCGCCCCCATGAGCCATCCGTGGCTTCCGCATCGGCGTCCAGGTCGCCTTGCTTGCCCACGCCCTTGCCCGCGTAAATCGTTGTCTGGACGCGGTTCCGGCGCGAATTTTGCGTGCAGGCCGGCTTTGAGTAAGATGCCGAATTCCCACGCCGGGGCCCGGAAACACTATGGCACGTACACCGTTTATTGCTGGCAACTGGAAAATGAACACCGCCAAGGCCGACGCCGTCGCCCTGGCCAAGGCCGTCGCCGCCGGCGTGCCGGCCGGTGTCGACGTCGGCGTCGCCCCGCCGTTCGTCTACCTCGACGCCGTCGCCGAAGCCGTGAAGGGCACCGCCCTGAAGGTCGGCGCGCAAGACGTCTACTTCGAAAAGAACGGCGCGTTCACCGGCGAAATCAGCGTGGCGATGCTCAAAGACCTCGGCGTCGGCTTCGTCCTGACCGGCCACAGCGAACGCCGGCACGTGCTCGGTGAAACGCCGGCGCTGGTCGGCAAGAAGGCCGCCGCCGTGCTCGAAGCCGGTCTGATTCTCGTCCACTGCGTCGGCGAAAAACTCGAAGAGCGTGACGCCGGCACCACCTTCGCCGTCTGCCAGTGCAGCTCGAAGAACTGCCCGCCACCATCGCAGACGCCAGCAAACTCGTTATCGCCTACGAGCCCGTCTGGGCGATCGGCACCGGCCGTACCGCGACCGACGCGCAGGCGCAGGAAGTTCACGCGTATATCCGCGGCGCCCTCGAAAAACGTTACGGCAAGGCGGTCGCCGACGCCGTCCGAATTCAGTACGGCGGCAGCATGAAGCCCGAAAACGCCGCCGGCCTGCTCGGCCAAACCGACGTCGACGGCGGCCTCATCGGTGGCGCTGCCCTCAAGGCCGAAAGCTTCCTCGGAATCGTGAACGCGGCGAAGTGACGAATGACGAGTGCCGAATGACGATTGGTCGGCACGCGATTTGTTTTTCAATCGTCACTCGGCAATCGACAATCGTCATTCCGAACGGTTAATCAGATGACCTTTCTCTACTACTCGCTTCTCCTGCTGTTCCTCGTGCTCAGCTTTTTCCTCGTGCTGCTGGTGCTCATCCAGAAAGGCCGCGGCGGCGGCTTGAGTGCGGCGTTCGGCGGCGTGGGCGGCAACACCGCGTTCGGCGCTAAGACCGGCGACGTGCTCACCTGGGCGACCAGCATCGTCTTCGGCGTCTTCCTGCTGCTGACGATCGGCATGAACCTGCTGGGCAACAATATTCACTACGAGCGCACCAAGCTCGACGCCGGCGCACCGACCACCGCCCCGGCCGGTGCGGTGACGTCGGACACGCTCAAGCAGATGAATCTGCCTACCACCGGCCCCAGCAACACCACGGCCCCCACGACCCTGCCGGCCAATTAAGACCGCCTTCGGAGTGACGCGATGATTGTCAGTATGACCGGCTTTGGTGACGCAGCGCAGCAGCAGGACGGCACACATTACGCCGTCGAAATCCGCTCGCTGAACAACCGCTTTTTCAAGGCCGTCATCAAACTGCCCGACGCGGTGAGCGGCCTGGAGCCGGAGGTCGAAACCCTGCTCCGCGAAAAGCTCGGCCGCGGCAGCATCACGTGCATTCTCAAAATGCGCGTCGACGGCGCCGAAGCCGCTTACATCATCAACCAGGCCGCCCTGCAGTCGTACATGCAGCAGCTGCACCAGGTGGCGACGCTCGGCGAAACCGTCCGCATCGACATGGCCAGCCTGCTGACGCTCCCGGGCGTCTGCCAAGAGCCGGACGACAACGTCGATCACCTCGCCAAGCACGGCGAAATCATCCGCCAACTCATCGGGCAGGCGATCGAAAAACTGATGGACATGCGTCGCCGTGAAGGCCAGGCGCTGTTCACGGAATTGCAGAAGCACCTCGGCGTCATCGCCAAGAGTCTCGGCGAGATCGAAGTCCGGGCACCGGGCGTGATCGACGAATACCACCGCCGCCTGACGTCGCGTGTGAACGATCTGCTCAGCAAAGCGCAGCTTCAGGTCCAGCAGAGCGATCTGCTGAAGGAAGTCGCCGTCTACGCAGAGCGGGCCGACATTGCTGAGGAAATTCAGCGGCTCCGGCACCACCTCAAGGCGTTCGAGAGCGCCTGCCGCAGCACCGAACACGCCGGCCGAAAGCTCGATTTCCTCACCCAGGAAATGCTCCGCGAAGCCAACACCATCGGCAGCAAAGCGAACGACGCCGTCATCGCCGGACACGTGGTCGAGATCAAGGGGTCCATCGACCGCATGAAGGAACAGGTCCAGAACGTGGAGTAAGAATAGTTGATGGTTGATAGTGGATAGTTGATAGCGAAGAGATTGTGTCTTTCTATCAACTATCCACTATCAACCATCAACTTAAATCAACAATGAACGCCGCCGCCGCACCAACCGCTGAAACTGACGACCTCCACCGTGGCCTGTTGCTGGTCATGGTCGGGCCGAGCGGGGTCGGCAAGAGCACGATCGCGCGCCTGCTCGCCGAGCGGACGAAGGTCTGGTACACGGTCAGCGTCACCACCCGCCCGCGCCAGCCGGCCGATGCGGTCGGTAAGACGTACGACCACACCGACAAAGCCAGCTTTTTCCTGCGGCTGGATACGGACGAATTCCTCGAATACGCGCAGGTCTACGGCGATTACTACGCCACGCCCAAGCACCCCACGCTCGACCTGCTCGCCGAGGGGAAAGACGTTCTCCTGGAAATTGACGTCCAAGGCGCTTTGCAGGTTCGCGACGCGTTTCCCGAGGCGGTGCTGATGTTCATTCTGCCGCCGGACCAGGAGACGTTGCTCCAGCGGCTGACCGATCGCGGCCGTGACGCGCCGGACGACATCCAGAAGCGTTTCCGCGCTGCCCGGCGTGAAATCGCCATGGCGCGGGGCAGCCGCAGTTTTGATTACATGGTCATCAACGACGACCTTGAAAAAGCCGTCGATGAGATCATCAAGATCATCCGCCTGAAGCGTGCCGGGGGCATTTAATTTCGTCTTGACGCCGCGGCGGGAGCCGCGGATCCACGGCTCCCGCCGTGGCGTTGAAACTGCAAGAGTTGCCGAACGTCCGATTTTCGTTACAATCTTCCGTTCCCATGATCGAAGCCCTCAAGAGCGACGAAATCGTCAACAAGGTCGGTGGCCGGTTCAAACTGACCGCCCTGCTGCAAAAGCGTGTTCTCGAACTGATGGACGGCGCGCGCCCGCTGATCGACCGCAAGGACGGCATGACCGACCTCGAAGTCGCCATCCAGGAAGTCCTCCAGGACAAAATCGCCATCGACTACGAAGCCAGCGGCATCGTTCCGCCGGACGGCGAATAAGTCTCTCCTAATCCAGCACTTAAAGCGAAACGCACGGACGCCGGGCTTGCCCCGGTCGTCTGCTTTTCGCTGCGCGTGCGTCTGGCGGGTAAACTATGGGCATGGCCGATTCGCTTGGTGAAGTTCGTCCGCAGCCGCTGAAGGGGCGAGAAATCGTTGTTGGCGTGTGCGGGGGCATCGCGTGTTACAAGGTGGCCGACGTCGTCAGCAAACTTGTGCAAGCCGGTGCAGGCGTGACGGTCGCGATGACGGCCGACGTGCAGAAATTCGTCGCCCCGCTCACCTTCCAGGCCCTGACCGGCCGGCCGGTGCATACGAATATCTGGGCGACCGAAGACAGCGGCGACGTCCAGCACATCAAGCTGACCGAGCACGCC
The DNA here is from genome assembly GCA_049840775.1 of Tepidisphaeraceae bacterium. Taxonomy (GTDB): domain Bacteria; phylum Planctomycetota; class Phycisphaerae; order Tepidisphaerales; family Tepidisphaeraceae; genus RYN-431. The sequence continues at coordinate 1,272,471 of JASGJJ010000005.1, forward strand.
GATCTCATGCTCGTTGCCCCCGCGACGGCGACGACGATCGCCCGCGTGGCGGCCGGGCTGTGCGATGACCTCGTCGCCCTGCTGATCGCCGCCGCCGCCTGCCCCGTCGTCTTCGCGCCTGCAATGAATGACCGCATGTGGGCCAACCCGATCGCGCAGCGGAACGTGAAAACCCTGCAAGACGTCGGCTACGACTTCATCGGCCCCGACGCCGGCTGGCTCGCTTGCCGCAATGTCGGTGCCGGCCGCATGAGTGAACCGTCGGCGATCGTTGATCATGTCCTGACCAAGCTCACCCAACAACCGGCCACAAAAGCGCCAATCGCCACCCGCGACACATAAGGGCAAACCCCCATTTTCAATAATTGCGGCGTGTAGCGCGGCTGACACCGTGCCTGGGGAACAACAGACGACAAATGTTGTGATCGCAATCTCTTGCGCAAATATAGCGCCTGAAAACAGTTGCAACTTACATCTTGCTCGCCGACACCCGGGAAATTCCTAAGTCCACAATTGAACACGACCTGGGTATTGAGACTAGATATCAGTTAGCATGCGCCAACAATCCGTATCGCCGCAGCGGGCGGCAGGCGTTTTGCCGCCCGGCGGGGTTCCCGCGTGTGACCGCCACGCGTATCGGATGAGGGGTTCGGGCAAGCCCAATGACTGGGCGGAAAGGTTTCAGATGCCATTCGTGACTGCATCAGACGGAACGCGGATTTTCTATAAGGATTGGGGCAAAGGGACACCGGTGGTCTTCAGCCACGGCTGGCCGCTCTGCTCTGACGCCTGGGAAGTCCAGATGCTTTTCCTGGTTCAGCACGGTTTCCGCTGCATCGCCCACGACCGCCGCGGTCACGGCCGGAGTGATCAACCGTCGCACGGCAACGACATGGACACCTACGCCGACGATCTCGAAGCCGTCCTCGATGACCTTCGCATCACCGGCGCGACGTTCGTCGGGCATTCCACCGGCGGCGGGGAAGTGACGCGCTACCTCGGCCGGCACGGCACGCACCGCGCGAAGAAGGCCGTCCTCGTCGGCGCGATTCCGCCGCTGATGCTCAAAACCCCCGCCAATCCCGGCGGACTGCCGATCGACGTCTTCGACGGCATCCGCAAGAACACCGCCGCCGATCGCTCGCAGTTCTTCAAAGACCTCCCCGAACCCTTCTTCGGTGCGAACCGCCCCGGCAGCAAGGTCAGCCAGGGGGCGAAGGATTCGTTCTGGTACCAGGGCATGCTCGGCGGACTCGTCAATGAATACGAGTGCATCAAGGTCTTCTCCGAAACCGATCTCACCGAAGACCTCAAAAAGATCGACATCCCCGTCCTGCTCATCCACGGCGATGACGACCAGATCGTCCCCATCGACGCCAGCGCCCGTGCCGGCGTCAAACTGCTCAAGCAAGGGACGCTCAAGGAATATCCCGGCGGCAGCCACGGCCTGGCGGTCACTCACGCCGACCTACTCAACGCCGACCTTCTGGCGTTCCTGAAGTCATAAGCCCGGCTGATTCTCGTCGGCAATACACTGCCACCGCGGTAAGGCAACTACCGCGGTGGCTTTTTTACGCGCTATCCGCAAACGATGCTGGCTCTCGGCTCTTACCTTGGCGGATTGAGAGGACCAGAGCCGGCCGTTACAAATTCCCGACCGGCTCACTGCCCAGGCCCTCGCTCGGGCCGGTGACGTTGAAATTGCTCACCTGAAAATTCTTCACGTTCTGCGTCCGCAGCCCGTTCGGCTTGGTGGTTTCGAGAACGACGTCACTGAGTTTGATGTCATTCGCGTCGATGACGACGACGCCTTCCTCGCTTTTCATCCGAACGTTTTCGAACGTGATTTTTTCGATCGGCGATTCGGGCAGGCCGCGGACTTCGATGGCGCGTTTTGCGCCGTCGCAAGTGATGTTGCGGAAGTGCATGCCGCGGAAGATCGGCGTGCGTTCGCTGACGGGTTCGGGCTTGGGTTCGCCGCTGACCCAGTAGTAGAGGTTGAGGCTGATGGCGTCGGTCTTGATGTCGCGCATGACGACGTTGCTGATTTCGACATTTTCCACCGTGCCGCCCCGGCCGCGGGTGCTTTTGAACCGCAGGCCGATGTCCGTGCCGTTGAAGACGCAGTTCGTGACTTTCAGATTGCGGACGCCGCCGGACATTTCGCTGCCGACGGTCACGCCGCCGTGGCCGTGGGCGACGAAGCAGTTTTCGATGGTGATATTCTCGCACGCCCGGCCGCGGTCCCGGCCGGCCTTGTCCTTGCCGCTCTTGATGCAGATGGCGTCGTCACCGCAATCGAAATGGCTGTTCTCGACACGGGCGTTGCGGCAGGCGTCGAGGTCCAGGCCGTCGCCGTTGCTGCTCCACCACGGGTTCAGAATCGTCACGCCGCTGAGCAGCACGTTTTCGCAGAGCAGGATGTGAACGTTCCATGCCGGGCTGTTCTGGTAGGTACAGCCGCGGAGGGTGACGTTTTTGCAATCGACGAACCGCAAGAGCGTCGGGCGGAGGAAATCACGCGCCGGCTGGTACGCCTCGGCGGTAAGCGGCGCGTTGGCGGCCTTGAGTTTTTCGACGACGGCTTCGCCCTCGTAGGCGGCCTTGGTGGGCCACCAGAGGTCGCGGTCATCGACATAGCCGCCCTTGGCGAGCAAGGCGTTCCATTGTGCTTCGGCGAGTTTCCAGCGTTTCACCGGCCGCCAGGCTTCGCCGGCACCGTCGAAGACGCCTTCACCGGTGATCGAGATGTTCTTGCACCCCTCGGCCGACAGCGGCGCGGCAGCGGACGGTGGGCTCGCCTTCGTAGTTGCTGGGCATGAGGCGATAGAGATCGAAATCGCCGCTGAACTGGATTTTGCGCCGCGCTCCAGGTTCAGTTCGACGTTGTCTTTGAAGACGATCGGCCCGGTAAACCAGGTGCCGGCGGGCACGACAACTCGGCCGCCTGTTTTCGTGCAGGCGGTGATGGCGGCGGCGAAGGCGGCGGTGTTGAGCGTCTTGCCGTCGGCGATTCCGCCGAAGTCGGTGATGAGGTAATCGGGCATAATTTTATCCGAGCAGGAACGTGACTTTGTGAGCCGGGAAACCGTTGGCGACGAGGATCGCGTTGAGAATGACGAACGCCCCCGCCGCGAGCGCCTCGCCGAGGATGATGCCGATGAAGATCGGCTTCGTCGCCAGATACAGGCTGCTGCCGCCGAAGCGGACGACTAACGCTTTAATCATCCAGCCGATGAAAATGCTGAACCAGACCAGGCCGATGAACGCGCCGAAACTGCTGACAAACCCGACCGGCAACAGCGGCCAGCCGGCGAAGAGCTTGGAGCCGACTTCAAGCACCGCCGTCGCAACAAAACCGATCCCCATCCAGATCCATGTGTTGTGCGGTTTGGCGGGGAATTTTCCCGTCGGCTGGGCGGCGGCGGAAGCGTGATCGCGCAGGCCGTTGTAAATATCTCGCTGCGGGATGTAGTACGCCCCGAAATTATTCCGGGCCGGCATCTCTTCGCGGGCCATCGGCGTGGGGTAGTTGTACTGGCAGTAGAGCGTGGCGGAGGCGGCGACGAAGCAGCCGACGACGAACGTCAGAAACACCGCCAGCCCCAGCCGCCGGCGGTCGCCCGCGCCGACTTCGTTTTGCTGCGCCACGCCCAGGCCGGTCTGCGTGAACGTCATCACGCTGTCGCGTGTGCCGACCACGCCGAGCACGGTGAACGTGTTCGTGAAGAAGACGCTCGTCGACGTGAACGACTGCGGCGCGAAGTTCGTGTAAATCTGTGCCGGCGACACCGACGAGCGGAAGAACGGCAACCCCGTCTCGGCCACCACGCGGGTGACGACCAGGTGCGCGCGAAGAATGAACGCCACGACCATCAGCGCCATCGACACCTGCACGTGCATGAACATCAGCCAGCCGAACATGACGGCAATACCCAGCACGGCCAGCCAGAATGTCAGGCGGTAGTCGTTATTCTCGCCGACGCCGAATGCATTTTTCAGCACGCGTGCCCAGTGCTGTCGGCCGACCCAGATCATGCCGAAAATGAAAGCCGCACAGGCGCCGATATGGGCGTCGGCCCAGGCGGCGCTGTTCGGGTCGACGCCGCCGATCGTGCTCTTGGTTACATCGACGAACGCCACCAGAATGTAAATCGCCCAGACGCTGAACGCCGTGCGCGAGCGAATGAAATACGTCGCCCCGATCACCATGAACGACAAACTCGCCCGCTTGATGTCCGGCCGAAGGTACTGCAGCGGGCCGTCGGTGAGGATGTTCGTGAAGTCGTAGCCCATCGGAATCTTCGGCACGACCGGGCCGAAGTAATGGTTCAGCCCGGTCAACGAATGCACGAAGAAGACGGCGACCAGCCCGATCCACATCAACGGGCTGCGCAGCGTGTCATTCAAGGACCGACCGGGGGCCGGCGCTTCGATCAATGCCGAGTGAAGCTGCACGAGCGGGAACGGCAAACGCTCGTTGGTCATCCACTGCTCGAGCACCAGGCGGCCGATGCAGACGATGCTCGTCAGCATCGCCGCAATGAAAATCCCCCACGCGAACAGCGGCTTGATCCAGTGCAGGTACGGCGGCGTCTCGCCGGCGGGCGTGCGGTTGTAGAACCACGTAACAACTGGATCGCTGGGCAGGTAGCCGTCCTTGTCGACCGGCGTCGGAAACAGCCAGGCCGGCAGGTTCATTTTCTGGATCACCGACCAGAGCGGCGGGTCTGAGCTGCCAAGAAACGCCCCGCTCACCGGCACGGGCATGAAGAACCGCATCATGCCCCAGTTCGGAATCGAACAGGCAATCAGTGTCATCATCACCACGACCGCTAACTCGCTCGTGCGCAACGCGTGCCGGCCGGCGAAGCGGTGGAGCACGCCGTTAAAGACGACGATCAGCAGGATTTCCAGCACCACGGCGATCAGCGGCAAAAAGCCGGCCGCCAGGCTGGTGTCGGTGAGGACGAAATCGTTCAACGGCGTGAGGCCGCAGACCAGCGCCGCCGCGACCAGACCGAGCAGAATGCTCCGCCACGTCACGCCGCTTCTGGTCCCCTCTGCCGGTACGGCCGGGAGAGGGTTAGGGTGAGGGCTTTCTTCTTCGCGCACGATAACGAACCCTCTCCCGCAATGCCCGCCGGGGCGGACGAAAGAAAAAGTCTACGCCTTCCCGCCCGGCCGGCCGTGGCGACGGAAGGTGCCGGGCGTCATGCCCGTCTCACGATGAAACAAACCGGCCAGGTACTGCGCCGTTGAAAAGCCGCACATCTCCGCCACGCGCTCGAGTTTGAAATCGGTCGTGACGAGCAATTCTTTCACGCGCTGTAACTGCACGCGCCGGATTTCTTCGTGCGGCGGCCGCCCGACGACGTGGCGGAAGCGCATTTCCAGCGCTCGCCGTGACACGGCGACCTGGCTGAGCACGTCCTGCACCCGGATGCCGTGCCCGGCGTTCTCGCGGATGTAGCGGACCGCCTTGGCGACTTCGGTGTCTTCGATCGCCAGCAGGTCTGTCGACTGCCGGGCGCTCACGCCGAGCGGATCGACGAGAATGTCTTTCTGCGGGACCGGTTCGCTCTGCAGCATTTTGTGCAGCGTGGCGGCGGCCTCGTAGCCGATGCGGCGGGCGTTGTGAATGACGCTGCTCAGCGGCGGGTTCGCCAACTCGCAGATCAGATCGTCATTGTTCACGCCCAGCACGGCGACTTCGTCGGGCACCTGCAGACATTCGATGCGGCAGGCGTCGAGGACTTCGCGCGCCTGCGAGTCGCTCTTGGCCAGGAGCGCCACGGGTTTGGGCAGCGAGCGCAGCCAGGCGGACAGGTCGACAAGTTTCTGATTCCGCTCGTGCACGCCGGCCTGCGGGTCGTAGACGTCGCATTCGTAGCCGAGCGCTTTGAGCTTTTCGACGAAGATCGCGCCGGTGCGTGACCACGGGTTGACGTCGACGTCGCCGCAGTAGCAGAACTTTTTAAAGCCGCGCTCGCGGAAGTGAGCGATGGCGAGGTCAACCACGCCGTCCTGGTTCGGCAGCACCGTCGGGCAGAAGCCGTTATCCGGCGGACCGGACAGGCTGACGACGGGCAGGCCGCGGTCTTTGAGTTTCTGGATGAACTCTTTGTTCTGGTGCGGCTGCGCGATGATGCCGTCGCCGTCCCACTCACCGGGGTCGGGCAGATCGTCGAAGACGTCGCCGGGCAGGTGAAACAACCAAGGCCCGTGGACCTTGGCGTAGTCGCTGACCCCCCGAAGAATTTGCCGGCCGTAGGCGCGGACGGGTTCGATCAGTAGCGCAATGTTGTAGAAACGCGAAACTCCGCGGGCTCTCATTGGGATTATTGTGGCATTGCGTAACACGGTTGCAATATCCCGCAGGCCTACAAACAGGGTCGGAGTTCAGTTTTTTCTGTTTTGATGACAATTGACGCAGCCTGACCGCCCTCCAGGCGGGCGTTCAGGCGTAAATCGCCGGGGGCGGTGCTCGCCTGGACGATCGCCATCGCGTAGCCATTGAAGAGTTTACGGAACGGCGTCTTGTCCGACTCGTGGCTGCTCGGGTCGCCGTTGCCGACGCCGATCAGCTTGCCCGGGCCGGCCAGATCGAAGCGAACCAGTTCGCACGCCGTCGGCACAACGCGGCCTTGCGCGTCAACGCCGGCGACGGAAATGACGGCGACGTCCGCGTCATCAGCGTGAATCGCCGGCCGATCGACGGAAAGTCTCAGGCCGGCGATCGGGCCGGTCGTTTCGATGCGGTGGGTTTTGATCGCCTGGCCGTCACGATAGCCGACGGCTTCGAGCGTGCCGGGCTCGTAGACGACTTTCCACTCGACGTGGGAATTCGGTTTCACGTCCTGCCTGCCGAGCGACTTGCCGTTGTGCAGCAGTTCGACCGCCTCGGCGTTGCTGTAACACCAGACGTCGATCTCCTGCCCTTCCCGGCCTTCCCAGTTCCAGTGCGGGAAGAGGTGAACCGTCGGCACCGCAAGGTCCCACCAGCTTTTGTAGTAGTAGTAAATGTCCTTCGGGAACCCGCACAAATCCATCAGCCCGAAGTGCGACGACGTGCACGGCCATTTGTACGGGATCGGCTCGCCGTAGTGATCGAAGCCGATCCAAAGGAACCCGCCCGCGAGCCAATTGCGCTCGCTGAAATACGGCCACCATTGTTCGGGCAGCGAACCCCATTTCGGTGCGCGCTTCGGATAAGCGCTGACGTAGCCGCGGGCTTTGTCGTCGGCGTAGATGCCGCGGGTGGTGACGGTGCTGGCTTCTTCGCTGCCTAGGATCGGCTGGTGCGGGTTGCGTTCGCGCCAACTGGCCATGTCGCCGACGTTCATGTAGTTCCAGCCGTGGACGTCGACGACGTTGACGAAGCCTTCGTTCACACCGCGGTCGTACATCGCGGTGGTGACGGCCCGCGTCGGGTCGAGGCGGTGCGCGAGGCGCACCATCGTTTTACCGATGCGTTCGCCGGTGATGCTCCACTGGATGGTGTGTTCTTCGTTGCCGAGCGACCAGAGGAAAATTGAAGGGTGATTGCGGTCGCGGCGGATCATGCTTTCGAATTGATCGCAATGCTCTTGCGCCCCGCCGGGCACGCGATTTTCCGCCATCACCAGCATGCCCATTCGGTCACACAGATCGAGCAGTTCGGGCGTGGTGGCGTAGTGCGACGCGCGGTAGGCGTTGCTGCCGAGTTCTTTGAGCTTTTTCAGCCGGAATTCGTGCAGCGCGTCCGGCATGGCGATGCCGACGCCGGCGTGCTGCTGGTGATTGCACGTACCCTTGATTTTCAGGTGCTTGCCGTTGAGGAAAAAGCCCTCGTCTTTGTCCCAACGGAGCGTGCGAACGCCGAAGGTGGTTTTATAAGAATCGACCACGGCATCGCTCTGCCGGAGCGTCGTGTCGAGCGAATAAAGATTCGGCGATTCGCACGACCAAAGCTTGGCGGCCTTGATGGCGATGCGCTGTTCGACGGTGGCCGACGACCACGGCTCGATGACAACGCCGGCCGTCACGCCTTCGGCCACCGCTTTGCCATTCGCTTCAGAAATGGCGGAGACGAGATCGAACGTCGCGGCGGCGGCGTCGTCGTTGACGATCGTCGTTTTGACGACTGCCGTGGCATCGTCGCCGCTCACTTCGCTGATGACCTGCGTGCCCCACCGGCCGACGTGCAGCGGCGACGTTTTCGTCAGCCAGACGTGCCGATAGATGCCGGCCCCTTCGTACCACCAGCCCTCGTACAGCCCGGCGTCGACGCGCACGGCGATGACGTTTTGGCCGCCGTAGTTCAGGAAGTCGGTGAGGTCAAACTGGAAGCTGGTGTACCCGCTTTCGTGCCGCCCCATGCGGTGGCCGTTGACCCAGACGACACAGTCGCGGTAGACGCCGTCGAATTCCAGCGTGACGCGTCGGCCGAGGTCGGAGGCGGGGATTTCGAACGACCGCCGGTACCAGCCGACGCTGTTTTCCGGGAACTTCGGGCCGATGGCGCGGAAGCCGTGCTCGGCGATTTCGCGGTCGTCGCTTTTGAAGAACGGCAGTTCGATCGCCCAGTCGTGCGGGATGTCGACGGTCTTCCATTTGGAGTCGTCGAACTTCGGGTCGCCGGCACCGCGCGCTTCGCCGGCTTTTACCAGATCGCGCATGTGGCGGAACTGGAAGTCGAGCGACTCGTCGGCCGCGTGGCCGGGCGCGAATCGCCAGCCACGGTCGAGCGAAAACCTTTCACGCATCGATGATACCTCTCCTCAGGCGGCGCGAGCGTACCGCCGGAAATTGTCGCCCGCCAGCGCAGAAGAATTGGAATCGTGCGCAAGCAAAAACGCCACAACATTCGGCCAAATCGTTGGTAATAATGACTAGGCGTCGTCTGTCCTGACGCCGGTCTGGCAAGAGGAGATTTTCAAATGTCGCGTCGCACCCTGCTCGGCCTCACGGCCGCCGTTATCGCCGCCGCCGTTGCGCCTGCGTTCGCCCAGTACCCCACCGTCCCGCCCGAAATGACCCAGGACCGTGCCGCCGGCGTGAAGGCGGGCAACAAAGCCAGTGACGACGCTTTCGCCGCCGCCCAGGCCGCGATCGACAAAGATGCCGCCAACGGCAAGCCGTACATCCCCTGGGCGAAAAACCCCGGCGATCTCCCGCAGGCCGCCATCCCCGCCTTCCCCGGCGCTGAAGGCGGCGGCATGCACAGCTTCGGCGGCCGCGGCGGGCAGCGTGATGGTCGTCACCAGCCTCGCAGACAGCGGGCCGGGCACCTTCCGCGAAGCCTGCGAAGCCGGTGGTGCCCGCATCGTCGTCTTCAACGTCGCCGGCGTCATTCGCTTGAAAGAACGCATCCGCATCCGCGCGCCGTACATCACCATTGCCGGCAACACCGCGCCGGGCGACGGCGTCTGCATCGCGGGCAACACCGTCGAACTCGAAAGCCACGACATCACCATCCGCTACATGCGCTTCCGCCGCGGTGAAATGGACGTGGCCGAACGCAATGACAGCATCGGCGGCAATCCGATCGGCAACGTCATGATCGACCACGTCTCCGCCAGCTGGGGATTGGACGAAAACATGTCCATGTACCGCCACATGTACCAGCCGCCGGACGGCAGCAAAGAACTCAAGCTGCCGACCGTCAACATCACCATCCAGAACAGCATTTTCAGTGAAGGCCTCAACACGTTTAACCACGCGTTCGGCAGCACCATCGGCGGCTACAACAGCACGTTCATGCGCAACCTCTGGGCGTGCAACACCGGCCGAAACCCCAGCGTCGGCATGAACGGCGACTTCCTGTTCGCCAACAACGTCGTCTTCAACTGGGTTCACCGCACCACCGACGGCGGCGATAACCTCAGCTACTTCAACATCATCAACAACTACTGGAAGCCCGGCCCCGCCACCGACCCGAACAACCCCGTCAGCCATCGCTTCCTTAAGCCCGAAGCCCAACGCGGTAAAGACAAGGCCAAGACGTTCGGCAAAGCGTATGTCAACGGCAACGTCAACGAGGGCAACGAACGCGTCACCAAGGACAACTGGGACGGCGGCGTGCAACTGGACTCCGCCTACGACGAAAAGGCCATCCTCCCGACCGTCCGCGTCGACAAGCCCTTCCCGCACGCCCCCGTCGAAATCACCGACGCAAAAACCGCGTACGGCTTCGTGCTCGATAATGCCGGCGCCATCCTGCCCAAGCGCGACCCGGTCGACACCCGCGTTGTCAAAATGGTCCGCACCGGCGAAGTGTCATACAAAAACGGCATCATCACCGACCCGATCCAGGTCGGCGGTTACCCCGACTACAAAGGCACGCCCTACAAAGACAGCGACAACGACGGCATGCCCGACGACTACGAAACCGCGCACGGCCTGAACCCCAACGACGCCTCCGACGCCGCCAAAGACGCCAACGGCGACGGCTACACCAACATCGAGAAATACATCTACGGCATCGACCCGAAATCCAAGCTCGATTACACCAAGCCCGAAAACAATAAAAACCCGCTCCAAAAGTGAACTCGCGAAACAGTCTTCGAGAGGTAAAGTAGCCCCGGCAATGCGCATCACGCTTAACGGCTTCGCGATCGAACTGTCTCTTTCGGCCTACCGGCATCATCAGTGGCACACGCTGCCGATGACGCCGAACGGCGGCGGTGCGTCGGCGGCGGGCGTCGGCGTGACGGCCGCCCTTACGGTCTTCGAACGCGGCGACGTGCTGGCGTACGACCTGGCGTTCGAGTCAGACTTCCCCACACGGCTACGCCTGCAGATCGAACTGCCTGACGCGGCCGGTGTGTTTCACCTGATTCCCGGAAACATCCACGGCGACAACAACGCCGAGCACGTCCGCCCCGGCGAATTCCCGTGCCTGACGACCAAAAATCAGCACCTGCAAAACTGCTCGCCGGTCTGGGAATTCCGGGCCGACCGCGCGCCGTTGCCGGTGTCGATGATGTGCACGGACGCCGGCGCGGTCGGCATCAGCGTTCACCCGTACACGCCGTGCAATGAAATCGAAGGCGGCCTGCTCCGTAACGGCGTTTTCGCGAAGCTGCCGGGCGCCTGCGGCATTGCCGTCGGTTACGGGAATGACCCGCTGACGTTCTCCGAAAAAACGCTCTGGTACCCGGCCGTCTGCGATTTGAGCCATGGCGCGACCGTCGGCGGCACGATTCACGCCGTCAAAGGCGAAGGTCGCCAGGCCGCCCACCAGATCGTCCGGCACGTCTATCACACGTTCCGCGACAAGGCGAACCACAAGAAAAAAACCTTCGACGGCTTACGCGCCCTTGCCGACGCCTTCGCCGAAGTGAACTACTCGCCCGAGCTTAAGCAGTACACCAACCGCAAGTGCTTCGTGCCGACCGATACCGAACTGAAGCCGTGGCGCGCCATCGTCGAAATCGGCTGGACCGGCGGCAGCATGATGGCGTATCCGTTCGTGCTGGCTTCTCACTATTTCTCCGACCTGAAGATGCCGAAGACCGGCGAAGAAATCTTCGACCAGATCTGCACCGGCTACAACGACGCCAGCGGCTTCATCAACGACACCGTCGTCAATCGCTTCACCGAAAACCGCCCCACCGGCTGGAACGAATCCGACATCAACGGCTGGTGGTCGGGCTTCCTGCCGCAGACCAAAGACAATCACTGCGCGTACAACAACGCCCACGCCGCGTTCTACCTGCTCCGCACCGCCTGGTGCCTGCAGCACTGGAAAAAAGACGTGCCTAAGAAATGGATCGACGTCGCCCACAAGGTCCTCGACACGGCCGTCGCGCTGCAGCGGGACGACGGCGCGTTCGGCTACATCTTCAGCTCGACCGAAAAGCGCGTCGTCGACTGGGAAGGCTTCGCCGGCTGCTGGTTCATCCCGGCCCTCGTCATCGCCTGGCGGATGAACGGCAATGCCGCCTACCTCGCAGCGGCCGAGCGGGCGATCCGCTACTACCACCCGTTCGTCCGTGACCTGGCCGCCTGGGGCTCGCCGATGGACACGTTTAAAAGCATCGACAGCGAAGGCAACCTCGCTTTCGTCCGTGCTGCCCGCCTGTTGCACCAGTTCACCGGCAAGCCCGAGTACCTCGACATGCTCCGTCAGGGTGCCGAGTACGAATACCTCTGGCGGTACGGCTTCCGCACCGTGCCGCAGGCGCCGCCGCTCAAGGGCAGCGACTGGAACAGCTGCGGCGGCTCGATCACAAGCGTCTCCAACCCGCACCTGCACCCGATGAGCGTCGTCATTCATAACGATTTGCTCTATCTCGCCAGAGTCACTGGCGACGCCTACCATCGCGAGCGCGCGGTCGACACGCACGACTGGCTTTTAAACACGATGGAACTTTATCCCGATGTCACCGGCTACGGCCGCTACGGCGTGCTGAGCGAACGAACGTGTCCCAGTGACGGCCTGCTCGCCGAGCGGTTCGCCGACACCGGCTTGCCCGCCAGCACCTGGTGGAGCTACAACGCCTGGGCCGCCGCCAGCGCGATGGAAGCCTTGGCCGAGACGTTGCTCGGCGAACGCGGCGATCTGCCCGAAGGAGCCGGCCGATGAGCGACGGAATGGACGTAGCCTTGATCGGCGTCGGCGGGTACGGCTCGACGTACGTCCCCACCCTGCTGGCCGCCCACGCGGAAGGAAAAATCCGCTTCATCGGCGGCGTCGACCCGGCCGCCGACCGCGCCGTGAAGATCGCCGAAGTCCGTGCCGCGAGCATCCCGATTTACGCCTCGATGGACGAGCTCTACGCCCGGGGAACGCCGCACCTGGCCATTCTTAGCACGCCGATCCCGCTGCACGCCAGTCAAACGGAATATGCCGTTCGTCACGGCAGTCACGTGCTGTGCGAAAAGCCGATCGCCGCCGTGCCCGCCGACGCCAAACGCATCCGTGACGCCCGCGACGCCACGGGCAAGCACGTCGCCATCGGCTATCAGTGGTCGTTCAGCCAGGCCGTCCAGGCCTTGAAGGCCGACGCGCTGGCCGGCGTGTTCGGCAAACTGAAGCGGATGCGCACCGTCGTCCTCTGGCCACGCGACGACGTCTACTACAACCGCAATGACTGGGCCGGCGCGATCAAGAACCGCCGCGGCGACTGGGTGCTGGATTCGCCCGTCAACAATGCCTGGCGCACCACCTGCATCACATGCTCTACGTCGCCGGCGATTCGGTCGACCGCAGTGCAACACCGCTGCGTGTTGCTGCCGAGTTGTACCGGGCGAACCCGATTCAGAATTTCGACACCGCCGCACTGCGTGTCGATATCGCCGGCGGCGCGGAGTTGCTGTTCCTCGTCACGCACGCGGGGCAGGCGGTGCATCACCCGACGTACCGGTTCGAGTTCGAAAACGCCGTCGTCGAATCCGCCGACGTGCCCGACGCGCAGATTATCGCCACCTTCAAAGACGGCCGCACGAAAACGTACGGCACGCCGGCGACGGACTACCGCGACGGCAAGTTCTGGGGCACTCTCGCCGCCATCAAAGAAAACCGCCCGACGGTCTGTGGCATCGAAGCCGCCACGCCGCACTGCCAGGTAGTCTGGGCGTGCCACCGGGCGTCGGAATCGATCAAAACCTTCCCGGCCGACGTCGTCTACGTCGAGCCGCACAACACCGGCCGGAACACCCGGGTGAAAGGTCTCGATGACACGCTGCTGGCGTGCTTCGAGCAAGGCAAACTGCCGAGCGAGCTTGGCGTCGCCTGGGCCGTGAAACCGCAAACCGTGAACGTCGAACCCGTATGACCGCCGGCCCGCACATCGTCACGCTGCTGTCGCCGAAGAAACTCGTCTTCGGCGTCGACTGCGCCAAACAATTCGCCGCCGACGTCGCCGCCGCCGGTTGGAAGAAATTGTTCGCAGTTTGCTCGCCGTCGACGTCGCCGATGCTCCGCCAACTCATCGCCGGCCGGCCGTTCGAGGTCGTGATTTTTGACGACATTCGCGGCGAGCCGACCGTGGCGAAATTCGAAGAAGCCCTCGCGGCCGCACGCCATGCGAAGCCCGATGCGGTGATCGGTTTCGGCGGCGGCAGTCCGCTCGACGTCGCCAAGCTCGTCGCCGCGTTGTACGACGGTAAGCAGCACATCGGCGACGTCTTCGGCATCGGCAAACTGGCGGGCCGGGCGCTGCCCGTGGTCTGTTTGCCGACCACCGCTGGCACGGGCAGTGAAGTGTCGCCGAACGCCATTTTGCTCGACGAAAAAGCCCAGCTGAAAAAGGGCGTCGTCAGCCCGTTTCTGGTGGCCGAGGCGGCTTACGTCGATCCGCTGCTCACGCTCGCCGTGCCGCCCGCCGTCACCGCGGCCACGGGTGTTGACGCGCTCACGCACTGCATCGAAGCCTACGCCAACAAACTCGCCCACCCGATGATCGATCCGCTGGCGCTGGAAGGCATCCGCCTGATCTCGGCCAACCTTCGGACGGCCGTCCACGACGGCAAAAACATCGCTGCCCGCACGGCCGTCGCGCTCGGCAGCCTCTACGGCGGCCTGTGCCTGGGGCCGGTCAATACCGGGGCCGTGCACGCATTGGCGTACCCGCTCGGCGGTGAGTTTCACGTCGCGCACGGCGTGTCGAACAGCCTGCTGCTGCCGCACGTGCTGAAGTTCAATCTGCCGGCCGCCCCGCAGCGGTACGCCGCCGTCGCCCGCGCCATGGGTGTAACCCTTAACGGGTCTGACGAAGCCGTCGCCGAGGCGGGCTTGCGCGAAATCGAAAAACTTTCATCCGAATGCGGAATCCCGCCCCGGCTGCGCGACTTTAACATCCCGCATGACGCCATCGGTCGGCTGGCGGCGTCAGCGATGACCGTCACGCGCCTGCTCGATCGCAACGTGCGGACGGTTACCGAAGCCGACGCGATCGCGATTTACGAACAGGCTTGGTAGGGTCCGCCCTGGCGGACCAGTGAACAGACCCGCCTGATTCAGAATTGGTCCGCCGGGGCGGACCCTACGAGATGCTCATGCCCAGCAAGTACACCGGCGTTGTGGTCCCCATGCTCTCGCCGTTCACGCCCGGCGGCTCCATCGACGAACCCGCCGTCGGCCGAATCGTCGACCGACTGCTCACCGGCAAGCCGGCCGGCATCTTCCCGCTCGGCACGACGGGCGAGTCGGCGTCCATCTCGCAGAGCGAGAAGAAAAAGCTCATCGCCACAACCGTCAAAGCCGTCGCCGGCCGCGCGATGAATTACGCCGGCATCAGTGCGAACGTCTTCACCGACTCGCTCGAACTCGCCCAGGTCGCCAAAGACAACGGCGTCGACGCCGTCGTCGCGCACGTCCCCAGCTACTTCGGCCTGACGGATGCGGACATCGAAGCCTACTACCTCAAGCTCGCTGACGCGGTGCCCTTGCCGCTGGTGCTCTACAACATTCCGCCGACGACGCATCATAGCATCGCGCTCGACGTCGTCGGCCGATTGATCCAGCACCCGAACGTCGTCGCCATCAAAGACTCCGCCGGCGACGCCGATCGGCTGACCAAGCTGCTCGCCCTCACCGGCGGCCGCGGCGGATTTCCGGTGCTGCTCGGCAGCAGCGCGTTCTTCACGCACGGCCTGAAAGCCGGCGGCGTGGGCTTGATCCCCAGCGGCTCGCACATCGCCCCGGTCGAATACGGCCAGATGTTCGAGGCCGCCATGCGGGACGACTGGGCGGAAGTCGAACGTCTGCAAACCGTCACCGACGCGGCCGTGAGCGCCTACGTCAAAGGCCGGACGATTGGCGAAGGCCTCGCGCGGTTGAAGAAGATCCTCAGCACGCAAAATATCTGTGGCCCGACGATGCTGCCGCCGCTGCGTGATAACGTGGAGGCCGTATGAACGACCTCCCCATTCTCGGCATCACGATGGGCGACCCCGCCGGCGTCGGGCCGGAAATCGTCGCCAAAGCCGTCTCCCGCCCCGACACTTTCAAGACCTGCCGCCCGCTCGTCATCGGCGATGCGTGGATCATGCAAAAGGCGATCGCATACGCCAACGTCAGTTTGCTGGTCAATCGCGTCAAGAATCTCGAGGCCGCCAAATTCACGCCTGGCGTGCTCGATGTGTTCGATCTCGATGCGACCGATCCGAATGAGTACATTCTTGGAAAAGTCACCGAGACTGCCGGTAATGCGGCATTCAAATCTGTTACGCAAGCGATCGAGCTGGCGATGGCAAAGAAGATCGCCGGCGTCGTCACTGCGCCGATCCACAAGGAAGCCATCGTCCTGGCCGGCCATCATTTCCCCGGCCACACCGAGATTTTCGCGCACTTCACCAACACCAAAAACGTCACCATGATGCTCGCGGCCGGCGATTTCCGCGTCGTCCACGTCAGCACGCACGTTTCGCTCCGGCAAGCCTGCGACCGCGCGACACGCGAGCGCGTGCTGAAGGTCATCACCCTCGGCCATCAGGTCTGTCAGCGGCTCGGCATTCAAAATCCGAAGATCGGCGTGGCCGGCCTGAACCCGCACGCCAGCGACGGCGGGCTGTTCGGCGACGAGGAAGAAAAAGAAATCCGCCCCGCCGTCAATGACGCCAAGGCGCAGGGCATGACCGTCGAAGGCCCGCTGCCCGCCGACACGTTCTTCGCCAAGGCCAGCAGCGGCGCGTACGACATCTGCGTCGCGATGTACCACGACCAGGGCCACATCCCGGTGAAGTGCAAAGGTTTCAAATTCGACCCGGCCACCAACCAATGGACGAGCGTCCGCGGCATCAATGTCAGCCTCGGCCTGCCGATCATCCGCACGAGCGTCGACCACGGCACTGCGTTCGACCAGGCCGGTAAAGGGACGGCCAGCGACGAAAGCCTCATCGACGCCATCGAATACGCCGCGAGACTGGCAACCATCCCGGCGTGATGGTTCCCTCTCCCGGTATTGCCGGGAGAGGGTTAGGGTGAGGGCCGACGACGATAGACTTTCTGAACGCAAACCCGGTTGACGTTCGGTGCGGCTCAGAAGTAGGCCCTCACCCTACCCTCTCCCGGCAATACCGGGAGAGGGAAAAAACAGTGCCGCGCCTTTTAGTCATCGCCGACGATCTCACCGGTGCCGCCGAAATCGGCGGGCTGGCGACGCGTTTTGGTTTGTCGACACAACTGCTGCGAACGGCCGCCCCGCCGCCGACGTCGTGCGACTGCGTCGTCTACGACACCGACAGCCGCCTGCTGCCGGCCAACAAAGCCGCGGAAAAAACCGCCGCGTTCGCGCTGGCCGCCAAGGCTGGGGCGTTTGACCTGGTGTTCAAGAAGACGGACTCGGTGCTGCGCGGCGAGCCGTTTGTTGAGATCGCCGCCGTCGCCGAGCGGTTCGGCCGGGCGGACGTGTTGTTCGTCCCGCACAATCCGTCGCGTGACCGCTGCGTGCGCGACGGCCGCTACACCGTCGGCGGCGTGCCGCTGCACCGGACCGACTTCGCCCGCGATCCCACGCACCCGGCCCGCACGGACGACGTCATCACGCTCCTCCGCCCGCCGGCCGGCCACGCGTTGCGGAGTGTGTCGCTCGACGAACAGAACACGGCCGGCTGGGTCATCGGCGAAGCGTCCACGCCAGATGACATCGCCGACTGGGCGGAGCGGCTCGATCCCGTTCGGCAGTTGGCGGCGGGCGGGGCCGATTTCTTCGAAGCGATCGTCCGGCGGGCGCGGCGAAACAAGCCCGCCGCTTTCTTGAGCGGCCTGCCCCGGCCGCTGCTTTATGTCAGCGGCACGACCAGCCGCGTCAACGAAACCTTCCGCCAGACGCTTCGCGACAATGGGCAATTCCTGCCGATGCCCGCCGAGGTGTTCGAACGCGGCGACACTGGTGACAGCATTTGGCCGTGGGCGAAACAGGCGACTGCCGCGCTGCAAAAGCACGGCGTTGCGATGGTGGCCGTCGGCGAACCGCCGGCCGGCGTGGCCGGTGACGCCGACCGCATCGGCCGGGCCCTGGCGGCGGTGGCCGCCCGGGTGGCGCAGGCCGGGCACGTCGCGACGATCGCCTGTGAAGGCGGTGCGACGGCGGCGGCCTTGTGCGATTTCGTCGGCTGGCAGCGTTTCACCGTTGACGGCGAAATCGCGACGGGAATTGTCTGCCTGCGTCTTCGTTCCGACGGCCACGGCTTGCGGCTGGTCGTCAAACCCGGCAGCTACGCCTGGCCGGCGATTTAAGGCGTTTTGCGATACAATCGCCCGCCTGAATGCCGCGTACGCTGGATTTGCTCGTTGACCGTGTCGACCTTTCCCCCGCCGATCTACCGGCCGTGCCGATGCACGCGCTCTACGTGCACGTGCCGTTCTGTTTTCACAAGTGTCATTACTGCGACTTCTATTCCATCACGCGGCAGACGCCGGAGCGGATGGAACGCTTCGTCGACCTGCTACTCGCCGAGGCCGCGCTCTGGCGCAACGTGCGGCCGAAGCCGGCGACAGTCTTCTTCGGCGGCGGCACGCCGTCGCTGTTGCCGCTCAACGCCATGCGGCGGCTGATCGAAGGCTTGCATGATGTCTTCGACCTGACGGCCGTCGATGAATGGACGATCGAAGTGAACCCGGCGACGGCGGACGCCGAGTATTTGAAAATGCTCCGCGCAACGGGCGTGAATCGGCTGAGTTTTCGCGCGCAATCATTCGACGGAAGTGAATTGCGTACACTAGAACGCCATCATTCGCCTTCGGACGTAGACCGAAGCGTGCAAATAGCCGCCGATGCGGGATTCGAACGATTGAATCTCGATTTGATCTATGCGATCCCGGGGCAGACGCTGGCGTCGTGGCAGCGGTCATTGGACCGGGCCCTGGGCCTGGGGACGTCGCATTTATCGTGTTACGGGTTGACGTACGAGCCGAATACGGTGATCGCGGTGCGGCGGCGGCTGGGTCAATTGTACCCGGTGGAGGATGACGTCGAATTGACGATGCTCCACGCCGCCCGACGCGTGCTGAGGTCGCACGGGATGTCGCCGTATGAGATCAGCAATTATGCGCGAGACGCCGAAGAATGTCGGCACAATTTAGCGTATTGGACGGGAAAAAATTACGTCGGACTCGGGCCGAGTGCGGCGTCGCATGTTGAGGGGCACCGCTTTAAAAATCGCCAGCACCTGGGGGACTGGGAATCGGCCGTGCCGACCGGAAAATTGCCGGTCGTAGAGCATGAATTCTTATCGCCGCATCAACGGATGGAAGAGCGCGTGATGCTGGAACTTCGGCTGGCGCGGGGCGTGCGATGGTCTGATTATTCGGCCGATTTGCGGGGAGTTTACGCCGGTCAGCTGCAACAATTGGCCGGCCTTGGGCTTGTGGCGGTCGACGCCGCCGGCTTTCGGCTGACCGAGAAAGGCGTGGACGTCGCCGACGGCGTGGCCGGGCAGTTTGTGCTCGGGGAATCCGCGTCGGCCGACTGATTTTCCACGCGCTTTCGTGGCCGGTGTCTATAATCGCGTTATGAAGTACGCCTACGGTGAGTTCGATGGCGATGAGTTTCCCACGCAGGACAAACTCTTCGGCTTCGACCAGCTGATGAATTTCATCCTCGAATACGGCGACCAGGCCCTCAAGGCCATGCAGCAGATGATGAAGAACCCGCAGGACGACCAGGTGTCGGACCTGCTGGAACAAATGATCCAGGACGGCATGCTGGATAAAGACGGCAAGGGCAAGCTGAAGCTCACCCCCAAGGCCGTCGGAAAGATGCAGAGCAAGGCGCTGATGGAGGTTTTCAAGAACCTCAAACAGGGCCAACGTGATGGCCACGAAAAGGTTACGGCCGGCGCGAACGGCGAACGGATGGAAGGGACCAAGGCCTACCAGTTCGGCGATCCGATCTCCGACCTCGATTTCCACCAGACCCTCCGTAACGCCATGGCAAGGTCGGCCAAAGATGCAGGCAGCGCCGGGCCGGCGGCAGGCGGCGGGAAGATTAACTTTGCGGAGCGGGATTTTGAGATCTATCAGCGCGAAGGGACGACCAGTACCAGCACCGTCGTGCTGATCGACATGAGCGGCTCCATGATGCGCTACGGCCGGTTCTTATCGGCCAAGAAAGTAGCCCTGGCGATGCTCGCCCTGGTCCGCCAGCGGTTCCCGCAGGACACGATCGACTTCGTCGGCTTCTACAGCGGCGCGAGCCAGATCAGCGAAGTGCAACTGCCGCTGACCATGCCCAAGCCGGTGACGATTTACGATTACCAGGTGCGGCTGAAGGTGCCGCTGAATCAACTGGACGAGGCCCCGCAACACTTTACGAACCTGCACATGGGCCTGCAGATGGCGCGGCGAATCCTCCGCAAACGCAGCGGCGAAAACAAACAGGTCTTCATCATCACCGACGGCCAACCCACGGCGCACGTCGACGGCGAACACTGCTATCTGCTTTACCCGCCCGACCCGCGTTCGACGGCGGCTACTTTGAAAGAAGCCGTCAAAATGGCGCGGGAAGGTGCACGCATTTCCACGTTTGCGCTCATCGAAGACTATTACGGCATGGATTGGGTGGGATTCGTCGACCAGATGACGAAACTGACCAAGGGCGTCGCGTTCTACACCAGCAGCGGCGAACTGGCCGACTGCATCATGGAAAGTTACCTCAGCGGGCGTAAGACGAAGACGCATTTCGCCTAACGCCTTGATTCATGAGAGATTCCGGTCGTGATGAAGCCGCCGGCCTCGGCCGGCGTGTTGTCGGGATCAGCCTCGCAGTAGCGCGCCGGCCGAGACCGGCGGCTTCATGTTTACAGTTGTTACGATTGTGACGTCAGGAAAACCCAAGGCACTGGCAGCAGCGTCCAGAACAGCCGTGTCCACCAGCGTTTGGGCAGCCAGTCCCGGACGATCCAGAACGCGGCCGGGGCGGCCCACATCGTGGAGCGCCTGGGCGATGTCCACGCCCCAGTGCGAACCGATGCACGCGACGAAAACGGTGTTCGAGCCCCACCAGGCGGCCGCCCAGGCGTCGAGCGGTGCTCTGCCTGCGCCACCAGACGACGAGGCCAGCGACCGCCACCGCGACGGCCATAACCATGTAGCCGGCCTTGTAGATAAACGCCGGCCGAAACACGCCGCGCGCCTTGGCCATCTCCACGAACGAGCCGAACGGGTACGTGAAGACCTGCCCGTTGTACGCCAGTTGCTGCGCGTCGTAGGCGCGAGCGTTATCGATCGGGTTCCAATAGAAATGTCTGAACGCCAGGAACAGGATCGCCAGCGACGCCAGCGTGCAGGCCGCCATTGCCGTGGCCCGCCAGGGTCGCATGGCCTGGACGAGGAGTGCGATCGCCCCGAGCGTCGCGAAGCACGCCATAGGCCGCACCATGCCGGCGGCCGCGAAGAGCATCGCCGCCCCCGCCACGCCCCACCATGGCTGGCGTCGCAGGAGAACCATCGCCAATACGCATAGGAGCAGCATCAGCGATTCGTTCATGACCGCTGAGGTGTCCAGTACCCAGTGCGGCGGCAGCAGCGCCATCGCCCAGCCGATGCGGTGATCGCGGAGCCAGCGTGCGGCCGCCGCGCAGAGGAGGCCGGGCAGCACGAGGCCGAGGATGGCGGCGGCGGCGTTGTAGGGCACGCCCAGGCGGTGCGTCATGGCGATCGTCCAGGGGAAGCCGACGAACACGCGTTGGTCGTAAGCGTTCGGCATGCCGTCGCCATTGATTCGCTTCGCATTGTCGATGTACGCACTGCCGTCTGAAAGGTACGGCAAGTCAGCGATGTTCTGCCAACTCAGCCCATGAAACGCCTTGTAGGTAATGACGAGGTAAACAATGGCCCGGAGAGAGATAGCGGCCGCGGCGATGTAAAGCAGGTCACGGGCGCGGGGCGTAAAGGGTGTCAGAGCCATCTGCCGATAGTTGTACGTTTCGCGTTCTTTTTGACAAAGGGGCTCGCGCCGATACACTCCCGCACTTCGGACAGGCCACGGGGCGCTGTCGACGTCATCCACCTCGGAAACGAATCGACGTGAGCCTGATTTTCCCGCGCCGTGCCATCGCCCTCGCAGTCGCCGCTGTCTTTTTCGCAGGCGTCGCCGAACCCATTTACGCCCAGGCCCAGCCGGCCGAGCGTGATCTCGCCATTGCCGGCGACCTCCGCGGTCGCACCGTGGAAGGCGTTCGCGTCGTCGGCAATAACCAGGTGCTGACGGCGACCATCCTGAACGTCGTCCGCACCCGCGAAGGCGATAAGTTTGACCCGCAAACCGTCCAGGAAGACTACCAGCGCATTTTCGGCCTGCGGCAGTTCTCCAACGTGGAAGCCAAGGTTGAGCCGACCAACACCGGCGTCATCGTGGTATTCGAAGTCAGCGAACAGCGGCAGGTTCAGGAAATCATCATCCGCAAGCCGCCGAGCAGTATCGATGACCCGACTATCCGCGGCACGATCGAAGTCCAGAAGGGCCAGGCCATCGACCCCTTCCGCATCGCCCAGGCGAAGCGTGCCATCACCGACCTCTACCGCGGCCGCAACTACCCGTTCGCGACGGTCAATGTCGACCTCGATGCCCTCGGCAAGACCGGCGTACTGACATTCGACATCGTGGAAGGCCCGCAGGTCCGGGTTCGCAACCTCGTTTTCCGCGGCAATCGCAGCTTCAGCGACGCCAAGCTCAAAGATAAAATCCGTACGAGCACGTGGATCTGGCTTCTGCGTGACGGCCAGTTCTCGCCGGACATCGTCGAAGACGACGTCGCCGCGATCCGGAAATTTTATAACGACAAGGGCTTCTTCGACGCCCGCGTCGGCCGCCGACTGGTCTTCTCGGCCGACCGGACGGAGATGCAAATCGAATTCCTCATCGACGAAGGCCCTCGCTACGTCGTCGATCAGGTGACCTTTAAAGGCAATGCCAACGTCAATGAAGCCAAGCTGCGGAACGAACTGAAGATCGTCGAAGGCATGCCTTACGACGAGGAAGTCATCCAGCGTGACATCCGCAAAATCGTCCGCGACTACAGCCCGCTCGGCTACATCTACGAGCCCGGCTCGACCGACCCGGACTACCTCAAGATCGAACCCAAGCCGATCTTCAAACGCGAACCCGGCCACGTCGAACTCGTCTACGAAATCACCGAAGGCAAGTCGTTCCGCATCGGCCAGATTCTGCCGCGCGGCAACACGCGCACGCAGGACAAGACGATTCTCCGCGAACTCCGCATGTCGCCGGGCGATCTCTATGACGCCGGCAAACTGCAGGACGCGAACGAACGCCTCCGCGGCACACCGCTGTTCTCGCAGGTGAAAATTACGCCCGTCGGCACGGACCCGGACCAGCGCGACCTGCTCGTCGAAGTCGAAGAAGCCCGCACGGCAACGCTCACCTTTGGTGCCGGCATCAACAGCAACGGCGGCGTGGCGGGGAACATCACCTACACGCAGAAAAACTTCGATATCACCAACTGGCCGCGTAGTTTCAGCGACCTCAGCGGTGATAAATCATTCGTCGGCGCGGGCCAAACCCTGCGGCTGAGCTTCGAGCCCGGCACCACCGCCACGAACGCCAGCATTCGCTTCACTGAGCCGTACCTGCTGGACCAGCCGTACAGCTTTACTGTTGAAGCTTATCTGCGGAACCGTCAGCGAGAGTATTACGATGACGACCGCATCGGTGGCCGCGTGGTCTTCGGGCACCGGTTCAACGACATCTACAGCGGCTCGATCGGCTTCCGGGCCGAGCATATCGACATTAACAACATCCAGGACAAGCCGATCCGTGCTTTTGAAATTCTGGACGAGCAAGGCTCACACTCGCTGACGAGCGTCACCCTTTCCGGCCGGCGCGACACCACCACGGGCGGCCTGCTGCCGAGCAAGGGCACCAATACGCAGATCGCCTGGGAAAGCGTCGGCGCGATCGGCGGCGACTACACCTTCCAGCGTTTCTCGCTGTCGCACGACCGCTATTACACGTTGACGAGCGACCTGATCGATCGCAAGACGATCTTCGCCCTGCACGCCGACGCCGGTTACATCGCCGGCGACGCGCCGTTCTTCGAACGCTTCTACGGCGGCGGTATCAACAGCATTCGCGGCTTCGCGTTCCGTGGCGTGACGCCCCGCAGCGGCCCGGATGACGACCGAGTCGGCGGCGATTTCAGTGTCACCGGCTCGGCGGAAGTCAGCTACCCGCTGTACGAAGAAGTCGTCCGCGGCGTCGTCTTCACCGACGTCGGCACCGTCGAAAGCGACTTCGAAATCGGCACGATCCGCTCGTCGATAGGCACCGGCTTCCGCATCACGCTGCCGTTCCTCGGCCAGGTGCCGATCGCCATTGACTTCGCCCTGCCTGTGACGAAGGACAAGAAAGACGACGTGCAGATCCTGAGCTTCTCGCTCGGCTTCGTGCCGTAATTCGAGTGGGCAGGCGGCGGTGGGCAGGAAAACGCCAGTCCTCATATTTTCTTCGTCTGCCCACTGCCCACTGCCCACTGCCCACTCTAAAATGCTGATCTATGATCGGTATTCTCGACTACGGTTTGGCCAATCTTCGTTCCGTGCAGAACGCGTTCGCGCACGCCGGCCATCCCGCGGAACTGATTAAGACCGCCGACCAGATCAAGGCGTGCAGCCATTTCGTGCTGCCCGGCGTCGGGGCGTTCCGTGACGCCATCGGCGCACTCCGCAAAGACGGCCTGGACGACGCCATCAAAACCCACGTCGACGCCGGCCGGCCGTTCCTGGGCATTTGCCTGGGGCTGCAAATGCTGTTCGACGTCAGCTATGAAGACGGCGAATACCCCGGCCTGGGCATTCTGCCGGGCAAGT
Organism: Tepidisphaeraceae bacterium; assembly: GCA_049840775.1. Classification (GTDB taxonomy): domain Bacteria; phylum Planctomycetota; class Phycisphaerae; order Tepidisphaerales; family Tepidisphaeraceae; genus RYN-431. The sequence goes on from JASGJJ010000005.1 coordinate 1,297,231, forward strand.
GCGTGCGGTTTGATGTCGATCAGCCGGGCATCGGTTTGAAGGTGCCGCACATGGGTTGGAATCAGCTCGACTTCAAGTCCGCATCGCCGCTGCAGCGCGGGCTGTCCGAAGGGTGCAACGTCTATTTCGTGCACAGCTACCACGTGGTGCCGACTGATGAATCGGTCATCGCCACGACGACGGACTACGGCCGTCCGTTCGTGAGTTCGGTCTGGAAAGACAATATCGTCGCCACCCAGTTCCACCCGGAAAAGAGCCAGACCGTCGGCCAGGCGATTCTGAAGAACTTCGCCGCGATGTAACCGCGAGGGTTTTCGTCATTCAACGCAATCGGGCCGAGACTTTCGTCTCGGCCCGATGCTTTTTTAGATTCCAATCCGGCGACGGCTTATTGGGCCAGTGACAACGCCCGCAGCCGTAGATAGCAGCGGACGACGTAAGTGTCGATTTCCTTGAAATCGACGCTGTTCGACAGCTGGTAATTCTGCGCGATGTGAAGCTGCCGCAGCTTCGCCAGCGACGGTGCCAGGTCGCGATCGGGCAGCTCTTCGGGCTTATCGACGTCGGCCTGTTTCCAGGAGCCCATGAGCTTGGGCGGCAGCGATTTCTTGGCGTCTTCCGGGTCGGTGAAGTACCGGAAAATGTACCGCGTATAAAGATTCGCCGCCCGCGTGTAATGCCCGGCCGCCTTGCGGGCCAATTCCTTGCGAGCATCGCCCTTGGCCTGCATGGCTTGCAGGTAGAGCGCGTCGGCGGCGTTGATTTCTGAGCGGGCGTACAGGTCGTTGATGTGCGAGCGGTACGTCAGTTCGTCTTCAGGGAACGCCTTGAGGTGATCTTCGTACTCAGAGGCCGCACGAATCGCCAACCGCGAGGCGTCATTGAATCGCCACACGGCCTGGTCGAACAGCGGCCCGGTCGGCAGGCCGGCGTCGAGAACAAGGTCTGCGGTGGCGGCGTTGAGTTCGCTCTCTTCGCCCGGCTGTTCCCGGCCGGCGAGGTCGATCTCACAACGCAACGCGCTGTACCACTCTTCTTCGGTCCACTTCTCGAGCGACATCGGCGCCCGCGAAGAGATCACGCGGTCACTCAGCTGCGCAGTGCTTGGCGTCGCGATTGGACTGCAGCCATTGGCAACGCTTGTAGTAGTTGAACGCGATGGCGTACGGTGAGACGCCATACGGGTAGGGCTCGAACTCCAGCAGGTGCGGCATCTGGCTGCCGTCCGCCGCGTTATACGTTTCCTTGTTCCCGGGCCGCGGGGCAGTGAGTGCGGGGAGGACGTCGCCCTTCTCGTCGAGCACGGCGATGTGCTGCACCGGCCGGCCGGCGGCGTCGCGGCGTTCGTTCGGGTTCGCCGGGCGAAGCGTAAACGTCACGGCCGGGTCGTTCAGGCGCTTCTGAAGATCGTCGGCGACTGCCTTGGGCAGGTTCATGTAAAGCTTGGAGCCCGCCTCGTTGGCTTCGAAGACGCCGAGTTCGAAGCGCGAACCGCCCGACAGCCGCGCCGCCTTGACGACTTCGCCGCGTTTGGCGGGATCGAACTCTACGCGCATGCGGTCGGTGGTCGCCTTGGTTTCGGCCTGAAGCCGCGAGCTGAAGTACGCCTTTTCAGCCGCCCCGCCGAACTTGTCAAAGTACAGCCCGCCGATGGCGGCCATGATGTTGATGTTGTCCGGGCGTTCGCTATCGACGCTGAAGCCGTACTGCAAGGCGTCCAGGATGGTCGTGTACTTGTTCGGTACGTTCGCCATCTGCACGCTGACGTTGTAGGCCTTGTTCCAGATCTGGAACAGGTGAACCGTATCGAACTCCGGCTGCAGCAGGCGGATCAACTCGACCTTGGTGTCAAAGTCTTCAAGGTCGCGGTCGCTTTTCTGGTTTTCGCTGGTCGTCCAGAGCGCCATCACCAACGGCCCGCGCAGGCCGCCCAGCAGCAGGCCGAGCGCGAAGCTGTTGACCTTGCTGAGATCGGCGTTGGCGCTGGCGGCGGTGTGGCGGGCTTCATCGACTGAGCGACGCTGATTGAGCACCAGCGACCGCGTCACGCCCGCACCGAGCAGCGACACCACCAATGCACCCACGATCGGAGCGGACGAGCGTCGCGTCACGGCGCTACCTCTTTGTTGCGAAGGAAGACGTAAGAGAGCGTGACCAGCGGCAGGCCGAACACGAGCAGCACTTCGATCGGCGCGACGATGTCCGCAACGGACAGCGACGCACCGCGTTCAACGCGTTCGGTCACGCCGAACTGCGTAATGTCCGGCAGTACACTGCCGAGCAGCGTGAGCGTGCGGGACAGCGTCTCGACGGAAGAATTCACGACCTTCGCGACCGGAGCGTTACTGGAGAAGAAATCGTTCGCGACCGCGGCACCGACGCCGCTGCTGAGATCGACATTCGAAATACCCCAGTGGCCGAGCACGATGAGGGTCGACAGCACTACTGCGATCGGCCAGGAGAGGAACGTGCTGCACCAGAAAGCGACCGTCGCCGTCAGGATGGCGAGCAGCCAGAGGACGAAAACCGCCTTGAACAGGTTCAGGCCGAAGTATTCCTGACCGCTGATCATGGAAACCGACAGCGGCGTGAGGCTGATGGTGTGGCCGTTGGTCTTGTTCCGGACGAGCAGATCGAAATTGCCGTTTTTGACGAACTGTTCGGGCAGATCAAAGAAAACCGTACGACGGCTTTCGGGATAGACGACCGTCGGCGGGCTGGTTTCGCCGGTGCTGTGGTCGAGAGCGCGAACCTCAAGCGTGCCGGCGACATCGCCGTCACTGTCACTGCCGGCCTTTTCGACGTTGACGTTCATTTCGAACGGCACGCGTCCGTCACGGGCGTGCGGTGCCGGGGCGTCACGGTAAGCGTAGACGGCGACCGGCTGAACGCCGCGGCTCGGGCCCGTGAGCTGCTGCCCGCCGCGGCCGGACGTCCCTCGCAGGAGCGGCGTGTGACGCGGAACGATGAAGTGCCGCTCGGTATCCGAATCCGGCACAAGAATGGCGGCCGAGTCGGGGCGTACGTGATAGATGTAGTCGCCAGACGGGAAGATCAGCTGCACAGAAATGGCAGGCAGCGTCGACAGCTGTTCGGCTTTGTCCGGCGGGATCGGAATCAGGGCGGTTTGTTCGCCCTTCGGATCCGACAATTCGATGTTCGCCGATTTACCAAGCTGATCGGCGGGCATCACCAGGCTGCCGTCGGCGCCTTGGATCTGGACCACCACGCGAGGTTTTTCAGACTGAGACGTTGCAGAACTGGTGTCACTGGACGTGCCACGCAGCGGCTCGTAACCGACCTTCACCAGCAGACCGAAACCCGCACCGCCGGGCCGGCCGGGGGCGGCTTTGGATTCCAGCAGTTTCTTGTCGTCGAATTCCAGGCGGATGAGGGCGTCCTGAATGCCGCCCACGATCCAGCCGCCTTCATCGCCCTTCTCGGGCAGGCGGCCGTATTGTTGGAGCGTGCGCGGACGGGAGACGACTTGCGCCTGCAGCAGGCCTTGTTCGTTATAGTGACGCAGCCAGGCGCGGCGGGTTTCTTCAGTCGTCGGCGACGCGAGCGCGGCCGTAATTTGTCGGCCGATCCACCACGACTGCGTATGCAGGTAAACGAGCGAGAACAGGCCCATTACGATCAGCATGAGCGCCGATACGCGGGCGAAACCAACGATCTTCCCGAACACGATTTCCAGCCGAGTCACCGGCTTGGTGACGATCGTGAAGACCACGCGGTTTTCGATTTCGCGAGGCAGGTTCGTCGCGGCCGTAACGAGTGCGATAATCACGACGACCAGGCCGGTCGTGAACAGGCAGATTTTGGTCGACAGGCGAATGAAGTCGAGCTCATCGCCCTTCTGGAACTGGGACATCGCAATGATGCCCAGCATGGCCAGCGGCGTGATCCACAGCACGCGACGGCGAATCGCATCACGGAAGCAGACCGTGCTGATCGCCCAGATACGCCCGAGGTGAATGCGAAGCACATCACGCAGGCCGTAAACGAACAGACCCAGGACGACGATCGCGCCGGAGATAAACCAATCAAGATTATTCGCGATGAATGCTGGCATCGTTGACTCGTTGATGGGTTGATCAGTTGATCGGTTGAGCGGTGGCAACTCGCGGTGACGATCCTGCCACGGATCAACTGATCAACCCATCAACCGATCAACACTCCTTCACGCGTCACTGCTGGTGTACGTTCCGACGCCGCCGGTCTGGTCGCGGACGATCTTGACGAACAGGTCTTCGAGGGTGGTCGTCGGGTGAGTGACGGCCGCCCCGTGGCCGAGCTTCTGCATGAACTGGCGAAGCTCTTCGATCTGCGTGGGCGACAGGCCCTGGGCTTCGACCTGCGTGACGTCGCGGACCTGAAGAATGTCTTTGATGTGGCCGACGAATTCGCCGCGGCCCTGGCCGGACAGGTCTTGCTGGCGGCCGCGGAAGAGGATCGTCACGCGTTCGCAGACGTCCTGCACGTCGGCCAGCAGGTGGCTGCAGAGGATGACGGTTTTGCCTTGGTTTTTCAGCGAGACGATGAGGTCTTTCATCTCGCGTGTGCCGATCGGATCGAGGCCGGTGGTCGGCTCATCGAGCAGCACGAGGTCGGGGTCATTGATCAGCGCCTGCACAGACCGATGCGGCGGGCCATGCCCTTGCTGTACTCGCGAAGCTTGCGCTTGCGGGCTTTTTCGTCGAGTCCGACGGTATCGAGCAGGAGCGGCACACGCTTTTTCAGGTCCCGCGACGGGATCTTGAACAAGCGGCCGTAGAAGTGCAGCGTCTCTTCGCCGTTGAGGAAGCGATAGAGGTACGACTCTTCGGGCAGGAAGCCGATGCGGCGATTGATTTCCGTCGAACCGACCGGTTGGCCGAGGATTTCCGCCCGGCCGCGGCTGGCGAAGATCAGGCCGAGCAGCAGCTTGATGGTGGTCGATTTACCCGACCCGTTCGGCCCCAACAGGCCGAACACTTCGCCACGTTCGATTCGAAGATTCAGGCTTTCCAGTGCGCGAACTTTGTCGCGGCCCCAGAAATCCTTATAGACCTTGGACAGGTCTTCCGTGAAGACTGCAGCATCGCTCACGCTAGGCCCTCTCTCACCACGTACCACCCCTGTGCCCGTACATACGAGGGGCGGGGCGGATCGGATTTTTAATTAGCGGCCGCCACGGAGGGCGACGGGCGGCGGACCTTTACGAACTTTGCGACGGCGCTTTTCGCTGGGCTTTTCGTAGTAGGCGACGCGCTTGAGGTCTTTGGTGAGACCTTCTTTTTCGCAGGCCTTCTTGAAGCGCTTGAGCATTTGTTCGGCGGTTTCGTTGCCGCGGAGTTTCACTTTGATCATCGAGCCATCCTAAAAAACGATACGAACGCCCGCCTTTCCGAGACGGGCCGAACAGTGTAAAGGCGGGCGTAAGTTAGTTCAAGTCATTCCCGGACAGTCGTAACAGCTTGCCGGCACGGGCGAAGTAGTCGGTGTCGAGCCCGATCTGTCGTTTGATCGCGACGTCACGACGCAACCAGTTGCGTTCCTCGAGCTGCCGAAGTGCCCCTGCCAGCCCGAGTTGCGACGCCGGCGGGACGGGCATCACCGGCCAGTCGCTGCCGTGCACGAGCTTGGCCCGCAGGCGGGCGTCTTCGAGAAGCGTCCGATAAGCGTAACTCCTTGTCGGCAAATTCAATGCGGCCGTGTCGCCGTAGAAATGCTCGTGCCCTAACGCCATCTTCCGCCAGGCGGGAAGGTAGTCGGTTTCACTGCCCGCCGAGCGGGTGCCGCAGTGGGCGGCGATGACGGTCACGCCCCGCCGCAACGCCGGAAGGAGCAGGGTCGGGTCCGCCAGGTTGTTGATATTTGGCAGCATTTTTTCGCCGCCGGTGTGGCTGAGCAACGGCAGCTTGTAATGCGCCAGAGCGTCATAAAATTCAAAACATTTCGGGTGGCTGGGATCGATGCCCTGCGTGATCGGCAGCCATTTCAGCAGCACCGCCCCGCCGCGAACGCAGCGTTCGAGCTCGGCGATCGCGTCCGGCCGGTACGGGTGGACGGACGCGCCGAACAAAATCTTCCGATGCCTTTCGGCCAGAAGGCGAACGTAATCGTTCTCCAGCGTCAGGTGTGTGTCGGCGTCGTTCCGCAAGCCGTCGACATTAAAGACGGCATCGAACGCCAGCAGCACGACGGCGTCGAGTTCGACGGCTTCGTCCAGCAGCCGCACCAGCACGGCTTCGAGGGCGGCGTCGGTTCGGGCCGGGTCGATCGGCACGCCAAGCCACTTCGCCAGCAGCCAGAACTGCGGCGACTTCAAAATCCGCCGCGACATCGAGCCGTGCCCCGGCAGCAAAGCGGAAAGATGAACGTGGCAGTCGATGGTCACGTGGTCACGTAGCTCTTGTAACGCTCGTAGGCCGCCTCGGTGGCGTCGCTGGCGTTGGGCTCGTAGCGTTTGACCGGGAAGCTGTCGCGGATGATTTTCCGGGCGGCGGCGAGGTCTTTCACCGCGCCAACGGCGATCGCCTGCACGAGAATGTTGCCCGACGCAGTCGCTTCGATCGGCCCCGCGACGACGGGGCGATTGCAGACGTCGGCCGTCAGTTGGTTCATCAGCTCGTTCTGCGTGCCGCCGCCCACGATGTGGATGACGTCGATCCGCTTGCCGAGGATGTCTTCCAGGCCTTCGAGGGTTTGGCGGTATTTCATCGCGAGCGAGTCGAGGCAGGCCCGGACGGTCGCGCCGCGCGTGCCGGGCACTTGCTGGCCGGTCTTTTTGCAGAAGTCGGCGATTTTCTGGGGCATTGCGCCGGGATACAGAAATTCCGGGTCGTTCGGGTTGATGATCGCCGCGAACGCTTTCGCCCGGCCGGCCATTTGGGTCAGTTCGCTGTAGCTGTGGTCGTAGCCGTCGCGGGTGAACTGGCGTCGGCATTCCTGCACGAGCCACATGCCCATGATGTTTTTGAGGAACCGAATCGTCCCGGCCGCCCCGCCTTCGTTGGTGTAGTTGTAGGCGAGCGTCTTTTCGTTGATCAGCGGGGCCCGCAGTTCGACGCCCATGAGGCTCCAGGTGCCGGAGCTGATATAGCACCAGTTTTCCCCCTCAGCGGGCACGGCGGCGACGGCGCTGGCGGTGTCATGCCCGGCGGTGGCGATCACCGGCGCGACTCCCACGCCGCACTCGTCGGCCACGTCTTTCAGCAGATTGCCGAGCACGGTGCCGGGCTGGACGATTTCCGGAAGGATGTTCGTCGGGATGCCGAGCTTGGTGAGCATGTCGGTCGCCCAGACTTTTTTCGCCGGGTCGACCATCTGGCTGGTGCTGGCGATGCTGAATTCCGCCTTGGCCACGCCGCTGAGCAGGTAATTGAACAAGTCAGGCACGAACAGCAGTTTGTCGGCCGCTTTGAGTGCGGGCGAGTTCGCGTTCACCATCGCCAGGAGTTGGTAGACGGTGTTGATCTCCATGAACTGGATGCCGGTGTTCTTGAAGATGTCGTCTTTGGGGACGCGTTTGAACGCCTCGGCGAACATGCCGCTGGTGCGGGTGTCGCGGTACATGACCGGGTTGCCGAGGATTTCCCCGCCGTTGCCGAGCAGGCCGAAATCGACGCCCCAGGTGTCAACTCCGATGCCGTCGAGCTTGATGCCCTTGGTGTTTTTCAGGCCGGTTTTGATCTGTTCCCACTGGCCGAGCAGGTTCCACTGGAGGTGGCCGCCGAGTTTGCCGTTGGGGTTGGGGAAGCGGTGTTTTTCTTCCAGCGTCAGTTTGCCGTCCGCCAGCGTGCCGAGAATGGCCCGGCCGCTTTCTGCACCGAAATCGAATGCCAGGAATTTCCGCTCCGCCATGATCAAACCCTCCAGGAACGGCGGAATGTAGCAACGCGCTTACGAAGTTGCGAGACGATCGGCATCGCGCGTACAGTGACATGATGCCACGCACGCGTGTGAAGTTCTGCGGAATCATGCGGCCAGAAGACGCCGCCGCCGCCGCCCGGGCGGGTGCCGACGCGATCGGCATGATTTTGCACGCGAATGCGAAGCGGCTGATCCCGCTTAGCACGGCGATGCGGGTCGTCGCCGCCCTGCCGCCGTTCGTGTCGAGAATCGGCGTTTTTGTGAACGCCGAGCCGGCCGTCGTCGATGAACTGGCGAACGCCCTCACGCTCAATGCAGTGCAACTGCACGGCGACGAAACGCCAGACTATGCCCGGCGGCTCGGGCATTACGACTTCATCAAGGCGATCAAGCTGACCGACGACGCCGAAGCGACACTCGACGCCTGGCGCAAGCCCTATTCGGTCGGCGATTTACAAGCCTTCTCCGGCATTCTCATCGACAGCCCGGCCGGCGGCGGAACGGGGGAGAAGAATGACTTCTCCCGCGTCCGAAGGTTGATCGACAGCGGCGCGTTTGCCGGCCTGCCGCCGCTCATCGTCGCGGGCGGTTTGAAGCCCGAAAACGTCGGCGAGGTCGTCACCGAGTTACAGCCGTTCGCCGTAGACACCAGTAGCGGCATTGAGGCGGAATTCGGCAAAAAATCGCCGGAATTGATGCGGGCGTTTTATGACGCGGTTGCGAAAGCGAACCGCTGATTACTCTGCCGTGTCCTGCTGTTGAGGCGTATCCGGTGAGGTGAAGGCGTGCGGGATCACCAGGATCAATCGTTCCTGCAGCTTTGACTTGGACGCGTCCATCAGGAACGTGCCGCCGATGCTCGTCGATTGCCGGGCGGCGGTCGACGGCGCGATGATCAGCAGCTTGTCGAGCATCAGATCAGACGAAACCGTGACGTCATATTCCGACTGTTCGGTCACGAACGCCACTTCCCTGTCCGGCTTGCCGGGGACGGTGGCGTAGGTCATTCGGCGTTCGCGGCTGCGGACGCCGGGCGTGAGCGAAATGCGAACACGATCCGGATTGCGCGGCGTGGTCTCGAACGAGAAGTACAGGAAGTTGTCACACCGCTCCCACGTCCGGCCGCGCAGGTTGCCGTCGTGGTCGATGAAAAAGACCATCTGGTCAGAGACGTCCTGCCGAATCGGAATTTCAACGAGCTTGCCGTTGATGCCGTTGTACGTGGTGTGCTTTCCGCCGCGGTCGTCGATGAGTTTTCGGACGGTTTCGAGATCGCTCATCGGGAGTTCGCCGACGCGAATGCCATTGCGCTGCATGCGCTGCGCTTCAGGATTCACGGGCTCATCAACGCGTTTCCAGAACGATTCGTCGACCGAAACCGTGTCACGCGGCAAAAGGATTTCCCACAACTCCACCGAATACCGTAACGGCACCCGTGCGCGGGCGTCTTTCGGTGCGGTAGGCAACGCCTCGGCGACCGGCTCGACCGGCTGCGTCGAGGGTATGTACGGCTTGAACTGATCGGCGATCGTCTTCGGCGGCGGTGGCGGAGCGGCGGCGGGCTCTTCTTTCGGCTTTGCGGCGCAACCGACGACAACGCCGCACGCCGCAATCAGCACGGCGAGGCGACGACACGGTTTTGCGGCCGATCGAAACGTCATAGAGATTTCACGAAATCCACCGTCCGCTCAACGCCCTGCTGCCAGAGCGATTCGCTGATATTAATCGGCGGTGCCAGGCGAATCACCTTTTTGCTCGTCAGGTTAATAATCAGACCGGCCGCGAGGGCTTTGTCGCCGAAGCCGACGGGCTCTTCCGCCAGTTCAATGCCGATAAACAAACCCCGGCCGCGAACGCTGGTCGCCTTGCTGCCGAGGGAGTCTTTCAGGGTCGCCATCGCTGATTCGCCGAGCTTGGCGGCGTGGTCGACGAGCTTTTCCTGTTCGATGACGTCAAAAATCGTCCGTGAGACGGCCATGCAGATCGGGTTGCCGCCGAGCGTGCAGCCGTGCTTGCCGGGGACCATGAGTGCGGCCAGTTCCGGTTTGGCGAACATCACGCCGACGGGCAGTCCGCCGCCGACCGCTTTGCCGAGCGTCATGATGTCGGGCGTCACGCCATCGTACTGGTGGGCGAACCATTTGCCCGTCCGGCCGCAGCCGGTCCAGACTTCGTCGAAAATCAGCGTGATGCCGGTCTTGTCACAGAGTTCGCGGAGCTGTTTCAAATAGCCGGCCGGGTGAAGGTTGATGCCGCCTTCGCCTTGGATCGGTTCGATAATGATCGCGGCGGTTTCGTCATCGATCGCCGCGGTGACGGCTTCGATGTGGCCCTGCTCGACGTTCGCGAACCCCGGCACGACCGGGCCGAAGCCCTCACGCGTGGCCGGCCCGCCGTTCGCGGCGATCATCGCCAGCGACCGGCCGTGGAAGCTCTTGGTCAGCGAGAGCGTCTTCCACCGCTTGCCGCCGTTCGCCTGGCCCCGCAGCCGCGCGAGTTTGACGGCGGCTTCGTTCGCTTCGAGCCCGCTGTGGCAGAAGAACGCCCGGCCGTCGAACGCGGTGGCTTTCAGCCGTTCGGCGAACTCGATCTGCGGCGTCGTGTACAGCGCGTTGCCGACGTGCCAGAGCTTGCCCGCCTGTTCCGTCGCCGCCGCCACGAGCGCCGGGTGGGCAGTGCCCGAGGACGCCGCCACCGAAGCCGGCGAAGAGGTCGAGATATTCCCGTCCGTCGGCGTCCCACAGGTGCGAGCCTTCCCCGCGGACCATGACCACGGGCGAACGCCCGTAGTTCTGGATCAACGAATTCTGGCCTCGCGACAACCAATCCTGCGTTTCGGACATCGACTCTCCTTGGGGCAAACAGTTTACCAGCGACGGCGGCCGTCGCTATCGTTACGCCATGCAAATTCGCTGGGGCATTCTCGGGACGGGAAATATCGCCAGGCAATTCGCCACCGGCGTGCGGCAGAGCAAGACCGGCGTGCTGGCGGCCGTCGGCTCGCGGACGAGTGAATCGGCGATCGAATTCGCCAACCGTTTCGGCGTCGCCCGGCCGCACCCGACGTATGAACAATTGCTCGCCGACCCGGACGTCGACGCGATCTACGTGTCGCTTCCTAACACGATGCATCACGAGTGGACGATCAAAGCCCTGCGTGCCGGCAAGCACGTGCTGTGCGAAAAGCCGCTCGCCGTGACGGTGAAAGAGGCCGAAGAAATGTTCGCCGTCGCCCGGGAGACCGGCCGCGTGTTGATCGAAGCGTTCATGTACCGTTGCCACCCGCAGACGCTGGCCGTGCTGCAGGCGGTGCGCGGCGGCGCGATCGGTAAGGTGCGTTACATCCGCACGAGCTTCTGTTATCGCACGACGAAGATCGACGGCAACATTCGCTTCGACAAATCATTGGCCGGCGGCGCATTGATGGACGTCGGCTGCTACTGCCTGAACTTCAGCCGACTGATCGCCGGCGGCGAGCCGATCGAGGCCGGTGCGATGTTCGAACGAGGCCCGGGCGGCGTCGATGTCTTCGCCACCGGCGCGATGCGGTTCGACGGCGGCGTCTCGGCGGGCTTCGTCTGCGCCATGAACACGCAGTCCGATAACGCCGCCCTCGTCTGCGGCGAAGAAGGTTGGATTCGCGTTCCGATTCCGTGGAAACCCTCTGCCACCACCAGTGGATTTGTCATCGAACGGCAGACGCCGCCGAAACAAGACGCCACCGCCATTGTGAAACCGCCGATCGAGCGAATCGACGTGTCGGTCAGCGGCGACGTCTACGGGATCGAGGCGGACGCATTCTCGGACGTCCTCGCCGGCACAAGTTCCCCGTTCGTCACAGAAGCCGACAGCATCGGTAATTTACGCCTCATTGAGCGTTTGCAAGCCGACGGAGTTTGACGCACGATTGCGGCATATGGCTTCGAAGGTCGCACTCATCACCGGCATCACCGGCCAAGACGGTTCGTATCTCGCCGAACTTCTGCTCGCCAAGGGTTACGAGGTCCACGGCCTCATCCGCCGCAGCAGCAGCTTCAATACCGACCGCATCGACCACATCTACCGCGACCCGCACGAAAGCGGCGCGAAGATGTTCCTGCACTACGGCGACCTGATGGACGGCATCGGCCTGCGCGAAGTGCTCGGCCGCGTGAAGCCGGACGAAGTCTTCAATCTCGGTGCACAATCGCACGTCCGTGTCAGCTTCGATCAGCCGGTCTACACCGTGCAGGTCGACGCGCTCGGCACGATGAACTTTCTCGAAGCCATTCGTGACCTGCAACAATCGGCCGGCAAACAAATCCGCTTCTACCAGGCGAGCAGCAGCGAAATGTACGGCAAGGTCGTCGAGACGCCGCAGAAGGAAACCACGCCGTTCTACCCGCGCAGCCCGTACGCCTGCGCGAAGGTCTACAGCTTCTGGCAGACGCTCAACTACCGCGAAGCGTACGGCCTGTACGCCTGCAACGGCATTCTGTTCAACCACGAGTCGCCCCGCCGTGGCGAGACGTTCGTGACGCGCAAAATCACCCGCGCCGCCGGCCGAATCAAGGAAGGTTTGCAGAAGAAGCTTTACCTCGGCAACCTCGACGCGAAACGCGACTGGGGCTTCGCCGGCGATTATGTCGAAGCGATGTGGCTGATGCTCCAACAGCAGTCGGCCGAGGATTACGTGATCGCCACCGGCGAAACGCACAGCATCCGCGAATTCCTCGACGAAGTCCTTCGGCCATCTCGGCCTGAACTGGAAAGACTTCGTCGAAACCGACCCGCGCTACCTCCGCCCGACCGAAGTGGATCTCCTGCTCGGCGACGCCACCAAGGCCAAGCAGCAGCTCGGCTGGACGCCGAAAGTCACGTTCAAAGCCCTTGCCAAGATGATGACCGAAGCCGACTGGGAACTGGCCAAGAAAGAAGCCTACCTGGCCAACCGGAAATAACATGAGTATCGCCACCAGCGACACCAGCGACACCAGCGACACCATCGTCATCACCGGCGGCGCCGGCTTTCTCGGCAGCTTCGTCAACGAAAAGCTCGATTCGCTCGGCTACAAAAACCGCGTGAACCCGCGTCGTGCCGAGTATGACCTCACCGACGAAGCGGCCGTCGCACGGCTGTACGACGATCACAAGCCCGACGTGGTGCTGCACCTGGCAGCGGAAGTCGGCGGCATCGGCGCGAACCGCGACAACCCCGGCCGATTCTTCTACGCCAACATGGCGATGGGCATGCACCTGATCGAGCACGCCCGCCGGCGAGGCATTAAAAAGTTCGTGCAGACCGGAACGATCTGCGCCTACCCGAAATTCACGCCGGTTCCGTTCAAAGAAGAAGACCTCTGGAACGGCTATCCGGAAGAAACCAACGCCCCGTACGGCGTCGCCAAAAAAGCCCTGCTCGTCATGTGCCAGGCGTATCGCCAACAGTACGGCCTCAACGCCGTCTATCTGCTGCCGGTGAATTTGTACGGGCCGCGGGACAATTTTCACCCGCACAGCAGCCACGTCATCCCGGCCCTGATTCGCAAGTGCGTTGAAGCGCGTCTGCGGAATGCCGACCACATCACGGCATGGGGCACGGGCAGCGCGAGCCGTGAGTTTTTGTACGTCAAAGACGCTGCCGACGGCATCGTGAAGGCGATGCTCAATTACAACGACCCCGAGCCGCTCAACCTCGGCAGCGGCCGGGAGATCACGATCAAAACTCTCACCGAACTCGTGGCGGAACTGAGTGATTTCAAAGGCCGCGTGGAATGGGACGCCACCAAGCCCGACGGCCAGCCGCGGCGGTGCCTGGACATTTCCCACGCCGAACAGGCGATGGGCTGGCGGTCGACCACGACTCTGGAAGACGGGCTGCGTGAAACGATCGCGTTCTTCGAAGCCAACGCGGAGCACCCGCCGGAACGCGTCTACTAGTCGACGAGCGTGCCTTTGGTGCTCGGGATGGCATCCGCGGCCCTGGGGTCGATCGTCAGCGCCTGCCGGAGTGAACGCGCGAACGCCTTAAAAACCGCCTCGGCCATGTGGTGGTTGTTGCGGCCGTAGGGCACGTCGATGTGCAGGTTCATCCTGGCCGCATTACTGAGGGCTTTGAAAAATTCTTCAACGAGTTCAGCGGCGAAGTCGCCGATCAGCGCGCCATTGAACGGGATTGAATAAACGAATGCGGGCCGGCCGCTGAGGTCGAGGGCGACCCGGGCAAGGCTTTCGTCCATCGGCAGGTTCGCCCAGCCGTAACGATAGATGCCACGCTTATCACCGACCGCCGTGTCAATGGCTTGCCCGAGCACCAGGCCGACGTCTTCGACCGTGTGGTGCTGGTCGACCTGCAGGTCGCCATCGGCTTCGACGGTGAGGTCGATCAGCGCGTGCTTGGCGAACAGGTCGAGCATGTGATCGAAGAACCCCACGCCCGTCCGGACTTTCGCCGTGCCGCGACCGTCGAGGTCGACGCTGAGCTTGATCTTCGTTTCGTTCGTGTTTCGAGTAATCGACGCAGTACGCGGCATAGTCCGGAAAGTTAATCGTTAGCGGCCTCGCTGGCGAGGGGCTCAGGAAATGCTTCGCGAGCGAAGCCGCTCAATAACTCCAATTACGCTGCCTGTTCGTGGGCGAGCAATTCGCGAATGCCGCCTAGAAGCGCGTTGTTTTCGGTCGTCGTTCCGACGGTGATTCGGATGAACTGGCGGAGTTCGTCCGAGTCGAAGTGACGGACGAGAATGCCCATTTCTTTCAGCCGCTTGTAAAGACTGCCGCCGTTGCCGCCGGGGACTTTTGCCAGCAGGAAATTCGCCTGGCTGGGGATGACGTCAAACCCGCTCGCCGTCAGTTCTTCGGCCAGGCGTTCGCGTTCCTGCTTGACGTGTGCCCAGGTCATCTTGGCGTAGTCCTGATCGAGTATGGCGGCCGTGGCGGCGGTGATGGCGATGGCGTCGCAGTTGTAGCTGTCCTTCACTTTCATCATTTCATCGATCACGGCCGGCTGACCGATCGCAAAACCGAACCGCAGGCCGGCGAGCGCGTAAGACTTGCTCAGCGTGCGCGAAATGATGACATTCGAGTGTTTGGCGACGAGTTCGACACAGTTGGTTTCGGCAAAGTCGGCGTACGCCTCGTCGATCAGCAGCAGGCCGGGGAATTTGCTGGCCAGTTCGGAGACTTCGCTCGGCGAAACCACCGTGCCCGTCGGCGCGTTCGGATTGACGAGATAAATGGCGTTGGCCTTCGTGGCGAGAAGGCTGTCGATCGGCAACTCGCCGTTTTCACCCCACGGGACTTTCTTGATATTGGCGTCTTCGATATTCGCCAGCACGCCGTAGAGCGAATACGTC
Source organism: Tepidisphaeraceae bacterium (assembly GCA_049840775.1). Lineage (GTDB taxonomy): Bacteria > Planctomycetota > Phycisphaerae > Tepidisphaerales > Tepidisphaeraceae > RYN-431. Next base: position 1,312,422 of record JASGJJ010000005.1, read on the forward strand.
GGCCACGGGTAAGCGAGCGTGCCGCCGGGCGGGACGAACGTGCGGGTGGCGATCGTCAGAATGTCGTCACTGCCGTTGCCGGCGATGATCATCTCCGGCGACACGCCGAGCACTTTCGCGGCGGCGCGGCGAAAATCATCGGCGAGCGGCTGCGGGTATCGACGCAGCAATTCCGGCTCAATGTCGCGGATCGCCTGCATGACTTTCGGCGACGGCGGGAACGGATTTTCGTTCGTGTTGAGCTTGATCACGCGCGAGCCGGGCAGCGGCTGCTCGCCGGGCGTGTAGCCGTTCATTGCGCGGACATTCGGACGGACGAAGTTCGGAACCATTCCGGCAATATAACGCCGACGGGTCAGTTTGGGCGAACGCTCGCCACGATCGAAACGACGATCCTACCCCATAAAAGCCGAAGGCCGCTTTGCCTTTCGACGAAGCGGCCTGTTGATGGGGGTTTTGACAACATCAGCCCGAACGGTCGACACTGCCACCGAGCATGGAAGTCAGTAGCGGCAGCGGAAGCGATTCGTGTTGCGGGGCCGACAGTGGGCGATGAATCAGGCCTTTAATCGAAGTGTGTTTTGAAGCATGCAGCGATTCGATCGGCCCGCCGAACATGGACGTCGGCTTGATCTTAGGAAAGTGAATCGCCGGCATTGCGGGGAAACTGATTCCATTATCGTAGGCATCCGAGCTCATCATTGAATCTCCGCCAATGATGTCGTATTCGCCGCTCGGCATCGCGCGGTCGAAGAATAAATCCCCCATCACCGCCGTTTGAGTGCGACGAGCGTGAGGTCATCGGCGGCGTTCTGGTGCTGGTGAGCCATGACGGCGCTGACGATCGCTTCGCAGAATTCCGGCGGTTCCAGCAGGCCATTCGCTGCGGCGCTCGCCAAAAGCCGGCCGTCGCCGAAAAGCACGTTGGTCTGGTCGTGCGCTTCGGTTACGCCGTCCGTGTAGAGCAAAACGGTGGACGCGGGCGGCACGTCATAGCATTTCTGCTCATACGGCCCGAGCGAACCGTCGCTGACGACGCCCAGCAGCGGGCCGGTCGGCGGGCAGCAGAGCGACGCCTTCCCGTCACAAACACACACCGCCGGCGGATGCCCGGCATTCACGTAAGTGAAAACCCCCGTCGCCGGTTCGTACTGCCCGAGCAGCATCGTCACGAACAAGCCCGGCGTGGTGTCTTCGACCAGCATTCGGTTAATGCGTTCGACGATTTCCCGCGGCTGAATGCCCGCTTGGGCAAGATTGCGAACCATCGTGCGTGTGACCGCCATCATCAGGGCGGCCGGAACGCCTTTGCCGCTGACATCGGCGATGACGACGATCAATCGGTCCTGATCGATAAAAAAGAAATCAAAAAAGTCGCCGGCGATGTGGCGTGCCGGGATGTTTACCGCGTGGAGGCCGAATTCCTGGCGATCCGGGAACGGCGGAAATGTTCGCGGGAGCAGGTCGCTCTGAATCTGCCGCGCGATGCGCAGTTCACTCTCGACTTTTTCCCGTTCGGCGCTCTGAGCGGTGAGTTCCTGCACATGATGCCGGAGCCGGCCGGTCATGTCGTTGAAGCCCTTGGCGAGTTGGCCGATCTCGTCGTTGGCGACGACTTTCACGGGCGCGGTGTTGAGGTCGCCGGCGGCGATCTGGTGAACGCGCTCGGCCATTTTTTCGATTGGCCGGCAGAAGCGGGTCAGCACGATCATCACGATCGCTACTACCACCAGCAGGCTGCCGAGTAGGAAAACCGCACGATTGATCAGCCGCTCCTGCACCGGCCCGAGCAGTTCGGCTTCGGCGCCGGCTGTGACGTACAGCCAACCCGTCGTCGCCAGTTGCTGCATGGCGAGAACGTATCGGGATTTCGGCGCGTCGGCACCGAGCGTTTGATTTAAGCCGCCGGCAACCAGGCTTTCGCTGGAGCCGTGGAGCGCTTCTTTGATGGCGTCGCGGAGTTCGTCATCGTCCGGCCCGACCGCCAGTGGCGAGCCGAGCATCTTCCCGTCCGGCCGGCTGAGGATTTTGCCCTTGCCGTCGACCAGCAGATACCCGCCGTCCGCGAGTGAATGCGGCTCGTTGTCTGCCGGATTGGTCGTGGCATTTGCCGTGCCCGGCGGCTGAAGAAACCGACGCTGCCCCGGCGGCAGTGGGACTTCTTCCCGGAGATACCGCAGAACGTTCGTCGGCACGGCGGTGCAGATCACGCCGAGCAGTTTGGCGTCACCGGCCGGTTTGGTTTCGTCGCTTGGGTAAATCGGCGAGGCGAACACACAGACCGGCCCGAGCCCGAGTTCGCCGACATCGGCCGGGTCCAGCCAGACCGCTTTTCCGTCTTTCTTGACGGTATCCGCGATTTTACGAATGGCGTCGGGGTCGGGGCGAAACTCGTCCGAAACGCGAATGCGCTGCGGGCCGCCTCCGTCAGAGCCGGGACCACGATCGGGCGGGCCGCCGCGGTCATTCGGAGGGCCGCCGCGTTCGGGCGGGCCGTTGCGGTCATTTCGTTCGGTTCGTTTGATGGCGACGACGGTGTTCCCGCGCACGCCGGGCGTTTCGTCTTCGTAACGCACCCAGACGGCGTCCGCCCAGGGCATCTGCCGCAAACCGCCGCCGAGCACCCCCGCCAACCCCGTGAACGGGCCGCCGGTCCGATGGGCGAGAAAGTACGCGATGCGGTCGGTCGATTCCTGGACGACGGCGAACCGCGAATTCACGACGGCACCGTCGGCCTTGGCACGCTGGGTGACCAGTTGCTTGACGTATCGCAAGGCCTGCGCGCTGGAAACGTAGTAGTCCCAGACCAGAACGCCGACGTAGATCGCCAGCAGCGGGATGCAGGTCGAAAGAATGAGCTTGGTTCGTATACCCATGCTTGGGCGACACTTTACGGGCAGTTGATTGAAAAGACGATGAAGGCCCTCCAACCTTGCCGGGCTTTTCCTTAATTGCTTACACTCGCGGGACATGACCACCGCGACCACCCCGCTACCGCCCACGCCGATGACCGCCGGCGTCAGTGCTCGGCTTTCCGGGATGATGTTCCTGCAGTACGCCGTTTGGGGCGTCTGGCTTCCTTACCTTGCCAGTTACTTAAACCGAGCCACAACCGACGGCGGTCTTGGCTTTACGCAGAATCAGGTCGGGTGGATTTTGGGGCTGGCCGCTTCCATCGGTGCGGTGAGCGCACCGTTCATCGCCGGCCAGGTGGCCGATCGCTACCTCAATGCCGAGCGGGCGCTGGGCCTTTTGCTCTTCGTGGGCGGGATCTTGAATCTCGTTTTGGCACGCGTGGAAGGGTATGGCGTTTTCCTGTTCGTGTCCGTGCTGTACTCGATCGCATTCATGCCGACGCTGTCGCTGACGAACAGCATTGCGTTCCAGAATCTAGATGACCCGGAGCGCAAATTCCCGTCCGTGCGATTGTGGGGGACGATCGGCTGGGTCGTGGCGTCGATCGGTTTCACGTCACTCTGGCTGACCGCGCCGGACAAGTTCACCAACACCCGCCGGATCGCGGACGCATTGAGCGTGTCGGGCGTGGTTTCGATTCTGTACGCGTTCTATGCGTTTTGCGTGTTGCCGAAGACGCCGCCGAAACGGAGTGGCGAAGCATTGGCGTTTCTGAAGGCGTTTCGGCTTCTTGGGAACCCGACATTCCTGCTGATCACGCTAATCGCTTTGCCGATCGCGATGATTCACCAGGTTTATTTCTTTCGGGTCGCCCCGTTTTTCGGCGACGCGATCGGCGTGCCTGATAAATGGTTCGGGCCGGTCTTTGGCATTGGCCAGTTCAGCGAGGCGGCGTTTTTGCTGGTGCTGGGCGTTTTATTGAAACGCGTCGGCTACAAGGCGGTGCTGATTCTGGGCTGCCTCGGTTATGCCGCCCGCTTCGGCATCTTCGCGATCGGCCAGCCGCCGGCGCTGGTGATCGCCTCCCAACTCCTTCACGGCCTGTGCTACGGCTGCTTCTTCGCGGGGTCGTTCCTGCTGGTCGAAAAAATCGCCCCGGAAGACATTCGCCACTCCGCCCAGACGGTTTACGGCATCATTATTCTCGGGCTCGGGCCGATCTTGGCCGGTTTTTATAACGGTCAGATCCTCGGTAGATTCGGCGAACCGCCGAATGTGGACTATCGCGGCGTATGGTTAACGCAGTCCGGCATCGCCCTGGCGGCCGCTTTGATTTTGCTGCTGGCGTTCCGTTATCGACCGACGCCGCACGCGCATACGCCGACAGCCGCCGATCATCATGACGGACACCTCGTCTAAATCCTGAGTCTGAAGACTTTTTTATAATCACACGGAAAGACTCCTGAGGATCAGCCTATAAACTAGTCCGCACGCCTCTGGCGGTGGCAGGCGTTCAATTCGTTGTTCTTGTTGTCGTTCGGTTGTTTGTTTCCATGCAGAACTCCAAGCCCAATATTCTGCTCGTTGAAGACGACCCGGCCATCGGTGCCGCGGTTTGCAAATTCCTGCAGGTTTCTTCCTTCGCTCCCGTTTTGTGCGGCACCGCTGCCGAGGCATTCGCGGCGATCGAATCGATCACACCAGACGCCGTCGTCACCGACGTGCATCTGCCCGACATCAACGGCCTGGTCCTGACGCAAAAGCTCCGCGAACGCTTCGGCCCGGATTTGCCGATCATCGTTTTGAGCGGCGATACCTCGACCGAGGTGCTCAAGTCGCTTACGCATGTCGGGGCGACCTACTTCCTGAACAAACCCGTGAATTTAGAAGTGCTCCGCGAAAAACTCTCCGACTACCTTCAACCGACGCCGTAGCCGGTCGCGCGATGCGGCGTGCTGTCGCATCGGGGCTTGTGTGAATTACGGACCCCCGTTATCATTTGACGTTTCGCCACAAATAAAGTGGCAAGCGCCGGCTTCCGTGTGGACGCCCGGCGTTGCGGCACTGTCGCCGCGATTTTTCGTGTCAGACGTCTGGTGCAACGCCGGCGTCGCATTTGAGTCTGTGTTTTATGGTCGATTACAACCTCCTTCATTCGCTGGGTGATTTCGATGCCGAAGCTGACGCCATGGTGGCGACTGCACTGGGCGGCACTGAAATCCAGATGGATCAGCTCGTCGGTTCCGAAGACCTGATCGATCTGGCCCCCGGCAGCATCGTCAACGGCCGCGTGAGCGGCGTCAGCGGCGATGAATTCCTCGTCGAACTCGGCCGCAAGAGCGAGTCGCTGCTCGACAAGGGCGAATTCGACGAACCCGAAAACGTCCAGATCGGTCAGGAAGTCAAAGTCCTGGTCGAAGACGTGGATCATGATTCCGGAACGGTGCGGATCAGCAAGCGCAAGGCTGACCGCATCATCAACTGGGAAGGGATCATGAAGTCCAAGAAGGAAGGCGATCCCGTCGCCGGCAAGGCCACCAAGAAGATCAAGGGCGGCCTCCTTGTCGACATCGGCGTTCCCGTCTTCCTCCCGGCCAGCCAGGTCGACATCCGCCGTCCGGGCGAAATCAGCGACTGGATCGGCCGCCAGATCGAAGCCGTCATCCTCAAGATCGACGACGAACGCCGCAACATCGTTATCAGCCGTCGCAAGCTGATCGAACAGCAGCGTGAAGAACTCAAGAAGAAGACCCTCGACCAGATCATCGTCGGTGCCGTCATCAAGGGCACCGTCAAGAACATCGCCGACTTCGGCGCGTTCATCGACCTCGGTGGCATCGACGGCCTGCTGCACATCACCGACATGAGCTGGGGCCGCATCAACCACCCGAGCGAACTCCTGAAGATCGATCAGGAAATCGAAGTGAAGGTGCTCCAAGTCGACAAGGACAAGGAAAAGATCGCCCTCGGCCTGAAGCAAAAAGAAGCTTCGCCGTGGGAAAACATCGAAGAACGCTACAACGTCGGCACCGTTCACGACGCCGAAGTCGTCAACATCATGTCGTACGGCGCGTTCTGCAAACTCGAAGCCGGCGTTGAAGGCCTCGTCCACATCTCCGAGATGTCCTGGACGAAGCGCATCAACCACCCGAGCGAAGTCGTCGCCCAGGGCCAGCAGGTCAAGGTCAAGGTCCTCGAGATCAACAAGGACAAGCAGGAAATCTCGCTCGGCATGAAGCAGGTCGAGGAGAACCCGTGGGAACGCGTCGCCGAGAAGTACCCGCCCGGCAGCGTCGTCACCGGCAAGGTCCGCAACATCGCCAACTACGGCGCAGTTCGTCGAGATCGAAGAAGGCATCGACGGCCTGCTGCACGTCAGCGACCTCAGCTGGACCAAGAAGGTCGGCCACCCGAGCGAAGTGCTCAAGAAGGGCGACGACGTCGAAGCCGTCGTCCTCAGCGTCGACCAGGAAAAGCAGCGCATCGCCCTGTCGCTCAAGCACCTGCAGGAAGACCCGTGGACGAGCGTCATCCCGACGCACTACCGCCCGGGCATGGTCATCAAGGGCCAGGTCACGAAGATCGCCAACTTCGGCGTGTTCGTGGAACTGGAAGCCGGCCTCGAAGGTCTGCTGCACGTGTCGGAAATCGCCGACCAGAAGATCGAAAAGCCGGAAGACGTCCTCAAGGTCGGCCAGGACGTGGAAGTCAAGATCCTGCGCGTCGACACCGACGAACGCAAGATCGGCCTCTCGCTCAAGCGCGCCAGTGGGCCCAGGAAGAAGCCATCCGCGAAGAGAAGCGTGCCGAACGCAACAAGTCGCGTGGCCTCCGCGGCGGTCTGGAATAAACCCCAAACCCTTAGCGGGCGAGTTCGCTCTCCGTTCTGAGGATTGAACCAAGCCCGCACCGGTCGAAAGGCCGGTGCGGGCTTTTTTGTCGGACCCTGTTACGTGGCGTATCCGGCATAGACGTCAACGCCAAAGACCAGCCACGTTTTTCCGACTCTTACCGGACCCAGAAGGAGAAACCCGACATAAACCCCTATTGCTTCTTCGTCGATCCCTTACATGTCAGCTCGTGGGAAGCGGCTGACATGGACAAGGGAGACGAATGTCAGCGACTGCTGTTCAGACCGGCCTGCAACTGTACCTCCGCCAGATCAACGAAGTCCGTCTGTTGACGGCCGACGAAGAAAAGAGCCTGGCGCGTCAGATCATCCACGAATGCGACGCGGCCGCCCGCGAACGCATGGTGCGGGCCAACCTTCGCCTGGTGGTCAACATCGCCAAGCAATTCACCGGCCGGGGCATGTGCCTCACCGACCTCATCGAAGAAGGCAACATCGGCCTGATGAAAGCCGTCGAAGGCTTCGACCCCGAGGCCGGCTGCCGCTTCAGCACCTATGCCAGCTGGTGGATCAAGCAGGCCATCAAACGCGCCCTCATCAACGGCGTGCAGCCGATCCACGTGCCCGCTTACATGATGGAACTGATGACGCGCTTCAAAAAATGTAGCCGCGCCATCGAAGACGAAACCGGCCACCCGCCGACGGATGAACAACTCGCCCAGCGCATGGAAGTTACCATGAAAAAGCTCGGCATCGTCAAAGACGCCCTCAAGGCGTACAGCAGCCCGACGCAGTTCAGCGCCGGCAGTGAGAACGACGAAATCACCATCGGCGACGTTGTCGCCGACGACAACACGCCCGAACCTGGCGACAAAGTCTTCGGCAATGAAGACCTCAAAAACCTCACGCGTCTGCTCGACCGCATCGACAACCGCGCCGCCACGATTCTTAAACTCCGCTACGGCCTGACCGGCGAAGAGCCGCTCACCCTCAAGCAGATCGGTCAACGCATCGGCCTGACCCGCGAGCGCGTTCGCCAGATCGAGCACGACACGCTCGAACGCCTGCGGCATTCGCTCGGGCACTAAAACCTGAATCAAAACGAAAACGCGAAGAGACGAAGAAGGCAAACCACTTTGCCTTCTTCGTCTCTTCGCGTCTTCGTGTTTCAATTCTCCTCCGCGATACCGGCAGAAGAAACCAGACGCTATCATTGCCGGCATGACAGACCCGGTTACGCAGCTCAAATCGCTCATTCGCGACATCCCCGACTTCCCCAAGCCCGGCGTGCTGTTCCGCGATATCACCCCGCTTCTGGCTGACGCACGCGGCCTGGCGATGGCGATCGAGCTGCTTTCCAACCCGTTCCGCGGCCGAAACATCGATCTGGTGATCGGCGCCGAAAGTCGCGGGTTTATCTTCGGCACGGCGATGGCGTGCAGCATCTCGGCCGGCTTCCAGGTCGTCCGTAAGCCCAAGAAACTCCCCTGGAAAACCGTCGCGCGCACCTACGAACTCGAGTACGGCACTGACACCCTCGAAATGCACCAGGACGCCGTCCTGCCCGGCCAACGCGTTGTGATCGTCGATGACGTTCTCGCCACAGGCGGCACGATGAAAGCCTGCTGTGATCTTGTCACGCAACTCGGCGGCGAAATCGTCGGCGTCGCCGTGCTGACCGAACTCACCTTCCTTAACGGCCGCGAAAAAGTCGCACCGCATCAGGTCCACTCGGTCATCACCTATTGATGCAAGCGACGAACGCCGAGACGAATCCAAGCATCGCGATTCGAAACGTTTCAAAGCGTTTCGAAGACGGCCGGCCTGTCATTGAGTCTTTGTCGCTTGAGATTGCGAACGGCGAATTTCTCTGCCTGCTCGGGCCGAGCGGGTGCGGCAAGAGCACGCTGCTCCGCATCATCGCCGGCCTGGAAAAACAGAGCGGAGGGGAAGTCGCCGTCGACCCGGCGGCCGTCGCGTCGTTCGTCTTTCAGGACGCACACCTGCTGCCCTGGCGGACGGTCATCGACAACGCCGCCCTGCCATTGGAATTGAAAAAAGTCAGCAAGGCCGAACGCCGACGCCGCGCCGCCGACGCCTTGCAGCGCGTCGGCCTGGCGGACGACGTTCACAATTTATTCCCGGCCCAACTCTCGGGCGGCATGCGGATGCGCGTGTCGCTCGCCCGCGCCCTTGTCGCCGAGCCGACGCTGCTGTTGCTCGACGAACCTTTCGCGGCACTCGACGAGATCACGCGTCAGCAACTCGACGACCTGCTTCGCCAGCTCTGGTCGGCTGGCGGGCTCACCGTGCTGTTCGTCACGCACTCCATTCACGAGGCGGCGTACCTCGGCAATCGCGTGGTTGTCTTCTCCCGTCGGCCCGCGCGAGTCATGCTCGATTCGCCGCTGAACCTGCCCGCCCGGCGTGAAGCCGCACTCCGCACGACGGCGGATTTTGCCTCGCAGGCCCGACAACTTTTCGACGCACTCGAACGCGGGGAGCGGGCATGAAGTTCGCTCGCCTGATCTCTATCGCCTGGCCGCCGATCGTGGTGCTGATCGGCGTCGTGCTGGTGACGGAATGCGTCGTCCGAGTCGGCTGGATTCAGGCGTTCCTCGTGCCCCGGCCCAGCGATGCGGCGGTGGCACTCGTTGAAAACGCCGGTGAAATCATGATCGCGTTGCGGGACACCGCGATCGCGTCGGTGATCGGCTTCGCCCTCAGTGCCGTGGTCGGCACGCTGATCGCGATCGCTCTTTCGAGCGGCGGGCTGGTGCGGCGGGCGTTTTACCCGTACGCCGTCTTTTTCCAGACCGTGCCGATCATCGCCATCGCCCCGCTGCTGGTGATCTGGTTCGGGTTCGATATTCGCGCCGTCACGGCCTCGGCGTTTCTGGCGTCGGTCTTCCCGGTGATTGCGAACACGCTCACCGGCTTGCTGTCGACGGAACTGCCGCTCGTCGATTTATTCCGGCTTTACCGGGCCGATTCGCTGACAACGCTTCTAAAACTCCGCCTGCCCTTCGCCCTGCCGCAAGTCTTTACCGGCCTTCGCGTAGCGGCCGGGCTGTCTGTGATTGGTGCGATCGTCGGTGAATTCATCACCGGCGGCGGGCTGGGCGGTTTGATCCAGGTCGCCCGCCAGCAGCGGAAGATCGACAAGGTTTTTGCCACCCTTTTTGTCGCCTCATTGCTCGGCGTCGCGATGTTTGCGATCATCAACGCGCTCGCCCGCATGGCCCTTCGGCACTGGCACGCGTCGGAGCGGGCAGACGAAAGGTAACCGCATGTTCCGCTGGTCGATCGCCCTGTTTCTGGCCTGCACCGTTGCTTTTGCGGGGTGCGGAAAATCGTCGTCGAACGAAAATGAAGCGCTCACCCTGCAATTGAACTGGAAGCCCGAGCCCGAATTCGGCGGCTTTTACGCCGCCGATTACGCCGGCGCGGGTTTGAAAGTAAATGTCGCCCCCGGAGGGGCGGGTGCGCCGACGATCGAATTGCTGGGTGCCGGCAAGGTGCAGTTCGCGATCGTCTCGGCAGACGAAATTCCCAAAGCCCGGCAACAGGGCATCAAGGTCGTCGCACTCTTCGCCGCTTATCAAACGCACCCGCAAGCCCTCATGACCCAAGCCAAACGCGGGTTTAAGACGATCGATGACGTCTTCAAAGAGCCCGGCACCCTCGCCATCGAAGCCGGCCTGCCGCACAGCGACTTTCTCAAATCCAAATACGGCTTTGATAAGCTCAAAGTCGTGCCTTCACCCTTTGGCGATCTGAGTGTGCTGCGGACTGAGGACAAGTACACGATGCAGTGCTTCTACTTCGCCGAGCCACTCGCCGCGAAGAAGGCCGGCCTGGATGTCACGACGTTCCTCATCGCCGACAGCGGCTACAACCCCTACGCCAGCGTGCTGGCCACGACAGACGATTTTGCCAAGTCGCACCCGGATGTCGTGAAGAAAATGACCGAATCCGTGAAAGCCGGCTGGGAGAATTATCTCAAAGACCCGTCTAAAACGAATGAGGCGATGCACGCCCTGAACCCCACCATGGAGGCCGAGGTTTTCGCCGCCACCGCCGAGGCGCAAAAGCCCCTCATTGAAGATGCCGAAACCGCCAAGAACGGCCTCGGTACGATGAGCGATGACCGCTGGACGTCGCTCATCAAACAGCTAAAAGAGTTGAAAGTGATCACCGCGGACATCACCGCAAGCGAATGCTATTTGAAGACGAAGTGACCCCATGATCGGCAACCTACTCCAACCCGAATTCGAAGAGCTGATTCGCACGCGAAATTTCGCGGAGCTGAGCCAGATCATCAAGGAGTTGGACCCGCCGGACGTGGCCGAGCTGATCGCGGATTTGCCGACCGAATCGGAAGGCGTAATCTTCCGCGTCTTGCCCCGGCAGCAGGCGGCCGCCGTTTTCTCGTACCTGCCGATCGAGAAGCAGGAAACGCTGCTGCAGTCGCTCGGCAACGACGTCACCACCGGCCTGATGGCGGAAATGACGCCCGACGACCGCGCGCGGCTGCTGGAAGACCTGCCCGCCGAAGTCACCCAACGGCTGCTGACTTCGCTGTCACCGGAGGAGTTGAAGAAAACCCGCGACCTGCTCGGCTACGCCGCCGACACCGTCGGCCGCTTCATGACGCCCAACTACGCCGCCGTCACCAGCGACATGACGGCCGCCCAGTCGCTCGATCACATCCGCCGCACCGGTCGCGGCAAAGAAACGCTCAACATCATCTACATCCTCGATAAGGGCGGCCGCCTGCTCGAAGACGTTCGCCTCGGCTCGCTCGTGATGGCACCGCCGGACGTGCTGGCGGTCGATATCGACGACCGGCCGCTCGTCACCATCGGCCCGCACGACAAGCTCGAAGACCTCGTCAATACCTTCGAAAAATACGACCGCGTCGCGCTCCCCGTTGTCGACTCTTCCGGCGTCATGCTTGGCATTGTCACCGTCGACGACGTGCTCGAAGTCGCGCAACGAAAAGCCACCAAAGAAATCCAGAACCTCGGCGGTAGCGAAGAACTCGGCGCGCCCTATTTCGACGTCGGCTTCTTCGAAATGATCCGCAAACGCGGCGGCTGGCTGGCGATCCTGTTCTTCGGCGAAATGCTCACCGCCACCGCGATGGGCCACTTCGAGCACGAAATCGAAAAGGCCGCCGTCGTCGCGCTTTTCGTCCCGCTGATCATCAGCAGCGGCGGCAACAGCGGTAGCCAGGGGACATCGCTGCTGATTCGCTCGCTCGCACTCGGCGAAGTGAAACTGCGCGACTGGTGGCGCGTCTTCGGACGAGAACTCCGCACCGGCCTGGCGCTCGGCGTCGGCCTGGGCATTATCGGCCTGATTCGCATCGGATTGTGGCAGTGGCTGTCGACCATGCCGCACATCGGCTACTACTTCTCGGGCACGGGCACCGATTCGCCGACGGCTTACGGCGACCACTGGTTCCTGCTCGGTATTACAGTGATGTTCAGCCTGATCGGCGTCATCACCTGGGGCACGCTCGCCGGCTCGATGCTGCCGTTCATCCTTCGCCGCCTGGGTTTTGATCCGGCCACCAGTTCCGCGCCGTTCGTCGCGACGCTGGTCGATGTGACCGGGCTGATCATCTATTTCACCGTCGCCGAACTGATCCTCCGCGGCACGCTGCTCTGACGAAAATTCCCCGTTTTTTCGCCGACAAACCGTTGCCGCGGCGATACCGTAAATCCATCGCCGCCGGGGGCGTTGCGCTTCGAGGGGAAGAGAGAGTCAGCCACGGATGAACACCGATGAACACGGATCGGAATAGTGTCGTTTCTTATCCGTGCCGATCCATGTTTATCTGTGGCGATGTCCCGTTTCAATTCGGCCATAAGTCACATGGCGGGCTGGGCAATTGGCGGCGCGATGGTGCGTTTGTTCTGTTCCCGTCCAAGTCATGGCAAGGCCGGACGATGCGGTTTAAAGTTTCCGGTTTGGCGAGAAAAAATAGCAAGAACAAACTCGTCTTGTTCAGCGTGACTTACGCCAATTCGACCACTGCCAGGAGTTTGATGTGAAAATCCGTTCGCTCTCCCTGATCGCCCTGCTTGCCGCCGCCTCGATCGCCCGGGCGGAAACGCCCCTGCCCAAAGACCCCAATAACGTCTACGGTAAGTTCGACAACGGCATGCAGTACGTCATCCGCCACAACGCCAACCCCGCCGGCCGAGTGAATGTCTACCTTCACGTCAAAACCGGCGCGCTCAATGAATCCGACACGCAGAACGGCCTGGCGCACTTCACGGAACACATGGCGTTCAACGGCAGCACGCACTTCCCGCCCGGCAAGCTCGTGCCGCTGCTCAACAGCCTCGGCATGACGTTCGGCGCCGACACCAACGCCCACACCAACCTCTGGGAAACCGTCTACAAGCTCAACCTGCCGAACACCAAGCCGGAAACGCTCGACCTCGGCATGCAGATCTTCTCCGACTACGCCGCCGGACTCACCCTCACGATCGAAGAAATCAACGAAGAACGCGGCATCATCCTTGAAGAATTCCGCACCCGCGAAGGCGTCGGTAAACGGACCCACGACAAGATCAAAAAAGACCTCTACGCCGGCACACGCCTCGAAAAACACGACATCATCGGCGACGCCGAGCAGATCAAAACCTTCCCGCAAGCCGAGTTCCAGAAGTACTACGACCAGTGGTACCGCCCGGAAAACATGACGCTCATTGTCGTCGGCGATATCAAGCCCGAAGAGGTGCTCCCCGCCGCCAAGAAATGGCTCGCCGGCCTCAGCTCGCGCACGCCCGCCAAGCCGCCGCAGACCGCCGGCCTGAAGCCGACGACGCGGCCTCAGGCGTTCGTCTACACCGACCGCGAGCAGGTCGCCGGTGACGTCAGCCTCACCACCATGCTCCCGGGCCGCCCGTTCGTCACCACCGTCGAGCAATACCGTCAGGACATCCTGCGTGACCTCGGCTCGGCCATGGTGAACCGGCGTCTGCGGAACCTCGTCGCGACCGGAAAAGCGCCGTTCCGCGGCGCCGAAGTCGACACCGGCACCTTCCTCGACGAAGTCGCCATGTCCGACGCCCAGGCCAGCGGCGAACCCGCTGACTGGAAGCCGATGCTCACCGCCCTGGTCACCGAAGTCGATCGCGCCGTCGAGCACGGCTTTTCCGACGCGGAACTCAAGCTCGTCGAGCGTGGCCAACTCGCCGCCGCCGAGCAGGCGGTTCGCACGGAATCGACCGCCGACTCCGTCAGCGTCGTGAATGCGATCGCCCGTGACATCGGCATGAGCCTGCCGATGCTCTCGGCGCAGCAGGAACTCGACCTGCTCAAGCAGTCGCTCGCGACGATCACCGCCGACGACGTCACCAAGGCGTTCCGGCAGTCGTTCGGCGTGAAGAACTTCAGCTACATCATCGAACTACCCGCTGAAAAGCCGGGCCTTGCGATCCCGAAGCCCGAAGACGTGCTTGCCGTCGCCGACGCCGCCTGGTCAGCGACGACCACCGCCCCGACCGACGCCGCCACCGGCTCCGACCTTCTCGCCGCCCAACCCGCGGCCGGTGCGGTCGAAAAATCGCAGCTCGACGCCGACCTCAAAATCACCGACGTCACCTTCGCCAACGGCGTGGTGATGCATCACAAGTATAGCGATTACAAGAAAGACACCGTCCTAGTGAATGTCACGCTCCCCGGCGGCCAGCTCGAAGAAGCCGGTGACACGCTCGGCATGAGTGATTTCGTCGGCGACATGCTGAACTCCGACGGCAAGCTCGCCACCAGCCGCTTCACCAGCACGCAGCTGGCAGACCTGCTGACGGGCAAAAACGTCCGTCTCGCCGGCGACATCGGCCGAGACACGCTCACCCTCCAGCTCGCTGCCAGCAAGACGGATCTTGCCACCGGCATGCAGTTGCTCTACGCGGCGATGACCGACGCGAAAGTCGAAGATTCGTATGTGGATGAGCAGAAAAAGCAGATGCTCCAGGCGCTCGTCGCCGCCGAGAAGCAGCCGCAGGCGCAGCTCCGCAAAGCCGTCGCGCAGACCGTGCTCGGCGACGACCCGCGCTTCCGCATGCCGACCCCGGAATTGATCAATCGCGTCACCCGCGACGGTGCGCAGGCGTGGCTGGATCACATCCTGAAGAATGCCGCGATCGAAGTCGCTGTCGTCGGCGACATTTCCGCCGAAGACGCCACCGCGCTGGTCGCCCAGTACGTCGGCTCGCTGCCAAAACGGGCGAAGGGCTTTGATGCCTTGAACGATCTTCGCAAGATTACGCGTGCGAAAGGCCCGTACAGCGCGACCGTGACGTTCGACAGCGTGACCCCGAAGGCGATCGGTTTCGGCGGCTTCATTTCGAACGAAGAGCTCAGCCCCGACCGGCGTCCGCTGGTACTGGCTGGCGACATCCTCACCAATCGCATGATCGATCGCATTCGTGAGAAAGAACAACTGGTCTACGGCATCAGCGCGGGCAATTCGCCGGCGCGTGGCCTGCCGGGCACGGGCATGTTCCAGGCGGCGAGCATGACCGACCCGAAGAACGGCGAAAAGCTCGTCGCGATCATCGACGAAATGTTCGCCGACTTCGCCAAGGGCGGCCCGACCGACCAAGAGCTGGCGACCGCCAAGAAACAGGCGATCACTGAAATCACCACCAGCATGAAAGACCCGAAATTCTGGCTGAACCAGATGAGCGAGCTCACCTACCGCGGCCGCCCGCTGGCGGACCTGAAGAGCTTGCCGGGCATTTTCGAAACGTTCTCGAAGCAGGACATCCAGAACGCGTTCGCGAAGTACTACACACCGGAGTCGAAAGTGTCGTTCGTCGTGACCCCGAAATCCGCCACCCCGCCGGCGCCCGCAACAAAGCCGACAGAATGATGTTCAGTCCCTTGGCCCGCCGGGCGAGATCGGCTATATTCCCCGACTCGCCCGGCTCGGCCGGTGGCTTGAGTTCGTAGCTCAGTTGGTAGAGCATGCGACTTTTAATCGCAGGGTCGTGGGTTCGAATCCCACCGAACTCACTGTTTCATTCCGCAAGGACCCGCAAGAAAGGGAAACTTCTGATATTTCAGAGATTTTCTCGATACTTGTGGCTCTGTGCAGGGCCTTGCTGTGCCGGGTTTTGTGCCGCGCAGCAGCCCGCCTGAAGTTCTCTTCCCAAACCTGTAAGCAGTGTGCGTTCTCGACCTTGGACGAGTTGCCGATCCAATCACCGACGACGTGATTCTGATGCCGCCTAAAACGAAAGCCGGCCTCTTTTGGAGGCCGGCGGTCGGAGGATCAATATTCAAAGGGCTGATTTAATCACTTCAAGTATTTGATCCAGAACGGTGATACCCACACCAATTCGCCATCAAAGCCTTCCGCGTCCGGCACCTGCTGGCCGCGCACGTAGTAGTAGCTGGTTTTGCCTACCGTCGGGTTCGGATCGGTCCATTGCAGTTTCACATCCTTCTCGTTCGGCGAGGCGGTGTAAACGACTTGGTCGTCCTTAATGATCGTAACGTTTGCCAGTTTTTGTGCGCCGATGAGGTGGATCTTCAGCGTGATCGGCTCGCTGGTGCTGAATTCTTCGCCGAACAGGTGATCCACGCCGCCGGCCGTCACGCGTACGTCGGCGACGATGTTATCCGTCGCGCCGTACACTCGGCGTTTGCGGATCGCGTCGAGGATGCCTTCACGAGAGCGGTCGGTCACCAGCACGTTGCAATAGCTCAGGTGCGTTGAGACGTGATCGCTGCTGGACTCGAATGCCAGCCGATAGCCCTTTTGCAGGGCGAGGTTGATGAACCCTTTCGGCCGCCAACCGCCGATGCTTTCCTTATCCGGCGTGCTGCCCTTCTGCTGGGCCACGGTTGGTGCGGTGCGCGGCGCGTCGGGACGTTCGTAGTTGTTGCGGTCGCCTTGGTAGATTTCGACGAACGGCTCGACGACGGGATCATTGTCGCGCCAATCGGTTCCCATATCGGTGGCCGATGTGTGAGCGGCGGTCAGGCCGTTGAAGTAGTGCAGGTATTTGTAGAGCAACTGCGTGTCCGGCGCGGGCTTGTCGCCGTCGTCTACAGACGACAGGGGCAAACGCGGCAACGAGCGAATCCCGCGTTCGGCGAACATGACGTTGCGGTGTCCTTCCGGGTACGGCACGCTGCGTTCGTAACTGAAGACCGGCGTGAATTTCTGCGGAATGCTGAAGAGCGTTACGGCCTTTTGCGTGGTCCACCAGGAGTACTCTCGGCCGTTCCCGTAGTCGTGGTCACCGTCGCCGATCCAGTCAAAGTTGGCCGCGTCAATTGCGTACCGCCACATGTCGAGTAAGCCACCGTCGGCCCCGCCATCGGGTGAGAGTTCGGTGTGGCGGTGAAACTCACCGCGCCAGATCGACAGCTTTTCGCCGTTGAGATTGATTTCACTGACACGAGCGGTCGCGACGGCATCGTCTTCCTCGGCCGTCCGGCTGATTGGTTTGGCGGGTACTTCGTCCGGCACCGGCGTCAGCGACGGCGCAGTGGCCGCGGCTTCGGTGCGGAGTGCTGCGACGAACAGATTATTGTTCGCATCCGGGCCCGGCGCATTGGCTCGACGACGGGCACCGTTCTGGTTGCCGCCCGCACCGACCACACCGCCGCCGTCGTCATTCTGCGTGCCCTTGTCATCATCCGGAGCGGCCGCGACTTCGCCGGTGGGAATGTGCGGGTTTTCCAGCGTCGAGTTCTGCGCCGCCTCGCCGCGTGAATCGCCGGAATAAACGACCAGCGACGCGCCTTTGTCCCCGCCGACGATCGCCGGTCGGTTGTCCAGGATGTTGTTTGATCGCGGCAGCCAGGTGCCGGGCACCCAGCGGTCGCCGTCGAGGCGCGTGACGAATTCGAACCAGACCGAACCGATGCCGACGCGCCAATTGCCGTTCTGTCGGCCGCGATAAGCGAGCCAGACCTGGCCGTTGTCGTCAACACTGATGCGCGGGTAGCTGGGGGCGGTTCCTGCACGGGCGCGGGCGGCTGCACCGGCGCCCGCAGGCCGGCCGTTCGGGCGGGTCGTCGGGGCGAGGGCGGTCAGATCATTCACCGGGCCGCGGCCGCCGGTGGCTTCGTTCAAGTCGGGCGGCGTAAACCACTGCTTTTTCGCCGCGTCAAATACCTTCACGGCCACCGAACGATTGCCGGAATACAGCGGCACGCCGACCTTCTTCAGCGCCGAAATCTTTACCCCAGCCATCGCCTCCCAATTCATAAGCCGCCCACAGCTTGCCATCCTTGTCATACGCCAGCGACGGCCGGCCTTCGAACTTCAGTGTCGCCGCAACGGGAATTGCTTCAGGGGTTCGGACCGCTGCGGTGTCGGCGGTTTGCGTGCTGATGTAAACGTCGTAGTCGCCCTTGGCGTAAGTGTCCCACCCGATGGTCACATGGCCGGACTTGTCTGCGGCGATGGCAGGCTCCCATTCGTTTGCGGCTGCATGACTGACGCGGCGGGCGGCCGTGAATTCTGCCCCGCCGGGGTTCACTTGATTGGCCACCAGAACGTTGAAGTTCTTCTCGCGGTTACCGATCCAGGTGACCCAGACGCGGCCGGTGGAATCGGTCGTGGCGGCGGGTTCAAAATCGCTGCCGGGCGAGTGGCTGAGATTGATCGCTTCGCCGACTTCGTTATTTGTCGGATTAAACGGCCGGGCGACCAGTTCCCAATTGCCGCTGTCCAGGCGAGCATTGGTCTCCTGATGGGCGGAGTAAAACACCCACACTTTGCCCGCGCCATCGATCGAAACTGCCGGGCGATAGAACTCCGTGCCGGTTTTTGCGCCGATGTCGACCGGCGTACTCCACTTGCCGTCTTTGTACGCTTTCAGCAAAACACGATCGCCGCCGGACGGCTGGCGGAGGTATTCAAAATCTTCCGGCTTTTCGATCTTTCGGACTGCGCCTGGCGAAGCGGCCAGTGTCTCCGGTGAAGAGTTCGGCGTGGCGACGCGTTCGCGGACGCCCTGAAAATCCTTCCCACGCGTGAACGCAACGTACGTGACGTACACCGTGCCATCGGCGGCGCGGACGGCCGCAGGATAGTCCTCGTCATCGGTCGTCGTGGCGGCGATGCCGACGGGCGGGACACGCTCAACGATCGCCCCACCGTTCAATGTGGCGAAGCGCTCGCCATACGGCACGTCGGAGGGCTTGAACGTGAAATTGCCGGCGGCGGTCTGCACATTCACCGTCGAGTCCGGCGACGCATCCGTCAGACGCACGATCACGCCCGCCTCCGTGACGGGCAACTGTCGACCGTTCTGATTGACGGCCCGGCGCTCGGCAGCGGTTTGAGCCTGTTGGCGTCGCGTGCGTAGTGTCCAGGCGGCTTCGCCGGTGGCTTTGTCCCCTTGCGTCCAGCGCCAGCCCGACACGCCCGCGACTTTGCCGGCAGATACCGTGACGCTACCGCTCCAGTCAGATGGGGCGGCGTCTTTCAGGCCGAAGCGGATGCGGAAGGAAATGCCGTCTAGCTGCGGGGCGATCGAGTCTGTCACCACCGGCGGCGTGTCCGGCACGAGCAGTTCCGTTTTGTCCTGCGCGAAACTATTCGTAGGCAACGCGGATAACGCCGCCAAAATCAATGCATTTTTGAAATACTGATTCTTCATCTTCTGTTTCCTCTCGATCCTTGTTTGATGAAATTGCGGGTCGGCGATCAGCCGCCGTTGATAAGTCGGGTGACGAGCCAAAACGTGCCGATGCCGGCGATGGCTGCTGAGGTGGCCGGAATGCCGCGGGTGACGAATGTTGGAATCCGCTTGAGCCAGAAGACAAATGGCAGGAACAACGCCGCCACGGCCAACTGCCCCACTTCCACGCCGAGGTTGAACTTCACCAGTGGAATGGCGACCGCTGTGCCTGATGAACCAAGGCCGACTTCGCGCAGGACGGATGCGAAACCGAGGCCGTGGATCAGCCCGAATGCGAAAACGATCACGCGACGCCAGCGTTGGGCCTTGTCCTGGGTAAGAATGTTTTCGAAGGCGACATAGATGATCGATGCGGCGATCAACGGCTCCACCACTCGGCCGGGCAAACGCACAATGTCGAGCGCCGCCAACGCCAACGTCAGTGAATGGGCAATCGTGAAGACCGTGATGATCTTCGCCGCGTCAGAAAAGCGATTGCAGATCAGGAGCAATGCCGCCAGGAACAGCAGGTGGTCATAGCCGGTGAGAATGTGTTCGATGCCGAGCGCGAAGAACGACGTCACCTGATGACTGTCGGCCTGCTTGGTTTCTGCCTGCGCGGCCGCACGCTGGGCGGCAGTTTGTTTGGCAACGACGGCCACCGCAGGAACGGCGGGCAGATCGGGCAAGGCACCGGACCATGCGTCCTGAATGGCCGTCAGCGTCTCTTGTGCCACCACGCGGTTCACGCCGAGGCGCTTGTCTTCCACGGTGAGGAACTGCTTGTGGTCGTTCGGCAGGTGCCCGATCGCGGTCGACCAGACGGCCAAATCGCTGCTTGTCTTTGGCAGAGGCGGGTAATCGAACTCAACAGAGATTGACGCTTCGCCTGCCGGCTTGGCTATCACTCGGGATGGTTCCGGCGGCGTTGTCTCGCCGTACTGGATCTGCACGAGTTCCAACTTCCCAAGCTCGGCCGCCACCTCTTTGCCGTAATCGTTGAACTTCTTCGGCGGGAACCATTGGGACAACTCACGTTCGGGTAATGAAAACGTGACACGGGTCGCGTCATCACTCAGCAGCACCTGCAATCCGCTGAGACTTTCAGCATGGCCGAACGCCGATCGGGTGGCGGCCAGAAGGACGACAACCAACCACGCCAAGCGACTTCGTGAGTCCCAACGCATCACGACACTTTCCAAGAAGAAGGCGAGCAAACGAATCAATCCCATTTATCCCATAGGAAAACATGGATTTTTGCAAAATCAACGTTATTGGCCGAAAAGTCGACTGAAACAGACATTCCGAGCGAATCGGGCATCGGTCTGCCTGATCGAATTGACATCCCGCACAATCACGTTGAATTCGGGTAAACCGGCAATAACCTACAAATCCCATGAGTTTTGTTCCTTGGTTCCCGCAGGTTGCCTTGCCCGCCAATAACCTGGCGGCCGCAACTGACCGCTGTTGTCTTGCCTGGTAACCGTCCCGGCTGCCCGATGCGTGGCAGCCGAGCCCCTGTACGTTCGAAATCGCCCTACACCTCTTTTCGGCTGCATTCACTATGTTTACATTCAAATTTCGAGCCCCCGTCACATTTCCGAATAAATCGAGGTTGCTTGTTCGCTCAATTCGCGATGGGCAAGACTCCGAAAGGCAAGCCGGAAGCCGTGTCGGTGCGGCTGTATCGCGTCCGCCTTCGAAAAATGGCAGTCAATCTTGCTCGGCGAGTGGGTTTACGCT
Organism: Tepidisphaeraceae bacterium; assembly: GCA_049840775.1. Classification (GTDB taxonomy): domain Bacteria; phylum Planctomycetota; class Phycisphaerae; order Tepidisphaerales; family Tepidisphaeraceae; genus RYN-431. Next base: position 1,333,539 of record JASGJJ010000005.1, read on the forward strand.
GGTCGAACTGCTCGTGGTGATTGGCATCATCGCGCTGCTGATTTCGATTCTTCTGCCGGCCCTGAACAAAACGCGGGCGGCGGCGAACAACTTGCGGTGCTTGTCGAACCTTCGTCAGATCGGCAGCGGGTTCGCGATCTACGCCATCGATTTCAAAGGCGACTGGCCACGCCCCGCCGGTGGCGGCTCACGGCTCGGCGCGCCACCTACGCCACGGCCACCGGATACGCCCCCCGAAAGGCGTGGCACAAGGATTTGATCTATCCGATCATCTATCGCACCTACAAAGTCTACGACGTCGCCACCGGCGCCTACAGCCGCAATCAGAACCATTACCCCGGCAACCCGTCTGGCTGGCCGAAACCTGACTCAGCCGCAGGGCCCGATCCGTTCGGCGATGATCCGAATTACGGCTGGATCGCCAACACCGTCTTTCACTGCCCGTCGGCACGAGTCATTGACAACGGCACGGACCTCAGTGTTCAGAGCTACGGCATGAACGCCCGGATTAACAAAATCGTCGGCGTTCCCGGCGACACGCGTGGCGACTGGAAGAAGGCCAACCAGGTGCGGAACAGTTCGCATGTGATGCTCGTGACTGACAACACCATGCCCTGGACCGGCGTCTGGGGCTCCAACGACGATTTTTCCAACGCCACTGACAATCAGAAAAAGTGGAACGACCAGACCGCCGCGTGGCGCATCACGCTGAAACGGCACGGCGGCAAGCTGAACGTGCTGTTCGCCGACGCCCACGCGGAGCCGATCCGTGAAAAGGACGTTCCCACCGCCTTCAACGCCGCGGGCAACACCAAGGTCGACGCCAATATCACCGATCCGGCCTTCTTCCGCTTCTGGTACGGCACCGTTCCGTGAGACGCCGTCGCCGCTGTCACATTTTGCATCACTGAATCGTTGCTTACTTAGAGGGTTTGAGATGTACAAAGAACGTTTATCGAGTCGTTTCGCGCTCGGCCTGAGTCTGTCGATGGCCGTCACTGGGGCGGTCGGCAGCACGGCACTCGCGCGTCAGCCGAACATCGTGCTGATCGTCGCGGATGATCTGGGTTATGCCGACCTGAGTTCCTACGGTTCCAAGGCCATTCCGACGCCTCATATTGATGCCTTGGCGAAGTCCGGTATTCGATTCACCAATGGCTACTCGTCCGGCGCGATCTGCAGCCCCAGTCGTGCCGGCCTTCTGACGGGCCGCTACCAGGCCCGCTTCGGGCTTGAAGCGAACACGGAAGAAAAAGCCGCCCCCGAAAGCCAAACACCACGGGCACTCGACAAAGGGCAGATCACGCTCGCCCAGCGATTAAAATCGGCCGGTTATGTCACCGGTGCGTTTGGGAAATGGCACCTCGGTGCGACCGACGGTTACTTGCCCACGCAGCGCGGCTTCGACGAGTTCTACGGTTTATTGCCCTACGGCATCGGCTCGAACCCGCCCTACGGTCCGCCCGTATATCGCGGCACGGCCGAAGTGCCCAAGCCGGCGAATCACGTGGAGCAATTCGCCATCGAATCACTCTCGTTCATCGACCGGAATGCCGACAAGCCGTTCTTTCTCTACGTGCCGCTGACCGCCGTGCACGGGCCGTTCGTCGGGGCCAAACCATGGATCGATGAAGTCGACAGCCAGGTGCCGGCGAATCGGCGGCGGTACGAGGCGGACGTTCGCCAGCTGGATGACGTCGTCGGCCGTCTGGTCAGTCGAATCAAAGAAAAAGGCCTTGAGAAAGAGACGCTCATCCTTTTCTACGGCGACAACGGCGGCCCGGGTGGCGCGTCGGACAACGGCGTGCTCAAAGGCACGAAGTGGACGCTTTGGGAGGGCGGCATTCGGGTCCCGTTCATCGTAAGTTGGAAAGACCACATCAAACCAGAGCTGACGCTGAATCAGCCGGTCATCCAGATCGATCTGGCCCCCACCGCCCTGGCAGCCGCGGGCGTCACACCTCCGGCCGACGCAAAATTTGACGGCCAGAACCTGCTGCCGTTTTTCGAAGGGAAAACCGCGGAAGCCCCACACGATACGCTTTTCTGGCGCTTCGGCCCGCAATACGCCGTCAGGCAAGGCGACTGGAAACTTGTCAAACCGCACATCGACAGCAAGCCACTGCTGTTCAACCTTGCCAACGACATCGGCGAGACAAAAGACCTGGCCGCCACGTTCCCCGATCGCGTCACCAAGCTCCAAAAACTGTGGGACGACTGGAACGCCAACAATGAAGCCCCACGTTGGGGCGGTGCGTTCTGGAACGGCGACGGTCCCGCGCCCAAGGCAAAGAAGGCCAAAGTCAACACGCTGGCCGGCGCTACCACCCGCCCGGGCGGTCCGTGGAAAAATGGCGATGTACTCGAGGGCGACGAATCACCCGACATCGCCAACAAGGCCATCACTATCCATGCTGATGTGGATCGTCTCGGCAAAGAAGGTGTGATCGTCGCCCAAGGGGGCAATCGTCTCGGCTACGCGATGTATCTGTCCGAAGGAAAGCTTTCCTTCGCCACGCGCATCGCCGGCACCGTTTCGGCCATCACGGGGGCCCAGGCTCTGGCCAACGGTCGCCATGCGTTGGAAGCCACGCTCGCGGAAGACGGCACGCTGAAGCTGCTGGTGGACGGCCGGGTGATCGCTGAGGGGCGTTCACCCGGCCTGTTCCCCAGGCAGCCGCAGGACGGCTTGTCCGTGGGCGATGATACAAACTCGGCCGTCGGCGATTACAGCGTCACCAAGCTGTCAGCCGGCACGGTGAGCAATGTTCGCGTGCGAACCACGGCAACTCATCATGCTCAATCAGAAGCCCGTGCGGCGACTGACGGAGACACCCAATGATGTTCCGTCGCCGATTGCTGTTCGCTCTGCCGATCACGCTCACCAGCACGATAGTGATGGCCCAACCCAGTGACGACGGAAAGACGCTCATCGGGTCGCCGAAGTTTTGCGCCCAGTGCGAAGTGAAAGTCACGCGTCGGCCGAGCCTCTCGGCGACACAGCCCTCCGCCGCCCCGGGCGATCCGGACCATCCCAACATGGCCTGGATCCCCGGTGGCGTTTTTACAATGGGCAGCGATGACCCGCGGTTCCCTGACGCCGCTCCGACGCATTCGGTCTGGGTCGACGGCTATTGGATCGATCGCACGACGGTCACCAACGCCCAGTTTGCCAAATTCGTCGAAGCGACCGGCTATAAAACCTTGGCCGAGCGGCCGCTGGATCCGAAAGCCTTCCCCGGCGTGCCGGCCGAGCAACTTGCACCGGGCTCCGTTGTCTTCAGCAAGCCTGGCGGGCCTGTCGCGTTGGATGACGTGAGCCAGTGGTGGAAGTTCGTACCGGGCGCGAACTGGCGACACCCCGAAGGGCCGACCAGCGACCTTGGCGGACGCGAAAATCACCCCGTGGTGCATATCGCCTACGCCGACGCCGAGGCATACGCCAAATGGGCCGGCAAGCGATTGCCGACCGAAGCGGAATTCGAATACGCCGCCCGCGGCGGCTTGGACCGAAAGCCCTTCGCGTGGGGCGAAGAGTTCAAGCCGAACGGCCGTTTCCAAGCCAACACGTTCCAGGGCCATTTCCCGAATAACAACACCGCCGAGGACGGCTTTCCCGGAACGGCCCCCGTCGGCAGCTTCCCCGCCAACGGCTACGGCCTGTTCGACATGGCCGGCAATGTGTGGGAATGGACAAGCGATTGGTACCGGCCCGACACATACGCCAAGCAGACCGCCGCTGGTGGCATCGTCCTCAACCCCACCGGCCCTGTCGACAGCTTTGACCCAGAAGAGCCCGGCATCAAAAAGCGCGTGCAAAAAGGCGGATCGTTCCTCTGCACTGATCAGTACTGCACGCGCTATATGCCCGGCAGCCGCGGGAAAACCGATATCGATACCGGCACGAACCACGCCGGCTTCCGATGTGTGAGTTCACCCGCACCCGCACCCGTCGCGGCGAAATAGCTTCCACCGTTCACGTTCAGATTTTATCGAAGGAGTTTTTATGCAGCGTCGTTTTTCGTTCGCATTATTCGCCGCCACATTGGCGGTGGGCGTGGGCTTGGATCGTCCTGCCGCCGCGCAATCGCAAGCCAATGCCAGGCCGAACGTGGTGGTGCTTCTGGCGGATGATTTGGGCTACGCGGATATCGGCGCACAAGGCCGCTCGTCCGATGTCCGCACGCCGAACATCGACAGCCTGGCCAAAGCGGGCACGCGGTTCACCGACGGCTACGTCACCTGCCCCGTCTGCTCGCCCACGCGGGCCGGTTTCATCACCGGAAAATACCAGGAACGCTTCGGTCATGAATTTAACCCCGGCCCGAATCGTCCCGCTAACTTCGGCCTGCCACGTGATCAAACGACCATCGGCAACGCTTTCAAGCAGAACGGCTACGCCACCGGCCTGATCGGCAAATGGCACTTGGGCTTTGACCCCGGACTTCGGCCACAGGACCGCGGCTTCGACGAGTTCTTCGGCTTCCTCGGCGGTGCGCATAAATTCATCGGGAACGAGGAAACGAGCGGCAGTGAGACCGATATCTTTCGCGGCAACAAGGCCGTTGCCGAGAGTTCGTACCTGACCGACGCCGTCGGCCGAGAGGCGTCGGCATTCATTGACCACCACGCCAAGGAGCCGTTCTTCTTATACGTGCCCTTCAACGACGTGCACAACCCGCAGCAGGCACCGGCCAAGTACACCGACCGATTCCCGAATGAAACCGACCCGAAGCGCAAGCAGCTTCTGGCCAAGCTGTCGGCTTTAGATGATGCGGTGGGCGTGGTGCTGAACACGCTTCGCCAGAACAATCTTGAAGAGAACACGCTGATCGTCTTCTTCAGCGACAATGGTGGCCCGACGCCGGGCAACGGCTCGCGCAATACGCCGCTGAGCGGCTACAAGGGGCAGGTTTTGGAAGGCGGCATCCGCGTGCCGTTCATCGTGCAGTGGAAAGCCAAGCTGCCGCAGGGCCAGGTGTTGAGCCAGCCGATCCACTCGCTGGATATTTTTCCGACGGCCTTGGCCGCGATCGGTGGCAAGACGCCGTCGGACCTAAAGCTGGACGGGAAGAACCTGCTGCCATTGATCTCCGGCCAGACGCAAGCCGCGCCGCACGAGGCGCTGTTCTGGCGGTTCGGTGCACAGTGGGCCGTTCGGTCGGGTAACCTAAAGTTCGTCCATCGCGCGACCGGCGAAGAAGGGTTGTACGACCTCGCCAACGATATCGCCGAGCAGAACGATCTGTCGGCCAAGCAGCCCGAAGATTTGAAGCGGTTGAAAACGCTTTACGCGAATTGGAACGGGGAACTTACCGCTCCGCTCTGGCGGCAGGAAGCTGCCGCCCGCCAAACCAAACGCGCCGCGAAGCTCGCGACGGCCAAGGGTGGGACGACTCAGCCGGCGGTCAACGCGGCTGATGCCGATTAGTTCATTCGGTTGAGCAGCATAAAAAATGCCGGCGGCTCTTCGGAGCCGCCGGCATTTTTTATTCGAGTGGCGGGATCAATCGTCGTTATCGACGAGGGCCTTTTTCTTCTTTCTCGGTTCGTTCTTATCCGCCTCGGTAATCGGCCGAGGCAGCGGGGCTTTGATCTCCGTCCGCCATGCTTGCAGCTTGGCCAGAAGTGCCTGTGCCCGCTCCGGCTCGGCTTGAGCAAGGTTTTTCGTTTCCGACGGATCTGCCTTGAGGTTGTAGAGTTCCAGGTGATCGTCTTCCAGGAACTGAAGCAGCTTCCAGTCGCCGGAATGGACGACACTCACCGGCAGCGTGCGCCACTGCCCTTTGCCCTGGCCGAGGTAGCCGGGGAAGTGCCAGTAGAGTGCGTCGTGCGTTGGCCCCGCCGTGGCGGGCGTGAGCAATTGGGGCGCATAGCTGGTGCCGTCGATCGGGTAGTTTTCCGGCTTCTTCACGCCGGCCAGTTCCAGCAGGGTGGGATAGAAGTCGATGCCTTGAATCGGTGATTCATTCACGCCGCCCTCCGCCACATGGCCGGGCCAGCGGAAGATGTACGGCACGCGGATGCCGCCTTCGTACAGCATCCCTTTTCCGCCCCTCAGCGGCGAGTTGTCAGTGATGCCGGGCTTGCCCAGGCCTTCGCGGGCATACCCGCCGACGCCGCCGTTATCGCTACTGAAAATCACCAGCGTGTTATCTGACAGTTTCAATTCGTCCAGTTTCGCAACGATTCGGCCGACGCTTTCATCCACGCTGGCAATCATCGCGGCGTACACCGGATCATGGTGCCCGCCGACGGCCGGCTTGTCCTTGAAGCGGGCGACGAGTTCCTGCTTCGCCACGTGCGGCGCGTGCACGCCGTAGTGCGGCACATAGAGGAAGAACGGCTGATCCTTGTGGCGATCGATAAAGTCGACGGCTTTGTCTGTCAGGAAGTCGGCGAGGTACTCGCCGGGTTTGACTTCCACGGGCGGGTCGGTCTTGAAATTAAAATGCTGGCCGGCGGACTCGATGGCTTCGGTGAAACCGCGCCTGGACGGGTGATGTGCGGCATCAGTGCCCAGGTGCCACTTGCCGAACAGGCCAGTAACGTAGCCGTTGTGTTGCAACTGCTGCGCGATCGTGATTTTGTCCAAGGGCAATTGCGTGGCGTTCGCGACCGGGCGAAGCGAACGCGTGCGCCAGTCAAAGCGTTCTTCACTGCCGACAGTGTAAATTCCTGTGCGAGGGCTGTACTGGCCTGACAGCAGCGCGCGGCGCGGCTGGGCTGGCAGTTCGGGCCGGCGGAATAGCCGTACGTGAACTTGGTCCCTTGCGCGGCTAGGCGATTGAGGTTGGGCGTTTCGTAGTACTTTGTGCCGAAGGGTTCGATATCTGTGTAGCCCAAATCGTCGGCGAGAATGAAAACGATGTTGGGTGGTCGTTTCGCGCTGGCGGGTTGGACCGACGGCGTGGCGTCAGCGGCCCAGGCCGGCGTTGCCAGCAGGCCGCTTGTCACAGCAATGCCAGCTGTCACGGCAAAGGTAAAAGTGCGGGCAATACTCACATAGTTCATAAGTGCGGCCTTTCGGACTGATGGTTCACGGATTTTTGCAACAGGTGACGTGGCGATTGAAACGCTACTTCTTCAGCATCGCCGACTGCCAGACCGCCGATGAATCAGCCAGCAAGCTATACAAATATGGCCCGCCTGCTAAAAACGTCTTTTTCTATCGAATTAAAAGGCTATTTAATTCGGTTGACCGTATCAAGTTTTCTAAGTCATTGTGTCTGTTGCATTAGGCGCACAGTATTTGGTGCACAATCTGATTGACTTGGCGGTCAATCTGCGTTGCCAAATCTTGCCCCGCGGATATTTTCTTCTTTGTCTGTATTTTTAATGGGGGTTCAATGGTTCTGCCCAGTCTCTTATCGCTGCACGCGTCCGCCGACTGCGATCAGTGTATGGCGTCAATCTGCAAGTAGTAACGGCGTCCGAGACGATCCCTGATTGCCACAGAAATACTGCCTCTTTCTGATTTATTATTTAACTTTTGCAATTCAAATAGGACAGCTCTTTTGGGCTCGACATCGGCTATGAACCACAAAACGCATCTCGTTCACTTGGCCACTCTTGGCATCGTCACACTTGGCGCTCAGTACGGCGTAGGTGCGAATCTTGCCTTCGATAACACCGCGGGCACGTTCGAATGGACGACGGCTTCCAACTGGTCAACTGATGTCCTGCCCGGTGGCGCGGACAATGCGGATTTCCGTGATGGCCTTCTCACGGGCACCGGGCCATTCGTGGTGACTGTGGCCAGCCCCGTTGGGCCGATCGTGAACCTGCGGTTCGGTACGGGTGCGGCCGCAGGCAATCCGCTTACAAAAGACGTCACGCTGTCCGGCAGCGGTATCACTGTCACGGGCAATGGGGTGGGCACGAACGGCGTGGCTTACAACGCCAACAGCACTGCTTCCGTGGTGGTCAACAATGACATCGTCATTGCCGGCGACTTGGAGTTCGGCATCAGTGCGCCGACCAGCGGCAATAACTTCATCACCTTGAACGGCATCGTCGGCGAATCAGGCGGCAGCCGCGTGTTTAAGAAAACACAGAACGGCAAACTGGTACTGACCAATGCAGCCAATTCCTTTACAGGCGGCGTGCTGGTGCAGAACGGCACGCTCGCCGTGCCGGTTATCAGCGCGCTCGGGAGCGGCACGCTTCTTTCGCTGGGCAATTCCACCAACACCGCGGCGATCGTCGGCAATCTTCAATACACCGGTGCGGCCGACGCGACGCTCGGAAAATCGATCGTCACCCTCACCAATGGCGGTACGGGCGGCGGGCTTGTGGAATCGACGAACATCGGCGTCACTCTCACGCTGGCATCGGCCGATACCGTGACCGGCACCGGCCGATTCTCTTTCGGCGGCAATGGGAACGTGGTCCTAAATTCTCTCGTTTCCACCACCGGCAACAACGTCATCAAGACCGGCGTCGGCAACGCCTGGCTGAATAATACGGCCAACACCTATACCGGCGGCACCGTCGTACGAAACGGGTCGTTGACGATCGCAGACAGCGCCGCCTTGGGCAACACATCGGGGATCACCTTGGCGGACGCTTCGTCGTCGGTGTCAGCAAGTCCGGTGCTGCTCACGAATGGTTCGACCACCATCAGCCCTGCCATTACCATTACGTCCATCACCGACGGCACCGGCACGTCCACACTGGGCGGGGCGAGCAGCCAGGTCTCGCAGAGTTCTGCATTCGCTGGCAGCGTGACATTAAATCGCGACGTCCGCCTGACCTCATCCACCGCTGCCGGCTATGCCATCAGCTTTACGGGGAACATTTCTGACGGCACTGGTGCATTTGGTGTCACCAAAGTCGGCGCCGGTACGGTCATCCTCAGCGGAACGAATGATTATGACGGCCCTACCATCGTGTCTGAAGGCCGGCTGTTGATCAACGGCAGCCAGTCGAACGCGGCCGGCGCGTTGAGCATCGCCAGCACAGCCACGCTTGGGGGAACTGGGAGCATCGCCGGCAACGTGACGGCCGATGCAGGCAGTTTCCTGTCCCCCGGCCAATCGATCGGAACGCTCACCACCGGCAATGTAAATCTGAACGGCAGCCTGGCGTTAGATGTGAATGGCACCGGATCCGGGACTTCCGATCTTCTGGCCGCCCAGAGTTTGGTGCTGGGCAGCACGGCGACGATCAATTTTTCCATCACGTCGCCGCTCGATGACGCGGCCTACGTTTTTGCGAGTTACGCTTCCCTCGACATTACGGCCTTCAACCTCGCGAACATTACGGGGGTGCCGAGCGGCTATGCAGTTGACTTCAATTACAACGACGCGAATCAACTCGCATTGGTGAACGACGTCCCTGAGCCAACTGCTGGGGTGTTTGTTTTTGGTTTACTAATCGGAGGCGCGGGCCGAAGTCGCCGCAAATCGCTAGTTCAGAGGCTCTTGCACTGCAGATAACCATATAAACTCGTGACAGTGCGCCCAGCAAAAAATTGTGTGGCCAATTAATATCAATTGGCCTCGCATCAATCGAAAGCTTTGGGATCGTAGCTGCGTTGATTTACGTCGGCCCCGTTTGATTCATTAAGACTCGTTACATGACCATCCAGCCAAAGAATGTTGCTCTGACGAAGGTGGCGATAATACTCGCGCACGCCAGAAGCCCCCACTGAGGCGTATGCCGTCCCGCCAACGCGATAATCCTTGAGGTTCATAATGCCGCCGAAGCTTGACAAAGTGTCGTTGGCGCCACCGTTGATCTGTGTTTTGATTCCGTCTTGGGCGAAAACTAGTTCAGAAGTATTCCGAAACTCTGAGATTTTACGCCACCGAGGCAGAACCGCACCGGTGATATAGCCGTTTACGGAATAGGTGACAGGATCGTTTGGAGTTGCGCCGTACGAAGGATCTGTGTATGTCGAACTCGGGCAGTGCCAAATACCGTAAGCGGCAGTCAGGATTTTATCCGTATTGGCGTCTGTTAACCGGAGGACGGCAGGATTGATAATAAATGGGGCATATGCGACGCCCCAATAAGCGCCGGATTTCTGATTCTCGATCAAAGCAGTGACACTGGCGCCGCCGATGGTCGTGGCGGCGAGCCAGCGTGTGCCGTTTCGGGACCAATTCAGCGTCTGTCTGTACGCCTGTGTATAAAGCTGAACGGCACATCCGATTTGCCGCAGTTGGGACCCACACTTCACCTTTTTTGCCATTTGATTGGCTCGGTTCAACGAGGGCAAAAGGATACCGATCAAAAGTGCAATGATTCCTATTACAACAAGTAGCTCCACCAATGAAAAGCCTTGCTTGCGATAGCAACGGGTTCTAGACTGTGCGGCCATGCCTGACTCCAGCGATCCTCAACCGTACGACTACGAAGTGACCAGTGCCCCGTCGGCTTGCACGAACTGGCAGGTTGGTCAGATAACAACGTTCTGGTACACCGGTACGCCGCCTCAAACGAAGGTCGAAAATTACGGGGGCAACTGCAACAATGTTCAGTTCACTTTGATAGAGTAACGGACGTTTGCAGCACAAGAGGATTTTCCCCAGTCGGGGCCGCCAATGCGCCTCTCGCAACGGCTTCAATCACGTCATCGCGATATGTGGCGAGCTTCGATAATTCAGTTGGCGTGATGCCGGAACGAAGTGCCGAGTCTGCAATAAGATAGCTTAAGACTGGGAATCGGCCTCCCATTTCGCATAATGTCTTGACTTTTTCTTCGGCGAGAGCTCGATCTGGTTTTTCGGATGCCGCAATGGCGCAGGCCTCATTCACGAGTTGCTTCGATCGTGAAAGAACAGCAAATGCATCTGACCAGTACGTTTTGAGGTGTTGGCTTGTATTTGGTTCAAATTGAAGCACGCGATCGAATGACTGATCCGTGATGATTGTCCTGATTGCCATTAATGCTGTGTCTTCACGCCGCATTCCTGCAAGTGCGAGTGCGGCTCTTGCGTTTTGTTTTCCTTCATCACTGCCCGCTTGAGATTTGGCTTTGCGCCAAAGCAGTGTGACAAGACGTCGATGAATGCCGGCTTCGTAGTACGGCCAATTTGCAGGAAACTCCGGCCGGACGGTTGGGAAGGTATATCTGCCAATAAGTGGGAGATAGGCTCGCCACACCAAATCATAATCTACGCCATTGCCCGCAATGGCGATGAGAGCTGCGTACCTGTGATCATTGTCTGGCGCTCGTTCTGCGGCCGCATTTAATGCGCTGCGGTAGGCAGAATCGAAGTTAATGTCTCCGGCTGTCAGGAATCCCCGTCGCGTTGACAATGACATCAAGTTCCTGGACGTAGGACTGTTTTCGCCGCTCGACTCGTACCATCGCAGAGGCGATTGCCGAACCTGTCAGAACCGAAACACAGATCCCGCAACTCAAGACGGTTACGAAAACCGAACTAACATTTTTTGCCGGAGCCCGTTGAAAGAGGCGCATCGCTCGGATGCGACCGAGTATCGAATGCCCGGTAAATCCTAATGCCGGAACGCTAAGGGAATCCGCAGGCTTCCACGATAGCTTTGCCAGCAGAGAGGCATAAAATTTAAAATCACCGATGGCCCTCGCTGCGATGTTGTCGCAGCACATCTCGCGATCATGATTTATTTCGCTCGAAAGCATCCACACAAACGGATTGAAGAAAAAAAACGATTCCAGCACTGCCTGGGCTTGGAGAACAAAAAAATCATGCCGACGAATGTGTGCAAGTTCGTGCGAAACGATAGCGTTCAATTCTATCGGTGTTAATGTCGTAAGTAGTGAAACGGGAATCACGACGGCCGGCCTGGTCCAGCCGAACGTGAGCGGCGACATGGCCTTCCCGATCTCCAGAAATCTGACTCGCCTGCCGATCTTCAGATTACTGGCGAGCGTTTGAAATTGCCGTGTAAATTTGTCTGAAACGGGTTTCGCCTCGCCTGCCAGACGACGAAGACCGATCAAACCAAAAATCTGGAATGCGGCCATACAAACCATGCCGCCCAGCCAAAGGTTAACGACGTAGGGAAGATAAGGCTCGATCACAACCGCCGCTCGATCTGACGAAGTAATTGGACCGAGTGGAATTCGTCGGATCCCGCCCAATGGATCGCGATAGGTATCAGCCGGCAGACCTTCCGCTTGGTCCTCCAAGGTTTTGACTGGGTCTGAGCCGAGGCCGTCTGGCAACGATATTTTTGGCCATAACTCGGTATTGTTTAGGGCCAATGCGGTTATGCATGCTGCGAAAGCGACAGCCAGCAGTGCCCCGCATGAGGCTAAATATCTGGCCTGCGGTGATCGACGGGGTAAAACCAACCCCAGTAGGCGTAGCAAGCCGTAAGCTATCCCAGCTTGCCAAAAGCTATGAATGATGACCCAGCCGATTGTGGGAACGAGGAGATGGTCGGCTCCTGTAGTCATCACATTTGATCCAGTTCGTCTTCAATCTTCTTTCGTTGCTTCGCAGAAGACTGGCTGAATTTTCCAAAAAGGTGAAGTGCCTTCGCGGCAGTCGCCTTGTCAAAAATCTTTCCAAGAATTTCGCTGACCATTCGGCCAGCGGTCGCCTGCTGTTCGACCGCTGTGACATAGAGTCGTGGTCGACGATCGTCACTGGCTCGGATCAACCCCTTTTGTTCCATCCGCTTCACTCTGGTTGCCACGGTCGTCAGAGCAACTGCGCGATTGGGGGTGCTTATTTTTTCCTGAATGGTCGCAATTCCGCACGGACCGTGCGTCCAAATCACCTTGAGGATTTCAAGTTCCCCGTCAGTGTAAACAGGAGCATCAGGAGGCATAAAAAGTCTCAGGCCCGACTCAGGAATCGAAGGATACCTCATCGGGCACGCTAGCGGTAGCTTGGCGGTTTTTACGCATGTCAAAAGAGAGAAGAGCGAAGCAACGCTTAATGGGAAACGGAGATCTTGTTGACAAGTGAATTCTACTCAGGTAGAAATCAAGACCATCGTGGTAGAAATTAATGCCGAGCTATGAGCGTGGGGGACGCTCATTAGTTCAAGGTGCTGAGTCGTTTCCCGACCACGCCTCAGTGCCGGCAGGCCGGGCAAGTGCCCGGCCTGTTTTTTGGGGGCCTCTTCCCCTCCTGTCCATAACACATTTTCACCAGAGCATTGGGTGGCCAACAGGATCCAAGGATCCTGTTGGCCACGCTGTGTTTAGTGAGTGTTAAAGAAAGCTAGATCCCATTTATCCTTCCACGGGATGACCATTTTGCCGTCGACAAAGTGAAGCGGCAGGAAATAGTACTTGCCGTCGATCGGATTCTGCGGGTGCCATTCGTCGAAGACGGCAATGTAGGCGTCTTTCTTGCCCTGGACGGGGATGATGGCGGTCGACTGACCGCCGAAGGTTTTGTTGGCGCCGAGTTTCTTCATCGGGTTCGTGCCAACGCAAGGATTCGCGACGCGTTGCCAAGGCCCGAACATTTTATCGGCGACGAGGTAACGTGCGTCGTTCGGGTCCCAGCCGGTCAGGCCAGACGCCAGAAGGTAATACTTGCCCTGGTGTTTGACGACGGCGGGCGCTTCGTTGGCACCGCCGGGCAGCACGCGAATGTATTCGTCAGTGAAGCCGGTGTAATCGTCCGTGAGTTTTGAGACGTGCAGCGTGCGGTTTTCTTCGGACGAGTGAATGTGATACGCCGTGCCGTCGTCGTCGACGAAGACGGTCATGTCACGCGATTCCTGGCCGCCGTCAAAGCACTTCACGTATCGGCCGAACCACCAGTCAGCGGGCTTGGGCTCACGCTGGGCGAAATCAGGGCTCTTCCATTCGTCGAACCGCTTGCGCTCGGCATCAGTAAAGTTCAGCGGAAACACGCCTGCGTTCGGTCGGTAAGACTTCACGAACGTGTACGGCCCGGTCACCTTATCCGCAACACTCACCGCGGTGCGGCTGGCGCTGTAGCCTTTGCCCTTGTATTCAAGGTGCATCCACATGACGAATTTGTTGGTCTTGGCGTTGTAGATGACCTTCGGGCGTTCGATGACACAGCCCTTGGTGATTTCGGAATTCGGGTCATTGGAGACGGATAGCGCGATGCCTTCGTCAGTCCAGTTATAAAGGTCGGCCGACGAATAGACATGCACGCCGACCTGGGCCGAGTTGCCCTCACGGCCAGCGATTTTGTGTTCGCCGAACCAGTAATATTTCCCGTCACGGAACAGAAACCCCCCGCCATGCGCGTTGATGTGAACGCCCTTGTCATCCGGCCAAACCTTGCCCGGCTCGAACGCAACACGCTCGGCAGCCATCGCATGCCCCGCACTCACCGTCACCAACAAAGCGGCTACCGCGGACCCGATCCGGCTAATCACTGAACGGTTCATCAATTTTCTGCTCCACTTCGGTTCGTTGATCATTGCTACCGGTGTACGTGAAAGGCGTGGAAAGAAAAACGTAAATTTCGGCTGTTTTCAATGTAAACGGCGACCGCGCTATTCTGAGGGTGAAAAGTGCGGGGAATCACGACACAAACGCTGGAAACAACTCGCGTTGTTCGCCTGCTCGATGTCAGATTGCAGATGCTTTCAGTGCCACTGAAACTCAAAAATGCATTTTGAACGATTTTCAAAGTTGGCCGGCAATTTTGGTGCTTACAGAGACTGACAGTTCACCCAAAAAAACGCTGCGCTACGGGACGGCCGCCAGCGAAGGAATTTATGCAGGTCGGCGCTTATCGGACCCGTGAAGGCGAAGTTGTGCTAGAGCGAACGGAGGAACAGACGAGGTTGCGTCTTCCGGTGCATGGGAGCGTGAATCGGAACCGCCGGCCGCAAGGCCTTTGGCCACCAAATGCGTGTTGTGCCGTCTTGAACATGCGCCGGGTTTTCCCAGTCGTGCTCTCGAAAGAAAAACGAATTCGGTTCGCTACCTATACCGGTTCATGAACAGCGAGAACGCCATCCCGCTGGAAGATGTCATCGCGGACAGGCCGCTGCAGCCACTCGGCACGCCGGGGCCGGTGCCGTCGTTCTGATCGATGGCGAGCGTGGGACGGGTTTCACAATGGCCGTCGAAGAATGCGAGGTTTGTCATGGCATTCGTGCCGTTGAGGACGCGTGCCCCATGCCGTGCGGCGATACGCGGCGCGTAATGGGTGATGCCATTGACCGTTTGTGGCGTTTGCGTGAGCCAGAAGTAGCTCGACGCTTCGCCGAGCAGCACTAGACGGCTGGGCGAGTGGATCGCGGAAAGCGTGCGCGTGTACCGCGGATCGGACAGCGTTTCTCTAGTCGTCTGGCCGAGCAGATCGACCGTGGATTTGTCTTTCGGGACGTGAATCACGAATGGCGGATTGAACGTGCCGGTCGTGAAGTTCGATGGGTAGCCTGTTTGCCGGGCGTTAAGTTGGTACGTCGTGCCGGTGGCGTACGCCGGCTGGCCGTCGGTGCGCGGGTCGCTGCGTAATACGAAACACCAGCCGTCGTTGTTCACGTCAGTCGGGAAGTGCCGTAGGCCTTGCCGCTACCTTGTGTGGGATTCCAATCGGTCGCGCGGATTGCGGAGGGACATTGGAAAATGCCTAGGTCATTTTCCGCCATCGCTGAGCCGGGCTTGCCAGTGACGGGCTTGAGGGCGGGCGCAGTGAGATACCGATTGTGGACGAGTTCGGCAGCCCACCAGAAGCCGTCGCCGTAGAACTTCAGATTGTTGCTCGGCGCGATCAGGCAAGGCATGAGTACGCCACGGTGATCCGCCGAGTACATGAGAACAGCCTGTGTGACCTGCCTCATGTTGTTCATACAGCGAACGAGCGACGCCTGTCGCATTGCCATGCGGACGGTCGGGAGCAGCACGCTGATGAGCAAGCCGATGATGCCGATGACGACGATCAATTCGACAAGCGTGAACCCGCCGCGTCGGCAACGCGAAGATGCGAGGCTAAGCGATTCATTCTTTATCATCGGACGCCCTATCATTTGGACTTCCCGTCGTCATAAATGAATGCGTGCACATCACGCCAGAGTTGCTCGGCCCTTTTCCGATCGGCCGGTGTGAGGCCGGGCGTTTCGGCGGTATCTCGGAGCCCGACTAAGTCCTGATCGTACTTCCATTGGGCGACTTCGATGGCTGCGCGTGGCTCACGAATGCCGGTATCGCGTGCGCGCTGGACCATTGCCGCAAGACCCATTTCCAACCAAGTCAGTGCCATCGCCGGCCGCCCGGCCTTTGTGGCCGCGCCGGCCGCCAGGCGATAAGTGGCCAATCGCAGCGGCATGCCCTGTGTCCGGTTTTCGAAGAACGCCTGATACGCGTCAGCGCTCAATTCGAATCGCGCGGCCGTCTGAAATGCGCCAAGCATAGCCAATGCTTCGGTCGGGTCGGTCGGCAACGTTGTGCCGCTCAGGATGTCGGGTAGCGACGGCAAAAACTGCCGCTCGGCTTCGCGGCGCAGCACGTGCCAGGCCAAGACTTCCGGCCGCAACAAGCGGGTGCGTCGCCAGTCATAGCCCACGACGGCTTTGGCCAGTTCCGCCCGCGCTTCGCCAAGCCGTTTAGCCATCGACAGCGCCCGGACCAGGCAATCGCCGGGGCCGTTGTCACTGTCGGCCTCGGCGAAATTCAGGCTGTCCGGAATCCGGCGGTTTTGCCGAACGCGCAAGAGCCGTCGTGCAAAGCGGTCGCGCTCAGCGAATGCCGCGGCTTCCGCGGCACGTGGGGCGGCTTTCACGTCGAGCAATTTTTCCACGACCGTCAATTCCTCCGTCGCCGTGGGCATGAGCAGGCTGGCAATCGCGATGGCTTGTGCGGCGTCGGCGTCGGTCGTTGTCGCGAACCGCCGCAGCATGGTCGTACGGAAACTAAAATATGTGTCGTCTTCAAGAAATGCCAGAACGGTGGCCAGCGTCACGTAATTCGCAGGATCGGGCGATGCGTCGACGGCCCGCCTGGCAGTCTCCTTGGCCTCTTCGTCATCGCCAGACTGAAGGCGTGCCAACGTTAACGCACTGATCATCAGCGGCTGATTCGGGCGGAGTCTGTTTGCTTCCAGCAGTCCCGGCAAGGCATCGCGGGCCGGGCCGACCATTCGCAACACCAATGCCAAATCGCGGTGCGACCAGAACAATGTTTTGTCCTGCGATTGCGCGATGCGGAACGAGGCAATCGCCTCTTCGAATCGGCCGACATCTTTCAGTGCGTTGCCCAGGCTATTGCGGACACGGGAATAGTTCGGCTCGATCTGCAGTGCCTGATCGTAATACCCGATGGCGTCGTACGGCTTACCCTGCTGCCGCAGGGCGCTCCCGACGGCCTCGAAACCGGCGGCCGCCGTCGGCCGGGCGGCGAGCGCGGCGCGTGCGAACGCGGCGGCCTGATCGGCGTTACTCCACAAGAGTGCGTCGCTCAGTGTCAGATTGACAAAAAAATTGCTGGGGTGGGCGGCCTGCACCCGCCGGAGCAGCGGACGCGGGTCACCCCGTTCGGCCCGCAAACGGTCTGCGAGCGTGAGCAACGCCGAAGCAGTCGTCGTGCGGACCGGCACGTCGCTTGCGAGTTGTGACAGCACGTCAGGATCGTTCCAGATGCCCGCATTACGGATACGACCGGTCCATTCATCCGCGTGGACATCAAGCCGTTGCGCGAGTTTGAGTAGCCACCGGCGTTGCTGCGGGCTGGAGACACTAACCGACCAATCATCGACGGCAACGCAAATAGCGTCGCGGACGGGCGACTTCACGAGCCGGTCGACGGCCGCTTCGTCGCGCGCGCCGGCTTCCAGGCCCTCGCCTTTGAAGGCGGCCGCGTAAGCCGCCGACGCTTTCTCGCGGTGCAGCGGGAGCGTGCCGGCGGTCATGCGATCGAGGTGGATTTTGTCCAGCCTGTCGGCCAAGTCGATCCAGCGCCGGGCCTCGTCAAGTTGCGATTGCATGTCGGTCGGCGTCGCGTTGCCGAACCGCGCGACGGCGCGATCGAGTGCGGAGCGTGCATCGACCCATCGTGAGGCGCCTTGGGCCGTGATCACTTCCCGCAAGTCATCTTCGGCGGCACTCCGTCGCAGTGCATCGGTCTCTCTTGTCTGTAGAAGCATCCCGCCCACGACAGCCGCGGCCGTGCCCGCAACGGTGAGCGTGGTCAGCAACGCCGGGTGCCGGCAGGCGAACCGCCGCCACCGCCGCAGCGGCCCGAGCGGACGGGCGAGCGTCGGATATCCGTTAAGATAACGACGCAAATCATCTGCCAGGTGAGCCGCGCTCGGATATCTTTCAAAGGCTGCTTTCTCGATGCATTTCAGACAAATCGCGTTCAGGTCTGCGGGAATACTGCTTCGGAGTTGTCGAGGCGGTACGGCAGCGGCGTGAAGGACTTGTCCTTGCGTGGCGATGGCCGAGATGCCGGCGAAAGGCGGGCGGCCGACGAGCACCTCGTAGAGAATGACGCCGAGTGCGTAGACGTCGAACAGTTGTGCGAAGGCGTCGCTGCCGCCGCGGATCTGCTCCGGCGCCATGTACGCCGGCGTGCCGGCCGACGGTTCGTCATCCTCGCCCGCGGGCGCGTCGTCGACGAACAATCGCGCCAGGCCGAAGTCGGTGACTTTCGGCGTGCCGTCGCTGGTCACAAGAATATTCGCCGGCTTGAGATCGCGGTGCACGATGCCGGCCTGGTGTGCCGTCTGAATCGCGTCGGCGAGCGTGCAGACCAGTTGCGCGGCCTCACGCGGCGGCATGGGGTGGCCGGCGATCTTCGTCGCCAGGCTGCCGCCTTCCACGAGTTCCATCGTGAAATACGGCTGCCCGTCCACCTCCCCGACGTCGTATACTGTGACGATGTTGCGGTGCGACAGGTTCGCCAGTGTTCGCGCTTCGCGGACCAGCCGGGCCAAGTCCTGACGATCGGCGGGCCCTTCGGCGTCGATCATTTTGAGCGCGATCGAGCGGCCGAGCCCTTCATGATGTGCTTGATAGACTACGCCGTGCCCGCCTTGCCCGAGCACGCATTCGATCGTGTAGCCCGGCACGACTGGCAGCGTTAGTTTGCGTCCGAGGTCGCTTTGCACGTCTGCGGGGAACAGGTCGTCGAGATAATTCGAAAAGCCGCGTGCCCGTTCCAAACGCCGGGTAACTTCTGCAAGCAATTCAGGGCGATCGGCGCAAACGACACCGGGCGGCAGGTCATCGACCAGCGCCCGTTCGACGCAGTCGGCGATCCATTGCTCGTCAGTCATTCTGTTGCCTCATCCGACCCTTTCTTTCCCTGTGCTGGCGGCACCATGTCTGCCAACTGCTCAGCCAGAAGCGACACGCCGCGTGAGAGCCGACGTTGCAGCGTCTTGATCGAAACGCCGATCACCTGTGCCGCCTCTACTTGCGTCAGGCCCTGCACGCGGACCAGATCGAACGGCTCACGCAAGTCGGCCGGCATGTCTTCGATCGCCGACAGGATCCGTCGCAACCCGACCGTCGTCAGGGTTTCATCCGCCGGAGGCGGTGAAGCCACTACCGACGGCTCGAGCGACAGAACCGGCTCTCGTTGATCTAAGCGTCGGCACAGGTCATTCAGCTCCCAGCGGATGTGCTGGTTGGCCAAAGCGAAAAATTGCCGCACCGTATCGGGCCGTACCTCACGCAGTGCCTTCATCAGCCGTTCCACAACATTGCTCAAGACTTCGTCGGCCTGCACGCCCATCGGCGGCTGCAACAGGCGTGGATAACGACGCACCAGCAGTGTCGTGGAGAGAATCCGAATCCGTGTCAGAGCATGTGACAACAACTCTCGGATGACCGGATCTGCAGAACCACGCGTCGCACCTTGCAGATTGAGAAGATGCCGCTCGATGACCGTAGTCGTGTTTCCGCTTCCGAGAATCACGCGTTGAATCATAGCCGTTTCTTTATTTTCTTGAAGCCGATGACGTGTGCACACGCTTAGACGCTTGAGCAAAGGAGCACCATGCCAACGATCACGACCCAAGACGGCACAACGATTTTCTATAAAGACTGGGGCAAAGGCCAACCGATTGTGTTCAGCCACGGCTGGCCGCTTTCCGCCGACGCCTGGGACAGCCAGTTGTTCTTCCTCGCCAGTCATGGCTACCGCTGCATCGCGCACGACCGCCGCGGGCACGGCCGCAGTAGCCAGCCGTGGGACGGAAACAACATGGACCAGTATGCCGACGACCTGGCGGAATTGACCGAGAAACTCGATCTGAAAGACGCCGTTCACGTCGGTCACAGCACCGGCGGCGGCGAAGTCGCACGCTACATCGGCCGGCACGGCACGAAACGCGTTGCCAAGGCGGTGCTGGTCGGTGCGGTTACGCCATACATGGTCAAGGACGCCGACAACCCGCACGGCCTGCCGCTCGACGCCCTCGACGGCCTGCGGGCTTCGTACCTCGCCGACCGTGCCCAGCTCTATCTCGACTTCGCCAGCACCGCGTTCTTTAACTTCAATCGCCCCGGTGCCAAGGTTTCGCAAGGCGCGATCCAGAGCTTCTACCGCCAAGGCATGCAGTGCGGCTTCAAGAACGGCTACGACTGCATCAAGGCCTTCAGCGAAACGGACATGCGCGAAGACCTCAAGAAGATGACAATCCCCACGCTCGTCATCCACGGCGACGACGACCAGGTCGTGCCGATCGACGCCGCCGCCCGCCGCGCCGTGAAGCTGCTGCCGCAAGGCACGCTCAAAGTTTATCCCGGCGGCGCGCATGCGCTGACTGATACCGCCAAAGACCAACTCAACGCGGACTTGCTTGCGTTCATCCGGTCCTGAATTCGCCCTTTATTTAAGGAAAAAATTATGCCCGCCATTCACAGCCTGCTCACGCCGCAAGAGAGCGTGATCGCCCTGATCGATTACCAGCCGCAGATGAGCTTCGGTATCCAGTCACACACACGCCAAGGCGCTCTAAGCAACGCCGTCGCGCTGGCGAAGACGGCCAAATTGTTCGACGTGCCGTGCGTGCTGACGACCGTGGCCGCCAAGAGTTTTAGCGGCGACATGCTGCCGGAACTGCAGTCAGTTTACCCCGAGCAAACGCCGATCGACCGCACGAGCATGAATTCGTGGGAAGACGTCAACTTCAAAAAAGCCATTGAAGCCACAGGCCGAAAGAAGCTGATCATTGCCGGCTGGTGGACCGAGGTCTGCGTCTGCTTTCCGACGATTCAGGCGCTCGAGGCCGGCTACGAGGTGTACGTGCCGACGGACGCGTGCGGCGACATGAGCCACGAGGCCCACGAACGCGCGGTGCAGCGCATGATCCAGGCCGGCGCTGTGCCGATGACCAGCATGCAGGTGATGTACGAGTTCCAGCGCGACTGGGCCCGTGAGACCACCTACGAAGGCTGCATGGACATTCAGAAGGCCCACACCGACTACGGCATCGGCATTCGGTACGCCAAGGCGATCCTCGGCGAGCACGCCAACGAGGGCGGCCGCTAACCGACGCTCCACTGCGCAATCCCGTTTTGTTGTAGGGGCGACGCCTGCGTCGCCCGCGGGGTCACGTCGCGCGTCTCGGCCGCCAGTTTTTTGGGAAGGATAGTCCATGTCGATCACTCGACGGCAATTTCTATACACGACGGCCACCACCGCCGCCGCCCTTTCTGCCGGAGGCTGCGCGATGAGCCGCACGCAAACGTCGGCCACGAATGTTGATGCCGATCTCATTTTGTTCAATGGCAAGGTCGCCGCGCCCGGCGGCGGCTTTGCCAGGGCCGTAGCGATCAAGGGCGGACGCTTCACTGCGGTCGGCGTCAACGAAGACGCACTCGCCCATCGCGGCCCGGCGACAAAGGTCATCGACCTCGCCGGCCGCACGGTCATTCCCGGCTTGAATGACTCGCACCTGCACCTGATCCGCGGCGGCCTGAGTTACAACTTGGAGCTGCGTTGGGACGGCGTGCCGAGCCTCGCCGATGCGATGCGCATGCTCAAAGAGCAGGCCGAACGCACGCCGCCCGGCCAGTGGGTGCGGGTCATCGGCGGCTGGGGGGAATTCCAGTTCGCAGAACGCCGCATGCCAACGCTCGCGGAGATCAACGCCGTCGCCCCGAACACGCCGGTCTTTGTGCTGCATTTGTACGACCGTGCGATCCTCAACCAGGCGGCGGTAAAGACTCTCGGCTACAACAAGAACACGCCCGAACCTCCGGCAGGACAGATCGAACGCGACAAATCGGGGCATCCGACCGGCCTGCTGCTGGCCGCCCCGAACGCGGCTATTCTCTACAGCTCGATTGCCGCCGCCCCGAAGCTGTCGCTCGAACACCAGTACAACTCCACGCGGCACTTCATGCGGGAGATGAACCGCCTTGGCGTCACCAGCGTGATCGACGCCGGTGGCGGCTACCAGCGGTATCCCGACGACTACGCGGTCATGAACGAATTGCACCGCCGTGGCGAGACGACTGTGCGCATCGCCTACAACCTGTTCACCCAACACGCCGGCGGAGAGCTGGCAGATTTTGACGGGTGGACCAAGACGCTGAAATACCGCCAGGGCGACGACATGATGCGCCTGAACGGTGCCGGCGAAATGCTGACGTTCAGCGCCGCCGACTTCGAAGACTTCCTCCAGCCCCGGCCGGACCTGTCGCCGAAGCTGGAGCCTGAGTTGACCGCCGTCGTACGACTGCTGGCCGAACGGAAGTTTCCTTTCCGGCTGCACGCAACGTACGACGAATCGATCACACGGTTCCTGAACGTCTTCGAGGCCGTCAATCGCGACGTGCCTTTCGACGGCCTGAGGTGGTTCTTCGACCACGCCGAGACCGTCAGCGACCGCAATCTCGAACGAATCAAAGCCCTCGGCGGCGGCGTAGCCGTTCAACACCGCATGGCGTTCCAGGGCGAATATTTCATCGACCGTTACGGCACCGACGCTGCCAAGCGCACGCCCCCGGTGCGGAAGATGCTCGACCTCGGCATCCCCGTCGGGGCGGGAACCGACGGCACGCGCGTCGCCAGCTATAATCCATTCGTCGCGCTCTATTGGCTCGTGAGCGGCAAAACCGTCGGCGGGACCGCGATGTATGACGACGCGAACAAACTCAGCCGTGACGAAGCGCTGCGCCGCTACACTTCCGGCAGCGCGTGGTTCAGCGGCGACGAGTCCAGCAAGGGGACCATCGCCGTCGGACAATTCGCCGACCTCGCCGTACTCACCGACGACTTCTTTACGATCCCGGAAGACGACATCAAGCGGCTGGAAAGCGTACTGACGGTGGTCGACGGCAAAGTGGTTTACGCCGCCGGCGGCCTGAGCGGTCATGGCCCCGCCCCGCTGCCGGTGCTGCCGGATTGGGCCCCTGTTGCACACTATGGTGGCTATCAAAACCCGCCGCTCGCCGCGATGAAAGCCCTGCCCGGTCGTGTCATCACGTGCTCACACGGAAAGCCCCGCCCGGCGTCCAATGGCCCGAGCCAGTTCGGTTTGCCCGCATCCGCCGCCGGTCTGTGGGGGCCCGGATGCTCGTGCTGGGCGTTTTGAAGGTTATGCACGCCGCTGCGTGCACTTGTTCGGAGGAATCAACATGCGTTTATTTACTGTAACACGCTCGGCCGCCCTTATTGCGACCGCCTTGGTCGCTGCATATCTGAGAGCTGATGTCCCTGCCGCGTCGGAAAAATTAGTTGCCGCCCCGCACAGTCAGACAGTTTCCGTCAAAATGATCGGCCCCGTCACGCAGACGACTTCGCTTCAGATCATCTGCGTGCTAGAGCACATCCCCGCTGGCGACCGCTACATCGAAGCGATGGCGGATTTCAACGACAAGCTTGGCGGCATACTTTCCGGCCTGCGTGATCGTGGTGAATTCACCGGAAGCCTCGGCGAAACGTTGCTCTTCACGCCGCCCGCGAACACGATTACGCCGAAGCAGGTATTGCTGATCGGCACCGGTCCCGAAGCGGATCTGGCCGCGGCGAAGCTCGAATTGATCGGCCGCATCGCCGCCCGCGAGGCCGTTCGCCTTAGGGCCACGGATGTTTCCTGGGCCCCGACCTTACGCGACCAGGGCAGCACCCGCGTTGACGTCGGCGACGGCGACGCGGCTTTCGCCCGAGGCTGGGTCATGGCTTACGACACCGAAAAGCGCCTGCAGGCACAACACCTCGCCCCGCCGTTCGACGTCACGCGCCTCACCATCGAAGCCGGGCCGAAGTTCTTCCCTAATGCGTTGGAAAAAGTATCCGACGCCATTACGGCCGTTTCGGCCGAGTTGTCAAAGCGTGATGCATCGCCATACGCCAAAACCAAATGATCTCGACTGATCGACATCTTCCGGTTGTGGCTGTCCTTATCGCCAGCATTGCGTCGCTCGCGTTCGCAGCGACGCCTGAGACCGTTCCGTCCGGCCCGACTCCTGTGAAGCCGGAAGAGTCGATCCTGTCAGAGGACGTTCCCGGCGCGCCGCCGAACCCGGACCCTCCGCCGTACACGCTGCTGCGGTTCAATGAGAACTATCTTTATCTCGCCAACCCGACGAATCGAACGGACGTCTTCGACCCGATCAAGTACATCCGGCTGTCGCCCACGGACTCGACGAGCTACCTCAGCCTCGGCGGCGAACTGCGCGAGCGATACGAAACGATCGACAATCCCGGCTTCGGCACCGGGGCGTTGGGGCACAACGATTATCTGCTGCAGCGCATTGCCCTTCACGCCGACTGGCACGTGAACCAGCACGTCCGCTTCTTCGTGCAAGGCATCAGTGGCCTGCAATGGGGACAGGAAGGCTCGTCGTCGCCGGTGAACCAGAACCCGGTCGACCTGCAGCAGGCATTCGTCGATTTCCAGTTCGGCGACGCCGACGCGGAAGACCTCAGGTTCACCACGCGGCTCGGACGTTTCGCCATGACCTTCGGCTCCGGCCGACTCGTCGCGACACGGGCGGCGCCGAACATTCCGCTGAAGTTCGACGGCATCGAAACGATCGCCGCTCTGGGCTCGTCGCGGCTTTATTGTTTTCTCGTCCGCCCTGCCGAGGAGGAGAAATACGACTTCGACGGGACGGACGACCGTCAAACCTTCTGGGGCGTCTACGCCACCCATGCCCTCGGCGGCCCACTGAAGACCTCGGCCGACCTTTATTATCTCGGCTTGCGTGACGAAAACGCCGCCTATATCTCAGGGAGCGGCACGGAGAACCGCCACACCGTCGGCACGCGTCTGTTCGGCAAAATCAACGGCTTCGATTACGACATCGAACCGATCGCCCAGTTCGGCACGTTCGCCGGCGACGACATCGCCGCCTGGAGTGTCGGCACGGACTTCGGCTACACCTTCGACGCCCTGACATGGAAGCCGCGATTCGGCATTAAAGCTGACATCGCCAGTGGCGACTCGCGCACGGCGGATTCGGCGGCTTCAATCCGCTGTATTTCAAAAGCGGCTACTTCAACGACGCCAGCTTCATCCGCCCGAGCAACATCATCGACCTTCACCCGAGCGTCCAGTTCCGCCCGGTGAAGGGCCTGGTCGCGACAATCGCCAGCGACACGCTGTGGCGCTATTCAACGAACGACGGCGTTTATTCACCGGGCGGCGGCATCGAACTGGATGCCGGCAACGGCGGCAGCTACATCGGCACGACGGTCGAAGCGGCCGTTCAATACCAAATCAACAAGCACCTCGTCTGGACCGCGTCGTACGTTCACCTGTTTGCCGGCGATTACGTCCGCAACAGTGGCGGCGGCGATGTGAATTATTTCGGCACCTGGATGACTTTCACATTCTAAGGAAACTTCTATGTCAGCATTCGATTCACGCGATTTTGCGGTCGTGCCGCCAAAAACGTTTGACGATTTAAAGATCGGCGATGTGTTCCGGGCACCTAGCCGCACCCTGACCGACGCCCATGCGGCGGCATTCCAGACCGTGTCGGCCGACAATCACCCGATCCATTACGACAAACTATTCGCCAAGGCGCACGGACATGCCGCGCCAGTGGTACACGGCCTGCAAGTGCTGGCGTTTACCGCCCCCGGAGCCACCTTGTTTCCGCATTACATCGGTGAAATCTTTGTGGCTTTCACAGCTCTGTCATGCAGCTTTCTGGCCGAAGTCCACAGCGGCGATACGCTCTACTCTGCGCTGACGATCAAGTCGCTCACTCACCAAGGCGATAACGGCTTGGTGACCACCGATGTCACCGTCCATAATCAACGCGGCCAACTCGTATTGCGCGGCGAACATCAGTATCTGCTCCGCCGAAAGTAAGCGAGACGCCACAGTGAGCACAGACGCCCCGACAACCTCCGCTATTCGGCCAGACTCGGCTTGGAAGCCGCTGCGACACCCCGCGTTTCGCGCCGTCTGGATCGGCGTGATCGCGTCAAACATCGGCACGTGGCTGCAGGACGTCGGCAACGCGTGGCTGATGACCTCGCTCACACCGTCGCCGCTCTACGTCTCGCTCGTGCAGACGGCGGGCACCGTTCCGTTGTTCCTGCTGGCGCTGCCGGCCGGCGTGTTGGCCGACGTGCTGGATCGGCGGCGGTTGATCATCGCATCGCAGCTGTGGATGTGTGCTGCGGCCGTGGGCATCGGCCTTCTCACATTGCTCGGCCTGACCAATCCCTACACGCTATTACTGTTCGCGGCGTTGATTGGCATAGGCAGCGCGATCGCCGCGCCGGCGTTCCAATCCACCGTACCCGAGCTGGTGCCGCCGGAAGATTTGACCGGAGCGATCGGCCTGAACGCGTTGGCCGTCAATTTATCTCGGTCCGTCGGGCCGGCACTCGGTGGCTTGTTGGTCGCCGCCGCCGGGCCGGGCGTGGCATTCCTGATCAACGGGGTCTCGTTCGTCGCCGTTGCTGTCGTCTTCTACCGCTGGAAGCGGCAGCATCACGCGTCGACGCTGCCGGCCGAGCGGTTTGTTGCCGGCCTCCGGACGGGACTGCGTTACGTTCGACACGACCGATCGCTCCGCGCTGTGCTCGTTCGGAACATTGCGTTCATGTTCGGTGCGAGTGCCGTGTGGGCCCTGCTGCCGGTGATCGTTCGCGGTGACATGCACCTCGGCCCGGCGCCGTACGGCCTGCTGCTCGGGTGCATGGGCGTGGGCGCGCTATCGGCCATCAGCGTGTTGCCGCGTGTGCGACTCTGGATGTCGCCGGATAAGCTGGTGGACACCGCAACGCTGCTGTTCGCAACCGCAGCATTCGCGATGGCCGTCGTCCGGAATCCGTTGGGCCTGGCGCCATTTTTGTTCTTGGCAGGCGTAGGTTGGGTCACGACCCTCGGTGTCTTCAACGTCGCCGCCCAGGCGGCCGTGCCGAATTGGGTCCGCTCGCGGGCGTTAGCGGCTTATCTGCTGGTCTGGTTCGGCTCGATGAGCCTGGGCAGCCTGACATGGGGCGTGATCGCGACTCGATACGGCCCGCCCGCCGCTTTGGCCGGCGCAGGGGGCCGCCATGCTCATCGCGATGCCGCTGACGATGCGATTCAGACTCGGCCACGCCTCCCGCGACCTCGCCCCCGCACGCCGTTGGGCCGATCCACTGTTGGCCGCGCCGGTCGAACACGATCGTGGGCCGGTGCTTGTACAGATCGTCTACGACGTTCGTCCTGAGGCCGCCGCGGACTTCCTTCGCGTCGTGTATCGGCTTCGCAGCGCTCGGCTGCGTGATGGTGCATTCTCCTGGGGCGTTTACGTCGATGCCGCGACGCCGACGCGATATCTGGAACACTTTGCGATTGCGTCTTGGTTGGAACACCTGCGACAGCACGAACGGGCCACGGTGGCGGACACAGACCTGCAATCCTGCTTACTCGCCTTTCTGGACGACGGCACGCGGCCGATCGTTACTCATCACATCGCAGCCGACCCGCCATCCCCAGCGGAATGAGTCTGCCGGGTCGTTGGACATGTGTGGAGTTATGCGTGTACACACCTGCTCGACATGATGACCTTCCCAATCGCCTGTTCCGACTTTTGACGTTGTTCTTCTTCGGCCTATGCGTGAACACGTCTCCCAGTCTTCAGGTCTGCCCCACACCGTCTGCTTCAGCCGGCTTCCCGCGCCCCTGCGATCTGGCTGCTACGTCCGTAAATGAAAGCGGACGGATCGAACAAAAGTTCAAACTGTCCCACTGCTATGGAGCATTCCCTGGCAAGATTTTCCGCAGGAAATGGGCTGCTGCGGCATGACGCTGTGGAACCGCTTCGCTGAATGGAGCAAGGTCGGCGTCTGGCAGAAGCTGCACGAGGTGATGCTGGCGAAGCTGAACGAGGCCGGCGTGCTGGACCTGAAACTCGTGGCCGTGGACTCCTCATCCGTGCGGGCGGTCGGCGGGGGAAAAAACGGGGCCGATCCCCGTCGATCGCCGCAAAAGCGGTAGGAAACACTACGTCATCGTCGACGCCCACGGCACGCCGCTGGCAACGACCCTCAGTGCATGGGCGTACGTCAGGGGCGACGGTCCGTTTGGCACAATTACCTCATCGTGGAAGCTTTCAACTGTTGGTGACGCGCAAAACAGTGTTCAAATCACCAATAGCGATCTCGGCAATCCTGGTCGTTATATCGTGCCTGAGCCCAACGGGTTGGCTGGTTTGTTACTAGCTATCGTCGGCTTGTCACGACGTATTTCACGACGGTGACTGCGTGCCTGTACCAAATAGCGGGTTGAAGAGTTTACCTTGGCTGAGAGATGGGTCGCTAATTATCAACAACGCGAACCGAAACACTTTGGTCCATTTTCAGTTCGCACACAGCTCCCTTATGGCCTTGGTAGCGGGCATGTGATACCCGTTGCTTGCTGGACGGGATGCTGTAATTTGAAAAAGGCCCATTGAAGCCGCTCAGGCCGGGTTGAACGGTGTAGTTATCCCAGACAACCAATGAGGTCGGATTTTTGGCGCGGTTAATGGCCGTGTAAGTTTTTAATACGCTGGCAATGCTGAATGCGTACGTATTTCCGAACTCTTTGAACATGGGAGCCGCGCTCGGGCATGTCCAAAGTTTAGGAGTGCTATCAAGCCATCGGGGTTTCAGCAGAGGCCCCTTAAACTTATAGCCTACCGGA
The DNA here is from genome assembly GCA_049840775.1 of Tepidisphaeraceae bacterium. GTDB lineage: Bacteria > Planctomycetota > Phycisphaerae > Tepidisphaerales > Tepidisphaeraceae > RYN-431. Next base: position 1,362,515 of record JASGJJ010000005.1, read on the forward strand.
ATGCCATGCAGGACGGCCGCTAACCCGTAGTATTCAGGATAAGCTCCGGGGTCGTCCGAAATGTAGCCTGGGGCCATCCGATAGGTATATTTTCCGGTCGTATCGGCATCGGGGTACTTGTCCCGGTGGTCATTCATGTACAGTTGCAATCCTGCCGAGATCTGGCGGAGATTGCTCTGGCATTGAACCAGTTGCGCGTCAGCGGCGCACAGGCCGAAAGAGCCGGCAACAAAATGCCGATCAGTAACGCAATGATGCCGATAACGGCCAGCAGTTCGACGAGCGTGAATGCCCGTCGAACTGAGGTCATTGTGGATGGCCGTGAATGGTCGCACATCAGATTCGGTTTGATCGCCGCCGTGCTAAGAAGGCGGCCGGCAGAAGAAGCATCGCCATCGTGGGCTCAGGGACATTAAATGCTTGAAGTGCCGCCGTCAGGAACGCGCCCGAATAACGGCTTTCCAAATCCGCCGCAGTGACGCCAGCGATGCTGAAGTGGTTGGCCAGAGTGAGCAGGTCGACATACGTCACCAGATTCGCATCGGCGGCAGAGGCCGCATAGGTGTCGGCGTCCGCCATGAGTGAAGAAAAATCGCCGTTCGCCCATGTGCGGTTGGTCAGTCCGGTGGTGTCGTAGTAGTTGTCCCGCACGACGTCGAGGTCGGTGAAATTGACCGCACCGTCGAGATTGGTATCGCCATTCGCGAAGCCGAGGAACGATTGAAGGACTTTGACGTCTTTCCAGTCCACGACGCTATTGCCGTTGAGGTCATAACGGCTTACGCCGCTACTCTGGCCTCGCGTGCCGAGTGCCGCCAGAAAAGCGGTTTTGTCGGCTGTCGTGACACTATTGTCCCGGTCAAAATCACCGGGTTTGAAAACGGTCGCGCCGCTGACGCTATTGGAGACGTTTTCGGTGAACATGAGCTGCGTTGCTGTGAATCCCCCTGCCGTTGTGATCTGGCGGGTTTGCAGCCGTAGCGCGGTATTCGAACTCGTGATGCCTAATGCCGCGTTGCGTTCTGCACGCGTGGTGACTTTGATGAGGTTGCCGTTCTGGTCGACGCGGTATGTGCCGCCAGTAGTATTGTCTTGGAAGTAGAGGCTGCCGTCAGGGCCGGCAGTGATGGAACGAATATCGGCAACATTGCCGCCGCTGAGTTCCAGGAAATCGGTGATTTTGGTGGCATCGATATAGATTGATTGAGCCGATGCGGCGGTCGCGTCCTTGGTGTAATCCACCGAGTTAATACCGCCGATGTTCCCGCCTGCGGTGTTGCCCTTGAAGAAAATGCGATCGACCGTATCCGATACCGCTTTGACGGCCAGTTCAGTATTGATCGTTGTACCGCTGTTGGCGGTGACGATTCGCGTCACTGCACCGGTTGCGGCATTAATCTTCCAGATGCCGCCATAACCGGTCGAGGTATCGGCTTGGTACAGGGACTGTCCGTCGCTGGACCAGGCACTTTGGCGAATCCAGTTCATCGAAGCGGTGGAGCCGGTTGCGGCTTGAAAATCGCTGAGATTGGCCACGCTCTTGAGCTGAACGAGCGCGTCGCTGTTGTCGCCGTCCACGCTCACGACTTGCTGAAGGCTGTAGCGTGAGACGCGGTCAGAGGTCTGGGCAGCAGTAACGGTCGCACCACTGGCCGGCGTAACGGTGACGCCGTCAATGATGTACGCCTGGCTGTAGGCCGCGATTGTGCCGGTTGATGTAACGATGTCTTTGGGGTTGATCAGGAACGATGAAGCCGCAACGGTGCCAGAAATGCTCCAGGTCGGATTGCCGTCAGCGTAGAAATACCGCTGCTGGGCTTCGGAGATCATCGCGGTTGAACTCAGCGTGCCAGGCGTGGCACCGGTGCCGACTCCCGTGATTGCACGGACAACGGAGTTTTGGGTGTTGCTGGTTCCATAGGCCGTTACATAAAAAGTGTTTGTAAGCGGGTTGTATCCGAAAGAGGCGATCGACTTGCCGTTGGTCGCATTCGCCCCGTCGACCAGTGTCACCACGTTGTCGATAGCGTCCGCCGCCAGCAAGGACTTGGCCGATAACCCGACCAACACAACACTGAAACCGCCGACCCATGCTGCACGACCTGTCACCACATCATCTCCTGAAAAGGGTCGCTCACCTTATCGTGAGACTGTGTCTCAATTCAAGCTGTGCTTGAAAGAATTCCGAAACCGTGCGACGTTATCTCTCGAACCCATGATTCGTTTCCCGCAAAACTCGATTCCTTTCGCTATCTTGACAGCATCCGCCATCGTTGCTTTTTTGCTCTCTGCGAGCACGGCACAAGAAGTGTCATTGAGTCCGCAAGTCGCTACGCGTCCTTCTTCTTCGATTGAAAGGCGTACGACGACATTGCCGACAACTCGGCGCGTGAACACGCCGGCTTCTCAACCGCTCACGCGGGACGCCGCCGATCGGGTTGCAGCAGAACTTCGGCTTGCCTACGGCCGGCCCGTAGCGGAGTGGCCGGCACCGGAAGTCGATCCGTCGGTTAAACCTATCGAGCTCGGCCTGTTACCAGAGCCTCAACATCCAACGAATAACCCGTTCTCGAAGGAAAAAGCCGACCTGGGCCGCGAGCTATTTTTTGAGCCCAAGCTTAGCGGGAGCGGTCAATTCGCCTGCGCGAGTTGTCATAACCCCGAGCTCGGCTGGTCGGACGGTACGAGTTTGTCATTCGGACACGACCGCCAGAATGCTAAACGCAATGCGCCGACGATCCAGAATGTCGCATTTAAAACGCATTACTTCTGGGACGGCCGCGCCGGCACGCTAGAAGATCAAGTGCTGATTCCACTCACGGCCGACAATGAAATGCACGGCGATCCCGTCACAGCCGTCGACCGTCTCGGAAAAACCAAAACATATCCCAGGCTGTTCAAGGCCGCGTTCGGCGATGAGGCGATTAGCATCGAACGCATTCAGCAGGCGATCGCGTGCTTCGAGAGACAGCAAGTCGGCGGCCGCAGCGATTTTGACCGCTTTCTTCGGGGGAGGACGACGGCCCTTAGTGATGAAGCCGTCCGTGGTCTACACCTATTCCGCACGAAGGCCGGATGCCTTAACTGTCACAGCGGCCCGAATTTCACCGATAATCAGTTCCACAACGTCGGCTTGAGCTATTACGGTCGCAAGCTGCAAGACCTTGGCCGGTACGAGATCACCAAAAAGCCAGAGGATGTCGGTGCATTCCTGACACCGGGCCTGCGGAATGTCGAGCGTACCGCCCCATACATGCATAATGGCCTGTTCGATCTCGACGGCGTACTGAATCTCTATAACGCCGGCATGCCGACCCTGCGTCGATTGCCGAAATACGAAGGCGATCCGCTCTTCCCGACCAAATCTCCGTTACTCAAGCCTTTGCGTTTGAACCCACAGGAAATTGCAGACTTGAAAGCATTCCTTCTTAGCCTGACCGAACCCCGTCAACGTGTAGTTCGCACTGAAGATCCTGAGTGATCAGTTCAAAAATCCAGCGATTGCAGACACGTGACCTCGATGTGCCGCCTGGGTTTCTTCGTGTCAATCGCCACACCCAAAGCGACAGGCGTTGGGACGCCCCGCCACGGCCGCAGCGAGACGAGGTATACGCCGTTTGACTCCGGTGGCGCGTCCGTCCAGTCGCGTGCCACGAGGTCCAGCAGGTCATTGACGGTCATCGGCTCGACCCATGTCATGCCGGCAGCGTACCGCACTACTGGTCTTATGGCGGCGGTGGCGGCACAAATACCACAGCCTTGTCCAATTTGCGGTGAATCAGTGAGATCATCGTCAATATATCGAGCGCGTCTTGTTCGGTCATATCCCACTCAATCTTGGGGTTATGTGCGAGCGGATTTCTGATAGTGCCATAGATTCCTTTTACCAAGCTGACAAAACCTCGCTGTTCTCCACGCAATGTCTCAGTGTCGAGCGCGCTTATGGCCAGCATGGGCGTAGCAGATTTTCCAAGCTGAAATGCCTGATCAACAAGCTCAGCACCATCCGAAGTCAGCCCGGAGAGCATGCGAATCTTGGCGGTGATGCTCTTCATTGCCTCGAACACTGGGTGGAAGTAGTTCTTCGCCAAAATCTCTGCATTGCAGTAGCGCAGCACGTCGCCGTGAACATTTCGCTGCCGGAGAACCGACCTCAAGCGATCTGCCCTCGCTAATGCCTCATCAAGGTTCGAGGCCACTTCTGCTCGGCGAATCTTGCCGTCCTCACCGACCGCCATTCCGCAGAATGCCAAAACGCCGTTGAGCTGGATTCGTCGCTCCTCATGTGTTTTAGGCGCGGCAGTGTAGTTGGCGGGATTCATGGCCCGCGTGATGAAAACGACAACATGATTTCCGACTCCGTGCTTGATTTGAAATTCGACGAGTGCATTGTGAAGCCGACGCCATTTCGTGAGCGTCGGCGCGGTGTCAGGAATCCGGCAATCTTCAAGGAGATGAGCAATCTGCGAGCCGGTTAGCCCGCTCTCAGTGTCGGCAAGTATACGAGCGATGGCCCGTGCTGGCGACCCAGTGCTTTTGAGCATTCCGAAGCATAAGGAGCTGAAGCGTGGACTGTTACGCAGCTTGATCCGCAACTCCGGCCTCAGCGTAGAAGAGTTTGTTCGCCTATCACGTAGTTGATCAGCCGAGGTGCACACCAGTTAAGAGTTGCAAGGTGTTAGTCACATCACCTTGGTGCAGCTGATCTTGGAATCGAATGGATGCTAGATCGCCCACGGCTGCTGCGGCAACGCCGTGCCAGGGTGAAATACTGCGAAGGCGAACCCGCCGTTGAAGTTGTCGCGGTGGTCGTGGACGGGCAGCGGCCCGCGGTCGTCCAACGTCTCGTACTGGAACGTGAACAGCGGCTTGCCATCGGCGACGTAGTCGGTCATCTTCAAGCACGCGACCTGTCGAGCGGAAGTGATTCAGGACGGTCTTGATCCGGTTGTACTTGTGGCCGATCGTCTTTGGCGCCAGTCCCTCCCCACGGACCTTCGTACCCCAGCGCGTCGGTCAGGTTGGCGTAGGTCACGAAGCTGGACAGGTCGTTCAGAACTTCGTTGCGTAGGTCATCGAACAGGCTGGCATGCGCCTGCGGATCATCGACGTGTGCGTCTAGTGCGTTCTGGTTCGCCTTCTGACTGATCGCGTCGTTCAGTTCGCCGATCTGACCCTGTAGCTGGTCCGTGGCGTCCTGTAGTGCTGTCTGGTCGGCCTTCGTGCCGATCTGGCTGACCAACGCGTCCACGGCCGTCTGGCTGGCCATGCTGGTGACGGTGGTGTTCAGGGATGCGATCGCGGCGTCAGTGGCTTCGTCGTGGTCGCCCGCGTGCGTGAAGTTGGCGTTCAGCGCCTGACCACCCGCTTCGGTCGGCGTGGTGTCCAGCAGCTTGTAGCCCTTGCGTGTGATGAAGGTCGGATCGTTCGGCAAAGCAGCTTCCCCCAGACGGTGCGTCTAAGGGTTCTTTCGACCGTTGCGGCCGTTGTTCCTGCTTACGGCTTGCCGTTCAGCCGCTTGTCGATGCTTTCGCTAATGACCAGCACGCGTTCCATTTTGCGGACCAGATCGGCCAGCGTGGCGTCGGTGGCGTCCTGACGCTTCGACACCCGGTCCACGTCCGTCTTCAGGCTGTCGATCTGTAGGTCACGGTTCCGAAGGGTCAGTTCCCGCTGGACCTGTGCGGCGTCCTGCTTAGTGGCGATGGTGTCGATCTGGCGTTGCATGGTGCCGACGTACAGACACACGCCGACCGTCTGTGCGATCACGAACAGCAGACCGCTAGCGATGCTGGCCAGCGTGCCGATCGTCACGAGATGTTTTTCGACGGTCGGCATGTCTAGGTCTTCGGTCGGTGCGGTATTCATCCCTGTGATTCCCAGTTCATGGCTGCTTCACCTGTGCCTAAAACGACAGCGGCTGGCCACACCCCGATTGATGCGACCAGCCGCCGTCGAAGACAACCAAACATGAACTTGCCAGCAAACCCCTGCTGGCATCTGTCCTATCGACCGGCCGCTTCTGGTTCGACAGCTTCGACGACCTGTGCTGGACGGTGACGGTAGACGGTCGCTTTGCTGGTCTTCGTCAGCTTCGCGATCTGTTCTGGCTTCACCCCGTCGGCCCACATCTTTTTGATCTGGTCGATGGCCTTCAGCCCGATGTAGTTCTTCGCCCGCACTTCGGGAAACGGTTCAGGAACGGCTTCCCACATCGACGCCAGAAGCTGGTGAACGTCGTGCTGTGCTTTGAACACGCGGTCGTACAGGCGGTCGGTGTAGACTTCGGCTTCGCCGTCGCTGGCCACGGCCGACGACCGCTGGTGGAACACGGCCACCGTTTCGCCGTCAGCGTATTTTTTGATCAGCTTCCCCGCCGTCTTCCGCAGCTTGCCGAACGACAGAGTAGGGAAGTCGGGTTCGTCCTGCTGGATGCGCTTCGTCAGCCGCTGCCACGCGTTGGCCGCTTTGTTCGACCGACCCGCCGCCGTCTTCTTCACCAGCGGCTGGCCGCTATCCCTGACGACCACCAGTGCGTTCGGACCTAGTTCACCACCCGTGATGGCCTGCGACCGCTTCAGCGCCGACTGGCACGCGGCCACGGTCGCTGGCCACAGAAGGTGTTCCCCGTAGACGCCTTCGCTGTTCTTCGTTCGCACCCGTTTGATGTAGCCCTGACCGTCGTCTTCGATCACCAGTTCCCGCTGGCGAAGCTGGCTGATTTCGATGGCCCCGAACCCGCAGTTCAGCGCCAGCAGGAACAGGCAGCGTTCGTACGGCGTGGCGTAGCGATAGATCGTTTCAAGCTGTGGCAGCTTGTACGACTTCACGATGCCGATCGGCTTTTCCGACTTTTCCTGACGGCTGGTCTTCGGCCGGTGGTTGAACGCGTCCTGCCAGTCTTCCGGCTTCCGCCAGCGGGTCTGCTTCGGCAGCCACTGGATGAATCGCTTCCACGCTTTGATGTGCGCCTTCGCGAACTTCACCGACAACGGCTTCCCGGTCTTCTGGCTGATCGGCCGGTTCGCGAAGTAGATCACCACGCGTTCCACGGTCACGTAGTCCAGTTCGGCCAGCGGGATGTCCGGGGTCGCCTTGCGGATGCCGATGACGTGCTTCCCGAAGATCGTGGACCATTCCGTGGCTTCGACTTCGCCGGTGTCCCCGGCTTCGGTTAGCGTCCCCTTCGCGTACGTGGCGAACCATTCCAGCCAGTCGTACAGCCGGTTCCCCGCGTCGTCGTGTGCGACCGTTCCCGGTGGCGTGGCAGCCCTTCCAGACGCGGCCAGTTCCCGGTGCTGGTCGGCGATGCCCTTCACGAAGTCATAGTCTTCCGGTGCCGTGGTGAAAGTGACGACGCCTTCGAACTGCGTGTTCAGGTCGGCCAGCGCCTTCAGGTAGGACTGGCCATCCATGCTGCCGATCGGGAAGGTCACGCGGGTCGCGCCCTTGCTGATCTGCTTGGCGTAGTCCAGCGCCTGATCGTTCCAACGGTCCACGGCCCACGCGTTCAGACGACCGGCCGTTTTGAACTTCGACCAGAAGTCACGGACGCGGGCGCGTCGGACGCGTGCCTGATCTTCGCTGACTTCCGATACGCGGCCTAGGTAGAACCGCTGCTGCCGACCGCTGTCCAGCTTGCCGACTTCCACGAAATACTGGCCCAACGTCACGCCTATCTTGCCTTTTGCCATGTCGCACCACAGGGGTTAAAGGTGCTTATAGGATAGACACGATCCGATAACTGTCCAGTCCGAATCCGATAAATGATCCCCGTTCTGACGTTTCTAGGGCGTTCCGCTGGTCGTTGAGACGAAAAAAGCCCCGGAAAAACCGGGGCATTTTTCGATCCGATATATGGAGGCGGGGGGAATTGAACCGCTTGCAGACTGCCTCTTTCGGGATCAGAAACGCCAAATGACCTGAAAAGAGGCGGTATAGTGTCAGGTTATTTCGCCCGAGGTGTCAGGTTATCAGGGCAAGTCGCCAACTTTTACGATTGCCTACGGAACAACGCCGAACGCGATCAGAGCGAGGGCTGCTTGTCACCTGCGGCGCTAAAAGACCTCCCTAGGTCGACCCGCTCGCCCTCTCTATTCTGAGCGAAATACCACGCCGACTACTCAAATAGCGAGCCGAGCGGCACGTTTGCATGGTGAAGCTCACTGTGTTTACAGGCTTCGCATTCACGGAAGAAGTCATTTCCAGCTTTCCGAACCTTCCCGCGCTTGCCGCATACGGGACAGGTGAGGTCGATCGCCGTATTCTGGGTGCAGTCCACGCAGCGGAAGAAGTAGCCGAACTTGCCGTATTGCGCGTGGAGGCGGGCACTGCCACAATGCTTGCAGATTTTCTGCGGCTTCATTCGGTCAGGGGTGGCTGGCGTTTGGGGCGGCGGCGAGACTGCTGACGCGGCTTGCCGTCTCGGTAGCGGCGGTGGCAGCGGCGATGCTTTCGCCTCCACCGGCGCGTTGGCCTTGCCCGACAATACGCCTGCCGCCTTCTCGGCTTCGTCCAGCAGCGTCAGGGTCGGCTGTCTCACACCAGAAGCCACGAGATGGAGCTTCGCCCGTGTGGTGCCCACATAGAACAGCGCACGGTCCTCGGTCCGATCTGCCCGCAGATGATCCACCCCCAGCATAAACACGATGGGCGCGTCATAGCCTTTGGCACTGGCGATGGTGCTGACCGTCAGCACGCCATCCTCGATCAGCGGGTAGTTCTTCTTCTCATTGTGGGCCGAGTCCACGAACCGAACGCGGCCGTCGCCCCCGAGTATTGCCGTCAGCTTCGGCCTCAGTGCTTCGGCATACTCGTGGTGGCTGTTGTAAAGGATCAGGATGTCGGACAGCACCACCTTGTGATTGGCCACCAGCCGACGCACCGCCTCGACGGTGCCGTCGATCTCGGCGGCTCGACTCTCGTACGCCCGCACGAATGGCAATGGCCCTGTCCTCGGAGCAAATTTGATCTCGAACCGCCCTTCCTTCTCCTCAATGAGATCACGCTGCCGCAGACTCTCCACATCCGCGAACTGGCGAGTCTGCACCCGCACTCCTTCTGCGGCGAATGTTCCCACCAGCACGTTGAACGCGAATAAAAGGGTTTGATTCGTGTTCCGCAGGCACTGGTCAAGGAACACGGTTCGGCCGACGATGTTGATGCCGATCTTCGACCAGACTGGCGTCGGCACGCCGTAGATGTTCTGGGCGTTGTCGTAGAACAGGACGAGCGTCTGGTTCCCCTTCGCATCTTTCCGGGCCAGCCGCATCAGAAGCTCGAACTCTACGGGGAGCAGGTCTTGGGCTTCGTCGGCGTACACGGCATCGAACAGCACATTCTCCCGCGCGGCGTCGGGCAGCTTGTCGATCAGGTCGCACAGTGCCTTCGCCCGCTGTTCCTTCTGTCGGAACGTCAGGTTTGTCCGCAGGGACGGTGCCTGCTCTCCGAGAAGTCGAACCAGTCCTTCGAAATGGCGAACGACCAGTTCGTCGTCGGCAGGTTTGTCCCAAGCCAGACGGCCGAACCGATCGTCGATGCGTTGGCGTAGGTAATGAACGAGCGTCTTGTTGAAGCAAGCGACGAGCACGCGGCTTTTCCGACCCCCGCCACCGCCGAAAAGATCGTCGTGCCGCTCTTCTCGGTACTTGGTCAGCGTATGCGCCACGCTCAGGGCCAGCATGATGCTCTTGCCGCTGCCCGCCACGCCCCGGAACAGCCTGTGCGTGCCCCGCAGGTCGGCCCGGCCGAGTTCCTTCTGCTGGGCCGTCGCCTCCTTGAGCGCGAGTTCCATCTGCTGGACCTGCACGCCGATCAGGCGCTCGTCCGTTTCCTCTATGTACATGCGGCGTGGAGCGTAGACGAAGCCCCGGCCGCTCAGGATCGTCATCGCTGCTTCAGCAGCACGCGGTGTGAGCTTAGTTTTCCGCGTCACTCGCCTCAGCGTGTGATCCGAGAAGCCGACTATATGACTGCGGAACCGCTTTGCATCTTGGCACTCTTCGGCGAAGAGCGTCTCGTCGGGCCATTTAATGTCGAACCGGCTATCAAAGGCGTGGCGGCTAATCCGGGGCAACGCCGCCGTGTGGAGGAAAAGCACGTCAGAAAGTTCAGCACGCGGGCCAATTAAATCCTTTAACCGGAACATCACCCGCTCGGCCTGATGGAACGGATCTTCGTGCTTGAGCCGCCCGTCGCGGATGAGGTGTAGCGAGGTGCCTTCGACACCGTGAATATCGGTAAGCGACACGCCCTTGTTCTCGATCACAAGGACGCCCACATGTGGATGGAGCAGGATCAGGTCTGGGCGCGGGACGTTCCCTGCCGTCGAGCGAATCTCGATGAATAACGTCGCGGCGGGACTGTCACCGAAGGCTTCAAGGGCCGTGGTGACCAGCAGACCGTGCTGCACTTCCTTGATGTTCGGCATACCGACGACTTGGGCCTTCGCCCGCAGCGCCGCCTGTTCGAGTCGTTGCCGCCAATTCTGCGGCCTTACATCCTGAGTCATACACCTGCCCGGTCCTGTGTCCCGAGACGCCGCCAACCTGATCCGCCTTTACCCGGCTTCAGCGTCGGTCAGTTCAGCTATTTCTAACCGGGCGTCGTCTGCGATCCAAAGCAGGTAATTGTCTAGGTATTTGACACTCAGGGGCAGCTTTGCCTCGGCGACTCTCTCGTATAGTCGGTAGAGCCGCATAGCGTACCAGCCATACGTCTGGTCCGCTTCGGCAGGCATCTCAAACACGCTCAATTCTTTGCACCAGTGAACGTGCCGAGGCAATACCGCTGCGGCCACACTGTCATAAATCGGCACCACCGGATTGTGAAAGTGCATGTACTTCGAGGCGAACGACCTCGCGGATTTGCCGTTCGTGATTTGCCCCAACAGCGTCACAAGCCGCCCATGCAGCGCCACGATCAGCCGCAGCTTCACCGGATCGAGTGGCTCAGAAACTGGGCGAAGCGCACCGAATATCGCTTCAAGCTCGCTGCTGTGGGCAAGAAAGTGAGCAGCGACTTGCGACATCGAACTTCCCTGCGATCCCGTCGTTCTCACCCGGCGTTCAATTCCCGTAGCATATGTACGACCAACGATCCACAATTTTGCGTTGACCGAAGCAGGTGAGGTGTGATCTGGGTAATCACTGCACAGGCGAAGCAGCGTGTCATCCAGCAATCGCCAGTTCTGTCGGTAATACTCGACGGAGGCGTTGTATTGTCGAAGGTCGATTATCATTATTCACATCTACAAGGGACCGATGGTTCGAATAGAAACATTACCTTTGTTCTCACACAATTCCCTCACGAATTTGACCTTGTAAGCGACAACATGGACGAGTACAGCGTTTCGCTTGAGCTTTTGCGAACGCAATCTCTGGACATGGAGTGATAGCCGACAGAAAACGAGGAAGATATACGTGTCGCGTCTGATCTTCCTGCTTCAGGCGCTCTTCGCAAGCGGCGAACTGCATCGGTACAAGACTCGCGCTGTAGGTACGACCTTCGACGCGGGAGGCGCAGTGAACGTCTTGGTCGTCGAAGAAGATGTGCGGCTTAAAAGCCTCGAGCACCTTCGTCTTCGCCACCCCGCCCATGAAAAACGCCTCGTCTACCCGGACGTTCCAAGCAAGCAGCGTGCGGATCACCCGCTCGTATGCAGGCATGTTCCTAGCCGTAACCAGCGCAACACGGACAGGCGGCTTTTCGAAGCCGGGGTCGGATTGCAAGAAGGATACGCCCGCAACAGCTTCGCGAACGGTCCCTCAGGCAGCGGCCGACGCGCGTTCTGTCGCTCGTGGTCGAGGAATGCTGCCAGCCCCTTCTCCTTGTAGACCTGCTCCGACTCGTCGGAGAAGACTACCGCGTCCCCGTCAAAGGCGATCCGAATCTGGTCAAGCGGCTGCTCGAAGTCGTCTGGGAGCGCGTACAACAGCCCGGCCGCGACCCCGGCGTCGATGGCGTTCTGAACGTCGGCCTCATTCGCGGAAAGAAACAGACCTACCCTAAACGCTTCGAGGTAGCGGGAGATCGGCTCACCCCCGGTGAGCGCCGCACGCTGGATGTCCAGCCCGTGGTACTTGATCGAATTGAACATCCGCAAGCTCGTCGTGGGGTTGTTCGCGCGACATAATAATCACCTCAGCCTGCCGTTTCGGGCGAGCTTTCTCGTTCAGGCGAAGAATCGCCTTAACCAGCGGGAACGCGGCCCCCGGTGCGAGCGGCACGTCCACGCGATCCATCTGGTAGGTCGTGAACGCGCCGATCCCGCCCTTTCGGTACACCTCGTCGGCCTCGGTCAGATCGAAAAGTGCCATCGAGGAAATCCCGATCACGAGTGACTTGGAAAGGTCAACGGCCACGAAGGTCTCCTAAACTAAGGTCGGAACCGGATCGCCGATGTCGGTGCAGATGAAGTGGCTGCAAATCGCGTTTTTGACGAACTCGTACCGGACGTGCGGTTGAATCGTGCCTCGGTTGCTGTCGTACGAAAGATAAACCACCCCACGAAGCGAGCGAGTCCAGTCTGTCAGGAGATCGACAGCGAGGCCTACGGCACTCGACGCGAGGACGCCATTCGGCCAAATGACTTGGGGCCGTGGACCGGCGGCACCGTATCTCGCAGCCTCTCGTGCCAGCGTTGCTTCGTTCAGAAACCCGACGCAGGTCAGGCACGGGTGTCCCGGCATGGAAACGATCACTTGTCCGGCCATTCGAGGTGGCTCGTCCCCAGCGCGGTTTACGTCCATGCCAATGTCGATCAGCGGGACGAGATAGTGCCGCGCACAAGTTTCTAGCTCGCGACGTTCAGCGAAACCGTCCAAGCAGCCGAATATGATGTCGCATCCTCGAAGCGGCCCCGCCTCGTCTTGCCACCTCTTACTTACAGGGATCACATCGGCGTCGGGCTGTAACCCCACGATCTGCCGTTTTGCCACCACCACCTTCGGCGTGCTTAACTCTACGTCATGCTCGGTTGCCCCCACGAGGCGGTTTAGATTCGACTCCTCCACAATGTCCGGGTCATACACGACGTAATTTTTAAATCCGATGTGTGCCAGTTGTTGGACGATGTGCGATCCACCGCCGCCAAGGCCAACGACTCCCACGACGGCGCGGCGAATGTTTGCCTCCGCGTCTGGGCCGAGGAACGACTGACGGGAATACCGGTGATTTTCTCGGCTCATGGGAACATCTCCATAGGGAAACCGACCACGACAACCTTCATGGCCTCGACCGGCTGTGATCCTCCCGGTGGCCACACCACGCCCACACACTCATCGTGGCTAAGCAGGAAGATGCCGTGCGCCGCTGTTGGTCCGACCGCCCGGAAACTCGAGATTAGCTTCGGGAGTTCCAGCCGGTCCATTCGGCTCAGGCCGGGCCGTCCGCGGTGCGGGTGCATGTGGACGTGAAAGACGCCGCTGCCGGTGTCGAGCACGCTCTGCATCGCGGTGCGGATTGCCGTGGACCCGATCCGGGCACCCGCGTACGGGTCGTTTATGTATTGGTCGTCCGGCACTGACCAGTAGTCGCTAAGCAGGACCAGAAGCGGGTGCCCATCTCGGTTTCCGATCTTTGCGTGCAGAAAACCCACCCGCTCTGCCGCGAACGCGTGGGGACGGTCGAGGTCGCGGCGGACAACCTCATAGATGCCCGCGTCAAACGAATCTGAATGTTCATTGCAGTGCCCTCAGGTGTGACGTGACCAACTGTGCGAGACGCAAATCGTTGCGGTTCACCTTCCACGAGTATGCCTGCCAATTCCGCTCGACGATGCGGGCATTGCCGTTCCAGTTCAGCGATTTACCGCACTCGACCCGCTCGGCGAAGAACAGCCGCGAGGGATACCCGTCCCGAGCAGTTGGGCAGAGCAGAAGGTCCGTCCGCTCCGGCGAGCAGCCGTCCGGCAACTTTGCCGCAGGCAGCAGCAGGTAGGTCGTGCCCGCCTCGGCAAATCTGGTGAGGCCGGGGTAGAGCGCCTTCAGTTCAACAATTTGATCTTCGGGAAAGGACATCTTCCGCCTCCTCACTCGGCAGACGCGCCACTGTCTTTAGGATGGGAGACGAATATCTCGTCGCCCTTCAGTGTCACCCCGCCCGTATCGGCCAGCAGTACGAGTTTGCCATCTACAACCTGTTCGAGATCGTCAGCCTGCGGAACGCCTCCGACGGCCTTGATTGTGGAAACGGTCTGATGTCCCCGGTGAATCTCCTTCGAGACGCCGTTGATGGTGATTAGCACGGTCGGGCCGGTGTCCGGCTTGTCGTTTTTCTCTTTGTCTTCCATCTTCTTTCCTTTGCCCGTTAGGGTCGTTAAAAACTTGTTGTTGAACTTCAACATCAACCATAAAGCCAAATAAAAAGGACACTTAGAACAAACTGCCTTGCCCGCTAAACGCGTCCTGATTCGGATACAACCGTCGAGTCTTCTGGTCGATGTACAGCAAGCCGAGCCGCGTCAACCGCGTCGTCAGGTTTGATATGTTCACCTTCGCCTCTGCAGCCAAATCGTAAAGGTCAGGCCATCGCGTGAAGTCGTAGCGCTGCTGCGCCTCCCGGATCAGCCACTCCGGCATCAACAGCGCAGATTGGTAGCGATCCACCGTGCTGCGCACCTCCGGCGTGTCCTGTCCTTGATGGAGCTTGAGGTACAGATCGCGGCACCGCTCGTCGCCTGCTATCGCCCTGTTCAGCACCTTCACCATTACGTCCGACTTCGATGAGTGCCGCATCACAACATGGGGCGTGGTCTCCATCCCCGGCAGGCTCGGGTGGAGAACGCTGCCTCGGTCGATGTCCACGTCCCAGTGTCCGGCCTCGTGGCCAATGGTGCTCCGCTCTAGGCCGGGCTTCGTCTGGAAGGTGTCTACGTGCTTCTCGTTGAGAAGTATCTTCCGCTTCGCCGCCACCAGTCCGCCGAGGATCAACTCGCCCGGCTGCTCCTCGATCACGTCCCAGTCGAACGACAGCCCAAGGACTGCGCTCGACGATTTGTTCGAGGGGCACTGGAAAGCCGACGGCCGTACCGGCGAGAGCTTCATACTCGCGCACGCGCCGGGCGGTGATCTCCTCGATCACGCTGTTCCGAACGAACTTGCCCGGCCTCTGGCTCACTCGTCAAGCTCCTTCATGATCTTGTTCAGCGTCTCGTCGTCGAGAGACGCCATCTTGCGGAACACGTCTGGGCGCTCCATGACACGCTGCTTAATCTGCTCGGGAATCTTCCGAGCCAGCAGCAGCAGTTCGTCCTGATCGCCGCCGAGAACTTCGGCGAGTTTCTTGATCGTTTCTTCCTTTGGCGACTGGTCCTGTTCCAGCTTGTCGTTCTCGATCTTGCTCAAGTACGTAAAGTTGATCCCGATGCGGTCGGCCAACTCTCTCTGAGTCAGGCTCTTTGCGGTCCGCAACTCGCGAACGCGTTGTCCGAACGTCATCGCGCATCCTTATGTACTTGTTCATCCCCGTCGCAACCCATCGTACTATGTTGCAGTTGAAATTCAACAACAACTTTTGTATTTTTCCAGTCCCTTCGCAGGCCGTTGCTTGGCCCGATTGCGTCCGATCGAGAACGAATGAGGTACAGCGCAGACATCACTGCCGGTTCGCTAAAGATACCGGAGAGCCGGGCCGTAGCCGACCTATTGATTCGTGGCCTGTCCGACGAAGAGTTCCGCCGCGCCATCGTCGAAGAGAACGTACTACGGTCGCGAAACCCTCGCACCTCCATCCGGGTTGCTCGGCTCGTCCGCCAACGGCTCGCGCAGATGAAGCCTGACCTTTGGCGGCTGGTCCGCGACGGCTCGGGCAACACCTCCACGCATGCCGTCTTCGCCGCTGCCGTGAAGCACAGCCCGCTGCTCGGCGATTTCCTCGACTTTGGGGTCCGCGAGCAGTGGCGGACGTTCAGCCCCACACTACCCAAGCGGCTCTGGGAGGAGTACTTGCATGGCTGCCGCGAGCGCGACCCAGAGATGCCGCAGTGGAACGATTCGACGCGGCGCAAGACCGGCACTGTCGTTTACCACATGCTGCAACAGGCCGGGTACATCGAGAACACGCGCAGCCTCAAGTTGCTAACGGTCCACGTTGCCGATCCCGTGGTCCACTATCTCATGGACAATTCGGAGGATTACGTGCTCCGTTGCCTACAGGTGACCCGATGAGCGACCGACTGACCGAACGCCTGAACGCGATCCTGCCAAGGGTAACCTCGCCCGAGTTCCTCAGCGGGAGCGGGATCGGCAACGAGATCGCGTTCTATATCTTCGACTACCCGCCTGATGACGAGCTACGCGTCCGCGAGCACGTCCGGTTCCTCATCGAGCACATCCCGAAGCAACGGCCGGGCCTGCGGGTCAGCCACGTGAATCTGCTTGCGCTCGTGGTGGACTACCTCAAGGGCCGCAACCTGCTGGAGCGCTCGATCAAGATGCAGGCCGAAAAAGGCGACGAGCATCTGCTCAAGGCGCTCGCGCCGATCCTCGATGCCCAAAAAATTGCGCCAGTTTTCGCGGCGACGGCGAAGCCCGAGGAACACGATCTCGTGCTCGTCACCGGCGTCGGCAGCGTCTGGCCAGTTTTGCGCACGCACAGCCTGCTGAACAACTTGCACGCGATCATGGGCAAGACGCCGCTCGTGATGTTCTACCCCGGCCGCTACGACGGCCAGAGCCTGCGTCTATTCGGGAAGGTCAAGAGCAACAACTACTACCGGGCGTTCAAACTGGTGCCCTAGTGGGGAGACGAGACGATGCTGATCAAGGACTTGTTCGAACGAGACATCGCCCGCGACATCAACGGCGTCGTGAAGGCCGATCAGACCGACGCCAAGACGGTCTGGCAGGAGCTTGAGGAGTTCGTCGTCACGAAGGAATTGGACCGCCAGTTCCGCCTGTTCTTCTCGGCTTACGCGGACGGCGCAGTCCCCGCAGAACATCGGCGTGTGGGTCTCCGGCTTCTTCGGCAGCGGCAAGTCGCACCTCATCAAGATTCTGTCGTACCTGCTGCGTGACCAGTCAATCATGTTCGGCGGGATGGCGAAGCGGCCGGTCGAGTTCCTCACCGGCAAGATCGCCGACGCGATGCTGCTTGGCGACATGAAACGTGCAGTTGGCACCAGCGCCGACGTGATCCTGTTCAACATCGACTCCAAGGCCAGCCACCAGAGCGGCCGGGACGCGATCCTGCACGTGTTCCTCAAGGTGCTCAACGAGATGCAGGGCTACAGCCCAGACCACCCGCACATCGCGCACATGGAGCGCTACCTCGCGGGCAAGGGAAAGCTCGAAGCCTTCCACGCCGCGTTCCGACAGGCCACTGGTTCTGACTGGGTGAAGGAGCGGGACGCTTACGAGTTCAATCGCGATCAGGTCATCACCGCGATGACCACGGCCACCGGCCAGAGCGTCGAGTCGGCCGAGAAGTGGATCGACAACGCCGAGAAGAACTTCTCGCTTACGGTCGAGAACTTCGCCAAATGGGTGAAGGACTACCTCGACACCAAAGGATCGAACCACCGGCTCGTGTTCGTGGTGGACGAGGTGGGCCAGTTCATCGGCAGCGACAGCCACCTCATGCTCAGCCTGCAGACGATCACCGAGGAACTCGGCACCGTGTGCAAGGGCCGCGCGTGGGTCGTCGTGACCTCGCAGGAAGACATCGACTCGGTGGTCGGCGAGGTCACCAAGGCCAAGTCGAACGACTTCTCGAAGATTCAGGGCCGGTTCAAGACGCGGCTCTCGCTGTCCAGTTCGAACGTGGACGAGGTGATCCAGTCGCGCCTGCTCGCCAAAGACGGCACCGTTGTGCCCGAGCTTGAAAAGCTGTTCGCCGACAAGGGCGACATCATCCGCAATCAACTCACCTTCACGAACGTCGGCATGACGCTCAAGGCGTACGCTGACGCGACCGACTTCGTAAAGAACTACCCTTTCGTCCCGTACCAGTTCGTACTGCTTCAGAAGATTTTCGAGGCGATCCGTCGCCACGGCATCGGCGGTCGTCACCTTTCACGCGGCGAGCGTTCGTTGCTCGACGCGTTCCAGTCCGCTGCCAAGCAGATCGCCAGCCAGCAGGTGGGCGTCCTTGCGCCGCTGTACCGCTTCTACCCGGCCATCGAGAGCTTCCTCGACACGGCCGTGACGATGACCATCGAGCAGTCGGCCGAGCGCAACCTCGAAGCGTTCGACATCGAACTGCTCAAGGTGCTGTTCCTGATCCGCTACGTCGAGGAGGTGAAGGGGAACGTGGACAACCTCGTCACCCTCTGCACCGACGAGATCGACGCTGACCGGCTGGCACTGCGGCGGAAGATCGAAGCCAGCCTTGGCCGCTTGGAGAAGGAGACGCTGATCGCCCGAAACGGTGACCTCTACGCGTTCCTGACCAACGAAGAGCAGGACATCAAGAACGAGATCAAGGCCGTCGAACTCACCGGCGGCGAGGAGAGCAAGCTCCTCGGCGAGATCGTCTTCGAGGACGTGCTGAAGGGGCAGCGTAAGCACCGCTACAGCGTCAACAAGATGGACTTTCCGTTCACGCGGCTGTGCGACCAGCACCCGGTCGGGAGCCGCGTCGAGAACGGGCTGGTCGTTTCGGTCGTGTCGCCACTCGACGACGACTACGCGTTCTACACGGATGAGAAGTGCAAGCTCGAAAGCGGAACCGATCAGGGGCAGGTGCTGATCAAGCTCGCCGACGTGGAGACGCTCGGCCGCGAGGTCCGCACGTTCAAGAAGACCGAGAAGTACATCAACCAGAAGAGCGACCCGACGCTCAGCGAGACGACCAAGCGTGTCCTCCGTCAGTTCGCCGACGAGAACCGCGAGCGCCGGACTCGGTTAGTCACGCTGCTCAGTGACCTCCTCGCCTCGGCCCGCTACTACGTCGCCGGACAGGTGCTCGCGCCCAAGTCCGGTGGCGCGTCGGGAGCGCTGGACGAGGCGCTCGAATACCTAGTCAAGAATACGTTCACGAAGATGGGCCTCATCAAGCGGCTGCACACCGAGCCGCTGAAGGAGATACAGGCCGTCCTCCGCACGAACGACATCGGCCAGCTTCAACTCGGCCTCAACGCCCCGGACAGCAACTCGGGGGCGCTGGCTGACCTGCGGCAGTACGTCGAACTTGCAGGGAAAACTAGCAAGCAGATCGTCCTGTTCGACATGATCGAGGGGCGCTTCGCCTCGCGCCGTACGGCTGGCCGCAGTTGGAGACGGCGCTGCTGGTGACACAGATGCTCGTGCTCGGCGAGATCAGCCTCGTCATGGACGGGGCACCGATCCCCCTCGACCGCGCCTACGAGCCACTTACCACGCCCGCCAAGTGGCGGAAGATCACCGTCCACCTGAAGCGCACGAGCGACCCGAAGGCGATTCAGGACGCCCGCAACCTCGGCAAGCAGGTCTTCGCCGAGATGGGACCGGACGGCGAGGAGGCCCTCTTCACCTTCCTCAAGGCCAAGCTGACCAACTGGCAGAACAGCCTTTCGGGCTGGAAGGCGCTGGCCGACACAGGCAGCTACCCCGGCGGTGGTGAGATCAGCGATGGCCTGCTGCTCATCAAGCCGCTGGTCAATGAACAGGAGTCGGTGAAGTTCATCGAGCGGTTCAACGCCGCCAAGGCGGACCTGCTCAACCTCGGCGACGACTTCCACGACCTCGACCACTTCTACACGCACCAGAAGCCGACGTGGGAGAAGCTCCGCTCGGCCTACGCCCGCTTCGACCAGAACCGCCTCGACCTCGACCGGGACGCCAAGGCAGCCACCGCGCTGAAGCGGATGCAGGAAGTTCTATCGGCACCGGCACCCTACGGGCTGATCAAAGAGGCGGACGGCCTCATCGCCACCGTCGATTCCGTCAACAAGACTCTGGTTTCCGCGCGGCGGGCCGAGGCTTTGGCGTCGGTGGAGAAGCAAGCCACGGCCATCCGTGCCGAGCTTGAAACGGCTAAGGCCGACGCCGCCCTTGGCACCGCGTGTCTATCGCCGATCGAGAGGCTCGCCGAACAGGTGAAGCAGACCGAGAGCCTCGCCCACATGGCGCAGGCCGAAACCGAGGCCCAGAAGCTCTTCGACCGGGCCGTCAGCCAGATCAACCAGTGGCTCGCCGAGCAGCAGAAGCAGCAAGCAAAAGCCGGTGACCCACCGAAGCCCGCGCCCAAGCCCATTCAGGTCTTGAAGCCTGTGGACCTCGTGCCACAGGCGTTCATCGAGTCGGACGAGGAGATAGACGCGTTCCTCGGCAAGCTCCGCACGGCGCTCAAAGCCGCCGTCGCCGAGAACAAGCGTGTTCAGATTCGCTAGGGGAATGATATGCACTATTTCGTCGGATGGGATGTTGGTGGCTGGAACTGTGAGAACAACGCGAACAGCCGCGATGCGCTCGTGGTTCTGAGGCAGACCGATGAAGTCGGTGCCCCGCTGGTTGTCGTCGGAAGTGTGTTCCGTGGAAACATCCGCAATTTGATCAACACCCAGTCATCGCTCGCTGGGATAATCAACCAGTGCTGCAAAACCTGTATCGAAGAGGACGATGCGATCACCATCGCCATCGACACGCCGCTTGGGCTGCCTGACGCGACGGTACGGCTGGCGAACCAAGGTATTCACGTCTCCAACGTCCCTGACAGCTACGACGCGAACCCTTACCTTTACCGTAAGACTGAACTCTGGCTTTTCAAGAAAGGGTTCACGCCACTTTCGGCCATCAAGGACATGATCGGCAGTCAGGCTACGAAGGGAATGCACCTGATCGCGAAGCTCGGATTAAAGCCATCGGAGAGCGCATGCGGTGTCTGGACGGCGGGTAGCATCTCGGCCATCGAAACCTATCCGACGCCCGTCATGACCTCGGCGAAAGCGATGTCGCTCTACTCGTCGATGCAGCTTCCACTTCTGAATCATGACGACAAGGTTCACGCCGTTTATTGCGCTTTGATCGCGTACCTCTTCGCGAGCCAGAAAGACGCCCTTCTCCCTCCTGAAAACGATCCTCCTTTGACTGAGGGCTGGATTTGGATGCCGTTTGACGCCGCCCGGAAACCCGTGAGTGTCCACCCATGAACCGCAGCAAGCTCAAGACCTATGCCCCGCAGGCCCGCCGCGATTTCATCCGGGCCATGACCGACCGCGCTGCCACCTACGGGCTGACGAAGGACAAGATCGAACCCGTCACCGTGCAGGGCGACGTGGCGCTCATCGGCGGCAAGGCGTTCCCCGCCTCCGTCGCCGCCAAGCGTGAGCGTCTCCAAGAACGCGTCGAGCGCAGTGGCTTCGAGCAGACGATGGAGGCGATGGCCTACACGTGGTTCAACCGCTTCGTCGCCATCCGCTACATGGAGCTTCACGGCTACCTCAACCACGGCTACCGCGTGCTCAGCCACCCCGAGGGCACGCCCACGCCCGAAATCGTCGAGCACGCCGAGCACGTGGACCTGCCCGGCCTCGACCGCGAAGAGGTGATCAACCTCAAGCTCGACGGCACCAAGGAAGCCGAGCTTTACCGCAAGCTGCTGATCGCCCAGTGCAACGCCCTCCACGCGGCCATGCCGTTCCTATTCGAGCGGATCGCCGACGAGACCGAGCTTCTCCTGCCCGACAGCCTTCTCCACTCCGACTCGCTCGTCCGCAAGCTCGTCACCGAGATCGACGAGGCCGACTGGCAGGAGGTCGAGATCATCGGCTGGCTCTATCAGTTCTATATCTCTGAGAAGAAGGACGAGGTGATCGGCTCGGTCGTCAAGAGCGAGGACATCCCCGCCGCCACGCAGTTGTTCACGCCGAACTGGATCGTGAAGTACCTCGTGCAGAACAGCCTCGGCCGTCAGTGGCTAGCGACGTACCCAGACTCGCCGCTGAAGGCGAAGATGGAGTTCTACATCGAGCCAGCCGAGCAGACGCCCGAGGTGCAGAGCCAACTCAAGGCGATTACCCCCGAGAGCCTCAACCCCGAGGAACTCACCTTCCTCGACCCCGCCTGCGGATCCGGCCACATCCTCGTCGAAGCGTACAGCCTGCTGAAAGACATCTACCTCGAACGCGGCTACCGCCTGCGCGACATCCCCAAGCTGATCCTGACCAAGAACCTCTTCGGCCTTGAAATCGACGACCGCGCCGCACAGCTTGCTTCGTTCGCGCTGCTGATGATGGCCCGCGCCGACGACCGGAACATCCTGTCCTTGGGCGTCACGCTTAACGTCCTCGCTATCCAGCAGACCGACCACCTCGACACCGAGGCGCTGCTCCAAGCCTTCACGCACACGAAGCTGCCCGCCAAGCCGCAGCCGACGAGCGGCGAGTTCGGCTTCATGGATGAGGTGCGAGCACCGCTCTACAACAACGCGTCCGCGCCAACGCCCACCGCCGATCCGCTCGTCGCTGACCTTCGGCAGTTGCTGGACTTCTTCAAGGGCGCAAAGACGTTCGGCTCGCTCCTCCAAGTACCACTCGCCCTTGCGGCCAAGCTCCCTGCACTGCGCGAGCGCATCACGACGTTGCAACAGGACGCCGATCTGACAACCGCCGCACTTGGCACGCTCATCCACCTCGTGTCGCAGGCCGATCTTCTCGCTTGTCAATACGATTGCGTGGCCGCGAATCCTCCCTACATCGGCTTGCGACAGTTAAATCCCCAGTTGAAATCGCAGGTGAATGGCTACTTCAAGGACTTCAATGGCGACCTTTTCTCGGCCTTCATCGCACGCAGTTGGTCTTTGAGCCGCCAGTCAGGGCGCTGCGGTTTCATGTCGCCGAACGTATGGATGCACCTCTCCTCCTACGAAGAACTGCGTCATCGTTTACTGACGACGCAGCCAATTTCCAGTCTGGTTGAGCTTCCGCTCACCGGGTTTTCGGAAGCAACCGTTCAAATTTGTGCGTTCATCTTCTCAAACACCACAGCACCGACTACCTCTTGCACCTTTATAGACTTGAAGCAGTTCAGTCGACCTGACGAAATGGCCCCGCGAGCACGCGAGGCGATTCAGTCCACGTCAACTCGCTGGCGGCACGAGGTGCAGCTATCCCTCTTCGATGGCATTCCGGGGAAGCCTCTTAACTTTGACATCGCCGAAGCGACCTTAAAGTGCTTCACGGTTCAGAGAACCCTCGGCGAAGCATTGACGTTCAAACAAGGTATCGCGACTTCGGATAACGAACGATTTCTCCGGCTCTGGCACGAAGTATCAGTTCAGAGCCTTGACCGAACCTGCTTGAATCCCACCGATCTCGCCGCATCGCCCGCGAAGTGGTTTCCCTACAACAAGGGTGGCGCGTACCGCAAGTGGTACGGGAACAACGAATTTATTGTAAACTGGGAGAACGACGGTCGAGAGATGAAGGCTTTTACGGCCACCCTCCCGCAGGGAACTTGGGTCCGGCTAAAGAGCCGCGAGTACTACTGCCTACCGTGTATTACCTACTCTTCTCTTTCAAGTGGTTCATTTGGCTGCCGTATAAGCGACTCTGGATTCCTCTTCGATACAAAAGGTTCTTGTATATTCGGTAGTGACTCAGACCTTTTGCGTTATGCAGGACTGCTCAATTCAGAACCCGCGCGGCTGTTTCTCGATGTTCTGTGTCCCACGCTGGACTACAGCATGGTTGGCATCAAGCAGATTCCTCTACCTGCGATGGGGCTTGTGGCGAATGAAGAACTCGTCCGGGAGTGTCGCGATATAGCTCGCCGTGACTGGGACAGCCACGAGTGCTCATGGGATTTTGCCGGTCATCCGCTCGTTGGCCGTGAAGCAAATGTAGGACTACTGCGTGATTCGTGGACCCAGTGGGAGCACAACTGTTCCCAGAGCATTGCTCGCTTGCAGGCTCTTGAGGAGGCAAATAACTCGCTGATGATCGAGGCGTACGGCTTGGGAGATGTGCTGAAAGCAGCCGTTCCCCAGACATCTATTACGCATTGGCGTGCGAACTGCGAAGAGGACTGCAAGAGGTTTCTCTCATATTGCCTTGGCTGCGCGATGGGCCGCTACAGTCTCGACAAACCCGGCCTGATCTACGCGAACAGCGGCAACGAGGACTTCGACCCGGCCGCGTACGCCACATTCCCAGCCGACAAAGACGGCATCATCCCCGTCACCGAAGAGCACTGGTTCGCCGACGACGCGGCGGCGCGGTTCGAGGAGTTCGTGGGCAAGGCGTGGCCCGCCGAGCATCTGGACGAGAACTTGGCCTTCGTGGCCGAGGGGCTGGGAGCAAAGGCAAACGAGTCGCCGCGCCAGACGATCCGTCGCTACCTGTCGGACGGCTTCTACAAGCACCACTTGCAGACCTACAAGCGCCGCCCGATCTACTGGCTCTTCACCTCGGGCAAGCAGCGGGCGTTTCAAGCCCTCGTCTACCTGCACCGCTACAACGAGGGCACGCTCTCGCGGATGCGGACCGAGTACGTGATCCCGCTCCAAGGCAAGATCGCGGCCCGGATCGAAAAGCTCGAAGCCGACAAGGCCAAGGCCACCTCCACCTCGCACCGCAAGGGCATCGAGAAGGAGCAGGACAAGCTCCGCAAGCAGCAGGCGGAACTGATCACCTTCGACGAGAAGCTGCGCCACTACGCGGACCTGCGGATTAAGCTGGACCTCGACGACGGCGTGAAGGTGAACTACCGCAAGTTCGCGGACCCCGCCATCGGCGAGATCGTCGCCGAGGTGAAGGCAGTGTGCGGCAAGGACGACGAACTGTGACCCATTCGAACGGAGTTAAGCATGTCTGATCCTGTTTACAGCGAATCGCTAAGTGTTGACGAACAGAGCCTTGGCTTCCGGTTGGCACTCGTAAGGAATCCGCGCGGGCAGTACGCGTTTTCCCTGCCGCTGGTACGAGCGGTCGTCTGCCCAATTCGCAAAGGACGCCGTGTGATCAAGACATATTCGCTCTCCGCGGAGTCTGCATATCGCTGCGAGGAGTTCGGCAGCGCGTTTCAAAGTGGAATAGCGGATTGGAAGGTCGTCATCGCGGCGACTGCGGATGCTAAGCAGCTTATTGAGAAGGCGCGAAGCGGCGAGCTAGAACGAGCACTTACAGCGACGACACCCACGATTCCGCTGCAATGTCCGACATGTCAGAAGGACTTCGAGTTAGAGCAAGATGACTTGTCGCTTGACGGTGAAACAGCGTGCCCCCATTGCGGGGTCAAAACGCCAAACAAGAGTTTTGCGGCGGGCGAGTGATGGTTGGAGATTTGAGATGACGAGCGACCAGCTTGAGTCCGCCCTCCGCAAGAAGTTCGAGACGAGCCGCGTCGTGTTCTGGAACGACCCGGACCGAGAGTTCTACGACCTCGTGTCGGGGCTGTTCTTCCTCAGCGGCGTGAAGGTGCTGCGGCTCGACCAGCTTGGGTCTTTCGAGGCCAAGCTCCGCATCGAGCACGAAGACCCGGAGGCGAAGTATCTTGTGTACGCCCCGAGCCAAGAGCCGGAGTACGACGCCGACTGGCTGCTGGACGTGCGGTTGTACAGCGAGAGCTTCCGCGCCGACCGCGCGTCCATCGTGCTGTCGGAACTGGGGCTGACGCAGCCGTCGCTGCGGGGGCACCTGCAAGCCCGCCGCA
Organism: Tepidisphaeraceae bacterium; assembly: GCA_049840775.1. Lineage (GTDB taxonomy): Bacteria > Planctomycetota > Phycisphaerae > Tepidisphaerales > Tepidisphaeraceae > RYN-431. The sequence goes on from JASGJJ010000005.1 coordinate 1,388,083, forward strand.
AGTTCTTCGACGCCAAGGAGCGGACGAAGCGATTACAGCCGCTCATCGTGCCGAATGACACCGAGGCGGACCTCGACCGCAAGATGATCGCGGTGCTGACGCGGGCTGAGCAGCCGGACCTGTTCGTGATCCTCCGCACCGTCTTCCACGCCTTCTGGGAGGAGGCAGAGGGCGGCGAGATCGACCTCGCGGAGACGTCCGCCGTCTGGGAGCAGGTGGTCAAGTACGACCTCGAAGAGCCGTTCTGGGCGATGGTGAAGCAGACATTCGGCTACGCCGAGGCCAGTCCGACCTTGCAGAACCTCGCGATCCGCCTGCTGGTGACCGACCTCGCCCACCACCTCGGCGATCAAGCTCCGTCCGGCCTGTCGAACCTCGTGCTGCCGAGGCCGAACCGGGCCAACGTCGTCGTTTGCCTCGCCCAGTGGCGCGACTCGGCGAGTAAGAGCGCCAGCTACGACCGCATCTCAGGCACGGTCGCCAAGATCGTAAAACTCGCCGACCACGTGGGCACCGCCGACATCGAGCACCTGCTGGACGTGATGACCTTCCTCGACGCCGAGAAGGCGATCATCAGCGGTTTGCGGGACCGCGTGCTCTCCACGAAGGACACTGTGAATATCGCGGAGGTCCGGGAGATCGCCACGCGGCGGCAGTCGGGCCACTGGGCCAGCGAGGCGGCGGTCGGCGACAAGTCGGTGCCGAGGCAGGCGCTGCATCAGGTCTACGACGCCCTCGTCGCAGCCGCCCAGTTCTTCGAGCTTCGCAACCGTCACGCGTCCGGGTTCGACTTTGCGGACGCCACGGCGATGTACGCGGCGTACGAGAACGACCTGCACGGGTTCGACCAGTTGTATCGCCACTTCTGCGAGTTCGCCGATGCGGCCGAGAGGCAGGGCTGGAACCTGCTCAAGAGCTTGCAGGACGAGGTGGAGGCGGTCTACGTCAACTGGTTCTTGCCGACGCTGGCGCTGGCGTGGGGGAAGCACGTCGAGCCATCGCCGGGCACCGGGCTGCTGGCGAAGTGGCAGATCGGCGGCGTACGGAACCAGTACAGCTTCTACCGCGAGGCCGTCGAGCAGCCGCTCAAGGGCGGCGAGTATAAGCGCCTGTTCGTGATTGTCAGCGATGCCCTCCGCTACGAGGCCGCTGCCGAACTGACCCGTGACCTGAATGGGAAGTACCGGTTTGAGGCGGACCTCTCGTCGATGCTCTCGGTGCTGCCGTCGTACACGGCGCATCGGAATGGCCAGCCTGCTGCCGCACAAGACGCTCGGCTATAAGCCGGACGGCGGCGTGACGGTGGACGGCAAGCTCGCTCAGGGGTTTGAACAGCGACACGAGTGTTTGTCGGCCGTGGGCGGCATGGCCATCAAGCACGACGACCTGATGGCGAAGAAGCGGGACGAGGGCCGCGAAGCGGTGAAGGCATCGAAAGTCGTCTACGTCTACCACGACACCATCGACGCGACCGGCGACAAGCAGGCGAGTGAGAAGGAAACCTTGCACGCCGTCCGCCGCGCTCTGAACGAGATCGCGGCGTTGGTCAGCCATGTGATCAATAACCTGAACGCGCACCTCGTGCTCGTGACGGCGGACCACGGCTTCCTGTTCACGGAGTCCACCGCCAGCGAGACCGACAAGAGCGCCATCGAGCACCAGCCGCAGGGGACGGTGCTGTCGAAGCGGCGCTACCTGCTCGGTACGAAACTGCCCGACGACAGCCGCGTGTGGCACGGCAGCACGGCCGTCAGCGCCCGCGCAGAGGGCGGCATGGAGTTTTGGCTGCCCCGCGGCGTCAACCGCTTCCGCTTCACCGGCGGCAGCCGCTATGCCCACGGCGGCGCAATGTTGCAGGAGATCGTGGTGCCAGTAGTGACAGTTCGGCACATCCGAGGAAAGGCTGCGGAGGACACCAAGACCAAGACGGTCGCCGTCCATGTACTGGGCGGCAAGCACAAGGTGACGACGGCCCGGCACCGATTCGAGTTGATCCAAATGGAACCGATCAGCGAGCGCGTCCAATCGGCGAAACTGCGGATCGCGATTTATGAGGGAGACGAAGCCGTCACGAATGTTGAAACAGTGACCTTCGACAGCACTTCTGGCAATATGGATGAGCGAAAGAAGTGGGTGAGCCTCGTGCTGAAGGATCGGCAGTACGACAAGAAGACCCCCTACCGCCTTGTGCTTCGGGACGCCGACACGGGCGTCGAGCAGCAGAGCGCGGACGTGACAATCGACAGGGCTTTCAGCGATGACTTCTGACGACAACACCAGCGTAGCGACGGGCACAAGCCTCGATGACCTCCTCAACCGGCACTTCGCGGGCCGAGTGGTTCGCAAAGACCTCACGAAGCTGGTGAAAGAGGGCGCGAACGTCCCCGTCTACGTTCTCGAATACCTGCTCGGCCAGCACTGCGCTAGCAGCGACGAAGAAGTCATCAAGGAAGGGCTGAAGACCGTCAAGCAGATTCTGGCCAACAACTACGTCCGCCCGGACGAGGCCGAAAAGGTGAAGAGCGTCATCCGCGAGCGCGGCAGCTACAAGATCATCGACAAGGTGACGGTGGCCCTCAACGAGAAGCGGGACGTTTACGAGGCGCTGCTGGGTAACCTCGGAGTCAAGGGCGTTGAAGTCGATAGCGCCACGGTTAAGAAGTACGAGAAGCTCCTAGCGGGCGGCATCTGGTCGATCATCAGTCTCGAATACTTCTACGAAGAGGGACAGAAAGGCTCTCCGTTCATCATCCGCGACCTCAAGCCGATCCAGATGCCAAACATGGACATGGAGGAGCTATTCGAGGGTCGGCGGCACTTCACCGAAGAGCAATGGATTGACGTGCTGCTTCGCTCGACCGGCATGGAACCGGCCAACTTCGACCCGCGGGTGAAATGGCATCTGCTCTGCCGGATGGTGCCACTCGTCGAGAACAACTTCAACGTCTGCGAACTGGGACCACGCGGCACAGGCAAGAGTCACATCTACAAGGAGATCAGCCCGAACTCGATCCTCGTTTCCGGCGGTCAGACGACGGTCGCGAACCTGTTCTACAACATGAGCCGCCGCACGGTGGGCCTCGTAGGCCTGTGGGACGTAGTGGCCTTCGATGAGGTGGCGGGCATCTCGTTCTCGGACAAGGACGGGGTGCAGATCATGAAGGACTACATGGCCAGCGGCTCGTTCGTGCGGGGCCGCGACCCCGTGAGCGCTTACGCGTCGATGGTTTTCGTCGGCAACATCAATCAGGCCGTAGACACGATGGTGAAGACCAGCCACCTGCTGGCCCCCTTCCCCGATGCCATGATCGACTCGGCCTTCTTCGACCGCTTCCACGCGTACATCCCCGGCTGGGAGGTGCCGAAGATGCGGCCGGAGTTCTTCACGAACCAGTACGGCCTGATCGTCGATTACCTCGCCGAGTTCATGCGTGAGATGCGCGAGCGCAGCTTCGGGGACGCGATCAACAAGTTCTTCAAGCTCGGCCGCGACCTGAACCAGCGGGACACCATCGCCGTGAAGCGGACGGTCTCGGGGCTGCTGAAGCTGCTGTACCCGCACGAGGACTATACGAAGGAGGCGGTCAGCCGCTGCCTCGAATACGCCCTTGAAGCCCGCCGCCGCGTGAAGGAGCAACTCAAGAAGATCGGCGGGATGGAGTTTTACGACGTTCACTTCTCGTACCTAGACAACGAGACGCGGGAGGAGAAGTTCATCAGCGTGCCCGAGCAAGGCGGCGGCTCGCTCATCCCCGACGGCCCGCTGAACCCCGGCGTGCTCCACACGGTGGCGACTGGCAGCGGTGGCATGCTGGGGCTGTACCGCGTCGAGACGCAGGTCACGCCGGGCGGGGGCACCCTCAAGACCTCGGGCCTAGGCTCGAACTCAGAAGCCAAGGAGGTCGTGAAGGTCGGCTTCGACTACTTCCGTGCCAACTCGTCGCGGATCAGCGCATCCATCAAGGCGGCGGACCACGACTACCACCTGCACTTCGTCGCGTTGCACAACACCGGGCCGACCAGTGCGATGACGCTGGCCGCGTTCGTGGCTCTCTGCTCGGCCGTTCTCGGGAAGCCGTTGCAGCCGCAGTTGGTGGTGCTCGGCAGCATGAGCCTCGGCGGGAACATCGTGCCGGTGCAGAACCTCGCTGAGTCGCTTCAAGTCGCGTTCGACGCCGGTGCCAAGCGACTGCTCCTGCCGATGGCCAGCGTGACCGACATCCCGAGCGTGCCCGGCGAACTGTTCGCCAAGTTCCAGACGAGCTTCTACGCCGACCCTGTTGATGCCGTCTTCAAGGCACTGGGCGTTCAATAGAATACCCGTATCAGTGAGATCGGCCACGACATGGTTCTGCGCGAGCTTGCCCACCTGTTCCGGCAGTAGTAAATGCAGCGGTTCGGCAACGGGATCGAGAAGGTGATGCCCAACTACGACGAGCGCAAATCCCGGCTCTGGTCACATGGGGCCGAATTGTCGCTTTGGCCGCTGCTGTCCCTCTCTGTTGCATCCCGCTGATGCTGGTGACGTTTGTGTAACTCGGGGAAGAGCCTCGCCGCTACCTCCTCGCCGTCGGAGAGGAACATCCTCATCCAGAGGAAGTTCCGCTCTCGATCTCGGTCCGCACGGCTTCGTCGTCGCTTCTTCATGCCGCCTCCGCTGCTCGGTGTTGTGGGGCTTCGGGTGCGGGGATGATGTTGATCATCTTCGGCCGCATGCCGATCCGCTCGAACTCCTCCATGATGATGCGCCTGACCAACCCCACGTGCTCCGGGGCAGTCATCACGCTATCGTGGATAGTTAGTACAGGTACGTCCGGGTGATGTAGGGCGAGCCGCCCGCAGACGCGGCCGATCACGAAGCGGCTCTCCCGCCTCTGCATGTCTTGGGCGAGGCAGGCGTAGCCGTCCCGCTTCGCGTCGAGGATGAACGCCCAGACGTTCGGGTAGCATTGCTGGAAGTACTTCGCGATGTGGTTGCTGTAGCTGTAGAACTTGGTGTTGTCGCCGTAGAGGACTGCCTTGAAGAAGTCCCCCTTGAACTTCTTCCTGTCCGAGTACCCGGTAGCCTCCATGATCTCATCGTAGATCGTGCCCGCGAGGACGCTTGCCTTGAATCGCTGCTCATCCTCAGCCAGCCACGGCTCAGCTACCTCCGATCCATCGCCCGTCGGTTCATCGGCAGTGTCATAGATTGTACTTCTTAGGGTGTGGCCCTCCTGCTCCGCTTTCCCCTGCCCCTCCCGTGGGTCTTGGACGTTCCTGTTCTTCTGAGGAACCGTGCAGCCCTTAGGATTGGCGAATCCGAGTAGGCGCTTCTCGGTCATCAGGATCGTAAGGAAGATCAACTGGCTGTTGCGGATGTCCACCGAGGCGAGCCTCCGTCCGTCGATGGACAATGCGGCCCTGCACTCGGTCAGGAGACGGGTGACGTTGGTATGGACTCGGCCAAACTGACACGGCTTGAACTCGAACTCGCCGTTCAAGATGGTGTCCACGACGAGCCGGTTGATCACCTTGGCGGGCGGCACCGCCACACGGATGATCCGCTTGCGGCCCTTCTTGCCGACCCTCCGGGTCACGATCTTAGGCAGTTCGTCGGGCTGCTCCTCGATCGCGTTGTACGCGGCCTCAGTGTCGATTCGGGTACGTCGAAGCCACCCTTCTAGGTGTTGTAACGTCGGTTCCAACTCTGCGAGCTTCATCGCTCTGTTGGCCACGGCGATCCGATAAGCCCTTATCTTGGCTGCCAGCGTCCGCGAGGTGACCGGCACGCGGCGCAGCGGGCCTGCGAATTGTGGGCTGAGGCCGTAGCTCTGGCTATAGCCATCGAACTCGTGTGTAGAGATGCGGTACGAGTCGTCCCAGACGAACACGCCGTTTTCGATCAGGGCATGCTTCACGCGCCCGACCTTGGCCGGGTGGATGAATGTCCGCATCGTCTGCTCGCTGACGTGGACCATGCCGTCGCTCCAGTCGTCGTGCCGGTGGTAGCTGCTGCCGGTCACGACCTTGTGGGCCAGCCAGTACACCTCGTTCTCGATACCGTGCATCTCCGGGTACGCGGTCGCGTGGAAGTCACGCGGGACGTACAAGAACACGCCGGTATCCACCGGGTGATTCTTGCTGCCATTTGATCTCATCTCGTCTCCTTGTCATCTGCAAAAGAAAGCCCCACGCGTTGCGAGGCGCGTGGGGCATGACGACGGGGAGACGAGGCCCCGTGAGGTTGTTCTTTGTGCTCGTCTGTTGTCGTCGCCCACGGCGCTCGCAACGCCTCGCCCTTGTTCTTCATCAGGAGGTCAGGTCGGTCCTCCTTTCTCTTCCAAACTATCGACCACGTGCTGAGCCTTGATCCTGTCGGGCACGCTTTAGCAAGGCCATGATCAGTGCTTTCCGTCGATGCGGACCAACCGGCATCTCGTGATGCGGTAGGTCGCGAGCGATCCGTGGACTTTTTCCAAATGGACGCGATCGCCACGGACGACCGAAGAGGCACTGCAAGGTTGCTGTCCCACTGACCGCCGTTCCTCGACGGTTCGCCAGTACGCACGCACTGCACGACGGATCAGTTCCTGATCGGGTAGGCGGGTCAAGTCTCTCATCGTGTTTCCTTCTGGGCGTAGGCGCACCGGTAGCGGGCGCGGCCAGCACGCCGCTTCGCGAGGCCCTCGCGTGGGGTCAGCAGATCGTGGTCCGCCGTCGGGTTGTTCTCGGGCATCAGCAGGTCACTGCGACCCGCGATCACGATGGTCTCTAAGATACGCCCACAAATTCACTCGACTACTCGTCAGAACGTCAAATCCAGACCTGCTTCATAGGACCAGTTGATGGTGCCCGCGAAGGCCATCGTTTAAGTTCTGGTAATGCAGAGTCAGCAGCAGGCAACACGGAAACACTATCGTTCAGGACCGCTCGCGCATCAGGCTGAAATACCAGCCATTCCCGGACCTGTCGCCTGAAGAGTTCGAGGTGCTGAAGCGGACATCGCCCTGCACGGCGTGCAGGTTCCAATTATCCAAGACGAGCACGGCAACACCCTTGATGGCCATCAGCGCTTGCGGGCAGCGTCAGAACTTCGGCTCAAGAACTTCCCTGTCGTGGTCCGCTCTGGGCTGAGCGAGCAAGAGAAATGGCACTTCGCACTGTCAGTCAACGTGAAGCGTCGGCACCTCGGTACCGCGCAGAAGCGGGCACTAGTCGAGCAGGAACTTCGTCGCTCGCCCGACCTGTCGAACCGCTGGATCGGCGACATCCTCGGCGTTGATGTGAAAACAGTGCAGGCCGCGCGGGTGCGGCTCGAAGCGTCCGTGGAGATTCCACGGTTGACCAAGCTCCGCAGCCGTGACGGTCGCCATCGGCCTGCCGCGGTGCGTCACGTCATGGCCAACACGCCTCGCGAGGTCGAGGTCGCGCGGCGTGTGGTGACGGCGCTGCCGCCCTCGTCGAACGGAAAATTTTTGGACACGACTACTGCGGCCCGTTACGCAAGACGTCATGCGAGGGCCGAGGGGCGCATTGCCCGGTTTCCCGCTGTAGCGGTGGACGACGATGCGATCGGCATCCACCGCTGCCGCTTCCAAGACCTTGAGCGGGTGGCGGGCCTGCGGCCAGCGTCCGCCTCGCTCGTGCTGACTGACATCCCTTACGAGCGGTCGTTCCTCCCGCAGATCGCGGAACTGGCGGCGTTCGCGGCTCGCGTGCTAAAGGACGGTAGCGTCTTCATCACCTACTCGGGGCAGTTCCATTTGCCTCAGGTTCTCGCGGCACTTGGCGAGCATCTCACCTACCGGTGGGTGATCTCATCTACTTGGCCCGGCAACGCGAATATGGTTCATCCGTACAACCTCGCCAGTCAGTTCAAGCCGATCCTCGTGTTTTCGAAAGGCAGGTGGGCGAGGAAGGACCGCTGGTCGGACGTGTCACAGATCGACTCGCGTGAGAAGGACTGGCACGACTGGCAACAGTCGCTTACGGAAGTCGAGACGTTGGTCGGCTATTTCAGCGACCCCGGCGATCTGGTGGTGGACCCCTGCTTGGGAGGCGGGACAACTGCCGTCGCGTGCAAGCACCTCGGACGAAAGTTCATCGGTTGCGACTCCGACGCGGAGAGTGCCGAGCAAACGCTTCGGCGTCTGAAGACGGAATCCGACCGAAGCCAAGGTGCCGGTGACAGCAGGTAAATGCTTCGGCCGTAGTGGTCATGACGACGACCGACGACTGGCGTTTGACGATCGGCTACTGGCCTCGCGCGGCCGCTGAAGGCTTGCGTCCGCACGCCGCGGTGGGGTTCGGGAACGACGATCCGGCCGAGTACCGGCCGCACGAGTTCACTTTCTCGAATCCCCCCAGCCGCGAAGATTTTGCTGCCGTTGTCGAGCAGACGCCTTGGATGACCACTTGGCAGGATGACTTGCTTCCGCTGATTGCCAGAAGTCAGTGGCCTATGATCTCCGTCGGATTCAAGGGTGCGAGCGTCGATCTGACTGATGCCGACGATCGTTGCGTCGGCCGGATCGAAGTCTGGCGGCGGTCGCGCTACTGCAATGACCGACGACAATTTCCTGAGTTGTGGACCTATCCCGGCAGCGAGGTGTACCGACTGCTTTCTCGGCGTATCCGCGACACGGAACGTCGGGAAGAGGCACGCACCTATTTGGAAAAGCATCGTTACCAGATTTTGGAACGGCTCTTCGTTGCGAATGACAGTAGCACCGAGCGGGCCTTGCGTGAGGTCGAGCAGTCTGACGGAGCGCGGCTTCCTTTGTAAACGCCAGCGAAGCGTTGCCCGCGCAGTCGAGTGACATCACCGCGGCGTCCTGCCCGTAGTCGGCATGCTCACCGCCCACTTACCGGCCTTCAGAACCATTGGAGCGGAGTTCGAGATGGCCGTCCCCTGCGTCGGCGTCGGTGGCGGTCTCGACGTGCAGCGCACGCTGGCGACGGTGCTTTCGGCCAACGGCGTTCGAGCGTTGGCTCGGCCTTACTGTCGCGAACCTGTACCCGCCGGTGTTGACGTGACCGTGGAGCACGACAGCAGCATCCGCGGCGAAACCCGCTACGCCGGGATTGTCTGGCACAGCGTCGAAATCAAAACGCGTGTGTTGAACGGCATCGCCGACTGGGAAGAGGTCGTCCCAAAGTCGCTCGACATCGCCAGATATTTGGGTGCTCGGGTCAACGCTACGTGTGGACATCACGTTCATATCGGTCTGCCGGAAGTCGGGATGAGACCCAAAGTCATTCGATCGCTCGTCAACCTCGTCGGGCGGATCGAACCGGTGATCTACGGGATGGTCGCCCCGTCCCGACGAAGTAGCGGTTTCTGTCTCCCGATGGCCAACAGTCTCCCGAACTTCAAGGGATGCGAGACACTCTCGGAGCATTGCGGGCGGCTGATCAGGACCACGCGGTATTATGGATGCAACCTGACCCACCTCACAAGCACGCCTCCACGCGTTGAGTATCGTTGGCATCAGGGCACCCTCGATACGACAAAGGCCCGGCACTGGCTGCGGTTCCTCCTGCGGGTAACGGAACACGCGGCTCAGCGTTCCTGTCAGTCGTTCGCTCAGCCGTTGGCAAATGACCGCCGAGGGTGGGAGCGAATGGCGACGGCCATCGGCCTTCGCGTCAACTCGAAAATCTACCGGTCGTGCGCTCTCGAAGTTGCCGAGACCGCCACTTATCTGCTTCGTCGCTGGAAGCACTTCAACGGCCAACCGCTTCGCAGTCCGACGCCGACACTTTCAGAACAGGCAGCCGAGCGTGAAGTCGCATAGGTGCTCTGCCTGCATGCCAGCCCACTTGACGATCACTCCCGTTCGCAGTGTTGAGCATTCGTTCCCGTGTCGAGTTACAGCACCTTCAGTCTCGGGGTGTAGGAATCATGTCCGACTTCGCTGACAAGACGCAAGATGGCTCACCCCAACGATTCAGACTCGGCCACATCGTCGCCACGCCCGGTGCGTTACGCTTGCTGGCGACAAATCAGCAGTCGGCGGATGAGTTCCTGCGACGGCATGCCGGGTGCGACTGGGGTGACCTCGACGCTGAAGACAAACAGTTAAACGACGCGGCCGTCGCACATGAGGCTGACCCTGAACTCCGCACCCGCATCCTCAGCGCTTACCGGACGCGAAACAACGAACGCCTCTGGGTTATCACGGAGGCGGATCGTGCCTCGACAATCCTGTTGCAGCCCGAGGAGTACTGATGTCCGCTTATACCGGCACCGTCCATACGGCACAGCTTCCTCAGCTTGCGGAGGTTATCGGACAGCGTACTGCTGTCGAGCGGCTCAAGGTTGCTGTTGCCGCCGCTAAGGCTGATGACCGTTCGCTTGACCACTTCCTGCTGACTGGCCCCGGCGGCGTCGGCAAGACCAGCCTCACGCAGATCGTTGCGGCCGAGATGGGCGTCCAGTTCGGTGAGTCGCTGGCGTCAGCACTGAATGACGGCGGGCTGGCGTCCTTCTTGCTCGACGCGGCCGACAAGCAGGTTTTGTTCATCGACGAGGTTCACGAACTGGCCTCGGAGAACATGACGCTGGCCTATCGCGCCCTGAGTGAGCGGAAGCTCTTCTTACCGGGTGGTCGCAAGACCCGGGCGCTCCCGCTCCCGGCATTCACGCTCATCGCCGCGACGACCGATCCGCACAACCTGCCGCCCTCGTTCCGCGACCGGTTCACCGAGTTGCCCCTCGACTTCTACACAGCCGAGGAACTCGCGGCGATCGTCCGCCAGCGGGCCGCTGCCATGAACTGGGAGGCCGACCCGCATGTCTTCGATCACATCGGACGACTCGGCCGCGGCATTCCACGCTTGGCCATTCGCCTGCTCGTCGGCAGCCGAGAGGTCTGCCGCAGTCGGACCGAAACAGTGATCCTCGTCGAGCATTTCGAAAGAGCGTGTGAGCTTGAGGATCGGGACCGGGGACTCGGACTCGACCGCGTGGAGCGACACCTGCTGACGCTGCTCCACGAGGCGGACGGCCCGGTGCGCCTAAACGTGCTTGCCGCGCGACTCGGGTTGTCGAGCAGGACGGTGGTAATGCACGAGGGCTTTCTCATTCGCGCTGGTCTGGTGATGCGCACCGAGCACGGAAGGGTCATCACCGCCGAGGGCATTGAGTACGTCCGCAAGAACGAGAAAGTCGCCGGGGTGACCATGCCGTCGATCAACCCAGACGGCCTCGGCAACGCCAGAAGCCGCTCAGTTTACTCGATCGCCGAGGTCGCCCGCATGTGCGGCCTCTCGCGTGCCCGCTTTTACGACCTGATCGGGAACGGCGTGATGCCGCCGCCCGTGTACGACGTGCGCACCCGGCGTCCGATGTATACGGTCGAGCTTGCGGCCCGGAGCGTGGAGGTGCGCGAGACAAACATCGGGTTCGACGGGCGGTACACGCTCTTCTACGAGCGGCGGCAGCCGCCCGCGCCGACCGCGGCCGTCCAGACGCCCACAGCGCCACCGTCGCGTCGTCGGCAGGCGATCCTCGACCCGCTGGTGCAGGAGATGATCGAGTCGCTGCGGGCGACCGGCGTGCAGCGGGCCGAGGGCGAGATCGTCGAGGCGATTCAGCGCCGCTGCCCGCAGGGGCTGACCGAGGCCCGCTTCGAACTCGACCTCGTGCTCCTGCGGGGCGATTTGGTGCGTCCGAGTTCTGGCTGATCGGTGCCGGAGCACCGCCGATTGATGCCCGAGGTCAGCCGGGTTCTGTCGAATTGCTGTGCAGGTCGCGCCTGATGAGTGTCACCTGCTGTCCAGAAATGATGTCGGGAAGTGTTGTTAGCGAGCAAAAGAGGTGTCCGATGAGTAGTGAGATCGTCCGCGTCACCGCCTCGGTCCCCGAGGAGACTCGGCAGCAGACCCAAACCGACGAGAAGTTGATTGACCTGTGGGTTCACGGTCGCAGCCCGGCGACCGTCCGCGCATATCGGGCCGAGGTCGCACGCTTTCGCAAATTCGTCCGCAAGCCGCTCTCCGAGGTCACCCTCGGCGACATCCAGTCCTTCGCCGACGCCCTCGAACACGAATCGCTGGCAGCAGCCAGTCGTCACCGCTGCCTCTCGGCAGTCAAGAGCCTGTCTTCCTTCGCAACGAAGATCGGTTACCTGCGGTACGACGTGGCCCGCCCCCTGAAGCTCCCGGTGCTGCGAGATCGGCTGGCAGAGCGCATTCTCTCCGAGGGGGAGGTCAGCCAGATGCTGGCGCGGGAGCGTCACCCACGTGACCACGTGCTTCTGTCGCTGCTGTACGCGACGGCGGTCCGCGTCTCTGAAGCGTGCTCGCTGAAGTGGCGAGACGTGCAGGAACGCAGTGGCGGGATGGGCCAGATCACCGTGCTGGGCAAAGGCGGGAAGACGAACACGATCCTCGTCCCCGCCGTCGTCTGGCAGAAACTCGTGACGCTCCGTGGGGATGCGAGCGAGGACGGTGCGGTCTTCCGCAGTCGGAAGGGACGGCATCTGCACCCGACGCAGGTGAGACGGATCGTGCGCCGCGCGGCAAGGCGAGCGGGGATCGACAAGCCGGTCAGTCCGCATTGGCTGCGGCATGCGTCTGCCTCCCACGCACTCGACCGCGGAGCACCGATTCACGTTGTTCAGCAAACGCTGGCCCACGCGTCGGTGGCGACCACAGGACGGTACTTGCACGTGCGTCCCGGTCAGTCGGCAGGCAGCTTTCTGGACTTGAAGTAGATGCGACAGGTGGATCAACCTCGCCGTCCGCATCAGCGGAATCTGCTTCGGCTTACCCTGCTGGCGCTCGCCCTCCTCACCGGCTTGGTGTGGGGTTGGTCTTACCACACCGAGTACGAACTCAGATACCTGCGTCATGGCGTACACTGGCATCTGGAATTGGCTCATGGGCGATTGACGCTGGTCGTCACCGCGGGTCAGACCAGCGCCGATTATTTCGCGGCGGCTGCGTCACCGAACCTTTCCTACGGCCGCGACCCGATTTGGCCTTACGCCCCCGACGTGTTCCCCCTCCATCGTGTCCAGTTGAAGTTATGGATACCGGCCGCGGGGCTCGCTTTTTCTCTGCACTGCTCCGTCTGTTCCAACTCAGGTGCAGGCGGTGGATACCTAGTTTTCTGCGGGCAACGTTGCGCAGGTCACTCTTAGAGGATTTTCTAGGAGGGACTTCTCGCTCCCTGAGTGAATGGTTCAGTAACGGCCGATCGAACCCGGCCGGGTTGGACATCAAGGGGGAGAGGATGAGGGAGCTTGCACTTTCAAGGACACACACTGTTTTCTATGACGACGACATCCACGATCTGGTCGCACCCTATCAGTGGCGAGCCAGAGTCCACGGCACCCACGTGTACGCAGCGGCTCGCGTTGACGGCCGTAGTACGTTGATGCACCGCCTGATCATGTCAGCGCCGAACGATCTCGTGGTCGATCACATCAATGGCAACGGCTTGGATAACCGGCGAGAGAACCTGCGGCTCTGCACCGCTGCACAGAATTTTCAGAACGCAGGTTGGCGCAACACGCCCGGTCGTACCTCGGTTTACAAAGGGGTGTGGCGGGTGAAATCGCCCTGCCGTCGCTGCTGGCGATCAGGCATCACAGCATATCGGAAGTACCAAAATATCGGTTCGTACTCCACTGAGGAGGAAGCCGCTCGGGCTTACGACGCAATGGCACTCACCTCATGGAGAGTTCGCCCGCCTGAATTTTCCTATGGCGGCTTGAGTGCGGTGGGACTCCCAGTGCCCCATACCGTGACGCGTTGCGTCAACTTGGCCCAAGGGAACCCAGTCAGCGCGTAAGAGATCATCGCGTCTTAAACCCTCGCCGCCTTTTTGTTTCCGGCGGGAATCCCCGGAGGGGGTGGGGTGTCGAACTAGGGAACCCGGTTGCCGCAAAGCTACTCCTCGCTCCTGAAATATCACCGAGTGTTTCGTCAGCGAGTGACATCACCACCATCTGCCGACCGTAGAGGGCATGCGCAACGTTCTTGACCTTACGCTATTTCCCCCGCCCGTTCTCGGGCGAGAGGCCAAACGCCTGACCCCGAAGTTTGCACTGCGCGGCGTCGGGTTCGAGCAGGGATTTCGGCGAGTGTTGGTTGATGCGTGCGGTGGCCGTGACGGCTACGGCTTTGCTCGGCCGGGCACTGCACCGCCATGTCTGCGGCATCTGGGGGCCGGTGTCGCCCACCGATCGGGTGCTCAATGATTTTGTGTTGACGAAGCGTCAGGACCGTAAGGGCTGGCTGCTGTCTCAACATCGTGTTGGTGGCGTGCTCGTGCAGATCAGCACGGAACTCGCAAGTGGCAAGACGTGGGTCCGACGGGCAACTCCATTTACTCAGCGACTTGTCAGGAATGAGGAGTAAATGCCCTGCTACCTTCGGGTTCGAAGAAGGTCGAGAGCGTCTTTGGCATCGACGCCGCACGCTTCGGTCCACTGGACGAACTCGGCGACATCCAGAACGACGGCTTCCAGTTTCCGTTCTCGCAACGAACCACTGGCCACGCTTCAACTTAGATGCGAGGTCACGCTGAGTCATCCCTGCTTCTTCACGGAGTTGTCGCAGGGTGGTCGGAACGATTTTGTAGCTGAGGTGCTGGTTGGGCTTGGTCGGCACCCGCTAGATGCTGATCCCGCTTCAACTTGAAGCGCTTTTAGCATCAGACGATAATGCCGCTGCGGGGTCTCTCCCGAGATTGTCTCGGTGTTTGGGTCATTTCGAAAAGGGTCAAGATGGCAGCAGCAATGCAGAGTAAGCGGTGTTCGGTCTGCGGCACCGACGTTTCGCAGGTGAAGCGAACGAAGGATGCCGCGGGGCGGTATTACTGCGCGACCTGCGTCCGCTCGACGCAACAGCCGAATCCCCAAGGTGGCCAAAATACCGTGGCATGCCAGAACTGCGGACAGGCGTTCGGGGCCTTGCAGCACTCGTTCGAGTGGCAGGGTCATAAGGTCTGCGGGAATTGCCGCGACATACTCTGAGCGCAAGGCGCTTCGTCGCGATCAGGATGCTCAGGCCGTAGCGGACGCTGACAAGCAACGGAACGAGGCCTTGCAAGACGAGGCTCGGAAGGCGTTGCACACCACCCGAGGACGCCAGTTGGCGATCACGGTCGCAGTTTTCGGGGGCATCGTCTCTGTCCCATGCCTTCTTTCGCTGATTTTTGTGAGCGATGCCGTGTGGTGGTGGATGTTGATGGTGCTCGGCACCGGCGGGGTTCTCACCAGCACGTCCAGTGCTATGCAATACCGAAAGCTCGCAGCAGGTTCGCCAAATACCGCGACCGACGACTTGAAGGCCGCGGTCAACCTGCTCGTGGTGCAGCGTGCCCGGATTCTGATCATCTGGGCTTTGCTAATCGTGTCGGCAGTTCTCATGTTCGCGGGCGTGGCGACGGTCATCGGCAAGTACAGCATCGTCGTGACCACCGTGACAATCGCCACCCTGCTCATCCCGGTGATCGTTTTCGGCTTCCTGCTGGAACGGGCACTGGCACGCGAATGCCCTCACTGCCGTACCAGCGGTAGCGTCGTGTTTGATGGCGTGGTGGACCTCGGCGAACAGGTCATCACGACACGCACCCACGAGACATCGACCGTTCATGACCGGTTCAACCAGTACGGCCCGCCGATCGCGACGATCAGGACGCCGGTCGAGAAGACACGCGTGTACCGCCGTCAACGCCGCGCCTTCCACTGCACGGCGTGCGGACACCGCTGGTCGAAATGAGTGTGCAACGATGTCGATGACTTATCTTTCCCGCGGCGTTGAAGACCTGAGGGCGTGCGCGATCTGCGGCAAACGGAAGCCCGCATGCCACTACCTCACGGCCACCGGGGATGTGTGCCTCGCCTGCTGGCTCGCTGGCAGCAGCGACGATCCGCAAGAGGAGGATGGTGCTGATTTTGACACTGTGATGGCAGCTTTGAGCCAACGCGCCGAAATCGGCTTCGCCCTCGGCAACGGGCGGAACATCGACTACCCGGTCGGCATGGACTACCAGTTCACCCGCTTGCTCGACTCGCTGCGGCACTGGGTTGTTAAGGTGCGAGTCACGCTCGCGGCCGACCGCTACCACTTGCCTGAGGGCGGTGAGGTCCGCGAAGGCCATCTGCGACGGTACGCGGGATGCGATGACCAGCCGTGGTTCTCCCAGATGCCGAAGGACGACCTCGCCCTGCACCGGCAGATCGACGACCGGCAGTCGGTCTTCGGCTTCTGCCCGAGGGAACCGTTCAACGATTATGCGAGAATCGCGCGAATCGAAATCATCGACCCGTTGCTCCTCGGCCAGAGCGACCCCGCGGTTATCTGGGAGGCGACTGACGACCAGCGTGCGGGCTGGACGCTGGCACGCCAGAAGTCGCTCGCCCGCGAGCGGTTCAGGGCCAAGTGCGTGATCGTTCATCTCTCGATCATCGTCTGCGTGATGGTTGGCAGCTTTGTGCCCGCCTTGAGGGCTTGGTGGGCCGGTGAACGCTTGCAGACGGTCGGCTGGGCGGTTGCCGCGTTTTTGATCTCCATGTTCACTTGGGCGACCATTGCCTTCTGGGAAGACGGCCCTGACTTGGGCGTGCTTCGTCGTCGAGACACGTAGTCCTGAGATTTGTGCCGCCCAGTTGTGCCTCACTAGTTGCGGCGAGCGATTGGTGCCGAACAGGGTCTGAGGCGTCATCTATCCGGCACTTCGTCTCTAAGACGGATGGTCGCGTCGAAATTCCCCGAGTTCGTTGCTCGAAGGTGTAGAGCGCTGCGCTCCCCCTGATCCTTCGGGGGAATTTGCGCCGAGAACGACGACGGATTCGATGAAGGTGTTTTACGCGGCGCATGTACCGCTGCCACCGACTTACCCGACGGAAGCATTCGCGGTTCTCGCAACGTCCGAAGTGCCGAAGTAGTGCCCTTCAGCGAAATCGTCTGAAGGTCTCTCCTCGACGGACATCGAAACACTAGTTGGAGGAGATGTTGATGGTGCATCAAGATGATCATCGTGGCGCGTGGTGCTGGACGAACGTGCCGAACGGGCCGGGCGTGTTGAACATCCGCCGCAAGGCGGATGGGATGAGCTATTTCGTCGCCGCGGCCGACATGCGGCAGCGGGCGTACGATGCCCACAAGCTGCTCGTGGCGGGCAAGCACCACAACCCTGCGTTGCAGGCCGCGTGGTCGTCGTCGGCCACGCCGGATGAGTTCGAGATCGTCGCGGCCGTGCGCGTGCGACGGGACGCATTCCTTTCGGCGTTCAAGCAGACGCTGATCGAGCAGTCGCAGGGCAACTGCTGGAACCGAAAGAACAGCATCGCATCAGACTCGCGCGATAGTTGCAGTGTCGATCGGCAAAACTTTCTTGAAGTCCATCCTTTCGGCGTAACAACGGGTTTCAATAAGGAAGCACCTCGCGCATACCTTGCGCTAATACGAGCCACACAAGCGAGTCCGCATCACCTCTTCGGAGGACGCGCCCCTCGTGCGTCGTGGGGTTGTAATTGCCTAATGCCCACCGTTTGACCGCCTCGCGATCTTGGGACGAAAGTCCGAAGTACCTCGCTCTGGCTTCTTGCACGACATCCCGCTTCTGCGTGGGCCGCTGAGGCGCTCGGGATCGGCTCTTGTGGTGTTGATAAGTGTCCACGTCGCTAATAGCCGAATATTTACCGCAGATGGCCGCAACCATAAACCCCGCGGGCTGACGGGCCTTCAGCGCCGCTGAACGACCGTTCTGATCCAGTTTTGCCCTCGGCGATACCGCTTGAGCAGCCAGCGAACCATCGGCACGTCGATGCCCACGTTCAGACAGGCGTACGCCTGTTCCTTCGTGTCCTCGTCGGCATTGGCGACATCGGCGAGCAGCCGCACTTCGTCCCGCCGCTGCTGTCTTTCGGCATTTTTCGCCGCAGGCGCATTTGAGTGCCAGAGCGCAGCGGGTGGATGGGCGCAGAAGACGTAGGACTAAGAGATTTCCGAGTTCCTTCCGCGCCGACTGAATTTTGATCGGCTTCGTCGCATGACTTTTCCACCCAAAAAGTGGACCAGTTCTTGATCACATACACCCACTCCCTCTCAGGGTGGTCGGGATGGTCGTGGACGACCGTGATCACCCCATGAGCTTTGAGGACTCTGAGTTCGCGAGCCACGCTATTCGGATGGCGATCTGCCATCGCACCCAGACGCTCGTGTCCGGGCCAGCATGTGCCAGACTCGTTACGACCATGCACACAGATCGCTCCAAGCACCCGGTAGTAGCTGGCGGTCTGATGCCCGGGCGCTGCCTCCAAATAGGCTTTGATGCGAAGGAGCACGGCCACGGGTGCATCCGGGGCCAGCGACGTGAGGTCGATCGAGAAGTCCGCTTTCGCGGGAGTAAAAAGGATGGCAGGCTGGTTCACAGTCGGTCCTTCGAAACAGATTGCTTATCGTCACGGCGTCATTCAGTTTCAGCTAAACGTCCTTACCGAACGCCGGTAGCACTTCCGAATTATTCTAAAAGCTAACCGGGGCATCCTCATAACAAAGGCCTCGGTTTGGACCGAAAGCTCCGATTATTTGAGGTTTTTGTCTTAACTTTGAAGGCGATACCGCTGTGCTCCATGCCGATGTATTCGTGGTTGAACTCACTAGCGACGCTCTTGAGCCAGAAACATCGGAACAGCATAAGGCCCGTGAAAAGCGAAGATTAAATATACGAAATGTCGGTACATGTTAAGATATACCGACATCTTGTATGCCACAGCAGCACACTACTCGGTTGCTCAAGCTGATCCGCCGATCAACGGCACTGCGGACACGCGACCTCGGCCGCTACGGCATCCCTCGCTGGGCGCTTCGAACTCTCGTCATATCGGGTAGGGCTCACCGCGTCGGCCGCGGTCTCTATGTTGCAAATGGCACAGCCGCCACCGAGGTGCAGTCCTACGTCGAAGCCATGAAGGTTGTATCCCACGGCGTCATCTGCCTCCTCTCGGCCCTGCGCATGCACGGCATGACGACGCAGGCACCGTTTGAGGTCTGGGTCGCCGTCGACGTGAAGGCCCGCAAGCCCAAGGCCGACCACCCGCCGATGCGCTTCGCCCGCTTCTCCGGGAAGGCGCTAATCGAGGGCGTCGAAGTACATCGCATCAGGGGCACCGACGTGCGGGTCTACAGCCCGGCCAAGACGATCGCCGACTGCTTCAAATACCGGAACAAGATCGGCATCGACGTGGCGCTCGAAGCACTGCGAGACGGCCTGCGGCAGCGGAAGGCCACACGGGACGACATTCACCGCATGGCCAAGCTGTGTCGCGTCTCAAACGTGATCCGCCCGTACATGGAGTCGCTGGCCCTGTGAGCAAGGAGCAGCCGTCCAACGCCGCACTCGGTCTAACGCTGATCCGCCCTGACAATCTGCCTTGAAGATTCACATTTTGTGAAGAACGGCTGGACTTTTCGCACGTCCCTTCACATAATGTGAAGAGGTGAACGTAATTAGCCGAAAGAAACTGCGGGAGTTCTTTGAGGCTAAACCGGAGCGGCGGCAACACGCGGACGCGTTCGAAGACTGGTTCAAGCTAACCCGCAAGGCCGAGTGGCACACTTTTCAGGACGCCAAGGCGTTGTTCGGCCAGACCGACGTGGCTACGGATACGGAATCCAAACGGACGGCAACGATCTTCGACATCGGCGGCAACAAGTACCGGATCATCACCTTGGTCGATTACACCCGGCAGACCGTGCTGATCACGCACGTCATGGATCACAAAGAGTACGACAAAGGGAACTGGAAGAACGACATCTGATTTCGGCGAGGTGACACGATGGCAAGCACAAAGAAAAAGCTCAACCAGCGATCCGAGGCCGACACGTACATGGACCTGATTCACCGGTTTCCCCTTAAACCGATCAAGGACGATGCCGCGCATGAGCAGGCCGTGGAGATCATCGGGGAACTGATGGGCCGGAATCTCGATGCGGGTTCGAGCGACTATCTGGACACGCTCATCCTTCTCGTGAACAAGTACGAGGACGAGAACCACACCCCGAAGGGCACCTACCTGTCGCCACAAGACGCGCTGCGGGCGATCATGAACGCCAACAACCTGTCTCAAGCTCAGGTGGGCAAGATCATCGGCAGCGAGTCCGCCGTCTCGATGTTTCTCGCTGGCGAACGCGAACTGTCTAAGGCGGCACATCAAGGCTTTGGTCGCTCGGTTCAAGGTGGATGCGAACCTGTTCCTTTGACGGCTTTGAATGAATTTCTCGGCCTCGATCCGAGTCCGAATGCTCCGTTCTCTGGCGACGGCGGATGCCATGTGGCACTACGTGCAACAAACGGCGGCGTCACATCCCGTCGAACAGCACGCCGTCTCGCCGTAGTTCTTCGGCCCACCGGTCGAGCGCGACGGCCAGCGGTGCCCAATCGCTCACGGTGATGTACAGATTGCCCGACCCTTCGAACGCTGCCCCACGGTACATCTTCGCGACCTTCTCCGAGGCGAGGCGGAACATCGCGCTCGCCCCCATCTTGCGAAGCTGGCGGAACTGCGGACGCCGAGGATCACTTGCCAACTTGGCGACCTCGACCGCGCGAGCATACGCCTTGGAAATCGGGTTATTTTGCCACTTGCCCGGCTTCGTTGTTTCCAGCGGCGTCCCGGCCTGCGTCAGTAGCAGTCGGCCATGCGGGTTGGGCGCAGCCGTTTCGTGGCTCAGAAGCTCTGCCGTCTCCGGCCAGAGCATGTGGGCGGTCTCGTAAACCTGATCGCTCGTCGCCTCTTTGCTCCTGAGCCTGACCAAATACGTCTTACCCTCCATCTTCCGAAGGTGATCTGGCGTCAGCATCGCGATGTCACGCTGGTACATCCCAGCGTTCATCGCGAGGAGAACATAAAGACGCGTTCTGGACGAAGCTGCCCTCAGGAGTTTCTTGAGCGTCGGAGCGTCGTAGGGGTCGATGCGAGAGCGCCTGCGGGCCTCGCCCCTCCGAGAAGAGAACCGGAACACGTCCCTGCTCGACCGTGGCCACTGGTACTCGATCTTGGCATCGCGACTGGCCCAGTCGAGCATGGCGGCGACGGCACCGAGGCGGTTGACGGCAGTTCGCCGTTTGACGCGGCCGTCCAGCCACTGATCGCGTAGCATCTTGAGCGTGGCCTCGTCCAAGTCGTGGATGTCGCCGTCGAGCCTCAAGAGCGGCGCGTTCGGCAGCGGCCCACCGCTCTTGTTAAGCGACAGGCCGAGGCCGTGAAAAAGATGCTTCCGAGTCGCGTTGTACGTGTCCGGGGTGATGCCGCCCTCGACCTGCCCGATCCGCGTCTTCTGTTCGAGCAGGTAGCGCTGCTTCACTTCCAGCACAGTCGGATGCTCGCGGGTCAAGCTGACGCCACTGCGACCGCTCCGTCGGACGTGGGCGTCCACCATATCTGGGGCCACGCGATCGACCGCCGTCAGTAACGTCCCCAACGCCGCCCTTTGGGCGTCATTCAACGTTACATCCGACAGCAGTCGCGTCGTCAGTTCGAGGGCGGCTTCGAGGGTGGGCGGCGCGTGATCGTCTACCGCGATCGCCCGCTCCCGGACGACCCGCTCGCTACGCTCAGCCCATGCCCGTTCCAGTTCCGAGAGTCGGTCGAGGTCGATGACCTGCGGCCGATCGAAGTCGCGAATGCCCAGTTGTTCCCGAAGATGATCCCGCCAGACGAGGACGACCCGCTCGTAGCCGTATGGCCCCTCTGCTGCCTCGATGGCCTGTGCGTTGGGCGGGGTATTGACCCGCTCGTGGACCGCAGCCCAGCCTTCGATGGCGGCACCGAGTTCCCGCTGAAGCCCCACCGCCCATGCGATGGCCTCGGCCTCCGACTTCTGGCCGGAGAGACGGAAGCGCTTGCCGCCCACGTCGATCCGCCAGAGACCGGCTGAGTCCTTGGCTGGGGTCCGCAGTTCACCAGTCCGTGGGCGAGGCATGGGTCGATTTTAACACCGAGGTGTCAGGTTAAAATGGCCGAGGTGTCAGGTTATTCGATTTGGGCGGGTAAAAACGACAAAAATACCCTAACATCGCAAAATCGCCGCAAAACGCGATTTTTGAGGCATTTATGGCGAAATCGGCGCATAAAAAATCCCGCCGTGTTAGGGCGGGAAGAGTGGAGGCGGGGGGAATTGAACCCCCGTCCTGAGGAAACCCGAATGACAGCCTCTACATGCGTAGCCTAGTCGTTTATTGTCGCGCCGGCGGACGAGGACAGGCACCCTGCCGCCGGAACCAAACGTCAAAATCTCGGACCAACGGCAACGTTCGACCGCGTGATCCTATCTCGCTGTTTTGGCGTGACGGTCAGCGAGCATCGCCGGCATCACCAGACCGCCTAATTTAGGCAGCCATTACGAAGGCCGGAGCGCCGAAACCGACGCGACCAGCCACTGCACCATTGTCATTGGCAGTTAATGTTCGCCCACTTTGTTAACGCGGCCGAGTAGGCGTCCGCGGCATGCCACCATCACCGTAGCCTCCCAGTCGAAACCGGTCGCCCCCGATGAGTCATTCAATTATACGCCCAGAAGCGTCACAGGATCAAGCCTTACATTGGGTTGGCAAAAATGGGTTCTGCGGGTTTCCCTGCTATGATCGCCGGCGATGGGTGAAGGGAATCGTGTGATTGTGATTGGCGGGGGCATCGCGGGGCTGACCTGTGCCCGCGTCCTCGGCGATGCCGGCGTGCCAACGCTTGTCCTCGAAGCCAGTGACCGCATCGGCGGCAGGCTCGGCAGCGATGTCGTGGACGGCTTCACCCTCGATCGCGGATTCCAGATCTTCCTGACCGGGTACCCCGAAGCCAAGCGGCTGCTCGACTATGACGCCCTGAATCTGCGGTCCTTCAAACCCGGGGCGATCGTCCGCCGGGGCGGGCGATTTCATCGGTTCATCGATCCCCGGCGAAAATGGTCCGCCCTGTTCACCACCGCCTTGTCGCCGTTGGCGACGACGGGGGACAAGCTTCGCGTGGTGACGGCGGCCCGCAAATTGGCGGCCGATGACCTGCCGCACGTGACAACGGCGGATCGGCTGCGCGGCTCGGGTTTTCTGAGACCATTATCGAAGCGTTTTTCAGGCCGTTTTTCGGCGGCGTCTTTCTGGAGTCGGAACTCAGCACTTCCAGCCGCATGTTCGATTTCACCTTCCGGCAGTTCGCCCGGGGCGAATCCGCCCTGCCGGCACGGGGCATGCAGGCGATCGCCGACCAGTTGGCGGGCCGCATTCGGCTCGGCGAGGTGGTGACGGGCTGCCCGATCGAGCGGATTTCCGGCAGAACCGTTTACTTCCCGTCGGCGGGCCAGGTCAGCGGGTCGGCCGTGGTCGTCGCGACCGACGCCAACGCCGCCGCCAGGCTTTTGCCAGACGCGCCGATGCCCCGGACGGAAAACTGGACCGGCACGACGGCGATTTATTTCGTCGCCGATTTTTCGCCCATCGGCGAACCGTTGCTCGTCCTGAACGCCGACGACGGGCCGATCAACAATATTGCTGTGCTCAGCGACGTGTCGCCGGCGTACGCCCCGCCGGGCAGGACGCTGATCGCGGTCAGCCTGATCGGCGACCACGCCGACGCAGAAACCGCCGTCCGCCAGCAATTGACCGAATGGTACGGCCCCGCCGTCGCAAACTGGCGTCATCTCAAGACTTACCGCATTCCGCGGTCGCTCCCGGATAAGTCCGTTGCCGCGATGGCCGAGCCGCACCGGCCGGCCCGGGTGGGCGACGGGGTTTATCTGTGCGGCGACCACTGCGATTTCGCCTCGATCAACGGCGCCATGTGCTCCGGCCGGCGTGCCGCGGAGGCGGTCCTGGCGGACCGCCGGTAGGGTCTGGGGGTTCTGCCGGCTTGTGTTCATCTATTAAGGTCCGTAAACTCTCCCGCTCATTCCTGCCGGTGATCCGGCGGGATAGACCGCTGGCTTGGCTGTCGGAAGTGTTTCCGAGCTGGGCCGCTGGTGACTTTCGAAAGGACTGTTATGTCTCTCGCCGCTCCGATTAAGCAGCAGGTTATTGCCGACTTCCGCGTTCACGAAAAAGACTCGGGCTCGCCGGAAGTGCAGATCGCCCTGCTCACCAAGCGTATCAACGAACTGACCGAACACCTCAAGACGCACAAGAAGGACTTCTCTTCGCGTCGCGGCCTGCTGAAGATGGTCGGCAACCGTAACTCGCTGCTGAAGTACCTGCATGCGCGAAAGCCGTGAGCGTTACCAGACGACGATCACGAAACTCGGCCTGCGTAAGTAAGAACTCTGGCAGGGCACGGTCAACGCCGTGCCCTGCTTCTTTATATCGGTGCCGCATGACGCGGCCGGCCAGGCGATCGGCGCTTGGCCAGGATCTGTTTCTTCCCGCCCACGCCCGGCGGGATGCGTGCCAGGTGGAGGGGCCCAGCGCGACCGGATTGAATGCCCGATGCCGCTCGCCCGCCCTGCCGCCCAGGCAACCGTCGGACGACCGCCATTCGGCATTCTGTTTAGTTCCGGTTCCTCTGAACCCCTTCGCCGTGCACGAGCAATTCCGGGCGCATGAGGTCTCTCCATGCAAGCTCTTTCTGTCTCCAAGGAAATCGCCGGTCGCACCCTGACGATCAGCACCGGCACCCTCGCCAAGCTCGCCGACGGCGCGGTCACCGTTCAGTACGGCGACACCGTCGTCTTCGGTGCCGTCGTCCGCGCCAAGCCGCGTGAAGGCATCGACTTTTTCCCGCTGCAGGTCGACTACCGCGAACGCCGCGCCGCCGCCGGCAAGTTCCCGGGCGGGTTCATGAAGCGCGAAGGCCGCCCGACCACGCGTGAAGTCCTCATCAGCCGTCTGATCGACCGTCCGCTGCGTCCGCTGTTCCCGTACGGGTTCATGGACGAAGTTCAGATCCAGCTGAACGCCCTCGTTTACGACGGCGTGAACGACACCGACATGCTCGCCGGCATTGCCGCGAGCGCCTGTGTCGCCATCAGCGACATTCCGTTCATCACCCCGACCGCTCACGCGAAGGTCGGCCGCATCGACGGCAAGCTCATCCTCTTCCCGACGATCGAAGAAACTGAACGCTCTGACTTCGAAGTCGTCGTCGCCGGCACGAAGAACTTCGTCAACATGATCGAAGTCGGTGCCTACGAGGTGAAGGAAGACGACATCGCCGACGCCATCAAGTTCGGCCACGACGCCATCGTCGAAATCTGCGGCATGATCGAAGAACTCGCCGCCAAAGACCCGGTCGAAAAGAAGGGCGACATCAAGCTCCCGTCGCCGGAAATCGTCAAGAAGGTCCGCGAGCTGACCGCCGCCAAGATCCGCGAAGTGAAGGGCCAGCCCGGCAAGCACGACCGCAAGGAATTCCTCGCCAAGGTCCGCGAAGAAGCCGTTCTCGCCCTCACGCCGAAGATCGACGAAGCGACCGCCAGCTACCCGCAACTGCTCGCCCAGCGCGCCGAAATGGGCAAGATCCGCACGGCGTTCACGCAGGTCGAAGAAGAAGTGACGCGCGAAACCATCCTCGAAGGCGTTCGCCCCGACGGTCGCTCGTTCGAAGACATTCGTCCGATCAGCTGCCAAGTCGGCGTCCTCCCGCGTCTGCACGGCTCGGCCGTCTTCACGCGTGGCGAAACCCAGAGCATGGTGAGCGTCACCCTCGGTACCAGCTCCGACGAACAGCTCGTCGACGGCCTAGCCGATGAGTACAACCAGAAGTTCATGCTCCACTACTACTTCCCGAGCTACAGCGTCGGCGAAGTGCGCCCGATCCGTGGCCCGGGCCGGCGTGAAATCGGCCACGGTGCCCTCGCCGAGCGTTCGCTGCTCGCGGTCCTCCCGAGCGTCGGCGAATTCCCGTACACCGTCCGCGTCATCTCTGACATCCTCGAGTCGAACGGCTCGTCGTCGATGGCGTCGTCGTGCGGCGGCTGCCTGGCGCTCATGGACGCCGGCGTGCCGATCAAGGCGATGGTCGCCGGCATCAGCGTCGGCCTCGTGAAGGAAGGCGAAAAATACAAGCTCCTGACCGACATCATCGGCGAGGAAGACCACTTCGGCGACATGGACTTCAAAGTCTGCGGCACGCGTGAAGGCGTCACCGCCATTCAGCTGGACATCAAGATCGAAGGCATCAGCCACGAGATCATCCGCGAGACGCTGCACCGCGCCCGCGACGCCCGCTTCAAGATCCTCGACACCATGGCCGCCACCATCGGCGAGCCGCGGAAGCAGATCAGCGAGTTCGCCCCGCGCCTGCTGACGGTCAAGATCGACCCGGAAAAGATCGGCAAACTGATCGGCCCGGGCGGCAAGAACATCAAGGCGCTGCAGGCCGACACGAACACCAACATCGACATCGAAGACGACGGCACGGTGTTCATCTCGTCGACCGACGCCGCCGGCGCCGAGCGCTGCAAGGCGATCGTCGAAGCGATGACGCAGAGCGTGCAGATCGGCAAGATCTACGACGGCCGCGTCGTCAGCATCAAGGACTTCGGCGCGTTCGTCGAGATCGCCCCCGAAACCGACGGCCTCTGCCACGTCTCCGAACTCTCCGACCAATACGTCGGCCGCGTGACCGACGTCGTGAACGTCGGCGACGAGATCAAGGTGAAGGTGCTCCTCGTCGACGACCAGGGCCGCATCAAGCTCAGCCGCAAGGCCGCCAACGAAGAACTCGGCATCAAAGACCCGGAACGTCCGCAAGGCGAACGCCCGCCGCGTGAAGAACGCAGCGGCGATGACCGCCCGCGTCGCCCCCGCGGCGGCGGCGGTGGCCGTGGTCGTGGCGAACGCCGCGAAGACTAAGTCGCTTCATCCGGCAATCCACACAACTCCCCCGCGGGCGGTCACTCACCAGTGATCGCCCGCGGGGCGTTTGAACTGAGAAAGTTCTCAAACCGCATCGAGCGGCTTCCTCGTAGGGGCGACGCCTGCGTCGCCCACCAGCCGCCTCGCACGCGTCGGGCGACTCAGGCGTCGCCCCTACAAAGACGCAATCCGTTATCTAAACCGCCCTAAGTCCGATTTTCGCACGCAAATTTGTTCTGCATCTTTACAACCGCGCAGCGCGGCGTAACTGTATGGCCGGCCATCGGTTCGCCGCCGAAAATGGGGGTCGCCATTGCGCCGTGAATTGCCCTGCTTGCCCTGACACTTATGGCCGGCTGCCGCGAAGAACACTCTTCGATTTCCAAAGAACCGGCCGACGTGTATCGGCCGCACCGCCCCCGGCGGCTGGTTCGGTTGTATCGCCCCGGCAGCGGTTTGTCGGCGAAAAAACAGGCGATTTTTCCCCGGCCCTCGCGGGCCGCCCGCCTCAAGCGACGTCCGAGAATGTGCCGATGCTGGAGTCATGTTTCACCCGCTGGAAGACCGTTGCCTTCGTGCCGCCACGCCCGTGACCCTCACCGGTACCGCCGGCCCGGACCGCGTGTCACTCGCCTTCAAAAATCACGTCCTGAGCGTGAATTTCAACGGCGTTGTCACGAAATACGACGACCGAAAAGTCAGCCGGCTGACGTTCAATCTGCTCGGCGGGAATGATCAGTTCATGGCCGCGTATGACAGCGGCGCGGACCGCATGACGCTGCCGCTGATGATCGACGCCGGGCCGGGCAATGATTACGTCCTCTCCGGCGGCGGCAACGACACCCTGCGCGGCGGCACGGGCAATGACTACCTCATGGACGGCCGCGGCGACGACGTGCTGCACGGCGACGCGGGCAACGACATCATCTTCACGATCTTCGGCAACGACACGCTCTACGGCGACAGCGGCGACGACATCGTCGAAGTCGTAACCATCATCGACTCATTCCAAAATCCGGACGGCACCTGGGGCAACATCACGCCGACCGTCCGCGACGTCCTCTACGGCGGAACCGGCAACGATTCGCTCAACTCGTTCATGCCCAACACCCGCCTCTTCGGTGAGGCGGGCAACGACGTCATCGGGTGCACGACCAATTCCGTCATGAACGGCGGCGATGGCGACGACCGCCTCACCGCTTACGGCTACGCCACGCTCTTCGGCGGCAACGGCAACGACAAGCTCGTCGGCAGCCGCTACCGCGATTCACTCGTCGGCGGCGCCGGCAATGACGATATTTGGGGTAAAGAAGGCAACGACATTCTCTGGGGCGGCGACGGCCATGACACCCTCACCGGCGGCCTGGGGCGCGACGAACTGCACGGCTCGGGCGGCCGCGATCTGCTCGTCGCCAACGGCGACGGCGCGATCGATCTGATCGACGGCGGCACCGACGAAGACACCGCACGCCACGATCACGCCGGCAAGGTCATCGACGCCCTCACTTCAATCGAACGGCGGTAAGCGATCTTACGATGTGGCACGGTTTGGCGTACTCGCCAAGCCGTGTGTCGCGCCCATGCGGCCATGATCCGCAGACACGGCTTGCGGGATACCGCAAACCGTGCCATCCGACACCCAGACTTTGGCTGTGCTATTCGCTCTTCGCCCAGTCGGCCCATGCGGTGTTCAGCCGGTCGGCACTCCAGACGTGGTCGTGGACGAGGACGCGGTATTGGAACGTGATGGCCTGGCCGTTGGGGACGGTGAGTGGTTCGTGGAAGAGGAAGGCGGCGTTGAAGTAGTGGTACGCGCCGATGCCGCCGTACCAGCCGACGGGGTGGCGGACGTTGTCGGGGTGGTCGAACATCGCCACGCCGGCCATGCACTCGCGGCCGCCGTCGATGAGGCCGGTGAGATCGCACCACTTGCTGGTTTTCGGCGTCGGGCGGTCGACCTGCGTGCCGTCGTCGAAGAGCAGCTTGGTGTTGATCCAGTTGCGGTTGCCCCGGAACGCCATGCCGCCGTAGCCGCCCCACTTGCCGTTGAACGGCGTGCGGTTGAACTCGACATCAATGCGCGGCAACAGCGTGATCGTGAAATCGAGCGCGTAAGCGTCCTGATCGATCGGCGAATAATCAAACGTGCGCATCTCGTCCATCAGCGGCACGCCGTCGCTGCCGTGCCAGACGAGGGTGCTATCGACGGTCACCATGCTGCCGTTGTGAGAAACGTCGGGCGGGGCTTGCGTGACTTGCGTGGCGAACGGGTGTTCTTTTTCTTCCCAGAAATTGTGGCCGTTGACGAACTTGATGGCGAACCACAGGCCGCGTTGCCAGACGTGGTCGGACGGTTCGAAGATGCTGAGCGTGTGCCCCGCCGGCGTGGCGAGCGGGTGGAAGAACGGCTTGGGTTTGCCGCCGTAGACGTAGCTCCAGAGCGGCGACGTCGCTCCCGGCCGGGTGAGCGTGAGCGACGTGCCGAGGTCGTGCGAAAGGATCATGCGCGCGATTGTACGCGAGCGGCGGCTTTCTTCAGCAGCGCGAGGTTCTTCAGATTCGCTTTAACGAAAACGTCTAACACATCGCCCGCGACCGGAACGCTGCCGGCGAGAAAATCGACGCCGAGATTGGCGAGCATGCGGGCGATCACCACGCCGCCGAGCTTGTGTTTGCGGGCGAGGTAGACGGGGTAAAGACCGATGCCGAACGAGACGGCGTCGCCAGCGACGGGGACGAGGCCGATGATGGCGTCGAGGCCGACTTTCACGCCGCCGACTTCGAATTTGCTGTCCATCCAGGTGGCGATGATTTCGGCAATCTTCAGATCGGTGACCAGGTCACTTTGGCCTGTGGCGACACGAGAGACTTTCACGCGAATCGGGTTGGCCATGGCTTGCGTCATGCCCCAATTATCGCAGGCTGAATGGGCGTGTGGGGCGATTAGAGGAATTCATCGCGACTATAGCCAGACAACGAGCGACGGCCGGGCGATGAACCCGGCCGTCGCTCGTTGTAATCGATCAGACGCGATTTACGCGCCGGGCGGCGGCGGAACACTGCCCGGATTCGCGCCGGCTGGCGTCGATTCCGTAGGTGCTGGCACGGCCGTTGGCGTCGCGGGGGCGGCCGGAACGGTGCCGAGTTCGCCCGGCAAGTTCGGCAGCGGCTGGTTGTTGGCGATGATTTCGTCCCGCAGCGCCTTGGCGTCGCTGAGCGTGGTGACGGCCTTGTCCTTCGCGGCGGTGTCGCCGGCGGCCTGCAGACGGTCGAACAGGCGGAGCTGGGCGAAAAGGTTGATCAGGCGCGTCGCCTTGGCGGCGGCCTGGTATTCCTTGGGCGAATCGCCGCTTTCGACGTTCGTGAGCGACTGGGCGCCGTCGGTGAGGTCGGTTTCGGCGGCTTTGATCAGTTCGTCGTAGATCGCCGCGTCGATGCCCGCCAGCGATTCGGGGACGGTGATTTTCGCCGACTCGATCGCCGAGCGGGCGGCTTCGATGGTCCGCTTGATTTCCGCGTAGAGGGCGGCCTGGCCGAGGGCGAGCGTGCCGCGGTCGGTCTGGATCGCGCCGACGCGGTATTGGTACGCCTGCTGGTGGACGGCGTTCTTGAGCGACTTGTAGTGCTCGCCTTCCTTGCCGGGCAGGCTGACTTTCGTGGCGATGGAGGTGGCGAACGTGCCGGCTTCGGTCTGGGCGAGCTTGGCGAATTTTTCGGCTTCGTTCAGCTGCCCGATGGTGTCCTGCCGCGCGGTGGAGAGTTCGCTCAGCTGCTTGGCGAGCGTTTCCGCGACGGCTTTGATTGACTGCGGGGTTTTGTCGTCGCCCTGCACGGCGGCGGCGATGAGCTGCTGCTGCGTCTGGGCGGACTTCTGGGTCGTGACCCAGCCGCTTTCGACCTGCTTGGCCTGTTCCTTCAGGGCGTCGATGCCGCTGCCGAGCACGGTGACCTGGCCCTTGGCGAGCGCGAGGTCTGCGGACAGGCGGCCGATCTGGACGTTCAGGAGGTCGATGTCGACGTTCTTGTCTTCGCCCTGGCGGCGGGTTTCAGACGCCTCATTGAACGCCTTGATGGCTTCTTCGCCCTTCAGCGAGTCCGAGGCCTTCTGCTGGACTTCGGCCTTGGCGAGGAGGTCGGTTTTTTCTTTTTCAGCGGCGGCGAGCTGCTGTTGCTTCTGGGCGAGTTCGCTGTCGAGCTTCGACACCTCGGCCGAGGCGGCGGCGAGGGTCGGGAGCGTCGGCTTCTCGTCCGGGCCCCAGGTGGCGGCCTGGGCGTTGCCCTGGATGCTCGTGATCTTCGAGGCGACGTCGGTGACGGTCGCCTTCGGGTCCGCCTTCAGATAACCGGCCGCGTAATCCTGGCCGGCCTGGACGGCGGCGGTGAGCCGCTGCAGTTCGCCGAGCGTGCGGCGGACGTCAGTCTCCCGCTTCTTCAGCTCGATAACCGACGCATAGGCGGCTTGCTGGTCCACCGCGGCGGCGGTCCCGGCGGCGACCGCTTTCACCGTGCCGCTCTGCGCACCGCCGGCGGCGGTCGAGAGTGCGGTGGTGACCGTCCCGACGCCTTGCCCCGGCGCCAGTGACGGCAATGTATTCATCTGGCTGACCGCGGCGCGAACCTGTTCGACCGTGGCTTTATCCGTGGCGCTGGAGTCGTCACAGCCGACGCCTACCGACGCTACGGCGAGCACGAGTACAGACTTACGCACTAACGACTTGAACTGGCGTGGGTTGGACATCCGCTTCAATACTCCCGGCCGAGGAAAGACCGTCCGCCTATCCGGCCGATTGTGCCGGTCGTGCGCAACCGTGTCAATTCATAGCGACGGCGACGTCAGTCGCCGTCGTTTCGCCTATAGTATCTTGAAACGAAGGGTAGGTATGACTGTAAAGCTAGCTTCCGAATCGCACTACGGCCGACAAAGCCGGGCGTTCGGGTCGGCGTTCCAGAAAAGTTACTTCGGCTTCGCGCCGTCGGACACCTGGACGCCGAACGTGAATCTGTATGAATCCGACCGCTGTTATCTCGTCTGTGTCGACCTGGCGGGCGTAGAAAAGAGCGAGATCGACGTTGTCGTGCAGAATCAGCGGCTGAAACTCACCGGCAGGCGTGCCGCGCCGACGCGTGACCCTTCGGACCCCTGCTCGACGAAAATCCGTGTTCACCTGATGGAAATCGACCACGGCGCGTTCAACCGCGAGGTGGAACTTCCCGCCGACGTCGATCAGCAACGGATCGCCGCCACGCACGAAAACGGATTGCTCTGGATCGAATTGCCAAAGAAGTGAGAGGAGTGGGCGGTGGGCAGGTGGCAGGTGGCAGGAAAGAATGAGGGAACGATTCCCTTTTTCCTACCACCTGCCACCTGCCGCCTGCCCCCTGACAGAATGCCCGAATCGCAGATCATTAATCGCACTGAAACCCACACCGTCATCCGCACGGCCGCCGGCGACAAGTGAACGTGCCGACGTCGCTGCCCATTTTGCCCATCCGAAATATTGTCGTTTTCCCCGGCACGGTCATGCCGCTGAACATCGGGCGGCCGCGCAGTAAGGCGCTGCTCGACGAAGTCATGCCCGGCGACAAGATCATCGGCGTCATCACGCAGCGCAACAGCGCTATCGAAGACCCCGCCAGTGGCGACCTCTACACGATGGGCGTCATTTGCGTCATCCTGAAGCTCTTTAAGCTGCCGGACCAGAACCAGTCGATCATCGTTCACGGCCTGGCGCGGTTCCGCATGCGGCAGCTGTCGCGTACCGACCCGTTCATGCTCGGGCAGATCGAAATCGTCGAAGACGAGCCCGCCGACGGGGCCGATCTTGATGCGCTCGTGCAAAGTGTCCGCGCGCAGGCGAACCGGGTGATCGAGCTTTCGCCGAATACGCCGGACGAGGCCCAGCAAGTGCTGGCGGGCATCACCGCGCCTGGCGCTCTGGCCGATTTCCTCGCCGCCAACGTTGCCGCCGAGGCCAGCGAAAAGCAGTTGATGCTCGAAGAGCTGAACATCGAAGCGCGCCTGCGCCGTAGCCGGCAAGCTGGCGACACAGCTCGACGTCCTCGAAACCCAGGCCAAGATTCAGTCGCAGGTCAAAGAGACGATCGACAAAAACCAACGCCGCTACTACCTGCAGGAGCAGCTCAAAGCCATCCGCAAGGAACTCGGCGAAGGCAACGCCGAGACGGGCCAAAGCGAGACGGAATCGCTGCGAGAAAAGCTCATCGCCGCCAAGCCGCCGGAAAATGTGATGAAAGAGGCCGAGCGCGAACTCGGCCGTCTGGAATCGCTGCCGTCGGCCTCGCCGGAATACGGCGTCATTCGGACCTACCTGCAGATCCTCAGCGAGCTTCCCTGGGCCGTGCAGACGCAGGACAAGCTTGACCTCACGGAAGCCCGGACGACGCTCGATCGCGACCACCACGGCCTGGATAAGGTGAAGAAGCGGATCATCGAATACCTCGCCGTGCGGAAGCTGAAGGAGCAGGCGATACAAGGTGCCACCAAAAAGTCGAAGAAGAACAGGACCGCTGAAGTGGCCCTGCCGGAAGGGACGGTTGATTCGACCGTGGCGGCGGCGGACAGTGATTTCAGCGGCGCGATCTTGTGCCTCGTCGGCCCGCCGGGTGTTGGCAAGACGTCGCTGGGTAAATCGATCGCAGAAGCGCTCGGTCGAAAGTTCGTGCGGGTCGCCCTCGGCGGCGTGCGCGACGAGGCGGATATTCGTGGCCATCGCCGCACGTACATCGGCTCCATGCCCGGCCGCATCATCAGCGAGCTCCGCAAGGCCGGCACGCGGAACCCGGTGATCATGCTCGACGAAATCGACAAGCTCGGCGCCGATTTCCGCGGCGACCCGGCGTCGGCGTTGCTCGAAGTATTCGGACCCGGCCCAGAACCACACGTTCACGGACCACTACCTCGACGTGCCGTTCGACCTCAGCAAAGTCCTCTTCATCGCGACCGCCAATGACATGGGCCCCGTGCCCGGCCCGTTGCGCGACCGCATGGAAGTCATCCAATTGCCCGGCTACACCGCCAATGACAAACTGCTCATCGCCAAGCAATACCTCGTCCCCCGCCAGCTGAAGGCGAACGGGCTGACGACCCGGCAGGCGAAGTTCCAGGACGCCGCGTTGAAGGAGCTGATCGACAGCTACACCCGCGAGAGCGGCGTGCGCAGCCTCGAACGCGCGATCGGCAGCGTCGCCCGCAGCATTGCCGCGGAAATCGTCGGCGACCCGAAGCTCAAACAGGTCGCGGTCGATGTCGGCCGCGTCCGCCGCGTGCTCGGCAGCCAGCGGTTCGAGCCCGAACTCGCCAGCCGCACCGCTGTCCCCGGCGTCGCGACGGGCATGGCGTACACGCCGTACGGCGGCGAAATCCTGTTCATCGAAGCCACCCGCTACGCCGGCAAGGGGCACATCACCCTGACCGGCCAGATCGGCGACGTGATGAAGGAATCGGCTTCCGCGGCATTCAGTCTGCTGCGAAGCCGTGCGGAAGAGCTCGGCATCGACGCAAAGTTGCTGGCCGAGAGTGACATCCACGTTCACGTCCCCGCCGGCGCCGTTCCGAAAGACGGCCCGAGCGCCGGCGTGGCGATGTTCCTGGCGCTGGCGAGCGTTCTGACGAACCGCCCGGTCCGCCATGACGTCGCCATGACCGGCGAAATCACCCTCCGCGGCCTGGTCCTTCCGATCGGCGGCCTGAAGGAAAAAACGCTCGCCGCCAAGCGAGCCGGCATTAAGGAAGTCATTGTCCCTAAACGGAATGAGAAAGATCTGGAGGACATTCCGGACGAGGTGAAAAAGACGCTGAAGTTCAATTTCGTCGAAACCGTCGACCAGGCCATGGCGATCGCCCTGATCCAGCCGAACGCTCCGAAACCGACGGCGAAGAAGCCGGCGAAAAAGGCGAAGGTGAAGGCGAGTTAATCTTGGCGTAAATCGGGACTTAGTCGCCTCAGCCGGCATAGCATTTGTCACCACTTTCCGGAGGCAACGCATGTACGCTCAAGGCGGCTCACGTGACGTGATCAACAAGGTCATTCGCTACTATTTCGATGCCAAGGAAGATTATCGCCTGGCAGCCAAGCGGGCTCCGACGGGTGAAATCCGCCAGGAGCTCGAACGCCTCGTCATCGATCGCGAAAAGTTTCATATGCAATTGCAGCATGAAATTACGCGGCATGGCGTCGAAATGAGCGATAACGGCACCGCTGCCGCGGATTTGAAGCGCGATTGGGAACGCCTGCGCGGTAGCATTGCGGGTCATGGATTTGACGC
Source organism: Tepidisphaeraceae bacterium (assembly GCA_049840775.1). GTDB lineage: Bacteria > Planctomycetota > Phycisphaerae > Tepidisphaerales > Tepidisphaeraceae > RYN-431. The sequence continues at coordinate 1,423,151 of JASGJJ010000005.1, forward strand.
GGCGCTTAAGCTCGGCGATCAATCAGACGCGCACGCACTCGAGCAGATCGGTCTGCTCGCCACCCGTGACCTGCCGGCCGAGCTGCGGGCGATCCTTGATCGCCACGCAGACGAACTCCGGCAGACACGGTCTCGCGTGCACGAGATGAAGTCCCATACTTGATCGCTATGTCATCAACAGGCCAATCCGAATCGCCGCTGCTTGTCACTGAAATCGACGGCTGGACGGTCGTAGAATTCCGCACCGCGTCACTCATGGACCCACTCCAACTGGAGCGGATCGCCAGTGCGATTTATCCACTGGTCGACGCGCAGGACAAACGGCTCGTCGTGCTCGACTTCACGGTCGTACGGTACCTGTCTTCGCAGGCGATCGGCATCCTGCTGACGCTCAAACGCAAGCTCGATACGGTGTCGCGCAGCAAGTTGGTACTTTGTGGCGTCAACGATACGCTGATGCAGTTGCTGAAGATCACGCGGCTCGACCGCGTGCTCACCATCAAGCCGACTCAGCGGGAAGCGGTCAAAGTGTCGACCGCCCTCTAACCGGCCGCGACTTTTCGGAGGGTTCGCCATGCAAGGCATTGGTCTTCTCGGGCTGCTCGTCGTCGTAGCCCTGGTCTTCTATCTCATGTTCGCGGCCGGCGGAAAAGGGTCGGCCGGGACGGCGCTGGAAGCCAAAAAGACGATGGAAACCCAGACCTACAGCGCCGTCGGCCGAGACGCCGAGGGCGAGTCGGTCAGCAAATCCATTCAGTTCGATACCGACAACAAGGGCATCGTCGTCAAAGACGTGACCGCCGGCGGCGCGATGGACACGAAGTACGGCCTCAAAGCCGGCGACGTGATCCTCGAAGTCGGCCCGCTGATCGTCAAAGAACAGGCCGGCGATGCCAAGGGTATGCTGGAACTGGCGTACGCCCGCAGTGAGACGCTGGTGGTTCTGCGTGGCACGCAGCGGATCAAGCTGCCGGACGACCGCAACGTCGTCGCCGTCCCGACGCCCGCCCCCGCTCAGCCGCAAGCCCAGACCCCGCCGCCAGCCGAACCTCAGCCCGCCGCCCAGCCGCCGCAGCAGCGGATGACGCCCCGTCGCCAGATCGAGGGCATCCTCAACGGCCGCCGTGACGAAGTGCCGACGCACTGACCCGGCAATTCGAGCCGAAATCACGACCGGCCCCGCTGCGAATCGCTCGGGGCCGGCTTTTTTGTTGCGCGACCGCGTCGGCCGAACATGCTCCGGCAGTGACTAGGATTCAAAGAGTTTGCAGCAAGCGAAATTGACGCCATGAAGCCCGTCGGGATACAAACGCAGTCAATGCGGCAAAGGTGGGCGTGGTTCGTCGTGGCGTTGATCGTTCTGGCCGCCCCGACTTTACAGGCGGCGGTGACCGGAAGGGTCGCCTCCATTGGGTTTCAATCCTTCATTCGACTGAGTGAATGGACGCCGATGGTCGTCCAAATCTCCAGTGACGAGCCGGCACCGCACACCTACGACCTGCAGGTCGTCCAGAATGACCTCGACGGCGACGAAGTCATTTACACCCGCCGGGGCATCACCGTAAACCCCGGCACGAACACGTTCCGGACCTACTTCCGGCCCGAAACCGCAAACGGCGGCCTGCCCGCCAGTGGCACGGATTCGGGCAATGAATTCGCCAAGCGGCTCCGCGTTTTCCTGTTCGACCCGGAAACCCGCAAGCCGGCCGTTCGCCTCGGCGTGGCCGGTGCGTTGCCGCAGGCGTTGGAGCACGGCGAGCTCGTTGGCGAAGGGATGCTCAGCCAGAAGCTCGTCCTGGTCGTCGGACGGTCGCCGAGCACGATCGAGTTCGCGCCCGGCCGCGAGCGTGTGATCGGGCTGGCTGAGTCGGTGTTTTTCGTGTCGATTGATTCAATTCGACTCCCTGAATCCGCCCTGGCGTACGGCGGCGTCGATGCGGTCGTCTGGACCGACGCCGAAGCCAGTAAGCTCGCGCCGGTTCAGCTCCGCGCGCTCCGGCAATACGTCCAAAGCGGCGGCACGCTGGCGGTGATTCAGCACAATGATTTGTCGCGCACGGCTCCGCTTTCCGACATGCTGCCGGTGAAGTCGGTCACGCCGAAGGAATGGCCCGAGCGCCAGCCACTGGCGTCGCTGCTGCTGCCCCGCGACGAGCCGGCACCCCGGACGGCCGTGGGACGATTGATCGACACGTGGGAACGCGCCGCGCCGCCGTTCCGCATGGCGGATTCTGAAGTCGCTGACGCCACGACGTTCGTCGAAGCCTGGACGAACTGGCCCGACGGCCACCGCTCGCCGATGATCGCCCGTCGCCTTTTCGGTCTCGGCTGCGTGGCGTGGCTTGCCGAAGACGTCAGCGATCCGACTGTCGCCAATGTCAGCTTCGGTTGGCCGCGTCTCTGGCAGCGACTGTTCGACTGGCGCGACAATTCACTGACCTTCACCGCAACCCTGCAGTCTGAAAACGACACCAAGCTCGCCAAGGCGCTGATGCGGCGGATGCCTGGCGTGACCTCGGCGGGTCGTTCATTCGGGGCACAGACCTCGACAGCCGCACGGCCGCCTATGTGACGGTCGTTTTCGTCTTCTTCATCGGCTACTGGGCACTGGCCGGGCCGGGCAGCTTTGCGGTGCTGGCGGTGCGGAAGAAAACGCAACTGAGTTGGCTCGTTTATGCCGTCATCGCCGGCGTAGCGACCGTCGTCACCGTCCTCATCGCAAGCGTCTTGCTTCGCGGCGACGCTACGGCGAAACACCTGAGCGTCATTCGAACTCGCCCGGGCGAAGCGGCACGCGTGCAGTCGCGGCTGGGCGTCTATCTGCCGAAGGACACGGTCGCTGCCATCGAACTTCCCCAAGCGCCGGACGCCCCGCCGAGTGCGATCGCGCCGGTGAGTGTTGATCCCACGCTCGGCGGCGACAAAACCGTCACGCCACGCGATTCCCGTTATGAGATCGCTGTCGGATCGGACGCGGATGCGAAGAGTGTTGAGGTCGGCGTGCCGTTCAGGTCGACCTTGAAAAAGTTACAGGCGGATTGGACCGGCCCGGTTGCCGGCGTGATCGGCGGCACGCCGCGGCTGGAAAATGTCGACCAACTCGACCAGCTTCTCACCGGCCGATTGAGTAACGACACGGGCGCCGACCTTCGTGATGTGATCGTCATTTTCCGCAGCCCCTTCCGCATTCGGGACGACGAAGTCCTGACAATACCGGAATGGAAAGCTGGCACGACGATAGATCTCACCGCGCTCTGGAAGTCGGCTGAAACCAAGCTCGAATCGCTCCCGAGCAAACGTTTCGGCCTGCCCGTTTATGCGACCAAGTCGACGCGCGGGAAATGGTCGGACGCCTGCACATCGCTGTACGACGACATGCGCGCGTCGATGACATCACTGAGCGGGCCGTTTGACGATAGCGAGAGTGGCTTTCGCCGATCTTTCCCGATCGTCAGCCTGTTTGATCGCTGCCCGCCGATGACGAATCTGCCGAACCAGCAGGATCGTGTGAATCTTTTTCGTCGTGGCACGAGGACGTTCGACGCATCGCCCGCCGTCGCCGCCGGCGCGATGGTGGTGCTCGCGAAGACCGTCGTCCCGACGCCGCTCACCATGCCGCTGACAGTCGACGGCGAACCGCCCAAGAGCGACGGCACGACGCTGTTCCAAGCCATTATTCCGATCGACCGGAGCGCTTCACCGCCCCCGACGCCAAAGACCCCGACACCACGAACTAAACCATGGCCACCGTCATCAAGACCGTCAATCTCACGAAACGCTACGGCACGCTGGTGGCGCTGGCGAACCTGAATCTCGAAATCCAGGAAGGCGACTGCTTCGGCTTCATCGGGCCGAACGGCGCTGGGAAGACGACGACCATTAAAATCCTCGCCACGCTGCTTCAGCCGACTTGGGGCGAGGCCCGCGTTTGCGATTATGTCGTCGGCTATCAGAGCCGTCTTATCCGCCCGCTGATCGGCTACGTGCCCGACTACTTCGGCGCGTACGAAGACATGCTGGTGCAGGAGTACCTCGAATTCTTCGCGGCCGCCTACAACATCAACGGCAGCGACCGCGACAAGGTCGTCGCCGACGTGCTGGAACTCACCGACCTGGCGTACAAACGCGAAGCCCCCGTCGACGGCCTGAGCCGCGGCATGAAACAACGGCTCAGCATCGCGCGCACGCTGCTGCACGACCCGAAGGTGCTGCTCCTCGACGAACCGGCGGGCAACCTCGATCCGCGAGCGCGAATCGAATTGCGCGAGCTGCTGAAAACGCTGCGCAACATGGGCAAGACGATCATCATCAGCAGCCACATCCTGCCGGAGTTGCAGGACATGTGTAACACCGTTGGCGTGATCGAGCGCGGCGAACTGATCTACAGCGGCCCGTGGACCGAACTCGTTAAGAAAGTGCGCACCGGCACGGTGCTACACGTCGGCGTTGTCAGCCACGCGGAACAGGCGGCCGCGTTGCTGAGCCAGGAACCGATGATCGCCCACGCCGGGCTGAACAATGGCGTCATCGAATTGAACCTGCAGGACGGCATCACCGATTACAGCTTCGTCGCGGCGAAACTCCTTTCGGCCGGCTACCGGCTCAACATGCTCAAGGAAGAAGAGGTAAACCTTGAGACCGCATTCATGCGTCTCACGAAAGGGATCGTGCAATGACCGCCGCCGTTTACCTCGCCGCGTTCGCCTGCCTTGCCACGCTTGCCGTGGCCGCCGAACCTTTGCCGACGTATACGGAAAAGTACCGCCCGCAGTTCCACTTCACTGCCGCCCGCGATTGGCTGAACGACCCTAATGGCCTCGTTTATTACGAGGGCGAGTATCACCTGTTTTTCCAACGTCGCGTCGGCAAACTGCTCAGTGACGGCAACATGACCTGGGGCCACGCCGTCAGCACTGATCTGATGCATTGGCGGGAACTGCCCGACGCCATCACGCCCGACGAACACGGCAGCATCTGGTCCGGCTCGGCCGTCGTCGATTGGAACAACACGACGGGTTTCGGCAAAGACGGCAAGCCGCCGCTGGTGGCGATGTACACCGCCGCCAAAGACCCGTTCAGCCAGCACCTCGCCTATTCGACCGACAAAGGCCGGACCTGGACGAAATACGTCGGCAATCCTGTTCTACCGAATATCCACGGCAAAAACCGTGACCCAAAGGTTATCTGGCACGAGCCGACGAAAAAATGGGTCATGGCGCTCTACCTCGACCGCCGGCACGAGTTCGCGATTTTTGATTCGCCGGATCTGAAAAACTGGACAAAGCTCCAGGACGTCACACTCGACGGCGACGACGAATGCCCGGACTTTTTCCCGCTCCCGCTCGACGGAGACAAATCAAAAATCAAATGGGTCTTCACCGGCGCGAATGCGCGGTACGTCGTCGGCACCTTCGACGGCAAAACGTTCACGCGTGAAACCGACGTGATGCCAAGCGAATTCGGCGGCAGCTACTACGCCGCCCAAACCTACAGTGACACCCCCGACGGCCGGCGCATCCAAATCGGCTGGCTGCGCCGCGACGGCGTGCTGCCGGACAACATGCCGTTTAACCAACAGATGTCCGTGCCATGCGAGTTGACGCTTAAATCAACGCCCCGCGGGCCGCGTTTATTTCGCTACCCGGTCCGTGAACTCGAAGACTTGGCGAACGGCAAGCCACCTCACGTAATGATCGAGCGGCCACTAGGCAAGGATGATTTGCTTCTGGGCGTCACGTGCGAGTTGCTCGACTTTGGCATGCGGCTTGTCATGGGCAGTGCCAAATCAGTCACGCTGAATGTCCGTGGGCATCCGATCACACTGCACGCCGAGGGCAAGACGGTCGCATTAACCGGGTGGGACCGTCGCGTGAGTCTGCCCGTCGAGAATGGCCAAATTAGTTTGCGTGTGCTGATTGATCGAACATCGATCGAAGTTTTCACGCAGAACGGCTCAGTCGTCCTGAGCGGCTGCTTCCTGCCGCCCGACGAGAACAAGACGATTTCGTTGACTGCCCAAGGCGGCGAAGCGGCAGTCTTTTGCTCATCGCAAGACCGCTGACGTCGACCTGGCCTGTCGCTGAAAAGTGATTTGAAGGACTTCCATGCTCGGCATCCCGCTTTACTTCTGGCGACTCCTCCCCGGCAACCCGATCCTGCTGCGCGTCGTCGCCACGGCCAGCAAACGCAAGCGCGATCTGCTCGCACGGTGCCTCTACCTCGGCCTGCTGATCGGCGTCGTGGTGCTGGCGATCGGCACGAGCGGTGGCGGCGGGAAGACCGGCCTCGACACGCTGACGGCCACCAGTGAGCAGATCTTCCGCCAGATGTCCTACCTGCAGCTCGGCCTAGTCGCGCTGCTCGCGCCGATCTTCACCGCCGGGGCGATCACACAGGAAAAAGACGCACAGACCTACGACATCCTGCTCGCCACGCCGCTGACGAACGGGCAGATCGTCCTCGGCACGCTCGCCAGCCGGCTGTTTTTCATCATCGCCCTGCTCCTCAGCGGCATTCCGATTTTCGCGATCACGAAAATCTTCGGCGGCGTCGCCATCAGCGACGTGGCCGTCTCCTGCTTCATCGCCGCGGCTACGGCGTGTGTGACGGCGCGCTCGCCACCGTCATCGCCACCTTCAAAGTCGGCTCCCGCCGCACGATCTTCGGCTTTTACATGCTGGTGGTCGTCTACCTCGTCGGCGGCTACCTGCTCGACAATCTCGACTTCACCCACCCGCGCCTGCTCGACCCGAATACCGGCAACCTGTCGGCCGACCGCGCAACAACGAGCGTCATCACCGGCATTCACCCGTTCCTGGCGCTTCAGACGCTATTCGCCGGCGCCGCCCGCCCGATGGCGCGCTATTGCCACCCGCGCTGCGAGTCTGGCCACTGGAATGGTATTTCACGAAGCCGTCGACTTTTTTCCCGGCGTTCACGCTGCTGCTGAGCGTGGTGCTGATTTTTCCTTCGATCGTGCTGCTGCGGAAGATGGCGCAGTCGACGACGTCCTGGCGGCAGAAATTTTTCGGCTGGATTCCGCTCCGCATCGCGCAGGGCACACGTAAACCCAAGGCCGTCTGGCGGAACCCGATCGCCTGGCGTGAAGCCCGCACGAAGGCGTCGAGCGCCGCGCGTCAGCCGTCCGTTACGCCTACGCCGCCGGCGGCCTCGGCGCGGCGATCGTGCTCGTCTACCTCTACGCCAGCGAGCCCAATCCGCCCGCGCATTTCATCCAGCCCGGCAGTTACAACGCGACCAATAACACGCTCTTCGTCCAGGGCGAGAATAAAATCTACGGCCTGGCGATGCCCGTCGCCGTCAAGCTGGACGGCAACGCCGCGACCATGAGCGTCCTCAACGGCCGCTTCGCCGTCGACAACATGACGACCGCCATCCAGGGCAGCACCAAAATCATCAGTGCGATCGAACTCTCCCGCGTGCCCGGCCGCATCGATTCGACGCAAACCCACCAACTGCTGCTCGGCCTCGTGATCGTCGAGTTCGCTGCAATTCTGCTGGTCATCACGAACGCCTCCGCGAGTGCCGTCACGCGTGAGCGTGAAGACGGCACGCTCGATCTGCTGCTGACGACGCCGATCACCAGCCGCTATTACCTCTGGGGCAAGCTGACGGGCCTGATTGCGTTCGTGCTGCCGCTGCTGATCGTGCCGGTGGTGAGCGTGATGATGTTCGTCGTCGCCGATCTGATGAAAGCCGGCTGGTCCGGCAACACGCCGGAGACATGGCTGGTGCTGCCGGAAGGCGCGATCCTGCTGCCGCTGGTCGGCTTCGTGGTGGTCGCCTTCGCGGCGATCGTCGGCATGCAGATGTCGCTGCGAAATCGCACGACCGTGCGGGCCGTGATGAGCGGCCTGGGCATCGTGGCGGGCGCAATCGCCCTTGTCGGCTGGTGCGGCTTCAGCGCCGCCAACAGCCGCATGGGGTCAATCTCGTCGGTCATTCAGGCCCTCAGCCCGCTTGGCGTGATCGGCGCGGTCGTCTACCCCACCCGCCTCGGCGGCCCCGCCTGGGGCAGCGGCAATCCGGCCGACGTCAGCGAGGCCCGCCTGCTGCTGGTCCTCGCGACAATCCTGACGACCGCAGCGTACGCCGCCGGTGTCTGGGCGATGTACCGATCGATGGTGAAGAACTTTGATATGACAATCCGCCGGCAATCACGGTGAGCTTTTGTAGGGGCGAGGCCTGCCTCGCCCGCGGCATTACAGCCGAGGTTCGGGCGACGCAGGCGTCGCCCCTACAGGGTCCACCCGCGCAATCGAAGCCAGTTCGCGCACATCGTCGGCCAGGTCGACAGGTTCGGGTCGTCCGGGGCCAGGCCCACGCCGTGGCGGCCGCGTTCGTAGAGGTGCATCTCGAACGGCACGCCGTGCTGGCGCAGGGCGGCGACGTACAGCAGTGCGTTCTCTACGGGCACGGCCGCGTCGTCGACGGTGTGGAAGAGGAACGTCGGCGGCGTCTTCGTCGACACGTGGCGGTCGCTGCTCGAGCGCCTGAATCCACGTCAGATCGGTCGGGTCAGGGCAGAGATTGTTTCGCGATCCCGTGTGTGCCGACGGCGGGCCGAGCGTGATGACGGGGTAGAGCAGAATCGCCAGTGCAGGGAAGACGTCCGGCTCGGCGATCGTGCAGAGCGTGCTCGCCAAGTGCCCGCCAGCGGAAAAGCCGAGCACGCCGATTTTTTCAGCGTCGATGCCCCACTCGGCCGCATGCTGCTTCGTCAATCGCATGGCTTGCGAGAGGTCATTCAGTGGCTGCGGGTGTTTGTACGGCTTGACGCGGTAGTGGACGACGATGCCGGTGATGCCGATCGAGTTCAGCCAGAACGCTACCGGGTCGGCTTCGTGGGCGGCGCGGTTCTGGTAGCCGCCCCCGGGGCAAACGAGCACGGCCGGCGCGTTCGGGCGATTCGCCTTGTAAATCACCAGACGCGGCGTGTCGGTGACGCCCTCAATTTTCTCCGGGATGCCTTCCGGCCACAGCTGCAGTTCCGCGTCGGGGCGGCGTTCGGTCGTCATGATGGTTCCTCCGCTTCCTCTTGCCTATCGGCTGCCGACGGGCGGCAGATCGAGCGCCGTCCGCAACCCCGCCGGCACGCGCGGCAGAATGCGGGCGACGTTCACCAGCACCGCCGCGGTGGCCGATACCTCGTCGGTCGATGGTAGCTCAAGTTTCATCGTTCTGTCGCCAATGATTTCGACCGAATCCGGCGTGGCCGCTTCGCCGAACGCGGCGGTCTCTTCGACGTCAATCTCCAAGCCGTCGAGCGCCACGCCGAATGCTGCGCGACGCCGGCGACGCGGTCGTTCTCGATCATCGGCCGGATCGCGGTTCGCACCTCGGCCCGCATCGGGTGCCGGCCCAGGCCTTGGGCGATCAGCACCACCGATTCGCCCGTCCCCGGCAGGCCGACGACGCCGTCGGTCGCCAGTTTGCGAAATTGGTCGCTGGTGAGCCCCAGCCCCGCTTGCCGTTTGACCGACGGCCGCGCGGTGTCGAGCGAAATCGTCCGTTTGATCGCCACGCGGCGGACTTTGCCGAACGTCGACGCCAGCAGCAACGGCAGCGTCGCCGACAGCACGCCGGGGTGCGTGCCGGTGCCGACGATCGCTACGCCGGCCTTGGTCGCTTCGTTCGCCAGCACGTCGGACAAGTGCGGGTGCCGCAGCCACGGCCAGACCAGTTCCGCACAGTCGCTGACCACGCGGACTTTTTTTGCCATCAGTTGGCGGAGCGTCGGCGCGATGCGATCGAGCTTCCGCCCGGCCGTCACGATAGCGATGTCGGCTTCGGCGATCTGTTCGACGTCGTCCGTGATCGTTACGCCCGTAAAGTCTTCGCCGGCGTTCTGCCGGGCGGCGTCGCTGATGTCGACGGCCGCCACCAGTTTCAACTCCGCGTCCGTTTGCACCGCCTTCGCCACCGCGCGGCCAATTGTTCCCGTGCCGACGATGACGACTTTCAACGCTGAACTGCCCTGATCCATCGCGGTTTTGTAATGCACCGGCCGCTCTGAATCCATTGCCGCACCGCCCGGGGCGATCTTGCCCGCGACCGCCGCAGCGTTTAATTTCTCGCTAATGCTCAAGCGCACGCCGTTTTACGATTTCCACGTCCAGGCCGGCGGCAAGATGGTCGACTTCGCCGGCTGGGAAATGCCCATCATGTTCCGGGGCATCAACGACGAACACCACCACACCCGCAACAGCGGCAGCATCTTCGACGTGTCGCACATGGCCCGCCTGCAGTTCAGCGGCAAAGACGCCGAGGCGTTCCTCAATTACGTCTTCACGCGCGACGTCACCGCCATGAAGCTCGGCCAGTGCCGTTACGGCCTGCTCTGCAACGAAGCCGGCGGCATCCTCGATGACGTCATCGTCTACAAAGACAAAAAGAACTGGCTGATGGTCGTCAACGCCAGCAACCGCGAGAAAATCGTCGAACACTTCCACGCCGTCCGCAAGGCAAAGGGGTTTGACTTCGACCTCGCCGACAACACCGAAAGCACCGCGATGATCGCCCTGCAGGGGCCGAAGGTCATCGAGAAAGTCGTCGAGCACCTTGAAGCCGTCAAAGAGTTGAAGCGGTATCAGTTCGTCACCGACAGCTTCATGATGCTGATCAAGTACACCGTCAGCCGCACCGGCTACACGGGCGAAGACGGCGTGGAAGTGATTCTGCCCGCCAAGATGGCCCCGATGGCGATGAAGATGCTGGCCGGCAAGTTTGATCGGCCCGACGCCACGCTCAAGCCCGCCGGCCTCGGCGCGCGCGACACGCTCCGCCTCGAAGCCGGCATGCCGCTCTACGGCCACGAACTCTCCGAACAAATCGACCCGATCTCCGCCGGCCTCACCTGGGCGGTCAGCCTGACCAAAGATTTCATCGGCAGCGACGTCCTCAAAAAAATCGCCGCCGACGGCCCGAAGCAGAAGCTCGTCGGCATCGAACTCGCCGGCCGCCGCATCGCCCGACAAGGCGCGGCGATTTCCGGCGTCAACGGCGGCGTCGGCACCGTCACCAGCGGCACGTTCTCGCCGACGCTGCAGAAGAGCATCGCCATGGCGTACGTCGACGCCGCCCTCGCCGAAGTCGGCACGAAGCTGACGGTCGATATCAAAGGCGAAGCGAATGAGGCGACGGTTGTTCCGTTGCCGTTCTATAAAAGGAGCTGATAGTCGATAGTCGATAGTCGATAGTTGCAGAAAAGACGAAAGACCGTCTTCAACTATCGACTATCAACTATCGACCATCGACTAAAAACTATGTCCATCCCCACCGATCGCAAATACCTCAAATCCCACGAATGGCACAAAGCCGACGGCGACGTCGTCACCATCGGCATCACGCAGATCGCCGCCGACGAGCTGACGGACATCACGTACGTCGCCCTGCCGAAGGTCGGCACGAAGCTGACGGCCGGCGGGCGGTTCGGGGAGATCGAATCCGTCAAAGCGACCAGCGACATGTACACCGGCGTGACCGGCGAAGTCGTGGCCGTCAATGACGCGCTCAACAGCAACCCCGGCACCGTCAACACCGACCCGTACGAGGCCGGCTGGATGATCAAGGTCAAGGCCACCGAAGCCGGCGAAAACCTCCTCGACGCCGCCGCCTACGCCGCCGAGAGCGGGCACTAAGCCGTCGCTTTCCCCGCGCGAAGGGCCCGCGATCTTTCCCTCTCCCGGTATGGCCGGGAGAGGGTAGGGTGAGGGCCGACGACGACCAGGCCGCCGCACTTTGCTGGAGTCGACGTTCGAGATCCCCCGACGGGTGGCACCCGTCCTATCCCGATCTCGCGGGAACACCGTTCAATCTCGATCGGGTGGCCGGAGATCTCAAAGACGCCCTTCTAGATCGCAATGCGTCTCATCGAGATCTAGATGAGTCATAAACAGATCGAGATGATGCGTTTTAAGATCTCGGAACGCCTCCTCGAGATCTCCAAAGGCTTCTTTGAGATCTCGGAAATGTCTCAAGAGATCTCTAGATGCTTCCCTGAGATCTCCGAAGGCTTCTTCGAGATCTCGGAGATGTCTCAAGAGATCTCTAGAAGCTTCCCAGAGATCTCTAGAAGCTCCCCAGAGATCTCTAGAAGCTTCTCAGAGATCTATCGAAGACTCTCCGAGATCTCGATGAACCGTCCGGAGATCTCGAAAGCGGACGTTGAGACGACAGAAAACGTCATTTCGTGCTCAAAACGCCGGTTTGCTCTCTCTGCGGATGGCAGTGGCAGGTTTCGGTGTCCTAGGCTGCCCGACGCCGAGCGACGCCTGAACAAGATGGCCGGTTCGTGCCGGCCGCCGTTCGCAAGACCGCAGGGCGTGTCCGGATCGGTGCCCGAGACGTTTACGAGCGGCTGATAATGTTTCCGCCGTGCGATTCGCCCGTTTCCGCCCGATAAATCGCGGCGGCCGGCCTGGCGGGCGACGCGATTGGCCTTGTCGCCCGGTTTCAGAAGCGTAAAATCGTCTCTTTCGATTCTCGATCGCCCGGCCCCGTTCGGCCGGGCCCTTTTACTATGACCGACATCGCCACCCCCGCCGTCGCTTCCGTTCCCGTTCCAGCCGCCGCGCCGCTCGACCCGGCCCTGTTGCCCAGCGACACGTTCGTCCGCCGGCACGTCGGCGTGACGGACGCCGAGGTGGCGGAGATGCTGAAAGTTGTCGGCTACGAATCGCTGGCGGCCCTGATCGACGCCACCGTCCCGGCCGGCATTCGCAGCAAGAAGCCGCTCAAGATCGGCCCCGCCAAGGCCGAGCACGAAATGCTCGTCGAACTGAAAGCCCTGGCGAACAAGAACAAGGTGCTCAAGAGCCTGATCGGGCAGGGTTACAGTGACACGATCGTGCCGCCGGTGATTCTGCGGAACATCCTGGAGAACCCGGGCTGGTACACGCAGTACACGCCGTACCAGGCGGAGATCAGCCAAGGCCGCATGGAAGCGCTCCTGAACTTCCAGACGATGATCAGCGACCTGACCGCCCTGCCGCTGGCGAACGCGAGCCTGCTGGACGAAGGCACCGCCGCCGCCGAGGCGATGGCGATGTGCGTCGGGCTGACCGAGCGCAAGACATTCCTCGTCGATGCCCGCTGTCATCCGCAGACGATCGCGGTGGTGAAGACCGCGCGCGGAGTCGATGGGCATTGAGTGTGTGGTGACGAATGTCGATCGTGGATTGTCGATTGTCGAAGAAGCGCAACAGCCCCCGCCTTCGACAATCAACAATCAACAATCGACAATCGCATTGCCGGCGTTCTCGTTCAATACCCGACGACCGACGGCGCGATCCTCGACTACGCGGAATTGGCCGAGAACATTCACAAGGTCGGCAGCCTGCTGGTCGTGGCGACCGATCTGCTGGCGCTGACGCTGATCAAGGCCCCCGGCGAGTTCGGTGCGGACATCGCCATCGGCAGTGCGCAACGCTTCGGCGTGCCCATGGGCTTCGGCGGCCCGCACGCCGGATTCATGGCGACCAAGAACGAATACGCCCGCAAAATGCCGGGCCGTCTCATCGGCGTTTCCAAAGACGCCCACGGCAACCCGGCGATGCGCCTCACGCTGCAAACCCGCGAACAGCACATCCGCCGCGACCGCGCGACGAGCAACATCTGCACGGCCCAAGTGCTCCTGGCGATCATGGCCGGCATGTACGCGGTCTACCACGGACCCGAAGGTTTGAAGACCATCGCCCGCCGCACGCACGCGATGGCGGTACAGATCGGCGTCGCCGCGAAGGCCGCCGGCCACGCCGTGCCGGCCGAGAAGTTCTTCGACACCGTCACCGTCAAACTGAACGGCGTCAGCGCCGACGAAATGCGCACCCGCGCCGTCAAGGCCGGCTTTAACCTCCGCGTCTACGACCAGCAAACGATCGGCCTGAGCGTCGACGAAACCACAACGGTCGCCGACGTCAAACAGATCGCCGGCCTGTTCGCCATGACGATCGACCCGACCACCACGCCGCAATCGTCAATCGCCAATCGTCAATCGTCAATCTTGACCCATCCCGTCTTCACCGCCTACCACACCGAGCACGAGTTGCTCCGCTACATCAAGCGCTTGGAAGCCAAAGACCTCAGCCTCTGCCACAGCATGATCCCGCTCGGCAGCTGCACGATGAAGCTGAACGCCACGACGGAAATGATCCCCGTCACCTGGCCGCAGTTCGGCAAGCTTCACCCGTTCGCCCCGGCGGACCAGTGGAAGGGCTACGCGGCGTTGTTCAAGACGCTGGAGAAATGGCTCTGCCAGATCACCGGCTTCGCGGCGTGCAGTCTTCAGCCGAACGCCGGCAGCCAGGGCGAATACGCCGGTCTGCTCGCGATCCGCGGCTTCCACAAAGCGGCCGGGCACACGCACCGCGACATCTGCCTGATCCCGACCAGCGCGCACGGCACGAACCCCGCAAGCGCCGTCATCGCCGGTTTTAAAGTCGTGGCCGTGAAGTGCGACGACGAAGGCAACATCGACCTCGTCGATCTGAAAGCGAAAGCGGACGAGCACAAGAACGACCTGGCCGCGCTGATGATCACCTACCCCAGCACGCACGGCGTGTTCGAGGAAGGCGTCAAACAGGCCTGCAAAATCATTCACGACGCCGGCGGCAAGGTCTACATGGACGGCGCGAACATGAACGCCCAAGTCGGCCTCACCAGCCCGGGCGGCATTGGTGCGGACGTCTGCCACCTCAACCTGCACAAAACCTTCTGCATCCCCCACGGCGGCGGCGGCCCGGGCATGGGGCCGATCTGCTGCACGAAGCAGCTCGCGCCGTACCTGCCTAGCGTGGATTTGAAGGGCGAAGTCGTCAGTGCCGCGCCGTACGGCAGCGCGAGCATCCTGCCGATCAGCTACACCTACATCGCCATGATGGGCGGCGACGGCCTGACCTACGCCACCGAAATCGCCATCCTCAACGCCAACTACATGGCCAAGCGTTTAGAGGAACATTATCCCGTGCTCTACCGGGGTAAGAACGGCACGTGCGCGCACGAGTTCATCCTCGACTGTCGCGCGTTCGAGAAGTCGGCCAACGTGAAGGTGGAAGACATCGCCAAACGGCTGATGGACTTCGGCTTCCACGCCCCGACGATGAGCTGGCCGGTGCCCGGCACGCTCATGATCGAGCCGACGGAAAGCGAATCGAAGGCGGAACTCGACCGCCTCGTCGACGCGCTGATTCACATCCGCGAAGAAATCAAAGCCATCGAAGCCGGCACGCTCGACAAGGCCGACAACCCGCTCAAGCACGCCCCGCACACCGCCGCCGTGGTGACCGCCGACGCCTGGCCGCACGCCTACAGCCGACAGCAGGCGGCGTACCCGGCGAAGTGGGTCGCCGAGCGCAAGTTCTGGCCGAGCGTCGGCCGCGTCGACAACGTCTTCGGCGACCGCAACCTCGTCTGCACCTGCCCGCCGATGAGCGAGTACGAGGCGTAACCCAGTCTGGTAGGGGCGACATACATGTCGCCCGCGGGCGTGTCAGACGTTCAACGGGCGACATGTATGTCGCCCCTACAAATTGCATCTTCTTCCGATGATCACCGTACCACGCCGATTGTCAGCAGCAGGTTCGCATAGATCCGCTGCTCACCCGTTGCAATCGTCAGGCAAACGTCCGGCCCTTGAGCGAGGTCGTAGAACGCGAACCGCTCGACCTTTTCCAGCGTCACGCTCGGCTCCACCTTGCTGATGATCGTTTGATAATCCGCCCACGCCTCCGGATCGGCCGGCAGCGCGTAGGGGCCGGTGCGGGCGTAGTCCATGACGGCGGCTGCTTCAATCGGGACGGCCGTCAGCAGCGTTTCCAGCACCTGCGACACCGTCGGCAGGCCGGGCGTGAGGTTGAGATAAACGACCTCGGCGTTCGGGCCTTTGCGCGTCCAGTGCGGGAAATTTCCGTCGGAAATCAGCACCTTGGAGCTGTGCCCGGCGCGGGCGAGGGCGGCGGTGATATTCGGGTGCAGCAGGCGTGATTTGAGCATTCGTTCGACTCCGCGTAAGGTCGACAGAACATAGCCGAGTGTGGAAACAATACCAGCGTTCCCGCCGGCCGATGCCCAAGGAGTAGGACCCATGCCCGCGTACGAACTGCCCGCCCGCACCACTGTCGCCAAGCTCGGCAAGAAGAAAGTCTACCTCGTCGCCAGCGGCGATCTTCGCCTGAGTGCCAATCAAAAATGCTGGCCCGCACAAAGCCAGATGGAAGCCACGCTGTCCGCCGCGGTGGCCGATCTGGGTTTTGAGATCGTCCGCGCTCACCCGTTCAACGAAGCCGCCGGCCACGGATTCATCGACAGCCAGAAGTACGGCATGGAAGTCTTCCGCGGCCTCGACCCGAAAGCCCCGCTTATCGTCGCCGAGAGCGTCTGGCAGTACAGCCATCACGTGCTGGCCGGGCTCATCACGCACGAAGGGCCGATTCTTACGGTCGCCAACTGGAGCGGCACGTGGCCGGGCCTGGTCGGCATGCTGAACCTCAACGGCTCGCTCACCAAGGCCGGCGTGAAGTACAGCACCATCTGGAGCGAAGACTTCACCGACGACTACTTCCGCGACTGCCTCAAAGCCTGGCTCAAGCACGGCCATTTCAAGCACGCCACGCGCCATGTGAAGCCGCTCAAGAAGATCGCCGTCGGCAGCAAGGAGAAGAAGCTCGCCCAGTCGCTCGCCAACCAGTTGAAGCGAGAAAAAGCGATCATGGGCATTTTCGACGAAGGCTGCATGGGCATGTTCAATGCCATCATCCCCGACGAGCTGCTGCACCCCACCGGCGTCTACAAAGAACGCCTCAGCCAGTCGGCCCTCTACTACGAAGCCACCCAAGTCAGCGACGCCGAGGCCAAGGAAGTCTTCGAGTGGTACAAGGCCAAGGGCGTGAAGTTCCAGTTCGGCCCGAACGAAGCGGACGACCTCACCGAAAATCAGGTGCTGCTGCAGTGCAAGACGTACATCGCGGCCGTGCGTATCGCCGACGATTTCGGCTGTCACACCATCGGCATTCAATACCAACAGGGCTTGAAGGATCTGCTGCCGGCAAGTGATCTCGTCGAAGGCACGCTGAACAACGCCGATCGTCCGCCGGTGAAAAGCCGGGATGGCAAGCGTGTGCTCTTCGCCGGTGAGCCAATCCCGCACTTCAACGAAGTCGACGAATGCGCCGGCCTCGACGGCCTGCTCACCTACCGCGTCCACAAAGCCATGGGCCAGCCCGTCGAGAACACGCTGCACGATCTGCGCTGGGGCGACTTCGACCAGAGCGGCACGACCAACGAATACGTCTGGGTCTTCGAAATCAGCGGTGCCGTGCCGCCGGCGCAACTGGTCGACGGCTGGGCGGGCGTGACGAGCGAACGCCAGCCGGGCATGTACTTCCGCCTCGGCGGCGGCACGATCAAGGGCGTCAGCAAACCCGGCGAAATCGTCTGGAGCCGTTTCTATATCGAGAATGGCAAGCTAAAGCTCGACATCGGCCGCGCGAAAGTGATTGAGCTGCCGCAGAGCGAAACGCAGCGCCGCTGGGACGCCACCACACCGCAATGGCCGATCATGCACGCGGTCACCTACGGCGTCACGCGCGACCAGATGATGGCCAAGCACAAGGCGAACCACATCCAGTGCGTCTACGCGAACTCCGCCGCCGATGCTGACAAGGCGTTGCTGGTCAAAGCCCAACTCGCTCACGACCTCGGCATCGAGGTGAACGTCTGCGGAACGAAGAAAGACGGCAAAGCCTGGGCGTAAACCTGGCGGCCTGAAAAGAAACTCGGCCTCGCTCGAGTATTCGAGCGAGGCCGATGTTTTTGTAGGGGCGACGCCTGCGTCGCCCGCGAGCGTGATCGACGGCAAACGGGCGACGCAGGCGTCGCCCCTACAAAGTCACGCGCCGACGCTTTCTGGCAGCTCGGCGTTGTGGCTGACGCTTTGCACGTCGTCGTTGTCTTCCAAACCGTCGATCAGCTTCAACAGCGATGCGGCCTTATCGCCGTCCAGGGCCACCGTGTTGCTCGGCACGTAAGTGATTTCCGCATTCTCAACGGCGATCTTCTTTTCAGCCAAGGCTTCTTTAACCTTGTGGAACGCGGCGACCGGCGTCTTTATTTCATACACCTCGCCTTGGTTCTGAACGTCTTCCGCACCGGCATCGAGCGCGAGTTCGATGAGCGAATCTTCGTCGATCGCGCTCGCGAGCACCGTCATCAAACCCGCCTTGGCGAACTGGAAGGCGACCGAGCCGCTCGTGCCGAGGTTGCCGCCGGAGCGGTCGAACAGCATCCGCATTTCAGAGGCCGTGCGGGCGCGATTGTTTGTCAGTACGTCGACGATCAGTGCGACGCCGCCGGGGCCGTAGCCTTCGTAGGTGATGGCTTCGTAGTCTTCGCCGGTGTTGCCGCCAACGCCCTTTTTGATCGCGTTGGCGATCGTGTCTTTGGGCATGTTGGCGGCTTTGGCGTCGTCGATGACGTAGCGGAGGGCGAGATTTTCGTCAGGATTTCCGCCCCCACCCTTGGCGGCGATGATGATCTTGCGGGCGATTTTGCTCCAGATCTTGCCGCGCTTGGCGTCGTTCTTGCCCTTCTGCCGCTTGATGTTCGCCCAGTGACTATGCCCTGCCATGATTACTCTCCTTCGCTCGCGCCTGCCACCGGTGCGACGACGACGGGCGTTTTCTCGTTCAGTTGGCGCAGCTTCTGTTCGATGCGCAGGCGAAGCTGCGGGTCGGCGGTGCCGCGGTCTTTGATCGCGTCGACCGCCTGCTGCCAGCGCTCGCCGGCCTTCTTCTGCTGGTTCGCGCGGTAGAACGCGTCGCCGGCGTGATCGAGCACGACCGGGTCGGCCGGCTCGCCGGCGGCGACGGCTTGTTCGAGCCGCTCAACGGCTGCCTCAAATTTCGACCGCTTGTAGAGCAGCCAGCCGAGGCTGTCGAGGTAGGCCGAATTGTCCGGCTCGGCTTGGCAGGCGGTGGTGAGAAGCTGCTCCGCGAAGGCCAGCTCACGGCCTTTATCCGCCAGCAGGTAGCCGAGGTCATTGCAGACCGACGGCAGTTTTTGATCCTTCGCGTACGCCAATCGCAGCACACGCTCAGAAGACTTTTCGTCGTTCAGGCCGCTGTATTGAGCGGCGAGTGCGTACAGTTCATTCGCGGAACTCACCTTTCCGACAGTCGAATCAATGACGGCGTTGGCTTCGGTGCGTTGTTCGGCGCCGGTCAGCACCTGCGAATAGGTCGTCGCGACCACGACGTCGGCCGGCCGAATCGTGTGGACCGTGCTCAGCGCATCCAGAACGTTCTTCTGCTGGCCCGCGCAACAGGCCGGCGATGATGCTCGTCAGCAAGTCCGGGTCGTTCCGATACGCGTCGAAAACCGTTGCCAGTTCTTTCGATGTCGGCGCGTCCGTATCGGGCAGTTCAACGGCCGGTGAATTTCGGGCGACTTCTACGTCAAAACCGGCCTTGCTGGCGGCGTCGGCGTGTTGCCGGCTGGACGAAATTCGGCCTTGCCTGGCGAACAGATTGCTGGCGACAAAGTCACGGGCGGCGGCGACCGCTTTGTCTTCGCCGGAGAGGTCAATCGCCAGTACATCTTCAACCGTCAGGGGCTTGGCCTGGGCGGGTTGGGTCAGAATTTCCCAACCGCGGAGGTTCACGCTCCACCGCGCCGGGGCCGCGGCGGTTTCCTGCAGCAATTGGCGGGCGAACGCCTGTTGCGACTTATCACTCGCGGCCAGGCGGGCGTTCAGACGCACGCGATTCAGCCAGAGTTTTTCATTGATGGGCTTGGTCGCTCGCCAAGGCCATTTCGCGTTGATCGCTTCACGCGCACCGCGGATGTCGCCGGTGCCGAAGAGCAGGTGCGCGGTGAGCAACGCACGGCAGGCGTTGTATTGATCGTAATTGGTCGACGGCGGATCACTGAGGCCGCCCAGCGCGTTCAATGCGGCAGCATACCCGCCGTTGGTTGCGAAGATTTCATCGAACATCGCCAGCGATAGCACGGAGGCGTTTTCGTCGCTCACGAACGTAAACGCACGCCGAATCGCCGATGCCGAGTCGCCCTTGGCGAGTTCGGCCCGGGCGAGGCGGAGTTCGATCATCGGTGCGAGCTGCGGCTCTTGTTCACGCAGGCGTTGATACAGCGCGATCGCCCGGTCGTTCTTGCCGCACTGGGTCGCTAAGTCCGCAACGCGTAGAACGAGCACCGCGGGGCGTTGGAGAATATCGATCAGTTCCGGGCGGCCGCGGATGTTGAGATCGCCGTCGTCGAATATCGCGAGCACGTGTTCGTAGCATTCGAACGCGGCCGTGCTGTAGCGCGATTGCTCGAGGGATTGGCCGAGCAGCAGGTCGACGACGGCAGCCAGGCCGTTGTCGTCCTTGTATTCCGACGCCAGCCGGGCCAGGCGGAGTTGCGTGACGGCGTCTTCGGTTTTGTTGGCAGTCAGAAGTAGGCGGGCGAGTTGCAGGCGAGAGTCTGCATCATTCGGATCGATCGCGCACGCCCGGCGAAAGGCGACGGCGGCTTTGGTGTCATCGCGGCCGAGTTGCGCGTAACCGAGATCGCGCCAGACGAGTGCACTCTCAGGCTCGATGCCAGCCGCTTCGGTGAAATACTTCACCGCATCGGGCTTTTGATTGCGCAGCAGTGCGTCGCGGCCACGTGCGTAAGCCTCAAGGGCGTCGACCGAAACCGGTGACGTGTCGAGCTTCGGCGGAGCGGGCAATTTTACAGGCGGCTGAAGCTGCGCGAGCGTGACCGACTCATGCGGCTCCAGATTCGAAACCGCCGACGCCGGCCGCTTGTTCGCACACCCGATACTCATCGCCGCCGTCACGAGTGCAACGGCGGAAGCGACGGAGCTGCGAACGGTGCGGCCGGGGTTTTTGTTCACGGAATCACTTTATTCAGCGGGTACGTAAAGATACCGGTCGCGCCGGCACGTTTCAGCCGCGGGATGAGTTCGCGTTCCTGGCGTTCGTCGAGAATGACTTCCAGCGCGACCCAGCCCTTGTCGCTCAGCTGCGAAACGGTCGGACTCTTTTCCGCCGGGAGGAAGCTGACGATTTCCGCGAGCTTGGCTTCCGGGGCGTTCATCTTCAGGCCGACTTTGCTCTTGGCGTCGATGGCACCTTTGAGCAGCATCGCGATGTTTTCCATCTTCTCGCGCTTGGCCGGGTCTGCCCAGGCGGTTTTGTTCGCGACGAAGCGGATGGTGCTGGTCAGCAGCGTGTCGATGACGCGAAGGTTATTCGCCTTGATGCTGCTGCCGGTTTCGGTGACATCGACGATGCCGTCGGCGATGCGGGCTTTGACTTCCGTCGTGCCCCAGCTGAACTCCACAGCCACGTCTTTAACGCCGCGGTCGGCGAAGTAACGCTTGGTGGTGTTGACGAGTTCGGTGGCGATCAATTTGCCGCTGAAATCGGCGGCGGTTTTGATGTCACTCTCTTCCGGCACGCAGAGCACCCACTTGGCAGGGTTCGTGCTGGCGCGGCTGTAGGTGAGTTCCATCACTTCGACGACGTCATCGGCGTTGCCGTTTTCGACGACCCAGTCGTAACCGGTCAGGCCGCAGTCGATGATGCCGTCGACGACGTAGCGGCTGATTTCCTGGGCACGGAACAGCACGGCGGAGATCTTGTCGTCGTCGATGCGCGGGAAGACGCTGCGGCGAGTCGATGGTGACTTTGTAGCCGGCCTTGCCGAACAGTTCGACGGTGCTAGCCTGCATGCTGCCGCTCGGCAGGCCGAGGCGGAGGTTTTCGGGCGGAAGACGCGTGGCGATCATGGTTATTTGCTCTTTTTCGAGGCTGCGGCGGCTCGGCGGACCAGGACGTAAAACTCGTGCAATTCGTCAGCCTTGAGATGGCCCTCGACGAATTTCTGGGCGTCTTCGATGTTCGTGCCTTCTTCGACGGAGCCGGATTCGGTGAGCACTTCGAGGATCGAATCATCGACCGGCGCGGCGGATGCGTCGAAGCCGTACAGCATCGTGTAGGCCTCAACGAACGGCGTCATGTCCGGCAGCTCACGCAAGGCGGCGCGAGACTCTTTTTTACCCAAAGCACCAATACGTTCGAAGCTGAGCGTGTGCTCTTTTTCGAAAATGGCGTTGAGGATTTCGCGGAACATCAACGCCCGGCGTTCGATGCCCGGGTACTTCGGGCCGATGATTTCGATCACTTCCAGTTCAGTGGCGACGCGGAGTTCGTTGATGTCAACGAACTCTTTATCAATGATCGCCATCGCCTGCTCTGGCTTGCCGGGCGGGGCATCGAAGCTGAGCACGCCGAGCACGAGGGCGCGGAGCGGATCAATCTGCTGCTTGGGCTCGGGGCGGCCCTCCTTGGTCAGCTTCTTGATCAGGCTCTTGAGATTCTCGGCGTGCTTGGTCGCGTTCTTCATGGGAGGCTTCGGCAGACTGCTGGTTGTCATCTTCTACTTGTGCGGTTTCGGGATGGAGCTCGTTCTCTTCCTTGACGGCTTTGTCAATCAGTTCCAGAACCGTAAGCTCTTTTTTCAGGGCTTCATCGATGTGGAATTTGAGCATCGGGATCGTGCGCATCGGCAGCGATTTGCGGAGCTTTTCGCGCATCATGCTGGCCGAGCTGCGGAGGGCGTGGAGGGCGGCATTTTGCTTGCCTTCTGAGCCCATGATGGTGACGTAAACGTCGGCCGTGGAAAGGTCTGTGGCGACCTTCACGCGGGTGATGCTCGGCGGCATGCCTTCCAGCCGCGGGTCATTGAGTTGGCGCATGATGATCTGCATCAGCTCCTGCTGAAGCGTGCTGCCGATCATTTCAGTTCTGCGGGACATTTTATCTCTTCGTTCGATTCTTCGTTCGTAACACGTTCACCAGCACAATGATGACTGCGACCGGGATGATGATCAAAACCGCCGTGCCAAAGAGCCTCGGCGGAAGGTGCGGGGTTACCACCATCAGGTCGAGCATCACAGGAAATCCGTCTGGTAGTCGAGCAAGTTGATGTCGGCATTCGTTTTCACGAGGTCGACGATCTTGCTCAGGCCCCCTTCGAGGTAGCGTTTGTCATTGCTGACCATGGCCACGCCCATGATGCAGCGGCGGTGTTCGTCCATCCGGTCGACCTCGGCCACACTCACATTGTGGCCGTTGGCGATACGGTCTTTGAGGCTTAAAATGACCCGTCGCTTGTCCTTCAGCGAATCCGCCGCAGGAATCGACAGGTCGAGTTGAAGAATGCCGACGTGCATAAGGCGCTGGCGGCAAGCGGCTAACGGCTGACAGCAAGAGGCATCGAAGCCGCCCGCTGCCAGCCGCCAGCCGCCAGCTCTTTAAAGGGTTCTCTGGAACGTTTCGCGGATGTAAGCCTCCAGGCGATCGCCGATCTTGAGGTCGTCGTAATTGGCGATTTTCATGCCGCATTCGAAGCCGGCTTTGACTTCCTTGACGTCTTCCTTGATTCGCTTGAGCGATTCGATCGAGAGGTCTTCGGTGACGATCTTGCCGTCGCGGATGAGCCGGATCTTGCTGCCCCGCTGGATATGGCCGTCGGTGACCATACAGCCGATGACGTTGCCCAGGCGGCTGACCTTGAAGATCGCCCGCACTTCGGCGTGGCCGTGGAGCTTTTCGCGGGTTTCCGGGGCCAGCATGCCGGACAGGGCTTTCTTGAGATCGTCGAAGATCTCATAGATGACCCGGTACGTGCGGACTTCGACGCGACGCTGCTCGGCCATCTGCCGGGCCTTGTCGTCGGGGACGACATGGAAGCCGATGATGACCGCGCCCGACGCGTCGGCGAGTTCGACGTCGCTCTCGCTGATCGGGCCGGCGGCGGCGTGGATGACCTTCACGCGAACTTCTTCGGTGTTCTGCTCGGTGACGGTCTTTTCCAGCGTCTCGACGCTGCCTTGCGTGTCGGCCTTGATGATCAAGTTGATGGTCTTGATCATCGACTCCTTCATCTGGCCGAAGATGCTGTCGAGGCTGACCTTCGTGCGGTTCGCCAGGGCGTCCGTCCGTTCGGTCGCCACGCGTTCGGCGGCGATGCTGCGGGCACGGTCGAGGTCGTCCATTGCGAAGAACTTGTCGCCGCTGGACGGCAACTCGCTCAGGCCGCTGATGACGATCGGCGTGCTCGGGCCGGCTTCCGGCACCGACTTGCCCTGGTCGTTGATCAACGCACGCACGCGGCCCCAGCCTTGGCCGGAGAGGACGACGTCGCCGACCTTCAGCGTGCCGTCCTGAACCAGGACGGTGGCGATCGGGCCGAGGGCGCGGTCCATGCGGGCTTCGATGACCGTGCCACGCGCCGGCGATGCCGGGTCGGCCTTGAGGTCACGCAATTCGCTCTGGTAATCCAGAATTTCGAGCAGTTCCGGAATGCCCTGGCCGGTGAACGCGCTGGTGCGGACGACTTCGGTGTCGCCGCCCCATTCGACGGGGTTCAGGCCCGCGCCGGCGAGTTGGCCGAGGATCATGTCGGGGTTGGCGTCGGGGCGGTCGATCTTGTTCATGGCCACGACGATCGGCACGCCGGCCGCCTTGGCGTGGTTGATCGACTCGGTCGTCTGCGGCTGGATGCCCTGGGCGGCATCGACCACGAGGACGACGACGTCCGTCATGTTCGCACCGCGGGCACGCATGGCCGTGAAAGCCTGGTGGCCCGGGGTATCGATGAACGTGACGGTCTTGCCCGCGGCGGTGTGAACCTGCCACGCGGCGATGTGCTGCGTGATGCCGCCCGCTTCGCCCGCGGCGACATCGGCGGAGCGGATCTTGTCCAGCAGCGACGTTTTGCCGTGGTCGACGTGGCCGAGGATGGTCACGACCGACGGACGCTTCTGCATGTTCGTGCTCTCGGCCGCGCGGGCCGTGAACTCGTCCATCAGCAGCTCTTCCTGCGTCGGCTGGCGTTTGATCTGCAGTTCGACGTTGTAGGTCAGCGCCAGAACGCCGGCGGTTTCGAAGTCGAGCGACTGATTGATGTTGGCGAAAACGCCCTGCTTCATCAGGCGGCCGATGATTTCGTTCGTCTTGATGCCCAGCGCGGTGCTGAGGCTGCGGACGGTGATCGGCTCTTCGATTTCCAGCACGCCGCCGCGTTGGGCGAGGGTGCGGGACTGAATGTGCGTGCCGCGGTTTTCGGTCTTCCGCAGGTGCATGTCGACCGACTGACGCAGCGCGCTGGCCGAGTTGATGCGGTCGGCGCGGTCCTTGAGGTCCTGCTCGGAGAACTCGCGGAGTTTTTCGTCGGCTTCACCACGGCGGCCGTCGGGGCCACGGCGGCGGGCGATGGCGCCCTTCACGGCACCGGCTTTTTCGCCGCCGCCTTCACCTTCCTCGGTCGTCTTCACACCACGGCCGCCACGGTTGGCGACCTGCGGAATGGCCGGACCCATCGGGCCCTGGCCGGGCAACGGCCGCTTGCGCAGGGCGCTGACGATGTCGGGCTTTTCCTCGCGGACGACGTTCGGGCCGGCCAGTACGGCGGGCTTGGGAACGAACGGCACGGCGAGCGGCTTGGGCCGTTCCGGACGGGCCGGGCCGGTCTTTTCCAGGCGAACGGTCGGACGCGCGCTCGGGGCCGGCGGCACCGAGCGGGGTGCGGCCGGGGCTGCCGGGCGCTGCCGCCGGCTGCCGGAGGCGGGGTTTGCGGGGCGACCGGCGGCTTCACCGTCGCGGCCACGGCGGGCGGGGCGACTGGCGCGGCCGGGGGCGGCGTTACCGGGGCGGGTGCCGGCGTCGGTTCGGCGACGACGACAGGCGGTTGCACCGGAGCGGACTCGGCGACCGGTTCGACGACGGGCGTCGGCTCGGCGACAGGGGCCGGCGTTTCCGGCGGTGTCGGCGCTGCGGCTTCGGCTTCCACGACCGGCACGGGCGTTGGGGTGGCGTCGGGTTCGTCCCCGGGGCTCGACGAATCGTCGGCGGACTCGGAGACCCCGTGCTGTTCGAGTGTGGCGACGCCGCCCTCATCGCCGGCATCATCGCCGCCGGCCTTCTTCTTGGTGGGGGCGGCCTTCTTCTTGGAGCCGGACGCCGAGCCGGCGTACTGCTTGATCAGATCGTCGAGCGCGCCTTCGTCTTTCCAGGCGCGGAACGTCTCGGCGGTGCCGAGGGACATCGTGCTCGAGTGAAGGTACGGCTTGCCGTTGGGATCGTTCATGCCCTCGGCCTTGGCCTTCTCGAGGATGACCTTGTTCTCGACGCCAAGTTCCTTGGCGAGTTGACTGACTCGAATGCCTTTAGCCAAACCGAACTCCTAGGGAGCT
Organism: Tepidisphaeraceae bacterium; assembly: GCA_049840775.1. Classification (GTDB taxonomy): domain Bacteria; phylum Planctomycetota; class Phycisphaerae; order Tepidisphaerales; family Tepidisphaeraceae; genus RYN-431. Next base: position 1,449,435 of record JASGJJ010000005.1, read on the forward strand.
GGCGGCGGGTGGCTGGCGGCGGGCGGCAATCAGAAACGCACCATGCGTTTCGTTTGATTTTGCTGCCTGCTGCCGGCTGCCTGCTGCCGGCCCGGTTCTAAATACGCGCGGCCCGTGCCGCGCACCACACACATTCTCACACACTTATACGTTCGTAACTTCTTCACGGGACGCGCCGCCCTCATCGGGCGTGACTTCGTCTTCGGTCGTGCCGGCCAAGTGCGAGCCCTCGGGGGCCGACCGGGCGTGAACTTCCGTGACGATGTCGCGGCCATTGGCTTCGGCGGGCGTGGCGTACTTGGCCACGTCGTCGGCGTCGCCGGTGGCGTCGGGGGTGCCGACGCGGGGCGTTTCGTCGCCGCTCGCCGACGCACTCGCCGAGGCGCTGCCGCCCAGGGCCGCGAGAAGGTCCGGCGTGCCTGAACGGCGGGCGGCTTCCTTGGCGGCTTTTTCCGCTTCTTGTTCCTTGATGACGATCTTGGCCTCTTCGATGGCCTTGTCGACGGTTTCTTCCGCCTGCTCCGGCGTCATGCCGACTTCGTTCATCAGCGGCTCTTCGCCGACTTCTTCGACGTCACGCACGTCAATCAGGCCCAGGGCGATGATCTTGTCGACCATTTCCTGGGTGACGCCGTCCACGCTCTTGAGCGTGGCGTCGAGGCGGGTGATGGCCTTCTTGAATTCCGGCGGCGTGAGGATGTCGACGTCCCAGCCCGTCAGCCGGGCCGCCAGACGAACGTTCTGGCCACGCTTGCCGATGGCCAGCGAGAGCTGGTCTTCATTGACGATGACCGTCGCACGGCCGAGTTCGAAGCAGAGCGAAACCTCGGCCACTTCGGCCGGTTTCAGCGAGTTCGTGATGAGAATCTGCGACGACTCGTTCCAACGGACGATGTCGATTTTTTCGCCGCCGAGTTCTTCGACGATGTTCTTGATACGGCTGCCACGCACGCCGACGCAGGCACCCACGGCGTCGACCTTGCTGTCGATCGAGCTGACGGCAATCTTCGTACGGAAGCCGGGCTCGCGGGCGAGGGCTTTGATCTCGATCGTCCGCTCCTGAACTTCGGGCACTTCGCGTTCGAACAGACGGCGGATGAGTTCCGGGTGGCTGCGGCTGAGGATGATCTTGATCTGGCTGGGCGTGTCGCGCACTTCGGTGACGAGGGCCTGGATGCGTTCGCCGACGGCGTGCTGTTCGCCGGGGATTTGCTCCGAACGCGGCATGATGCCTTCACTGCGGCCGAGGCTGACGATGATCGTGTTGCCTTCGATGCGGGTGATCGTCCCGGTAATGATCTGGCCGACGCGGTCTTTGTATTCTTCGTAGATGCTGCCACGCTCGTCCTGGCGGATGAGCTGGATCATGACCTGCTTGACGGTTTGTGCGCCGATGCGGCCCATCGTGGAGAGCGGGATGACCGTGCCGCCGCGCGCGACGGTGATGTCGCCGGACATGCGGTCGACGGTGACGCTGAATTCGGTGGTGTCTTCGGTGTTGAAATGCTTGCGCAGACCGCTGGCGATGGCCTGCTCCATATCGGCGTAGACCTGATCACGGTCGATGTTTTTGTCACGCGCAATGCTGTCAGCGATGCGGGCGATTTCGGGGTTCGGCATGTCAACACTTCCTTCGGACTATTTAGTTGTCGGTGGCCGTCGGTATCGGGCGGCCGATGTCAAAACTTACAAAACGAAAACGGGCCGCTCGCGCGGCCACATTTTCCGGTCCTGGCATGGAGGCGAACGCCTTACATCCGTTTCCCTTCCGAGAAACGGAGAAGGCCGCGATCCGCGGGCCAAGAACATGTCGTGCGGTTACGCGACGGCATGGGCTTGCTCGGAGACACGGCTGAGGTTCGCGCCGGTCACGCCGGGAGCGAAAAAGTGAACCTTGCGCAGGTCGACAAACATCTTGACCTGCGAACCGGCAGCAACGCCGGTTTGGCTTTCGACACGGGCCACCACGTGGGGGTGGTTCGAGGTTTTCAGGAACAGGTCCATGTCGTTACCAAGGGTTTCAATCACGTTCAGTTCCGCGTCGATCGCCACGGCCGGGCCGGCTTCGGCGAAAGGATGCGGGCTGAGGTGTTCGGGCCTGATCCCGAGCACCAGGTGCCGTCCAACATAGGACGACACCGCCCCACTCAAATGAGCGGGAACGGGAAGTCTAAACCCGTTTCCGGGCAGGGTCAACTCGCCGGCCATAACTGTCGGCTCGTCGTGCCGCTGTTCGACCGCCTTGGCACCCTTCAGACTGCCTTCTTCGAAGAAAGGTCCGCCCCGTCTTTTTTGATCGTGCCGTCGAAGAAATTCATCGGCGGCATGCCGATAAAGCCGGCCACGAAGCGGTTCATCGGGTTGCGGTAGGTTTCCAGCGGGCTGTCGGACTGCTGGATCAGGCCGTCTTTCATGACGATGATCCGGTCGCCGAGCGTCATGGCCTCTTCCTGGTCGTGCGTGACGTAAATCGTTGTCGTTCGCAGACGTTGGTGAAGCCGTTTGATCTCGGCGCGGGTGGTGACGCGCAGCTTGGCGTCGAGGTTCGAGAGCGGCTCGTCGAACAAAAACGCGGCCGGTTCCCGCACGATCGCACGGCCGACCGCCACGCGTTGCCGCTGGCCGCCCGAGAGCGCTTTCGGCTTGCGTTCGAGAAGATGCGTGATGTCCAATGTCGCCGCCGCCTCGCGAACGCGCTTATCGATTTCCGCCTTCGGGAATTTCCGCAACTTCAGCCCGAACGCCATGTTGGCGTAGACCGTCATGTGCGGGTAAAGCGCGTAGTTCTGGAAAACCATCGCGATGTCACGATCCTTCGGCGGCACGTCGTTGACCACGCGTTCGCCAATCGTGAGCGTGCCTTCGCTGATTTCTTCCAAGCCTGCGATCATGCGGAGCGTCGTGCTTTTGCCACAGCCGCTCGGGCCGACGAGAACAATGAATTCCTGATCCTTGATGTTCAGATCGATTGAATTCACAGCCCGAACGCCGCCGGGATACACCTTCGCAATTTTACTGAGAACCACCTGCGCCATACCGCACAGCATACACGCTGAAACGTAACCTGCACAATGGCTTAAATGATCTTTAAGGTTGCCCGATCGCCCGAAAGATTGAGAGCGTCTGACTGTTGAGCAGGTGTCTGCTAAATCTGCCCGGCCGACCAGGTGTTCCGGCCGTAATAGCCCGGGTTGCCGCCGGCCAATTTGATCAAGCTGTTCAACTGGCCACGGTGATGCGTGGCATGGTCGAAAACGTGGCTGACGATGTTGAGCACCGTAGACGTCAAGACTTTGCCCTGACGTTTGAATTGAATCGTCTTTTCAAAGTCGGCATCGGTTTTCCCCGCGAGGAAGGCCTGCCACTCCGTGTGAAGCGATTTCCAACGGGCGGCGACAGCGTCGAGCGAGGGAAAGCCTGACGGATCAGGAAAAGTCGGATCGCTGTCGACCGTCAACCGGTCCAGCCACGTGAGTTGGGCGGACATCATGTGAACGAGCGTCAATCGAACGCTGCCGAAACTGAAGCCGAAGTCTTTATCGACCGCTTCTGCCGGCACCGTTCGAGCGGCCGCCACGCAGAGTTCGTCCGCCCAGGTCACGAACTCGTACTGCTTTCGTAAATAGTCAGAGAGATTCATAGCGAGCCTTATTTGATAGCGATCTGCTGATTCATTTCCATCTGGGTCTTGTAGAGCTTGGCGTAAACGCCGCCTTCTTTGAGCGCCAGTTCGGCGTGCGTGCCCTCTTCGGCGACGCGGCCTTTCTCCAGGACGACAAGCTTGTCGGCCGACTGCAGCGTGCTGAGGCGGTGGGCGATCGCGATGGTCGTTCGGCCGACGACCAGGCGGTCCATCGCTTCCTGAATCTGCCGTTCGGTTTCCGTGTCGAGCGAACTTGTGGCCTCGTCGAGGACAAGCACCTTAGGGTTGTGCAGGATGGCCCGGGCGATGCTGACTGCGCTGGCGTTCACCGCCCGAGAGAGATTGGCCGCGTTCGCCGACGGTGGTGTCGTAGCCGTCGGGGAAGCCGACGATGAAGTCGTGGGCGTTGGCGGCGCGGGCGGCTTCGATGACCTCGCGGTCCTAAGCGTCCGGCCGGCCGTAGCGAATGTTCTCGGCGATCGTGCCGTGGAACAGGTACGGCTCCTGCAGCACCACGCCGACCTGTTGCCGAAGCCATTGCACGTCGTAATCCCGAACGTCGCGGCCGTCGAGCAGAATCTGGCCGTCGGTGACATCGTAGAATCGGCAGAGCAGATTGACGATCGTGCTCTTGCCCGCCCCGCTGTGTCCGCACAGGCCGATCATCTGGCCCGGTTCGACGACGAGGCTGACGTCCCGCAGCGCCGGCTGCTGGCCTTCATAGCTGAAGCCGACGTTGCGGAACTCGATCTTCCCTTTCACTGTCGGCAGCGTGACCGCCTCGGCCTTGGAGAAGATTTCCGGTGGCGTATCGAGCACTTCGAACACCCGCTGTGCGCTGCTGGCCGCCCGTGTCACCATGCGGGCGCTGTCGGCCAATCCGCTGATCGGGCCGAAGAACAGCTGCACGTAGAACGTGAATGCGAAAAGCGTCCCGACCGTGTTTTTGGTGTCGTTCGGCGTCGAATACTTGATAACGAAGTACCCGCCGATCACCCAGACCAGCAGCAGACTCAACCGCATGATGCCGCTCACCAGTGGCTGGAGCTGCCACCACATGCGGTTCACTTCCTGCTCTTTTTCCGTGAAGGTGTTGTTTCGGCTGTCGAAGCGTTTGATTTCCCGCTGCTCGCCGGCGAAGGCTTTGACGACACGCACGCCGCCCATGCGCATCGCCGACGACGGCGCTGATGCGGCTCCAGTAGGTCCACATGTCGCCCGAACATCGCGTGCATCTTTTTGCCCCGCCACCATGTCACGACCGCGATCACCGGCAACGGCACGAGGCTGACCAGCGCGAGCCGCCAGTTCATCGTGAACATGATCAATACGCTGACGGTGATCATCAGCACGTCGCGGACGACATTCACGGAACCGAAGACGATGAAGTCCCACAATCGATCCGTGTCGTTGGTAACACGTGTGATCAGGCTGCCACTGCGGCGTTTTGCGAAGAACCGCATCGACAGCTTGTGTAGATGGGCGTAAACGTCATGGCGAAGGTCACGCGTCACGCGTGTGCCGACGATGGAGAGAATCGCCATGCGGCCGCCGCCGACGATTTCGCTCATCAAAATCACAGCCGCGAAGATGCCCGCCCAGAGAAACAGGTTCGTAAACCGTTCGCCGGTCGTGAGCGTTGTATTTGAAATCGCCGAGTCGATGAGGTGTTTCTGGACGATGCCCGGCGCCGTCGCAAAGCCGGCGTGAATAAGCGTTAGCGTCAGTGCCGCGATCAGGTAGCCGCGGTACGGCTTGGCGACGTCCATCAGTCGCCAGAGGACGGTTTTGCTTTGGGCGCAGTTCGGGCAGACGCTTTGCGCGTAGGCCGGGATGCGGCGGCCGCATTTGTGCAAACATCGGCCTGCTCGGCCTGCTGCTCGACGCGGTCGAGCCATTCGGGACGGTCTTCGCGCTTCGCATCCGGGTCGGGCAGCAGCCGCCCGAGTTTGCGGTTCAGCCGCGTGACGTCTTTGCGATATTTTCGGGAATACCGCAGCTGGACGGCCGATTCATCGGTTCGGATGAACAGCCGGTCCATGCCGACGCCTTCGACGATTTTCGCTTCTTTGATGGCGTCAACGTCGGTCACCGTCACGTCGCCGTTGATGACGAATAACTGCCTCGGCGTCAGCACGGCGTACGACTGTTCGAATGCGTTGGCGTCGTTCAGATCGAGTTCCGCCCAGTCCAGGACGGTCTGCTCTCCGAGGCTGCCCGACAATCGCGAAGACAGCTCCGGAGGCAGTGAATTCTTAGCTTTTTCCGGCGACAAGGTGGAAGACGACATGCGGGAAAGCACCATGCCTTTGACCTAACAAAATGTCAACTTCGTTGTTACACTTCCCTGGCATGACGCCAACGAAGTCGGCTCTCGTCACTGGCGGCGCGAAACGGGTCGGCCGGGCGATTGTTGAATGCCTGTCGGCCGCCGGTTACCGCGTCATTTTCACCTACAACACCAGCAAACCGGCCGCGGACGAACTGGTCCAGCAGGTGTCCGCCAAGGCGGGCAGGCGTACGCCGTTGAGCTGGACCTGGCCAATCCGGACACGGCGTCAAGGCTGGCGAATTCGTTCGCCTGAACTGCAACGATCGGCTCGACATCCTGGTCAACAATGCGTCGCTGTTCATTGCGGACGACACGCCACTCGGCCCGTCGCCGGCACTGCAACGGCGGCTGTTCGAAGTGAACGCCTTCGCGCCGACGACCATCACGGCCGCCCTTCACCCGGCGTTGCGGACGGCGGGCGGGTGTGTGATCAACTTCATCGACCTCCTCGCAGAGCGACCCTGGCCGACCTATTCGGCATATTGCGCCAGCAAGGCGGCGTTGCGAATCACGACGATGGCGCAGGTGCGCCTGACGGCGCCGCACATTCGAGTCAACGGCATAGCGCCGGGTGTCATCGATTGGCCCGAGGCGATGCCGATGGCGGACCGTTCCGCCTATCTGAAAAAAGTCCCCCTCGGCCGGGCCGGCACGCCGAAGGACGCCGCCAATCTCGTTTTAACGATCGCTGAACACCTGCCTTACGTCACGGGTGATGTCATCCGGCTCGACGGCGGGCGATCACTCGTCTGATTTGTTAGACTCCCGCCAACCTATGTCACGCCCAGCCGTCTTTTTCGATCGCGATAACACGCTCATCGTCGGCAATGAATACCTCGGCGACCCGGCCGGCGTCGTGCTCGTCCGCGGTGCCGCCGACGCCGTCGCCGCCTGCCATGACCTCGGGTTCGCCGTCGTCACTGTCAGCAATCAGTCCGGCGTCGCGCGCGGCATGTTTTCCGAGCACGACGTCTCCCTCGTCAACGCACGCATGGAAGAAATGCTGCAAAGCGACAATTCGAAAGCGACGATCGATCGTCACGAGTATTGCCCGCATCACCCGCAGGGCACGACGGCCGGCTATGCGTTCGATTGCGACTGCCGAAAGCCGAAGCCCGGCATGATTCTGCGTGCCGCGGGTGCGATGGACATTGATCTCGCGGCGTCATGGCTGGTCGGCGATGCGCCCCGCGATGTCGCCGCCGGGAAGACGGCCGGGTGCCGAACGATTTTGATCGTTGATCCGACGCTCCCCGCCTCGCCGGCCGCGTCGGCGGCGTCGGATATCACGGCTGATTTTGTCGTCACTTCGCTGCCCGAAGCGGTCGAAATCATCCAAAAGGAATCAAAGCCCACCGCCGCCCAGCACGAAATGCCAGCCGCGCCGGCTCTTGCCACCGAACCAACTACCCGGCCAGTGTTTGAAACACCGAAAACCGGCCGCCAAGGCAACCGAAGTCGATAAGGCGGCGGTCACGAAGATCGACCTCAGCCGGCTGGAGATGCTCAATCAGCAGGTTCTGATGGAGCTGAAAAAGCTGAACGACGTCCGGCACGACGATTTTTCGATCAGCAAACTCGTCGCGGGCATCATGCAAACGCTGGCCTTGGCGGCTCTGCCGCTGGCGTATGTGCTTTACCGCAACGACGCCGGCGTGTTTCAATCCTGGCTGCTGACGGCGATCTTCCTCCAGGTCTTCACGATCGCCCTGCTCGTCATGGGGCGACAGCAGTAAACGAAAACGGCAGGGCCGTCGAAACGGCCCTGCCTTGGGTTTGCTGCGACTGATTTTACAGTCGATTACTTAGCGTATTTAACGGTGCAGCCGTAGGGCTTGGTTTCGGCCTTGGTGACCGCTTTGCCCGCGATCGTTTCGTCCAAGGCGGCGGCGACGTAGTTCGTCGACGCGGCGATGTCATTGCTGTCTGCCGAGTTCGTGCTGTCGATCGCGCCGCTGTAAACGACCTTGCCGGTGCCGTCGACGACGAACATCTGCGGGGTGTTGGTCGCGCCGTAGAGTTTGCCGACCTTACCGGCGTGGTCGTCGAGAATCGGCCGGCTCATTTTCCATTTCTTATCGACTTCGGCGTTGTGCGAAACGTCGGCAGAATTCGTGGAGTTGATCGCCAGCCAGACAACGCCCTTCTCGGCGTACTTGGTGGCGGTGGCGTTCATTGAACCGGTGCTGTAGTGCTTTTTGACATACGGACAGCCGTCGTTGAACCATTCGAGGACGACCGTCTTGCCGGCGTAATCCGAAAGCTTAACGGCCTTACCGTTCTGGTCCGTCAGGGTGAAATCCGGCGGCCTGTTGGCCGACTTCGACTTTGGCCTGCGTGAAAGCGGCCGAGGAAAGCAGTGCGACAGCGGCCAGAGCCGAGAGGGAACGAATTCGCAGACGCATGAGTCACTCCTTGTAAGAAGATGGTTTCGGCAATCGGTACGCTACGCGAACTTCCGTGGATTGGGTATTTTCCTTATCCGCTTTTTTTATAACCAATAGACCAGTGCCGGAAAATTCTTCCGGCGGTGCCAGACAACACACGAAAATCGACGGACCATTTGCCGTCCGTCTCTTGGGGCCTGGCGAATTCGAGTTCGTCGGATTTGGGAGGGAAAAAATCGACAACCTGTTCGCCGGCACCTGTCGTCAGCAGCAGTGTGCCGTGTTTTCCGTCGGGTTTGAAGGAGGCTTCAAGAACGGTCGGCGACGCCGGCCGGTCGGGCTGATCGGATAGCGCCAGGCGTCAAACGCCTGCGGCCGGTTCGGTTGGCCGTCGCCGACGGGAACGTCACAGCGCCACCGTCTGGCGTTCGCTGACGCAGGTTTCGTCGCTGCAGACGACCCAACTGACATTGGCCTTGAGTTCGACGGTCGATTTCGCTTCGGCCGGGACGGTGACGGTGTAGAGCAGCGTCGCCGCCTTCTGGTAGCCGAACGCCGTGACGGCCCCGTCCATGCGGTGCGGGACGGGAACTGGCGCGTCGCCGATTTTGACGCCGGCCGGCAGTTTCCATTTCGCCTTGGGTGGCGTGCCCGTTTCGCCAGGATTCGCCCAGTAAATGTGCCAGCCCGGGTCGATCGTAAAATTCAGTGCGACCGTGAACGTATCGCCCGGCTTCACGGCGGTGCGGTCGGCGACGGCTTCGACTTTGACGTGTCGCTGCTCCGCGAAAGCGACAGACGACAGCAACGCGACCGGCAGGAGAATGGCCCAGGGCTTCATGCCCGGATTCGACGGCGACGGTTTGGGTCGGGATGCGGTCAATCGTCGAGTTTTCCGAACGCCAGGCCCGTCGCCATCGGTTTCGGCCGGTCGTACGGCGTGGTGATTCGGATCGCACGGTCGCTGTTCGACGAATCCGTGAACGCCTGCATGATCTCGAGCGCGGCCAACGCGTTTTCGCCCGAGCAACGGTGCGGACGCCCGCTGCGGATGGACGTCGCCATGTCCGCCAATCCCACCGCCCGGCCGTAACCGGTCGGGAAGGCGTGCGGCACTTCGACGAACTCATCGGGCTTGCCCTCTTCGAACCGGCAAAGGCGGACTTGGCCGTCGAAATTGTTCGGATCGGGCACGTGGAGCGTGCCTTCGGTGCCGTAGACGACGATCGGGCTGGCCGGCCCGCTGCCGGCCCGCATCGCAAAGCTCTGGATGACGCTGCCGACCGCGCCGTTTTCGAATTCGATCGTGCCCATGATGTGATCGGGCGTCGTCACATTGATGATCTGGCCCGCTAACGGTTTGCTGGTGATCAGCCGCGTCGGCTGGCTAATGCTGGCCATGCCCATCACGCGTTTGGCGGGGCCGAGCAGGTTCAGCAGCGCGCGTGACGTAGTACGGCCCCATGTCGAGCATCGGGCCGCCGCCGGGCTGGAAGAAGAACGCCGGGTTCGCGTGCCAGTGCTCGTGGCCGCGGCTGATCATGAACGCGGTGAAGCCGATCGGCTTGCCGATCAGGCCGTCGTCGATGACCTTGCGCGCCGTCTGCAGGCCCGCGCCGAGGAAGGTATCAGGCGCGCAGCCGATGCGGAGGTTTCGCGCCTTACCGTCGGCGATGAGTTCGCTGCGCCTGATTGACGTCGACGCCGAGCGGTTTTTCGAGGAACGTGTGCTTGCCGGCGGCGAGGGTTCGCAGGCCGACCGGCACGTGGGCGGCGGGGATCGTGAGGTTCAGCACGATCTCGATTGACGGATCGGCCAAGAGCTCATCGACCGAGCAGGCTTTTTTGACGCCGAATTCAGTCGCTTTGGCTTTGGCGGCTTCGACATTCAGGTCCGCCAGTGCAACGAATTCAATGGCTTCGAGGTTTTTCGCGGCCTTGAGGTATTGGCCGCTGATTCCGCCCGTTCCGATCATCCCCACGCGCGTTGCCGACATAGTGCTCTCTCCGTTGGCGAGCATTGTGGCGGCAAGTCGGGCGGTTGCAAATCGTTAGCCGCCTCGGGCGATTTTCTTCCGGGCGGCGACGGCGAGTTCGTCACAGCGATTGTTGTCGACATCCACCGAGTGCCCACGCACCCATTTCCATTCGATGTGATGCGTGGCCGTGAGCACGAGCAGCTTTTCCCACAAGTCCTGGTTCTTCACCGGCTGCTTGCTGGCGGTCTTCCAACCCTTGGCGACCCAACCCTTGAGCCAGCCCTTGGTGAAGGCGTTTTTGACGTATTCGCTGTCGGTGATGAGCATGACCGCGGCCGGCTCTTTGAGGCAGGTGAGCGCCTCGATGACGGCGGTGATTTCCATGCGGTTATTCGTGGAATCTTTTTCGCCGCCGCTGATTTCCTTGCGCTTGCCCGTCGCGACATCAATGAGAATCGCCGCCCAGCCGCCGGTGCCGGGGTTGGGGTCGCAGGCGCCGTCGGTAAAGATGCGGACTTCGCGCATAGATGGATCGGTGAGTGGGTAAGTCGTTGAGTCGGTGAGTCGTGAAGACGAAGTATCGAAGTCGTATTCTTACGACTCACCGACTCAACGACTTACCGACACAACGCGGCTGCTTTAGTTCTGCGGCGGGGTTTCGCCGGCCTCTTCGTCGGTATCGACACTCGTGACAACGCTGCTGGCGAGCGTCTGCCGCTGCACCGGCGCCGCCAGTTCGCTGGCCTTGGGCTTGCGTTCCCGCTTCGCCTTGGGCTTGTGGACGGCTTTTTCGACCGTCAGTTCCTGCGGGATGTACAGAATTCGGCCGCACTGCGGGCAGAAAGTGAGATCGTCCCGGCTGTGCAGGCGGTTGTAGACGTCGACGGTGAGATCGATGTTGCACGTCATCGCGATGTACTCTTCGCGTTTCGGGTGCGGCTTGTCGATGGCTTCGATCGCTTCGCCGTCGTAACGGTCGGCCAAGCGGTTGTAGACGGTCAGCGCCTTGTCCGGGACGGCGGTGGCGGCTTCGTCGCGGGCCGGGCGGAGCGCGTCGATTTCGATCGTCAGTTCCTTCACCCGGTCGTCGATCTGGGCGGCCATGGTGTCGAGCTTGCCTTGCTCGGTTTCCTGTTGCTTGGCAAGGATTTGCGCTTCGCCGCCCTGCTTTTCCAGCTGCTCCATCACGACAAGGGCTTCTTCTTCGAATTTGCCCTTATCGACCTTGTGGGTGTTGATCTGGACGAGAAACGCCTGGTATTCGCGGTTCGTCTGGGCACCGTTCTGCTGTTCGCGGAGGTGCTCGATTTTCTGCTCTCGCGACTGAATTTCGAGGTTTAACTCGGCAGAACGTGCCCCTAAACGGGTGTGCTCTGTTTTAGCGGTGGCGTGCTTGGCGGCGAGGTCTTCGACCTTCTTCTTCTGGAGCCGGACATTCCGCGTGGCACTGTCGAGTCGGGCCTGGGCCTCACGGAGCTGGGTATCGGCCGCAAAAAGCTTTACTAACGCCTGATTCGTCGGGCCCATCGATGCGTCCTTTTTGTCAAATGGAACGTCTTATGATGCCAGAACTCTCCCATTTTGGAAAGCGGCACTCCGGCCGGGAAAAAGTCGGGTGCGGTGAAAAATCGCGACGGGACGGATTTTTGTAACAAGTCTTGGGCGGTATCGTTCGATAATAAGTACACGCGCCGCGATTTTGACGCGGCCTGTGCGTTCAGGACCAACGCGCCCCATTGGGTGTCGTTCCGCTTTTCGTCCGAACCGAGTTTGTGGAAAGGACTGCATTTATGTCGCTTCGTTCGTTTGAAAACCGCGGGACGGAAACCAAGGCCCGCGCCCTCCTGGAAGGCTTGGAAGATCGTAAGCTGATGGCGTCGACCCCGACGATCATCGGCATCAAGATCGCCAAGGCTGCCGATACCGACAACACCGCCCTCAACCAGAACCGCATCACGATCGCCTTCAGCGGCACGATCCGCCTCGGCGACGTGAACCAGTTCAGCTCTTTCGGCTACGCCAACGACCTCTCGGACTACAGCCAGCAGGTCAAAAAACGCGTCGGCATGACGATCACGCAGCCGGCCAGCAACTACATCCAGATCATCACCGACCGCCTGATCCGCAAGGGCAGCCGTCTGACGATTCTCTCGGGTGGTCTGACCGACAAGAACGGCACGGCGCTGATCTACGACGCCACCACCGCCGCCAAGACCATTACGTTCAACGTCGGCCAGAACAAGATGCGGTACTCGTTGTCCAACCGCAACTTCGTTGCCTCGGACCTCTCGTACTTCGACCCTGACGTCTTCACCAGCGCCCCGACCCCGACCACCGCCAGCACCACCCCCAGCTCGGCCACGATTCGTGCGAACCTGGTCACCTTCCTGAACAAGAAGGTGTCGGCGGGCATCATCACCAGCGCCCAGGCCTCGGCGGCGATCACGAATTACTACGACAGCAGCACCGTCGCCGCGATCATACCGAATGCCAACCTGCGTGCGGCCCTCGCCAGCCTCGTCGGCACCGCCGCCGAGCCGGCCATCGCCAGCTACATCGGCAAGACCAACGTCACCGGCAAGCAGTACACGCTGGTCGACTTCGGCACCGTCTCCTCGGGCACCCCGGTCGGTGAAACCAAGCTCTCCCCGGGCGGCCGTCTGAACCTGACGATCAACAGCGCCTTCGCCGGCGAGCCGTTCCAGGTCCTCTCGGCCACCCTCGCCCACGAAGCCCTCCACCAGGATGCCGCTAACAACAGCGGCGGCGACCTGCCGAGCTCGCAGGACGAAGAAATCATCGCCAACGCGGTTGAAACCATCGTCTACGCCCAGCAACTGCTCGTCGACGGCAGCATCGCCGGCAACGGCACGAAGCTCGTCGTCCGCACGAACACCCGCCTGCTCGCCCTCCTGAACTCCGGTGACGGCCTGTTCCCGTACGGCGGCATCAAGCAAGACCCGGCCCTGTACAGCAACGGCAACGTGTTCGTCGGCGCCAAGGCCAACCCGGGCGGCTTCGGCAGCACCACCGTCAAGAGCTTCGAAGACTGGATCCGTCGCGAATACGTCTTCCGCGGCTTCAGCGCCGGTGCCACCACTAACAGCGCCGTCGGCCAGGCGATCCTGAAGAATATCGTCGGCTCGTCCTACAACGTCACCCAGCTCGGCACGACCACAGAAACCGCGCTCGACGTCGGCAACACCCTGCTGACCGACGTGAACTACATCAAGCTCGCGATCACCCTCAAGCTCTCGTACGGTGCCTAATCCGCACCGAAGCTAAGCCTCGTAAAACAAGCTGCCCGCCGACTTCATGTCGGCGGGCAGCTTCGCTTTTGGCTTGGTTTGACGTAACTATTCGGTCACTTTCACCACGTCCTTTGCCGGCGGCGTAACGGTCGCTTCCACCTTCGCGACGTACGGCAGAAATCGCCGCATCGGCGACGCAGCCAGTTGAACCGAGAGTGCCGTGCCGCACCCGATGATCACCGATACCAAGCGTTCTGCGACGGTCGTTTCGACGTGATGGTCCTTTGCACTCATCACAATCACCGTAGCCACGCACGCCGTTCGCAGCGCGAGGTCCATGCGAAGCAGTTCGCCGACGAACACCGTGATGATCAGGGCGACGATGATGTACGTCAGATCGGTGCCCGCCCAGTAGCCCACAGTGAAACCGATCGCCGAGCCGAGCAGATTCGCCGCGATACGGAGCATTGCCGCGGAGAAGGACTGCGTGATGCCGGGGTACAGGATCAGGATCGCCGAGACGATCGCCCAGGTCATCCCGGCCGAGCGCCCGTAGGCCGTGTACCCGATGCCGATCGCCCCGGCCGCGACCGCCAGTTGCAATGCGAAGAAACTCGCCGCCGCCAGCGATTGCGCCGTCGTTCGGCGTGGGGCGGCAATAATCGAACGTAGCCAAATCATGGGCGGGAGAGTGAAACGGCAAGTGCCTGCGGAATCAAGCCTCGGTGGAAACGACAACGCCCCGCCGGCACTCGCCGGAATTGCCGGGAACCGATAGAATTTCGGCATGATTCAACGTCGCCAAACGCGGCAGATTATCGTTGGTGACGACCGTGTCGGCCGCGTCAAAATCGGCGGCGGCGCCCGCGTCAGCGTCCAGACCATGACGGCCGGTTACACGCACGAGATCGATAAGTGCGTCGCCGAGATTCACAAGCTTGCCGCCGCCGGCGCTGATCTCGTTCGCGTCGCCGTGCCTGAGAAAAAAGACACCGAGGCGCTCAAGCAGATCCTGCCGCAAGTCAGCGTGCCGATCGTGGCGGACGTGCACTTTCACTTCCAGCGGGTGCTCGAAAGCCTCGAAGCCGGCGTGCACAAAATCCGCCTGAATCCCGGCAATATCAGCGACCGCGAACAAGTCGCCAAAGTCATCGACGCCTGCAAAGAGCGGAGCGTGCCGATCCGCGTCGGCGTGAATGAAGGCTCGATCATCGAACGCCGCGATAAACAGAAGCGGATGAAAGAACTCGGCGGCGTCTTCGGCGACAACAAGCACAGCCATTTCCTGGCCATCATGATCACCAAGCTCGAGGAATACCTCGACATTTTCTACGAACGCAATTTTTACGACATAGCAATCAGTGCCAAGAGCATTGACCCGATGCTCGTAATCGCCGCCTACACAGAAATCGCCAAGCGATTCGATCACCCGCTGCACCTCGGCGTCACCCACGCCGGCCCGAAGGAAACCGGCACGATCCGCAGCGTCGTCCCGCTCGGCCACCTGTTGGCGAGCGGCATCGGCGACACCATCCGCATCAGCTACGCGAATGACCCGATCTACGAAGTGCAAGACGCGCTTGAAATGCTTTACTGCCTGGAACTTCGCGAGCGCAAAGGTGCCGAACTCATCGCCTGCCCGACGTGTGGCCGCATTCAGGTCGATCTGTTCAAGCTCGTGCAGGACGTCCGCAAGCAGCTCGAAAAGGAAATCGAACTGCCGATCAAAGTAGCCGTCATGGGCTGCGTGGTGAACGGTCCCGGCGAGGCCGAGGGTGCCGACGTCGCCATCTTCGCCGGCGATCGCCGCGGCATCATCTACGTGCAAGGCGAAAAAGTCGCCAACGTTCCTGAAGAACAAATTCTCGAGCGTTTACTCGAAGAATGCCGCCTTTTTCAGCACCGAATCCGCAGCGGCGAAGCCAAGCTCGGCGAGAAGAAAGTCGACATTCTTCCGCCCGATCCGATCGGCGAACTCGGCAGCGGCTGGGAGAAAATCCAGAAAGAGAAATCGGGCATCGGCCTGCCGGTCGTGCGGTAAATCGTCACGTATTTCGTGACAAATCGCCAACAAGCGTGTAGCTTGTTCGCATGCGACGTATCGCCCTTGCCGCCGCCACATTGCTGGCCCTGTCGGAGATTTCGTTCGGCCAAACGACCCGCACCGTCCCGGCCGGGCCGTTTCTTGAGCAGATCAAAACGAATTTTACCACGTGGGACCGTGACAAAGACGGCAAGCTTTCGTTCGACGAAATCGAACTCGCCTGCGCCGATCCGAAGGTGAAAGGCCCCACTGCCGCCGCCGCCGCGACGATGCGAAATCTCGCCAAACTGCGTGGCCTGACGCTCGCGGAATACACCGCCGCCCTGACAACGCTCACGGCCGAAGACCGCGACAACGTTAACAACTACGAAGCCTCATTCACGGCCGCCCTCAAAAAACTGAACGGCATCAATCGCCAGATTTTCCCGGCCGGCCTGCCGAAAGGGGATCAACTGGCGCAAGGCAAACTCGGCGACTGCTTCCTGCTGGTCGGCGTTGGCACGATGGCGCAGACGCAGCCGGAGCGGCTGAAGGCGCTGATCGAGCCGCTCCCGGGCGATAAGTTCGCCGTGAATTTTAAAGACGGCAAACGCATCGAATTGCCCATGCCCACCGATGCCGAAGTGATCATCGGCAGTTCAACGCGCGGCGACGGCGTCTGGGGCAACGCGTTCGAAAAAGCCATCGGCCAACGCTACCTCGACCGCCAATTGCCCGAAAAACGTGCGGTAACGCCGTACGCCTACATCGGCAAAGGCGGCCAGCCGAACGTGCCCGTCGCGATGATGACGGGCAAAAAGCTGAAGCGCGAAGGCTGTGAAATGTTCCAGAAGGGCACGCTCGACGCCGCCGGCCAGGCCAAGCGATTGGACGAAATCCGCGACGCCCTCGAAAACGCGTTCAAAGACGGCCGACTCGTCATCGGCGGCACGGCCCCGCTGAGCGGGCCGCAGGCGAAGGTTCGTGGCCTTTACTACAATCACAGTTATGGCGTCCTCAATTACGACCGCAAAACCGACGTCGTCACCTTCTGGAACCCGATGAGCAACGCCTTCACCCCCAAGGGAACGCCGGGCCTGGAGAACGGCTATAAAACCAGCTACGGCCGGTTCGATTGTCCGCTGAAAGAGGCAGTCATGTGGTTCGGCAGTTTCTCGATCGAGCAGAACGAAAACGTCGCCGAAATCGGCCAAAAATAAAGCTTGAATTCGCCATCCCGACTCCTAAATTGTTAGGGATGGGTTTGGTAGAATACGAATACCCGGACGCCCTCCCCGCGGGCCCCGCACACCGCCGAGGTGCGGGGCTGAACCCGGGCAACCGGTTCGAGTCGTACCGTCTTCACGTGCTCGGCGAAGAGCTGGACCGCCAGGCCGTCGAGCGCGAAGAAGCCGGCGGTAAAATTGTCATCCAGCGGCAGGTGTTCCGCGACCGAACACAGTCGATCATCAACCGTGTCGCCCAGACGTCTGACGTCCCCTTCGATTGGACACTCAACCCGTACCGCGGCTGCGAACACGGGTGCATCTACTGCTTTGCGAGGCCTTACCATGAGTATCTCGGATTTAGCAGCGGGATGGATTTTGAGACCAAGCTCATCGCCAAGCCGGACGCTCCGGACTTGCTGATCCGCGAACTCGCCAGCCCCAACTGGCGGGCCGAGCCGATCGTCATGTCGGCGATTACCGACATCTACCAGCCGATCGAGCACAAGATGCGAATCGCCCGGAAATGCCTGCAAATCCTGGCCGATTGCGGGCAGCCGGTGTCGACGATGACCAAGAGCGCCCTGGTGCTTCGTGACACTGATTTGTGGGCGAAACTCGCCGAAAAGCGGGCCGGCCGCGTGACCGTGACACTGGTCACCCTCGACGCGGAGTTGGCCAAGCGGCTCGAGCCCCGTGCCAGTTCGCCGGCCGCCCGGTTGCGGGTCATCCGTGAGTTAACCGCGGCGGGCATTCCGGTGAGCGTGAATATTGCCCCGGTGATTCCGGGTTTAACTGACACGGAAATCCCCGCCATCCTGCGGGCCGTCGCTGAAGCCGGCGCACGGCGGGTCTTCTGGGTATTGCTACGATTGCCCTATCAGTTGAAAGCACTGTTTCTCGACTGGCTGCAGCGAAACGTTCACCCGCGGCGTGCGGCGAAGGTGGAATCGCTCATCCGCCAGTCCCGCGGCGGCAAGCTGTATGACGCCAGCTACGCCACCCGCCGCCGCGGCACGGGGCCGATCGTTGATCAGATCCGCCAGACCTTCGAAATCCTCATCCGCCGCCACGGCCTCGACCAGGACATGGCGCCGCTGTCCAACGCCAGTTTTAAGCCGCCCGTGCCGCCGGGCGCTCAACTTTCTCTATTCACTTAGCCGCTTCGCTTGCGAAGCGCTTGGAATGATTCCATCTCCAATCGCTTCGCAAGCGAAGCGGCTAAATCACTGGAAAAATCAGGGCATTTCGGAGGGCCGTATGTTAACTCATCATGTGGCAGTCATTTTTGTTATCATGGTCGCCCTATGTCTATTCGCGTCGGTATTGTCGGTATTGCGGGCTACGGCGGCGGCGAAACGCTTCGCTACCTGTCGCAGCACCCGAAGTTCCAGCTCGTCTACGCCGCCGGCGAAAGCACGGCCGGGCAACGCGTGGGCGAACGCTACCCCGGCGCACCGCAAGCCATCGCTGACCTGGTCATCGAGAAGTTTGACCCGTCGAACCTCGGCGACGTCGAAGTGCTGTTCACCTCGCTGCCTACCGGCGCCAGCCGGGAGCCGCTCGCCATGGTCAGCCCGAAGACTAAGATTGTGGACATCGGCGGCGATCACCGCTACGTCGACGGCTGGACGTACGGCCTGGCGGACGTCTGGCCGGAACAGATGGCGGGCAAAACCCGCATCGCCAACCCCGGCTGCTACCCCGCCGCCACCCTCACCGCGCTCGCCCCACTGCTGGCGAACAAACTCATCAGCCCGGACCGCATCATCGTCGACGCCAAGAGCGGCATCAGCGGTGCCGGCCGGGGCGGCGGCGACAGCAAATTCGGCTACGCCGAGTGCAACGAAGACTTCACCGCGTACGGCCTCATCAAGCACACGCACATGCCCGAAATCGAAAAAACGATTTCACTGCTCGCCGGCCTGCCCGGTACGGCCCGGCCGAAGGATTTCGTCTTCACGCCGCACCTCATCCCCCAAACCCGCGGCATTCTCGCCACCGTCTACGCGCGCGGCACCGCCAGCACCGAAGACTGCCTGGCCGCCGCCCGGTCGTTCTATAAAGACCGCAAATTCGTCCGCGTCACCGAAAAAGCCCCGCACACCAAGTGGACGACTGGCAGTAATCTTGCGTTTGTCAGTTATGCCACCGATCCGTCGCGGGAACTGGTCATCGCGCGTTTCCGCGATCGACAACCTCGGCAAAGGCGCGGCCGGGCAGGCGATCCAGAACGCCAACCTCATCTGCGGCCTGCCCGAAGACGCCGGCCTCGGGGCGCGCGCCGCTCTGGCCGTAAGCGACGCCGATCCTTACGCGTTTTCGTCGTCTGACTTCAGCAGGGCCTGCAGCATGGCGCCCAGGACGCGGTAGCCGCGTTTAGTGAAGTGACTGGTGTCGTCGACCAGCGTGCTGCTGTCGGACACGTTTGTGAAGCGGTCGTAAATATCGAGGAACTCAAACCCGTTCGCCGCCGCCGTGCGGGAGAGGCGGGAATTGAGCGTGAGAATCCGCTCGGTCACGCCGGCATCCGTGCGCGGCCCCAGGCCGATGAGGATGATGCGGGTGTCGGGGAGTTTTTCGCGGAGCAGTTTCACGAGGGTGATGATGCCGCGGTAAATCTGCTCGTCGGTTCCGCCGGTCGTCGGGTCATTGAAGTTGTTCGTGCCGACGGAAACGATGAGGGTTTCGGGCTTGAGTTTGTCGAAGAGCCCTTCTTCGACGCGGCGGATCATCAGCCGCGTGGTGTCGCCGGCAATGCCGAGGTCGAGGGCGTTGGGGAACTTGGCGTTCCAGGTGCTGCGCCCGACGGTGGCGAAGCGGGCCGCGTGCGAGTCGCCGAAGAAGACCGTCGCCGCACGGCTCTTGTTCGCTGCCGCCCGCTGTTCCTCGGCCAACTCGGCCCAGTAGGAATCGTCGTCGTACTTCGCGTTGTAGATGGCGTCCGACGGCGTCTGCCCGTCGGACGCCTCGTATTGTTTCACGCTCGACGTTTCGACGGAGTAGACCGACGGGTTGTAAGTCAAACCTTCGACACGCAACTGGTCCGTCCCGGCACCCGTGTCGATGCGAACCGAACTGAACAGGCTGCTGGAGATTTCGTACGTTTTTGAAACGGAGGAGACCAAAATGCCGGCGTCATCGGCGGCGGCGGTGGTGAGGTCGTTTGAATAGGTTTTCGCGGTCGTGTCGATGCGAATTTTCCCGCCGGAGACGCGGCGGATGAGCACACTGTCGTCGCCGATGGTGCCGCGGATATTCAGCACGTTGTCGGCGTCGACGTAGAGCAGCACGCCGCTGTACGCCGTCTCCGAATTGCCGTCGCCGTAGTAGAGGCTCTGGCGATAGCTCGACAGTTTTGTGCCGACCGAAAGCACGCCGTCGGAAGCGGCGGCATAGTTTCGCCCTTCCAGTGCTTCGACCAGAGGACGACGGTTTTTCGCGGACATCCGGACGCTTCCCTTCCACACGCCAGCCGCCCAATCACATACGCTTTGTATTGTGACTCCATCGAATGCAATCATTCATCGAACAGGCCGCTCCCATGGCGGCCGCTTTTTCTGGCCGTCATGGGAGATGGGTTGTGCCCGACGTCACAACCCGGCCGTGTTCGAATCAGATTCGGCGGAGGGCGAACTGCTGACGGAATGCAGGTTGAGAACGCCGCGATTTTCCGCCACGAATTGTGCCGCGGGGATGCGGCATAAACCCGCATTCCCGCCGGCTTGGAACTTCATCTTCGCTTAAGAAATCAATCCAAATGAAATCAAATCGGCAGCAGCCGTTCGAGCAGTTCGGCCCAGTAGCAGATGATCAGGTCGGCACCGGCGCGTTTGATGGCGAGCAGGCTTTCAAGGACGACGCGGTCGCGGTCGAGCCAGCCGTTGGCGGCGGCGGCTTCGATCTGGCTGTATTCGCCGCTGACCTGGTACGCCACCACCGGCACGTTCACCCGCTGCCGGACCGCCGCGAGCACATCCAGGTACGCCCCGGCGGGCTTGACCATGACCATATCGGCGCCCTGGGCGAGGTCGAGATCGACTTCGCGCATCGCCTCTTCGATGCCGGCCGCGGGGTTCATCTGGTAGCTGCGGCGGTCGCCGAACGCGGGAGCGCTCTCGGCGGCGTCACGGAACGGGCCGTAGTAGGCGCTGGCGTATTTGACGGCGTAGCTGAGAACGGGGACGTGGTTGAACCCCGCCGCGTCCAGGCCCTGCCGGATCGCCGCCACCATGCCGTCCATCATGCCGCTGGGGGCGATGACGTCCGCACCCGCCTTGGCGTGATTGACGGCCTGGGCGGCCAGCAGCTTGAGCGTGGCGTCGTTATCGACGTCGCCGCGGTCGGCGGTGAGCGGGCCGCAGTGGCCGTGGTCGGTGTACTCGCACAGGCAGAGGTCGGGGATGGCCGCCATGGTGAGCTTGCGGCGTTTGGTTTCGCGGATGAGTTCGCAGACGACGTTGCCTTCGTGCAGCGATTCACTGCCGGTGGCGTCTTTCTTTTTCGAGTCGACCACGCCGAAGGGCAGGTACGCCTTGTAACCCGCGGCCGCACGGGCGGTCAGCCAGTCGGCGGCGACGTCGACCGACATCTGAAACACGCCCGGCATGCTGCCGATCGCCCGCTTCACGCCCGCGCCTTCACAAACGAACACCGGCACGATGATGTCGCTACGGCGGAGTTCCACACGCTGCAGCATTTCCCGCAGTTGCGGCTGTTGACGAAGGCGACGCGGACGAACGGGCAATTCGAAGCTCATGCCGAAGATGATACACGGCCCGGGCCACGATATGATCGCCGGCATGGCGGTGCGCTTTGTCCTTGGTCGGGCGGGAACGGGCAAAACCCACTTTCTGCGCGACCGCCTCGTCGAGCACGTCACGCCCGATCCACTGGCCGCCAACGTCATTTACCTCGTGCCGCGGCAGGCGACGTTCAACACCCAACGGGCGATCGCCACCGACCCGCGGCTGGGCGGCTACACGAATGTCCGGATTGTCGCGCCGGAAGACATTGCAGAAACGGCGTTCGTGGAAAACGGCCGCCCCGCCGGCGCGAAGCTCGACGCCGTCGGGCGGTCGCTGTTGATCGGGCATTTGCTCCGGCAGTCCGGCGACACGCTCGAACACTTCCGCCGCAGCGCCGGGCGGCCGGGGCTGGCGGGGGAAATCGACACGGCGTTCTCAGAGATCGAACGCTCCGGCCGCACGCCCGCCGAACTCATCGAAGCCGCCGAAAAAGCCTCCGACGGCGACACCGCGTCCCAGCAGCTCGCCCGAAAACTTCGCGACCTGGCGTCGCTTTACGCCGCCTACCAGGCGTTTTTGATCGAACACGAATTCGATCCCTTCAAACGTCAGACCGAAGCGCCCGCCGAACTGCGGGCCTGGCCGGAAGCGAAGAACGCCCTGCTGCTCGTCGACGATTTTTATGAGTTCACCGTGTACGAGCGGCAGATCATCGTGGCACTGGCGGCAGTGGCGCGGCAGACGTTCGTGGCGCTGATGCTGAACCCCGCCGCCCCGATCGTGGCCGACCCGAATCTGCTGCCGAACGAACTCGGCCTCTTCCGTCGCACCGAAGAGGCGTACCGCCGGCTGTATTTCGCGATGAAGTCCGAAGACGTGCCGGTCGACCCGCCGCTGCTTCTTTCGGCGGATCGGCGATGGAAAAGTGCCCCGCTGCGCGCCGTCGCGCACGCGATGGACGACGCCCCGCCGAAGGCGGATTCGCCGGACGACGAGGTGCGCCTTTGCCTGGCCGCCGATGACCGCGACGAAGTGGAAGTCGCCGCCCGTGAGGTCAAGCGGCTGCTCTTCCAAGGCTATCGCCAGCGTGATATCTGCGTGCTCGCGCTCGGCGGATTCGTATGCCGCGCGGTTTGAGGCGATTTTTCGTTCGCACGGCATTTCGTATTTCCTCGACCGCCGCCGCCCGGCGGTGCATCACCCGCTGCTCCGCACCGTGCAGGCGGTCGCGCAAATCGTCCAGACACGCTGGGCGCACGACGGCGTGTTCGACCTTCTCAACGCCGGCCTGGTGGGCATTCCGCCGCGAACGATCGACCTGCTCGCCGACTACGTGAAGCAACACCGGCTGACGGCGTCGGCGTGGATGCGAGACGACGCCTGGGCGTATCAACGCCGTGATGACGACGACAAGCACCGCCTCTTCAGCGACGGCGATCTGGCAGACGTCAACCGTGCCGCCACCTTCCTTCGCCAAGCCATCAGTCCGCTGGTAACGCCGGCCGGGGTTGAAGGGCCGAGAAAGATATCGGCACACGTCTGCGACCTGCTCGCCGCGCTGGACCGCCTGAACGTTCGGCAGGCGATTGCCGACCGAATCGAGGCGTTTCAACAGGCCGCCGAGAAGCAGCAAATCGCCAACGCCGTCGAGCGCCGCGAGGAGGAAGAGCAGGTCTGGGCACAGTTTTCCGATCTGTGCGACCGCATGCACGACCTGCTCGGCAGCGTGGAAGTCAGCGGCAGTGATTTCTTCAAATTACTGCAGACATCGCTCGACCAACTCGACCTGGCCGTTGTGCCGCCGACGATCGATCAGGTGTTGGTCGGCTCGGTCGATCGCACACGCGTCGGCGAGCCGAAGGCGGTCATCCTCGTCGGCCTGAACGAGTGCGATTTTCCGCTCTGCCAGCAGGAACGGCCGATTCTCAATGACGCCGATCGTGTGCGACTTCTCAACGCCGGCCTGGAAGTCGAGCCGCCGACGCGCACCTCGCTGCTGTTGGAACGATTCCTCGGCTACGTCGCGCTGACTCGCGCGTCAGAACGGCTGATCCTCATCC
The DNA here is from genome assembly GCA_049840775.1 of Tepidisphaeraceae bacterium. GTDB lineage: Bacteria > Planctomycetota > Phycisphaerae > Tepidisphaerales > Tepidisphaeraceae > RYN-431. Next base: position 1,473,084 of record JASGJJ010000005.1, read on the forward strand.
GCACCGCACGCGATTCGCACGGGCAGGATTCGCGCGCCGTCGCCGTTCTGGACGAAGGTCGCTCACGCACTGCCCGGCATTACGCCGCAGGCGGTGAAGACGGGCGTCGACCGGATCACGACACCAGAGCAGGCGGTGTCACACGCCCTGCTATGGGCACGCCGGCAAACCGTCTCCATCACCGGCGATGCCGATGCGGCGATCTATGAATGGATGCGGCAATCGACCGGCGATCGCCTGCAGCAAGTTCGCCGCCTCGCCTGGCCGGGCTTGAAACATCTGAACCGCGCGACGCTGTCGAAAGAGATCGCGCCGAAGCTCTTCGGCTCGCCACTGGAAGGCAGCGTGTCGCGCTTCGAATCCTTCGCCGCGTGCCCGTTCCAGCACTTCGCCCGTTACGGCCTGCGGCTGCAGCGGCCGCCGACGCCGGAGTTTTCGGCGATGGACCTCGGCAATCTGTATCACGCCGTGCTCGACAATATCGTTCACGACGCGATCCAGAAGAAGATCGACTTTGCCGCCGTCGACATCACGCCGGAAAACGTGCGGCAGGTTTCCCGCGAGTTGGCGAACGAAATCGCCGACCAGCTTTTCCTCGCCGACGCGCAGCCGCTTCACGCTCGAACAACTTGACCGCACCGTCACCAAGCTGTTGCGTGCCCAGCAGGTGAGCTCCGGCATCGGCCGAATGCGGCCGGCGTTTACGGAGCTGGTCTTCGGCCCGAACGAAACGCTGCCCGCCGTCGAACTCAACACGCCGGCCGGCAATGCCGTGCGAATCCGCGGGAAGATTGACCGCATCGACACCGATACGCACCAGTCCGCCTATTCAGTCATCGATTACAAACTCACCGGCGATTCGCTCGATTTCGGCTACGTGGTTCACGGCCTGATGTTGCAGCTGTTGACCTATCTGCTCGTCCTCCGCGAGCACGGCCCGACGCTGTTCGCCCGCCCGCTGCAGCCGGCGGCAGCGCTCTACGTGAAAGTGCTACGCGGCACGAAAAGCGTCGAACACCCGCAGCAATCGCCGACGCCTGACGAAGAGGCGTTTCACTTGAAAGAAAAGCCCCGCGGCGTTGTCACACGCGGCCATGTCGGCGACCTTGATCCCGATCTGGGCGACGCCGGCGCCAGCCGCGTGGTGAGTTACAAGGTGAAACAAAACGGCGAATTCTACGTCTCCGGCAACGACGGCATCGACGACGCCGTGCTTAACGATGTCATTGATTACGTCCGCACCATCATCGCGGACCTGGCCGACAACATTCTCAGCGGCAACATCGCGGTGTTGCCGTACCTCATCAACCGCGAAACGGCCTGCCAGCGGTGTGATCTGCAGCGGGTTTGTCGCATCGACCGCTCGCTGAACCAATATCAGAAGCTGCCGTCGCTGCGCGCGAGGAAGCGCTCGCCCTCATCCGCAACGCGAAAGGCGGCCCGCTTGAAGCCTGATTTTACGCCAGACCAGCTCCGCGCGGTCCGAACTGAACATCGCAATCTGCTGGTTTCCGCGGCCGCCGGAAGTGGCAAGACCGAAGTGCTGGCGGCCCGGTGCGCACACCTCGTCTGCGACGCCTCGCCGCCGTGTAATGCGGACGAATTGCTGGTCGTCACTTTCACCGTGGCCGCCGCCGAAGAGATGCGAAGCCGCATCGGCAAAAAGCTCAACGAACGCGCCGCCGGCAGCGCCGACACGCGGCTGCTGCGCCAGCCGATGCTCCTGGCGGGCGCACAGATCGGGACGATTCACAGCCTGTGCAATTCGATCCTTCGCCGCCATTTTCACGAGGCCGCGCTTGATCCGAACTTCCGGCTGCTCGACGAAGACGAAGCGCGATTGCTCCGCCAGGACATCGCCGAAGACGTCGTCGAGCGGCGTCTGGAAACAGAAAACCCCGAGCCGATCGTTCGATTGCTGGAAACCTACGCCGGCGGGTCGACGCGCCGGCTCATCGGCACGCTGCTGGCGATGCACGGGCGCCTGAGCAGCCTGTGCGATCCGCCGCAATGGCTCGCCGAGCGACGCCTGCGGCTCGAAGAGGCCAGCCGCCTGCCGCTGCGCGAATCCGAACTCGGCCGAAAAATGCTGGGCATTCTCGCCGAGCGGCTGGACTCGGTCCTCAACGCCGCCGAGCGATTGCGGGCCAATCTCCGCAACGCAGGTGCATCGGCTTACGCGCAGCCCGCGAATGATTTCCTGGCAGCGGCCGGGGTATGGAAACAGGCGCTCGCGGACCGCTCTTTCGACCAGGCCGCCGACATCATCCGCAGTACTGAATTTGCCCGCCTGCCGACCGTTAAAGATGCCGCCATCCGTGAGCGTTACAAGCCGGCCGTTGATGCGGTGAAAGAGGCGCTGCAGGATTTCAAGAAGACCAGCCTGTTGCTTTACACCGAAGAGGAGCTGCAAACCGAACTCGGGCGAACGCTCTGGGCGGTCGACGCACTCGCCGCGCTGACAGACGCATTCGCCGACCGCTACGCCGCAGCCAAGCGTGAGATCAATTCGCTCGATTTTTCAGACCTCGAACGCTTCACCCTGCGCCTTCTTCGCGACACCGTCACCGGCGGCCCCACGCCAATCGCCGAAGACTATCAACGGCATTTCAAGCACGTTCTGGCCGACGAATATCAGGACGTGAATGAACTGCAGGACACGCTCATCAAGCTCTTGTCGCGCGAAGCCGACGGGAATTTATTCTGCGTCGGCGACGTGAAGCAGAGCATTTACCGCTTCCGCCAGGCCGACCCGGCACGGTTCATTGCGAGGTCTGAACGGTACAGCGCCGAGCCGCCGCGCGACGGCGACGTCATTAACATGCGGATGAACTTCCGCTCGCGTGGCCCGTTGCTGGAAACGCTGAACCTGGTCTTCGAATCGCTGATGACGGTCGCCACCGCCGAGGTGGATTACGACGACTCGCAACGGCTGGTTCCGGGCGCGACTTTTCCGGAATCGCCGGACGGCTTCAGCGGCAAACCGATCGAGCTGCACGTCATCGAGCGTAAACCGGCCGCCGAGGTGTCGGACTACGACGCCGACGAGCGTGAGGCCGCACTCGTGGCCGAGCGGATTCTGGAACTGACGGGCAAGACCGGCAAAGCGCCGGCGATGGTCGCCGATCGCAATGGATCGCAGCGCCCCGCCGACGCCGGCGATTTCGCCGTGCTGCTGCGCACGGTTCGCGTGAAGACCGAGCGTTACGCGTCTGCCCTTCGCCGCGCGGGCATTCCGGTACTGGCCGACAGTACGACGGGGTTTTTCAATTCGCCGGAAATTCGCGACGTGCTCTGTGCCCTGCGGCTGATCGAGAACCAACGCAGCGAGTACGACCTGGCCGGCCATCTGCGGTCGCCGCTCTGCCAGTGGGACGCGCCGGAAGACCGCATGGCGGCGATCCGCATCGCCTATCCTGCGTCGGTCGTGCCGTGGTTTCATCGGGCGGCGGCACGCTACGCGAACGAAAAAACGGACGCTTTGTCGGACGATTTACGAAAAGTCTTTGATCGCCTGAATCGCTGGCGGCAGGCCGCGGCGGAGCGGTCTGTTGCCGACGTGCTTTGGCAGGTGCTGGAAGAGACGCAGTACGCCGTTTTCGTCGCCGGTCTGCCGGACGGCGAACAGCGGATGGCGAACCTCAATAACCTGCACGAGCGTGCCAAGGCGTTCGACCGCTTCCGCCGCCCGACCCTTTCCCGGTTCCTGCACTACCTCAGCGAACTCGAAGAACAGGCCGATCTCGGCATGCCGTCGCTGGCGAGCGGGCAGCAACGCGCCGTGCGCGTGATGAGCATCCATAAAAGCAAAGGCCTGGAGTTCCCGATCGTCATCCTGCCCGACCTCGGCAAGGAATTTAACCTCCGCGAAGCCGGCGACATGATCCTGTTCGATGACACGATCGGCATCGGCCTGCGGGCGGTGGACCTCGACCGCGAAGTCCATTACCCGTCGCTGGCCAGCACGGTGGCGCAGCACGAAATCCGCCGGCGGTCGCTCGCGGAAGAACTCCGCGTGCTTTACGTCGGCGCGACACGCGCCCGTGAAAAACTCATCCTCATCGGCAGCGCTGACGCCGCCAAACCGCAAGCCTGGGACGACGCCTGGCAAGGCCACCGCGGGCCGATTCCCGCCGGCGACGTGCTCGGCGCGCGGTCGATGCTCGACTGGCTGGGCATGGCGGCGGCGAAGGCGGTTTCGATCGACCCGGCCGCATTCGATCGCCGTGTTTACACGTCTGAAGAGATCGACCAACTCGCCGCCGGTGTGCTAACGCCGAACAGCCGGAACGACGCGCCTTCGCTGCTGGCCGACCTGCAGCCGCTGCCGACACCGCCCAAGCCGTCGGCCGAAGTTCGGCGTGCCATTCAGCGGCTTGAGTTCACGTACAACGATCAAAAGTTCAGCACGCAGCCCGCTGTCGCCACGGTCACGCAGCTCACCAAATCCGGCCGCGGCACGACGGGCAGTGAGAGCGCATCGACGGCCGATGTTGTGAAGTTCAGCGCCATTCTCAGGCCCGCGCGGTGTGTCACGCCCGATCGCCAACTGTCACCGGCCGACCGCGGGTCGCTCACGCACGTCGTGCTGCAACGCCTGGATTTTGCGGGCGATACGTCACCGGATGGCATTGCGCGCAGGTGCGGAATCTCGTCGAACGCCGATTCATTCGCGCTGACGTTGCCGAGCAGGTGGATGTCGATCAGGTCGTCTGGTTCGCCGAAACCGACCTCGGCCGCCGCTGCCGTGCCGCCGGCAATCGGCTGCGACGGGAATTCGAAATCGTCTACTCGCAACCCGTCGACGGCGACACGTCGCCCGGCGGCTGATGATGGTCCGCGGCCGAATTGATGCGATGCTGATCGACGACGACGGCCTGGTTCTGATCGATTACAAGACCGACCGCGTCACGCACCACACCCTGCCCGGCCGCGTGGAGTTTTACCGCCCGCAGGTCGACGCCTACTGCCGACAACTCCAGCGCGTCACCGGCCGGCCGGTGACGGCGGCGTACCTGGTCTTCACGTCGGTTCGTGAAATTGTTACCGTCGGACAGACCGAATGACACTCCCTTATTTCATCGAAGACCTCGCCGGCATCGGCGGCACGCTCAAGCAGCGGCCGGAAGATTTTGTCGTCCACGAAGTGCCCCGCTACGAACCCTGCGGCGACGGCGAACACGTCATGGCCGAGATCGAAAAAACGGGCCTCAGCACGATCGACATGGTCGACCTGCTGTCGCGGCGACTGAAAGTCCACCGCCGCGACATCGGCTACGCCGGCCTGAAAGACACCGCGGCCGTCACGCGGCAGTGGGTCACGCTGCGCGGCACCACGCCCGAAGCCGTCGTCGACGTCAGCGGCGACAAGCTCAAGGTGCTTTACGTCGATCGTCACCGCAACAAGCTGCGTCTGGGTCACCTGGCGGGCAATCGGTTCACGATCAAAATTCGCGACGTCGACCCGATGAAAGTCGTCACGCTCACGCTGGCGCTGCGAACGCTCGCGCGCCGCGGAATGCCGAACTATTTCGGCCCGCAACGCTTCGGCCGTCGCGACCTCAACGACGAACTCGGCCTCGCGCGGCTCCGCGGCGATCAAGCCGGCGTGCTGCGCCTGCTGCTCGGCGGGCCCCGTGAAACCGACGACGCCGACGAACACGCCGCCCGTTCGGCGTACGAAGCCGGTGACACTAAAACCGCCCTCGAACGCTGGCCCCGCCGTGGGAAAGACGAGCGCGACGCGTTACGCCGTTTGAACGACGGCAAACCCGTTGAGGCGGTCGCCAGTGCGATCGATTCGCGCGTCGTCGACCTCTGGATGTCGGCCGTTCAATCGCGGCTCTTTAACGCAACGGTGGCGGCACGAATCAAGCAACTTGATGAGATTCTCGACGGCGAAATCGCATACAAACACAACGGCGGCGCCGTCTTCCGCGTTGAAAGCGCCGTTGCCGAACGCGAGCGGGCCGAGCGGTTTGAGATCAGTCCGACGGGCCCGCTTGTCGGTTCGAAAATGATGGTTCCGGCGTCAGTCGCTGGAGACGTTGAGAAGGAAGTGCTCGCCGCGGCGGGCGTGGCAAGCGGCCTCGACGCCATGCCCCTGCCCGGCAGCCGCCGCCCGCTGCGGGTGCGGCCCGAAGAGTTGCACGCCGAGTCGGGCATCGACGAGCACGGCCCGTACATTTCGCTCGCGTTCATGCTGCCCGCCGGCTCGTACGCCACCGTGCTGTTGCGGGAAATCATGCGGAATGACGCGTGAATCTAGCGGGCCGTGTAAGTGATGAATGGCATGACCGGCACGAAGCCGGCGTGGTTCAGCCAGGCCTCGGCGGCGGTGTTTTCGTTCGTGCTCGTCGCAAAAACGTCGAGCAATTGCGACCGCGCGGCAAGGTCGACCAAACGGTTCAACACGGCCACGCCCAAACCGCTGCGGCACTCTGCGGGCTCGACAAACGCGTCGCAAACCAGCCCGACCTGCCCGCGACTCTGCATCCCCGCCACGGCGAGCGGCATGCCGTCACGTAGCAGGACGAAGGCGTCATAATGCGGGTCATCGAGGTGGGAAAGCAGGTCAAGATCCGTACGCGCTTCGCACCACCGAGTGACAGCCGCCATCGCGGCGCGGGCGGGCAAAATAACGCCGGCGGAAGCTTTATCGGTGGCGGGCCGGGCGTTCGTCAGCCGCACGAGTTGGCCGGCGATTGAGTGCCAGCCTGCCGCGCGGAGAACGCCGTCGCTGGCGTGGCCGCCGGTGGAAATCACGCTGCCGCTGACGGCGATCCTCGTGACAAAGTCCGCCATGTCAGCGCGGCCGGTGGCGTCGAGTTCCGCCCAGACGAGTTCGGGTTTTGAATCAAGGGCGGCGTGCCTGACGACCGCCCGGCCGCCGGCGACGTCCGTCGCTTCGCCGAGCGCCAGCGCGTGATCGAATGCGACGTCCACGTATCGCCGCCAGAGCGTTTCGGGCGATGCGATTCGGCCCGCCATCACGGGGAGTTTCATCGGCCGGCCTCGGGTTTGCGTGGCGATTGCACGATAAACGTGCTCGGGCCGTCGTTTTCGATCTGTACGATCATGTCTGCGCCAAATTCACCGGTGGCGACCGGCACGCCGGTATCGCGAACGACGGCGACGAACCGGTCGAACATCGGCCGGGCGAGGTCGGGCTTCATGGCGGTTTCGAATGTCGGCCGCCGGCCGGCCGCGGTGACGGCGGCGACAGTGAAATTGCTCACCAGCAGCACGCCGCCGCCGACCTGCGAAACGTCCAGGTGATACGCCTTGTCGCCGTCCGCAAAAATGCGCAGGGCGATAAGTTTATTGGCGACCCATTTGAGTTCGGCATCGGTGTCGCCGGCTTCGATCGACGCCAGCACGCAGAGGCCGTGATTGATTTTTCCGACGACAGAATCGCCGATCGTCACTGAAGCCGATCGCACGCGTTGCACGACGGCGATCATCGCAGCACCGTCCCGTGCACGCGGCCGGCGGTGACGCGGTCGACGCGTGTCTTGACGAGGTCGCCGGGTTTTGCGTCGGTATCTTCGAAATGGACTTCAAAATACCGCTCGCACCGCCCGTGCGGCGGCTGGCCGGGCTTGGAGTGCTCGACGAGCACCTCGACCGTTTCGCCAATAAAACCGCCGGCGAATTCGCTTGCGAATTGATTGGCGGTGCTGGCGCAGGGTGTCCATGCGGGCGTCGGTGACGGCGGTCGGAATGGCTTTGCCGGTCCACCGGGCCGCGGCGGTGTTCGGGCGACGGCTGTAGGGGAAGGCGTGAATGTGCAGGAACTTCGCGTGATCCACCACGGCCACGGTTTCTTCGAACGATTCATCGGTTTCGCCCGGGAAGCCGGCGATGATGTCGGTCGTGAGGGCCGGGCGGTCGAAGGCGTCGCGCAGGGCGTCGACCATGTCGATGAACTGCCCGCGGCCGTACTGGCGGTTCATCTTTCGCAGCACGGCATCGCTGCCACTCTGCAACGGCAGGTGAAAGTGCGGCACGATCTGCGGGTGTTGTTTGAACTCCGCGATCAAGGCGTCGTCCAGATCGCCGGGCTCCATGCTGCTGAGCCGCAACCGGGCCAGGCCATTCACTTTTGTGCAGAGCGCACGGACGAGCGATTGGAGCGGCTTTTCGCCGGCGGGCTGGCGACGCCGCAGCGCCGTCGGCTGGCCGAACGCGCCGAGGAAAATGCCGGTGAGCACAATCTCACGATGCCCGGCATTGACGAGGGCCTGGGCTTCTTCGACGGCGTCGGCGGCGGTTTTGCTCCAGAGCGTCGGCCGGAGTTGGGGGATGATGCAGTAGGTGCAGTGGGCGTCGCAGCCGTCTTGCACTTTCAGGAACGCGCGCTGGTGCGTCGCCTGGCGTTCGCCGAGCTGAGGCAGGCTCATCATGCCCCGGCCGGACGATACCGCCGTTGCGGCAGTCTTCGGCAGCCAATCGTTTAAAAGATTCGTGAGTCGCGATTGAATGTCATCAGTGTGGCCGAGCACGGCGGCGACGCCGGGAAGCGCCTCAGCGGCGGCGCGGTCGCTTTCCGCCCAGCAGCCGGTGACGATAACTTTGGCGTCGCCGGCGTCGATGCCGGGCACCGTCTCTTCACGCTGGCCGAGCACGGGCAATCGCGTCGCCCGGCGGACGGTCTGACGGCTTTTCACCGCGGCTTCGGTGGTCACGCTGCAGGTGTGAACGACCCGCACGTCGCCCGCCGGGGCGGCCACCTGCGTGAGGCCGCGCAGCGCAGCACGGCCGCGATCTGTTCGGATTCGTAGTGATTGACGCGACAGCCGAGTGTCGCCACAGAAAACGTCTTCATCGGATTTCGCCCCGGGCCGACTCGCGGCTAAACTACGGGGCAAGAGAAAGTTTATGACAACTGCCGACCAGCCCCAAACGCCGTCCCACATTCAATACGACGATTTCGCCAAAGTTCAGCTGCGCGTCGCCACGATTATCAAGGCCGAGCCCGTTGAGAAGAGCAAAAAACTGATGCGCCTGCAAGTCGACCTCGGCGACGAGCAACGCCAAATCCTGGCGGGCATCAAAGAGCATTACACGGCCGAGGCGCTCGTCGGCAAGCAGATCGTCGTCGTGGTGAACCTCGCCCCGCGGGAAGTCATCAAGGGCGAAGTCAGCAACGGCATGCTGCTGGCCGCCAGCGACGCCAGCGGCAAGCTGTGCGTGGTGTCGCCGTCAGACGCCATCGCCGCCGGGGCTTCGGTTCGGTAATTCATTTGCGATTTTTGATTTGCGATTGGAATACGGGCCGACCTGTTTACCAATCGCAAATCGCAAATCAAAAATCATGCTGCGTGAACTTCACATCTCTAATCTCGCTGTGATCGCCGACGCGCGGATCGAACTGGCGTCGGGCCTGAATTGTTTCACGGGCGCGACGGGGGCCGGCAAGTCGCTGGTGATCGGCGCGATCGAGTTGCTGCTGGGCTTGCGGAGTCCGTCGGACATGCTGCGTCGCGGGCGCCGACGAAGGCCGGGTCAGTCGGCGTGTTCGATGTGAAGGACAAGCGGCTGCTGAAGCAGATCGAAGAAGCCTGCGACATGAAGCTGGCCGGCGACGGCGAGGTGCTGCTGACGCGTCGCCTCTACGCCAGCGGCCGAAGTGGCGTGAGCCTCAACGGCAGCCCGATCACGCTGGCGATGCTGAAAAACGTGGCCGAGACGCTTGTCGACGTTCACGGCCAGCACGACCACCAATTCCTGCTTCGGCCGAGCAATCAGATGGCGGTCATCGACGAGTTCGCCGGGCTCATGCCGTTGCGGGAATCGTACGGAAAAACCTTCGGCGAACTGGCGGCGATCAAGCACCGCCTCGCTGAACTCGCGGCCGGCACGCAGCTTGCGCGAACAGCAGCTCGATTTTGTCCGCTACCAATTGGCCGAGCTTGATAAGGCCGATCCCAAACCCGGTGAATACGAGCAGCTAACGGGCCGGCGCAGGTGCTGAACAACGTCGACCGCATCCGCAAAGACGCGGCCGGCGTTCACGGGGCCCTCTACGAAGCCGACGACGCCCTGCTCGATCGCCTGCAGACGATGGCCAACACGCTCGCCGAACTGGCCGGCGTCGATCCGCAACTGCTGGCGGTGGCGAACACGGTGAAAGAAGCGTCGGTGCAACTCGGCGAAGCGTCGTTCGACCTCGGCCGGTATTTGAATCGGCTGGAGATCGACCCGGAAGAACTCGCCGAGGTGAACGAACGGCTGAATGTCCTCAATCGCGTGCTGAAAAAATTCGGCCCGACGATTGACGATGCCCTCGCCAAGCGCGACGACCTGCGCAGCCAACTCACGTCACTCGAACGCGCCGGCGAAGACACGACCGAACTCACCGCGCGCATCAAACCGCTGACAGACGAGCTGACCAAGATCGGCAAAGAACTGTCGACGAAGCGGAAGAAGGCGGCCGCGGAGTTGAAGCCGCGGATCGAAAACCAGCTCGGTGCGCTCGGCATGGAGAAGGCGACGTTTTCCGTCGACGTCCGCCCCGCCGAGCCCGGGCCGACCGGGACCGACGACATCGAATTCCTCGTCCGCACGAACCCCGGCCTCGCCGAGTCGCCGTTGCGGAAGGTCGCCAGCGGCGGCGAAATGAGCCGAATCATGCTCGCGCTCAAAGGCGTGCTGGCCGCGGGCGACCGGGTGAGCGTGCTGGTGTTCGACGAAATCGACGCGAACATCGGCGGACGACTCGGGGCGATCATCGGCGAAAAACTGCGGTCGCTCGCGGAGCATCATCAGGTGCTGTGCATCACGCACTTGCCGCAGATCGCCTGCTACGCCGATCGGCATTTGACGGTTCGCAAAGAGCAGGACAAGGACAAAACCAAGACGACCGTCCGCGTCATGGACGGCGACGAACGCATCGAAGAAATCGCCGAAATGATCGGCGGCCACCGCATCACCGACACCACCCGCGCCCAGGCCCGCGAATTGCTCGACACCGCACGAGGTGGCAAACCGGGAAGACGGAAAAAGCAGTCGGCGTGATGTAGGGGCGACGCCTGCGTCGCCCGATCGGCCCGATTGACGTTCGCGGGCGACGCAGGCGTCGCCCCTACAAAATCAGGTAATGCTCGCCGGCTCGGGCGGCTTGGCGCATCGAGCCATTCGGGAATTTGCTGCACTTCGCCGTTTCGGTCGACGCAGGCGATCGTCGTCGACGCTTCGGCCAGTAAAGTCGGGCCGCGTTTGAGTTCGTAGGTGTGGTCGTAGCGGACGTGTGTTCGCTTTACCAGTTTGGTGACGAGTGCTAATTCATCGTCGTACCGCGCCGGCGAGCGGTATTTCACCTCGGCCTTGATGACGACGAAGAAAATGCCGTTCTTTTCCAGCTCGGCGTAGCTGTGCCCGAGCGACCGCAGCAGCTCCACGCGGCCGATCTCGAAGTATTGCAGATACCGGCTGTGATGCAGATACCCCATGCCATCGACTTCCGGGTAGCGGACGCGCAAATTCACGGTCTGTTCGAGCAGTGACATGGCAGAGTTTATACCGCCGGTTGCGTCGGCGGCGAACCGGTGTAACGTGACGCGGACCATGAACCTGAAAGAACGTGCCGCCGCCGCCGCGCTGCAGTATGTCAAAAGTGGAATGACGCTCGGCCTCGGCACGGGCTCCACGGCGAAAGTCTTCATCGACCTGCTCGGCGCCGAAATCAAAGCCGGCCGACTCACCGGCATCCGCGGCGTGCCGACGTCCAACGCCTCCGACGACCAGGCGAAATCGCTCGGCATTGAAATCATCGACTTCTCCAAGACCGATTTCTGCGACATCACCATCGACGGTGCCGATGAAATTGACCCGAAATTGAATGTCGTCAAAGGCCTCGGCGGCGCGTTGCTGCGGGAAAAGGTCGTCGCGCAGCACACGAAAAAGCTCATCATCATCGCCGACGAAAGCAAGATCGTGACCCAACTCGGCACGAAGCAGCCGCTGCCGGTGGAGATCACGCCGTTCGCGAAAATCGTCAGCGAAAAATTCCTGAAGTCGATCGGCTGCGTGCCGACGCTCCGCCTGAACGCCGACGGTACGCCGTACGTCACCGACAACGCCAATTACATCTTCGACTGCCGATTCCAAAAGATCGACGACCCGGCCGCCCTCGACCGGCAACTGCGCTCGCGGGCGGGCATCGTGGAAACCGGCCTGTTCGTCGGCATGGCGGCAGTGGCGATCGTCGGCAAGCCCGACGGCGTCGACACGCTGACGCGGTGACGGCGTCAGTCGTTTGACCAGCCGCGAATCACCAGTTCGCCGCCTTCGCTCCAGACGCGGCAGGCGATTGCCGACCGGTTCATGACGCAGCAATAATCCACGTCCGGCAAAAGCTCCGCGGCCCGCAGGTTTCGCGACGAAAACGTCTGGTGAAATACGGCCGACAGTTGTTCCTGGCTTTGCTGCCAGAGTAATTTGGCGATGACGGCGGTGTCGTTGTCGAGCGAAACGCCGTCGCCGAGCGCGTCGATGACGGCACCGCAGCCGAGCAGGTCTTCCAGCGACACTTCGCCTTGCGTGCCGGAGCCGATGAGGGTGACCGGCAGGTTCGCGCGGCGCACGGCGGCAGCGGTCGCGGCGGCGTTGGCGAGACTGCCGGTCAGCAGCACGTCGGCGGTGCGGGCGGCGACGAGCGCACGCGTGCCATTCGTCGTCGCCATCAGGATCGTCTTGCCCCGGCAGCGGTCGGCGGAAAAATCACGCGGGCTGTTGCCCAGGTCAAAATCCGTCGGCCGAAGGGCGTTGGTCTCGCCGGCGAGCAGGTTCGGCCCGGCGAACGCCTGGGCGGCGGTTTTGGCGAGATCGAGCGTCCCATAAACGCGGATCGCCTCGGCCCCGGCGGCCACGGCGGCGGCGATGGTCGTCGTCGCCCGCAGCACATCGAACACCACCGCCGTCCGGCCGGAAAGGTCGGATTCCTTCAACAACACCGGCAACGACAGCACGCGGACGGAAAGCATCCGCCCGTTGTACCCCTCCCGGTGCCGCCCGGCCAGACCACTTTCAAAAGCGGCAAACAGGTTGCTGTTTCTTGTCCGGCGGGATTAAAAACCATACGATACAAAACGTTCCTATGAGCACTCCCTCGTCAGCCCCGTCGGCCAGCGTCTCTTCCACGATCGTCATCCGTATCAAGCGGCAGGACGGCCCGAACAAGCCGAGCCGCTGGGAAGAGTTCAGCGTGCCCAAGCGGCCGAACATGAACATCATCTCGGCGCTCCAATACATCGCCGCGAACCCGACGACGACCGACGGCAAGAACACCACCACGCCCGTCTGGGACAGCGGCTGCCTGGAAGAAGTCTGCGGCGCCTGCACGATGGTCATCAACGGCAAGGTGCGCCAGAGCTGCTCGGCACTGATCGATAGAATTTCCCCCGACGGCAGCCCGATTTCGCTCGAGCCGATGACCAAGTTCCCGCTCGTCCGCGATCTGTGGGTTGACCGCACCCGACTGTTCAACGACCTCACGAAAGTGAAAGCGTGGGTGCCGATCGACAGCACCTACGACCTCGGCGCCGGCCCGCCCGTCAGCCAGGAACTGCAGGACGAGCGCTACCCGCTCAGCCGCTGCATCAGCTGCGGCTGCTGCCTGGAAGCCTGCCCGCAGTACACGCCGACGAATCACTTCGTCGGTGCTGCCGTCATCAGCCAGGCGCGGCTGTTCAACGACCACCCCACGGGTGCCGCTTTGAAGGACGAACGCCTGCAGGCGTTGATGGAAGACGGCGGCGTCCACGAGTGCGGCAAAGCCGGCAACTGCGTGCAGGTCTGCCCCAAAGAAATCCCGCTCCTCGAAAGCATCGCCGCCGTCCAACGGCAGGCGACGGTCTACTCGATCAAGCGGTTCTTCTCGAAGTAGCCCGCAAAGCGGTCCGTTGAATCCGATTTACCGAGCAATACTCGTTGCGCAAGCCAAAGGTAAAAGCAATTGCTCTAGTAGCACTCGCGCTGCGCTACCGGCCGCATTCATTCTGATCATTCTATTTGGACCTGAAGCACAGCAAGCCAGACGGCAAGCCAAACAAATTCAATGTTCGACCAATTTGCGAAAGATTGGTCTTGCATTCCAGGCATATATCAACGCCGATCGTAACGGAGACTTTCCGCCCGATTTGCCGACGCTGGTTGTGTCTCAAGAACTAAGTGCTGATGTTTTTCTGGACCCTGCCGACCCTAGCAGACGAACCGAAGTCGGTCCGGTCAACAATTGGGCGTCTAAAATCGTGCCTGGTTCTGATCACTGCGATTACATCTACCCGTATCAATCAGGTTGGAATCAATCGATCAATCCTAAGACGATCGTTCTTTACGAGCCATTATCGAGCCATAACGGTGACGGGATCAACGTCGTCTACGCCGATGGTGAGGTTAATTGGCTGGAGACTGGGGACGCATCGCGTGTTATCGCGTCGATCCAAGGCGGTCACAATCCGCCGTAACGGGCTCGATTTTTTCGTCCGAACGCCTATTGTTCTGCCATGCCCAAACTCACCATTGAAGCCGTCGGCGAATTCGAAATCCCGGCCGGTAAGCGGCTCATCAAGGCCATTCTCGACGACGCCAAGGCGGACCAGCATTACTCCTGCGGCGGGCAGGCGAAATGCACGTCGTGCAAGGTGCAGTTCATTTCCGGTGAGCCGGCGAAAATCACGCAGGCGGAAAAGGATTTGATCGCCATCGGCAAGTTCGCGCCGCAGCCGGGCGAGCGGTTGAGCTGTCAGTGTGTCGTGGATGGGGACGCGACGATCAAGCTGCTTGTGCCGCGACCGCCGACCAAATTTCCGAACACGCCGAGCGATGAAATTGAACCACCGGCGGTTTGGGTGGATCGCTAAGCCGCGTCGGCGGCCGGGGCTTTCTTCTGGCCGGAGAGCGGAACTTTCAGCAGCTTCTGGCAGTGCGAGCAACGCACCACCTGCCCGCGCACGGCGACAGGCACGGCCAGCACCTTGCGGCAAAGCAGGTGCGGACAGAGCATTTGAAAACTTTCACCCTGAGCCTGTTGCGGTCGGTCTGCCATCCCACTTCTTTTATCGACCACTCGCGCGGGTCGCTTCAATTTTTGTCAGCCAGGCGGCCAGCGGCGCGGGAAGGTCCGTAGGCGCGATCAGCGGGTTCTTCGCGAACGGCCGGTAAAGCGGGTCGCCGATCAGCACGATTTTCCAGCTCGTCATCGGGCACGTCGCCCAGTACGCCTCGGCGAGCGTCGGCTTTCCTGTGACCAGCAGCGGATAAAATTCGTTCGGCTGTGGGAACGACGACAAATACGGCTCGGCGACCGCGCCGAGCGTCGCGACGACGCCTTCCTTGATGAGGTTCGGCACCCACCCTTTTTCGCCGCGTGTCGTGCATGCTCAGCAGCTCATACGACGCCACGTGATACGCCACCGCACCGCGGACAAAATGGCACGACGGGATGTACTGCCGCAGGCTGTACCAGCCGCAATAGAGGGACGTTTCACGCGTCTGCGGGTCGTGCGGCGGGATGAGGGCTTCGCGGTCGTCGGTGACGACGAGCAGCTTCGTTTTTGTTTTGAAAAACGTGGCGGCGTCGCGGATCGCCTGGTCAAAAATGCCGTAACCGTCGGGCTTGCCGTCGACCATCAGAGGCTTGCCGCGACTGTCGAACACCGCCACGCCGTGAAGGCCCTTGGCTTCGACGGCGACAGAGTCGTCGATAATCTTGCCGGCCAGTTCGGCGGTCGGCGCGTCGATTCGGCTGACCATCAGCGTGAGGCCGCCGTCGTTGCCCGGCGTCTTGAAATTCAGCGGATTGATCTGCCAGCGGTGCCGCGCGAAATCGGGCAGGCAAACCAGCGCAAGCTCACTGTCCACCGCGGCGTCCGTGTCGGACGTGTCGATGAGCAGAACCTGCTGTTCCAGCACCTGGTAGAGCGCGAACACGCCGGCCTGCTGGGCGACGCCCTGCCGGAGCGATTGCCGGGCGTCGGCGTCGCGTTGCCTGGCGACGAGGGCGGGCAAATCCGCCGGCTGTGTCGTCGGCGCCGCGCCGAGCATGCCAAGGCGGTTTCGTTGGACTGCTGTTGGGCGGCTTTGAATTTTTCGACGATCGCCGCCTGCTTGGTGAGGTCAGGCGAGCTTGTCAGCATCGCCTGCACGCGGCGTTGCGTTTCGGCGATGTGCTGGCGGGCGGACCAGACGTTCGTCGGCCGCGTTTCCGGCGGTGTGACGCCGACGGATTTCGCCGCGTCGTCCATCGTCTGTGCGAGCTTCGGGGCGGCGGCGTCGAGGTCTGCCATCGCCTTCCGCAGACGCTGCAGTTCCTGCTGATCGGCCGGATTTGCGGGCTGAGCGCCGACGCGCAGCGGCAGGCCGAAAAACGTCACCAGGCAGCGAACGCCCTTCCCGGCGGGCGTGGCGAGGTAATCGCGAACGGGCTTGGCGATCGTGGCGTTGTACTGATCGAAGGTGAGGTCTTCGCCGGTTTCTGTGTCGAGCTTGAGAATCCGCTCGGCCGGCACGCCGCGGGCTTTGGCGTACTGTTCGGCGAGTGCCAGTGATTGCGGCACTTTGGAATTGACCAGCAGCAGCAGTTCGTCGGCGCGAAGGTCCGCCCGCGCGGCCGCGACGCTCGTCAGAACGGCGACCGCCGCGGCCAGGCGAACACGTCCGGGCCGAATCCTCATGATGCCGGCGTCTGGTTCTGGTCGGCGGGCAGCTGGCCTTGCGCCGATTCAATCATGGCGATCAGCGCCTTGATCTCCTTGATCGATTCCGGGCTGCCCCACAGCAGCACCCAGTCGACATGCCAGTTGCAACGCTCGAACGTGCAGCGGTCCAGGTGGTAGACCGTCTCCCGCAGCACCAGCGTGCAGGCCGTGAACGAGCAGTTGATGAACGCCTGGCCGCTGATATAGACGGTCTGGTTGGTGAAGGTTTCGCCTTCGTGTTTGGTGAGCAGCACTTTCGAGTTTCCTTTCGACAGGCCGAATCGTGGCGTGGCGGATAGACTCTGTCAACGCCGATTCGGATCGGTCACGAAGGAGATGCCATGATCGGAATGGTTCTGAAAATCTGGAAATGGATGGCGATCGGCTTTGTCGTGCTGGTTGTGCTGGTTCTGGTCGGCGTCTGGATGGCGCTCAACGGCCTCGTCCGCCGCGCCGTCGAATACGGGGCCACGACCAGTCTGCAGACGCCGACCACCGTCGGCTCGGCGAGCCTCTCGCCGTTCGGCGGCAGCGTCGGCTTGAGCGACCTCGCCGTGGCGTCGCCGGACGGTTTCAGTGCGCCGCAGATGTTCTCCCTCGGCAAAGTCGACCTCAGCACCGGCGGCTTCGGGCAACTGTTCGGCGGCCCGTTCGCATCGCCCACGTTTCCATTGCCGAGCCGAAACTGGTGATCGAACAGGCGAACGGCAAGCTGAACCTGGCCGCCCTGACCGACAAACTCAAAGGTAGCGGCGGCGACCAGCCGAAGCCGGCCGGCGATAAGGACCAGGCCGTTCGCGTGGTGATCGATCAGCTCGACGTCACCAACGCCAGCGTCGCCATTCGGCCCGGCATTCCCGGGCTGGAGCCCGAGTACCGCGTCACCCTGCCGAGCGTCAGCCTCAAGAACGTCGGCAACGCGACGAACGGCGATAGCGTCGGCAAGGTGCTGCAGGAGGTCGCCGCCACCCTCGCCGCCAAGGCCGCCGACAACGACAAGGTGCCCGCGAGCGTTCGGCAGCTGCTGTCGCTCGACTTCACCAACCTCGAAGGCCAAGCCAAGGAAAAACTCCAAAATGCCACCGAGAAGCTCGACCAGAAACTCGGCGACCTGCTCGGCGGGAAGAAGAAAAAGTAAGCGACGCTTCCTGTAGGGGCGACGCAGGCGTCGCCCGGTCGCTGCGAACATGCACAACTCCGCGGAGCGGGCGACGCAGGCGTCGCCCCTACAGAAGACATTCAATCAGCGGCGATTCTCGTGACCGTGTCGCGGCGTTCGTACACCGTGTTGCCACCGAAGACCTTCACGATTGCGTAGTCGGCCTGAACGGTCGACTGGATGTCGCGCGACGCCGCCAGCCACGCCGTGCCGCGCGCGGGGCGGCCGGAGAATTCGACGTTCCGCTCGCGCACCAGTTTCCGCCCAGCCGGGCGTGTCCGTTGGCAGCACCACGAACTTCGGACGGCGATTGTGGAGGTCATCACACAGCATGCCGCCGTATTTCGTCGGCGACGTGTCGTCGTTCGAAAAGATGAACGTCAGCGGAATGCGCGAGCCGGGTTTCAAGTCGGTCTCGACAAGGATGCGGGCGTTTTCGTCAATCCAGACCGAATCGCCGGCGGCGGTGTTCGATTTGATGTAGTCGATCGCCGCCAGGCGGTCAGCCGGTGTCTTCGTCGAGAGCATCGCGAAGTACGCCCAGAAAACGGCAATGATCAGCACCGGCACGGCATTGACGACGAGCGGGAACGCCTTCACCCGCCGCGGCACGAGGCCGAACAGCAAGGCGGCGGGCGCGGTGATCGGCAGGAAGTGGTAGCCGTACATGCGGCCCTGCATCGCCACGCCGATGACTTCGACCGCGAACCAGATCAAGGCGAACCACAGCACCGGCGTGTGCAGATTCGATTCCCGCGGTTCCGCCCAGCGGCGTTCGCCGAGCGACCGCATCACAAACGGCAGGCCGAGCAGGAACAGGATCGCCAGCGCCTTAAAGCCGACCAGTTGCCAGTGCCAGACACTGTTTTGATTGTAGGTCCGAACCTGCTGGTAGACGGCCGGCAGTGCGGTGATCGCGCCGCTGAAGACGAGGTAGCCGAGGACGATCATCGCCGGGATCAGCACGCCGACCGCCATCGCCGCGGCGAAACGGAAGCGGGTTTTGGCGGTCAGTTCACGCCAGCTGACGACGACCAACCCCGCCGCCGCTAAAACGGCCAGCGCGTTCGGCTTGGCCATCGCGGCAATGCCCGCGACAAGGCCGATCAGAAACGCGTCGCGCGTGAGTCGGTATTTGCACAGTCGCACGAACAGCCAGGCGGCCACGGCGCACAGCGGCACGGTGAGGTGTTCGAGTTTAAACGCGGAGAAGACGACCAGCGGGAAGCTCATCCACGCCGCCGCCATCACCGCTGTTGGCAGCAGGCTGCTGCGATGCACCTCGGCAGCCGCTTTGGCGATCGCCCAGACGCCCACACACGCCAGCACCACGCTCAAGAGTGCGTAGCCCGGCCACCACGCGCCGATCAGCTGGTACGGCAGCCACATCACCAGGCTGACGGTCGGCAGCTTGTTGTCGATCAGCTCAATGCCGATGCGGCCGCCCTGCCCGAGCATCTTGCCCATGTAGACGAACAACTCCATGTCGCCGTCGTACAGCGTGGCGAACGTGCAGCAACGCAGCGCCGAGACAAAACGCCAGCACGCAACCGGCGGCCGTGACGGCAGGCTTGGCGACGTTGAGGGAGCGGTCCACAGTCTGCCTATCGGCCAAATTCCGGGCGATCTTGCCCGCAAAGTAGTCTGCGGCGGAGAAACACGACAAAAACGGCGAATGCGGTATGATTATCGCCCCATGCACGAGCGTTAGCCGCCCCTCGCCGCCCTCCCGCCGATGTCGCTTTGCGATTCGAAGTGCCTTTTTCATTTGCCGGACTCGATATGTTGCCAGACACGCAATCACCGCTGATTCGTAAGCTCGAAGAGACACGCACGAAGTACGAAGCGCTCCAGACTGAGCTCAACGACCCGGCCACGCTCAGCAACCCGCAGAAGCTCATCGCCACCAGCAAAGCCGCCGGGGCCATCGAGCAACTCGTCAAGACCTACAACACCTACCGCGACCACCTGAAGCAGATCGCCGAGCTGACCGAACTGGCTGCCGGCGACGACAAGGAAATGGCCGAGATGGCGGCGCTGGAAAAGCCGGAGCTGGAGAGCCAGGCCGAGCAACTCATCGAAGCCATCAAGGACGAGCTCGTGGCTGCCGAGGACAACCGCGTCGACAGCTTCTTCCTCGAACTCCGCGCCGGCACGGGCGGCGAAGAGGCCGCCCTGTTCGTCCGCAACCTCTACGAGATGTACGCCAAGTTCTGCGAAAAATACGGCTACCGCTTTGAAGTCTCCGACTTCTCCGACGCCGAGCGCGGCGGACTCAAAGAGTGCATCATCAACATCAAGGGCAACGGCGCTTACCGCCACCTCCAATACGAAGGCGGCGGCCATCGCGTGCAGCGCGTGCCGGAAACTGAAACGCAGGGCCGCATCCACACCAGCGCCGCGACCGTGGCCGTCATGCCGGAACTGCCCGACGTGAAAATCGACATCAACCCGAAGGACGTCGAAGAGTTCGGCTGTCGCGGCGGCGGCCCCGGCGGGCAGAACGTGAACAAGGTCGAAACCGGCTGGTACATCAAGCACAAACCCAGCGGCATCCAGTTCAAAATGACCGAACACAAAAGCCAGACGCAAAACAAAGAACGCGCCTGGACACTGCTCAAGTCCAAACTCGCCCAGATCGAGCAGGACAAAATCCACTCCGCCGCGATGGGCGCACGCAAGGCGATGATGGGCAGCGGCGACCGCAGCCAGCGCATCCGCACCTACAACTTCCCCCAGAACCGCTGCACCGACCACCGCCTGGGCGGCGAAGAAAGCAGCACCAAGAACTTCAACCTCGAAGCCGTCATGGAAGGCAACCTCGAAGAACTCATCGCCGCGCTGATCGAACTGGACAAACAGCAGCGGCTGGAAGCGCTTTGAGAAAATTTAAACACGAATTCTGGTCACTTTGCACTCGCAGCGAAAAAGGGCTGCTCGTTGTCGTTGTGATCAGTTGGCTCGTCGGCCTTATGGGTTTCGCGTTTGTCGACTTGCACCGAGACTCTGGTGTCTTTGCATTCGCGTATTTGTTCGTGCATTGGCCGGCATTGCGATGCTGTTAATGATCGGCCGCAATGTTCATCAGCGTCACAAAGACCAACACGGCCGAGACAGAACCGACGCATAAATCGTCATAAGTCGATTTTTTGCACGCGAGTTTGTTCTGCATATTTACAATCGCGCAGTGCGCGACAAGTGTTGCAGCGGCCTGGTTTTCAGCCGGAAAATCGGGTGCGCCATTGCGCAGAGAATTGCCCTGCTTGCCATGTGACTTAGGGCATTTTGGCGTTCGCAGGCACGAGGTTGTCAAAGAGCCGGCAGAGGTGCCGGGCCGCGTGGGCGGCAGTTGTGGTTGTACCGCCCTGGCACCGCTGTGTCGGCAAAAAAATCCCGGCCCGGCCGGAAAACCTGGCCGGGGTATATTGGCCTGTGTGGACCGCATGGCACCGCCTGTTGATCGCCCGATTGAATACGCCGATCGTGACTTACCGATGCCGCGGACATCACAGCGGTGGTGGGTGCCGATTGCATTTCTGATGATCACATTCGTTGCCGATGCGTGGTTCGCACCGCGGTTGTACCGCTACCGCTGGCCAATGGATTGGGACTACGGCGTCATGGCGTTCGCTTTCGTCGGCGCTGTCATTACGGCCACGCTGACGACCGTGCCGGCGTGGGCACTCGGCCTGTACGGCTTTCTCGCGGCGGCCAGTTTCATCCCGGGCACCCGCGAACACCGGCAGTTCTATCTCGTCACTGAGGCGAGTCAGGCTGACTATTATTACTGCGGCCTCATCGCCGCCCTGTTCGGCTCGTGGATGGGTTGCCGCCTGATGTCCATCCTGCGACCGGCGAATTTGAGGCAATGGCTTCGCAAGAAACCACAACAATTTCCGGGCGTCTCACCAGTCGATCAGTAATCGCTTCACCGCCGGGTTCCTGGCGAAGAACGTTTCGTCCACGCCGAACCGCCGCGTGCACTCGAACTGGCGGCAGCTTAGCGGGCGGTCGTCGTAAATGGTGCAGCGGTCGTCGTCGCCCAGGAACGGGCAACGGCCGTCGCGGTAGGCGATGACCTGGACGGGCTTCGTATCGCCGTCGGCGTCGGCGAGTAGCGTGGTCGTACTCCACGGCCGAAATCGGCGGCGCTCGTCATCGTCTTGAAGCAATACCGCGAACGGCCAGGCGGATTGCTTGCAGCAGGCGGCGTTGCACTGATCGCACGGGCTCGGGCCGACGAGGGCGATGCGGACCGTGCGTGGCGAAGCAGGCGGCGTCATACGACTTGCTTCAGCTCCAATTGGTCGATTTCTTCGGGATGGAAGTCGATACGCTCCTCGAACTTCCCGCCGAGGCCGGCTTTGCTGAGGGCGATGACCCAGCCTTCCTCGATGATGAGGTCTTCGATCACGCGCCCGCCGACGAGCGTCGCACGGCAGACGGCGGTGTACTTGCGCTTCGGACAGCCGAGGTCGACGAGGAACTGCCGCCAGCGATCGGGCAGAACTTTGGCGAGACGATTACGTGGGGGCGTTCGGGAGTGCATGGCGGTTCAACTTCTGTCGGGTGCCACGGTGTTGTACTCAACGCCGTAGTGGGGGTGAAGGCGCGTTTTCCTTTCGGTGCCCCACCACGGCGTTGAGTACAACGCCGTGGTACCCGGAGAAATTCTGCATCACTCGATGCCGCAGCCGGCGTCGGCGGGGTTGGCGTTGACTTCATCGGCGGCGTCGGGCGCGGGCCAGACTCCGGGGCCGTCGGCGGCGTACCACTTGTCGAGCACGCGGGCCCAGTCGGGAATGCTGGCGACATTGACGAATTCTTTCTTCACCCAATCGGCCTGCGGGTGGAAGCGGGCGTACTTGATGCCCTGCTTCCGCATGCGCCGACCGGTGGTTTGCTCGCCGTGGATTTTTAACGATTCGTCCCAGTGTTCGCGAAGGGCTTGGCGTTGCTCGGCGACGGTGGGCGGCTGAAGGGTTTGCTGTAGGGGCGACGCCTGCGTCGCCCGGTCGGCCGTGTTGACGCTCGCGGGCGACGCAGGCGTCGCCCCTACAAAGAAGAGCTTCGCCGCGTCGCGGAAAATCCACGGGTTGCCGATCGCGCCGCGGGCGATCCAGACGATGTCGACGCCGGTTTCGCGTTTCATGCGGACGGCATCCTCGGCGGTGAAGACGTCGCCGCTGCCGAGGATGGTGCGCGTCGGGTATTGCCGTTTGATCTCGGCGAGCGCCGCCCAATCCGCCCGGCCGTTGTATTTGGCTTCGACACTGCGGGCGTGAACGCGGGCGGCGGCGTAGCCGAGGTTCCAGGCCTCGTCTAGCAGGCCGTAGAGCGTGTCGTGAGATTCGTTGTCTGAAAACGTTCGCCGCAGACTCACAGTGAGCGTGGCGTTCGGCAGACGATCGCGGACGGCCCGGAGGATGCCCAGGCCCCGCGGCTGGTCGCGTAACATGTGGCCGCCGCGGGCCTTGTTTTTAATCTTCTTCACCGGACAGGCGAAGTTCAGGTCGATCACGTCGTAACCGGCGTTGTGCAAAATGGCGGCGGCGGGCGCGACGGTTTCGGGCTCGCTGCCGATGACCTGGCCGGCGGTCGGGTGGTCTTCGTCGTTGATGTCGATGGAATTTTTGAGCCCCTGCCCGCCGTTAAGCATGATTGTGTCAAGCAAGGCTTCGGTGACGGCGTACGGACAGCCCCGCCGCCGGGCGACAAGACGCATCGCGCGGTCGCTGTATCCGGCAAGGCCGGCCTGGCAGAACGGGGCGGAAAGCTCGATCGGTCCAATTCTCACGACGGCATGGTACTGGATGTTTTGATGTTTGGTGTTTTGTATTGGGATGTTTTGGAAGCAGACGATGACGCGTCTTCCCAAACATCAAAACACCAAACACAAAACAACATTCCAACCATTGCGGCCCATCGGCAAGAAACGTTAAGTTGGCGTGTAATGTGGCGACGGACTGCCCCCTTTCGGACTGCCTTTTGTACCTTTGCCGCCCTGGCCGGTGTTGCGATGGATGCCAAGGCCGATGTTTCGGACCAAATCAACGCGGTGCTGCGCGATTCTTACCTGGCCAAGGTGAAGGTCGGCATCAAGATCATGCGCCTCGGGCCGGACAAGCCCGTTGGCGTGGTTTATGAAAAAGAGAGCACGCACCCGCTCGTGCCGGCGAGCAATCTGAAGCTCATCACCACCGCCGCCGCTCTGGACGGGCTGGGTGCCGATTTCGTCTTCAAGACCAAGCTCCTGCAGAAAGGCGACACGATCGCCCTGGTCGGCGACGGCGACCCGTCACTGGGCGATGCCGAGGCACTGGAAGGCACCGGCTGGCGGAGCACCACCCTCTTCGAAAAATGGGCCGAAGGGTTGAGCGGCCGCGGCGTGAAGTCGGCGGCGAAACTGCTCTACGACAACAGCATCTTCGACGATAAATTCCAGCACCCGAACTGGCCGGAAGACCAGTTGCACAAGCGGTACGTCGCCGGCGTTGCGGGGCTGAACTTCAACGCGAACTGCCTGGATTTTTATCTGAAGCCCAAGGGCATCGGGCAGACGGTCGATTACTCGGTCGACCCAACGACGACTTACGCGCCGATCGCCAACACTTGCGTCGGCGGCAAGAAAAACGCCGTCTGGCTGTCGCGCATGCCGGACTCGAACAAGATCGAACTCCGCGGGCAGATCGACGTGGCGAACATCAAGCCGATCAGCGTGACGGTCGAAAACCCGCCGCTGATGACGGCCACGGTGCTCGGCGACGTCTTCAAAAAGGCCGGCATCGCCCTGCCGACGGAAGTGACGCGCGACACGACGATTCGCACGAACGAAGACGGCTGGACGCCGCTGGCCGTCTATGAGACGCCCATTTCGCACATCATCGCCCGGGCGAACAAAGACAGCATGAATCTTTACGCCGAGGCGCTCTGCAAACGGCTCGGTGCCAAGACGGGCAACGAGCCCGGCTCATGGAAGAACGGCCCTGCGGCCGTTGGGGCGTTCCTGCAGTCGATCGGCATCGACGATAAGCAGTTTTCCCTTGATGACGGATGCGGGCTGAGCAAGCACAATGTCATCTCGCCGGGCGGCATTGTCGCGGTGCTGGAGCACGAATTTTACGCCAGGCACAAAGACGTTTATCTCGCCAGCCTGAGCGTGGCGGGTGCCGACGGCACGCTGAAGGAGCGTTTCGCCGGCTCGAGCCTGCAGGAACGCGTGATCGGCAAGAGCGGGTTCGTCAACGGCGTCAGTTCATTGTCCGGCTTCCTGCGGGCCAAGGACGGGTCGACTTTTGTTTTTTCGATCATGTTCAACGGCATCGCGGAAGGCACGAACAGCCGCGCGAAGGTGCTGCAGGAAAAAATCGTCCAGGCATTGGACTAGGAGAATCGTCCCATGATCGTCCGCTGCATTCTGCTCGCGTTGATCGGCCTTGTCGGTGTCGGGTGCGCCTCGGACGGGCATGCCGACATTCAGAAGCAGTCGTTCAATTTCAACGGCGAAAAACGGAACTACTGCGTCTACACCCCGCCCGGCTACGACCCGCAGCAGAAATACCCGGCCATCCTCTTCCTGCACGGGTTATTCGAAGGCGGGAATGACGGCACAGGCGCGACAAAAGTCGGCCTCGGGCCAGCGGTGCGGGAGAACCCCGAACGCTTTAACTGCGTCATCGTCTTCGCCCAGACCAGTGACAGCTGGCGTGATGACGACCAACTCCCGCTCGCCATCGCCACGCTGGACGATGCGGAGAAAAACTTCGGCATCGACCGCAACCGCGTCGCCCTCACCGGCCTCAGCACCGGCGGCGCGGCCGTCTGGAAACTCGGGGGCCGCTACCCGGGCCGCTTCTCGTCGCTCATGCCGCTGTGCGCAGTTCAGCAGCGAAGACGACATCCCCAAGCTCACCACGTACCCGATCTGGGCGATCCACAACCGGTTCGACCCGTTCGTCGGCGTCTGGAACACCAGCGGCATGTGCGCCAAGATCAACACCGCCGGCGGCCACGCCAAACAGACCGTGTACGGCGGCATCGGGCACGACTGCTGGGACCGCGCGTATAGCGACAAAGACGTCGTCGCCTGGCTGCTAGGTCAAGCGAAAGTCGAGCCGGCTAAGTTCGGGCTCAAATAAGCGTCACGCGCCGAACGTCCGCGGGTTCAGCAGGATGTTGTCGTGCCCCGGCACGATGACGTCGGCGATTTCGTAGACTTCCTGCAGCGATTCCTTCGCCGCCCCGAGGTCGAAGCACCCAGGCAATACCTGGCCGGCGAGAAGGTGGTCGGTGCTGGCGACGGCGTCGCCGGCGATCAGGATGGTCTGCGTCGTGCTCGTCACCAGAATACCACATGTCCCGGCCGTGTAGCCGAAGAGCGGGAAGAGGTCGACCTGCGGCGCGAGGTTGTCTTCCGCCGGCCGAAGCGCGTTGAGCGCTTTGGCTTCACTGGCCAGGACCTGGCGGTCGTCTTCATCGTCGGCTTCTTCGATGCGGACGGACAAGTCAAGCAGCGCCCGTTCGCGTTCGATCGGGTGGATGTAGACCTTCGCCTTGGCGAACGCCGCCACGCCGCCGCGGTGGGCGTGCTTGGCGTTGGTGAGGAAGATGGTGTCGACGGCGTCGGGCTGGAGGCCGGTCCGTTCGTAAAGCCGGGCCGCCAGGATCTGCCCGGGCAGGCCGGGGTCGACGAGGATCGTCCGCTTGCCGGCCCGGATGAGCGTGGTGGTGGCGTGCGGGGTTCGGACGGGTTCGCTTTCTTTCCAGAGCAGGTTACGGGACAACGTGCCGATGCTGATAACGTCTACGCGGGCCTGGGCCATCGCCGCACGATACGGACGGCGGGCAAAAAGACAATCCGCCGCGCTCTGGCCGGCGATGCTCGCCCTGCTCAGCGGCTGCCAGGCCGGGCCGGCGGCTTCGTCGGCCGTCGATTTTCCGTTCCGGACGTCGGCCTGGGCGTTCCAAGGGGCGGCTGGACAGGAGATTCGGACCGATCATTACCTGATCCGCACGACGGTGACCGACCGCGCCGTCGTCGGCCGCTGCGTCCGGGTGCTGGAGACCGCCTACGCCCAGTACGCCGCCCTCGTGCCGCCGGCGGCTAATCGTTCTGCGAGTTTGCCGGTCTATTTCTTCGCCAGGCCCGATGAGTGGGACGCCTTCACGCAACAGCTGACCGGCCCGGACGCCGCGGTCTATCTGAGCGTCGGCCCGGGCGGCTACGCATACGGCGACACGTTCGTCTGCTGGCTGTTCAATGAAAATGACCTCTGGAGCGTCGTGGCGCACGAGGGCTTGCACCAGTATGCCGCGCGGCACCTCGCCCAGCGGCTGCCGCCCGTTCTGGAGGAAGGGCTCGCGACGACGTTCGAGACGGTGGAAGTGACGGACCGCTCGGTGACGATCGATCGCCGCAGCAACGCCCGACGCCAGCAGGGTTTAGCCGATGCCGGCCGCGCCGGCTGTTTGTTGCCCTGGGACGACCTGATCAAGCTGCACGCCGGCGACATCGCCGGGCGCGACCTCGTCATCCGCGAAGGTTTTTACGGCCAGTGCTGGGCGCTGGCGCGGGTGATGCTTGAGACGCCCGCTTACGCCGGCGGCCTTCGGGCGATGCTTCTCGACCTGCGCGACGGCCGATCGCCCGCGAGCATCGGCGCGACCGCCGAAGGGACGCTTTACCGCCCGGCCGGCGTTAAACCGATGCTGCAAAAGTACATCGCGCCGGACTGGACGTCGTTCCGACACGCCCTGACCGACTGGACGACGGCCCAGGCCAATTCGGCCAGCGGTTCGAATTAATCAGCCTCCTTAAGTTTATTTCACGCTTTGTGGCTTCGGGAGCGTCCGCTAATATTCCGCCATGGCGACCACTTCAGACTCGGCCCGGTGTCACTGCTTTTTCAAGGGTCGGGTTCAGGGTGTCGGGTTTCGCTATACCACTCGCAATCTCGCCATCAGTTACGACGTGACCGGCTTCGTCCGCAACCTGCCCGACGGCCGGGTCGAACTCGTGGCCGAGGGGCCGGAGCAGCAGGTAAACAGCTTTGTCACCGCCATTAACGAGCGGATGCGGCCACACATCAAGGAAGTCGAACAGGTCGAAGAACCGGCTTCCGGCGACTACGGGCAGTTCGTCATTGGACGGTAATCGCCATATTTTCCCCGAGTTGTCCGATTAGCCGCCGACTTCGTCGGCGTTATTGAGTGGCCCTTCCACCTCGCGAGCAAAGCTCGCGGCTAAGCGAAGTTCGATTCTCGGCGTCATCCGTCGACCACTTTCTTGCGTAACCGTTGGCATTCGGCCGGCCGGCCGTTTACATTTCCGGGCCCTACGGAGCCGACACGCATGTACCGAACCTGGGTGATCACCCGCCACACCTTCATTGAAGCCATCAGCCAGCCGATCTATTCGCTGCTGCTGAGCATCGGTGCGGCCATCCTGCTGATCTTCGCCTTCCTGCCGTTTTTCACGCTCGGCGAAGACACCGTCATGTTCACCTCCGTCGGGCTGGACGTCGTCACCGTGCTGGTGCTGGTCGTGACGCTGTTCGCCACCAGCCGGTCGGTTCACGAAGAAATCGAAGACCGGACGATGCTCACCCTCATGAGCAAGCCGGTCAGCCGGTTGGAAGTGATCCTCGGGAAATATCTCGGCCTGTTCCTTTCGGCCGGCATGGCGATCGCGGTGCTGGGCGCCTTGCTCTGCCTGTGCACGTGGTTCCGCATCCCGACCGATTACATGCTCAACAACCGCTCGATCGACGAGCGTGAAATCAACCGCCTGTTCAACATGCGGACGAGCATCCTCGCGGGCCTGTACCCGAGCCTGCTGTTGGTCTGGCTGCAGATCGGCACGCTGGCGGCGATCAGTGTGGCGATTTCGACGCGTTTCTCGCTCGTCGTGAACCTGCCGGCCGTTATCCTGCTGTACATCGCCGGCAACCTCACGCGGTTCCTCAGCGACGCCGTCATCAATAGCTCGATTGTCACCAAAAGCCTGGCGTTTCTCGTCTCGACGCTTCTGCCGTTCCTGGAAGTGTTCGACATGAAGAAGTACACGGTCTTCTCCAAGCTCGGCATGGACTCCGGCGACACCAGCCACGTCTTCACGTCGACCTATATCTGGACGAACGTCGGCCTGTCCGTGCTGTACGCGGCCTTCTACGCCGCCTTCGCGCTCACCGTTGGCATCCTGATCTTCCGCAAGCGCGAACTCGGCGGCAACGAAGGCTGATCTTGCCGCGGGCGATAGGTATGTCGCCCTTACAGGTCATTGGCCGAACAAATCCATCTGCTTGGAATCCTTGGCGGTCGACTCGATCGTGCCATCGCTGAGTTGGGTGATCAGCAGATCGCCGGGTTTGACGTCGGCGGGGCTCAGGACGGTTTTGCCGTTCTTTAATCGCGTGATCGAATAGCCGCGTTTCAGGACGGCCCGGGGGTCGAGGGCGGTCAGTTCCCGGCTTAACGCTTCCAGCCGCCCCGCCGCGAGGGCGAGGCGCAGCTTCCGGGCGTGCCCCAGGCCTGCTGAGAGGCGGGCGAGACGTTCCTTCGCCTGGGAGAGCCGGGCCGCCGGGTGTTGGGCGTGCAGGCGGTTTTCGTGCTTCGCCAGGCGATTTCGGCAGGTGCCGACGACGCCCGTCAGGGCCATTCGCAGGTCACGCTGACGCTCATCGAGGACTTGTTTCAGCCGATTCAGCCGATCGGTCGGCCGGCGGAAGACTTCGTGACGCTCGATCGCCGTGAGCCGGTGCCGGTGGTTCGTGACCAGCTGCCGGAGTGAACGTGTAAGCCGCGTCGAGGCGTTATCCAGGGCGTCGGCAGCGCGTCGCCAGTTCGCGACGGCGACCTGGGCGGCCTCGGTCGGCGTGTGGGCGTGGTAGTCGGCGGCGAGGTCGGCGATCGAAACATCGACCTCGTGCCCGATGCCGGTAATCACCGGCACGCGGCAGGCACGCACGGCGCGGGCGACGGCCTCTTCGTTGAACTCCCACAAGTCTTCCAGCGACCCGCCGCCCCGGCCGAGCAGGACGACGTTTGCATCCTTCGGCGTGATCGCCAGCAACGCCTCGGCGATTTTCGCCGCCGAGCCGACGCCCTGCACGGGCACGTGAATCACACGCGGCGTCAGCCACGGTGTCCGCTGAAAGACCTTCAGCATGTCCTGCAACGCGGCGGCCTGCTTACTGGTGATCAGCACGATCTTCTGCGGGTACGCCGGCAGCGGCCGCTTGATGTCGGGATCGAACAGCCCTTCGTTTTCCAGTTTCAGCCGCAATTGCGTGAAACGAATTTCCAATGCCCCGCGGCCGAGGGGCGTAAGGGTTTGGCAGTAAAGCTGATACCGCCCGCGCTGCTGGTAGACCCGCACGCCGCCGGATACCAGCACTTCCATGCCGTCCACCGGCTTGGCCAGCAATCGGGCGGCGGCGTCGCGGAACATCACGCAGTCGATGCAACTCTTGGCGTCTTTGAGCGTGAAGTAATAATGACCGCTCGCGGCATGGGCGTTGAGATTGCTGATCTCGCCACGCACAAGGACCGATGCCGGCACGCCCTGTTTGATGGCGATGTCGATCCGCGCCGTCAGGTCGGCGACACTGATCGCGCGGTCCAGCCGTGCGTCATCCGCCTCGGCCGACGGCTTGGTGACGCGACTGCGAAAATCGAAGAACGATTCGGGCATTCTCTTGTAGGGGCGACATACATGTCGCCCGTGTTTGCCGAACGAGCAGCAGGCGACATGTATGTCGCCCCTACAAATCCTAGCCGCCGTGCGTCGGCACAAGCCATTTGAACATCAGCGTCGCCAGGCCGAGCAGGGCGAAGAAGCCGCCGACGTCGGTGACGGTCGTCGCGAAGATCGTAGCACTCTGGGCCGGGTCAAAGCCCAGGCGTTTCATGATGAACGGGATGATTGCCCCGCTGGCACAGGCGAGCGTGTGGTTGATGATTAAGGCCGCACAAACCAGCAGGCCGAGCACCGGACTGCCCTGCCAGAGCATGGCCACCAGTGCCGTCACAACACCGCAGATCACGCCCGTGAGGATGCCGACAATGAGTTCGCGGCGGACGACGTGGAAGAGGAGCTTTTTGTCGACATTCCCCGTCGCCAGCCCGCGCACGGCGACGGCCATCGCCTGCGCGCTGGCGTTGCCGCCCATGCCGGCGATGATCGGCATGTAAATCGCGAGCACGGCAATTTTGCTGATCGTCTCCTCGAACACGCCGACCACGCTGCCGGCCAAAAACGCCGTGCCGAGGTTAATCAGCAGCCACCATACCCGGCTTTTAAAGCTGAAATACCACGGGCTGTTCAGACGTTCCTCGGCACCGGCACCGAACATCTTCAGCACGTCTTCGGTGGCTTCTTCGGTGACGACGTCGATGACGTCGTCCATGGTGATCAGCCCGACCAGACGGGCGTCGTCGTCCACCACGGGGACGGCCAGGTAGCCGGTTTCCCGCATGAACTTGGCGACGTCCTCCTGGTCCATGCCGGCCGGCACGCTGCGGACGCCCTTGATCATCAGATCCCGCAGCCGCCGGCTCGGCTTGGCGAGAATGAGGTCACGCATCGACAGCACGCCGACCAAATGCCCCATGCGGTCGATCACGTAAACGTAGAACATCTGCTCCAGCTCTTCGCTGAGCTTTCGGAGCATCTGGATGGCGTCGTCGACGGTGAGGTACTCGTAGAGCGCGGTCACCTGCGTCGTCATGATGCCGCCGGCGGTGTCGGGGGCGTAGCTTTCGAGATGACGCGTTTCGGCGCGTTTGGCGTGGTCGAGCTCGGCGAGAAGCTCGTCGTGGGCC
The DNA here is from genome assembly GCA_049840775.1 of Tepidisphaeraceae bacterium. Classification (GTDB taxonomy): domain Bacteria; phylum Planctomycetota; class Phycisphaerae; order Tepidisphaerales; family Tepidisphaeraceae; genus RYN-431. The sequence goes on from JASGJJ010000005.1 coordinate 1,504,764, forward strand.
TCGGCGTCGACGAGGCCGAGGATGTCGACGCGGTCGTCCGGGTCCATCTCCGCCAGCACCATGGCGGCTTCGACGCGGTTCATCCCCAGCACCAGCGCGGCGGCCGTGCCGGCGTCGACTTCCTTGAAAATCGACGCCGCCGTCTTCGGGTCAAGGTATTCACTGACGGCGACCGCGCGGTCGATAGGGAGTTTTTCTAAAACGAGCGCGCCCTGCCGGCGCGGCGCTTCCTCGATCATTTCACTCAAGACCCGCGGCGGGCTGATGAGCAGTTCCTCGGTCGTGACCGCATCAATCGATAGGACAGAGGGTTCCAACGAATCGACGGCGGCCTCTGTGGCCTCGATGTCGGCGTTGGCGGGGTCGGGCGAAATTGGTTCGTTCGGGTCGGCCATGCGGTCGGTGGCTTAGGTCGCACGAATCATAGAAGCGTTGTCGTCCGCCGCAACCCTTGCTAAAACGCTGGACTCAGGACACGTTTTGTCCTAACATTAACCGTACCCGTCCGGGGCTGTTTCAGAAGCCCCGGGTGGACGATTCGGCCGGGTTTGGCCGATACGTCGGTCATGACGCACGGAGGCGTCGGCCCACCCGCCGCCCCCGCACCGACCGATTTTCGACACTGAGGAGACGTTCGATGGCCCTGAACCGCACGGGCAAAGCAGCCGAAGACGACCTTTTCGCCACCGACAACGGCGGCAACGGCGCCGGGGGCAATCCGCCGCCCACCGCCCCGCCGCCCGGCGGCGAAGACGCCGCGCCGCTGCACGATTTAGCGCAAAAACGCTACCTGAATTACGCCCTCAGCGTCATCACCAGCCGCGCGTTGCCCGACGTCCGCGACGGCATGAAGCCCGTCCAGCGCCGCATCGTCTATACGATGTGGCAGAACGGCCTGCGGTTCGAAACCAAGCACCGCAAGTGCGCGACCGTGGTCGGCGACGTCATGGGCCGATACCACCCGCACGGCGACTCTTCGATTTACGAAGCCCTCGTCCGCATGGCGCAGCCGTTCGCGATGCGTGCGACACTGGTCGACGGCAGCGGTAACTTCGGCAGCCTCGACGGCGACCCGGCCGCTGCGATGCGGTACACCGAGTGCCGCCTCACCCAGATCGCCGCCGAGACGATCCAGGAAATCGGCCAAGGCACGGTCCATTTCCGTCCGAACTACGACGGCACGCGCGACGAGCCGGTCGTGCTCCCCAGCCGCGTGCCGAACCTCTTGCTCAACGGCACGACGGGCATCGCGGTCGGCATGGCGACGAACATTCCGCCGCACAACCTCGGCGAAATCTGCAACGCGCTTTTGAAATTGCTCGATGACCCGGAAATTCAGGAAAGCCGACTCGTCGCCAACGACGCCGTGCGCGGCCCCGACTTCCCGACCGGTGCGCAGATCCTCAACACCAAGGCCGAGCTTCTCGAAATCTACAAAACCGGCCAAGGCCCCATCAAAATGCGGGCCACCTACGAAAAAGGGCCGACCACCCGCAGCACGCAGACGGTCTTCATCACGAGCATCCCGTATGCTGTGAATAAGTCGGAACTCGTGGAGGCGATCGCGCAGGTCGTCCTCAGCCGTAAGATGCCGCTGCTGACCGACGTGAAAGACGTCAGCACGGACGACGTCCGCATCGAGCTCGAACTGAAGCGCGACGCCGAAGTCGAAAAGGTGATGGCGTTCCTCTTCAAGCACACGCTCTTGCAGACGAACTTCAACGTGAACCTCACGTGCCTGATCCCGACCGACAACCCCGAAGTCGGCCGGCCCGAACGCCTGGGTTTGAAGGCGATTCTCTGGCACTTCCTGCACTTCCGCCTGGAAGTCGTCACGAAGCGGCTCGCGCACGAACTCGAACAGCTGAAGAAGCGCATCCACACGCTGGAAGGCTTCGCGTTCGCGTTCGACATTCTCGATGACCTGATCAAGATCATCCGCGCCAGCGAAGGTAAATCCGACGCGGCCGCAAAGATCCTGAAGAAATACGGCATCGACCCGCACGGCCCGCGTCGCGGCAAAGACGGCCTCGACCCGCAGCAGGTCGACGACATCCTCGAACTCAAGCTCTACCGCCTGGCCCGGCTTGAGATCAACCTCATCACCGACGAACTCGCCGAGAAGAACAAGCGCGCGAAAGAAATCCGCCGCCTGCTCGACGAAACCGAAGCCACCGGCCGCTGGGGAATCGTGAAGAAGGAAATCGAAGAACTCCGCGACGGCTACGGCAAGCAGCCGCGGATGAAGCGGCTCACCCTCATCAAGGACAACGAAGACGAAGTCGAATACTCGGCCGAGGATTTCATCGTCGCCGAAGACAACCACGTCCTCGTCACCGCCGACGGCTGGGTCAAACGCCAGAAGGAAATCAACCCGGAAACCACGCGCTTGCGCGAAGGCGATCGCATCCTCGCCCTCGTCGCCGGCAGCACGCGGGCAACGGTCGTGTTCCTAAGCAACTACGGCACGGCCTACACCGCGCGCGTCATCGACATCCCCGCCACCACCGGGTACGGCGAGCCGATCCAAAAGCTCTTCAAGCTCAAGGACGGCGAAAAAATCATCGCCGCCCTGTCCATGGACGAGCGCGTGCTGCCCGCCAAGGCCACCGCGTTCAACGAAGCCAAGCCGGAGATCGACCCGAAGCTGCATTTGTTCGTCGTCACCAGCGACGGCAACGCACTTCGCCTCGGCGTCGACCCGTACCGCGACGTTTCCACAAAAGCCGGCCGTCGCTTCGCCCGCCCGGCGGACGGCGTGCAGGTGGTCTTCGCCGGCATCATCACCGGCGACGAAACCGTCATCGCCGCCAGCCAGCTCCGCCGCGTGCTGTTGTGCAACGTGCTGAAGATCAACTTCGTCAGCGGCCCCGCCAAGGGCGTGCAGCTGATCAAGCTCGACAAGGGCGACCGCGTGCTCGCCGCCATCACGGCCAACAGCGACCGCGACACGCTCACCGTCAAAACAAGCATGGGCGGCGAGCAACGCCTCAACACCGGCCGATACAAATTGACGGATCGTGGCGGGAAAGGCCACGAGTTCGTCAGTCGCGGGCAGATCGTTGAAGTCCTGCACGAGGCGGTCGCCGCCCCGCAGGAATTGCCGCCTTTGAAGTAAGCGAAGAAGAACCAAGATCATGAGCGCAGCGCCTCTTACAACGCCAGCAGCATCACCGTCCTCGAAGGCCTGGACCCCGTCCGCAAACGGCCGGGCATGTACATCGGCGGCACGGGCAGTGCCGGGCTGCACCATCTCGTCTGGGAAATTTTCGACAACAGTGTCGACGAGGCCATGAACGGCCACGCCGACATGATCGAAGTCACGCTCCACAAAGACGGCAAGAGCGTCACCGTCACCGACAACGGCCGCGGCATCCCGGTCGACCAGCACCCGACCCACAAAAAGCCCGCGCTCGAAATCATCCTCTGCACCCTCCACGCCGGCGGCAAATTCGATAACGGCGGGCAGGGCAACTACAAAACCTCCGGCGGCCTGCACGGCGTCGGCTCATCCGTCGTCAACGCCCTCTCCACCAAGCTCGTCGCCACCGTCCGCCGTGACGGCGCTGAATGGCAAATGGAGTTCAGCCAGGGGAAGACCGTCGGCAAGATCAAAAAGATCGGCCCGGCCCGCGGCAGCGGCACGACCATCTACTTCCACCCCGACCCGACCATCTTCCCGCGCACGGAATTCAACCCGGAAACCATCCGCGAACGCCTGGAAATTGCCAGCTACGTTCACAAGGGGTTGAAGGTCGTCTGGAATGACGAAACCAGCAACAAAAAAGAGACGTTCCACCACGTCGACGGCATTCAGGCGTACCTGAAAAAACTGCTGGCCGACAAGAACGCCCGGCCTGTGCACGAACAGCCGTTCGTCTTCGAAAAAGACGGCGGCGGCATCCGCCTGGAAATGTGCTTCGCCTGGACGGAACACACCGAAGAACTCCTCAAAAGCTACGTCAACGGCATCCCCACCGGTAACGGCGGCACGCACGAGAACGGCCTCCGCGCCGGCGTCGCCAAGGCGATCCGCAACTACATCGAAACGCACAACCTCACGCCCCGCGGCGTCACGCTCCAGGTCGAAGACATCCGCGAAGGCGTCTTCGGCGTACTCAGCGTGTTCGTGGAAGACCCGCAGTTCCAAGGCCAGACCAAAGACCGGCTGAACAATCCGGAAGTGCAAGGCATGGTCGACGGTGCCGTGCGGCCGGCCGTGGAGCACTGGCTGAACAACAATCGCTCGGTCGCCGAGACGATTATCAATCGCATCATCATTGCCGCCCGCGCACGCGAAGCCAGCCGCGCCGCCAGCGCCGCCATTACGCGCAAAACCGCCACCACCGGCCGCCTCGCCCTGCCCGGGAAACTCGCCGACTGCAGCAGCACGAATCGCGCCGAGAGCGAACTGTTCATCGTCGAAGGCGATAGCGCAGGCGGCAGCGCCAAGCAAGGCCGCGACCGCGCCAAGCAAGCCATTCTCCCGCTCCGCGGCAAGGTGCTGAACACCGAAGGCCAGAGCCTGGCGAAGGTGCTGGAGAACAAGGAAATCGCCGACCTCGTCGTCGCCCTCGGCTGCGGTGCCGGCGCCGACTGTGACCCATCGAAGCTCCGCTACCAGCGCCTCGTCCTGCTCGCCGACGCCGACAGTGACGGCCATCACATTACGACGCTGCTGCTGACGTTCATCTTCCGCCACATGCGGCAGTTGATCGAAGCCGGCCGCGTTTATCTCGCCATGCCGCCGCTGTTCCGCATCGACATCGGCAAGGAAACGCACTGGGCCGCCGACGAAGCCGACCGCGCCCGCATTCTCGCCAAGTTCGCCAAGCCGAACAGCAAGGTCGAAATCACCCGTTTCAAAGGCCTCGGCGAAATGATGCCCAAGGTACTCTGGGAAACGACGCTGAACCCGAAGACGCGCCGCCTGCTGAAAGTCGAAATCGCCGACACGCTGGCCACCGACCGCATCATCAACGAACTGATGGGCAAAGACGCCTCCGCCCGATTCCGCTTCATCATGGACCGCGCGGAAGAGGCGGACGAACTCGATGTATGATGCGGGAGCGTGAAATATCCCCAATCCAGACGCATCGAAAATGAAGGTGTTCTACATGTCGACGCCGTCGTTACGACGCATGGCTCGATCTTCCGTCGCATCCATCAGGAAAGTGACATTGGTGTTGATGGGATCATTGAAATTGTGCTAGACGAGGTCGCATCCGGACTTCTCGTCGCAGTACAGATTAAGTCCGGCGACTCTTATCTGTCAGCTGACAGGTCGGAATTTCGCATCTCGGTCGATGATGCGCATTTAGCGTATTGGGCCAATTACGCCATCCCCGTCATCGTCGTCGCCTTTTCGCCTTCGTTGAAGAAGGCGGCATGGACTCTGGTCAGAGATCATCCTGCAATTGAGGAACAAGAGGGAAAGTCCCCCGTCGGACCACTTCGCATCCCCTTACACCGTAAATTTGATGTCGACTCACTTGCGAACGATGTGGCATCACTCGCGCGAGTTCGTGTCGACGAACGAATGCTCATTGAATGCGCCGAGAAATGTCTGAGCGATAGGCCTGAGCAACGTAATGAAGGATTGGTCGTACTTACGTCACATCCCAAATCGAGGGACTTGAAGATTGTTTGCGATCTGGCACGTCGTCTATTGATGGATGAATCCCGCGAGACCGCTTCGGAAGCGATGTGGGCTCTCGGCTACGGGGTCGGTCGCAGTCTCTGGTCATGGGATCCCCACAACTTGGAAGAGAGGAAAGTTATCGACTTTGCGCATCAGCTTTGCAAAACCCTTACGAAGGAAGAAGCTAAGCGATGCCTTGAACTTATTGACGATGAGCCGTTCGGAGGACCGTCGTCTTTAGGGACGTACTGCTATTTCGTGCTCCAAGCTGCATGGCACGTCGCAGAAGACGCATTGTACCAGTGTATTAGGGACACGCGAGAGCCGTTCCAACGCCGTATTAGAGCGTTTTGGATCTACTACGATGGAGAAACCGCGGACAACTTGGACAACGGGGAAATTCGAGCTGGCTTCTTAGCCGACGACGTTGAGCGCGATCTATACTTGGCGTGGTTTCCGGAGCCCGCTGATGAATAGATCAGAGCGTGAAATTGCTTGTTGACCTCTTGCCAACAGGCGCGCCGGCGCAGACGCTACAGGCGTGCTGAGCCGTTCCAAATCTATTGCTGCCGTTGCTGCCCGGACTGAACCTTTTGACCTGCTGATCATCGGCGGCGGCGCGACAGGTGTCGGCACCGCGGTCGACGCCGCGGCGCGAGGGTATTCCGTCTGCCTGCTCGAAAAATCTGACTTCGGCAAAGGGACCAGCAGCCGAAGCACCAAGCTCGTGCACGGCGGCGTTCGGTATCTCCAGCAGGGCAACATCAGCCTTGTCATGGAAGCGCTCAAAGAGCGTGGCCTGCTCCGGCAGAACGCGCCGCACCTCGTGCATGACCTCGCCTTCGTCGTGCCCAACTATGCGTGGTGGGAAGCGCCTTTTTACGGCATCGGCATGAAGGTGTATGACCTGCTCGCCTTCCGCTATGGCTTCGGGCGGTCGAAGCTCCTGAGCAAGGACGAAGTCATCGCCCGCATCCCGACCCTCGAAACCGACGGCCTGCGCGGCGGCGTCGTTTATTACGACGGCCAATTCGATGACGCCCGGCTGCTGATCAATCTCGCCACGACAGCCGCGGAACACTGTGCAACACTCATCAACTATGCCCCGGTCGTCGGCTTCACGCGTGACGAGCACGGCTTCGTCAACGGGGTGAGTTTCGTTGATGAAGAAACCGGCGTCCGCCACACCGTCTATGGCCGCAGTGTGATCAACGCCACTGGCGCTTTCTGCGATGAACTTCGCCAGATCGACGACCCTGCCGCTACGCCGATGATCGCGCCCAGCCAAGGCGTTCACTTGGTGCTCGACCGCTCATTTTTGCCCGGCACGCACGCGATCATGGTGCCCAAAACTCGCGACGGGCGTGTGATGTTCGCCATTCCGTGGCACGACTGCTGCGTCGTCGGCACGACCGACACGCCGATCAAATCGGTTTCGCTCGAACCGGTCGCGATGGAAGAAGAAATTGAATTCATTCTCAGCACCACCGCGCAGTACCTCGCCAAAGACCCGACGCGTGAAGACGTGCTCAGCGTCTTCACCGGCATCCGCCCGCTCGTAAAGGCCGGCGACGCGGGTAACACGGCGTCGCTTTCACGCGACCACACGATTCAGATCAGCAAAAGCGGCCTGCTGACCATCTGCGGCGGCAAGTGGACGACCTACCGAAAGATGGCGGAAGACTGTGTGGACCATGCCGCCACGCTCGGCAAACTCGACGAACGGCCGTGCACGACCAGGGCCCTGAAAATTCATGGCCATCACGAAAACGCCGACGCTTTCGGCGACCTGCGATACTACGGCTCCGACGCCCCGGCCGTCCGCGCGTTGATCGACGCCGACGCCACCCTCGCCGATCGCCTACACCCGGCCTTGCCCGTCATTGCCGCCGAAATTATCTGGGCGGTGCGGAACGAAATGTCGCGCACGGTCGACGACGCCTTGTCCCGGCGGACGCGGTCGCTGCTCCTGAACGCAAAGGCCGCCATAGAAATGGCGCCAGCCGTCGCGGCGATCATGCGAAAAGAACTCGGCCGCGATGCAGAATGGGAGCGGAAGCAGATTGCTGATTTCGTCACAATCGCTTCAGCCTACGTATTGCCAACGTCTCAAGTCGGTTCGTAATAACAAAGTCATACGGTTGTCATTTCGTCACCCGAGCGGTGACGTGCGCGGATTTTTTTGTTTGGCGTTTGGTCGTGTTCGATGGTATTTTTGATTTCTTCGGCCGCGGGGAAATGTGGCTGAGGCATATCGTTCGTTCACGGGGAATACCTTGTCGTCACTCTCATGTCCGCACTGCAATTCGCTGTACTCTGCCGGCTCGTATTACTGTGAAGGGTGCGGCAAGGCGTTGCCGTCGAAGCAGTCGTCGCCTGTGGTCGCCTATGCCCCGCGCACGTCGGCCGGGCAAAATCTTTTGTCCGAAGACCTCAAAAAGACGATGCGGAAGGCGTTCACCGCGCTGATCATCGTCGCCGTCCTGCAAACGCTCGCCGGGCCGGTGTTGCTGTTCGCCGAGAAGGCCCGGATGGAACGAGAGCACCCGGAGATGGTCTACACCGTCACGCCGACGGGCTACGCGATCGTCTTCGGCATCGCCGGTATTTTTTACGCGCTCGCGATCTGGTCGCGCTGGAGCCCCCTGCCGGCCGCCATTGCCGGGTTAGTGGTCTTCTGCACGCTGCACCTGATTGAAGCCGCCTCAGATCCGACAAGCCTGGCGAAAGGCATCATCCTGAAGGTGATTATCATCGCCATGCTGGCCAGCGCGATTAAGGCCGGCATTCAGTTCCGCAAGATCCAGTCGCCGACGGCTTAAAGGCCGTGAAACGTCGTGTCTGACGCGTCGTATCCGATCGCAACCCCGCCGCCCTTACCCCGGCCGACATTCTGCCGGCTGTGCGGGGCCGTCCTTGGCGACAGCGGCGAGCCATGCGTTTGCACGGCCTTGGCTGCCGCGAGGTCCGTTGTTGATGACGGCAACGACCCGAGGCCGACACTGCGGGCGGGGTTATGGCTCTATTTTTCGCTGCTCGGGTTATCGACGGCGACGATCATCGCCCTCAAGGCGGTGCCGGCCATCAATGTCGATGGCGCTATGGAACTGACGCTGTCGGGCCTGTTCGCCGTCATCGTCGTGGCGTTCGGCTGCTTTCACGCCAAATCGGTCGTGCGCCTGCTTCGGCCGGTCGGAAGTTGGCAGTGGTATGCGGTCGCGCTGGTCGCGCCGGTCGGCACGTTCCTGTTCGCCGGGCTGGTGCTCAAGGCGTTCCATGACGTGCTCGGTACGCCCCTGCTGAATGAAGTCGAAGGCTTCGAAACAAACGGCTACGGCTTTGCCACTGCGGTGCTGGCGGTCTGTGTGCTGCCGGCCGTTTCCGAAGAAATCGCTTTCCGGGGCATGATTTTCGACGGCCTCGCACGGCACCTCAGTGTCACTGAAGCCGCACTGGTGTCGATGGTGATGTTCGGCATCCTGCACCTGTCGGTGATCTCGCTGCCTCACTTGTTGCTGATCGGGCTGGTGTTGGCGGCGCTTCGGATCAAGTCGGGTTCACTATTGCCCGGTATCATCGCGCACTTTCTTCACAACCTGCTGGTCTGCAGCAGTCATTGGTTTCACTGGCGGCTGCCATGGTGATTGAGCACAGTTTTATTTCGACTTACCCGTCCGAATTCATTCTGGAATCGGCACTCGCTTATCTCAGAGAGCGAGGCTTTCGAGCGATAATTGCCGACACTACCGGGCAGATCATCGAACTCGAGCGCGGCGTGCAGAAGTCGGCCAAGGCGAAATCGATCGTCGAACTGCCGCAGAAAGTGCGTCTGGAAGTCGACCGCGGTCGCGTCTCGATCGCCGCATTGATCGAACCGAGCCTGACCTGGGGCGGGCAAGGCGCGTTCTACACCGCCGGCCGGCCGAAGAAAATGGTCGTCCATCAGGAATTGCTTGAGGGCATTCTGACCGGCCTGGAGACGCTGCTCGCGCACGACTGCACCGGCGCCACCGACTACGCCGCATGGGACGCCGCCGAGGCCGAGGCGGTCCGTCTCTCTGAAGCACGCAGCCGACGTCAGCGCAACACGATTTTCACCATTGCCGGCATTGTGGTGCTGCTGTTCATCGCATTCTGGGTGATGATCGCGCTGTCGCTGCGCCGTTAGCCATCAATCCCGCCAGACATCGCCGGGCTGTCGGGCGACGATTCGGTCTTGTTCTTTCGATGCCGCCAGCATGCGTTCGAGCGGTTCGGTCATCGGCTCGTGACTCAGTTTGAATGTCGAGTGGTGGATCGGCATCACACGCTCGGCTTTTACGTGGTCGGCCATTTCCATGGCTTGCTCGGGCGTGGCATGGGCGGCGATGTACGGGTTGTACGCGCCGATGCCCAGGATCGCCAGATCGACAGCCGCCGTGCCTTGCCAGCGCGTCTGGTAGGCGGTGTCCGCGCCGTAGAGAACGCGTTTGTTGTCGGCTTCGAGGAGGAACGCGCCGTAGCCGCGATGGGTGTCGTAGAACGTGCGGGCACCCCAGTGCTGAACCGGCATCCCGGTGATGGCGAGGCCGGCGATGCGGTGCGTGTCGCCCCAGTTCATCTCGGTGACGCTGGCGAATTTCAGGTCACGCACCAGGTCGCCGACGCCTTTGTACGTGACGACGTGGCTACGTTTGGGCAGCCGGGCGAGGCTCGGGCGGTCGAGGTGATCGAAATGCGCGTGACTGAGCAAAATCACATCAATCGGTGGCAGGTCTTTGATCGCCAGGGCCGGGCGTTGCAACCGCAGCGGGCCCGCGGTCAGCAGGCCTAAACCCAGGCCGACGCGGAGGCTGAAGACGGGGTTGGTCAGAATCGTCAGCCCGCCCATTCGCAAGAGCACGGTGGCGTGGCCGACCCAGGCGGCGGCGAGGTCGGCATTCTCCCAGCCGGCTAAATCGGGGGACTTGGGGGCCGCAGGGACGTCGTGGAAGCGGTCGACCAGACGAAGCCGCCCCGTGCCCCGGCCGAGCCGGTCGGCAAGCCGTAGCGGCCATTGCTTGCGCTTCGCGAAATCCGTAATCGAACGCCAATTCAGTCGGGACATCTGTCCGAATGATACGCGAGAGTTGAGATCACCGATGTTCGCCACGCTGCGGCGCGGCTGCTGGTATTTCGACCCATGGAGTCTATTTATCAGCAGCTGCGCTGCAGCTTAGCGGAGAATCGAAATGCTGGTTTTGAGGCTTACTTAATTGCCGCGACCAGTTCGGCATTGGTTTTCACCTTTGTCATGGTGTCGATCAGGCTCTTGAGGGCCTGGCCGGGGTCCATGGCGACGAGGTGTTTGCGGATTTTCCGGGCCGCCGCGAGCGTATCGGGCGGGAGCAACAGCTCTTCCTTGCGTGTGCCGCTCTGAGGGATGTTGATGGCCGGGAAGATGCGCTGGTTCGCGAGCTTGCGGTCGAGCGTCAGCTCCATGTTGCCCGTGCCTTTGAACTCTTCGAAAATGACCTTGTCCATCTGGCTGCCGGTTTCGATGAGGCAGGTGGCGAGGATGGTGAGGCTGCCGCCTTCTTCGAGCTTGCGGGCGGCACCGAAGAGGCGTTTGGGGATTTCGAGTCGCTTTGCTGTCGACACCGCCCGACAGCGTTTTGCCGCTGCGGCTTTCGGTGTTGAACGCACGGCCCAAACGGGTGAGCGAGTCCATCAGGATGATGACATCGTGACCGGCCTCGGCGCGGCGCTTGCCACGCTCGATGACGAGCTTGGCCAGGTCCAGGTGCTTGTCGATGGTGTTGTCGTTGGACGAGGCGTAAACCGTGCCAGGCACGTTCCGCTTCATGTCCGTGACTTCTTCCGGGCGCTCGTCGACCAGCAGCAGCAGCAGCTCCGCCTGCGGGTGATTGGCATGAATGCCGCGGGCGATGTTCTGCAAAAGGATGGTTTTGCCCGTCCGGGGCGGTGCGACAATTAGGCCCCGCTGGCCGAAGCCGATCGGCGTGAGAAGATCGATCATCCGCGTCGTGAGCTCGGCAGGGTTGTGCTCGAGCTTGATCTGCGGCGACGGGTCAAGGGCGGTGGCGTCGTAGATGGCGGTCGGCGCACGCCACTCGGCGAACGGCACGTTTTCGATGCGGGTGATCTTGCCGATCTGTTTCCCGCGGAGTTCGGCCTGGATCATCATGCCGGGCGCAAGCCGCGGTCGACCCAGACTTTACGGGGCACGTAGACGTTCCCAGGCCGCACGGGGCGGAGCGGGTGAGCGGGGTCACGGAGGTCGCCGTCGCGACGCTCGTCGGCGATCTGAAGGAGGCCTTCGACTAAAGGTTCGGGCATTGAATTGTCTCGGGGTCGGACCGGCCCTTTCGCCGGTCCAAGGCATGAGCATAATGGAAAACCGAAAGGCTTACCAATGAGTGACTTGCTGACGCGCCTCCAGACCGACATGAAAACCGCCATGAAGGCCGGCGAAAAGGACCGGCTTCAGGTGATCCGCATGCTGATCAGCGAGGTCAAAAACATCGACCTCAACCCCGCCAAACCGACCGCCGAGCAGGCGGTCGAGGCGTACGCGAAGAAGCTGAAAAAGAGCGCCGAAGAGTTCGAAAAGATCGGCCGGGCGGAAGAAGTGGCGAAGCTGAAGGCAGAAACCGAACAGGTCGAAGCCTACTTGCCGAAAAAACTGTCCGCCGCCGAAACCGAGCCGCTGGTCGACGCCTTCCTGGCCGCCAATGCGTTCACCGAAAAAGACGCCGGCCGGGCCACCGGGGCGTTCATGAAACAGCACGCGGGGCAGGTCGATGCCGGTATTGTGAACCCGCTGATCCGCCAGAAACTGGCCGGGAAATAGTGCGTTAACCGCCGAGACACCAAGGGGCCAAGGACGAAAAAGAATAGGATCAAATGTCCTGCTTCTCTTTTCTTGGCCCCTTGGCGTCTTGGCGGTGAATATCCTGATTCGGAGATCTTGATTATGCCCGTTCTCACCGCAAACACCGCCGCCCCGAAGTTCAGCCTCGCCGCTAGCGACGGCAGCACCGTCAGCAGCGATGCGCTGAAGGGGAAAAAGTACGTCCTTTACTTCTACCCCAAGGCCGACACGCCCGGCTGCACCAAGGAAACTTGCGGCTTCCGCGATGCCCTGGCGGGTTACAAAGAGCTGAACGTGCCGGTCTTCGGCATCAGCCCGGACCCGGTGAAAGACGTCACGAAGTTTGCCCAGAAGTTCGACGTGAACTTCCCGCTCCTGGCCGACGAAGATCACAGCATCGCCGAGGCGTTTGGTGTCTGGGGCGAAAAGGCCATGTACGGCAAAAAATACATGGGCGTGCTCCGGACGACCTTCGTCGTCGATGAAAAAGGCACGATCGCCAAGGTCTTTGAAAGCGTGAAGCCGGAAGGCCACGACCAGGAAGTGCTGGCGTATCTCAAGGGCGCTTAAAGCGTTCGACAAACCACAGCCGCCGCGGCGAAAGTCGCGGCGGCTGTCTGCGCGGACAAAAAAGAGTGAAGTGGCCCGGATTTTGTTATATCGTACGGTGTCGGACGGCCGATAACTTCAGCACGTCCACGGATCGGACGACCCGTCGCTTGCTCCATCCCCAGGATGGATGATTGAAGGAGTAATCAGATGCCGAAGCCCACGAATTCCTCGAAGAAATCCACCGCCCCCAAGCCCGCCGCCAAGAGCAAAGTCACCAAGCCCAAGGCTGTCGAGCCGGCGGTCGACGCTCCCGTCGAGGTGCCCGCGGTGCTTGAAACCGCCCCGCGGAATACGGTCATCCCGAAAGCCTCGCCCGCCGGGGCGGCCGTCAGCGTCACCAAGGCGCCGGTGCCGGTGACCTACGAACGCATCGCCGAACGCGCGTATTACATCAGCCAAAACGGCGGCGGCAGCGAATTCGAAAACTGGATTCGCGCGGAAGCGGAATTGAAGAACGAAAGTCTGTGAGCGAATGAATGACGAATGACGATTCGAAGACGGCGGATCTAGCCGATTTCAATCGTCACTCGACAATCGTCATTCGTCATTACCTCACTTCCGCGCCGCCCGTCGGCGTCGTAGTTCGGCGTCGATGAACTGATCGATTTCGCCGTTGTCGAGCACTTTTTCGACCTGGCTGGTTTCGACGTTCGTGCGGTGGTCTTTCACGCGGCGGTCGTCCATGACGTACGACCTAATCTGCGTGCCGAAACCGATCCGGCCTTTTTCGCCGACGATTTCTTTCAGCTCGGCGTCGCGCTTGGATTGTTCCAGCAGTTCGATTTTGCCGCGCAGAATGCTGATCGCCAGCCGCTTGTTCTGCTGCTGAGACCGTTCGACTGAACACGTGACGACCAAACCGGTCGGCTTGTGCGTGATGCGGACCGCCGAGGCGACTTTATTCACGTTCTGCCCGCCCGGGCCGCTGGCACGGACGAAGGCGACGATATCGAGATCGACTTCCGGAATGTCGTCGCCGGCATCGCTTTCGGCGAATTCCGGCGTCAGATCAAGCCCGGCGAAGCTGGTCATCCGCTTACCTTGGCTGTTGAACGGCGAGATACGGACGAGCCGGTGCGTGCCGACTTCGTGCGCATGTAGCCGAAGGCGTATTCGCCTTTGACGTGGTAGGTGACGCTCTTGATGCCCGCCTGTTCGCCGTCCTGGCGGTCGACTTCGCTGACGTCCCAGCCGCGGTGTTCCCAGAAATGCAGGTACATGCGGCTGAGGATGTCCGCCCAGTCCTGCGCCTCGGTGCCGCCTTCGCCGGCCTGGATGGTGACGAAGCAGTTCAGCGGGTCGGGTTTGCCGTCAAGCAGCGCCTGGAGTTCGATCGCGTCGCCACGTTTTTCGAGGCGGGCGAGTTCCTTGTCTGCTTCTTCGAGCGTGTCCTGATCGCCGGCCTCGGTGCCGAGGTCGAACATCGCGCGGCAGTCGGCCAGTTCCGCCATCATGGCGTCGATCGGCTCGGTCGTGGCCTTGATGATCTTCAGCTCGCTAATGATCGGCTTGGCGGCTTCCGGGTCATTCCAGAAGTCACCTTCGCCCATCTTGGCTTCGAGTTCGGCGCGGCGTTTCAGTTTGTTCGGGACGTCAAAGAGAGTCACGGATGCTTGTCATCCGTGCCTCCAACTCGTCCATTGCTTTGGCGAGGTTATCGTGAATCATGAGCCGGGCAGCTTAGCACGATTCGCGGGCGGGGTACACCACATCACTGTGCCGCCGGCACGATCGGGGCGTAAAGTTCCACCTCGACCAGGCTCAACCCGCCCTTCGCGCCGCCGGGGCCTGTTGTGCCTTCGGCCTGTTTCTGGCCGGTGATTTCGACGATGTCCTTGTACTGGTCTTTCTCACTCGCGGCACCGGTGAGCCGGATCGTCACGACTCGCCCATTTGTCGGCTTCACCGGCAGCGTCACGTAACCAAGGCTTTGCGGCGTGTTTCCTTTGAAAACGATCTTGTCGTCCACGAGGATTTCGATCGGATAGCTCTTCGTCCGCCAGGCCGACAGTTTCATCGTCACTTCGCTGAGCGTTGCGGGCTTGGCCAGTTCGTACTTGATCCACGCGTTTTTTACGCCGCCCTGGCTGGTCCAGGCGGTGGTTTCATCGTCATCGGCGGTTTCGATTGCTTCGTCCTGCGCGCTGCCTGCCGTGATCTTGGCGATGTCCAGCGGGACGCGCGTCGGGCGCAGGCTATCGCCGGTGGGCGTCGGGCCGCGCGTGAGGGGCGACTGGAGTTCGCTGCCGGGCAATTTCGGGCTCAGTCCGCCGGTTAACGGCATGGCTTTCGTCTGAAGCGTGATCTCGGCGCTCTTGAGTTTGTCGCTGCTGGCACTCAGCCGAATCGTGCCGGCCGAGCGCGTGGAACGCACGATCACGCGATTGATGCCCAGTTCCACCGGCAGCGATTGCTGCAGGATGTAGTTCCCGTCACCAACGGCGATGCCACCCCGCCACACGGCCGGGCCGTCGAGCTTGAAGTCGATCTTGTTAAACGCCGTCGGGCAACGCTCGCCGCTGGCGTCGACGACTTCGACATCGACAAGGGCCAAGTCCGCGCCGTCTGCCATGAAGCCGGCCGGGTTCGTGTGCGGCGTCAACTTAATCGCGGCCGGTTCGCCGACGGTTTTGCGGCTCGTCTCGGCGATCTTTTTGCCCGAAGCATCGAAGCCGACGGCTGTCAGCGTGCCCGGGGCGTAAGCGACTTTCGGAAAGGTGAACAGGAATCGGTCGGTCTGTTGACCTACGCCGAGTGATTTGCCGTTGAGCAGTAGTTCGACTTTATCGGCAGAGCTGACGACCTGAATGTCTTTCGTCGTTCCGGCTGCGTAATTCCAGTGGCCCGGGATGAAGATGCCGGTTTTTTCAACATCGACCCAGCCGTTCCACATCACCTGTTGCGCGTAGAACGTGTCTTTGGGCAACCGCATGGCATCGGTGACGCCGCTGGTGCGGTAGTTCTGCGTGCCGCGGTGGTGGGTGTTGCTGTCGGAGAAGACGATCTTCACGCCGCCGCCGTTGACGCGACGGCCCGTGCCCGGGCGTTCGCGCCAGTAGTCGTACCACGCACCGACACTGACGGCGACGAGCGAATCCTGGTTTCGGCTCCACGACATGCCGCTGTCGCCTTTGTAGCTCGGGCCGTCACCGTTCTTGTGGTATGGCGGCGTGAATTCGTCGACCCAGCTGCGCAGGCCTTCGTCGCGGAGGTATTCGGTCGCCCACATCGGCTTGGCGGCGCTTTTGTTGATGTAGAGCATTTCACCGCCCCACTCGGCGGTTTTGCTGCCCATCATCTCACGGCTGCCGATCGCGCGGCCGCCGTGCGGGTCGTACTGTGTTTTGACCGCCAGCATCTGATCCATGTGCTCGTCACGGATGCCCTTGTTGCCGCTTTCGTAAAAGATGATGCTGGGGTTGTTGCGGTTGTAGATGATCGCGTCGCGCATCAGCTCGACGCGCAGATCCCAACGGCGGCCGGTCGGGTCGCCCTCGGCGTCGCCGGCGGGCATCGCCTGGATGAGGCCGACACGGTCGCAGCTTTCGATGTCCTGCTTGCTCGGCGTCACGTGCATCCACCGCACGAGATTCGCATTGCTGGCGACCATCATGCCGTTCGACAAGTCGCTCACCCAAGGCGGCACATCGTTGCCGAGCGCCGGCCATTCGTTGGTCGACCGCTGTGCGTAGCCGTGCATCTGGATCGTGCGGTCATTCAGCTTGAGCGCGCCGTTTGCGAATTCCGTTTTGCGGAAGCCGGTTCGCGTGTCGACGCGATCAACGACTTGGCCGTCGACTTTCAGTTCCGTGCGAACGGTGTAGAGATAGCCGTAACCCCAGCTCCAGAAGTTCAGGCCTGTGAGTTTTTGCGACGCGGTAAGCGTGGTCATCTCGCCCGGCTTCACTTCGACCGGTGCGGCAGAAAAGCGGGCCACCTCTTTGCCTTCACGATCGAGCACCGTGACGGCGTATTCGACGCGCTCAGCTGACGCGTGCTCATTCTTCACCTGCGACTCGGCCACGACCTCCGCGGACCGCGCGGCGATGTTGATGTCCTTCGCATAGACATAAACGCCCGTCGTGCCCAGGTTCGAAAACAACGGCAGCGTCTGATAGAGCTTGTCTTTGACGTGCAGCAGCACGTTTTTGTTGATGCCGCCGTAGTTGGCGTAGAAATTTTTGTCGTTCCATTGGAACGGCGCATTCGTGGATTTTTCGCGGTAACCCCAGCCGCTGTCGCACCGGACGGCAACGACATTGTCGCCGGCTTTCACGGCGCCTGTGACGTCCGCGCCGAACGCCATCACGCCGTTCTCGCTCAAAACCGCCGGCTTGCCGTTGACGAAAACCTGTGCCGCCTGGCGGACGCCTTGGAATTCGAGGAAGACCTTCTTCCCGACCGCATCGGCCGGCAGAGTGAACGACTTTCGGTACCACGCGATGCCGGTCGAGAGCTTGTCGATGCTGACGCGAAAGGCGTCGTCTTCATTAAAAGCCCGCGGTAAGGTTACGGGCGTCCAGCCGGCATCATCGACCGCCACACCTTCTGCACCAGCGACATCGCCGACCTTCAGCCGCCAGTCTGAGTTGAAGCTGTACGCCTGCTGAGCCGGCGCGAAAGCGGAGAAGGACAGGCAGACGGCCAGGCCGGACAAAAGTTTACGCTGAAGCACCATTCACTACCCCTCAGTACGGTCAGCATCGGTCGCGCTGATTGACTAAGGGTATTACTGGGGAGCGACAGTCGCGTTGACCGGAATGCTTACACCGCCGACGGAGCCGTCGGCGGTGTAAGCATGGATGATAAGACGGGTTTCAACGTGCCCGGCTGGGTTCGAACCAGCGACCTGCCGCTTAGAAGGCGGCTGCTCTATCCAACTGAGCTACGGGCACGGCGAATTCGGATTCTGCTCGGCGGATCAGGCGCTCGTCAAGAAGTGGGCGACGTCGCCGTCTTTCATGACGTAGGATTTGCCTTCGACACGCATTTTACCCGCCGCTTTGATGGCGGCTTCGGTCTTGTGCTGGATGAGGTCATCGACGCTGTAGACTTCGGCGCGGATGAAGCAGCGTTCCAGGTCACTGTGGATGACGCCGGCCGCCTGCGGGGCGGTGAAGCCTTGCTTGATGGTCCAGGCCCGCACTTCGATCTTGCCGGCCGTGTAATAGCTTTGCAGGCCGAGCAGGTGGTAGGCGGCGCGGGTCAGCGACGCCAGCGCCGGCTCTTTGAGGCCGAGGCTTTCGAGCATTTCCTGGCGGTCAGCTTCGGCGAGTTCGCTGAGTTCGGCTTCGAGTTTGCCGCAGACCGGCACGACGTCGCCGCCTTCGATTTTGGCGGCGCTCGCGAACTTTCTGGACGTGTTCGTTTTGGCCTTCCAGATCGTCCTCGGCGACATTGGCGACGTAGAGCACGCGCTTGGCGGTCAAGAGGCCGAGGCTTTTGATCGCGAGTGCTTCTTCGGGGTTGAGCTGCAAACCGCGGGCGGGCTTGCCTTGCTCGAGAAGCACCTTCGCTTTGTTGCAGACTTCGAGCCGGGCGATGGCTTCTTTGTCGCCGGAGCGGGCCTGACGCGTGGCGCGGTCGGCGGCGCTGATGACCGTATCAAGGTCGGCCAGGCAGAGTTCGGTGTCGATCGTGTCGATGTCGCGGATCGGGTCGACGGTGTTGTCGACGTGCGTAATGTCCGGGTCATCGAAGCACCGAACGACATGCAGAACGGCATCCACTTCGCGGATGTGCGACAGGAACTTGTTGCCCAGCCCTTCGCCCGAGGCCGCCCCGCGGACGATGCCGGCGATATCGACGATACGGACTTCGGCGGCGACGAGTTTGTCGGTCGGGATGAACGACTGAATGATCGCCAGTCGCGGGTCGGGCACTTTTACGATGCCGACGTTCGGCTCGATGGTGGCGAACGGGTAGTTCGCCGCGAGCGCGCCTGCGCTGGTCAGCGCGTTAAAGATTGTGCTTTTGCCAACGTTGGGCAGACCGACGATACCAACTTCCAGTGCCATGAGCCCGGCAAGTATACCGATCCCGTCGCCGGCGGAAACTCTCGCCCCGCGGCACCCCGCACATTCATCCAAATCCGCCCGGCGATGCCACGCTGTCGGCTCCGCCACCACGAACAACGTCCGACAACATCAATTTGATGTATCGGATGTTCAAAAATAAGGGAAAATACCGAGTTATCCCCATGCTCGGCGTCAATTCAGACGATCTTAATCGCACCAACATGTGTAGCTGACTCATCTGTAATGAGCGGCCAGATCAAGGGATTCAGTCAGGGCCATTGGGACAGACATGAAATTAACTATCGGACAGCGAACCATCCTCGGCTTTTCGGCCGCTATTCTCATCACGGCGGGCCTGGGGGCATTCACCCTTTGGCGGATGCACGACATCAACCACTATTTCCATGCCGCGATGGACGACTCTGTGCCCGGTGTGGAACGGATTCTCACCGTTCAGTCGCTCCAACGGCGCAACGGCATGAACCTGCTTGAATTGATGGTGACCAAAGACGATGCCAAGCGCGACGCCATCCATCAAGAAATGGCCAAAGTCAGCCAAGGCATTGATGCCGCGTTGAAAGCGTACGAAGAGACGGTCCTCACCGCCGAAGAGAAGCAAGCCTACGAAAAAGTCGTCACCGCACGGGCCGGCTACGGCGCGGCACGCGAACAGATCACCGCCCTGCTCAAGCAGAACAAAGATGCCGAAGCCGATGCCGTTTTCCTCAGCACGGTCGAGCCCGCCATTCGTCGTTTTGACGACGTCCTCGAAGCCGAGGTGCAATACAACCAGCAGCAGGTCGCCGAAGACACCGGCCACATCGGTTATGACATTCGCACGACGCGTCAGGGCACTTGGATCGGCGTAATTTCCGCCCTTGTGCTGAGTTCGACGCTGGCGTGGCTGATCATTCGCTCGATCACTAAGCCGTTATCGCGTTACGCCAATGAGCTCGGTGCCGGTGCGAATCAGACATCAGCCGCTTCTGCCGAGCTCGCCGAGTCCAGCCAGTCGATCGCCCAGGGCGCGACTGAGCAAGCCTCAAGCCTGGAAGAAACCAGCGCGGCCGTGGAAGAAATCACGTCCATGACCCGCCGCAACGCCGACACCGCCGAGCACGCCAGCAAGATGACCGCCGAAGCCAAGGCAGTCTCCGAAAAGGGCAACGCCGCGATGTTGAAGATGAACGACGCGATCAAAGGCATCCAGAGCAGTTCGCTGGAAACCGCCAAGATCATTCGGACGATCGACGAAATCGCCTTCCAGACGAATCTTCTCGCCCTCAACGCGGCCGTGGAAGCCGCCCGTGCCGGCGAGGCGGGCAAAGGGTTCGCCGTGGTCGCCGAGGAAGTCCGCAACCTGGCGATGCGCTCGGCGACGGCGGCCAAGTCGACCGCGCAGCTGATCGAAGGCTCGGTCCAGAACGCCAAACGCGGCGTCGAAATCGCCGACGAAGTCTCCGGCATCCTCGGCGAAATGACGGGCGTCAACGGCAAGGTCTGCACCTTCGTCGACGAGATCGCCAACGCCAGCCGTGAACAGTCGCAAGGCATCGGGCAGATCAGCATCGCACTTCGGCAGATGGACCAGGTCACGCAATCCAACGCCGCCGCTGCCGAACAATGCGCCGCCGGTGCCGAAGAACTCAGCGGCCAGAGCAATTCGCTCCGTGACATCGTCAACGGCCTGATGGCGATGATCCACGGCCCCCACGCCACCGCCAAGGCGGCTACCGTTCGTAAGCTCCGCAAGGCGGTTTCAATGAAGGGGAATGAAATCCACGTCGAGCACCAGGCCGAGGAGCCAATGAAACGGGCCGCGTGATCGATTCGCAGCGATACCGATTCAAATTAATGCGGCGGGGCCATTTCGGTGGCCCCGCCTTTGTTTTGGTGTGCACGCCTTCTTCAATGCAACAGGGCCACTGAAGTGGCCCTGCCTTAGAGAAGGATTTGTATATCGGTGCGTAGGTCGAGCGGGTCGTTGTCGCCGGTGTTGGTGCCTGCCGCCGTTGAGGATATCGCTGCCTTCGCCGCCGATCAGGGTATCGTTGCCGCCGTTGGCATACATTTTGTCGTTACCCGGCCCGCCGATCATGGAGTCGGGCCCGCTGCCGCCGAAGAACCGGTTGGCGTTACTGCCGCCGATCATGGTGTCCTGGCTGCCGTCGGCGGAATAGAGGCGGTCGTACCCGCCGTTGCCGACGAGCAGATTATTGCCACCGTTGCCGTTGAGGACGTCATCGCCAAGTCCGCCGATGAGGGTATCGGATTGCGCGCCGCCGCTGAGCGTATCGTTGCCGTCGCCGCCGGTGACGCTGTCGAAGCCCGGGCCGGCGTTGACGTACGCGGGAATGGCCGCGTCGATGGTGATGACGTCATTCCCGGCATCGCCTTGCACGATGATGAGGTCAATGTCTGCCTGCGGCACGACGCCGACATTCACGCCGGCCGCGATGACGTCGTACGAGCCGTCGTTCCGTTGAATGCTGATCGTGTCATGGCCGGTCGTTCCGGTAACGGTCAGGACGCGATTATCAATGGCGACTTGCGCCGCCGCGTCAATGCCGATCGACCGTGGCGAGTAATACCACCGCGTATTGCCGTCCGCGTCTCGAACGCGCGCGGCCAGTCGATAGGTGCCGGCCGCTAAGCCAGTCGTCGGCACATTGATGCGCCCGGCGGCCAGGTCGCTGGCGCTGAAGACCTTGCCCAGACCGTACGTTGTTCCGCCGTTGTACGGATTGGTGTCGGTATCGAAGTAAATGTTGACACGGGCGGAACTGTCATGGTCGGCGAACAGAAAGCGGGCGTCGAGCGTCGTGCCGGCCGTCACGCGGCGGTCGCCGCGGGTGGTGAAATTCAAAACGTTTGACCAAGTGGCATCGCTGGTATCAAGGCTCACACGCTTGGCGTTGCCGCCGAGCGCCGTCGACAGGCCGCTGGGTGCCCGTTCGCCGCCGGCGATGCGCGAGTATAGAAATCCCGTGGCGTCGCGGGCCGGCGCGACGGCGGTTCCTTTGTACCAGCTGCTGAGCACCGGATGGTCGCCGCCGTCACTGGTGCTGGTGTCGATCGTGCCGATGTAATACGCCGGCACGGCACCGTGGGCGCTGACGAAGAAGTTTTGTTGAACGGTGCTGTTAAGGTCGCCGTTGTACGCGCCGGTGACGCGTTCGCCGTCGAAGTCGCTGTTGTTCGGGTTGCCGTCGGTCCGCCAGTAGTCGTCTGCGAAGACCGTGTTCTCGTAGACGGCCATCTTCTGGTCGCCGAAGTTAGCGCCGAAAAAGTCGTCGACGCCGTCGACGGGGTGCGGATCGAGGTAGGTGACTTGATCGACCCACACGCCCGCTTCGCCGAGGTCTTGCGACAGGGCCGAAACGAGCGAGGCCCCGCGGCTGTGGCCGATCAGTTGCAGCGGTAATTCCGCCATTGCGGGTACGGTGCCGTGGGCGGCGAGCATGTAATCGCTGACGACCTGCGCGACCGCCTGCGTGGTGTAGTCGCCATCGCTGACGGTCGACCAGTCGAGTTTGACGATCAGTTCGCCGGCGGTGGTGTTGCGGTAATCGATCTGATTCGCGTCGGCCGTAAACGCCGTGACGGTGAGGCGGCCGTTGCTGTTTTCGGCGACGCTCATCGTGTAGATGCTGGCCGCGTTCCTGCCGCCGGCACGGGCCTGGATGTCTGCGGCAGCGGTGGCGACCCAGCCGTTGACGTCACCGTTGTAGCCGTGAGTCAGGAGCGTGACGCCGGCGAGCAAACGCCGGGCTTCGAGCGGTTCGATATTCATGCTGAACTATATGTCGCCACGCCGATGCGAGTTCCAACAATGAAGTCGTGTATTATTCCGCCATGCCGTACCGAGTGACGCTTCGAAACAAGACCTGGCAGTTCGAAACCCTGGCGGAATTGATGGCCAAGGCGACGCCGCGGCGGTCGGGCGACGAGCTCGCCGGCGTCGCCGCGACCAGCGACACCGAGCGTGTCGCCGCCCGCGTGATTCTCGCCGACTTGCCGTTGTCTCATTTTCTGGAAAATCAGGTCATTCCGTACGAAACGGACGAAGTCACGCGGCTGATTGTCGATTCCCACGACAAGGCCGCCTTTGCACCAGTAGCCGGTCTGACTGTCGGCCAATTCCGGGAATGGCTGCTCGATTACGACACCTCGGCCACAGATTTAGCCGCCCTTTCGCCGGGCCTGACGCCGGAAATGGTGGCGGCCGTCAGCAAGGTCTGCCGGAACCAGGATTTGATTCTGATCGCCAGCAAGTGCGTCGTCGAAACGAAATTCCGCAGCACGATCGGCCTGCCCGGCCGGCTGAGCGTTCGGTTGCAGCCGAACCACCCCACCGACGACCCCGCCGCCATCGCCGCCAGCATCCTCGACGGCCTGCTGTACGGCAGCGGCGACGCGTGCATCGGCATCAACCCGGCGACCGACAGCGTTGAAGCCACCAAAACCCTCGTCCGACTGATGGGCGATCTGATCGAACGCTACGACATTCCGACACAAAGCTGCGTGCTCTGCCACGTCACCACGAGCCTGTGCGCGATCGAAGACGGCTGTCCGGTCGACCTCGTCTTCCAGTCCATTGCCGGCACGGAAGGGGCGAATAAGGCGTTCGGCATTGATCTCAAACTGCT
This sequence comes from Tepidisphaeraceae bacterium, assembly GCA_049840775.1. GTDB lineage: Bacteria > Planctomycetota > Phycisphaerae > Tepidisphaerales > Tepidisphaeraceae > RYN-431. The sequence goes on from JASGJJ010000005.1 coordinate 1,528,536, forward strand.
CGACGAGGCCTACGCCGCCGCCACATCGCTCGGCCGCGGGCAAAATGTGATGTACTTCGAAACCGGGCAAGGCAGTGCGCTATCGAGCGGCACGCATCACGGCGTCGATCAGCAAACGGTCGAAACCCGCGCGTACGCCGTGGCAAGGAAATACCAGCCTTTGCTGGTGAACACGGTCGTCGGTTTCATCGGGCCGGAATATTTATTCGACGGCAAACAGATCACCCGGGCAGGGCTCGAAGACCATTTCTGCGGCAAGCTGCTCGGCCTGCCGATGGGCTGCGACGTCTGCTACACCAATCACGCCGAGGCCGACCAGGACGACATGGATTCCCTGCTCACCCTTCTCGGTGCGGCCGGTGTCAGCTACATCATGGGCGTGCCGGGTGCCGATGATGTGATGCTGAACTACCAATCGACAAGCTTCCACGACGCGCAGTATGTCCGCCAAGTGCTCGGCAAACGCCCGGCGCCGGAATTCGAAGCCTGGCTGGAAACGATGCGGCTTACGCAGGGCAATCGCCTGTTGCCCGCCACCGCCGGCCATCGCCTGCTGGAGGGCACCCGATGACCCGCGGCCATCGTGATGATCCCTGGCAGGGGCTCCGGCAGAAAACCGCCGCCCGCATCGCCATCGGCCGCGCCGGCGGAAGTCTGCCCACGGCGGAAGTGCTGAAATTCGCCCTCGATCACGCCGAAGCACGCGACGCGGTACACGAAACGCTCGATGTCGCCGGCATTTCCGCACGGCTGAAGTCGCTCGGCCGGAAAGTCGTGGTCGTCGAATCGACTGCTTCGGACGTCGCGGATTATCTGCTCCGCCCTGATCACGGCCGCCGGCTGAGCAGCGCGCACTCGGCCACGCTGCAAACCGATGCTTCCGGGTCCGTCGACCTGGCGATCATTCTTGCCGACGGCCTGAGTGCCACTGCCGCCAATCGGCACGGGGTCGCGCCATTGAGGAACTGCTGACGCGTCTGGACGGGTTTGGCATCGCGCCGTTCGTGGTCGCCCGGCACGCCCGCGTGGCCATCGAGGACGACATCGGCCACGCCCTCAATGCCAAATGCGCCGTTATCATCCTCGGCGAACGCCCCGGACTGGGGGCGGCGGACAGCCTCGGGGCGTATCTCGTGTTCGACCCCAAGCCGGGGAAAACTGATGCGGACCGAAATTGCGTCAGCAACATCCGCCCCGCCGGCCTACCGCTGCCGGCGGCGGCGGAGACGATCGCTTACCTGATCCATTCGGCATTGAAGCGGCGGATCAGCGGCGTCCATCTGAAAGACGACCGCCCGCGTACATTGGAGTAAATCCAAACCCCACGGCGCGAGCCGTGGATTCTTGTCGAACACTGCAGAATCCACGGCTCGCGCCGTGGCGTCTGGAAGATGATTTGAGGTTCTGACGCGCGGGCCGCTTGATTCGTTGCCCGCCGCCCCTATGCTCGCCGGTCGGATGGGAACGCTGTCCAAATCAATCCTCGCGGCCAAGCGTGAGCGCGGCCTTGCCCTCATGCCGTTCATCGCGGCGGGTTACCCGAACCTCGCGGAGTCGATGAAACTCCTGCCCGCGCTCCAGCGCGGCGGTGCGGCGGCTGTCGAAATCGGCTTCCCGTTCAGCGACCCCATCGCCGACGGCCCGGTTATCCAGCAAGCCTTCACCGAAGCGCTCTCTCTTGGCCTGAAAATCGACCAGATTTTCGAAGGCATGGCGGCGGTGCGGCCGCAGTTCACCATCCCCGCCGTGGCGATGGTCAGCTACAGCATTGTCTATCGATACGGCCTGGATCGGTTCATCGAAACCGCCAAGAAATCCGGCTTTAACGGCCTGATTCTGCCCGACCTGCCGCCGCCCGAAGCGGAGTACGTCTGCGACAAAATCCAGGCCGGCGGGCTCGATACCATCCTACTGATCTCTCCAAGCACTTCGCCGAAGCGCCGCGAGCAGATCGCCAAGCTTTGCAGCGGGTTTATCTACTACCTGAGCTTGGCGGGCGTCACCGGCGAGCGCGACAAGCTGCCGGCCGGTTTGGAAGATAACGTTCGGCAGATCAAGGAGTTGACCGATACGCCCGTCTGCGTCGGTTTCGGCATCAGCAAGCCGGAACACATGGCGCAGCTGGCGAAAGTCGCCGACGGCGCGATCGTCGGCACGGCATTCGTCCGCCGCGTGAAAGACGCGCCGGATGCCGCCGTCGCGGTCGAAAGCTACGCCCGCGAACTGCTGACGTTCTAAACGGCCAATTGATCACAAATGATGAAACCGTCGGCCTTGGCCGGCGGTTTTTTTGTTTTGAAGTGCGCGCCGGCCGAGGCCGGCGGCTTCATGATCACTCAAAATAATCCCCCATTAAACCGATAGCATTAATTGACAATATATTTCCTGTCGATAAACTTCCGGGCATGGAATCGCAAGTCCTTCTATCGCAGGCGTGTTGACCGCGAAACTTCGCAGGCTTCGCTTTGGTTTATTCAAGACAATTCAAACGCTATTGATTCGATAGGAATTAAAATGACTTTCTCCAAGATTCTCCGTCACGCCGTGGCCGCCGTATTGATTGCTTCGCCGGTCGCATTCGCTCAGTCGAAACTGCTCAATGTGTCGTACGACCCGACGCGTGAGCTGTACGAAGAGATCAATCAGGCCTTCGCCGCCGATTACGCTGCCAGCCACGCTGGGGCGAAGATCGAAGTCGAGCAATCCCACGGCGGTTCGGGCAAACAGGCCCGGGCGGTGGTAGACGGCCTGAAGGCCGACGTCGTCACGCTCGCGCTCTCGGCTGACATCGACACGGTCCAGAAGGCCGGCCTCATTAATGAAGGCTGGCAATCGAAGCTGCCTCAAAACAGCAGCCCGTACGTTTCGACCATCGTCTTCCTCGTCCGGACCGGCAATCCCAAGCAGGTCAAAGACTGGGGCGACCTCATCAAGCCTGACGTCAAGGTCATCACCCCGAACCCCAAGACCAGCGGCGGTGCCCGCTGGAACTTCCTGGCAGCCTGGGGCTGGGCGGCCGGTGAAGCCAATGCCACTGACGTCAAGAACGAAAAGGCCCGTGATTACATCACGAAGCTCTTTAAGAACGTGCCGGTGCTCGACACCGGCGCCGCGGCGCGACGATCACGTTCGCCCAGAAGAACGTCGGCGACGTGCTGCTGGCATGGGAAAATGAGGCTTATCTCGCGCAGGAAGAGTCGCCGGGCAAGTTCGACATCGTCTACCCGAGTGTCAGCATCCTGGCCGAGCCGCCGGTGGCGATTGTTGATAAGAATGTCGACGAGCACGGCACCCGCGCTTTGGCCGAGGCGTATCTGAAGTTCCTCTACACGCCGAAGGGCCAGGAAATTATCGCGGAAAATCACTACCGCCCGCGTGACACCGCCGTGCTGGCCAAGTTCCAGGACAAGCTGCCACCGATCAAGCTGTTCACGATCGATAACGCCTTCGGCGGTTGGTCGAAGGCGCAGAAAGACTTCTTCGCCGACGGCGGCGTGTTCGACCAGATCTACAAGAAGTAATCCGCCCGCCGGCGGACACGGACGAGGGGCCATTACCAGCTTGTTTTTGAGCTGCGGTTATTGGCTGGCCTGCCGCGTGGCAGAGGCCCCTCTTCCGGTCCGCCGGCGGTCTTTTGTCTTCCAGACTGTTTGCCGGCGTTCGTCGCCTTCTACAATTCCCGCATACTTGATAGACTTCGCACCCTTCGATGCCGCAGCTTCGCCGAAACGTCATTCCCGGGTTCAAGCTTTCGCTCGGCTACACCCTGTTTTATCTCTGCCTGATCGTGCTGATCCCGCTCAGCGCGTTGGCGATCAAGTCGACCCAACTCAGCTGGCACGAATTCAAAGCGACGCTGACCGACCCGTTCATCATTTCGGCATTCAAGCTGTCGCTCGGTGCGAGCATCATTGCCGCGTTGATCAACGGCGTGTTCGGTCTGATCGTGGCGTGGGTATTGGTGCGATACCGCTTCCCGGGCCGCAAGATTTTTGACGCGATCATCGACCTGCCCTTCGCCCTGCCGACAGCCGTGGCGGGCATCACCTTCGCGGCCGTCTTCGCGGACCTGCCGATCCTCGGCAACATGGGAGAAATTGTACCGCCGTCGTGGTATCCGGCCTGGCTGGTTCCGGACCGCGATTGGCTGGCCATCACGCTGATGCTCGTCTTCGTCGGCCTGCCGTTCGTGATTCGCACGGTTCAGCCGGTTTTGCAGGACTGGGACACCGATGTCGAGCAGGCCGCCATGAGCCTGGGCGCTAAGCCCGTGACAATCTTCCGACGGATCATCTTCCCCGTGCTCTTCCCGGCATGGATCAGCGGCGTGGCGCTGGCGTTCGCCCGGTGCGTGGGCGAGTACGGGTCGGTGATTTTCGTGTCGCGAAACATTCCCGGCGCGAGCCAGATCGTGCCGCAGATCATCATCCAGAAACTTGTCGAACCGACCGACGCCAACGGCGTCAGCGGCGTGGCCCATGCCACCACCGTCGGCCTCGTGCTGCTGCTGATTTCGCTGTCGATTCTTCTGGTCTTGAACACGATCGACTATCTCTCGCGGAGGCACGAACGATGAGCGCCCCGGCCCCCGCCAGCACCGCCGCCGAAGTCCACGGCCTGCCGAGTCATCTGCGTCAGCCGGGCAGCAAGTTCGTGCAGTGGACGCTGACGACCATTGCCGTGCTGTTTTTGACGGTCTTCATCGTCTGGCCGACGGTTAGTGTCTTCCGCAGCGCGTTCGGCCTGGAGTGGCGTGACTTCGCCACCACCGCCATCCCGCACAAAATCGCCGACGGCTGGCACAAATACACGCGCACCTTCTACGTGCCCGAGCAGGACACGTCGACGATGACTCGCTTGGAAAAAAAGCAATACACCAAGGACATCACTCAAGCGGAGAAGACGCGCGACGCCATTCGCATGTCACTGACGGCCATCGTTGTGGTCGTGCCGCTGAATGTTGTCTTCGGCCTGGCCGCCGCCTGGGCGGTCACGAAGTTCTCGTTCAAAGGGAAAACGTTCCTCGTCTCCCTGATCGATTTGCCGTTCAGCGTGTCGCCGGTGGTATCGGGGCTGATCTTCGTGCTGCTCTTCGGCCGCGTCGGCGTGTTCGGGGATTTCGCGACGCACCTCAACTGGCCGTGGCCGTGGTCGGCGTTCTGGCGTGGGTTTGACGGGCACTGGTTCCCGATCGGCTTCTCCGAGTGGCGCGAAGGCATCATCTTTACGCCGCTGGCCACCACACTCGCGTCGGCATTCGTGACGTTCCCGTTCGTCGCGCGGTCGCTGATTCCGCTGATGGAGACGCAAGGCACCGAAAGCGAACAGGCCGCCATCACGCTCGGCGCGAGCGGGTGGAAAACGTTCTGGCGCGTCACGCTGCCTTCGATCAAATGGGGATTGCTGTACGGCATCATCCTCTGCACGGCGCGGGCGCTCGGCGAGTTCGGGGCCGTCAGTGTCGTCAGCGGAAATACCGACGCCAACGACACCATGCCGCTCCGCGTTCAGAAGATTTGGGAAGGCTATAACCAGCAGCAGGCGTTCGCCTTGGCGTCGCTACTGGCCAGCGTGTCGATCGTCACGCTATTGTTAAAGGTGTTGATCGATCGCAAGCAGATCGCGCAAGGCAACAAGAAGAAGCCGGGAGCAGGCCATTGAGTATCGAAGTTAAGAACATCACGAAGACCTTCGGCAGCTTCACCGCGCTCAACGACGTCAGCCTGCGCGTGAACCAGGGCGAACTCGTCGCGCTCCTCGGCCCGAGCGGTTCGGGCAAGACGACGCTGCTCCGCATCATCGCCGGCCTGGAAGTGCCCGACGAAGGGGCCGGCACCGTCAGCTTCAATGACGAAGCCGTCACCGGACAGCACGTTTCCCGGCGCAACGTCGGCTTCGTCTTCCAGCACTACGCGCTGTTCAAAAACATGACGGTCTTCGAGAACGTCGCCTTCGGCCTGCGCGTTCAAACCCTGGAGCCAGCGCCCCGCCCGCAGCGCGATCCGCGACAATGTCGAACACCTGCTCAAGCTCGTCCAACTCGAAGGCCTCGCCAAGCGATACCCGCAGCAACTCTCCGGCGGCCAGCGTCAGCGCGTCGCCCTCGCCCGAGCACTCGCCGTCGAGCCGAAAGTGCTGCTGCTCGACGAACCCTTCGGCGCGCTCGACGCCAAAGTCCGGCGTGAACTTCGCCGCTGGCTGCGCCACTTGCACGACGACGTCGGCATCACCAGCGTCTTCGTCACGCACGACCAGGAAGAGGCCCTCGAAGTCGCCGACCGCATCGCCGTGCTTAACAAGGGGAAGATCGAACAAGTCGGCACGCCCGAAGACGTCTACGAGCACCCCGCCAACGCGTTCGTGCTGCAGTTCCTCGGCACGGTGAACCAGTTCCACGGCCGCAGCGAAGCCGAGGCCAAGGCGAGCTACGTCCGCCCGCACGACGTGCAGATCGTCAAGACGGCGCAAGACGGCACGATCGCCGCGGAAGTCGAACACATCGCCTTCGCCGGGGCGACGGTCGCCGTCACGCTGAAGCGTCTGGACGACGGCACGGAACTCGAAGCCCAACTCCCCCGCCAGCAACACCTCGAACTCGGCCTCACCCGCGGGCAAAAGGTCTTCGTCCTGGCCAACCAGGAACACACCTTCGACGTCGATTATTCGATCTAACCGCCGGCGGCTGGAAGCTGGCGGCGAGGTGAAATCCCGCCGGCTTAGGCGTGCGCGCGGGCCACAGCGGGATTTCATCTGCCTAGTTCAAACCAACTTTTTCTTTGTACCAAGTGGCGCTGAAAGCGCGGCATCGATCAGTTTAATTGTTCGAGAACCCCACCCTCGATCGGGGCCGGTTCGGCCGGCGGAGGTGCTGGGCGGGGGATCTGGTTCGTGCCATCGATATTGCGGAAACATTACCGGCGAAGATCGTCGACGAACCGAAGCCGCCGCGGGTGAAATCGCCCAAGCCGAAGAATGATCCCCGCCTGATCGCCGCGGCAAGGGAATTGCGTGACCGATGGCTGGAGCAGGTGAACGGAAACGGCGCGGAGCGGTCGGAATTGATCGCCCTTCCCGCCCTGCCGGTGCCGATCGCGGCGTAGCGTCCGCAGGGCGGACTATTGGCACGCCTCCTCGAATAAATGAGCGCCAGCCGCTGATCGCCTCGTCTGAAAAGGGCGCGGTCGTGGTACTAGGCGTTGGCCAAATCAACCGCGATGCCCCCTTCCGTCGTAGAATAAGGTGACGATCCGTCGCACGAACGTTGCCGACGAATCGTTTTCACGGTAAACCTGCTGCTGCGGAGCGCAGGGCCCGTTCTAGCCCTGCTCACCAACACTGCTGAAGGTAAGGTCATGGCCAATCCTCGTTTCGCCTGGGGCATCGATATCGGCAACCGGGCCCTTAAGGCCGTCAAGCTCGTTCGCGACGGCGACATGCTTCGGGTCGACGACTTCGAATTCATCGAACATGAAACCATCCTCTCCCAGGCTGGCGACAATAAAGAACAGCTGATCCAGACCGCGCTGGCGAACTTCACCCAGCGTCACAACTTCAAGGGCGGCGTGGTCAGCGTCGGCGTGAGCGGCCAGAGCAGCTTCGCCCGCTTCGTGAAGCTGCCGCCCATCGAAGAAAAGAAGATCCCTGAAATCGTCCGCTTCGAAGCCATCCAGCAAATCCCCTTCCCGCTGGACGACGTGGAATGGAGCTACCAGCTCTTCCGCGAAGAAGACAACCCCGAAATCGAAGTCGGCATCTTCGCGATGCGCCGCGAGCTGGTGAACCAGCACATCGCCTACTTCACCGACTTTGATCTGAACGTGCAGACCGTTCAGATGAACCCGCTGGCCGTCTACAACGCGCTGCAGTTCGACGGGCGTTTCAATGACGGTGTGGCGATGGTCGTCGACGTCGGCACCGACAACACCGATCTGCTGATTGCCAGCAATGACTCGATCTGGATGCGTTCCATCCCGATCGGCGGCTTCAACTTCACCGAAGCCCTCACCAAGGCATTCAAGCTCAACCAGACCAAGGCCGAAGACCTCAAGCGGAACGCCGCCACGAGCAAGTACGCCCGGCAGATCTTCCAGCACATGCGGCCGGTGTTCGCCGACCTCGTCGCGGAAATCCAACGGTCGATCGGCTTCTACAGTAGCGTCCACCGCGACGCGAAGATCACCAAAATCTACGCCCTCGGTGGCACGTTCAAGCTGCCGGGCCTGCAGAAATACCTGCAGCAGAACCTGCAACTGCCCGTCGAACGCGTCGACAGCTTCTCGGCCGGTGCGCCGAATGATCCGAAGCTCGCGGCCACCTTCGGCGATAACCTGCTCAGCGTCGTCGGCGCATACGGCCTGGCCGTGCAGGCGATGGGCGCGTCGATGGTCAACAGCTCGCTGTTGCCCAAGGCGATCCAGAAAGAACGCCTCTGGCAGGACAAGACCAAGTGGTTCGGCCTGGCGGCGGCGCTGTTCGTCGGTGGCGTGACCGTCGCCGGCGCTCGCTACTTCCTCGAAGACCTGCAGTACAACGCCGCCTCGGCAACCCATTCCCAGAACACCACCGTCCTCGCGACCGCAAACAAACACAGCACTGAGTGGGCGACCATTCAAAACTCCGGCGAAGCCGAGCGTGTCACGACAGCGAACCTGCAGACGCTGAACGACGGCAAAGAGCTCTGGCCGCAGATGCTCAGCGACCTTATCGCCGCGATCCCCAAGCCGCCCGAGCCGCTGTCGACCGCCCTGGCGAACAATGACGCCGCCGCCATCAAGGCGATCCCGCGTGGCGATCGGAAAATCATCCGCGTCAACGAATTGCTCTCCCGCTACGACGCCGCCCTGGCGCCCAAGCTCGTTGATGTCAACTTCCGCCCGATTCCCAGCCCGTCGCCGTCCGGCGACCCGATGGCGAACCTCGGCGGCGCGGCGCGACCGGCATGTCCGCCTTCGGTGCCCCGACAGACCCGAACAACCCCGCGGCGGCGGCCCCTGATCCGACCGGCAAAGGCCGCGGGTTCATCGTCACCCTGCGGCTGAGCTGCCCGTACAAGCAAGGCTACGAATACGTCGAGCGTGAAGTCCTGCCGGCACTGCTCGCCCTGAAGCCCACGGAAAAGCACCCGATCGCCAAGTACGCCGTGGTCAAAGCCTGGATCGTGCAAAGCCAGCGCCTCGAGGCGAACCAGGCGCGTCAGAACAAACTGATCGCCGAGTACACGACCATCTCCACCGCCAAGGCGGCGGCCGCGGGTAACCAACCGGGCATGACGCCGCCGGGCGGCAACCCGGGCGGTTTCGGCGGAATGCCGCCGGGCGGCATGTTCCGTCCGGGCGGCCCGGACGGTGGCGGCGGCGCGACGCCCGCCGGCCCCACGCCGCAGGAAGAAGCCCTCAAGGACCGCCTGACGGGCGAATCCATGTTGCAGGACTGGGACTTCGAAATCGTTCTCGCCGTCGAGCTGGACCCGGCCCCTTACACGCCGCCCGCCGTCGACCCCAACGCCCCGCAACCCGCCGCCGCCCCCGCGGCCGCACCGCAGTAATTGTCGATCGCGATCGAGTTTGCCCCGAACGGGATTCGTATGGACCTAGTCAAAAAGAACATCGTCAGCATCGTCTGCGGCGTGGTCGCGCTCATCTGCGTCGTCCTCATCTTCTTCCCGCTCGGCGGCTGGTACGCCGAGCTGCACAAGAAAGTCGTTGACGCCAAAACCGTCGGCGAAGGACTGAACAAAGTCCGGCAGGAAAAGCGAACCTGGCCGACGCTCAACCCGAACGAAGACGCCCGCCTACCGCTGAACCGTTTCCCGACCGATGCCATCATCGCCACCGGAAAGAGCGTGACCGACGGCTGGACCGCTGAGAAGGAAAAATTCGTCGCGACGGCGGTCGACGTTCAGAAGAACGCCTTGGTCGAACTCATCCCCGGCCTGCTCCCCGGCCCGGGGCCGCAGTACCTTCAACAACAGTTCATGGACCGCTACGCCACGCTCATGAACATCAACCGCACAAACCCGGCAGCCGGTGGCGGCGGGTTCGGCGGCGGTGGTGGTTTTGGTGGCGGCTTCGCCCCGCCGCCCGGTATGGGTGGTGGCATGGGTGGCGGCGGCGGCAACCTCGTCACCAGCCCGCAGGAAGGTCCGCCCAAGCCGGTCCTCAACACCCAACTCGTCGGCCGCATGCCGCCGTCGGAAGTCGAGATCAAAACCCGCGGCGACGTCGAAGAAGAAAACATCAAGCGCGATCGCACCCGTGTCATCAACGGCCAGATCGTCAACCAGGCGGAAGTCGAGCAACTCGTCATCGACACCCGCAACGCCATCGGCGACCAGATCCGCACGGAAATCGCCAAAGGCTCAATGGTCTATGTCGACCCGCTTCTGAGCTTCGTCGCCAGCGATAAAATCGTCGGCACCACGCCGCCGTCTTACGACGAAATCTTCCTCGCCCAGACCGGCCTGTGGTTGCAACAGGAACTCTGCCGGGCGATCTACGACGTCAACAAGCCCGCGATCGATGCCGCTGCGAAGAGCAACGGTGTCACGCAAGGCGTCGTGGACGCGCCGATCAAGCGTCTGATCGGCATCCGCTTCACGCTGCCGTACCAGCCGCCGGCTCCGGTGCCCGGCACGCCCGGCGCACCGGCCGCTGCCCCGACGGACGTCCCGGTCCTCCCGCCGCTGCCCGCCGCGAAGGTCGCCGTCGATTTCACCAGGAACCCGCTCGGCCAGACCTCGAATGATTTGTACGACGTGCTGCCGTTCCGCATGTCGATCGTCGTCGAAGCCGACACGCTCGCCCAAACGCTCGCGAATCTGACGCACAACCGCTACATCGCGATCCGTGCGACCGACGTTGTCTCCGTTGATGCGGCCCTGGCGCACACGCAGGGGTTCATCTTCGGCAAGAAGCCGGTCGTGCAGGTCGACATTCGCGGCCAATACCTGATGATGCGTGGCTTCATCGGGAAGTACATGCCGCCGAACATCATTCGCGGCATCCTGACCCCGCCGAATCCGGCCGGCACGCCGGGCGCTCCGGGTGCCCCTCCGGAAGTCTGATGCGTCGGTTGGCTGGCTGTTAAATTCTGTATTTGCTGTGCCCCTCGTCAAAGGGTGACTTATGGATAAGTTTCTCGAACTCCTCGAAGCCCACTGCCAATGGCTTGCCGTTGGTCTTGGCGGCCTGTTCCTGGGCTGGATGCTCTGGTCGTACGCCTTGATGACGCCTGTGGCCGTCCCGTCAGGTGACGGCACGGACCTCACGCCGGGCAATGTCGACGACTGGGTCAAGCGTAAGTACGCCGAGGACGTCGCCGCGAAAATCGCTCAGCCGGGCACGGAAGAGGCGCCCGAATCGGTGAAGACGTCTCCGATCAAGCCGTGGTGGAACACCTTCAGCGGTTCCGCCGCCACGCTGCCGAAGGACTCGGCGATCGCCTTCAACTCGCCGCCGAGCGACGCGACACTCGTCTCCGGACCAGCCCGCACGGTTGATGCCGGCCCGAAGGTGGCGTCCTTGCCGACCTTGCCGTCGGCACACATCGAGGAAGCGCTCGCCAAGCGTGCGTATGTCGGCCCGGTCGTCCTCCCCGGCCAGCCGGCCGAGGTGCCGCCTGTGCAACCGGTTCAGCCGGTCGCCGGTGCACCGGGCGCACCGCAGACCGCCCCGATTCCGCCGGGCCACGACCTGAGCTATGTCCGCGTAAGCTTCACGGTCGACCCGGCCGCACTCGATAAATCCTTCCAAGCCGTCAACATCCGCACGACCGACAGTAACACCGGCTTCGTCGGCATTAAGTTGATGCGTCGCGAAAAGATCGGCGAAGACAAGTGGTCTGAGCCGGTCGAAATCCCGTACATCAAGAACGGCGTCGGCATATGGCCGCCGCCCCTGAACAATGTCGGCCGTGCGACCGTGAACCAGTTCCGTCAGTGGTCGGACAGCCCGCAAGGCATGCTCGACATCCTCCGCCCGAGCTTCTACACCGTCGTTTTCGGTGAAGGCCCGTGGGATCCGAACAGCGACGACAACCTCCCGACCTACGATCCGGCCGCCGAAATCCGCCGCAAGCAGGAAGAGTACAAAAAGCTGCAGGAACAAAAACGCCAGGCCGCGCCGCCAGTGATGCGCACGCCTCCCGGTGGTATCGGTCGTGGCAAACGCGGTTCGCCCGCAGACGCACCGGCCGGCAATGATCCGCAACGGCCGGCGTCGCTCGGCGGCGTGATTCAGACGCAGTTCCGCCCCGGCACACCGCCGCCGCCGCCCGGCATGGGCGGCCCGAATCCGGCCGGCATCCCACGCCAACCCGGCGTTGACGGTGAAACGCCGATGGACGGCACCCAACCCGGTATGCAGCCCGGCCAGGGCCAGCCGCCCGCCAACGGCCTGCCGAGCCCGGTCTTCCAGCCAGCGCTCGTCACCCAGCCCATCTACTGCTGGACCTACGACGAAACCGTCGTTGAAGGTCACACCTACCAGTACCAGGTCGTTTACGCCCTGCGAAACCCGGTGTACGACTCCAACGCCGCCATCGTCGCCGATGTGAAGCTCGGCCAGGTTTTCGCGATCTGGAGCGAAGTCAAACCCGACGCCTGGAGCCAGGACGTTAACGTCAAGCCGACCGCCGAGTTCTATCTTGCGGGCACTAACTGGCGTCAGGGCAGCGTGCCGCCGAGCATCAAGATCAACGTTTTCAAATGGGCACTGGGCAAGTGGCAGATGGAAACGTTCAACGTCTTCCCCGGCGACCCGGTCGGCGGTAAAGGTGTGAACAACGTCGACTTCGGCACCGGCTACACCCTCGTCGAAATGCGCGACGACCCACGCGGCAACTCCGGCCGGGGCAAGCCGTTCGTTCTGTTCCTGAAGCCGGACGGCCTGCTCGAAGAACGCGAGCCGACCGTCGATAACGCCAACCAGCGGATGCTCAAACTCCGCGGCGCGATCGAAGCCGCCAAGGCCGCCGCCGCGGGCACGGCCCCGCCGGCAGGCATTCCCGGCACTCCGGGTGGCGCGGTCCCGGGCCAGCCCGGCGTCGACTAACGTTCAGAGAAAGTCATCCGCACGGTGCGTCGCACGATCGTCATCAACGTCGTCGGACTGTCGCCCCGATTGATCGGCCAACAGACGCCCGCGATCCTCGCCCTGTCTAAACGGGGAAGTATCGCGGGCGTCGTGCCGTCCCTGCCCGCCGTAACCGCCAGCGTCCAGGCGACGTATCTCACCGGCACCTCGCCGGACGAGCATGGCGTCGTGGGCAACGGTTGGTTCGACCGCGACAACGCTGAAGTCCGATTCTGGCGCCAGGCCGACGCGCTCGTGCAACGGCCGCGCGTCTGGGACATCCTTCGCCAGTACGATTCGTCCGCCACCACGGCCAACAGCTTCTGGTGGAACGCGATGTACACGTCCGCCGACGTCACGCTCACGCCGCGGCCGATGTACCCCGCCGACGGCCGAAAATTGCCCGATGTCTGGACGCACCCGCCGGAACTCCGCGAGCAATTCCAATCCAAACTCGGGCAGTTCCCGCTGTTCAAATTCTGGGGGCCGATGACGAGTGTCGCGTCGACAAAGTGGATCGTCGACGCCGCCATCGAAGTCGAACGGCGATTCAAGCCTACGCTTCATCTCGTCTATCTCCCGCACTTGGATTACGTGCTGCAACGCGTCGGCCCGAACTCGCCTGAGGTCGCAGCAGACCTCCGCGAGATCGATGCCGAGGTGGCCCGCCTAGTTTCAATGGCCGACGCTGCGGGCCTGGGCATTCTGCTCCTGAGTGAGTATGGCATTGTCGAGGTCGATCAGCCGGTCCATCTCAATCGCGTTCTCCGCGAGCATGGCTATCTCACCTTCCGCAATGAATTCGGGCGCGAACTGCTCGATGCCGCCGCGTGCCGCGCGTTCGCCGTTGCCGATCATCAAATTGCTCACGTTTACGTGCGTGATAAAAATGAGATCCCGGCCGTTCTGGAAATCGTTAAAAACACGCCCGGTGTCGCCAGCGCTGTCGCCGGGGAAGATCGCGCGTCGTTACGCCTGAACCACGACCGGGCGGGCGATATTATTGCCCTCGCGACGCCTCGCGCCTGGTTCACCTATTACTACTGGCAGGACGACGCCAAGGCCCCGGATTTTGCCCGCACGGTCGACATCCATCGCAAGCCTGGCTACGACCCGGCGGAGCTTTTTCTCGACCCGGCCAAGCCGATGATCAAAGCCCGCATTGCCGCGAAGTTGGCGGCACGAAAGCTCGGACAACGCGCACTGCTCGATGTCATCCCGCTCGACGCCACGCTCGTGCGCGGCAGCCACGGGTTGATCGCGGAAGACCCGCTAGACCGTCCTGTTCTCATCAGCAGCGAGCCCGAACTGCTCGATCGTCCGTCGTACGAAGCGACTGACGTGCTGGGCATCATCCTCAAGCACGTCGGCTTCGCGTAAACTCAATTTCAGCCATGCTATCGGCGGTCCGTCGGCTCAAAATCTCGCTCGCCACCAAATGCCAGCTTTTGTTCGGCGTGGCGGTGGTGCTGGTCGTCGGGGCGGCGTTGTTCGTACCTTGGCAGCGCATGGAAACGCTCAGTGAGCAGCCGAACGAAAGCGCGGCAAAGCTGCTCGCCGACGCCGTGCTGCAAGACCATGTCCGCACCGCCGGTCGGCCGGACCCGCGCATGTTGGAATTCCCGACAAACCCGCTGCCCGCCACGCAGCAGGCGGACAGTCCGACGCAACGGAGAGAATTGATCGGCGTCCGTCGAACGGAAGACCGCCAGCTTACGCCGTTCGAGCGTTCGTCATTGCGTGTCTATCAGCGTGACCGTGATCAGCCATTCCGCGACAGCCTGAAGAACGAGCGCGTATCGATACACGCGGCCGCTGTATGCGAAGGGCACCTGCCTGCAGTGCCACACGCCGACCCCGATGATGCCGATGGCCGCCCGTGCGATGAACGCCGACTCGCCGTTGATTGGCATCGTGTCGATCGAAATCCCGTCGCAGTCTTCGACGCAACAACAGCTGTTGAATCGTGTGCTCCTGCTAATCGCCGGCCTCATTGCCGGGGCGCTCGCCGGCGTGACGCTTTACCTGATCATCACGCGAATCATCCTCCAACCGGTGCGAATTCTGCAGGACACGGCCGAAAAAGTGTCGGCCGGCGATTTGAACATTCGTTCACACATTCAGTCCGGCGACGAATTCCAACAGCTGTCAGAAACATTCAACAACATGCTGGCGAATCTCAAAGCCAGCAACGACAAGCTGACGGCCATGAACAAGAGCCTGGACGTGCGGCTCGGCCAACTCGCGGAGACGAACGACGCGCTGTTTCAGTCAAATAAACTCAAAAGTGAATTCCTCGCGAACGTCAGCCACGAGCTTCGCACGCCGTTGAATTCGATCCTTGGTTTTGCAGACCTGCTGCGCGACGGCGTGCCGGCCGAAACCAAACAGGCTCGCTATCTGCAGAACATCATCAAGGCGGGGCACAATCTTCTGGATTTGATCAATGATCTGCTCGACCTGGCAAAGGTCGAAGCAGGCAAGCTGGAAGTTAGGCCGCAGCCGCTGAGCTTGAGCGATCTCTTCGAAGGCCTCGTCAACCTGCTTCGGCCATTACTTGAGCCGAAGAAGTTAGCAATCGACGTTAAGATCTCGCCGGACGTTCCAGTCCTGCACACTGACCCGAGCCGCCTTCAGCAGGTGCTTTACAACCTGCTGAGCAACGCGATCAAATTCTCACCGAAGGGCGCGTCGATCGAACTCTTGGCTGAAGCCCGTCCGAACGATCGCGTGCGGTTGTGGGTGATCGACCAAGGCCCGGGTATCAAGCCGCAGCAGCAGGCGGTCATCTTCGAAAAATTCCGCCAGGGCGATCAGTCGCACACGCGCGAATACGGCGGCACCGGCCTGGGGTTGGCGATTTCGCGTGAACTGGCGGGCCTGCTCGGCGGCGCGATTGGCGTCGAGAGCGAGCCCGGCCACGGCGCGAAATTCTGGTGCGAAATCCCGTTCCGAATCGAACCCGAAACGGAATCGGCCGAAGCCTGATCAGAGTGCCAGTAAAGGGGCGGCGCTGCGAACAAACTCAGGGATTTTCGCCTTCATCTCGTCGACCAAACCGGGCGCGGCGTTGATCGCCTTCAGGTGATCGGCCGTGATTTGTTGCGTTGCGCCGGTCAGGCAGAAGGCGTAACCGGTCTGGCAGCAAAGCGTGTCGGCGATGTAGATGATGTTCACCAGTTCACGCTCGGTTTCGCCGGCAAGATGCGGCGTGTGGTGCAGGCTGGCAACGGTCTGGCAGAGCTTCGGGAATTGCCATTTCTCCGCGAGCAACTTGCCCAGGAACGTGTGATTGACGCCGATGACCTTCTTTTCAATTTCCATGTACGTGCCGGCGTCAGGCAGTTGTTCACAGGTCTGCCAGACCTTTTCCGGCCACGTTTGGAGCTCGATCAAGATGCCGATGTCATGAACCATACCGCACAGAAACGCTTCGTCCGCCAGCGCCGGCTTAACCTTCTTGGCGATTTCCTTCGCGATCACCGCGACGGCGACACAGTGGGCCCACAAGTCCTTGGCCGAATATTTCGAGCTCAGGTGCATGCCACGGAACATCTGGCCCATGCTGGCGGCAACGGAAAGATTCTTCACCGCGTTCAGCCCCAGCAGCACGATCGCACGGTCAATGCTGGTCACCTGCCCGGGCAGGCCGTAGAACGCGCTGTTCACGACTTTCAACACGCGAGAAACGAGTGCCGGGTCGTGGCGCACGATGGCGTGCAGTTGGGCGGCGGAAGACTTCGGGTCTTCGACCGTTTTGATGACGTTGGCGGTTACTTCGGGCAGCGTCGCCAGCGAGTTGAGCTGATTGAGCGCCTGTTTGGCCAGTTCGGCAGCGGTAGGTGCGGCAAGAGTAGTCATCCTGAGGTCTTATCGACCCAATCACTTTGCCGCTTAATACGCAATGATTTTCTGTCGGAGACGATCATCAAAATCGATGCCGGCGAGCACCTCAGCCATTTTATTACCGGCATTGCCCTGCCCGTAAACGTTGCCGCCCCGCCACGTTTTTGGCCGCCCGTCTTGCCAGATTTTTGCGATCGCGTGGGTAATTTCACTGGCATTCCACGGCGCATCGACGACGTTTTTTGATCGCTCGCGGCCGAGTTGGCGCGGGCCGATGTTGATCACATGGGTGCCCAGGCTGGCCGCCTCGATAATGCCGCTCGAGCTATTACCGATCAGCACGCCGGCCGAGCCGAGGAGCGATAAAAACGCCTCCCGCGGCACGTTTTTGAAGACGCCCCAGCCCGGCATTTTCAGGCCGTCCCAAACCCTGGCAATGCCGCGCCAGCCCGGATCGTTATTCGGGTAGATCACCGTGCCGTACCCCAGGCCGGCCGTTTTGATCGCGGCGATCAGCAGTTTGGCCTGCTGAGCTTGTCGGCGTTCGTCGGCGTTGTCCGGGTGAAGAATGACGACGGCGGTTGCAGGGTCAGCCTTTGTGATCGGTGGCGGCAACTGATCTAGGCCGGGTGTGCCGACGACGTGAATCCGAAAGTCATCTTCGCCCAGCCGGGCGATTCGGCGGCCGCTTTGTGCGGTTGCGGCGAAGTGAACGTGTGCGAGTTTTGTAATCGCGTGTCGCAGTGCGTCGTCGAATTGTCCGAGTGCGCGGTCGCCGCCGTGGACATGGGCCACAATTTTCGCCGCGAGATGGCCCGCCGTCGCCGCGGCGAATGCTTCGACGCGGTCGCCACAAACCATCACGACATCGGGCTGAAGGCGGTCGATCGCTTTTGAGATTCCCTCGATGGCTTTTCCGACCGCGGCCGCCCCATCGCCGCGCCAAGGCACGGTGGCGTCGATCGTCCAGCCGCGGCGTTTAATGTCATTCACGCTGTAGCCGTGCGCCCGGCTCAGGTGCATGCCGGTCGCTACAAGTTGCAACTCAAGATTGGGGTGATCGCTCAGCGTCTTTACGCGCGTGTTCCATCAGCCCGAACTCGGCCCGCGTGCCGGTGACGAACATGACGCGTCGGCGTTTAGCCATCAATGTCACCGGCCTGAAGCATTTCACCGCGGCTGATCAAACGGCTCGCACGCTGGCCGATTGTTGCTTCGAATCGTTCTGCCGACAGTCCCGTGCCAGGGCGTTTCGTGGTGAGATCGTCGGGCGAAATAACGTTGCCAGACGCGATGTCGCGTGCCGCCACAAGGCTCTGCCGGCTGACACGTCGCACGTCATTTTCGCAAGACAGCACACGGCGCCTGCCGGTGCCGAGCATCATTTCCGCCTGCCGAATGCGTCGGACGTAATCGGTGAAACCGGCCGGATCAAGGCTCGCCGAGTGGTCAGGGCCGGCGGCGTTCGTGTCGTAGGTGAGGTGCTTTTCGACGATGCTCGCACCGCACGCCACCGCAAGCGCCCCGGCCGCCGCATCCGCGACGTGATCGGAATAACCGACGGGAACGCCGAATCGGCTCAGGCCGGAAATCCAGGAGAGATTGGCGTCTGCCGCGTCGACCGGGTAATGGCTCACGCAGTGCAGCATCGCGAATGTGGCGGCCTTGGATGTTAACCAGGCGGCGGCCGATTCGATTTCTTCAAACGTCGCGGCACCGGTCGAGACGATCATCGGCAAGCCGGTCGCGATCACACGCGTCAGCAGAAGGCGATTCACCAAATCGGGCGACGCGATTTTCATCGCCGCCGATACCGCGGCCGCGCGTTCGACATCGCTCGGCGAGAACGGCGTGCAGATCAACTGCAGGCCGGCCGCTTCCGCCGCTTCGGCGACTGTTTTTAGGCCGGCGTCGTCGAGTTCGTATTGCCGCAACATCTCCGCCGGATCGGCGGCATCCACACGCGTTTTCTGGTACTCGGCGAATTCCGCGGTCTGGTGAACCAGCGTGTCAGCGCGAAACACCTGCAGCTTAACAGCGTCCGCGCCGGCTGCCTTCGCGTGCGCGACGAGTTCGATCGCACGCGTCACAGAGCCGTCATGGTTCACGCCGATTTCAGCAATCACATAGACGGTATGGCCCGGCCCGATTTCCTGGTTCCCGATCTTCATGCCGCGGCCATCGCTTGCTGTGCTTTGAGCGTCGCCTCGGCCCAGTAGAAGTCGCGAAGTGAATCGATTTCGACGGTTTCATCCTGCTGCGTGTGAATACCCCGACGGTCGACGCCGAACATCGCGTGCGGGTCTGCGCGATTGGCTTCGCCGCGGAGCAGTGATTCGCGAGACATCACAACGCAGGCACCGTCGTGCAGAAACAGCGGCTCAAGGTCCTGGCGGCGATGAATGCTGCCGGGGCGCAGTGCGCTGACGACATTGCCGTCGAGCTTGCTCATCCAACCCGGGTGCCACTTGCCGACCGGGCAGAAGGTTCGGACGGAGTCGCAGCCGGTTTCTTCCCAGCACTCGATGGCGCGATCGATCACGCCTTCGCCGCGAACGGCGACATTTCCATAGAGAATCACGGCAGCGTCGAAACGCTCGCCACGCGATTCGGCCGCGTGCAGCGCGTGTAGCATGACGTCTTGCACCGAAGCGTCGTCGGTCGCGAATTCCGCCGGCCGATCGATGGCGTCGAAACGGCGAGCGCGGGCGCGGGCGAGGACGCCTTGCGAGTCGCTCGATACCAGCACGTGTGTCAGCTTGCGTGACGCGGCGGCGTGGTCGAGCGTGTAGTCGATCACTGGACGGCCGAGGAGCCAGCGGAGGTGCTTGTCGGTCAGGCCACGGCTGCCGCCGTGCGCCAGTACGACGCCTAAAACATTCGGCTTGTTCATGGTCGGTGCCATTCTTTGCATTGTCGACAAATCGTTGGGAGTTCGTTGAGTGCGGCGTGCTCTTCGGCGAGTCGTTTCATCGGCCCCGCCCAGACGCTCGCGAGTGAAGTCTGATCGATTTTCCCGAGCGGATTTTCGGCCGTCAGGTCTTGTTCGCAGGCGACAATCGTCCCATCGCTAAGAACAACGATTCGATCGCGAATGCCTTGGCACTCTCGCCGAATCGGCGGTGTCATGTCGGCGACTTCCACGCCCGTCAGGCGGCCGCCGAATGAGCTGGGCCCGTTAATGACGGCACTGCCGACCGCACGCAGCCAGGTGTCATACCAGGTTTCCATCTCGTCAAAATTCGCGAGCAGTTTTGTGAAGACCGGTGCAACGATCGGCACGCCGGCCACGCGGTTGCGGCGGGCGTCGAGTAGCAATCGAATGTTTTCCAGCACGTTCGCCAGACGATCGACGCCCATCACCCGCTGATAAATCGCCGGCGAAGTGGCCGGCAGGTGAACGGCGACGACGTCGAGGCCGGTGTGCGCGAGGTTAATCAGCGTGTCAGCGCTGGTATCGATCAGATCAGTCTCGACCGCGACCGCGGCGACCTTTGTCAGGCGCGAAATGAACTCGATCGCCTGCGGGTGCAGCAGCGGATCGCCGACGCCGGCGAGCGTGATTCGCGCGTCGTCAACGTCTGACACCTCGGCGATGATTCGCTCAAGCTGTTCAGACGTCATGTCATTGCGGGTGATGGAAATGTACGACGCCAGGTTGAAAATCGGCTGACTATTGCGGCGGGTGGTCAGCTCGATCGTGATGTCGCGCGGCAGCTTCGGCCGGTACGCGGTGAGCGAAACGCGACGAACGACTCCGGCCGCTTTTGTCGAAATCAGCGTGCCATTGAGCGGAACCGTCGCCTGCTCCAGCCGTTCGATCTGCCGGTCGCTGTCGAGCGTGAAACGGTCGGCGACACGCGAAATTTCCAGCGGCACCGGCACGCAGGCTTCATTCGTAATCGGGTCAAGGCAAGGCGCGTCGGGCAGATAGTGCACGAGCTTCCCGAGCAACGCTCCGGTTCCGGCGAACTGCTCGACAATGCGCCGCCCCGCCAGCACGGCCCCGAGCCCAGGCGCGGCCTGGGTGAAATAGAACTCACGTGCGCCGTCTTCCGCGGTGGTGACGAGGTCATCGATGATGCCGGGATCGATCAATCCTGCGGCGGGGTCGATCAGCACGGCGGCGTCGGCCTGCTCGTCGCGGATGGCGTCGCGTACGAAGATGCCGATGAAACCGTTATCGAACCAGCACGTCTGCAGCAGGCCGCCCCGCCAGCCGTTCGCCCAGCGTTGAGCGGCCGTGACCGACGCCAGGCCCGGCAGGTTCAGCCGCGGGCCGCACGCGCGGGCGGTCACGTCGAGATCACGCAGTGATTCGAGTTGATCGTCCCAGGCCAGCACCACGGCGCGGGTGATCTTGGTCGACAGCGCCAGGCGACGCATCGTCCAACTGAGCACCGGCTCGCCCCGAAAACGGCGAACCATGCTGCCTTCTCCCGGCAGTTCGTGGAGCAATGAGCAGACGGCGATCGCGTTCATGCGGCCTCCTGCTGCGCGGCCTGCTCACGGACGAGTTCAATACATTCGTTCATCAGCGCCTGGAAATCAGCGGCCGACTGCGCGACGTGGGCGACATTCGCCTTGTCACGGCGAAGCTGGCGACGCTGTTTTTCAGACGCATCAATGCCGGCCGCTTCGATGCGTTTGTCGGCGGTGAAGCGGTCGAGTTCACTCTGCTGGCTGAGTTGCGTGATCAGCTCGTAAGTGGCCGAGAGTTCGTTCATGCGTTTGCGCAATTCGTCGACCTCCACCGCCAGCCGAGAGCATTCGGCGGCGTTGTGAATGGCGGCGGACATCTGGTCGAGCAGCGGCAAGGTTTCGCGGCTGATGGCCTCGACGCGCTCGGCCTCTTCGCGACGGCGGAGCAGGCAGGCCTCGGCTTCGGCGAGCTTCGACCAATCGCGGCCGTTGCACTGCGGCTTGGGCTTTTCGATCTTCTCGCCGCAGAATTCGGCGAGCGCGTCGGCGAGTGTCATCGGCACGGCGCCCGCCTTGGCGACGCCGCCCTCGGTGGCGTCGATCACCTTCGCACGGCTGCTGGCGAAGTCGCGCTCGAACTGCTGCAGATAACTGAACAGGCGTTCTTCGGTGTAGGTCGGCTTGCCGTGGAAATCGGGGACACGACGGAGGATCGGGCGGTCGCGCACGATCCGCTGCCATTGCATCATTTCGACCGAATTAAAGCGGCCGAGTTCGGGACGCCAGAGGTCGTCGTAGCTCGTGCCCGGCGCGTACGCCAGGCCGTCGCTGAAGCCGAGGTCCTGGCCGACAAAAATGATCGGATCGCAGCCGAGGTGCTGTGCGAGGTAAAACGCCAGGTGAGCGACGGTCGCCCCGCCGGGCAGACGCGGGCGGTCGAGTTTCATCTCGGCGAGAATGCGATCGATGAAGTCATTGCCCAGCAGCGACAGCGGGCCGGGGTGAAGGTCGAAGATTTTTGGCGTGGCTTTGGGCTCGGCAACGAGTTCGGTCCGCACGTGCTTCGGCACGTTCCGGAAAAACTGCGTGCAGATGTCGTGATAGTCGAGACTCGTGACGAAGTCCGGCTCGACGCCGAGGTCAATCAGCTGCTGGAATGTCGTCTGCACGGCAACGATCACGGCCCGCTCGCCGGCTTCTTTCAGCAGGTGCTTATTCTTTCGCAACGACGGCCCGGCGGAGACGATGACGGCGGGCTTGCCGGCCATCAGATTTTTCAGCCGGCCGATGCTTTCCGCGGCGACGTACCACGGGATGTTGTGCGCGAGGTTCTCACACGTCCGCCGCCCGTTGCGGAGCAAGGTGTTGATGGTCGTTCGGCCGAACGATTGGAACTCATCGAGCAGTTCGCCGGCCTTCTTGTAAAAGACCGGATCGAGCCGAACCGACGCCGGCTGCTCGACGCGGCACTGCCCCGCCGAGGCGGACGCCAGGTGCCCCGTCCAGGCGTCGAACAGCGTCGGTTTATCCAGCGTCGCCACCAGTCGCAGACGCCGGCCCAGCAGGTGTTCGGAAAAATCGATCGCACGCAGCGCGGCCCGAATCACCTCCGGCCGGACCTCGAATGCCCAGACAGTCGCGGCACCGGCTTTTTCAAGAATCGCCTGCGCGGAATAACCCAAACCCAGGCCAAGAAGGAAGACTTCGAGAATCTCTGCGTCCACCGCGGCGATCTGCTTGGCGGCCTCGGCGGGCGGGTCGTAGCGCGACTGCAAATAGACCGGCGCGTCGTCATTCGACCGTACGGCGGCCGTCAGATGGCCGGAACGGGTCGGAACGAGCGCCAGGTCATCGGCGGCTTCCACGAGGCGTGCTATCGCCGGCTCGACGGCCCAGAGCGCGGCGAGATTCTCAGCGAACGGGTCAGCGGCGACATTTGAAGCAGTCAGCGTCATTCCAATGGGCGAGATTCGACCGAGCGATTCGCCATGGATAAACTTATCGGACGTTTGCCGGCCAGAACTTCATTTAAAATGCTGACAGACGCCGAACCCTATGGATTTCCTCCTCGACCCGCCGTTGTATGTCACCGTCGGCCTGCTGATCGCGGGCATGATCCTGTTTTATACGGGCCTGTCCCGCGCAGAACCGCATGAAAAACGCCGGCGTCATCGCCATGGCGGTGGCGATTCTGCTTTTCGTGGTCGGAAAGTTCGTTGAAACCGGGCCGGAGAAAGTCACGCGGCTGACCGGCGAGTTCGCCGAATCGGTCGAGAAGCGAAACTGGTCACGTTTCGAAGAACTGCTCGACCCGAACGTGACGTTCGATATCTACGGCAACCGCGCCTTACTGGTGGCAGGGGCGAAGATGTCGGTCGTCAATAACGAGGTGAAAAACATCAGCACGAGCGGCTTTGACGTCAAGGCCGAGCCCGGCGGGTACATCGTGACGTTCATGGCGACGGCGGACATCGAAAAGGCCGCTTACCGCACGCCGACGAACTGGAAATTCTTCTGGGCGAAAGCGGCGACGCCGGACGGCTATCAGATTTATCGCATCGACCCGCTCGGCGGCCCCGGCGTGCCGGAAGAGGCCGTGTCCCAACGCCTGGCCAGGCCGACGCGGTAATCAGCCGCCGACCGTCTCCCGAATGATGCCGATGAGTCGTTCCAGCCGTTCATGCGGCTGGACGGCGTAGAAGAGTTCGCGGTCGAACAGCACGGCTTCGCGGTCGCGCCGGGCGATGGCGTGGTCGAGTTTCGCCCGCCATTCCGCCAAGGCGGCCGCGACGGGCGACTCTTTCTGCAACTGCCCGTGCATGGCGATGTACGCCTGCTTGCGTTCGGCGACTTTTTCGCGGCGCCGAGGCGATCGTCGCCAGGTACGGCTGCTTCTCGACGACGTTGTGCTTCAGCCGATGCCCCTCATTCATGAGGCACGGCACGCACTCGGCGTCACGCTGACCGGCGTCGGGGAAGATCAGCGTGCCTGTCGCGACGGCGAACGGCGGCGCGGGCAGGCTGAAGTAGCTTTCGATGATCCGATCGGTCACCTGGTCATACCGCCCGCCGCCAATGCCGTGTACGAAGCCGTCCACCAGGATCAGCCGCATGAACATCGTGAGCGTCAGGGCGCGTGGCGTGAGGCGGAGTTGGTGCGTTCGGCAGAAGTCGCCGAACTTTTTCGCCGCTTCGTCGCCGGCAAGGCTTTTGTCGAACGCGAAGGCGGCGTCTTCGGTCAGCAGGTGCCAGCGATCGTTATCGAAAATCACCGTCGCGCGGCTGCGGTCGCCGGTATCGAGACGATCAGACCAGAACGGCAACTCGATGGAGTCGGCCTCGACCCGCAACGGCGGCATCGGCCGGTTCGCCGTGGTGATGCCCGCTTCGCGGCGGTAGTCGTCCAGCGCCGAATTGTATGCCGAGGCGAACGCCCGAATGTCGCCGGCAATGTGGTGAACGAACGCGTAGTACGCGGGCAAATCAGTCAGTTCAGACAGGCGGCGGACCTGATAATCCAGCCCGAGCCTGGCATCGAGACGTCGACACGCGTCGAGCAACGCCTGCGGCAGCATGTCGGCGGTCTGCTCGCTTTGCTCGAGTGATTCAAAAATCGTCGGCGTCGACGGCCGAAACGACCATTCCGCGGCCGCTTTTTCGAACCGCTCGCGGACCTTTTTCAAATGGCCGAGCGACGGCTGGGCGACCTGCCCGGACCATTCGCCGGTGTGAAGCAGGACGTCGTCCGAAACATCGATCGCCCCGCCGGGCCAGCGGAGCTGGAGGTGTTTCGGCGAATCAGTGTCGACGGCAATGTGCAGTGCCAGCGCGCCGGTTTTGCGGGCGACGGCATCAAGGACAATGTTCTTGATCCAGACGCCGGGGTGATACAGTTCAATCTGATGGCCGGTCGCGATGACGGGCTTGGCGAGGTCGCCGAACAGCGCCTGGCGCGTTTCGTGACGCCACGCGGAGAGCGGCTTGTTCTGAACACCGGCGGTCGCGGCGTCGAGTCGGCGGCGGTTGTCAGAGACGTCTGCCAACAAGCGCGACGATTCCGGCCACACGAGCGTGGCGAAGTCCTGCTTGGGCGCTTTCCAATCGGCGTAACGACTCATGGGCAGCCACAGTCTAGCGGGGCGTCCAAAGAAATGGCGTCGACGCACTCGGCGTCGGGGTGGTTCATCCGCACCAGTTCCCGCTTCAGCACGCTCTTGTAATGCGACAGGCGGCGGTTCGCGTCGTCCAGACCGCCGCCGAAGGTGCGGGTGGTGTCGTTGTAAATGCGTTTGACCGGAATCTCTTTCACCCGCAGGCCGTGCTCGAACGCGCGGGGCCAGAGTTGCAGCGGGAAGGCGTAGCCGGTTTCGGAGAGTTGCAGTTTCTGCATCGCCGACACGCGATGCGCCTTGAAGCCGCAGAAGCTGTCGGTGAGTTTCCAGTCGAAGAAGCAATTCAACGATTGTGTAAGCGTGCTGTTGATCGCACGGCGGTCGCCGGGGGCAAGATCGTCGTGCAGGCTTTGGTCGGTGTAACGGCTGCCGCTGATGATGTCGGCGTCGTCATGCTGGGCCGCTTCGATGAACTTCGGAATGCGTTCCGGCTCGTGCTGTTCGTCGGCATCCAGCGTGATCACCCAGTCGTACCCGCGCTTCGCGGCGTGGTCGAAGGCGTCGATGATGCCCTGCCCGTAGCCCATGTTTCGGCCGTGGCGGATGATATCGACGTCGGGCACGCCGACGAGGAATTCGCTCGTGCCGTCGCGGCTGTGGTCGTCGACGACCAGCACGTCCAGGCCGAGCGCGGTGACGCGGCGCATAACGTGTTCGACGTACTGACGTTCGTTGAAGATCGGGATAGCGATCAGGGTGCGCAAACGGCCTCCGGCACAGGGCGAGGGGTTATTTCTGTACCGCATAGTAGCCAATCCATTTGCGGCCGGTCAAACGGAACCTTAACGGGACCGAAAAAACCGCGTTCGTTGCGAAAAAACGGGGATTGCCGGTATAGTCGCAGCCTTGCGAGCCAAGCACTTACCACCGTTCCGCCCCGCCCGCACGGCTGCCGCCCTGACGATCGCCGCCCTCATCGGCGGGTGCGCGACGGGCAGCGCCTCCTCCGGCCGACCCGCCGCCATTGACCAATACATCGGCGGAATGACCGCCCTGAAGAACGGCGACCAACCGCTGGCCATCAGCCGGCTGGAAATGGCGGTCGCCCAAAACCCCGACCTGCGCATGGCCCGCACCGTGCTCGGCCGCCTCTACCGCGACCGAGGCGAATACGACGCCGCCGCCCGGCAGTACGAGGCCCTTGCCCGCCTTGACCCGTACACCGTCGAAAATCACTACTACCTCGGCGTCAGCTACCAGTTCCTCAAACGCTACACCGACTCTATCCGCGCCTATCTCAAGGGCCTGGAAATTGACCCGACCGACTTCAAATCCAACATGAACGTCGGCACGGTGCTGCTGGCGACCGGCGAAACCGAACAGGCGATCAAGTACCTCGACAAGGCGACCCAACTGGACGCAAAATCGTCGGCCGCCTGGTCAAACCTTGGCGTCGCACTCGACGCGCGAGGCAGCTACGTGCTGGCGGAAACCGCCTACCGCAAAGCCCTGCAGCTCGAAACGAATTCGCTGGCCGTCATCCAGAACCTGGCGAACAACCTGCTGCTGCAACAGAAAGTCGGCGAAGCGACTTATCTTTGGGAGCAGGTGGTCAAGCAAAAGCCCACGCCGTTCAACCGCACGCGGCTGGCCGACGCTTACACGCAGGGCGGCGATTTTTCCGCCGCCGAAACCGTCATTAATGAAACGCTGAAGTCTGACCCGCGTTTCGTCCCCGGCCTGAACGCCCGCGCTCGGCTGCTGGTCCGCAAGTACGAAATCAGCGGTTTTACCGACGAAACCGCCCGAAAAGCCGCCGTCGCCGCGGCGAAGCAGAGCTTGGCGCTCAACAGCGAACAGCCGTCGATCGCCGACATCGTGAAGAAGTACCAGACCGCCCTGCCGCTAACCCCGTAAGAAGACCCTGTGACCGCATCCGCCAAAAGTTCGAAGCTGCCGATTCTGTTCGAGTCGGCCGATTACGTCGCCGTCGACAAGCCCGCCGGCCTGGCCGCCATTCCCGGCCGCGCCGAGACCGACAGCGTCGTCGAACGCCTGGGCCGGCAGCTCAATCTCCCCTGCACCGGCCGTGCGGACCCGCGACTGCGCGTCGTCCACCGCATCGACAAAGAAACCACCGGCGTCATGCTCTTCGCCAAGAGCATCGCCGCCCAGCGGCACGTGAGCCATCAGTTCCAGAACAACACGGTCGCCAAGGAATACCTCGCCCTCGTGCACGGCCGCCTGGCGGAAGACGACGGCGTCAACGACAAGCCGCTGGCCGTTCACCCGACGCAGAAAGACCGCATGACCGTTGTCAAACGCGGCGGCCGGCCGGCGGTGACGCACTGGCGCGTCGAATCACGCTTCAAAAGTTTCACGCTCGTTCGCGTCTTCCCGAAGACCGGCAAGACGCACCAGATCCGCGTCCACCTCGCCCACCTCGGCCACCCGCTGGCGGTCGACCCGCTCTACGGCAGCGAGCAACCCATCCTCCTCAGCGAACACAAACGCGGCTACCGCCCGACCAAACACGAAGAAGAACGCCCTCTCCTCGCCCGGCTGGCGCTGCACGCCAGTTCGCTGACCTTCACCGATCTGGCCGGCCAGGCGGTAACGGTGACGGCCCCCGTGCCGAAAGATCTGCGGGCGACGCTGAATCAGCTTGGGAAGCTCTGATTCGTCGTAAATTTGTCGATTTTTTGGCCGTAATTCCGTAGCCGGGACGGTATGAAAGAGTTCGCCGCTGGCGCGGAGCGATGTCGCGCCAGCGGCGAGCCATGCTCTTTTCCCTCTCCCGGTATGGCCGGGAGAGGGTCGGGTGAGGGCCGATCCCCGGCCGGCCGGGTGCGTCAGGCTGAAAGAAGTGCCGAATGTCATTCGAACGGCAAAATGGTTTCGCTTCGACGCCGACAATCGTCGCCGGCCCTCACCCTAACCCTCTCCCGGCCATACCGGAAGAGGAAACCAGAAATGCCATAAGTCGTCTGTTAAGCAGGGCAGTTCACGGCGCAATTGGCGCACCCAAATTTCGGGACCAATCACCGGCCGGCGCTGCAGTTATGTCGCGCTGCGCGTTTGAAAATACGCAGAACAAACTCTCGCGCAGAATTTCGACTTACGCCGATTCGCGCAGCCGTTCCGGCTCGGCGTTTTTCTGCGGCATCGGGAGGCTCGCCGGGGGTTCGCTGCCGGTGCTCAGCCAGCGGCCGACGTTGGCGAAGATTTCGCGGACTTTCTGCGGGCGGTTGAACAGCTCGCCGCCGGGCACGCCGTATTCGAGCTTTTCATCGGTCGGCGTCATGTACGTGCCGAAGAGCTTGTCCCAGAACGTCACGATGCCGAAGTTGCGGTCGAAGTGTTCGACCCGGTTGCTGTGGTGCACGCGGTGGGCGGCCGGCGTGATCCAGATTTTGTCCCACCACCGCCCTTTCAGCACGATCTCGCTGTGCACGAGCGACTGGTAGACCATGTTGATCGCGTAATAAAACATCACCACGCCCGGCTTGGCCCCGAGCAACGCGACCGGCACCGCGTTCATGAGGCTGCCGATGATGTGGTCGATCGGGTGATTCCGCAGCGGCGTCACCACGTTCATTTCCTCAGCCGCATGGTGAACCTTATGCAGTTCCCACATCCATTTCGTGTGCATGATGCGGTGATGCCAGTAGGCCACGAACGTGTTGATGAGGTAGACGATGCCGAACTGAATGATGTTCGAGTCGATGTATTTGAGCACGTCGATTTCGATGAACGCGTGGATCCGGTTCACGACCCAGAACAGCGTGCCGAACGAGAACGTGAACGCCAGCACGTTGATACCGCCCAGCAGTTTGAGCGTGACGTAGAAGACGTCGACCTTACTGCTGTCGCTCTTACCGTCGAGCAGACGTTTGATGGCGCTGTCTTCGAACCCCAGGCAGAACGCTTCGACCGCCAGCGAGAACAGGATGACCGCCAGGAACGCGCCGGGCTGGATGATCGCCCCTTTGAGCGAAAACGACTGGTCGCCGTGCGTGCTGACAAAAACGAACGGGCCGAGTGCGGGGAAGTGTTTGACGAGTTCGCAGAGCGCGAAGACGCCGGCACCGTAGCTGACGATCGACATCAGCCAGATGCCGGCAATGAGTAGAGCGCGTTTTGTCATCCCGACCTCGGCAAAGCGTAAAGGTGCTTTGCCGTTATCGGCCGGATAAGGACTTCTATGGATAGCCAAACCCGCCGATCGCGTTATCGGGCGTTACGCCTTTCCGAGCAACACGGCCAGCAGGCCCTTCTGGAAGTGCAGGCGGTTCTCGGCTTCCTGGAAGACGAGCGATTGCGGGCTCTCCATCATCTCATCGGTGATTTCCAGGTCCCGGTACGCCGGCAGACAGTGCAGCACGACCGCCTTGGGCTGGGCGGCGGCCAGCAGTTTGGCGTTGATCTGGAAGCCGTGAAAATCCTTGATCCGCTGCTGCTTTTCCGCCTCCTGGCCCATGCTGGTCCAGGTGTCGGTGTAGAGCACATTGGCTTCGCGGACGGCATCGACGGAGTCATTGCTGGTGACGAAGTCCATGTCCGGCACCTGCGCCATGATGCGGTCCATGTCGTCTTCGGGCAGCGCGTAGCCGGCCGGCGTGCAGCAGACGAAGCGGACGCCGAACTTCCCGCACGCGACCGCCAGGCTGCGCGCGACGTTGTTGCCGTCACCGACGTACGTCATCGTCAGCCCGCTGAGCTTGCCGAAGTGTTCTTCGACGGTCATCAGGTCCGCCATCGCCTGGCAAGGGTGGCTGTAGTCGGTCAGCGCGTTGACGACGGGCACGGGCGAGTATTTCGCCAGTTCGAGCACTTTGGAATGTTCGAAGGTGCGTGCGACGATGGCGTCGCACATGCCGCCGAGCACGCGGGCGACGTCTTTGATCGCCTCGCGTTTACCGAGTCCGATTTCGTCATTCGTGAGCGTCAGCGCCTGTCCGCCGGGCTGGTTCATCGCCTGCGTGAAGCTGACTCGCGTCCGCAGCGACGGCTTTTCGAAGATCAGCGCCGCGGTCTTGCCGGCGAAGATCGGGTCATTATGGCCGGTCTCTTTGAGCTGCTTTTTCAGCCGCTTGGCGACGTCCAGGGTGTGCCGAAGGGCTTCGGTGGAGTGCTCGGCGATGGAAACGAAGTGCTTCATGGCGACTCTTGTAGGGGCGACGCCTGCGTCGCCCGTGAGCGTGATCGGCCCGCAGCGGGCGACGCAGGCGTCGCCCCTACAGCAGACCGGTTACAACACGATTTCCGTGCCGATGCCGGCTTCGGTGTAGATTTCCAGCAGCAGGCTGTGCGGGATTCGGCCGTCGATGATGTGCGCCTTTTGCACGCCGCCTTTGAGCGCCGTCACGCAGGCTTCCACCTTCGGCAGCATGCCGCTGCCGATCGCCCCGCTTTTGACCATTTCTTCGATCTCGGCAACGGTCAGGTGGCTGACGCGGCTGGTGGGGTCTTTGAGGTCACGGTAAATGCCGTGCGTGTCGGAGACGACGACGAGCTTTTCCGCTTTCATCGACGCCGCGACATGGCCGGCGGCGGTGTCGGCGTTGACGTTCAGCTTGCCGCCCGCCTGGTCGCGGGCGATCGTCGCGATGCACGGAATGGCGTCGGCTTTGACGAGCAATTCGAGCAGGCGGGCGTTCACCCAGGTGACGTCGCCGACGTAGCCGAGGTCAATCCGACGACCGTCGGGCGAATTGACGTATGTCCGCTCGGCGAACAGCACCACGCTGCTCAGGCTGTGCAGGCCTTGCGCTTCGCAGCCCTGGCTGTTGATGAAGTTGACGATGTGCCGGTTGATCTGGTTGCAGAGCACCTGTTCGGCAATGGCGAGCGTGCGTTCGTCGGTGTAGCGACGCCCCATGACCATCTGCGGGACGAGGCCGGACTTCTCCATCGCCTCGTTGATCGCCTTACCGCCGCCGTGAACGAGCACCGGCTGCATGCCGACGTAGTTCATGAAGACGATGTCGTTGAGGATGTTCGTGAGAACAGCCTCATCGTCCATGATGCTGCCGCCGATCTTGACGACGACGGTCTTGTCATGGAATCGCTGGATGTAAGAAAGGGCTTCGACCAGCCCCTGAGCTTTGGCAATCGCTTCGTTCATCATCGGCTTCGTTCACTCGCAAAACGCGGAGTGTAAAAGCGATGACGGGGAAGTCAAAGGGGAGTAGTTAGGAGCTAGAAGTTAGGAGTTAGGAGAAAGGCTATTTTTTTCGTCTTCTCCTAACTCCTGAACTTCTAGCTCCTAACTACTTCTTCACTTCGCCCCGCGCCGCAGCAGGACGGCGGGGATGGTCTGGAGGATGATCTTGATGTCCTGCCAGACGTGGTCGCGTTTGCTGTAGGAGAGGTCCATGCGCATCCAGTCGTCGAAGCTGACGCGGCTGCGGCCTTTGACCTGCCAGATGCAGGTGAGGCCGGGCATGACGTCCAGGCGGGCACGGTGCCACGGGTCGCAGGCGGCCTGCTCGTCGATCGGCAGCGGACGCGGGCCGACCAGGCTCATGTCGCCCTTGAGCACGTTCAGCAGCTGGGGCAATTCGTCAAGGCTGGTTTTACGGAGGAAATGGCCGATGGCGGTGATGCGCGGGTTGCGCGTCATCTTGAACGCCGGGCCGTCCTGTTCGCTCTGGGCACGCAGGGCGTGCTTCATTTTGTCGGCGCCGACGCACATGGTGCGAAACTTGTAGATCTGGAACGGCCGCCCGCCGAGGCCGGTGCGGTACTGGCGGAAGACGATCGGGCCGTGGTCCGTCAGCTTGATGGCGGCGGAAATGGCGACCAGCGCCGGCGAGGCGATCGCCAGCACCGTGCCCGCGACCGCGATGTCCAGGGCACGCTTGAGTTTGCCCGGACGCCGGCAGAGCAGGGTTTCCATGGGCAGCGCGTCGACTTCAATGCCGGCGGTCCGCATCGGGTCGGTCAGACGCAGGCGGTCCGTGCCGTTGGCCGAGGGCGTCGAACCGTCAGGTTTTTCGGGCGAATTGCCGTCCTGATCGTCGTCTTCTTCGAACCAGTCGGCCGGGTAGCTGTAGAGGACGGGTTCGACCGTCATGCCGCGGGCGTAGCAGGCTTCGCGGGTGCGACGGATGAGGATGCTACGCGCCGTCCGGGGCCGTGTCCGGCAGCACGGCACAGACGGTGTGCTTGTCGTACAGGCCGACCTCGTCGGTCGCACGGACCTGGTTCATCACGATGCGGCTGAGGCGAAGCATCGCCAGGCGGCCGCCGGCGGGAACCAGGCGGAACATCACGAGACAGAAGCGGCTTTTCAGGCGATCGGCGCGGGCACGCTCGCGGCGGATCACGGCGGTCAGGTGCTTGGGAAAGTACATCTCGTGCAGCCGACGCGCCGAGGTCGGCACGTGCGGAATGGGCCGCTCAGTGCTTTCAGGCTTCACCACGGCGGGGGTCGGCTGTAATCGTTGCGACATTGCGAGGCACTCCCTAATTCACTCACCGAACGCCGGAGCGGCGATACGGTCATCCCCTGCGATATCGGCAGGATCAGGCGACGGCTGAGGAACCGTGCGCCGCTGACCACGTCCGACAATGCTCTTACGAGATGAATGCCACGTTAATCCGCGGCACTTGTCGGCAGCAGTGTGCACTATCGGGTTGCCAAAGGTCATCACTAATCGTCGCAGGAGGAACGATTTAGCGTGTCGCACCTCATGCGACCTGAGAAGCCATTCCGTTTGTGACGATTACGGAAAATGAGGCACTCCACAGAGCCGCCGGGCATGTATGCAATGCGTCAACAAACAACCAAGCCGCCGGGCGGGCCCGGCGGCTTGGCGTGAAGTCAGTCAGGATAAATCAGAACGGGGCAGGCCGATCGCCCTACCGCCGCACGCGAGGCCTGGCGCTGGCGGCTTGTTGAGGAGTTGGCTGCGTTCGCGCCGCTCGACACCGGCCGGGTACGCCGGGCCGCGGACGGCGTCGTTCAGCACGATGCCCATCAGCATCGCGCCGACGCTGAGCAACGCGTCGCGGGCGGTCGTGGCGGCAAAGCGCGTTGTCCGCTCGTCCCGCATGACCAGAAGCGTCGTGTCACAACCGGCGGCGATGACGCGGGCGTCATTGCTGCCGACCACGCCGGCGGTGTCGAACAGCACGTGGTCGTACCGCTGTTTGAGTTGACGGAGGACTTCCGTGAACCGCGGGCTGTTGAGTTGCTGGCTGACATCGCCACTGGCCGGGCCGGCGGTGAGGATGTCGAGGTGTTCGACCTGCGTGCGGCGGACGGCGGAGTCGAGGTCTTCCCCGCCCAGCACGCCGCTGAGGCCGATCGGGTTGTCCGTGCCAAAGACCGCGTGCAGCGACGGCTGGCGGAAGTCGGCGTCGATCAGCACGACCCGCTTGCCCGATTGCGCCAGCAGCGTGGCGAGATTGGCCGCCAGCGTCGTCTTGCCGTCGCCCGTTGCCGGCGACGTGATAGCGATCGTCTGGCAGTGCTCGGCACCGAACAGCAGGCTGGTCCGGACGCTGCGGAACGCCTCGGCGGCTTCAGTGTCGGCCGAGTCGTAGCTGAGCATAGCGAGTTGGTTCGAACTGAACCCGGCAACACGCGGCAGCGTCCCGAGCAACGGCACGCCGACGGTGTCCGCGATCCGGTGTGCCGACCCGAGCGACGGGCTGACCCATTCCCGAACCAGTGCCGTGAGCATGCCCAGGACCAAACCGATGACTGCCGCGAGGGCGAGCGTCTTTTTGCTTTCCGGGATGCCACTGTTTTCATCGATGGCGGCGTCGTCGATCTGCTTGGCATCAATGCCGACGTTGTCGGAAACCTGGATCTGCTGGATCTTGGCGTCTTTGTCGGCGATCTGGATGTCGAGCGACTTCACGCGGTCGGTGATCATCGCCAGCTCGGCGGCCTTGGCGTTGATGTTGCGGGTGACTTCTTCCTGCGACTTGTAAAGGTCTGTCGCCTCGGCTTCCTTCTTGGCGGCGGAAACGAGTGCCTTTTGCAGCAAGGCGGCCTGGGCGAACTGGATGTCTTTGATCTGGCGTTGGATCGTCCGGACGTACGGGTGCGAGGGAACGTACTGCCGCTTCGCCTCGATCAACTGCTGGCTGAGGCTGGCGAGGTTGCCCTTGAGCACCGGGAGCGAATCAAGGCTGACAACGGTGGCGTTATCGAGCTTGCCCTGGTCGATGGCGTCGGGCTTCATGCCGACGGCTTTGAGGGCGTCTTCGAAATCGCCCTTCAGCCGGACGGATTCGAGCTGTGCGTTCGTGAGGTTCGAGGAGAGCTTGCGGAGTTTTTCGAATGCGAGTGTGCCGGTGGAATCGCCCGGGGTGAGATAAGACGCCGTCTCCGCTTGCAGGTTCGCCAGGAGCTTGCGGGCGTCGCTGCGTTGGTCGTCCAACTGGCGGCGTTCGTTGCTGATGTTGGTGTAATTGTCGAAATTGACGTTGCGTTTCTGGTCCGCGACGCTGGCCACGTACGCCTTGGCGATGGCGTCGGTGATTTGTGTGATTTCGTCGCGGTTGGTCCCGGCCAGCCGGATGTTCAGAATGCTGGTCGAGGGTTGAGGCTGGACGTCGAGCTTGTCCTTCAGATAGGCCGTCGGGTTATCTGCGTTCGAAAAATACGCCAGTTCGTACATGCCCGGTGCGCCCATGGCCAGGCTGGTGACGGTCGCGGATTTGATCAGTTCGGACTGTGTATTGAGAAACGTCGGCAGGTCGGCGGTGGCCGGGTCGACATTCTTCGGCAGGTTGCGGGAGACGTAAACGCGCGCCTCGGCGGTAAACCGCTTGGGCGTGACCTTCAGCAGGATCGCCGCCGACATGACGCACAGCAGAAAAACAATGACGACGAGCTGCTTCCGCCGCCAGAGGATTTCGACGATCGACTCCTGGCGTGCGGGTGCGGAATCACTGCTGTTGCGGCTGGAAAAATCAACGGCCACTGCGTCTCTCCCGGTCAGGGCGTCCCCTAATCGATCAGTGTTGGATCAGGCGCGAACCTACCGGCCGCACCCGGGCTGGCCCGGGAATCCGAGCCGTCCTCCCAGTTTAACGGCTAGTTTGGCTGTAGAACATTGATAAATTGTGCCGAAGGGCGTTTTTATTGGGCCGTTTTCCGGCCAGGAGTTAGAGCAGATGGCGTTGATCACCGTGGAAGTCTGGGACGCAACCGGCAACAAGAAGCGTCAGGTCGAAATGCCCGACGACGCCCCCATGCAGCGAATTCTCGCCGTTCTCATCGAAAAAATGAGCTTCCCCCAGCACGGCCCCGACGGCCAGCTGCTCAGCTACAAGTGCCAGCACCGCACAACCGGGAAACAATTGCTCGACGAACAGACCCTCGCGGAAGTCGGCGTGAAAGACGGCGACGTGCTGCGTCTGCTCCCGGAAATTACGGCCGGGGCAGACCCCCTCTTTAGAAGCGGTTTTATAACCTCAATCGCACTACAGACGCCACGGCGGAAGCCGTGGATTCTTTCGAAGGGGGAAGCATCCACGGCTGCCGCCGTGGCGTCTTTTTTTAACAAAATCGGTTGTGAAACCGCTTCTAACCCTCCCCCGGCGTACCGGGAGAGGGGACGAGCATGACCGACCGCCTGACCATCTCTGCGGATGACGTCGCCGAGCCCGACGGCCGGTTCGATCGCTTCAAGCTCATCGGCTGGTGGGACCAGCGTCGGCTCGCCGAGGCGAAGGTGCTGGTCATCGGCGCCGGGGCTCGGGAACGAGATCATCAAAAACCTCGCCCTGCTCGGCGTCGGCCACGTCGTCATCGCCGACAAAGACACGATCGAAAACAGCAATCTTTCCCGCAGCGTCCTTTACCGCGCCGAAGACACCGGCAAACCCAAAGCCGGGGTGGCGGCTTCAGCCGCCGCCAATCTCTACCCGGATATCAAAGTCACCGGCTTAAATATCGACGTCGTCCACGACCTCGGCGCCGGCATCTTCCGCTGGGCGGACGTCGTCATCGGCGGCTTGGATAACCGCGAGGCACGCCTGGCCATCAATCGCCAGTGCTGGCGTGTCGGGCGGCCCTGGGTGGACGGGGCGATCGAAGTCATCCAAGGCGTCGCCCGCGTCTTCGTCCCCGACGCCGATCAGCAAAACGCCTGTTACGAGTGCACGATGAGCGAGCGCGACTGGAAGCTGCTCGCCCATCGTCGCAGCTGCAACCTGCTGACCCGCCAGCAAATGGAAACCGGCCGCACGCCGACCACGCCGACCATCGGCAGCATCATTGCGGGCGTGCAGGTGCAGGAGACGCTCAAACTCCTGCACGCCCTGCCGACAATTGCCGGGAAAGGCTTCGTTTTCGCCGGCGACACCGCCGACAGTTACGTCGTCGAATACCAGCGCAAGCACGACTGTTTCAGCCACGACACGCTGACACAAATCATCGAGCTGGAAACCGGCGCCGGCGATACGATCGCCTCCGAGTTGCTGTCGACAGCCCGGCAGACCCTGGGCGACGCCGCCGTGCTGGATTTGGGCCGTGATGTCGCGCACAAAATCGTCTGCACGGCGTGCAAACACGAGCGGGAGATTTTCCGGTCGCTGTCGACGCTCAAGGCCGCCGATGCCGCCTGTTCGGCTTGCGGCCAGCCGGCGGGCGAGGTCGTCACCTTCAACACGATCCGCGGCGACGAACCGTTCGCCGGCCGATCGCTTGCCGATCTTGGCATGCCACGTTTTGATATTGTGACGGCCCGGACGGCGGATCGGGCGATCGGGTACGAACTCCGCGGCGACGCCGTTGGGGTGCTGGGCGATTGTTTTGACGAGGGGCTCGAATGGACGTAGCCGATGCCACGCCGGACCCCGCCGCCCCGCCGACTTCGGCCTCACCGCCGCCGGGCGCGCCGGAAGATCTGGACGTCAACCAAGTCGAGGTCGGCAGCGACATGCCGGTCCGCCGCCTGGAGAAAGTCAACGGCGACCGAGGCACGGGCTTTGTCGTCGTCATTCAACGCACCGCACTGAACGCCATTCACACGCACGGGCAAAGTGACACGGCCGTGGAAGTCTGCGGGGTTGTCGTCGGCGAACTCTGCCGCGACCGCGTGGGGCCGTATCTTCTGATTTCGGACCACATCGCCGGCGACAAGGCCGCCAGCCGGCAGACGCAGGTGACCTTCACCGCCGAGACCTGGAACAACATCCAGGCCGAGATGGAAGCCAAGCACGTCGGCAGGAAAGTCGTCGGCTGGTACCACACCCACCCGGGTTTTGGCGTCTTCCTGTCGGGGATGGATTTATTCATCCAGGACAATTTTTTCAATCTGCCCTGGCAGGTGGCGTGGGTGTATGACCCCATTGCCGAGACCGACGGGCTGTTCGTCTGGAAATCGGGCAAGAGCGTGAAGGCGGAATTCCTCGTCGAAGAAAACGCCGGCCCGCACGGCCACGACTTCCGGGCCGCCCTGCCCGACAGCGATCGCCCGAGCACGATCGCCCGCGTGAAGCGGACTCGGAAACAGCAATTGATGAATCTGGCGTTATCAATTCTGGTGTTTGTGGCGACGTTTGCCGCCATCTGGTACGCCTTGTCCTGGATGGCGGATCACGGTTTTCGCATCCGTTTGCCGATCCAACGATAGTCGTATGCCTGAAGAGAAGTTGCACATCAATTGGGATGACCTGCACGCCCCGCAGGTGGAGGCCAAGCTGGAACAACAGCAGGCCGTCTCGGGGACGCAGAATCACTACGAATCCGCCGAGATCGTCGTACCGGCCGCCACGCGGCGGTTCGCCTTCCTCCGGAACGCCATCGTCTACCTCAGCCTGTTCGGCGCGCTCGGCGGCCTGCTGGGCTGGGCGACCGGCGAACTGGCGTCGCTGCGGCCGAACACCCGCGAGCAGGCCCGCCGGCTGATCGCGCAGTACGAAGAAGTCGCCAAAGCCCAGGCCAAGATCAACGCCACCCCGGCCGAACTCGCCCACGCCACCCGCGCCATCACCCGGGCGGGTCAGGGCAACCCCTACTTCGAAGTGCAGGTCGATCCGAACCTGTCCGACGACGAAAAAACCGCCAAGACCGAGGCGCTCTACGCCGCCGACGAAAATCGCGACTTCATCGCCAATCTGCTGTTCTACGGCATCAGTGGCGTGACGATCGCAGTGCTGCTGGCGGCGGCGGATGCCGTCGTCGAGCGCAACCTCAACGGCGCGATCATCTACGGCAGCGTCGGCGCCGTCATCGGGGCCGTCGGCGGAGCGGTCGTCGCGTTGCTCGTCCACAAAATCGAACAGCAAATGATGCCCACCCAGGAATTGGCCACCTTCGGCAATCGAATGCTGACGCACGGCGTATGCTGGGGATTGCTCGGCCTGTTCCTGGCGGCGGCGCCGGGCATCGTGCTGCGGAACGGCAAACGCCTGTCGATCGGCATGGTCGGCGGGCTCATCGGCGGACTCATCGGCGGGCTGCTGTTCACGCCGGTCGAAGAATACACCGACAGCGTCCACCTCAGCCGGCTAGTGGCGATCGTTTGCGTCGGCCTCGTCGCCGGTTTCGCCAGCGGTGTCATCGAAAACGCCATCAAGAGCGGCTGGCTGAAAGTCGAAAGCGGCCTCATCGCGGGCAAGCAGTTCGTCCTTTACCGCAATCCCACCTTCATCGGCGCTCACCCGATGAGCCACATCTACCTGTTCAACGACCCGCACGTCGGCCGGCGTCATGCGTGCATTCACGTGCTGCCGAACGGGTTTGAACTGGAAAATCTCCCACTCGGCACGCCGACTTATGTCAATAATCGTGCTGTCAGCCGGCAGAGACTGCATAATGGCGACGTGATCCGCGTCGGGGGAACTACCTTTCACTTCCAGGAGCGCAACAGGGCATAATCCCGGCGAACGCTCATGGGCATACTTTTTGTCGACAACGGCGAAGTCCGGACCTTCGACCTCAACGGCACGAGCACCATCGGCCGCGACGGTACGAACGACATCATCGTCAAGCACCCCACCGTCTCGCGCAATCATGCACGAATCGACGAAATGGACGGCCGCTACTTCCTGACCGATTTCAGCAGCCGCAACGGCACGCGCATCAACGGCCGCGCCGTCGCGATGAACGAGCCGCTGCAAAACGGCTCACGCATCCGCATCGGCCACGTCCGGGCGTGGTTCTACGTCAAAATGCCCGGCAAGCTGCCGCGCTCACTTTCCACGCGCGACAGCGGCATCGTCTTCCACTGCGTCTGCGGACAACGGCTCTGGTCGGCCTCAGACACTTCGGGCATGAGCGTCGTCTGCAACGCCTGCAACCAGAACGTGGAAGTTCCCGCACGCAGCGACGACGACGATGAAATGTCCGGCACGGTGCAGGACGCCCGGCTCGCCGTCCAATCCGCCGATGAGGCAACGGTCTGCGGCATCTGCCAATGGCCGATCGACCCGCAGGAACAGACGCACGTCTGCTCAGACTGTAAAACGCCCTCCCACCAGGAATGCTGGCTGGAAAACCGCGGCTGCTCGACCTACGGCTGCTCGCAGGTCAACGCACTCGCCCCCAAACCGACGGCCGAGGCGGCGGCGCTGCCGCCCGTTGTCGATGACGGCCGCGCTTCAGTGACGACCGTCGCAAAGCCGGCCGTCGCCTGGGGCCACATGCTGCTGGGCTTGTCTGTCGTCGCGGCATTGGTCGGCTTGCTGGCCTTCGGCGTGCCCGCTGCGTTGTTGGCGCTGGCGTCGCTGATTCGCCTGATCACGACACGGCAGAAGGAACGCGGCGTGCTCGCGGCGTCGGTGCTGATCGCCGTCATCGGGGCGGCCGCGGGCGTGATGATCTCCCGCTTTTGGTGGCTCGACCATCCGCTGTTCTAATACGGCCGAGATGATTTCGTTCGACTGCCCCACGTGCGGCAAAACCTTCACCGTCCCCGACAGCTACGCCGGCCGAAAAGCCCGGTGCAAAGGGTGCGGCAACGAACTGCAGGTTCCTGCCGCCGTTGAAACCGCCGCCCCGCAAACGCCGGAACCGCCGGTTTCATCGCGGCCGTCGCTCCGCATTCGCCGGCTGATCGCCGATGCGGAATTGATGCGAAAAACGTTCGCGCAAACGCCTCACATTCGCATCGAAGCCACCGAAGGCAGCCCGCCTGAGGCGTACCGCATTGTGTTCCACGTTGTCGGCCTGGAACGCGATCCGAAAAAGCGCGTCATCCAGCGAAATGAACACAAGGCAGAGATTCGCCTCGGGGCCGACTACCCACGGCTGCCGCCGGTCGTGAAAATGCTGACGCCGGTCTTTCATCCGAATATCGAGCCGGCGTACGTCTGCATCGGCGACCACTGGACGGCCGGCGAACGGCTGGTCGACCTCGTCGTCCGCCTGGCGGAAATGCTGGCGTATCAGGCGTACAACATTCGCAGCCCGCTCGACGGCGAAGCGGCCATGTGGGCCGACCTGAACACCGACAAACTTCCGACCGACCCGCGCCCGATGCAGCCCAACGCCTGAGGCCGTCGCTATGAGCTTATTGCCGTCCCATGTCAGTTTCCCGCAGGACCGCCTGCCCGAACGCTGCTGCCCGGCCTGTGGGGCGGACAACCTTCGCACCTTCTACCGCGTGCAAGGCATTCCGGTGCAGAGCAATCTGCTGGTCGACAACGCGAAAGAGGCCGCGCATTTCCCCACCGGCGACGTGCTGCTCGCGCTGTGTGAAACGTGTGCGTTCATCACGAATGTCGCGTTCGACGAATCCAGGCTGATGATGTCGCAAGCCTACGAAGCCTCCCAAGCCTGCTCGGCGACGTTTGGAAGCTTTGCGAAGTCTCTGGCACAAAAATGGATCGAAAAGTACAAGCTGAACGGGAAAACGATCATCGAAATCGGCTGCGGCCAGGGCGAGTTTCTTGAACTCATCTGCGAACTCGCCGGCGCGCGAGGCATCGGTTTTGACCCGGTCGTCCGTCGTGAACAAAGCGACCGCGCGAACGCGATGTTTGTGGCAGGCAACTTTGAACACTTCGCAAAAGACGTCAAAGCCGACTTTATCTTTTGCCGCCACACGCTCGAACACATTGCCGAGCCGCTGAATTTCCTGACGGCCGTGCGTGAACCGCTGGTGGATACGCCCGTCGCGTTTGAAGTGCCGGACACGGCCCGCGTGCTTACTGAAGGCGCGTTCTGGGACATTTACTACGAGCACAACAGCTATTTCACGCGGGAGTCGCTCGTTCGCGTTTTCCAGCGGGCCGGCTTTGACGTGCATCACACGTCGCTCGAATTCGACGGCCAATACCTGGTCCTCGAAGCCGAGCCGACCGGCGGCCAGCGCCGCGACATGCCGACGCTCAGCGAACTCCGATTGGCGTCGCAATTCGTTCGCGTCTGCACGACGCGAATGCAGGAGTGGACAACGTTTGCCGACGACGCCAAACGCACGGGCAAACGCTGCGTGGTGTGGGGCAGCGGCTCAAAAGCGGTGGGCTTCCTGACGTCGGCAGGCATCGCTGACGCGTTCGAGTGCGTCGTCGACATCAACCCCGCCAAGCAAGGCTCGTACCTGCCCGGCACGTCGTTGCAAATCGTCGGACCGAACGCGCTAAAAACGGTCCGGCCTGATGTGGTCGTGGTGATGAATCCGATCTACCGGAATGAAATCGAACGTGATCTGAACGCGATGGGCCTCACGCCGAATGTCATCGCTTTGTAGGAGCGACGCCTGCGTCGCCCGAATCGTACAAATGACCGTTCCCGGGCGAGGCAGGCCTTGCCCCCTACAAGATGATTTTTCGGCAGTAAAACGCCTCGGCGTACTTTGTTGGCGAATTGCATTCGATGCCTCGAATTCGCATGAGGCCGCGGAAGGTTTCCTCGTCGTACCACTGCCGCGTGGTTTGTGACGGGAAGCACTTCATGAGGTGTTCGATCTTCAGTGACACGTCTTCAGCCGAGGCCGGCGCGTAAACCGTCGGGCGGCCGAGGTCGCCTTCGTATTTGGTGATTTCGTATTCAAGAATCGTGTGATTCCGAAACGTATTCCAGGTCAATTCGTTGACGGTGCGATGGTCTTGATGCGAGTCGCGATTCGTGTGGGTAAAAATCAAATCCGGCTGAAACGCCTTGAGCTTTTCAAACTCCGGCTTGATCGCTTCGATCTGGGCCGGGAAGTAGGCGTCACGGAACGTGTGCAGCGATACCGACCGGTTTGCACAGCCGGCGAGGAATGCATTGGCCGCGTCCGCGGCTTCGGTGCGGCGGAGTTCGTTGCCGCTGAAAACGACCCAATTAATCTCCACGCCCGGCCGTTGCCGGATGAGGCGCAG
Organism: Tepidisphaeraceae bacterium; assembly: GCA_049840775.1. Classification (GTDB taxonomy): domain Bacteria; phylum Planctomycetota; class Phycisphaerae; order Tepidisphaerales; family Tepidisphaeraceae; genus RYN-431. Next base: position 1,571,263 of record JASGJJ010000005.1, read on the forward strand.
AATCGTCGCGCCGACGCCGATTTCGATGTCGTCGCAGTGAGCGCCAAGCAGCAGCACGCGACGAACGCCGGATAGATCAATCCCGAGCATTTAGGCCGTCTTTCTGCGGTTTTTCTTGGCGATACGGCCGTCCCACAGTTCCCACGGCGCTTGGCCGGCGGTGTAGAGGTCGTCCAAGAGTTGTTTCTCTTTGAACGTGTCCATTGCCGCCCAGAAGCCGTCGTATTTGTGACAGAGCAGTTTCTTCTGCTCGGCCAGTCGTGTGAACGGTTCCAGGACGAGTTCTTCGCCCCACTTGATGTAGTCGAAAATGTCTTGCCGGAAGCAGAAGAAGCCGCCGTTGACGTACATGTCTGTCGTCTGGCAGGAAAGTAATTTTTCGACGTGGCCTTCGGTGTCGGTCTTGATGACGTGGAAGGATTGGCTGGGTTTCACGGCGAGCATGTTCGCGATCGCATTGCCGTTCTTCACTTCATCGATCAGTGTCGGCAAGTGCGCGTCGGTGAGATTGTCGGCGTAATTGGCAAGGAAATATTCTTCGCCGGCCAGGTGCTCTTTCACGGCCATCAGGCGCATGCCGATGTTCGCGTTGATGCCTGTATCGAGGAACGTGATGTTCCACTTGCTGAGGTCATTGCCGAGCAGCTTCACCTCACGATTGCCGTTGAGCACGAAGTCGTTGTTGACGGCTTCCTGGTAGTTGAGGAAGTAGTTCTTCACGACGTCGGCCTGGTAGCCGAGGCAGAGGATGAAGTCGGTATGCCCGTAGTGGGCGTAGTATTTCATCAGGTGCCAGAGGATCGGCCGGCTGCCGACGGGCACCATGGGTTTGGGGACTGCTTCAGAATACTCACGCAGGCGAAGGCCTTGGCCGCCGCAGAAAATCACGACTTTCATGTTACGCCGCTCCCTTGAGTCCGATGCCGGCATACCGCTTCACGGCGGCCGGTTCGATCATGCGTCGGCCGTCGATGACGACCGGCTGGTGTGTTTCGTTTTCGAGCAAAGCCGGCAGTGATTTGAACTGCGGCCAGGATGTGACAATCAAAACTGCGTCCGCGTCATGAACCGCCGACTGCATCGTGCCGGCCCATTCCACGCGTTTGAACCCCTGCAGGTGTCGCACCTGCGGATCGAATGCGACAACATTCGCGTTCTTGGCAACGAGCGATTCAAGAATCGCCAGAGCCGGCGATTCGCGAACGTCGTCCGTGCCCGCCTTAAATGCGATCCCCAGCACCGCCACGCGCCGGCCTTCGAGCGAACCGATCGCCTGCTCGGCCAATTGCACCAGCCGAAGCGGCTGATGCTTGTTGATATCGAGCACGGCGTTCAGCAGCGGCGTGTTGACGCCGGCACCTCTGGCAAACGCGGCGAGCGCGTTGACGTCTTTCGGAAAGCAACTGCCACCAAAGCCACAACCCGGCGAAAGGAATTTCGCCACCGGCGCTGAGACGCGACTGCGGCGGCCGTATTCATCGACGGGTGTGATTTCGTGCATGAGGTGCACGCCGCGCATGACGTCCATCGCATCAAGGCCAGACTGTGTGGCGCAGAGGCCGGCGATTTCGTTGCTGAAGCTGATGAGCATCGCCTGCAGAGAATTGCTGGCGTACTTAATCATCTCGGCCGTGCGGTTGTTTGTGCGAACTTTCGGGGTCTTGGTGAAAGAGGCGTACAGCGATTCGAGCATGTCTTGCGAACGCTTGTCGACGCCGCCGAAGACGAGGCGGTCGGGCCGCGTGAAGTCGCGCACGGCGACGCCTTCGGAAAGGAACTCCGGATTCATCCCGAGGCCGAAGCCGTCGCCGGCTTTCTTGCCGCTGGTGTGTTCGAGGATGGGGCGAACGACGTCATCCGTCGTACCGGGCACCACCGTGCTTTTGATGACGACGCAGTGATAGCTCGCCTTGTCTTTCAGCAGCGTTCCGATGTCGCCGGCGATGCGTTCGATGAACGACAGGTCGATCCGCTTGCCGTCGAACGGCGTCGGGGCTGCGACGAGCGACAGCTCGCTGTTGGCGATCGCGAACGCCAGGTCGGTCGTCGCCGACAGTCGGCCGTTCATGCGGTTGCGCTGGAGAATCTCCGGCAAACCGTCTTCGAAGATCGGGCACTGGCCGGCGTTGATGGCGGCGACTTTGTCGGCGTTGACGTCGACGCAAATCACCTCATGACCGAGGTCGGCCAGGCAGGCACCGCTGACGAGGCCGACGTAGCCGGTGCCGATGACGCTGATCTTCATTGCTCGCTCCCCTCGCGATTACCGGCGTACCACACGAGCGTGCGACGTAACCCTTCGTCCAGACTGACGGCCGGGGCGTAGCCGATCTGTTCACGCGCCTTGGCGATGATCGGGCAGCGGCGGTTCGGGTTGTCGACGAGGTAGGCGGCTTCCTTCGGCGGCTGCAGGACGACTTTTCCTTTGTAGCCGAACAGTTCACCGGCGATCGCCTGCATCGTGCGGGCGAGGTCGGCGACGCTGATTTCCGGTGTCTCCGTGCCGATGTTGTACGGCTCGCCGTGGCCACCGTTCACGAGCACTTTCAGGTACCCCTGAATGCTGTCGGCGGAATAACAGAACGTGCGCGTCGGGCTGCCATCAGACAGAATGACGATGTCGCGATCGTTCAGAATATCGCGGGCGAAATCCGGAATGAGGCGGCCGTCGGTGATCTTCAGGCCCGGGCCGTAGTTGTTGAACGGGCGGGCCATTTTCACAGGGATGCCGTGCTGCTTGGCGAAGTTGACGCAAAGCGTTTCGCCATAGCGTTTGGCTTCGTCGTAGCAGGCGCGTGGGCCGGTGCAGCTGACGAGGCCGCGATAATCTTCGCGCGTCGGAATGTTGGCCGCGTCGGGGTCGCCGTAGATTTCGCTGCTGCTGAAGAAGAGGAAACCGCGGACCGGGCGATCGGTCGTCTTTTGTTTGAGTGCGTGATCGAGCAGATTCCGCAGGCCGTTGATGTTGGCATCCATCGTGCCGATCGGGTCCATGCGGTAGTACGTCGGCGACGCGATTGACGCTGCGTGGATGATCCACTCCGCCGTCGGCATGTTGGCCGGCAGTGGGTGACGCAAATCGAACTGTTGGAACGTGACTTCCTTACGGGCGATGAGCGTTTCCAGCCACGCGGGCAGGCCACGCGAGAGGTTGTCGAAGACGGTAACACTGATGCGTTCGGAAGCGTCGACCGTCGCATTGAACGACGTCAGCGTCTGCACCAGGTAATAGCCAAGGAAGCCCGCCCCGCCGGTGATCAGCACCGACGTGCCGGCCATTTTGGCCAGCTCATTTTTGAGTGAACCGTGCAAAGCTGCGAGATCTTGTTGGACGACTTCGTTTGCGGTCATGTTTTCTTCCGTAGGGTCCGCCCTGGCGGACCACCGTCGAACGGTCCGCCGGGGCGGACCCTACCGGTTTCAATCCAGGATTTGCGGCTCGGGCAACGGCACGATGAACTTCCCGCCCCAGTTGCGGACGTGGGCCATCTGCTTCATCACTTCGTCTTTAAGATTCCAAACGAGCAGGAACAAGTAGTCGGGTTTGGTCCGATTGATTTCGTCCGGCGACAGAATCGGGATACGGGTTCCCGGCAGGAAATTGCCCTGCTTGTGCGGGCTGCGGTCGACGGTGTAGTCGATGAAATCCGTTCGAATGCCGCAGTAGTTCAGCAGCGTGTTGCCCTTGCCCGGCACGCCGTACGCGGCGATCGACTTGCCTTCACGCTTGGCGGCGATGAGGAAGTCGAGGATCTTCCGTTTCGTCTCGCGCACCTTCTCGCCGAACGCGGCATAGTAGGCCAGATCGTTCGTGCCTTTGTCGGCTTCGGTTTTCCGCATGGCGGCGACGCGCGATGTTGTTTCGTGCTTGGTATTGCTCGCGTGGCAGGCGAAGACGCGGATGCTGCCGCCGTGGTTGGCGATTTCTTCGACGTCGAACAGACGCAGGCCGTGATGTGCGAGGATTTTTTCGACCACCGTCATCGACAGGTAGCTGAAATGTTCGTGGTAAATCGTGTCGAAGTAGTTGTTCTCGACGAGCTTTGACAGGACGGGAAATTCGTAGGTAATGACGCCATCGTCGGCTAGCAGGATTTTGGCGCCGCCGACGAAGTCGTTGATGTCAGGCACGTGGGCGAGCACGTTGTTGCCGAGCAGCACATCGACGGGGCCGAAGTTGTCGCGGACTTTTTTCGCCGTCTCGCGGCCGAAGAATTCGTTGACGCTGTTCACGCCCTTCTTGGCGGCGGCGGCGGCGGTGTTGGCGGTCGGCTCGATGCCCAGGCACGGAATGCCGCGTTGGACGAAGTATTGCAGCAAGTAGCCGTCGTTGCTGGCGACTTCCACGACGCGACTCTTGGCGGACAGTCCGAAGCGGTCGGTCATCATGCCGACGTAATGCCGGGCGTGGTCCAGCATCGTCTGGCTGAAGCTGCTGAAGTAGGCGTAGTCGCCGTCGAAGATTTCGTCACGGGCGACGTACTGCGGCAGTTGCACCAGGAAGCAGGCGTGGCAAACGTACGCGTGCAGCGGGTAGACGCTTTCCGCGTGATCGAACAGCGCCGGCGTCACATGCCGCTGACACAGTGGGCTGGTGCCGAGGTCGACGAACGTGTGCGTAAGCGGAGTGCCACAGAATCGGCAGCCCGGCGCGTGCGACGATGATTGATGAGTTGTTTCCGCCATGCCTTATTCCATGCATCGGCGGGAAATCCCCGAGACTGAACGTCCGCGGCGCAAGATATGCACGTCCGTTATTGACGAGTGCCCGTTCGGCTTCCACACTGCGGGCATGGAATGGAACGCCGACAGTGTGATTGAATCGTTCGACGCCGCGAAGGAAGAGAATGTGCTGGACCGTTATCGGACGGGCCAGGTCGTCACGCTGCCGGCCGATCATGAAGTCTGGATGACCGGCGATATCCACGATCACCGCACGAACTTCCGCAAATTATTGGCCGCCGCAAAGCTGGACGAAAATCCGACACGGCACATCATTCTTCACGAGCTGATCCACGGCGACCACTTCGACGCCGACGGCCGCGAAGACTCGTGGAAAATGCTCCGCCAGGCCGCCGATCTGAAAAACGATTATCCGGACCAGGTCCACTTCCTCTTCGCCAATCACGACCTCGCCCAGATCCACGGCGAAGGCATCATGAAGGCGGGCCTAAGCGTCTGTGAGGCCTTTAACAAGGGCATCAAGCGCGATTTCCCCGGCGGGCATCACGGCATGGTGCAGGTGGCGATCACCGAATTTCTGCTCAGCCTGCCGCTGGCGATCCGCTGCCCGAACGGCCTGTGGTTCAGCCACAGCCTGCCGAATGATGACCTCGTCGACGCGTTCGATTTCGGCGTCTTCGAACGCACCCCGCTCACACCGGCCGACTACAAAAAACGAATCGGCCCGGTCTACCAACTCATCTGGGGACGGCGGTACAGCGAAGTCGGCATAGAAAAGTTTGCCGAAAAAGTCGGCGCAAACTGATCGTCACCGGCCACCAGCCGCAGGAGATCGGCCACACCACCGTCGGCGACAAACTGATGATCGTCGACTCATCGCATAACCAAGGCGTCTTCCTGCCGCTGTCGACGAGCGAGGAATACACGCTGGATGATTTGCCGGGCCGGCTGCGGAAGTTCGTTGCGGTGTCGTTCGACGATGAGTGATTACTTCTGCCGCCACACCGGATCGTGCGCCGCATCGCCGGCGTGTTCGAACCAGCGGCTCATCGTCGTCTTGCCTTGTGTGTTGAACAGGAATGCCTCGCGGCCCTGAATGTGCAGGTCGCCGAAGAAGCTGGCATTCCAGCCGGTGAACGGGAACCACGCCATGGGTGCGGGCACGCCGATGTTCACGCCGATCATGCCGGCGTTGAAGTGGCGTTTGAATTCACGGGCCGCGTAGCCGCTCTGGGTGAAGATGCTTGCGCCGTTGCCGTAAGGCGAATTACGGCCGACTTCTAACGCGTCCTTGAGCGAACCGGCGCGAATCACGCTGAGCACCGGGCCGAAGATTTCTTCCCTGGCCACGCGCATGGTCGGCGTGACATGGTCGATGATGCTCGGCCGAAGGAAGAAGCCGTTCGACGGCGCGTCTTTCCGGCCGTCAAGGGCCACCTTCGCCCCTTCCTGGTTGCCGATGTCAAGATAGCTCGCGACCTTGTCGCGGTGCTGAGCGCTGATGACCGGTCCCATGTCGACGTCGGCTCCGGTGTCGGTCGCGCCGACGGTCATCTTCGATGACTTTTCGATCAATCGGCCCGTGAGTTCGTCGCCCACGCCGCCGACCGCCAATGCCACACTGCCGGCCATGCAACGTTCGCCGGCACAGCCGTAAGCGCTGGCCTGCAGCGCGGCGACGGCCTGGTCGAGATTGGCGTCGGGCATGATGATGAGGTGATTTTTCGCCCCGCCGGCCGCCTGCACGCGCTTGCCGTGCTTCGTGCCGGTTTCGTAAACGTACTTCGCGATGTGTGTGCTGCCGACGAAGCTGATCGCCTTCACCTGCGGGTGCGTGAGCAGCGTGTCGACGGCTTCTTTATCGCCGTGAACGATGTTGAACACGCCAGCCGGGCAGCCGGCTTCCATCAGCAGTTCGCCAAGGAGATTCGCCGTCAGCGGAACTTTTTCGCTCGGCTTGAGGATAAACGTGTTGCCGCACGCGAGCGCCACGGGGAACATCCAGAGCGGCACCATCGCCGGGAAGTTAAACGGCGTGATACCGACACAAACGCCAATGGAATGACGAACAGTTTCAGCGTCGACACCACGCGCCAATTGCGGCAACGCTTCGCCCATCAGCAGGCTCGGCACGCCGCACGCGAACTCCACGACTTCAATGCCGCGTTGCAGGCCGGCCTTGGCTTCAACCAGTGTCTTGCCGTGCTCTCGGCTGACGGTGAGCGCGATCTTATCGAAGTCGCGATGAAGCAGTTCGCGATACCGAAACAGCACGCGAGTCCGCTCGACCACCGGCGTTTCACTCCAGGAGAACCACGCCTCCGCGGCGGCATTGACGACGGCGGCGGTTTCATCGGCGGTGCAGAGTGGAACCTTCGCGATCGACTTGCCGGTCGACGGGTTGAATACATCGCCGAAACGGCCGGAGCCGCTCGTCCGCCAGTTGCCGGCTTGCAGGTATTTGAGTGAATCAACAGACGTAGAAACGGCAGGCGTGGCGACAGACATCGACGAAGCTCCGAGTGAAACCTTATTGGCCGGCGCAGCGCAGCGGCGCAAGAGTCAAAGCTATCAACCGCGATCGGCCTGTTCAACAAAAACGTTTTTGCCGCGTGCAATTTTTTCTTTACAAGCGAATTGGCTTTGCTATGTTGGCCCGGTTGCACTGTGCCGACGCAACACGGGCCTGAACCACCCGCGTCGGCCAAGCCACCGCGAGCCGTTTCATCTGTCTTTTTAGCACACGCCCCGCCCGGTCTTCGGGTGGCCGCGCGACTTAGTCCGTTTGCCCGAGAAGCACGCAATGAGCGAAGCCGTCCGCAAGCACAAGCAGTACCTGTTCCCCGCCGTCACGATGTACTACCAGGAGCCGATCGAGCTCGTGAAAGGTGACGGCGACTACGTCTGGGACAGCACCGGCAAAAAATACCTCGACGCCTTCGGCGGTGTACTCACCACCAGCATCGGCCACGCGAACCCGAAGGTCGTTAACGCCGTCGTCGAGCAGGTCAAAAAGATCAGCCACACCAGCACGCTCTACGCGAACGCGCAGCAGTCGAACCTGGCCGAAAAGCTCGCCCAGATTTCGCCGGGCAAGCTGAGCAAATCGTTCTTCACCAGCAGCGGCACCGAGGCGAACGAGACGGCCATGAACGCCGCCCGAACCGCCACCGGCCGCATGGACATCATCACGCTCCGCCACAGCTACAGCGGCCGAAGCCTGCAGACGCTGGCCGGGTGCGGGCAGAGCAACTGGAAAAAGATTCCGCTGCCGGTCGCCGGCATCAAGCACGCGCACGCACCCTACTGCTACCGTTGCCCGTTCGGCGCGACCGACGACAGCAACTGCTCGCTCGAGTGTGCCCGCGACATTGAAGAGTTGATTCAGACCGAAACCACCGGCGAAATTGCCGCCTTCATGTCTGAAACCGTCATCGGCAGCGGCGGTTTCATGGTGCCACCGAAAGATTACTTCAAAGTCGCCACCGGAATCGCCAAAAAATACGGCGGCTTGTTCATCTGCGACGAAGTCCAGGCCGCCTGGGGCCGCACCGGCGAACACTGGTTCGGCATCAGCCATTTCGGTGTCGAACCCGACATCATGGTGAGCGCCAAAGGCATGGGTAACGGCGCGCCGGTCGCCATGACGATCGCCACGCCGGAAGTCGCCGACAAGTTCCCGGGCGTCACCTTCGCCACCTACGGCGGCAACCCCGTCAGCATGGCGGCCGCGAGTGCCACCATCGCATACATCGAAGAAAACAATCTGCTCGAGCACTGTAAAGTCGTCGGCGTTTACCTCGGCGAACGCTTCAAAGAACTCAAAGAAAAACACCAGATCATCGGCGACGCCCGTGGCCTGGGCATGATGCAGGCGATCGAACTCGTCAAAGACCGCAAGACCAAAGAGCACAACCTGCCGGCCGTGCTGAAGGTGTTCGAAGTCGCCAAAGAACGCGGCGTCCTCCTCGGCCGCGGCGGCATCTTCGGCAACATCATCCGCACCGGCATGATGCTGAATACGACCAAAGATCACGTGAACGAAATGATCGAAGCTATCGATGCCGGACTCACGGAAGCTTCCAAACTTTAATTTTGCCACGAATACCACGAATGGGCACGAATAAAGAATTGGAGTTCGGAAAAGAAGTTTACGCGATCGTTGGAGCGGCAATGGAAGTGCACAACCAATTGAACGCAGGTTTCGCAGAAGCTGTATATCAAGAGGCGTTTGCGATTGAAATGCAACAGAGGGGCATACCATTTGTGTCACAGTCTCGACTTAAAGTGATGTATAAAGGCCATGTTTTGAGCTGCGAATACATTGCGGATTTCGTTTGCTATCAATCCGTGATTGTTGAAATCAAAGCAGTCAGAGAAATGACTTCGCGTGAAGAAGCCCAGATCATCAATTATTTACGGGCGACGGGCATGAAAGTCGGTGTGCTCATCAATTTTGGAGACCCTGCACGCCTCGATTGGCATCGT
>JASGJJ010000006.1:0-587190 GCA_049840775.1 Tepidisphaeraceae bacterium
GACGGGAGCGTGGGCACGATCACGCGGTCGCTGATGCGCAGGTCGTGGATCTGGCCATCGAAGTAGGTGCGGGTCGTCGTGGACGTGGTGGTCTGGCCGTAGCCGATGCGGTAGTTCTTGCCCGCCACGCCGGCGGCGGTGGCGGTGTAAGTGCGGCTGGCGACGGGGGCGTCATTGACGTAGAGCGTGGCGACCGAGCCGCTGAGGGTGAGCGTGACCTTCTGCCACTGCCCGAGCGTGACGGCGACGCCGGTGTTCCACATCTGGCCGTTCGTGGTGTTGGTGCCGCCGAGGCGGACGACGAACAGGCCGTTGTTGATCCCGAGACCCTGGCCGTAGCCGCTGGCCTTTCGGTCGTCGGTGGCGTCGACGATCGGCTGGTAGTACGACGCGCCGTTGCTCGTCACCGCGGGCGAACTGTCCGGCTTGATCCACGTGCTGAAGGTGCGGACCAGGCCGTCGTGTACGCCGCTCTCGGCGGTAGTGCTGGTGCCGTTGAACGTGGCGGGTGTGGCGGCGTAGAACGCGCCGAGCGTCGCGCCGGCGCGGCGGACTTCGTTGGCGACCTCGGCCGGCGTGAGGGCGACGTTGTAGACGCGAATGTCGTCCAGCTTGCCGGCGAAATAACCGCCGGTGGCGTTGCGACCGAGGTAAACGGCCTCGGCGGATTGGTAGGCGTCGTTCGTCAGCACGTCGCCGGGCCGCAGGCTCATCGCCGCGGTGCCGGCGGCGGCGCCGTTGACGTACATCGTCGCCGTGCCACCGCTGAACGTGACGGCGAGGTGCGTCCAGGCGTTCAGCGGGACGGCCGTCGTGGAGATCAGTTCCTGCGTGACGCCGTTGACCGTGATCGTCAGGTGGGCGAAGCCGTTGGCGTCGCGGGCGACGAGTTGCAGCGCGTTGGCGCCTTGGCCGATGTAGAGCAGCGGCTGGTTGGCCGTCGCGCTGGTGGGGTTGACCCACAGGCCGTACGTGCCCTCGTTCAGTTCGGCGAGGCTGCGGTCGAGCACGGCGTACTGCGTGCTGCCGTCGAGTTGAAGGACGTTGCTGTTGAGCGTCGAATCGTTGACGCGATTGGGCGTGCCGCGGAACTGGGCGTTGAGCGCGCTGAATTCGTCGAACAGGAAGTTGCCGCTCGTCTCGTTGACGCGGTAGCTCGCCAGCAGGCCGCGGGGCTTGGTCTGGCTCGACTCGTAGTAGTCGTACCACGCGGCGTCGTACGGATAATTGTTGCTGTGCGTGCCGTCGCTGAGGTTCCAGTTGAAGGTGTAGTCGTAGTCGGCGACGGCGGTGCCGCTGATCGTGCCGCCCTGCACTTGGGCGACGCCGCGGACGACGGCGTTGTCGGTGATCGCCGGCGTGCCGAGGTCGTTGTTGAGCATGGCGTACTGCTCGACGACGGCGTAGCCGCTGACTGTGCCGGCGGAGACGTACGCGTGGTCGCGCACGCGGGCGTTGCCCGTGACGGCGGAATTGCCGTTGACGACGGCGTAGCCGCTGACGATGGCGTTGCCGGAGACCGTCGCGTTGCCGGCGATCGTGGCAAAGTCGAGGACCTTGGCGTTGCCCTGCACCTTGGCGGTGCCGAGCACCTGTGCGCCGGCGGCGACGTAGGCGGTGCTGGCGACCGTGGCGGTGCTGGCGACCCAGCCGCCGGCGGTGCCGTCGGGGTTCGTGCGGAACGCGCCGCTGCCACGCGCGTAATTGATGCGGACGGCCGCGCCGGTGGCGGGCGTGGCGCCGGTCATCGTCAATTCGTACGGGTACGTCAGCCGCAGGGCGTCCTGGGCGTCGCGCTTCGTGTTGAACTTCGAATCGAGGTCGAGCGTGGTGTTGCCGGGCGTGGCGACGACTTGCAGCATCACCTTCGTGTCGGTCGGTAAAATCGCCAGCGTGCCGGTCTGGCCGTTGGTGAAGACCGGACTGTAACGCGTGACGCCGTCGGCCCCGACGGCTTGCAGCGTGAAGCGCCAGTCGGCCCCGGTATCGGATGACGGTAGGCCGCTGAGCGTCACGCTCACGCTCGTGCTGCCGCTCGTCGGCGTGAGCACGTGGGTCATGTAGGCGTACTTCTCCGGCGCGCGCTCGGCCGGCACTTTATAGTAGCCGGCCTTGTCGGCGACGGGTTCGAGGTACGACGTGGTGAGGTAATCCCACTCGGCCTTCTGCGCTGCCGTCTGCCACTGGAACGCCTTGATGGACGGGCCGCTGGGGAAATCGAGCGTCGGCCAGTACTTGTACAGATTCGCGACGACGTCCTTGATGCTTGTCCCGCTCGGGATCACCGATGAGAGCTTGTCGAACAGCGTCTGGTTCTTGCTGCCCTGGTACCAGAGCTGCGCCGCCGTGTTCGCCGGCAGGCCGATCGAGCTGGCGTAGAACTGCAGCGGCGTCAGCACGCGGTAGTCGTGGTAAATCAGCCGGCTGTTGTCGAGGTGCAGATTCGACCAGTACAGCGCGTTCGGCGTGATGGCGGACTGGGCGTTCGTGGCGAAGTAGGCGGCGTAGTGGTTCACCCACTGCTCGCGGTACCAGTTGGCGTGGCTCTCCCAGTGCCCGCCGGCCAGCCAAGCGCCGTTCTGCGTGTCGAACAGGTGGCCGATCTCGTGCGGCATGGCGTTGCCGGGGCCTTCGTCCTGCAGGCCGCTGGTGTCCATGTTCATGTGGTCGCCGCCCGACCAGTAGCCGCTGTACCACGAGACGATGTTGAGCTTGTTCTTCGTGGTCGAGCTAGCCCAGTGGAAAATGTCCTTGAAGCCCAACTCGTCGATGTAAAGCTTGCTGGTCGTCTCGGCCATGTGCAGGGCGTTGTGAGCGATGGTCGTCCAGTTCGTCTTGCCGCCGGGATTGACGGCCGGGTCGTACCAGAAGACGAAGTGCTTGCTCTCGACCGACTGCCGCGTGGCGGCCGTCACGCCGGGGGCCATGTTCAGATTGGTGGCGTTGACGGCGTAGGTGTCGTTCGGCAGATCGCCGACTTCAACGTAGTCGATCGAAGACGTCCGCGCGACCGTGCCGCCCGCCAGGCTGACCTTCATGTCACGGAGTGTGTCTTTCCACCACGGCGTCAGGCCGACGTCCATGCGGTAGACGTGGAACTGCCCGTCCGCGACGAGTTGGGAAGCCGGAATCGTGAACGTGCGGTCGGTCGCGAAGCCGGTCTTCACCGTCGTGCCGAAGGAGAACGTCACGTCGCCGACATAGCCGGTCTGCACGGCGAGGCGGGTCTGCACGTAATTGTAGTAGCCGTAATCGAGGTACGGCCCCGACGCGATGTTCGACAGACTGACGGCCACTGGTGTGCTGGCGGCGTCGGACGTGACCGACAGCGTGCCGCCGGCAACAACGGTGCTCGTCGACCCCGTGGCGGCCCAGCCGTCGGTGTTGCCGGCCGTGTTCCACTCGCCAATAACGGTCGGCGTGGTGAGCCGCAATCCGTCGGTCGGATCGACCGTGACGACGGCCGCCATCAGAATGCGTTCGGTGAGCGACTCAACAAGCACGGGGTTCGTTCGCTGTGAGCGCGAAAGGAATCGCTTTGTGCGGCGCGGCTGTTGGGTTTGTTTCATGACAGTAATCGAAGACCAGAAATCGCTTCGTGAAAGCGTTGTTGCCAATTCAATTGGGCCACACGGCCGGATTACCGATGCACTCGCTGAAGTATCCCAACGCCCCGGGGGACACGACCAAGCGGTCGTGCCCCGAGGCATTTTGGCCGTTCATGTCCCGGCATTCATTCCGAAGTGGGTTTGGAATGCGAGGAAGTCGTTGAAGTCGATCTTGTTGTCGCCGTTGGCGTCGAAGGCGGCGTTGTAGGCCGGGTCGGCGCTGGTGGTGTTGAAGGCGGTCTGCAGGGCCAGGAAGTCGTTGAAGTTGACGGTGCCGTTGCCGTCGCCGTCGCCGAAGAGGCGGTAGAAGGTGCGGGTGTCGTCGGCGGCCATGGGCTGGCCGGTGGCGACGTCGGTGACGAGGGCGGCGTTGAGTTTCAGTTGGTAGCCGCCGTCGGCGAGCGAGCCGCCGACCTGTGCCGGGAAGGTCAGCGTGTAGGTGCTGGCGTCGTTGGCGGGGGAGAGGACGTAACTGATGTTGGCGGGCGTGCCGCTGACGCCCGAGAGCACGATCGCCCCCGTGCCAAGGTGGACGGCCCGGCTGAAGACGAGGGTAAGCGAGGTGACGGTCGACCGCTGGGCGTTGCCGTTGTTCACCGTGAACGTAGTTAGAGCAGGCGGATTGACAGCGACGGGCACAACTTCGCCGGTGGCCAATTGCTGGGCGGCCGTGCCATTGAAGTTGATCTGGGCCAGTTGGGTCGCCGTGAGGACGGCCGAACTGCCGACGAACAAGTGGTCGGAGCCGCTCGTCCAGTTCGTGACGGTCAACGTCTTGCCGGCCGTAAAGGCGGCCGGGCCGCTGAAAGTGAGCGTGCTGGTGCCGGTGCCGAAGTCGATGCCGGAGTTGTTGGTCAGGGCGAGCGTGCCGACGGTTTCGGAGAAGCCGTTGGTGGCGAGCGTGCCGCCGCCGAGGGTGACGGCCGAGGTGTTGACGATGCGTTCGGCCGCGCCGAGGCCCAGCGTGCCGGCCAGAACGGAGGTCGCGCCGGTGTAGGTGTTGGCCCCGCTGAACACCAGCGTGCCCGGGCCGGCCTTGGTGCGGGCGCCGGTGCCGCTGATCACACCGCTGAACTCGGTCTGGGTGTTATTGACCGTGAAGGTTTTGGCGAGCGAGCCGCCGTTGACCGCGCCGGTGAAGAGCAGGTTGCCGGTGCCGCCGAAGGTGGTGTCGAAGCTGAAGGTGATCGGGTTGGCGACGGTGCGGGCGGTGGCGTCGACCGATTGCACGATGACGCTCGTGCCGCTGAAGTTGACCGTGCCCGTGCCGAATGCTGCGTTGTCGCCGATGGCGACGGTGCCGCTGGTCAGCGTCGCGCCGCCGGTGTAGGTGTTCGCGTTGCCGAGCGTGAGCGTGCCGGTGCCGTCCTTGACGATGCCGACGGTCGCGGTGCCATTCGAAGTCGTGCCGGTGCTGACGATATTGCCCGCGCCGGCGAACTCGACGATGCGGGAACCGGTCACGACGGCGGCCGTGAGGTCGCCGGCGAGCGTGAGCGTGCCGGCGGTGGAGACGACGTTGACGTAACTGCCACCGGCGGCACCGAAGGTGATGTCGCCGACGATGGTGTTGTTGCCGGAGAGGTTCTCGATGCGGGCGTTGGTGGCGGCGGTGCTCTGAGTCTGGCCGGCGAGCGTGATGGCCGAAACGGACAACTCGATGTTGTTCGACAGTTGCAGGCGGGCGAGTTGGTTGCCGCCCGTGCCGATGGTCAGGGTGCCGCTGCCGAGGGCGTCGTCGCTGGTGACGGCCAGGATGCCGCCGCTGTCCCAGATGGTGGTGCCATTGGTGTAAGTGTTATCGGCCGAGAGGGTGAGGGTGCCGGTGCCGATCTTGTCGATCTGGAGGAGCCCGCCCGCGGTGCCGTCTGTCAGTGTGCCGTCGGTTATGGCACCGCTGACGAGGACGTTGCCCACGCCGCCGAAAGTGACGCCGCGCGAGCCGGTGATGGCGCCGGTGGAAATGACGGTGGGGGCCGACAGGGTCAACAGGCCGCTATCAGATTGAATCGTAGAGAAGAGGCCGCCGACGTCGAGCGTGATTTGCCCGGCCAGGGTATTGTTGCCCGAGACGTTGAGGATGCTGGCGGTCTGCCCGACGGTATTGCCACGGCCGGACATGGTGATCGGGTTTGAGATCGTGACGCCGCCGGCGAGTTCGAGGCGGTTGTTGCCGGCGTTGCCATAGATGCTGATCGTGCCGGTGCCGAGCGCGTCGGTGGCGGCGGCGCGGATCACCGACGACCCGCCGGGCGCGCCGATGACGGTGTTGCCGGTGTAGGGGTTGGCCGCCGTGAGGGTGAGCGTGCTGGCGCCGAGTTGCTGGAGATCGCCGCTACCTGAAATCGTGCCGGTGAAGGTGAGGGCGGCGGTGCGGTTGAAGACCAGAGTGGAGTTGTTGACGATGTTGCCTACGACGCTGCCGGCGGCGGTGGCGTTACCGAGTTGGAGCGTGCCGCCACCGATGCTGGTGCCGCCGGTGTAGGTGTTGTCGGCGGTGAAGGTCAGCTTGCCGTCGCCGATCTTGGTCAGCCCAGTGCCCGTGCCGCTGATGGTGCTGCCGACAATCACGCCGTTGGTCGAGGCGTTGGCCCACGGCTGGTTGGCCCCGAGAACCACGCCGCCGGTGGTGTTCACCGTGAGGACGCCCGCGCCGGAGGCTACGTTCAGGCCGCCCGTGCCGATGGTCAGGCTGTTCGTGCCGCCGATGCCGGTGGCGGTGCTGCCGGCGACGGTCAGACTGTTGATCGAGAAGTTGGCCCCGAGCGTAGTGGCCGAGAAGTTCGCCGCGTTGGCGGCGGGGAAGATCACATCGGTCGTGGCGTCGGGGAGCGTGCCGGGATCGACGTTATTGGTCGGGTCGGTCGACCAGTTAGTGTTGCCGCTGACGTTGGCGTTCCAGACGCCGCTGACGTCGCCACGCCAGTAGTAGATCTTCGGGTTGTAGGTGGTCGGGACGACTTCGCCGGTGCTGAGCTGCTTGGCGGCGACGCCGGCGAAGTTGATCTGAGCGAGTTGGGCGGCGGTCAGGACGGCGGAGGTGCCGACAAAAACGTGATCGGCACCGGCCGTCCAGTTGGTGACCGTCAGGGTCTTGCCGGTGGTGAGCGTGCCGGCACCACTGAAGGTAACGCGGCTGAAGCCGCTGCCAAGGTCCATCGTGGACGTGTTCGTCAGCCCGAGCGTGCCGAGGGTTTCGCTGAAGCCCGCGGTGGCGAACGTGCCGCCGTTGAGTACGAGGTTGGCGGTGTTGGCGAGGCGTTCGTTGTTGCCCAGGGCGAGCGTGCCGGCGGTGACGGTGGTGTCGCCGGTGTAGGTATTGCTGCCGCCGAGTGTCCAGGTGCCGGTGCCGGTCTTGGTGATGGCGATGCTGCCGGTGCCGTTGTCGATGCCGCCGCTGATATTGCCGTTGCCCGCGCCCTGGAGCGTGAGGATGCGGCGCATGCCGCCGGCGTTGGTGACGGTGCCGCTCAGGGTGAGGGTGCCCGAGTCGGACTGGAAGATGTTGTTGTTGCCGCCGACGACGAGCGAGAGCACGCCCGAGAGCGTGTTGTTGCCGCTGACGTTCTGGATCGCGACGCTGGTGCCGGCGCGGCCCCGGATGCTGAAGGCGTTGGCGAGGGTGGAGTTGCCGATGAGTTCGAGGCGGGCGGTGGTGGCGTTGCCGCTGGGGCCGAGGTCGACGACGCCCGTGCCGAGCGCGCCGCTGGCGGCCGCGCGGACGACGCCGGGGCCGCTGATCGCCCCGATGCCGGTGCCGCCGGTGTAGGTATTGGAGGCGGTGAGGATCAGTCGGCCGGTGTTGACGTTGCGCAGGTACCCGGTGCCACTGATGACGCCGCCAAGCGTGACGTCCGTCGTGCGGCTGACCTGCAGCGTGCCGTTGTTGACGATGTTACCGGCGAGGCTGCCGGTTGTGCCGCCGTTGCCGAGGTACAGCACGCCGGAGGCGACGGTGGTGGTGCCGGTGTAGGTATTGTTGCCGGCGAGGGTCAGGCTGCCGTCGCCGGCCTTGGTCAGCCCGAACGCGCCGCCGGCGATGGCGGAGGCGACGGTCAGGCTGTTGTAGTAGATGCCCCAAGTCTGGTCGGCACCGAGGACGACCTGGCCCGTGGTGTTGACGGTGGTCGCGCCCGCGCCTTCGGTCAGTTGCAGTCCGTCGGCGCCGATGGTCAGGTTGCCCGTGCCGCCGATGGTGAGCGCTTGCTGGCTGGTCACGCGCACGCTGCGGGCCGAAACATTGGCGTCGAGGGTGGTGGTGATGGCCGAGTTGCGGCCGAACACGACGTCGGACGAGGCGGTCGGGATCGTGCCCGGGTCGACATTGGCGGACGGGTCGGACGACCAGTTGGTGTTGCCGCCGGAGTTGGCGGCCCAGCCGGTGCTCAGGTCGCCTTGCCAATAAAATTCACCAAGCGGAATGATCAGGCTGGCGTACGCGGTCGCGCCCTTCGAGTCGGTCACGGCGACGACGAATTCCTGGGCGGTTTGGTTGGCGAAGGTCGGCGTGCCGGAAAGCGTTCCGTCGGCGGCGACGGTGAGCCAGGACGGGCCGCTGAGCTTGCTGTAGGTGAGGGTGTCGCCGGCGTCGGCGTCGGTGGCGGTGCCGGCGATCGTGGCACTGAAGGCGGTGTTGCGGATCGCCGGGCCGCGGGTGATCGTCGGCGAGGCGAACTGCGGTGCGTTGTTCGTGCCGCTGGCCAACGCGGCGATCTGGGCCGCGGTCAGCACGGTGTCGGTGACCTGCACGTCGTCGAGTTTGCCGGCGAATTTCGGGTCGGCGGTATACTGCGATTTACCGAGATAATTCGCCGTCGGCAGGAAGTCACTCGGCTTGATCGTGACGGCGCTGTTGGTCGCCGCGAGCGTGCCGTTGACATAAAGTTTGGCCGTGCCGCCGCCGAGCGTGAGGGCGACGTGCGTCCAAGTGCCGGTCGGGACGGCGTTGGTCTCAAGGAGTTGTTCGGCACCGCCGTTCTTGATGGCGAAGCGAAGCTTGCCGCCGCTGGAGGACGGCGTGAGGAACATGTACTGCGTCGTGCCGGTGCCGAAATCGAACAGCCGTTGCCATGACGCGCCGCCGTTCCAGTTGACCCAGCCGGCGAAGCTGAAGGAGTCGCCGTGGCCGACGGTGGCGGGGAGTTGGACGTAGTTGCTGCCGTTGAGTTGGATGGCCTGGCCGGTCTTGCCGGCGGCGTAGGTCGGCCCACCGACGGTCTGGCCGTTGTTGCCGTTGCCGCTGGCGTCGAGGGCGTTGCCTTCGAACGGCAGGCGGGCAGTGCCGCTGCCTTGCGTGTTGGTCGTCGAAATCTCTTCCTGCTGGTAGCCGACCGGCGAAGCGTTGTCGCGGTAGGCGATGCCCATCGGCGTGAGGGTGCCGTCCGAATATGCGACCTTGCGGACGTCCTCCACGTTGCTGTAGATCGAGTAGCGTTCGATCCACGGCGTGGTGTCCATCATGTCGATGAAACTGGAGATGACTGACGCCTCCTGGGCGTAAGTCGGGTCGGTGCCGCCGGTCCAATTGGCCCCGTTGTTGAACTCGGTGACCCAGATCGGCTTGTGGTAGCGGTCGTAGACGTCTTGCAGGAACGCCTTCAGGCCGGCGGCGGTGTAGCCGGCGCGGTAGAAGTGGATCGGAATGAAATCGATGCGCAGGCCCTTGGCGATGGCCTTGTCCATGAAGGAAAAGAGCCACGCCTTGCCGCCGTCGGTGACGGCCGGCGCGCCGATTGCGCATGCCGGTCGATTCCATGTTGGGCCAGAACGCGATCGCGGCATCGACGGAGCCGTTGCCGAGGTTTTGGTAGGAATCCTCGACCGGGTTGTTCGGTTCGTTAAAACCGAGCCATTCGGTCTGTTCCAAGTTATTGGTCGGAAAACCGGGATAGTAGGGCTGCTGCTGGATCGTGACGTATTGCCAATCCAGCGGCGACTTGGCCGTGCTGTTGCCGTAGTCGTAGTGCCACTGAGCGTTGAGCGCGTCGGGGTCGTAATCGACCGACCCTTTTTTTGCCACCCAACGCCAGGGGAACACACGGATGAACTGAGCGGCGTTATCTAATTCACCGGGCAGGATCGAGACGTCCAGGTCATGATCCTGCGCGACATATACTTTACTCGTGCCGGCCCCGTTCGGCCGGGTGGCGATCGTGGCCATGTAGCCGCGTTTCAGCTTGAACGAGCTGACGTTGTTCTGCATGTCCCCGAGCAGGGTGGCGGTGTTGTAGTACGTGTACTGGCTGTAGCTCTTGGACGTCCCCGTGAAATTCGGACCGGTGTAGGTGGTGAGCGGCTGATAGCTGGGGGCGTGGGGGATGATGACCGTCCCCATCGCGTATTGAACGATTCGAACGTTCGTCTCGAACACGGCGGGGGAACCGTTCACCGTGACTTGGCTGATATACGTGGAGTTGACCACAGACGGCTTGATGCCTTCGAGGAAGAGCCATGAATCAGCAGAGGTGAGGTTAAAGGTACTGCCGGTGATCGGGCCGGAACTGCCGGTGATGTGCAGTTCCGACTGGCCGGACATGGTGACGGCGGTGTTGGTGAGCGTGGCGTAGGTCTGCGTGCCGCTGCTGATAACGAGCGGTGCTCCCGCCGTTACAGTCGCGGCCGTCTTAGTCGGCGTATTCCCAATGAGAGAAGCATTTGTGTAAGCGACCGGGCTGACACTCAGCAGGCGGCGGGGCTCAAGACTTTCTAAACCGTAGCTCACCGCAATCTGCCGTTTTAAAACGGCCAGACGACGGGCCGGGTGCCGCGCGCCAGGCATTGCCTTGGCCGATTCTGTTCGAGACAAGTTGAACGGTAAATTTGCCAAATCGTCGGATAACATCCCGATCTCCTAGCCGCCTGTAATGATAGGTATGCAAACGAACGCGATGCTGACCGCTTGGCGAGTGGCAACGACTATTCGATTGTTATTCGGCCAAACATCGCCTGAAGGCTTGCTATAGATCAAAAACCTTAAGTGGCTGCTATATCGCAAGTTAATTGATAAGCATCCGCCTCGGTAAGTTTCGAATCGAATGCAAAGCTGCAAACTCATCCCGCCGAGGTAATTTTCATTCACGCGGCCTCAACCCGCAACACAAAAGCACTTGAATATTTAGTAATTTACCAAAAATTACCTATGATCCATGGTGAAGACACGTGCACGCGTCGAAAGGCGAAATGTAACGATGACAACGGTGGAGTTTTGATCTAGGCCGATTCGCCGTTGTCGTCATAACTCGGAATTCTATAGGCACTAACGGTAATCAGGGAAGATGGGTTTCGTCGTCAGCGCAACATTGTTTTAGCTGGCACGCACGACGACGATCAGAAAAAAATGGATTGAAAACGATTCGTCTAAGGCACGATGCGGAGCGAGAACACGACTTCCACTCAGATGCCCTACCGGGCGAGGGAAAACCCTCGCGAAACTGCTGTCGATCGCCCGAGCGGCATGGCAAACGAGGGCGGCAACCGTCAAGGCGGCTCTTGCATTATAACGGACATATCCCGCTCTATCGGATCAATAAGAACGGTGATAGACGGGTGAACGAATAAAAACGAGGCTTTCAACGGTATCATTGCGAATGAGATCAGCAGGCCGAGGCGGACTTTGTCAGAGCGTCAGTTTCGCGGATTCGGCCTGTTGTTTGGAGACCATCGGAAATGTCGATTGTTGAAATAGCAAAACTTGCGGGAGTGTCGACGGCAACGGTTTCAAGGATCATCAACGGACTGCCAGGTGCCAGTTCGAAAACTATCGCTCGAGTCCAAGCGATCATCAAAGACACGAAGTATCGACCGTTGCGCGTCCACAATAAGCGTGAACGGCCCCGTCTTGCCTCAAAGGGTCTACTTGGTGATATCGCGGTTGTGACGATCGGTAACGAGCAGGCCGGTTGGCTGAAATTGCCAACTTTTGCATCAGTATTGAACGGGATCAGCAACGGGGCGGCACAACATAACACCTCGCTTGCTTTTATCGACATTTATGACGATGGGGAACTGTCGCCGGCTTTGAAAACGGCGAAGATTCGTGGCGCGATCGCTTTTGTGTCAGGCGATCTGTCGACAGAATATGTTCGCCAAACAATACGATCTCTGTCGAAAAAGATGCCCGTTGTTTGGGCGATGGGTTCAGAAGTCGCAGGTAGCGGAGTTGATCACGTCGCCCCGAATAACTTCGGCGTCGGGCAGATCGCTTGTCGTCATCTGCTCGACCTCGGTTGCAAGCGATTGGCTTTCATGACCCATGGTCCGCAGTGGCCGATTATGCGCTCGCGCTTTTGGGGGTTCTCTAACTCAGCCTTTGACGAGGGTCTCTACGTTTCTGCCTATCTTGACGGTACTGACGACAAATTGCGTGAAATTTATGGGCCGCGAACTTTTCTCGCCCCGGAGCTGACCGAACTCGTCGATCGGTTAGCACAAAATTCCGAATTTCCGGATGGGCTGTTTGTATCCACCGATTTTCTAGCGGCTCAAATCCATCCGATGCTCACTAAAAAAGGCATTCGCGTTGGCAAAGATCTCCACATCATTTCATGCGATAATGCGACAAATCATCTAGCGCGAATGCAACCCCGTCCCGCGACGATTGATATCGGTGCGCAAGAAATCGGCTTCAGGGCATTCAGCCGATTGGTCAATCGGATCGAGTGCACCGGGTGGGCCGCCGTTACTCATTCAAGTCTCGCCGCGATTGGTCTTGCCTTGACGACACGATGCGTGCAAACAGTTCGGCCTAAATCTACGCCGGAATAATCTTCGAATTACTGTGCCAACCGTTCTCGCCTAACCAACTAGCCCTCGGCGTTTTCGGATCGGGTGATGTTCTACTCACCATAATATATTGCATCTGCCGCATTGTGGGTCACCTCTCCGATGTCTAAGGCACCGACAAACAAGCGACCAGGCCGCAGCGGTGAAACTGCGGCCTGGTGCCGGCGGAGGAATGGATTCTGTTACGCTACGTTGAAGTCGGATATTCGTTCGCAGGTATATTCAATGCTGTCGCTTCTGATTAGCGATGGCGCCGGCGAAGCAGGCTAGCCGCACCAAGGCCGATGACTGCAAGAGTCGTCGGTTCGGGCACCTGCGTGGCAGACGTAATGGCCATCACCATCGCGAACTGATCGGCCGTGAACTGCGGGGTGGCGGCATCGAAGCCGATGCTTTGGCCGAAGTTAGTCTGCAGGGCAAGGAAGTCGTTGAAATCGGTTACGCCGTTGTAGTCGAAGTTGCCCTGGTCGAAACGGGTGCCGGTGTTGCCGTAACTCGTTTGCAACGCGAGGAAGTCGTTGAAATCGACGTCACCATCGAGGTCGGCGTCGCCTGACAGAGTGACACGGATGGTGACAGTGTCAGTGCCATTATCGCCGTAACCGATCGTGTGGCCGGTGGTGAGCGTGGTGCTACGAATCTGGCCGGTGGCGAAGTTACTGGCGAAGCCGCCGTCGAGGATCGTCTTGACGGTGGCCACCGGGCTGCTGCCGCCGGTGTAGTCGAGCAGGAGTTTGCCGCCGGCATTCGCGAGGTTCACGCCGCCGGCATTGGCGAGGAAGTTCGTATACGCCGGGGTGGTCGCCTTGAGCGTGCCGCCGCTGACGGTGGTGGCGCCGGTGTAAGTGCTGGCACCGGTGAGGGTCCAGGTGTTGGTGCCCTGCTTGGTCACGCTGGTGGTGTTGGTGGCGGAATTGTTGACAATGATGCCGTCGATCTGACCGTTACCGGCGGTCGATCCCTGGAGTACCAGCGTGTGGGGAATGCCAGCGGGAGCGGTGACACCACTGGTGAACCGCAGCAGGCCGCTGCCGCTCTGGTCGATGATGCCGTTGTTGGACCCTGCGGTGCCGCCGGGGAGGGCGACGATTCGGTCGGTGGTCTCGCCCGAGCCGGTATAGAGCAGCGTGCCCGACCCGCCGGAGCCGCCCAGGTTGATCGTGCCGAGGGCGGCAGTAAGCGGGGCGCCAGGTTGCTGCTGGCGGTGCCGCCGACGACACTGTTGATCGACGAGACCGAGAGCGTGCCGCCGGCGTTGATGCTGACGACGCCGCCGAAGGTGTTGGCCCCGGTCAGGGCCAGCGTGCCGGTGCCGGTCTTGGTCAGGCCGAGCACGCCGGCCGAGGCATTGTTGGTGTTGGCGATCACGCCGGCGTAGCTCGTGTTGGCCGTGCCGCCGCTGCCGACGGTGAGGACGGAGTTGGCGGCCCCGTTGCTGACGATGGTGCCGCCGGTGCCGCCGAAGTTACCGACGGTCTTGTTGGTGCCGCCGAGGTCGAGCGTACCGCCGTTGACGGTCAGGGCGTTAGTCGCTGCACCGATAGTGCCCGTGCCGCTGAGGACGACCGTGCCGCTCGTGAGCGTGGTG
Source organism: Tepidisphaeraceae bacterium (assembly GCA_049840775.1). Lineage (GTDB taxonomy): Bacteria > Planctomycetota > Phycisphaerae > Tepidisphaerales > Tepidisphaeraceae > RYN-431. The sequence continues at coordinate 13,978 of JASGJJ010000006.1, forward strand.
CCGCCGGTGAAGGTGTTGGCGGCGGAGAGGTTCAGTGTGCCGCTGCCGGTCTTGTTGATGACGACGGCCTGCGTGCCGCCGTTCGTGCCGTCACTGATGACGCCGCTGAGGACGACGTTGCCCGAACCAGAGCCGACGATGCTGGTGGTGTTCATGTTGCCGGTCGTGGCATTGCCGGCGATGGCGGAACTGACGGTCAGGAGCTTGGCCGAGTTGTTGGCCCAGCTCTGGCTGCCGTTGAAGACGACCGAGCCGGTGCCACTGATCGTGACGTCGCTGGTGTTGGCGGTTTCGAGCGTGAGGCCGGCGGTGCCGGTGCTCAGCGACTGGCCGTTGATGTCGACCGTCACGGCGTTGATGCCGTTGGCGTTGGTCGACGTATCGAACGACAGGCCGCGGATGGAATAGCCCTGAACGATTTGCGTGGCCAGGGTGGTGCCGCTGTTCGGGGTGGCGTTGGTGGCGGTGAACACGGCCAACGTGTTGCTCAGCGGGACCTGCAACGCGTCGGTCGTGCCGGCGGCGTTGGTCGACCAGTTGCTGGCCGTGCCCACGTTCGAGCCGAAGCTCCACTTGTACGAGCCGGTGTCGCCGAGCGTGGTGCTGGCTTTGCCGGACCAGTATTCGACGGCGGCGGCGGCGTTGGAAGTGACGGTGAGTATCTCGGCGGTGGCGGTGGAGGCAGCCAGGCTGAAGCTGCCGAAGATCGACGGCGTGGTGCCGAGGACGAAGCTCGCCCCGCCCAAGCCACCGGCGGCACTGATGAGGGTGTAGTTGCCGGTCGTGATGTTGTTCAGACTGGTGATATTGATGGTGTTGGTGCCGCTGACGCTGGCCGTGCCGACAGTCGCCAACGAATCGGCCGAGCCGTTGCCGACGTCGAACGACAGGGTGGCCCCACCGAGCGTGAGCGGGCCGTTGACGTTGACGGTGTTGATCGCGGTGTTGCTGAGGCGGACGCTCGCGCCGCTAGCGACGGTCAGGCCGGTCGAGCCGGCGATGTTGCCGGTGTTCCCGAAAGCGAGCGTGCCGCCGTTGACGGTCGTCGCCCCCGTGTAGGTGTTGGCTCCGCCGAATGTCAGCGTGCCGGTGGTGCCGGTGACGGTCAGGCCGCCTGCGCCGGCGATCGTGCCGGCGTAGGTCGACGCGGTCGTACCTTGGTTGACCGTGAGGTTCTGACCGCCGTTGTTGATTGTGGCGGTATTGGTGCCGCTGGTGGGCGTGGCAAGCGTGCCGCTGAGCGCGCCGACGGAGGTGGCCGTGGCGGTCGGCAGGTTTAGGGTGACGGCAGTGCCGGCGGCCGTGTTCGTGTTGCTCACGGTCAACGCGCCAGTGCCGATAGCGCCGGTGGCCGTAAGCGTGCCGCCGGTGACGGTCGTCGAGCCGGTGAAGGTGTTGGCGCCCGTCAGCGTCCAAGTGCCGGTGCCCGTCTTAGAGACCGAGCCAGCCCCGGCGAGGGTCGTGGCGAACAAGCCGTTGCCCGCGCCCTGAAAGGTGAGTACGCGATTGGCGTCCTGGAACGTAAGCGTGCCGGTGTTGGTCACGGCCAGCGTGCCGCTGTCGGACTGCAGGTTATAAAAGTTGCCGCCGCTGGTGAAGGTGATCAGGCCGCTAAGAGTATTGTCACCCGAGACGTTGCGGATGGCGTCGCCGGTGGTGGCGGCGGTGCGGCCGCTGAGCGTAAAGTTGTTGCTCAGGCTGATGCCGCCGGCCAGTTCTAGGCGGTTGGTCGCACCATTGCCGGCAATGCCGATCGCGCCGGTGCCGAGGGCCTGTGTGGCGTTGGCCCGCACGACGGTCGCGCCGTTGGCCGCGCCGATGGTTGTGCCGCCACTGAAGGTGCTGTTGGCCCCGTTGAGCGTGAGCGTGCCGTTGGTCGTCTTGTTGAAGGCGAACGCGCCGCTGATTGTGCCGTTGAGCGTTACCGCGCCGGTGCCGGCGACGGCCCGGGCGGCGTCGAGGGTCAGATTGTTGGTGATCGTCTGCAGCGCGGCGCTGTTATTGGTGATGTTGCCGCCGAGCGTGAAGTCATTGCCGCCGACCGTGAATGCCGCGGCACCGCTATTGAAAGTCAAGCCAGCGAACGACGCGCCGGTCAGGTCGTTTGTCAAGGCGGTAATACTCGAGGTACCGAAGAACAGGGCATCAAGGGAGACAGCCGCGTCGGTAGGCGGGGTGGTCGCCACATTGCCGACCGTCCAGTTGACGCCGCTGAAATTCCCGTTCGCGGGCGTGGTGGACCACGCTTTGTTCGCCGCCATCGAGTGCGTAGGAAGGGTTGCCGCGATCGTCGCTGCGGCGAGCGCAACGGCTGACGAGCGACCCCAGTTGAACGTGCCAAAACGTGTAGAGCCAGAAGTGTTCGAGCGTTGCATCTTCGGTTTCCTCCAACTGACCATGAAATGAAATTGAGGCTGGAGCCTCCGCGACCACAACATACTCGAGATGAAACGGGTCACAACGTAGTTTGGTTAATTTACGTTATATTTTCAAGATCGCCTGGGTGTATGCTGTACGAAGTCGCCTGTAAATAATAGTAATTGAATCACTTTATAGCCATTAGCCATGTTCGGTGATTGCAAATGTGGTGAGCTCTGGGTGCTAAATTTTATTACCCAACCGGCACAAATGGTTTGATTGCAAATCTTAACCTGATCGCGTTGCTATCGGGCGATGGAGTAGATCCGTCTTTACCCATAATATGTATATATTGCTTGATCAGCATTGCGATTATTTTTTCTAAAATTAGGTTCTTAACATGCCGAAAAAGTACTGATGTTTTTTCGGTAACTGGCAAACATCCTTGCCAAGATAGCCGCCTCTAATTTGATGGCGATTATCAATTTTCAACTGCTGCCTACAGGCTTGTTGGATTTAGCCGGCACGCGCTGGCAAACATAAGCCTTGCTGAATACCGTGTTCGATCAACTGCTGACTCGTGTTTATCAACAAGGCTCTACCTCGCATACAGCCGGATTGTCGTCGTAATATCTCGACCTGCCGCAGCAACTGTCGCCGTTCGAACATATCCATTGTGATTCACAAGTCGAATGTCAGCGACGACGGGTTTTTCCTTGATCTGCCCGGGTGCGAAGCTAACCATTGTGGATGATCCGCGTTGGGTAACGGTGATCCCGTCGTTCGCAACGGACCACTGCGTGTCTTGCACGCCGTCCTGAACCAAAACCGGCCACTGCACCCGCAGGTCGGTGACTTGGCCGCTCACGGAAGATGTCTGGACCACTCCGTCTGAGGTGAGTTTGTACGCCTCGGACACCGTGCGGCCGGGACCGCTGCCGTCCTCCAAGGCGTACGTGAGCGTGAATCCCACCTTTTGCGAGCTGGCTTCGTCTGTTTTCAGCTGGACGTTGCTGACTTTTCTTTTGCCTTTCCCAAGAAAGTCGGCCAGCCCGATCCACGGGCCATTGGCGTCGGTCTGCCACTCGACACCCAGCGCGACCGCTGCCTTCGGCGGCTCTTTCGGGCTGTAGCCACGCTCAGGGGCAACCGTGTCGGAAAGTGCCGGGAAGGGTACGCTCGCTCTGTGAACCCGTTGAAGCCCTGTCGCGTTGTAGTGCCCGTCGGCGGCCGTGTCGATTTCGAGGTAATATCCACCAGCGGCGGCGAAGACCTTGTGAAAGACGTCCCGCGCATCGAACACGTAGCCACCGACTTCGCTCGGGCTCGGGCGTTCCTTAATCGACTCGTCCCCGCGCGTATATGCGATGGCCAGCATCGCCATCGGCAGTAGGTTGTATTGCGAGTGGTTGGAATAGCCTTCGTAGCCGAATCGCTCAGTCGGTTCGGCGCAGATTCTTGATGATGTTCAGTTCGCCACTGGGCCGTTGCCAGCGGGCCATGCTCTCGAATGCCAAGCGGGCGGCCCGCTTGAATGCGCCGGCAATGTCGGCCCGGTCGCGCTTCTGCCAGTACGTGGCGTTGATTTCACAAATCGCGACCATCTGCACGTCGGTCCAGTTGTGCAGGCCCGAGCGACCGCCCGTGGGCCATTCGCCGGTTGGGGAGAGCAGCAGCAGCGACGTCAGGCCGCCAGTGCGAAGGAATGTTTCGATCCGCTCTTTGTACTGCCCGTCGTAAGCGTTGTCGGCGAACGCGTCTTCGAGCCAAAGGCGGCTGAACGCGTCGTAAGCCATCGGCACGCCGGGGTCGGCGCACAGGCCGTTCGGCTTCATCGCTTTGAGATGCGCGGGCAGGCAACTGTCGAGGTAAGCCTTTTGCTTTTCCGCCATCGCCGGGGCGACGAGGCCGTCCTTGGCTCGCAGGAATTCGCCGCTGGAACTGACGATGTTCCAGTTCATGCCCCGTAGCTTGGCGTTGTACATTTTTTCCGGGTCGATCTTTTTGAACGTGGCCGCCCACGCATCGGCCTGCTCCGGCGGGACGGCGTCCTTCAGCAGCCGGTAGCCATGAACGAGCATCGGGATGTAAAAATCCGAGTGCCCGTCGGCCGTCTTCTTCGCGACCAACGCATTGAGCGACGCGGTCAACGCCTTCTTCGCCGGTTCAAGCAGGTCCTGACGCCCACCTTCCTTCGCCACCAGCGCCGCCGATACCGCGAACGCCGGCGTGGAATACTGCCGCTCGCCCTTGCTGACCGGGTCGATGATCGCGCCGGCGTCGTTCTGGCAGGTCTTGAAAAAATCGACGTTCGCGGCGATCAATTTCAGGTAGTCCGCCCGGCTCGTCCCCGTCGGCTTGAAATCCGACGGCAGCGGCGCGGAGAAGATCGCCTTCAGTGCCGCGGCGTTCGGATGGCCGTCCAGCACGTCCGCCACCGCTGCCCGGCCCCCGGCCGCCAGAACCAAACCCCACACGACCGTTGATTCAACGCAATTCAGGCGAGTGATGGACATCATTGATCCGATCCCAATAGTAAGAAAGATTTTTCAGGCCGCGTCCGACCGATCCCCGACACCCGGCTCGACCGGCCCACGCGACTGCCGCTTCCGCAGTCCCAGCAGCGTGATCCCGCTCAACCCGAACAGGGCGGCCGCGGTCGGCTCGGGGGCGGCGTTGGTACCGCCGTCGTACGTGAGGAACAAATCGGTGCCGTCGGAGCCACTCCTGATGGAGAAATGCCCGGGGTCGAGGGACAGGTCGTTGGTATTTAGAACGAACAGGCTTGTCAGATCGGTCTGACTCACAAGCGAGCCGGCCACAACCCCGGGATGTGCCCCGACGGTCGACGAGGCATTGGTAACGCTAATGCCTTCGGTGCTGGCGATTTGGTAGTTCGCCGCCGTCCCAGGCGTGAAGGTTTGGGTCGCGCCGCCGATGGTCAACGCGCCGGTGGTGACTTTGATCGTGAAGCCCTGCGTCCCGCCGACGAGGGTGAGCATGCCCATCGACAGGTTGTCCCAGGTTGAACCCGCCCCGATACCCACACCGGACTGGGCCGAATTCGTGAACTTCGCGGTGTATTGTCCGCCCTCGCCGCTGCTCCAGGTCTGGTTGCCGGTGGTGAGCGCCACGACCGTATCGGTTTGAGTCGCGCCGCTGCCGGCGGTGATCGTGCCGCCGTTGACGTTCACGTCCCCCGTGCCGCCCGTACCCGCCAAGACACCGCCGGTATTGACGTCGACCGCCGCCGTGCCGGTCGAGGACGACGTGGGCGTGGCGGTCGGGGAAGCGGCCGTGCGAGCTCCGTTCGCCCGCAGGGTGCCGGCCGAAATCGTCGTGCCGCCCGTGTAGGTGTTCGCGGCAGAAAGCGTGGTGATCCCTGAACCCGCCTTGGTGAGGTTGAAGGCACCGCCGATCGCGCCACTGACCGTCAGCGCTCCGGCACCGCCGATGCTGCTGTTGGCCGCGAGCGTCACGGCACCGCCGTATGAGCCGGTGCCGGTGCTGGTGATCAGCGCACCGCCGCTGCTGATGCCGGTGCCGGCGAGGCTGAGGGCTTCGGCACCGATCGCCGCCCGGACGTCGAGAACGGCACCGCTGGCGACGGTCGTGCCGCCTGTGGTCGTACCGAGGGCGGTCGCATTGCTGGCGACCAGCGTACCGGCATTGATGTTCGTCGTGCCGGCGTAGTTGTTGCTTCCGGAAAGGGTAAGCGTGCCAGCGCTGGCTTTGATGAGAGAACCAACCGACGCACCGCCGGCAGAAGAGTTCTGAATCATCCCGCTGATTTCCGTAGCTCCGGCACCGCTTGCCACATCAACAGTCAGCGTTTGACTGTCCGTGGTGGCGACATCGGTCAGAGATACGGTGCCGGTGAGGGTGGTAGCCCCGGTATTCGTAATAAAAAGCGTTCCAAAATTATTGGGATTGTTCGTCCCACTACTAAGATTGAACGCCCCGCCGAGCGTAAGACTATTCGAACCTCCAATCGTCCCCCAACTTACCAAGACGAAACCATTTGAAAGCGCGAGTGGAGTGCTAGCGGTAAGAGTGCCGCCTCGATATTCGAAAACACCGGTGCCGAACGCGCTCGCATTACCGATCGTCACCGTGCCGGCGTCAGCCCGGAAGGATTCCGTGTACGTAGCGCTACCAACACCAGTTGAAAGGCCGCTACCTGTGTTGGCGTTCGGTAGAATCAGCGTTCCTGCACCCGCTTTCAGAATTCTGCCTGCGCTGTAGTTGATCGCGCCGCTGATCGTCAGGGTGTCTGCATCTACCGTGACAACGCTGTTTGCCGTGACGGAAACCGCGCGATTGGAGCCGAGATCATAGGTGTTGGCCGTGGAACGAAGCGTGCCGCCGCCGAGGGTGATCGTGTTGGTCGCAGAGGCATTGCCGAGATTGTTAGAGGCGCTGATTTGGAGCGTGCCAGCGTTGATGACGGTGGCTCCTCCGTAGGTGTTTGCCCCGGCCAACGTCACTCGGCCGGTATTGCTCGAGCCAATCGTGAGGGAATAATTGCTCCCACCATCGCCGATGGCGCCATTGATCACGAGGGTCGATGCATTCGTCGATGTGCCAGCACCGATCGTCGAATTGGAACCCAGAGTCACAGTGCCGCCAACGGTGCCGGTCCCGCCATTAACTAAACCAATCTGCAAGGCACCGATCTGGCCACTCGAACCAGTCCCGTTGATGGTGATCGCCTCCGTACCGATATTCGCCCGAACGTCGAGCGTTGCACCACTCGCAACCGTGGTTGCCCCATCCGTCGTTCCAAGAGCGCTAGCATTGTTAGCAACCACACGCCCCGTATTGATCTGTGTCGCACCGGTGTAAGTGTTGGCACCCCCGAATTGGATGATTCCGGTGCCAGCAGCAAGGGTAAGATTGCTCGATCCCGCCAGAATCGCGTTGATTTGATGGAGCGCCGTGCCGCTCGTGCTATTTGTAATCGTGGAGGTCGCCGCCATGTTCAGCGTGCCCCCGGTCGCGATTGTCGTACCACCCTGCCCAGACCCGAACGTGATGCCGAGAAACCCTTGCGTCGTTCCAGTCGTGTTGATTGTAGTGGCCGTGGCCACCGTAGTGCCAAAGTTCAGGTCATCCGCTGTCGTGGTATTGATGACCGTGGGCGCCGGGGTGCCTGCGCTGTTAGTGTTCCAAAACGTGCTGGTACCCCAAGTACCCGCCGTATTGCCGAAATTGCCGGTGGTGCCATTGGTGTCCCAGTAGTAGGTCACCGCCTGAGCCGTCTGCCCCGCCAGCGGCAAGGCGACCGCCACGGCTGCCGCCAGCATGATGGCGGCGGTGCGGGACAGGCGCGGGGCGGACCGGTGGGTCGATGAATCATTCATCGTGGTGCGATCAATGGAGGAAAGGAGATTATGCGACGCCAAAGTGGCCGCAGAGGCGTCCGGCGTGTCGGTGGGGGCGGAGAACGAACGGCCTGATTTGAACGATCCCGATGCGAAAATTGATGCACTCATCCCGATCCTCCCTTGATGCGCCGGCAGTGAGACCGGCGGCGGGGCCGAGGGGGAGGGAGGGCAGGGCGACTTTAGACCCGGACCGGCCTGCCTCGGCCATGATGGCGAACGCTCGAACTCGTTTTTACGACTACGACATGCTCCGCCGACGTGCCACCGCCCGCGGTGTTGACCCGGTCACCATACCAACAACGGCGTAAAGCGTAGCACGAAGTTGTAGTAAATTACTCAAATTGTGTTCGGCGAATCTTCACTATTCTGTATAGCAGGTCTCCGGGGCCATTTAACTACATGATTTACAGGTGACCGGACCTCTGTCCTTGGCAAAGACAGACGCAACTAAACCGATCGAGCATTTCCAGTACTGTTTTCAAAAATGATCAGTGGGTGGCCTGCTTGGCGATCACCTGCCCATGTTATAGGTCAGTTTGTTACAAGTAGCCGATGACCGGCTGTCAATGTGCTGCTGTACGGCGACCGCACCCGTTCCGTCTGATTGATTCGATGAATTTGGAGAGGATGAGGATGCCCAATCGACCCGCTCGCACGCAACTAATTCCCGCCGTCGCCTCCTCGGTGATGATCGGGACCGCCTTATCAAGCCCCGTCCACGCCGCCGCCCCGGACGGGCAGCTCGTCCAGTTTAATGACAACGGCATTTGGTGCTGGTTCGAGGACAACCGGGCCATCATCGACGTGAATACGAACCAACTGCTCATCAGCACCATCGCCAGCGGCGACGGCGCGGGCGGGGCGGCCCGCGACAGCCATAATGAGGTCGTCAGCTACAGCCTGACCAACAACACCGTCACCGCGCCGGCCACGCTGATCGACTACAAGGCCGTGCTCGGCATCATCGCCGACGACCACAACACGCCGGCCCTGAACATTCGCTCCGACGGACGGTACGTCGCCACCTACACCGCGCACCAGAACGACAATGTCATCCGCACCCGCGTCAGCACCAATCCCGGCGACGCCACCAGTTGGGGGCCGGAGCAGACGCTGTCGGTCGCGTCGAATCGGGGCACGACCTATTCCAACGTCTACACGCTCAGCAGTACCGGCCTGACGTACGACTTTTTCCGCGGCCACAACTACGACCCGCACGTGCTCGTTTCCAGCAACGACGGCACCACCTACACCTACGCCGGGCACCTGCTGATGGACCCGGGCAACTCCGCCGGCCAGCGGCCTTACGTCCGTTACGCGTCCAACGGCGTGGACAAGGTGTTCTTCCTCACCACCACCGGCCACCCGAACGAGGGCAGCACCAGCATCTATGCCGGCTACATGGACGCCCAGCAACGCGTCCATTCGCTCGACGGCACCGACCTCGGCCCCCTCGGCACCTACAACGGCGTCGCCACCAGCGTCGCCGCCTGCACGCCGGTGATGATGTACAACACCGGCGTCAACGGCACCGCCCGTACGCACATGTGGAGCACGGACATCGAGCTGGATAGCAGCGGCAAGCCGTACTTCGGTTTCACCTCGCGGGTCAACAGTTCCACCGCCGACCACCGTTTCTACTACTCCCGCTGGAACGGTTCGGCCCTGGTGACGAACGAAGTCGCCCGCGCCGGCGGCTTCCTTTACACTGGTCAGTCCGACTACACCGGCCTGATGGCGCTCTCGCCGAGCGACCCGAACACGCTCTATATCTCCACCAAGATCGACCCACGCGACTCGACCGGCGCGACGGCGACGAACAAGTACGAGATCTACCGCGGCTATACCACCGACAGCGGGGCGACCTGGCAGTGGGTGCCGATCACCGTCGGCTCGACCGACGACAACATCCGCCCGGTCGCTCCCACGTGGGACAGCACGCACACGTCGCTCCTGTGGATGAAGGGTACCTACACAAACTACCAGCACGCCGACATGGCCCTCGTCGGCAAGTTCTACACTGGCAACAACGGCCAATGGACCAACACCGCCGGCGGCACCTGGACGACCGCCGGCAACTGGAACGAAGGCCGGACCGCCGACGGCATGAGCTTCCTCGCCGACTTCGCCTCGCTCGACATCACCGGTACGCAGACCGTCAGCCTCGCTGGCGGCACCCGCAAGCTCGGCTTCCTCACGTTCGGCGACACCAACACCGCCACGAGCGGCAGTTGGACGCTCGGCAACGGCACGCTGAACCTCGACGGCGGCGTGATCTCGCCGATCGTCAACGTCAAGAACGGCTCGGCCACGATCAGCGCCGTCCTGGCGGGCACGCAGGGCGTCATGAAGGCCGGCGTCGGCACGCTCACGGTCAGCGGCACGAACACTTACACCGGCGACACCGTCGTCAGCGCCGGCACGCTGGTCGCGACCGGCGGCTCGGCCGTCCCCAACGGCAGCGTCGTCAACGTCGCCGGCGGCGCCACCTTCACCGTCGTCGCCAGCGAGACGATCGGCGGCCTCGCCGGCGCCGGCAATGTCAACGTCACCGGCACGCCGACGCTCACCGTCGGCGGCAACAACGTCTCGGCCAGCTTCGGCGGCGTCGTCGGCGGCGCGACCAAGCTGGCCAAGACCGGCACCGGCAGGCAGACGCTCACCGGCGCCAACACCTACACCGGCACGACCGCCGTCAACGGCGGCACGCTCGCCCTCGGGGCCGGCGGCTCGCTCGCCGGCACCGCCGTCACCGTCAGCGGTGGCACGCTGCAATCGACCGACAACAATACCATCGGCACGGCCGGCAGCCCGACCGTCACCCTTGCCGCCAACGCCGGCAATCTCTCGCTCGTCAGCGGCGGCAACAACACGCTCACGATCAACAGCGCCACCGCCGCCGCCACCGTCCTCACGCTGGCCGGCGGCAACGTCCTTAGCTTCGACAGCAACGCCGTCGGCGGCGACGGCATCGTCCTGGGTGCCGGCCTGAAGGCCCTCGCCAGCGGCGCCAACACGATCAACCTCAACCTCATCGCCCGGCCGACCGCCACGCAAACGCTCACGCTGATCAACGCCCCCGGGGGCCTGACCGGCGGCAACACCTTCGCCCTCGGCACCATCACCGGGGCGAGCACCTTCGGCGTGACGTTCGCCCTGCAAGCGACGGCCACGCAGCTCCAGCTCGTCGAGACGACTGGCGTCGCCCCGACGGTCGCCTACTTCGTCGGCAACCGCGGCACGGCCTGGTCGGCCAACAACGGCACGCTCGGCAACTTCTCCACCAACGCCGCCGGCACGACCGCCGTCACCGTCCTGCCCGACGCCACCACCGACGTGCACCTGTACGCCGCCAACGCCACCCTCGCCAGCGTCGCCGCCAGCACGATCGACAGCCCGTTCGCCATCAAAACGCTGACCATTGACGGCGGCAGCGCCCCCGTCGGCATCGGCGCGACCGGCACCGGTAGCCTGACCATCAAGCCCGTCACATCAACCACCGGCCTCACGGTCAACAGCGGCTCGGTGCGGTCAGCATCACCGCGCCGATCATTCTCGGCGCGGCCCAGACCTGGACGAACAGTTCCGCCAACGCCCTGACCGTTTCAGGGTCCACGGTCAACAACGCCGGCTTCGGCCTGACCGTCACCGGCACCGGCAACACCACCATCGGCAGCGCGATCAGCGGCACCGGCGGCCTCACCAAGAACGGTAGCGGCACGCTCACCCTCAGCGGCGCCGACACCTACACCGGCACCACCACGATCAACACCGGCACCGTGCAAATCGGCAACGGCGGCACGATCGGCACGCTCTCCACCGCCGCCGTGACCAACAATGCCACACTCAGATTCAACCGCTCCAACACGCTCACCCAAGGCACCGACTTTGGCACGATCGGCGGCAGCGGCGACCTCACCCAGAGCGGCGCCGGCACGACCGTCCTCAATGCGGCCAACACCTACACCGGCACCACCAATGTGAACGCCGGCACGCTCACCGCCGCCGGCGGCGCGGCCGTCCCCGACGCCGGCGTCGTCATCGTCAACACCAACGGCACCTTCAACGTCACCGGCAACGAGACCGTCGGCTCGGTCGCCGGCAGCGGAGACCTCACCCTCGCCAACGGCGTCACCCTCACCCACGGCGGCAACAACGCCTCCACCACCTTCAGCGGCGACATCACCGGCGGCGGCGCCCTCACCAAGCAGGGCGCCGGCACCACCACGCTCGGCGGCCTGAACACCTACACCGGGGCCACCAACGTCTACAACGGCGCGATCCGCGTCGCCTCCATCGCCAGCAACACCGGCACGAACAACACCATCAGCCTCGGCTCCGGTGCGGGCGTCGGCACGCTGGTCTACACCGGCACCGGCGAAGTCAGCCCCAAGTCGATCTACCAGAGCGCCGGCGCGGCCGCCAACGGCGGCACGCTCGACATGTCCGGCACCGGCGCCCTGCGATTCACCGGAGCGACCCTGGCCGCCAATGCGTCCCAGCAACACACGCTCACCTTGCAGGGTTCCACGACCGGCATCGGCCAGATCGACGGCGTCATCAGCGACGGCAGTGCGACCAACAAAACCAGCCTGCTCAAGCAAGGCACCGGCACCTGGGTGCTGGCCGGCGCGAACACCTACACCGGCATCACCACCGTCATCGCCGGCACCCTGCGGGCCACGCCGGCCGCTTACAACAACCTGCTGACGAACGCCGGCGGCATCGTCCTCGGCAACACCGGTGGCGTCCTCGAACTCGACTACACGACGACGAGCCCCGCCAGCCTGATCGACTCGATCCTCACCGCCGGCTACCCGAGCTTCACCGCAGGCCGGATCCGCGCCGCCGCCGCACTCGCCGCCGGCCAGGCGATCGGCTACGCCGACGACGCTAGCGAGGTCACCGTGCGTGTCACGCTCGGCGGCGATGCCGACCTCGACGGCGACGTCGACTTCAACGACTTCCTGGCCCTGCAGGCGCATTTCGGCACGGCCGGCAACTTCGGCAACGGCGACTTCAACTACGACCACATCGTCGACTTCAACGACTTCCTCCTCATGCAAACCAACTTCGGCCAAGCGCTGGCCGCGGGCGCGACCGCGGACGTCACCGCCGAGCAAGTCGCCGCAATGACGGCCTTCGGCAACGCGATCAGGGTGCCCGAGCCGACATCGCTGGCGCTGCTCGGTTCGGGTGGCCTGATGCTGACCCGACGTCGGCGATGCTAGAAATGCTCCGTCTCATCATCTGAAGACAAGATCCCGATCCGCATCAGGACGAGGCCACTTACGTGGCCCCGCCGGACGCAACAACGATCCCGTCCGAGATACGATTTAATCAACAGCGTTCGTTCTGCCCGGTGATTGCGTGGCTGCCGCTAAAGGGGACAGCTAAAAAGAGGCATGGCGGCCGAGCTAACGTGTTCGAACTGTCAGCATTGCCGATCAGAAACGTGAAACTGGCAAGAATTATTCGATGATGGCACGAGCGAGCACCAGTTGCCAGCGAATCCGCACAGGGTGCGGGCAGGTCATCTAGGCAATCGCCTGCGTTAGATTGAGATTCCTGCTGGGCCGGAGGCGCTCATTCATCATTCGCGCGGGAACGGAGAAACAACTTCGCTTGGCACAAGCTGTGCGCGTCTCTTCGCTCCTGCGACCGTTCGTAACTGCGTGAATTTACAGGCTGGCGATTTGATGGACCGAATGCGCCAGTGCTTCCGGCCTGATCGCCCATTGCAGCGGGCGGCCGTTAATGAAGCGATCGAGTTCTTCGACCATATACTGGCCCATTCGCTGGCATTCGCGCCCTTGGCTGCCCGCGATATGCGGCGTCAAAACGACGTTTGCCAAGTGGTTCAGCGGCGACTCGGCGGGCAAGGGCTCTTGCTGTGTGACGTCGAGGACGGCGAACAAGTCGGGGCGTTCCTGTAACACTTGAATCAGGGCTTCTTCGTTTACGACCCGGCCTCGCGATGTGTTGATCAGAGTCGCATTCGGTTTCATCGACGCCAGCAATGGCCCGTTCACCAAATCCCACGTATTCGGCAAGTCGGGAGCGTGAAGGCTGATAACGTCACTTTCGGAAAACAGACGTTCTAAGCTCACCGATTCAACGCCCAACCTCAAGGCCTCTTCCTGTGAAAGGTAAGGGTCATAAGTAATGGCACGCAAATCGTACGAAGCGAGCAAGTTCACGACCAGCCGAGCGATCGTTCCCATGCCGACGAGCCCGACCACCGAACGGTAGGCACCGGCGACGTCGGGGCGAATCTCGAAACCGCGGTGGGCGTTGCGGCGGGCGAGCCGCCAGCCGTTCTTGAGGCTGAATAGGGTGGTAGCAACTGTGTATTCAGCAACCGGGATTGCATTGGCCTGGTTAGCCGTTGTGACGACGATGCCCCGTTCCCAGATCGTGGGCGTCGCCCAGCCGCTCACTGCGCCAGCGGCGTAAAAAATGGCCTGCAAGTTGGGCGCATGATCCAAAAAAGCTGCGTCAATCTTCGGACAGCCCCATCCCGAAAAGATTACTTCAACGTCCCGCAGCAACTCCATACTTCCGGCTATGCTCCGGCGATTCTGAGGTGGGGCGGCTAGCCGGACACGCTCCGCGAGCGCATTTGCAGCGGACGGGGCGTAAACTGTTTCGTAGGCCCCGCGGTCTAGAAGAAATAAACCATTAAGTGTCGGCATGATCGTTCTTTTAGAGTGTGTGATGCCGGAGCGACGCCTTTTTAAGTCTCTTATTTAAGATTCGGCCCACGAGCGACTTGATTTTGGCTCGCTTTCAGAAGCACGGAATGTGGCTTTAGTTCGCAATAACCAAGTTTGCCTGTGTATCCTTCGCTCCAGTTAAACAACATTTCTGTTGATAACTGGAAGCCATAATGTAAACCGAGCGGTCGAAATGCAACTTGAAATGCGCTATTTTACGTAAATTAACTGAAAAATCCGAGAGCATTCGGCTATGTCGGTCGGGGCCATTCAAATTGCCCGATCTTTCAGCCTCATTGAGCTGAATCGCCATGCAGCATTTTGCGCCTGGAGCCCGCTTTTCAGCAAAACCTCGCATTGTCAAACACTCAGTGCGAATGATCAAAATTGTCTCATAAAGCTGATCCTTCGTTTGTTGGCTCAAACGTCCCGATATCGATTTTGAATGCGTATCGCTTCAGATTGAAACATTATTCGTGCGTACAAGGGTCCCTACGCGAACTTGAGGAACTCGTAGAAATCGGCACGCAACGGGTATCTTAGCCAAATTTTCTGGAGGACTTTGCAGTTTGATCGGTGTGTGTTGTTAACAGATGGGAGATCTGTATCCCTCGGCTCACTGTCAGATGCTTCAAAGCATGGCAAAATAGAGCACACCGCGGGCATCAACATGTGGGAGTATGCTTTCATTAAATTACGTAAAACGAAGTTTTTTGCACTGGTAAGTTTCGTCAGCGGGGGCTTATGATCTTTGCTGGCGGCAGCTTCAAACTAAGTGTTCTAATAGAGTCATGTCATTGCGATGGACTCAAAATGGGCGATGATTCGCTATTTCATCATACGTCTGCGGTGGGTTTGGCCAAATTGTGCAGACCAAGTTTCTGTTTTGACTGCTAAGTGGACTAGGTAGTGGATGGTATTTAGATCTCGGAGGATATATGCAGCGGAGCTTTAGGGCCGGTTTTACTCTGGTTGAACTGTTGGTCGTCATCGGCATCATCGCTTTACTCATCTCGATCCTTTTGCCAAGCCTTAACGCGGCCCGACGTCAGGCCAACGCGATCAAGTGTTTGTCGAATTTGCGGTCGATCGGGCAGGCGGCGATGATGTATAGCAACGACAACAAAGGCGTAATTCTACCATCAATGGTCTGGGGCGGCCCCGGCGGTGGTTATTGGGACTCTTGGTCCATGATGCTGATTGCCGGCCGGTATTTGCCGAAACCGAGCATCAATATGGGTATGACTTCAGCCGCACAAGGCACTGTGCTGGTTTGCCCGAGCGTGAAGGATATCTTCATCTACAGAGAAGGTTCCACGTCAATCAATCCGGCCATTACGTATCCGACGATCAATTCACCTGGGCCTGACGGCTTTGCTCGCCGCATCTCGCACGTTGTCCTGCGGTACGACCAAAAACCAACGCCCGCACCAATGGACAATGGTGCAAACGGTGGCGGCATTATTGACTTGGGCTACACGATCAATGGCGCGAGCCAACGCGACGGTCAGGACGGTCGTGTCAAAAACCTGCCTTGCCAAGGAATCAAGGCGGTTGCGAATGCCGCAGGACATACGTTCTGGCCCATACAGCGGTACTCGAATTTCAAGAAGTCGTCGCGAGTAGTGTTCATCGCCGACGGCACCGAATATAACGTCTACAACCCCGGCGGCTTGACTTATCTGTTCCGCATCTCCGGTTCACGCCACGGCCGCTGGCGCGGCGCTTCGTCGGGTCAACTCGCCTTCACGACCGGCACCACAAACATTTTGTTCCTCGATGGACACTGCGAAGGCGTTGACCGCAACGATTTGCCGTCTGGGACACCCGCCTCGGCCGCGACCGCCATCGAACAGGTACTCGGTGATAGTACAGTAGCCCTGAATGACAAAGTTCTCTGGAATATCACTCAGTGACTTGAGCTGAGACGGGGGCGGGATCCTCCACTCTAAATAAACGACCTAACGTAAGAGCGGCGAGGACAATTGTCCTCGCCGCTCTTACGTTAGGTGACTGGCCACGTCCGTGGAAAAAGGCTGGCCTGATCATTCAGCTAGCTGCTTCTTAAAAAGCTGGTTTCATGGCGACGTCCGGCGGCCGACCGAGTTTCGGCCGACAACTGATCGAGAATTCGTACGGATTTGTCTGCGTTGTCGAGTGCTTGCGTACTGGGCGATGAAGACTCGGCGAAATTATTGGATCCGGCTCGCAGGATGGTCAGCGAGTGGGGCGGCAGGGTTTTATCCACTGTTTTATAGATCACCATGGTGTTGGAAATCGGCAGCACAGTTTCCGCGTTCGGACTGCCGCTGAGGTTGATGCACCGCGCGGGCGTTGCCTTCGCTAGGATGCACGACAAATCAATCTGAACCCGCCGCGGCTGGTCTTCGCGACTGACGATTTTCAAGATCACGTCGCCGCTGATCGAGTCACGAACGCATGAGACCGCCAGATCCTTCGAAGGCGGCATCGTCACTGGAAGGGATTGGTCGCCGGCGTTTTGGCTGAACAGAGTTTGCACTTGATAGCTGACTGTGGGGCTGACCGTAATGTTATCGAAATAGATCAGGTCCGGTGCCCAATGGACGTAATTTCGCTTGGCTAAGAGCGGGGCGTAGGACGCGAACTGCACGATGTCGCCATTTCGTTCCATCGATGTCATGTAGGCCGCCTCGGCCAAGGCCGCACGGAGCGTCGAGCGGCGGTCTGGCTCATGGGCGGCGTATTCACCGAGATAAACCGACGTGCCGTCGCGGGGATAGCGGTCATAAAAATCCAGGTTCTCCCAGAACCAGTCCGGCGGCACGTAATAGTGCTCGTCGACGGCCGGTAATCGTAGCTCGCGAGCGAAAGCCCAGCCGTTGTCGTAGTCGGGGCCGCTATGGAATGGGCCGCTCGTGCCGATGACCTTGATCTCCGGGTGCTTGGCCCGCACGGCGTCATAGATCATCTTAAAACGCTCGCGGAACGCCGGCGTGATGTGCTCTTCGTTGCCGACGCCGAGGTATTCCAGCCCGAACGACTCAGGATGACCGGCCTCGGCGCGTTTCGCCCCCCACGTCGAATCCGTCGGGCCGTTCGCCCACTCGATCAAGTCCAGCACGTCCTGAACGTAAGCAGACATCTGTTCGATCGGAATCGCTTGCTGGCCGGTGCCGGAAACGTGGCAGGCGTTCTGACAGGTTACGCCCGCCGGCACCACCGGAATCGGCTTGGCCCCTAAGTCTTCGCAGAATTGGAAGTATTCGAAGTATCCCAGTCCCATCGACTGGTGATAGCCCCACATATTGGCCTGTTGCTTACGCTGCTCAAGGGGGCCGATGGTGTTCTTCCAGTGATAGAGATTGCCGAGGCTCGAGCCGTGGGCCAGACAGCCGCCGGGAAAACGAACGAACCGGGGCTTGAGATCGGCGATCGCCTGAGCCAAGTCGTTCCGCAGACCGTTGCGGCGGCCCCGGAAGGTGTCTCGAGGGAATAGGGAGACGTCGTCCAGCGTGATCGCGCCGGCCGCCCCTGCGAGCAGCACGAAGCGCGTGGCATCGTCGCTCGTGGTGGCAACGATCTCGCCCTCAAAACGTTGCCAGGTCGCGCCGGTCACCCGGAGCGTTGTCTCGCCGATCACCCGGCCGTCGGCGGCTTCGAGGCGGGCTGTCAGCGGCATGGGCCGCCCGTCGATGCCGTTGTCCTTGCCCCAGCGTTCATTCATGTAAAGCTGACGAGCCCAGAGTGAAAGGTCGTAGGTCGCCCCGGCCCGAACGGGAATGCCATCAAAACCGGTGTTGGCCAAACCGACGCCGTCGCCGGCCTCGTGAATTTCCAGGACAGCGTAGTGCGGGTTGTTCGGATGCACGGGCACCGAGTCGCCGATCGTCACCTTGCCCCTGCCGCCGCCGCGGGCGATCAATTCCCAGAAGCTGAGGTTGTTCCAAGTCGGTTGCTCGGTCGCCTGATACTCAAAAGACCGATTTTGGATCAGTTCCGCATACAGACCGCCGTCTGCGGCGTAGTTGAGGTCTTCGAAGAAAACGCCGAACAGATCGGGGCTGATTGCACGCGGCGTGTTTTCGATTTTGAGGGTGATCATTTCAGGCTTTCCGAGTGAGTTCATGACCGACCAGCCGCACCGAGTTCGGCAGGTCGAATGCTTATTTGACCTGCCACTCTTCAATGCCCGTCGACCAGTCGTCCGGCAGGTCGACTTCAAGCCGCAGGCCAGGCGTCGTGACGGGTTCGAAAGTCACGGTATTGAATGCGTCCTTGGTACTGCCGTAAGCGGTGCCGCCCGTGAGCGACACGGGCCGCCATGCGCCGGCCGAGCCGGCGGAGGTGTCCTTGTAGAACAGCCGCCACGATTTCGGCACGCGGCAGTCGCCGTGGCCGGTGTCGTCGAACCAGAAGACCGACGACGACGTCACCCGCTCGGGCTCGGCGAACGTGTACTCGACCCATTCGGTCGTCGCTTTTTTCGGCCACCAGTGCAGCACGCCGGTCTTTTCCTCGCCGGGCTGCAGACTGGAGCGTCCGTCGATGATGCTGATCGGGTCGGTCGCGCCCTTGGAGACGCTGATTTTGGACATCGACGCGATCGTCGGCGGCGGGGCGGTCCGCACGGCGGACGGCTCGCGGGCGAGCCACACGGCCATTTCGCCCCGGCCGCGGTGCGACCAGGCGTAGTACGGGATCGCCAGAAGGTCGGTGTCGGACGCCGTCACCGAGCCGTCTTTGGCCAACGCGTGCGTCTTGACCTTGGACGTAAGCGCGACCACGCTGCCGAGCAACTCCGGCTTTTCCACCGGCGTGACAACGGACTTGTCGTCCAGCAGCAAGGTCCGCACGTGTGCACCAGGATGGTCCGGCCACTCGGCGCAATAGACGATCGGTCCGCGTTCCAACGCAACCCGGCCGCGGTCGGCCACCACCTCGTCTCGCGTCAGAACCCGACGCACGGGCATGGGCAGGTTCAACTCGATCGTGTCACCCGCCTTCCATTCTCGCCGCAGGGCGACGTAGCCGTTTTTCACGTCGAGCGGCACGGACTGGCCGTTGATCTTGAGTGTGGCCTGCTCGGCCGACGATTCAAAAAATCGGTATAGACCGCCCGGCGTCGGCTCGTTCCGCGCCCAGCCTGGAATGCGGACGTTCAACGCGAACGCGCCGGCCCCGGACGGCGTCACACGGATCTTGACCAAGCCGTCCCACGGGTAGTGCGTTTCCTGAGTCAGTTCGACCGACCGTCCGCCGCCGAGGTCGACCTCGCCTGTGCCGCCGGCGAAAAGGTTGACGAACACTTCATCATTGCGGCGGGCGTAAACGTAGCCGGGGATGCTCGCCATGAACCGGCAGATGTTGCTGGGACAGCACGCGCAACCGAACCAGGGCTTGCGTTCGTGTTGGCCCTTGCTTTCCAACGGATTGGGATAGAAGAAGCCCTTGCCGTCGAGCGACACGCCGCTGATCAGGCCGTTGTAGAGCGTGCGTTCGAGCACGTCGATGTATTTGGCGTCGGCGTGAAGGAGAAACAGGCGGTGGTTCCAGTAGACATTGCCGATTGCGGCGCATGTCTCGTTATAAGCCGTCATGTTCGGCAGTTCGAAATCACGGCCGAACGCTTCGCCGTCGTGCTTCGCGCCGATGCCGCCGGTGATATACAACTTGCGGCCGACGCAGTTGTCCCAGATCGCGTCGATAGCTTTGATGTAGGATGCGTCGCCGGTGATGGCGGCGACGTCGGCCATGCCGGCGTACATATAGGTCGCCCGCACGGCGTGACCGACGGCGTCGGTCTGTTCGACAACGGGCTGGTGAGACTGGTTGTATTCCCGGCCGGCCCCTTTGTGCCCGTCGGGGCCGCGGACGTCGAGCAGGAACTTGGCCAGGTTCAAGTATCGCTCTTCGCCGGTGACGCGGTAGAGCTTGATCAGGCCCATCTCGGTGATCTGGTGGCCGGGCCAGACGGTCTGCTTGCCGGGGCCGAAGGTCCGGTCGAGCAGGTCGGCTGTCTTGATCGCCACGTCGAGCAGCGACCGCTTGCCGGTCGCTTGGTAGTGGGCGGCCGCCGCCTCGTACAGGTGGCCGAAGTTGTACAACTCGTGGCTGAGTTCGCGCTCCAGCACCCACCGCTCGGGGCCGGCCCAGGGGTGAGGATTCTCGGGAGCGATTGTCCGCGCGGTGAAGAGATAGCCGTCGGGCTCCTGGGCGGCGGCGATTTGTTCGATGAGCGTGTCGACGTACGCGTCCAGCTTCGGATCGGGCTGAACCGCCATCGCGTACGCCGCGCCTTCGATCACCTTAAATGGGTCGGTGTCGTCGAACGGCAGTTCGGGGGGCTGTCGGTCTTTAACCTCCTCACCCCGCACGGCCGCTGCGGCCCGCTCGAAGTTGTACATGCGGCGATTCTTCTCGCACTGCTCGAACGCGAAGGGGATCGTGACGGTGCGGTTCGTTTCAATCCGCGGCGCCCAGAAGCCGTCATTCATGCGGACTTGAGTAAACGGAACGGGCTGAACGGGATAGTCTTTTATTTGCATGATGAACTGACCTTAGAGCACGAAGTTTGCTGTGAGCGGCGTCGCCTGTGCCGTCGCCGAGTCCGAACGGATTGTGTCGTCCTCAATCGATCGGCGACAGGCGGTACAGCCCGGCACCGTGGAGCGGCAGTTCCTGGCCGAACGAGTCGCCGAACTCGCCAAGGTCTTTGCCGCTCCACAGGTCGCGTGCTCGGACTTTACTCGTGATGCCAAGGGCCTTGAGGTCGACGCGGACCGTGCTCGTGTCGAAGACGTCCTGAGCGCCTTTGTCGACCAACACGCCGAAGATAACGGAGCCCGTGTCGCTCATGACGCCTTTGGTAGTGAAGGTTTCATAGCCGTCCGGCAGTTCGTACACGATGACCGAATCGGCATGAGTGCCAAGGCCGGTGACGTTTTGGCCGTCCACCATCAATGGCTTGTCGTCACAGGAGCGATTCACTCGTGCATCTCCCCAGCCCGCCGAGGCGTGGACCCAGTTGAGTTCGGTCAGTCGCAGGTCACCTTCCGGGCCATGGAGGATCGGATCGATCCAGACGGCATGATCGTGCTGGTTGCCGTCGCCGCCGTCGTTGACGAAAAGCGCCAAACGCTTCCCGTCTTTGACCGACACCTCGATCTCCTGCGACTTCCATTGCCCCGCGATGACCGGGCTGGCGTAGTCGGCATGACTGAAGTCCAGGTTTTGTCCCTTGGTTTGGGCGTTGAACAGCGCGACGTATTTGTCGTCGCTGCCTGGCACGTCGGCGGACCAGACGATCAGGTTGTTTTCGCGGGAGATCTGCCGGTTGTTGGTACTGTTCTGATTGACCGACA
The DNA here is from genome assembly GCA_049840775.1 of Tepidisphaeraceae bacterium. GTDB lineage: Bacteria > Planctomycetota > Phycisphaerae > Tepidisphaerales > Tepidisphaeraceae > RYN-431. The sequence continues at coordinate 35,782 of JASGJJ010000006.1, forward strand.
GCACGTCCGGGTTCGTCAGCATGCCCAGCGTGAGCGCGTCGAGCTTGGTCATGTCGCCGCCGAAGATCAGCGGCGACCGGGCGATGCTCCACAGGCTCATCAGCGTGTACTGTTCATCTTTGGTGAATTTCGTCTGCCGGCCGAACTCGATGACGCCGATCGGCAGCATGTCCGCGTCAGGCCAGTGCCCGGAGCCGCGGTAGGGTTCCCAGGCGTGCGCACGCTCGAACATGGCCAGCAACAGGCCCCAGCGGTCCCAGAAATCGTCGGTGATGCGCCAGAGGTTGGCGTTCTTCATGACGTGCGGGCCATTTTTGACGGGTGTCGCTCCGGGGGAAAGGCTCAGCACGATGGGACGGCCGCACTTGTTGATGGCCTTGCGGAGGGCTTCGATCTCCGCCTTCTGCACGTCGTCATACGGCCGCGAAATGTCGTCGCACTTGATGAAGTCCACGCCCCACGACGCATAAAGTTCGATGATCGAATCGTAGTAGGCTTGGCCTTCGGGCGTGGTAGCATCGACGCCGTACATGTCCGGGTTCCACGGGCACGTCGAGTCGGTAACGGCGATGTCGCGGGCCCGGACGTTCGTCCCAAGCACCCGCGTGTTCTCCTTGACCGCCCGTTTCGGCATGCCGCGCATGATGTGGATGCCGAAACGCAGCCCCAGATTGTGGACATAGTCGGCCAATGGTTTGAAGCCCCGGCCGTCCGCCGCGGACGGGAAGCGATTCGCGGTCGGGGTCAGCCGCCCGTACTCGTCCATGCTCAACTGATAGATCACGTCCGCGTCGTAATAGTGAGTCGCGGCCGTCGGCTGGTACCACTGGATGTCTATTGTAAAGACGTCATAGCCGGCCGGCAGCAGATGTTGGTGCATCGCGTTGGCTTGTTCCTTCGCCTGCTGCTCGGTGATCGAAGTGCCAAAGATGTCCCAACTGTTCCATCCCAACGGCGGCGTCTTAGCCCAATCGTGAAAGGAACAGGCCGAGGCTTTGACGGCCATGCCAGCCCGATTCATCGCCACCGAAGTCGCTGCAACTTCATTGTGCTGTTCCATCCAGTTCTCCATTTCCAAGAGCGTTTCTGCCTGGCCTCCGGCTCAGGTCGGTTGAACGAGCTCTCAAAAATCGCTCGTCCGAAAACAGATCCTTCTCATTATTGGTATGCCACTCGACCCGAGCCTTTGCGAACCAATGCATCCCGCCGGTTATCGTCGATTCGATGGAAACATCGACATCGTGCAAACTCCACCGTTTCTCGAATAAAATGACATAATCGATCCAGGAACGCCATGAGTGAGTTGCACGATCCCATACGTGATTTCCACCACTTGGGGAGCGACACGTTCGAACGGATCGTGCAGCCGTCCGGTTCGTCCGGCCTCTTAGCGCGGGGGATTTACCTAGCCGGATTATCCGATGCGGGTTTGAAATATCGGATGGCGGCGTCCGAAGCGCAGACGGCCCACCTTCTCGTCTGTTTCCGTGGCGCCGGACGGGTGTGGACGGGCGGCCGTTGGGAGGATTGCGGGCCTGGGGCGGCATACGTATCACCGCGACGGGCCTCACGTGTCTACGAGACAGTGGGCAGGCGGCGTTGGCAATTTGCCTGGGCTCATTTCCTCGCTGATGCGACATTCCCCGCTCAAGGGCAATCCCGCGTGATTAAAGTCGATCCAAGGCCATTCGTTGGTGCGATCGAGGGGCTTTACCATGAGACCACGCACGCGTCACGAGATCTTTCCTTGATCGACACTTGGGCGACTCTGGTGTGGGCGAATGCCCAGCGGATTATCGACCCGTTGGGCCGGCCTGATCCACTGTGGGCGCTTTGGTCGGCGGTAGACGCTCGTTTGATGGAGCACTGGTCCCTCGATCGCCTCGCTAGCGAAGCGACAATGACTCCCGAATCGCTTCGCCGCCTATGCCAACGCGTCCTTGGCTGCAGTCCGATGAAGCACGTTGTCGAGTTGCGTATGCGCCGTGCCGAGGCTTTGCTCAGTTCGACGCCCGCAAAGCTCCAAGCCATTGCCCACGCGATCGGATATCAGAACGTGTTTGCCTTTTCTGCAGCTTTCAAGCGATGGAAGGGTGTTCCGCCGGTAGCCTGCCGACATCACACACAGGATGATCGGCCGAAGCTGTGATGTCGGTCATTTCTGTTATGGAGGTGGATATCTCAAATGACTACGTGGATCGCGCCGATGGCGGCCTAGGGATTGCGTCATAACGTTATCGGTGAGGAATTACATGAACCGCATCGTCATCAACGCCGACCTTGGTACGCAGAAGATCTCCCGCCACATCTACGGCCACTTCGCCGAGCATCTTGGCCGGTGCGTGTACGAGGGCCTGTGGGTGGGCGAGGACAGCGACATCCCCAACACGCGCGGCTTCCGCAACGACGTCGTACAGGCCTTGCGGAACATCAACATTCCCAACCTCCGCTGGCCCGGTGGGTGTTTTGCCGACACCTATCATTGGACCGATGGCATCGGCCCGAAAGAGAAGCGGCCCAGCATCGTCAACATCCACTGGGGCGGCACGACCGAGAACAACCACGTCGGCACACATGAGTTCCTCGACCTGTGCGAACAACTCGGCACGATGCCCTACATCGCCGGCAACGTCGGCAGCGGCACCGTGCGTGAGATGGCGGAGTGGCTGGAGTACATCACGATGGGCGGCGAAAGCCCGATGGCGAGCCTACGCCGCCAGAACGGCCGCCAGGAGCCGTGGCCGCTGATGTTCTGGGGCGTCGGCAATGAAAACTGGGGGTGCGGCGGCAACATGCGGCCGCAGTTCTACGCCGACCAATTCCGTCAGTACGCCAGCTACTGCCGCAACTTCACGCCCGACGCCAAGCTTTACAAAGTGGCTTGCGGCTTCACGGACGAGTGGAACGAAATCCTGATGCGCAACTGCGCCCGCTTCATGGATGGCCTGAGCGTACACTACTACACGATCCCCGGCCCGTGGCTGTCGAAGGGTTCCGCCACAGACTTCACGAGCGACGCCTGGAAGCTAACACTCCAGAAGGCCGCCAACATCGAGTCGTTCATTAAGGGCACCGCCGCCATCATGGATCGTTACGACCCGCAGAAGCGGGTGGGCATGATCATGGACGAATGGGGCACGTGGTTCGACGTTGAGCAGGGCACCAACCCCGGCTTCCTCTACCAGCAGAACACGATCCGAGACGCGCTCGTGGCCGGTCTCAGCTTCAATGTGTTCAACAACCATGCCGACCGCGTGTACATGACCAACATCGCTCAGACCGTCAACGTTCTGCAGGCCGTGGTGCTGACTGAGGGCGCGAAGATGCTGCTCACGCCGACGTATCACGTGTTTGAGATGTACAAAGTCCATCAAGATGCGACACTGCTCCCGACCGCAGTGGAAGCGCCGGCCTACTGCGCTGGCTTACGAGACGATGCCGGGCATTCCAGGCGCCAACGGCTACAACGGGCTGACCGAAGTGAAGCAGATCAGCGTGTCGGCGTCGCGGAATGCGGAGGGCGTCATTCACGCCAGCCTTTGCAATCTTCACCACGAGGACGACGCCGACGTGGAGATCGACCTGCGTGGGGCCACGGTTGCTTCCGTCAAGGGCCGGGTTCTGACAGCCCCGGCGCAGAACACGATGAACACCTTCGACCAGCCGGACACCGTCAAGCCGGCGGAATTGAGGACGATTCGGCTAGCCGACGGCGGCCTCAAGGTCGGCCTGCCGGCGCGATCAGTCGTGATGCTGGAGGTCCGATGACCGAGTCGGAGTGCAAAGGCTGCCATCGTTCGGCCGCGTTGCACGTGCCCGAGCGGGAAGTCCAACGGCTGCTGGCCGACTATCTTGCCGGTCACCCCAATGAACGGGTCACAGATGATCAGACGTACGCCACGCGGCTGAGCGAATGCCGGGTGTGCCCCGACGTGCGGTATGGCGGCACGACCTGTCGGCATTGCGGCTGCCTGGTCGCCGTGCGGGCGAAGCTGGCGGACAAAACCTGCCCGGCACCGGCCGCACGGTGGACGGTTTGATGGATGACCCTCCCTGCGGCGGTCTGCCGGCCGGGTGTCAGTTTGAGAAGGAATCGGATGGCCCAAAATCGTTCATGGTCGTTGCGAAGTGCCCGCTTGGTCTTGGCGGCCGCCGTGCTCGGCATCGTGAGCGGTGGGGCACCGGCCATTGCCGCGCCGCCGGTCGAATTGCTTCATGATCGATCTCCGCATGATCAGCGCGCGACGGCCGAGCGGCCGCTGGTGCTGACGCCCGACGCCGGTCCTTGGGATTTCTCGCGTCACGATTCGCTCTACTTCCGGTTGAGGAATCTCTTGCGACAGCCGGTGACGGTTTGGGCCAAAGCCGAGAATTCCGGTGCCAAGGGTGTGACCGACAACGTGCGAACTGCCGTCGTACTTGAGCCAAACGAGTCACGGACCCTGCGCCTGCGGCTCATGCGCCGGCCGGAAGACCCGACATACGCGCCATTCAAGCCGTTCTTCATGTACTTCAAGGCGATCAACGTGCGGGACAACACGCTCGACCCGGCCGCGATCGAGAAGGTGACCGTCTGGTTGGATCATCCGGCCGCCGGCGAGGCCGTCTTCGTCGAGGGTATCACCGCGCAGGGCGACGGCGTGCCGGCGCCCGTGTCGTTCTACCCGTTCGTCGACAAGTACGGCCAGTACAAGCACACCGACTGGCCCGACAAAATCTACGCCGACGCTGACTTCACCGAACGGCTCAAGAAGGACCAAGCGGAGATGTCGGCCTACCCGGGCCCGGCCGATTGGGACAAATGGGGCGGCTGGGCCAAAGGCCCGAAGCAGCCCGCAACCGGCTTCTTCTATCCCAAAAAAGTGAAGGACAAGTGGTGGCTGGTCACGCCGGACGGCAGCCTCTTCTGGTCCTACGGCGCAACGGGCATCGGCGGCGGCGGCGAAGGTAGCCCGGTGACCGGCAAAGAGAAATGGTTCGAAGACCTGCCGTCGCCCGACGGGCCGTTCGCCAAGTATTGGGGCGACGGCCGCGGGGCGCGGTTCATGTACTACAAAGATGGCAAGCCGTGGAAGTCGTTCTCTTTCTCCGGCCTGAACGCCGAGCGGAAGTACGGCCCGAACTGGCGTGAGGCCACCGCCGACGCGCTGCACGCCCGCCTCCGCAACTGGGGGCTGAACACGATTGCCAACTGGTCGGATTCGACCGTTTATCTCAAACGCAAAACGCCCTACACGGCGACGCTCGGTTCAGGCGGGCCGATGCTCGAGCACATCCCCGACGTGTTCGCGCCGGCGTGGACGCAGAACGTCAATCGCGCCATGGATAGCCAAAAGGGTACCACTGCCGGCGATCCGTGGAACCTTGGGTATTTCGTCGATAACGAATGGACTTGGGGTTCAGCCCCGCGAGGGCTGACGGTCGTCAAAAACATGTTCCGGTTCCCGAAGTCAGCCAGCAAAGCGGAATTTGTGAGCGACCTGAAAGCCAAGTACAAAGACGTGGCCGCGCTCAACAAGGCTTGGACGACCGAGTACGCGTCGTGGGGCACCCTGCTTGACGACAACAAAGCACCGTCCGACGAGGTGCTTCAGAAGAACGATCGCTATCGCGAAGATGCCGGTGTGTTCGGCATCAAGTTTGCGGACAAATACTTCTCGACTGTCCGCAGCGCGATCAAGCGCGTCGCCCCGAACAATCTCTATCTCGGCTCCCGCTTCAACGGCCATATCGATCGCGACATCGTCGAGGTGGCGGGTAAATATTGCGACGTGATCGGCTATAACATCTACGAGATGCCTGACGGCCGGCTCGGCGGCTACAAAGGGATCGACAAGCCGTTCATCGTTGGTGAATTCGGCGTCTCCAGCGACCTCGGACGCATGCCGTGGCGCGGCTCGATTTATACCGAGGAGCAGGGCGCACGGCTTCAGGGGCTAGAGAAATGGCTCGGCCAAGCGTTTGCTCATCCGCTGATCGTCGGCGCACTTCTTCCAGTTTCGCGATCAGCCGCTGACTGGTCGTAGCGACGGCGAAGCGACGCTGCGCGGCCTGATCGACGGGGCCGACACGCCGCACTTTGATCTCGTTCAGTTCAATCGGCGGATCGCCTATAAACTGTACGAAACACGTGCCAAAGAGTGAAAGAGCGATCATGCCGAACGCAATGTCTTCGCTTCAAGATGGCAATGGTGAGCCGACGCAAACATTTTTTATGCGAGCGGGCATTGTTCTGTTGGCGGTGTTTGTCTACTTCAGCGTGATGAACATCGCGGAAGCGGCCAAACAGTCCGCTTTCGAGCCGGGCAAAGACTGGCCCGACAACAATGGCGTGCATATCAACGCCCACGGCGGCGGCTTCCTGTTCCACGAAGGCAAGTACTACTGGTTCGGCGAACACAAGATCGCAGGCCGCGGCGGCAATACCGCTCAGGTCGGTGTCCACGTTTATTCATCGGCCGATCTGTACAATTGGCACGACGAAGGCATCGCGCTGGCGGTCTCCGACGACCCGGATTCGGAAATCACCAAAGGCTGCATCATCGAACGTCCAAAAGTCATCTACAACGCGAAAACGAAGAAATTCGTCATGTGGATGCACCTAGAGCATAAAGGCAAAGGCTATTCCGCGAGCCGTGCCGCGGTTTCCGTCGCGGACAATGTCACCGGGCCGTATACATTTCTTAAGTCATATCGGCCGAACGCGGGCCTGTTCCCGCTCAACTTCACGGACGCGGACCACGCTCGGTTTGAGCAGTGGAAAAAGCCGGACTTTCGCACGCTTGAGCCGCAGCCCAAGGACTGGTATTTCGGCCGCTTCGTCCGCGGGTTCGACATGGGGCAGGAGTCGCGCGATATGACAGTGTTTGTCGACGACGACGGCACCGCTTATCACGTTCATTCGTCAGAAGAAAATCGCACGCTGCACATCTGCAAGCTGACGGAGGATTATACCGGCTACACGAACGATTTCGTCCGTGTTCTCCCCGGCGGGGCCAATGAGGCCCCGGCGGTCGTCAAACACGACGGACGATACTACATCCTCGCCTCCGGTCTCACCGGCTGGCATCCGAACGACGCCCGCTATCTGGTGGCCGACAAAATGTTCGGCCCGTGGACACGCATGGCCAATCCCTGCGTAGGCAAAAACCCCATGACCAAACTCGGCGCCAACAAGACCTTCGGCGGCCAATCCACGGCCATCATTCCGGTCCAAGGCAAGAAGGACGCTTACATCTCCGTCTTTGACGAGTGGCATCCGCGCAATGCGATCGAAGGCAAGTATTATTTCCTTCCCTTGTACTTCGAAAGCGGCAAAATGATCATTCCGTGGAAGGATAAATGGGATCTGTCGTTTTTTGACCGGCCGCCGTCGATTCAAAACGAATCAACGCAGCATTGAACAGATTCTTTACGCTCTGCGAACGATGGACGACCGAACCGTACTGAAGTCAAAACGTCCGTTGGTAGGCGTTATTGTCGATCGAGCAACGACGTATGGTCGGTCGATCCTTCGCGGGGTCGCCCGGTATGCGAACCTAGAGCGAAGGTGGCGGCTATTCACTGAATCGGATCGATTATTTTACGATCGAGTGCCGCTACCCGCATTCGATGGCGCGATCTTCGCGGCGATGCCTGAAGCAATCATGCGATCGGCGCTCGATCACAGCCGTTACAAGGTCGTCTGTTCAGGCGGCCTGAAAAACCTCGAACTGCCTCAGGTCTTTTTAGATGACGTAGCGGTCGGTCGGCGGGCCGCCAAGCATCTGATTGACTTGGGACTCGAACATTTCGCCTATTTTTGGGCGGCTACATATTACGTCTCACAGCAGCGTTTCGAAGGTTTCCGTTCGGCATTGGTTGAGCGAGGGTTTGCCTGTGCGATTTGTCCCATCGAACCGCCAACGCCGGAGCAACGGCTGGCCCACGCGCATTGCCCAGGCGTGATCGACTGGCTCCGGGGATTACCGAAGCCGGTTGGGATTCTCGCGTTCGACGATATGTGGGCCAACGATCTGGCCGAGGCGTGCTTCGACGCGGACATCCTCGTCCCCGAACAAGTTTCGATCGTCGGCGTGAACAACGACGATCTGGTCTGCGAAACCGCTACGCCGGCGTTGTCGAGTGTTGAGGTGGATTACAGCCGTATGGGTTTCGCCGCGGCTCAAATTCTCGACCGTCTCATGACCGGATCAGACCTCCGAGAGGACGAACGGCGGGTGATTCTTCCGCCGCTCGACGTCGTCCAGCGTCAAAGCAGCAACATGCTCGCGATCAAGGATCAGAATCTCGTACAAGCTGTTCGTTTCATTCGCGAACACGCTTGCGATCCGTGCTCCGTGGAAGACGTGTTGCGTGAAGTTCCTGTCGGCCGCCGCTGGTTGGAACGGCAGTTTATGGCTCAGCTCAGCCGCACACCGCACGATGAGATTGCCCGAGTCCGGATCGAAGCGGGCCAAAGGTTCTTGGTCCGATCAGATTTGACAGTCTACGAGGTCGCACGCCGTTGTGGCTTTTCGTCAGACACGAGTTTCAGTCGATTCTTCGAAGCTCAAGTGGGTATTGCTCCAGCGGCTTTCCGGCGTCAACATCTTTTCGGAAAACGACTTCAACATCCGCCCCGTTGAAGCCCCACATTCCGCCCGCTGCCGACTTGAGAAGTCGGTGGTCAGAGTCTGTCGCAAACGGTAAGGATAAATGCGCAAATGGTGAAGAAGGCATCCCCATGGGCATTTTATATTGCTCTTGGCGGAATCGACCACCCTTAGGCTCCTCGCACGACCTTGCGGCCGTCGCAGGCGCTTTGAATCGGATAAACCCCAAACACTTGCTTGCGGGAACCGGGTCGCCTTCGCCAACATGCCCTGTTTGTTGCGGAGAGGCTGAGTTCGAAATGAATACTGAATCTCGTCGGAAACGGGCGATCATTTTTGCGGCGTCGGCCGCAATGCTGGCGGCTCCGGCCTTTACGCAGGCCGCGCCTCACCTTCACGATCGGCACGGGCTGGCCCGACCAAGCCCGAAAAGACGCCGCCATCGCCGCCATGACGGCGGTGCTGGCGCGCTTCAATGCCTATGGCAACTTCACTCTCAATAACGACGGCAACGTCGAGGTGAATTACAACTCCGGCGTTGCCACGGCCGATGCGAACTACAACACCCAAATCCGTTTCGGCGGAACCTATCCCGCCGAACGAGTCGCCCAGCACGAGCTCAACCACTGGCTCGGCTCCGGCACCATCAGCCAATGGACCAACAACTTTACCAATGGCGTCTGGACCGGCCCGAAGCTCGACGCCATCATTAAGATGCTGGACGGCGACGACGCGGTGATCAAAAAATCCGGCGTCCACTTCTACCCGTACGGCCTCAACTACGACACCGAGGTCATCAATAGCAATATCATCCCGGCGAACGTTGCCGTCATGTACGCGATGCGGCAGGACATGGGCGTCGGCACGCAGGCCGACCCGTGGTCGGCGACGAACATCACGCTCCAGCAGTCGGATCGCGCTCGGCCGCAGTGGATTCAACTGGTACAACTCGTGGAGCGACGGCTACTTCGCGCACGCCGGCGCCGCCTATTCCACCGGCAACTTCCTGATGCGCACGGCCCTCGACACGTACGACCCGGACGGAACCGACTCCAGCGGCAATTTCGTGCCGACCCCCAGCTTCACCTTCGCCGGCGACTCGCTCACGATCAATAACACCAACGGCACCAGCGGCGGTCTGATTTACAAGGGCCTCGGCACGACGGGCAAGTCGACCTTTAAGAACCTGATCCTCGACGGCGGCTACATCCGTCACGCCAGCGGCACGGGCGACCTGTTCCGGATCAACGGAAAGATGACGCTCGCCTCCACCGGCACCGTTCAGGCCGACCAAGGCAATATCAACATCGAAGCCGCCATCGGCGGCACCGGCTCGATGACGATCGCGTCCGACTCCCAGGCCTTCTTCGTGCGGCTCGCTTCGCCGGCCAACACGTTCAGCGGCAACCTTAACGTCAACGGCAGGCTCGAACTGGCTCAGGACGCGAACGTGAAGTTCGCTGTCGGCGCTAGCGGCGTGAACAACGCCGTCACCGGCTCGGCCCAGCAGGTGCTGCTCAATGGCGTCTTCGACGTCGACCTGGCTAACGCCGGCCGTACCATCGGCAACGCCTGGAACCTCGTCACGTCCGGTAACACGTCCTATGGCGAAGGCTTCTCGCTCAATGGCTTCACCTTCAATGCCGGCCAGTGGATCAGCGACCGCGGGTACGTCTATTCCCAGACCACCGGCCAGTTGTCGTATGTCGGCACGTCGCCTGCCACTGTCTCATTCAGCAACACCAGTAATGCGACGCAGACGATCAGCGCGAACCAAAATTTTCCGTCCCAGAGGACCACGTTCTTCGCCGGGGCCGGCGGCGGCAACATCAGCGTCACCGGCAACATCAGTGGCGTGGGCGGCGTCGCCAAGACCGGCCCGGGCACGCTCACCCTCGCCGGTACCAACACCTACACCGGCAGCACCCGGATCGAAGCCGGCACGCTATCGCTCACCGGTTCGCTCAACTCCAGCAGCGCCTTGGTGATGGCCGGCGGTTCGTTCGTGAACGCACGAGCGGGCTCGACGACGCAGACGCTCAACGGATTGACCGTATTGCCCGGCGCAGCGACCGTCACTAACAACAGCGCCGGCACGCTGGCCTTGGGCAATATCACGCGTTCGTCGGGCGGAACGGTCGATTTCGTTCCGACTTCCGGCCCGATCACCACGGCCGCCGCCAACACCAATGGCATTCTCGGCGCGTGGGCGTTCGTCGGCACGGGGGCGAACACCCGCTACGCGACCAACACCGCCGGCACCGTGACCGGCTATACCGGTGCGACGGCCTCTACCACCTTCGGCTACACGACCGATGGCACGGTGAACTACGAGGTGTCAGGCATCGGCGGCCCGTTCGGTTCGAGCCGCGACGCCAACACCGTCCGCTACACCGGCGCGGCCGGTGCCGTGACCACGAACTCAACCCAGACGTTCAATTTCAACGGTCTGCTGAACGCCGGCACCGGTGCGCTGACGCTCGGCGGCGGGGGCTTTACCCTCAACGTCGGCGCGGGTTCGACCGGCGAGTTGGTTCTCGCGGCGGCGAATGCAGAAATCATCGTCAGCGGCCCGGTCATCGACGGGGCAAACGGCACGGCGCTGACGATCGTCGGGCCCAACACCGTCACGCTCGCCGGCACAAACACTTATTCGGGTAAAACGATGATCGCCGGCGGAACGCTGGCCGTTTCGGGTGGCGTATCTATCCCGGACGCTGGTGCGGTCGAACTCGGCCCGGACGCCAACCTCACCTTCGCCGCAAGTGAAACGATCGGTTCTCTCGCCGGTCGCGGCAACGTGACCATTGCGAGCGGCACCCTGGCCTTGGGCGGCTCGAACGCCAGCACCACCTTCCGCGGCAACATTTCCGGCGCGGGCCTGCTGACCAAGACCGGCGCGGGCACGCTCTTTCTATCGGGCTCGAACACCTACGCGGGCAACACGTCGGTGAACCAAGGGGCGATTAGCGTCAATTCGATGGCCGCGCTGGGCACGGGATCGGTCATTAACCTCGGCTCCGGCGCGGGCGTCGGCACGCTGGTCTACACCGGCACCGGCGACGTGACGTCCAAGTCCATCTTCCAAAGTGCCGGCGCTGCCGCCAACGGCGGCACGATCGACATGTCCGGCACCGGCCTGCTGCGGTTCACCGGCGCGACCTTGGCCGCCAACACGGCCCAGCAACACACGCTGACCTTACAAGGTTCCACGACCGGCATCGGCCAGATCGACGGCGTCATCAGCAACGGCACCGCAACCAATAAGACCAGCGTCCTCAAACAAGGCACCGGCACTTGGATTCTTAAGGGCGCGAACACCTACACCGGCACGACGACCGTGACGGCAGGCACGCTTCAGGCCACGACGCCGGCGTACACGAATCTGCTGGCCAATGCCGGCGGCGTCGACCTTCAAACCCAAGGCAAACTCGTGCTCGACTACACCGGCGGTTCCAGCCCGATGGCCACCGTCAAGTCGATCCTCAACGCGGGCTATGCCGGTAACTTCGCCAGCGGCCAGATTCGCTCCACCGTCCGCGCCGCCGGCCAGACGCTTGGCTATGGCGACAACGGGGCCGGCAATGTCACGGTGCGCATCACGCTCCCGGGCGACAGTGACCTCGACGGCGACGTCGACTTCAACGACTTCCTTGCGTTGCAATCGAACTTCGGCAATGCGGGTACGCGGTTCGATCAAGGCAACTTCAACTACGACGGGGCGACGAACTTCAACGACTTCCTGCTGCTGCAAAGCAATTTCGGCCAGAGTGTCGGCTTCGACGCGGCCGCTCCGCAGTACACTGCCGATCAGTTCGCGGCGGTGATGGCCGTTACTTCGGCAGGACAAGTCGGCACCACCGTGCCGGAACCGGCCGGACTTTCACTGCTTGGGGTCAGTGCATTGAGTCTGCTACGTCGCCGACGCTACATTGTGTAGTCAGGCCAGAGACGCAGTCTGAGCGTCGCTTGCTTCATTCATCCTCCTCCGCAACGACGGTCGTAGCAATACGGCCGTCGTTTTTTGTGAACTCAGGTTTGTACGTATCAGGCCGAATGCCTTGCCGCGTGAAGTTGGATCCTAATAAATTTACTTTCGATAAATGCCGCTCCTTTTTCGTCGCAATATAGTAGGTTCGGCTTCGCATCTTACCCCGCTTATCTGATCAAATGGAGCAGTTCTTCAAGGTCGTTGGCGTGGCGGATAGTGACGAAGTGCAACTGGATTCAATGGCCGCCGAGGCCCACCCGGTGGACTCGACCGGACGTCGAGCTCGTGGCGAAAATGAAGTTGCAGATACGCGGGGTTGCCTGGGCCGTGGCCGTGGCGGACTAAGCACCAAAGCCCCAGTCGCCGTGGACCGCCGGGACCGCTGCTGAAACTGCTCCTGACTCCGAGCCAGCGGGGCAACGCCCCTCAGGCGGCCCCCCTGTCATCGGTATTCGGATGCGATACGATCGGGCCCGTAAACGCCGACACGAGCTACGACCCGGACGCGATCCGCCGGCGGGTGCGTCGCCTGCGCGGCACGTCATAGCCTTTGTCGCACGCTATGGCATCCCGTCGGCGGCAACGGATTGATTCCTACGTGGGAATGGCTTGATCCAAGGCACTAGTTCTCAGATAGAACCTAGCCCCTCCGAAACGTTGCGTATTTTTTATTACACAGCTCAGCAAGCTCTGAGCAACTTCGATCAGTGACTATTTGGCTATAAGTATTGTTGCTGCCGCTGATCGCCGCCGCGAGGGAAACATTGACGCGGCCGGCCACAGGCCTAGTTGTCAATAAATGAGGACCGGTCAGCAGAGTGGGTGCTCGATGATTGTGGCGCGATTGCAATCACGCAACTAAGGTTTCATGGAGCGGTGGTCAATCGATTATAATCCGTCAAATTAGACACTATGTTGACGGGCTGACGTCAGCCTTCAATGCGAAGGAGCCGTCGATTTTTTTTCATGGGAGCTCATATCGCTTTCTTCTCCTGAAGCGGCGTAACTTTGACCAACAAGACGCATTCGGCGACGAAAAGAAAGTGACACTTACACGGCAAAGGATGGCATAAAGCAGCCTTACGGTTACATGTGGGGCGCATACGTGGCACCGCAGCAAAAGTGGTTCGTATGGTCGGGAGTAGACCCGTTTTATAATTGAGCGACGTCAGAGAAAACGTGGGGGCAGGCCGTATGGTACCCAACTCTATAGTTTTTCGAGATAATTGATTGATTTAAAATTTTGTAACAGCGTTAAGCAAAAAGGAGGCGAGTGTTGATTAGAGAGCTGGCTATCTCGGCCCGACTTCGACCTCATCGTTTCGGCTGGCGAGAAAAGGGTGTCCTTCGCTCACCATGCATTCGTTCGCTACGCTCAGACCAACGTAGATGTCCCTCAAAGGCTCGAACGAGCGAGACCTCAACCAATTGCCTGTCTGGGCCGAAATAATCGGCAATGAAGAACACGTGCTGAGTTTGCTGGTCTGGCGTCATTTTGAGAACCTCGTTCGCTAATTCTTGCCAAGTCATGGCGCATCCTTTGATGTGCTGCCAAGTGTGTCACCTCAGCGAGAATGCGGCCGAGATGAAGATGATGATGATGAGCAGGCTCATTCCTGCCACGACCCAACGCCGGACTGCGGGAGATCGTTTACCGGTCCAAGAGATCGAGAGACCGCAACGGTCACAAATCGTTCCTGATATCCAACGCCGCAGCGGCGTGCCGCATGTCGGGCAGTAGCGGTAGATTGGGAACCACTGCGGCAAACCTGACCGATCGACAGCATTTGAAGCGCTTGAACGGCTAGCCAGATCGCGTGGCCGAAGCTGCGAATGGTCAGGCATGGATTTCCACGTACAGCTTAACTTATCGCGTTCACGATTTGCCGACACTGGAAAAAATCACGATTGCCGGTCTTCGCAGTCTGGCGGCCTTGGTGCCGTAAATGATCCGTATATTTCTTTGAAATGCCCGCGGCATTATGCCGGCGTGGTTTAGCCATGAACGCCATCAACTGGGTCAGGGCAGCCTGATAGACGGTGATTATACCGTACGGGGCGGCTATGGAGCCAAGTGCGAAAAGCTGGTCGCCAGTTTCCGCTTGGCTGCCAGCCGGCGGGTGAGTCGCGATGGCAACAATGATGTCGTTAAGGGCCGAAGCTCATGCATCGTTCCAAAATAGCATAGGAACAGATATAGGCATCTGGAATGGCTCGGTCGTGCGACCAGTCATCATAGCCTGCTGATGCCTTAGACTTTGTTGTGGAATGACTGAGAGGCGTTTGGAGATTGGAACAACCGGCCAATGGGCGAAAGTGTCATGATGATAAAAGCTGATCGATTGCCTCTGTTTAGACCGCCACCTTTTTCCCAGAACAGCACCCCGATTGTTGGGGCGAAGCTCATTTGGGTCTTAACAGTAACGTGTAAGACTGTGGGAAGATAATACCCTTGCGGGGCTTCTGGACTACGTTGACAGGTTTGGTCAGAGCGTAGATTTGGCTTATCAACCGTATTCCACAGGAATCATTACTTACGAGCATAGTTGGCGAGCTATGTTCCCATCGCACTATCAATATCCTCATGGCTGAGAAGTTGATAGCACTGTTCGTCTCGTTTCTTTTCATTGTTGATTTTCGATTTTTCGATTGGCTCAACGTTATGTCACAACACCAATCCCAACGGCTATTGCCATCAAGCTTGAGTTTTTGTCGGTAGGGAAACAGTCTCTACAGTTGTTCAGTTACTCTATTTAAGCATGTCAAAATCAAAAAAACACAAAAATCTCGAAATAAATCGTTATTAAGTTGGTCTGCCGCACGTAACACGACTCGCTATGGCGTGGCCTAAAGTTCTCCCGTCATGGAGGGCACGATGGCAAAGACGCTGCTGCCCGAGGGGCTGGCGGATCGCGTGCGTGCCACAGTCGAACGGTCGCTGTGGCAGTTCGGTTGCGTGCCGACGCTCGCGGGCGAACATCTGCCCGATCATCTCAGGCCGCCCGCGGACGGTGCGTTCCCGCTCCGTCAGGCAGCAACGCAACAGGTGGCGGTTCAATTGATCAATGTCGTTCACCGACGGCACCGGCGTGGCGAAGCGCCGTGTTAGTCGCAAAGACCGTGTCGTCATGGTCGGACCTCGAATAAGAGGTGATCCTTCCTTCCTCCGATAATTCCGATTGGGAATCAGACTAAATTCGCGGGCAAATCGTCCGCAATTGCCACGCTCGGGCGACTACATCCGGACTAGAACCGGACACGAACCATCACCGATTTCCTTGACGCCGAAGGTGCAGGTATACCGGCTGCACCACTTTCGACAGGTCGCTCGGGATGCCCGTTGGAAATACTTCTGCAGCGGCGCGCTCCACGTCGGCCCTCGTAGCGGTTGCCATCCCGACTTCAGATATTGCCCGCATGAGGTCATCGAGCATCGCCGCATTGGCAGCCGGCCGAACTTCCTTTCCGCTCGAAGACGCTTGGGTTGAGGGGGCGTGCCGGCGCTGTTCATAGAACAGGATGAACTCGCCGTTGACGCCGATTCTGCTGCTTCGCACGGCAACGACCTCACGCTGTTGCTCAGGCGTGTAGAATGGCCGTCGTGTCTTGGTTGTATACACGGGCGGTGGGAATACCCCCCGGTGTACGTGCTCATTGAACTGGCTGCGACTGAGGCCGATGACCTTTGCCATTTCTGAGACCGATAGGGGAACGTTGAAGTCGCGGTTTGCCGCCGGTGTGTTATGGTCCGGCTTCATGCCGCCTCCGTCGTCGTCAGATGATCAATACCGGCAGGTGTGAGGGATCGCCCGGCTTCCGTTTTCGTCACCAAGCCCATTCGGATCAGTTCGCTCTGCAACGACGCCTTCAATGGTGCGTCGTGGAAGGCCAAGCCGTGTCGCCAGCACATTCAGCCGTACAGGTTCCGGCGACTCCCGCAAAATCTGCATGTACGTCTGTTCGGTGATGTCGAGGCCGGCATCGTCGTAACCTTCGGTGACGAGCATCGCCCTAAAATGCGACGCTGTGATCTTGTGGAGGTCGCTGGCCCTTGCTTGCCGCTGCGTGGCTTCTAGCAATCGCACGGCGAGCCGGGGCGTGCCTCGGCTTCGACTGGCGATTCCCTGTACAACCACGTCCTCCACTGACCAGCCGAGTCGTCGGCAACGCTCCGCAATAATCTGCTTGATCTCAACTTCGGAGTAGTGCGTCAACCGCAGTATGATCTTGAAACGGTCTCGCAACGGCTTCGATAACGACCATTCATCCGTCGTCGCTCCGATAAAGCAGACTGGCGGCAGCATGATCGAAGTCCGACTTCCGGCCAGGAACACACGCTGCTCTTCGAGGATCCGGTAGAGCGTGACCTGGCTTTTCAATTCTTGGATTTCGTCGACAAACGCGACGCCGCTGGGCGTCACGGACATCATGAAGCCATTGATATGCGCCGGCGTAATGAGGTTCTGGGCGAGTTCTTCGCTGGCCTCGACGCCGACTTCGCTGGCGATTATTTGCGCAATCGTCGATTTTCCGACCCCGGCGGGGCCGACCAGAAGGACGTGCGGCAATGCAATCTCGGTGCCGACGCTCACCGCCCGGTCGTTGAAATGAGCGGCGAGCGCGACCTTTAGCTGTGCAACGGCCCGACTCTGGCCAATGACATGATCCAGCGTCGGCGGTGCAGGATTTGCGTTTAATTGGTTGTTCGATCGTTCGTTTGCCATGGGCACCACCGTGCTTGTGGAGGATCCAGAAGATCAATATTCGTCGGGAAGGAGAACCGTTGTCACTGTGTGATCGGATTCTGTAATGATCCATACCTTCGCCGCAGCTGGGCCGACGAGGTATGTCGAGAATAACCGGCCGCCATTTTTTAGGGCATCAACGTTCGCTTTTGCGTCAAAATTGCTTAGGTCACCCCAGTCGCCGCATCGGTGCCGGCATAACAGTGCTTTCGGGTCAACTCGAGCATCGCGAAGGGCATCAAGCGCCGCAGGGGTGGCGACGACTTTGCCGAGCGGAAAGGGGAGTTGAGGGAGAGTAACCATGCGCATCTACGTACACACTAACAATTGTGAACGGCTCCAAAGTGGACTTGGGAGGCCTGGAGATCACGCCGCTCATACTCATTTGATGCATCGCGAAAAGTATAGGGGAGCGGTGCAGACTCAAGGCTTCAGATGTTGCTCATTCGCCATGCGTATCGATAGCAACGCCGAACTTGGCAACTCGCATCAGTCACGACGCTCGGGTGCGAATGACTTGTGGTAGACCGTGCTCGTGAAAGAATTTGATTAGGCTCAAATCGCCTTGCATGATGAGGTCGTGGACTCGTTTCGCCTGATCTACCAGCGCTTGTCGCTCGTCATACCGCAGATTGGAATGGAAAATCATTTCCATCTCAGGCGTGCCAGCGAAGCCGGGAAGCAATAAAGTCGTAGCTTTCACGAATCGATCTTCGATGACGGCCGGGCAATAGCCGACCCGATAAGCGAATTGCCCGTCATGCCGAACGTCTTGCCCTAGGACATCTGCGACATATTTGCCGCTCAGAAAGCCCTGGGCACAGTCGTTGAAAAAGGAAAATGCTTGTTGGCCGTTCGGCAGTGTTGTCCACTCTATGTGCTGTGGAGCGTCGAGGAAGGCGAACACGTCTCCCATGCCAGCGTAGCTGGTCCACTTGTGTACAAGCCTGTGGCAGATCCGTTCAATAGCATGCCCAGAGAAGGCCAAGACCTTGGGTTCACCGTTCACTACCTCGACCGGCTCCCTACGAGAAAAAAAGATCGTGCCATTCGGACCTTTTTGTTTTCGCAGGCCGCGAAAGCGGACCTCGATGCGTCGGCCGACGTGTAGAATGTTCGCATCGTTGACTGGAATCCAGCGTTTGAGGTCAGTGCTGGGAATCCTGTCGTAGACGATCTGCCCCAGTTTGCAGCACAATTCCGTCTGAAGGGCGATATCGTTGGCCACCGCTTTTACTGCGTATTCATTGGCCATCGGCCCGAACTGTCGGCCTGCGGTGAATACCGATCTCTCCCATTGGCTGAAGAGGCGGCGATCCGACAAATCGACTTGGCGGCAGGCGCGGCGCACCAGATCGACAAACTGCTGGTCTGCCGCGTGCTCATTGATGAATACGAACTGCGGATAGACTTGGCTGTAATGGCGGCGGCTTGCCTCAGTCCGGGCTTTGAGTGCCGTCTGGCGTTCTCTTGCCTTGCGTTTCTGTTGCTTGTGCCGAGTGAGGTTGGGCATAGGTGGTCTCCTGTGACGAACTCCGCCGTAGAGCGGGCGAAGGGCTCGCATCCGAGGCAGGTGCCGCGCCACGTACCTGTTAACATTTCATTCCCGTATTCCGGCATAGCGTGTAAGCTTGGCTGATGGATCTGCGTGCCTGGGTGCTCAGTCGGATGGCAACGCTGGGTTGGAGCAAATATCGGCTGATGCAAGGCGTTGCCGGCCGTGTGCCGCGCACGACCCTGTACTCATGGTTGAGCGGCAAGAGCGACATCAACGCCTCGCACGTCGGCGTGGTGTTGGAAGTCCTCGACGCCACGCTCGACGCACCGCCGCCCCCGCAGGTCACTTACGCATCGATGAGTGAGATTTTCAGGCTCCTACCGTCCCACTGGCGACGGCAGGGCCTTCGGAAATGGTCGGACGAGACGAATGCAGTCTGGCGTGAAAAAGTCGTTGGCCACCGGCTCATTATTCGCATTCGCTGCTTAGACAAACCGGCCGGTGACGGAGATCCGCTGGTGATCGGCGGAGCCGTCACATCTCGCAAAATGCATGTCGGCGTGAGATGCAGACCCGATCAGGCCCGCGCGGTCGAACAATTGGTTGTCGGGGATGATTTGATCTTGGAAGACGATAAACGGACTTGGTATGCGGGTCCGAAACTGATCGTCAACGGCAAATCCTTGAAGCTCGACGGACAAACCGTATTAGTGTTGGGCAGCGTTATGGATGCGGCAGGGCAAGTCGAAAACGTGCAGATCGACAGTGAAGAACAGATAAGTCTGATCCTCACCGACGCGACTCTGAGTGCGGTCGATAGCCATGGACATTTCCCGGTGTTCCATCGAAGACTGCGAATAGACGAGTTCCTCGCCATTTCACAAGCACTCGCGCGAGGACGGAGCGACTCGCACAGCTAAGCCTGAATCAGCTTTCGTCTGAATCGACCAGACCGACACAACACTAGACTCGCACACCCTGAGGCGCAACGCCGCAGCATGATCAGCGAAATGGTCCGGGATTCAGGAATGATTTGTTGGAGTGTACGTGGTTGCCCAGACCACCTTCCAACGGAGACATTCATGCATCGGGCAATCGATAAGACACGAATAAAAGCACAGCCTCGGAACGTCATCGAGCCAAGGCCGTGGCAGCTAAAAGTCCTCAATAAGTTCAAAAACGAACGATTCACACTCAATAAGGCACCGGGCGGCAGTGGAAAATCGCTGGTCCAGTGCATGCTCGGTGCGTTGGACATCGGAAAAACGGGGAACAAGCAGCTACTGCTCGTGCCGCAGAACCACATCCACCACGGGTTCGTCGGCGACGGCGTAATCGTCTTCCGACTCTGTCCCGGCGATCGGCTGAGGAAGTGGTCGATGGATCTCAACTTGTGTGCGGGCAAGGCGGCCCAAACGACGAATCGATTGATCGATTTCCTTCAGTCTGATTCCGGGCCACCGCAAACTGCCATCGCGTCACACCGTGCAATGGTGCTGGCTTGGCGGTCGATGACCCGCCAACAGCGCCAACGATCCGTCCAACGAATGTCATTTCGCATTGACGAGGCACACCACATCAAAGGCGTGTTCGAGGCTGACGAGGAATCAGGCGAAGAATTCGACGACGTCGGAAACGGCCTCGGCTCCTTTGTTCAGTATGCGGTCAATCAAGACTCCAGTCATACCCAGTTGCATTTGACGACTGCAACCTTTTATCGAGGCGATCGGCATGAGATCATGACCCAGGCGATCCAAAAGGAATTCGTGGACTTCGAGTTGCCTTGGAGCCAGTATTACGCTGAACTCGGCCTCGAAAACTTCGAATACGACTTCGTGACTTATGACGAAACCCCGATCGCATCGGTGATCCACGCCATTCGCCTGGAACCGCAACGCCGCCATCTTGTCATCCTGCCGTCCCGCGGACGTGCTTTTAGATCGGCTGGCACCCTCGACAGTCTACTCACACCCCTCTATTCGTTATTTGGCCGAGAGGGTGTTCTCGATCTCGTCACACCATCGAGTCAGGCCGAAGCAAAAGCTGCACTGCTGGCTCGACCGGACTCGTTTCGGACGGTTGTTGCCTGTCGCCTTTTCGATGAAGGCACAGATTGGCCGATCTGCGACCGAATGCACAACACGGACGCATGCGAGCGTTCGATGACCTTGGCCGTGCAACGGTTTTTTCGCCCGTTTCGTTACCATCGGAAAAAGCGGTCGGTCAAGATCGTGAACTACCTTCCCGCCTTTCGCAGCGACATGGACGCGGACTCAAAACGGGCGGTCTTGTCAGATCGATTTAACGCAGTGCTGGCGTGCGTGGTGACTGCCGGCGAGCTGGTGCCAGTGCGAATGGGAGCCGACTCCGGTATCACGAATAATGATCAAAGTGACGCTCATCCGACGTTGCAAGATGCATACGGGCACAATGCCTACATTGAATTGGTCCATAACTTGATCACCGAATATGAAAACCTCGGATCGGAGGCAAGTCCAGCTCAGATTGAAGTCTTGATCAATTTACTGATCGCACGGCACGGTGTTCCGCCGGGTGTGGAGCCTGAAGAGCTGAGGTCGGCGGTTGAACGTCAACTTATGCGAATCGTTGCGCCCCAACCGCGCCGACTTGGTGCCAACGACTTGTCTAGCGGATTCGACAGTGGCGCCATCGCCCGGCTTGGATTCGACAAGGTCTGGCTCAAGCACAAACATCGCAGCCTATTGCGATTTGGCACCGATCATATTTCGGCAGAGGAGATCCGGCAATTGATGCATCTGACGCGTCGGACTTTCAGTCGCGCGGAGATTGTGGACGGTATTCGCAGGTTTACGGAGCGGACTGGAAGCCGCCCGACATTCAGCACGGGTTGGATCAAAGAACTCGGCACAACGAGTTCGGCCCTTGAAAAACAGCTTCGCCGCCATTTCGGGACGACGCTTGCGCAGGAAGTTGATCGTGTGCTTGGTACAAAACTCCCAGACGATTTGGTAGAGCAAGCGGTGGAGGTGATCCGCTTATACGATCAGCGCGGAATCCGCCTGAGTAACAAGTATGGCGCTATTCCCGAACTGGAGACGACCAGCTTCGCCCTCAACGGCAAACTACAATATCACCACCAGATCACTCTCGCTGCCCTTGTCGATCAGACTTTGGGTGCGAAACATGTTTTCGATCTCAATCTTCAAAAGGTGAGGAAGGTTCTGGCTGCCTACGCGCGGCGGGGGGTGTTGCTCAATCGAAAATTTGGCTTCATTCCGGAATTGGACACGAGTTCGTTCAATCTTTGCGATCGGCTCCGCCGGTCTCATGGCATCACCCTAGCCGCGGCAGTGAAGTCGGAAGTGAAGGCTATGGGCGATTGACAGCCGACGGCTGGAAATCTTGTTAGCCATTCCGACGGCATGACTGCGCTCTCGTGCCCGTAGATGCCAACAGCGAAGTCACCGCCGTTTACAGCCTAGATGCGGCAATGTATCTGAATGCCAACATGGCCTCTACTGGCCGACGATGATTTCCGGCCAAGAGCCATGTCGGCATGGGAACCGTTTAGTTCCATCGACGGGCCGATCAGTTCGGCCAGACGATGGGCCGGCTGCCGCCGCCAAGTCACATTCAGCGTAATGGCGATGACGTTCCGGACCACAATCCGACTGACTGTAACGACGCAGAAGCGACGTCGGTATGAAAGTCGCAGCCAATGATCCCGCCGCTGAGCCGAAAGTCAGGCAACTGCTTGTCGCCATCGTTTGGCCGCAAGAAATCTTAATCCAAACGGTCTTGGTGATGTCCCGCAGGAGACGACAGAACCAAGCCCACGCGGGCGAGTCACTACTAAAAATGAGCACAGGATGCACAGCTGTAATACTCAAGGCAGCCGGATGGAGTCACCATCAAATATCCACAAAGTCGTTCAATTCGTATGCCCTGATAAGCCGTTCCTCGCATTTCCATAATTGCTCGTGTTCTATATGGTCGTTCTCGGCGTCAATGTCCTCCTGAGCAACGGGTTCGCCATATAATCGTGCCCAGATCAGCCCGCCCAAATCGTCGTATTGTCGGACCTCTAACTCTCTATAGCGTCCGTTCTGTGCAACCAACCTTTCGCGATAACCGCGTTCGTCTCTTGCCAAAATATCAAATTCTAAGTTAGGAAACAGCGCCATAAGCCCGCTGATCAGTAAACACGGAAGCCCGTAAGGAGATTCGCCCGAAAGATGAAACGTATTTTTGCCAACCCACGCGTTATTTGCAAGCGACGGCAATAAATCAGTTGTTGGCCAAGGAGATTGTTCCTTGCACTGCTCGAGATGAATGCGCTCTCTGTCTATTGTGGCCGAGTCAATGCAATTAAATTCTGCAAACTCGGCGGCTTCCGCGGCGACCATAGCTTCAACCTCCGGGATCCCGCGAACGATATCGCGGGAAAGTATAGTGTTACCAGTCAAGGCTGCATTGAGGATTTGTTCCAAGCTTGATATCTCGTCTTCGGCGCCTTCGATACGAAGGAAAAAAACTGCGTGATTGTACATATGGTATAACCTATTGGGTTAGTTCGTGTATTTCGGAGCAGCGATCGTTTTCAATCGCCGCTCTGAGTTAAGGGGCGTAATTCGGCGAAGCGATCGATTGCGGTGTCGTGCCGGACCTTTTATAGCTTATTGCACATAAGCTTCACGGCCGTCTCGCGACCGGTTGGCCCACCATGGCTGTCAGATCGCATCAAGCGCTTGTGGCGTTCGGCTGCCCAGTAGCTGAAGTTTTGGCGTCTAACGCATTTAGCCTTGCATTTTCGTTGTCATTATTTAAATCGTCCAGCTCAGCCTTGCACAAATACTTTCCGCCTGCTCGGCACCAGTCGATCCGGCCGGTAAATGTATCGGAGGCAAAGGCTTCAAGCTCTGTGGGAAGGCCATTTTGTATCAACAATAAACTTCGATTGCCGTTATCATCAGTTATGAGGATTCTGAATTGAAGCATCGGATATAAGACGCTAAGCCCGCATAACAGATAAATCGGCGGGGTCCAATGTGATTCGCCAGAGAACTGAAGGGCATTGCCGTCGAGTCGCATAAGGCTGCCTTCTGCCACCGGAACTCCGGTGTTGGGCCAAGGTGCGTAGGTAGCCACATTTGTCAGCCACGTGACTTCTCCATCGATCGCTTCCGAGCCGGATCTGGCCTTCTCGTTAAAATGCTGGTTGACTAAAGGTTCCAATTCCGCAATGTCTCGGACGATGTCTGCAGAACGGATGACGTCGTCGCTCGTCTTGTCGGCAAGAAGTTGAGCCAATGCTTTGACCTGATTGCTCTTGCCCTCGGCACGAATGGTTGTATAAATCCAATTTGGCATAAGTGTTATCCAGTCGATAATTGTTTAATTGGCAGTCGAACGCTTGCTATCGTGTTAATGACGATTGAGTCGGCAGCTTCGGTGCCAGCCAGGGTAGTGTCGATCTCACCAACTACATTGACGTTTCCCTCGTCTGGAAAAGTGATGGCTGCCAGAAAGCCCGGCATACCACAGTGCGCCGGAACCTTCGTAAGCAATGAGGCTCGTCTGCTCATGGATGACGTGCGTTGTTGGGTGGCATCGGCGGCCTGATCGCAACCCACTTGCTTTGTAAAGGCGGTATCCCGCTACCGGGAAGATTTCGGAACTGGTGGCTGAGTGCTTAATGGATTGCCCTTGTTCTCGTAAGTGGTTGATGGGTTCACTTGGAAACCTGCAGTATTTGTCTTGCCTCTCCGCTAACGATGAGAGGAAAGGTTTGGATGGTGACGTAGGATGTGATGTTGTCATGTGCAAGGCTCCTTGTTGCGACTGCGGGGGAAACCCGTCGTTACGCATAAAGTATTGTCTTGGACGTCGAGAAAGTCAGTGGCTTATCAGTGTCCAATCGGTAGCCGTCCGGTGTCGAGGCGGTCTGTCAACCCTTTCGGAGCCGTTCCGCCCGGCATCGGCCGAGTTTTGTGAGGCAATAGCCGCCACCCGGCCCACTTTGGGATTGCGTAAGCTTTAATTTGCAGAGACGTGCAAAGGGCTTTTTGTAGGAGTCGGGCTGCGCGCGTGGTCCTATTGCTTTTGTCACAATGGCATCTCTGCTGAGTCTACGATCGGTATTGTTGCCACCCAGCTCAAAGATTGCTTGGAGCAGCTGCTGCTCGGTGGGACTGAGCGCGACCACTTCTGAACTGGCCAGGGTTACACGGTTGGTGTTGCTAATCGTAATCCGCATGAAGTGCATTAGGCGATCGAGCGATCGTTCAAGGGCCACCTCATCTTGCTGCTCGGCGGTGGTCGGCAATTCTAGGACTTCATCGCCAAACACGCGGTTGAGCCAGCGTGTGGCATTGCGAACGGCCTGCTGTCCAGTCGCAATGCTTAATCGCTGCATTGATTGGCTCGATTCGCCCGAAAGGAAGATGAATTCATCGAGCCGTTCGCTGACCCACCGGCACAAGTGTTCGATGGTCTGGATGCCGGTGGTGGGCCATTCGCCTTGCCACCAGTCGGGAGTTGTTGGAAACGGTTCGGACCGCTCATCGGCAGCGTTCTTGCTCATGCCGCATTTGAGGCGTGCCGGCCGAGCTTCGTCAAGTTGTTTATGCGGACCGGTGCTGAGGAGTGTCTGGGCCACCAGAGAGTTATCTTCACGGTTGACCGGATTATATGGGGCGGTCACTTGCCATCGCGCTGCCAGAATGTATCGCCCCGCCCGGCGTCACTTTGGCGAGGAATGATCCGAGCCGTCAATATTCTGCTGGCAGCAGGATTGTGGTCGCTTCGCGATCGGATTCTGTGATGACCCACACCCTTACGCCGAGGCTGACAGCGTACGCGGACACGATTCGGCCGCCATGCCGCAGTGCATCGTCATTGGCTCTTGAATCTTGATCACAGACATCACCCCAGTCGCCCGCTCGGTGGCGGGCGATGAGTGCAAGAGGGCTGGCTTTGGCTCGGTTCAACGCATCGAGCGCGGCGGGAGTGGCAGTAACTTCACCCAGCGGCATGGGAAGCAACAATTCGAAGCTCATGCCTAGCTACGTACAGGCAAACAATTCTGGTCCTTGCATTCAAGGGACTATCGCTTGTCTTTGACCATTGAAGGTCGACCCGGCTGGATGTCGGATTTGTTGATGCATGCCTAAAGCGCCTATGCATAAGGGGCGTAATTACATGAACTTGTGTAAATGATGCAAATTGTCTGGTGGATCCGTAATGCGTTGTCGTTGGAGGGTTATGAGCGTCACAGGGGGATATCGACTCGCTTTTACAAGCAGTAGGCGGGTGGGAGTTGAGCGACGGAGCTGAACTCGATTGAACCATCCACATCATCCAGCCGAGCACCGTAAAAGCCAGTCTCGCTTATTGGAATAGCCTCGTATTAGCAACCAATCCGGAAATCTCTTATTAAGATAATAATGTTCGCTCCTGTGGTGGGAATTCTGTTATAATTGAAATAACTACTGGTAACTTCCGCAGACTTTGATAACTGATTCGCTAACTGCTTCAAACCATCGATACAGCGTTTAAAGCATGCCAATAGTCATGCTGGGTGTCGTAGCGTCAGCGGTGTACCTGGTAGCGGAAGCTTGAAACACAACGGCAAAAGAACTGGCCGAACAGTCCCCGTAGGCATACGGTGTGGCGATGGGATGCCCTCTCACCAAGGGTGCCAGATGTGGAAGTAGTTCCTGAGCAACCAAAATCAATCCAAGCTCTGAGTGAGCTCTCAACTTGGTCCAGAACACCCGCAAGGGAAACTGCTCAGTCTTACCTGCCTCGGATTCAACCCAGATGTATCAGCTTCCTCACTAATGCCGGGGCTGTTCTGGGATAAAGCGGTGGTCTGTGCTGGCAGGGCGGTATATGTTTTGGCCTTCCATCTACGCTTGGATATCCTTCCATGCGACTAGGATCACTACATCGAGACGTAAGCGCTGAGCAATTTGCTACGGTCAACCTCTGCTCTCTCGCTGACAGGTTGTCACCGCACATCGTGTGAGTTCGTGAAAAGCGATTGCCTTTTGCGTTGAAGTATTCGAAGCAACCGGTAAGTGCCGAGTAAATATTAGCAAGAGCAATCTCCACCCGCTGCCGACTTGTGCTCGAATCGTTGTTGGTCAAAGGAGTCGCCCTGAGAGTGCCGGGGTTGACTTCAGCTTAACACGGCCTAACAAAACGGCTTTAGCTGCAGCCAGCAGATCACGGTGCACCTGAGTCTGACGAAGGCCTCGTGCACGTCGGCCCGCCTGTCATAACGGACTCGCAGGTGACGGGCTTGGTGCAGCCAACTGATCGTCCGCTCGACGACCCATCGGAGGGTGCCCAGCCCGCTGCCGTGTTCCGTGCCGCGTTCGGCCAGCACCGGGTCGACGTGTCGCTGTCGCAGTTGCTCGCGGTGCGGTTCGCTGTCGTAGCCGCGGTCGCCGATCACGGCCGTGGGCCTGGTGAGCGGGTGGCCGGGCTTGCCACGGATCGTGGGAAAGGCGTCGACCAGCGGCAGCAGTTCGGTCACGTCGTGGCGGTTGGCCGAAGTGACCGTTGTCGCCAGCAGGACGCCGTTAGCGTCGACCAGGACGTGGTGCTTGGTGCCGCTTTTGGCCCGGTCTGTCGGGTTCGGCCCGGTCTTCTGCCCCCAAAAACGGCCCGCACGGAGCCGCTGTCAACGACCGCGAAGTCCGTGTCGAGCAGCCCCTCGGCCTGCAGCTTCGCCAGCAGAATCTCGTGCAAACGTTCGAACACGCCGGCCTCGTGCCACGCGACGAGCCGCCGCCAGCAGGTCATGCCGCTGCCGCAGTTCATCTCCTGCGGCAGGTCCTCCCACGCGATGCCGGTCTTGAGCACGAACAGGATGCCGGCGAAGCAGGCCCGGTCGTCGACGGGCTTTCGACCGCCGTGTGGCCGCGGCGGGTGCGGCGGGTGCGGCGGCAGCAAAGGCTCGACGATCGCCCACAGCTCGTCCGGCACCAGCGGCTTGGCCATGCGTCCTCCGTGACAGTCAACAAGTCGATGCTATGCACCGCCAAACACGCTTGTCGAACGTCGTTTTGTTAGACCGTGTAAGGATGCCGTCAGTCGGCTCCTTCCTGTTGTAAACGGCTGTCGGCGAAGAATCATGTGGATGATCCGAGAGTGACGATCGCGGCGACAATGGCAATAATGTCGATGAGGCGAAGACGAATCATCATCGCCGGCGGGATATTAAAGATTGTTGCCCAATCAATAAGATTAATAATCAGCGGCGATTGCAAGGAGTGCCTGCCAAACAAAGTGCAATGCCGCGCCCCAGTCGGGATCGACCCATGATCCCAAGCAAAACGTTTTGCCCGATGTCTGCGTGTCAGGATGCCAATCGAAAAGTCGATCTGGCGGTCGGGTCAAATATATTGTGGCCTGCCATTTGGAGCTGCAATTCTTTAACTTGTGGCACGGCACAACCAGGTGGGGCAATCCCGTGGACTAGCGAACGCGTCGGCAAGGCGGCTATCTGATTCGTCGACCGCGTGGCGCCTAAGCGTGGCCGGTGTTATCATGTCTAGGTATATTTGCTACCGAAAACCGTATCTGCATAATAAGTTTTAACATGTATACGTCGACTTCGAACGTGCGCAATGCGATTCAATCGGAGATCAAGCAGTTGTCGGCCGAATTAGCCAAGCTTGAGAAGCTCCTTTCCCAGTTGGGTGATTCTGTGGGCGAGTCCGAGCACGGATCGGCCGGCCGCGGGACCGGTAAGCGGAAATACACACGCCGTGAGCTCACCGGACAGGAGGACGTGGCGGCAGCACTGAAACTGATTGAGGCTGCCGGAAAGGGCGGCATCAAGGCGATCAAGCTGGCCCACGAGATCAAGAAAACCGGCGGCGGCAAACCTTCCAAGGTCGATCTGCTCGCTACTGAGAAGGTTAAAATGACTGGCAAAGGTGGCGGGTCGACCTACGTCTATATTAGTTAATCCATGCGGCCTGCTGGTCGAAGAGGTCGCAGGCTTCTTGTGCGAGTTCGGTATATCCATACGGAAGCGATCGTGTGCCGCAACAGTGTTGGCATGCGCGTGTGCTCTGGCAATTGCCCCGCCAGTTGGCCCGTTTGGGCTTATTCTGGTTGTATTGTCACGCTGGATCGTTGTGTTTTTAATCTCTTGGCGGCGGCTGGTCGCAGGCAGCGGGCCGTCGTGATCGAACGCCCACACGAGATCCTGCTCGGCCGGCTTTGGGCCGAATGCCCATTCGACTCTGACTTTGCGGTGGTTGACTGCAAGCCTGGTGCGGGCCATATGGGGGACGGTCCGACTGAACCCAACAGATTGGGCAAAAGCTGAACTACGTCTCCACCAATGCTAGTAGCGTCCCGGTGGCGGCGGCCGTCACTTCGGCCACGCATGACGACAGCGGTTGCGGATCAGACCGGGGCGATGGCTAGGGCTCAGTCGGCTTCCGCTCACGCATCATTTCCGGGAATCCGCGGCGGATGTGCGAGGTGGCTGGGCTGACGCGAAGCAATGTCGGGCAGCGACTCTGTGTCTACTGCACGTTTGTCAAGGATTGCTCGAGCGGAGGGGATACTGTCCGGCGACCGCCCAGAGAGGAATGTTGCAGTTTTTCTGAGCGATGACCGACGGCTCCTCCGTTCGGGTCTGCCGCGAACGGCTCAGCCTGCTGGCGATGATGTTCATGACGGCCTTGAGGTTAACCACGACCGAGCCGAAGCATGTCCGGTCTAAATCGCCGCCGCCGATCCCGGTGATCGAGCCGGAAGTCCGAAGGCTGTTGATCGCGATCGTGTGGCCACGGCTGCTGTTCGAACCGCACCGCTTCTGCGTGCCAACTGCCAGCGGCGATCTGCTTCTCGAGATTGCGATCCGCTAACACACCTTTGCGAGCGACATCTTAAATCATGTCGGCCACTGCACGCCCGAACGGTCGAGGGCGGCGACCAGCGTAGTCGTCTGCCAGTGCCCGTGCGGGACGCGGGCCACCAACCGCGTGCCCCGCGGGGCGCGACTCCTCAGCCGGGTCATGTTCGTATTGGCCCACGTCTCGTCGATAAAGACCAGCCGCCGCGGCTCGAGCCCGGTCTGGCTCATCCGGTTCCCAAGTCATTCCCCTGAGGCAACGAGGGAAGCGCTAATCAACGCTGCCATCTCGCGTGTCCAAATCTCGGTTGCGAAGCACTGCGAGAACTGGAGCATCAGTTTCGTGGTTTGGCGGGATGTATGGCTTATCACCGGGCATGATGCCGCATGCCGCGAACGAGCGTTCATCCACCTTCCACGCATCTGTGATTTCAATATCTTTGAGCATGATGTCGAGATCGTAGTGGCATTCGAGCCCCTGCGGGGCATTCGCCTGGATGCCGCTTACGGGAAACAGCCTAGCACAACCGTGTTTAGCGTAGCCTTCCGAAAACCGATTAAGGTTGGTGTGATCCGTGGGCGTCAGATCTTTTCCAAGCGTCATCGTCGTGAACATCTTTGCGGACATGTCAGTGAGCGATCGACGCGGAAATGATCCAATCATAATACGGTAGTTCATAGGTTCAGCAGAGGAAATTCCACGAATGATGGCGAGCTTAAAATCATGTTCAGGATCCTTTGTCATCAATTGGTCTCTAATATCGCTGATGACCCCACGTCCTTTTTCACGGTTAGCAAAACAAGGGCTGATGATCGGAGGGTCGCCAGGGTCGGGAGAGGTAAAATAGATGTAGCCCCAAAAGCCTGCCGCTCGCCATTGCTCTCGGTGAATCAGAGAAGCGGCTCGAATATCGGTATGCCCTAAATCTTCCCACTGACGCCGTTTATTCTCTTGATTTCTTGCCGGTCCGGCGTCCGTAGGTGCCGAAGAGCCGGCGTTGCTGGTATTGGGCTTCCACGGATCTTTCCTCAAAGGCACGACAAAACTCGATGGATCGAACCAGCCATCAATCGTCAATGGCATGTTTCCAATTGCACGACGTAAGCAAGCGGCGGTTGAGGTGATACCCAGCGTTCGATCGTGAATGCGTTCTTGCTTAAATCGTTCGAAGAGCTGCTCCAAATCGTCGCCGAGAGCAAATGCAAAAGCGACGACTCTTATCACGCACTCGATCGTCTGCTGTTGGATGCGATCGCGTTGTTCCGGAGCTAAGGATGCTGGATCGTGACACGCAACACGGACATTCAAGTTATGCAATTCGCTTGCTGGTGCTGATTCCGATTCGACCAGTCTGCCTGATCCGAGCTCATTGGCGCCAACTCCTGTTATGTTCACTGAGATACAAGGTAAGAGTGCGATAATCGGTCGGTCGCCAGTCATGCCGGTAGCGAGAAACGCCTCAAGCATCGTAACGAACATTTCACCAACGTTATGTACGGACGCATCACCATCTGTTGTAATACGGACTTCGCAACCAAGTACAACGGAAGTGAATACGCGTATCGGGCTGTCATGCCAGAGGGGCGCGGCTGCAAGATGAGGCATAGCCGGTTGCTGAATGACGGCGCTGAAGAACGCCGAGGCTGATTCAGATATCCCCATTTCCTGTAACGCTTTTTGTGCATCGTCCTCATAGCCCAAGATCAATAAAGCAGCCGCCTCCGATGCTGGAAGACCAAGTCGATCGAGGGAACCAACCAAGCCGGAAAGGCGTCCTAGGTCGGCACATGGCGTGCGTAATAGCAGCGCCGTAAATAGTGCATTGAAACGGACTTCATCGTCCAACCGGTCCTTGGATTCGATTTTGCCGTCCACAACGCTCATGAAATGCCGTGCGCACGCGTGCCAAGCCAATGCATGAGCCATCCGGCCGAGTCGTACTTCGATCTGACGGACGCTCATGAAGCATGTGACTTGGTTTTCAGTTGCCTCATTCGTCTCGTAGAAATGTTCAAGCGAGACCGCGGTGGCATGAATAAAGGCGGCCCGCGCTGCCCACAAGAGTCCGACATTCTCGTAGGCGGTGCCGAGTAGAAAGAGCGCATGTGTCAGAGTATCTCGTCCCTGATGGCTGACTAGCCGCATAAGTGCTTTGCCGACCGTCACAATTGCGCGGTAGGGCCTGTTAGCTACGATGAGCTCGCTACTTCGATGAACCAAAGCTTTAGCGGCCAGCACGTTCCCTTTTTGATCCGCGAGAAGTTGGGTGACGTGCTCTAATACATCGTCATACCCGGCGATGCCGATCCCATACCTGCCGTGTTCGGACACGACGTGCACAAGTTCGGCCAGCGGAAATCCGATCAACCCGTGGCTCGCGTCGGCGATTACGCTTAACTCGCGTAGCAACTCAGCAGTTCGTTCGGGACTCGCGTTGAATAATCGAAGGCAAGTTGCTCGCATGCGAGCTACCGCCACAGCGTTGGGAGCGTCATCAGCCGTGCTCAGCAGGTCGAATTGCTCCGCGAGTCGCCTCCGCCGTTCCGCATTGTCGGCAGCGGCAGTTGTGTTTTCCAAGCCGGCGACGGACTTGAGCAGCAACAACGTGCAGCGAATGTCGAGCAGATAGACATCGTTGGCATCGCCTATCAACTCCTCAACATCATTGAACGCTTCTTCGAACATCTCGGCATCTTCCAGCCACCAGAACGCTGTTCGAGCCCATTCGTAGGCTGCTTCCACCGTTTGTTGCGTTGTGCCGTACTTCTTAGCGGCGCGGCGTGCAGCCGCAAAACGGCCTTCAATCTGCTCGGGTGGATGTTCCAACGCGCGGGTCAGGATGGCAATTTCCAGCAAAGCGGCAACCAAACGCCTTGCGGAATAAGGATCTGACAGTTTCTGCTTCAGATCATTTGCTTCAATCTCCGCCTCTGCCAGGGCTTGTTCTCGATTATGGTCCAACGGGCCCAAACGCCGAGTGGCTAGCTTCGGTACGGAGAGGCCGAGCTTTTCTGCTGCCATTACTTCGTGGTGGCCCACATACACGCGCTCCACGATCCAGTTTCTGTCAAGGATTCGGACGTCGATTCCGTATTCCTTTGTCAGTTCATCTTCGACTTCAGCACGCCTTTTATCACGAATGAACCGGCTGGATATGTAGTAAGCGCGTTTATAGTCCCGTTTGACGGCGGCAATCTTGG
The DNA here is from genome assembly GCA_049840775.1 of Tepidisphaeraceae bacterium. GTDB lineage: Bacteria > Planctomycetota > Phycisphaerae > Tepidisphaerales > Tepidisphaeraceae > RYN-431. Next base: position 68,675 of record JASGJJ010000006.1, read on the forward strand.
CTACGTCTTGCCGAACCTTCGTCGCCCAGTCCTCCTTTGTGCTGAACGCAAATGCCCAACGTTCGCTTGAGGCCTTCTCGGGCTCTCCAAGGAACCAGTTCAGTGTCAAGTCAGGTGCAACCGGGTAGGTTTCAGCGTCAACTTTACTGTCGCCGCCGCCCGTCGGGCCGGTCTGCGGTAGCAGATTGGGGCAGATTTCGGCAGAAGCGAGTGCATGGGCAAATTGTTCGAAGTCAGACTCTTGGCTGCGATTGCCGAGGGTATCGAGCTGATATTCGAGGGTCGCACGGTCGAGCACCGGCTGCGTATCGGTCTCTGAATCAGAAAACTCTTCTGGCCGTCGATTTCGCAACCACGCTCCGGGCCCGAGGCCTTGATTAACTTCGATCTTCATGTGATGTCCTATAGGTCAACGAAGCGTTAACCGAAGTCGCCAAGAACGATTTTTGGTCAGCGCTGTGTGAAACGCATTCGACAGTGTCATGCTTTCAGCAATTTTATATAGCCATCGCCATTTACGGCGATGAAACGTGCAAAAATTCTGACCTTTCCCCGGCTTGAGGATGGCTGCGTTGATTGAATTTACGGACAAGACAAAATCGCTCCTGCGCCGCGTAGCCGCGACGAGCCAATCGGACTTTCTTTACGCAGGTGATCATCAGGTGACCGCCATGTGTCCGCAATACGAGATTGCCCTCTTGATGATGCGGAAGCGAAGGAAATTCTTTGTCGTGTTTCTTGCTTTTTGGGACACGAAATGACTTCACCGGTGCCTTGCGTCGCATCCGCGGACGTCACCGCGGGGCGAATATGCAGCTTCGATACCAGCGCCGGGGTTAACGTCACCGCCCCGTAGCGTGCTGTTTACGCTGCGGCACGATCGAATATTGTACCGGCCCGGTCGCTGAATAACGAAGCGCACCGCAGACTTATGATTGAACTCAAGGTTGCGCGATTGGAGATAAAGCGATTTCCACCACAATCTGAATTGGCGAATAGTGACGCGGGGATGAGCCGTGGCGTTGTCGGACGTATTTGCTGCTTCGGCGGGTTAAGCCGCGTGGTACCGCATTTTGGCCTTCTCGCCCGTCGTGGTGATCTGCGGCTTCTCCCCGTCACGCAACGTGTTCAAAATTGCGAACAGATGCAGTTCATTGTAGTTGGTGCCGAGTCGATACCCGCTGGTATCCAGATACTTAATAATGTCGGCCTTGCTCGCCCCGTCTTTATGGGCTTTGGCCGCTTTCACGATCTTCTCGCTGATGCTGACGCGAGTGTCGTCTAAGAGTCGGAGTTGACGAGCGGCTTTCGGCTTCGGTTCGGCCCTCTTCTGGCCACGATCTTGCCCAGCAACCCGAGCCGGCTCCCTGCGGCCCTCTTTGCCGTCTAGCATCGTCATCAGTTTGCTCAACTTGGCTAGTTGGGTGGTCAGGGACTTGATTTCAGATTCGATGGTGGCGCGGATCGTCTGGCTCATGCTGCGGACTGTATCGCGTTGACGTACTTAGTTTCAACTTTTCGGCGAGGTAATGCTGGCACTGATTGTTTCAAATAGTCAACTCGTCAGGCCCCTGAACACCTCAAGCTATTTGAAGTTTGCCAAAACGACCAGACGATTGGCGGATCCATCGCGTCCGCCTCGATGACTTTACAGTTGAGCAATTCCAGATTAGCGATGAGTGTTCGTTCTGGACGACGTGCCTGAGGGATCAGCGAGATCGAATCCCGCAAATGAACACGTTTCTCTGGATCGGATCGGTGATATGACGGCCGTAGGCAAAGGCACCAGCATATGCCGGGTTCTTCAGGATCGGGTGGACTGTCACCGCCGACGGATCTTTTCGGAGCACGTCGCCGGCGTACTGGTCCGAGGGCCGCGCTGCGGCAGCTTGAGACGGTGGTTCGCAAAGTATTGCATCACAGTCTGTCCACTGCCCAGTTCCATGATGGGTTCGGGCAAGGTGGGCGGAGGTTGTCGGCCGAGCCGGTGGAACTAACAGCGGCGGCAGAGCGTCGTGCACTGCCACCGTGTGCGATAAAGGCAGCCCGACGCCGGCAACTCAGTCAGCCAGCGACGCCGTAGGAAGATCGAGGAAGCGCTCAACTGGATCAAAACGGTCGCCGGGCTGTGCCGCACCAAGTTGGTCGGTCGGTGGAAGATCGTCCAGCCGATACAAGTGGCGGCCGCGACGCACAACTTGGTCGAGATGCGGAAGCTGGCCGCGCGACCCAAAAGGCGAAGGCTCGGCAATCATCGGACCCGGACGAGCAAACGAAGCTACGAAAGCTCGCGAACGCCAAATAACTCAGGCGAAGTCAAAAGCAACACGTTTTACAGGGCCTGCTAAAGGCACGCGCCACACAGTCGGCTGGCGTTGATCCGGCGGCTGGGCGTCGCCTTCGTGGTCAGTCTGCCGATCGGCTCCGCTCCCTTGCACGTCGCACCGATGCGTGACCGGAAGTCAGACGCTGACATACTGTACATTCCGCCGCGGGCGCCTATGAAGTTGCAATTCCAAGCCGACGCCGCCTGCCCTGTCGAATCGCCTCGCCGACCTCGGCCATACTTTTTCGGCGGAAGCAACGCTGACCGCCTCTCGCCAGAGCGTCGATCAGCATCGCGGTCAACCAGTCGCCGGAGCCGGCCGTATCACGGACCGTCACGGCATCGATTCGCTTACAATGATGCTTCACTTCGTGACCGCTTTGTGCACCTCGGTGCCAGAAGTTGAGTCCGCGTTCGCCAAGTGTTTCAATCCGTACCCGATATAAACTTCTTTCCATTGGTGTTCGGGCAGGCACGCCTGCAAGGCTTTTCGTGCCGACCGGCCGCGGCCTGTCGCAATGCCGATACGAATCCCGCCACGGACCAGACGAGAAAGTTCTTTGCCGATTTCCGCTCGAGCGTTTTCAAGCCGCTCACGGGGAGAACACAAGGTTCCGTCGTAGTCCAAAACAATCGAGCCGAATCTCGTTCGGACAATTCGACTGTGAAACTTCTTATAAGCGAGGCGCCAAGAGGCAAGCGAGTTAGCTGTGAGGGTTGTGGTCGGCCGCTTTATCTTCCGCTCGATTGCCACTCGTTCATGCTCATCGTCCAATCCGTGAGGGCTTTTGGCCGGGCATCCGGTCAGATGGTAGATCCTCCGACCGAACGGTGGCACGCCTGGCCTGCCGGGGTCGATCGACTTCACTTGGCCGATGATTCCAGTGATTACGACACTATAGAGCAGGGCTGCGAGACCGTTGACGCCGTCGGGCTGGGCAAAGTGACGTTCGACTGCCGTTACGTCTGTAGGTAGCAAAGCCAGTGTGCGTTTTGCGAGTCGGCGATCGTCCGAAGTCGTGAGCACGAGGACGCCGGTCTCTTGGCCGTGCTTCGCGAGCCAGTGATGACGACCGTGGGCGAAATTACGCAGGTCGCACACTTGGACGGCGGCGAGGCCCGCTTCGGAGCATTTAGACTCGATGTCCCACGCGGCCGCCCGAGTGCCGGGTCCGTGCAGGACGAGAAGGTACCGTTTACCTGATATGGCTGCGGCCGATTGGGCGATGTCGCCGATTACGCCTTCCCAATCAGTGGCCTGGAGACTCAAGAGGGCCGCAGCCGAATCGGGTAGACATAAATCTCGACCGCAAGCTTCTGCACTGGCGCGGAGAATTAGACACGCCGTGGCCACAAGCGAATTGGTTGCCAAGTGACCATCTTTGCCGCTCGGATGATCAAACTCATACAAGTCGGCGAGTTCGTGGGCGGCACAAAGCGATGCGAGTTTACTGTCGCGGCGTGCGCAGATCGCGAGAAGGTGTCGGGGTTCCGCGCCCACGACATGACGAAACGCAGACAGAACGTCTCGGTTGGATCCGGCGGCGCTCAACAACATGACGCCCGCGTTGGCAGCGCGAGTCAATGCGTGTTGCGATTCGAGCGGAGTGAGCGTTGTCGCAAGGCCTCCTGTGAAACGGCTGTGCAATGTCGTGGCAAATGTCGCCGTTGAAAGGGAACCGCCGGAACCGATCGCGACCAACGGTTTGGAACCGAGTGCTGAGATCCAAGAGACGAGCGTCGTGATATCTTGTTGGCACGCCCAAGCGTATGTCTCCGGCAACTCTGCCACTTCGTTGTGATAAGGTCGACCCAAACCAGCCTCCGTCGAATCATGCGGACCGAACAGTATGCTAACCCGCATGCGTAAAGACAAGTTTTTTAGTGAAGAGATTCATCTTATCCCCGAGTTATCAACAAATTGTTCATCCGGCCGCCAGTTCTTGCGACCAAAGCCTAACCCCTACCGGCTGGTCGTGCTGCTGGCCGAACGGGCCGTTGCCGAGCACGGTAGCAGCTACGGCCACGGTGAACTGGTCCTGAACCCATCGCACTATCTGGCGGCGTTGAGTTCGCGGCTTGGCGCTTGAACACGGTGGGCGTTCAAGGACTAGCGGCTGCCGCCGCTGTTCGAGCAGGCGCGACGGCTGCTCGAACGGGAACACAGATCACATGGCGGCGTTCGGCATTACGTCTGGGGGCTTCAGTCGTTGGGCTGGCCCTGATCGACCAGACCGCCAACGCCAGCTTTAGCAGCATCGAATCGCAGGAACGCCAGATGTACGAGCAGGCCATCCGGCCGCTGGTCACGAAACTGGAAAACGAGTTGATGCGGAAGCTGCTGGCCGAGAACGAACGCAGTACCCGTATCAAGATGAACATGGACAGCCGTATGCGGGCCGAAACGTCGTCGCGCTACGCGGCCCACGCCGCCGGCATCAATGCGGGCCTCCTCTCAATCAACGAGGCCCGGGCCTTCGACGACCTGCCTCCGGTCCCCGGTGGTGATCAGCTTCTGCTGCCCCTGAACCTCGGGTCGGTCAACGCCAAGCCTGACGCCTAGCGTGATGATGCTCTGGCCCGCACGCTGATCAGTACCGCCGCCGAACGGGTACTGCGGAAGGAGATCAACGCGATCGACCGGGCGGTTCGAAAGTACGACGGCAAGCCGGACGAACTACGCGCGTGGGCAGCCGACTTTTACGGAACCAAACACCGCGAACTTGTCGCCAAAGCCTTCGCCGGCCCGCTACAGGCACAGCGAAAGATCAACAGCTTCCATGGCAGTCCGATTCGTATCCGATCGAAGCCCGTTGCCCGAATCTGCATCCGAAAATCTGACCAAAAACGCCATATTGAGCTAAAAACTCAATTTTTTTTAAGCCCCCGTCGCTCCACTGAGCGGGACGAGATTTTCGTCACGCAGCAAATCGAACGGTTTTCTTAGGACAAACCCAAGATTTTCGGAGTTCAATCGCACGGTTTCGAGCACGATGCTCAGAACCGTGCGTTTTGCGTTGTATCCGCACTAAGCCACCCCATAGTGTAAAAGTACTCATCAGCGGCTCTTGTGGCCTTCTTGCGATAATACGACCGCAGTTCCTCCAAGCGCTCCTCGGCATACAATCGGTCCGTCGCATGGCTGGGTTTGACTCTGTTCAACCGCTAGCGGGATGATGTTGCTAACGCCTTGATACGGCCGGCTGTCTCTCGTCCGGGCAGCCACGAAGTCACAGGCCAGCGCGTAGTCCTTGTACGCCGCCGGCCGAAGCCACACGCACGAGCCGTCGTTTAATCACAACCTTGGGCGTTTGGGCTGGCCGATCTGAAAGTGCCTGCCATACTCCACGCTTCCGCCCGATGCGGCACGGCGGTGAAGGTTTCGCGCATGCGGACATCAAAGTCGATCACTTCGCGGCCGGTCGCTTGCCGTGCGTTTCCCGCCTCGCGGCCGACTGGGCGGCATGGGCCTTCACAATCGCGGTCGTCAGTCCTGGGAATCGGCTTTCCAGTTCCGCGCAACGCGTCGTGTTATGCATTTCAATGCCGCGCCGCTCTGAGCGGATCAGGCCCGCCTCACGCAGGATCTTGAAGTGCTGAGAAAGCGTCGATTTTGGCACCGGGTGTTCTGCCACTTTGAGGAATTCCGAGCAGATCTGAGGACAGTCGGAGCTGGCGATCTTTGCGAAAATCGCCACGCGCACTGGGTCGGACAGCGCAGTGCAGAATGCACTCGACAGTGACGTCGTTGACCGATGGGTGGAAAAGCGGCCGCATGCCACAAGAAGTATACACTGACGCTTGACATTTTGGTTCCACAGTTCATAAATTCTGAACCAATGAACCAGGCCGTGGCGGATGCCGCGGCGCACGGCTCAGCCCGGGAGTGTCATGCTTTTGTCCAATCTGTTTCGGCCTGCCTTAATTTTTGCTCTCGGTTCCGCGATGTTCGCTGCCCTCGGCTGCGAAAAGCCGCCCGAACCGACGGCTGCACCGCCCGCACCGGTCGTCGGCGTGGCCAAGCCCTTGGTGAAAGAGGTGGTCGACCAAGACATTTACACCGGTCGCCTTGGCCCGGTCGAGTCGGTCGACGTTCGGCCCCGCGTGGGCGGGTATGTCGATTCGATCCATTTCACGGACGGCCAGCTGGTGAACAAGGGCGACCTTTTGTTCGTGATCGACCCTCGTCCGTACGTCGCCGCCGCCCGGGTGGCCGACGGCGAAGTGGCCGAGGCGCAGAGCCGCCTTGATGTGGCCAAGAACGATCTGGACCGCACGCGGAATCTGGTCGCGACCAAGGCCGTTTCGCAGGAAGAATTCGATCGGCGCGGCAAGACCGCCGAAGCCGCCGCCGCGACCCTGCAAACCGCCAAGGCCCGCGCCGAACGGGCGAAACTGGACGTGGAATTCGCCGAAGTGCGTGCCCCGATGGCCGGCCGGATCGCCCGGCACCTCGTGAGCGTTGGCAACCTCGTCGCCGGCGGCACGAGCGACTCGACGTTGTTGACCAACATCGTTACCACCGGCTCGGTCTACGCCTACTTCGACATCGACGAACAGGCCTATCTTCGCTATCTGCGGGCCGACGCCGGCGGGGCGAAAGTGTTCCAGAACACCGCGACCGTGGAACTCTCTGTACTCGGCGAGAACGACTTCCATCACAAAGGCACGCTCGACTTCATCGACAACCAGGTCGACCCGGCCACCGGCACATTGCGTGCGCGGGCCTTGTTCAAAAACGACAATTCGAACTTCGCTCCCGGCGTGTTCGTGAATGTGCGTCTCGCCGGCTCGGCCCCGAAGAAGGCCGTCCTGATCGCCGACCGGGCTGTGCAGGCGGATCAGTCGGACCGGTTTGTGTACGTCGTCGGCAACGGGAACGTCGTTAAGCAGAAGCGCGTGCAGCTCGGCCGGCTCTTCAACGGACTGCGCGTGGTGACGGGCGGCCTGGACGGCAGCGAATCCGTCGTCGTCGACGGCGTGCAACGCGCCCGGCCCGGCACACCGGTGCAGCCGGAGCAGACCGAACTCGTCTGGAATGAGCCGGGCTCCGCCCCGGTCGCCTCGGCGGCGATTGTCAGTGAAGGAGTTGCCCAATGAATCTGCCGCACTACTTTATCCGCCGGCCGATCTTCGCGGTCGTGCTGTCGATCGTGACTATTCTGCTCGGGATTCTGGCATACGAATCGCTGCCGGTGTCGCAGTTCCCGGACGCCGTGCCCCCAACGATCGTAGTGACGGCCACCTACCCCGGCGCGACGGCCGAAACGGTAGCCGCCACGGTGGCCGCACCCATCGAGCAGGAAATTAATGGCGTCGAGGACATGCTCTACATGTCCAGCGTCAGCGGTAACGACGGGTCCGTCAAAATCACCGTCACCTTCAAGCTCGGCACCGACCTGGACAAGGCCCAGGTGCTAACGCAGAACCGCGTACGCGTGGCCGAGGCGCGGCTGCCGCAAGAGGTGCAACGTACCGGCGTGACGACGAAAAAGACCGCACCCGACATCCTCATGGTGAATTTCGTCTATTCGCCTGGGCAGAAACGCGACCAACTCTACATCAGCAACTACGCCATCCTGCAGATGAAGGACACGCTGGCCCGCGTGGAAGGCGTCGGCGACATCACGGTGTTCGGTGCCCGCGAGTACAGCATGCGCGTCTGGCTTGACCCGGACCGTTTGCAGTCGCTGAACCTGACGGCCGGGGAGGTTGTCTCGGCACTGCAGCAGCAGAACGTGCAGGTGGCCGCCGGCAGCTTGGCCCAACCGCCGACGCAACTCGGCCGTGAGACGCAGGTGGTGCTGAATACGCAGGGGCGGTTTGAAGAACCGGAGCAGTTCAAGCGCGTCGTCATCCGCTCCTCGCCGGACGGCCGGCTCGTGCGGGTCGGAGACGTCGCCCGCGTGGAACTCGGGGCGTTGAACTACGTCACCAACAGCTATTTCATGGGCGAGCCTGCCGTCGCCATGCTGATCTTCCAGCGGCCCGGGGCCAACGCGCTGGCCACCGCACGGGCGCTGAACAAGACGCTCGAAGAACTCAAGAAGGACTACCCCGAAGGTATCGAGAGCAACGTCGGCTACAACCCGACAACGTTCATCGACGACTCGTTCGCCGCCGTGCAAGAAACGATTATCGAGGCGGTCGTGCTCGTCGTCCTCGTCGTGATCGTGTTCCTGCAGAACCTGCGGGCAGCGATTATTCCGCTGCTAACGATCCCGGTCTCGATCATCGGCACGTTCGCCATCATGTCTGGGTTGGGCTTCTCATTGAACAGCTTATCGCTGTTCGGCCTCGTGCTGGCGATCGGCATCGTGGTGGACGACGCGATCGTGGTCGTGGAAAACGTCGAGCGGCATATCGCCCGTGGCTTGAAGCCGCGCGAGGCGTCGTTCGTGGCGATGGACGAAGTGGCCGGGCCGGTGATTGCGATCGCGGTGGTGCTGTGCGCCGTGTTCGTGCCGACGGCGTTCATCAGCGGCATCAGCGGGTCGTTCTATAAGCAGTTCGCCCTGACGATCGCGGGGGCGACGATCATCTCCGCGTTCAACTCGCTCACGCTGACGCCGGCGATGTGTGCCGTGCTGCTGAAGCCGCATGGTACGCGCGAAGGCTGGTTCGCCCGCGTCTGGAACCTCGCGCTCGGGTGGTTCTTTCGGCTGTTCAACAAGACGTTCGACGCGAGTTCGAACGCCTATGCCGCGATCTTGCGCCGCTCGGCTCGTCTGGCGGTCGTGGTCGTGCTGATTTACGCCGGCCTGTTGGTGTTGACGGGGCAGATGTTCCGCAGCGTGCCGACCGGCTTCGTGCCGGCGAGCGACCAGGGCTACCTCATCATGGCCCTTCAGTTGCCGGACGGCTCGTCGCTGGAGCGGACGGACGCGCTGGTACGAAAGGTCATCGCCCGCGTGAAAGACGTGCCGGGCGCGATGAAGACGATCGGCTTCGCCGGCCTGAGCGGGGCGACTCAGACCAACGCGACAAACGCCGGCGTGGTTTATTCCTCGTTTCAACCGTTCAGCGAACGCGACAAGACGGGCCGCGACCTCAAGGCCATGATGGCGGACGTGCAGGCGCGCCTGGCCGACATCAAGGAAGCAAGTGTGTTCGTCATTCCGCCGCCGACGGTGCCTGGCCTGGGCAGCCTGGGCGGATTCACCTACGAGGTGCAAGACCGCAGCGGACGCGGCAGCGCGGCGCTCGCGGCCCTTGCGGCCGACCTGTCGGCTGCCGCTAATGGCGACAAGCGGCTCGCTGGGGTGTACACGCAGTTCAGGGCGAGCTCGCCGCAGTTGTACGCGGACATCGACCGCACTCGGGCCGAGATGCTGAATGTACCGACGAGCCGCGTGCTCGACGCCTTGCAGGTCAACATCGGCTCGCAGTATGTGAACGACTTCAACGTCTTCGGCCGACCGTTCCGCGTGACGGCTGCCGCTGACGCCAAGCACCGGCTGGACCCGTCAGACATCGCCAAGCTACGTGCCCGCAGCGACAAGGGGGCGATGGTGCCACTCGGCTCGCTGACGACGTTCAAACAGGTGACCGGGCCGGAGTTCGTGACTCGCTATAACCTCTACCCGTCGGCCGAGGTCTACGGCGATACCGGCCCGGGGGGCAGCAGTTCGCAGGCGATCGAGGCCATGGAAGCCGCTGCGCATAAGACCCTGCCGCAGGGCTATGGGGCGACGTGGACAGGCTTGTATTACCAGCAGATTCTTGCCGGGAATACATCACTCTACGTGTTCCCGCTGTGCGTGCTGTTCGTCTTCCTGGCACTGGCCGCGCTGTACGAAAGCTGGTCGTTGCCGCTGGTGATCATTCTGATCGTGCCGATGTGTTTGCTGTGCGCGATAGTGGGCGTGTGGCTGCGAGGCATGGACAACAACGTACTGACGCAGATCGGGTTTGTTGTGCTGGTGGGCCTCGCGTGTAAAAACGCGATCCTGATCGTAGAGTTCGCCAAGGAAGAGCAAGACAAGCATGGTAAAGACGCAGTATCGGCCGCGGTTGAAGCCGGGCGGGTTCGGTTGCGGCCGATCCTGATGACCTCTTTCGCCTTCATCCTCGGTGTGCTGCCGCTGGTCACCAGTCACGGCGCAGGGTTCGAGCTTCGTCGCGCTCTCGGCACGGCAGTGTTCTCGGGCATGCTGGGCGTGACGTTCTTCGGTTTGATCTTCACGCCGGTCTTCTACGTCGTCGTGCGTTGGCTCACTTCATTCCGCTGGAAGGAGTCCACCCCTGCCATCCGGGTAATCCACGAACATTGATGGCGTGAAGTGAACGAATCAAACCGCTAATGACAAGAAATTGGTAATTGAAATGCTTTTGCTCAGCATATCACAGACCGAATGCTAATACGGCGGGCCCGCGTATGCCCGAGATCGCCGAAGTATTGCCCTCATCGGCATTCTGCGTGATCTGATCGAGACGCTATGCTTAGATGCAACTGTTCGCGCAAATCGGGCGATGGCACCCGATACAATGCCTCTGTTGCTGGACTACCGCAGGCAAGCGCTATGAGACCGGATGAAGTTCATGCCAACTGGTTTTGTTCTTCAGCCGCGTGTCCGGATCAAGACCATGATGCTCAAGAATGTTCTTGACGGTCTGGCGGCTGACCGTGATTTCGAGTTTTGCGAGTTCGTCCGTAATCCGGAGATAGCCCCACGCCGCATTCTCAGGGGCCATCGGTAGAATGTGCTGTACGATGAGCGGATCGGTCGGCGGGTGACCCATTGGCTCTGCTCGTTTGTTTGATGAATCAAAATTCGCGGAGATGAGCTTGTGGTGCCAGCCGAGAATCATCTCCGGCGTGACGATCGAAGCGACCTGTGCCAAGGTAGCTTTTGCCAAGGATCGCAGGCATGATTCGTTGCTCATCCGTTACATGCGGGCGACCTGGAATCTGACTGCGTAGAATTCGCTTCTCGGTCACAGGTATTCGACCTTCGGCCTTAGTTGTTTGTCGACTCGTCAGCTCACCCAAACCAGAAGTTGTTCCCAACCCATTCGTTCTTTCCGATCGGCTATGACCTTCTGCGCACAGAACATACCAGATTCTTAATTTACTTTAGGGGCTGAAGTAGCTAAGGGTTAATGTTTTGCGTGTCTGAACCACGTTTTGAGCTGATTTATCAGGGTTTTGTGATCGCCACCGTTGAATCGCCACTCACACTCTTTCAGGAACCAATAAAAGTTCTCCTTTTTGATGCCATTGAACCGCCGCAGGTGACGCTTGGCCTGGTTCCAGAAGTTCTCGATCCCGTTAATGTGGTTCTTCTTCCGCACGAACGATTTCGAGTGATTGATCCGCCGGTGCCGGAAGTCGCTGACGTCCAACGCATTGTACGAGCGGAACGTGTCGGTGTAGACGACGCTGTCCGGCCGGACACGCTCCTGGATGATCGGCAGGATCGTCCCCGAGCGGGCGTCGGGGATGATCGCGGTGTAGACCTTGCCGCCTCGCTTCAAAAGCCCGAAAACCACGACTTTTCCCGCCGCGCCCCGGCCGCGTTTGCCTTTGCGTACGCCGCCGAAGTAGCTCTCGTCGGCCTCCACTTCGCCCGGGAGATCGTATGACGGCAGCTTGCTGGCGATCAGTTGTCGTAGCCGCATGAAAAAGCGAATTGCGGTGTTCGGCTGAACCCCGGCCAATTGGGCCGCCGCACAAGCGGTCACGCCGGCCACAAAAAGCTTGAGAAGTTCGTGCTGCTTTCGCGGCGAAAGGCGGCTCCGCCGATCGTACATGGCTGCCATGCTAGAACCTCGATGCGGTCCTTAGCTACTTCAGCCCCTTACTTTTTATGACGTTTTTGGCCGGTGATGCCGCTAGCACAGCCGTGCACAAGGCCCTTGCCACTTTCAACGGAGCCGCGCTTGGTTAAGCGCGGAAGGGTCTCCGAGGCCCGCTTGTACCGACTGACCTTCGCCGCTTCAACGGAGCCGCGCTTGGTTAAGCGCGGAAGGCGGCGGGGTTTTACAAACAACGGTATAGACGATTGCGCTTCAACGGAGCCGCGCTTGGTTAAGCGCGGAAGGGTGTCACCGGGCAGAAGCGATCGAAGATTTCGGGTTAGCTTCAACGGAGCCGCGCTTGGTTAAGCGCGGAAGGGCCGTGCTGCCGCATCCGATCGGCGATGCTCTGCCCGCTTCAACGGAGCCGCGCTTGGTTAAGCGCGGAAGGGGCGAACGCGTTACCGCCCCGCCGGCACGTCCATGCAAGCTTCAACGGAGCCGCGCTTGGTTAAGCGCGGAAGGAACGTCGGAATCTCCCAGTTCGTCACGCGGCCCTTGCTTCAACGGAGCCGCGCTTGGTTGAGCGCGGAAGGCTTCCACTTCGGCACGTTCGGCCAGTGCTTTTCAAGGCTTCAACGGAGCCGCGCTTGGTTAAGCGCGGAAGGATTGCGTGGGAGCTTATGACGATCGGCTTCGAACTGGCTTCAACGGAGCCGCGCTTGGTTAAGCGCGGAAGGAGAACGATAGAATCGACACCGCGGGCATGGCAATTGCTTCAACGGAGCCGCGCTTGGTTAAGCGCGGAAGGTCCTGATTGGTCAAGACGTGCGCCTCCGGTGTGTGCGCTTCAACGGAGCCGCGCTTGGTTAAGCGCGGAAGGGTGCCGGCAGCGTGGAGTGCGGCAGCACAGACCGCGTGCTTCAACGGAGCCGCGCTTGGTTAAGCGCGGAAGGACTGGCCGGGCGACTTCGTCGACGGCCCGCTTAAGGCTTCAACGGAGCCGCGCTTGGTTAAGCGCGGAAGGCGCGGCCGCGCAGCCGAACGTGATGCCGACCAGCAGGCTTCAACGGAGCCGCGCTTGGTTAAGCGCGGAAGGGACGCCGACACGTTCGGTGCCGACTGCCGCTTGGTGGCTTCAACGGAGCCGCGCTTGGTTAAGCGCGGAAGGTCGCGTGTGACGCCCGGGCGGGCGGCAAGCTCATGGCTTCAACGGAGCCGCGCTTGGTTAAGCGCGGAAGGCGCCGCGCTGACTTTCGGCGGCGTCTTGCGTCACGAGCTTCAACGGAGCCGCGCTTGGTTAAGCGCGGAAGGGACAGAGGCCAAACGGGTTTACTTCGGCTTGTACGGGCTTCAACGGAGCCGCGCTTGGTTAAGCGCGGAAGGATCCCATGCGTACGGGCCACGTGACTGCGAAATACGCTTCAACGGAGCCGCGCTTGGTTAAGCGCGGAAGGGTACTGCGTGGTCGTGTACTGCGGCCGATACCGCCGGCTTCAACGGAGCCGCGCTTGGTTAAGCGCGGAAGGCCGGTTTCTCCCCCTGGAACCCCCTCTTCCTACCCCGCTTCAACGGAGCCGCGCTTGGTTAAGCGCGGAAGGTGGATGTGGATGCAGACGTTGCAGCCGGGCTTCGTGCTTCAACGGAGCCGCGCTTGGTTAAGCGCGGAAGGGTCGACTTGCCCGTCCCCCGCGGCCCCAGCAGGGCGCTTCAACGGAGCCGCGCTTGGTTAAGCGCGGAAGCGCGCAGCCGAACGTGATGCCGATCAGCAGCACGCCGCTTCAACGGAGCCGCGCTTGGTTAAGCGCGGAAGGGTCCAGAAACCCCACGCCCGTTCGCGCGGGAACACCGCTTCAACGGAGCCGCGCTTGGTTAAGCGCGGAAGGGTAACGGTGTACCTTGCCGCCTACCGCTTCCTTAATGCTTCAACGGAGCCGCGCTTGGTTAAGCGCGGAAGGGCCGCATAGAACCCCGGTCAACCAACGGCATAGCGTGCTTCAACGGAGCCGCGCTTGGTTAAGCGCGGAAGGGCTGATCGTGCGATTGCCGGTTGTGGTCGGCGTATAGCTTCAACGGAGCCGCGCTTGGTTAACGCGGAAGGGGCGAAAGCATTCCCGCGGTCAAACCATGGGTAGGTGCTTCAACGGAGCCGCGCTTGGTTAAGCGCGGAAGGGTCTCGACTGCCTGACTTGATGCAGGCCAACACGCATGCTTCAACGGAGCCGCGCTTGGTTAAGCGCGGAAGGGCTGCAACATCAGGTCATTGGCGTTGGCCTGATCGAGCTTCAACGGAGCCGCGCTTGGTTAAGCGCGGAAGGTTCGCGAATTCAATCGGATTACCAAAGGGCTACCGGCTTCAACGGAGCCGCGCTTGGTTAAGCGCGGAAGGTGGTCGGCCGGCACGTTCGGCACCGGCTTGTACGTGCTTCAACGGAGCCGCGCTTGGTTAAGCGCGGAAGGCTGACGGATCAGATCGAGCGCCGGCAGGTTCAGGATGCTTCAACGGAGCCGCGCTTGGTTAAGCGCGGAAGGGAGTCAACCCTCGACGTAACAACAAGCGCCGCGAGGCTTCAACGGAGCCGCGCTTGGTTAAGCGCGGAAGGCACGCCAACGGTGCGACAGTACACGCACACCAGTTACGCTTCAACGGAGCCGCGCTTGGTTAAGCGCGGAAGGAATCAGACCATGTACGTCGGCTGCGACCCTGATACGGCTTCAACGGAGCCGCGCTTGGTTAAGCGCGGAAGGGATGCGATGATGCCTAGATCACCTTCGAGTCTGGCCGCTTCAACGGAGCCGCGCTTGGTTAAGCGCGGAAGGGGGTACGTGATCGTGAAGGCTTCTTCGTCCGACTGGCTTCAACGGAGCCGCGCTTGGTTAAGCGCGGAAGGCCCGCTATCTCTAAAGCGGGCAATGCCAGGCAGATGCACGTTGCTAAACGAGCAGTTACCGCTGCCTGGCAGGAGGGGAACAAGCTTACGTACCGGAAAACGCATATAAGTCTTTACTTGCCAAAGAGCTCGAGCGGTTCCAAGGTGTTATGCACCATGTCGCCGCTCGCGAAGGCTTAGACAATCATGGCCCGAACAACTGGGACATAAGGTTGGCCGAGCGCCTCCAGTTGTAACGGCTCGTCAGTATACGCTTTTCCCAAATCGATGATGAGCACTTGGTCCTCTTTTGCGTGCACCAGCGGCTGTAGGCCGGCACGCAGACGCGCCAGTTCCGAACCATTTAACTGGCAGAGGAATACAGAAAACTGGGCGTGATCACCGTTGGCCTGCAGAAGATGGAAGATCTTGGTGCGGCGTTTGTCGTCGCTGATGTCATAGGAAACAAGAAAATTGCGACGGCCCATGAATACTCCGCTAATCGGTTCAACGAGTAACCGGATTCGTAAAGGCTGGGATGTCGCCGCGGAGCCATCGGGCCAGCAGGCGGGCTTGCAGGCGGATAACGCTGCGCCACGAACAACGATAATCGAACGCAGGATGGGTGATCAGTTGGTCCAGGCGTGCTTCGTACGCGCGGAGCAGACCTTTGCGGCCCGTGTCGTTCATGGCGCACCCGGCGGCGGTGCGGGCGAAATGGGCGCCGCGAACCATGCCGGTGTTGATGGCGGTGATCACGGCGGAGTCGGCCACCACCGGACGCAGCGGTTCCATCAAGTCCAGCGCCAAGGCCGGCCGGCCGTGCCGGGGACGATGGTAGAAGCCCCAGTACGGATCGAGCCCCTCGGCTAGCAGGGCCACCGTGCATTCCTTGGCCAGCAGTGCGTAAGCGAAACTGAGCATGGCGTTGACGGGGTCTTTGGGCGGCCGGCGATTGCGGTTGTCGAAGTCCCAATTGGCGTCAAAATCTCGGGGCTTGAGCATGTCGGCGAATCGCGAGAAGTAGAGCCGCGCCGCGTTCCCCTCGATGCCCAGTAAGACCTCGGCCGATTCGACCGAATCGATGCGCGCCAAAAGCCGATCGATGTCGGCCAGCACGCGATCCAATTCTTGCGACGGCGAAACGTTCCGGCGGAGCAGGGTTCGCTGGTTCTGGGCTTTGTCGCGCACCACGGACTTGGCGAACGTCAAAGATCGGCCCGCGTCGGCGGCCACATGAAACTGAGCGGCGCGGTCGTACGCATTGCGCAGCGACTGGCCGTGGGCGATCCCGTAAAACCACATGCCGCTCGACAGCATCACCACCGGCACGTCCGATTCGCACAGCAGGTGCATCGTCTGCGTGGAAACCTGCACATTGCCGCAGAGGACGAGTTGGCTGACGTCCTTCAGGCCAACACGCGTTAGATCCTGCCCATCGGCACGGACGACCAGGCTCTCGCCGCGTTTGCCGACAAAAGCGCCTTGCGTTTGAACGTACAGCGGCGTGGCGTCCGGCCGCGGCGGGTAAAGCCGGCGGAGGTGTGCGGCGTCCTCGTCATCCGTGCCGTGCCGCGGTTTGACCGTTGGCGGTGCAGCGATCGACGCGGCATCTGTTGTTGAATCGCTCGTCCGTCGCAGCGCCAGCGTTTCATCCGGCAGGCAAATGCCCGCCAGTGAACAGCCATTGCATTTAGGGCTGTCGTCCAGCGGATCGGGCAGCACGGTTAGCGAAGCGGCTGCGTGGGTCTGGCGAATCAGATCGCGTGTTTGCTGCTCCAGGTCCGGCGTGAACGGCACATCCACGCGCGTTTTTGATCCGGCGAAATAGACGACGCCATGATCGCTGTGATACCCGTGCTCGCGCAGCAGAAGCGCTTGGGCCATCAGTTGCACACGATGCGTGTCGTGGCAGCGTTCGGCGTTGTTGGGCACGCGGCCGCGCTTGGTTTCCACGGGCACGGCCTCGCTGCCGTCGGAACTGACCAAGTCCAGCTTCGCCGACAGACCCAGCGTCGTCGACGACAGCGGAACCGAACGCGAAACGGTCGGCGGTTCATCGTCGCCTTTTGTTTCGGCCGCCATTTCAGGTTCAGTATCGGCGTCGGGCAGCAAATGGTCGATCCGGTCCACCCGCCGATGCGTGTGCCGGCCTTCGATGGTGTAGACGTTGTCCTCCCATCGGCCGTCGACGTACATCAGGTGAAACCGCCGCGGGCAGAAGGTGTACTGCCCGATCATGTCGAGCGTGAGCGCTTCGTCGCCGACGATGGAGACGTTGGAAGGCATGGACGGCTCCTAGAGTTCAAACGACGGAGCGAAGTAATTCGCTTTCATCTCAGTGATGATTTCGCAGGCGAAAACGTGCGTTATCCCTTGGGCATTAAGATGAGCAGCCGTAGTAGCGTGTTTCCTATCAAGCTCTTTATCGTCATTAGAAAGAACAGATGAAGCCCGTAATCGCCTTGACGTTATTGCGTAAAGTCGAAGCAAGTCGCTTTCCATCAATGTCCGCACGACTTCAAATGCTGCAGGATATCGCCATTGGGGCATGAGAAAGTAAGTTCGTCGGCGTTTTGCCCCAGAGATTCGATGAACTGCTGTGGTCTGTAAGCCATTGGAAGTCGGCATTGATCGCAGCATTGCGAATGACCAGAAAGCGAGTACATTCGCGCCAACAACTGTTCCACGTGCTTGAGATGGCATTGCTCCAAGTCGCAATTCGGTTGGATCCCATCGTAGCTCCTTGTGGTGGTCTGTATAAGTCCAAGGAGAAAACAGAGCTTCCTTGATCTTGCCAGCATCAACGGGCGCATACGTCGAGCTCTTGGTTGTTAGACCGTTCACCAATTCGGAATAAGCATCCAAGAGGTAACGCATGCTCTGGCCATTGGAGAAACTGATTTCACTTGGCTCAATGCATCCGGCTTTTTTCCCGCCCGTTTGGACAACTGCATCCGTGCCAAATCCCGATAGAAGATCAATTACAGCTTCGTCATGGTTGCCGATTGAGCGGTCTATAACAGATCGAAATTTATCCGGCTCAATAGCAATGATGTCGTTGTAAAGGAAATAGGGACGTTGGCCGTTGGCAAAGTGACTACGGACGCAATGAGTCAGATTTTGGACCAACGCATCAGCGTTAACACCGCTATCGAAGTGCAATGATGGCGCGAGTGACGGGCTCGCCCACGATAATCGCGACATTCCAAAAGTCCGGACTGCACCTGACATTCGATTGAGCAAATAGAGCGTTCCCAGCGCCGCCAAAAACGCCAGCGGATTTGAACCGTCGAGGCCGGTGAGTTCGATTGTGTTCTTGGATTCGTTCATCGCGAGCCTCCTTCTTCGGCGAATTTGCTGGCATGGGTATCCGCACAGCGGAGAATCGCTTCTAGGTACGCCAGCCCCCACCAGCCGTAATGGCGGGTGAGTGTCCAGAACCGTTCGGCGACGCCGCTGTCGAGGCGGTGCGGCGGGCGTTCGGATCGCTGGGCAGGCGTGATGGCGATTTCCCCGTATGCCGACGGGCACGTCGTCGCCGGCGGCAGTTCGTCCAGCACCACCCGGGCGAACGGCCGACATTGGCCGTGGTGAGCGCCGATCAGGTGCAGTTCCAGGTCGCGCGTGCTCTCCTGATCTTTCGGCCGGCATAACAGGTCGGCCATCTGCGAGGAGAGCAGCTCGTGGCGGAATCCCTTCGGCAGCAGGGATAGTTCGTACAGGCGTTGTGTCTGTTGCCTGGTCGGTCGATCGGACGTCTTGGATTTGGCGAGCAGCGTTGTGCCGCCGCGCCGGCCGCCGGAGAGAATAAACTGGAATCGGGAGTCGGCCTTGCCGATGTCATGAAGATCGGCGGCGCGTTGCAGCACCGCCGCGAGATCGCCCAACGCCGGTATCCGATTTAGCATCGCATCGACCGCCTTACGCACTGCCCGCGTGTGAGCGTCCAGCGAAAGCCTGTCCGGCGTGGCCGTGTCATAGAGCCCGGCGTCTTCGTCTTCATCACTCTCCCACGCGTCCACAGGCTGCGGGCGGACGCGCTGCGTGATGTGATAGAAGCCGTTGCCATAGCTGCCAATGATGGCGCGATTGAAGATCGGGTTACCGTTGACATCCTTGCGATCGGCCCGAAGTTCACGCTCGGCGTCTTCGTCCAGTTCGGTCGGTTGGCCTTTCCCGTCGACGGTACGGAACCGTTCTCGCATGGCGCCGTGCTTCAACTGGTAGGCGGCGTCATCGACATCGGCAGGCCGCGGGTTGTCAGAACGCGATACCTCGGGAAGCAGTGCCTCGAAAGTTTTTGAGCTTGCAGGGAAGACCACTATGTCATCGGTGCGAAGTTCGGAGAAAGATTCGATACGCCCGCAATCCTTTCGGCCGCGCCAGAGGACGAACGCTTCGGATGCCGTCTGTTTCTGAGGCTTGCGTCGTTCGTCGGGAGGCGATTCGGTCAGGCCTTCCAGATCGGCGTCGACGGCGGCGTCTTTTTCGTACGTGCCGAGCAATGATTCGAGCAGACGAAGCGGCACCTGCAGCAGTTCGCCCGGCAGCGGCGGAAGGTTGGCGATCAGATCGGCCCAGTCCTCGTCTTTTGCCGCGAGATCGAGATCGTTCCTCCAGAGCACCTGCACGGTGACCCTGGGTTTTTCATCCGCCGGCGGCACGCCGTGCAGAAACAGTGGGATATCGGGCTCGATGGCGGGGCGCGGATCGGTCGTTTGCGACCACAAATCCAAATAGGCCGGCAGCAGGGTCGGGGCGCGCAGTTGCGGGCCGAGCAGTTTTGCCATCGCTTCGGCATCCAGTGCCTTCAAGCGCGGCGAGAGTGCGTCGATGCCCATGTCGATCGACGTCGCACCGTCG
The DNA here is from genome assembly GCA_049840775.1 of Tepidisphaeraceae bacterium. Classification (GTDB taxonomy): domain Bacteria; phylum Planctomycetota; class Phycisphaerae; order Tepidisphaerales; family Tepidisphaeraceae; genus RYN-431. Next base: position 88,475 of record JASGJJ010000006.1, read on the forward strand.
GCCGTCAGCCAGTTCCACGTGCGGGCGGCGGCGTTGTGGTAGATCGGGTCGAGCGGCTTTTCGTCGTCGATCTTGCTTTCCGGCCTGGCGTCTTTTTTGCGAATCAGGATCGTCCCCTCGGCGTCGGCCGGCGTGCCGAGCCGGGCCAGGCGGCCGAAGCGTTGGCGCAGTGCGTCGAGGCTGGCGCATTCGCTAATGAGGGCTTCGAAACTGAAATCCGCGCCCACTTCCAGGCATTGCGTGGTGACGAGGATGATGGGCTTGAGCAGCTCTTCGCGACTGCCGGAGCGGAGCTTCGGCGTCAGTTCGGCCAGCAGTGCGTCGCGGTCCAGCGGCCGAAGGCGGCCGGTGAGCAGCTTGATCTCGGCATCGATCTGCGACTCGGCCAACTGCTTATGAATCAACTGAGCCGTGGCGACGCGATTGACCATCACCCCCACGCGACGGCGTCCCTTGGCTACGTATCCGGCGGCGCGGGCGGCCGCGTCCAGGACGAGTTCGTCGTCACAAACAGCCGCGACCGATTTGCCCTTGGCGGCCTTGGGCGTTTTGGCTTCGGCCAGCACCGTCGGCTTGAGGGCCGCCATGCGCTGTTGCAATAACGGATGGTTCAGCGCGTCAGCACGCTCATGGTCTTCGGGAAAACGCTCCGGATTGTTCATGCCGGGCGGCGGCGTTGCCGACATCACTACCAGTTTGAACGGCGTCAACGCCGACTTTTCGGCCCATGGCTTGTCGCGGAACTTTTCGATCGCCTGCACGGTCTGTAAAAACGGCGCGGCCAGGTGGGCTTCATCCAGCACGATCAAGCTGTCATTGCCCGCCAGTGCAGCGTGGACGGGTTGCGCGTTCTGGCCGATGCCGTAGCCGCGGAACAGCAGGCGTGAGCCGACCTGGTCGATGGTGCTGGTCAGTACGGCTGGCTGGGCGGGATTGCCCGCCCACGCCACGTCACGCGGCACGCCGCCACGCAGCCGGGCGACTTCGAGTGGTGTCTGTTGGCTGCCGCCGAGTGCGAGCAACGACTGCCCGACCTGCTTCAGGATATCCGCCGCAGGATCAGCGACCTCAGCCAGCACGGCCGCCAAGTCCGCGTCTTTGGCGATCTCTTTCTGTTGCGCCTTGCTCGCGACGGCGTATTTGAGCGCGACTGCGATCTTCTTGGCGCGTTCGAATGCTTCATCCACAACGATCCTGCGGTCGACCACGAACCACGTCCGCCGCGGCGTCTTCACGCCGGCGGCCAGCGCGAAAATCGAAACGTCGATGCAGGCCGTCTTCCCGCTGGCGGTGGGCAGGTCGATCAGGTTCGGCCAATCCTGCTCCATTACCCGCTCCAGCAAAAGGCATTGCCAACGAAACGGCTCGAACTTGTGGATAGCGGCGAAGAATTTTTTGAAATCGGTTACTGAAAGCGAACTCATGAATGGGTCCTTTCGTCCAGCGGCCGCATCAGGCCGTAGCCGCGGAAGCGGCCGGCGCCGATCAAAAGGGGGCCGACGACATCGCGGTCGAACGTGATGACGGCGTGCGTCTGCCGCCGCTGGCTGCCGTCCTTGCGACGCAGGCGGGGAAACGCGTGGGCACCGGGCGCGCCGGCGAACAATGAAATTGGCGTCAAATCCACGCCGACGACGGCCGCACCGCCGGCCGCCTGCTTTGCCGCTTCGGCGATCAACCGGGTGCATTCGTCCAAATAGCCTGCCTTCGATCGGGCCTTGGCGTGTTGGTCGAAGACGATCGGCGTCACACTGGCCCAGGTTCGGCGGCCGCGCCGGGCGGCGGCTGTCCAGGTCTCGGGCCGTAGATTGACCCGGCTGTCGTCCAGCACGCTCGGCCGAATCGGACGCCAGCTTCCCAGGCCGGGGAATTGGGCGGCGGCAAACGTCAGGCCGCCTTCCTGCTTTTTGAATCTTTCCTTGGCAGCGTCGCTATCTTCGTCGGCGATGTGATCGAGCGCTTCCGCCAGTTTTTCCTGATCGGCCTCGCTCATCTCACGCGGCAACGCCACGGCGACGCCCAGCAGGTGGCCGTCGGCGTGTTCGCGCCCGACGAAGCCCAGCGGCAGCAGGGCGATGTGCGGCCGCTGTGTCGGCGCGCCACCGTCGGCGTGGCCGCTAATGCTTTCGGGCACCGGCTGCGGACAACGCTCCAGAATCGCCCGCCGCAACGTGGTCGTCAGCGCGAGCGTGGTTTCCAACTGAAGCCACCGCGGCGACGAACCGACCGACTGCAACGCGAACACCTCCAGCCGCGGATCGAACACCGTCACGGCAGCGGCCGCGTCGGCTTCCGCCTTTGGAACATAGGTCTGGGCCGCTTTATGTTCGTAACGGTAGGGCGGCGTTTGATAGGCAATTTCCAGCCGCTCCAGCGTGCCGGCCGTGCGGCTGACGACACGCAGACGCTCGCCCGATCGCGTGTCCGATGGCTCGAGCGTTCGCCAGCCGTCCGTGGGCGTTTCGCTCGTCTGCCAAACCTGCACCAGCGAACTACTGTGGCCCAGCCGCGAAACCTGCCCACACAAACGACCCAGCGCCGCGCGGTGCTGACGCTCGCCCGCTTCGTCGGCGTCGGGCCATTGCAGATAAACGCTGTCAGCGTCATCGGGCAGGTGCGTTCGCGGGAACAGCCGCTCGGCACGATGCCGCTTAAGGGCCGGCAGCGTCTGGATCGATCCGCCCCGCGTCAACGACGTGCGGTCATTTGTCGGTACGAAGACGGGAATCGCCTCGTTCACCGTGGCCGCCGCCGGCAGCGTCAGCTGTGGGGCGGCCAGCGATTCCAGCCACGCCAGCGCCGCCCGCTCGGCGTCGCCGCCGTCGCATTCGAAATACGCCGCCGCCAGCGCCATGAACAGCCGCGCCGGGTGCGGTGGCCACTCCGGCCGCGGATCGGTCTTCGACCGCGCGGCCACGCAGTAGCCGGTCAAAAATCGGATGCCAATAGATAAGGACATGGTGCCTCCAACATGTTCAGGCTTCGGAGGTTTCCGTGACGGCCAGTTCCTGGCTTTTCCGAACCAGTTCCACCAACTGCTTTGACGGGGTCAGCACGACCGGTTCGGTATCCCAGGGCAGGCCGGCTTTTTTCACCGCGGCGGCGGCATCGCTCAGCAGCTTCACCGCCGCGGCCGCGTCCAGCGTGTAGCGAACCGGCGTCGCCCCCGGCGTGGCCAGCAGTTCCCACTCCATCGGCCCTTCGGGGAACAGCACGCACCGCGACCGCAAATCCATCCCCGGCGCGAACGCCAGCGCCGCCGAGCAAAGGCCCAGCGCCGCCAGCACCGTCCGCGCGGCCGTGTTCGTGTCAGCCTTGGCGGGGCCGGCGTCGGTGGGGAAACGCAGGCGGCGCAGTGCGATCAGCGATAGCGTGGTCACCTGCTCGGCGTATTCGACAGTAATGCCGCCGTTGTCCGAGTCGAACGGCACGCTGCTATGGTTGATCGCCGACGGGCTGACGGCATTCTTGGCCTTGGCGTCACTGGCGATTTTCCATTGCGACGACGTTTCCTGCTGCACTTTGACGGCTGCACGAATGCCCAGCGGATCGCGACGGATTCCGTAATTTTTCTCATTAATCGCCGCATTGATGCCGACGACTTCCGAAACAATGGCGCGTTCGAACTTCGTTCCCAGGCCCCCCTTAGGCCCGGTCGAATCCCACATGCCGAACACCAGGGCAGTCGGGCACAGCCGCAGCAGCGGCGTCGCGAAGGCCGCGCTGGCGCGGTCGATTTCCTTCCCAACCGTCGACTCACGGAACGGCTTCTTGTCGTGTTCGCTGTCCCGCAAAATCGCGTCGGCGATTCGGTGGGTGCCTGAAGACTGCTGATGCGCCCCACGGAGTCGGGCAGCTTCGCATCGCTGAAATCCACGACGATCAGCGGCATTTTAATTTGCCCTTCGTCCACGGCCTCCTGCAGCGCCTCTTCCATCCGGTTGGCTTGGGATTGCACGGTATCCAGCACTACACACTTCACCGGCTCGGCTTTACCCGGCACGCGGCGTTCTTCCACGGCATAAATTGCACCCGCAAATGTAGGAGGAAACACCTTGTCGCCTTCCCCGCCCGCCGGCTGCAGTTTCCGCCGGCACCGGAACGCCGCCGCCGAAGCGACGGCCTGGCTCAAGACTTCATACGTCAACGGTTTCACATCGCTCATCGCGCAATCCTTCCCGGCCAATTGGCCGATTCGTTTTAAATCCAGATCACTCGTTAAATACCCGGCCCGCCCCAATCGCCGCCCCAGCAGCCGCCCCAGATTCCGCCCCGTAATCGGCCGGCCACCCCCGGCAGCCAGCCGTCGATCCCGCTCGGTCTGCAGGATCGTATACCAAAGTTTCCGATCGACCCATGATCGTGGGTCGCCACGACTCATGCCAGCACCTTATGGGCCGGCACTGACAACATCATGTCAGCGCCGACTGTCGGTTTAAGAATAGGGGCTGAAGTAGCTAAGGACCGCATCGAGGTTCTAGCATGGCAGCCATGTACGATCGGCGGAGCCGCCTTTCGCCGCGAAAGCAGCACGAACTTCTCAAGCTTTTTGTGGCCGGCGTGACCGCTTGTGCGGCGGCCCAATTGGCCGGGGTTCAGCCGAACACCGCAATTCGCTTTTTCATGCGGCTACGACAACTGATCGCCAGCAAGCTGCCGTCATACGATCTCCCGGGCGAAGTGGAGGCCGACGAGAGCTACTTCGGCGGCGTACGCAAAGGCAAACGCGGCCGGGGCGCGGCGGGAAAAGTCGTGGTTTTCGGGCTTTTGAAGCGAGGCGGCAAGGTCTACACCGCGATCATCCCCGACGCCCGCTCGGGGACGATCCTGCCGATCATCCAGGAGCGTGTCCGGCCGGACAGCGTCGTCTACACCGACACGTTCCGCTCGTACAATGCGTTGGACGTCAGCGACTTCCGGCACCGGCGGATCAACCACTCAAAAACGTTCGTGCGGAAGAAGAACCACATTAACGGGATCGAGAACTTCTGGAACCAGGCCAAGCGTCACCTGCGGCGGTTCAATGGCATCAAAAAGGAGAACTTCTACTGGTTCCTCAAAGAGTGCGAGTGGCGATTCAACGGCGGCGATCACAAAACCCTGATAAATCAGCTCAAAACGTGGTTCAGACACGCAAAACATTAACCCTTAGCTACTTCAGCCCCTATTTTTGGATCAATCCGCTGGCCAGATCACGGATTCGTTGAATCAGTTCTACCGGTTCCAGCACCGTCGCCCCCGGCCCATAGCCGAGGACCCACCAGACGATTTCGTCCAGCCCGTCGACGGTAAAACTCAGCGTCACCCGGCCGTTGTCGTCCCATTCTTCTTCCTGCGTCGGATGCCAGCGGGTTTCGCTGGCGGCGTCGGCGAAGGGCGGATCGAAGCGGACGCGCACGCGGCAGCGGGGTTGGCCGCGGATCATTCGCCAGGCGAGGCCGAGGTCGTCGTGAAGGTCGAAGTCGGGCGGGATGGCGAACGTACGATCCGTCGGGTACATCGACAGAAAGCGATTGAGTTTCAATCGGCGAACGGCGCCGCGGCCGCCGTGGTGGCCGACGGCGTACCAGGTGCGTTGGCAGAACCACAGCGCGTAGGGGTGGAACTCGAATTCGTCATCGGCTTCGTTCGGGCGTTTGGGCGAATCGTACCGGCAGCGCAGCACCCGGCACTCTGTCAGGGCTTGGCGTACGTCGTCGTACACGTCGCGGGCCGAGTCGTCGGCGGACGAACGGGCTAAGTCGATGTGCAGGCCGCCGGCGAATTCATCGACGGCTTCGAATACGGCGGCCGGCAACTGCGCCCGCAGTTTTTCTGCGGCTTTGCTGGCGGCCGACAGGTAGGGCACCTGTACGCCGTCGCCCACTTCTTCCAACAGCGCCACCACCGACATGGCCTCCTCAAATGTCAGTTCGACTGGCGGCATGAAGAAGCCGGCCGCGACGCGGTAGCCTTTTGTAACGGGGTCTAAAGCGCAGGGAACGCCGGACGCATTTAATGTATCTAGATCGCGATAGATCGTGCGTTCGTGCACTTCACAAAGCCTGGCCAAATCGGACACGTTCAGATCACGTCGGGACTGAATGGCGGCGATGAGCCGCAGAAGCCGATGGACACGGGTGTATATCTTGGCCATATCCGTGGCACAATACTGCATTGATGTGTTCGAATTAATTTAACGTAAGATTCGAGACATACCTGTTTGGGTGACGGATCGCTTGGGTGATAAGGGCGTCAAGCCAAAGTGAATGGCCTGCCCCCAATCGAGTCGAGTTCTTATGTGAAGATGGCGGTTAACTTGAAGGGAGCGGAGTATGGCGAGGAATCGTCCAAGCTGAGCAAATCATCGCGAAGCTGCGTGAGGTCGAGCCTTTTGCATTAAGGCTTCGCAGGATAAGTGTGATGCAGAATCATGGGCACCACTGCCGCTAGCATTTTGACGCAAATTCGTGGATTCCGGTGAGATAGAGTTCCACTGGCGTCTCGCTGGCTCAACTCAAAAGCCCGGGCTCTCTGGGCTTTTTTCTATTTCCCTGAAGCATTCCCAGTCAACTTCTGGCACGGTTTTATCTTGTTTCGACCAAAAGACAGCCGGCCGCCTTCGGTTGATTGAAGGCGGCCGGCTGTGATAGTGCGATGGAGTGCTCAGGTGATCGAAACGTCGGAGAAGGTGGCCGTGTTTAACTCGGTGGAGTCGTAGGCGGTTACCGCGAGGCCGACGTAGATCGTGCCGGTCATGGTGATCGTGGTGGACGAAACCTGCGTCCAGTTCACGCCGTCGTAGGACTGCCAGCCGGTGAAAGACGTGCCTGAGCGGATGAGCTTGACCCACACCGGGTCGGACGTGGTGAGCGAGTCCGGGCCGTAGGTGTAGAGCGGGCTGTAGCCGGTGCCGGTGCGACGGCCGAACTCTGTACCGCCGGTGGTGTGGCTCATCAGCACGGCCTTGGCGTCGGCGTCGAGCGACTGGCGGACCATGACGCCGGCCTTGGCGTAGCTGCCGGTGGCTTGCATCGAGTTCACCTTGGCGACGATCGTGAAATCGCCCGTCAGCGTTTGGTACGCGAACTGCGCGTTGTCGTTCGTGCCGGAGAGGGCGCTCGAGCCTGAGCCGATCACGGTATACGTGCCGCTGGAGTACCCGCTCGCACCGGGCGTGGCGGCGGCGTTGCCGAGGTCGGTGTTGGACCAGCCGCTGGGCAAGGCGCCGCCGCTGGTCGCCGCGAAGGTGGCGGTCGACGGGTCAGACTTCACCATGCCGGTCGTCCCTTTGTAAACCACCAGGCGGTAGTAGTACTCGCTCAAGGCGAATAGGCCGGTGTCGGTGTAGGAGGTGGCACCGCCGCTGACCGTCGTTAAATCTGTATACGAGTTGGATGCGCCGGTGGAGGAACGCTGCAGCACGTAGCTCGTCGCACCGCTGACGGCCGGCCAGTTGACGGTGAGCGACGATGATGTTGCACCGGTGATATACAGGCCCGTCGGCGCCGCGGCCTTGGTGCCGCTGTTCACCGTCGTGGACCAGCCGCTGTTGCCGAAGGAACTGTGCAAGGCGCGAACGCGATAGACGTATTCGGTTCCGCTGGTCAGGCCGCTGTCGACGTAGAACCGCATATTCGCCCCGACAGTGCCGGCCGTGGAGAACGTCGTGCCGCCGTCGGACGACCGCTGCACTTCATAGCCGGTTTCACCGCTGACATCGCTCCATTCGACGGTAATCTGCGTCTGGGAGAACTTGATCGTGCGGAGCTCAGTCGCACCGGGCACGTTCGGGCGGTTGCTCCAGGCGAGGATGTTGGACGGCGCGGAGAAGAGCCCGTTCGAGGTCTTGGCCCGGACGCGGTAGAAGTACCGCATCACGCCGAAGCCGGGGTCGTCGCGAAGAATCGTCAAGGCCGAGGTCGTTTCGCCGACGGCCGTGAAATTCACACCATCGATCGAGCGTTCGACAAGATAGCCGGTCGCGCCGGTGGTGGCATTCCAGTCGACGTTGAAGTCGGTCAACGTGGTGTTGCCGGACGTGGGGCGAAGCACGCTGCTGAGCACGGGCGGCGTCAGCGTGTTGATCGTTTGCGTTGGCGTGGTGACGGTGCCGGTGAAGGTCGTGCCCTGGAATGTCGACAGGGAAAGATCGTCCTGCGAGCCGGAGTTGGATGAGATGCCGATGTAGACCGGGCCGCTGAGTGTGACAGTTGCCGTGTAGACGCGCTGGACCAGGTCGTTCCGTTGTGGGACGCGTAGGCGGTGATGGTGTTGCCGGTCCGGACGAGGCGAAGGTAATCGCCGATACCGTACGACGAGTTCACGCTGCCGAACGATTGGGTGGTGGTGCCGGTGTCTCGGGAGCTGAACCGCAGGCCGCCGATGCCGCCGCCACGGGCGTAGAGCTGCGCCATGGGTGAGGTGATGGAGAGGTCCTGTCGGATTTCCACGCCGGCGTGGGAGTAGGTGTTCAGGCCGGCTTCCTGGGCGTTGAGGAGTCCGGTGAGCTTGGTGGTGACCGAGCCGTCGCCGGTCAGGATCTTGTAAACGAAGCGGCTGTTGTCGTAGACGCTGGTGCTGGCGTTCGGGTTGCCGCTGGCGTCGAGCGTCGTACCGCTGGCGCCGACGGTGAACGTGTCGGTCGACGAGTCGTAGGTCGTGAAGCCGCCCTTGCCGTTGCCTTCATAAGAGACGTTTGCGGTGTTGTAGTCGGCATCGGGGAGTTTGGACGCGGTGAGGCGGTATTCGCCGAGGTCGTTGTAATCGCCGTGAGAGCGGACCTTGATGTAGTAATTCCCAGCCGGCAGGTCGATGGTAAGGTCTTGGCCGTTGTCGATGTAGTTGCTGCTGCCGTAGGTTCGATAGCCGGTGGAGTCGACGGTGGCGATGATGTTGCTCGATGCGTCGAGCACTTCGAACTTCGGCGCGAGCCCGGATTCGTAAGTCGGCAGGGCGGCGATGGCGTAGCGGCCGCCGGTGCTGGCGATCTTGAAATAGTCGATGTCGGTGAGGCGTTCGATGATGCCGTCCGCCTGGAAGGTGCCGTTGGTCGCGGTGAGCGTTGTGGCGGTGGTGTCGCTGTAGTCGTCGGTCCGGAAACCGTCGCCGGTGCCCGTCTTCGTGACGATCGTGGCCGCGATGACGGACAGGTCGTCCTGGATGACGCCGCCGCTGCCCCCGTCGCGTGTGCCGAGATACCACTTGATCAGCGGGTTGGCGAAACTGGAACCGCTGAGGGCACCGTGCGTGTCGTCATAGCCGTTGATGTACTCGCTGGTTTGCGTTCCCCATTCGTCGATTTTCGACTGGTGATAAAGCCCGAACATGTGCCCGAACTCGTGAGCGATGCCCATGTGCCCGTTGGCGGACGTGGCATTGGAGTTCAGCGCAAAGCCCTGGATCGTGCCGTTGATGGAGTTCGTGTACGCGCTGGTTCCGCTGTTGGAGTCGGAGATGATCATCCAGGCGGTCTTGGAGTCGCCGGGCGTGATGAGGGATTGGTCGGTCGTGACCCGGACATTGAACGCCGAGTAAACCGATACGACGGCCCGCCACGTATCGTAGATGGCCGCCTGTTCCGAGGCATTGAACGACGCGGTGTTGCCGTCGGTTTCGAACGGCAGATAGGTTTTCGACGGCGTGACTTCGCCGTTGAAATCCAAGAACAAGGTCACCGCATTCGAGCCCGGCGGCGTACTCGTCAGCAGCGGCAAGCCGGTCGCATCCGTCGTGTAAACCGCGCCGCTGAAGAGACGTCGCGATTCAAGCACTTCGGCAGAAATGAAAGCAGACACTCGAGACAGGCAGGACTTCGGAATCATCGGCACCTCATGCATGGGAGAGATGAAGCTGAAACGGGCTGTGAACCATCACGCCCGCTAATTCCAAGTGAAAATGAGCATCAAGCCGGCGGGAAAATAGGGGGCCGCAAGTTTGTGTCAACGAGCCCAAGGCGGCCGAGGTCCGAACAAAGCGTTAACTTTGAGGCGTGTTGATTTGGTGATAAAATATCACCATATGTTGATTTTTAGCCAACAGTTGCGGCGATTTTGAATTGCTTTCACAGCCGAATCGATTTGTTCGGCGACAAATGAGGTGCGTAATTAATTTTTATTTATGCCAAGATCGCTGCTTCCGCATCGCGGCATCGGATCGGTCGCAAGACATTCGGGTGCACTGAATGCCGCGTGAAGAGCGAGAGAGGGCAGGCCCCGGCGTCTGGGGCGTCGTAGAGGGGTGAACTATCACTCATCAATAGGGCACTCAGAGCGCCACTTTCGCGTGGCTCCCGAGTTCTGTTTTCTTACCGGTGACGGCGGTGTAGGCAAGCTTGGCGACCACGACGGCGCGGCCGGGGGCGTCCCAGTATTCACCGATTTCGGGCGACACTGCGATGAGCGTGAGGTTCGGATCGTCCGGGCCACTGAACCAGTTCTTCCATGCGTCGGTCCAGAGTTCTTGGATTTTTTCGCGGTCGTTGATGATGTGGGCGAGCCCGGTGATGCTCGCCCAGTCGTTGCCGGCGGTGTAGCCGAGGAAGACGCGGTTGTTCGTTTTGATTTCAGAGACTTTCGGGCTGTTACGCTCGGTGGCGAAATAGATCGTCTCCAGGCCGTCATCAACTTGCGCCGTCGCCATCGGGCGGCCGTGCGGGGCGCTGCCGGATGAAAGCGTCACCAGGAAAGCGGTTTGCGCCTGTTGATGATTTTCAGCAATATCGCGCGGTCGTCGGCAGTGGTTTTAGCGGACATAAATTGGTTCTCCGTACGTGGGTATGCGACAGTCTCATTTTCAGCATCCCATGGAATGGAAAATGAGATACGCCGCACCGGCCGCCAGGAAGCTGCCGCTGAGCAGATAAACGATCAGTGCTTTCCCCGCAGCGCCTCGACGCCGGTAGTCATTCAGTGTGCTCATTATCGTTCCCTCGTTCGTGTCTATCGAACGTTAGGACGATGATGGCAGCGGGGAGATAAAATCGGATTTACGCGGCCATCATGCCCGGAACGACATCAGTAGCCGTCATCGGTGAGTGGAGATTGGTTGCTATTCGAGCGTGTAGAGTTCGTCGGTGGCGCCGTTGTTGTCTTCGTCGATGTCGCCGAGGTTTGAGCGGACGAAGACTTCCGGGAAGGCCGTCGGGTCATTGCGATTAATCCACGGCTTCATGCTGCTGGCGTGCCCGTCCGCCCAGACGACCGTACCCGTGCCGCCCTTGTGCCGACCGGCGAAGGTGTGCCATTGCAGGACGGAGTGAGCGGACGTCGCGTAGCTGGTCGGGTAGCCGATGAACGTCCGCTCGAGTGCCGTCCCATTGATTCGGCCGGAGTCCCAGAACATCGCTTTGTTGGCGGTTTGTTTAACGCGGGAGAGCTTGGCGCCGAGGTAAGGGGCGACCGAACCGCCGGTGGGGCAATTGCCCATGTAAACGGAGTTGTATGCGTAATCGACGGGGCCGTAGTAAAGGCGGGTATCGGAGCGGTGTTCCGGGCAGCCGTCGACCTGCGCGGTTTTGAGGTACGGATAAAGCATGCCGTCCTGGGCGCGGAAGGAGTTATTGTCGGTCAGCTTGTAGCTGCCGCACCAGGCGTAGTAGCGTGTGCCGCCCAGCGGGTCGGCGGCAGAGTAGGTGCCGCCGTAGGGGAGGAAGCCGCGATTTTCGTTCGCGTACATCAGCGTCCCCATGCCGATCTGCCGGAGGTTGCTCAGGCACACCGACTGCTTTGCCGCAGACCGCGCGCTGTTCAGCGCCGGCAGCAGAATGGCGATCAGCACGGCAATGATGCCGATCACCACGAGCAGTTCCACGAGCGTAAACGCCGGGCGGGCAGAGCGGTTCGGTGTGCGTTGTGTCATGCTGAATACCATATGAATCCTCGCTGATCGTAATGCAGGGCCACAATCTCCCACAAGTATTTCTTTCGTCTACAGGCCTCGAACCACGCAGACGGGCAACCCGTCCGACGCCGTAAGTACCTCGGCATTCACGCCATAGATATCGCGAAGCAGCTGAGGCGTAATGACCGCGGCCGGGTTTCCGCTGGCGATGATTCGGCCGTCACGCATGGCGATCAGATGGTCGGCGTGCCGGGCCGCCTGGTTCACGTCGTGAAGCACCATGATGATCGTCAGGCTCGCGTCGTCCCGCAGGGCTTCGACGACGTGCATGACCTCCGCCTGGTGCTTGAGGTCGAGGAACGTTGTCGGCTCGTCGAGCAGCAGAATGCGCGTCGTCTGCGCAAGCGCCAGTGCGATCCACGCCAATTGCTTTTGGCCGCCGCTGAGCGATTCGAGCGGGCGGTGCCGCAGTTCCATAAGGCCAGTCCGTTCGAGTGCGGCTTCGATCGCGTTGACGTCTTCGGGCGTTTGTGATTCGAACAACCGGCGATAGGGAAATCGCCCGTAGGCGACGAGTTCTTCGACCGTCAGTCCTTGCGGGGCGATGTTCTCCTGAAACAGCACGCCGATGCTCGCCGCCATCGTCTGCCGGGGCAGTTGTGCGATGTTTTTGCCGTCGAGCAAGACTTGGCCGTCGTCTGGCGATAGTTGTCGGCCGAGCATTTTGAGGAGTGTCGATTTGCCCGACCCGTTCGCCCCGATCAGCGCCGTGATTCGGCCGGGCGGGATGGCGGCGGAGAGATCGGCGAGCACTGTCGGGCCGATCGCGTCGTACGCGAACCGCAACCGCTCGGCGGCCAGTCGAGGCTGTTGGTTCGCGTCGCTCATGGCCGTTGCAGCCTTGCCTTGCGGCGCATGAGGACAAGAAACCAGACGCCCCCGATCGTGCCCGTCACCAGGCCGACCGGCAGTTGCATGGGGCGAAACGCCAGCCGAGCGACGGCATCGGCGGTGAGCATCAGCGCCGGGCCCGCCGCCAAGCCGCCGATGATGACCGTTCGTGACGTGCTGCCGGCGATCGAACGCACGATGTGTGGCACGATCAGTCCGACGAACCCGACCAGCCCCGCGACGGAAACGACCGTGCCCGCCGCGAGAATGGCGATCGCCGAGAGTAAAAACCGCGACCGTTCGACGGCCATCCCGAGCGAGCGGGCGCGGGCGTCGCCGAGCAGCAGCACGTCCATCCAACGCGTGCCACAGACGGCCAGGCTGACAACGACGATCGTCCACGGCAGGGCGTAGCGGACCTGCGTCCAGCCGGAGCCCGTCAGCGAACCGGCGAGCCAGGCGGTGGCATCCTGCACGGTGCCGATGTCGCGGATGAACAGGTGCAATGCCGTTTGAATCGAGCCTGCGATCGAACCGACGATCACGCCCGCCAGCACAAGTCTCACCGACGACGTGCCGCCTTTCCACGCGATGCTGTAGACCAGCAGGAACGCCGCCGCACCGCCGCCGCTGGCGATCAGTGGCAGATAGACGCCGAGTTGCGGGAAGACGACCAGCACCAGCAGCACAGCGAGGCCGGCCCCGGAACTCACGCCGAGCGTGTACGGGCTGGCGAGTTCATTCCGCGTGATCGCCTGGAAGACCGCCCCGGCGACCGCCAGGTTCATGCCCACCAGCAAGCCGACAATGACGCGTGGCAGGCGAATGTTCCAGACGATCAGCGTCTGAGTGTCGAGCGGAACCGCCGTAGCCAGGCCCAGGCGATCGGCCAGACCGTCGCCGCAGGTCATGCGGACGATCGTGGCGGGATGCGACCAGAAGTTCCAGTCGGCCACCGCGTGCGTCATCGACTGCCAACTCGAGCCGTACGACCCGAACGCGATCTGCAGCGCACCGGCGATGATCGCGACAATTGCCGAGACCAAAACGAGCCGCGACAAACGCCCGCGAGGTGCGGCCGCCGGGGTGCTGGCGTCGGGCGTGTCGGTCAACATCGCGCCGCTCATGACGCGGAATTCTCGCTCGGCGCGTTGAGAATGTCGGCTACACGCTGGCGGTCGAATAACTGCTCGGCGGCGGGATATTTCTGGTCGTCGCGGTAGGGACCAAACAGTTCCGGATAAATCTGCTTGGCAGCCATTTCGGCCTGGAATAACAGAGCGATCGGCCCTTGCAGCGGCGTGCCGCCGGGGTAGAGACGGTCGTTCTGGAACGCACTGAGGCGCTTGGCGAGCGGATCATTCTTCAGGCCGACCAATGCGTCGAAATTGTGGCGCATGCCCGGCAGGATGGCGAACGGGGTAATCAGCACATCGGGGTTGATTGAGATCATCCCTTCGAGGTCCAGCCGTGTGCCGCCCGTGTTACCGCCGCCGGCGCTGTAAGCGACGTTTCGAACGCCGGCGAATGCATCGACAGCACCGACGGCGCGGTACTGCTCGGTGTCAAACCCTTTGGCCATGCTGTACGGCAGGAAGCCGTTATTGGAGTACATCACGATGCCGACCCGCGGGCGCTTCTCGACCGGCGGGAGTTTGGCTTGAATGGCGGCGACCATCTCGTCATAAACGGCTCGCAGCTTCGCGATCCGAACGGCGTCGTGATACGCCTCGCCCATCTTCGATGAGAGCCCCCAGACGTCGTAATACTCGTACGGCTCCGGGCCTTTGTAATCGTTGGTGCGGCTGTAGCGATTGGCGAAAAACGGGGCGACGTTCGCGGCGATCTCATCGACGTCCGCCTTCGACCAGCCACGGCTGTGTGACAACTGCACCGGGTCAATGTGATGAACGTCGGCGTGCAGGCCGTAAAGCGTCTCCTTGTCGAACAGCGAACCACCGCCGCCGGTCGAGAAGTATTTGAGCTTGTCATCGAAAGCTGAATCGACCGAGGGCAGGGCGGTGTAGTAGCCGTCGAATTTGTTGTTCGCGTAACCGCTGGCGATGAGGCCGTGATTGTGGCGGACGGCAACGAGCATGTCGTTGTAGTTCGCGTCGACCGTCACAATTCGCCGGGGCACCGCCTTAAATGTCACGCGGCCCATCGGGGACATCTCAACGCTGTACGGCTGCGACGGCTGAGTCGCCGGCATCGTCGCGGCGGTGATTTTAGGGATGCCCTGCGTGCCCGACCGTGGCAGGCTGTTCAGGATCAAAAGGGCGAACGCGATCACCAGCAACACGACGACGGCGGCAATTCGGAAACGACGATTCATCGGCCCCCCGGCACATCTGACGACTTCTCACCCACCAGCATAAACGGCTGGCTGCGGAAAACACGAAATGTCGGACTCCGCTCGACAATCGCCTGCCGGGCGGCGACGACATCGTTCATCGGCACGTACTTCACGTGATCGAGCCCGGCGGCTTCCATCACGACGCGAAGCGACTTCGAATCGTGGTGCATGAAATCGAGTTGGCCTAATGCTTTTTTGTATTCCTCGTCCGCGTGCCAGGCGCCGGGCGGCCGCTCTTTTTTTTCTTTTTTGCATTCTTCGGACGGCTTGTGCTGGCGGTCGCCGTGGTCTTCACCCATCAACACCATTCGCCCACCGGTGCGAAGCATCTGCACCCAACGCCGCAATGCCAGGCCCGGGCGGGGCAGTGTGAAGATGACCAGTCGGCTGGAAATGACAGCAAACTTTCGGGCGGCGAAAGTCACCTGCGGGCTTTCGACGTCGCCTTCGTTCAGATCGATCGTCAGGCCGCGATCGCGGGCGGCGGCGGCACAGGTGGCGAGCATGGTGGGGGAAAAATCGAGGCCACTGGTTTTCCAGCCGATTTCCGCCCAGAGTTGAGAGATCGTCCCGGGGCCGGTGCCCATGTCGAGGGCGTCACCGGTCGGCATGTCGAGCGTGGCCCGGCGGAGTGCGGCCGTCCAGGCCTGACGGGCGGCGGGGTCGGCAAACTCGCCGAAAATCGTCCCGCCCGCCCAGCCCCGCACGCGGCCGGCGTGGCTCCAGCCGTTGCGGAAGACCTGCTTAATGTCGAAACGGACCGGCGACACAACGGCCGGCGGATCGAGCGGCTGCCAATCTTCTCTCACGGTAAACGTCTCCCGTTATGGCTACAAATTGGGGCATTGTGCAGGGCTTTACGCCGGATGCAACTTTGCGGCGGTCACTTGCCGGGTACGGCCGCCGCGGTTTCCGTCTCTGTTTCGTGCGCGACGAACGCGCGGTACAGCAGCAGGTCATACACAATCTTCAGGCCGCCGGCGATGAAAAACGGCAGTGCCGCCAGTGCCGGGCGGGAATAAAACTGTGTCGCCAGGACCGGCGCTAATGCCGCGCCGATGGTGCGGGCCGTCCCTGTGATGCCGGCGGCGGCGGAGCGTTCGTTCGGGCGGACGATCGCCATCGTGTACGCCTGGCGGGTCGGCACGTCCATTTGCGAGATGCAGAACCGCAGGAACAGCACGGCGGCCGCTGAAGGAAGGTTCGGCATCAGCGGGACGAGAATCAGCAGCACGTTACTCGGCAGGTGCGTGAAGACCATCGTGTTGATCAGCCCGAATCGCTTGGCCAGCCGCGCCGCCCAAAGCCCGGACAGGCCGGCGACAACGTTCGTGGCGAAGTAGACCCATCCCAACACGCCCAACCCGACGCCGAACTTCGTGTGGAACCAGTAAATCGTCAGCCCGTCAATGACAAAACCGCCCGCGAAGGCGTCAATGACGAACAGGCCGGCTAACCTGAGGACGACAGGCCGGGATTCGGCGCTGAGGCCGAACCGCATGGCGGTGGGGGCGTCGCCATCGGCGGGCGTCCATTCGACCTCGCGCCCGAGCCGCAGGAAGACGGCTGCGAGCGCCAGGCCGATGACGGCATAGACGATGATGATCGTCCGGTAGCCGACCACCGGTGCGCCGCCCGACCAATGCACCGCCGCCGCCAGTCCGCCCGCCAGCAGCACGCCGATCGCGCCGCTGAACGAGCCAGCGAGGTTCATCCAGGCGAAAACACTCGTCCGCCGCGTCCCGGTGATGACATGCGAAAGGGCGGCCTGTTCGACCGACAGAAACGGCCCGACCTCTTTCCCACTCGGGCTGATCACGCCAACAATGCCGGTGATTAACAGCAGCAGGTAATTGCCCGTCGACGCGAAAACAACGCCGGCGACGAGCATCAGGCCGGCACCGACGATGAGCGTTAGCCTCCGGCCGATGCGGTCGGCGCGGCTCGTGAGAAAGAGACTGATCGCCGTGTCGCCGATCAACGTCAGCGTCAGCAGCAGGCCGATCTGCTTCTCATCGATCCCGACCGCCGCCAGGTAAAAGACGATGACCGCCGACAAGAGGCCGTAGGCGAATAATCGAAGGCATCGGGCAAAAACCAGCAGCGTGGCGTCGCGATGCAATGGTGGTGAAGCGGATTCCAAGGCGGGCTCAGTGGGCATCGGCGGATAGTAACACCCAAAAACCGCCTTCAAAATCGAGCATTTTTTCACCCCGTCTTGCAACCAGACGCTGTTTTTTCTTCAGCATCGCAACAGATGCGGTCAGGAAACGATCATTCGTTCGGCAGAAGTATTCGGCCCGGCCGCCTGTTGCGGCGAGGGCCGAGAAATGTCCGGCTGTCGTGTGACGGCCGAAAGGCTTGTTTTTGCGTTTCAGGCTCAGCAGAATGTTTTGGTTCGATCCGTTTGAGTGAGGGAAACGCTTTTTTGAGCGATCGAATTCAAGTCCGGTGCGGCAGGGGCCGTCATCGACTCGCAAAAAGGGAATTTGGGCCGGTCACGGCTCAAACAGTCAGATTCATTTAGAAAGGGCTCGTCATGAGTCGCAAAGTTTTTGTGCGTTGCTGTGTTACCGCGGTCGCCGGCCTCATGCTGGCGACGGGCTGCTCGTCGACCAATACCGAATCCGCCCAGCGCGATGCGCTGACCGCGAACGTCGGCATCTACCCGCCGGGCCCGAGCGTGGCCAACAAGCCCCGCGTCGGCGTGCCGAGCTTTAAGGTGCAGGAAGCCTCCGGCAGCGCCGACAAGCTCAACGACATCGCCGCCGACCAGGCTACCACGCTGCTGGGCAACTCCGAACGCTTCATGATGATCGAGCGAACACAGCTCACGAAGCTGCTGGACGAACAGAACCTCGAAGGCATCGTCAAGCCCGGCGAACTCGCCAAGCCCGGCCAGGTCCGCGGCGTCGACTACCTGCTCATCGGCCGCGTGACGAATCTGCGGGTGAAGTCGGTCAAGAACAGCAAGGGCTTCGGCCTCGGTCAGATCGGTGGCGGCATCTTCGGCACCGCGGGCCTGGGCGACTATAAGAAGAACGAAGTCACCATCCAGACCGACTGCGGCGTTGACCTCCGCCTGGTGAACCCGACCACCGGCGAAATCGTCGTCAGCGTGCAGTCGGAATACAACAAGCTCGACTCGGCCACGTCGATGGGCATCGACATCCTCGGCGCCAACGCCGAAGCCGGTTCGGACATCAGCATCGATGACGACAACAAGGGAAAAATCCTTCGCCTGGCGATCGACGACGCCATCCGCAAGGCCTTGCCGAAGATCGACAAGCTGCTGGTATCGACGGCCAAGTAAGTTCAGTTTTTGACTCATCACGGGCCGGGCGTGTCAGACGGCACGCCCGGCCTTGTTCTCGAAAGTCCGCATTTTTACAGGCAACCGGTCATGGTTCAATCGAAAAACAACTGGGGGGGGCGTGTGCTGCTGGCCGCCGCCGCAATGCTGGCCCTGCAGGGCCGTTCGTTCGCACAAGATAGCGCCGGCGGCGGGTCAGTGTCGTCGATCCTCGCCGATATCGAAACAGAGCAGGCCAAGCTGCCACGCGACCGCGTGAGCATCGCCGCCGTGCTCGCCGAGGTCGGGCAGGACGCCTCGCCGGCCGCCTTGCACGGCTGGGTCCGCAAGAACGTTCGCGCGGTCGATTACGCCGGCTCGCTCCGCAATGCAGAAGGCACGCTCGCCGATCGCACTGGCAACAGCCTTGACCGTTCGCTGCTTTTGGCACGCTTGCTCGGTCAGACGGGTTACGAAACGAAGATCGTCGGCGTCGATCAGGCCTCGCCCGCCGCTTCATCGCCGCCCGCCAAGGCCGCCGGTGAAGCGGACGCCGACGAAACCAAGGCCAACGCCATCACTGCCGAGCTCGTCGCGCTCGCATCGCCCGCCAAGCCCGCGGCCGTTGCGTCGACGCGGCACTGGTGGGTGCAATACAACGACGGCAGCAAGTGGATCGACCTCGACCCCGCCCTGACCGATGCCGGTAAAAGCGTCGGCTCGCCGACGGGCAAGGCAATGGAGCTGGATTCCCGCACGCAGCAGATCGCCGTCCCGCCGGAACTCCAGCACAAAGTGATGCTGGAACTTCAGGTCGAACGCTGGGAGAACGGCAAACTCTTCGAAACGCCGTGCCTGCGGATGGCGCTCGATGACACGAAGCAGGCCGCGCTCGTTTCCAGCCGTCTGACGTTCCAGCCATTCAACAGCAAGCTGGCCCGCGTGACGACGCGGGATGACTCGACCGGCGCGAAGCTGAAGGCGGCCGTGCTGTCGGAGAAGGCGTGGTGCCCGGTCATCATCGAAGGCAGCACCGAAGGCCGCCTCGCGAAGGTCTTCGACCAGGCCGGTGTCGTCAGCGACGTGCCGAAGGGCATGAGCGGCGGCGAAGAAGTCGCCAACGCGATGCGCTCCAGCATGGGCGGCTTCGGCGGGGCACTCGGCGGCGCCAGCGGCGATGAAGCCGCCGACGCGCCCACCGTGCTGACGGCCGTCTTCGCCGATTACATCATCAGCTCGCCCGGCGGGCCGACGAAGAAAGTTCGCCGCCCGGTCTTCGACACGCTCGGCCCCGCGCAGCGCCAGGCTGCCGCGACCGGCGAACTCAGCAAGCCGAAGTGGAATGACGACCAGAAGCTCGCCCGCGGCGTGCAACTCAACGCCATCCACAGCACGCTCGTCGCCCGGGCCGCCGTCGATTTCGACAGCTACGTCGCCCGCTACGGCCAACGCGTAATCGACGCCAAGTCGCTCCTCGAAAAAGCCACCAACGGCAAGCTGAGCGAGAAGGAATCGAACCGCCTGGCAGACATGACTTCTTTCAACTCGCTCGAAATGTTCGCCGCCCGCCGTTCGACGGCTTCGGACGCGTCGCTGTATGTCGCCGAGCCGCAGATTTACCGCCGCATCGTAGCGCTTGCACCAGGCAGCGGCGATGAGCTGAAGCTGCAGGCCACGAGCGACCTAGCATGGAACCCGCTCCGCAGCAGTGGCGACGCGGCCTCGATCGTCCGGGCCGGCGTGTTGGATACGCTGCGGGAATCGACCGTGACAATGGGCACGTCGGCGTCGCCAGCGTCATCGACGGCCGCGATTGTGGATGAGGCTGTCAAGGGCGGGGCGAAGCTGAAGCTGCTGAAGACGCCCGCCGAGCTTACGGGCATGGAACTGCCCGCCGATTCTGTCGCCCGCATCCAGTCGGACCTGGCTGCGGGGCAGTGGGTCGCCGTGCCTTCCGCCGCCGTGGCCGTGGACGGCGCGAAGCGTATCGGCTGGTGGCGCATCGACCCGGCCACGCTGCAGACGGTCGGCGTCATGGACACCGGCTACCTGCAGAACACCGTCGAAGTGACCGAAACGCAGGAAGTGAACGGCGTGATGGTGACCAAGTTCTACCGCTTGCGGATCGGCCCGGCCGCCCGGGCGTGGGCGGAGGAAGTCATCAAACGCCGTGCGTCGACCTCGTGGAGCCAGTGGACCAACCTGCTGAAACTGGCCCAGCAGACGATCAACGCCACCGGCGGCCTGCCGCCGCTCTAACAACCCCGCGGGTGAATCATGCGTCACAGAGTCGTCACTGCCGCGTTGATGATCGCCGGCCTCAGCGGCCTGGCCCGGGCACAATCGCTCGGGCCGGCCGCGGGGGCGTTGGTGGGGCGGTCGGACGCGGTGGAACTCCGCGTCGAATCCTTCCGCCTCTCACCGCGTTTCGGACCGACCAAGGCCGGGCAGGATAAGCAGTTTCTCGTTGTCCAGACGACGTGGCGAAACCTCATCCAGAGCGACATCGTCACGCCGTACAAAGTGCCGGAACTGACGGACCAACTCTTCATGGTCGTCGGCGGCGGCCGCGTGGTGCCGATCGCATCCTTCCGCGGTCGGCCGGGCGTGATCAACACCTACAACTTCACTGTCGGTAAAGAACCGGTCAGCGGCGCGCTGATCTTCGAACTGCCGGCCGGCGATCCGGGCGATCTCATGCTCGCCATGATCGACGAGAACAACGGCGTCATCGGCCTGCCGATCAAGGGCACCGTGCCCACGCCACCGAAAGATAAGCCGACCCAGCAAAATGAAGTGCTCGATGTCAGCGTGGCCGGCACGCGTGAGCTGAATGAAAAATCGCCGCCCGGCACAAAACTGCTGGCCGTCGATCTGCGGTGGAGCAGCCTTGTCCGCGCACCGAAGGCGAAAACCGGCCGCCTGCTGACAATTCCTGATTGGAAAGAAACGTTTCAACTCGTGGTCGACGGCGAGTTCGTCGCGCCGCTGGACCGCGCACCGCTGGAAAAATCGCTCACCGTACTGCCGGAGATTTACACCGGCGGCGAACTCGTCTTTCGCGTTCCCGCCGACCGCAGTACCGCCCGAATGGACTTGCACTTTTCGCAAGCCCAATTGCCCGGCGAGAAAAAGGCGATTCGGCCGAAGTCGATCTCGTTTGATCTTCAGCCCGGCGCCGCGCCGCCGTTGCCGGTCGCCAGGCAGGCATGGAAAGATTCGTTCTTCGAATCGCGATTGATCGACAGCCAGCCGACGAAAATCGGCGACCTGCCGGGCACGATCATTCGCTACCGCGTGACCAATCACGCGAAGAGTTGGGAGACGCTGCAGGCGTTCCAGCAATACCGAATTCAAACGGCGGACAGCACGCGCGCGGCCGCGCCGGATTCGCAAGGCACGCACGCACTTCCGCGCGGCGGCGATGAGAATCTGCTGATTCCGCCGGGCGAAACGCGGCAGTTCGATCTGGCGTATCCCGGCACGCCGACACAAATCCTCTACGCCTCGGCCGACCCGGACGGGGGCACGGCGATCGAACTGACGCCCGGCGGCAAGGTCGCGACGACGCCGCAGCGCAGCGTCATCGCTCGCACGAAGCAGCCCGAAGACGCCGAGCCGGCCAAAGCGCCGCCCGAGCCGTCCATCAAGCCCGCCGACTACCCGCCGCTGCCCGAAGTCAGCTCGCTCAAGGCCAAAGGCCTGGCGGGCGTGAACCTCAAGCCCGAGCAGGTGAATGCCGCCATCGATCGCGGTGCCGACGCGCTCTGGCAACTCACCGGCCCGCACTTTTCTGACCCGCGCAACCTCAGCGAAGTCGACATGCTGGCCGCCCTCGCGATGGCGTATTCCGGGCTGCATAAACGCAATGCCGATTTCAACGTCGGCGTGAACAAGGCGATCGAAAAATACCGCCCGACCACCGGCAGCGCGATGTACCAGGCGGGCATCATGCTCATGCTCATCGAAGCCTACGGCAGCCCGCAACACCTAGGCATCGCCCGTGAAATCGCACAGGGCATCGTCAACTCGCAGTGTGCCGACGGCTCGTGGCAATACGCGTACAACGGCAAACCCGTCGAAGAGAAAAAGGCCAGTGTCGTCACCAACGGCCCGATCCAACTCAGCGACGGCGACGAGATCAAAGAAGCCGCCGTCGACAGCGGCGTTCTGAAACGCACCGACGGCAAGCCGTTGCCCGACGGCGGCGACAACTCCACGACCCAATACGCCGTGCTCGGCCTGGCGTCGGCGCAGCGAATGGGCATCGCCATCGACCCGGCCGTCTGGCGCGCCGCCGCGAAGGTGACCGCCAGCCGTCAAAACCCCGACGAGGGCGGCTGGGCGTATCACAACGTCTCCACCAGCTACGGCTCGATGACCGCGGCGGGCATGACGTCGCTGTCGATCGCCAAGCACTATTCGGCCGACAAGCCCGCGAACAAATCGCTCAAAGACGCCGCCATCGACCGCGGCATGCGCTGGTTCAATGCCTACTTCTCCGTCAGCACGCACCCGCAATCGTCGGAAGGGTGGCTGTACTACTACCTCTACGGCGTCGAACGCCTCGGCCGCGTGCTGGATACGGAATTCATCGGCAAGCACGAGTGGTACCCGCAGGGCGGCTCGCTACCTTGTCGACCAGCAAGGCCGCGACGGCGCATGGCGCGGTAAGAGCGGCACGGAAACGGGCCCGGAATACGCCACCAGCTTCGCGCTGCTCTTCCTCACCAAGGCCACGCCGACACTCGACGCGAAGAAAGAAAAGCTCGCCACCGGCACGCTCGCCGTCACCGCCAAGGCGGTTGAGAAGGCGCAGATTTACTTCATCCTCGACTGCTCCGGTTCGATGCTCGAAGAGATGAACGGCAAGATGAAATTCGACATCGCCCGCGACGCGGTGAAGTCGATCATCAATTCGTTGCCGGACAATGTCGAAGTCGGCTTGCGCGTGTACGGACATCGCAAACGAGCGATCGAAAAGGACGCCGACAAAGACGTCGAAGAGCTTGTTCGGCTGTCGCCGCTCGACCGCAAAACGTTGCTGGCCAAGCTTGACGGCTTGCGTGCCCGCGGGAAGACGCCGCTCGCCGAGAGTTTGTCGCAAACCGCCAAGACGCTTAACGGACAGAACGGGCCGACGCCGATCAACGTCATTCTGCTGACCGACGGCGGTGAAGACACCCGGCCGCGGGGCAACCCGATCGCCGCCGCCGGCGAGTTCGCCAAGCTGCCGAACACGCGGCTGAAGATCATCGGTTTTGACATCAACCAGGAAGACTGGGCCAAACAACTCGCCGATATGGCCGCCGCCGGGAAGGGGAGTTACACCGCCGCCGCGAATGCCGACAAGCTGGCCGCCGATCTCGTCGCCGCTGTCGCCGGAACGCCGGGCGATTTCGCGGTGGTCGATGCGAACGGCAAAACGGTCGCCGCCGGCGCGTTCGGGCAGACAATCACGCTGAACCCCGGAAAATACCAGTTCCAGACGGCGTTCGCGGGGGAGACGTTCAAGCAAGACCTCTACATCGCCGCGGGCCGGGCGACATCGATTCAATTCACTCCATAAAATATCCGAAATAATCTTGACCGGTGGGGCTTCGGCTTTATTATGGATATAAATAGTCCGTAATAAAGGGAGCCAGTTATGTCTTCGAGTTATGAACCGCGTTTGAATTACTACGGTGCGGCACCGGCCTTGTTCGGGCAGTTGACGAAGCTGTCGCAGAGCATTCACGCCAGTGGCCTCGAGCCGGCGCTGTTGTCGCTCGTGGAAATCCGGGCGTCGCAGATCAATGGTTGTGCATTTTGTCTCGACATGCATTCGAAAGAAGCGAAAATCCACGGCGAACGTGAGTTGCGGCTGTACGCCGTGCCTGTCTGGCGAGAATCGCAACTGTTCACCGATCGCGAACGTGCGGCGTTGGCGTTGACGGAGGCGGTCACGAAAGTCGCCGAGCACGGCGTGAGTGATGATGTTTACGCCGAGGCGGAACGGCATTTTAGTCATCCTGAGCTGGCACAATTGGTGCTGGCGATCGGGGTTATTAATACCTGGAATCGCATCGCGATCAGTTTCCGCTCTGTGCCGGGTTCGATGGATAAACTGTTGGGGTTGGACAAGGCCGGTTTGAAATAAATGAAGCACGGGAACCAAGTCGAGTGGGCATTGCACAGCGTCGCGACGCTGGCCGCGTTGGGGCCGGACAAGCGTCTGTCGGCGACGGCGCTGGCGGAGATGTTCGAGGTGCCGCCGAAGTACCTCGCCAAGGCGTTGCAGGCGTTGTCGGCGGCGGGCATCGTCGCCAGCACGCCGGGGCCGAAGGGCGGGTACGCGCTGGCGAAATCGCCGGGCGAGATTGCCGTGCTGGATGTCATTGATGCGGTGCAGGGGGACGAGCGTATTTTCCGCTGCCAGGAGATTCGCCGTCGCGGGCCGTGCCGGAAAATTGCGGCGCGGGAGTTTTCCAAATCCTGCCAGATCGCTGATGTCATGTGGCGGGCGGAATCGGCGTGGCGGCGTGAGCTTTCGTCCGTCACGTTTGCCGATCTCGGCAAGCAGGTTCGCCGGGAGTTGTCGCCGGTCATCTTGAATGTCGTCGGTTCGTGGGTCGCGGAGAAGGCGACCTGAGTCGTCTGAAGCCGGCCACACGGCGGGATTTTTCGGAGGCGGTTGCCTAATCCTATTGTGCGGCAAATCGCACAGGTAGCGGCGGGAACAATTATCCGTTAACACACTCGGATGATTGTCGTTCCCGATCACATCCGCGGCCTTGTTTTTGATCTCGACGGGACCATCGCCCACACCATGCCGTTGCACTACAAGGCGTGGATTCGTGCGCTCGGCGAGCACGGCGTCGATTTCCCCGAAGCCCTCTTCTACGAGTTCGGCGGCATGCCGACCGATGTGATCATCGCCACGCTCAACGAACGGCACGGCTACACCATGCCGGTGCAGGAAACCGCTCATCGCAAGGAAGAGTGGTTCGAAGAACTCATCCCGCAAGCCACCCCGATCGAGCCGGTGCTGGCCGTCATCAAGCAGAACGTCGGCCGCCTGCCGATGGCGGTTGCCACGGGTGGCTACCGTCGCATCGCGGAGAAGACGCTGAACGCCATGGGCGTTCGCCAGCACATGGGCGCGGTCGTCTGTGCGGAAGACGTGACGAACGGCAAGCCCGCGCCGGACATCTTCCTCAAAGCCGCGAGCCTCATCGGCATCGCACCGACCGACTGCATGGCGTTCGAGGACGCGAACCTCGGCATCCAGGCCGCCACCGCCGCGGGCATGCTGGTGTTCGATGTCCGCACGCTTCCGCCTAGTCCGTAAGAAGCCGCATTCATTGTTGGTGGCCCTCGCGCCACCGTTGTTGTGTTGAGAGAGTTGGAGGACTTTATGAGCACGCTGACCGCATCGCCCGCCTGGACCGCCCTGGCCAAGCATTATGAATCGATCAAGAGCACCACGCTGAAAGACCTTTTCGCGAAGGACGCCGATCGCTTCAAAACCTTCAGCGTGCGACTCGAAGACATCCTCCTCGACTACTCCAAGAACCGCATCACCGGCGAAACGTTCAAGCTCCTGCTCGACCTCATCAAGCAGGCGAAAGTGGAGAGCTGGCGTGACCGCATGTTCGGCGGCGAGAAGATCAACACCACCGAAAACCGGGCCGTGCTTCATGTCGCACTCCGCAATCGTTCGAACAAGCCGATCGTCGTTGATGGCAAAGATGTGATGCCCGACGTCGACGCCGTGCTGGGGCAGATGAAGACGTTCTGCGACGCGGTCCACAGCGGTAAACACCTCGGCTACACCGGCAAGAAGATCACCGACATCGTCAACATCGGCATCGGCGGCTCGGACCTCGGCCCGGTGATGGTCACCAACGCCCTCGTGCCGTACGCCGTGAAGGGCATCAAGGCTCACTTCGTCAGCAACGTCGACGGCACGCACATCGCCGAGACGCTGAAGGTCCTCAACCCCGAAACCACGCTCTTCCTCATCGCCAGCAAAACCTTCACCACGCAGGAAACGCTCGCCAACGCCCACAGCGCCCGCGACTGGTTCCTGGCGACGGCCAAGGACGAGAAGCACGTCGCCAAGCACTTCGCCGCGCTGTCGACAAACGCCAAAGAGGTCAGCAAGTTCGGCATCGACACGGCGAACATGTTCGGCTTCTGGGACTGGGTCGGCGGCCGCTATTCGCTGTGGTCGGCAATCGGCTTATCCATCGCGCTCTACGTCGGGTTTGACAACTTCGCGAAGCTGCTCGACGGCGGCACGCGATGGACAACCACTTCGCCACCGCGCCGCTGGAGAAGAACCTGCCGGTCATCCTGGCGGCCGTCGGCATCTGGTACAACGACTTCTTCGGCGCACAGACCCAAGCCATCCTGCCGTACGACCAGTACCTCAATCGCTTCGCCGCGTATTTCCAGCAGGGCGACATGGAGAGCAACGGCAAGTACGTCGACCGTGACGGCCACGTCATCACCGACTACCAGACCGGCCCGATCATCTGGGGCGAGCCCGGCACGAACGGCCAGCACGCGTTCTACCAACTCATCCACCAGGGCACCAAGCTCATCCCGTGCGACTTCATCGCGTTCGTCAAAACCCACAACCCGCTCGGCCGACACCACGCGATGCTGATGAGCAACTTCTTCGCCCAGACCGAAGCCCTCGCCTTCGGCAAATCCAGCGAAGCCGTCAAGCAGGAAATGGGCGACAAGGCCGACCCGGCCATCGTTCAGCAGCGCACCTTCCAGGGCAACCGTCCGACCAACAGCCTGCTGGTCAAACAGCTCACCCCGTACACGCTCGGCCAACTCATCGCGCTGTACGAACACAAAATTTTCGTCCAGGGCATCGTCTGGAACATCAACAGCTACGACCAGTGGGGCGTCGAACTCGGCAAACAACTGGCGAACAAAATTCTTCCCGAGCTCGAAGCCGTCGGCGAAGTCTCGTCGCATGACAGCAGCACCAACGGCTTGATCAACCACTTCAAAACGACCGTTTAAACGACAAAGTCAGAATCATCACCCCGGCAGGGCCACTTTAGTGGCCCTGTCTTTTTTTTATTGCAAAGCGGGTCGCCATAAGTCGATTTTTCGCGACCGATTTTGTTCTGCGTATTTTCAAACGCGCAGCACGGCGTAAGTCGAGTCAGCGCCGATCGATCGGCCGAAAAAACGGGTGTCGACAGTGCGCCGTCAATTGCCCAGACTGCCATGTGACTTACGTATCGAATTGTCATTCGAAGGGGACTGCGACCGCTCGCCGGGGCCGGGGCCATGCGGTCAAACTTACCGCCCTGGCAGTGGTTTGTCGGCAGAAAAATCAGGGAAATTCGTTCGACTGACGCCTTCCCATTCACCGCTCCCGTCGTCGGCGGCGGGGCGTTGTAATCCCGTGCCGCGGGCAGCGTCTTTACCAGTGGGTCGCAGGGTGCATCTCACGGGGAAGGGCATGATCGAAAAGCTGTCATCTCGCATTCATTTTTCCGTCTTCGGGCCGGACTTCAGTTACGACGACGGCTTCCCCGCCGTCACGGATGGCACGACGCGGTTTCACGTCTCGGGCGGCAAGACACTGGCGGCGTTCAACGTCCAGTTGCCTTACGGCGGCGGGTACGACGAACTGCCGGAATACGAAACGCACCTCAAACGCTTCTTCGCCGACGGCACGCTCGATCGCACCTTCGGCCTGAACGGCACGCTCGATTTGAACGAGTCGGTCACCGTCCAACTCGTCCCCGGCCAACGCATCCTCACGCAAAACTATGACGGCGCGGTGATCAAGGCGCTCACGCTTAACGGCCGCGTCGATACCGGCTTCGGCGGCGGCGACGGCGTGACAGAGATTCCCGTCAGTTCCACGTCGGGCGGCGGCAGTCATTTCAATAACGCCCGCGTCGTCAGCGTCCTCGACGACGGCAGAATCCTCACGCAGTCGAGTGTGAATGTCACCGCCCGCGGACAACAGACGGTCCGGCACACGGTCGCCGTCCTCAAGCCCGACGGCACGATCGACCCGGACTTCGGCAAGAACGGCGTCGTCAGCTTCAGCGACATCGGCAGTGACCTTACGCCGCTGCTTACCGATCGCGGCCTCTATCTGTTCATGGACCGCATCGGCGCCACAGACCCGCCCAGTGCCGACATCATCAAACTCACCACCAACGGCAAAACCGGCGACCCGGACTTCGGCACCGGCGGCAGCCGCGTTGCCATCCCGGGCTTTGTCACCAATTTCGTCGAACAGCCCGACGGCAAGCTTCTTTTCCTTGACCGTAAATATCAGGACGGCCACACCCTCTACCGCCTGAACGCCGACGGCTCGCCCGATACTTCGTTCAGCGGCGACGGCAAAATTTACCTCGAATACACCGGCAGCGACTCCGGCCTGCCGCTGTCGGACAGCGGCATCAGCATGGTCGTCGACGCGCAAAACCGCATCGTCGTCAGTGCCGACAACACGATCTACCGCCTCAGCCCGGCCGGCGTGATGGACGCCTACCCGTTCAACGGCACCGCGCCGTTCCCCGCTCGCATGGCGTCGATCGACTCGGCCGGCAATGTCATCACCAATGACGGCCAGCGCGACACGCTCGTCTCGCCGCAACAGATCAATGCCAAGGGCATCATCAACATCGTTACCGACAACCAGGACGACGTCATCAAAATCGCCGACGCCGGCAACGGCCGCACGCGCGTCATCGTCAACGGCGAGTCAAAACTCTTCAAAACCAGCGTCATCCGCGGCGTTTCCATCAAAACCTACGACGGCACGCTGGACCTCAATGTCAGCGTCAATACGCCCGTTACCCTCGTCAGCGGCGACGGCGACGCCGTCATAACACTGGCTGACGGTGACGACGACATCGAGCTCGGCACGGGCGATCACACCATTGCGCTCGGTGGCGGCAACGACGCCGTGCGCGTCGGCGACACGCCACGCTTCGACGCCACCTCCGATCCCAACGCCGGCGATCGCCAAATGATCACCGCCACCGCCGGGAATAAGAACATCGACTTCCTCAACGGCTCGGCCACCATCACGCTGCCCGCCGGCGACCACGAAGTCAGCGGCTACCGCGAAGTCCACGACAGCGTCATCACCATTGCCGGCGGCAACAATATCGTGCGCCTCAGCGGCACCGGCGGCGACACCGTCACCATCGGCGGGCGCGGGAAAAACAACGTCACCGTCTTCGGCGAAAACACGCGCGTCGCCACCGGCGCGGGGCCGGACGAAATCCTCGCCATCAGTCCGTACGGCCTCATCGACACCGGCCGCGGCGACGACGTCGTCACCGTCCGCAACTTCACCGAGTCGCCCACCCGCGGCGTCACCGTCAACGGCGGCGAAGGCGACGATCACATCTTCTGCGATGCCAACTACAACAGCCTCGCCACCGTCTACGGCGGCAATGGCAATGACCTGCTCGAAGGCAACACGCTCGGCCAACGCTTCTACGGCGGGGGCGGCGACGACACGCTCTTCGGCGACCTCGGCGATGACACCCTCTACGGCGGCGACGGCAATGACCTCATCCGTGGCGGCGCGGGCCAGGACCGACTCTTCGGCGACGACGGCTTCGACCGCCTCTACGGCGACGCCGGCCGCGACGCCCTCACCGGCGGTGCCGATACCGATCGCTTCTACGCCCGCGACAACACCCGCGACCTGATCTACGGCGAACCCGCCGACCGCGTGGATGCCGACGACATCGACGAACGCATCGGCTTTGCCGAGTAGGATGCTCCCATGCTCATTGAACCACTCGATCCGCGTCGCCTCATGGCGTCGTTCGACTCACGCGAGGGCCCGCCGCTGGGGCTGGACGAATCGTTCGGCCATGCCGGGCAGATCGAGTTCCGCCGCGGCTTCGTCGCGTCCGGGCCGATCGTCACGGTGGGGCGGGCGATCTTCGTGCCCGGCGAGGTCAGCCTCGACGGCCGCGACGGCGTGCCTTACGTCGTCAAGCTGCGCGACAGCGGAAAAATCGACACCACCTTCGGCGTCAACGGCTACGCCCAGCTGCCGTTCCGCAATCGCGAGGAGTACGACGACGTCAATGAGCCGAGCGACAGCAAGCCGGCGTTCGAGTTCACGCAGATGATCGCCGACCCCGTCGGCGGCGGCGTTTATATCGCCACGGTGCAGCGGCAGGGCTATTACTTCGGCACCCGCGCCAGCGTCACGCGACTCACCGCCAGTGGCACGCTCGATGCCCGCTTCGGCACTGGCGGCACGTACAGCTACGACGAGAAAATCCCCGACGGCCGCTTCCCGTTCGCTTCGGCGCGGTTCACGAACCTGAACGCGCTCAAAGACGGCTCGCTCGTCCTCGCCCTCGACCGCCAAACCCGAACCGACGACGAATACACCGCCGTCGGCCTGCAGAACCTCGCGCTGCTCAAGCTCCGCCCCAACGGCCGCCGCGATCTGTTCTATGGTGATCGCGGCGCGGTGCAGCTGCTCAGCGGCAACGTCGGCATCGTCAGCGATAACCCCACCTACAGCGGCGGCACGCTGCGCGACGTCAAACGCGCCTTCTTCAACGACCTCCAGACCGACAAGCGCGGCAACACCACCGTCCTCTTCCGCTACGAAGACGGCATCTCCACCGGCGCGTACTACGACATCAACGAAAACGACGAAGCCACCCGCGGCCGCTTCGATCTGAAGTCCCGCACCGTTTCGTCCACCGGCGTGGTCGACGAATCGACCGCCTATTCCTGGAAGCTCATCGACACCGGCCGCGACGTCAGTCAGGAAGAATACGCCTACGACCGCATTAAGGTGCCGAACGCCGTGTTCGACGGCCGCGTCATTCGCGTGCTGGTGACGCGGGGCTCGTACCTCAGCGAAGAAGGGGCCGTCTACACGCTGCGCCCGGGTTTGCGCGCGACCAGCCAGCCGTTGCAGCCGGACAAGTTCTCCGCCGTCTTCAGCATGCAGCGGGCGTCGACCGGGCAGTACTTTTTCAGCAACGACATCCAGATCGCCCGCTACAACGCCGACTTCACGCCCGACATCACCTTCGGCGACAACGGCATCGCCAATGACACCACCGACAACTTCCTCAACACCGACCACGACGAAGTCCGCCAAGCCGTAGGCGGCCTGCTCCCCGACGCCACCGGTCGCTTCCTCGCCCTCAACACCAACGGCACCACGCTCTACCGCTTCGCGTGAGAATTGCCTTTTATCCCCTCTCTCGTGTACGCACGGGAGAGGGTTAGGGTGAGGGTCTTTCTTCTTCCTTACGCCGCCGCTTCTTCCACCGGCGCCTCCAACTGCCGCATCACCGGCGGGGCGGCCAGTTGCCGGCTCGCCTGGCCGCTCAGCAGGGCGATCATCACGGTCGCTTCGTGCGTGATCGCGGCGTCGGAGACGTCGACGCGCAGCAGCGGCTTCTGCGTCGGCGAGGCGAATGTCATCAGGTGCGCGCTACCGCCTTCCACCCACGCCACCGCGGGCGCCTGAACGGGCCGACCTCGCCGCCGGCGTCGGCCCAGCGGGCGAAGTAGACCACCCGCATCGGCTTCTCCGCCAGCGGCGGCACGAGGCGGACGGGGCTCTTCGTGTACGACCGCAAATAGACCGGCCGGCCGACCGAACCCTCGCGGTAATGCCTGTTCGGGTCCGCGTCCGCCGGGATCAGGTCGGCGAAGATTTCGATCCGCGCCACGCCCGGCGGCCGGCCGCCGGCGTCTCGGTGGCCGAATTCCAGCACGTGCTCGGGCACGCCGGCGGTTTCGTGGATCGCCCGCGTGAACCACAATCGCGGCGCGTCGGTCGGCGGGCCGTCGGCGGGGCGGGGCTTGGCGCGGTCGCGCATGCCGAGGATGAATTTGCTCGTCGAATCGATCGCCGGGTTCGCCCGGATTTGGTTCGCCATCGGGCGCAGCACCGCTTCGAGTTCGGCGCGGGCCTGTTCCTTCTTCATCGTGGCGATCGGCGACCGCGTGTGCGGGCTGTGTGCCGTGCTCAGGGCCTCGTCGAACGCCCGCACACGGTCCGCCAGCGCCTCGGCGTTCTCCGCACTCACGCCGAACCGCTCCGGCTCCGCGGCACGGCCCGGGCGAACGTGCCCGCCATCTCGTTGAAGTCGTGGTCGCCGTTCGGGATGTACTTTTTCGCCATGGCCCGCTCCGTTCACCCTGTCGCGTTGCGTGTGGTGACAGCCGCCGCGGCCGTCCCTATCCTTGTTTTCGGCTCGAAACGGGGGGCGACTTGACCCGCCACGTCCGACAACCACGCCGGCCCCGCGGTTTCGGCGACTGAGCCTGCAGGCCCAATCGCCGGGCGCACTGCTTCGACCGCCGGGCCGCCCGCCGCATCGGCGAGCGCCGCGCCCGACGCCCGGGCCCCCAGCCCGCCCGCCGGGCCCGCAGCCCCGACGCCCGAGCCCCCGGCCCGCCCGCCGATTCCCCGCGCTCGCCGGCCGGGCCACCCGCCCCGACCACCGGGCGCGATGATTCCGCCCGCGCCAGACACCCCACGCCCGCGTGCTTCGACCGCGTGTCCCGGTTCGATTCATCCCCGTCCGCCGCGATCGCCCCCGCGCCGAACTTGAAGCGCAGCGTCATCCCGTATACAACATGCCGCGCCCGGCGTAGAGCGCCGCACGCACCGCGATCTGTTCGCCGCGAACCGCGAGGAACACGCCGCAAATCGCGGGATGAACACCGCGAATCGTGTGGAGCATGCTGCGAACCATCATGGGTGGCACAGCGGCTGTATTCATAATCAACCCCGTTGTGCCACCCGCCACCAACGCTTACACGCCGGAAACCCTATGCGAATCACTCATCGCGACATACAAACGAACAAAAGTGGGACCGCTGCCGGCGGAGATGGGGTTAGGGGTGTATTGGTACACGCCTATTTCAGTATGCCGGATCGCACGGCCCAATTCGGCGGCCGTTCAGGTGCCAGCGCAGTCAATTGGCCTGCAGTAAATTCAGCGAATAATTGGTGGCCAGCCTGTGTGGAATTATCGAACAAGTAAGCCCGCGATGCGGCCGCAATGACCTCCGGAAGTAGTGCTAAGGATCGACCATATCGCTCGACAATTTTATCAGGATCAACATCGTGACCACCGGTTAAAACGCGGTTTTGGACACGGGCTTGATTAATAATCGGATCATCCGTGCAAATGTAATAGAGGTAAGTACGGTATCCGGTTCGTGTTGCGTCGAGAAAAAAGTCGATTTTACTCGGATGCGACATTACCGTTTCGAATGTGAATGAGGTGCGATGACGCAGCCAATCAGTCCGCAAATAGTCACACAGGATAGCGTTTAGATATGTACGCTCGGACGGAAGAGTGACTGTTAGCCGATTAGCATGAACGGATGGTAGCGTGATACGCTGGGTATCAGACAACGACTGGAACAAGCCGTGTGATCTTATAAAGCCATGCAGCTCGTCTTGGCTGACTTGTAGTCCCCATTTACTAAAGTCAATGCCACCGTCACGGACCATTTCACGCTCAACCTTATCGGGATTGAGCCAGTGACCCAGCGGCAAATTCTTACGCAGATCCTCGAAAAGCGTGCTTTTGCCTGACCCATTCGGGCCAGCGAGCATACGGAGTCGGGGCACGCTCATTTGGATAAAATCGCTATATTTTTTGGAGCAGAAAAAGCAACTGGTTGGATGGTAGCAAGGACGATGATCTTACCATCCGAATCTTGTCGAACGATCTGATTTCCTCGCCGAAATGTGATTGCAAGTCCGCGGCTTTTCTGCTTCTGTACTGCATGTCGAGCAGCGCGGCTCAGTTTGCCCTCGAGTGCCAGGGCGATAAGCTTCGAATTTTCATTGGTGCGGTCAGATGCCGCGCCAGATGCGGTAGCTTTACGACGCATATCAAATTGCTTCGGCAACATAAGCTTCTGATGTTGAAAAAAGCGAGTTGGCACAAGAAATATTCCATGTGAATTGTATAACGGTTCGCATCGAACACAAATTCGAGTGCCTTGCCGGCGGGATTCCAAGTCTCATACGTCTATGCTGCGAAACTCTAACGCCAATGCTCTAAGCGGTCCGCCGGGGCGGACCCTGCAAGACTCAAGACGCCTTCACGCACTCTCAATCCCAAACCGCAACAACACCCTTGGCAGCACGTCGTCGAGTCGTTCGATGTCCGCGTTGGCGAGTTCGATGAGGCGGAGGCCGTGTTGGGCGTAGAGGGCGCGTTTGGCGGCTTGGCGGTCGCGGTACCGTTGGGCGTGTTGGGGTCGGCTTCGAGGCCCCGGTATTCGATGTAGACGCCGCGGCCGCGGGGGAGATCAAAGTCGCAGTCCCACTCGGCCTCGATGGGCAGGCGATGAATCGAATGTTGCCCCCGTTCATGCGTGGTGTGATATCGTCATGACGACCCTGACCGAAATCGAAGCCGCGGCGGAGGCGTTGTCGGCGGAGCAGAAGCAGACGCTGCTGCTGTTCTTGGCCGAGCGGTTGCGGGCCGAGGGGCCGGCGTTGCCGGCGGGGCGGGATTTCTCGGCCGAGCAGATCGCGGCGTGGATCGCCGAAGACGAAGCCGACGCCCGGGACGCCGGCGGACGGGCGTGAGGCTGTTCCTCGATACGAGTGTGGTCTTGGCCGCATGTGGGTCGGCGGCGGGGACGTTGCTGAAAGAGATTCGGACAGAGTAAACGTTCCCCATGACTCAAGCACTTTAGCAACAAACGTAGGGACGGCCAGCGGCGGGCGATCGTGCCGCCGGACGACCCAAGTAGGGTATGTTGCGAATTTCAAAAAGAATCGAGTTGGCGGACGGAATGCGTTGGAATGGGGCTGTTGTCGGGGGCGACGAACTCCAATTGATCCGTGCATTTTGGGAGGCGATTCGATGAAAGGACTCTTTCTGTCCCGTCGGGCCGTTCTGGGGCCGACTCGTGTAGCGGGGGCCTGTGTGGCCGTCGCGATGCTGCTGGCGGGCTGTGCGGCTCCGTATGACAAAGGGTCGGACGATGCGATGGCGGGCATTCAAAAAAAGCTCGACGACCGCATTGTCGCCATTAATGCCAAAGGGGCCGCCAAGCACGAAGACGGCCGCGACGAGTTCTACCTGGGCATTCGCCATGACATCGAAGCCCTGAAAGTCCGCACGCTCGGGCGGCGCGGGGCGTGGGGGGCCGACCCGTCGATCCCGGTGCAGGCGGAACTGTTGGACGTCTTGCAGATCAAAGGCGTGGACAACCTCTGGTGGCTGGAGAACACGCGGGCCGAGCGTGAGAAAACGGACCCGGCGGCGATCGCCAAGCCGAGCTCCACCCCGACGACAAGCCCCTCGCTGACCGACCCTTGGCTGAGCGCGCAATCGTCGATCGACACGCAGGCGAACGCTTTCCTCACCACGGAACTGGCACGCAAGGAATAACCCATTCGCACGCACAAGGGAGGCGCTATGGATTTCGACAAACTCTGGTCCGACATGCTGGCGGCAATGAAGGGCGTCCTGCAAAAGCAGTGGAAGAACGCCAAGGGCTTCGCCGAGAGCGAAGCCAAGAAGATGGCCCAGACGCTGATCAGCATTGAAACCAGCTACGCAAAAGATTTGATTACTAAAGAAGAAGCCGAGCACCTGCTGGACATGCAGAAAGGCGCGGCCGCCGCGGTGCTGACGGCACTGAAGGCGATCGGCATCATCACGGCGATGCAGGCGATCGAGGCCTGCGCTCAAAGTCGTCGCCGCCGCGGTGAATAAAGCGATCGGCTTTGCCTTGCTGTAACGCGAAATCGCCCGATCCGCCATCAGAAGTGCCGGGCCATACCACGTGGCAGGCTCGGCTGGCATCGGCGAATCCCACTATGTTGGCCGCGTGCGGGCGGCGGTACAGTGGGCGGATGGACGAACTGCCCGCCTGCCCGAAGTGTGAATGCGCGTACACCTACCTCGACGGCACGATGTGCGTCTGCCCGGAGTGTGCGCACGAATGGAACCCGTCGGCCAAGTCGACGGCAGAGGCGGCGGCGGACGGGCCGCGGGTGTGGCGCGACGCCAACGGCACGGAACTGCACGACGGCGACAGCGTGACCGTCATCAAAGACCTGAAAGTCAAAGGTGCGGGCGCGACGGTGAAGGCCGGCACGAAGGTGCGGAACATCCGCCTCGTTGAAGGCGACCATGACATCGACTGCCGCATCGACGGCATCGGGGCGATGGGGCTCAAGACGCAATTCGTCCGCAAGGCGTAAGCCGATTACGCCCCGGCGAATTGGGCGAGCAGCTTCTCCACGATCGCGGCCTTGGCGGTGTCGAGGGTGCCGGGGATTTTGGCGCCGGCGGCGCGGGCGTGGCCGCCGCCGCCGAAGTTCTGGGCGAACGCGGCGACGTCGATCTGGCCCTTGCTGCGGAAGCTGCAGCGGACGGCCCCGTCGGGTTCCAGCGGTTCGCTGAGGACGATACTGACGGCCACCTTCGCGACGGCGAGCGGGACGTTGATGAGGCCTTCGGTGTCGTTCGTGGTGGCGTCGACGGCGAGCAGATCATCCCGCCGAATGGTCATCATCGCCACTCGGCCGTCGGCGAGAAGATCGAGGCTTGGCATCGCACGGGCTTGCAGCAGAATGCGTTGCGGGCGTTCGTTCTGGTAGAGACGTTGGTAGAGGCGGTCGGCGTCGACGCCGGCTTCCAGCAGCATGGCGGCGAGGCGGAGTGCGTACGGCCGCGTGTTGGAGTACTGGAACCAGCCGGTGTCACTGACGAGGCCGACGTAGAGGGCTTCGCCGATTTGTTTGTCGAGCGGGATGTCCCATTGCTGGAGGAGTTCGGCGACGATCTCACAGGCCGCGCCGGCGGCGGTGTCGACGAGTTTGACGTCGGCCCAATCTTCCTGGGTGAGGTGGTGATCGATCACCAGCTTGCGGCCGGTGAAGGCTTCGACGTGCGGACGCAGGCCGGGGAGTTGGCTCCATGTGCCGGTGTCGACGACGACGAGCGCGTCATAGCCGGCGAGGGTGAACGACTCGGGCAAAGCGGGATCGGCGGGCGTGTAGGTGAGCCCGGCGGCTTCGTAGACGAAGGCGTATTTGCCGGGGATTTTCGGCTGGAGCAGGACGTCGGCGGCGATACCTTTCTGGCGAAGGCCGAGGACGAGTGCGGCGGTGCTGCCGAGGGCGTCGCCGTCGGGGCGGGCGTGGGCGGTGACGAGGACTTTCTTGGTCTTCGCAAGCTCGTCAATCATCGAGGCGTAAGGGTTAGGCATATCTGATTCCCTCTCCCGGTATTGCCGGGAGAGGGTTAGGGTGATGGCCGGCGACGAAAGACGCAATCGAATGAAGACGGGTGCGACGTTACAGCGAATTTGCCGGCGGCTTTTATTTGCTTAGATAAAGCACCTTGTCGCCTCGGCCCTAACCCTCTCCCGGCAATACCGGGAGAGGGAATAAGACGGCGGCGCGTTACTTGAACGACGCGCTGCTGGCTTCCATGTCGACGTTGGCTTCTTTGGTGGCGAGGGTTTTCTTGCCGCCGTATTGCTTGCCGAGGTCGAGGAGGAGTTGGTCGTAGGCTTCGCCGTCGATGGGGAGGTCGACGGGTTTGCGGGTCATGGCGCTGATGAGCATGGCGTTGCCGAGCTCCAGGCCGCGCACGGCTTCGACGCCCGGGCCGAGCATCGGGCTGTCGGTGAGGATGGCTTTGACGAAGTTGCGCGTCATGGCGCTCGTGCTCGCCCTGGCCGGCCGGTTCTTTGCCGAAGGGGATGTCGATTTCCCAGCGTTCCACCATGGCGAAGGCGTCCGGCGATTTCTCGCGGATTTCGCGGACGTTTTTACGCGTGCGGGTGAAGGTGAGCTTGCCCTTTTCGGCGATGATCTTGCCCTGCGTGCCACAGATTTCCAGGCGGTTGGTGCCCGGGGCTTCGCCGGTGGTGGTGATGAAGTGGCCGATGGCACCGTTGGGGTATTCGAGGATGGCGCTCATCTCGTCTTCGACTTCGATCGGGTGCGTTTTCCCGATGAAGCCGACGGCGGTGATGCGGGTCGGCATGAGGCCGGTGATCCATTGGAGCAGATCGAGATTGTGCGGGCACTGGTTGATGAGCACGCCGCCGCCTTCGCCGGCCCAGGTGGTGCGCCAGCCGCCGCTGGCGTAGTAGCTCCAGGTGCGGAACCAGTCGGTGACGATCCAGGTGACGCGGGTGATTTCGCCGAGGTCGCCTTCGGTGATGAGGTTGCGGAGCTTGGCGTACATCGGGTTCGTGCGCTGATTGAACATCAGGCCGAACTTGAGCTTCGGGTACTTGTTGCTGACTTCGATCAGCTGATGGGCGGCTTTCGTGCCGACGGCGATCGGCTTTTCACACAGCAGGTGATGGCCGGTCTCGAGCGCCTTGATGCCGATCGGCGGGTGGTCATAGTGCGGCGTGGCGACGATGACGGCGTCGCAGACCTTCGCGTTCAGCATCTCATCAGATGACGTGAACGTCTTGGCGTTCGGGGCGAATGCCTTGGACTTTTCGAGCTTGGCCGGCTCGAGGTCACAGAGGGCGGTCACTTCCACGTCGGGAATGCCCGGCAAGTACTTCACGTGGGACGAGCCCATGTTGCCCAGGCCGATGATGCCGAAACGCACTTTGCTCACGCGAGATTTCCTTGTTGGGACGAGTTACCCGGAAACTATAAGACAGGCCGGGCCGGGCGTCGATACGCGATTGCGCAATCGGATTGCCGGTTTCGGACGTTCCGGAGGATTTAGCCACCGATGGGGCACGGATGAACACCGTTGAAAAAAGAGGCTAAACCACAGATTCCGCAGATTTCACAGATTCAATCATCAATCTGTGAAATCTGCGGAATCTGTGGTTCACGTCTTTTCTTCAAATCGGTGTTCATCCGTGCCCCATCGGTGGCAATGATTCTTCAGCCCTGCAATCGCTTGAGGGTTTCCAGATTCACCGCGTCCCACGGCCGGCCATCGGGGTGAGCTTCTTTGGCAGTTTCGAGGATTTTCGGGGTCTTTTCCCACGTTTTATCCCGCACGATCGGTTCAAACCCACTTTCACCGATCGCCCCCAGCCCGATGTGTTCGTGTCGGTCGACGCGGCTGCCGAGGGGCTTTTTGCTGTCATTCAGGTGCCAGACGTGCACGTGCTTGAGGCCGACGACGGTGTCGAGTTCCTTGCGGAACGCGTCGTATTTCTTCCCGCGGAAGTCGTAGCCGGCGGCAAAAAGGTGGCAGGTATCAAGGCAGACGCCCAGCCGCTTCGGCTGCTTCACCAGCGAAATGATCTCCGCCAGGTGTTCCAGCCGATGTCCCAGGCACGTGCCTTGGCCAGCGGTGCTTTCGAGGCAGGTGATGGTCTTCGACTTCGGCAACTCGGCGTGCACGACGTCCAGCGCCTCGGCGATCCGCTTCAGCCCGGCCTCATCGCCCGTGCCGACGTGCGCGCCGGGGTGCGTGACCAGAAACGGAATGCCGAGTGCGTCACACCTTCGGACTTCTTCGAGGAACAGTTTGATGCTCTTCTGCCAGAGCGTTTCGTCCGGCGACGCGAGGTTGATGAGGTAACTGCCGTGCGACACGACGGGGCCGCTCTTGAGCCGCTGCTTCGTCGCCTCCCATTCCGCAACGGCCGCCTCAGCCAGCGGCGGGGCGTTCCAGGTCTGCTGGTTTTTGGTGAAGACCTGAACGCAATCAAGCCCGAGTTCGGCGGCGGCGTTGAGTGCCTTGTGCATGCCGCCGGCGACGGAGAGGTGGGAACCGTACATCATCAAAGACCAAAGCCTTCCGTAAAAGGAAATGTCCATCGCCGATGGCCGCAACTCGGACATGCACGCCTGTAGGCGAACAAGTATTCCACCGTCCACGGGACGTAGTGAATGAATGCCAGCGTGAGAATAAAGGTCGGGACAGGAAGAAGAACTGACCACCAGCCGCCCCAGCGTGAACCAATCATAATTGATGCTGATGCAAAGCAAATCGCGGGGATCAGCAGAAGCCCAGAGGTCGCAGTCGGCATGAAACCGATGGCGACCTTACTGCCGCATGATTTACATTGCATAAGGGCCATGTGCGGTGCTCAGTTCGCGTTACGAACGATTCATCGTGCATGCCGTCGGCTGAGAGCAGTACATATTGTCTTTGTAACCGCGAAATCGTGATCCGCGAAACAGCGAATCGACGGTGCGAGCTTAGCCGAGTAAGGTCGGGCGATGATCATTGATGAGTCGCCGATCAAGTCGAAGCGGCGATATTTCGTCTGGCTTTTTGCTTTCGGCTTGCCCTGTTTTTGCTTTCTATATTGCTGTTCGGGCATGGCTTGGCCGATGTTTCATGCTCGCGGACGGCTGTCGGGGCGGATGTCAGAACTGGCGGGCGTTTCGCTTCCCTCATCGGCGGTCGTGAAACAGGCCGCCCGTATGGCGCAACGGGATTCGAGCGAGTATTACGATGTCGAAATGTCCGTCGCGGACGCAGACGCGTTATTTCACGCCATCAAACATAAAACGCCGGCCGATTCGGTCAAAATAGCAGCGGAGCCTTGGTTGCTCGGTCCGACGCCGGGTTGGTGGAAGGTGCATTCGGTGGGATCGACACTCCGACTGGAACTGCCGCCGGGCAGCCGACAGCAGACCATGATTTTCCTCTTAACGCCGGGTAGCGGGAATGTATTGATCTGCTGGGCGGAATTCTGATTTCTTCTTCGTGCCTTCGCGTCTTCGTGTATGAACCGATTTGCAGAGCGGCCCTCACCCCAACCCTCTCCCGGCCATACCGGGAGAGGGAGGAAGAGATTAAGCGGCCTTCTTCGGGTTGCGGGGGTTCCGTGGCGTCGGGGCGGGCGGTTGGGGGGCGCGGTCGGTGCGTTCCCAGGTCTTTTGGCGTTTGAAGAGGAACGTCGTGTAGATCGGGAACTTGCCGGTGGCGTACTTGGCCATCGCGATGAGCTGTCGCATGCGCTGGCCCTTTTCGCCGAAGCGAATGCTGGCGGTGATGACCATCGTCACCACGCTGAGCATGGCGATCGTCGGGATGAGCGCGACGCCGAAACTGATGAGACCGGTGAGCGCCAGCAGGTTCGTGAAAACCGCCGCGGCCGTAACGCTCATCACCAGCAGACTTAGCGGCGGCACCATCACGTCGAGGGCGAGGGCGACCGCGCTCAGCCGGCCGCGGGTGAGGCCGCGGAGCAGGGTTTTCGGGGCGGCGCTGGTGATCAGCGATAAGTGTCCGTGTTCCCAGCGTTTGCGCTGTTTTTCAGACGCGGCCGACGTCGGGGCGGAATCGCCTTCGATCAGCGCATCGGGGCACAAGATCGGCGAATGGCCGACGCAGGCGAGGTCGAGCGCGAGGGCGACGTCTTCGGTCAGATGCGGGCTGGCGAGCGGGGCGTCCTTGATGATCGCCCACGGGAACGCCATGCCGGCACCGAACAAGGGGCACGGCCCGCCGAGGCGGTATAAACCGAATGGCCGGACGTAGTTGCGCACCTGGAACGCCAGCATGCTGATCGGGTTCTGGTGCTCCACATTCGCGGCCTGGCGGAGCAGGTAGACGCCCTGCACCGGTTTTTGTTTGCCGGCGGCGGTGGCGGCGAGGCGGTCGAGGCTGCCGTCGGTCAGGCGGACGTCGGCGTCGACGATGACGAGCACCGGCCGCGGGTCGGCGGCGAGGTGTTGCCGGCCGGCGTCGAGGGCGAAGCCCTTGCCGCGTTCCACAAGGTTGTGCCGTTCCAAGACTTCCGCGCCGGCGGCGCGGGCGAGGGCGGCCGTGTCGTCGGTGCAGTTGTCGGCGACGACGAGCAGACGGTCGTCGGGGCGGAGTTGTTTGATCAGCCGCGCGACCGTGGCGGTGATGGTGTCGTGTTCATTGTGTGCCGGCACGAGCACGGCGACCGGCGGACGCGCGATGACGATCGCGGCGTCACGCTTCTGCCGCTTCGGCAGGGCGGCCAGAATCTCAAGGCTGACGACGGCCGCGGGAATGGCAACAACGCCGTTCACGGCGGCGGCGATGATGTTCAGCACAGTGCTCATAAAAATCCCAACCAAAACAGCACACCAGCACAGACAACGACTTCAGTCAGTTGGGGCGGCGACTTAAGTCACCACCCCGGAAGCTTGCGATTGCGCGATCGCGTCACGTAACCGCTGGGCTTCGATGTCCGCGCGGTGACGCTCGATCACCCGGCGGCGGCCTTCTTCGCCCATTTCGATCAGTTGTGAATCAGGGGTCGCGAGCGCGGCCGCGAGGGCGTCGGCGAGGCGGTCGACACTGCCCGGCGGGATGATCCAGCCGCATGAGGCGTCGATAAGTTCCGGCACGGCCGCGATCTGGGTCGCGACGACCGCCCGTCGAAGCGCCAAGGCCTCCATGATCGCCACCGGTAAACCCTCGGCCAGCGAGGGCTGCGTGACGATGCGGGCGTTGGTCATTTCCGAGCGGACGTCGGCCGCACTCTTAGACCCGAGTAGCGCCACTTCGTTAGTCAGGCCTTCGCGGGTGATCAGTTCTTCGATCTGCTGGCGCATCGGCCCGTCGCCGATGAGGCGAAGCTTGATCGGCACGCCTCGCTTTTTCAGCACCGCAACCGCTTGCACGAGAATGAGTTGGGCCTTCTGTTCGACCAATCGGCCGACGCAGACGACGATCGGCTCTTTCCCCGGCGGGATGGCGGGCGTGTCGAGGAACGCGGCGTCGAGGCCGCAGCGGACGACCTGGATTTTCGGCCAGTCGAGCGAGTCGGTCCAACGCATCAGGTTGCCCCGGCCGAACTCGCTGATGGTGACGGCGAAACTGCTGTGCTTGAGTTTGTCGAACAGCGCCAGGCCGTCGCCGCGGGCGCGGTCGAATTCTTCCGGGCCGTGGACGGTGAAGCTGTACGTCGGCCCGCCGAGGACGTGGCAGAGCATGGCGACGGTGGTGCTGTTCGTGCCGAAGTGGGCGTGAACGTGGTCGACGGGATCGGCGGCCAGGCGTTGCCTAAGGACTGCGGCTTCCGCGAGATAGATCAGGTGCAGCGGCAGGCCGCCGCGGTCGGCGGTGCGCGCCATGTGCCGCGCGTACTTGAATGCCTTGAAAAACCGGCCCGGCGACCGGCACGCCGCCGAGAGCACCGCCGTGATCAGGCCGACCTTGCTGTCGAGCAAAACGCGCGTGCGATCGCGCTCGGCGACGTCGCCGGGGTCCGCCAGTTTGCCGTCGAATCGCCGGACGGTGTACCGCGTGACGGCCACGCCCGCCGCTTCGTGGGCGAGGATCTCCCGCCGGATAAAGCTTTGGCTGGGCTGAGGATATTGATTGACCAGGTACGCGAGTTTCACAGGGCCTCTACAGCGGTTATCGGCACGACGCGACACCGACGTAACTGTCGGCTATGGCGTCCGATAACCCTTATCGGCAACCGACGGGGTGGGGGTGCAATCTTAATTGCGTTCGTAGCGGACGCTTTTTGTAGGGGCGACGCCTGCGTCGCCCGGGAGCGTCGATCGGCGTCCGTCGGGCG
Organism: Tepidisphaeraceae bacterium; assembly: GCA_049840775.1. Classification (GTDB taxonomy): domain Bacteria; phylum Planctomycetota; class Phycisphaerae; order Tepidisphaerales; family Tepidisphaeraceae; genus RYN-431. Next base: position 132,310 of record JASGJJ010000006.1, read on the forward strand.
AGGCAGGCCTCGCCCCTACACGGGAGTCAGAAGCCCGTCCGTTTGAACTGCTTTTCCAGGTCCGCCAGGGAGAGCCGCAGTGTGGTCGGGCGGCCGTGGGGGCAGTTGCTGGCACGGTCGGCCAATTCGCGGCGGGCGAGCAGGGCGTCGATCTCCGGCGGCGTGAGCGGGTCGCCGGCCTTCACGGCGGCCTTGCAGGACATCATGTCGAGCACGTCGTGAAGCAGCTCTTCCTCGTGCAGGTCGAGCTGATTGGCTTCGCCTTTCTCCAGAAGCTCCGCCATGAAGACGGCCGGGTCCAGGCGGTCGAGGAAACTCGGGAATGCGTGAACCGCGACGGCGTCGGGCCCGAACGGCTCGGCCTCAATGCCGAGCTTGGCGAGCAACGGCCTAACCTGTTCCAGCAAATCGATTTGCCGCGCTCGCCCGGAGCGTGAGCGGGATGAGCATCCGCTGACTTTCCAGCGGCCCGCGGGTCAGCCGCGTCAGCAGGTCTTCGTACAAAATCCGCTCGTGCAACGCGTGCTGGTCGATGACGAGCATGCCTTCGTCGGACTCGACGACGAGGTACGAGTTGTGCAGTTGAATCGCCGGCCTTCTGGTCCCCTCTCCCGGTATCGCCGGGAGAGGGTTAGGGTGAGGGCCGGGCGAAGAAAGCGGCTGCGGGGGAGAAAAGTCCCGAGACGGCGATATTACTGGCTTCGGCCAAGCGCTTGGCTGTTCAGACGTTGTCGCCGTCGATTCCCGGCCCTCACCCCAACCCTCTCCCGGCGATACCGGGAGAGGGGGAAAGATCGGCAACTCGCCCGAAGTCGCCGGCGTTTCGAACGTCTGCTGCACCGGCGACGGCGTGCGGAAGAAGTCGGCGAGGCGCTGCTGCATCGACTGCCGCTGGGCGTCTAGGGCGGTTGTCGCCACGGCGCTTGCGGTCGCGCGGGGCGTTAAGTCGTGGCCCTGCAACGCGGTGCGGACAGCGGAGTGGACGAGCGAATAAATCCGCCCGCCGTCGCGGAAGCGGACTTCGCTCTTGGTCGGGTGGACGTTCACGTCGACGTCGCCGGGCGGCAGGTCGATCATCAGCACCGCGGCGGGGTGGCGGCCGGGCTCGGTGAGGCCGCGGAACGCTTCACGCAACGCGTGCTGCACCGATTTATCCCGGATCGGCCGGCGGTTGACGTAAAGGTGCTGGTACTTCGCCGTCGGCGACGCCAGTTCCGGCAGGCCGACGATGCCCGCCAGCAGGATTTCACCGTCGCGGGTGTCGATGACGAACTTCCGGTCGCGGTAATCGTCCGGCCAGGCCGCCAGCCAACGCGTTTCAGGATCAGCAGTTGCGGCGTATTCCCGCACCAGCCGGCCGTTGTGAATGAGCCGGAAGGTGACGTCGGGTTTGGGCAGGGCGAGGCGCATCACCATGTCGGCGACGTGGCCGAACTCGGTGCTGGCACCTTTGAGGAACTTTCGGCGGGCGGGCACGTTGAAAAACAAGTGCCTTACGTCGATGGTCGTGCCGACCTGGCCGGCGGCGGCCTGGGCGTCGGAGAGGTCGCCGCCGCGGTTTTGGATTTCGTAAGCCGCGTCGTTGTCAGGGGTTCGGCTCAGGACGCGGGCGTGGGCGACGCTGCCGATGCTCGCCAGCGCTTCGCCGCGGAAGCCCATGGTGGCGATGGCGAAAAGGTCTTCGTCGGTCCGCAGCTTGCTGGTGGCGTGGGCCGCGAACGCCAGCGGCAGCTCCGCCGACGGAATGCCGTGGCCGTCGTCGGTCACCCGCACCAACTCCCGGCCGCCGTCTTCGACTTCGACGGTGATGGTGGTCGCCCCGGCATCGACGGCGTTGTCGACCAACTCCTTCACCACCGACGCCGGCCGCTCAATCACCTCGCCGGCGGCGATGCGATTGACCAGGTTCGGCGGGAGTTGCTGTATGGTGTTTCGGGACATCGAAACAGACGAATCTACAAACAGATCATGATTGATGCACGAAAAACGGTTAAGCATCGCTTTGAAGCAGTCTGTTTTGCAATGCTTCAATGCATTCGTGAATGTGCGGTCGGATCACGCGACACCATTTCTCTAGATCGTCTGCATCATGGTATTGAAAGGGTGGCGTGTATGTCTGGGATGAACTTGTTCTATCAAGCTCGTTGATCAAAAGCGGTCTGGCGGCATGTAATTCGATTTCTTGCCATTCCGTTTCTGCTTTTGCGGCCAACACTGTTTCGATGCTTTCCCGTCCGATCGCTCGAAGCTTGGCAAGCAGGGACGGTGGCAGAAGATTCTCTGACAGATGTCCCCAAAAATCGCCCAGATGTTTGGACTGTCCCCGTGCGTTGCCTTCAAGTCTAATCGCGTTTCCTACTGGCGGACGATTGCCCGATTTACCAATCGAATAACCTAGTGTGATTACGCCTCGGGGTTCTTGTCGACGTAGAGGCACGGGACGAAATGGCTTTACCGCCTCGAATCCGTGTTCCGCAATTAGGGGAATGAATCGTCGCTTCAGCCAGCGATGAACTTCTGGTCCTTTCATTTCAGACGCCCAGCTTATCCGGATTCAGTCCCGCCAGTTCCGGCAGGGTGAAGATGCCGTCTTTTCGGACGAGTTTGCCGTCGAACCAGATTTCGCCGCCGCCGTAGTCGGGGCGTTGGATGTTGACCATGTCCCAGTGGATTTGGCTGCGGTTGCCGTTGTCGGCCACGCCCTCGTAGGCGTTGCCGGGCGTGAAGTGGAAGCTGCCGCTGATCTTTTCGTCGAACAGAATGTCGCGCATCGGCTTGAGCACGTGGGGGTTATAGCCGATCGCGAATTCGCCGATGTAGCGGGCACCTTCGTCGGCGTCGAAGATTTCGTTGAGCTTCTTTGTGTTGACGGGCGAGTCGGCGATGGCTTCGATCACCTTGCCGTTCTTGAACTTCAGAGCGATATCCTTGAAGACCTGGCCGCGGTAGAGGGTCTCGGCATTGTAGAGGATTTCGCCGTTGACGCTGTCGCGGACGGGGCTGCTAAAGCACTCGCCGTCGGGGATGTTGAATTCGCCACTGCAGGCGATCGCGCCCAGGCCCTTCAGGCTGAAGCGCAAGTCCGTGCCCGGCCCGGTGATACGGACGTCGTTCGTCGCGGTCATCAGCTCTTCCAGCGGCTTGCTGACGGCCTTCATCTTGGCGTAGTCGACGCCGACGCAGACTTTGAAATAGAAGTCTTCGAATGCTTCGGTGCTCATGCCCGCGTTTTGCGCCATGCTGCTGTTCGGCCAGCGGAGGACGACCCAGCGGGTTTTGGGCACGCGGATGCCGTAGACGACCGGTTTCACGAACAGTTTTTCGTAGACGTCCATGCGTTCCGGCGGGACGTCGCTCATCTCTGAAATGTTGTGGCTGCCACGAATTGCGCAATAACACTGCACGCCGCTCATGCGGAGTTTTTCCGCTTCCGCCCAGTGGGTGACTTGTTCTTCGGTGGCGTGGCGGATGAGTTCGCGTTGGACGCGCTGGTCGTAAGTCGTGGCCAGCGGGTGACCTCCGGCGGCGGCGACGGCGCGGATCACCTGCACGACGAAGTCCGCCGGCGCTTCGAACGCCTCGATCAGCACCTTCTCGCCCGGCTTGATGGCCATCGAGTGATTGACGAGCAGGTCGGCGAGCTTGGTGAAACGCGGGTCATTCATGGCCCCCATTTTATGCCATTGCTATGATCATCGCACCACCGCGGCGTGCGACGCATGACCTCACTCGACCGATTCTTCCACATCACCGAACGTAAAAGCACCATCGGCCGAGAGATACGCGGCGGGGTGACGACGTTTCTGACGATGGCGTACATCCTGCTGGTGAACCCCGGCATCCTCAGCGCCGCGGGCATGTCGCCCACCGCCGCCGCCACCAGCACCGCACTCGCGGCGGGCGTATGTTGTTTATTGATGGGGCTTTGGGCGAATTTCCCGCTCGCGCTGGCCAGCGGCATGGGGCTGAACGCGACGCTCGCCTTCACGCTGACGCCCGCCACCGGTTCCTGGCAGGCGGCGATGGCGCTGATCGCCATCGAGGGCCTGGTCATCCTATTGCTGGTTCTGGCGGGTTTGCGTGAGGCCGTCATGGTGGCGATCCCCCGGCACCTGCGGACCGCCATCGGTGCGGGCATCGGGCTTTTCATCGCGGTCATCGGGCTGAAGAACGGCAAACTGATCGTCGCCGACCCGAACACCCTCGTCACGGCCGGCAAATTGACCGACGTCCACGCGCTCATAACCCTAGGCGGCCTCGCGATTACCGCCATTCTCATGGTCCGTAAAACGCCCGCGGGCATTCTCATCGGCGTGGCGGTCTGCACGGTGGCGGCGCTGCTGGCGGGCGTGTCGCACTGGCCGGCGAAATTTCCCGCACCGGATTTTTCCGCCGTCTTCCAGGCGGATTTCGCCGCGGCGATGCACTGGAAGTTCGTCCCTTTGATCTTTTCTGTGATGCTCGTCGACTTTTTCGACACCCTCGGCACGGCGACGGCGGTGGCGGAAGAGGGCGACCTGATGGACGACAACGGCCGCTTTCCCAAGCTGCCGCAAGTACTTGCGGCCGACTCCGTTGCCGCCAGCGTCGGCGGCGTGCTCGGGGCGAGCAGCGTCACCAGCTACATCGAAAGCGCCGCCGGCGTCGCGGAAGGGGCGCGAACCGGACTGCACACGGTGGTCGTCGGCATCCTGTTCCTGCTGGCGATCCTGGCCGCACCGCTGGCGGCGATCATCCCCGACTGCGCCACGGCACCCGCCCTCATCCTGGTCGGCTTCTTAATGATGGCCCACGTTGCGGATATCGACTTTTCCGACTTCGAACACGCCATCCCCGCGTTCCTGACGATTCTGCTCATCCCGCTGACGTTTTCTATCGCCCACGGCGTGGGTTACGGCTTTATCGCGCAGGTGATCCTCAGCGTCGCCAACGGCCACGCGAAAAAGGTTCACCCGCTGATGTACGGCGTGGCGGGGGCGTTCGTGCTCTACTTCGTCTCAGACGCAGAGTGGTTCAAGACGATGATCGGCTAAGTCTTTGTAGGGGCGACGCCTGCGTCGCCCGAACGGCCTGTTGGCGTCCGGCGGGCGAGGCAGGCCTCGCCCCTACAAAATCAGTCGTCGTATACGGCGGGCAGCACCGGGATGCTGACGCCTCGGGGCGTCGGAATTGCTTGCGGGGCATCGATTTGTGGCACGTCGTACAGCTCCCGGACCATCGCGATTTCGTCACACGCCAGGTTCTTCGGGCAGCGAACGCATTCGCTCCAGACCTTCAGGGGCAGCGACTCTTTTTCGACGACGATGAAGCCGAGCTTTTCGAAAAACCGCTGCTCGTAAGTGAGGCTCATCAGTTTTCGAATGCCCAGGCGGCGGGCTTCGTCGACGGTCCATTCGACCAGTGATCGGCCGATACCCCGGCCGAAATAGTCGGAGTCGACCGCCAGGCTGCGGATCTCGGCCATGTCCGACCAGACGATCCCAAGTGCAACGCAGCCAATGACTTCGCCGTCGTCGGTCGTGTAGACGCCGAAGTCACGGAGGTTTTCATAGAGTTGCGCGAAGTTCTTAAAGAGCATGCGGCCACGTTCGGCGTGGCCGTTGATGATCTCTTGGATTCGGGGGACGTCGGTCAGTCGGGCGGCTCGTACCATTTTCTGTCTGACGGAGTATATCGGCAAAACCTGCCGCTGGTGAGAATTTCATACGACGTGACGTCTGATTTTGGTACAAACGCTACGATGGTTTCTTCTAAATTGATCAAGACGTTCGCCGGCGCATTGGTCGTCGGCCTGTTGTGCCGGGACGCTTTGGCGTGGGGCAGCAAAGAGCACATCCTGCTGACGAACCTCGCCGCCCAGCGGGTCATCGCCGATCCTACGGCCCCGGAAGAACTTAAGGCGTTCCTGAAGGCCAACTGCCCGGACCTCGGCACGCCGGAATCGCTCAAAGACTTCTTCATCAACGGCCGCGTCGGCGTCACCAAGAAAGACGCCAAGGGCATGACGCTCTGGTGCATCGAGCCCGACAACCGCTCCGGCGACAAGGAAACCAAGGTGCCGCCATTCGGCGTGAATGAGCAGATGCTCCATTTCGTCGACATGGAATACCTGCACACCGACATCGATAAACAGGTCTACAAACACGACTTATCGTCGGCGGTCGACATCACTACGGTGCCCCGCGACATGGCCGACCCGCGGTTCAAGAAGGCGGGCATGCTGCCGTTCGCGGTGGAGTACTCGTTCAAGAAGCTGGTGACGGCCATACAGGCCGACAAACTGGGGTTTACGCCCGGCGAAAACAGTGAGGACAACGCCCTCGTCTGGTCGGGTCGGCTAGCACATTATCTTGAGGACAACACCCAGCCCCTCCACAATACCGAGGACTACAAGGCCCAAAGCTATTTCGCCGACAAGCGGTCGGCCCCGAACATCCACTCCGAGATGGAGTACCGGATGAACGACGACGAGAAGTTCCGCCCGATCAAGCTGCGGACCGAGTACTGGGACCTGCTGGCCGAGAATCTGAAGACCTTCAAAGACCCGGCCGATGAGAAAGACCTCTGGAAGGGGACGCTGGAAGTCTCCGCCGCGAGTTATAAACAGATTCCCCTCATCGGTTTAGCCGCCATGAACGCCGCCGGCCAGGCGGGCACGCCGGATAAACCTACCGGCCCGGCCAAGAAGGTTCCGGACACCGAAAAGTTCTTCCGCTTCACCTCAGATGTCACCGGCACGAAAGAATCGGTCATGCAGATGAAGGCCCGGCAACAGGCGTGGGCGGTGGTCCGCGTCGCCGAAATCTGGAAGCGCGCCTGGGTCGAAGCCAAGGCGAAATAACGCCGAAATCCGCCCGGATTTTCGCCGACACGGCCGGGGCGGTTTGTATAATCAAGAAAAACGAAAGTGACGCCGCCGCGGCCATTCCGCGGCGGCGTTTTTTTTGCGTTCCGCCTCGCGCTATTTCCCCCGCCAAGCTGCAGCGCAGCTGCTGATTCTTCGTCTTGCGATCGCAGAATCAGCAGCTGCGCTGCAGCTTGGCGGGATTGTGGTTTTGCGAAGTCGTTGCGCGCCTGCGAGATTGCGTCGAGTCGCTTACCGAATTTCGATGCCGACGATCGTCAGGTCGTCTTTGGGCGCGAGGCTGCCGTTGGTGCTGTCGAGTTGGTCGGCGACGCTTTGGATGAGGGCGGCGGTCGACAGGTTGCCGCGCAGGGCGAACTCGGTGCGCCAGCGTTCGGTGTCGGGCAGGTCGTCGCTGAACGCCACTTCAATGCCGTCGGTGTAGCAGAAGACGCGGTCGCCGGTCTGGAGCTGAACCCGACAATTGTGGAACGTTTCGTTGTCGAAGATGCCCAGCAGTGCGCCGTCGCAGGCCAGGTCCGACAGCTTGCCGTCGCGCAGCAGGATCGGGTGCGGGTGGCCGGCGGAGCTGAAGGTGAGTTCCAGCGTCTGCGTGTTGATCATCCCGTACGCGGCCGTGGCGAAGGTGGCGTGCGAGAGGTTCTGGTCGCACAGCGAACGGTTGAGTTTGGAAATCGTCTGCGACGGTTCGAGCAGGCGGTACGTGCCGTCGCCGATTTCCTTGGTGACCAGCGCGTTTTTCATGAACATCGTCAGCAGCGCCGCCGGCATACCGTGACCGACGGCGTCGGCGATGTAAAAGCCGACGTGGTTTTCGTCCAGCCGCATGACGTCGTACAAGTCGCCGCTGACATACGCGGCCGGGCGGTAGAGCGTGTGGAACTGCACGCTGCCCGCCTGCGGGAGCTTCTTAGGCAGAAAGTCGTGCTGGAGCCGGGCGGCCAGGCGTTGCTCTTCGTCCAGCCGCTGCATGGCGAGGCTGACGGCGGAATCGCGCTTGCGGAGCGTGTCCAGCTCCTGCGTCAGCCGGGCGACCTGATCGGCCAAACCGGTGACCTGGCTGTCGAGTGTGTCGAACACGCTGGCGGGATTGTGCGATGACGTGACAGTCGACATAAGCGAGCCGGCAGGTTCGGCCCGCTATTACTTCGAATCAATCCGGCGGTGGATTTAGATCGCGCGGCGCAACTTCGTGTCGCCGATGATTATCGCCCCCGAAGATTCCCGCGATAGTCCCGATAAAGCCGCCGCCTGCGGGCGAATTTCGGCACGTCCGCCGCCGCTAGCCGCGTGCGGCGGGGGATTATCGGGCGTCTTTAAAAAGGTTTTCGGGCAGATCGATTTTCTGCCCCGCGACGATCTTCAGCTTCGCCGCCACGCCGGCGTTGAGTTCGATCGCGATGCTGGCCGGCTCTTCGCTGGGGACGCCGGACTCGTCGTAGGCGTGCATCGTTTTCACCGCCACCACTTTGCCGGTGCGGTCGGCGTAGATGATGTCGAGGTCGATCGGCGTGTTGCGCATCCAGAAGCTCAGCGGCCGCTCGACGGGGAAGACGAAAATCATCCCGCGGTCTTCGGGCATGCTGCGCGTGTACATCAGGCCGATCTCGCGCTCTTTGTCGTCGTCGGCGACCTGCACCGTGAACGATTTGCCGGCGAGTGTGAGCGGCGTGGTCGGCAGGCTCTGCGGCTGCGGGCCGGCGGGGGCGGACGCCGGCGGGGCGGCGTCACAGCCGGCGGCCAGCAGGGCGATCGACAGGACGAGCTTCGCGGCGATCGGGCGATTTTGCATGGCGTTCATGGTGCGGTGTTTCATTTCGGCTTCTGCTGCTGATGGGCGGCCTTCATCTTACGCGTCAGGCGGATGTCCACATACGCCAGGAACAGCACGACGGGCAATAAAATCAGGACCGCGCCCAGGCAGATGGCGATGGCGAGCGGGCCGGCGTCTTTGTCGGCGATGCGGAAGCCGACATAAAACGCTAACGCCATGACGACCAGCAGCACGCCGTTCCAACGCCGGAGCCGAATCCGCAGCCGGTTATCGTTCGGCCTTTCGAACCCGCTGAGGTCTTCCGCCTTGTCCGCGTGCAGCATGTAATACCAGCCCGCCGCGGCGCAGAGCATGGCGAAAATGGTGACGAAGGTCATCCTCACATCGCACCGCCCGCCGGGGTGAGCAGGGCGGCGACGAGTTCCATCGGCAGGCCGATGACGTTATCCGCCGGGCCGGCGACGCAGGTGACGAACGGGTCTTCGTCCTGAATGCCGTACCCGCCCGCTTTCCCCTGCCAATCATTGCTGGCGACATACGTTTCGATTTCGGCGTCCGATAACGGTCGCATGGTGACGGTGGAGACGGTGTGGTCGACGACTTCGGCGGCGTCGCTGACGACGGCCACGCCGGTGATGACGCGGTGGGTGCTGCCGGACAGGCCGCGGATCATGCGGCGGGCGTGGTCGGCGTCTTCGGGCTTGCCGAGCAGTTCTTCGCCGAGCGCGACGACGGTGTCGGCGCCGATGACGACCCTGCCCGGCTGCCGCGCCGCCACGCGTTTGGCTTTCGCCAGGGCGAGATATTCGGCGGTGCCGACGGCATCGAGGCCGGGCGGCACGTTCGATTCGTCAATGTCGGCCGGGTCGCATTCGAATGAATAGCCGGCCGCTTGCATGAGGTTCACGCGTTGCGGCGAGCGGGAGGCGAGGACAATGTTCATGCGGGCATCACTCATTGAAACGTCACCGCCGCGTCGCCGACCTGCACGGCGCGCCGGCCGGCGTCGTATTTCACGGTGAGGCTGTCGGCGTCGATTTTCACCACGCGGCCGTTGGCGATCACGGACTGGCTGGCATCTAAGAAGGAAACCGCCGTCCCAAGGTGTGCGGTCGACGAATCGATCTCACGCACGAGCGCGAATTCACCCTCGGCCAGCACCGCCGTCACGACGCCGACGCGGGCATTCGGCAGGGCGCTCTGGAAGTCGACGCGGATCGCCTGCAATTGGTCGGGCGTGGGCGACGGCGTGAAAACGGACGATTTTTTCGTCGGGGCGACACAACCGGCCACGCACGCGGCGGCGGCCAATAACAACAGCGATCGGCGGACAAAAGACATAGAAACCTCACTCTATTGAGTCATCAAACAACATCGTATGACCCGAAGCAAGACGGGGCGGATTCGAAGAAATTTTCGGAGCACTACGAAGAAGCGTTAAATGTTTTTTCACTCAAGCGTCGATACATCTACTGAAATGTAAAAGGGGGCAAGAAGGAGCGGCTGGGTATGACGCTAACTTGTGGACACGATGTGGAAGAAACCGCCGGGGACACGCGCCGGCTCGCCCGGATCGACATGAGCCGCGAAGTGCGCTTGTTCGAACCGTTCACCGGCGAATTCCTTCCGGCCGTCACCTGCAACGCCAGCAGCGAAGGCGTTTGCCTGCTGGTGACCGTCAGCAACGACCTGCGGCCGGGCCGCTTCGTCACGCTGCACGGCCTGCCCGTCATCGGGCCGCGACTCAGCGGCACCGGCGACCGCGCCACCACCGCCCGCGTCGTCTGGGCCAAGCCCGACGCCCTGGACGCCTCGATCACCCGCATCGGGCTTCAGCTCTATTCGCCCGCCGCCGCCGTCGCCGCCTAAGTGACGACAGGCCGCGATTTTGGGAACAACAAAAGGTTTCGAACCGCCCGGCGCACTGGTAAGGTGCATCGGGCGGCGTCACGTCTCCGCCCGTGTGATGATTGCGGGCAACAAGTTCTATTCACGCCGCGTCTTCGCCGTTCACGGCCTGCTGCTGTGCGCTGTCGCGGCGGCGGCGTATGTCTCGGTCGCGGCACAGTTTTCCGCACTCCGCGACCAGCTCCTCGAAGAAGCACGCACCGACCAACAACCCCTCACCCGCGCCGGCATGCTGGCGCTGCAAAGCCAGTTCCGACTGCTGATCAGCGGCATGACGAACGCGGAACGGCCGGCGGAACTGGAGCGGACCGTGCCCGCGGGCTGGCTGGCGTCATTGAGCGTGGTCGACCGCGCGACACGCACGACCACGATGATCGCCCGCGGCTCCACCACGCAGGCCGCCATCGCGCTCGCCCACGCCGGCTGGCTGGACCGGCTCGACCAGCCGACGGTCTGGGTCAGCGACGAAGGGCAGATCATCGTCGCCGTCCCCGTACACGACGGCCAGGCGGTGGCGATCGGCGTGGTCGCCAGCGAGCAGGTCACCCAGGTCCTCCAGGCGATGACCCAGCGCAACGCCGCGGCCACTTCCGCCGTCGCCAAAAACACCGGCAGCGTCTCCCTCGTCAGCGACAACGGCCAGGTGCTGGCGAGCTCGACGGCGAAAATCGGCTCGTGGCTGGGGACCGACCTCGACCGCGCCGTCTCCCGCGAACTCGATACCCTCATCGCCACCGGCAACGCCGGGTCGCAGTTGATCGACGTGCAAGGCACCACCGTGCTGAGCGTTCAGCCCGTCGCCGTGCTGCCGGAAACGCGCTGGCAGATCGTCTCGATCCAGAGCGGCATGAGCGAGATGGTCTCGCAGCGCCTTCAGCCGCTGTTCTGGCAATTGATGTCGCTGGCGTCGCTGATGCTGATCGCCGTGGCCGTGGTGTTGGCGTCGACGACGGTGAGCCTCATGCGGTCGCGCCGGCGGATCGAACGCATCCGCGCCGAGCTGATCAATCGCGACCTGCAAAAAGCCCGACGCATCCAGCTCAACTGGCTGCCGGCCCCGACGTTCGAGGGCGTCAACGTGCACATCGCCGCCGAAAACAAGCCGGCGCTGCACATTTCCGGCGATTTCTACAACTGGTTCGAGCTGCCCCAGGACGAAGACGACCGCAGTCATAAAACCGTCGTCGTCATCGGCGACGTCAGCGGCCACGGGCTGCCGGCGGCGTTTTTGATGGCGACCACGCAGCTGCTGGTCAAAAACACCATGCCGTCCGTGCGTGATCCCGGCGACTGCCTGGACGACATCAACCGCCAGCTCTGTTCGCTGGTCTATGCCGGGCAGTTCGTGACGATGATGATCCTGGTGATCGACCACGATTCGGCGACGCTGGAGATCGCCTCCGCCGGCCATGCCGCGCCGCTGCTGCGGCGTGGCGGCGTGGTGAAGGCGCTGGAAGTCGATTCGCAACTGGTGGTCGGCGTGGACGATTCGGTCGAATACCAGACCCAGCGTTTCGACACCCAGCCCGGCGACACGCTGCTGCTGTACACCGACGGGGCGATCGAAGTCACCAACGCCGCCGGCGAGCAGTTCCAGGCCGAGCGGCTCGCCGCCGCCTTCGCCACGGGCGGCGAAAAGCCGTGCGAGATCGTGAAGGGGCTGCTGTCGACGTTAACGACATTCCACGGCGACGACGAGGCGGAAGACGACCTCACGCTGCTGGTCGCCGAGGTCGTCCACGCCGACCCCAACGGCCGCCACGTCGTGCCCGCCCGCGGCGATGCCGACCGGCATTACGACGATATCTAAATTGGTCCGACTTTTTGTAGGGGCGACGCCTGCGTCGCCCGTGAAGGTCGATCGGCGTCCGTCGGGCGAGGCAGGCCTCGCCCCTACAAAATCGTTGTTATCAGGCCGTTTTAATTCCCTACGCCGACGGTGATTTCCGTCGGCTCTTCGATGCGGATTGGCAGTTGCACGAGCAGTGTGCCGTCGGGCAGGCGGGCGGTGCGGTCGATGAGTTTACCTTCCGCGGTGACGACGGTCGCCTCGGGCGGCAGGCCGTGGATTTCGAAGAGCGGCCAGACGATCGGGTTGCCGGCCGGCGTCAGCTTCAGTCGCACGCGGGCGGCGGTGGCGATCACCTGGTAGGCGGCGCGGGTTTCGTTGAAGCCGTCGTTATTCGCGTCGCCGGGCGTTTCAAGATCGATGCGGCCGGTGGCGTCGTCGACGGCCAGGTCGCCGGGTGAGCCGAAGCTCAGCCGCTGCAGCGTGTCGCGGCTGTCGAGGCGGCCGTCGATCACCGACGTGCCGTCCGGCAGCAGCACCCACTGCCGGCGGCCGGTGGCGTCGGTCAGACGCAGCCGCAGCGGGCTGACTTCCGAAACCGCCCAACCGTCCGCGGCGGCGGCGAGCGAGGGAATCGTCCGCGGCTCGGTGCCGGGCGTCTTCACGACAATGCTTAGCCCGTCGTTCTCCACCGTCCAGACGCCGGGCAACTCCGCCAGCACGCGGCGGTTGTTCACCAGCAGCACGTCGTCGATCAGAAAAGATTGCTCGGCATCGAAACGAAGCTCGATCTTCTTCGCGCCCGGCAACGCGTCACGGCAGGCGGGCGTGGTGAGGTCGACGGCGTTAAACAAATACGCCCCGGCCGGCGTCTGGCGGACGCTGCGCGCGACCGGCTGCCCGTCGGCCAGCAGGGTCGTCGTGACACGCCCGCCGGGGCCGTTGAGGTAGTGCGCCGATGAGCGTCCAGTCGCCGGGCAGGGCGGTGCCGAAGAGAATGCTCGAGACGTTTATCGTCGCCGAGCCCGACGCCATCACCCCAAAGCTGCCCGTGTGCCCGCCGCCCGTGCCGGCGACGGTGCGTTGGACGAAGACGGCGTTGGTCGGGCGTTCGAAGTCGAGCAGCGTGCGGAATTTTTTCCCGACGAGTTCGCTGTCCTGCGCCTGCATCTGCCGGCCGAGCGATTGCGACAACGGCGTTACCGGCGGCGACACCCCCGGCGATGACGAACAGCCGCCCGTCCAGACGACGGCCGCGCCGATGACGGCGAGGGAGAGCGATGCGAACGGCGGGCGATGGGTACGGCGCATGACGTGGAAACAATAGTTGGCCGCATCCGGGGTCGCGTGTCAATCGTCGGCGGGTTCGGTAATGTCCTGAGCGTATGCCCGGCACGGTCCTGATTTTCGCCAACCCCACCAGCGGCCGCGGCCGGGGCGTGGCGATCGCCGAGTCGCTGCCCGACGCACTGCGGGCCGCAGGATTTGTTGCTCAATTGTGGCTGAAGCCGCCGGCGGCGTTCGACGACACCGGGCGCTCAAATCCGCCGCCGCCATCATCGCCGTTGGCGGTGACGGCACGCTGCGCACGGTCATCGACCGTGCGCTGTCGCTCGCCGGTGGCACGCCGTTGCCGCCGGTGCTGTTCGTCGGGCTCGGCACGGCGAACGTGATGCAGAAACACCTGAAACTGCGCTACCCCAAAACCGGCGTCGCCGAAAAAGTGATGCGGCTTCTGCTGGCGAAAAAAACGCGGGCCGTCGACATCGGCACGGCGGGCGGGCAGGCGTTTTTGCTGATGACCAGCGTCGGCTACGACGCCGGCGTCGTTCACGCCGTCGCCAAGGCGCGTTGCGGGCCGATCACGAAATTCAGCTATGTCCTGCCGGCGATTCAGCAACTGCGCGAACAGGCGTATTCGAACGTTACCGTCACCGTCGACGGCCGAACCATTCACGCCGACGCGCCGGGGCAGGTGTTCGTCGGCAATGTCGCGGAGTACGGAACGGGCATGCCGATCCTGACCACGGCCGACTCCGGCGACGGGCTGCTCGACGTCTGCGTCATCCCGTGCGCCGGCCACCTGGAGTTCGCGAAAATGGTCTGGCTGCTCGCCAGCGGCGGTCACCGGAATGCGCCGGGCGTGATCTACGCCCGCGGCCGAGACGTGACGATCGATGCTGACACGCCGTTGCCCGTGCAGATCGACGGCGACCCGGCCGGGCTCACGCCGGTGCGGCTGGGGTTGCTGGCGCGGCGGGTGGACTTTATCGTGCCGTGATGAAGCCGCGTCCGCTCGCCGTTGATTCCAAGAAGCTGCTCGTCATCGCCGGGCCGTGTGTGATTGAGTCGCTCGATCAGTGTTTGCAGATCGCCGAGCACGTCGTCAAAGCGATCGACGGTTTGCCCGTTCAGTACGTTTTCAAGGCGAGCTTCGACAAGGCCAACCGCAGCAGCGGCAGCAGCTTCCGCGGGCCGGGCATTGATGAAGGTTTGCGCATCCTCGGCGAAGTGAAAAAGCAGTTCGGCCTGCCGGTGCTGAGCGACATTCACGAACCTTCGCAAGCCGCCGCCGCCGCGGAAGTGCTCGACATTCTTCAAATCCCCGCGTTCCTCGCGCGGCAAACCGACTTGCTGCTCGCCTGCGCCGAAACCGGCCGCACGCTCAACGTGAAAAAGGGCCAGTTCATGTCGCCCAGCGAAATGGCCAACGCCATCGCGAAGATCAAGACGACCGGCAACGACGGCATCCTGCTCTGCGAGCGCGGCACGTTCTTCGGGTACGGCCGACTCGTCAACGACTTCACCGGCTTCGCCATCATGAAGGCGACCGGCTACCCGGTGATTTTCGACATCACCCACAGCACCCAACAGCCGGCCGGCCTCGGCACGAGCAGTGGCGGCAGCCCGCAGTTTTCGCCGATGCTCGCGCGGGCCGGCATCGCGACAGGCTGCGTCGACGGGCTGTTCCTGGAGTGCCATCCTGACCCGAAAAACGCCAAGAGCGACGCCGCCACCGTGCTCGATCTCAAAACCGTCGGCCCGTTGCTTAAAGCGTCGGCGGAATTGTTTTCGATGCGTTCGCAATGGCCGGAGGTGAAGCCGTGAGTGACGGGCTTTCGCACATTGATGAGCAGGGCCGGGCGCGGATGGTGGACGTCGGGCAGAAGACGCCGTCGCTCCGCACGGCGGTCGCCAGCGGCGTCGTCCGCATGCAGGCCGCCACGCTCGCGGCGATCACCGAAAACCGCGTCGCCAAGGGCGAAGTGCTGGCCGTCGCCCGCGTCGCCGGCATCATGGCGGCCAAGCGGTGCGGCGAACTCATTCCGCTCTGCCACCCGCTGGCGCTGGAAAGCGTGGAAGTGGAATTCGACGTCCCCGAACTCTGCCCGCCCGACGGCGAAGCGGTGGAACTGGTGATCCGGGCGACAGCGAAACTGACCGGAAAAACCGGCGTAGAAATGGAAGCCCTCACCGCCGTGAGCGTGGCCGGGCTGACGGTGTACGACATGTGCAAGGCGATCGATAAAACGATGACCATCGACGCCGTGCGGCTGGTGTCGAAGACGAAGTGATCGTGTAGGGGCGACGCCTGCGTCGCCCGCGAGCGCGCCAACAAGGATTCGGGCGACGCAGGCGTCGCCCCTACAATTTCCCTTCAACATTCATTTCGATGATGCGGCGCATCAGCGTCGTGGCGACCTCGGGCGTGTAGCCGAGGATGCCGTCGACGCTTTGGCCGACGAGGCCGGTGCTGAGGTCGTAGGGGCTGTAGACGACGGCGAGTTTATCGCCGCGGTAGAGCCCGCGGAGTTGGAACGCGCGGGCGAGGGGCCCGAGCGTGGGGCGGGCGAACGGGCGGTAATCGGGCTTGAGTTTCGTGCCGTCGGCGGCGACGAACAGCGGGTGCTCGGGCGGCAGGGGCGTGACGAACTGCTGCGTGAACGACGGATCAATTTTCGCCAATTCGGCTTGGGCGGCCTTGTCGAATTCGGCGCTGCCGCCGCAGGCGTCGACGACGAGCAGGCCGCCGCTGTCGAGGAAGGCTTTGACGGCGTCGCGTTGGGCGTCGGTGAGCTTGAACGCGCCGGTGCCGGTGAGGTGGGCGATCTTGGCGTCGCCGATGGGGTCGGTGCCGAGTTTGACGTTCTGGACGGTGAGTTCGATGTCGGCGGAGTTGTGCAGCACGGCCGCCAGGCGTCGCCAGCCGCCGGGTTCGGGGTCGGCCTTGTCGTCGTAGATCAGGCGTGCGACGGCGGCGGTTTTGGTCGGCTGTACGCCGGCGTCGGGCCGCACGATGTGTGATTGGCCTTTGAATCTGGAATTGGTTTTTTCGACGGAATAGAGGAAGGCGTTGGCGAAGAACTGGTAGGCGGCTTCTCGGCGGAGGTCCTGGCGTTGGTAAACGGCGCTGAGGTCGCCGTCGGGCACGAGCACCATGAACAGCCGCGCCCCGTTGCCGATGCCTTCGACCGTTACCGGGCGGCGTTGGGCGATGACGGGGAATTGTTCGCCGCTGAGCAGGATGTGGCTGTCGGGGAGTTTTTCGAACTTCTGGCCGGGGAAGAGCGTTTCGCCGAGCGTGCGGATCGTGCGGGAGAAGAACTGGTTGTTGGTGTCGGCGCTGGCGACGATGAGCCCGCCTTCCTCGACGTACTGCTTGAGCTTGGCCATGTCTTCGTCGCTGAGGCTGACGGGCAGGCGGCCGCTCATGTAGAGGATGGGGGCGTCGTGCAGGTCGTCGATGGGGGCGGCGTTGAGCTTAAGGACCTGCCAGTTGAGCCGGCGTTCGGTGCGCTCTTCGACCCACCGCGTGACATTGGCCATGTCGCGCGGGCGGAGGTTCCAGTCGGCGGCGCGGGTTTCGGCGCCGCGGCGGGAGACGAGATCGAACTCCAGCTTGTTCACCATCACCGGCGCACGGCCGCGGGCGAGGAAGAGCAGGGCGAAGGCGGTGTCGATGTCGGGCCCGTGCATGCTGTCCCACGAGCCGTCGGGGCGTTGACGCTTGATGATGGCGTCGGCGCAGGCCTTGTACCAGTCGACTTCGCCGATGTGCTTGTACCCACTGGCGACGCCGACGCGTTCGATGCCGTAGAGGGCGTAGAGCAACGGGTTCTGCAGGTGTTGCGGCAGGTTCTGGCCGAGGTACGCGATGCCACGCTCGATGTTGCCGGGCGCGTAGCGCTTGTTCTCGGGTTTGGTATTCGCGGCGGGTGCGTTGGCGGGGGGCGGGGTGTCGGTCGGGTGGCCGAAGTCTTGCGCGATGAACAGCGACGCCACGCCGGCGGCGGTCATCTGGATGGTGCTGGCGCTGGACCGGCCGTTGTAGCCCCAGCCGCCGTCTTCGTTCTGCTGGTCGCACCAGCTCGCCTCGGTTTTGAGCCAGTAGGCGACGTCGAAAATATCGGTGCGTTGAGCGGCGGCCCAGGCGCCGAGCATGCCGTACTGGCTACAGCTCATGTCGGTGCGGATGCCGCCGGGGTGGTAGTCGAAGAACCCGACGCCCGCCGTGCTGCCGCCGCCTTTGAGTGCTTTACCGTCGGCGGCGATGGCGGCGAGGTTTTGCTTGGTTTGCGGGAGGTTGAACCAGACGTTGGCGCGCATGCCGATCGCGTAATTGCCGGTGATCTTCACGCCACGCAGCCAGTCGACGGCCTTGACGATGCGGGGATCGAGCGGGCGTTCACCGGCGGCCAGCAGGGCGTAGGTGCACAGCGAGGTCCGCCCGGCGCCCTGGCCTTGCTCGCCGATGTTGTCGACGTCGGAGCCCGGCGCGGGCTGGCTCTGCTCCCAGTTGCCGAACTTGTTCTGCGACTTGTAGAGAAACGCCACGCCACGGCGAATGGCCTGGTCGACTTCGTCCGGCGTCGCCGCCGGCGCCACCGTCGCGGCAGAACAGGCGAGAATCAGGGCCGCCGCGATACGACGTTGCGTGGTCATTGGCCCCGCCAGAGGTACATCGGTCGAGGGGAGAAGAGGTCATCGATGAGCGCCCGGTCGATCGACAGCGGTACGCCGCCGACTTGTGCGGAGATTTTGCTGCCGGACGAGTTGGACGCGCTGCCGCCGAGTGAATCGAACAGGCCGCGTTTCTTTTCATCGCGCACCGCCGAGGCGATTCCCTTCGCCAGGCCGGCTTTGTTTTCGGCGAGGTCGATGGCGTCATCGAGGTAGCCGACGGCGTCGACGAGGCTCAGGCGCTTGGCGTCTTCGCCGTTGTAGATCTTGCCGTTGGCGATCTGGTCGACCGTCGCCGGGCTGAGCGACCGGCCGGTGACGACGACGCTTTTGAACGTCGCGAACGCGTCATCGGCGAGCTTCTGGAAGTACGCCGTCTGCTCCGGCGTGTCTTCCTTGAACATGCTGCCGGCGTCTTTGAACGTGGCGCCGGTGCTCTTGATGGTCGTGTCCTCAAAGCCGTACTGCTCGGCGAGTTTGTGGAGGTTGTAGCGGGGCAGCAGCACGCCGATGTTGCCCGTCCAGGTGGTGCGCTGCGCGACGGCGGCGTCGGCGGCGCAGGTGATGTAGTAGCCGCCGCTGGTCGCCAGCGCGCCCATCGAGACGACGACTTTCACGCCTTTGTCTTTCTTCAGACGCAGGATGCGGTCGTACATGACGTCCGACGCCGTCACCGCGCCGCCGGGCGTGTTGACTTCAAGCACGACGGCTTTGACGTGCGGATTGGCTTCGACCTCGCCGAGCAGTTCGTTGAACTCCGCGGCGGTGGCGTCGGTGATCGCGCCGTAGACCGGCACGACGGCGATGACATTATCGGAACTGCCCTGGCGGACGGTCGTCTTATGCACCGGCCCGCCGCCGAGCACGCCGCTGAAGAGGATCAGATAAATATTCAGCGTGATGGAGAAACCGAACAGTGAAACGACCAAAGTCGTTGCGATCGCCCGCAGGAACCCGCCACGCGGCTGGGCGGGGGGCAGATAAATCGGCGGGAAATAGCCCTGCTGAGGCTGAGGCGGCGGTAACGGGGGCATCGGCGGTGCGGTCATTCGGGTCTCCAACGGCTTGCCGCAAAAGTATAGTCGGAACACCCGCTTTTGAGGTTAGCTGGAATATTCGGAAAAGATTTCCATACATGTTAACCCGCTCCCCCGGCGTGACGATGCATACGGCAGTATGGCTGCCGAAACCCAACTGCCCGAGAGCGAGACGTCAGCGCTGGAGCGGTTTTATGAACGTCGACACTGGTACGCACGCCTGTTGGCGATCTTCGGCATGCAATCGAAGCTGACGTTCGCGTTCATCTTCCTTGTGGCCGTTTCTGTGGGCAGCTACGGGTTCGTGTCGTTGCAGGACACGCGTCGGCAACTCAAAGACAATCTGACCGCCCAGGCGAAGCAGGCGTCGACGATGCTCGCCACCCTCGCCGCGGAAATGCCCGGCGACATGTCGCCGCCGGCGCTCCGCCGCGCGGTGGGGCCGTTCATTCGGTCGGGGCGTGATCTGCTGTTCGTTACGATGCTGGAACCGGACGGCGCGGTGATTCTCACCGAAACGCCCGCCGGCGCCGGCATGCTGACGTCGCCGAAACTCGACCCCACGCCGGGCACGGTTTTCATCGAACACGACCCGGAATTCGGCCCGCACGTCGTCAGCACCACGCCGATCCAGCGTGCCGCCAATGAAGGCGTCAGCGGTTTCGTGCGGGTCGGCGTGTCGCTGCAGGAATACGCGATGCAGACCGAGCAGACGACCTACGCCGCCGCCCGCGTTGGCGTGGCGCTGATCCTGCTGGCGGTCCCGATTTCCTTCCTGCTGGTTCGGCGGATGTTCAAGCCGATCCGCCGGCTCGTGAGGGCGACCCAACTCATCGCCGCCGGCGACATGAACGCCCGCGTTCCCGCCGGCCGACGCGATGTCATCGGCGACCTCGCCCGGGCGTTCAATGAGATGGTTCTGACCATCACGCAGCAACAGGCCGCCCTTAAAGACGCCAACCAGAAGCTCCATGACGCCAATCGCGACCTGGAACAGAAGATCGAGCAGCGCACCGCCCAGCTCGAAACCGCCAACAAGCGGCTGAACACGGAAATTGCGGAGAAGGAAGACTTCCTCCGCGCCATCAGCCACGACCTCAACGCGCCGCTCCGCAATATCAGCGGCATGGTCACGATGGTGCAGAACAAGAAACGCGACCAACTCGATGACGACACCAAGCACCGCCTGGAACGCATCAAGAAGAATGTCGAAGTCGAAACCGATCTGATCAACGAACTGCTGGAGCTGTCGCGCATCAAGACGCGTCGCGGCCAGCTGGAAA
The DNA here is from genome assembly GCA_049840775.1 of Tepidisphaeraceae bacterium. GTDB lineage: Bacteria > Planctomycetota > Phycisphaerae > Tepidisphaerales > Tepidisphaeraceae > RYN-431. The sequence continues at coordinate 152,927 of JASGJJ010000006.1, forward strand.
CCTTCGACCTGGAATCGATGGTCTGGGACCTCCGCGGCGTCTTCGAAAACGACCTGCGGACCAAGGACATCAATCTCACGATCGACAGCATCCTCCCGAGCCTCAACGCCGAGCGGCCGCGGATTCGGCAGGTGTTCCAGAACCTGATCGACAACGCGATCAAATACATGGGCGAGAGCATGTCGGCGCGAAATCCACATCGGCTGCGTGCAACGCGGCAGCGAAGCGGAGTTCTATGTTCGCGACACGGGCAAGGGCATTGACCCGGAAGACATCGGCAAGGTGTTTTTCGTCTTCCGCCGCGGCAAAGACCAGGGCACGCAGGCCGTCGCGGGCAAGGGCATCGGGCTGGCGAGCGTGAAGAGCATCATCGAGACGTACGCCGGGAAAATCTGGGTCGAAAGCCAGCTCGGGCAGGGGACGACCTTCCGGTTCACGATCAACAACCAATACCTCTCGGCCTACGCCGGCCGCATGCTGGACTCTGACTCGGAGAACGAGCCGCTGGCGGCTTAAACCATCATGGACGCGACCGGCCCGCACAACCAACCCGCGACGCTCACCGAAGGCCGGACGCTGTCGCTGCACGTCGCCGCCCAGCCGTTGAGCATCCTGCTCATCGACGACGACCCCGACTGCCGAATGCTCATCCGTGACGCCATCACCGAACGATCGGCGGCGTACGAGATCTACGAATCGTGCAACGGCGCCGAAGCCCTTGAACTGCTCAGCCGCAAGGGCGGTCCCGACCAGGACCCGCTCCCGGGGCTGATCTTCATGGACGTCGAAATGCCCATCCTCGGCGGGCTGGAGACGCTCAAACGAATCAAAAGTGACCCACGCCTCAAGCACATTCCGGTCGTCATGATGACCGGCGTGAGCGACGAGGATCACATGCGGCAGGCCGCCGAACTCGGGGCGAACAGCTACACGCTCAAGCCCGCCGACGCCGACGTCTTTCTGAGCACGGTGGCGGCGAGCACGGCGTACTGGCTGACGGTGCACCAGTTCCCGCAGCAACGTTTACCGCAAAGCCTTTGCCGTCGTTAAGTGGTTCCTGACCGGGGCCGATAAACATTCAACAGGATGATGTTGTGGCGCAATTAAGACTGCTGATGATCGAAGACGACATTGACCAGGCGGACATGGTCCGCGAGGTCGTCGAAGATCGTTTCGGCCCGAACACGGTGACGACCGCCGGCACGTGGCGCGATGCGCTCCGCCGCGACCTCACCGCGTTCGACCTCATCATCACCGACCATCACCTGCCCGACGGCAGCGGGATGAACCTGCTGGCGGAGATCACCAAACGCTGTCGCACGCCCGTCATCATGGTCACCGGCGAAAACAACGCCGACATGGCCGCCCAGGCGATCAAGCTCGGCGCGACCGACTACATCGTCAAAGTCGACGGCTACATGTTTTCGCTGCCGCTGGTCGTTGAGAAAAACCTTGCTTTCGCGAAACTCCGCCAGGAAAATGAAACACTGCGGAACGACCTGGAAAAGGCCCTCGCCGAGGTGAAGCAATCGCTCACCCAGGTCGAAAAGATGGCCGCCACCGACCCGCTGACGGGGCTGTACAACCGCCGGCATTTCGGGCGGGTGATCGAACAGCTGTTCAGCGAAAGTCAGCGTCACGGGCACGACCTTTCTGCCGTGATGATCGACCTGGACGGCTTCAAGCAGCTCAACGACACCATGGGCCACGCCGTCGGCGATCAGCTGATCGTGCTGACCGGGCAGGTGATTCACTCCAACCTTCGTCGCGGCGACGTGGCGGCACGGTACGGCGGCGACGAGTTCGTCCTGCTGCTCCCGCACGCCAGTGACGGCGAAGCGGAAGTGGTCATGGAACGCATCCGCGAACAGTTCAAAGCCGACTCCGCCGCGATGCTGAAACGGGCGAAGGGCGTGTCGATGTCGATCGGCATCGGGTCGGTGAAAATTTGTCAGCCGGCGACCGCCGACCAACTCATGGCCGCCACCGACACCGCCCTCTACGCCGCCAAAGCCGCCGGCCGCGACCGTATCAGCCGTGCGATCGGGCCGATGCGATTGCACAAGATCCCGGCATAAAAATGATGAATGCGGAATGATGAATGAGGAGACAGACCGTTCCGTCTCCTCATTCATCATTCCGCATTCATCATTTCTTCCTTACGCCCGTGCCGTGACGAATGTCAGATTCTCGATCGGCGGCACGAGGCCGGCGTCGGCGCCGGCTTTGAGGAGTTGGCGGATGGCTTCGCGGCCGCGGTCGCCGTAGTCGAGCGTCCAGTGGTTCACGTACATGCCGACGAATTTGTCGGCTAAATCACGGTTCAGATCGCGGCCGAACTGTAATGCGTATTCGACCGCCGCCGGGCGATTGTCGAGGCTGAACTGAATGCTCTTGCGCGTCAGGTCGGTGATCTCCTGCACGGCTTTCTCGCCGAGGTCGCGGCGGACGACGTTCCCGCCCAGCGGCAGGGGCAGGCCGGTCTTGTTCTGCCACCAGATGCCGGTGTCGACGATCAGGTGCAGGCCGAGCGTTTGGTAGGTGAGTTGGCCTTCGTGAATCAGCAGGCCGGCGTCGACGTCGCCGTTGACGACCGCCTTGGGGATTTCGTCGAACATGACGACTTTGTATTTGAACGCCGGCGGGCGGTCGGGCGTCATGCGCGGCTTGGGCTGGCTGGCGTCGGCGGGCTCGCCGGGGCCGAGGATGATCTGCAGCGCCAGGAACGCCGTGGTCATCACGCCGGGCACGGCGATCGTCTTACCTTTCAAATCTTCGATCGCCATCGGCTGTTTGGCGACGACCATCGGGCCGTACCCGTCGCCCATGCTGCTGCCGCAGGACATGAGGGCGTATTTGTCGGCGACGTACGGGTAGCCGTGCATGCTGATGGCGGTGACTTCCAGGTCGCCGGTGAGGGCGCGGTGGGTGAGGGTCTGGATGTCCTGCAGGAGGTGTTCGAATCGGTACGGGCCTTGGTCGATCAGGTCCTTCGCCATGCCGTAGAACATGAAGGCGTCGTCAGGATCGGGGCTGTGACCGAGGCGGTAAACGGGAAGCTGGCTCATCCGGCCGAGTTTATAGGGGATGGCGGGGCGGGTCACGGCGGCGACGAAGGTTTCAGAGTTTTCAACACGAAGCGGTGACGCGACTAAAAAATAACGGCCGACGTGCGTCACCCCGTTTAGCCGCCGACTTGTCGGCGCGTGTTTCCTCGAAGGTTGACGGAAACGCCGACAAGTCGGCGGCTAAACGGGTGCTAACGATCAGATTTTTCGCGTTCCGATTGAAAAAATTACGATAAAATGGCATTACGTACCGGCGGACAATAATTCGTCCGCCGGCCCGTTGAATCGGACAGTGGCAACAGGCGAAACCATGGCCCGCGTGCATCCGATGCTTCAGCCGTTCGGCACCGCCCCGGGGGAGACCTGGGACCGCGTGAAGGCGGCGCACCTGCTCAACCGCGCCGCGTTCGGCGGCTCGCCCGCCGAGGTGGCGGAGGTCTACCGGCTCGGCGCGGCGGCGGCGGTCGACAAATTCCTCGACTTCCCCGACGCCCCGACCGACGAAACCACCCAAACCGGCGGCCCAGACCTCTCCAGCCTGGCCGAATACCCACGAACCCAGGCCGACCGCCGGGCGTTGTTCGAAGGCAAAAGTCAGGAAGAGCGACAGCTCATCCAGCAACGCCTCAACAACGCCAACAACGACGCCCTGCGCCTCATGGCCGGCTGGTGGCTCGAACGCATGGCCGGCGGGCCGTACCCCATGCAGGAAAAGCTCACGCTCTTCTGGCACGGGCACTTCACCACCAGTGCCCGCGACGAACGCAGCGCCTGGCTGATGTGGGGCCAGAACGAAACCTGGCGCACCTACGCCGCGGGCAACTTCGCGAAGTTCGTCAACGCCGTCGCCCACGACCCGGCGATGATCGATTACCTCAACAACCAGCAGAACCGAAAAGCCAAGCCGAACGAAAACTTCGCCCGCGAACTGATGGAACTGTTCACGCTGGGCATCGGCAATTATTCCGAGGGCGACATCAAGGAAGCCGACCGCGCCTTCACCGGCTGGGCGCACGACGGGGAAAGTTACGTCTTCCGAAAGTTCGACCACGACACCGACCAGAAAACATTCTTCGGCCGACGGGGGAATTTCGACGGCGGCGACGTGATCGGCATCATCCTGCAGCAACCGGTCTGCGGCACGTACATCGCCAGCCGGGTCTGGAAATTCTTCGTCAACGACGACGCCGACCCGGCCATCTGCCAAAGCCTCGGGCAAGTGCTGCGCGACAACAATTACGAGCTCCGCCCGATGCTCCGCGTGCTCTTCGGCAGCCGGGCGTTTTTCAGCGAGCAGAACGTCGGCGGGCTCATCAAGTCGCCGGTGCAACTGGTCGTCGGGCTGTTCAAACAGCTGGGTATGGACGACGTGAAATACAACCGCGTGCGCGATTCGCTCCGCCAGATGGGCCAGGAACCGCTCATGCCCCCGAACGTGAAGGGCTGGCCCGGCGGGCGGTCGTGGATCAACACCAGCACGCTGTTCGTCCGCCAGAACACGGCCGTGTCGTTCACGCAGGACCGCGCGGTGAACCTTCGCCGCAAGGAAGACGCCGGCAAAAACGCCAGCGAACTCGCCGATCTCTGGATCGAACGCCTGATCCAGCGGCCGATTCATGAAGAGCGTCGAAAAATTCTAATCGATTCTTTGGGAAACAAGCCCGACGATGCCGCGGTCCGGAATATGATCGGCCTCATCGTGTCGATGCCGGAGTATCAGTTGTGCTAAGGAGCGGGCTTGGGGCTTGGGGCTTGGGGCTTGGTGAAGACATAAACGACGCGGTTCGTTTCTACACCAAGCACCAAGCCCCAAGCCCTAAGCCCGGCATTTAATGACCCACACTCGCCGAATCTTCCTGCAACGTGGTCTTGCCCTGGTCAGCGCCGGCGTCACCGTGCCGTCGTTCATCGACAACACCGTGCTCGCCATTGACGATCCGTACGACGTCAAGCGGACGCAGCGCGCCAGCGGGCACGATTCGCCGATCCTGGTGGTCGTGCAACTCTCCGGCGGCAATGACGGGCTGAGCACCGTCATCCCCTACGCCGACGACGCCTACCAACGCGCCCGCCCCGGCCTGGCGAAGAAAGCCAACGACACCCTCAAGCTCACCGATTACCTCGGCCTCAATGCCAATCTCACCGGCATCAAAGGCCTGTACGACGACGGCATGGCGAGCGTGCTGCAGGGCGTCGGCTACCCGAACCCCAATCGCAGCCACTTCCGTAGCATGGACATCTGGCAGACCGGCATCCCCGAAAAGGAAATGGTCACCAGCGGCTGGATCGGCCGCTATTTCGATAACACCTGCTCCGGCGAAGACCCGCACGAAGGCCTGGCGTTCGGCGACACCGCGCCGCTGGCCATGAAGGGCGAAAAGACCAGCCCGCTGAGCTTCGATAAGGCCGGCAACTACCGCTACAAGGGCAAAGACTCTTCCCGCTACGCCGAACTGAACCACGCCGACGTCCCCGAGCCGGCCACCAAGCCGTCTGTCAGCCGCAACGCGCCGCCGAAGATCATCACGCCGGACAATCAACTCGACTTCCTCACGCGCACCGCGATGGACGCGCAAGTCAGCAGCGACAAAATCCTCGACATCGTCGGCCGAAATTCGTCGACGCAGACTTACCCGGGCGGCAACTTCGGGGAAGGCCTGAAAACCGTCGCCGCCATGATCAAGGGCAACCTGCCGACGAAGGTCTACTACGTCAGCCTCGGCGGCTTCGATACCCACGCCGGCCAGGCGGGGCGGCACGACAACCTCATGAAGCAGTTCGACCAGGGCGTCGCCGCGTTCTGGAAGGACATCAAAGAACAGAAAAACGAACAGCGCGTCATGATGATGTGCTTCAGCGAATTCGGCCGACGCGTCCAGCAGAACGCCAGCGGCGGCACCGACCACGGCGCGGCCGCACCGATGTTCCTCTTCGGGCCCGCCATCGCCAAACGCGCCGGCATCGTCGGCAAACACCCGAGCCTCACCGACCTTGACGGCGGCGACCTGAAGTACGGCATCGACTTCCGCAACGTCTACGCCAGCATCCTCCAAAACTGGATGAAAACGCCCAGCAAACCCGTCCTCGGCCGACAGTTCGAACCGCTGCCGATTTTCAAAGCGTAAATCGAGCCGAATCAACTATCAGAACGAAACAGACCACGATTCGCGTCGTGGTCTGTTTCGTTCGTGCGGTTCTAAATCCTTAGCCGGATTTTCGTTGCCATCCGGAAAACGCGTCGGTAGGTTGAGTCGTCAGACATAACCCGCGTCGCCCGACGCTTCTCCCGTTCTTTGACAACTTGCTGACGAACCGAAGTCATCCGAGGAGCGTCGCGCCGTCGTAAAGCAAGAGGGGTGTTCGTCAGCCGAAGCGAGGAAGTGCAGTATGACCTTGCGGACCAATTCTCTGGCCTCGATTATTAATAAGAAGCTCGACGTCTCGACCTACCGCGATCAACACTGGGAAGGCTCGTTCTGGGACTACCTCGACCTCGTCCAGCAAGACCCGGCCGTGGCTCGCAACGCGTTCCAACGCGTCTACGACATGATCGTAAGCTTCGGCGTCGAAACGATCACGATCTTCAAACAGGATTTAAAGCGATACAAGTTCTTCTCCGACCCGATCGGCGAAGGTGCCGACGCCATCTTCGGCCTGGAAAAACAGCTCGTTACGCTCGTCGACTTCTTCAAATCCGCCGCCCAGGGCTACGGCACGGAGAAGCGAATCCTCCTGCTCCACGGCCCCGTCGGCAGCAGCAAAAGCACCATCGCCCGGCTGATTAAGAAGGGCCTCGAGTGGTACAGCCGCACCGATCAGGGCCGCCTCTACACCTTCTCCTGGCGGCTGCCGAACAAGAAGGGCGACGACGACATTTTCGTCGACTGCCCCATGCACGAAGACCCGCTGCTGCTCATCCCACGCTCCGCCCGCGCCGACGTGCTCGACGAGATCAACAGCAAACTCCCCGACGGCCGCCGCATCACGCTCTACAACGATGTCTGCCCCTTCTGCCGAAAAGTCATGGCCGATTTGATGGAGGTCTACGACGGCGACTGGAAAAAGGTCATCGACCACGTCAAAGTCCGTCGCCTGATTCTGAGCGAGAAAGACCGAAAAGGCATCGGCACGTTCCAGCCGAAGGACGAGAAAAACCAGGACAGCACCGAACTCACCGGCGACATCAACTACCGAAAAATCGCCGAGTTCGGCTCCGATTCCGACCCGCAGCCTTCAACTTCGACGGCGAACTCAACATCGCCAACCGCGGCATCGTCGAATTCATCGAAGTCCTCAAACTCGACGTCGCATTCCTCTACGACCTGCTCGGCGCGAGTCAGGAACACGCCATCAAGCCGAAGAAGTTCGCGCAAACCTACATCGACGAAGTCATCCTCGGCCACACCAACGAGCCGGAGTACAAACGCCTGCAAGGCAACGAAATGATGGAGGCGTTCCGCGACCGCACCATCAAGATCGACATGCCTTACAACACGAAGCTCGACGACGAAATCAAAATCTACAACAAGGACTTCGCCCCCGGCCGCATCAAGGGCATCCACATCGCGCCGCACACCGTGGAAGTAGCGGCGATGTGGGCGATCCTCACGCGCCTGGCCGACCCGAAAAAGGCCGGCATCACCAAGCTCCAAAAGCTCAAGCTTTACAACGGCAAGAGCATCCCCGGCTTCACCGAAGACAGCATCAAGGAGCTGAAAGAAGAAGCCCCGCGCGAAGGTATGCAAGGCATTTCGCCCCGGTATATCCAGGACAAAATCAGCAACGCCCTCGTTAGCCACCAGGCGCAGATCGAAAAAACGATCAACCCGTTCATGGTGTTGAACGAACTCGAAGCCGGCCTGAGTCATCACAGCCTCATCACTGACGAAGAGCTGAAAAAAGTCTACCGCGAAATCCTCGCCGTTGTGCGTGAGGAATACGAAGACATCATCAAAGGCGAAGTGCAGCGCGCCATCAGCGCCGACGAAGACGCCATCAAACGCCTGGCCGCCAATTACATCGAAAACGTTCGCGCGTACACGCAGCACGAGCGCGTGAGAAACCGCTACACCGGCCGCGACGACGACCCGGACGAACGTCTCATGCGCAGCATCGAGGAAAAGATCGACATCCCCGAAAGCCGCAAGGACGACTTCCGGCAGGAGATCATGAACTACATCGGCAGCCTGGCCCTCGACGGCAAAAAGTTCGAGTACCACACCAACGCCCGCCTGCTCAAAGCCCTCGAACTCAAGCTCTTCGAAGACCAACGCGACACCATCAAACTCAAAAACCTCGTCAGCAGCGTCGTCGACGAAGAAACGCAACAAAAGATCGACATCGTCAAACAACGCCTCATCAAATACTTCGGCTACAACGAAGCGAGCGCGACGGACGTGCTGAATTACGTCGCGAGCATTTTCGCGCGAGGGGACAGCAAGCAGGACGACTAAAGGCGAGCGTCGATCGTGGATGGTCGAATGTCGAAGACAGGCATTCGACAATCCACGATCGACACTCGACAATCGAGTTTATGAACCGCACCCGCAGCGCCATCGGCCTCGTTCTCCTCGGCATCCTCGGCGGCCTGTTTTTCTGGCTGACCGACCCGACGCTCGGCATCGCCACGCGCCTGATGCCCGCCGACGTCAACCGCATCGACGCCGCCCACCAGGCGTGGCCCGGCACGTACATCGGCCTGGCCGGTAGCGCCATCGCCGTCCTCGTCGGCCTCTGGAGCATGATGCGTAGGCCGGCATGAATCACTGAAACCGCCGCATGAAAATCGATCAGGATCATCAGCGTTTCCGCCAGATCGTCAAAGGTCGCATTCGGGACGACCTTCGCCGCTTCCTCTCCAAGGGCGAACTCATCGGCAAAGAAGGCAAGCACCTGATCAGCATCCCCGTCCGCTCGATCGAGCTGCCGAACTTTCGCTACGGCGATAACAGCGGCGGCGTCGGCAGCGGCGACGGCGAGGAAGGCCAAAACGTGCCAGGCCAACAGGGCCAGGGCAAGAGCGGTGCCGGCGGCGAGCAGGCCGGCCAGCACCTGATGGAAGTCGATCTCACCCTCGACGAACTGGCCGAGATGCTCGGCGAGGAACTCAAGCTGCCCCGCATCGAGCCGAAAGGGGCCCACCGTATCACCACGGTCCGCGAGCGTTACAGCAGCCTCCGCCGTGTGGGGCCGGAATCACTCCGGCACTTCAAGCGGTCGTTCAAAGAAGCCCTCATCCGACAGATCAGCACCGGCAATTACGACCCGGACAACCCGGTCATCATCCCGGAAAAACGCGACATCCGTTACCGCAGCTGGAAGGAAATCAAAGCCCCGCAGAGCAACGCGCTCATCGTCTTCATGATGGACGTCAGCGGCAGCATGGGCGAAGAGCAGAAAGAACTCGTCCGCCTCGAAAGTTTCTGGATCGACACGTGGCTGCGGAAGAATTACGAAGGCATCGACACCCGCTACATCGTCCACGACGTCAACGCGAAGGAAGTCGACAAACAAACCTTCTACCACCTCCGCGAAGACGGCGGCACGAAAATCAGCAGCGCGTACAAGCTCGCCAAAACCATCATCGACCAGCACTACAGCCCGGCCGAGTGGAACATCTACCTCTTCCACTTCAGCGACGGCGACAACAGCTCAGAAGCCGACAACCGCGAGTGCGTCCGCCTCGTCCGCGAACAGCTCCTACCGATCAGCAACCTCTTCGGCTACTGCCAGGTCGCCAGCGCCTACGGCAGCGGCAACTTCATCAACACCCTGCACGAAAACCTTCGCAACCAGCCGAAGCTGCTGACGAGCCGAGTGAACAGCAAGGACGATATTTACGATTCGATTAAGACATTTTTCGCGAAGGGGCATTGATGCTTGCTATGGGCGGAATGGACATTCTGGCGTCGCCAACACCTGATTTCGGCGGTGTGATTGTGATGGGTGTGCTCATCGGAGCATTTTTCGGAATCCCATTAGCCCTGATACGTCTGGCAATCGCTGGACGCGGTAAACGGGTTCGGACGTTCTGGGATACACTACTGATGGCTTGGATCGGGGCGACCGGATTTATGTTTTTGATATGGGTGATCGACTAGCAAGGTAGGGCGGGATGTAATCCCACCGCGGCAATGGCGGGATTGCATCCCGCCCTACGAAAGGGAGTGCATGCCTTCAAACTCGCTCATCCCCTTCCCCCCCGAACTGCTCGCCGCGAAGAAGCAGATTCGCGAGCAGGCCCGTTCCTACGGCCTCGATTTCTATCCCACTGTGTTCGAGATGTGCGATTTCGAGCAGATGAACCAGATCGCCGCGCTCGGCGGGTTCCCGCAGCGCTACCCGCACTGGCGGTGGGGGATGGAGTACGAACGCCTCCGCAAGCAGCACTTCTACGGCCTCGGCCGCATCTACGAGATGGTCATCAACAATGACCCGTGCTACGCCTACCTGCAGGAAAGCAATGCGCTGGTCGACCAGAAACTGGTCATCGCCCACGTCTACGCCCACTGCGATTTCTTCAAGAACAACCTCTGGTTCGGCCAGACCAATCGCAAGATGATGGACGAGATGGCCAACCACGCCACGCACGTGCGACGGCATATCGAAAAGCAGGGCTACGACGCCATCGAACGCTGGCTCGACGTCTGCACCACTCTCGAAGATCTGATCGACCCGTACAGCGTTTTCATGAAACGCCAGCCGTCGCCGACGGCGTCGCCACAGAAGTCGCCGGAAGCGGCCTCGTCGCGGTTCGCGGCGAAAGATTACATGGACCGCTGGATCAATCCGCCGGAAGTCATGGAAGCCGAAAAGCAGAAGCGGGCTGCCGAGTCTGCCAAAATCCGCCACGCCACGCCCGCCAAGCCGACGCGTGACGTGCTGCTTTACTTGCTCGAACACGCGCGTTTAGAAGACTGGCAAGCCGACATCCTGTCGATCATTCGCGAGGAGGCGTACTACTATGCCCCGCAGGGCATGACCAAGATCATGAACGAAGGCTGGGCCACCTACTGGCACAGCAAGCTGATGACCACGCACTTCCTCGAAGCCAGCGAAGTCATCGACTACGCCGACCACCACAGCGGCACCGTCCACATGCCGCCCGGCGGGTTCAACCCCTACAAGATCGGCGTCGAACTCTTCCGCGACATCGAAGACCGCTGGAACAAAGGCAAGTTCGGCCGCGAGTACGACGACATCGACCAGATCGGCGAAAAGCAGCGCTACGACAAAGGCCTGGGCCTCGGCCGCGAGAAGATCTTCGAAGTCCGCAAGCTCTACAACGACGTGACGTTCATCGACGAGTTCATGACCGACGAGTTCATCGACAAGCACCGCTACTACCAGTACGGCAAAGACCCGCACACCGGCCAGCTGCGCATCGTCAGCCGCGACCCGAAGAAGATTCGGCAGTCTCTGATGTACCGCCTCACGAACATGGGCCGCCCGTTCGTCTACGTCGTCGACGGCAACTACGCCAACCGCGGCGAACTCTACCTCGCCCACCAGCACAACGGGTTAGACATCGACATCAAGTTCGCCATCGAAACCCTGAAAAACCTGCACCACGTCTGGCACCGCCCGTGCCACCTGCAGGCCCGCATCGACGATGACATGATGCTCTTCACCTTCGACGGCAACCAGGCCAAACAGCAAACCATCCGCGACGACACGCCCAAGCCGGCGCATAATCTGCACTGATTACCCGCAGGAGGGCGTCACTTGTCGTTCGATCTGTTCCTACAGCGTTTTGAGCACGGCCAAGCCGGCAAGGCACCTCTCGCACCGATTCGCGAGATGTTCAGCTGCTTCGCCGCGGACACACAGCCAGACTGCTGGCACCTCGTCTACGACGACCGCAATAGCTGTCACGTGTTTTTGTCGCGGGAAGATGAGGAGTTTCTTTCGTCGATGATGGTCAATCGTCCCTGTTGCGATCTTCGCCTCTGGGACTCGCTGTTCCGCGTTTTGGAGTCGGGACCATGGGTGCTGTATTTCCCGGCAGAGAATCCGCCGCTGATACTCTCCAGCCAATTGCACGCGGATCATTTACCGCCGGACATGCGCGCGTCACTCGGCCCTATTCGCGAAGTCAGGTCGGGCGAAGAAATACTTAGAATCATTCAAACGTCATAGCCGTTAGAGCGGTCCCTCACGCCGCGTTCGGCAATGCTCGCGTTGCCGGTTCTTCGATCGCCAACGGCGTCGTTCGCCACGCGGGCGTTGAAGAGTTCTCGATCCGCCGGCAGACTTCGTGCTTCGCCGGCAGGGCGGGGATCGTTTCGTTCCGCTCGCCCCAGCGGTCGCGGAGTTCGCGGCTCATCGCCGTCAGGCGCGGGTCGATCTTCGTCTTAGCTTTCGCCTTCTTCGGTTTCTCGACGACCGCTTCGGCAGGCGATTCTTCCGGCGGCCGTGGCACTTCCTTCGCCACGCCTTGCTCGGGGAACCAGAACCCGCCCAGCGGTGTCGGCGACACTAGCACCGTGGTCGTCGCCGGCACCGGCGGGGCGGGTTCCTTCTTCTTCGATCGCGTCCGCTTCTTCGTAGGGGCGATATATAGGTCGCCCGTTGAGGGCGTCGATGCGTCCGGTTGCGAGTCGTCGGTCGCGGGCGACATGTATGTCGCCCCTACAAGAGATGCCGTCTCCGTCTTGACCATCGGCTGCAACACGATCGGCAGCACGTCGCGCCAGTGCACGCCTGGCAGGATCGGGAAGACCAGGCGGTCCTCGCGAATCTCCCCGCCGCCCGTTTGCGACGGATACCACCACGCGGTCGTCGTATCGCCGTCCCGAATCCGCTTCTGCCAGAAGATGTGCACGCGCGGCGATTTCTGTTTCCCCTTCGTCATCGACCCGGTTCTGAACGCGATCGCCGTGAACCCCATCGCTTCCCAGAACTCGTTCGCCTTCAAATCCTGTGCACACCAGCACGAATACAGCCGGCACCCGTACGCACTCCGATCGAACTGCGCCTGCAACAGCTGCGCCGCCACCAGATGCCGTCGATACTCCGGCAGCACGTTGATCTGCGTTACATAGCCGATCTCGTCCCGCTTCTGGTAGCGGTCCGCGGCGATGAGGTAGCCGACGGGAGAAGAAGTGGATGGTTGATAGTGGATGGTGGATAGTGAAGACGGTGCGGCATTCTCTTCACTATCAACCATCCACTCTCCACCATCCACTATTTCCGCCACCAGCACCTGCCCCAGCTTGATCTTCCCCTCCAGCGCCGCCGTCGGCAGGAAGCCCAGCTCGCGGCTGTGCTGTTTCTGCATTCGATCGATGAACGGCAGATCGTCCATCGTCCCCGCCCGCACCGCGATCGGCACGCGTGCCACGATCGGCGAATACGTGCTCGTCGGCGTCGGCAACGTCATCGGAAGGTTGTTCGACATAAAGTCCTCGTCGGGCGGGGTTCACGCGGTGTACGGCAACGCCACCGGCGGCGTGCCCGCCCAGGCGGTGCCGGTGGTCGTGTCGACGATCTCCGTCGGCGCCTCGGCCGACAGCGTCACGCCGGTGCCCTCGAATGCGTCGTCGTAGTACAAATTCACGCGCACCCGCGTCGGCGACAGCACGTCGTAGTTCTCGCCGTGGTACTGCTCGGCGGTGTCGCCGTCGGTCACGCGGATGGCGGTCAGCATCTCCGCCTGCACGGTCACCGGCGACGCGAACGTCAGCGTCACCGCCGTCTGCGGCTCGTACACCGCCGACACCAGCACCGGCCCGGCCACGGGAGTGGGCGCAAACGCCGACCGCTTCGCCCGCCGATACCGGCGGGGCTGTTGGTTCGGAAGGATGAGCATGTCTTGCCTCGCTATGATGACCTCGAGATGGGGCGGGCGAAGGATGAATGCGGAATGATGAATGATGAATCAAAACAGAGCAGAACCACTCATCATTCCTCATTCCGCATTCCTCATTTCCGCCCTCACGCCGCCAACTTCAGGCCCGTCGTCGCCGCGTCCATGCCGTACTGCAACACCGCTTTTTGCGGCGTGCAGGCGGGCCCGCTCATGGCGGTCGGGCTGAACCAGAATGCGCAGACGTAGACCGTCGCGCCGGCCGGCACCGTGGCGGGGAATTGCACTTCGAAGTCCCGCTTCGTGGTGCTGCCCTCGAATTTATAGAGCGACGGATCGGTGGGCGGAACTTCGCCGACGTAGCTCATCACCGTCGCGCAGCGCGCCCTGGGGGCGGCCTTTCTTGTTGACCTTGGTCGGGTCGAAGATGCTGATTTTGACGGTCCGCCCGGAGACGCCATTAATGGTCATCCCGGGTGCGACGGTGGGGGCGGGGATCGGCTTGGGGACGGCGCGAACCTTCAGGCCCAGCGCCTGCTTCTGCGCGTCGGTCACGGTCGCCTGCCCGTTGATGATGTTGGCCAGCAGCCGGGCGTTGATTTTCACCGCGTCGCGGGCGGCGTTCTTGGCGGTGACGGCGCTCTTGGACCGCGTCTCCGGCGCACACGCCGCGAGGGCCGCGGTGAATGTGGCGAGCAACCCGCTGAAGGTCGTGCACAAGGCGGGCGTAAGCCCCAGCGGCACCGGCCCAGCCGTAATGCGAGTCGAAAAATTCTGACACCACTGCAGCAGGTCGGCGTCACGGCTCGGGAGGAAAGTAACGTTCGGCATCACAAGTCCCTGCGGCGGTGCCGCAGTTGTCGCCTGCCAGGGCCGAACGGGCCACGAAAGCAGGGCGTGTCCCCCGTCCGCCACCCGCCACACGGCCGGCCGGCGTCCGGTCTGCCCCAAAGATCGGCCGGGCGGGGGGCGAGTTAATGACAAAAAAAGAAGTAGACCTAAAAAGGTGTGGCCGGGGTGGCCGGCGTCATCCCCACACCCGTCGCCCCCGTCCGCCGTCGGGCCACCGCCGCGCCGATCGCGCGTATCAATGCTGAAAACGCGGTTCACCGCCGCGATCGTCGTGAAAACAGGCCGTGAACCAAGGTTGTCCGACCCATTCCCAAGGTTGAACGGGTCAAAACAAAGGTGGAATGATCCATTTCACCGGTGGAATGACTCGAAACGAAGGTGAAATGACTCAAAACAAAGGTTGAGCGACTCAAAACGAAGGTGAAATGACTCAAAACAAAGGTTGAGCGGCCCGGAACCAAGGTTGAGCGAGTCGAAATCAAGGTTGTTTGAGTCGCTCAACCTTAGTTCTGACTCATTTTACCGGTGAAGACGACCTGTTTTGACGCGTTTCCGGCTCGATCCGACCGGCCCCCGCCCTACAAGAGCATCGGCCCGGGCTACCTGCTGCTGCTACCTAATGCGAATCATCAATAACGTTGACTCTAACAATCCACGAACATAGCGTATGGTGCAGAGAAGGAGCGTTGGCATGAGTGTGTCGATGTATCGCAGTGAGATCCAGCGAAGACAGCAGGAAATAGCCCGACTGTCGCGACAGAAGGCGGATGCGAGCACTCGGGCTGCGAATGAGAACCGCCAATCTAATGATGCTCTCGATCGTGCTCGACGTGCGTCGAGCACATCATCCGCGAACTCTTACCTTCGAGACGCGCAAAGGCACCAAGAATCTTCGGCGAGATATCAGAAAGATGCAGCAGATATAGAATCCAAAATTGCGCGAGAGCAAAGCTCTTTAAATGATGCAGAAAAGCGATTGGCTTCAGAACTACAGCGCGAAGCAGAAAAAGCGACGCGAGAACAGCAACGTGCTGCTCGAGAAAACGAAGAACGCATGCGACGTGTTAATCAATCATTGATGCGACACGACGCGACGTTCAACAAGCACGCTTTCGCCATCAACCATCATGACCACATAATCCAACAACATGCTGAACTCCATAGGGTGGCAGCAGATGCCCTCAAGCGTGTTCAGCAACTGCCTGAAGCAATTACAGTGTTATTCCTTGCTGCTGATCCGGTGTCCGACCAGCCGTTGCGATTAGGGGCGGAAGTCAGGTCGATCAGTGAAATGATCCGTAAATCAGACCATCGCGATGCAATCCGTTTAGAATCGCGCTGGGCAGTTCGGCCATTAGACGTGTTGCAAGCGATCAATGAATGCCGTCCTAGGATTGTTCATTTCAGCGGTCATGGCACTGAACAGGATCAAATCGTGTTTGAGGATAACGCTGGCGGTGTGAAGCTCGTCTCCAAAGAGGCGATCGTTCAAACAATAGCCGCTGGAGCGAGTGACATTGAACTTGTCTTTTTCAACACATGCTTTTCTGGCGGACAAGCAGAGGCAATTGTTGATCACATTCCTTGTGCGGTCGGTATGTCAGATAAAATCGGCGACAAGGCAGCTGAAGTGTTCGCGGCGGCCTTCTATTCGGCAATCGGATTCGGACACTCGGTCCATCGGGCGTTTGAACAAGCGAAGGCCGCATTGATGCTTGAAGACGTCCATCTTGACGGAAAACCACAGGTCACGGTTCCTGAATTGTTCATGACACCTGGGTTGGATGCAAAGCAGTTGATATTGGTTCGATCGGCGCCGAGCACACCATGACCCGTCTTGAAGATTATTCACGGAAGTGCGACCAATCCATTCGCGAGTACAGAGCTCTGCGGGAAGAGCTATTCAATCAATTGCAGCTTTTGCCTAAGGGCTGGCAAGTTCGTTACAAGCGGAACCCCGCTAAAGGTGACGCCACACTGCCTGTTCGCACTGTCTATCAAACGACAACTTCTTTCACGCTTAATTCGTTTCCGATTTCGGGAGTTGCAAAGATAGAAACGCCGGAAACGTATGCGCCATTTTCTGACTTCGAACTCGTCGATCCTGAAGGCCGCTCTGCTAGGCCTGCTTCGGAGGAACACGTCGTTGAGGCTCGCATCGAATTCCTGTTAAATCAGTTGCTGATACAAGTAAAGAGTATTGTCGGTGCTATTCACGTGATTGAACGTGGTGCTAAGAGACGGGGCTTGAGCTCAGACGTCTCTCCTCTAAGCGAGTTGTGGTTGAGACTACCGGTATTCCCATACTGGCCTACGCTCAAGGCCATGACCAAAGAAAAATGGGATGCCATACTGGAAGATGAAAAACGCATCCTTGAGAAAGCCTGCGAGGCGATCCATCAGCTTCTAGTCGAGTTAGAAAGCAAAGCGTCCGCATGGGAAGCATTTCGTGATTTGCGTCTGCATCTCTTCAAGGCAGTTCTTGCCGCCACCGCTCTGGGTCTGCTCTCCTTTTCTTACCTGCTCGTACAGAAATTCATACCCAGTTCCACAGTTCCTAAATCAACAACTCAATCGGCGAGGTAGAGTTTCGTAGGGTGCGGTTCGCCGCATCGTAGGACTACGAAGCGGACGGCTGCAGCGTGTTCGTTTTGTCGAGCGCGCCGAAGCGGCGGTTGCGGCGGCCGTAGGCGGCGAGGGCGTCGTGGAGTTCTTTGACGCCGAACTCGGGCCAGAGGACGTCGCTGACGTAGAGCTCGGCGTAGCTGATCTGCCAGAGCAGGTAGTTGCTGACGCGCATTTCGCCGGCGGTGCGGATGAGCAGGTCGACGTCGGGCCAGCCGGCGGTGTAGAGGTGGTTGCTGATCGTCTGTTCGGTGATGTCGCGCGGATCGAGCGTGCCGGCGCGGACTTTCTCGGCGATGGTTTTGACGGCGTCGGTGATCTCGGCGCGCGAGCCGTAGTTGAGGGCGAGGACGAGGTTCAGGCCGGTGTGGTGCTTCGTGGCCTCGAGGGTGAGGTTCACTTCGTCGAGCACTTCGTCGGGCAGGTTGTCGAGGCGGCCGATCTGGTGGAAGCGGATGTTGTTCTTCATCATCGTCTCGCGCTCTTCGCGCAGGTAGTCGATGTACATCCGCATGAGGAACGCCACCTCGTCGATGGGGCGTTTCCAGTTCTCGATGCTGAAACTGTAGAGCGTGAGATAGTCGGGCCCGCGGCCTTCGTCGCGGAGCTTGGATGCTTCGGTGACGATGGTTTTGACGACGCGGGCCCCTTGCTGGTGGCCGTTGGTGCGGACGCTGCCCTGGCGGATCGCCCAGCGGCCGTTGCCGTCCATGATGATGGCGACATGCTTGGGGACACGCGGCGATTCGGTCGCGATCGTTGCGGCGGGTGCGGTGTCGATGGCGGTGCTCATTGGGCGGCCTCCTGTGCCGCGGATTCGTGGGCGTGGGTGAGGTGGTACTCGTAGCCGTCGCAGAGGGCGAGCCAGGTGGCGTCGATGACGTTGGTGCTCACGCCGATGGTGCCGAAGCGCTTGGGGACGTCCGTGCCGGCGACGCTGCTCTTCCATTCGATCACCACACGCACCATGGCGGCGGTTTCGTCACTGGTGTTCACCACGCGGACTTTGTAGTCGCTCAAATGCAGATCGGGGATGGCGGGGTAATGGTCTTTGAGCGCTTTGCGGATGGCGCCGGCGAGCGAATCGACGGGGCCGTTGCCCTCGGCGACGCGGTGCTCGACGCAGTCGCCGACTTTCAGCTTCACGCTGGCCTCGGCGACGACGCTGTTGTCTTCGTTCCGCTGCGTGCTGACTTTGTAGCGCTCGAGGTCGAAGAACTTCTGGTAGCGGCCGATCTGTTTGCGGAGCAGCAGTTCGAACGACGCTTCGGCGGCTTCGAACTGGTAGCCCTGGTTTTCTAAATCCTGCACGCGCGTCAGGACGGCCCGCAGCACTTCTTTGTCGCCTTCGATGTTGAACTTCTTGCCCATGGTGGCGGCGATGTTGCTGGCGCCGCTGAGCTCGCTGACGAGGATCTTGCGGCTGTTGCCGACGCTTTCCGGCGTGACGTGTTCGTAGGTACTGGAGTCTTTCTGGACGGCGTGGACGTGCATGCCGCCCTTGTGCGCGAAGGCGCTCAGGCCGACGTAGGGTTGGCCGGTGGTGGGGTTGGTGTTGGCGGTTTCGTAGACAAAGCGGCTGGCGTCGGTGAGCTTGGCGAAGTCGCCGGGGCGGAGGCAGTCGTAGCCGTATTTGAAGTGGAGATTGGCGGCCAGCGGGATGAGGTCCATGTTCCCGCAGCGTTCGCCGACGCCGTTCATCGTGCCCTGAACATGAGTCACACCTGCACTGACGGCGGCCTGCGCGTTGGCGACGGCGAGGCCGCAATCGTTGTGCGTGTGGATGCCGAGGACGACGGAGGATTCGCGTCTCACGCGTTCGACGGCGGCGGCGATCTGCTCGGGCATCGTGCCGCCGTTGGTGTCGCAGAGGCAGAGGACGTTCGCCCCGGCCTGTTCCGCGGCGCGAAGCACGGCCAGGGCGTAGTCGGGGTTCTTCTTGAACGTGTCGAAGAAGTGCTCGGCGTCAAAGACCACTTCCCGGCCGGCTTCGCGCAGCAAACGGACGCTGTCGGCGATCATTGACAGGTTTTCTTCCAGCGTCACGTTCATGACGTGCTGCACTTGGTAGTCGCTGGTTTTGCCGACGATGGTGACGGCTGGCGTTTCGGCGGCGAGCAGGGCGCGCAACGTCGTGTCATCCTTCGCGGCCACGCCGCGGCGGCGGGTCATGCCGAAGGCGGCGACTTTGGCGTGCTTGAGGGGCTTCTTGGCGATCTCGCGGAAGAAGGCTTCGTCCTTGGGGTTGGAGACGGGGAAGCCGCCCTCGATGTAATCCAGGCCGAGGTCGTCGAGCTTGTAGGCGATCTGCAGCTTGTCTTCGAGGGACAAGTTAAAGCCTTCGCCCTGCGTGCCGTCGCGGAGCGTGGTGTCG
Source organism: Tepidisphaeraceae bacterium (assembly GCA_049840775.1). Lineage (GTDB taxonomy): Bacteria > Planctomycetota > Phycisphaerae > Tepidisphaerales > Tepidisphaeraceae > RYN-431. The sequence goes on from JASGJJ010000006.1 coordinate 172,653, forward strand.
TAAAGGTGGATTCTCGTCTGGGCCATGGCGATGTTCTGCGAGTGTAAACGAAAAAACCCTGCCACACGGGGCAGGGCGTTTGAAAAACCGTTCGATCAGCCGACGATTCGCCCTTACCCGCACGGAATGCGGATGATAATGGCGGAAATAATGCCGGTCGGGCGGATCATCTTGCCACATCGTAGCGAGGCCGGGGTGGGCGATCAATTCTGGTGCGGATCGACGCCGGGAATCTCCAGAAACAGCGGCTGACGTCGCGGGGCCTCGTCTTTATTCGTCTCGGCGTTCCAGGCACTTGCGAACGTCCGGGTGGCGACGTGCAGCCGGCTTTTGATGGTGCCGAGGGGCACGCCGAGGTCTTGGCTGATCTGCTTCTGCGGCAATTGGTCCAGGTAGGCTAATTTCAGCATGTCACGCTGGTTTTTGGGCATGCGGGCGACGATCGCCAGCACGCGGCGGCGGAGTTCGCGGGTTTCGACGGCGTCCGTCGGAGCGGCTGAGCCGCTTGGGAGCGTGTCGAGCAGGCTGACGACGCCGCTGGGGTCGACCGGCGTGTCCAAAGACGCCACCCGACGCCGACGACGGGACCGCAGCAGATCGCGGGCTTTATTCGCGGCGATCGTGAACAGCCAGGGGCGGAATCGCTTTTGCAAATCGAACGCACCGGCGGACTTGTGCACCTGCAGGAACGCTTCCTGGAACAGATCGTCCGCGGCGACGGCGTCGCCGACGAAGCGGCGGAGGAATTTCTGCAACTCCCGCTCGTGCCGTTGCACGAGGCCCGTAAACGCGTGTTGATCGCCGGCCAGGTGGCGGGCGAGCAGTTGCTCGTCGGTTGCGGGAAGGAGATTCGAACGCGTGTTATCCATACGACCTCTCGGCTAACACCTACAGACACCGGCACGATGCTGTATGATAGGGGGATGGTTGCGGCCGAACTTTCAAATCCGCCTGCTACGGAGCGTCCGAAGGTCGACTTTTTCGACTTCGACGTCGAACAGTGGAATGCCCACGTCGCCGGCTGGGGCTGGCCAAAATTCCGCGCCCAACAGGTGCGTGACTGGGTGTATCACAAGGGTCTCCGCGACCCGGCCGCCTTTACGACGCTTTCCAAGGCGGACCGGGAAAAACTCGCCAGTGAAGTCCGCTTCGGCAGCAGCGAGATCCTCGCCCATCAGATCAGCGAAGACGGCACGCAGAAACTCCTGCTCGGCTGGCCGGCGGCTGACGGCAGCATGACGGCGCAGGCGGAAACGGTGATGATCCCCGACGGCAACCGCCGCACCGCCTGCGTGAGCAGCCAGGTCGGCTGCCCGGTTGGTTGTACGTTCTGCGCCAGCGGTTTGGATGGTGTTAAGGGCAACCTGACGGCCGGGCAGATCGTCGAGCAGATCTGGATGCTCAACCACGTGATGAGCGGCAACCTGCCGAAGATCCAGCCGCAGGACAACCGCCAGCCGCCGCAGGCGCAGCGGATCACGAACATCGTCTTCATGGGCATGGGCGAGCCGATGGCGAATTACGCCGCGGTCTTCAAGTCGATCCGCATTCTGCACGACAGCAAGTGCATGAACATCGGCGCCCGCCGCATCACCGTCAGCACCGTCGGCGTGCCGAAACGCATCCGCGACATGGCCCACGAAGAATTGCCGCTGGGCCTCGCGCTCAGCCTGCACGCCCCGAACGAGCCGTTGCGTAAGCAGTTGATCCCGTGGGCCGAGCATTTCGCGTTGCCGGAGATTCTGGACGCCTGCCGGTATTACTTCGACAAGACCGGCCGCGAGATCACGCTGGAGTACATCCTCCTCGCCGGCGTGAACGATCAGCCGGAGCACGCGCAGCAATTGATCAAGGTTTGTAAGACGCTGCGGGCGAACGTCAATTTGTTGCGTTACAACGAAGTGCCGAGTTTGCCTCACAAACGTCCGAGCAGCGACGCGGTCTCCCTATTCCAGGAGACGCTCCGGCGGGGCGGCGTAAACGCGCACGTCCGAAAAAGTCGTGGCCGGGACATTGCCGCGGCGTGTGGGCAGCTAAAACGGCAGGAAAAGCAGAAGAACGAGCGGCTGGTGGTTCTTGGGACTTAATCTGCGATTTGCGATTGCCGATTTGCGATTGAAGAATGAAAGAGTGAGACCGAACCGATGAACCAAGTGATGTCTTCCCAATCGCAAATCGCAAATCGCAAATCCAAAGTCCGCGCCTTCACGCTGTTCGAACTGCTCATCGCCACCGCCGTCATCGGCCTGATCCTGGCGAGCGTGGTTCCGTTCATCATGGCGACCCGGGAAGCCAACCGCCGCGTGGCGTGTGCGGCCAATCTTGCAGTGCTGCGCGACGCGTTGAACGCGTATGTGAAAGATCACAAGTCGTACCCGCGCGTCCGCTACGACGCGGCGGTTCGGCCGGAAGGGTATGTCGCCTTCACAGGGGCGGACGACGCGAATCCGTTCGCCGCCGACAGCAAGGTCGAGCCCAGCGACGTCTCCGCCGCACTTTGGCTGCTGGTCCGTGGCGATTATGTCAAAGACACTTCCGTCTTCATCTGCCCGAGCAGCAATGACTCGGCCGACCGGTTGTACGACGGCAAGGGTGCGGCCGTGACGGCGAAGCAGCGGGGCAATTTCCGCTCGGGGCATAATCTCAGCTACTCCGTCTTCTGCATGTACGGCTCGGCGGTGAAGGATTTCTGGAGCGACACGCTGCAAAGCGGCTGCGCATTGATGGCGGACAAAAATCCGGGTATCGGCGACGGCGATGACGTGACGAAAGTCGCCACAAGCCAGCCGGCCGAGGCGTACGCGATCACCAACAGCCGCAACCACGGCCGGGGCATTCAGAACGTGCTGTACGCCGACGGGTCGGTCCAACAGGAACGCACGCCGTACGTTGGCGTCGGATACAACCGTTCGGCGGCCGGTTTTAAAAACGGCGACAACATCTACACCGCGCTCTCCGCCAAACCCTTGCCCGCCGGCACGGAACCGCCGGCGGACGGGCAGGGCGTCGCGGGCAAAAACGTGAGCCCGGCATGGCCGTACGACAGCTATCTGGTGCCCACGGCACAGGACTGATTGCCATCGCGGCTCAGGAGTGGAACCAGTTGCCGATCTGGCCGTCAGGGCGTTTGACGGTGTAGGTTTTGCCGCTCACCGTAAATGTGGCCGAGTTCACGCCGTCCTTAAATGTTACGCGGCCGACGACGCTTTTGTCCGCCAGGCGGCAGGCGCTGTAGACGTAATTCGCCGTGTCGTAACGGATCAGTTCGGTCGTCAGAACGTTAGACCATTTCTGACCTTTGGACTGGCTGATGAATTGCGAGATCGCGTTGTCGAACCGCCAGTTCGAAATGGCGGTGAAATCGTCGGCATTGAAGTAAAGCAGGTTCGGCCCGCACAGGCAGCAGGCGTGGAAAAGCTGCTCGACCCACCAGGTGTTATCCAGAACGTTCGATAGCCGCTTCGGGGCGACCCAAGGCATGAGCTTGGCGTCGGGCTTGACGCGGTAGGGCACGCGCAGCGTGTTCGCGTGCCACGCCACGATATAGAACGGCTCGGTGAAGCGGGAGTCCTGCGAACCGAGTTGGTTGACGTACCCGTACACCACCGGCGAATAGACCGGCGCCGTGGAGGCCGGCAGATAAATCGAGTGCCCGTTGAGGTCCGGAACGGTGGCGGCGTCCGCCTTGGCGACCGGGTAGTCGCCGTAATTGCACCACTGCAGGTTGTTGTACCGCTTGTACAGCGGCACGATAACAGAGCTGTAGAACGCCTGGTTCGTCAAGTACTGACAGCCGTAATAAAACAGCAACATGTTGGCCGTGTTCATGTTGCGGCAATCGGCGGGGAAACGTCCGGTGGCGACGAGCGCCGCGTCAGCGCGGGTCGGCGTAAATCGCCGCGAGGTCCGCCGTGCTGAGGGTGAACGGGCTGGCGCTCGATTCCATGTCGAACACTGCCAGATCGAGGTCGCCTTTATTGGCAAATAACTGATCGACGACGGTAGTGAAGTCCGCTTTCGTGGCCGCAATGCCGTTGTCCCACCACAGCCCTGCGTTTCGCCCGTTCAGGCGATCATTCGGATGCGTAAATAAGTTCCCGTTCCGCTCGACGTTCTGGAACAGGACCGTCCGCCGGCCCTTGGTTCGTGCGAGCAATTGCGTGGCGGCGGGGCGGGCGGCGTTGGCGACGTCGCAGAGCACGCGGATCATCGGCATGCCGAACTTGCCGGCATACTGCGACCAGGTGAACGACATGAACGGCAAGATCATCCAAGGCTCCGGGACAACTTCTTCGGGGGCCGGGGCGGTCGTTGACTGTTCGGGTTGCGTTGAGGCGGTCGAAACCGCCGGAGCTAGAACGTCTGAAGGCACAAGAGCAGGCAAGGGCGTCGAGCCCCGGCATCGCGCCAGCGGCTTGCGCCGCTCACCGGCCGTCTCGCCAAAGACTTCACCCGCACGCCGGACGCCTGTCAAACAAATTCGACTGACCGCCCGACGCCGCGACCGACCACGCCGGCCGCGTCAAAGAACCATCGGCGTCGGTCCGCGTTCGGCTTGAAGCGCTCTCGGTCCGATAACGCCCCCAACCGCCCTGATTCCTGTAGACCGCGCCACGGCTTCCGACTACAGTCGCCCCGGGTGCGAAGCCGAGGCGTTTCGCAGGCGTTCGGGGTGATCGGGCCATCACCTCTTCTTGTGTCGCGGCGATTTTCTTCGCCGCGCGGGAAGGGTCATTTCCGATGGCCGCAGGCAGTCACGTGAGTACCGACACGCTCCCCGTTCAGTCGACGAAAATCGAGCCGCTGCTCCGACCGATCCAGGAATTCTTAGCGTCGGGCTCGGCGAGCGGCATCCTGCTGCTCGTCTCGGCGATCGCCGCCCTCGCCTGGGCGAATTCGCCATGGGGCGAAACCTACGCCCATTTCTGGCACACCAAGGCCGGTGTCACCGCGGGCGACTGGTCGTTCAAAATGTCGCTCGAACACTGGGTGAACGACGGCCTGATGGTCGTCTTCTTCCTGCTCGTGGGACTTGAGATCAAACGCGAACTACTGCTGGGCGAACTGGCGTCGGTGAAGAAGGCCAGTCTTCCCGTTGCCGCGGCGATCGGCGGGATGGTCGTGCCGGCGCTGATCTATTTCGCGCTCAACCACGGCGGGCCGGGCGCGCGGGCTGGGGCGTGCCGATGGCGACGGACATCGCGTTCGCGGTGGGCGTGGTCGCCCTCGTCGGCCGGGGCCTGCCGCCGGCGGTGAAGGTGCTGCTGCTCGCCATCGCCATCGTCGATGACCTAGGCGCGGTCATTGTGATTGCGCTGTTTTACACCGGCGAAATTCATCTGCCCGCGCTCGCGATTGCCGGCGGGTTTCTGGCGGTGCTGGTCGTGCTGAATGCCGTGCGCGTCCACCGTGTTTTGCCTTACCTCATTGCCGGCCTGGGCTTGTGGGCGGCGATCCTGGCGAGCGGCATTCACGCGACGATCGCCGGCGTGCTGCTGGCGTTCACCATCCCGGCGACGCGGCAGGTCGATGAGGCGAATTTCCTAGCCTACGTCCGCAAAATGATGCGCCGCTTCGAACGCGAAACCCTGGAAACACCCGACAAGATCACGCCCGACCAGGCGAACGCCATCGCGTCGATCGACTTCGCCACCAGTGCCGTCCAGACTTCGCTCGCCCGGCTGGAACACGGGCTGCTGACGCCGGTTAATTTCGTCATCGTCCCGCTCTTCGCCCTCGCCAACGCGGGCGTCGATGTTCGTCACGGCGGGGCGGCGGCGTTCGGCAACGCGATTACATGGGGCGTGCTGTTGGGCCTGTTCGTCGGTAAGCCACTGGGCGTGATGCTGGCGTCGTGGGTGGCGGTGAAACTGCGGATCGCCTCGCTACCGGCCGGCGGATCGTGGCGGCACGTCTTCGGCGTCTCAGTGCTCTGCGGCATCGGGTTTACCATGTCACTCTTTGTGGCCAATCTTGCCTTCCCGGGTAGCACGAGCACCTGACCGACGCAAAAATCGGCATCCTCAGCGCGTCGCTCGCGGCCGGCGTGATCGGCGGCGGGGTCGTCAAACTGTCTGCACAGCGCCGGGCTTGAGTAATCTCCCCTAAGGGTTTGGCGGTTACCCTAAAAAGGTACAACAAATTGTGGTAAGCTACGGATTTTTCCTTAGGTCGCCTCCCCGATGGCGACGATGAAAGCTGCGGAACACAGCAGGCAGCATGTCGGCATCGATTGACGGCTCGGAAAACGACCGTCGCGATGGCTGCCCGCAACACTGGGGATACAAATGACGATCGCACGAAAGCTCACGCTGGGCTTTGTGTCGCTCACCGCGCTGTCGCTTGGCCTCAGCGGGCTGGCGGCCGAGCGGATCGGGTATATCAGCAGCCTGACCACCACCATCACCAATAACAACCTGCCGGGCACGGTCGCGGCCGGGCGGATCGAAGCCCATATCAATAAGTGCTTCGGCTATGTCGCTCGTGCCTGTCTCACCGAAGACCGAGCCGTCGTTCAGAAGATCATCGACCAGCGTAAAATAGTCCTGGCCGCAGTGCTGGAAGACATCCGGTCTTACGAAGCGAAAGTTTCTGAACAGGAAGACCGCGCGAACTTTGAAAAGCTCAAATTCTTCCTCAACGATTACGTCTCCAAGGCGGACCGTGCGATCGGCCTGGCGTCAGAGGGGCAGAACAAGCAGGCGTTCGAACTGTTCGAGGCCGGCGTCGCCCCGGCCGCGAAATTGCTTACCGACCAGGCGGCCGTCCTCGACGCCTGGAATGCCGACGGGGCCAAACACTCCGGCGAATTGAGCGTCACCGCCGTCAGCAACACACGCTGGATGCTCTGGGCGGGGATGTTCGGGTCGGGCGTCGTTTCCGGCGTGCTGGCGTGGTGGATTGTTCGCTCGACGAACGGCGCACTGCGGCGCATCGTCGAGATCCTGCAGACCGGCTCCAGCGAAACCGCATCAGCAAGCGCCAGGTCGCCGCGACAAGCCAGTCCCTCGCCTCCGGTGCCAGTGAACAGGCCGCCAGCCTGGAAGAGACCAGCTCGTCGCTGGAAGAAATCAGTTCAATGACCAAGCGCAACGCCGACACCGCACAGCAGGCATCGGCGATGTCGAGCGATGCGAAGGCTGTCAGCGATAAAGGCAACGGCGCGATGGAAAAGATGTCGGCCGCGATCGCCGACATCCAGAAGTCCGCGACCGAAACGGCCAAGATCATCCGGACGATCGACGAGATCGCATTCCAGACGAATCTTCTAGCACTGAATGCCGCCGTCGAGGCCGCCCGTGCGGGCGAAGCCGGGAAGGGCTTCGCCGTCGTCGCCGAGGAAGTCCGCAACCTCGCGATGCGCAGCGCCGAGGCCGCGAAGAACACCACCGCCCTGATCGACGGCAGCGTGCTCAATGCCAAGAACGGCGTGCTGATCGCAAACGAAGTCGCCGCGAATCTCGCAGAAATTAACGACACCAGCGGCAAGATGAACGCCCTCATTACTGAAATCGCTACCGCGTGTGCGGAACAGAGCACCGGCATCACCCAGGTCGCCCAGTCCATGCAGCAGATGGACAAGGTCACCCAAGGCAACGCGGCGGCGGCGGAACAGATCGCCGCCACGAGCGAACAACTCACCGCCCAGACGGAGCAGGTCCACGCGATCGTCACACAACTGACCGAACTCGTCGGCGGGCAAACCGAGGCCGCTGCTGCTGCGGCCGCAGGACGAATCGAATCAAAGCCGGTCCTCCGGCTGGCAGCGTAGAAGCGGGGCTACGCACCAACGCGACACGGGGCCGATGATGTTTCATCGGCCCCGTGTGTTTTGATCTCGCAGGCGATCCGTCGATTCCTTCAGGCCAGGAAGCATAATCGATTACGTGTTATCGCCGGCTAGGTCGCGACCCTGTGGCGGCGGCGTGTGAGCGTCGACGTTGCGGCCAGCAGGGTCAGCAACGCGCTGCCCGGTTCCGGGGCGGCCTCGACTACGGAAAAGGTCACCGCCTGGCCCCCAAACGCGTTATTGATGACGTTGTCCGGGTCGGCCGTTAGCACGAACGCTTCGGCGTCTCCATTGCTTGGGTCGCCGTCTCTGTCGTCCACAAAAACGATCGAGACAGGGGGTGCCGGAACAGTCGACCCCGACATTTGGCCGGTAGAATTCAGCCATACCGGTTGCAATGCGGAACCGGTCACGGACCAGATATTCGACTGTACGGGTTGCACGGATGATGAACCGTAGGTCTGACGCTGCACCGCAACGGACGGGCCTCCCAGATTAGGCGTGCCCCCCAGGATCGCGTAGGAAACACCCGGATCCGGATTAATCAGATTGTTGCTACTGCTCTCCGGCCCGACGATTCCGCCCAACGTGTTGAATTCACTCGCGCCAACAGGACCATTCGACACGGTCACCGATAGCGATCCCGGGAGCGACCCGCCGATCGTGGCGGCGGTGGGATCGAAGCTGACGAGCAGACGATTGCTGATGCTGCTGGACAGGTCCGCCAGCACGAATTCCCCGGTGCCGTTCGGTGCCGAGGCCAAATAACCCAGAACCATGGCGGGCACTGACGGGGTGCCCACGGTTGTGACTTGAATGTTCCCGGTGACCGTGGCCGCTTCGCTGAACGAAACGCTCACCAATATCAATAATCCCGCTAACACGGGCCGGCCGGAGTTGAAGTTTGGTCGCGCCATCAGGCGGAAAAATAAACCCAGATTCAATCGCTTTGGCAAGAAAAAACAACGGGACTCATAAAATAATTTGCTATTTATTGAGTTCAAGGGAAACTCGCGTCCACGAATCTGGCGAGAAATCAAAAGTCGTTGTCAGGCCTGAATTCGTCATCACACCATGTCTGCCGGGGTTTGGGTAGGGAGTCAAAAATGCGTGAAGTCGTTGATTCCGCACGGGGTGCATCGCGTCCGAAAAACTCAAATCTTCAGAGCTCATCAGCATTGGCCCGTCTCGCTGAGGCGGCGCGAATGACTGTCGAACCACTCGAACGGCGTGTGCTGTTGAGTGACATCACGGCCGCGGTTCCGCGTCGCATCCCCGATGCGTTGGCTGAGACAAACCAGTCGTCTCCTGCAAGTCTCAATGCCGGCGTGCGAGTCGCGAACACGGTCACACAGACGGCGCTACAGGATTTGCCTGCATTCCCGATCGACACCTGGCCGGGGACGACGATCCCCACTGGTGAACTGCCTGCCGACTTCACGCAAACCATGAACGGGTTGCGTTTTTACAGTGAAAAGAAGTGGAACAGCGCGCCGACCGGCGGCACCTTCGGGACGGCTGACGATCCGGGATGGACGCTGATCGGCTTCGACGGGCCGAGTTTCACGCCCATGCTGTTGTCGTACGGCGTCACCACGCTGAACAGTGGCTTGAACCTCAATAATTCTATCGCATGGTCCAACGGGCTTTACACGGTCAGCACCGGGTCGGGCGGTACGGTAGTCGGGGGATTGACGATCCAGACTGTCGGCGGGGCGATGTACACCGACTCGCTGCTGAACACCGGCACGCTCTACGACATCAGCACTGTCCACAGCAGCACGGTCACGCTTAACGCACCGGCGTCGCTCACGTCCGGCCAGACGATCGAGTTCAGCGGTCTGACCGACAACATCGGCCTGCTCGCAGGGCCGGTCTACGCTGTCGATCAGGTCATCAGTCCGACGCAGTTTACGTTCAAAGCAAAGGATAACAGCGACGTTTCCGGTGCCAGCGCCAGCAGCGGCAAGGTCACTACGATCGCGAGCGGGACCGATACCGAAAACTGGGGCGCGGCCATCCTGTTCCCGACCCAGCTGAACCTGATGGGCCCGCAATCTGTCGGCAATGCGCCGGCGAAGATCGGCTTCACGCCTACCCGCATTCTGCTGACGAAAACGACCGACGCAGTCTCCAAGCCGCAACTGCGGTTCTCCGGTTTGCAGTCGTTTGAATACAACGATTCCAAATTCAATGTCGGCATCGGCTATAGCAGCCCGAACGACAACAAATACCTCAACATCGATGCCAGCGGGCTCTATCAACTGATCGACGGCGATGATCTCGACAAAACGAAGATCGAACTGAACTTCACCCTCGGCGACACGGCTATCAGTTCGGTCAATCAGGTCACGCGACTGCAGGGCGGCACGTTCACCACCGCCACTGACCTGAACATGTCGGATAACGACGTGATTCACTTCGTGTCATTGAACATGGACGTGCCGACAGACGGTTCCGCGCCGGCACTGCAAATCGGCGTGCCGTACGGCCTGCAGGAAGTGGATGACACGACATTCCGACTGATCGACCTGACCACCGGGCAGTTGATCACCGATCGCGGCGCCACGGCCAATTCGGCTTCTTTCATCAAGGAGCAGCGCGTCGTCACGATTCAGAACGGTGTGGTGACCGTCGTTGACGCGAAGGTGCCGTTCGTCATCGGTGAAGCCATCACCTTCGCGAACGTTCCGGCTGCCGGCAGTGGCATTTACTACGTCACCAGCATCACCGACGACACGTTTACGTTCAGCGACACCGTCGGCGGCGCGAATGCGACGTTCAACGCCGACGGCGGCACGATGCGCGTGACCACGCCGCTACACACGCACGGCGCACTGACCATCGGCGGGCAGGCGAACCTGTTGATGAGCATCCAGGGCGGCTACCAGAGCGGCGAGTGGACGGTGCCGAAAGATGGCGATTTTTACCTGCAACTGTCCGGCGAATTGTCCGCCGCTTTCACGCCTGCCAAGGGGATGTCGGGCAGCCTGATGCTGGAACTGGGCGGCGACAGCGAAACGTCGGCAGGTCTGGTGATCCAGTCGATCGGCGGGAAGATCAAGCCCAGCGATTGGGGCTTCAATATCAACGGCGTCATCAGCAAGCCGGGCGCCAACCCCGGCGACCCGGCGGCGTTCAACATTGCCGTGTCAGGCCTGACGGCGTCGGCGATTTACGACGCGGACGAGAAAGAAGTTCTCTCGGTCAGCGGGTCGGCCGTCATTGCCGTGCCGAAGTGGACCAGCACCGTCGTGTCTGTTTTCTTCGGTAAAGGTGAAACGAACGGCCTGACGCTGGTCCGCGAGGCCGGCGGTGACAGCTATGTCTCCGAGGCCTACGCCGAATTCAGTATCGACCGCGTGCCGCCCACCGCGGCCCAGTCGAATGTCTTCGGCGGCGTGAAACTCTATAGCTTTGACGGTCAGTTCTCCTACACCCGCACCGAAACCGACAATTCCGATACCTGGGAACTGGGCGTCGGTGGGGCGGTGGTGCTGGCCATCGGCAGGGACAATGCGCCTGACGAAAACGGCAACTGGAAGACCAGCATCTCCACCATTTCTCTCCAGGCCAGTCCCGATTCTCTGAAGTTCGGTTCCAATGGTTTTGACATCGCGGTCGGCACGATCACGCTGGCCGTCAACGGCAGCTTCCAACCGGGGCCGTTGAAGATGGTCGCCGAGGACTTGCAGATCAGCTACACGAAGCCCGAAAACGGCGGCGACGGGACCATCGCCATCACGGGCGGCCTGATGCTGCCGCAGTTGCACAACGCCGCTGTCGAATTCGGCGAAGGCGGGTCAGGCAGCGGCCTGTTTATCGACACCGTCACCCATGACTGGAAGCTCGACGGCGTACGAATCGCCATACCGCAACTGGGCACGGGCGTCTTCACGGTCAAGAATCTGATTCTCGGATTTAACGTCACCGACTCGGGCGACTGGGACGTTGAACTCGGCGGCCAGATGGGCCTGTTCGAAGGCGGCGGGCTCGTGGTCGGCGTTCATCTGAAAATGGGCGAGGAGGACGACCATTTCATCGTTCAGGACATCGGCGCCTCGCTGCGCAATCTCAACCCCGGCCTGCCGATCCCGGGGTTGGAAGGGTTCCTCACAGATATCGGATTCGAAATCGATAATATCCCGACCAACATCAGCGCCGATATCCTCTTCGGTGCTGCGTTCGGCGACCAAGTGAAAGTCGGCGCGAAAGAATACGCCGCCATTCAAGCCCTGGTGAACGGCGAATACAGTGCCTCCGACATTAAAATCACCGGAACGGTTCTATTCGCGGGGGGCACCCTCGGCACATTCAACGGCACGCTCGACCTCAACTGGGGCATTCAAACTTATACGGTCGATATGACCGGCAGCTTCCTCTACGACTCAGTCGAAGGGCACATCTACCTTTACTTCTCCGATGACCTCGACGCCGGCCTGTTCTCGGCGAAATTGCAGGTGCCGCCGAGCATTCCGATCATCGGCGGGATCGAGGTCGCCGAAGGCGATGTCGAATACTACGTGTCGCACGACGGCGGCGACCAATTCGTGGCCGCCTGGGCGAAATTCTTCGGCCATTGGAACTACGGCTTTAAGTACGACTTCAAAGACCAGAGTTTCAAACTCATCGGCGCCAGCACCATCAAAGGGCTGGAAGGGGAACTGCCCAGCAACGTCGTCAACCCACCACACGCTTACAACTACACTTACACTGATCAGTCGCCGTCGGAAGAAGCCGTCGCCGGCGGGCTGTATGAGGACGACGAGAGCACCGACACCTACGGCCTGCTGCACGTGACGTGGGACAACCCTGCCACCGATAAAAGCGATGTCATCTCCGTCAGCACCGACGGCAAGAATGTCACCAAGGTGTTCGGCCCCGGCGTGAGCACGACCGACTGGATCGACGACGGCAACGGCTTCTCTTACATGCTCGTGCCGGACTATTCCGACCAGGGCAATGTGATGGTCCACGTCATCGCGACCGCCGCGTTCAGTGGAACGGACGACAACGGCGTTCCGTATTCGCGTACGAACCCGAACCTCTACCAGCCCCTGCCGAAAGGCACGATCAACGTCGTGCTGGTGTCATCGAATGTACAGAACATCGACTACGACACCGACTGGACAGGCGCCTTCAGCGGTCCGGCACCGGAGATCCGCAACGTGTCGCTCAGCCAGCCGACATTGCCGTCGGCATTGGGCGGCCTGGTCGGGGACGGTCCGGCAACAAATGACCCGGTCTCCTATGACAACGCCCATGCCGACTTCCAATGGCGTGGCCTTGATCCGGAATCGACCACCGTCGATTTGTATTACGACTACGACCAGTCCGGCTACAACGGCACGCGGTTCGCGACCCTCAAGGCCGCAGATCTGAATCTCAGCGGCCACAACCCCGGCGACTGGATCAGCGTCGACGTGCCGTGGGACCTCACCGGCCTTGAGCCGTCGGTGCCCATCTATGCTTACGCCGTCATTCGCGACGCCAATCACGTATCCACGAAAAGTGATTACGTCGGCAAAGTGCAGTCGGTGCCCGCGGCGTCGATCCAGGTGTCCTACGTCGGCGATACCGAAGTCACGACCGCCGAGCTGGAGGGCATCCCGCTTGCGGTGACGCCGGTGAGCTCAGTCTCGCTGGAATTGATCGAGTCCGATGGCGCGATCGTCATGTCGCCGAACCCGGCCTACGCGCCAAAGATTGGCGACGTCCTCATGCTGAGCGGTCTGGACGGCCCGTCAGGCATTCAGACCGGCACGCCGTATTACGTGGTCGGGCTTGATCCGACACGCAATGCCTTCTTCGTTTCAGGCTCATCGACCGGCTCGGCCATCACCAATGCGAGCTTCGACGGCGGCAAGGCCTATTTCGAAACCGGGCCGGCGGTGTATTACGCCACCGGAAAAAACGGCGTGGTTTCGCCACACGTCGAAGTCAACCAGCAATACCGCTTCTCGATGGCGCCCACGCGCGGCGTCTTCCTGCCGCAACCGGCAACCGACGGGTCTCAGGAGCTGTCCTGGACGAAGGACCTGATCCAGTACAACACCTTCGTCGGGAACGACCAGCTGTTGCGAATGAACTTTCAGTTCAGCGTGCAGGCCGCAGTCGCGGGCACGGTGTATCTGGACGATTCCGCCAACGGGCAACTCGATTCCCAGGACGACGGTGCCGCCGGAGTGACGGTTTACCTCGACGACAATAACAACAACGTCCTCGATGTCGGCGAGCAATACCAAGTCACGGGTAAGGACGGCAGCTACCTGCTCGTCCACGCGTTTCTGTCGACCGACCTGCCAACGACCACCTACGCGGCGAATATCAAAATCATCCCGCCCGCCGGGTGGCAGACCACGCAGTCGCCGGACCTGCCCGCGGGCGGTGTCGTCTTTACGAACGACGGCAACAATCAAGCCGCGCTGAACTATTACGACTTCCTCGTCGCCACCCCGATCACCGCCAGCGGTGTCGTGTACGACGACGCCAACGGTAACGGTGCCCGAGACCCCGGCGAGAAGGGCCTGGCGAACGTTCAGGTCACCGTCACGCCGCCGAGCGGACCGGCACAGGTGCTTACCACTGACGCGTACGGCGCTTGGAAAGCGACCTCGCATGCACGCGGGCAGTATTCGATCAGCGTTGCCTTGCCTGGCGGGGCCAGTTACACCACGCCAACGACCACGACGATCGACTCCGGCAATATGGGCGACGTCATTCTGACCCCCGGCTATGAGGGGTATCAGATGCAGAACACCAAGTTTCTCACCAGCTACGACGCCGGTCTGGGCGGGTATCGGCAGTGGATCACCAGCATGCCGATCGATCCGAATAACGTTTATTCGCACTTCGATTTCAACGATATCACCGACCCGGACGACGAAGACGTCGTCCCGCTGAACTTCAAATACATCGACGACGCCGCGGCATCGCACCCGTCGCAGCGGTTCATGGGCAAGTGGCAAAGCGACGGCGTCCCCACGCCGGCGGCGTCGTACTATAACTCCGATGTCTTCTACAACGGCAACTTCTTCACCTACCTGCTGGTGAGCCCGTCGACGCAGGTGAAAGGCTCGAACAACGACCTGCCGATCGCCGCATCAGCCGCACCCAATGAATTCTTTGCGCTATCGTACGATCCGAGCCAGCCGAACTATTCCACCGTCGCGTCGATCGACGCGAACAACAAGGCCTGGATCTGGAGCTACGACCCGACCAAGCTCGGCAACGCGAGCAGCACGCCGGCCTTCACGAAAGGGGCGCAGCTGTTCTCGATCGACCCGAGTCTGCAGGTGGTCGATGTCATCGGCGTAAACCTGTCGGGCAGCGACCCGTTTCAGGCCCGCGACATGGCCGTGCTGGTCGAAGACCCGACCACCAGCCAGTACAGCGTCATTATCTGGAATCACCTCACCGGCCAAACCGTCAAGAACGATGTGGGCGGCGATCGTCTGGTGAATATGGTCACCGGCGACTTCGACGGCAACGGCCGGCAGGACGTCGCGCTGTTGACCGCCGACATCTTGTCGTCCAAGTACTACATCAACACGCTGCTAAGCGAAGCCGACGGCTCAATCGATGTGCTGCCGTTCGGTGGCGGCAACCTGTCGATCATGGAAGGAACGGCGGACTGGCAGATCGACACTGCACTCGCTGCCGTTCGCGTTAACGGGGAACAGGACGCGTTGGTGTGGACGACCGCGTCGGTCGCCTTCAATGAGCCGTACCTCAATGCTGCAGTGGTCACCGGCGACCAGTTCCGTGTTTCGTCCGCGCGACTCGATATCAACGGCGTTCCCGTGCCGATCACCGCCGGGTCACTCGGATCGGCGGCACAACTGTGGATCTGGAGTACCGACTCACGCGATGATAACGACCTGGAATTCCAGTGGGTTGACCTCACCATCAACGCCGACGGCAACTTGTCGGTCAATCCGGACCTGGTCAAGAACGGCGGCCCGGTCGGCGGGTTCGACATCGGCGTGAAGTTCGCCAACCCGCCCGCCAGCACTGCTACCGGCACCAGCGGCATTGTCTTCAACGATACCAATTCCAACGGCTATCAGGATGAAGGCGAGCCCGGCCTGGGCGGGCAGACCGTGCGGCTGATTAGCACCGACGGCAGTATACAAGTCGCCACCACCAGTGACGGCACCGACGGGCAGGCGATCGGCACCTATTTCTTCGCCAATCCCCAGGCCGGCTCGCATTTACAAGTCACGCTCCAGCCGAACACATGGCTGGCGCTCGACCCGCCGCAGGGCGTGCCTACCAACGCGGGGACGAACACTGCGCTGAGCGTCAGCGTCGGCTTCGTCCGCGGCACGCCGATCGCCGGCGTCACCCTCGACTTCCCACAATCCAATGCCAACACCGGCGTCACCATGGCCGCCGCCAACCTGCAGAATCTGAAGCAGGAAAACCTCATCATCCGTACGGCCAATTCGCTGTTCGTGCAGGTGTTCAACCTCAACGGAGGCAGCAAGTTTGTACGCTACGATGTCGGCTCTTCGGCCGGTTATTTCAAGCCGGAACTGGAATTGGCCGACATCAACGGCGACGGCAAGCCCGACATCGTCACCGCCGGCCAGAACGGCGTCGACGTATTCATCAACAAGGGCGTCGCCGCCTTCACGCCATACCTGAATGTCATGTCGAACCTCGCCAACCAGACCGGCTACGGCGACGTTCGCCAGTTCGCCGGCGACATCGACTCCACCATCTCCACCGTTAAGACCTACACGCACCTGATCGACTTCGGCAACACCGATAACATCACCGTGAACGGCCAGACGTTCACCGGCGCGTCCAAGCCCGCCGGTGACAATTATCAACTCGTGTCCGTTAATCCCACGACCAAAGAGACCGTGGACCCGGTCCTGTTCACGGGCTTCGGAAACAACGTGCAGGGCAACCTGAATTCGGCGGTCTCGAACTTCTATTATTCCTCGACCGGCGTCGAACAACTGACCCTCAGCGGGCTCACGCCCGGTCAGTTGTACACCACCACGTTCTACGGTGCCGGCTACGCCGCGGGCCAGCGCACACAGACCATCACCGACAGTCTCGGCGGGTCGGTCGTGCTGGACGAAAACGCGTTCGGCTCGGGCAACGGCATCCTCTTCACCCGCACGTTCATGGCCACGTCGGATTCGATCGTCTACACCTTCACCGGCACTAACCTCGGCGCCAGCTTCCACCAGTACGCCCTGACGAACGAAGTGGCCTACCCCGGCGACACCGGCCCGGGCTTTGCGACGCGGGTGGCGATCGTCCCCGCCAGCGGCACGCAGGCGGCACGTATCCTGGCGGCCCAGCAGAACACCGGCACGGTCTTTGAAATCGGCTGGAACGGCACGGCCCCTGCGCCGACGGGCAAAAGCTACACCACCGGCAAGATCATCTCCGACCTGGAATTCGGCAACATCGGCGTGGAAGACGGCTACACCGCGCCCGTCCCCATCAGCGACGATTTTTCCACCGGCATCTCCAGCAGCTTTCAATACACCCACACCCTCAACTTCGGCGCGACCGCGAACCTAAACGTCAACGGCGTCAATTTCATTCCCGCCGGCACCAGCAGCTCCGGCGGGCAGCAGTGGAGCCTCAATTCCTACAACCCGGCCGACGGTTCGCTGGGCAACATGTCGCTCATCACCGGTTTCAGTAACAACCTGACCGGCCACATGAACACTGCTCTGACCGACTTCCTGTACGCCCCCCAAGGTGCCGAGCAGTTGACCCTGTCCGGCCTGACGCCCGGAACCACTTACCAGACGACGTTCTATGGCGCGGGCTACGGGGCTGCCGGCGGGCGCGGGCAGGTCATCACCGATTCACTCGGCGGCACCACCACGCTCGACGAAAACGCCTACGGCAACGGCCAGGGCATGACCTTCTCACGCACGTTCACCGCCACATCGACTTCCATCACCTTCACGTTCATCAACCAGACGCCCAACGCCAGCTTTCACCAATACGCCCTGACGAATCGTGTCGTGAAAACGACGCCAGGGCAGAACGATCTGATCGTCTTTGAAGCCAAGGACCGCTTCAGCGCCCCGCTCTTCGGCCCCGATGAATCCAATATCCAAAGGCTCTGGCGGCTGGACGAAGAAACGGGCTACCTCACCGGCAACACCATCTACGACACCATGGCGGGCATGTCGATTTACTGGCCCCGCGTCGGGCTGGACATCGCGCCGCTCTTCAGTGGTGCCGAATCGGTCGTCCTGTATGGCAACGTCGTTACCGGCACACCCAATGGCGGCGTGCTGTCGACCTATCGCGGGCTGAACGGGCTGATATCGACCAATTTCGCGCAGTCCGAGAACGACAACTATTCCATCGCCATCGGCAACTTCATCCCCGGCGTCGCGTCGCCTAGCGTGATCGTCATGAACGGTCCGAACCTGCTGGTGTTCGGCGGACAAGCGAATCCCGACAATCCCCGCGACCCGACCGGGTTCGATCCGAACTTGCCGCTGGTGAACTACGGAACGACCGGGTCTGTCATGTCCAGCGACGTCGTCACTGCCGTCGGCATCCCCACCACGTCGCACGCGGACGATCTGATGGTCATTGCCGACACTGGCACCGGATATCAGCTCGTGCCGTTCGCCAACACCGCCGGGTCGTACACCTTGCTGGACAGCGCCAACGGCTCACTGTACGACTTCGGCGTTGTCGTCCCGGGCTCGAACGGCGGCGTGATCGAAGGCCAAGTGTTCTACGACGTCAACAAGACCGGACAATGGGCCCAGGAAGACTACGGCGTCTACAACGGCCTGACCGTCTACATCGACGAAAACAAAAACGGCTCGCTCGACGCCACCGAACCTCGCACCACGCCTACCCTTGACGGCCGGTATTCGTTCAATCAGCTCAACCCCGGCACGTATCGCGTGGCGCTCCTGGCCGCCGACGGCTACAACCTGTCTACCGCCGCATATGAAGACGTTACACTCCAGGCTTTGCCCAATACGACACAGCGAGGCGTCGATTTCGGCATCTGGTCAAAAGACGTCGGCTCCGACCTCAATAACGACGGCTATTCCGATTTCGTCCTCACCGACCCGGCCACCGGCAAGGTCTACGCCCAACTCCGCGACGGCCTGATCCGGTACGACACGCACCTGCTCGGCGAACTGCCCGGCCCGACGTGGATGGTCGCCGGCATCGTCGATCTCTCCAGCAACGGATCGGCCGATATCCTGATTCACGACAAGGCCACGGGCGAATTGCGGGTCTGGGAACTCGGCACCGGCCGGGGCATCCCCGCGGTGGTGAAAAAGTACAAGCTCGACTACCTCGTGCCGGCCGGTTTCTCCGTGTTCAGCGCCGGCGACCTCGACGGAAACGGCAAGCCCGAATTGGTCATCGCCAACAAATCCACCGGACAGCAACAGGCCATCGAATTCAACGGCAGAACGGCGGGCGACACACGCTCATTCGATTTGCCCGACAACACAGATCTTGTCGCCGTCGGCGATTTTGATTTTGATGGCGACGCCGACCTGCTCCTCCGTGACCGCACGAGTAAACACCTGTTCGCCCAAACACTGGAAAGCGGCACGCAGGACAAGTTGGCCGATCTCGGCCTGCCCGAAGCGGACTTGGCCGTGGCGGGCATCGGCGATTTCATCAAAGGCGATTTCGCAGAAGTGCTATTCCAGGACCGCTCGACAGGCCAGGCGTTCGCGTGGTCGCTCGATAGCGACCTTAACGTGACCGACAAGTTTCCGATCGACATCGGCACGCACAACGGCCTGCGGCTGCAACTGGCCGAGGAGGATGACGGTACTGACGCGGGTAACACCGTCACCGGGACGATCAGTCATGACAACACCGGCGACGGCAAGTCCGAAGATGACACGCCGTTCTCGGGCGTGGAAGTGAAACTCTACCTCGATCGCAACCGCAACGGGTTCTACGAAAAATCAGACGGGCCCGCGATCGACAGCACCGTTTCCGCCGCTGACGGCAGCTACCGTTTCGCCGTCCCTGCCGCCGGAAAATATCTGGTAAGCGAAACCGTGCCAGACGGCTATGTCCGCACTGGTTCGCCGCGGTTCGGCGCGTATGCCATTACGTTAGACGAAGCGACAGAGTCTGCCGGCAATGATTTTTCGAATTACAAAGTCGATTCATTCGACGTTGTCGACGTTCACTATCAGATCACGCACGCCGGCGTAACGAAAGTCGTCAACACGCTGCATAATAATGTCACGGCCGGCGATACCGTTCGAGCAATCTTCACAGTGCCGCAGAACACTTCGGCCACAATGTCGCTCGTCAGCTATCGGGCACCTGATGGCGCTTTCGCCGAAGGCCGACTCAACGAACAATTGCTGTTCCAAGTGGATACCGGCACGTTCACCGCTGGCGTTCACACGCTCCAGGTGACCGTGCCGGACGAAGATTTTCAGATCGACTTCGTCAAAGGCTATCCGATCACGACGTTTGGCAAGATCGGCACGAACATTACCTACACGGCCCAGCATCGACTGGTATCGGCCGGCTACGGTGAAGACTGATCGGCCCCATTTCAAACGCTGGTCGCACTCGGCGGCACTTTGCTAAACAAGGCGTTCAGCCCCTCGGCCATGGTCGGGTGAGCCAGGACGGCGTCCCGCAAAACGGTGAATGGCAACTTAGCGAGCATGGCGATTTCCACTACGGCCATAACTTCACCCGCCTCTGGGCCGATCATTGTAAAACCGATGATGCGATCGTCCTCGCCGATGAGCGCCTTCATAAAGCCTTGGTTTTCGCCGGTAGTTCGGGTGCGAAGGACGCCGGCAGTAGGCATCTTTGTGACGCGAACGGCGACCTTTTGCCGGGCCGCTTCCTTTTCCGTCAGACCGATGTGTGCGACCTGAGGGTCGGTGAAAAGGCAGGAAGGCATAAGGCGGTCGTGCGTGCCACGCTGGCCGCCGGCGAGGTTATCGCGAATGATTCGGAAATCGTCGAAGGAGGCGTGCGTAAATTGTGGGCTGCCGGCGCATTCGCCGATCGCCCATACATTCGCCGCGGAGGTTTCCAGGCGGTCGTTAACGCGAATGGTTCCGTTCGGCTGTAATTCCACGCCGGCGATTTCCAGTCCGATGCTTTGTGTGTTCGGCGTGCGACCTGCGGCGACAAGCAGGTCGCTGCCTTCGATCAGTTGTTCACCGTCCGACGTGAGAATCGTGACACGAACGTTCTCGCCGGACTGGCCGCTGACACGCAGTAATTCCGCGGAGGTGACGACGCGAATGCCGTCGGCGGTCAGCAGGCGTTCCATTTCGGTGGCCACGTCCGGGTCTTGATCGCTGAGCAATTGCGGGCCGTGCTGCAGAAGGGTCACGCGGCTGCCGAAGCGGCGATATGCCTGGGCGAACTCAAGCCCCACGTATCCGCCGCCGATGACAATCAGGTGTTCGGGCAGGCGGTCGAGTTCGAGAATTTCGATATGTGTCATCGGTTTCGCATCGGCGAGTCCGGGCACTTCGGGTAAGGTCGCACGCGAGCCGACATTGACGAAAACGCGCTCCGCCTCAAACGTGCGTGTGCCTCCTTCGTTGAGCGACACTTCGACCATTTTTGGCCCGATGAACTTCGCGTGGCCCATGACCAGCTCTGCGCCGCTGGCGGCGAAGTTGTCCAGGTGCATTTTGATCAGGCCGTCGATCATGTCGCGTTTGCGCTGGCGGACGCTAGCCATGTCGATCGCAACATCGGCCGCCTGAACGCCGAACTTCTGGCGATGCCGGGCGAGGTCGGCGACCTTTGCGCTCCAGATTTCATTTTTACTTGGAAGGCAATTGGTATTCGGACAAGAGCCGCCAATGTAACGGCGTTCAATGACCACGGCACGCTCACCGCTGCGCCAGATGCCAGGCAAGGTACTTTCCGCCTTCACCACTGCCGATTACCAGGTTTTTTGTTTTTTCGATCGCCATCGTGCTTCTCCGGTTTGTGCTACTCAGATGAGCGGACGCCGGCGGACAGTGTGGCACAAGCGGCGGAACAGAGATAGGCGGCGTTGACCTTCGCCTGTCTACACGGCACCGCTTAGTTGAGTGTTCGAGCCGAGCGCACCATGCGAGACGAACTCGGCGAACGGCACGGTGCCGGGGCACCGCCGGTATTTCTAGCCGTCTCGCACGAACCAGAGGAACATCATGCGAATCGATTTTTCTAGTCGGCCTGTGCGGTCCATCGCGGCGGCGATTCTGCTTTTTGGCGTTGTTGGTTGCCAAACTGCGAACACGGCGACGACAAAATCCACGGAGTCGGCGGGTAAAGCAGTCGTCGTATGGAGTGCGCACGGCACACCGCTAACCGTGATTCTCCCGCCACAGAACGGGGGACAACCACGGGCAATTTCCAACGACAACGACGCCGCCATGTGTGCCGGCTGCCGCGCCGCCGCGACGGAGTACTTTCGGACCGGCGTCCTGCCCCCGGCATGCCCCGTCTGCCACAAAAAGATGACGGCTGTCAGCGGGCAATAAACGGTCGGTTGGATTGAGAGTAATCGGCCCGATCATCCGACGAGGACGATCGGGCCGATCGCTTTGGCGATGCCGGCTTGTATTAACGGAAGCCTTTGTCCATGGAGACTTCCGCCAGTTCGCCGCTGGGGGAATTATCCGGCGAGCCGATGTCACCGCTGACGGTGGTCTTACCTGTGGCGAGAATTCGGCGGCTGTCTACGTGGCCGTCGGCAAAGAGGATGTTCATTTCGCCGCGATGGCGTTTGAGGTCGAAGACCTGGCTGCCGACCGTGCCGCCTGTGCCCAGATAGACATCGGCAAGTGACAACTGCGGCCCGAGTACCCAGACTTCAATGGCCTGGTAGGTGTCGCACATCAGCATGGTTTGGCTGGGCATGGGGATGGCGGCGAGTTTGCCGCGCAGGCGGGAGTGGCCTGTCGTCCCGCCGACGCCGTTGTCCGTCCAGGCGAAGACTTCCGCATTGATGCCGAAGCTCGACCAGCCGTTCAGGAATGTTCCTGTGCCGTAGTTGTTGATCCATCGCGGGGCACCGTACGTTCGATTGATCGTATTTTCATCGGACGGGCAAATAAATGCATTCTGCAGCGGCCCGTCCGCCTGCATGTCGGCGTTGACGTTTTGCCATGAGTCGCCACGCGACGGTTTGCCCGCGAGGAACGGTGATAACGCCGCGGGCAGGGCGGTGGCTACGATGACGCCGGGCGTGTTTTCATAGTAGACATATTTCTTTTGGCTCGGGTCACCGAGTGACGCCGGGTCGTCGGGGCCGTTCGTCGTTTTGCCGGGCGTGATGTTGCCCGCGAGTGGCATGTAGCCTTGGTGTTCATTGGCGTGCAAAACGAGCACCTGTCCGAGCGTCCGCAGTTTTGCCGAGCAGGCCAGTTTTTGGGAATTACGCCGCACGCCACTGAGGGCCGGCATGAGAATGGCGATCAACAGCGCGATGATCCCGATCACGACCAGTAACTCAACAAGCGTGAAGCCTTGGCGCTGTTCCCGTGCGGGCGGAGATGATCTCGTCATGGCGTCCCCTTTTTGAAACGATTGTCGGAGGAAGGCGTTGGTTTGTCGGAAAGCCGAAGGCCGAATGTGCATTGGTCGCCGTCACCGGAAACCCGAACGAGAAGGGTATTCCAGCCGGCTTGCAGATGTATCGGCATGCCAGGAGTTCCCGACCCGGAGGCCGCCGCCGCTTCGAGCGGCTGCTGATTCATCCACACACGCATCGGCTGACGGGTGCCGAACGTAGCGAACGTATTCTGATCTGTCACTGAGAAAATCCGTACCAGTACGTATGCGGAATATTTCTGCCCATGAGGAATGACCTTTGCGACGTTAACGAACGCTTCGCTGCCCGACGGCGTCGGGTACCAAAGCAGGGTAGTGATGTCGTCCGGCAAAACGGCTGTCGAGAGCTGGCCGACGCTCTGCTGGATCTTGAGCGGCAAGGCCACGTCTTCCCCGTCAGAATACGGCCCTGCCACGTAGCAATCGTCGATGAACCACCGGTGCCGCGGCAATAGAGCGAGCCACCTCCCGGCTGCAGTAGCGGCTTCACCAGGGGAATTTTTTTTGATCAGAACGCTAACGCTGTCTCGCCACGCATTCGCGTTTGATGGATCGGTCAAAAGTTGCTCATTCAAGACGGACAATGCGCAGTGAAGCGCGTGCCGCCGTTAATCCGTAACTGGCGTCGTAGACCCGCAACAGGTTGTGGTCGCCCGCCACGGCCAGTCGTGAGCCGTCGGGGCTCCAGTCGACGACACTCGGGATGCTGTTGTCTGTCGAGAGCGTTAACGCGACGTTGCCACTCGAGGCGTCCCAGATTTTGACCGCATGGTCGTCGCCCGCCGAAGCCAGACGGGCGTCGTTTGGCGACCACGCGATACTTCTGACGCTGGTAGTATGGCCGGTCAGGCTGGCGAGCTGTGTGGCGACGATCGGGTCCCAAAGGCGTATCGTCTGGTCTTCGCTGCACGACGCCAAACGGTTCCGCGAACCGCTCCAGGCCACACCCGTTACGGACGCGACATGGCCCTTCAGCACCGTTTTAATTGTCCCCGTGCCGGCGTCCCAAATATTAATAGTCGCGTCATCCGAGCCGCTGGCCAGCAATGTGCTGTCGGCACTCCACGTTAAACTTCGGACTGCGGAAATATGTCCGCGGAGCGACTTGGCTTCTCGGGCATTGGGCAGATCCCAGAGCCGCACGACGGCGTCATCGCCGCCCGACGCCAGGCGATTGTCCAGACTCCATGCCAGCGCCCGCACGATCAATTGCGCCGGCAACGACGCGGTGAGTGCTCCGGTCTCCACATTCCAGATCCATACCGTCTGATCACTTCCGGCGGCGGCCAGCCGTGAATCGTCAGGGTTCCAGGCAATTGCGTTCAGCGTGTCTGCCGCGCCACGCAGCACAATACGTCGCTCGTGTGTGCGGGCGTTACGAATGCTGACCGTATTTTGTTCGTCGGTCGTGGCGATCCACTTGGCGTCATGCGACCACGACATCGCTCGTGTGCCGAAACTTTCCTGACGAAATGAAGCAAACTCGTCGTCCGGTTTTATCGGCCAGACTTTGAGGGTGTCGTCGAAGCTGGAAGACGTGAGCGTCCCGTCATCGTTCCAGACGACCGAAGTGATCGGCTGCGTGTGGCCACGATAAGTTGTCAGGTTCTGGCCGGTGTCGGTGTCCCAGATTCGAACCGTCTGGTCCGAGCCGCTGCTCGCCAGGCGCTTGTCGTGCGCGTTCCATGCGACGTGTGTGACGCCCATGGAGTGACCGACGAGTGAACGCTCAACGGTGCCCCGATCGGCGTTCCAGATTTTGATCTGGCTGTCGTTCGATGCTGACGCGAAGTGGCGGCCGTCCGGGCTCCATGCGATGTCCGTGACAAAATTGACATGCGCGGCCAGCGTTGCGGTATTCTTCCCGCTTACCGCGTCCCACAAATAGATATTAAAATCCGGACCGCCGGACGCGATGCGGCGCCCGTCTGGGCTCCACGCGACGGCCTGAAATCCCGCGGGCACGGTGCCGATGCGGGCGATTTCCTGCCCGGTGGTTGCGTCCCAGACGAAGATCGAAGGATTCGAGCCGACAGACGCAATTCGGTCGCCGCCCGGGTTCCACGCGAGCTTCCACAGCGCGTCCGGCGGTGCGGCGATCTTGCGAACCATCGCGCCAGTGACGGCGTCCCAAATGACGATCGATTCGTCGTAACTGGCCGAAGCGATTTTCTTGCCGTCCGGGCTCCACGCGACGGTCACGACTTCCCGCTCGTGGCCACGAAGGGTCATCAGGCGCTCGCCGGTGGGTACGTCCCAGATCAGGATCAGGCCGTCCGCGCCGGCGGAGGCGACGCGTGAACTCGTCGGGTCACGCGCCATGCTGAAGACGCCCGCGGTATGGCCGAGCAGGGTTCGAAGATCGCGATGGCACAACCCGTTGAGGTAGAACCACTCCCACTCGCGCGGGTCAGGAAACGACGTTTCCCACGGTGCCAGCCATTGCCGAACCCGCCCGAGGCCGCTCGGCGAATTGGCGGCGTGGCCGGCAAGATTCATCTGGGCGAAATAAAGCGTCCGACGCAACTGCGAACCTTTATCCTCGGCCTGCTGGCGGAGGAGCGATTCGGTCTGGCGGGCTTGTTCGGCTTCGGTGCGTGCGACATCGTTCGCTTCAGCGAGTCGGCTCTTTTCTAGCGCCAGCAGGGTTTGCTGACGTTCGAGCTTGTGGAAATACGTCGAGGCGAACAGGGAGCCGAAGACCAGGACACCGAGCAACAGCAAAACCGTCAACAGCGCTGCCGCCACGCCCGGGTGCCGGCGCCGCCAGCGAATCGCCTGGCCGACATACGACAGCGGCCGCGCCTTGATCGGCTCGTGGCGAAGAAAACGCTGCAGGTCCGCCGCCATTTCGGCTGCGGTGCCGTAGCGGCGGTGGGGCTCTTTCTCCAGGCATTTCGCGCAAATCGTGTCCAAGTCGCGCGGCACGCCGGCCTGCAGGCGACTGGGCGGGATCGGCAGCTCGTGAATGACGCGCTGGTGCGTGTCCGATGCCGTTGTTCCCAGAAACGGCGGGCGTCCTGTGAGGGTTTCATAGAGCACGGCACCCAGGGCGTAAACGTCGACCGTGGGGCGGCTCGCTTCCGGTTTTCCGGTGACTTGCTCGGGAGCCATGTAACTCGGCGTGCCCATCGGTTCGCCGAGGCGAGTGATCGACAGGTCTTCTGCCTGAAACGCCAGACCGAAGTCCGAAACCTTGGGCACCCCGTTCGAAGACAGCAGAATATTGGCCGGCTTCAGATCGCGATGAACGATTCCGGCGGCGTGTGCGGTTTCGATGGCAAGGGCAAGGGTGGCGATGACCTCTGCGGCTTCGCGGGGCGGCAGCGCTTTGCCCGCCATTTTTTCCGCAAGCGTGCCGCCTTCGAGCAGTTCCATGCTGAAAAACGGCCGGCCTTCGTGTTCGCCGAAATCAAAAATCTGGACAATGTGAGGGTGCCGAAGGGCGGCAATGCTTTTTGCCTCTCGCGCGAACCGCCGCATTTCATTGCCGGTGGCGAAGTCGCCCGAGAGTAGCATTTTGATGGCCACGCGCCGCCCGAGCCGCAGATGACGGGCCGCGTACACCACGCCGATGCCGCCGCGACCGAGGACGCTGATCAATTCATAGCCGGCGATGGCGGGCAACGGCGCGTCGGCCAATTTTGGCGCTTTGGATGTTCGCTGCGGCGGGGCGGGAAAAAGTTCGTCGAGCTGGCTATTGATCTGTTCGTAGCGCTTCAAACGGCCGGTGACGGCCGCGAGCAACTCAAAATCGTCGCCGCAGACTTCTTCTGGCGACTTGCCGGTGTCGAGCACTTCGACCACGGCTTCGAGCACGCCTTTGCGCGGCATTCCCGATATCCCTTCGCTGGTTCGGATGACTACTGCCGACGTTTCATTCGCCGTCGGGCGGCGGTTGGAGATCGGGCAATTCTTCGACAAGCATGGCGACCGCGCGGTGCAGACGCCGCTGGGCGGTTTTGGTCGAGATCCCCAGTACTTCTGCCGCGCCAGCCTGTGTCATGCCTTGGATTCGCACCAGGCCGAAGACTTCGCGCTCGTCCTCCGGCAGGCGCTCGATCGCTTGAAGAATGCGCACGGCCGACTCGCTGGGTGGCACTTCGCTGGCTGGCGCTTTTTCGGCCGGAACGGCAAACGAGTCTCGCAATTCCAAGGTCGCCATGCGCTGATCCAACTGACGCGCCAGCTCGTTGAGTTCCCATCGCATGTGTCGATTCG
This sequence comes from Tepidisphaeraceae bacterium, assembly GCA_049840775.1. GTDB lineage: Bacteria > Planctomycetota > Phycisphaerae > Tepidisphaerales > Tepidisphaeraceae > RYN-431. Next base: position 200,236 of record JASGJJ010000006.1, read on the forward strand.
CAAGGGCGAAAAACTGCTTGACCGTTTCCGGGCGGATATTCCGCAGCGCTTTGATAAGCCGTTCAATGACCGCACTGAGTAAATCCTGCGATTGCAGGTTCACCGGCCCCTGGGCCAGGCGCGGGTACCGCTTGTACAGCATTCCGGCGCAGAGCATGTGCAGACGATCGACGGAACGGGCAAGCAGAGCGCGAACAACCTCCTCGGACGCACGGTCCGTTGTCATGCCGGCCAAGTCGTCCAGATACCTCTGGACCGCGGCAGTCGTCCGACTGTCATTCATGGTGCGGCATTCTACTGAGCGAAACCAAGTGGACAATCAATTCCGCCTCATTCTGAGCGGTGAACTCGGCAGGTCGACAACAAATGAATGTGCGGAGTGCTTTCACACGCTTCATGGGTTCTGCTCAAACTCATTTCCACGCCTCCATCGACTGGAGATATTTGTGCAAGCCTTCTGCCTGCATCGTTGTATATGGTAGTGAATAACGGTCTAATGCCTTGTTGGAGCATTCGATGGCTCGTCACAAGGTATTGGCTTTCACGCTCGTCGAACTGCTTGTCGTAGTGGGCGTTATTGCCGTTCTGCTTGGCGTATTGCTCGCGGTCGTGGGCTTGGCGCGTCGGGCGGCGGCTCAGGCAAAGTGTGCGAGCAACCTCCGGCAGTGGGCCATCGCCGTCAATATTTATGCCGACCGCAATGACGGCTGTTTGCCTCGGCGCGGGCAAGGGCAGTTTCCGATGAACGTCGGCACGTCGCTGATCCTCCACACCGACTGCTGGTACAACGCCTTGCCGCCGTTGCTAGGGAAACCGATGTTGCTCGAACTCGTCAACCCGCCACTGAACCCAAACCCGCCGATTCCGAATGCACGCCCACCACAGACCGGTGACGGCAGCATCTGGAATTGTCCGGAACAAGCCGGCACCGACCCGAGCAACGGTGTCTATGTCTTCGGCTACGGGATGAATATGGCACTATCCGTCACGACCGCTCCGCGCGGACAAGATCAACCGAGTGGGGCCGGCCGATTCAATGGTGTTCATGACCGACGGGCCGCTCGGTTTCAGTTCGACACTCCCTTTCAAGCCCACTGCCGTCAATCAGGGGCTATTCAACCCGGCCCCAAGGCATCGAGGAAAGCTGAACGTGGCCTTTCTCGACGGCCATGTGGTTTTAATGTCTGCCGCCGAAGCCGGCTATCAACTCGGCGACCCGCAACGCCATGACATTCGCTGGTACTGGTACACGCCCGGTCCGTCCCCAGCTCCTTGGGGGGGACCGTGAGCCAGCGATTGCTAAAATTTACGCTGTGTGTCGCAGTGATGGCGGCTGTCGTCGTGGTGGCTATAGCGTCATCGTTTTATGTTCGGTCTCAGAGCGAGATCGAGTCGCTACGGTCTCCGGTCGCAATGATCGATGCAGAGCGGTTGATCGCCGCGCCTTCTGGGACGGCCGCACCGGCCGGGCCGACTGTGCGTTGCGCTGTCATCAACGGCATGAATATTACTGGGTTCTGGAAGGCAGTCACGGACCGTTTCACGCAACAGACCGGTATTCGCATTGAGACAGTATCATTCGGCGAAAAAGCGATCATCGACAACTCCTTCCGCGAAGGTGGCATTGACCTGCTGACGATGCACGCGTGCGACAAGGTCATCAATCTTGTTGCCGACGGCCTGGCGTTCGATGCGCGGCCTTGGGCGCGTAATGACCTGGTGATCGTCGGTCCGCCGTCTGACCCTGCCGGGGTTCGTGGGCTGACGGATGCTGCCGAAGCGTTTCGGCGGATTGCCAAAAGCGGATCGCAACTCGTTGTCCATTCGAGCCTCGGGGCACAGGAAGTGCTGCGGGGCATCCTCGTGGCGGGGAATGTCCAGTTCGACCCGGCCCGTGTCACTATGCTCTTTGACGACCCGAATCGAGAAGTACTCAAAACGGCCGCCGACAAGACTGCGTACACTTTGATCGGGCGCATTCCATTCCGTATGGGACGGCTTCCTAATGCCGGGCTGGAACTTTTAGTCCAAGGCGACCCAGCGATGAGGCGGCCTTACGTGGTTGTTGTGGCGAATCCGGAAACGGTTAAAGGGGCTCGCGTCGATCTCGCCCGGCAGTTGGCTGACTATTTAAGTTCGCCTGCCACTCAAGCCTGGATCGAAACCTGGGGGCGTGGCCAGTTGGATGACCGTCCAGTGTTTTTCCCTGTTAAACCCAAGCCGAATATTCCACCTGTGTTCAAGCCGGCTTCCTGAGCAGTCAGAAAAATTCCGTAAGGCTGGTGAAGTGGAATCGTTATTCCTCATCGTATACAACGAACGAATCAGCACGTTTTCGTATCCTCGTATTGCAGGCACCTTGTGATGATGACTCAACCCGTTCGCCATGTTTTGTCTGCCGCATCCGTCTCGCTGCTTGTGAGTGCCGTCGCCCCGGCCGCAGTGCTTCAAACCGTTAGTGTGTCGGTCCAGAATTCCGGCGGCTCCGGTGGAAGTGGTGCGAGCACCACCGACATGGTTTATGCCCAATACAACGCGACTGATGGTTGGGGCTGGGCTGGCGGGGCGGGTGGCGTGCAGAACACTGGCTCGATCACGAACACGGGTGGCTCCGCGCCGGCAGCGAATGAGACACTGAAGTTCGTTCTCGGTTCGACGGTCGACACGCTTAATGCGACCTATGGTGTCGGGAATTGGGAAGTGTCGAACCCGAGGCTGAGTTTCGCCTCCTCTTACAGCGTTCAGAACAACTCTCGTTTCGGTGTCGGTTCTGGCACATTCGACATCTACTGGGTCGCTAACGACGCCTGGGCCCAAAGCCGGGGCACGCTGGAGGATCGTCAGTCTAATCCGGTTTACGCGAGCAATGCCGCCGGGCTGCTCGGCTGGTCGGGTGGGCAGGCGGTAGTAGGCACACAGACCTTCACTGTTCCGAGTGGCGGAACAGGCTATGTGAGCCTGTCCTATTCGCTTTCGCCGGTATCTTCGCTGACGAGCGACATCCTTTCCGCCTCGGCCGGCGGTGCTAACTCAGCCGTCTCGCTCTACCTGATGGCGACGAGTGCCAACTTGGGCATGATCATCTTCACCGGTGGCCAGTCGCAGGCCTTGCCGACGCTCAGCTTTGATGTTGTCAGCGTACCCGAGCCGGCAACGCTTGCCGCGATTGGCGTGGTGGCCAGTTTCCTCAAGCGTCGTCGGAGCGTTAAATGAACGACGATTCTGCAGATTGAGGCGGTGGTCTAGAAGCTGACGCGTAAAAATGATTTTCCGCCATACGTGTTTTCCAGAAAAACCCTTTTGGCTGTCAGTGTGTCTACAGATTATGCATTGATCAACTCATTCGACAGTCGGTTGCTTTCCAGGGATTCGAATCAGCGCTGACTCATTCTCTTGAAGAGTTTTTCGGGTCGTGACGCATTCGCGATAGGAGTGAACCTGGGCGGCCTTGCCGGTGCTTGGAGCCGGTTGCGCTCTTGCAGGATATGCAATTGATCTAGACCGACGCCGGACACGCGGCTGCAATATTGATTGAATTCTCTGTGAGCTGTGTAAACGTTCGCACGCGAAAAATCGGGCGGCGTTCGGACTAGAAAAAGTTCGCATCAACGCAGTGACGTTTCAAGCCGCTACGCAATACTCTTGGCTCGAGCCAGACGATCTAAATTGGTGCATTTACGATCGGCAGAGGGCATCGAATGATTTGTTTCCAATTTTTCGCTTGACGGCTTGGTGCACGAATTTACCCTTGAATCCACATACGTCGTGGTCGCAAATGAGGCATTCATAGGCCGGACTGCAGCGTTCATTTCGGGGTTCATGGGAAGGCAAGGGGCAATCGGATGTCATCAGTTCGTCGCGCGCTCGGGGAAGCGGTCCGTACCGTCGTTGAATCACTGGAACGCCGCACACTGCTGACGACGGTCACGCTTCCGGGGAGCGAAGACCCGGACACCTACGCGGCCTATCTCAACACCACGACAAACAACGTCGACTTTTACGTCAACGCGTCGCCCGGCAACGGGAGTCCGTACCAGTCCGTTCCGGCCTCGCAACTTACCAAATTGGTCATCGCCGAAACTGGTGATCCGACGGACGGCGGCAACTATGTAGATATTGAAACGCCCGGCCTTACTTTTGAGCTTCAGATCACAGGCAATGATAATGTTGCCACAACCGTTGGTGCGGGCAACGTCATTGTCAATGGGAATCAGGCACTCGCCAGCTTGCTGGTATATGACCAGTTCCAGCACACCGGTGGTGTACTGAACGTTCCCTTCATCGAGATTGAGACGGAGGGGTATTTCCGCGATGCGGGCGGGTCGATCGCATCGAATAATGGTGTTGAAATTGATAACTATGGCACCTTCCGGGCCGACTCGGCCGGCTCACTGGCGAACACAACAGGCTGGTTCTTCAATGCCGGGCACGTCATCAGCGATGTCGGCAGTGGGAATACCGCCACGGTCGGGATGGCATTTTACAATGCCGGTGCAAGCTTCAATCTCGTCAGTGGGGAACTGAGTCTCTCCGGAACGGTCGCGTCCTACGGGAATCTACAACTCGACGGAACCGCCGGGACGTTGTCGGCGCAGTCGTACAGCACTTCGGCTGGCGCGATTTCGCTGACGGGTGGCACGTTTAAAGTCACCAACACCTTACAAGTCGGCAGCAATAACGCGACGACGGCCTCGCTTAGCGTGAGCGGCGGCATGCTCAATGTCGGCGGGCTCAAAGTCGCGGAGTCGAGCAGGGCTTCGCTCACGCAATCGGGCGGCTCTATTGTTGCCGGCTGGGCCAATGTCGGTGTCAGCGGGACCGGCACGACATGGCAGATGACCGGCGGCACCGCGACCCTCGGCTCGTTGGGATACGGTGCGTGGAACAGCAGTGGTGCCTCCTCGACCCTGAACTTCACGGGCGGCAGTATCAGCACCACGAACGCTTCGATCGGATTCGGTAGCGATGCCGTTCTCGATATCTCGCAGAATGCGTCCTGGAACTCCTCCGGCCAGGTCGCGCTCGGCGGATGGAGCGGCACATGCACGGTGAACCAGTCCGGCGGTGCGGTCTACATCAATGACATGCACCTGGCGCAGCCCTACAACAGTACGGCTACCTACAACCTCTCAGACGGCACGCTCGATACGGGCGATATTTACCTCACGATCGCTGCCGATTGGGAAGGCGATACCCAGCACGCGACTTTCCACCAAACCGGCGGCATCCATCGGACGGGATGGCTGAGCATGGGCACGGTGCCGCACGGCACCGCAACCTACCTCATGGATGGCGGTTCCCTTTACGCCGCATGGGTGATTGAAGTCGGCGGGACCGATACGGAAACGAACTTCATTCAGACTGCCGGGACATCGACCTTTAATCAATTCATGCTCGGGGACGGCGGCGGCGGAGTGCCGAAATTCTCCCTCAGTGGCGGGACGGTCAATGTACTCTGGAACGCCTACGTCGGTTCCAAAGCGTCCGGCCGACTCGATGTCAGCGGCGGGGTGTTCAATGACGCCGGCAGTCTGGTCGTCAGCGGTGAAGGAACGGACGGCTCTTATCCCAACGGCCATGGCACTGTGAATCTGTCCGGAACGGGGCAGATCACTTCGACCAACACCATCGTCGGCTACGGCAGTAACGGCGCGTTCAACCAGTCAGGCGGGACACTTTCGACCGGGTATTTCCTGGTCAATGGGCCTTCCGGAACTGTTGGTACGTTCAGTCATACCGGCGGCACCACCAACTACGCCCACTTTGTGAACGTACTCGTTCCGACCACGGCCGGTAATGGGTTCGCGGACGAAGGTTCTCCGTACCAACTCAACCTGTCGGCGACGAGCGAGGCGGGCAACAATGCCATCAACTCATGGAGTGTGAACTGGGGCGACGGCGGCTCAGCCTCGTCGATCAGCGGCAATCCGTCGTCCGTCTCGCACACCTATGCGTCGGGCGGCGTGAACAGAACGATCAACGCCACCGCGTTCGGCGGCGGCATCAGTTATCCGACCACGCCTCAGACTCTCTTGGTGCGCAACCTGCCGCCGAGCATCGGGTCGATGACGACGATCAACGTCGCCGCGGGCACGCCCGTCAACCTGCTGGCGAACTTCACCGAACCCGGCACCGGCCAGACCCACACCGCCGCCATCAACTGGGGCGACGGCACGATCAGCACAACGCAGGCCGGAACCATTACGCTCACGGAGAGCGGCCAGAGCGGTACAGTCGCAGGCCTCCATACTTTCAACACCCACGGAACCTATACCGCGACCGTTTACATCACCGACAGCCTTGGGGGCGTATCGAGTCGGACGGTGACTATCGAGGTCGGGTACGTTCCGCCGGCATTGAGTGCAAGCGGCCCCTCGGGACACGTGACGGTCGGCGACCCCACGCCGTTGACCTTGACGGCCAGCGGGCCGGAGGCTTCGGGCATCACGGCCTGGAAAGTCGACTGGGGCGACAACACGATCAATACCTACAGCGGTAACGGCGTCATCGGCACGAATGGCCAGTGGGTCATGTCGCAGAGCCACGCCTACGCGGTCGCTGGCAGTTATACGATCACCGCATGGGCGATCGACTCGCAGCCCGACCCGCATCTTGCCGGCACGGTCCAGGTGACAGTCGACGTCGCGCCGCTGACATCCCTTGCCGCGCCGTCGGCGGTTTCGGGATCGGCACTCTCATCGACCGAAGTCCGATTGTCGTGGCACGACAACTCGAGCGACGAAGACGGATTCAAAGTCTACGCCTCGGAAAACGGCGGGGCGTTCTCGCTCGTGCAAACCCTGCCGCTCCCGCATACCGGCAGCCTGCCCGCGCAGACGGCCATCACTTCGCTCACGCCCGGCTCGACCTACGCGTTTTACGTGACGTCCTATCGCGGCACGGAAGAATCGAATGTGTCCAAGGCCTCGCTCGTCGAGATGCCGACCAGCGACGACGTGTCGCTCGCTATCATCGGCCCGTCGTCGGTCACGGCCAATGCGACCGTCCGCTACAAGGCGATCGGCCCGACGGACGGAACCGGCGACCCGACCTATGTCTGGTCAGTGCTTCTCGACGGCAAGTCCGTGAAGTCCGGCCAGGGTGCGGATTTCAGCTATGTTGCGACCGATCCCGGGGACTACACGGTTCAACTGACCCGCCTGAAGGCAAACACGCCGCCGGTGACGATCAGCCGACCGTTGACCGTCACCTACCCGAAGGAGGCGGTCTTAGCAGTCAGCGGGCCGGCGATTTCGGAGGTTGATCGAATCTCCGTATTCCTTGTGGACTATTCCAAACTCGTACGGCCCTCTGATGGAGTCGTTTTGGAATGGACTGTCAGGGACCAGGACGGCGACATTGTTCCGACGGTCGACCAAAATCCAGACGACGCAGCGCTCATGTTCAGGCCGTCGACGTTGGGGAGTTTCGATATTGGTGTGATCGTAAAACGGCAGGACGGGTCCGTTATCGGTGAAGGCCATTTTGCAACCACCGCGACAGAGGGGGCGGCTGATACCTTTACAAAGGCATTCATCGACTCTGGCAGCGTTCGCGAAGTCGCCAATCAGGTAATCGAAGACGCCCAGCATCGTTTCATCACAGTGGGTGCTCTATCATACAACTCCCGAAATATAAAAGATTATGGAGGCACTACTCCTTTTTTGGGGCAAATGGTAGGGGGATTTTATGTCTCTCGTTTTGCAACGGATTTAACCAATGATCAATCATTTGGAACGGGCGGCATGCAAATGGTTCCGCTTGATGGATTTATCAGCGGACAGCCTGTTATCCGTCAAATAGATGATGGATCTTACCTCATCGTTGGCTTGCGGCAGAATAGCTCTGACGGAACAGTCGTCAGCTTCGTCAAGCTAGGCGAAGACGGGCAACTAAATGACGGATTCGGCCAGGACGGAATTATCAATTGGGAAGTGCGTCCTATCGCGGCCAATGCAGATGGTTCGTATTCTGGCAGTCTCTTCCAGCTCAACGATATGGTCGTCACACCGGACGGGAAAATATATGTTGCAGGTACTGCAGGGTATCCAGGATACGAGAATTTGCAGACCGTTCTGTGTTTCAATGCCGATGGCACTCTAGACGATGGAACGAATACTGACTCGACTCCTGGAGACCGTTTCGGTGCGAATGGTTCTGCAAAGCTCCCGATAGGTCTTGACGAACCTTATCATGCGTGGGCAGGCACATATATGCCGCCGATCGCATCTAGTATCACTGTTGCGCCGGATGGGGCGATCTACGTCGGCGGCACATACCTGACAGTATTTGTCAATCCTGCTAGTGGATCTATACAAGGTGGAATTGATGCCTCTGTTGCAAAACTACACAGTGATGGCGCGCTCGATACCTCGTTCGGAAATGGAAAGGGGTATGTCGGCATTAATTTGGGGCGCTATAATGAGCCGTATTACGGTACGTCTGACGAAGTGCATGCCGTACTTATAGATAGCAAAGGTAGGCTAATTGTTCAGGGGGTTTGGGGAAATGCTTCCTGGGGACAATATGGAACGCCGCGTATCGGTATTGCACGGTTACTTTCGGATGGCAGTCGTGATCCAAGCTTCGGAAGCGACACAGCTCGCCCTGGGTTGGTTGAAAGCAGCTTGTACGGCAGCGAAAGCGGTTGGTCTGCGGCCGTCACCGCGGACGACAAGATTGTCGTTGCTGGTGCGGCCTTGGATGGCGGCATCATTGCGCGGTTTAACGAGGACGGCTCGCCTGACGTTGGTTTCGGAAACGCTGGCAAAATCATCCTCGATACGGAATTCGATGCGACCTGGCAATCGGTCATCATCGCCTCTGATAACGACATCGTGGTCGCTGGCAATGCGGTCAAGCACGATTCCGAAACCAATACGGATACGGACGGCTTTGGCATCGCGAAGTATCGTCCCGGCGACAAAGCGGTCACGGACCTGACGGCGACGGCGACGGTCGACGGCCCGATCGATCTGAACTGGGTCGACGCCGGCACCGGTGAAGACGGCTTCCTCGTGTTGCGGTCGACCTCGCCGTCCGGGCCGTCGCTTTCAGACGTTGTCGGCACGGTCGCACGGGACATGACGTCGTGGACGGACGTGAACGTCGTGCCGGGGCAACGTTATTACTATAAGGTGGTCGCGTTCGACACCGATTCGAATGGCAATCCCGACCCCGGCATCATGTCCAACGTGGCGACGGCCCAGGCCGCCCCAAAGAACACGGGTTACGTGCTGGCGGAGACGGTCGCTGTGCCCGTCACGGGGGCGACGGTCGAGTCGGCCTTGTCACTGCTTGCCGGCGAGAGCTACAAGCTGTCGGTTCACGGGTATTTCCAGATCGGCACGAGCCTGGGCGTCGACAAGTACGCCGACGCGCAATACGGCCAGTACAACCCGCTGCCGAGCCTGTACAGCCAGGTGCCCAAGAAGATTCAGTTCGGGATCGGCGTCAACGACGAGCAACTTGATCTGAACCGTTACCCGTTCTGGGGCGACCCGTCGACGGACGCGGCGCACACCTACAGCATCAGCTATTCGCCGGAGACCAGTGGCAAGCTGAAGCTGAACTTCCACGACAGTTACTACCCGGACAATCAGCCGGGGTATTACATGATGGTGGACGTCTACCGCGCGTTGCCTGGCGTGCCAGAGACGGTGAATGCGAACACCGACCGGGCCCGCAAGCGGATCGATCTGACCTGGAATAACGTCGCCGTGGATGCGACTCGGATCCTGGTGCAGCGGTCCGTGAACGGTTCGGCGTACGCCACGATCGCGACCCTGCCGGCGAGTGCGGAGGCGTATTCCGACCCGAATATCGCGTTCAACACGGAGTATTCGTACCGGCTCATCGCCCGTAACGAGTTTGGCGAGTCGGACCCGTCGAGCGAAGCGGTGGCGGTGATGGTGAACGCTCCGCCGAAGATCGAGGCGATTAGCGCAATGACGGCCCGTGCCGGGAGCGAGTTCTCCTTCGCCGTGAATGCGGAAGACCCGGACGATGCGACCGGAACGCTGGTTTATGCGTTGTCGGGAAGCATGTCCGAGGGGGCCGTTATCAATTCGAACGGTGAGATCAGCGGGTGGACACCGACGACGGACGATATCGGTCAAACATTCGTCTGGCGCGTTACGGTTCAGGACGCCGACGGCGGCACGGCCGAGCGGTACGCCGTGATTACGGTCGCCCCGGCACTGTCGACGATTCCGGTGGTCACGACCCAGCCCTACGTGGTATCGCAGACCGACACCACCGCCGATGTGAGCGTGCTGGCCTCGGACGACGGTCCGGAATCAGCACTCCGCTACAAGTGGGTGGTTCAGAGCCGACCGTTCGGCGTTCGCCTGCCGACGTATTCTGTCAATGACTCGAATTCCGCCAAGAACACGACGATCACGTTCTATGCCGCGGGCACCTACAAGTTCCAGGTCCAGGTCAGCGACGGCACCGACTACTACGGTTCGGCCGAACTGACCATCACCGTTGTGCCCGTCTTCAGCGGCGTTCAGGTGATCGACCCGTTGGTCGACCTGGCTGCCGGGGCCAGCCATCCGTTCAAGGCGGTCGCGTTGGACCAGTTCGGGCGGAACTGGGACCCGAACAACCCCGTCCAGCCGACGATCACGTGGTCGGCCTCCGGCACCGCGGGGGGCCAGATCGATTCGGCTACGGGTGTCTACCAGGCGCCGTCCGCGGTCACCGGGGCGGCCTATGACGAGGTCATCGCCACCGCCACAAGCGGCAGCGTCGTCGAAATGGCTTACGGCAACGTCCGGTTCGCGGACGGCAACCAAGCCCCGGTTATCGACACCGACGCGAATAACGAATATCTCATCGATGCCGAGCCATTGAACTTCACACAACTGCGTCTGACGGTCGTGGCCCACGACCCGGACGGGCCGGCGAGTGACCTGACCTACACTTGGACGGTCACGCCGGCCGGAAGCCCCACAGTCACGTTCACCGAGAACGGCACGAACGCCGCCAGCACGACGATCGCGAACTGCCCGGAGAACGCGGCACTCAACTACACGTTCACGGTAACGGTCACCGACAAACACGGCGGCAAGGCTTCGACGTACATCGAACTGACCGATACGCGTGAGTTCAAAACCGTCGAACTCGCACCGAAAGTCTCGACACTGGGCGTCGGCAAGACCACGACGTTCACCGCCACGGCGAAAGACCAGTACGACCGACAATTGCTCACGCAGCCGGCATACGAGTGGAAGGTGGACGGCGTCGTCGTGCCCGGTCAGACGGGCCGCACCTTCGACTACACCGCTCCGACCAATGAAGGCCAGCACACGGTGACCGCCACTGCCACGTCCGGCGGCGTCGCCCATGCCGCAACGGCCGATGTCACGGTCGTCGGCCAGCGACCACCTGTCCTGCTGATTACGTCGCCGTCTAAGCCAAACGACCCGAGCCTGCCGATTGACATCGAGCAGGACACGGCCGTGAACCTCGTCGTCGACGACGTGAACGACGACCCGGTGACGTGGTATCTCTGGCTGAAGCCGACGACCGGCAACCGCATCCTGCTCTCGAAAGGGGATAGCGAAGTCGGTTCCGCGCCAACGCAGGGGGCCTGGGCCGCGGCGATCAGTCCGACGGTCTATGCCGATGGCAATTACACGCTGCAACTGACGGAGACGGACGACACGAACGCGGCCGTCGTGGACCAGCGGCAGATCCGCATCCACAGCAACTACAAGATCGGCAGCCTGCGTTTGCCGTTCGTGGACGCTCAAATCGACGTGCCCAACGGAACGCCGTTGACAGCCACGCGGGTCTACGACTCAATGCTGGCGGGTGTTGAAGGCGAGTTCGGTTACGGCTGGACGCTGGAGAAGAACGTCAGTGCGGCAGACTTCCGGATCACGGCCCATTCGGGTGAGTTTACGCAAGGCAGTGTGCCCGCGTTCCGCACGGGCGATCTGGTCTATCTCAAAACGCCGGATGGCCAGCAGCACGTTTTTGCATTCGTCCCGAAAAAGAACACCAACGCCTCGGGAACGATCGCGAACGTCATCTCTTACTCGCCGCGGTTTGTGGCGGTCGACGGTTCACGTGCCGAATTGAATGTGGCTCAGACCGGCAACATCCTCGGCAACAGCGGCCTGCCGATCGAATTGCGGTTGAACGCTTCCACAGGAGAGTATTTCTACAGTACGGGAACGGGCAATGTCGGAACGTATGGTGGTTATAATCCGGTCAAAGCCCAGTTCGGCAATTCGTATTCGCTCAAGACGGATGATGGAACCGTTTACCAGTACGACGGTAGCGGCAATCTGAGTTCGTCGACCGATCCGAATGGCAACGTCACGTCGTACAGTGGTAGCGGCTCGGCGGCAGGCCGTACGCTGCAGATTCGCTACGATTCGGCACACCCCGGGCGGATCACGGGAATCAGCGACGTGCCAGGCTTTATGTTCACAGCGAATCCGGTCCCGAGCCAATTCGTCGAGTACGGCTACGATGCGGCCGGCGACCTTGTCTCGGTCCGTGATCGCTCGCTGAATGTCACGACCTTCGAATACGAACACGATGCGAGCGGGGCTTCGACGCACCGCCTGCTAAAGATCATTGATTCGCGCGGCGTTCATCTTGTGACCGCGAGTTACGACCCGGACTCGCACCTTCTGACGGCCGTCGCTGACAGCAGTGGCAAGGGAACGAACGTTGTTACGGCCCCGTTGGCGGACGGGCAGGCCGCCCAATCCTCCAAGGACGCGGCCGGCAACAAGAGCGAGGTGATCTACAACGACCACGGCGATGTGATTCGTGAGATCAAGCAAGTCCGCAACCCATCCGGTGCCGTGACCGGCTACGAAGTGACCGTTCACGAGTACGGCTACGGTGAGAACAACTCGGTCGCCTGGCAGCAGGCGGACAAGTTCGGGTTGACCAATCTCAATAAGTTGCTTTCGGTTCGCGACTACGCATCGTTCACAGTCGACGGCGTCGACACGCAAGGCCTGCGGTACAGCAAGGTCCCTGAGTCAAATGCATTGACGCGTGAGGTGACGTTCAACTACATCGACATCACCTCTTTCAGCCAGGACAATACGGACGCGGTTAAAGCCCTCTTCCAGCCGTACCAGGAAACCTCGCGCGGCGAAGACGGGCAACTGCATACCACGACCTATCACAAATATGATGGCCCGGGCAAACCGGCGATCATTGAGAGTCCGGACGGCCAGCTCACCTGGATGCTGTACGACTCGAAGGGCAGGCTCGAGTACACGATCTCGGGTTATGATCGCAATGGGCAGGCCAATGCTCTGCAGGAAGGGACGAAGACTGAATACGACGCCAAGGGGCGTGTGATCGGCACCTACCAAGTCACCGCGACCGGCGGGTCGGATTCAACACTTCCGGCTCTTGCGAACATCACCGTTGGCCGGCAGCTGACATCTTCGACGTATTACGCCAGCACCAGTGGCGAGGGCTACGTCGATAAGTTGGCCTCGACAACGAATTCGGTCACGGGGCTGACGACCTACTATTCGTACAACGCCGACGGCCAGTCCAAGGCCGTGATGCGGGAGTGGCAGCAGGGCGGCGTCACGCATCAGATCCGCGATAGCCTCACCGAGTATGATGCATCGGGGCGTGTCTATCGGGTCTACGACTCCGAGAATAAGTTCACGGAAACGCACTACAACGATCTCGGCCAGGTCGATTACACGGTCGACAAGTTCGACGGCAAGACCGCGATGGTCTATGACGCCCGCGGGCAGGTCATCCGCACAATCTACCCCGACGGCACGGAAACCCGCACCGCGTATGACGATCTTGGCCGGGCGGCCTTCACCAGCGACCGCTTCTACAGCGGGGCGACGATCAGCACGACCGGCGTGCCTTCTGCCGCGACGGAGACCAGTTCGCTGGTCACGCGCACGGTCTACGACTCACTCGGCCGGGCGACCGATACCGAGCGGTATAAGAACGCCGTCATCGCGATCGATACGACCGGCGTCGCCCCAGCGGCCGTCGTGCCGAACGCCAGCCAGTTGCTGTCGCAGGACAAACGCGTCTCGGTCACGTCCACGACGTACGACAGCCAGGGCCGCGTCGCGACGACGACCGATGCCGCCGGCACGGTCACGAAAAACCAGTACATCGCCAACGGCGGTCTGCAGTCGGTGACGACGGCGTACGGCACAGACAATGCCTCGGCGACGTCCTACGCCTACCACCAGACGAGCGGGACGATGCCGGCGACGGCCGTCTACTTCGACTCGGTCACCGACGGCAAGCAGCACACGACCAAAACGTACAAGGACGCCAACGGCCGCGCGGTGCGGGTCGAATACCACGACGGCAGCTATGTCGACACGTTAAATAGCCCGACGGGTGTCGCGGAATCGGCCTACAAGATCCGTACGCTGAATGCCACAACAGGCTTGGTCGAGGAAACCGTGCCCGTCATCCCGACTGGCGGCCGCGAAACCATCACAGTCGATCAACACAAAGCCAGTGACACGAATCCGCCGTACACCATCAACGTCTACGACGCGGCAGGGCGATTAACAGACCTCTACCTGCCTTCGCCGGACGGCATCAAGGTCAGTCCGCACTGGCACTACGCCTACGACGCCAACGGCAATCTGGTTCAGCAGGTCGATGCGAACGGCCATGTCACGTCCTTCACCTACGACGACCGCGGCAACCGCACGTCGCGCACCATGCCACCCGATAGCGACGGCAACACCGCCAACGACACCGAGTCGTGGCAGTACGATGCTTATGGCCGGATAGACTCGCACATCGACTTCATGGGGCACTCCACGAAGTACGTCTACGACGACACGCCCGCCCACGGCGGCCGGCTGTCGGAAGAGCAGCGGTTCGTCGGCGCGATCGGCGACACGCCGGACGAGAAGACGGCTTACCACTACGACGACCTCGGCCGTCAGGACATGGTGACCGAATTCACCGCCGGCAACATGTCCGTCGCCTCCCGGACGACGGCGTTCGCCTTCGACCCGGTCACAGGCGGCACGACGCAGGTCGCCTCATCGGAAGGCGTCCTCAACCACGCCTACGACCCGGCCACGGGCCGCCTCACGCGCACCTGGACGGCCAACACCGACACGACCTACAACTACGACAAGCAAGGCCGGCTCTGGAAGGTCATCGCCACGAAACTCAACGGCCAGACGCTCGCCACGCCGCGAACCACGGAGTACACCTACGATGCCGCCGGCAGTTTGCTGAGCACGACGCAGGACGGCGGCACGCCGGCGGACGCGTCGGATGACCTGGTGACGACGAACACGTACGACACGCTCAACCGCCTGGAGACGCTCGTGGCCAAACGCGGCGGCGTCCTGCTGTTCGACCAGGATTACAGCTACACCAGCGACGGCCAGAAGCACGACGTGCTGGAACATCGTTACGGTTCGTCGGGTACACTGACCGGCACGACTCGGACAACATGGGGCTATGACGCCAACGGCCGCCTGCTGAGCGAAACCCGCGACGAAGGCGCCGACGGCGTCCAGAACGGCGGCGACTACACCGACACGTACACCTTTGACCTCAACGGCAACCGCCTCGGCAAAACGCACGACGCCGCCGGCACGGCCAACGACGTCTCAACCGTGTCAGTCTACAACGACCGCGACGAGCTGACGGCATCCACGACCAACGGCGTCACGACGACGAGCACCTACGACGCCAACGGCAACACGCTAACGGACGGCACGAACGCGTTCACGTGGGACCTGCGGAACCGGATGACTGGCGTCACCACGAACGGCGTCTCCACAACGTACGCCTACGACGAGAACGGCATCCGCGTCAGTAAGAAGGTCGGCACCGGCCCGTTGCGTGTCTTCGTCAACGACACCCTGAACCCCACCGGCTACAGCAAGCCGTTGGAAGAAAAGGTCAACGGCACAATCGATACCAGCTACGCGATCGGCCTGACGGTGCTGGGCCAAGCCAACCCGACGACCGGCTACCTGTCACTGGTGCAGGACGGCCAGGGCAAGACCCGCAGCGTCCTCAACGTCAGCGGCGTTGACGTTCAGCCGTCCGACTACGACGCCTACGGCAACGCCCTGCAGCCGGGCCAGACGGTCACGCCGTGGCAGAACCCCGACGGGTACACGGACTTCGAGAGCGGCCTAACCCGCCAAGGCGTCCGCGACCTCGACCGCACGACCGGCACTTGGACGAGCCAAGACCCGACGATCTTCGGCACCGGCGAGTGGCGGGATGGCAACCTGCGTATTTACGTCGGCGGAAGCCCGCTGATCAAAACTGACTCAAGCGGGCTATTTTCTATTGGAGAATTGCTGAGTAGCGAAGGCCTGCAAAATCAATTGGCCGAATTGCGTTTGCCACAGGCGTTTAGCGTCTACAACACGGCATCTAATTTGAAAGAGGCTTCGCAAATTCTTGCACAAGTGATTCGGGGTGCGCCTTTCGACACCGTGTCGGCGATACTTTTCGCGTCGCAGTTCCTTCCGCTTGGCAAGGTGCTTAGCGGGCTTGGCAGCCTTGCCGGTAAAACGACCGGTAGCTTGGGACTAAAGGTTGCTGCGGAGCTAAACGAGCTCTATCAAAGCGCTAAAGGACTCGGAAAATCTGGCCTCAGCCAGTTCGTCGGTGAAACCGCGAGCGCGCTCGTAGCCAAGGCCCACGGGCTCGTGGAAACCGAGTTCCGGGCGGCGTATCACGGGATCGACAGCATCCTCAAAGATGGAGCAGGGAATTTTGTGTTGGTTGAAGCGAAAGGTGGATATTCTCCGCTGCGGAATGGACAGTTGGGAGCGAACTGGATACGGGATAACATTGAAAAAGTTATTGCACAAAACGTAGGAACGGTTTCACAGGCCACAATCAATAATCTACGTCAACAAGTAAACAACGGAACGCTGAAAGTCATGTTGACTCAGACGCCGATCAAAGACGGCGTTGTTCAAGAGACTCAGTTTTTTCTTAAACCGTTGGCTAAGATAACAGATAAATTTTTCGGGTGACCGAAAGACAGACTATGACATATGAAACCCTATCAGCGACTTGGAATTTCGGACGGCATGATTGCTGTTGATGGCCGGATTGAAGGATATCAACAATCACTCAATTTTATTCCTCACGCAGGAGGACGACATGCCTCAGCTCGTGCAATGTTCATAGCTCGCGATGCGGCACACATTGCGGCTTGTTATTATTTATTGGATGAGCCGGCCCCACAGCAAACTTGGGAATTCGCGCGTCTCGCGGTTCATAACACTATCGAAGAAAACTTCTATGGAGCATGGCGAAGCCAGTCTGAAACGACTGGCGGTCCCCCAGTCGATCCACCATATCGCGATAACTGGGTGACAGAATACCGCTACGGAATTACATGGGCATCAGTCCTGGATGACTGGGATTCGGCACGCCGAATGTCCGAATACCCTCAGGATGACGGCGAAGATCAATCCGACCGCAAAAGCGAGATACCGTGGTACCTGCTATTGGCCGATGTACTCAAGCAAGCCTCGCCAGGTGGTCGAACGCCCCGCGCAAGCGCCGCGGCCGACCAATCTTCGCGGGTACAGTTACCCAATCCCGAGCCGCCTGAACCGAATGGCATTTGGCTGACACCGGAATTGCAACTCAAACCAGCTACCTGCGAGGAATTGATCGAGCACGGCAGCAAGAAACGCATCAAGCTGTTGGCGACCGTGCTTAGTGAAATCCTCCGTAAAGACGCCGCAGCAGCTGACCGTGCATTCGCGGAATACATGAAATACTTCAAGAAAACCGAATACCCACGAGCCCGTACGCCGGACGATAAACTCGCCTTGGACGGCACGATCTTGTTTCATTTGGCCCGGCATCGCGGAATTGCGTTGACAATCAAATCTGAGCATTCAGATCATATAATTCGTCGATTGAAATGAGCCGTATTGACAGAAAAACTAGCATTGGTAGCGATTGTGTCACGCTAAATAAGATGGCGGTCTTCATCCGACAACGCCCCACTCTCGCCTGTAGCCTTCATTTGTGGGTGACCACAGCTACGCTACCGCCCGCCCCATTGCGGGGCGGGGTAGGTGCGCAAGGGGGGCGACCATGAAGACCCATTGGACCCTACCGGCAGGCCGTTACAAGAGAAAAATCCGTCGGCGGCGGCGGGGCGGGCGTCGGCGGATTTTGTGCTTGTCGCCCCCGGCCGCGGCGGTAAGGTGGGGGTGCCGGCGGTAGTCTGTCGGCGGCCGCTTGTCGGAGGAGCGGCGGTTCGTAGGTTCGATCGACGCCACCCCGGACGAAAAGGCGGTCTACGATCGACCTCGGCTGCCAGAACGGCGTAACCGAATGGCCGTCTGACGCAGGAGTCTTACGACAGCAGCGACAATGCGAAGGAATACACGGCCGTCTACGACTTCGACCTGGCCGGCAACCGCGTGAGCAAGACGCAGGCCGGCTATCAGGCGGCATCGACGACGACGCTGTTCAATGACCGCAACGAAACCGTCAGCGCGACCACCAACGGCGTCACCACCGCGTACGCCTACGACGCCGACGGCAATCTCCTGACGCGGGGCAGCGACAGCTTTGCCTGGGACCTCCGCGGCCGGATGAAGTCGGCGACGCCCTCATCCTCGGCACAAATCGGCATCGTCTTGCGTGGTGAGAAACGCGTTTTGGTCGATAACATCACACAAGATCACGTCAGCAAGAACGCTACGCGACATTCTTATGGCGTTTGCAAGCAAATCGCTTGGTGACCGAGCCACAGGTGCAATTGATCTTATCGATTCTCAGGGCGTTGCCATGGTTCGTGTCAGGTGAAGATGGCCAAGCTGATGTGAAGTCGACACGAACGGTCGGGACGCAGACGTGCATCGAGACCTCGAGGGTTTCCAGATCAATCTGAAGATTAGAAACGACGGATTTCAGAAAATCTTTGAGAAGATGAGACGGCCATGATTTCCAGTCCGTGGGCAGGGCCATCAGCCGTTCGACAACCGATGCAACGGCCTCGTCGGCGGTGGGCGGTTTCTGGGCTTGCTTTTGTGACAGCCGTTCAAGTTCTCGCCGGATTGCTGACAGTCGAAGATTGTCATCCGAGACGATCGCTTCTAAGTCTTCATCGCTCAAGGATTGGCTGGTCTTGTGCACGCGTTTTAAACGCTGAGTGATCTCGGCTTTCTCATTCTCAAGAGCCGTCCTCTGCTGATCGACATCGGGAGTCGAATCTTCGATGGATTCGATGTGCTGGCGCACGCGGTCGATGACCCAATCTTGATCGAGCAGTGTTTTGAAGACCACAGGGATCACGGCTTCCTCGATTGGTTCGGCAGGAATCCGTCGAGCGACGAGGCCGTTGAGCGCTTTGCTAGCCGAAGAATAGTCGAAATAGTATCGATACGATTTCCGGCGGCCGACCAACTTCCGTGCGCTGGTGTCGCCTCGCATTGGATGGCCTGTCTGCTTGCTGTGCAGGAGATGGCTCAGCACGTACGGGTTGTCGTCATGCTTGTTTTTTTTCTTTGACCGTTCGGCCTGCTTGGCGGTCACGGCGTCCTTGTCGTAGCGCTTTTGGATGTAAGGTAGCGCTGCCCGACGGATTTCTTCCGGAAGGAATTCGCGTAACAGCGGCTGGTCGACCAGTACCCATTCATCCCGCGGCCGCTCCTTTTGCGGAACGCTTATTCTCCCATCCTGCTGCAATTGGTCTTGGTCGACATTCACGGCAATTGGGCCGTCGGGCCCGAGTTGGTGATACAACGCCTTCGTAAAGCGATGGCGGACCTCGACACCCAGATAGATGAAGTTCCACAGGATGTTGTGGACCGACGTCATGTTCCAGTCCCCGCCTGAGGGGCTGGAGATGCCACGCTGACGCAAATGCCGGATAATTCGGTGTACGCCGATGTTCTGGACGTAGTACATCCGCCAGATTTCGACGACGGTTTGATGGGCCAAGTTTGCGCCGGGCACGAACATGCTTCGTTCGTCGTCCTGCTTCTTGTAGCCAGTGAATCGGGTGACGCGCTTGTTCTGCTGGGGTGGCTGGCCCTTTTTCCGTGGTTTGCGGGTCGGCTGGCGTACGGATCGGCTGATCTCATTGCCGGTGGTGGGGTCCAAACGCAGTTGTACCGGACCATCCCAGCGAATGAGTGTTCGCTCTACACCATCCGGCCCGACATAGAGCCGGTCCAGTCCGTATGGCGTTCGTCCGGCGGCGGGACGGCTGGATTTCGCCAGCGATTGTGCCAGCCCGCGGGCGACCGACTTGGAGATATTGAACGCCTGCTGCTGGTTGCTGAAGTGCTTGACCGATTTTATGAGATCACCGAGCGGCCCATCCGGAATCAACTCGGTGCTGCTGATGAGTTCGATGCCGGCCTTCTTGAAGGCATCTTCGATGACGTTGCCGTGACGGATGCCCCCGCGGGTGGCTCGGCCGTATTCAAAAACCACGACAACATCAAAATCGTTGCGTGTATTCTTTAAGGTCAGGATCTCGTCAATGTCGGCGCGATTGAAAGTCTGCGACCCTGAGACGCCCTCGGCGTAGTAGTCGTACCCGGCCCATCGCATCTGCTGCATAGCGGCGTAGGCGTCATTGGCTTCTTTTTGCCCGTCGGGACTGGTATCGCTCTGGCTGACGCTGCTGCAACGGAGCAGACTGAGATAGCGCTTGCCGATCAAATCGTGGCGAATGCCAAGGCCTGTGAAGGCGCTGTTAATCGCTTTCTTTGTCGATGTATATTCGTTCATAAACTTCTTCCCCATAAGGAACTGTGTTCTTTCGGGGTTGAAGGCTGGGATTGACGCAGTACGCAATCAAATGATCAAAAACTCTCTCAATTTCTTCGATCCGATTCACGTCTGAGACGACGACGGTCTCAACAGCGATCAGACGCTTAACCTTCTTCCCTATTTGAAGTGCGGAGTCGGCCATCGAAGTTCCTTCTTTCTGTTCGAAAAAAAATACCGCACATGTTTTGGCGGCTGGACCGGCGGAGGAGCGGTATGGTCACGGTGATCGGGTGGAATGGACGCAACGGGTGCCGAGACTCAATGGCGATCAGCACGGCAAATCATCATGTGTCTGACTTGTCTTCGTCGTTGGCAGCTTTCAGGCTGAAATCCACAGGGAATGCGTCGAGCGCGTCATCGTCGACAATCATGCAGTGATTTTTGACAATCCACTCATCCTACACCAGTGGTACGAGCGCCGACAAAATCGTCGACGCATCCCATGCCGGAAACTGAGCGTGGATCACTTTAGAGAAGTCGGAGAGCGGAATGACAGCATTGCAATGCTGTTGAATGTGAAACAAGTGGCCAATCGGCTTGGAATCAGCGTGCGAACGGTTTGGCGATTGGTGAGCGAAGGAAAGTTGGAGAAGCCGATCGCCATCGGCCGTTGCAAACGATGGCGGCATCGGGCTGTCTTGGAGTTTATCGATTCGCTCCGAGCGGAATGATTCATTCGGGCTTATGGTTTTGAGGCAGCAATGGCATCGGTATTTAAGCGAAGAAAGGCGATAAGTGGATCGTCAACTGGCGTGACCATGAACAGAAGTGCTGGCGGCAGGCGGTCGGCTACACTGACAAGGAGTTGTCGCTCAAGTACGGACAGCGATTGGAAAACGAAAGTGCTCAGCGAAGTGAAGGATTCACGTCACGAGTCAGAGACGAATCGGTCCGGCCGATTGACGAGCAGGTTGAAGAATTTATAACGAGTGTTGTCGCCGAAGAACGCAATCCGAATTACATCAGCCAACTCAGGCAGCGCATCACGCGCGTACTCACCGAATCCGGGCAAAGCGTCTGCTTGATATCGAACCCGGAAAAGTGCAGGCGGCGCTGCTGAATATGAACACAGCACGCGGATTCGAACAGGATGGGCATCGACTGTCTGTTACAACGCGAAATGAGTATCTGAATAGTTTGAAGGGTTTTACGCGTTGGGCGTTTAATCGCCGCAAGATCGATCATGATCCGTTAGCGTGTCTTTCGCAGGCCGATGAGCGGAATGCTGAGCGAATGCATCCCCGGCGTGCGTTGACAGTCGAAGAAGTCTCCGCGCTACTAGACGCCGCGATTCGTCGGCCGGTGGTCGACCTGAAAACCGTTCGCACTGGGCAACACAAGGGGCGGCTTAATGCCAAAGTGCGTGAAGGGATGTTGGCCAAAGCACGCCAGACTGGCGTTGATAGGCTGATGGCCTATCTGCTCATCATTTGGACCGGGCTTCGACGCGGGGAGGCGGCCAAGCTGCAATGGCGTGACGTTCGGCTTGAAGCCGAACACCCGTATATCCAACTGCGGCCGGAAATGAACAAGGCCAAACGGGAAGACCGGATTCCACTGCATCCGCAGTTGGTTGAGGCACTGAAGGCCTATCAGCCAGCGAAGTTCGCCCCAGCCTCCGCGGTGCTTTCGACCGTTCCAAGCATGGATGTTCTGAGGCGGGATTTGGCATTCGCGGGAATCGATTACGGAAATCGGGAGATCGGTTTTGCCGATCTGCACGCTCAGCGGAAAACATTGAATATGATGCTGGCCACTCAGGGCGTCGAATCGCGGATTCGCCAGGCGCACCTCCGGCACACCGACGTGCGGTTGACCGAAGACGTTTACTTCGACAACAGCTTGTTCGTGGAGCCCCATGCCGAGAAGCTCAACCGGACGGCGGCCATTCCGTTGAAGCGGGGCGGGCAACCTGAGGCCATCCACGCCGATTCCCTCGCACAACTAATGCACAATGGCGGGGGCGTTTTGGGGCTTTTTGAGTCGCAGTCGGGCACGGCTGACGAGGGCCAAGCCGATGAGTCGAAGGTGACTGTCGACGCTCAGAATACGCGAAATAGTCCTGATTTTGTCACTAAACGACACAACCCGGCGTCGTGTGACACCGGGTCGGAAGGAAAGCGGGTGAAGGGGGTCGAACCCGAGTCGGATTTGATGATTTCCTGGGACTTCAGCGGTATTTGGAGGTTCTAGGGGGCAAAAAGGGGGCAGGCCTGCGACGGCTGATCTGTCGCTGGGATCGACTGCCCAGACCCATCCGCCAAGCGATCCTTCGGCTGGCCGGCGTGGAATGACATGACTCAATCCGACTGCACTTGCGAGTGCGGTCCGGTTGGGTCATTTTTTGCGGAGGGAAATTCAGGCGAGCCTTTGGGGAATCTGGTGGCGATGAGATCGTGAGCGGAGAGGCCGGGGTTTGGCCTCTTGCAGCATGGCGGCAGGGTGGATGCGAGGGCTGCCGCCATGCTGCATGATTCGATTGATGCGGGCAAATTTTTCGTAGAGGCCTGGAAGTACTGATGCCGCTTCTGGATATGAAGTACACCGAGTATCCAAGCCACGGCTTGTCGGGTACGCCAAACCGTGCCACCCGCCGTGGGGCGAACGCGTCGTTCATCCTGAAGAACGGTCCGTTCGTCACACGGCCGAGCCGCTCTTCGCAAGATTCACCGCCGATGCGGCTTGGCCGGTGCTGCGGACTTGGCGACGGCTTCGGGGCGATGAAGACACGGCTTGTCGAGTACGCCAAACCGTGCCACCCGCCACCCGCCATAGCAGCCGGCGATCGTGGTGACGGGGACGTGGTTGGCTTGGTAAGGGTAGGCGAGTTCAACCGCACTGGGGCGGGATGGGGAGTGGGGAAAGGTGTCTCATCCATGACTATCTGCCGATTGGGATAGTGATTAACCATTGGAATCATTTTGCAGGCTTCGAGATGAGGTGATGGTCGGAAAATGACACTGCCCAGACCGGTTAATGGCCTGGGCAGTGTCATTATGAAAAAACCAGCAGACACTTCTGAGATCACGGCTTGCCGAGCACGCAAACCGTGCCACCCGCCTCAACCTGAGGTTTAACGAAACGCTATGGTATATCCACATATCAAAGCTAATCCCCATTTAAGAGCCCCTAAAACTGGCTATTAGGCGCGCCTATCATCTCCGTGGTTTTCAACGTCACGGAGGACGTCATGAGCAAGTTGCTGGTACCGGACGGACTGTGGGAGATCGTCGAGCCGTTGTTGCCCAAGCACCCGTACACGCCCGGCGTCGGCAAGCCGCGCGTGAGCGACCGCGTCTGCCTCACCGGCATCCTCTTTGTGCTCAAGACCGGCATCCCGTGGGAAGACTTTCCGCAGGAGATGGGGTGCTGCGGCATGACGCTGTGGAACAGGTTCGACGAATGGTCCAGGGCCGGCGTCTGGCAGAAACTGCACGAGGTGCTGCTGGCGAAGCTGAACGAGGCCGGCCTCTTGGACCTGAACCTCGTGGCCGTGGACTCCTCGAGCGTGCGTGCCGTCGGCGGAGGAAAAAAACGGGGCCGAGCCCCGTCGACCGCCGCAAAAGCGGGAGCAAACACCATGTCGTCGTCGACGCACGCGGCACGCCGCTGGCGACGACCCTCACCGGTGCCAACCGTCACGACGTGACGCAACTGCTGCCGCTGGTGGAGGCGATCCCGCGAATCAAAGGCCGCGTGGGCCGGCCCAGACACAAGCCCGGCCTGGTGCTCGGCGACCGCGGCTACGACTCGAACCCGCACCGGGCGACGCTTCACGACCGCGGCATCGCGACCCTGATCGCCCGCCGTGGCGAACCTCACGGCAGCGGCCTGGGCGTGCTGCGGTACGTGGCCGAGCAGACGATCGCGCTCCTGCACCAGTTCCGCCGGCTGCGGACGCGGTTCGACCGACGGGCCGACGTGCACGAGTCGTTCATGAGCCTCGCCTGCTCGGTCATCTGCTGGCGAAGATGGCGACCGTTCAGGAACCATTTTTAGAGGCTCTAAGAATCATCCTGCACCTGGGTTAGAAGAAATTGACGTAAGGTCTTCATCTAGAGACAACTTCGTATGAGATAATCTGCATGTTATAAGCGGCGTGGAACGTTCGGGAATGAATTGATACTGAAAAGTGCAGAACGATTTCAATTCATCGAGTTCGACCAAATCGTTTTTATTCAGAGTGCGAGTTAGCTCCTCCCAGCCCGCCGGATACCGACCCTGTTCGCTAAACGCTCTCTTTGCTGACATAGCTAATTTTCTCATGACTAACCTCACGCGGATTTCCTCTTTTTGCGGTTGGTTATCCTTGGCAATATTGCAGCCTGAAGGCAGCATTAGGAGTATTGCCAAGTGGGTGATAATGTATCTGCCATTCGAAGTTTTATGAGACAAGAATGTCATGTATGGAACTAAATTTGTTGTAAAATTCAGAATTTAAAAATCAGAAGAAGAAATAGAATTATTTTATTTCAATTTGTCCGGCGCAGTCCGAGGGTCACCTTTTACGCAGAAAACACCAACAATTTTCATCTTAAATGGATTTGCCGGATTTGGCTTTGGGTTACACGCGCACGCTTTTCGGCTGGTAGACTTGTCGCTGTATGTCCCGTCGCTGTGTTGTGTTGCCCAGTGCCAATCGTTTGCCATAAGATCGCCCTTTGCAGGGTCAATACCTTGGGTTAATGCCCTAGGATTTGGATAGAGATATAGCACAACCTTGTAATGACCTGGGGGGCAATCTTTCTTGAGTGCATCTTCGTTGCTGCCAAGCGGCTTGATTCCACTCGCCTTTGCCGGGTCGATATTAAGGGAACCATCTGGATTTTTGTACGTAACCCCTAATGACGCCATTTTGGCTGCCACGTAGATAGGATGTTCCCCACCGACTGACAAGTCTGGATTCAAATAGCGTCCTTTTGCGGCATCCTCGGGTGATACCAGGCCCAGATTAATTGCTGTGCTAAGCCAGCTTGGCATGGGGTCTTGTCCACTAGAGAATGCCCATTGACCACAAGTAAAATCACCGTTCTTCGCTGCTTTATCTTCATCCGTTTTTGCATCGAGCCCAAGTGGGTCGTTATACCTACTCGGATTGTTTCCCAACATCTGATAAAGATTCATCCCGTCCTGATACTTCGTCCCTAGCGGGTCCTGCTGCATCCACCGCATGGTCGCCGTGTCATACATCCGGTTCCGGAACAGCATCAGATTCCCGAGGGTCGTGTCATAGAACCCGCCCTGGAACCCTTGCCGCCACGCATAGGCGTCTGAAGTCGCCGCCCAACTGCTGGAGAGCACCTGCCGGGTGCCGTAGGCGTCATAGGTGAAGCGTTCGACGACGGTGCCGCTGGTGTCGATGAGTGCGGTGACGTTCCAGTTGGCGTCCTGTGAGACGTACAGCCGTTCGTCGAGGGTGCCGTCGGCGTTGGTGTCGCGGTCCCGGGCGATCATGGCGTCGATATAGACCGGGCTCCAGGCGTAGCTGGCGGTGGGGGTGCCGCTGGCATTGCGTTCTTCGACGATCTGCCAACTGGTGTTGAAGTAGACCTGCGTGCCGTTGTCGTTCACGCGGCGGCCTAGGGCGTCGTAGCCGTAGGTCGCAGTCGTGGTGGTGCCGCCGGACTTCTTTTCGATCTCGACGAGGCGGTTCCAGGCGTCGTATTTGAACTTAGTGGCCGGGCTGCTGCTGCCATATTGAGTTTGGAAAGCCAGGTAGTCATTGAAGTCGACATCGCCGTCGCCGTCAGTGTCGCCCTGTTCCCACGTTTTTCCGGTCTGACCGTTGTAAGACTGGAAGGTCAGGAAGTCGTTAAAGTCGACATCGCCGTCATGATCAAAGTCGGCGGACAGGCTCGACTGAATCTGATTGCCGTTTTTGTCGTAGAGGTAGCGGACGTTGCCATCGACCAGCATTTGGTTCTGCTGGTTATTGGTGCGGCTGTTTGTCGTCGCGTCGGTCGTGACGCTCGTGCTGTTGCCGAGGGCGTCAAGGCTCCACGACTGGCTGCGGCTGGCGGAGCCAGTGAGGCCGGTCTTCGTGCTATTGAGCGTGCCACGTTGGGTGGTGGCGAGGCGGTTGAGGTCGTCGTAGGTGTAGAGTTCACTTAGACTTGAATTTGCTAAGTCTTCTTTGAATAGCCGATTCCCGTTCCGGTCATAGCCATACGCGTACCAAAGACCGTCGGAGCTCTCTTCGACAATTCGTCCGAAGCGATCAAGACCTGCGTATTGATCACCAGCCTCGCCCACGCTCGCGTTGCCGAAGTAATCAATGCTACCGCTGTTTTCTAGGTGATATCTCGCGACGACAGTCGATAGGCCCAGATAATAGGGTGTGCTTTCCAGTATGACAGAGCCGTCCTTGATTTGCGTGAGGCGATTGATCTTGTCGTCCGACGACCCACTCGTGCCGTAGACATAAGTCAACACGCGGCCGTTCGGATAGGTGACCGTTTCCAGCCGGCTGCCCTTGGAGAGGTTGCTGTAGGTATAGTGGACCTTCGGCGTAGTGGAGGTGTTCACCGAGCCGGCCGTGGCCTGATACTCATCCACCACTTGGCCGAGGTCGTTATAAACCCGCTGGACTTGATTGACGACGGTCGAGGTCGTGGCCGTGCCGGCGTAGCTGGTGAATAGGTACGGGTTGCCGTGTGAGTCGTAAGCCGTGTCGATGCGGCGGACCGTGCCGTCAACCCCGGAGGCCAGCGTAGTGATGGTGTCGCTGGTCTGGCGGCCGGCAGTGTCGTAGCCGTAGGTGTGGACCGTGCCGTTGCGGTCAGTCTTGGTCAGCACGCGGCCTAGGGCGTCATAGGTGTACGACTCCTGGCCTGAAGTCGACGATGATGCCGCGCCGGTCGAGAGATCGGGATACTTGATCGTTCGCAGCATCTCATTCGACGCGATCGTGCTTCCGTCCGCCGAGGAGACGCCGTAGACGTACTCCGTGACCTGCGACGCGCTGCCCGGGAGGACGGCCGTCTGCGTGGCAAGTTGGCCGGCGGTGTTGTAGCCGTAAGCGGTGGTCTGGTTCTGGGTCGTCGTGATGGTGGAACTGCTGGCGTTGTAGTTGGCGACCGTCTTGATCGTGCGGCCGGCGAGATCGTAGAAGTTCGCCGAGACGATTCCCTTCGGGTCGGTCTGGCCGAATGGCCGGCCGGCGGCATCGTAGGTGTAGCTGTTCACCAGCACCGTGTCCGAGCGCGAAGGAGCGGTCGAGGGCGGAGCAGTCATCTTAATCTGGACCGAATCGACAAACGCTGTATTGTCCCCGGACTGAGTTCCAGCAAACACGATCGTGTGGCTGCCGCCCGTGACGATGAAGACTGCGGTAACGTATTCTGAAAAACTGCCGCTGAGCGAACTGAATGACGAGACCGTCGTTCCATCGACCTTAACGTCCAAGCCTTGTGCGCCGCCCCAAGTCGTTCGCTGGGCGGCCTTGAAGGTGATCGTGTACTTGCCAGCCGGAAGCGTGAGCGACTGGCTCATCGTCCCCGTGCCTTGCACAAATGCCACCTGCTGGCCGTCCGGGGCTGTCGGGGCACTGAAGCCGCTTCCGTTCGAGGCAATGCCGGTGGCCGGCAATGTTCCGCCGTTCGAGGTAAAGGTCCAGCCGTCAGCGGTAGGGGCATATGCATGTGAGCCGGACGACAGGGCTGGCGACTCGAACCCTGGATTGGTCAGAGCGATACCACCGGCCGTCCCCAAGTTGACCGAATCTGTGAGCCGGTCGGCGGCATCATAGAAATTCTCGGTGTAATAGACCCGGGCTTTGGTCTTGCCGGCACTCCCTTTCTCTTCCCCGAGTTCGCCGGTGCTGGTGGTGTCATGGAACCGCTGGCGATTCGCCGACAGGATGACGTTGCCGTTCGCGTCATAGGTCGATTCGTACTGCTCATAGACCCGGTCGCCGGTGACGTTCAGAGCATCCGTATAGCTGCTGTCGCCGCTGGAATCGGCAACGTAGGTCTTCACGACCCGGCCGGCCCCGTCGTAGGCGTACTTGCTAGTCGTCTGGCCACCCGTGCTCTGCTTCACGAGGTTGCTGTTCTTGTCGTACCAGTAATCGGTCACCAGCGTCTGGCCGTTCGCCGTCAATTCCGAGTGATAAACACGGCCTTGATCGTCGTAGGACGTGTCGGTGGTGCTGATCAACTCGCCACTGTCGATGACAAAGTCAGCGTCCGCATCGGCGTACTGCTTGACCTGCGTCTGCTCGCCAAGGTTGTCGTAAACGTACTTCGTGGCGACCTTGTCCGGCCCACGGGAGTCGGTCAGACGATCCCGTGCATCGTATTCGTACGTCGTCGTATAGCTGGCCGTGCCGGAATAGGACGTGCTGGTGAGTTGATTGCCGTTGTCGTCGTAGGTGAACGACGCGACCTTCACCATGTTGTTGCCTGTCCCTGTGCCGACAAGATGGCTCTCGACCAAATCGGTATTCGTCGCCCCGGCGTTGTTCGTCCCTTTCCACTGCGACAGCAGAAGGCCACGGGCATCATAGACGTTCGTTGTGATCGTCCCGTCGGGCGTCGTGGTCTGGTACAGTTTGCCGCTGGCATTGTACTTGTATTTGGTGGAGAGATAGTTGGTTCCGAGGGTGCCCAGGGTCGCCCAGGTGGACGTGGTGGTATCCGGGACGTAGCTGAGGCCGGTGAAGTCGGTGAACTCCCGGACCTCTACGACCTGCCCGGAGACGTTTCGAATCTCCCGAACCAGTGATTGAAGGTGATAGTTGCCGCTGCCGAAGTCTTCGGCCCCGGTCGGGACGCCATTGGAATCGACCGGCAAGCCGCCCGACCCGGTCCAGCTATAGGTGATCGTGTCCTTGATGCCCGTGGCCGGGTCATCGATCGTCGCGTAGACCGGCCCGGTCGGCTGCTTTGTCGTTGCGTTCCAGCCGGTGTAAGTCAGCGTGCGGCGGGGCGTGTCGTCTTCCGTCGTGTCGTCGTAGACGGTGTAAGTGGTGTTGCCATTCGGATCAGTGACCTTGGTGGGGCGGCCTTGGCTATCGCTTTCGATGATTGTTGTTAGGTTGAGTGCAGTCGGGAGTGAAGAGGACCGCGTGGGCCCCGTGACCGCTGCTGTTGTGATGGATGATGGATCGGCGTCCTCGATATATTTGGTTCTTGCGCCTGTGTGTGAATCGTATTCGCTGTAAGTAACGAAGCCGTTGCCATCGACGGCCCAAACAGCATTGCCATGAGAATCGTAATAAGTCTTGGTTTGATATGTTACAGATGTGCCAGGTCCATTTTGGCCGGTGACCACCTGCGGTATGGTTGTCGTAACTATTTTCGGTTGGCTTGTGTTCGAACTGCTGCTGTCTTGCCAAAACGAATCATAGCTGTAACTGGTCGTTCTTTTGACCGCTGAATTGCTTGCGTCGGGATAGAAGGTGTCTGTTTCGACATTCCAGACACCGTCGCTGGCAATCCCCCCATCCGTGTACGTCCAAGATTCGGTCGGTATGAATGAACCAGCAGAGCCGATTTGGTATCCTACGCTCTTGATTTGCCCAATAGGTGATGTCGTGCCATCCGACGATGAATAGTAGTTCGTGACATCGATTCGCCCGGTTGCCGTAAGCTGGGAAAAGCTAGAGTTGCCAAACCCAACTAAGTCAGCGTTCCATTCGAACGCGTCAACGTTGTTGATATCGGTCGGGTCGTATGTTGCTATCGCATTGCCTTTGGCTGTTCGAACAACCTTGCCATTCCCGTCGTACTGCATCCAGACAGAAGATGAAGTCTGCGTTGAGGAGTCGTAGCGAACCTTGAAAAGAACATCCCCAAAGGAGTTGGTGTAGGCGATATCCTGGCTTTCATCAGGAAGCGTGACCGTTGTTTTTTGCACCAAACGTTGCGGGGAGTCCTCGAAGCAGTGCTGCTGAACATCGAAGTCGCATAAGTAATTGAATAAGTGCCTGAACCAGTCAGGCCGCAGCTACAGCCTTGGCCCGACCCAAGGGCAATTTCTTTGGTGACGCGGTAATTCGAAGTAGCGTTGTCTTGTTCGTATTCAAAATAGTTGTCAGCGTATACGGAAAGCACCGCATCACTAACACCGTCAATCAACGCGGTATTGTTGTCGTGGAGAAGTTTTTGGTAACCAGTGTTGCTAATGAAGTACTTAAGACCGCCTGTATACCCCGTCGTTGTTGAGGACGTATACCAGCGGTAATAACTCGTATCCACCACAGGCGAATTGATGTCGCCGTCGTGCTTTATAACACGTTTAAGGCTGCCGGCAGGCCCATTCGACGGATCGCTTCCGCTGGTGCCATAATATTCGTACTCGACCGTTCGAATGGCTTCGCCATTACGCTTTTGGATAATTTGGTCCACTTGATGCGTGGTCCCAACGTATGAATATTCAAATGTTTCAGTATTTGTGCTCGCCGTGGCACCAGACCCAGTGGTGAACGTCCTGGTGATGCTGAGCGGCCTGTCATTTGTCGAATCCCAATTCGTGACCGTTTCGTCTCCCGAAGGCCCTCGGCGTTCAAGCATTCGACCAACGTCGCTGGAAGATGTTGGAAAGGCATACTCGGTGATCGTTCCATCTTCGGATGTTGACTTGAGTGTCCCGTCCGTCGTCTCTTTAAAAGTCGTTTTGGATTGAGCACCATCGCCCACTGTAAAAATGCGGCCAGTTACATCTTTAAACACGTAAACCAGAGACTCGGGGGTCGATCTGGTGACAGTGTGATTTCCTTCTACAAACTGTGTTGTTGTGGCTGGTGTGAAGACAACATAACCCCAAGTGAGTGCATTGGTCGGAATGCCACTGATAGGGATAATGTAGGACTCGCCACCGAACGTTATGCCTTGGCTGAATCTTGCTTTCTGCGTGCTGTCGGTGTAGCTGATATTGCTCCAGCGTCGTGTCATCGTTGCCGCAAGGCTGCCATTGCCCTGGTCAATGAAGTCATTCGCCAACATTTGGGCGGCCCCATTTGCGTACAGGACGGGCTGCGAGGTCGCTTGGCTTGCAGGTGGGCATTTGGTTGGATCGTAATTGACGATTGGCTTGCCATCGCTGGTTACAACGTATGTGTCAATGTACAGGCCGCCGGTGTTTTTGTACGTCGCCACATAGCTGCTCTCGCCCGGCTTCAGTTCTGCGGCATAACCGACAACAACTGTTGGGTCGCGGCCAGTGCCGACACTGATGAAGTTAAGTCCAGTATACCCATCATATTGCAACGTTTGACCAGAGCCACTTGCTGAAATAACGGGGCCAAGGCTGGAAGATGCGGTTACCGTCCCGCCGGAAAATGTAAGTGGCCCACCTGCGTCAGAATTGAGGACTTCAACGTCAGCTCCTCCAGACGGCAAGACATATGCCGCTGTGCTTGGTCCGGAATACGATTGAGATCTCGTGGCACCTGCCGAGAGAGAGAAGTTATTGCTGAAATCCGTTGAGTTGAACGACGAAACGGTTGGTGTGGGAATGAACCTGTTTGCAAGGTATAGGCTCGGCAGTGAATAGCCCGGCCATCCGCCTGGCCCAAGTGTAAGTGAACCCAGGCCACCGCCAGTTCCCTTCGTCAGGGAAAATGCAAAATAAGTGCGGGATTCAAGCCCTTGAATTACGGGTGCAACAGCAAGCTCTATTTGTTCGTTCCGCCGCTTCTGGCTCGCCGCACGAACGCAAGAAAAAACGGACGCGATTGCTGAGGTAAACTTAGGCAAATGTGCACCCTGTGGATGATGACAGATGACGGCCTTCCCACCGTCTTCGTATGAGGCGCAAGTAAATCCTATGTGGATACAGATTTCAAGTTTTGTATATGTGTGTAACAAAAAGTTTTATATTGGTCATAATGTGGTCCAGTGGTTGAGGGAGTTCGCTGGCGTTCCTTAAAGTGGCGGAAAGCATTGAGCATCGTGATTGTGTCTGGTCGCGATGGTTTGACGGTACACTCCCGTCCATGGCCCGCCGACCCAAACGCCAGGACGAGACCGACAAGCTCTTGCAGGCCTTCGTCCGCCTGCCGAAGCAGTCCCAACTGCTGATCGTCGTCGTCCTGCTGGCGTTCGCCCTGATCGTCGGCGGCGTCTGGCTCTATCAGCACCAGCGTCAGCAAGCGGCCTCTACGCCGCCGCCTGTCGTTACACCGACGCCCAAGGTCGAACTGCCGGCCACGCTGCCCACCACCGAGCCGGTCCGGCCGAAGCTCATCCAGCCGGTGTCTCCCCAGATGCCCCTGGGGAACCCGAGCGGCGCGACGGCAGACGTAGCCAACCGCGACAACTTCCTTCTGCTCAAGCCGTACTTTGCCCTCAGCTACAACAACACCCGGGGCACGCCGAACTGGGTGAGTTGGACGGTCACGGCCAAGGACATCGAAGGCAGCAGTGCCCGCAAACAGACCTTCGATCCGGATATGACGCTCCCCGGCGGCTTTAAGGTCATCCAGCACCGCGACTACACCAACAGCGGATTCGACAGGGGGCACATGTGTCCTCACTCGGACCGCGATGCCAGCAACGAGACGTCCTGGGCAACCTTTGTGATGACCAACATCATCCCGCAGGCCCCTGACGTGAATCAGAAGGCCTGGAAGCAGTTGGAGGACTACGGCCGACGGCTCGTGGGACGGGGCAATACGCTCTGTGTGATCGCAGGGGCGTTCGGTGAGGGCGGGGAGGGGAAGAACGGGCCGGCGAACGTGATCGCCAATGGCCGTGTGACGGTGCCGGCGTGGTGCTGGAAGGTGATCGTGGTTGCCAAGCCCGTGGCCGGAGAGAGTGTTCCGGGCATTGACGCCGGCAGCCGGGTCATCGCCATCCTCATGCCGAACAAGCAAGGCATGGGGGAGGACTGGAAGCCGTACCTCTGCACGCCAGCCGACATCGAACAGAAGACCGGTTACCGCTTCTTCGACACGCTCTCGCCGGAGATCGCCGCTGCCTTGCGGGCCAAGAAGGACACAGGGGGCTCACGATGAGCGACCTCACAGCCCGGCTGGCTTCTGCGGTCGATGGCCTGCTCTATCCGAGTGAATCGGACGAACCGTTCGAGGTGATCGATCGGCCGCTGGCGAAAGGTCAAACGGTTCGGCAGGCTGCCCACGGGTGGTTCGAATCGAAGTCGCCGGTCATCGAGCAGCCGGTGGATGAGTTCTTCGCAGCCTTGGAAGGGAGCGATGACGAAGCCCGGTTCGCCGCTTTACGTGAACTGCTCGAAGCGGGTCTGACCGATCTGAGCGTCTTTCGGGTGGGCGAGGTGCAAGTCGAAGTCTTTCTACTCGGCCGTGCCGGGGACCGTCTGATTGGCCTGAAGACCCTCTCGGTCGAAACGTAATCGCTTGCCGCATTCCGGGCACTGGCCGAACGATGACCGCAGGTCATAGCCGCAGGCCCGGCAGCGTCCGCCGTAGCGGCGTTGAAGCTGCTCAATCCGGTGCCGGTCCGGTCCGAAGAACCGATAGGCCGGGTAAGCGATCAACAGGGCGTTCAGGGCGAAGTAGCCGTACCGCACCGTGTCGAACACGAAGCCGGAGGCATCGGTCACCCAGACCTGGAACACGATCCACGCCACATGCAGGACGGCCAAGAGCAGCCAGCAGACGAGCACTCGGCGATTGACAGTTCGCCATCGCATGTCCTTCAGTTTACGCTCTATGACGCCAGAGCAGCAGTGGTCCAAGGCCGATCAGGGCAATGCCGAATGGCTCTGGGATGTTCGTGTTGAGGGCCGACATCGCCATGACGGCAGCGTACTCGTTGGCAGTGACGGCAACGGCGTTGCTACCAAGGTTCCGTCCAAAGTTTGATTGCAGGATCAGGAAGTCATTGAAATCGGTCACGCCGTCGTAGTTGAAGTTACCGTGGGCAAAGTCGCTGGCGGCCGTCCCGAAGTTGGCTTGCAGCTTCAGAAAGTCGTTGAAGTCCACGTCGTCATCGCCGTCGGTGTCGCCGGGCAGGTCGTAGCGATAGGCGGCCAGTACCGGAAGATGATCACTGAACGAATCGAATGCCGATGCGAGGCCTGCCGGCAGGCTGGCATTGTCGTAGACCGTCCCGCCGACGCTGATCGAGCCGTTGTTGCCGAGAACGCGGTAGCTTCCGGGCTTGTAGTCCAACCCGACGCCGTCGAGCAACTCGCCGCTGGTCAGTTGCATATCGAACCGGTCGTCCAGATTGCTGCCCGGGTCATTCGTCAGGAGCGACTTGTACGCTGCATTAGCGTGCCAGCTACCGACCTGCCCAGTGGGATCGACGGCTTGCCCTGGCCCCGCTGCGGCGAACGTTCGATAGGCACTCGTGCCCGAGCCCTCGTCGGCCCCTTGCCAGTTAAAGTCGCCGGCAAAGAGCACATTCGCCGTCCCAAGCGTATCGGCATCGGCTCGGAGGATTGCCGCCTGGGCTGCCCGTTGGCTCCTAATTGAGCCGCTGCTGCCGCTCTGGAGGTGGACGGCATAGACATAGAGGTCTTCGAGCCCCGAAGTCCCTACAGGCCGGAATTGTGCCCTGAGTGCGGGATGAGTAATGCCGCTGACGGTCGTTTGGCTGACGAGTGTCAGCGTGGCGGTGTTGTAGACGAAGCCGGTGTAGTCACCGCCGCCGTCGGGTCCGGTGATCAGTGACGTGTAGCTGCCGCCGAAGACGGCCGTTGCCGCCTTGGCGGTCTTGTTGGCGCTGTCGTTGGTCCGGTCCGTCTCGGCCATCGCCAGCAGGTCGAGGCGATTGCCAGAGTACGCAAAGATCGAACGCAGGTTCGATTCGTCCGTGGCATCGTTCGGATGGTTCCCCACGTTCCAGTTCATGACCGTTAGGGCGGCAGCCTGAGAGAGCGTGCTGATACATACGACCGCGCTGGCGGCCAGACCTATTACGACTTGTCGCATTCAACCCCACAAAACAACGGTGGACACGGAGAGAGCCGGGCGACTCTACCGAAGCAGGGCGGGGTGATGGAAGCCAAAAGTGGTCAAGGGGGCGTGTGGCGTTCGGTCACGCGGGTCGGGTTGCGGCAGTCACGGGCTTGATGAATTTAGACAGACGGAGGACAGGCGGCCGCGCTAGACTTGCTCGACGGAATCGAGTGCTGACAAGGTGAATGACATCGGTTCCGGCATTTGAAACAGGGAGGCAGGCATGTCTGTCTTGACGACCACCACATCGCTATTCGCTCAGAATACTGGCACCGGAGGCGGGTTCCTCGTCGGCATTCCATGTTTCGGCGGGATCATCGGTCTGCTTTGTTTTGCCCTGTGGATATGGGCACTTGTGGACGCGATTCAGAATCCAGCCCTCGATAGCAATGGCCGGTTGATCTGGGTGCTGGTCATCATCTTCTTGCCCTTCATCGGGTCAATCCTGTACCTCGTCATCGGGCGGAATAAGTGATGTTACTTCAGGTACGGTCCCAAGGCCGCCTCAAGGCCATATGCCCCCGAGGTGTTTCGTAGGAATTTACGGTTGGCGGTTCTCAGGCACAAGCGTAGGTCAACGCATCATCAGCGGTTAGTCTGTTGCTGCTCGTGCGGCAATCGCGGTTGGCCAGTATCGTGGCTTAACGTGCGATTACTGACCCGCCTCAGTCTCATCCTTCTGATCGCCACGCTGAACTATTGGCTCTTTGCCCGTCTTTACGCGGCAGACCTCCGCAGCCTGGGCGGGAATAATCCGAAGTTCCCTACGGCCTCTTTCGTCCTCGGCAGTCATGAGTACGCCTGGGTGACGGGGCAGGGATTTGCGACGGTCGCAGTGACCTCCAATCCAGGGGGTGACGCATTGCCCCTGCTGGGCAGGTTGCCGGTGATGACCGTCCTGCTGGGTTCCCCGCCCGGGCTGAAGTGGACGAGCGGGATCGAGCCGACGCCATTCTTCGGTGGCGGCTACGTGACGGTTCGAGGCCAGACCGATTCCGGCCGGCCGATCGTGTTCCGGCTGTTCTACGTTCGCCTTTGGCTCCTCTTGGCCCTCTTCGCCGTCCTGCCGATGATCGCCGTGTTCAGGATCACGCTGAGCCGACTCCGCCATGCACGACGGGCCCGCAGGGTTCGACGCGTCCGCAGGGCAAGGCTTCGGCTCGGGCGTTGTGTCTGTGGCTACGACCTGCGTTCATCCCGGCGGAAGTGTCCCGAGTGCGGCAGGGCGGTTCGCTGGATGCCCGTGAGTCTGCCGACTCTCTCCCGCAAGGGATGATGCTCACGCCGGGCGGGACTGTTTCTGCCAGGCGACGTTCAGGGCGATGAGGAAGGCCAGTGCCCCCAAGAGCCCCGTGATCCTTAATGGAATTGCGTTGGGTGCGAAGGCAGTGCAGGCACAGCCGATCAAAGCCCCATTCAATCCGATGATGGTGTGAGACATCCGAATCGCTCCTGAATGTGTCGGTCGCTGCGAATGGTCCGTTCGCAGTATAGCAGGGGCAGAGGGTTTTTAGAGGGGCCAAGGGATAGGGCGATTCGGCCCCTAAAAATCCTGGAAAAATTTTCTTACCCCTCTTACTTCTCGACGATTCCCAAATCCCCCCGTGGCCCTCTTCGGCCTTCTGCTCTAGCCCGCTGACCACCCCGACCCATCCAAACGCCTCCCGCCGGGTTCTGGTGCAATGGGCTCATCGCCGCACGGCTTTGCCCGCTTCTGTGGGCCCTCTTTAACAACCGAATACCACCCGCAAGGCCCATGAGGCCTCCGACCGCACGAAAGCAGCGGCCGGGCAAGCGAGAGAATCGCATCATGCGGGTGTTCGGCCACTGAGGCCCGAAAGGGTTTCAGGAGGCCTTAACCCTTTCAGGAGTTCCGAATGACTTTGCGAGAATGGGAAGAACTGACGGGCATCACTGCCCAGACATTTGACCAGCCCCTGGGCAGTCAAGCGGCCGGTAGTTATCTCGGCGTGGATTGTCCGCCGGGGAGCCCCGAACGCTGGCAATTGTTCCACCTAACGGATTGGGCCGTTCAATCCGTGGCGGGCCCATATGTCTATCTGTGGCCACGGCGGGAGGCCTAACCATGATTACCGCCGACGAATTTGCCCGCATGGCGTTTTTCATCCGCCGCCACGATTACCGCTTCAAGCTCGACAAACTCTGTCGGGCCGTTCACGTTGCTATTGATGAACTGGACACCACAACGGGCCTATGGGAACCGGTGTGGCACGTCGCCAAGTCGCTCAGGCAACTGCGGGAAGTCCTGGGTTATTGAGTCAATTCATCCTCTCTCGCCTTTCAGCCCTTAGGAGCCCTAAACGGCCCTGGGGGCTTTTCATTTCCAAAAGGAGACAGCATGAACAGCTACGCCCGTTCTGTGTTCACTCAGGCCCGCACGGCCGGCTATGGAGCCTTGGAATCCCTCAGCATCTCCCGAACCGTACAAGCGTTCGATACGGCGGAATCGGAAGGGTTGGTGAGACTCGAAGCCTTGCCCGATGAGGATTTCGACCTTGAAGGCTTCAGCGACATTCCCGGTGTGGTTGAGGAGGCCCGCAAAGCGATTGAGCGGGGAGACGGGCCGTATGGCGTGGTCGCGTCCTGTCTGACCGAATCCGGGGAATGGCATCAGGCTGATTCATGCTGGGGCTTTGTCGGTTATCGCGACGTGCTCAGCCCTGTTGAGAATCCGTACGTGGTGGACCTTATGCGGTCCGCTCTTGCCGCCATCCCCGACCCTGCCGCCGCTATCTGATTCATGCCAGTCCTCTGTGGCCCTAAACGGCCCTGGGGGCTTTTCTATCGGCCGATTGTCCGGCCGGTTCCCTGATCATTTCTAGGAGGTTCCCATGTCTATTAGTAATTCTGATGACGTTATTGATTCTCGGGACATTATCGCCCGCATTGAAGAGCTTGAAGCGGAACGGCAAACGCTCGCCGATGGTGTCTCAGAGGCCGAAGAGGCATACGACAACACTACGGGGGATTCTCGCGGGGCGGGAATCGGCAAGCTCTTCGCGGCCCGACAAGCCTTACAGGCCTGGGACGATAGCGATGAGGCCGAAGAGCTTAAGACGCTTAAAGCGTTGGCCGAAGAGGCTGAAGGCTACGCGGCCGACTGGAGATACGGTGAGACGCTCATTCGGGACAGCTATTTCCGCGACTATGCCGAAGAGCTTGCCAACGACATCGGGGCCATCAATTCCGATGCCTCTTGGCCGAACAACTGTATCGACTGGGACCGGGCCGCCCGGGAACTTCAAATGGATTACACGGCCGTCGATTTCGGCGGCGTGACGTACTGGATTCGATAGGTTTGAACTCGCCAGCCCTTGGAGCCCTAAACGGCCCTGGGGGCTTTTCATTTCCCAAAGTGACCCGCATTGACGCCGTGGTCCGTCGCTCCGCTCGAAGGCATCGCATTCGCCTGTAGTCAGTCCCACACGGCTTAACGGCCGCCGGGGGGCTTTGAGGGCCGTTGTGGCTCTCGTGTTCTGTCCTGGAGGTCCGCATGTCCGTTCTGCATTTCCCGTCGCATCTTCGTTTCGATGTTACGTCTACCAAATGGTTCGCCCGGCTCTGCCCGATCGCCATTCGCATTGCCCGCATCCCGTTCCGCCTGCTGGGCGATGACTACGGGCTGATTTCGAATCGGCTCATGGGGCAGGTGTCGATGATGGCATGGCCACTGCCGGACAAGCCGCTGGCCCGGCCGTTCTTTGACGTGTGGAAGATCGAGCCGAATGGCGACGTGTCCGACGTGATGGCCGGCATGACGGGCTTTCGGGAGCTTTGGAAGTACCGGGCCTCCTTCTCCTTCGTCCTGCGGCTGGGCGAGACGGAGTTCACCTGGACAACGCCATTGGGCCGCAAGCTCGATGAGGCCCGACGCCTGCGGAGGGAAGAACGCCGCCGCCGCAAGTGGGAAGACGAGATTGACGCCGACGCTGATGCCCCGACCCAGGACTAAGGGCGAGTCGGCAGTCAGTGACGGGGCCGGGAGTGCGGAAGTGCTCTCGGCCTCTTTGCCAGCGTGGCCAGCAAGGCCGATTCAGTGGGGGTAGGAGGCGCTCGAATGCGTCCAGAGGGTCTGGGTAGCCACTGGGCCCTCCGGTGCCTCTATCTTGCTTAAATCGGTCTGTCCCCACTTCGGCCCTCACCCCTGATTCCGACCGATCGACAGCCCGTGTCCCGGGGACACAACGTCCCTTCGAGACTTGGACAGGAGTCCACATGTCACGTCCGTTCGTCGCCTACTACCGTGTCTCGACTCAGAAGCAGGGACGCTCCGGCCTGGGGCTGGAAGCCCAGCGGACGATGATTGCCGAGTGTGTCGCCAGACTCGGCGGGGCGATCGTCGGTGCGTTCGAAGAAGTCGAATCGGGCAAGCACCACGAGAACCGGCCGGAACTTCGCAAGGCGTTAGCACTCGCCCGGAGGTGCAGGGCCACGCTCATCGTCGCCAAGCTGGACCGGCTCGCCCGCAACGTCGCCTTCGTCTCCGCGTTGCTCGATACGCCCGGCGTGGAGTTCAAGGCGGCGGATTTTCCCGATGCCTCTCGGATGATGCTGCAACTCCTGGCCGTCTTCGCCGAGTACGAACGGGAGATGATCTCCAAGCGGACCAAAGAGGCACTCGCGGCACGAAGGGCCCGTGGGCTCTCGCTGGGTAACCCGACCAATCTTCAGGCCGCTGCGTTCGACGTGGCAGGACATAACCGGGCCAAGGCCCGAGCCGAGGCCGAACGATTGCGTCCGGTGATCGACGGGCTGAGACGGGAGGGTGTGACAACGGTGAGGGCGATCTGTGCGGCGTTGAATGAGAAGGGCTATGTGACGGAGCGGGGAGGGTCCTGGCATCGTTCGGGGGTGGGAAGGGTGCTGAGGAGGCTGGGGTGAGACGGCCGTTCGATGAGAGCCACAGCGGCCTTCAGGTCCACCGGCATGAATGGGACGTACTTCAAGACCGCCCGCTGGTTCTTCAAGCCCGCCAAGGCCGCAACTTCGTCCAGGCTACGGCCGGCCCGCACCAGCCTCACGATGAACGTCTCTCTCAGGATGATCGGGCGGTCCGCATTCTTGCCGGACTTGCCGAAGATGCGTTGATAGCGTTTCCAGCGGGCATTGACCACGCGAAGACTCAGGTCGCCGAAGAGTCGGTCCGTCGGCCGAAGTCCTGTGGCCACTCTCGACCGCACGACACGCCTCACACGGTCTGTCTGCGGAATCGTGCGGGCAGGGCGGCCGTCGGAGCCCTTGACGACGATCGAAACCCCATCGAGTGCGACCTGAGTTCTCAGAGTCAGTGCCTCGCCGGCCCGTAAGCCGGTGTCCAGAATGAACTCAACCCAGTTGGCCATGTCACGTTCCCCGACACCGTAGAAGTGATTGACCGTCAGCGTCTCCTCCTCCGGTGACAGGAATCGCAGGCCGGTCTTCTGGACCCGGAGCATTCGGACCTCCGGAGGGTTGTTGATCCAGCCCCGGGTCTCCGCATACCGCAGCACGCCGCTCAAGGTGGCCAGTCTGCGGTTGATGGTGCTGAATGCGTATCGCCTGTCACGATGCCAGTTCAGGAGCTTGTCGACGGTCTTGGGAGTGATCGACTGGAGCGAGACGTTGCCGAGGATGTCCAGCAGCTTGCGTGCGTTGTACCTCTGGTCGCCGTAAGAGGCCTGATGGCTCCAGACTTCGAAGTCGAGACAGTTCAGAGCATCGCGGACACGGTATGGCATGACGCTCCTTCCCTAGGCGTTCCGCCAGAGCCAAATGGCCCCCTTGACGATGAAGTAGACCACGAACAGTTCCAGCGTGAGCTTAAGCAGCAGGGCGATCAGGATGCCGATCGCGATGAGGACAGAACCCTTCTCGGGCGGCTTGGTGGTCTGCATGACGTGAGGTTCCCCTTTGTTCGACTCGTCCGACCGGCGGCGGAAGATGCTGAGCCTAGGCAGGGGAGTCAAGAGGGCCTCGCGCCCACATCAGGACGACGGTCGGCTGGCAAAGTGACCGTTAGAGCGACTTGAGAGGGCGGGACTGATGCCACGATGCCCCGCGCGCCTCGTCAAGGCCACATGCGCGGCTTTGGAGGCGTTTGGAAGGGTCTGAGGTCGGGTAGAGGCTCCGATGGCTAAAACCGGGGGTCTAGGGGCCTTTATGGCGAAAGTCTCAAAAAGCCCTGATTCCGCACGGAATTCAAAAATCTAAAAAATTTTCCTCCGTCACAGTCGGTCGGGGCCGTGTCACAGATGTCACAAGTCCTGTCCCAAGACGCGGGATGTCTAAGGAAATTGTTCAAGTCTCGCGGAAACTTCGGACTAAACATCCATAGCGTCTGCCAAGTCGCATTTTCTGGGCCTTTTCAGGCCGAATCGCACTCCCAAACCGTGTTAGAGTTCGGCCATGCGGGAACGGAACGTGGACACCCGGGAGCCTCTGGCTGGCCAGCAGAAGGCACCCTCCGCGCAAGACTTTCCGCAGCGTTTTGAGAAATCCGAAAAATATTTCGATGCCAGTCTGTGGCGGTCGGGACTGTCCCTTGTGGCGGCTCGGCACGTTTTCGGGCTGACAGGTTTTAGGCCCGTTAGACACAAAGTCTAGCGCGTCTGCTGTGTTCAGTATTTCCTCCAGGGACATGAGAAATCCACCACAAAAACAGTGGTAAGGTGCGTACATGCTTCAAGAAAACTCGATCGAAGAGATTTGCCCGTTTCAGGTCTTGGATGGAATCGATCGTCAAACGGAGATTGAGAAAGACGCGTCGAAGCGGTCTGTCCGCGAGTACCGAAATCGGAACGAAAAGCTGATATCGAGAGGTAAAGCGGCTGACACACCGTGGGGCCGCGTCGCAGTCCTGCGGTCTATTAAGCGGTTTGTTGATCGCCTCGACAAGATTCGACAGGATGCAAAATCAAAGGCCGGCAGGCATCACAGCGTGGTGCCGCTATTGGAGTGCCTGTCCTCATCGACGGTTGCCGCGATCGCTGCGCGGTCGATTATCAATGACGCTTACCTTCGTGTGGGCATTCCAGTTGTAGCGATCTGTGCCAACCTTGGCAGCTTGGTCCAAGCCGAAGTGCAAGCTGTGGAGTTCAAAGACGCTGCTGGAACCCCCTTGTTCAACACTTTCATCGACGTTTTGGAGCGATCTGAAGGCGGAGCAAGACCCGAAGTTCGGAAGAAAGCCATCGCGAATGTCGCGAACAAGTACGCGGTAGCCGTGAGCCGATGGGAGACAACAGACCGCGTGAACGTGGGCCGCTTTCTGCTTGAACATTTCCGGGACTC
Organism: Tepidisphaeraceae bacterium; assembly: GCA_049840775.1. Taxonomy (GTDB): domain Bacteria; phylum Planctomycetota; class Phycisphaerae; order Tepidisphaerales; family Tepidisphaeraceae; genus RYN-431. The sequence goes on from JASGJJ010000006.1 coordinate 243,194, forward strand.
AACAGGCTACATCGAGATCGTTAGGGGTGGTCGATACGGAAAAGAAGAAAGAATTCGCCCCACAGAGTCGCTAGAAATTATGGTGAAAGACTTCAATAGCCGTAATGAAATCTTGCTCCCGATACTTGAGCCGATGGTGATAAAGCCACGGCCGTGGAACGGGTTTACTGGCGGCGGATATCTCAGCCTGCGGGGCAGAGTTTCAAAACTGATCCCTTCAGCCACGAAAGAACATCAGCAAAAGCTGGAGATGTCCGATCAATCGGAGGTGTTCGCCGCACTGGCTCATCTTCAAGAAACGCGCTGGCGTGTGAACCGTTGGGTGTTTGATCAGGCCATCCATGCTCGGAAAATAGGAATTCCGATCGGTGCAACACTCGCCGGCGATGATCTTCCGATACCTGCCAAGCTCGGCCCCGATGCTTCCGAAGAAGAATGGAAACTCCGAAACGCTAGTGCCCGTGAAGTCTATCAAACGAATCTAGCGCGAGAGAACAAGCGCCTGCGTGAAGATGCACTCTTCCGAGTTGCCCAGGCGTTCGTTGATAAACCCACTCTCTACCTGCCGTATCAACTCGACTTTCGTGGCCGCGTTTACGCTGTGCCATCGCACCTGAATCCGCAGGGGCATGACATGGCGAAGGGCTTCTTAGAGTTCGCAGACGGAAAATCACTAGGGAGCGAGGGGTGGAAGTGGTTGCTGATCCATGCAGCCAACTGCTACGGCAAAGACAAAATCAGTTACACCGATCGCATCGCTTGGGCTGAAGACAATTTGCATCTGATGATCCGCGTGGCGGCGGAACCATTCGGCGATTTGAAAGGCTTTTGGATCGACGCAGATGGTGGTGATAGTCCCTGGCGATTCCTGGCGGCTTGCAAAGCTGTAGCCGATGCGGTCGAGCAGGGTGCCGATTTCCAGTGCCATCTCCCGGTAACAGTGGACGGGACAAACAATGGCTTGCAGCACTTCTCGGCGATGCTCCGGGATCGTCAATGCGGATCGCTCGTAAATCTTGAGCCAGCACATCAGCCTGCGGACATTTACCGTACCGTCGCAGAGGCCGTTCAGGCAGAACTTGTCGAACGAAATGATGAGGAGATGTCGAGACTCTGGCAGCAATTTGGAGTCGATCGGTCAATCTGCAAGGGGCCAGTCATGGTGATCCCATTCGGAGGAAAAGAGGACGGGGTCCGGGACAAGATTATCGAGTCGATCATCGCGAACGTGTCGAAGAAGCACATCTTCGACGGCATTGTGGGCGAAGCGGCCACCTATCTCAAAGATATCATGTGGGCAAAGATGGAAGGGCTGATGCCTGGGCCGCACAAAGCGATGAGGTGGCTTCAGGATGCCGCCGTCAGTGTTGCTGAACTGAACCGTCCCGTGGCTTGGAAATCTCCTAGCGGTTTTATCGCCCAGCAGGATTACTACAAGCCTCAGTTCAGTCGCATCAAGGTGTATGTGCTTGGGAAAGAGATACGCATGAAAGTTCACAAAGGAGACACGCCCAGGATCGATACCAAAAAGCAGGAACAGTCGATCTCGGCCAACTTTGTACATTCGTTGGATGCTGCGGCTCTCGTGCTTACGGTCAACAAGGCTCGTGAACGCGGCGTGAGCCATTTTGCTTGCGTCCACGACAGCTATGGAACTCACGCCTCTGACATACCGGTGCTTCAGAACTGCATTCGAGATGTTTTCGTTGAGATGTATTCCCGCGACATTCTCGCTGATTTTAAGTCGCAGCTAGACCCTGTGCTTTCAGTGCCGCTCGATCCACCTCCCGAGATGGGAGACCTCGACCTCGCATGCGTGAAAAAGTCGGACTACTTCTTCGCCTAGAGCCCCAATTTGATTGGGGCCATTATTAGGAAAGGACGCGATCTCGGTTGCTCCTTCCACCAGACGGACCTGACCCACCCGTCGCCGGCTGGCAACAGTCGGTTCGGGGCGAAAGCCCAAGCCATCACGGCTGACACGCGCATCCTTCAAGCAGGAAAAGCAGGACCCGGACACAACGCTCCTTAAGCAGTGTTCAAGTCCTTTAAGACCTTTAAGGGGCTCGACAAGCCCTTATGGGCTCTTGGAGCCCTGACATCCCCATCGTCTCCCCTCCGCTGGTGGTCTTCCTACACCACCAGCACCGGCATCCCTCCTGCCGACTGACCTTCCTTGGCGAAGGCTTGGAATCTCCCTCCAACGCCTTCATCCCGATGTGGCTGGCACACGAGTGGGCCGGGTCTCAGACCTCCAGGTTCGAGAACGAAGCAAACCCGGTCCACTCTGCCTGCCTGTCTCATCATCACAGTTGAAACCCTCGGTCATCCGGGGGCGTCTTCAAGTCCTCTGGACGTTCCAGGGGCTCAGGCTCGTGTTTTTCAACGCGAATGCCTGACCAGGTATTATTTTTGGCTTCAACGACTAATACATGCTCGATCATGCTCCTGACGACGAACGATCTCCTTCGCCTCTGCGGTATCCGTAACCGCCAGACCATTCATGCCCAGGTCCGCAAAGGACACCTCAACGGCCACAAGCGCTCCCGGGTAGACGGTGGGCTCTCCGAGTGGGTCTTTGATGAGGCCGAGGCTCAACGCTTTGCCGAGTGGTACAAGTCCACTCCCCGCCTTCAGCGATGATGTTTTCTTGAACGACCATCAGGGATGTTTTCCCTTGGCTCCCCTCGGAGCCCAAGTCACCCTCAACCCCCCAAAACAGCCCTTGGCCCCTCTCACCCGACCTTTACCCCTCCCGGCCGCTCGCAGCGCGTAAAACCACGCCTTGAGACGCCTTGCCGGGCCTTTTAGAAAGACCATGACCCTGCCCCCGTTACCCGCCGACCAGACCCTGGTCGATTTGTTTACCGCCGGCACGTTGCCGGTGGAGGAACTGGCCTACACCAGTGAGTTCGATGACCTGTGTGCCCGCCTCGGTGCCGAATCGCAGGCCGGGAAGCATCAGGTCTATGCCCGCCTTCGCGTCCTGAAGATGTGGGGCCGACTTCCCGACAAGCACAACGACTTCTGATGACCGAACCCATGACTTACCGGGGGGCTCGTGTGGCCCCTCTGGACGACTGGCTGATGCCTTCTGCGATCTGGCCACGCGCCGATGAACTCGAAGGCGATGACCTGAAGACCTTTCATGAAGGCGTGCAGTTCTGCATCGAGAAGGCGTGGGAACGCCGGCTCCGGCAGCGGTCGTACGCCAAGAGGAACGGCAAACCGATTCCGGAATTGACCGACGAGTTGGTCCCTTTGTTCCTGGACTTCGTTGGCTGGCCCAGGCGGAAGCAAGAGCCCTCGTCCCAGCCCGCGAAGAAGGTTCTCCTGCCGGAGTTCCTGAGAGAGCGGCACTACGTCGATCCCGATCCCGAAGGCACCCGTAAACGCCGGGAAGAACTGGAAGCCAAGTACCGGGCTCTGGCCGAGCAAGAACGCGAACGCAAAGCCGTGTTGCAGCGTCTGTACGCCGAGCGGGCCAAAGCCCGCAAGCTCGGCCTTCCCGTCCCGCCGACCCCTTCGGAACTCCGGGCCGCCGCAGACGGCAATCAGAGACCCCCACAATGGTATCCGTACCGGCCGTCGCTCTGATGGCCCTGGAACTCGTTCGTTTCCTCCTGAAACCCCATCGCACAAGGAATCCTTGACCCCAGCCACGAATCCGGACACTTCGTCCGACGCCTCGCTCCTGCCGCTGACAGGCCCGAGTCTTCCGCAGAATCAGCAGCAACCCCATCCGCCCGTCCCGACGCCCGAACTCTCTCAGGCCGACAAGCTCGCCCTGTGGAACCAGCACGCCGCCGAAACGCTCTCGCCGCAGGCCCGTAAGCAATCGACGGAACTGTTCCGTGAGCGGACCCGCCAGCAGATGTCCTGGCTGGATACGGCCGGCGAAGCCGTCGGTGCGGTGCCGCAGGGATTGATCGACTTCGATCAGGCCGCCGTGACGCCGCTGTTCGACGCGGTCAGCAGCAGTGACCGCAAGTCCTCTTACAACTCGACCGCCGAGTACACGACGACGGGCAACATCAGCCACGTCATTGCCCAGCAACTGCCGGCCCTGGTGCCGCTGAGCCGTGCGATGTCACTGGGCCGCAATGCCTGGGCCGGCTCAAAACTCCTCGGTGCCGCTTTGGCGGGCGGCAGGATCGGTCGCGTGGCGCAATTCGTGCTGGAGACCGGTCTGTCGGGAATGATCGCGTTCCCCGGCAAGCAGGAGAAGTTCGCCGACGCGCTGGCCCCTCATGTCGAGGGGACGGCCCTCGCTCCGGTGTTCGATGTCCTCAAGACGGACCCCGGCGGCTCGGAGACGATGAATCGATTCCGCAATGCCGTCGATGGCGTGCTCGTGGGCGGCCCGACGGAATTGGCGGGCAAGGCGATCTGGAACGTCGGGAAGGGCGTGCTTCGTGGCGTCGGCATTCTGGCCCGCAAGGAACTGTCCAAAGAGGCCGGCGTGGGGGCCGAAGCGATCGCGAAGAATCTTCAGAGCGACATCGCCCAACTCCGCACCGACCATCCGGAGATCGCGTCACGTATTGACGAGATCAAGGCCGCTCATCCGGACTTCAACGAAGAGCAGGCCTTCACCACTGTCATGTCCCACCTGGGCAAGATCGGCCGTGAGGGCGGCCAGTCCGCCGAAGACCTCGCGAAGCTGCTGACGTTCGTCAACGGTGATAACGAGGCCAAGGCCGAAGTCGTTGACGCGGCACTCCAGTCCGAAGCCCGCCGAACGGTCGATGCGGAATACGAGAAGTATTGGGCCGAGAACGGTGATCGCCTGATGACCGAAGGGCAGGCCACTCAGAACGCAATGGACGCCCGGGGCCGCTCTGCGTCCTCCAGCCTCCAGGCCCGTGCGGGCGACCTGCCACCGGAACACCTCCCGGCGGGTCCGAACGATCGCCAGGTCCTCTCCGTCGAAACCGTCGAGCCGACGCAAGGTGCCTTACCCGCCCCCGAGACCCCAAAGGCCCTCCCGGCCCCTGGAACCACTTCATGGGACCATCTGGAAACCACGAAGTTCCTGAAGGAGAACAAGCCGAAGGTCGAACCTTCTCTGAACGACTCTGCGGATGACTTGATCGCTGTCGATCCCCCCGAGGGGCCGATTCTAGGGACAGGTCCTGACGCTCTGGCTCAACTCTGGCCGGTGAAGGGGAACGTGGCCCGTGCGACGGACGGCCTGGACGCATTGGGTCGGCAGGCCTTTCACATGGCCCGTGTCTTTGCGGTGGAAGCCGACGACATTCCGACGGCCCGCCAGATGATGTATCACCTGCGTGCGGTCGGGTCGACGCTGGAGCCCAAGGACGCGACCGGCAAGGCTCTGAAGGCGAAGCTGGCGTCCATGACCGAGAAGGAGGCGGGCGACTACCTCTCCCGCTTCGAGTCGTACTACGACACCCGCAAATCGGTCCCGGTGACGGCGGCCGATGTCGAGAGCGTGAAACCGAAGGCCGGCGTCATCGACCTCAACGGCGAGACGAAGACGGTGCAGACTTACACCGTCAAGGGCCTTCAGGTCCATGCCGAGAGTCATCCCGGCGGCACGTACAGCCTCTCGGTCTCGGTGCCGGACAACCGATGGGTCAACGACCGCGTACGCGCCGGCTGGCGTTCGATCGATCTCCAGAAGACCGTGAAGCGGGCCGACCTGAAACAGGCGATCGCCGATGCGGCTACGTCGTCGCAGCGGTATTACAAAACCGCCGAGGACGGAACGCGGCAGGGGTGGACGCAGGTCGTGGACGGCCGGGCGGTCATCGGCCTCTTCAAGACCGCCGATGTCTCGACGCTCGTTCACGAACTGACGCACGCTTACGACCTCCTTGGCGTCGCTCCGGAGTTCTTCGGCAACATGCGGCAGGCCCTCGGGTTCGCCGTTGACGACCGCAGCAAGGCCGCGGCCGAAGCGATCGCCCGCAGCTTCGAGCACTTCGCCTACACCGGGGCTCTCGATCAGGAGTGGGCCCGTCCCGGCTGGCAGAAACTCAGCCGATTCATGTCGGCTGTTTACAAGGACGTGGAGAAGACGCCGGTCGGCCTTGAGATCACGGAGCCGGTCCGCATGGCCTTTCGTCAATTCGGGGGACTCGATGCGATGGGCGACCACGTCGGCGTTCGTCCCGAAGTCGAGCACCTTAAGTCCCGGCTCCTCGACACCGACCTGGACGACCCGGCCGCCCGTCAGGCGATCTTCGACAAAGCCACCGACACCTTCCTTAACCTCGGCACCGTGCGGGGCGACGACGCGAAGACCGTCATGGCCCAACTGACCGACGTGTTCGATCACGTCATTCAGGGCGACCGAGGGGGCGTCGAGACGCACAAGGCGGCCGTGGCCGACGCGGTGAACCTGATGCTCCACAATGGCTCCAGTCTCACCACGCTCTCGGAGATGAGTCGCGGGGCCGATCACCTGCGGGCCATGAGCGGCAAGTTCCTCTACTGGCGTGGCATGACCCAATCGTGGGCCGATCAGGTCGCCAAGACCCTTCGGGCCGTTCGGGCCTCTCCGGAGGACGCGGGCCTGAAGAAGCAGTTCGAGATCGCGTTCGACAGCTTCAGTCGGATGAGAATACTGATGCAGGACATTCAGACCGAGTCGGGCCGGTTGCTGGGCAAACACAAGATCGTGATGCCCGAAGTCGCACTCGACGAGGAACTGGCCAACGTCGGTTACGCGGCGCTCATGCAGGCCGACGATAAATCCGGCGGCAAGCTCCTGAAGCAGTTCGAAACGCTCATCGAACGGGCCAAGGGCGATCCCGCCAGGACCGCCCAGGCGATCACCGATATCAGTCGCTCGGTGAAAGACCGCACGTACATGAACCTCGCCAAGGGGCTCTACCTGGGCAGCATTCTCAGTCACCCCCGGGTGGCGATGCTGACGCAGGTCAGTGGCGGCCTGATCTCCAGCGTCACCAAGCCGTTGCAATACGTCCTTGGCGGCGTGGGCAACCGTGACGCCGACTCGTTGCGGTTCGGGCTGGACCTTTACAAGAACCTGTTCCACACGCTGCACGACTTCGCCACGCTGAGTGCCGAAGGGCGTGAAGGGATCGACGCGATCGTGCGGACGTTCAAGAGCGGGGCGAGCGTGTCGGAGCACGACGCCATTCCCTACCTTCGGCCGTCGGACGTTCGGGACCTCTCGGGGCCTCTGAAGGCCGGCATCGACGGGCTGTACGCCGTCGGGACCGGTGCCCTGCGGACGATGAACACCCTGGACGAAGTCTACCGCCAGGTCTACGGCCGGGCGTTCCTGCGGACACGGGCGATGGACGAAGCGGCGGCCAAGGGACTTCAGCACGGCACGCCCGCGTTCGAAGACTTTGTCCATGACTTCGTGAAGGCCGGCTTCGACCTCAATGGGGCATTCCTCGACCCGATGACGGTCAGGGAGCTACAGGAGTTGACCTTCAAGCGTCCGCTCAGTCAGTCCAGCAGTGAGGCCATCAAGCTCTTCGACCGGGCGATGAAGCTGCCGCTGATGTGGCTCTTCCAGCCGCTCCTGCGAACCCCGGTGAACATCGGACGCGAGGCGGTGATGAGTGTCCCGGGCGTGCAGTACATGAGCGGCGCGTTCCGGGAGGGCATCAGCAGCAGTAATCCCCGCATCGCGGCGGCCTACCGTGGCCGACAGGTGATGGGGCTGATGACGCTGGGCCTGTTCGGCATGATGGCGGCCAACGGCCGGATCACCGGCTCGGGTCCGGATCGCAACAGCCAGAAAGGCCGCCTGTGGTACGACGCGGGCTACCAGCCGTACAGCTTCGTCGTCCCCAATGGCGACGGCACCGTTCGGAGCATCGGCTACCAGCAGATCGAACCGTTCTCCACCGTCGCGGCCCTCTGTGCCAATGCGGTGGAAGCCCTCGATCAGTCGGACCTGCCGGACGAGAAGAAGACGAACGTGATCGCCGCCGTCGCGACGGGCCTCTCGAAGGTCTACAGCGACAAGCGGTATCTCATGGGCCTCTCGGCCGCCCTGAAGTACGCCAACGGCGACACCTCGGGCGCGAACCAGACGATGGCCCAGATCGGCTCGGGCGTCATTCCGCTGAGCGGGGCACAGTCCTTCGTGTCGGACCTGTTCGACGACGAGGACTTCAAGCACGCCCAGGGGCTCGTGGAAAGAATCCAGAACCGTACGCTCTTCAAGCACCGGCTTGAGCCGCGTCGCGACTTCTTCGGCAAGCCCGTGGAAGGCGTGCTCTGGAACAACCTCTCGCCGTTGCCGGTGAAGACGTCGACCGGTGATCCCGTGGTGAAGGAGATGCTCTCACTGGGCAATCGCATCACCAACGGGTTCGGCGAGAAGCTCCGTGGCCTGGACCTGACGGCCTATCGCAACGATCAGGGCCAGTCGGCGTACGACCGTCGGCAGGAACTCCGCCAGGAGGTCCGACTCGGCGACTATACGCTGCACGAGGCCCTGGGGCGTCTGATCGCCTCCAATGGCTACAAGGGCCTCGCCGGCGACTTTGACGTGCTCAAGGAAGAACGTGCGGACCGGATCATGAAGGTGGTCGATCAGTACAACGCCGCCGTGCAGCACCGACTGCTGCAAGAGTACCCCGACCTCAGGACGGCCTTTTACGCCGCCGACCCGCAGACGCATCGCGTCAAAGCCCTCAAGGGCATCGCGGCCGTCGCCAACATCCCCAAATAACCCTTTAACCCTCACGACCGAAGGGAGCGGCTCCTGCTGTGCTTAACGCCACGGCGGGGCCGTTCCTTCGTTCGCCACAAGAAAGACAACCATGCAGACACTTACCTCACGTTTACGCATCCTCGTCGATGACCGACACGTCATCGAATCGACGGACGGCCAGACCCTCTGGCTCCGTACGACCGACGGAAGTCCGCTCGATCCCGACTCCGATTGGGACACCTCTGATGAGATTCAGGTCCACACGCTGGCCGGCGTGGCGGGCATCCTCGACTCGTTGGGCGTCACGGTGGAGCACCCACGCTTCGACGCCGCCCTGAAAGTCCTGCGGTACCAGTTCGGCGTTCTGGTGCAGTTGGCTCAAGAGCAGCCGGCACGCCCGTTCGTCGCGGTGTTTTGCTACGGACACTTCAAGGTCCAATGGCACCCGCCGAAGGGCGATAGGGCCGGACACTGGACGTTCGCTCAGCCGTTCGATCCCCGCCTGGAGGTCACCGACACCGAATACATCATTGAGCAGACCGACGACCTGTTGACGACCGCGTGGAATGCCCTTGAGCGGACACTGGTGATCGCGGGCGCGGATATGCACTACGACGATCTCGGCAACATCCTGAACCTGCTCGCTCAGGCGCTGAGCTTTGATCCGCACCTTGCCCGTCCGAAGGAGGACGCATGAGCGAGTTCAACATCCCGCTCCGTCCCGTCGCCCAGCCGACGAATCAGTTCATCGCCCCGAACCTCAAGGCCCCCTCGAATCAGACGGCGGCCGAGCTTGCGGCCCTGGGCAATGCCCTCGGCCAGATCGTGCCGGAACTCAACAACACCTTCGCCCGTCGTCATGAAGCCGATGTCGAAGGGGCCAAGGCGCGTGCCCGAGCGGACTTCCAGCAGCGTCGATACCAGAACACCAAGGCCCTAAAAGCCGCCGTGGACCGTGGCGAGATCGCCGAGGCCGACAACCCCTGGTACATCACGCAGCTTCGGCAGGACATCGCGGCCAACGAAGCGACCGAGCGCGTCCGACAGATGCAGGTGGACTGGGAATCTTCTCCCGTCCGATTCAGCGACAACCCGGAGGAAGTCGAGCAATGGGCTCACCAGCAACTTGCTCCCGTCACTGACGGGCGAGACGCCTATGAGTCCGAAGCGGTCTTCCCTGTCGTGCAACAGGGCATGGGGCAACTGGTCGGCCGGCACATGGAAGTGCGGCGGGCCGAACGGCAGGACGAGCGTGTGGCCAACTTTACCGCTCGGGTCGCTCAGGTCTTACAGGGCCGTGACCCCCAGGCCGCCACGCAGCAGCTTCGAACACTGATCGACGACGCACGGCTGACGATGAGCGGGGCGGACGTGAATGCTCTGGTCATCAAGGCCGCCGGGGAGACCGCAGAGGCCACGGGGGACGAAGGCGTGCTCTCGATCCTCGGCAACATCAAGAACGCCGGGGCGGGCGGTACGCTGGCCGATCACCCCTCGGTCAAACAACTCCAACAGCAGCTTCCGCTCATGCGGATGCGTCGCACCATGGAACTCGACGCGATGATCCAGCGGCAACAGAAAGCCCGGGAGGAGCAGAACAAGTCGACACTCCTCTCGAAGCTCATGGAAGCCAGCGGCAACCGGCCGGAGCGTGTCCGCATTGACGGGGCCACGGCCCAGGCCTGGGGCATTCCGTTCAAAGATGTCATCGAGATCAACAGCGACGCCATCCGCTACGGCGAGATGCTCGATGAACAGGGCGAGAAACAGGCGGTACTGGTCGATAAGGCGAACGCCCGGCTGGCCAAGGGGATTCAGGCCCAGGCCGAAGCGGCGCTGGCTTCCGGCCGGCTCAAGCTCGATGACCCGGAAGTCGCCGACGCAGCCACGCGGATCGCCTTGCTCGATCCGGACTCGGCCAATCAGTTCAATCGCTACCTGTCGGACCGTCACGACATGGACAACTGGCGGGAACGCATCTTCGCCCGTGAGTCCGACCCGACGGTCTATGCGGACCTCTGGGGCCAGGCCAAGGCCGGGACACTGACGGCCAGGACGCTCATTCCACAGTCGCAAAAGCTCAGTCACGAGGACTGGACTCGGCTGTTGCACGAGACGACGAAGGCCGATTCATCGACCCGCATCAGCGACTTCCCCATGGGCAAGTATGACGACCTCCTGGGCCAGATGATCGCCTACCCGAAGTCCCTGGAGTTCGACGGCGTCCCCAATGCCCTCGAACTGGCCGCCAAGGACTCCGAGACGGCCGGTCGCGTGATCCGGGCACAGACTCGATTCGCCGAGGTGGTCCAGGGACTGCTTAACACCCCGGAGTTCACCCGACTGCCCAGGGACGAACAGACCGTTCGCATCCGCAAAGCCCTGGACGCCACGGCACAGGAGTTCGGCGGCATCACCGACGGTCAGCGGGAGCAGGCCGCCCAGCAGTTCAAGGCGAAGCAGGAGACCGCCCGGGCCAAAGCCGAAGCGGCGATGAGCGGCACGGCCACTTACAAGGACGGCATCCTCACGCTGCCCGACGGCCAATCCTTCGGGACGCCGACGAGCCTCAATAACGACATTCGGACCCAGGTCCGCACCGTCGCGGCGGGGCTGCGTGCGTCCACGGGCGATAGTCTTCGTTCGCTCGATGACATCTACACCGGCAACCACCCCCGGAGCCTCTGGCAAATCCTGACGCTCCAGGGGACCGACGACATGCGGAATCGGGACGAACTGGTCCTCTCGGCCTACGTGCATAACGCCGGCCTGCTGAACCGGGGCAGTCTCTATCCCGTGGCCCCCTGGCGGTTCATTGACGACGCCAAAGGGCCCCGCACCGAGCCGGACACACTGGCCGACGTGCAGACGGCCGCCCGCGTCAACTTCACGCGGCAACGGGAAGAACTCGCGTTCATCCGTCGGCGACTCGGGGAGACCTGGATCACCGACGACCGGCGCGACGAACTCAAACGCCTCACCGCCGAGATCGCCGGCTATCAGGCCGCCGGGAATACGGTCCCCGACGGCAAGGCACGGCGGTTCACCGATCTCGCGGAGAACTTCCGGCTCTACGACTTCCTCGGCTCCACGGCCGGAGTCGATCGGGAAGACATCGCCCGCGACTACACCGTGCTCTACAAGTACCCGGCCGCCTCCAGCATCGACGAGCTTCTGAAACTCGGGCCGTATCTGGTCCAGTACGTGCCGCCCGGGGAACTGCGGGCCGTCCAGGAAGCCCAGAAGTCTCTGATCGACAACGCCCACGACCTCCTGGTCAATCGTCGCTACGTCCCGTGACGTAGCCCCACACTCATTGTTCTCGTCCGACACCACCGACCCCGCTTGTGACGCATCGCAGGCGGGGCGGTCGTGTCTCTACCTCGCGGCTCCGGCCGCACAACTCTCTATGCAAGCCACGAACCCACTCACCATCAACGATAAAACCACCGTCACCGTCGAGGCCCGCAAGTTCCTTCGCCTGCACCTGGAGCACAAGACGGTCTACCCGAGCCATCTGAAAGACCTCGGGGCCCTGCTGGTCGCCAAGGGCGTCCTGCGGCCCTGGGAGGTTCAGCAGGGCCAGGACGCCAGAAAATTAATCGCCGAGCGGCTCGACCCGTTCGTCCGTATCCACGAGGCCAACCCTCAGAAGCCGATGTCGCTCTCGTTCGGCCAGGGCGAGTTCGTGCTGACCTGGAATGTCAGCGGCGGCGACTGGGGCCTTTTAAACCCCCGAAACACCGTCGCGCCCATCGCAACCAACCCCGGATTCGTCGGGTTCTTCCCGAACGCCGAATCGGGGGTCTGGAAGGCCCTGGAGCGAATCCTGCTGAGCCGGGAAGGGGCCTTGGACTACGCCGAGATCGACCGAGAGGTCCTGAAGATCGCCGAGCGGATCGTAGAGGACGTAAAGGTGGTCAAGGGCAAGTGAACACGCCTACGCTGCCACGACTGCTGACACTGAACATGATCATCGAACACTACATTCCGGTCAGCCGGAGCACCCTTTACGAAATGATCTCCAAGGGTACATTCCCCGCCGCAAGCATACAGATCGGCCGCAAACAGCGGCTCTGGTTGCGGGACAACGTCGAGGACTGGGTCACGTCGGCCCAGTCTTCGGACGGCAAGGGGGCGTTGAATGTGGCTTGAAAAGCCGACCACGACTGCCAGCGGGAAAAAGGGCAAGTACCGCATCTGCTGGCGAGACCCTCAGGGCGGTCGCAAGAGCCGTGTGGCATTCACCGATCGCAGGGCCTCCTTGCAACTGATGGCGGACATGGAACTCAAGGCGGCCCGAAAGGAAGTCGGGCTGGTCGATCCACATCAGTCCCAGCGATCGCGATTACTCGATGCACATATTGCGGACTGGACCGCTTCACTTCGAGAAGCCGGTAAGGCGGACAGCTATATCGATCAAGCGAAAATGCGGTTAGAGCGGCTGTCCAAGTCTTGTGACTGGCAGCGGCTTGACGACATCTCCGAGGAGTCCTTTGTCACATGGCGACAGTCGGTCATGAGCGAGGTCTACCACCGTCGAAAGGACCGGAGGAACATCCCGGCCAAGCCGCTTTCCAATCGTACGAAGAATCACTTTTATGATGTGCTTCGGGCCTTTGGGAATTGGTGCGTGAAGAACAAGCGGATGCCCGCCTCTTGGGCTCCTTTGGCCTCCGTGGACAAACTCCCGGAAGTCGGTCACGAGAAACGGAAGCGACGTGCCTTCAATGAGGACGAACAACAGCGGTTCCTTGCTGCTGTTCCAGTCCGACACCGGCCGGTCATCCTCTTGGCCCTTGGGACGGGTCTCCGACGGAATGAGCTTCGGGTGCTTCGCTGGGCCGACGTTCACCTGACGGGTGACCAGCCGTACATCCAGCCCCCTGCGTTGGTTCAGAAGGGGCGTCGTGACGATGCAGTTCCGTTGAGGAGCGACCTCGTCGAATTGCTACGCGGCCTGCCGACCTACACGGGACATGATCCTGAGGACAGGGTCTTCCCAACGATGCCGGCCAACGATCGGTTCAATGGCTGGCTGACCAAAGCCGGAATTCAGAAGGTCGATGCGAAAGGGCGACGGCTCGATTTCCATGCCCTCCGTCACACCTTCAATACGGAAATGCTCAAGGCCGGCATCCCATTGGCTCATGCTCAGAAGCTCATGCGGCATACGGACCCGAAGCTGACCGCGAATGCTTATGCCGATGCCGGTCAGTTCCCGCTGGCGGAGGCTTTGGAGAAGCTACCGCAACTTGCTCGACAATGGGGCAATAAAGGGGCAGATGTGCCCCCTCAGCCGGATTTAACCGGACTCAGACGGACTGATCCGGAATCCGGCTTTGAGCGGGAATCTTCAGATTCTCTGGGAAATATTAGGATTTTAGGGGAAATCTTGAAGGAAGGAGAAAAAGCGGGTGAAGGGGGTCGAACCCTCGACATTCACGTTGGCAACGTGACGCTCTACCACTGAGCTACACCCGCATTAGGTTGTCGTCCGCCGACCGGAGTCGGGTCGAACATCATAGCCAGCTTTGCGAAGTTCGCAAGTGGCTTTGAAAATGGCTCCTACAGGGCTCGAACCTGTGACCTCCACCGTGTCATGGTGGCGATTTCTGAAGCCATCCCAAGCATTTCGGCCCGGAATTTCCGAGAGAATATCACGGTTTTTGACTTTCGCAAGTTGTGTTGATCCTTCTCAGGGTTTTCCGAGGTTTTTCAGTATTACCGGGTTTTGACCCGGTACAACCCGGTACAGCAGGCGTTCAAAGATTCTGAAAACGGGCCGAACGATTTTCTCGGAAAGCACCCTCACGGCTTCGCCGGCCCACCCCAGTACCATGCCGCCGGGACGTCGCTGCCGTCGCTGCGGGCGATCGCCGAGACGTGACCATCCAACCAGAGCACTTGGCACTTGCCAAGGTGCCGGTAATACTCCCGCGTGCCGTCGGTGCCGGCGTTGAAATCGCGGATCACAGCTTCGCCGCCCGGCCGCCATTCGAGCAGGTTGCCCGCTGTTCCGCCGAAACTCGAAAGCATGTCGCCAGCGGTGTCAGGGTTGTACGTGATGCTGCCGTCGAGGCGGTGTTCCGCGGCGTCATGGCAGAAGATCGTCTCCGAGGCCCGCTTGTACCGACTGGCCTTCGCCCACTGGTCGCTCTTGGTCTTGCCGGTGATGATGAAATTAATGCCGTAGTGGCCGGGCGTGGCAGGGTCGGTGTTGCTAAAGGCGGTGTCCATCTGGCCGCCGTCAGGGCAGTTGAATACCTTTCGGGCGGCTGCGTAGACCGTGGCTTTCACATCGCCGGTTTCGCTGTAGATCGATTTGCTCGCCACGTAGGGGAGGTACGCCACGCCCCAGTACGCGTTTTTGTCGACGTTGCTGATCAGCTTCGTGGGGGCCGTGCTGGTCACCCACTGCCAGCGGTCGGGCGGAACATGTAATACGCCCTTGCTGTCGATCAGGTACGCCGCCACGGCCTGGCCGATCTGCTGCAGGTTGGACGCACATGCCGCAGCCCGTGCCTGCTGGCGAGCCCGCGTGGTCGTCGGCAAGAGGATCGAAACGAGCAGGGCGATGATGCCGACGACCACCAGCAGTTCGACCAGCGTAAAGCCCGATTTGTTGCGCAATGCAGATTTCATTTCAAACCCCCAATAGAAACAATTACAGTCAGCCACGAAGGAGAATCACGTCATGCCGACAGCGAGTTACCCGTATCTGTGTACGTCAGTTCCACCGGGTTGCGAGACCTTTGAAGTCGATGAGGTGTACATGATTCCAGTGAGTGAGCCGCCTCCCCCTCTGTACACTTGGCCTTCTGGCGATTGCGCGGGAGCGGCGTTTGTTCTTGATGAATCAAAACGTGCTTCAGCAAAAGTCCTGAAGTAATGCGCAGTTTTGACGGTGCCCGGATCGAGCGGATAAGCGACTCGGACCGGGCACCGTCAACGGCCATCACCTCATTGATGTAATTGGCGAGCACCCATTGAATCCAAGCGTGATTCCGGGCTAGCCGCTCTAAGTCTGCCGGGATCAAAGATGGATTTTGAATTTGCCAGTCGCGAAGTCGGATCAGGGTTTCCGACACGAAGACAGCGTTCCTGGAAGCCGCTGCGAAGACGGCGGCTCCTTCCCTCTGGCTTGTAGATGCCAGTTCCAAGAACTTAGGGTTGCGCACCATCCTCGCCAAACTGCCGCCGGGAAAGAGGCGGTCTTGAGCGGCTAGCAAGACCGCCGCCCTTGCAAGTGTTTTCTGGGCCGCCGAATTTCGAGCGGAAAACGCCTTGGTTTCGAGTTCTCGTGCAAGCTCGTCGCATTGAAGAGGCCAGTTTTTCTGCCATTCCGAATTCACGTATGCCTCACGCGAATCGGATTGCATCGAAGCTAGAGAATCCTTTAGCAATGCGTCCGGCTGCACGCCGGACAAGATGATTTCAGCGAGTATTTGTGCTTTTTCGTCCGACAGGGTGCCGGATTTCATTGCGAGCACAGACTCCCGAACCGCTGCGACGAAGATTGCGTTTTCTCCATTGCAGTGCAGTGTGTTGTATATTTCTTGTGGCAAGGGGTCACGAGAAGAGAACGCCACTTCGATTTGCCGTCCTGCGGTATAGGCAACCGTGTTGCCGCCGCCGAACAAAAGTATGCAGGCCAAGAGGGCTGCAACGTACGCACGCTTGGAGTGAGCGGGTTCTTGCGGGAATGGTGAATGGAGCATTACCCGAATTCGCCGGGCTGTGGGAGAGCCCGTGATGCCCAATTGCAATGCAGAATGTCGTGATTGGCACAACTGGATCATCGCGCCGGCGTAGTCACGTGGTGTCACATTCGAGGCCCGTACCGCCATATCATCACAGCATTGCTCAGTCAGTTCTCTCACCTGCCTTCCGACCGAGTGAAGGAACGGGTTGAACCACAATATGTTTTCGAAAACAGTCTGCACCAGATTGACGAGGTAATCGCGCCGTGCGATGTGGGCGAGTTCATGCGCAAGCAGGGCGTTTAGGATTTGCGGAGAGGTTCCAGATAGAAAGCCAGCCGGCACACAAACAACCGGTCGCCACCAGCCGTAGGTCACAGGGGCTTTAGCATCAGGTGATTCGGCTAAAAGAACAGAAAATTTCGGCACCATCGAGAGACACATCGACCGCCATGCCGCCGGCTCAACAATCTGTCGCCTCACTGCCCGCTCGGTGTACGGCTTCAACTGCGTGATCCCGTAGCCGTTGCGTGCCAGTTCAAGCGCCGCGACAACCACCCACACCAGTACGAGCAGCGGTGCGACCGGAGCTACGGCACCGGCGATAACGGTCAACCATTCAGGCGAATGGGGCAGACTCAGCAGCGGCAGTCGTTGCCCAGGCGGGGCCGTGGGCAACGCAATTTCCGGCCCCGAAATCTGGATAAACAAAGCCGCGATCACGCCGGCAACAATCGAGGCGAACGCGGCGGCGGCCAGTACGTATCGGACATGACATGAGGCGCGGCGAGCGGCAAACTGAAGGCCGGCATTCGCGGCCCATCCCGCAGCGGCGATCCACATGCTGTGCAGCAGCGTCCAGCCGATTGCAGAAGTCGTGGCGTGGAGGAGGGGAGTCATTCGTCGCGCCCCCGATCAAATTCCTCTCGCAACTTATCCAACTCCTCGGGCGATGCGGTGAAGCGGGCGAGGTGCATTTGAAGCTTTTCGACCGAACCGCCGAACACGTTGCGGAGCAGATTCCCGATCATGGAATCGCCGACAGACTGCGGCTCGATGTTGGCCGCAAAACGCTGCGGTCGACCATCATCAGCAATCCTCAGATAGCCTTTTCGGACCATTCGAGCGATCGCGTCTGCAACCGTGTTGATGCTGACTTCCCGCCGCGTACGGAGGTGCTCGCGCAGTTCGCTGGTCGTGAAGGCCTTCACCTTCCATGCGAAGCGCATGACGTCTAGTTCTTTGGATGTCGGCGTGTCAGACGACTTGGCCCCCATGCTTCTGAAGCTAATTACGGGTCCGCCCGTATTCCACGGGGAAAAAATTTTATTTCTACCGGCGTAGAATTCGGCTTGCTCTACGGGTCAACCCGTAGCCACCATGTCGTTGGCTAGGCATGTTTTCGGGTTTGGGAAAACACCAGCAGCGATTATGGCCGGAGGCCTCATGGGGACAGGATTGAATGTCGGTTTGGCCTTGTACTGCGTTGACATGGACGCGACTCAGAAGAAGTGTGTTGCTTGCCAGTCCGGCAGGGGAGACGACGGGGCGGCTGAGTGCGAGTTCCGACCTTTCGCGATCAGGCTAGTCGAAGAAATCGTTGTCGCCGGAAAGCGTCTCGATCTAAAAGTAGATCAGGCTCGCCGCGAGATTGAGATTGCGATAGACCAGACACCCGAGCAGATAGCCATGTGTGGGTACGTTGGCGGGCAACACGCATTTCGTCTGACGCACGGTGCGGTCATGCGAAATGCCGCCGGCTAGCTCGCATTTGGGTCTTCAATTACCGCCACGCCTCTCCGAGGTGCGTCACCTGGCAGAGGTGGTTCGGCAGCCATGTCTTGACCAATTCTCCTGCCAGTTTCAAAGGCCGTGGACACCTCGCGAATGCGTTTCGAATTGATCAGCTTGCTTACGCCAGCAATGAACTCAGCCAAAGCCTCAATCATCGAATTTATCTCGTCTCGTTCATCCGGCGGCCGATTTTCGGAGTCACGGTATTGCGTGAGCTTGGCGAGTGTTCCGGTCGCAACAGACAGCGTGGATTCGAGTGACTCCTGAGGTGAGAGCGTTCGCATCCATGCTTCACGCTGTTCTTTGGACATCAATCGCGGATCAGCCTTGCGACCTGAATTTTTAGGCACAAAACGAGGAAGCGGTGTGGACTTCCATGCTAAATCAAGGGCCTCCCACGATGGCAACTTCAACGCAGCCAGCAATTTTTCCTTGTTGTCAGGTTTGATCCTGAGTTCCTCCAGCGTTGATACGCGCACCCACCTTTCGACGTTTTCGGTGGCTAGACGCACCTTGCGGCAGACGAATGCAATGCCCCCGTCCCTTTCGAACATAGTTCGCAGGTAATTGCCGAAGTGTTTTATGGGTGCATCTTCCGTCACAGAAAACGTTTGTGTCTGAATCGCCTTCCGCAGGCAAGAAAGTTCCGAAGCATTCGGAAAATTTCTGTTGACTTGCCTTCATGATGCCATCATGATGCTTTCGTGGCGTCTGTCCTGCCGAGTTATTCTGCTGGTGAAGTCATCGGCACTGCGGCCCTGAAATTTCAGGAACGCTCAAAAATGCACGGGAATGTGTTTTTGGGTGTCGGGGCAATGTCAAAGGAGAACGGCAATGAAAGTGGCACCCCTATCTGTGTATCCGGACCGCGAAACTCGGCTGTGGTTGCAGTCCTTGTCGGCTCGTGCCGAGCGGCCGGTAAGCAGGACGATCTGTCGAATCTTACGCCGCGAAAAGAAGCGGCAGGAGCGCCGGCGATGTCAGCCAAGGCCCGCGTGAAAAAGAAAAAGGTCAAGGCGCAGTGCAACAAAGTATCCGTGCTCTGCGACGACGCCGAACTGCAAGCAGTGAACGACGCAGCTGAACGCAAGGGACAGTCGGTCAGCACTTACGTCCGTTCGATCATCAGGGAGAAACATTGTCTCGGCGACTTCGGGACAGTGGCAATCGCCGGATGAGTCTCCGGGGCCGGCGACGTCCCAACGCATAACAGCGTGTCGCCGGCTCTTTTGAAAACGCGTGCGAGAGTCCCGTAGCCCCGGCTGGATCGCCCCCGAGGAAGGCCCCCATCCTTTCTCAAACCAGCCGGGACTACGCGGCTTTCATCCTGATGAGGCATATCAATGATCGACTTGGAACACGAAAAACTCATTGACCTTGAAGAAGCCGGGAAACACCCGTTTCTGCGTGACGCGATCACAGGGAAAGCGGCCCATGTTTCAAAGGTATATCGCGGCATCAAGGCGGGCTTCAAAGGCCGAGACGGCCAGCGACACAAGCTCGAAGCGATCGTGACGCCGACAGGGCAGCGCACGACTAACGAAGCCATCCTACGGCTCGCCGCCAGCATGAACGCTGAAAAACCAGCAGTAAGCAAGTCGAAGGCGGCACGTCAGGCCGCGGCAAACAAGACACTCAAAGCAGCGGGGGTCTTGCCGAACTGATCATCATTCGCCGGCCGCACCTGCAAGGCATCACCCCTCGGGATTACCCCCACCCGATCCAGCCAAACAGGTGGGCGATCGGTCGGGTTCGATTCCCGACGCCGGCAATTGGCAGGAGGTTTTCGCAATGACGCACGTCAACGACTACGGCAACCCGATCAACCGGGACGGCGGACGACAGACGCGAATCCTGAAAGCCTCCCGCGCGGCGGTGGCCAGGCAGGGCGGCCGGGAGTTTGCCGGCGTCCCCGAGACGCCGCAATGGGTCTGCCCGCAGTGTGGTCACACGAATTTGCGGCGGGCGATGGTGTGTGGCGGTTGTGATGAACAGAAGCGGCCCGCGGACGCGGCCTGAACTGGAACCCACCGAATTTTACAGAACCCATACGAGGAGAACAGATGAAATTTGAAATCAAGAATCGTTGGACTGGTGAAGTCCTTTTCGCGGCCGACACCGACACTCTGGAGGAGGCGGTAGAACTGGCGGTTAAACAAGGCGCCAACCTCAGCGACGCCAACCTCGGCGGCGCCAACCTCAGCGGCGCCAACCTCCGCGGCGCCAACCTCAGCGGCGCCAACCTCCGCGGCGCCAACCTCAGCGGCGCCAACCTCAGCGGCGCCAACCTCCGCGGCGCCAACCTCCGCGGCGCCAACCTCAGCGGCGCCAACCTCAGCGGCGCCAACCTCCGCGGCGCCAACCTCAGCGGCGCCAACCTCGGCGGCGCCAACCTCAGCGGCGCCAACCTCCGCGGCGCCAACCTCGGCGGCGCCAACCTCAGCGGCGCCGACCTCAGCGGCGCCAACCTCAGCGTTATCCGGGATGACCTGTGGGCGGTGCTGTCGGCTGCACCACGAGAGGTTGAAGGTCTGCGGGCCGCGATCGTCGAAGGGCGAATCGATGGGTCAACCTATACCGGAGAGTGCGCGTGTCTCGTTGGCACGATCGCAAACGTTCGCCACGAAAACTACGAAGAGCTGGGCGCGCTGAAGCCAAACGGAAGCCGCCCGATTGAGCGATTCTTTCTGTCGATCAACAAGGGCGACACGCCGGAAACCAGCCAGTTCTCGAAGCTCGCCTTGCAGTGGACTGACGAGTGGCTGGCCAACATGAAGTCGGCATTCGCGCCGGCCTGAGTGAAATAAGAAACGCCGCGGCATGGTGTGCCCGGCGTGGTGGTCAGAAACCTAAGCAAGAGGTTCGACGGTGTCTACGGTAACTGCATCTACAATAAATGCAAAGTTTCGCGACGTTCCTATTTCGGACATCAAAGTCGCCGGCCCTGCCAGCAACTTTGATCTGAAAATTGTGAACGAATTCGTGGTCGCCATGCGCAAAGTGTCTGAGAACGGCGGGCATCTCGTTGATTACCTAAGCCCCTGGGCGATCTTCAACGACTTCACCTTCCTCGGCACCGACACCGAACTTGCTGAACGAATTAGCAAGCGGTGCATGTCCTGCGGCGACATTCCGCTAATTGACCAACACCCAACACTTGGGCTCGTATTCCACACGCTCTTCCCCTGCCGGACTCAAACAGTCCACAAGAAGAAGATCGCAGCCGAATTCGAGAGGCTTGAAAACAAGTGCAACGAAAAGCAGGTCGAACGCGAACTTGTGACAAGGTTGCTTAGCGAGGGAGTGTCGGTAGCCACTCAGGTGCGGACACCTGCTGGCTGGGCTGACATTGTCACCGAATCGCACGTGATCGAAGTCGAACTGCGGCTTAGTCGGTCGAAAATCTTTGAGGCGGTAGGTCAAGTGCTTTTGTACTCCGCTGCCATCGGTGGGGGGCGGCAGCCCGCCATCGCGGGGAAGTATCACGCCGACGTCGACATCCTGTCGCCATTCATCAAGCAAATCGGCGTTGAGGTGATCCTGTGCAAATAACGACCCCTCTCTTCGACTACGGAATGATGCCGCGCGACGCGAAGGCGATCGTGATCGGTGCAACAAATGAAATCAAAGACCGCATCGGCCGGGCGACACAGAACATCGTCGAAATCGGCACACGTCTGAACGTCGTTAAGCAGCACCTGCCGCACGGCGCGTTCGGTGACTGGCTTGACGCCGAGTTTGGATGGAACGAGCGGACCGCGCAGCGAATGATGGGTGTCGCCACCACGTTCAAATCCGACACCGTGTCGGATTTGAACATCGGCGCGAAGGCGCTTTACCTGCTTGCTTCGCCGTCGACCCCCGATGAAGTGCGATCAGAGATCGTCACTCGCGCCCAGTCTGGCGAAGCCATCAAGCACAAAGATGTGAGAGCTGCGGTTTCACGCACGAAGCCATCCCAGTCCTCCGCCCCCGCGAGAAACTCCGAGCCGGGCCCAACCGCCTCAGAAACACCCCAGCCCTGCGCCGGCCGACACTGTCCCCCCCTCGGTGGACGTCGGCGCGGTCGGGGAAGCGCGTGAGGAGGGCGGTGGGCTCGACGAGTTGGTGAAGTCTGTCGGCGGCACAACCCCAGGAATTCACACCGGACCCGTCCGCTCGGCAGGGGAAATCGCCGAGCAGTTTCCCGATCCCGTCTATCTGCCGTCGATCGCGTCGATCGCGGCGGAATCCATCGTCACCGTGCGGGGCCGCGAATACGCCCGCGAGCTCGCATCCGCACTCATCGAACAGGTCGAAACCTCAAACGCCTCGGCATAGCCGGGGAAGGAATCTCGCATGAACCCGCAGACTCCCAGCATGTCAGACATCGCACTCGCCGCCGCCCAGAAGCGCGTCGAAGTAACGGCCCGCAATTTCAAGATCATCGCCCGCGGATTGATCCGGCTTGAACAGATGGACGTCTCCCGCGACGTGGTTGAAGAGCAGGCCCGGTGCCTGGCTGAAGCCGGCGAAAAATTCCGGATCGCTGTCCGCGTGCTCAACACGACGCGTCGGATCAACGGCGTTGACCCGGCCAATCCGTAACCCCGTCTCCTCCGCCACCCGGCCGCGTGTGGGACGACACCGGCCGGGCTTCCAACACCCTCGGGAGGGATTCCGATGCTCGTGCTCAGCAGGCAACGCGACGAAACGGTGATGATCGGCGACGACATTGAAGTCACCGTCGTCGATATTCGCGGCGACAAAGTCCGGCTCGGATTCTCCGCGCCGAAGCACCTGGCCGTGCACCGCAAGGAAGTGTTCGAACGCATCAAGCGCGAGAACCGCGTGCATGTTCCGCAGGCCCTGGATCTGGGCCAGGCCGAAACGTTCACGTTTTGGCACGAACAGTACATCGACGTCATCGGCAATCACCCGGTCGCGTTCGCCTTGTGGCGTCCGATCACGCCGGAGCGGGCCGTGTCGCTGCTGACGCGCGGGCTGTACGACCGCGTACGGCTCGGCCATCCATCGTTCGATTGCCAAGCCGCAAAGGCCGCAACCGTGCGTGGTGCTGAATGAAACGCGGCGGCCCGCTGAAACGCTACGCGCGGATGGCGTCGAAATCGACGCTCGCGCGCACGCCATTCAAGCGGAAGACGCCGCGGGAAATCATCGCCAGGGCGGCGGCGGCAGGGTTGAAGCTGGCATTCGGTTCGACGTTGCCAGCGAAGGGAAAGCGCGGTCGCGAGCGTGCGACCGACTGGGCGGAGGCAAAGACCATCATGTTTACAAAAAGCCGAGGGACGTGCGTCTATCCGCGATGCCGGAGAATGGCCGAGCACGCCCACCACATTAAGCCGAAGGGCCGCGGGGGCGATGACAGTCCGGCGAACTGCGCCCCGCTCTGCCACCGTTGTCACCGCTTCGTGCACGACAACCCGAAGATCGGCGAAGCGGTCGGGCTGATCCTGCCCATGAAGCACTGGACCGACGAGAACGTCGCAGAGCGGCGATGCTGGGCGGCGTACTGGGCCGACCTCGATCACCCTCGCGTGAAGCGCGGCGACCTGAAGCTGGTCCGCCTGGGCGTCAGCAAATTCGTGGTCGGCATCGTCGACGTGCTCGGGCCCTGCGGTCGAATCGAATCGGTCATGGTCAGCGCTGACGAGACGTTCGAAGTCCCGCGTGACAACAACAGTGGCTTCTTCCCGCTCTCCAAGCAGACGCTGTTCGATGTGCCGGCCGGGTGCGGGGTTTACGACAACTTCGATGCCGCAGACGAAGCGGTCACCGAAATCATTATCGATCACAAAACGCGCTACACGGTCGGGCCGGCATGAAGCACGACCACCCGGAAATCTTCAATCGGCTCAGCCTCGACGAGGTCGTGCTGATGATCGGTATTCCGGGCGGGCTGGCCGCGATGCTCGATTCGTCGTTGCCGGCGGAGCGGATTCGGGCGGGGTTTGCGGCGATCGACCGGGAGCGCGTCGGGAAGCGTGTGACACGCGACGAACAGCGTGAAGTGAAAGGGCAGGCGGCAGCGTGAAGGGAAACAGGCAGGACATCACCGACCTCACCCGCGGCGTGTATCGCCGGATTTACTCAGGCTACCTCGCCGGGCGGAGGATCAACCGTCTCAGTCATGAGGCGGAGGCGTGGTTCTGGCGCGTCCATGCGGCCGCTGACGATTTCGGCAACCAGTTGGCGGACCTCTCGGCCCTGTACTCGGCGACCGCCGGGCGGCGCGCGGGAAAGGTCACCCTCGACCAGGTTGCTGGGTGGGTTGGCGAAATGGTGACGGAGCGGCTGCTGCTCACCTACGAAGTTGCCGGTGAGCAGTACCACCACGTCGCCGAATGGGAATTGATGCAGCCCGCACCGGCCAACGGCCGACGCGCTCGCCGGGTGCCAGAGTCGCCATGGGACAAGCCTGAGGCTGTCACCGGTGCGGACTCTCGCGACACGGACGAGGCCTCGAAGCCGAAAAAACAGGAACGGAGTGTCGGCGGGGGAGTCCCGGTGAATCCGGATGAATCCGGATTACATAATCATCAGGATCACCATCACCATCAGGATCAGAGCAAACCTGCTGCGCAGGTTTCCGCCGAGGTCGCTGCCAGCGACTCGACGGCGACGCAGTCCAGTCCAGTGGCCTTGGTCTACCCGTGCGTCGGAAATCCGAAAAGCTGGAACCTCCACCAGTCTGGCGTGGACCGCCTGAGTCAGCATTTCCCGTCTCTCGACGTGCTGGCCGAATGCCGTGCGGCTCTGGCGTGGTGCGAGGCCAATCCCCGAGGACGCAAAACGGCCAGCGGGATGAAGCGTTTCATCACGAGCTGGCTAACAACGGCGAACAACGACCCGCGGCGCCGGGCGCGATCGAGCGCCGACGCCGCGACCAACCCTGAGCCGCCCCGCGGCGGCATCAAAGACCGGGCTCTAGCGACCCTGAAAGGACGGTCATGAGCATCGATGAAGCCAACGACATTGCCGCCACGCTCCGCGGGCTCATGCCGCGGATGACCGACGACCAGATGGTGGCCGTGCGTGACGAACTGCTGAAAGTCTCGGATGGCGGTGCACGTGCACGACTGACGGCGTACGCGAAAGGCCGGGAAGATTTCGACCTGAAGTCAGCGGTCGAAGCCTGTCACAAGGCATCAACGACGGCCACCAGTAGGACCATGGACGCGATCAACGAACAGCGAAAGCGCGATGCCGAGACGCGACGGGAGCGACTTGCAGTTACTACCCGACTCGCCGCCATGGACGTCCTGGAGATTGACCGAATAGCCAACGAGATCATCACCACACTTTCAGACGGCGGCGCCGACGCGGTCGACAGGAAGCTGGGTTGGCGGGGCAGTTACCGCATACAGGCCCTGATTGTCGAGCAGCTCGACCGCAAGGCCGGCGCCATCGCCGAGCCCGACCGGAAAACACTCGCCGCCGGGGGTGAATCGTGAAAGAACGCGAATGCAAAATCATCGACGGCGATCCGCATTTTTTGTGCGCGATGTGTGAGGGATGGCTGCCGAAGAAATCCTTCAAACCATTCCCGAATAAGCCGGCCGGGATTTCATCCGGATGCCTGAAATGCCTGAAGGATAACGCCGCGGCCCAGGCGGCCTACGCCGCGCGGCGACGTGAAGCGGAAGACCCCGGGCAAGTCGTACGTGATCAGCGGTGGGTTGATCGGTTGGCCACGATGGGCGTGGCGTTGCCGCCGAAGCCGGTAGTCATCGAAACAGACGAACGCCGTCGCAGGGTGCGCGGGTCGAATTGCGGGCGCCGCACGATCCGGACTGCCATGGCCTCCCTCTCCCCGCGTAAAGCCGAAGGCGGTGCCGAATGAAAATCACTCACGACTACGGCATCCGCACGAAGCAGGAGGTCGGGCAGATGGTCGGCCTGTCACGCGGGCGCATTTTGCAGATCGAGAACAAGTTTCTCGACCGCTTGCGAGAACTGGTTTTAGCAGACCCCGAACTTCGTCAGATGGCGATCGACATGGGCTTGAAAGTCCCCGCTCAGGAGTCCGCATGACCCAGAAAAGCAACTCGCGCAGCCACCAGGAAATACATCCGCCGCAAAGCGGCAAAGGAGCAACCATGAGCGACAACAAAAAGATTTTCGAGGGCGACTTGATCGCCAAGCCCGGCGTGGTCTACGGCTACGAGGAAATCACCGGGTATTTGGACTGCACCAAGGCAGATGCGGGTACGAAGTTCCCGAACCTCACGACGATCGGCGGCAACGCGTACTTCCGGGGCTGGACCGGCTCGGCGGACGCGCTCACGACGATCGGCGGCTACGCGGACTTCGAGGGCTGGACCGGCTCGGCGGACGTGCTCACGACGATCGGCGGCTACGCGGACTTCGAGGGCTGGACCGGCTCGGCGGACGTGCTCACGACGATCGGCGGCTACGCGGACTTCCGGGGCTGGACCGGCTCGGCGGACGTGCTCACGACGATCGGCGGCTACGCGGACTTCGAGGGCTGGACCGGCTCGGCGGACGTGCTCACGACGATCGGCGGCTACGCGGACTTCGAGGGCTGGACCGGCTCGGCGGACGTGCTCACGACGATCGGCGGCTACGCGGACTTCCGGGGCTGGACCGGCTCGGCGGACGCGCTCACGACGATCGGCGGCAACGCGTACTTCCGGGGCTGGACCGGCTCGGCGGACGCGCTCACGACGATCGGCGGCAACGCGGACTTCGAGGGCTGGACCGGCTCGGCGGACGCGCTCACGACGATCGGCGGCAACGCGTACTTCCGGGGCTGGACCGGCTCGGCGGACGCGCTCACGACGATCGGCGGCTACGCGTACTTCCGGGGCTGGACCGGCTCGGCGGACGCGCTCACGACGATCGGCGGCAACGCGGACTTCGAGGGCTGGACCGGCTCGGCGGACGCGCTCACGACGATCGGCGGCTACGCGTACTTCCGGGGCTGGACCGGCTCGGCGGACGCGCTCACGACGATCGGCGGCAACGCGGACTTCGAGGGCTGGACCGGCTCGGCGGACGCGCTCACGACGATCGGCGGCAACGCGGACTTCGAGGGCTGGACCGGCTCGGCGGACGCGCTCACGACGATCGGCGGCTACGCGTACTTCCGGGGCTGGACCGGAGATAAGACCAAGATCAAAATCAACGTTGAAGATGCCGGGATCGCCTGCCGCTGCAGCATCTTCGAGGCCAATCTTAAGATTGGATACTACTTCGCTGACGGGATTCTGGCCCGCCTCGTCAGCCGAAAAGGCAACGTCGCCCGCGTCGTGATCTGCGGCAAACGCGACGTGTCATACGTCGTTGAAGACGGCAACGGCAACTTCTCCCACGGCGCGACACTCGACGAAGCCCGTGACGGATTGCTCTACAAGATTTCATCGCGCGACACGTCGGCCTTCAAAGGCTGGACGCGCGACACCGTCATCAGCCTGGGCGATGCGATCAAAGCCTATCGCGCGATCACCGGCGCGTGCGAAGCTGGCACGCGCCTGTTCTGTGAACAATCCGGGGCGTTGCCCGAAACGTTGACGATTGCCGACGTGATTAAGCGGACGCAAGGGCGGTTTGGCGATGAAGTGTTCGCTAAGTTTTTCCCAGCAGCAACAACGCCTGAATTGGCTGGTTCGGAGTCCGCATGACCCGGCACGAATCGAGCGGCGGGGCGGTGCGCCTTGCTATCTTTAAAAATCGCTCAGTTGCAACGACGCCGGAAGTCGAAGTCCTCATCGCGGCCGATGCTCCCGTCGCTATCGGTGTCAGCGGTGGCAAAGACAGTTCCGCCGTCGCGATCGCTACCGTCGAATACCTCGATCGCGTCGGGCACAAAGGCCCGCGCATCCTGATCCACTCCGACCTGGGCCTTATGGAGTGGCAGGCGTCGCTGCCAATGTGTCAGATACTTGCCGATCGCCTCGGCCTCGAACTGGTCGTCGTCCGTCGCGAGAAGGGCGGAATGATGGAACGCTGGGAACAGCGTTGGGCCGACAACGTCGCACGTTATGCGTCGCTGTCGTGCGTGCAATTGATCCTGCCCTGGTCCACCCCGGACATGCGGTTCTGCACGTCGGAACTGAAAACCGACATCATCTGCCGGGCACTCAGCCGCCGGTATGGAGGGCTCACGATCCTTTCCGTGACTGGCATTCGGCGGCAGGAGAGCAGCGGTCGGGCGAAAGCCCCAATAGCCAAGCCGGAACCCAAGCTCACCAGCGTGACGCGTGTGACCCAGGGCGTGACGTGGAACCCGATCATCGAATGGTCGATCGACGACGTCTTCGGCCTCCTGCGTGAGCGCGGTATGCCGCTGCACGAGGCGTACACCGTCTACGGTACGAGTCGCGTTTCGTGCTTTAACTGCATCATGGCATCCGACGCCGATCTGGTCGCTGCGAATAAATGCGTCGCCAACCATGCCGGCAGCCGTCGCGTCATCCGACTCGAAACCATTTCGACGTTTGGCTTCAAGGGCAATCGCTGGCTCGGTGATTTGGTGCCAGACCTGTTGACGCTCGAAGAGCGGGTGAATCTGCGAAAGGCTAAAGACGCAGCGGCATATCGTGCCACTGCCGAAGGCAATGACTTACTTGGCTCACCAGCGGCCTAGTGGATGCGAACCAGTTTGATTTCGTAACGCAACGCCTTCGCCAGTTGTTCGATGGTTTCAATCGACAACCCGCGCCGGCCGTTCATAAATGCGGAGAAGGTTTTGACGTGAATGCCGGCCTCGGACGCGATTGCGGAGTGCGTTCTTTCGTCCGCCGTGACGGCTTTCCGAAGCTCTGCCAGTAATGCCATGAAATCCATGATGAACGCATGGTAGTCAGTTGACAACCCGTAGTCAATCGGCTACCATGCAGAACCCCAATGGACACGACCCCGAAAAGCCTTCTGGAAGCCGTCCGCTACTTCTCGGACCTGCGCGTGTGCAACGAATACATGCGGTCGATCAAGTGGGCCGGCGGCATGCCGAAGTGCCCGAAGTGCGGCGAGTCCGACGTGTACGAACTTTCCACCCGGCCCGTGCTGAAATGCCGTTGCTGTAAAAAGCAGTTCAGCTACAAGGTCGGCACGATTTTCGAGGACTCCCCACTCGGCTTGGACAAATGGTTCGTGGCCGTCTGGTCAATCGCCAACTGCAAAAACGGCATCAGCAGCCACGAGCTGGGCCGGGCTTTGGGCGTGACGCAGAAAACCGCGTGGTTCATGCTCCACCGTGTCCGCGAAGCGATGCGGTCTGGCGACTTTCGCAAGTTGGCCGGCGTGGTGGAGTCTGACGAAACGTTCGTCGGCGGTGAAGCGAAGAACATGCACAAGGCCGTCCGCGAACGGAAGATCAAGGGCCGTGGCGCGGTGGGCAAGCGCATCGTTCACGGCATTCTGGAACGCGGCGGCGAAGTCCGGGCCAGCGTCGTTGAATCGACCGAAGGCAAGGAACTACAGCCGATCATTCACCAGAACGTTGAACGCGGTGCGGCAGTCTACACCGATGCCCACGGCGGCTATCGCGGCCTGTGGGATGCGTTCGTTCACGACGTGGTAGACCACGCCACCGAATACGTCCGGGGCGAGGTTCACACCAACGGAATCGAAAACTTCTGGTCGCTTTTCAAACGAACCCTCGGCGGCACGTACATCCACGCCGCCCCGTTCCACCTGCAACGCTACGTCGATGAGCAGGTGCGGCGGTTCAACGATCGTAAAACCGACGATGGCGAGCGGTTCGCCAATGTGATGCGGACAACGGTCGGCCGGCGTCTCACCTACCGCCAGCTTTGTCAGATTGACGGCTGCGGATTTATGGGGTTGGTATGAGCAAAGAACCACAACACCGCGTGCAAGTCGGCACGCAATGGCTGGACGCTAAGGGCCGTCTCTGGACTGTCTTCGAAGTCCTGCCGTTCGGACGATGCCGCGTCCACACGAACGATCGAACCCGCGTCGGCGAAATGCAGACGTCTGGCATCCGCCGTGAAATCACCGCTGCTATCAACCGCGAAGCTAAAGCGCAAATCGCATTGGATCGTGCATGAGCATCAGCCCGTATTACCAGCAAGATGGCATTACGATCTACCACGGGGATTTTCGAGAAATATTCCCGCAGGTTGTCCGTGCCGCCTCGGTAGACCTCGCTATGGCTGATCCGCCCTACGGCGAAACTTCTCTTGAATGGGACCACTGGCCGGATCGCTGGCCAGCAGATGTTCTTCCGTACGTCAAGCCATCCGGCTCGATGTGGTGTTTCGGAAGCCTGAGAATGTTTCTTGATCGACGCGACGACTTCAACGGCTGGAAGATGAGCCATGAAGTTGTATGGGAAAAACACAACGGAAGCGGGTTTCACGTCGATCGATTCAGACGGGTTCACGAACTTGCGGTTCACTACACCCCAGCAGCATCAAAATGGGCGGATACCTACAAGTCCCCTCGATTCACCCTAGACGCCACGGCAAGAACTGTCAGAAAGAAAGAGAAGCCTGCGCAGTGGCACGGGAAAACAGGCAGCACTACATACGTATCGCAGGACGGCGGCCCCCGGATGATGCGATCGGTTTTGCAGGTGCGATCTTGTCACGGCCATGCCCTAAATGAAACCGAGAAGCCCGCCGGCATCCTTCGACCATTGATCGAATATGCATGCCCGCCTGGCGGATTGCTACTTGTACCGTTCGTCGGGTCGGGAAGTGACTTGGCAGTTGCTCGTGAGCTTGGCATCAAGGCTATAGGTTGCGAGGTCCGTGAGCAGCAATGTGAAGTTGCTGCAAACCGTATGGCACAAGGCATTCTGTTCAGCGGGGCAGCACAGTGAAGAAACCACCCGGCTTCAAAAATTTCGACTCCCTGATGCGGAAACTGGTCAAGCTCCCGCCCGCCGCCGGGAAGCCCGTCAAGAAACAGCCGCAGAAGCGGAAACCGAAATGAGTTTTACCCGTGGTGAGTCAAGTAAGTCATTGCCCTGCCGAAGCTCGAATTCCTGAACATCTGCTGTTCGAAAAGGGTTGGCCAAATTTCATTCCGACTCTCGGCGAAGCTCGCCTCCTGGCTGATGTCAGAAAAGACGTGGCTGCCGCTGTCGAACTCGACATCCACTACACGACCGAAAACGACATTGTCGACCGGTACACCGAACTGATGGCGATGAAGGCGGCTAAACGCCGCTCGCGCACGGCCACCACGGCCTGAAAGGAACCTCAGTCATGACAGAGCAACAGACTAACGACATCGGCCGAGAGGCCACGGAAGACCGAAGTGTTTACGACGTCCTGCTACAACTGCGTGAGGCAGCCTACGCGATTTATGAAACAGACTGCCGAGGCGGCGCGTTTGGTCGCCGGCAAATAGCATTGTGGAGTGCGATTGAGTCGGCGGACGCGATCCTCTCGCAGGCCCCTCCCGCCCGTCACTGGGCCGGCGTAAAGGGGCAGGGGGAACCCGAATGGACCGACCCGGCGAATCCGTTGCCGGGGGTGAGGCTGCTGTCCAGCGTTGAATTTGCAGACAAACAATATGTAGGCGCGATGGTGGAAATCGACGGCAAGCCGGACCGGTATTGGCGGGGAACTGGCGGGTTTGCGAAGGACGAAGAAGAAAATCCTGAGGACTATCCCGCTGAGAGACGCGTCATCAACCCGAACCACAAGCTATCCGACCTGATCCCGTTCGTGGCCAAGGTGCGGGCCGAACGCAAGGCGGCAAAGTCTAAGCCGGTGCCGTACACGGCAGACACGTTCCCGATTGGTCAAGACGTGCGGCTCCGGTGTGCGCGTCACGGAATCCTTTCGTGCCGTGTCGACAAGGTTGACGAGCATGGGATTTACCCGTCACTCGCCAGCTGGTTGCAAAACTGGCAGAAACTCGCCGACGAATGGGAAATGTCTAACGACGGCGGTCAGACGTGGAAGCCGTGCCTCGCCGATGCTCTGGAGTACAAGGCTGATCCTGTTGATGTCGCCGCCCCAGCCGTCAAGGAATCCTTGCCAGTTGCCGAGGGGGAGAAGGCAGTCAGCGAAGACGTGTGGAAACGTTTCGCGGACGCACTGCGGGAGCGTGCTAAAGGCGTTGAAAACACATCTATGAAGGCATCGTGGCAGCAACAAGGGAATGTGGCCGGCATACTGCAAGGCCAAGCCACAACCTTGGAACTAGTCGCTTCAGTGGTCGAGTCGCTGTCCAAGCAGCCCTGCACCCGCCCGGCAGAGAAGGGGGTGGGGAATGGCAAGTGAAGCCAAAGCCGCTGAGGCTTTATCCAAGGTCGTCAGCTACAAGGACAACGAAGCCACGTCTTATCCGTGGTGGGCGATTGTCTCGACTGGATCGTTCGGTCGGCCGGTGATTTGGGCCGGGCCGTGGTTTTCGCGCGAGGCAGCAACCGCGTACCTCAACGCGAAACACTACAACTTTCCGAAGTCGGTGCACGTCTTCTGTTTCAGCGGCCATGAATCCGGCGACTTCCGGGCGCTGGTCGATGCTGCCAAGGAGGCCCGCCATGCCCGCTAAGACGCTCATTCAGACCGTGCCGCCTACGATGATTCGCAACCAAAGCGATGGCGTAATTCAGACAGTGGTGGCCATCGAGTACCAAGATGGTCGGCCATCCTCTGTTGTGGTGCGAGAAGAAAAGGACAACACAGCCAAACCTTGGTTTCGGCGGGGCGAGGATTCGCCGGTCGGTGTCACACGCTGTGATTACGGCGTCGAGTGGTGCAAACGCGACTCTCAACTCTACTGGCACATGCACGGTTGCGGCGGCTCAATAAGCGAGGTTGCCGTGTTGGGATTTTCGAAGCCGAGTCCACCGAAGGCCAAGTTGTGGCTCGCCCCCGGCGTCACCGCCGTCGAATACGTGGGCAGGACGAACCCCCGGCGAAAGCCGATCGGAAAGACTCGCCTGCGGAATCTCGGCTATGAACTCATCGCGAGCCCGCTTGATCTGACCTCGCTGCATACGGGTTGGACGAAGCACGTCGGTCAAACGTGCAATCCGTTCGACGTCGCTGATGGTGATGTCGAGTGCCAGTACTGCAAACACTGCCGCGACTGGCTTCCAGACCGCGATGGCGTGCTGTGCGAGCACGTTGAATGGTGCGACGAATGCTCTTGGTACATCTACAGCAAAACGCACGTCAGGCTCGATTCGGACGACGGCAAGCCAACCATTCACAGCAACGATCCGGAGGTCGCATGAAATCCCTCATCGCTACCCCAGTAGAGGCCAAGGCGTTTGCCGCCGCGCAAGAGAACGGCGTGTGGGTGTGGGCAGTGGAAACCGAACGGGCAGAGAAACCGGAGGACGTGAAATGAACCAACAAAAAGGAGTGACTGAAATGAAGACGATCTACAGCTACAGCACAAACGAGGAAATCTACAGCCACGAAAATTTCGAAACGATCGAAGCAGCATGCCACGCGGCGGCGAAGATCGTGGGGTGCGGCGAGTACATCTGGGTCGGCGAGGTCGTCGAACCGTCCCCACCTGAATCCCTCTGGCATGCCGAGCACTGGCTTGAACACGTCTCGGTCCAAGACGAATACGGCGGCGATCACGCCGAAGACGGGGATTGTTCTACCGACAGCCAACGCCAAGAACTCGAACGCGAAGTGCGGGCTGTCATGGCCGCATGGCTGGACCGGCACGACCTTCGCCCGACATTCCATAACGTGACGAACGCTCGCAAGTATCGCGTCACCGGCTTCACTGGCGACGCCTACGAAGTAGCAGAAGTCACGGAAGTGCTTGCCAAGCACTGAATCCCCCGGCCCCCAGAACAGAAAGCCTGAAATGAAACCGCAACGCATCCAGTTGAAGCGAACGGAGGGGTTCAACTTGCAAGCCGTGTCGATGGCGATGAATGGATTGCCGGCCGTGAAATGTGCCCGCCCGGGCAAGTGGGGGAATCCGATTAAGGCCGGCATGTCGTGTTGGGAAGCCGGAGAGGCGATAGCCGAGAAATTCGGCGCGAGGGTTGATGTTCAGGATTCGCCGCATTCGGCGGCGATTGCCGTCAAGTTGTACCGATGGTGCTTGGAAAATGTCGCCGATTCAGGCTTCGATACCGACGACCTTCGCGGCAAGAACCTCGCGTGCTTTTGCCCGCTCGACAAGCCGTGCCACTGCGACGTGTTGCTGGAGCTGGCAAACCGTTAAGACCATTTTTTCCGCCGAGGCCGAGTCCCGGCAGTAGGGAGAGCAGCAGAGATGGCAGTCACGGAAACCCCGATAACGTTTAAGTCACACGGCCGCGAGTTTAAGACGCGCGAGGAGGCCGAACGACACGACAAACTTTACGTTGCACGCCATGACGCAGAATCGGCGTTGAGGCTGTATCAGTCGATCTTAGCCGAGAGTTGCACCACGGCGGATGGCATCAAATTCGAGCTTGGCCGATGGTCGCCATACTGGTGGATCGGCGGCGGTATTTACAGCCCGCCGACACTTCAGCGGCTCGAATACAACTACCACCGCTGGACCGTTCGCGGCGACAGCGAAGACGACGTTGAAGTTCGTGACGACTCAAAAACTGAAAGCCGGTTCGTTCGCATCTGCGACCTCTATGCCAACGAAAAGCATGCGAACGAAGCGTGGCTCAAAAGGTGGCAGGAGTGGATCGACGAACAGCAGGAGCGGATTGGCAAGTTCGCCCGCGAGATGGCCGCCAAGTAACCCCGCACACCACCAACCCTTAGGGAGCAGAGAGCATGGCAAGCGAAGACAACGTTAGAATCGACTTTGAAAACACCAGCAAGAAGAAACTGAAGATCACGCAGACAGCAGCCGACAAGCGTGGCGCGATCATTCAGACACTAACGCACGACCTTTCAAAGTTGTCAGTTGATCCGGCTGTCCCTCATATCGTGCAACTCGCGTTACGCGCGATTTCGGACACCGCATCGCGCCAATACGACGCCGCCTATCACGAATACCGTCGCGACATTGACGCCATCGACTTCAAGGACTGAGGCCCACCATGACCAACAACAACGAACAACAGCAGCAGGGCATCAAGCGATGCTCTGACTGTGACGGCGAAGGAGTAATCTCTGACGGTCCTGTCGCCGGCTACCGGCGATGCGTTAATTGTCGCGGCACTGGCGGGGTTGCCGCCCCCGTCGAATCCGCCAGCGTCACAAAGCGTAAGTCGGTCTTGCGCGGAGAGGGACTTCCCGTCCCCTCCAAGAGCGTGCCAGCAACGGCAGCGGGGGACCCGTATTGGAACGGTCCCATCCACACTTATTTTAGCCTGTCCTACAGCAACTACCTCGTCGTCAACCGGTCGATTTTGCAGTCGATGCCGATGGATTGGCAGGAAACGTTTGTTGGCCTGATCAACCAGATGCAAGATGCGGCTGGCGGTGTCGAAGTTGCCCAGGCCTACGAGGTCACGGCAGGCAACGACCGGTATGTCAACGAGCTTTCGGCCGACGAGCTCAAGTCCGTCGGTATCGAAGAGGTTTGGGATGACGCCGAAGAAAACAGCGAGTATGTTCGCGATGGCGAGACGATCGATGGCGGGTCGCATGTCATAGTGCCGTGCCCCGACCCCGTGCCGCACTACAAAGACTATCCCGGCATCGCCGCTATGCGTGAAAGGATGACTTTCTCGGCCGCCCCGGCAGCGGGGGAGGGCAGGGAGATCGACCGGCTGAAAAGTCGGCATGTCGCGAACATTAAGGCGCGCGAAGAGGCGATCGCGCGAGCCGAGCAGGCTGATGCTGCCCGCCTTGCCGCCGAAAAACGACTGGCCGAACTACAACATCGCGTTCGCGTGCCCGATGGCGCAAAGTGTGCGGATGCTTGGGTGCATAACGGCGAACTCATCGTTTGCGGCGACCCGCACGACTCTGAAGACGTTGACGACGCGGACGCCCACAACTGCGACATGATGGGTTGCACGTCTGTGTCGCATGTTGTGATCCGCGAACCGCTCACGGCTCACGGCACACTGGGAATCGCCGCCCGCCTCTCCACCGCCGAGCAACAGAACCAACGGCAAGCCGAGGAACTGGAGAGGCTGAGGGAGGCCGTCGACGACGCGATCTGCACGCTGAGCGCTGACCCGTACGGCAACATCCCGGCCGACAAGCGGGGCGAGCTGTTGCTGTCGTGGGTCAACGGCATGGTTGATCGGCGTGACCGCGCTGAGGAGAAGCTCGACCAACTCAACGCGGCCGGCGGAATGAAGACGCCAGAGATCGTGGCAAAGATCGACGGGCTCAGGGCCAAGGCCAGCAAACTGCCGTGGGTGTCAGACTACGCCGACACGGAGTACGGCGACGAGGGCAAGGGCGTTTCGCAAGCGATGTACGACGATGCCGGCCGAGTCATCTTCGACGCCACAAACTCGACGGCTGTCGAATTGGTCGATGAGCGAACCGAAGGCTTCGAAGGACCGGAAGGCAGCCTCTACGACAAGGCGGCCGCGGCGAACTTCGACTTCGTGGAGGCGCTGGTGAACGCGTGGCCGATGATCTCCGAGCGTTTGGCGTCAGCAGAACCGGACGCGGCACGCTGGCGTGCTCTCTTCCGCCCAGGCGGTCGCGTTCGAGTCCTCGGCACGTCGTTCCGGCCCCAAGACCCGCATTTCCATATCGGCGTCGAACTGTGGTCGACCTATCCGGATGCCGGCGACGACAATTATTCGCGAGTCGCACTCACACAGTACGCCGACGCAGTCGCCGCCCTCGCCGCCTCCGCAGCAGACAAGAGAGAGGGGGAGTAACCAGCCATGAGCGAACAGACCTACACGATTAAGCCGCTGCCCGAGGATTTCGCTTTTGGCCGCATCCGCATCGTCGTGACGCCGGGCGGCGCTCGGCAGGTATTCGTAGATTCTGAGTGTGTCGCCGTTTGCAACGGCACAGCTACCGCTAATGCAATGCGGGCGCGAATGCAGCGTGTAATCGCATCGGCGATCAGGGATTACGTGGCCCTCTCCCCGCACCGGAAGGAGCGAGCAAGTGACCCACGATCCCGGCGGCAGAAGCAAACCACGATGGCCGGCAGTTGAAACGGCGAGCGAATTTATACCGCCAAAATAAATGTCCTAAGTCTTGACATTAAATCAGGGCATGCTATCATCTGTACATCAATCGAACGCAGTCGCGAGTGCGACGCGGGGAATTGAGAATCGCGGGGCCGGGCAAACCGGCCGCCGTAAGAAAGGTAGAAGAGTCATGTCACAGGAAATCGAATACGCTGTTTTTGGTGCCGGTTACGGTTCGACCCGTTTTGGCAACTTCGGAAGCGGCGACCTTGCTTATCAGGGCGAATCGAAAACCGAAGCCACCGCCGAGATGAAGCGTTGCAAGGCTGGCGTCGCCCGACTGCGGAAGCAGCCCGCCAACCGCAACGCTAGCGATACTTACGCCATGTTTGAGCGTTCGGCCGAAACCCGCTGGCAGTGGGTCGTCGCTGGATAACTATTCCCCGCCTCCCGGTTTAACGATCGGGCGGCGGCTTTCACTGATGCCGACTTTATCGCCCAATGCCCGCCGCCTCGTCCTGCGCCTGCGGTCCTATGCAGAGCAGGCCGAGAAGGGCCACCGGTCGAACGCTGCCGCGTCGTTTCGGGAAATGGCGTCGATGGTCGAGTCGAGCAAGATGACGGCTGTCGCGGCCAGCCGGCGGGCGGCAGAATTGAAGCGGGAGCATCGCTAATGGCTGTCGAGCGAAAATCTATCTACTGGGGCGAGAGCCTGTCCCGCGTCGCCGGCCCGTTGTCTGAATTGCTCGGCGGCGAAGGGGCGGCCGTCAATGCCTTGGCCGACCGCTACGCAGAGTTAATCCGACGCGAACGCCCGCAATTAACGTTGGACGAATGGCAGGCCGTCTGCGATGCCAATAACGGCGTCTGGTCGATGTCATTTTCGCGGGAGACGCCGACACTCCAGTTGATCGACGACAATATCGCCGAGCGGCATGGCGTCGATGCTGCCGCGATCAACGGCATCCTGTCGGGCCTGCCGCTCGCCGGCAAAATGGCGGTACTGGCGGTCGTTGAGGCGGCATGGGCATCGGACCTGCCCGCCGGACGAGTCGCCATTGAGGCGGCATTGCTGCGGTAGACCGGCGGAGACTTGGCCAATGGAATCTGTCTCAGTTTTTATACCGCCAAATAAATGTACTAAGTATTGACATTAAGTCAGGCGGCGATACAATGTACTCATCAATCGCGGGTGCGGTTGAGCCGGACTGGCCGGGTAACCAGAGTTTTCCCCTCCCGGGGAGAAGGATTGAATCATGTCCGTCCGCAAATACAACGCCGTCCGTCGTCAGTCCAAGTGGGCCAACAACCCCCGCACCTTTTCCGCGATCATTTCGCTGATCCCCGATGCGGTATGGGAGCAAATGACGGCCAAGGCAATCGTCGAACTGATCGACGCTTGGCAGGTGGGTTATTCGACCGGCTGGCATCGGGGTTACGAGGATGCCCAGTAAAAATAAAACCGGCCCGGAGCTGAGCACTCCGGGCTGGTTTGAGTTGTCCCACTTTGCGTAGTGGTTTGTTTCAATCCCCGCCCCGAGGGGCGACTTGAACTCTCCGTCCGATTCTGCGTTCAAGTTTCAACCCACGCTCCCATGAGGAGGCGACAGGAAAATAATGCTCGGCGTGCGGAGCAGTGTCAAGTAAAAAGGAGGCTTATGGACGACCAACCGAATCCGCCGTACCGGGAATTACTCTCGGCTCATGGCAAGGGCAAGACGCAGGAGCTTTTACGCCGGGCCTTGCGTGCCGAAGTGCCACGCGGCGACGAAATCCTAGACGAGTTGACCCGCGTGGACGCCGAGCGGGAAAACCTCAAGGGGTTGCCGACGACGGCGAATCGACGCCGGGAAATCGAGGCCCGTTACCAAATGTTGATCGCGATCCGCGACCACTATTTAGAGGGCATACGACTTCGGCTCGAATACTTTTGGCGGCGGGACAACGGCAATTTTTAACTCTCGCCCCCGCCCGGCCTGACCGCCTGACGGGGGCTTATTACCATGACCAACCCCATCTCCGACTACCTCACCACGCGCGGCGTCGCCGAATTGACCGGCCGTGACACGTCGATCGTCAGCCGCGCCATGCGCAACGGCACCTTGCCGAGCTACCAGACCGGCGACGGGCACGCGCGACTTGTCAAACGCGATGACGCTCTTGCCTGGCACAAGATCGCCAAGCAGGGGCGACCGAAAATTTCACCGCAAAAGTAGAAAAGTCCGGCAGAATTGTTTTGCGCACCTCGTCGCCGCTTGGTAAAATCTCGCATCCTGTCTGCGAGGTTTAACTGATGGCAATAGTGGAGACGAAGGCGGCATTAAATCCGACACTACCGGATGACTCGGTCGCGCTCATCGCGGCAATTCAGCAACACCGCAACCGACCACGCACGACGGTAGTTGAATTCATGGGCGGCGAAATGTTGCTCGGCGACGCGGTCGCGCAAACTCAGCCGGTCGCGGAGGCGCGAAGCGAATACGAAAAGCACGTCACGCGATGGGCTTACTTTGAAGCGTTCGCGAAGTCTCACCCGCGGCTTGGCATTTACGCGAATGACATGCGGGCATGGGAGGCATGGCGGGCACGCATCAATCTGCGGCGTGACTCGACATGGTTCTTCGGAATGCCTCCTGACGGTCGGCTGATTCTTGTGAATTACGAACGCCGCCGGCTTGCGTCTGAGCGTCGCCTGAAACTCGCCCGAGAACGCCTTCGCCGACTTGGCCAGCCGAACTACTACATTGACCCGAACACATCACTGCGTTCCGCGTAAAATCGTTAATTCCTCGCGGGGAATTAACTCCTTATAGAGGTAGAGGCCGCATCCGTGGAAACGCTCGCCGATCTTACGCCCGCCGAAGTCGCACGCGTGAAAGCCGCCTTGGCCAGGCGCGATGAGGAGCACCGCGCCGCGATCGCCGACCTCCTGACGCCCGGCACGGATGTCGAACAAATCATGACACGATTCGGCTACAAGCGAGCCAAGAGTGTTTACAACCTTTGCCACCGGTTTGAGCATGATGCCGGCCGTCGTTTTGAGTGGCCATGGCGTCGCCGTAAACACCCCGGTCCGAAGCCTAAACCCATCACTGCATAACCAACTCGCGCCCGCCCCGGCTAGTCTAAACCTACTGGCCGGGGCTCTCCGGGGTCGAAACGCTTTAAGCCATGCCGCGAGCACGTAGCAGTTTGACTGATACAGCGATCACCCTGGCCTCGATCCTGTCGCCGGCGTCGTACTTGTCTCTTGAAGACGCCCGCCGCGAACTCGGCAACCGAAACGGCGGCGTTGAATATGCCGCCGAACAATTGCTGGGGCATGGCATCACGGTCTACTGGCATGACAACGGGTTGATTGTCGATCGAGACTCATGGGCGGCCTGTCAGCGTATCGGTGCGATGGCGTAGTCGATCGGGCTATTTCGATGCTGGCGATCCTGTTTTACATCATCATCGCGTTGCTCTTGGCGTTGTTGGTGCTGGCGAGCTTTGACGCGTTCGAAGGCGATGACGACGCCCAATCCTGGATTGATTGATGACCTCCCGCGATGCCGTCGACATTTTCAGCTTCGCGATGATCGTCGGCGCCTTGCTCGCCAAGCACCTGTAAACCATGTCGCCTCAACGCATCGACAAACTCGTCCTGTCTGCCGCCCGCGCCTTGGGCGTGGCGTTCGCGCTGACCGTTCTCTGCTGGGGCGCGGTCGGCTATCAGATTGCCTGCACCAATGTCAAAGGTGCCGACACTGCTAAGCGGTCGGACTACAGCAACTCCGTGGCCGTGGCCTCAACGCAGGCCAGTGCCGACCACCAGGCCGCAACGCACACGTCCGGCGGTGAAACCCGGCAGGCCGAGAATGCGGCCGACATCACCGTCACACCGGCGGAAGTGCGGGTAAAAGTGCTGGACCGGGCCGACTCGACGAAGCAACCGACCGTCATCAACGTCGAACGCGATCGTACGGCACAGACGATCAAGTCCGACACGCGGGCGACGACGCAGACCAGCGAAGACACCCGCCGGCCCGACGTTTTCCGGGCCGTTTGAGGGCATGATGAGCGTGGATGGACTGGTGGTGAAGTCGGTTGAATCGACGTTTAAGCGGCGGTGGCCGATCTTCGTCTGCCTGCTGGTGGCTGGCCTGTATTTCGAATTCGCGCCGCTCGGGCTGGGCGGCAATAAGCTCGCGGGCGTCGGATATCTCGCCGGTGCGGCGGCGTCGCTGATCCTCTCGGACACGTGGCTGATCGTCATTTGTATCGCGGCCGTCGCCGTGTCGGCGTGGCCGCTGATCCGCAACAGCAGGTTGCTCGGGCGATTCACCGAGGTCGCGGATGACTGGAAAAAAGGAATGTCCCAGGCCGAGCGCGACGCCTTCAACGGCAGTCTCGCCAAAGCCGCCGCCGGTTCGGGCGCTGTCGTGGACAAGATTCGTGCGGAGCGGAAACACAGCCGAAGTACCGTGCAGGCCGTCGATTATGTTGATCCGCCAGCCGTAGCCGGCGACGGGGCAAAGTGATGGCCATCATCAGTTGGCCGGACGTCGCGAACGGGACCCTGATCGCGGCCGCCTCGGCAATCATCACGTCGCCATGGTGGCTCAAGCTCGCGTCGCCGCTGTCGACGATCTGCAAAACGCAGTTGTTTCGCGCCAAGCTCGAGCAGCACAACGCCAGCCGGCTCGATGCCGTCGAAGGCAAAGTCGCCATCAACGGTGAGCAAACCGCGATTTCGATCCACCAGAACAAGATGATTCTGGAAGCGCTGGAATCGGCCACGCTCCAGGCCGACGTCAACGGCAAAGTCGAGTGGGTGTCGCCGCGGTGGACGATGATGGCTGGCATCCAACGCGACGACGCGGTCGGCGATGGCTGGTTTTCGGCGATCCGCGCGGACGATCAGGAGCGGGTCATCCGCCGCTACGAAGACGCGATCGCCAAGGGGCGGCCGATGAACGAGGACTATCACTTCGTCACCGGCCAACGCGTGCGGCAGACCATGGAGCCGATCTACTACGACGGCAAGGTCGTCGCGTGGATGAGCGAGTTCGAACGCATCAACCAGGCCGGCGTCGTCGTCGGCATTAAGCCCGTGCCGGTCATCCCCGCAGTGGTTTAGCCATGCTCTTCCACGTCGCATCGTGTGCGACAGCGGTTGTATTTGCTGCCGTAGGACTGTTTCTGATCCGCCCCCGCCATCACGGCAGATAAGTCATGCGTGCGTTCAATCCGATCCTGATGACCTTGTGCCTGGCGTCCATGGCTGTCGCCGTCGTAGCCGTCATGACCGGCTGGATCGCCACCGCTCACGCCTGCTCGGGGGCGAGCATCATTTTCGCCGCGGCTTGCGACAACCGGATTTAACTGATCATGTCGACCGTCACACTCACCGCCACAGTCGCCGGCAAACCACTGGCCGGTATGAACGTCACCAAGGGCCAGACCCTCGTCGTCGACGTCGCGCCGTCCGGCCCGATAGACGGGCTCAACATCGCGTCGACCAACGCCGGCATTAAGACGCTGGCCTACGACAGCAAGGCCCCGTGGCAGATGACGTTTGTCGTGCCCGAGCCGAACGACAAGGGGCAGGTCAACCTGCAGATCGAAGCCCGCAAATCCGGCGGGCAGGCGGGCTTGCTGAAGCTCGCGGTGAACGTGTCGGGCGACACCGGCAACGCTCCCGCCTCGCTCCCGCCGCGGTGGGGCGTAGCATGCAACGACAAAGACTCGACGGCTGCGATCCTGCCGGCGTTCAAGCTCATCAAGGCGGACGGCGCGACGTTCATTAGGTGCTGGCACTCGAATTTCGGGCAGATCAGCGCGGCGAATGTCGCCCTGATCGCCGCGGCCAATGCGGCCGGGCTGGGCGTTATCCTCTGCGTTCAGCCGAAGGACAGTGAAACCGCTGTCGTAAACCTCGGCAGTCCGGACTACGTCAAATTCGTCACGTTGAACCGGGCCACCTTGGCGAACGTCGACTACGTCGAAGCCGGCAACGAACTGAACCTGAAGAAGTACCGGCCCGACGACCTCGGCGGCGAGGGTGCGTGGTACGGCTCGTACGTCGAACGCTGGCTGAAGCCGCTGTCGGTCGCCCTGGC
Organism: Tepidisphaeraceae bacterium; assembly: GCA_049840775.1. Taxonomy (GTDB): domain Bacteria; phylum Planctomycetota; class Phycisphaerae; order Tepidisphaerales; family Tepidisphaeraceae; genus RYN-431. Next base: position 286,445 of record JASGJJ010000006.1, read on the forward strand.
GGCGGTGGGCGTAAAGACTCTGCTCGCCAGCGTCACCGAGTCCGAAACGCTCGACGACTACGCCGTGCACGCCAAGGGCTTTGCCGCCGCCGGTGCCGCAAAGTACTGCGTCGGTGCGGCCATCCACTGCTACGTCTACCTCAACGACAAGGCCAACGTCGTCAACGTCTCAGACCTCGCCGGTCTGTTGACCAGCTACAGCAAGACGATGGGCCTGCCGCTGTTCGTCACCGAGGCGAACCTGCACAAGTCCGTCGGGTCGGGCGATGCCTACGTGGCCGCCGTTCCGTCGTACATCAAGGCCCTGCAACTGCCGTGCGTGTCGGCGATCCTCTGGTATCGCGCCGCACCGAGCAGCACGCCGAGCAACAACAGCAGCGGCCGGCCGCTGGTGGATGGCGTCGGGAAACCGACTCCGCTGTACGCCGTGGCGAAAAAAGCCCTCGGCCTGTAACCCGCCCATGCTCCTCTCGCACCTATTAGTCGTTGTGTTCGTCGTGGGCCTGTTCGCCATCGGGACATTTGTCGCGTGGCTGCTCGGCGACTTTTAAGGGTTCCGCCCATGCACAAGGATCAGAAATGAACGACGTCGCTGGTCAAGTGCTTCGCCGCCAGGAAGGCGGTCGCCTTGTGTTTCGCTGCCCAGGCTGCGGCGACACGCACAGCGTTAATCAAACGTGGTCGTGGAACGGCGACCTCGTGCGGCCGACGCTTAACCCGAGCGTGCTGGTAACGAGCGGGCACTATTGCTCAAGCCACCAACCGGGCGACGACTGCAACTGCACGCTCCGCGCAAAGAGCCTGACACGAAATGGCCGTTCACCTGTTACCGCTGCCACTCGTTCGTGCGGGACGGCCAGATCGAATTCCTCGGCGACTGCACTCACGAACTCGCCGGCAAGACCGTCCCGCTCGAACCATTCTGATTTATGCTCTCCCTCTCCGACATCATCAAAGCCAACCCTGACGCACCTCGCACCCCCACTTAATCATCACAACACGAAATGGCTGAAGTACAGATAATCTCCGATGCCTTTGCCCGCGCCAACACATCTCCAGGTGCGGGCGGAACCACAACCGGGGCTGGCAACAATTGGACCGATGTCGCGGGCTCTACTTGGTACATCAGTACCAATCAGTTGCTCGGCTACAACTATAGTGCGCGATACCGCCAGTACCTGCTCCGGCCATCATCGGAGGACCAACGAGATGCCCGCATCGTGGTGTCGCACAAGTGGAGCGGAAACTTTGTTTACGCCCTACTGCGGGCAAACCCCGCTACATATGATGCCTATGCGGCATACGTCAACAGCAGTTATCAGGTAAAGATCGTCAAGATCAATGGCGCGGCGCAGACCGAAACCGCGCTCGTCACGGTATCCGGGCCTTCGCTGACAGCAGGATCGACGTACACGCTGGACTTTTCAGCGGTCAATACAGATGCGACGCATTGCAACCTGACGGCAACCTGGAAAGATTCGGGCGGCACAACACTCGCTACGGCTTCCGTTTCGGGCGACACAAGTAGCGGCGTGCAGTCGGCTGGTAGCTACGGGCTGAGTAACTATTTCACCGTCGCGGTGACTGGCGTCACGACGTACAACGAGGCCGCCGTTGCTGCCACCGCTCTGACGCTCTCGGGGCCTGCGAGCGGGCTTAACAACAATGCGTCGACCGCATTCACTGTTGCGCTTAGCCCTGGCGGCTCAACGTCTCCGACAGTGGCGGTGGTGCCGAGTGACGGGGGCTCCGGCGGCACTTTTAGTCCCACCAGCGTCACCCTGTCTACCGCCACGCAGTCTGCCACGTTCGTGTATGCGCCGACCACAACCGGCAATCGCACGATCAGCCTCTCGAATAGCGGCGGTCTGACAAACCCGTCCGGCGTGACCTACCAGTCGCAAGCGGCGGCTCAAGTTGCAGGGAGTGTCGCTGTGTCGGCGCGATCCAACACGACGCTGAATCTCTCAATCGTGCTTGGCACCGGCGGGACCGGCACGCTAACCCATCGCCTTTACCGGGACACTTCGCCTGGTTTTACGCCAGGCACCGGCAATTTGCTGGGGGTTGTGACGGGATCGAGTTATAGCGACACCGGCCTCACCGCTAACACCGTCTACTGGTACAAACTGACGACGACCGACAGTTTGGCAAATGTCGCAACAAGCAACCAAACGGCAGCCGGCACCACGCGAGATCCTGCAACCTTGGTGATCGGAGTGATCGGTGACAGCCTCAACGCGTACAAGCCGACGGAGACAACAAGCAATTCAGGCACGATCGATGTGCCTACCCTGGTGGGCCGATATCTGTCTCAGGCCAAAGGACAGCACGCAGTCACGGTCGTCAATCGCGCTGTCGCCGGCCAGATGACGAGCGACTGGCTGCCGGCCACATCACAGTACATCGCCGCCAAAGCGGCCATGCTGACTGCCGGCGTGCAATGGGCTTACATCACGCTCGGCGCCAACGACGCTCGCGTCGCCTACTCTTTAAGCAAAGCAACGTACAAGGCCAATTTGCTGTCGATCGCAAGCGATCTCGTCTCGGCGGGCATCAAGGTCGTTATCAATGCGCCTCCGTATGCCGTGCCCGGCTCACTGAGTAATCAGTGGACCGAGGCCAGCACGGCATTGCTTGCTCAATACCAGGCAGTTCCAGGCGAGATCGCCAACGGCGCGACGATCTTCGCCGGCGACACCGCTGCATTCGGTGCGGTCGCGCAGAACCCCTCATGGCAGATCGACGGAGTGCATTTCACGGCAAGTGGGGCGGCCGCTCAGGCAAAATTGTACGCTGATGCTCTGTCGCTCGTTCCCGGCCTGACATGGTCTTATGCGAGCACGACCGCCTCCGATATCGCGGAAGCGACCAGAGCAACGCTTGAGCGCGCAGATGGCGTGCTTGATGACATCGCAGCCGCCGCGCTCTCAGCCGCGACCAACGCGATGACCGCCGCCGCGTCTGCCTCTACCGCAGCAGCACAGTCAACGCAGGCCGCATCTGATGCCGCCGCAGTAGCCGCCAAGCTCCCCTCAGACGGCCAGCGATTGCCGGGCGTGGATGATGTGGTGCAGGGTGGGGCACCGGCCGAAGAGGTAGCCACTGCCGTATGGGCCAACGAGAGACGCGACCTAACTGACGGCGCAATCGTCCAACAGCCGAGAACTCAGAGCCGCCAGCGAGAGATTATCAAGGGCGACACGTATGGACAGGATGCCCGACAGTTGATCGTGCAAGCCTCAGACGGGGGCCAGTGGCCCGCCAGCCTCGACGGCCGAGACTGGTACTTCCGCCTCGCCAAGATCGCCGCCAACCGCCAATCGGGCACAGGAACGCTCCAGACGCAATGCGCGGTCTTGGCAGCCTCAGGGGCTACCCAACGCCTCCGCGTCAACCTAGACGGGTGCAGACTGCCGCCTTGGCCAATGGGCTGTATGACTACGCAGTGGTCGGCGTGGATGCGGATGACAGCGAATGGACAGTAGAGCGGGGGCGGATGACCGCAATCGAGACGGCGAGCGTCGAAGCGTGATTTCGCAGACCTACGGCCAGCGTACAGGGCAATGCGATTTGAACGGGTGACGCGGATTGGAATCGGGATTGGCACGCCAAAATGGCATAGGGGCTGGGTCCTCCGAGGCCGGGTGGCCCCTGAGCGGGTCAAACGCGGCCACGGGTCGTGACAATGTTCCATGGCAAAAAGTGCTCGTAAAACCCGTAAAACGCCACCGCTGACAACATTGAAGGCGTTCGCCGCCGCGTTGAACGTTCCGCTGACGACTGCGGCGGGATGGACAAAGCACGCGACATGGAAGTGGGAAAAGAAAGCGCCGTGGCAAGCCGACATTGTCCCCGCCGTATTGCGGTGGGCAGCCGAGTCTTTGGAAAAGGGCCGTCCGTCGAAACCGACCGGCAGCACGCAACAGCTTCGCGACGAAAAGCTCAAGCAGGAAATCCGCAAGCTGCGGGCGAATGCCGACCAGGCTGAAACCGCATTGGCCAAGGAACGCGGTGCCCTGCATGACGCCGACGAGTGTGAAGAGGAAGCCGCCCGTCGTGCCACGCTGATCCGTAACGGCACTCAGAATATTGCACCTCAAGCAGTGTCACTCGCCCTATCGCACGGCATGCCGCACGAGGCCGCACCGCAGTTTCAACGACAGATCGAAGAGTTAGTGAATGGGTGCCTCCGACACCTCTCTGCCGCCGACACGCAGTCCGAAACTAGCGACGACTAGGGCACTCCGGGCACTTGCCCCACGTGAACGTTGGACGTCGTCGCAATGGGCTGAGAACTGCCGAACCCTGTCAGAAGAAGAGAGTAGCGAGCCGGGACCGTACAGCCTCGATCGAACGCCGTACTGGCGGTTTGTGCTCGACTTGGCGAGCGATCCACTTGTAGAGGAAATCGTCTGCATCAAGGGCGCTCAGATCGGATGGTCTGAGGTCTGCCGGAACGTGTTCGGGTATTGGGTCGACCTCGACCCAGGCCCGACGATGATACTGATGCCCGACCAAAAGTCGGCCGAAGACTTCAAAGTCGAGCGCATCGACCCGCTGGTGAAGAACACGCCGGCCGTGCGGCGACATCTGACTTCTCGGGCGTGGGACGACACGAAGCACCGCATTCGATTCGACACGATGACGGCCTACTTCGTGTGGGCAGGCAGCAAGTCTGGAACCAAGAGTCGACCGATTCGGCGGCTGATCTGCGAAGAGCCTGACGAGTACCCGCCGTTCAGCAGCACGGGCGGTGATCCGCTCAGCAAAGCCGAAAAGCGACTGACAACCTACAAGGACAAGGGCCGGGCCAAGGTGCTGCTCGGCGGCACGCCGACCACGCGAACAGGGAACATCACGAAGCGGTGGGGCATGTGTGCCCTGCGGTATCACTTTTGGGTGCCGTGCCCGCACTGCAACGGCTTCCAGCGGCTGTTCTGGAAACAGGTTAAGTGGCCGGGCGCCGAGGCGAACGAAGAGCGGGCGGCACACGCCGAGCGCGTGAAGTCGGTCGGCCTCGCCTATTACGAGTGCGAGCACTGCAAAGGGCGAATCGACGACCACCACAAGCCCCGAATGTTGCGGCGGGGATTGTGGGCGAACGAAGATCAAGCCGTCACAGTGGATGGCCGCATCGTTGGGCCAGCCCGCGTGGCCAAGCGTGTCGGCGTGAGCATCAGCGGGCTGTACTCGCCGTGGGTGTTGTTCGGGCAATTGGCGTCGGAGTGGATCGAAGCTCAGGGCGACCCGAACGCCTTGGCTGACTTCATCAACCAACGTCTGGCCGAACCGTTTGAAGAACAGCGGCAGAAAACTGAGCCGGATTTCATCCGCCAAAAAGTTCAGGTCAAACAGCAGAACGGTGACTGGAAAGTCGACGAAAATGCACCGCAACCATTCGTTGTGCCGGCATGGGCCATCACGCTTGTCGCAACCGCCGACACGCAGGGCAATAACGATCAGGATGGCTACTTCTGGTTCACCGTTCGGGCGTGGGGTTACGGCTACCGATCGCAGCTTGTCGACTTCGGTGCGGTCAGCAGCAAAGACGAACTGATTCAACGAACGATCAACCGTCAGTACCAGATGGCGGGCGGCCAGCGGTCAGTAAGCCCGATTGGGCTATGGGTCGACTCTGGTGGTCCCCGGTGGTCGGAAATCTATCAGCTTGCGATCGCCGACCAACGCATCCATCCCGTCAAAGGCTCGGCCGACAAGAGAACATGGATGGTCGACGAACGGGTTCAACGCAACCGACAAAACGTCGTCTTGTGGATGGTCGACACGGAACAGTCCAAGGATTTAACGCACCGCCTTGTCCACGATCCTGACCGAACGTTGTGGATGCCGCACGCGGCGATCGACGACCTGTACTGCAAGCAAATGAGCGCCGAAGCAAAGGTGTTCGACCCCGTTCAAAAGCGGGAAGTCTGGACCGAAATCGTCAAAAAGAATAATCATTTTTGGGACTGCGAACAGTATCAATCAGCGGTCGCATACCGGCTTGGATGCGGAATGCCAGACCCATCCGGACAGGCCAAACCCGCAACTGTTTCGCCTGAGTCTGATCCTTACAACCCGCTGGCGCGATCGCGGCGCTGGTAGCAAAACATGGCCCTCGACCTCTCCACCCTCGCCGATTACTCCTGGACCGACATCGCCAAGGCGGCCAAACAGGCCATGGTGACGACGGCGCTCGGCGGCAGCACGATGACCATCAACGGCCGCACGATCCAACGCATCACGATCGACGACGCGAAAATGCTGTACGAGCTCGCCACCACACAGGTCGCCGCCGAGCAAGCCGGCTGCAACGGTGTCGGCAATATCCTTGTGAACTTTAACCGATAAGCCTGTGCCACCGTTTAACGCACCGCAAAACATGCTGGACCGCGTCATTGCGTGGGGATTCCCGTCGTGGGGAATGCGCCGCATGACCGCCCGAACGCAAATGTCGATCGCATCGGGTTCGACCGGGCGGCGTGGTCGCGACCGCTTCGCGCAGTCATACGGTCGATCGGAGAGCATTCGCGGCGGTTCGATGTCGGATCGGATGATCCAAGAGGACCAGCGGAACCGCGCCCGTAACGCGATCGCGAACAACGTCATCGCCCGCAGCTTGATGACGGCCGAGACGGATTACGTCGTCGCCGAGGGGTACAACTTTCAGCCACGCAGCAACAACCCGGCATTCAATAAAGAGGCCGAGGAGCGGTATTACGAATGGCTCGACAGGGCCGACGTAACCGGGCTGCGGTCGGGCACCGAACTTGTCCGCGACACCTGGCATTTTCCGCGTGGCGACGGCGATGGGCTGCTGGCGTGGATAAATGTTCGTGGCCGGCTCGGCCTGCAATACATCCCCGGCGACCTGATCCAGAATGAGTTCGGCGTCGTCAACGACAACTTCAATTTCGACGGCATCCGCTGCGACGCGACTGGCCGACCGCTGTGGTACACGGTCGCGATCAAAGACCAGTTTGGCATCACGCGGTACGAGCGGATTCTCGCCGAGAACGCCTGTTTTCTGTCGCACACGACGCACCCGATGGCGATTCGCGGGACGAGTGTGTTCGCCACGATCTTCCAGCAACTCGACCAACTGGACGAATTTGTCGACAGCGTGACGAAGGCGGCAATCATGGCGGCCATCTTCGGCCTGATTGAGAAACGCCAAAATCCCGCCGCCGCGATGCAGGGATTCGGGATGCAACAGAATGCGTCCGGCAACGATCAGCTTGCCGTCACCTACGAAGGTGGCATGATGAAGGTGATCGGGGCACAGGACAGTGTGTTCCAAGTCCAGGCCCAACAGCCGATTCCGCAGGCTCCAGACTTTATTCGCGCCCTCATGCGGAATGTCTGCCTCGCCTTCGACATGCCACTGGAAATCGGGATGCGAGATGTCTCGCAGGTAAATTTCAGCGGTGGCCGAATTGGATTGCTCGGATTTTATCGAAGTTGCCGTATCAAAGTCGAATGGCACCTGTCCCGATGCTGGCGTCCGACAACGGCCAAATGGCTGGAAGTCGAAAAGAAGCGGCAGGAATTGGGTTACGCCGACGCGTTCAAAACGCCGTTTCCGGCCGACTATCAGAAATTCGACCTCACCGGTCGGGAGTACGAAGCGAACGATCGAGTCGCCGAGGCGCAGGCCGACTTGCTGGAATTGAGCATGGGCAAACGTTCCCTGCAACAACTCATGAATGCGGCCGGGATTGAGTACCAAGCGACGCAGGATCAGCGAAAAGCATTCTTCGACTGGTGTCGCCTGAACAACGTGCCGGTGTCGCTGTCGTCGCTGACGCGCGACCCGCCGGCCGTCGCTGTGGTGCAAGATGGCGTGTCGCCGATCGACCAAGTCCGTGCCACAGTTGACGCCTTTGGCGTGGGTGTTCGTGCGGGCGGCTTGACACCACAAGTGCAGGACGAAGAAAAACTGCGGTCCGCTTTAAGCCTGCCGCCGATGAGCGCCGCCGCACGTGAAGCGTGGGCATCCGAGGGCGGCGTCCGCAAGCCGATCACGCTCGCAAAGCCGGAAGACGCCTCCGCATCAACCACGCCGGCCACCGAACCGAATTAACCAACCACCGCCATGAATACCACCGCACTATCCCGCCTTGCGGGCATGGACCTGTCCGCATTCACCGGCCATTGGCTGATGCACGAAAGCCGCGTGAAGGCGCTGAACGCCAAGATCGCTGGCGTGTTGTCTGGTGCTGTCGCACCTCAGGCCCGACTGAGGGACGAGCGCGGAGTGGAACATGAAGACAGTTACGCCATCGTCGGCGGCGTGGCCGTGATTAAGGTCGTCGGGTTGCTGACGAAGTACCCGATGCCGTGTCCGGAACTGGATGAGTGGTTCGGGTTCTGCCCAACGCTGCCGATCATGGAAGCGTTAAACGAGGCGATCGCCGACGAACGGGTTAAGGAAGTCGCGTTCATGATCGACTCGCCCGGCGGCATGGTCGCGGGCACCAGCGAACTGGCCGAGGCCATCGCCGTCGCGGACAAGATCAAACCCTGTCGTGCGATCGTATCCGACCTTGCCGCGTCGGGTGGCTATTACATCGCCAGTCAGTGCCGGTCCATCGCCTGCAACGCCATGGGCGAAGTGGGCTGCATCGGCGTCTACGCCGTCCTCATGGACGACAGCAAATTCTACGAATCCCTCGGCGTTGAATTCACCGTCATCTCGTCGGGTGGCGTGAAGGGCTTGGGCGCTGACGGCAAGGTCACGGAAGAATTCAAAGAAGATCAAAAGCGTGGCGTCCTCGCCATGTATGACAAGTTCGTCACCGACGTGGCGCGTGGTCGCGAGCACGCTGGCATGACTGCCGACCAGGCCCGTCAACTCGGCGACGGCCGAACGTGGATCGCTAAGCAGGCCCTCGGCCTCAAGCTCATCGACTCAATTGCCAGCGCCGCCGACGCATTGTCGAACATCAACATTCAACTCTCCGGGGCGAACGCTCCGGCGGTCACGCCGGCACCGCAAGCCGCATCAGCCGCATCGAGCGGCACCCCCAAAGTCGCCGACTCAGGTGACGAAAGGATCGTTATGGACCCGAAGAAGCGGGCCTATCTGGAGTCGGTCGGGCTGAAAACCGATGCGACCGAAGACGAGGCCACCACGTTCTACAACCTGCTCAGCGCCGAGAAGCAGGCGGAAGCCGATGCTGCTGCCGACGGGGAAGAAGCGACCGTCGACGAGACGGTTGCCGGCGTGGCCAAGGACGGCAAACTCGCCAGCACGGCCAACATCGAAACCAAGGCGATCGCCACCGGCTCACCACTGCCCGACCTCATCGCTGCGTGCGACGGGGACAAGGCTGTCGCCGCCGACTACTTCGTCGCCAACATGACCGTTGAGCAGGCAAAAGCTGCTTACGGCGCGGTGAAAGCCGCAAAAGCGGACGCGGCCCGCGCCCATTTTGAAGCCAGCGGCCAAGCCGCGTTGCCGCTCGCCGGAGGCACGTCGCAGACGGCCACTACCAACGGCGACCCGGAAGCCACGGCGAAAGCCGAATGGTCGAAAATGTCGGCTGCCGACCGACTGGAATGGTCGGACGAGCCCACCTACGTCGCTTACCGCAAACGCCAAATCGCGCGCGGCAAGTAATCCCTTCCCCGCCGGCAGTCGGAGACGGTTCGCCGGCATTCCCCTTCGGAGATTGAATCATGGCCCAGCTCACTGCGGATATCAGCCGCAAGTACAAACTCAACCCAGACGTGCGGGGTGAACTCCCCGTTGCCGCGTCCACCACCATTTTCATGGGCGCTGCCGTTGGCAAGTCCAGCGGTTACGCCCGCCAACTCGTTGCCGCCGACGCGTTCTGCGGCTTTGCTGCCGGCGGCCCCACGGTCAACGTGGCCAACGCCGAACGCCCGGGCCTGACCGGTAACGGCGGTATCGCCATCGGCTCGGCCGGCGGCCTGACCGTCGAATTGCGGACCGAAGGCATCATCGAAGTGCCGGTCGCCTCGGTGGCCGGCTTGTCGGACACGACCTCAACCGGCGTGTCGGTCTACATGTCGGACAGCAACACCTTCACGTTGACGAGCACCAGCAACACCAAAATCGGCACCGTCGATTGGGTGTTGAACGGCATCGTCGGCATCTACTTCAAGGCTGACCAGACCAAGGTCAGCTAATCGTCGCCCCGATCGGGGCATTCCCTTCGCATCAAAACGCGGCCCAGCCGATCACCTGCGGGTGTCGCTGGTTCTCCGCGCTCATGGAGAACTTCAATGGTTACCCCTCAGTACGGTTTTCTCAGCAACAAAAACCTGATCGGCATCTGGGACCGACTCTATGAACCCACGCTGAACGGTGTGTGGGCCACGCAGATCGGCACCATCGTCAACTCGTCCAACGAAACCGAAGACTACGGCTGGCTCGGCGCGGCCCCCGGCCTCGAACTGATGACGGCGGATAACCCGACCGAAGAACAGTTCGGCAAGTTCCGGTACTACCTGCGCAACCAGGAGTACGCCAAGGCCGTCAAGATCGCGCAGAAGGACCTGCGCCGGGACAAACTCGGTCAGATCGAAATGCGGATCGGCGAAATGGGTGAAAAGGCCGCTGAGCACTGGAACACGCTCGCCGCGCAAGCCATCATCGCCAACCCGAACGGTTACGACGGCGTGTCGTTTTTCAGCACTGCGCACCCGGAATCGGGTGTCAGCCAGGTCAACGACCTGTCGGCCACGCAAGTGCCGGCGCTGAACGTCGTGGACCCGACCGCCCCGACTGGCCCGGAAGCGGCGGCGGCGCTGTCCGGCGTCATCGGATCGTTCTACACGTTCACGGATGACAAGGGCGACCAGATCAACGGGCAGGCCAAGGACTTCACCGTCCTGACCGGCAACCAGATGGTGTTTCAGGCCCTGCAATACGCGGCCACGGCAACGACCTTCGGCGCGGGCCAGAGCAACCAAATCCTCGGCCTCACCGCCAACGGCACGAAGGTCAACGTGCTGCTGATCCCGCGTCTTTACGACGGGAGCAACCCGAACCGATTCTACGTCTTCCGCAACGACAGCCGCGTCAAGGCGCTGATCTTGCAGAACGAAGTGGACATCGATCCGGCCGTCAGCGACGAGACGAACGACGAGTACATCAAGTTCCGCCGTTTCATCTTCTCGCTCTACACCAGCCGCGCCGTGGGCGTGGCCCGGTGGCAGTCGGCCCTGCGTGCCACCCTCAGCTAAAGCCACACCGCTGTCGGCGAGAGATCGTCGCCAGCGGTTTCAAACTCTCACCCCCAGGAGCAACCCGTGAGCAAGAAGAACAAGCCTGCCGACACCCAAATCGAAAATGACCAGGCCGTCGTGACCGAAGGCGAAACTGTTTCGCCTCACCCGGACCCCGAAGCCCCCAAGTCCGCCCGAGAACTCCGTTCGATCGCCGACGAGAAAAAGGCCGAGTATGACGCCTTGGTCATGCAGGTCCGCGACAGCCAGAAGAAGGGGCTGCTGCTCGAAAAGGAACTGATCGAAGAGGTCAAGGCGAAGGTGAAGGCCCACGCCGGCGACACCGGCAAGCTCATGGACGACAAGCGTCGGGCGTACACCGAGTACGAAAAGGCGGCACGCGCTGCCAAAGACGCCGAAGAGCGGGAGGCGGTGACGTAAATGGACCCGTTCCTTGACGCCATCGCAGCCAACGACGCGGTGTTCATGACCGACACGCTCGGCGAGCCGGTCGAATACCGGCCTTACCAGGGCGAGCCGCGCACGATCATGGCGGTGATCGACCGCAAGCCCGTCATGGTGACGCCGACCCGATCGACGCGGCCACAAATTCGTATCATGTGTTCTACCGACCCGGTGAAGGGCATCGACCCGATCACCCTCGATATCGACCACGACCGCGTCTACGTGCAATACATTCCTGGCCAGGCGAACGGCGAGAAAGACCTGCCGTACCGGTTCGGCCCCAATGACCTCAACGTCCAGACCACCGGCATCTTGGATGCCATCCTCACTTAACCGGAGTGCTCCCAATGGACCCCGAAAAACAGAAGGCGTACGACGCCGTCAAAGACAAAGATAACAACGGCTACGACGTAAACGGCATCCGCTGCCACACAAAGGCCCAAGTCGATGCCGCGTGGCGCGACGGACCTGATGCGCCGGCCGCCGTGTTGCCGAAAGGCGAGAAGCCCCCGAAGGCCGACACGAAGTAAATCGCCATGGCTGCGCGCCCCGCGTTACCGCAACCTGTTCGAAGCCCAATTCGACCCGTCGTCGCTATTGCAGGCTCGGACCGCCCTGCAAGGGCTTCCCGGCGCTGTCGACAAGGCCGCCGTGGCGGCGGTCAATAAGACGCTGACGCGGATGCGAACGCAGGTGTCCAAGGGGCTGGCAGGGCCACGCGGATTTTTGAACCTGAAACAGGCGAATCTCAAACGCCGCTTGATTGTGAAAAAGGCGACACGAACCAGTCTGATCGGTTCTTTGAAGATCATGGGGCGGCCGATCGGCCTCGTGAATTTCAATGCGAAAGACACGCGACGATCGACGTACGACCGCAGTGGCCAAGGCGTTCACGTACAGGTGATTCGCGGCGGGCCACGCGTCGGCAACTATGGATCGCAGGGCCAGTTCAACGACTTGGACCACGCATTCATTGCCGAGGGTCTTAGCGGAAACCGCCATGTTTTCATGCGACGTTTCGAAAGCCGGTTGCCCCTCGACAATCTCTACAGTCAACGCCTGTACGACTTGTTCAAAATCTCACCGGTTCCCGCCAAGCTGAGAGAGTTTGTCCCCGACGAACTTGATAAGCAGATCCGTTCGCAAATCGACCGCTTCCTCGTCCAAGGCTTGAAGAAGAAACGATGACCGACATCCCGTCGATTTATCTCCCGCCTGTCACGGTGGCGCGGGAGGCAGTGGAGGCGCGATTGCGCACACTCACGCAAGTGGCCGGCGCGTGGGAAGTGACCTACCGCGACTCGCTTGCCGACATCTTGGTGCCCCAGGCCGATATCGAATTGGCGTTGGTCGGCACCGGCACGACCGACGTTCAGCAAAATCTCACGTCACTAGACGAGGAAACGTGGGCGTTCATGGCGATGGTCACATGCTCCCGCGCACTCGCGAACGATGATGTGTCGATTCGCCGCGTGGTGGAAGTCACGCTTCACGCCGTACGCAATCTGCTGCTGTCGGACATCACGCAAGGCGTGCCCGGTGTGGTCGTCAGCACCGTCGTCAACGACTACGAAATCGCCGACGCCCTCGACCGGGGCTACTACTCCGGCACGCTTGCCTTCCACCTGACCATCTGGAATTCCCGTCCCGAATTGTTCTGACCTCGTTTGGAGATTAAATCATGGCACTTGATAGCCCTCCGCTTCCGACTGAACTCCGCAAAGCCGCCTGCGCCATCGAAACCACGACCGGCACGAAGGCCACGCTGACGTCCACCGACGCCATTACACGCCTGTACGACCCGACCATCACGTACAGCACTGAAAAGGTCGACCGCCCGAAAAATGACATTTCTCCGCAGGGCAGCCTGCCCGGCATGCGCGTTGCCAATTGCTCATGGGGCAACCTGCTAACGAGTGCGAGTACGCAGCCACATTGGCTGCGGTATCTCCGCATGGCCGGCTTCGCCGACTCGGGTTACACCGGCGCGGTCGCAGGCGTGTTCAAGCCGACGTTTCCGTCAGTTGTCACCGGCACGTTTGCGACATACCGCCCGAAACGGTTTCTCTGTGCGACCGGTGTCGTGACGAATGGCGTGCTCACCCTCACGCGTGGTCAGGCTGGACGGTGGCAGTGGACCGGCCTCGGCGCTCAGGAGATTCCGGATTCGACTTCAAATGTCACCGGGATCACCTACGAAGACATCGCGCCGCTATATGTCGGGGCGACGCTGTCGCTCGGTACCGGCGCGAAGCTCGTCGTGCCGACGGTAACGATCGACCTTGGCAACCAGCTCGAAGCCCGCGAGGACATCGAGGCGAAGGACTCGACGGGTTCGCCGACCGGCATCCGCTCCGGCAAGATCATGCGGGTTCAGCCGACGATCGCAATGAGTCCCGAAGCCCTCGGCCTCGACCAGCGTGACTGGTACGCCATCCGCCGGAACATGACCGAACTGGCGCTGTCGATCACGCTCCAGGCTGGCACCGCGACGGGCAGCCCCAAGTGCGTCATCACCGCCCCGAAACTGCGGCTCGACGAAAACACCGAGGAAGACGACAACGGCACGCTTCGCGACGCCCTGACGTTCATCCCGACCGGCGACGAATCAAGCGCCTACCTCACCTTCGATTTTACCCCTGCCGCCTAAAGGAACCCCATGGCCGTTAAGCTCGACCCCAACGAAACCTGCAAATTCTGGCTCGCCGCCGACAAGGACAAAAAGCCCGAAGACCGCCGCATCTTCACCTGCATCGCCGGAAATCGCCGCATTCGAAAACAGCACGAAGCTTTGCTTGAAAAAGCGGTAAATTTTCGGATCGACCAGTTTCGCCTTATCGACCAGAGGAAATTCGAAGAGGCGAAAGTGGCCCACCAATCTCGGTTGAAGACACTCGAAGAGGCGATCTTCCTCGGTGTCACGGGGTGGAATATCGCCGATGTCCCATTTGAAAAATCAATCGACGCCATGGACGAAATCCTCCGCGACGACGATGAGTTAATCGAACTCGCCCGCGACTGGCCGCTCGCCGGAAAGTTGACGGAGGACGACCTAAAAAACTCGCCATCGCCACAGGATACTGGTGCGGAAAAATCTGCGCCGGATGCTGTGGCGGAGAACAGTGTGAAGCCGAGCACGACCCCGACAAATCCGTAGACACGGGCATCCCGTGCGAATCCTGCCGGGGCCGCGATCCTGAACGCCTTGCCTGCCGGGTGTGCAATCGAACCGGGCGAATCATCCTCTACGGTTGCCCGCTCAAAACCATCACCGCTGATATCTGGGAAGCCCGGCCAGCCTTTGATTTCGCCGAAGACGGCGTGATGCCAATCAACGCAGGCTACCTCGAACAGTCCACATCTTTCATGGACGCCTATGCCGTGTTCAAGCGACACGTCAGGGCGCACACCAAAACCTGATGCCGGGTAACGATCTCAACTGGAACCTGCCGGTCGGTATTACGAACAATACCGGCAAGACCGTCAAAGAAATCGATCGCGACTTCGACGGCCTGCGCCGTTCGATCGGGCGGCCGATGCGGTCGGCGCTCGACCTCGACACGACGGCCGTGGAACAGGCGAGCCGCAGCGTGGATGCGTTGCGCGCAAACCTGTCCCGGCCGTTGCGGCTTGCGCCGATCCAGGGCGGCGAACGGGCTTGGTCGCGGTCGCGTCGGGGCATGATTCCGTCGCTTCCTTCGGGGATGGACGGCGGGCCGCTGGATGAAGAGCGTGATGCTCTACGGAATCGCGGCGTAATCAATCAATCGGCAAAATGGCCCGAGATTCCGTTCCGGGATGACCCGATCGGCTTGAAATCCAATCGGGGCAAGGATCGCACACCCGAAGAACAACAGATTCGGGACGCGGCGGCCGGCATTATTCGTGGGATGAAACAGCGTGCGGAGGTCGAGCAGAAACTTGCCGACCAAGCCCGCATCGAATTGAAGGCCCGTGAACTGCTCGGCCTGTCCAACAGCAGTGGCCGGGACATCGCCGTCAAGGACGTGGCACTCGGTGACGTGAACGGACCCGCTGCACGTCCTCGCTTTGACTCGGAAGAGTCGGCTATCCGCGCGAAGCAGGCGCAGATTATCAAGGCCATGGACGCCGAGGCCAAGGCCCGGCAAGAATTAGCTATTGACCAAAATCGAGAACTCGAAGCCCGCAAACGCCTCGGCCTCAAAACGCCCCGCACCGTCGCCGATGCCAGTCCGGCCACGCTTGAACGTCTCAACAATCGCCAGCGGGAGCAAGGGGCATTGAGCAGGGGAAGTGATGCCCTGTCTGCAGCCGAATCGAACTACAGCGTCAGTCGCTACCGCAGTGTCGGCGACAACGCACGCCGTCGTGCTGCCGGCCTCGGCAATCGCGGCTTCGGTGGCGGGCGAGGCAGTGGGAACCTAGCCGCGAATGAAGTCGGCCTCGGCGGCGACAGCCTTGTCAACCTCGAAGATAAAGTCCAGCTTGGCGGCGGCGCTAAACTGTTGGGCGGGGCGGCCCGCATTGCCGGCGGGGCGGCGGCGGGGTTGGCCATTGCCGGCGAACTCGGTGATCAACTCAAAGCCTATAAGGACCGGCTCGCGCAGGGCGCGTCAGGCCGCGATGCGTTCGTGCTCGGCCTCAAAGACCTTGGCGACAAACTTCCGATCATCGGCGGCATCCTAAACGGGCTTGGCAATCTTGGTGCTGAACTCAGCGGGGAAGCCGACAAGGATCGAAAACGCGCCAAGAATGACCAAATCGCCGCGGATAACGATGCGGTTAGCCAACGCCGGCAACGTATCGTTGAGAACGGCCGAGTGCTGCGAGAGGGGTTGGCCGGGCAGGCATTCGGTGCTGATGCAGCCCTTCGTATCGGAAATGCAAACCGCATTGACGAGACGGGCCGGCTCGCCGCGCAGGAACAAGCGAAGATCGACAACGAATCCCGGCAACGCGACCTGAATGCCCAGGCCGCCGAGATTGAACGCCGAAGCCGTTTGAAACAGAGCGATGCCGGCTACCTCAGCGGTGACGACCGGCAGGCGGGGATGGACAAGATCGCATCCCTTCGCAAAGCGTCTGCCGAAAAGCTGGAGCAAGACCTGTCAAAAATCCGCGTTGATTATGCGAAACAGGAAACGGAACAGCGTAAACAGGTTGAAGCCGACACCTTCGCGATCCGCCAGTCCTACCTACAGAAAGAGGGGCAGGCGGTAACAGCCAACCTCGAAGCGGCCGACCACGAAGCCGAACAAGCCCGCATTGCCGCACAGGAACGCGCTGATAAAGCGATTGCCGGGGCAGGCGGGGATAAGAACCTCATCGCCAACACACAGGACACGCTGGCCAAGCAGTTAAAGGCGATTGACGACCGGCGGAACGTAACGCGATCCGCGATCATCGAGCAGGCCGGAAGAGACAATAAAGGAACGCTTGCAGGCGAGCTCCAGCAGCGTGCCGCCCTTGGTGATGTAAATGCCGCGATCGAAGCGTCCAAGCTCGTCATCGACAAACAGACGGAAGAACGCCGCAAGCAGTTAGTCGCCATTGTCGCCCAATCGCAAACCAACAGTGCCTCGGCGAAGAAGGCGCAGGAACAACTAGACACGTTCGATCAATCGGTTGCCGCACAGAAGAAGGCAGCCGAAGAACAGATCAAAGCGCAAGAACAACATCGCCGCCTCGGCGTCTTCGGCGACGTCAACAGCGGGCGCGTTGCCGAAATGCGCCGGCGGGCCGGGCTTGGTGTTGGCAATGCCGGCTTGTCGTTACAGGCCGACGCTTACGACATCATAAGTCAGTCTCAGCAACGCGACGCCGAACTCCGATCGCGATTAGCCGATCCGTCCCTTAAGGCCGACGAACGCGACGCCATCAACGACGAATTGAAGGCATTACCAGGCCGGCTGTCTCAGTCGATCGAAGACCTGACGCGTACGAAGGTGACGGCGGCCGATTTCAGCAATGCGGCCCTGGCATCTGCCCAGGACGCTGGCGGCCTCACCGGCCTGGCGGTCAATGCAAAAGAGAACGTGCAGGCCCGACTGGCAAAGACCGCAGACGACACGCTCGCCGTGCTGAAGAAGATGCTGGAAGCCATCACAAGCGGTGGCGGCCAACCCCTCGTTGTCCCCTACACCTAAAAAACTATGGCTACACTCGTAACCGAGCGCCCCCGCGCCCATTCAGAAAAACAAGAGCCAGTCCGGTGAGTATTCGTACTCGGGCCAACGCGTGTTTGACGTGACTGGCGCAGCCACTTCCGCCGAGGCGTTCGCGGCTCTTGTCGCGGATGACGTTGACTTCGACCAAAGCTACGACGACGACAATCCCGACGCGGTCGTGACTGGCATCGGCACGCAATTCAACGCCGTCGCCGGCATGTACACGTTCACCGTCAGTTATGGCGACGGGGCGGGTGACGGGTTCCTGTCAAAGCCGCCGAAGATTCGGTACGAGCCATACACCTATACGGAATTGGTGGACTTCGACGTTGACGGTGTGCCTTATCAAAATTCGGCGGGCACGCCTCTAGACCCACCGATGGAACGCGAGATGACAGGCGTCATTGTGACGGTGCGCCGACCCGCGGCCAGCTACGACTTCGCAACCATCTATCCGTATTTTAACACCCTTAACAGCGCCTCCCTGACCCTGCCCGATGGCAACTCGATTCCCGCCGGCAAGGGGCGATTTCTCCCCGTGGCGATGTCGTTTAAGGATTCGAGCACGACGAACACTTGGCTGGACTTTAAATGGGATGTTCGCTCGGGGGTCGACCCGTGGAAGAAGAATGTGATTGACCAGGGTGCTGAAGGGTGGGGGATCGACGCTGCCTTAAAAACCTACAAGGGAGTTTTCACCACCGATGCAGCGGGTGCTGGACCAGCCGGTATCGTTCGCCTCAATGGTGCTGGCAAACCGATTGATACCACGACTTTTAGTCGCGTGGCCGATGAGTACGGGAACCGCTATGGGCTGGCATTCCCACCGGGAACCAATCCAATTACATCGGTTGTTAGTCCGACTGTTGGTAGTGGAGGGTTGTCGACGTACACGGGGAGCGGCACTACTGGAATCGCTGTCCTGTCATTCAAGAGATACAAGTCTCTTAGCCACGCTCCACTTCTCACTTAAGCGTGAGCTTGGCGTCCTTGAATTCGAGTTTCAAAACAACGACGTGTAAATCGTTGCTGACAAGCTTTGAAGCTTTGACGGTTGGATTAATCGATATTCCTGAAACCGTCGCAGCCTGGCCGACCTTTATGTTTGCAGCTTCATCGGCGGGTAAGGCAATCTTGGTTTCAAGGTCGTTGATGACAACACCTCCCGCCATGACGTCTTTTAGAGAACAAATTGCGTAGGTGACCCCCTTGATTTCCTTAACATCCTTAATCTTTCCAACCGGCATTTTTAAAGCTTGATCTTCCAACTTACTTTTTAAGGCGTCGGCGTATCGGTTGGCTTGAACCTCTGTCCAAGCCTCTCCTTTTGGTCCTTTGTCCTTGCTCGCTACCGACTCAAGAATTTTTTCTATTGTTGTCGTTTTGGGTGCTGGGGCTTTGTCTGCGGCAACAACCATCGAACACAGCAGGGCGGCGGCGAAAAACGGGGCGGCGTGTTTCATGGTGGTAAATGATGCGCGTCAAGGGGCCGCATGGCAAATGCGGGGGAGGCAATCATGAAGGGGAAGGGGCGGGCGGACCTTCAAGTGTGCGGGAGGCATCGGATTCGTCAGATTTCGGTGACTGAGGACGCGAAGATTCGCTTGTCACAGGTGGAGATTCCTTGGGTGCCCTCTCACGACCATAGATGAACAGGCCAACACCCGCTACAAAGGTCAGCGAGATGACGGAAACGCCAGGCCCTGGGTATCCGCACATGATCACGGCGCAGCCGCCTGCCAGGATCACCAACGCTAGAATGAATGCAAAAAACTGTCCTCGCTTCTCGCTAAGTCGGGCATCACCCCATCCGCGATCGACGCTTCGAGGGCCGTCTTTTCGAGGTCGCGTCGGTGCTGTGATTCCTTTGCCGCCTCCTCAAAAATTCGATTTGCTAATCCCGGGCAGAGCGAATCGTATTCCTTCATCGCCTCGGGCGAGGGTATCGGCCCGCTGTGCGATTTCATCGTGGATACGGTTTTGATTGCAGAAACGCGGATGGCAGGATCACCCATGGTGTCCTGAACCATCCGCGTGAGTTCGGAATTGACTGTCTTTTCGATCTGCCGCTTGGTGCGGTTTCGCTTATTTTCGCGGGCCATCACGCTTAAGGGTCGCGACATGACGGGATGCGGTCAAGCGCATATGAGCACCGACCCTCTGCCAATCGGAAGCCAGACGCTGGGCGTCTGTCCCTTCGTGCAGCATTGCAAGGTAGTTGCGCGGCGGCGTGGATGGGGCGATTGTCATGACCGACCCCATGCCCGCGAGAAAATGTGCAAATGATTGTCGCATTTTTCTTCTAGCTCGCAGCACGACTGCGTCCTGCTTTATATCGGCCAAATTTTGCTCCGCGTAAAGTATCTGCGGCATCAATTATACGTTGCGAACATCTGTTCAGTTCGTCGGAAAATCGCCTTGCTTTACGCAAGTGCTTGATATTTATCGACTTGTGTAATTTCTGTGGCCACCTGTTCCGTTGCCGCCCTCATAACAGCTTTAACATCGGCGGCTTCGACAAGTGTTCGTCCGTGACGTTTCGCGTGCTCAATGGCCATTTCGTGCAAGACGTCGGCTAAGCCGAATTGCGCCTTGTCCATCACTGAGATTGCATCCCACGAAATCAAGATTTGGTCAGGCTGCTTTGGTGCTGTCTTGCTCGGCTCTGGTTTAGCGTTCCGCTGAAATGGCCACATGATTGCAAATCTTAGCTAGTCCTCGCTTCCGTTACACAAAAATCCAACCCCTCCCCTCACGCCGGCTGACCCGGCGGCGGGGCTTCGCTTTTCAATCCAGTGCCACGTTCCCACCCCATTGACGACAATGCCGCCAAGGCCATTTTGGCGATGGCGGAAGACCTGAAGGCCGTCAAGGAACAGGTAGACATTGACGCAAACGAGTCGGGGCGGGAAGTCCAGGTCGTCACCGCCAAAAAGCAGGAACGGCGTCCGTTTGTTGTCGAGTTCGACGCCATCATTGACGGCAACGACCAACCCGACACCGACGTCTACCAGTGGTACTACGGCTGGCAACGGGCTGAATTGTCCGACCAAGGCTATGGCAACTGGCAGGCCGTCACGGATGGATCGACTGGTGACGCGTCCGATCCCGACACACGGGCTATGAACCTTGCCGAAGAATTTCCTGGCATGGGGATGACGATCGACAACCTGCCGGACGGATTCGAACCAAAGCCCTTGGAAGACGGCCAGCCTGTTCGTATTCGTCGTTTAGTTACAAAAACCGGGAAGCCGCAACACATCATCATTGCCGCCGGCGCTCCGAACGCTATCGACGGCACCTGCTAGCCCGCCTCTCTCCCCCTCCATCTCATGCCATCCGCTCCCTTCTGGTGCTGCTGCCCATCCGCGTGCCTCTGCGCGTCCCTCGTCAAACTGACGACCTCGGACATCGTCACAGGGCATTACTCGGACGATGATGGTGCCGGCTATTCGGCATTGACCGAAGAGCCGATCGGCGACTTCCTGAACGGGGACTACTACGTCCCCAAGGACATTGACGGGATATTGCCCGACCCACTCGAGAAGAACTGCGGATGGTATCGCCGCGTCGAGAATTACGGCCCGGTCAAGCTCAATTCGACGCTAGATGACGGCTGGTGTAGCCGCTGGTTGACAATCCAGATCGTCCCTACGGTCGGTGGCGGATATCGCATCACGATCACGCTCGGCTACTCGGACGGCATCCATTCGTCAGCAGTTGTGTTTGACGGTACAGGCAGTCCCGTCGATGGCGTCGTGACGTTCACCAACGACATTCCTGGCCCGAGCGAGTCAGACCCCGGATACCTGCCGCCGTTTTATGCCGGCACGATCACGATGGAGTGCGCGGACGGGGAAGAGGACGCCGGATTCCCCGGCGGCACGATCGACGACGAATGTATTGACGGGCCATCGGCGTACTACCACATGGACGCCTGCTCCGAGGACGGCCTGTCGAACGTCTACATCAGCAAGGCCGACCGCGAGGCTTTTGCGTCGAAAAGCACCGAGCCGTATGACGGCAAATGCTACATCGTCGACGATACGACTGAGATCGCCGAATCGGACCTTCCCGACCCGGCGATCATCCTCGATAAACTCTCTTTCACCGGCTGTGCTGACTGCGGGTGCGGCGGGTGTGGGGCGAACAAGCTGAAAATGGGGACGGAGATTGCGGGCGTCGTTCGCATGTACTTCGGCAACCCGCCGGGTACGCCAGCCGGAACAGGCTGGAATGGCGGGAATGGTGGTGGCGTGCCTCCTGGCGATCCGCCGTCAACGACGATCGACGTGTTATGGAAGTTGGTAGACCGGCCGCCGGGCCAATTGATCTTCGAAGGCATCAGCAGTGCTGCTGTCGAAGGCGATCCGTTCCGCGTGACGATCGACTGCGGGGCCGAGGAACCGACAGCGGTCCTCACGTTCGGCGGCGTGCTGCGGCACGACACGGGCACCGGCACGCCTTACCTCAATGGCAACTTTGTATTCACAATCGAAGACCTTCCTGTAACCTTTGATAATCCGACCCTCACCGTCGAAGTGCCGGGCCTGGCCGGCGTCATTACATACCCGGCGATCGCGGACGGCTACGACGTGGTGCTCTATATGAACGAGTGGTCGTTTAATCTGTACGACCCCGACGCGTTTTGTGAGGAATGAGCATGGCCCGCACCGTCAAGGTCCGCACTAAAGGCGCAACAACCGCGATGCCGCTGCATCAGGCGAGAGCGTTCGGCCAGCAATCCGCTCCAGTCGAACCGCAAGGCGATCGCGGACTCGGCGACACCATCGCTCGCGTGCTCGATCCGATCGGCGGAGCGGCGTTCAAGCGTGCGTTCAAGGCCGTCACAGGCAAGGACTGCGGGTGTGGCAAGAGACAGGCCGCGCTGAATAAGCTGGTGCCGTACAAGCCGAAGTAAGCCCGTTGGGCCTCTGTCGTAAGGCATGCTATCTCTCGCCGGGTCTTCTCTGCGCCCTCGCCCTCACCGGCGGGGGCGTTTTCGTTGGCATCGTGGAGCTTCCGCGTCACCTGGCGTTTGACGGCCTCTACGGGGTCGGGGGTCATCGTCTCATCGCTCATACAGCCTCCAGTTCTCCGTAACACTCTTTAGGGATGCGAAACGTTTGCCATTCGACGTTCGGGTTTCGCGGTTTCGCATCTTCATGGCTCTCTTACTCCGTAGGGGACGTGGCCTTGGCGATGGCGGCGCGGGCCATGTCGAATTCGACTGTGTTGCGATCTGCGACACGCACGACGGCTTGCAACGCTTCCAGCAACTCGGGCGCGGCAGCCTCTACTTTTTGGGCAGCGTCCAGCCGCTCATGTACTACGCCGCGCATGATTTCCAGGGCCAGATGATTGGTCGGTTCGAGACTGTCGAACGCTTCGAACGCCTCGCGGATGCCCTTTACGCCCCGCCCCGGCGAGTGTTTCTGTTCCGTCTGTTCCATTGGGGGAGTCTCCGGTTACTTGGCCTTGGCGATGGCCTTCAACGTCCGGCGGTAGTCTTCGAATCGAATCTTGGCGATGGATTTACGGTCGTTCGTTCGGACGACGACACCCTCAGGATTGCCGTAGGCGTCCGCGTCGGCGACATGGCTGCGTTTGATGGCCTGCTGTAGCCACGCCATCGTTTCTTCAAGCTCAATCGGTGGCGGGGAGGTGTTCAGGTCGGGCACAACATCCAATCCGAGCGAATTCGCCAGCGCGGTGATCGCCGTGACGGATGAGAATAAATTCCCCTGCCCACCGGCGTCGCGCCATGCGGCCAGATCGCGGGATTCCATTGACGCGATCTGCTGGCGAGGCAACGCCATCACGTCGAACAGCCGAAAGCCCGTCGAGCCGTTTGGCTTGTATTGTTTCGCTGCCGCACCGACCTTGCCGCCGAACAATTCACCGAACAGCACGACTCCGATGCCGTAACGGATTGATGTTTCGGATGCCAGGCGGTCAGCCAAGTCGCGCGTGTTCGCGACAATCGTCTGTGCCGGGTCGCCGATGCGGTCGCCCTTGGCGTACAAGAGGTTTTCACGGCTGCCGATGAAATAGTCGCCGTCCGGCATGACGATGATGCGAACGTTCGTACCGTCTATCTTTTCGGTGACGTAGCAATCCTCGGCTACGAACCAAGTATTCGTCTCGCCCGAAAGCCGGCCGTTGCTCGGGTCGAGTTTGTGATACGTCAGAATCGACGGGTACTTCGTTGCTGAATTCAAGCGTTCAAGATTGATCGGTTCCATTGGTTTCTCCCCTTTCCAAGTGTGGGTCTGTATTGTCCGGTTCTGCCGGGATTGGTGGTGTCAAGGACACTCACCGTAGCTCGGCGACGCCGCTGACCTTGAACGTCTTTCCGCAGGACAGGCACCGGTAAACGTCTACGCCATTGATCGGCCCCCGACTGTGGCTGTGACCGCCGGGGCAGTGAAACGTTCCCGATTCGTCCACAAACGCAACGGTCGGCGGCGGTGGATTGTGGTTGTCGAAATTGGACTTCAGTTTCAATATGCCGCCAGGCCGAGAGGGCAGGCCGCGATTGTCTCCAAACGACGACGTAAACTGACGCTCGCGAATGGACCAGTTCTTCTCGCTCATGGTCGTGTATCTCCTGCAAAAGGTGTCAATGCCCCGCGTGTTCATTTCTGACGGCACGCGGGGAGGGGGTTAAACTGCCATCCGATCCGGCAGGACGGTGCCGATCAGGCGAACGTTCGACGGCAGGATTTTCCGACTCGTGTTGTAGTACGCCTCGGCGTCGGCTTCGCTGTACCCGAGTTCAGTGACGACGTCGCGACGGTCTTTGATCCAGCCGAGCAGTCGGCCGGCTTCGATATTCAGCGCCCGGACGGCTTCCGGCCGGAATTTGAAGTGAAGGTTCCCGTTCTGGAACGCCTTGACCTCAAACAACGGCTTGTCGTCCGAACCTTCGTAGGCTTGCGTAGCGTTTGAACGCCACACGCGGCGGTGCGTAGGCGTCGTGTCTCCCAAGCTGAAGCCGAGATTTCCGAAAACTGCGATCACGTCCGTGATTAAGTCGGCCGCATTTTTCGCCAATTCCGTTCGCGGCTTACCGTCCCAATCCATTTCGATCGCCCGCCATGCCCGGACAACAACGCGATAGTCGAGCGCGTAGTGGCTTGGCTTTTTGCTTTCGCTATCGTGGACGCTCCATCGCCAATCCCCATCTTGCCATGTCCGCTTATTGCTCTTGTAGTTCAGCACGCCGTCGAACGTGCTGAGATCACGGAACAGTTGGATGAGTTGCTCGTCGTAGTATTTGTTCGCGTGCTTAATGGCCCACAATACGACCGCGTAGGCGTTCGAGTTCGTGAACGCAATCGACTTCCGGCCAGCCAGTTTATCCAGAAAATTCGACTTCGTTTTCGTCGTCAGGCGGCTGGTAATGGTGTCGAGACGGTCAAAAAGGATTCGCCAGTATTTATTTTTCAGGCCCGCCATTTTCTTTTTGATGCCCTCGCGGACGTTGCACTTGTCCACGCCCAGCTCTTTCAGGATGGCAAGGTCTAGGCCGAAGATCGCCCGATAGTTCGATTCCATTAGCGCATATTCCGCGTTGTACTCCTCAACCATCTCGCCGATCGTGGCCTGCTGGAATTTCTTGGCCAGGTCGCTGCCGAACTCGTCCGGCTCCAATTCCGCCTCACGGTCGAACGTGTCAATATTCTGGTCGAACCAGATATCGAACGGGTCAGTTGGCTTTGTTTCGTAGGATCCGGAGTCCCGGGGATACCGAATCTCGACGATATCAATGACCGCCCGCGCCCGCCGCTCACCGTCACGAAAATCGTCCGAGTGGATCACCGTCGCCGTCGCGCCACGCTTGGCCAGTGAGGCGGCGATCGTCTTCGATTCCTTCCAACGACGCGGGATCACCAGCCACGCGATCTTGGCGTAGCCCGATTCGATGACGTTGCAGGCCCACGCCTCAAACTGGGAATAAGGCGGGTTGCAGAAAATGTAGTCCACCGGCAAGCAGGCCAGGTTCTGCTCAAACAGGTCGGTTCCGACCGGCGTCACGTTCTCCGGTTGCGACTGCACCAGCACGGCAGACTTTTCGATCGCGAACAGTTCCGGCCCCTTTTCGCGGGCGAACGCTTCCTTGATCGCCTCGGTGCGCTCGGCGGCCGAACGATTTTCACAGTAGGCGGTGCTGTACCAAGGCGACGCTTCGGCGGCTGCTTGCCGGCATGCATTCGATAGTGCGATCAGAACACGGCCGTCGCCAGCACCGATGTCCATGATGGATTTCGCCTCCGAGCCGATCCGCTTGGCGACAACCCCAATCATGCGGTCGGTCGTCGGATACCACTCGAAATCCTCGTCGGCGGCTTTTACTTCGGTGAGCAGGGCGGCGGTCGACATGATGTTCGCATTCTATCCACTAATGGATAATAACGGCAAGAAAAAAGATTGAGAATTTTATCCATTTGTGGATATAGTTCCCGCATGGGTGTTCCAGAAGTGGATAGCGAGACTTTGCCAGCGGTCGCCGATTACGACACAATCGACCCGCTCATGTTCAGGGAAGCCATCATCGCCGCCCGTGACAAACGCGGATGGTCGACCAATCATCTCGCCAAAGAGGCGGGCGTCCCGCAGTCGCGTCTCTCGGATTTCTTGGCCGGCAAGCGCGACCTGCACAGTGGCAAGGTCGAAAAGCTGCTAACCGTCCTCGGCATCGACCTGACTCACCCGAAGGCGTCCAAGCCCTCCCCCTCCAAACGCAAAGGCGGCTAACCCTCACGACCCGCACACCGAAGCTCTACAGCATCCTCTCTTTGGCCGTTGCCGTCGGCAACTCCTCCCACCGCGTGGTATAGCGGGGCGAGCGGTGGTCGCTCCGAAGATGCCAGGTGCGGCAGGGGTTGAGGCCGAAGGGCGACGCGCTGCCGAGCCGAACTGCCCCGCGGCCGAAGCGTTGGTTGATCTCGTCGAGCGTCGTCATGAGCCGGTGCGACTGCTCACGGTCTCGTGCCGTGTACAGGCCGAGTTGAGCACGCTCGCGTTTGCACAAGTCGAACAGCATCACGCCGGCCTTTTTGTACTCGTGCTCAGGGCGGTAAATCTGCCGGAGACACCACGCGGCAGCCTTGGCGATTTGGGAAGTGTCCTCGGTCGGCTCGGAAAGACTGACGGCGTAGGAGGCGGCGTACTGGACGACCGGCGCGTGGCGGTTGGTTTGGATGAAGACCCCGACGCGGCCTGTGACCAGTTCCTGCCGGCGGATTTTCGCCGCGGCCTGACTGGCGAAGGTGCTGACGGCTTCAGTGATGGCTGCAAGGCTTTGGGTTTCGTGGTCGAACGATCGCGAGCAGCAGACGTTCTGTTTGTCGGGGGCGGTTTCCTCAAGTTCGATCACTGATCGGCCGCGAAGTTCGTAGACGATGCGCTGACCGACGACGCCCAGTTCCTGCCGCACCGTCGCTGGCGACGCGTCCCGTAACTGGCGGGGCGTTGCGATGCCGAGCTTCATGAGCCGCGCGGCGGTGCGTGTGCTGACGCCCCAGATATCGAGTAGCGTTGTGGCGTCGAGTGCGGCGTCGATCGCCTCGGACGTGTCGAGGACGTGCACGCCGGTAGTGCCCTTGCCTCGCTTGGCCAGGTGGTTCGCCAGTTTGGCCAGCGTCTTCGTCGGGCCGACACCGATCCCGACGGGCAGGCCGGTCCATTGCAGGACCTGGTCTTTGATCTGCCACGCGAATTCTTGCCAAGGCAGATCGCGCGACCACCACAGGAACGATTCGTCGATCGAGTAAACCTCCATCGCTTCGGCGTGCGGCCGAAGCACGTCCTGGACGCGTCGACTCATGTCGGCATAGAGCGTGTAATTGCTGCTGAAGACGGCGACGTTGTGCTGTCGCAGAATGTGCTTGATCTTGAAGTAGGGGGCCTGCATGTCGATCGCCAAGGCCTTCGCCTCCTTCGATCGCGCGACGACGCACCCGTCGTTATTGCTCAGCACCACGACCGGCTTGCCTTCCAGGGCGGGGCGGAAAATCTGCTCACAGGAGGCATAGAAGCTGTTGGCGTCGACAAGGGCGAACACGTTTACATCCTCCGAAACGCGCCCACCACCACGCCACGCACGTCGCCGGCGTTGCACTCTTCGAAACGGCAGACGTAGTCGGCCCCGTCCTCACGCACGATCACCAGTTTCCCGGTACCCGGCCGCACACTGCGGTCGACGACGAGAATTGTGCCGTCGACCAGATGATCAGCCGGCAGATCGCCGACGAGGCGAAACGGGAACGTCGCCGGCTCATTGCGGACAAGGTAGCGGTGGATGTTCAGCGGCTCGTCTTCGTAGCCTTCGGCGGCCGACGGGAAACCCGCCGCCAAGCCGTCAGCGAAGCACGGGAATGACACGTTGAGCCCCTGCAGGGCGTCCGGACCGATGGGCTGTAGTTCCTTCACCATGCCGCAAAGCGTAGCCCCTCGCACGACCGTGTCCAGAGAATTTGTTAGGGTTGTGTTCGAGGGTGATGAAACCACCAGCCGTAGCGGTGGTTGGGCGCTTTGCGCCACGCGAAGGCAATAAATCTGTGGATAAGCTGTGCGAGTTATGAGAAAACGACTGCGCCGAACGGCCAACAGAATGGGGATCGCAGATGATTCGCACCGTGAAATGCTACGGCATCTTGAACATGAACACGGGCAAACTTTCGGAGGTGACCATCCGTAAAGAACGCGGCATGGTCGATAAGGTCGCGAAGGCCGGCTCGAAAGACGGCATCCTCTTGAAGTGTGTTCCGGTGCTGGTGTCGTACAACGACGGTTCGCGTACGAGACGCGCCGCTGGGACAAAGTGATATCGCGCCCTCGACCTTCACCGGCCGGGGGCGTTTTTCGTTGGTGGTGGAGTAACTATCCAATCTTCAATGCCGCTTCTTCGGCGCGAGCACTCACGTCCTTGGCGTACTTCTCTGTCATCTTGACGTTGGCGTGGCCCATCATGGCTTGGGCGTGTTCGACGCTAAGGACGTCGCGGGCCAGCTGTCCTTGTGCGTGACGCAGCTGGTGCGGCGTCCAAGTGTACTGTTTTCGGTCGGCCTTCAGCTTCTCCCAATTCTCGGGCCCGAGGCGAGTTCTCCACATCTTCGGCGTTTCGCCTTTCAAGCGCCGCAACTCGGCCGGCGGCGGAAAGGCTCGATCGATTGCCCGACGTATTGCCCGGTTGTAGGTATCTTTGTTGTACCGCTCGGCTAGCGGCTTGCGGCCCCAGCGAACCTGATCCTGCCGGGGACCATCAACTTGGGTCGGCGGCGGATTGTCGCCGGCCTTTCGTTCGGCCAGGCGAGCGGACTCGGCGCGTGCAGGGGCGAAGACATACGCCTGCAGGTCGGACAACAACCAACGGCCTAGAGCGGCTTTCGCCTGCGGCCCGAGCTTCACTACGCGTTTCTTGCCGTGGTGCTGGGTCTTGTGTTTGGCCAGCGTGTACGTCCATGCCTTGCCGGTCGTGTCGACTTCGCAAGATCGAAGGGTGAAGACCTCTTTGCCCCGCATGGCGCTGAACATCTGCAGTAGAACCATGTCACGGAGCATCGGCCCCATGAACGGCAGGCACGCCCGGACATGCTCCGCGGCGACACCATCGCGCTCGATGGATTCAGGAGCATCGGTTTCGCCTGGCCGCAACGCATCAACTGTGAGCAGGGCGGACAGTACCGATTCGGGCAAGAGTTCCATCTTCACGCCCCAGCGGACGACGTGGCAGAGTTGGTTGATCCTGGCGTTGACGGTGTTGCGCTTCAAGCCCATTTCGACCAGCCGCTGCCGGACAGTCTGCAGTTTCAGTGGACCGAAGTCGCGGACCGCGAGGTCTGGATATAGTGCCAGCCACGCCCGTATGACAACTTTGTAATCTGACTGGTGCGACGACCGGCAGAAGGTATCGCTGTTCAGAAATCCGTGCAGAGCTCGCGGATGTCGGTCGGGTCGGCTTCCCCGCCGGCGGGCACGATCCGGCCGGCTAGAAGGTATTCGCCAATCCGGGACTCATATGCCGCCTGGGCTTCGGGTGTGCCGTGCCGGCCGAGGTAGTAGTCTTTTCCGTTGAGGGTGACGACGGCTTGGCCGCTGGGCTTGTGCAATCGCAGGGAGGGGATTCGCTTTCGTGCCGGCATGGCGGGGCCTCCAAACAGGAAACCCGGTAAACTACCGGGTTTTCCAATCTGACGGGCCGCACATCCCCACCGGGGAAGGTTCGCAAATCTTGCGATCGGCGCTACTTAAGAAATGGCTCCTACAGGGCTCGAACCTGTGACCTCCACCGTGTCATGGTGGCGCTCTAGCCAACTGAGCTAAGGAACCAAGCGGGCGAATACTGTACAGGATGAATCCGCATCCGGCAAGTCAGTTGCGCTCGGCAATCTCCAGGCCGTATTTTCGCATCTTTTTATAGAGCGTCGTTCGGTTGATATCGAGCTCGGCGGCGGTGGCGTTGCGGTTCCATTGGTTGCGGGCCAGGGCGTTTTCAATGATCCGCTTTTCCGGGCCTTCCAGCGCGATGCTGAGCGGCAAGGCCGGGGTGCTCGGCGTCGGCTGGGCGGGGGACAGCTGGCGGCTCGGGCAGACGGTGTCGGGCAAATCGCCGGCGTCGATCATCGGCGTCCGCCCCAGGACCACGGCCCGCTCGATCGCGTTTTCCAACTCCCGCACATTGCCCGGCCAGTCATGGGTGGTCAGGCGCTCCAGGGCGAACGGCGTGAAGCCGATCACGCGGCGTTTGTTCTCGTCGCTGAATTTCTTCAGAAATGCCTCGGCCAGCAGTGGAATATCGCCGGGCCGTTCGCGGAGTGCGGGCAAGTGAAGCGTGACGACATTAATGCGGTAGAACAAATCCTGCCGGAACGTGCCGGCCGCCACCATCGTGGCGAGGTCGGCGTTGCTGGCGAGGATCGTGCGGACGTCGACGTCGCGCGTGGTGTCGCTGCCGACGGGTTCGAGTTTTCGTTCCTGCAGCACGCGGAGCAGTTTCACCTGCATGGCCGGCGGGGCGGAGTTGATTTCGTCGAGGAAGAGCGTGCCCCCGTCCGCCGAGACGAAGCGGCCGGCCTTGTCGTTGATCGCGCCGGTGAAACCGCCTTTCACGTGGCCGAAAAGTTCGCTTTCCAGCAGGGATTCCGGCAGGCCGCCGCAGGCGACTTCGACGAACGGCTTTTCGGCGCGGCGACCGGGCATGGATCGCCTTGGCCAGCATCGACTTACCCGTGCCACTTTCGCCGAGGATCAGGACGTTGGTTCGGCTGTCGGCGACGGCGTCGACGACGTCAAAAACGCGCTGCATCTTGATGTCACGGCCGACGCAGTCGCCCAGGCCGTCGCCACGGTGCAGGCGGGGCGCGAATCGGTCCGCAGCGATTGAGAGCGGATCGCCCGTTCGGCCGACTGCCGAACGCCGTCGATGGCGAGCGGTTTGACGAGGTAATCGAACGCCCCGGTGCGCGTGGCGTCCTTGGCGGCGTCGATCGAGCCGTATTGGCTGAAGAGAATGACGGCCGTCTCCGGCGCACGCCGACGCCAGTCGGCCAAAATCTCCGCGACGCGAACAAAAGCGGCGCCGAGGTCGACGAGGACGACATCAATTAACCCCTCGGCGATCTGGGCGGCGGCGTCCGATAATGTGGCGGCAACCACCACGTCGTAACCGTCCCGCTCTAAAGTTTCCGCGATCGCCGCACGGGCGTGACGGTCGTCGTCGAGCAGGAGCAACTTCGCCAAAGGCTGATTATTCGGTCGAATCATGAGCATGTTGCGGGAAAACAACGCCCGCCCGGTGAGAATCGACCCGATGTTGACCCGACTGAACAACATTTTCGGACGCGCAGCAAAAAAGATTTTCGGCTAAACTCCGCGGTCCCAACCGCACGAGAGTTTTTGCTATGCGC
Source organism: Tepidisphaeraceae bacterium (assembly GCA_049840775.1). Classification (GTDB taxonomy): domain Bacteria; phylum Planctomycetota; class Phycisphaerae; order Tepidisphaerales; family Tepidisphaeraceae; genus RYN-431. The sequence continues at coordinate 318,171 of JASGJJ010000006.1, forward strand.
ATCGGCATTCCTAAAGAGATCAAATCGGACGAGTACCGCGTCGGCATCATCCCGGCCGGCGTGCAGACCCTGACGAACGCGGGGCACCAGGTTTTCATCCAGGCGGGTGCCGGGGCGGGCAGCGGGTTTGATGACGCCGATTACACCGCCGCCGGTGCCACGATGGTGAACACCACGGCCGATATCTTCGACTGCGACATGATCATGAAGGTCAAAGAGCCGCAGCCGGGCGAAATCAAGATGTTCAAGCCCGGGCAGATCATCTTCACTTACTTTCACTTCGCCGCCGACAAGTCGCTGACGCAGGGTTGCCTCGACAGCGGCATCACGGCGATCGCGTATGAAACGGTCCGCGACCGCAAGGGCACCTTGCCGCTGCTCACGCCGATGAGCGAAGTCGCCGGCCGCATGAGCATTCAGGAAGGTGCGAAGTATCTTGAGAAGCCGATGAGCGGCCGGGGCATTCTGCTCGGCGGCGTGCCCGGCGTGCCGCCGGCGCACGTTGTGATCCTCGGCGGCGGCGTGGTCGGGACGAACGCCGCGAAAGTGGCGGCCGGCACGGGCGCGAACGTCGTGCTCATGGACGTCAGCCTCGATCGGCTCCGCTACCTCGACGACGTGATGCCGGCGAACGTCACGACGCTTTACAGTGACGCCTACAACATCAAAGAGAACCTGAAGCTGGCCGACCTTGTTATCGGCGCGGTGCTGATTCCCGGCGCGGTCGCCCCGCGGTTGGTGCGGCGGGAACACCTGTCCCTAATGAAAAACGGCGCGGTGATTGTCGACGTCGCCATCGACCAGGGCGGCTGTATCGAAACCAGCAAGCCGACGACGCACAAAGACCCGACGTACATCGTCGACGGCGTCGTCCACTACTGCGTGGCGAACATGCCCGGTGCCGTCGGCCGCACGAGCACGATCGCGCTCTGCAATGCGACGATCCCGTACGCGGTGAAGATCGCCAACCAAGGCTACGCCAAGGCCGCTCTCGGTGATCCGGGTCTGGCGGACGGCATCAGCATGATCGGCGGCAAGCTCACCTGCCCGGCCGTCGCCGAAGCGTTCGGCATGCCGCTCGAACCCCGCAACCTGTCGGCGTAAAATTCTGGTCCCCTCTCCTGTGTACTCACGGGGGAGGGTTAGGGGGGAGGGTTAGGGAGGGGGTCTGCTGTCTTCACTGTTGCGATGAAAGTCGGCAGACCCCCTCCCTAACCCTCCCCCGGCGTACCGGGAGAGGGAACCATGCCTTACAATCTCCCCATGCCCCGACTCGATCAACTCCAGGCGTTGCTCGCCAAGACGCCGAACGATCCCTTCCTGACCTACGGCATCGCGCTCGAACACAAAAAAGCCGGCCAACCCGACTCGGCGATTGAATGGCTCGATAAAACGCTCGCCCTCGACGCCAAGTACTGCTACGCCTACTACCAAAAGGGCCAGGTCCTCGAATCGCAAGGCAAGTACGACGCCGCCCGCATCGTTTATGCGGGCGGCATCAAAGCGGCGCGTGAAGCGGGTGACGCGCACGCCCAGGGCGAAATCCAGGTGCGCTCGACATGCTCCCGTAATCAGACTTTCGCCGGCACGATCACGAACGGAACGCCCTGACGGCAGAAGAGCCGCTGCAGCGCGAAGACGACGTAATTGTGCAGCCAACGCGTCCAGATCGTTTCCTTTTCGAACGCCAGTTGCCCGCCGAAGATGACGGCGTTGCGGTGTTCTTTGAGCAGTTCTTTCGCCACGCCTTCGGCGGTCTGGACGATGTCAATCCCGATGCGGCTGACGGCGTGCGCGGTGTAGCCATGTTTCTGGCACATGGCGACGTATTTCTGGCCGTCGGTTTCGGTTTTTTCGCGCAGGGCGGCGAGTTCTTCGGCACCTTTGAAGCAGCCGGCGTCGACCGCGCCGACCTGGACAAAGATGAAGTCGGTGAAGGTCTTAGGGAACATGCGGAAGATGCCGTAATACGTGTGCAGCCCGAGGCCGTTGAAGCCGTTGACCAGGACGATCGCAGTTCGGCCTTTGGGCATGGGCGTCGGCGGGGCGACGGTCGGGTCGTTCTCGGTCGCTTTGACGAGGCCGTCGAGGCGGGAGAGCTGAGCGCGTGTGGCTTCGTAGTGTTTGCGAATAGAAATCGCCGCCAGTACGACGGCCGCGGTGACGAAGACGGTGATCCAGCCGCCTTCGAAGAACTTCACGCAGCAGAGGGTGATGAGGATGAAGGTCGTCACGCCGAGCCCGATGCCGTTGACGATGAGTTTGCCGCGCCATTTCGGTTCGGTCTTCCGGCTGCGCCACCAGTGCATCACCATGCCGAGCTGGCTGAGGCTGAAGGTGACGAAGACGTTGATCGAGTAGAGCACGACGAGCAGATCGACTTTGCCGCGCGTGAGCAGCATGGCGACGAGCGCGGCGGCACCCATGAGCAGGATGCCGTTGGCGGTAACGAAGCGGTCAGACAGGGTGGCGAAGCGATTGGGGAACCAGCGGTCGATCGCCATGTTCGCTGCCACGCGTGGCCCGTCGAGGAAGCCGGCCTGGGCGGCGATGAACAGCAGGCACGCCGCCGACACCATGCTGACGCTCGTAAAAATCGGCCCGGTATGGCCCGGCCAGTTCGCGGTGATTTTGCCGAACAGCACGGCGTTGAGCGTCATGCCTTCGACCGGATGAACGTCTTCCAGCAAGTATGCGATGAGCAGGCCGAACACGGTGAGTGCCAGGCTGATGCCCATGTAGTTCATGGTTTTTTTGCCGGTGACGACCTTCGGGTCGCGCAGGATCGGCAGGCCGTTGCTGACGGCTTCGATGCCCGTGTACGTGCCGGCACCGACGCTGAAGGCGCGCAGCAGCAACGCCGCAATGCCGAGCAGGCCGATTTTGCTGTGGGCGTCGTGCAGTTGCGTGCCGGTGGTGCTGACGACGTGGCCGAGGTCGGTCAGGTGCACGCCGATGATGCCGAAGATCGCCAGGCCGTGCGTGATGAGGAACGCGAAGAAAATCGGTGCGAACAGCATGACCGATTCTTTGCGCCACGCAGGTTAATCAGCGTCAGCAGCACAACGCCAAGGCAGTCGAAGGCGAATTTATATTCGAGATAATGCGGCGGCAGCAGGCTGAAGAGGGCGTCGGCGCTGCTGGCGACACTGATGGTGATCGTCAGCACGTAATCGACCAGCAATGCCGCACCACTGATCACGCCGGCGGTGGGGCTGATGAGCTTGCTGGCGACGAGATAACCGCCGCCGCCGCTGGGAAACAGTTCGATGATCTGCCGGTAGCTGGCGCAGATGACGCAGATGGTCGCCACGCACGCGAGCGCGATGAAGACGGCCAGGGCCGGGTATTCGCCGAGCGCTTTGTAGCACTCTTCCGGGCCGTAGCAGCTTGAGGAGAGCCCGTCGGCCCCCAGGCCGACCCAGGCGAGAACGGCAACGAGGGAGACTTTGTGGAAGATCGAATGATCCGACAAATCCCGCGGGGCACCGAGAACGAGAGACTTCAATGAAGTCGACGCAGATTTTTCAGGCATGGACGTAGACCGAGCCCGCCGTTCCAGGATCGGCGGGTGACGATGCAGTTCAAGGCGGGTAGACGTGAGCAGGCCCTGAGAGAATGAGGCGCGGCGTCTTCCCTTCCATTGGCCGACGGGGTTAGCTGACGGGCTAGGCCTTGGAAGTGGCCCGGCCGGCGGTTGCGACCCCGCTCGGCCTGCGCCCCGTCCCGGTGAGAAGGCTCACCAGGAATTCGGATTCCCCGTGCCACCGGCACCTTGCCGGCGACTTTGGCGACGAGCAGAATCGTACGGGCCGGCAAATCCGCCGCAAGTTAAAAACGGGAAATTACCTATCCATTCGGCGAAATTTGATAGGTTAAATTCCTAGTCGTCTTGTCTTCGCTTGGCCCATTCCCGCCAGATATTGATGAATTTGTCGTAGTCGACGTGGTAGAACTGTTGGAGAGCTGCTTCGGGGCGTTTGCCGTCTTTGATGGCATCAATGAGTTGCAGGAACCCCTGTTTGTTCTGTTCGACCATGAGTTCGACCATGGACTGCATGACGGGATAATACTCGCCGGTCGGGCGCATGCCGCGGTCATTGAAGAGGAAGCGGACTTCGGCGTTTTTGAGCGCCATGGATTTCGCCATCGCACGCCGGCCGCCGTAGGGAAACTGGTTGTAGGCGATCACTTCCGCAATGCCTTCGTTCAGCCAACGCGGGACGAAGACGTTGCTCTTGTACCGGGCGAGGAAGGCGTGCGTGAATTCGTGGACGAGCACGTACGCCCAGAGGCGGCGGGCGTCGTCCAGATTGTTCGTGCCGGTGAGCGACTGGTCCGGCTTCCACATCGCCATGTGCCCGAAGCCTTCGGTGTTGCCCATGTAATAACCGGCCGTGCGGTTGTTGACGTCGGCGAAGTGGTCGATGTCTTTCGCGAAGGCTTCAAAATCCCTGTACTTGGCGAGCATGTAAACCGGCAGTTTGCCCACGAAGACATTGTCTTTCGGGCTCATGTTGAACTGGTTCGCGACGACGCGGTACGCGCCTTCCAGGTTGGTTTTGAGGAAGTCGTATTCGCGGGGGTCCCAGTCGGTGAAGACGACGAAGTGGTCGGTCTGGAACTCGGCGAGCTTAACGCCGATGGTTTTCTCGACGCTGTCGGCCTGCTTGCGGTTGCGGGCCATCGCCTCGGCGGCTTCTTCGGGCGTGGCGGTTTTGAACTTGATCGTGTCGTCGTCGCTGCCGGCCGGTTTGGTCGTTGCGACGGAATCGCGGATCAGGTTTTTGCCGTCCGCGGGCTGGCTCGCCGTCGCTGCCACGGCCGAGCCGGCGGGTGATGCGAGCACGGCGTCGGCGTCGGGCTTGAGCGTGGCGTCTATCTTTACGGCAGTCTGCAATGCCGACCGCGCCGGGTCTTTCGCGCCGATCGACCAGCCGAATTTGCCCAGCGCCAGCCAATCCGCGGCGCGGCTGCGGTCGATGGTCTTGGATTTCAGCTGGTAAGCGGTCGCCGGCGTGAGGTCCGTCCAGGCAAGTGTCCGCTCGTCCGTGCCGACTTTGAGCGTGACATTCTGCTCGTCGAATTTAACTAAGCTGCCGCGGAGTGGTGTTGCCCGGCCGGTCGTGGATTTAACGTAGACTTCCGCCTGGATGGTGCGGTCCGGCACCGCCCCCGAGACCAGCGGCAGGGTGACTGCCGATAGCAGCAGGGCGATACGAACTGTCCCGGCCACGCGCGGCATGGTGCAACATCCCTCCTCTCCCTAAGATACCGGCCCCTTGTCGCGACTGTCCAGAACACTCCTTTGCCTGTTGCTGATCCTGTTGGCCTCCCGCCGCGCTTCGGCCGAGCCCGTGGCGACACTCGTCACCGTCGGCCCCGGCGACGCCGTCTGGGAAAAATTCGGCCACAACATGATCCGCATTCAGGACGACGAACGCGGCCTGGATATCTGTTTCAACTGGGGATTGTTCAATTTCGATCAGCCGAATTTCATCGGCAACTTCGTGCAGGGCCGCATGTTGTACACGATGGCGCCGCTCGACAGCCTGCCGCTGCTCGACGACTACAAGCAGCAGGACCGCCGCGTCACCTTCCAGCGATTGCGGCTTTCGCCGGAGCAGGTTCGAGCGCGCTGTTCAATCGCTGTCTCACGAATTACCGCAAGAACCCCGAGTACCGCTACGACTATTTCAAGGACAACTGCAGCACCCGCGTCCGAGACATGCTTGACGGCGTGACGGACGGCGTTTTCTCCCGCGCGATGAAGGGCAAGCCGACCGTGCCGCCGGTGACTTATCGCAGCGAAGCAATGCGGCTGATGCAGGGCGGCGGCGTTCTGTCGGCGGATTTCTGGGTGTCGCTCGGTGCCGATTTTTCGATCGGCCCGAATACAGACAAGCCGCTGGACCGCTGGGCGGAAGGCTTTCTGCCCGAGAGCGTCGCCGAAACCGCCAAGGCGTTCGCCGACGCGCCGACCGAGCCGTGGACCAGCAGCCGGCCGCTCCCGCCGGCTTCGCCGCCGACGCGTTGGCCGTGGCTGTTCGCCAGCGGCCTGCTCATCGTCGCAGCGATCGTTCTGACGCGTGGCTGGCCGTGGACGATATTGATCGGCGCGTGGTGGCTCGCCAGCGGTCTGGGCGGCCTGTTCATGACTTACGTCTGGCTCTTCACTGACCACACGGCCGGGTACGCGAACCAGAACCTCTGGCACTTTTCGCCGATCGCCTGGCTGGCGCTGCTGGCGGCGATGTTCCGCCAGCGCGGGCTCGCGGCGAAACTGGCGAGAAGCATCGCGGGTTTGTCGGTCGTCGGCGCGGCCGTTTGGGTCGCCGGCCGGCTCGGTGCGCCGTTCGCACAGGCGAATGGCGGGTTCATTCTGCTGGCGTTGCCGATCAATCTCGCCGTCGCCTGGGCGGCGCGTCCGGCAGTGGCGAAGGCGGCGTTGACAAAGCCCGACGCGGCGGCTGACATGGCCGGATGAAGTCATCGCGAATCGGTCTGGTGCTCGGTCTTTCGGTGCTCGTGCTCGGCTGTCAGGCACCACGCAGCGGCAACAACCTGCCGTCGGGCCAATACAAGCTGCCGCCCGCACCGCCGAAATACAAACCGACGCCGATCGACCCGGCCCTCCGCAAGGCGGCGGAAGGGGAAGTTGCTCGCGATTTCGCGTCGAAAGACCCGTTTGTCCGCGCCAACGCCGTCGAAGCCACGCAGCGAACGCTCGGCATCGAGGGTGCGCTGCGCCTGTTCGCCGCGATGACCGATCCGTCGGCCGTCGTCCGCTTCGCCGGTGCGATGGCGGTCGGCACGCTGAAGCTGCCCGACGCCAAAGACCGCCTGCTGACGATGGTCGATGACCCGGACAAGTCCGTGCAGGTCGCCGTCCGTTATGCCCTGCACCGCCTTGGCGACACGCGGCAGAGCCACGATTTTGAAATCTTCGCCAAGGACAACGACGACTACGTCCGCGGCAACACCGCCGTCGCGCTCGGCCTGCTTGGCGAGCCGAGTGGCGCTCAACATCCTTCAGGTCATGCGACGGGACCTCAGCATTCCGGTGCGTCTGCAAGCCATCGAAGCGATGTGGCGGCTCGGCGACACCGACGCACGCGACAAGCTCGTCACCGGCACGCTGAGCAAGTTCCCGGACGACCAGATCGTCTGCCTGCTCGCCCTGGCCGGCCCGCGGAATCAGGAGGCGATGCGCTACATTCGCTCGCAACTGACGAACGACTACACCGAAACCAAATTAGCGGCCGCCCGTGCGGCCGGCATGTTGGGGTCGGACGACGGGATGGCGATCGCTCTCAAAGCCGTCGAGAGCAATGACGCCCGCCAGCGTTCGATGGCGGCACTGGCGCTCGGCGCCATCGGCCGCAGTGACGTGCAGAGCGAACTGCGCAAACTGCTGGAAGACCGTGACGCCAGCGTACGCCTGGCGGCCGCGACGGCGGTCCTGCAGTTGAAGCCGCCCGGCGCGATGATGGACAACTGATCGCCGCCGCCAAAGGTATTGCGGCAATCGATTAAGTTTTTCGATTTTGCGATTTGTCGGCCCGTTTTCAGGGATTACGCTGCGCAAAGCCCGGTTTGGCAACCGGGTTTTGTGGTTCTGAGGCGGAATTCCGAAAATGCAAAACCCGAAAACACTCGGCGGCTTGGCCGCGCTCGTGCTGGCGGTGTCGTCGCCCGTGCTGCCGGCCGCGACGTATTACGTCAGCACGACCGGCAGCGACTCCGCGGCGGGCTCGCTGGCGAATCCGTTCGCGAGCCTTACCAAAGCCGTCACTGCCGCCGCGGCCGGTGACACGATCCTTGTGCGCGGCGGCACGTACAACCTGACCAGCACGCTGAGCATCGGCACGAGCAAAAACGGCACCGCGGCCGCGGGTTACACCATCGCCAACTACGCCGGCGAGTCGCCCGTCCTGAACTTCTCCGGCCAAGCCAGTGGGCAACGCGGCATTCAATTGAACGCCAACTACTGGACCGTTCGCGGCCTCACCATCGCCAACGCTAAAGACAACGGCATTAACATCGCCGGCAGTAACAACACCCTCGACCGACTCGTCGTCCGAAACAATCAGGACAGCGGCGTGCAGATTTCCGCCAGCGGCAGCCTCACGCCGAGCAATAACCTCGTCCTCAACGTCGACAGTTACGCCAACTATGACCCGGCCAACAACGGCGAGAATGCCGACGGGTTCGCGGCGAAATTCAGAGGGCTGGGCGCGGGCAACGTTTTCCGTGGCTGCCGGGCGTGGGGGAATTCCGACGACGGGTGGGACTTCTGGGGTGCGGAAAAAGGCGTCACCGTCGAAAACAGCTGGAGCTTCAAAAACGGATTCAACAACTTTGGCGATACCGACTGGCAAGGCGACGGTAACGGCCTGAAGCTCGGGCACGACAGCGGCCAGCACGTGCTGCGGAATAACCTCGTCTGGGGAAATCGCCTGAACGGAATTGACGTCAACGGCAATGCGCTTCGACGACGTCGGCCCGAACGTCATCGCGCATGGCGTCACGCTGTACAACAACACCGCCTACAACAACGGGGCCGGCAAGAACGGCTACAACTACAATTTCGACGAGGCCTACGCACACGAGCTTAGAAACAACATCGCCCTGGCCGGCGGGACGGGGAATGCGAATATTTACGCCGGCGTCGTCATGGCAACGAATTCCTGGAACAGCGGCTTTGCCGTGACGAGTGCTGACTTCCTTTCACTCGACGACACCATCGCCATCGGCCCGCGACAGGCGGACGGCAGCCTGCCGGTGAGCGACTTCCTGCACCTGGCCGGCACGAGCAGCCTGATCGACCGCGGGACGAATGTCGGGCTGGCGTATGCCGGCTCGGCACCGGATTTGGGCGCGTTCGAAACAAGCATCCCCGAGCCCGCGAGTGCCGGGCTGATCGGGGTGCTCGGCCTGTTCTTACGCCGACGGTGCACCGGCCGCCCGGCCTAGCTGCCGGCGGGTTTTACGACGGCAGTCGGGCTGCTTGCGGGCATGTCGAAGGCGGCCGGGTCGTCGGGGTGCGTCGGGTCGAATGCCGAAATGTCCGGCTTCAATTCGCTGACGATCGGCAGTTTCGCTTTCCGCATGCCTTCGATCACCAGGCGGGCGATTTCGTTCGCGCCGAAGACATTGAAATGCGTGTCGTCTTTCAATGCCGTCGTCTGGTTCGGGAACGTGTTGGCCGGGTAGTGAACGAAGAGTTGCTTCGATTTGTCCGGGCCGAACGTTTCGTAGAGCGGCTTGCTCATGTCCTGAAGATCGATGAGCGCGACGCCTTGCTCGTTGGCGACTTTGCGGATGGCGTCGGGATAATCGCCGAAGGTCGGCGTGATTTTGTCGCCCTCAAATCGGCGGCGGTGCATCGGCGTAAAGACGACGGGCGTCGCGCCTTTTTCTCGCGTGATGCGGATGGCTTCGCGCATCGAGTCGCTGAAGCTGGTGTACGGCCCGATGCCGTCGCCTTTTTCCTTCATGTCGTTGTGGCCGAACTGCATGAAGACGTAATCGCCGGGCTTCACGAGGCTGAAGAGCTTGTTCCAGCGGTTTTCGCCTTTGAAACTCCTGAACGTTCGGCCGGACTCGGCGTAGTTGGCGATCGCCACTTTCGGCGAGAAATACATCGGCAGCAGTTGGCCCCACGACGCCCAGGGCTCGCCGGGCTGGTCGCAGACCGTCGAATCGCCGGCCAGGAAAATGGTGGTGGCGTCTTCGACTTTCGTCACTTCAATTGCTGAAATCGCCGGGTGCGTGCCGCAGAATTCGAGGGTGAGCTTGTCGTCCCAGTGAAGCACTGCCGGGTTATTTTTTTCGCGGTCGATCTGCTTCACCGCACCGCCCGGATACTGCGGCTGACGCACATGAACGGTGAATTCGTACTTCGTCAGTTCGCCTTTCTTCAGATGCAGGTGTGGCGACATGATGCGACGGGATTCGGCCTTGATCGCCACGTCTGATTCGCCGTCCGGGTCGCCGAGTGAGACGATGACGCGGTAATTCCCGTCGGTTGCATGCAATGAAAATTTGAACGAGCCGTCGGCGGTGACAAACCCTTTACCGGCCGGGCGTTCGATGGGCTTAATGTCTCGGCCGGGCTCAAAACCGTAGCCGACGGAAACGTCGTAGGTTTTGGTGGGTAGAACGGTTGTGAACGACGGGTCGGCCGCCGGGCCGCCGAGGGAGAATTTCCGGGTCACGGCGTCTTCTCCGTAGGAAAAGGCGGCGGGCAGGGCGAGCAGAACGGCCGAAACGACGCGGGCGGACAGACGACGCGGCATGATTCCTCCTGTTCGGCCGCGAAACCCTCCGGCCGTATTGCGGAAATTTACCGCAAGGACGATTGGATTTCCATAAATTCTCATGCTAGCTTGAAAGGCCGGCGTGGAGGTGTGACGTGGCGGAATTGACTCGGCGGGAACTGATCCAAGGGGCCGTGGCGGCGGGCGTGTCGCTGTCGCTGGCGGGCATCGAATCTTCAGCCAAGGCCGCGGACGCGGCCCCCGCAGCGCGGCCGGCCTCGGCCGGCTCGGCCTGGCTCGACACGATGCCGAACGGCGTTGCGGTCGGCACGACCTGGGGCGAGCCCTGGCCGCGCGGTGCGGTGAAGAAGGGTGACGCCATTCGCGTCGATACCGACGCCGGCCAAGCCGTCGCCGCACAGACCTGGACCACCGCCTACTGGCCCGACGGCAGCGTCAAGTGGACCGCCGTCGCCGTCGGCCCCGACGTCGGCCATGCCAAGGCGTTCAAAGTCTCGCCCGGAACGCCCGCCAAGCCGCAAAAGCCGATCACCGTCACGCAGGCGGATGACGCGGTCACGATCGACACTGGCGTGATTCAGGCCGTCGTCGCCAAGGCCGGGAATGTGTTGATTCGTTCGGTCAAACGGGACGGTCGCGAGTCGCTCACCAACGGCCGCCTGGTCGCACAAAAGCAAAACGGCTCGGCGGAGTTCGCCGGCCGCGAGCGGCAGGAGTTCGTCAGCAGCATCAGCGAGGTGACCGTCGAACAGACCGGCCCGGTGCGGGCGGTCGTGAAAGTCGTCGGCAAGCACGCCGGTGACGGCCGCCAGTGGCTGCCGTTCGTCGTGCGTTTCTACTTCTATGCCGGCAGTGACGTCATTCGCGTGATGCACTCGTTCGTCTTCGACGGCGACGAATACAAAGAATTCCTCAGCGGCCTGGGCGTGCGCTTCGACGTGCCGCTGAAGGACGAACTCTATAACCGCCACGTCCGCTTCGTCGGGCAAGACCGCGGCGTTTTCGCCGAGGCGGTTCGCGGCATCACGGGTATGCGGCGCGACCCTGGCGATAAAGCCCGCGACGCGCAAATCGCCGGCCATGAAACCAAGTGGGAAGAGTGGGCGCCGACCGTTTTCAATCGCCGCCAATTCATCCCGGCGTGGGGCGATTACACCCTCACGCAACTCTCGGCGGACGGGTTCCAGATCCGTAAACGGACCAAGGCGAACTGCGCCTGGATTCCGGCAGCCGCGGGGAAACGCTCGATCGGCGCCGGCTATGTCGGTGGGGCGACCGGCGGCGGGGTTTCTTTCGGCCTGCGCGATTTCTGGCAGCGTCACCCGGTGCAACTCGACATCCGCAACGCCGCCGAAGACGCCGCCACGGTGACCCTCTGGATGTATTCGCCGGACGCGCCGGCGATGGACCTTCGCATGTATCACGACGTCATGGGCATGGACACCTATGACAAGCAGAACGAAGGCCTGAACATCACGTACGAAGACTACGAGCCCGGCTACGGCACGCCGTACGGCATCGCACGGTCGAGCGAGTTGTATGTTCGCATTGAAGCCGCCACGCCGTCGAACGCTTCGCTCGCCGATTTCGCCGATGTCGTTGCGAAACCGCCGATGGTCATGGCGAATCCCACACGGATTCTCGACGCCGGTGTGTTCGGGAAGCAGTGGACGCTGCCCGATCGCTCAAACAAGTCGGCCGCGTGGGTCGAAGATAATCTCACAATCACCCTGGATCAGTACCTGAAAGAGATCGACCAGCGTTCGTGGTACGGCTTCTGGGACTACGGCGACGTCATGCACACCTATGACAATGACCGTCACCAGTGGCGCTATGACGTCGGCGGCTATGCGTGGGACAACAGCGAGTTGTCGACCGATCTTTGGCTTTGGTTGAGCGTGTTGCGGACGGGGCGTGCGGACCTGTTCCGTATGTCCGAAGCCATGTGCCGGCACACCGGCGAAGTCGATGTCTATCATCTCGGCCGCTTTAAGGGCTTGGGCACTCGGCACGGGGTGCAGCACTGGTCAGACTCGTCCAAGCAAAGCCGCATCAGCACGCCGATTTACCGCCGCATTTTCTACTTCCTGACCGCCGACGAACGGGTGGGCGATCTGATGGATGATCAGATGCAGACGATCGAGGCGGAGAAGAAGATTGTCATCGGCCGCAAGATCAAGCCCGGCTCGCCGACGCTGCCGCTGCCGCCCCTTGAGATGCCGCCGCCCGGAGGCGATGTCGATCTTGGCGGCCTGAACTGGGGCAACGCGATGGCGGCGTGGGTTACCAAGGCCGAGCGCACCGGCGATGCGGCCTGGCACGCGAAGATTGTCAAAACGATGCAGGGCGTCGGCGACCTGCCGAAGGGCTTTTTCACCAGCGGCTGGATCGTCAACATCGACACGGGCGAAGTGAAACACAAAGGCAACCCCGATATCGGCATCAGCCATTTGATGGCCTGCTTCGGGCTGCCGGAAATCGCCAATGAACTGATCAGCCTCTACGGCGACAGTGCCCCAAAATTCGCCGACGCCTGGGCACAGTACGGCCGTCTCTACAACGGCAATGACGCCGACCGCCGCAAGGAACTCGGCGACTTCAGGCAAGGCCTCTTCAAAGAAGCGAGCCTCAAAGACACGCACTCACGCATCACCGCCTTCGCGGCCGTTCATGACAAGAGCGACGACCTCGCCAAGCGTGCCTGGGCGGAACTTTTGGGAAACAAGTTCACGCCGGACGCGCCGCAGAAGAAGCCGGTCCGTCTGCAAGGGCCGGAAGTTTTGAACCCGATCGACGAAATCCCGATGGGCACAAACGGCGCCGCCCAGTGGGGCCTGGCCGCGATCCTTTGCCTGGCACTGATTGGCGATAAGCTTCCGCAACAATGAAAACCTTTCCTCCTGTCATCAAGACCTATCCGCACCTGCTCCACGGCGGCGACTACAACCCCGAGCAGTGGATCGACTACCGCGGAGTCTGGGACGAAGACATGCGCTCATGAAAGCGGCGCACTGCAATATCGTCTCGATCGGCATCTTCTCGTGGGTGATGCTCGAGCCGGAGGAAGGCCGCTTTGAATTCGGGTGGATGGATGAAATCGTCGACAAGCTCACGAAAAACGGCGTTTACTTCAACATGGCCACGCCCGGCGGCGCTAAGCCCGCCTGGATGGCGCAGAAATATCCGGACACGCTACGTACGGACAAATTCCGTCGCAAGCAACTCTGGGGCGACCGCCACAATCACTGCTTTACGTCGCCGAACTTCCGCGAGCGGGCCCGCATCATCAACACGAAGCTGGCCGAGCGTTACGGCAAGCACCCGAATCTGGCGATGTGGCACGTCAACAACGAATACAGCGAAGACTGCCACTGCGATCTTTGCCAGGCCGCGTTCCGTGAGTTTTTAAAGAAGCGGTATGACAACGATCTGAAGAAGCTCAACGCCGCGTGGTGGAGCACCTTCTGGAGCCACACGATTACCGATTGGGAGCAGATCCAATCGCCCACGCCGATCGGCGAATGGAGCGTGCACGGGCTTACGCTCGACTGGAAGCGTTTTGCGACCGACCAGACGATCGACTGCTTCAATGCCGAGAGCGCACCGCTGCGCGAGCTGTCTAAAGCGCCGATCACGGCCAACCAGATGGACTACTTCGGCCTCGACTATCACAAGCTCGGCCGGGCGTGTGATGTCGTCAGCTGGGACTCGTACCCGTCGTTCCACGATCGCCCGGAAGACACGGCCACCGGCGTGCGGTTTTCGTTCAATCACGACCTCCGCCGGAGCATGCTCCGCAAGCCGTTCATCCTGATGGAGTCGGCCCCGGCGCAGCAGAACTATAAGCCGGTCTGCAAACTCAAACGCCCCGGCATGCACCAGCTGGAAGGTCTGCAAGCGGTCGCGCACGGCAGCGATTCGGTGATGTACTTCCAGTGGCGCAAGAGCCGCGGCAGTGTGGAAAAGTTCCACGGCGCGGTCGTCGATCATCACGGTGCCGACCAAACCCGCGTCTTCAAAGACGTGGCCGGCATCGGTGAGATTCTCACCAAGCTTGACGGCGTCGTCGGCAGCGTCACCGACGCGAAAGTCGGCCTGATCTTCGACTACGAAAACAACTGGGCCATCGCCGACGCCGCCGGCCCGCGCAACCCGGACAAACAGTACCGCGACACCGTCGTCGAGCATTACCGCGCGTTCTGGCAGCAGGGCGTGAGCGTTGATGTGATTGACTCCGTCGCCGATTTTTCGCCGTACAAACTGCTCGTCGCGCCGATGCTCTACATGCTTCGTCCGGGCGTGGCGGAGCGCATTATCAAATTCGTCGAAGCCGGCGGTACGTTCGTCACGACCTACTTCAGCGGCGTCGTCGACGAAAGCGATCTCTGCTTCCTCAACGGCTGGCCCGGCCCGCTCCGCAAGCTCATGGGCGTCTGGGCGGAAGAGCTCGATTCACTCTACGACGACGAGTCGGCCACGATCAAAGTCACCGAAAATGCCCTCGGCCTGAGGGGCGAATACAAAGCGAAACAATTCTGCGACCTCATTCACGCCGAGGGTGCGACGGTGCTGGCCACGTACGCCAGCGAGTTTTACGCCGGCCGCCCGGCGCTGACGGTCAACCAAGCCGGGCAGGGCGAAGCGTATTACGTCGCCAGTCGCAATGATGAGAAATTCAACGACGATTTCTTCTCTTCACTCGTGAAGAAGCTCAACCTGCCGCGGGCGATGAACACCACGCTACCCGCCGGCGTGACGGCCCAGCTTCGCAAGGGGGCGGACAAGGATTTTGTCTTCGTCTTCAGTTTCGCCCGGACCGCCAATACCGTCACGCTCGATGGCCACGCGTACACGGATGCCGTCACCGGCGAACCGGTCGGCCCGACGCTCGACGTGCCGGCGTACGCGTCGCGCGTGCTCGTGCGAAAATCCGTTTGATTCGTTTTTGGAGGAGTTCGCTTCATCATGTTGACCAAACTCACCGCAATCGTGGCCGTGCTCGGCCTGGGGCTACAGGCGATGGCGCAGACGACCAAACCCGTTAATGACGGCTTGGCCGCGCCGACGCTCACGCCGACGGCGCCGATTCGCAACAACAATGAGCCGCCGCGCAAGCCTGGCGTGCCGACACTTTGGCTGGTCGGCGATTCGACGATGAAAGTCGGCACCAAAGGACAGCAAGGCTGGGGCACGCCGTTCGCGACGATGTTTGACCCGGACAAGGTCCGGGTGATCAACCGCGCGATCGGCGGCCGCAGCAGTCGCACCTTCGTCACCGAAGGCCGATGGGACGCCATTCTTCAGGACGCCGAGAAAGGTGACTACGTCATCATCCAGCTCGGCCACAACGACGGCGGGCCGCTGAACGAAAAAGTGCTCAACTCCGCCACCCGCGCCCGCGGCACGATCAAAGGCGTCGGTGAGGAAACTGAGGAAGTCGACAACATCCTCACCAAAAAGCACGAAGTCGTGCACACGTTCGGCTGGTACATCCGCAAAATGGTGACCGAAGCCCAGGCGAAAGGCCTGACGCCGATCGTCTGCAGTTGGGTGCCGCACGGCCCGCGCACGGACAAGCCGTTCACGTACGATCCGAATCCCAAGCCCGATGGATATCGCCTTTACGCCCAGCAGGTCGCTGAGCAGACCGGTGCGAAATACATCGATTTGTACGGCCTGGTCTGGAAGACCTACGAAGGCAAGACGCCGGAAGAGATCAAGGCCGCCTACTTCACCGCCGAAGAGCCGAACAACACCCACAGCAGCCCGGCTGGTGCGAAGCACAACGCCGAAGCCGTCGTGGAAGGGCTCAAGCAATTCAAGGACGTCCCGCTGGCTGGCTTCCTCAAGCCGCAGGCCGAAGGCGCGACGGCAAAGTAGTAAGTTTCATTCAACGCCGCTTGGCGAGTGAAAGCATGAAGACGTGAAGCCGTTCGCTTCACGTCTTCCTGTTTTATGGAGTGCAGCCATGTGTTTCGAAGCCGACTGGGCGAATCCGCCGCGTGAATTCACCTTGATGCCGTTCTGGTTCTGGAATGACGTGCTGGACGCCGACGAAATCCGCCGGCAGATCGCCGAGTTTGATGTTAATGGCGTCTACGGTTTTGTGATTCATCCGCGTGTCGGCTTGCCTCGCGATTGCGGCTGGATGAGCGATAAGTTGCTCGGCTTTTATCGCGTCGCCATTGAGGAAGCCGCCAGGCGTGACATGCGCGTGCTGCTGTATGACGAGGGGATGTATCCGAGCGGTTCGTCGTGCGGGCAACTCGTAGAGCGGCATCCTGACCTCGCCTGCCGTTGTCTGGCACTGCACGATGTCGGCGACACGCTACCGACTGACGCGACGGTGATTCAACGATTTTTTGACGCGGGCGGCCAGGAGAAATTGATCGTCGATCGCCGCGCGAAAAGCGTTATTCGCGGCCTGCATTACATCGACGAATCCACCGGCAGGGAAGACGAACCGCCGGCCGGCGATATTCTTAATCCGCGGACGGCGGCGGCGATCACCGGGCTGGTTCACGAGAAGTTCTTCGCCGCGTTCGGGGAGCATTTCGGGAAGACGATCCTTGGCGTCTTTACTGACGAGCCCAATCCGCTCGGCCGGCTGAAGGAGAAGAAAGTATTCGCCTACACGCCCGGCCTGCTGGCGCACGTGAATCGACTGCTTGGCTACGACTTCGAGCCGCACCTGCCCAATCTCTGGGCGGACGGCAAAGAAGGTGATCGCTATCGCAAAGACTGGCGACATGCGGTTCGCCTGCGTTTGGAAGAAACGTGGTACAAGCCGCTCAGTGACTGGTGCGAATCGCACGGCGTCGCCCTCTGCGGCCATCCTGACGCGGGCGACGAAATCGGCGTGCAACGACACTTCCAGATCCCGGGGCAAGACCTCGTCTGGCGCTGGGTGCTGCCCGATCACCCGACGGCGCTCGAAGGCCCGGAAAGCACGCAGGCCAAGTGCAGTGCGAGTGCGATGGTGCACCACGGCCGGCGGCGGAACAGCAATGAATTCGCCGGCGCTTACGGACATGGCACGACATTCGACGAAGTGAAATGGCTCGCCGACTGGTGCTTCGTCCGCGGCGTTAACCTGCTGATTCCACACGCATTCTATTACAGCGTTCGAGGCCCTCGCCGCGACGAACGCCCGCCACAACTCGGCCCGCACACGCCGGAATGGACCAACGGCCAGTTCAAAGTGTTCGTCGATCACTGCCGGCGATTGAGCTGGCTGAACACGGATTGCGAGCCGGTCGTCCGCATCGCGATTCTCACGCACGACGACCGTTGCCCCTGGCCAGCGGCGAAGGCATTGCTGACACACCAGCGGGATTTCCATTACCTCGACCCGGCAACGCTACTGGAGAGCGGGCAGATAGCGGGGGAAACATTGCATGTCGGTGCGATGCGGTATGACGCGGTCGTGATCGACGGTACCGATGCACTGGCTGCCGATGTCGCCAACACGCTTCGTCTGATGACCGAAGCAGGGCGGGTGATTCGCTACACGGCAGACAGCCCGGCCGAGCTGGTTGCGAAGCTGGACAGTCTTACCCCGCCGGCCGTCACGGTGTTGACGAAGGATATTTCTACTCAGTTGCGGGTTCGGATCGTCAAAAAGCAGGGAAAGACGGCTCTGATCCTGTGGAATGAAAGCCTGAAATCAGCAGTTACGGCATCCGTGCAAGTTTGTGATCAATTATGGAAATTGCATAGCATTTGCGAACAAGGTTCGATTTCAGTCCCAAATTCCGAGATTTTTCAGCTCTCAGCCGGCGAACTAAGGGTTTTCCTTTTCACGAAGTCGTGAGAAAAAACGCCAATAATTCGCCGATTTGGTAATTTCATGGATATTGCAATGCTCGTGCGAAAATTATTGCATTTCGTCTTGTGTCTTTGAGCCAGGTCGGGCATAATGTCACAGACGGAGAGCGGCGTTGTTGAAGCCGCACATTTCTTTTTCGGCGGTGGTTTGAAAATTCGGAGGCGTCATGAAACGCAATCGTGGTTTCACGTTGGTGGAGTTACTCGTAGTGATCGGCATCATCGCGCTGCTGATCTCGATCTTGTTGCCGTCACTGAATCGTGCTCGGAACCAGGCTCAGATCATTAAATGTGCGGCTCAGATGCGTGGCATCATTCAGGCCGTCACGATTTACGCGAATGACAACAAGGGGGCGCTGCCCCCGATTCACCTGGACGACGGCAAGGCCACGTTCAATCTGACCGACAGCCCGAGCACAACTGTTGCCTATCTCTGGTCATTGAGCTTTGGCGGCGGTTCAAGCTTCGATGTGAACACCGGGCGATTCACGCCGGCTAACGATCCCGGCGCGCTGATGGGCCGTCTGATGGCGTTGAAGTACCTGCCGAAGTCGCAGCAGTCTTACGCCTGCCCGTCGGCTAAGCAGGGCAGCGATTATCACTCGACTTACCACTTCAATCCTCACCTGAAACGGGTCGGTGATACGACCACCAGCGTGACTCAGATTTGGTGGAAGCGTCTCCCGAACTGGGGCAAGTATTCGCCGGACGCCACGAAGACGCCTTATGTTTATCTTCCGTTCTTCAAGCGGGCTATCCTGACGGACCCGATGTACGACGTCGCGAACATGCCGCACCAGCGTGGCAATCAGCGGTCGATCAATCTTGCGTATGCGGATGGCAGCGTTTCGACCTACTCAACGACCAAGCTCGCCGCCCGTAACGGCGACGTGCTCGACAAGTGGGGCCGCCTGCTGGATCTGTCGAACGCGATTCAGTACTCCGCCGACGGTGGCGACATCAACTGGGCCGTGCCGTCGTCGTGGAATAACTACTTCAACACGGTTCCGCTGAACCCGCAGTAATCGAACTGATTTTCTCGGAAGCGAAGTCGATCGGGGTTCTCCGGGGCCCCGATCGACTTTGTTTTTGGAAAGTGCGCAGTCTGAACGGTTCTTTTCGGGCGGTATTCGTGACAATTCGTGCGAACCCTTGTAATTTGCATGGGGTTTTCCAAGGTCTGACTGCATGTCCATTGTTCGTGTCGCAAAACTCGCTGGCGTATCAAGTTCGACCGTTTCCCGGGTGATCAATGATCACCCCCGGGTGTCGGCGGAAACCGTGACGGCGGTGCGGGCGGCGATGGAGAAGCTGAAATACACGCCGTCCGACCGCCGGCCGGGGCCGAAGCCGGGGTCGCGGTCGGGGGCCAACGCCCAGACCAAGACCATCGCGTTCCTGGTGCTCGGCACGAGCAAAGACCGGGCGACGCCGGCGTTCGAAGAACTCATGCGCGGCGTCTCCAACGCCACCGCCCAGCTCAATCTCAAACTTGTTTATCACCACGTCGCCAACCCTGCCGACCTGCCGCAGGCGGTGCTGGATGGGCCGATCGACGGGCTGCTGTTGCACGGCGCATTTCCGCCGCCGGAGGTGCGCGAGCGGCTGCGGAAGTACCCGACGGTCTGGCTGATGGGCAACCGCCGGCGGCCCGACTGGGGCGACCAGGTCATGCCCGACACCTACGAGATCGGCGACAAGGCGGCCCGCTACATGCTGGCGCGCGGGCACAAGAAGACGGCGTTCATCAACCTCGATCATAACCACTGGCCGTTCCGGGTCGCCAGCCAGAGTTTTTCTGCCGCCGTCGTTGATGCGGGCGGTTCGTGTGAATTTATTGAGTGTGTTCGCGAGCAGGAACAGGCGTATTGGCCGCAGTTCGCGCACGGGGCGGCTGAGGGTTTGATCAAACGCTACGTCAAACTGAACCCGCGGCCGACGGGTATTTTCGTCGCCGACGATCTACAGGTCGCCATCGTTCAGCCGGCGCTGCAGCGGGCGGGCGTGGAGATCGGGCCGGGCAAGGTCGAGGTCATTAGCTGCAATAACGAACGGCCTTACCTCATCGGCCTGTCGCCCAAGCCCGCCGAGATCGACATCCGCGTGGAGGCCATCGGTGCCCGCGGCGTCGAACGGTTGCTGTGGCGACTCAATAACCGCGACGTCCCCGAACGCCTGGTCACCGCCGTCGAACCGATCGTCATCGATCACAACGGCAATGTGTTCGACTGGACCGAGGCGTACCGCTAAGAGCGGTTTGGAAACGAATCATGCCAGTTCACGCCGCGGTCTGAGGTACTCCGAAGACCCGGGGCATTGTTGCGAATTGATTCAACCCGGGTCTTCGGAGTACCTCAGGCCCCGGCGTCTGGGGTGCTCACCGGATTTCGGTCACGATCGCAGCGGGGCGGTGCTGTTTCTTGTAAATTACTCCGCATTGTTGCGAAGTTACATCTCGCCGCCTACAACGTTTTGTTGTCCGGCGGCGTATGTTGAACGTCGGCGGCAAGTCTTTCTGGCGGAGTGGACGCATGAAAAAAGTGATCGCAGCGGCGGCGTTTTCCCTCGTTTTCACCGGTGCCGTCCTGGCGCAATCCAAGCCACAACTCATGACCGTCGGCGACGGCTATGCGAAGACTGCCGTCAACGTTTCCATCTTCCGCCAAGACCCGATCACGACCTTCGGCGATAAGCAATACGTCAGCTACTACAACGCCGACGGCCACGTCGTCGTCGCCGAGCGAACCATCGGCCAGACCGATTGGAAGCCCACCGTCACGCCGTTCACCGGCAATGTGAAAGACGCGCACAACGTCATCAGCATGATCGCCGACGGTGAAGGGTACATCCACCTTTCCTGGGACCATCACGGCAATGAACTCCGCTACGCCCGCAGCAAAGCGCCCGGCTCGCTGGAGTTCGACAAGCTGCCGATGTCCGGAGAAACCGAAAAGAACGTCACTTACCCGCAGTTTTTCCCCATGGCGGATGGCGGGCTGATTTTCTTCTATCGCGACGGCAGCAGCGGCCGGGGCAACCTGGCGATGAACCGCTACGACGTCAAAACCAAAACCTGGACGCAAGTCTTCTCAAACCTCATCAGCGGCGAAGGCAAGCGGAACCCGTATTGGCAAACGTGCGTCGACCCGAAGGGCGTGATTCATGTCAGCTGGGTCTGGCGCGAGTCGCCGGACGTGGCCAGCAACCACGACATGTGCTACGCCAAGAGCGCCGACGGCGGAAAAACCTGGACGAAGTCCGACGGCACGCTGTACACGCTCCCCATCACCGCCGGCACCGCCGAAACGGTCTCCCAGATTCCGCAAAAGCACGAGCTGATGAACCAGACCTCGATGTGCACCGATACCGACGGCAACCCGGTCATCGCCACCTATTTCCGGCCGGAAGGGCAGACGAAGGTCAATTACCACATCATCCGCTTCGACGGCAAAACGTGGCAGACGGTCAAAACGACCGACCGCAAAACCACCTTCACTCTCGGCGGCGCCGGCAGCAAGGCCGTGCCGATCTCCAGGCCGCAAGTCATCGCCCGCAACAAGGACGGCAAGACCGGCGTCTGGATCATCTTCCGCGACACCGAACGCGGCGGAAAAGTCAGCATGGCCGGCTGTGACGACCTCACCAATCCGAAGTGGAAAACCACCGACCTCACGACCTTCGACACCAAGTTCTGGGAGCCGAGCTATGACCATGTCCGCTGGCAGCGTGACGGCGTGCTGAACCTGTTCGTGCAGGCCGCCAATCAAGGCGACGGCGAACGCGTCACCGACACACCGCCGCAAAAAGTGCAAGTGTTGGAGTGGAAGCCCGAGTGATTTCTGGTTCCCTCTCCCGTGTATTCACGGGGGAGGGTTAGGGAGGGGGTCTTCCGTCGCGACTAGCGCTTTTCGTGATCAGCAGACCCCCTCCCTAACCCTCCCCGGATTACCGGGAGAGGGAACAAAAACCGATCTCACTACACGATTATTAGCGCTTCCCGTATCGTGCCGACGATGCCCCACGATTCGATTCCCGCCGGTGAGTTCGCCAAGCGTCGTCAGCGTGTCTTCGATGAAATCGGCGACAGCATCGCCATCATCGGCAGCGGCGAGGGCGGGCATCACTTCAAGGCAGACGCGAATTTCGTTTACCTCACCGGCATTGAAAATGAGAGCGGGGCATTCATCCTGTTCGACCGCGGCAACCCGCAGCCGGAACGCCGGTCGGTGCTGTTTCTTCGGCCCCAGAATCCGGAAGTCGATCGCTGGGACGGCTTACGCCCGACGATCGACGGCAAGCTGAAAACCGCCACCGGCTTCCCGACGATCATGCGCACGCCGTCGCTCCCAGCCGTCGCCACGGCGGCGCTGCGTCGGCAGAAGCAGGCGTCGTGCCTGATGCCGTTCGCCGTCTATCCGTCACCCGTTTCGGCCGATCTGAATGTCTTTCAGCAGGTCGCGCAGCGCGTGCCCGGCGTGCGGATCGAAGACAAGACCGGGCTGCTGATGTCGATGCGTGCCGCCAAGTCGCCGGCGGAGATCGACCTGATCAAAAAGGCCGCCGATATCACGCTCAAGGCGTACGAACAGACGGTGCCGAAGATCAAGCCCGGCGTGAACGAGCGCGACGTGCAGTTCTCCCTCGAAAGCGTCTACATGGGACTCGGCGGGGGCATCGCCTACAACAGCATCGTCGGTGCGGGCATCAACGGCACGGTGCTGCACTACAACGCCAACAACCAGGAAATGAAGGCCGGCGACCTCGTCGTCATCGACTCGGCCGCCAGCTACAAGGGTTACGCTTCGGATGTCACGCGGACGTATCCCGTCGGCGGCAAATTCACGAGCGAGCAACGCGACGTCTATGAAATCGTCCTTGCCGCGCTGCTGACGGCGATCAAATCGACCAAGCCCGGCATTCGGCCGAGCGATTTCGATGCCGTCGCCCGTAACGTCATCGACAAGGCCGGCTACGGCGATTACTTCATCCACGGCGCCGGCCATCCGCTGGGGCTGGTGGTGCATGACGTCGTGCCGGACCACCCGCTGAAGGCGGGTGCGGTGGTGACAATCGAGCCGGGCATTTATCTGCCGGAGCAGGGCTTCGGCGTCCGCATCGAAGACGACCTCGTGCTGACACGCACGGGGAATGTGAACATCACCGAACGCATTCCGAAGACGGTGAAAGAAATCGAAGCGTTGATGAAATGAGTGCCCGCGGCTTTGGCGCTACAATCGAAACATGTCAGACGAACTGATCACGCAGTTGTTATCGGCCCAGCGGATCGCAGTGGTGGGCATGAGCGAGGGCCGCATCAGTGGCCGCATCGGGCAGTTTCTTAAAAGTCGGGGCAAAGAGGTGCTGCCCGTGAACCCGACGGCCGATCGGGTGTATGGCATGAAGACGTACACCTCGCTCGCCGACGTGCCGGGGAAAATTGATCTGGTGAACGTCTTCCGGCGGCCGGAGTTTTGTGCGGACGTGGTGCGGGAGGCGATCGAAGTGCAGGCCGGCGGCGTGTGGCTGCAGTCGGGCATTACCAGCGAAGAGGCCGAGAAACTCGCCGCCGAGGCGAATCTGCCGTTCGTTCAGGACCGCTGCATCATGGTCGAGCTGGCCGCCCGAGGGTGAGCGCCGGCGTTTATCGGGCGTGGCATGGACGGCCCAAACGTTACAGCCGGTTAAGTCGCGCGGCCGTTGGCTCGATGACACCTGCATGCCGTCGCGTCGCCGCCGTTCTATCGCCGCTGTGCCGTCTGTCGTTGAAGGCCTGGAAGGGCGGCAACTGCTGACTACCTTCGTTGTCACGCGGACAGATTACGTGATCTGGGACAGTTTGATGACCGCGCTAAACGAGTCTAAGAGCGGCGACGTGATTGATTGTCGTGGCGTCACCGGGACGATTGAATTTCCCGTGATTCCCTATTCTATAGACAAAGATCTCACGATTCTCGGCCCTGGTAGTGACAAGCTGACATTAACCACAAAAGGTCACTCTCGATTCTTTGAACTGGCGCCCGGCAGGAAGTTAGAGATTCAAGGTGTGCGGTTTGATGATTGCGCTGATGCAGTAGGTGCCGGAGGGGCGATCATTGTAAATGGGGATGTTGATACCTCAAGCACACTCGTCCTGGACGACGTCTATTTTTCCAACAATAACGCAGTAAGGTACGGTGGCGCGATCTCCGCAGAGTTCGCCAACATTACAATAACTAATTCACGCTTCGCCGGTAATACCGCGACGGGTGTTCTAGAAGGCCTCGGCGGCGGCCTTTATATGAACGGTGGTACGCTTCATGCGAGCAACTGCACGTTCGATTACAACACCGCTCAGCTCACCACTGCGGCCGACGGCGCGTTCGATTACTTCGCACTCGGAGGCGGCGCTGCGCTGATGAATGTCGATGACAGCTCGCTGACCAATTGCACGTTCGCCAACAATGCCGTTACGAGCGCAATGGGGAGTGAGGCCGGTTCGTCGGCGACGGCGATCGGGGCGGGGCTGGGCATCGCGATGGACGGCGATCTCACGCTCCTCAATTGCACGTTCGCGAACAATGTTGCCGGCGGCAACGGGGCGGACAGCTTCGGCGGCGGGTTCGGCGTCTTCAGCTTCGGCACGGGCAGCATGGACGGTCAGAGCACGCTGAAAGTCGCCAACACCGCATTCGCCGGTAATACCGCGACCGTCGGCACGGACGCGTTCGGGCTCGATGTCAGCGGCTGGGCGGTCGCGAATCTCAAAAACAACCTGATTAGCATCGCCGACGACAGCGGCATCACTGTCGGCAGCAACGGCAACCGCGGCGGCACGGCCGCGGCGCCGCTCGATGCCAAGCTCGGCACGCTGCAAAACAACGGCGGCGTCGTGCCGACCATGATGCCCGATACCGGCAGCCCGCTGCTCGGCAACGCCAGCGCCAGCGAGTCGCCCCGCACCGACGCCCGCGGCTACCCGCGGTCGCCGTCGTATGACATCGGTGCCGTCGAAAAGCAGAGCAACTATTCGCCCGGCCTTGTGGTTTGGCCCGACGACATCGCCCAGGCGGACACGCCGTTCGTCACTTCCATCGCGGCCACCGATGTCGACGGCGACGCCATCACCTATTCCCTCACGCAAGCGCCGCTTGGATGTCGCTGGTCGATAACGGTAACGGCACGGCGTCGCTGATCGGCACGCCGACGCTCGACGACGCCGGCAACAGCACCGTCACCTTCAAAGCCAGCGACGGCAACCTGGCGTGGACCGAAACCATGACGATGCGCGTCGTCTATGACGCCGTCACGCTCAGCAGCAGCGGCGTGCTGCGCGTGGCCGGGACGACCGGCGACGATGTCGTCCGCGTCTGGCAGCCACGCGGCAGCGGGCAGCCGATCCGGGTCATCATCGGCGATACGACGAAAAACTACGCCGCCAGCGCCATCACCGCTATCCAGATCTTCGGCCGAGAGGGCAATGACCTGCTTCAGGCGACTTGCCAGGACGTGGCCGCGTACATTCAGGCGGGCGACGGCGATGACACCATCGTCGGCGGCGACCTCGGCGACAGCATCACCGGGGCCGCGGGCGATGACCTCATCTACGGCATGGGCGGCGATGACTGGATCGACGGCAACGGCGGACGCGACACCATCTACTGCGGCGACGGCAACGACCGCGCGTACGGCGGCAACGGTCGCGATGTCATCGACGGCGGCCTGGGCAATGACGTGCTCTACGGCGAAGTCGGGCCCGACCTCTTCATCACCAACGACCGCGCCCGCGACTGGATCTTCGGCGGCGAGCCCGACATCAACTACGTCCAAACCGACGGCATCAAAGACATCCTTTACGACGCCGCCGCGATCGCGGTCTGAGTGAATGATGAGTCATCATTCATCATTCCGCACTCATCATTTTTCCTCTATTCGTTGTCCGGCTATGATCCTGCAACCGGATGGCCCAGCGTCGAACCATTCCCCCGTCTGCCACCGCGCCTCAGGACATTGCCCTGATGCGCCGGATCGCCGAACGCGACCCGGCAGCCTTGCGTGAACTCTACGACCGCCACGCCGGCCTGATTTATGCCGTCGCACTGAAAATGCTCAAAAGTCGCGACGAAGCGGACGACCTGGTGACCGAATTGTTCTGGGAACTCTGGAACAAGAGCGCCGCTACGACCCGGCCCGTGCCGCGCCGGTGACCTACATGGTGACCCTCGCCCGCAGTCGGTGCATTGACCGCCTGCGTCGCAGCGGGCGGCACCCGACCGCCAGCCTGGACGCCGGGCGCAGCAGCAGGAATCCGCCGAGCCGTCGCCGTTGGAAGACGCGTTGCTGGACGAAAACCGCGTTCTGGTGCGTCAGGCGTTATCGGAACTGGACGACAACCAGCGTACCGCGCTTGAAAGTGCGTATTACGAGGGGCTGACGCACAGCGAAATTGCCGAAAAACTGGGTAAGCCGCTGGGAACGGTAAAAACTTATATTCGACAAGGCCTCATCCGATTGCGGGAGGCCATGCGTAAGACTGATAGAGTCCCGACGTGAGTACACATCCGTGAATGGCGAAACTGATCCAGACCTGATGCTGTTGTACGTAGCTGGCGCTACGGACGCCGAGGAATCGGCCCGGGCCGAACTGTTGCTGTCGGCGGGCAGTCCGCTGGTGGCGGCGGAATACGCCGAGGCACTGGCGGTCTTCAACTCCATGCCGTTGGCGCTGGCGTCGATCGAACCGCCAGAGCACTGTCGGCGTGCGATCCTGGCGCGGGTGGCAGCCGACCATTCCGCGGCGCAGTCGATGTCCGGTTGGGACACTTTTGCCGGTCGTTACCGCTGGCCGATTTATGCCGCCAGCAGTCTTGCGGCCTGCCTGGCGGTCGCCTTGACGCTCGGTGCGATGAACTATTCGCAGTTGCGCAATCAGAACGCGCAGCTCGCGACGACAATTGCGGAGTCGGAGTCGGTACTGCGTTCGCCGTACGTGTCGGTCGCCAGTCTGCAGACCAAGAGTCCGACGGTCGGAACGAAAGCGAGCGGGCGGGTTTTGTACTGCCCGGTAGCTCACAAGTATCAGTTCACGCTCTTCGGCCTGCCGCCGTTGCCGTCCGATAAGGCGTATCAACTCTGGTTGCTGACGGCTGATAACCGCAAAATCCCGGCGTGCATGTTCTCGATGGACCAGAACGGCGTCGCCACCGCACTGGCTAAATCCGACCTTCCCGTCACCGGCGCCGCCGTAACTGTCGAGCCGGCCACGGGTTCGCGGCAACCGTCGAATGACGTGCTGCTGGTGGGGCAGTTCAAAGCTGCGAATTAGTCCGATTCACTGCTCCGCTCAACCCGGGTGGCAAAACCGTCGATGACAGGATTGCCCTTTGTGGAGCAGCCATGTCCGACGCGGTGCAGCACCTTCAAGACGCCATCGACCGTAACAAACCGGCCGCCGTGACGCTCGTTACCGAAGCGTTCGAGCGCTTCGGCCGAAGCCGATTCCTCGCCGGCAGTGCCGAGCAGGGCGTCTGGATCAGCGTCCCGAGCGGGCACGGCGAGGTCATCGACGCGATGGCGGCCGCGGGCACGCTCGTCCGCGTGACCTTCAAAAGCCTGCAGTCGCACGTCGAACTGACGTCGACCATTCTCGAACACAAGACCGACTTCCAGCTGAACCCGGAAACGCAGGTCGACGCCGTCCGCCTGGCCTGGCCGGAGAAGATCTCCGTCGTGCAACGGCGGAGTGCGTATCGCGTTAAGGTCGCCCAGTTCAGCGACGTGCGGCTGCGCTTTTTCCGTGTGCCGGAGAATGCGAATCTGCTCGCCCAGCCCGTTGAAGGTTCTGAACTGATCATCGACGTCCGCGACTTCAGCAACAGCGGCATCGGCGGCATCTGGAAACGTCAGCGCGGCGAAGACCCGGTGCTGTCCAACAGCCAGCGGCTGCGGGTCGACGTCATCACGCCGTACACGACCATCCACCTGGAAGCCCACGCCAGGTTCGTGGCCGCCTTGCCCGAGCCGGAATACCGCCGAATCGGCATCCAGTTCATGTTCCGGCCGACCAACCTGCACGACCGAACGAACCTCGGCGTGCTCAATCGCATCACCGGCGAGTTGCAGCGGGCTGAGTTGAAGCGGCTGAGAACGGCTCGGTAAGTAAGAGCGGGCGGCTGGCGGCAAGCGGCTGGCGGCAAAAAGGCAGAAATACAAAACCCGGTCCGCCAGCGCGGACCGGGTTCTATTTTTCTTCTAGCTGCCAGCCGCCAGCCGCCAGCTCTTACCCACCCGTTTCCTGCTTCCGGACGATTTCGAACAATTCTTCCGCGGTGGCGGCGTTGTTGATGGCGTAGCGGAATTTATCGCCGGTCATGAGTCGGCTGATGGCGGCGAGCGCCTTGATGTGCAGGCCGCTCTGGTCGGGCGGGCTGATGAGCATCCAGACGATCGTGACGGGGCGGCCGTCGATGGAGGCGAAGTCGATCGGCACCGCGGGCTTGCCGATCGCCATCACCAGGTGATCGGTCCCGGGGCTCTTCCCGTGCGGGATCGCCAGCCCGTTCCCGATGCCCGTGGTGCGGGTGCTTTCGCGTTCGAGAACGCTGTCGAGGACTTTCTTGGGCTCGCCGACTTCGCCGTTGGTGGCCAACAGGTTGACCAGCCCGGTGATGATGTCGAGCTTGGAATTGGCCGGGATGCCGACCTGAATGTTTTCGGGCTTAAGGATGTCGCTCAGTCGCATCGTGAATCCTGATCACCGAGGCAGGCCTGACACCGGTCGGCCGGGGTGGTCGGGCGATCTTAGCCGAAACGGCAAGTGACCGACAACCATCGGCGAGCGGTTTACGCGGGTTTCAGCCCCTGCTTTTTGCCACGCACGAAACCGATACAGAAACAGACCACCATGGCGATCCAGAACGCCCAGAATGCCACGTTCGTCGGACTGTGGAAGTTGATCGGGTTATTTTTGTCGCCGTAGAAGTGGTCGCCGACCCAGTCGACGACCAATTTCAGGCCGATGACGATCACCAGCAGGTAGGCGGACGTTTCGAATCGCGGGAATTTTTCGAGCAGTCGGATGAAAATGACCGCCGCCACCCGCATGAGGATCACGCCAATGAACCCGCCGAGCATCACGACCCAGAGCTTGGGATTATTCGTATTCGGGTCTTCGTGAGGCGGAATGAACGCCAGGGCGGCCAGGATTGAATCGACCGCGAAGGCGACGTCCGTCAGTTCGATCGCGACGACCGTCGGCCAGAAACTGGCGAAATCGTGGTGCCCGGGCGTAATCGCATTCAAAGCCCGGCCGGCGGCACTATCCGCGCTGATCGGCAAGTGCGGGGCGTCGGGGGCGGCGTGCTCCTGCTCATCGAGGATCGGCTGGCCTTTTTCGTCGAGCTTGATCTCTTTCTTCGCGTCATCACGGGAAACGAAGTGCTTGATCGCGACGTAAAGCAAATAGCCGCCGCCCAGCAGTTTGACGACCGGGTAATGCAGCAGCCACGCCGCAAACCCGATGGCGGCGACACGAAAGACGAACGCCCCGACCAGGCCGTAGGTGAGCGCTTTCGAGCGCCGATCGTGCGGCAACCGCTTGGCCATCAGGCCGAGCACCAGGGCATTGTCGACGCTGAGCGTCCCTTCCAGCACGATAAGCACCAGCACGGTGATGAGATCGTGCATGGCGAAAGTTTGATCGAAAAAGGCCGCAAGCATGGGGATGCGGAAGCATAGCGACCCCAACGCCGCAAAAAAGTCACGACAGTGAAAACTCTGTTATAAATTCGCGCAGGAATTAGAGACGAGCAAATCGCAGACAGTTTTCCGTTTAGCCGCGAGCTCGCTCGCGACGGGCTGGAAAAATGATCGAGAGCAAGCTCGCGGCTAAACGGGAGATTCAGATCGTTTGCCCATGACCTGGGTGCGTTCTGATGTCTTCACCCGCGCCATCGCGATCGCTTCGCCGGTCGCGGGCAACTGAATCGGCACCACGCCGCCGGCTTCGCGGCTCAGCGCGTCTTTCACCGCTGCCCAAACCGCCAGACCCAGCATCAATGGCGGCTCGCCGACGGCTTTGCTCCGCTTGACGCTCATGTGATTGTCTGGGTTGTCGAGCAATCGCACATTGAAGACTTCGGGCACGTCGCTGACGTTGGGGATTTTGTACGTCGTCGGCGAGTAGCTCAGCAGTTGCCCGGTCGGGGAGTATTTGAGCTCTTCGGTGGTGCACCAGCCCATGCCCTGGATGAACCCGCCGATGACCTGCCCGCGGTCGATGCCGGGGTTGATCGGCAGGCCGACGTCCATGATGAGGTCGACGCGGTCGACTTTCAGGTCGCCGGTGAAGCGGTCGATGCTGACTTCCGCGCACGCCGTGCCGTTCGTGTAGTAATAAAACGGGTGGCCCCGGCCGGTGTCGCGGTTGAAGTCGACGCCGGGCGTGGTGTAGTGCCCGCGCTCGCCGAGGCTGACGCGTTGGACGTACGCCTCGCAGACGATCTGCTGGAAATCGAGCACAACCGACGGCCGGCGGACGTCCCAGACCTTGCCACGCTGAAATTTCACGGCCGTCGGCTCGGTCATCAGGCCGTCATCCGCGTCGCGCAACATGCGAGCGGCGACCGCTGACAGCCGTTCCCGCAATGCCGTGCAGGCGACGATGGCGGCATTGCCGTTCAGATCGGTGCCGCTGCTGGCGGCGGTGGGGCTGGTGTTGTTGTTCTTGTCTGTATTCGTTTCGGTGACGCGGACTTTTTCGTAATCAACGCCGAGTTCGTCGGCCACGATCTGCCGAATCCGCGTGTTCACGCCCTGGCCCATCTCCGTGGCGCCGGTGCTGACGAGCACGCTGCCGTCGACGTAAATGTTCACCAGCGCGTTCGCCTGATTGAGCGTGCGGCGGGTGAAGCTGATGCCGAATTTCACGGGCGTCATCGCGAGGCCCCGGAGCGTGAGTTTGTTCGTCACGTTGTGCTGTGCGATTTGTTTTCGGCGATTGTCGTAATCGCTTTCACTTCTCAATTCCGTGAACAACCGCGGCAGCGTGTTGTTGCCGACGAGTTGGCCGTAGTGCGTGACGTTTCGGTCGGTGATGCCGTAGCAGTTCCGCTGGCGGACATCGAGCGCGTCGAGGCCGAGATATGCGGCGACGTCTTCGACGATTGACTCAATCCCTGCCACGCCCTGCGGCCCGCCGAAGCCGCGGAACGCCGTGTTGCTCGGCAGATTCGTCTTCACCGCCCGGGCACGAATCCGCACGTTCGGCAGGTAATAAGCGTTGTCGCTGTGCAACATCGCCCGCTCTTGGATCGCGAGCGTGAGGTCGGTGCTGCAGCCGCCGTTGGCGTGGAGCGTGAGGTCGACAGCGGTGAGGTCGCCGGCTTCGGTGAAGGCGACCTTGTATTTTGTGACGAACGGGTGCCGCTTGCCGGTGAACCGCATGTCGTCGTCTTTGTTGTAGACGAACCGTGCGGGCAGGCCGGTTTTGCTGGCGACGATCGCCGCCATCATCGCCGGCTGGGCGGCCTGCGTTTCCTTGCCCCCGAAGCCGCCGCCCATCCGTTTGCAAATGCACGTCACGTGATTGAACGGCACGCCGAGCACCTCGGCGACGAGGCTTTGCACTTCGGTGGTGTGCTGAGTCGACGAGTTCACGACGACCGTGCCGTACTCACCCGGCGTGACGATGCAGGCCTGGTTTTCCAGGTAAAAATGCTCCTGGCCGCCGATGCGGATCGTGCCTTCGAGCGTGTGCTTGGCACCGGCGAAGGCTTCGTCGACGTCGCCGCGTTTCATCTCCCGCCACGGCCCGATGAACTGCCCGGCGGCGACGGCGTCTTCGACGCTGAAGATTGCCGGCAGCGGCTCGATCTCGACTTTGATCTTCTTCTTTGCCGCCTCGATCGTTTCTAAATCAGGTGCCGCGATCAGCACGATCGGGTGGCCGATGAACTGCACGTCGTCCTCGGCCAACAGAAATTCGTCGTGGATGACGGGCCCGAACTTGTTGTGGCCGGGGATGTCTTTGTGCGTGAAGAAAAAGACGCCGGGGACGGTTTTTGCTTCGGTGAGGTCGATCGATTTGATCCGCCCGTGCGCGACCGGGCTGCCGAAGAAGCCGACGAGCAATTCGCCGTGCACTCTCGGCAAATCGTCGACGAACAGGCTCTTGCCACTCACGTGGCCCGGGGCGGTGTCCAGCGGAATGCTTTGGCCGACGTAACTCATTTCAGTGGGCCTTTCCGTTGGAAGTCGGCGACGTAGTAGGTGACAGTTCGGCGTGAAGGCGGCGGAGGATATTGCCGCCGAGCAGGTTACGGTAATCGGCGCTGCCACGGACGTCGGAAATCGGCGTGATTTCACTGAGCACCACCGCTTGTGCGCCGTCGAATGTTTCAGCACTAAACGGCTTGCCGGCCAGGAACGCTTCTGTCTTCCGCAGGCGAACGACGGTCGGCCCGACGCCGCCGAAGGCGATGCGAATGCCGGCGATTTTTCCCTCGGCAAGCTTCAGCAGGATCGCCGCACTGAAGGTGCTGATATCGAGGTCGCGGCGTTTGGAAATCTTGTAAAGCTTCAATGTTTCGCCGGCCTTGGGCTTCGGGATGAAAACGCGGGTGATGAGTTCGTCGGACTTCATCACGCTGGTGCGGTAGCCGGTGTAGAAGTCGTTGAGGTTCACCCGCCGCGTGCCGGCCGGGCCGGTTAATTCGATCTCGGCGTTCAGCACGCACAGCGGCGGCAGCGAATCGCCGATGGGCGATCCGGTTGCCAGATTCCCGGCGAGCGTGCCGCCCTGGCGGATCTGCGGGCTGCCGAAGTATTCGAGGTAATCGAAGTATTCCGGCATCGCGTCGGCCAGCACGCGTTGCACGGCTTCATGCGTCGCGCCGCCGCCGGCGATAATGGTGTCGCCTTCGATGATCACGTCGCCAAAGCCCGGCAGGGCGGCCGTGCTGAGCAGAATCGGCGGATTGATTTTCCCCTTGTTCATCAGCACGCCGAGGTCCGTGCCGCCGGCGATGAGCACGCAGGTCGGGTGCTTCGCCCGGAACGCCACAGCGTCGGCGACGGTCGTGGGCTTATAAAAAACGCGGCCGTCGTATTCGATCAGCGCCGGCTCGCCGGCGACCTTGGCGACGTGCGACTCGGCGAACGTTTGCGTGTCAGGGTAGAGCACATTCAACGGCCGAATGCTGGCGGTGTCGCATTGCTTGGCGGCGTCAAGGATGGCGTCGTAGCCGGTGCAGCGGCAGAGGTTGCCGGTGAGCTTGCGGCGGACATCGGCGTCGGCTTTTTGGCCGTCCTGTAAGAGTTGGTGCAGCGTGACGACGAAGCCCGGCGTGCAGAAGCCGCACTGGGCGCCGTTGCACTTGACCATCGCGTTCTGGACCGGATTCAGCTCGCCGTCATACGCCAGGCCTTCCACGGTGATGACGTGTGCGCCGTCGAGTTGGAACAGGCGAAGAATGCAGCCGCAGACGGTGGTGTAGCCGAGCGTGCCGTCTCTCGGCCGGCCGATGGAAACGGTGCAACTGCCGCAGTCGCCCTCGGCACAGACGACTTTCGTGCCGGTGAGCCGCAGTGACTTCAGATAATCGGTCAGCGTCATCCAAACGGCGTCGCCGAATATGTCATGACCTTGGCCGTTGATGAAGAGCGTGATGTGATCGCGAATCAGCATTGCAGTATCAAAGAGTAATCACGAATTGAAGGAAGGCACGACAAAAACTGCCAAAGTTACGGCGAGGGCTTCAACAAACGACCGGCCGGCGTGCCGACGACGCGGCCGTTTTCCACGACCGTTTGGCCGCGGACGATCGTTCGCTTCACGACGCCGTGAAACGTGCGGCCGATGTACGGGCTGAGCTTGTGGCGGTCGAGCAGCATCTCCTGCTTCAATTCGTAGCACGCCTCGGTATCCACAAGAGCCAAATCCGCATCGAAACCGACGGCGATTTTTCCCTTGTTCTTCACGCCAAAACGCTCGGCCACGTTCGTGCTGGTCAGTTTGCCGATCTGCGGCAGCGGCAGACGCGGGCCGCGGCTGAGGAGGATTGAAAGCGTCGATTGCACGCCCGCGATGCCGCCCCAGATGGCGAAGGCGTCGTCGCCGCCTTTCATGTGTTCGGGTGCCGGCGAATGGTCGCTGGCGACGAACGCGAATTTGCCGTCGGCCAGGTCCTGCCAGAGTTCATTCACGTCGCCAACTGACCGCACCGGCGGCGCACATTTGGCACGCGGGCCGATGCGTTCGAGGTCTGTGTCGGTGAGCGTGAGGTAGTGCGGGCAGGTTTCGCTGGTGACATCGACGCCGTGTTGCTCGCGGGCGATGCGAACCAGTTCCGCCGCCCGGCTGTTGCTGACGTGAACGATGTGAAGACGGCAACCGACCTCGGCGGCGAGCGTGATCGCGCGCTGCGTGGCTTCGACTTCCGCGACGATCGGCCGGCTGTCTAAATAGTCGCGCCAGCTTTTACCGCCACGGCCGCGGATTTCGGCGGTGAGGCGGCTGGTGATTTCTTCGCTCTCGGCGTGCACGGCGACGATCAGGCCGTGTTCTTTCGCGATCTTCATGCCGCGGTAAAGCGTGAGGTCGTCGGCGCGGCCGAATTCTTCAATGCCGCTGCCGCTCATGAACGCCTTGAACCCGATGACGCCGCGATCGGCGAGTTCGTCGAGGTGCGGCAGGCTTTCCGGCGTGAGGCCGCCCCAGAGGGCGAAATCCGTCAAACTTTTCGCTTCGGCGGTGTGACATTTGGCGTCGAACAATTCGCCGGTGATGACGGGCGGATCGCTGTTGAGCGGCATGTCGAAAAACGCCGTGCCGCCGCCTGCCGCGAGCGCCGCACTGCCCGTGGCCAGGCCTTCCCAGTCTTCACGGCCGGGCTCGTTGAAGTGGACGTGAGCGTCGATCAGGCCAGGAAAAACGTGCAGGCCGGTGGCGTCGATTTGGGCGGAGCCGGCGGGCGCTTTGCCGTCTTTCTCGAGTGCAACGATCGTGCCGTTTTCGATGACGACATCGAGCTGCTCGATGCTGCCAGCAAGAACGACTCGGCCATTCCGGATGATCAGGTCA
The DNA here is from genome assembly GCA_049840775.1 of Tepidisphaeraceae bacterium. Lineage (GTDB taxonomy): Bacteria > Planctomycetota > Phycisphaerae > Tepidisphaerales > Tepidisphaeraceae > RYN-431. The sequence continues at coordinate 353,337 of JASGJJ010000006.1, forward strand.
TTCATCAGCTGCCCCGGTAAGTGGAGTAGGCCCACGGCGAGACGAGTAGCGGCACGTGGTAGTGGGCGGCTGCGTCGCTGACGACGAAGACGATCGGCACGACGTCGAGGAACTTGCCCGCGTCGCCGCAGCCGATGGCGTGGAAATAATCGCCGACGCGGAACTCCAGGCGGTAGGTGCCTGCCGCGAGCGAGTCGCCTTCCAGCAGCGGCCTATCCGCCCGGCCGTCGGCATTGGTTTTGATGCTGACGAACGCGACTGTGTCATTGCCTTTGAACAAATCGATGCGCAATCCCGCTGCCGGCTTGCCGTGGGAGGTATCGAGGACGTGCGTGGTGAGCTTTCCCATTGAAATCAGCCTCGCGAAACGGTGCCGTGGATGAGGCCGTGCGGCTCGTCGGTGGCGACGAAAATGTCGTTCTCGAACTTCAGGCCGAACGGGTCGAGGTTGAACGGGATGCGATGAAGATTCGGCAGGGTGAAACTGATCGAACCAATGTCCGCACACGCCGACAGGGCGGCCTCGCCCATGTCCTGAATCGTCTTCTGCGCACTCGGGCTGTACGTCGTGGCGAACGCTTTGAGGATGGCGGCGTTGATCGCGTCATACGCCGCGTTGCCGTCGGCGGTCGTTTTGTTGAATGTCCAGGTTGCGTTGACCTTCGACGCCAGAATGCGGTCGTGCGTGTCTTTGAGCGTGCGGTAGCGGTCGCTGTGAAAATCCGCCCAGCCGCTTTGCGTGGTCTTCAGGACGAGCAGGCCTTCAATGCCGCCGATAACTTCGGGCTCGGCATGGTCGCGGTCGAGCTTGGCCGTGCAGGTCCGCACGTGCGAGCCGCCGCCGGTGAAAGCGTGATCGTGCGGCGTACCGTCGACAGCAATGCGGTTCCAGGCCGCCTGTTGCAGTTCCACTTTCGCGGCGGACACGTGCGGATACGTTTTCAAAAAGTGCCGGCAGAGGATGACGGCGAACTGTTCGAGCGAGTCGAACGCGTTCTCTTTCGCGACCACATAAACCGTGTTTTTGATCGTATCGGTCGCAATGACCTGGCGATTATCGCCGGCGGTGTAGGAGGCGGCGAAGTCGCCTTCCAGTTGGACGGCGGCGTCGATCTCGAACAGCGTATGGTGCCCGCCGTGGCGGACGACTTTCGTCAGGCGGACGGCGCTTTTCCCGTAGGCGTTGTGCGTGAGCTTGAAGGACATCGGTCAACTTTCCTGAATCAGATCGAACAACCGCAGCCGGGCGATCTTGTATATTTCGGCGAGCGCGGTGTTCATTTCCTGTGACGCGTTATTGTTCAGCCGGACCGGGAAGGCCGCGAGGATGGCGTCTTTTTTGTTCTCGCGGGCGCAGATGACGAACGGGAAGCCGAACTTCTCCCGGTAGGCACGGTTGTAGTGTTCGAACGCCGCCGCCTCTTCGGGCGAAAGATGCGTGAGGCCGGCGGCGGCCTGCTCGCCGGTCGATTCCTTCGTCAGCTTCCCTTCCTGGGCGAGCCGGCCGACCAGATCAGGATGTGCACGGATGAGCGACAATTTCTCGTCGTCCGCCGAGGCATTCGTTGTGGCGACGAGCTTGGCGTGAAGGTCGTTCACATCAGCAAACGGGCCTTGCGTGTGCTCGGCGATCCAGGGCGAGTGTTCGAACACCGGCCCCACGATGCGGACGAATTCGTCCCGCGGCAATCCGTTGATTCCCTGAATCGTCATGCCGTCACCACCGCGGCCAATAGCTCAGCCGCTTTTGCGATGTCTTCGATGCGGCTCTCTTCGCCGGGGTTGTGGCTGATGCCGTCTTTACTTGCGACGAACACCATCGCCGTCGGCAGCAGCGGGGCGAGGATGGCGGCGTCGTGCAGCACGCCGCTGTAGGTCGTCGGCACGTCTTTCATGCCGATCGTCTCGGCCGCGGTTTTCAATGCTGTGACGACGCCGGCGTCCATCGTCACGGCAGGCAGGATTTCGGTCTCGACGACCTCGGCCGTCAGCTTGCGGCGGTTCACGATCGCGGCGATCGCCTGGCGGATCGCGCGGCTGCCGGCGTCGAGGTGCGTGTTGTTCGGGCTGCGAAAATCAATGGTAAACGTCACTTCGTCATTGATGACGTTCAACGCGTTCGGGCTCGCGACGATGCGGCCGACGGTCAGCACGGCTTCGGGCGAAACCATGGCCGGGAACCGCTCGAGGCCGATGATGCACTCGGCGGCGGCGGCGAGGGCGTCGTAGCGGTAGGTCATCGGCGTGCTGCCGGCGTGGTTGGCGACGCCATGGATCGTCACGCGGAACTGCCGCCGGCCGTTGATCGCGCCGACGATCGCGACGGGAATCTTCTTCTCCCACATCGCCGGGCCTTGCTCAACGTGCACTTCGATCAGGCCTTTGTAGTTTTTCGCGTCGAGCTTATCGACGCCGATTTTCTCCGGCACGACGCCATAATCACGGCCGGCGGTGAGCGGGTCGACGCCGTCTTTGTTTTTGAGTTTTGCCAATTCTTCGCGAGACAGCGTTCCCGCCCACGCCCGGCTGCCGAGCATGCCGAGGTTGAACGTCGTGCCTTCTTCCTCGGCGAAAATCATCAGTTCGAGCGGAATCGTCAGCTTGTCTTCGGCGGCAGCGCGGAAGATTTCCAGCGGCACGACCACGCCGGTCACGCCGTCGAATTTCCCGCCGTGCGGCACGCTGTCGACATGGCTGCCACTAAGCCACGCCGGCGTTTCCCAGCCGAACGCGGATTGTCGGATGTGGACATTGCCGCAGGCGTCAATGCGAACATCGCAGCCGACCTGTTTCGCTTCGGCGATCACATAATCGCGGGCCTGGCCCCAATAGGGCGTGAACGTCGGCCGACCGCTGCCATTGCCGGGCGTATCGGTGATGGCGGCGATGGCGTCGAGGTCGCGGGAGATTCGCTCTGCGTTGATGTTCACTGGCACGTTCCCATTCGCTTTTTGATCTCGTCCATCGACACGTCTTCGGTGTGCGTGGCGATCCAGTAGATCACGCCGTTCGGGCTCTTCAGCGAGCCGGCGCGGTCGCCCCAGAACTGGTCCGTGGGCGGCATCATCGCTTCGACGCCGGCGAACGCTGTGGCGTTGGTGTAGGTCGCGTCGACATCGCTGACGTAGACGAAAATCATGCCTTTCTGTGCGTCGTGGCCGGGCATGGTGCTGCTGATCATGATCGGCGCACCGCCGACTTTGATCACGGCGTGCCCGACCTTGCCGCCGGGCGCGTCGAGGCGATCGCCCTGAACGCCGCCGAGGGTTTTGAGGAACTCGATCTCAGCCGGCGCGTCATCAATGACGAGATACGGCGTGATGGGTGTGAAACCGTCGGGAATCGGGTTGGCCATGACTCACTCCTGTTGAAAAACCTAAGAGAGATTAGCCACGGATGAACACGGATGGACACGGATAAAAGAAGAAAGTTTGATTCGATTTTCTTTTTTTATCCGTGTCCATCCGTGTTTATCCGTGGCTCATTTTACTTCCCGAATTTTTCCCGCCATTCGCGGCCGGTTTTTTCCATTTTGCTTTCAGCCCAGGTGCGGCGCATGCGGTGCAGGGTCGGCATGCCGAGGGCGAATTCGTTCATCCATTCCTTGGCGAATTCGCCGCGTTCGGTCTCGGCGAAGATTTTGCGGATTTCGTCTTCGTTGATGACCCGCGGGCCGCGGGTGCGGACGGCGTATTCGCAGGTTCGGCTGCTGCGGGTGCTGATGTAACTCTCGATGCCGTGCTCGTCCATCACGTCGATCACGCTGCGCAAACTGCGAATCGCCTTGGCGTATGCGAAGCTCGGCGAGTAGCCGTTGTCGACCATCGTATTGAAGCAGGCCCGCATCAGGGCGATCGCGCCGCCGTACAAAATTTGTTCTTCGAAGTTATCGCCTTCCGTTTCGTGCTGGAAGGTCATTTCCACAACGCCGGCCCGCGTGCTGCCGACGGCTTTGGAGATCGCGAAGGCGATCTCCCGGGCGTCGCCGGTGGCGTCGTGATCGACGGCCACGCAGCCGTAGACGCCTTCGCCTTTGAGGTATTTTTCGCGGACGAATTTGCCCGGCGCAGTTCGGCACGAACAGCACGGTGTTGACGTCTTTCGGCGGCGTGATCTGGCCGTAGAGCACGCTGAAACCGTGACAGAAACAGAGCGTCTGCCCGGGGCGAAGGTTCGGGGCGATGTCGGCCTTGTAGATCGGCGGCTGAACGGGGTCGGCCAATTCGATGAGGATGATGTCGGCCTTCTTCACCGCCTCGGCGATGGTAAACGCCTCGAAGCCGTCTTTCTTCGCCTCGGCGATGCCGCTACCCGAGCCAATGATGATGTTAAAGCCGCTGTCCTTCGCATTGGCGGCCTGCGCCTTGCCCTGAATGCCGTAGCCCAGCACGGCAATCACTTTGCCCTTAAGCACGTCCCAGTTCACGTCTTCATCGCGGTAGATTTTTTCACTCATGATGCGGAGGAGACAGGAGTCAGGAGACAGGAGACAGAAGAAAGACAAAACGGCCTTTCTTTTTTCTCCTGACTCCTGTCTCCTGTCTCCTGTCTCCTTTCAAAGTTCGATCTCTCGGTTCACGTCTTTTGTGTAGATGTATTTCGCCGGCACGTCGCCGGTGGCGTAGAAGCTTTGGGGGCAGTACGGGCCCATCCAGAGGTAGTCGTCTTTTTCGACTTCCGTCCAGTCGTCGCCGAGGCGGTAGACGCCTTTGCCTTGCAGAATGAGTGCGCCGTGTTCCATGACGTGGGTTTCGGTGATCGGCAGGCCGAAGCCGGGCGTGAAGGCGAAGATGTTCACGGCCAGGTCGAATTGGAACTCATCGGGAATCAGCGTCTGCAGTTGAATTTTGTCGGTGTCCGCCCAGGCGACGGATTTGACTTCACTTTCATGGCTCAGCAACGGCTTGAAGACATCAATGCCCGCTACTGGTTTAAAGATCTGGCGATGGACGAGAATCTGCATCGCCGACTTGGCGGTGATAGCCAGGCCGCGATCGGGGGGCAGCAGGCCGAAACTGCCGGGCGTGAGCGGGCGATTTTTCTCCGCACTGCTGGTCAGTGTGCCCTTACCTTTGAGGACATAAAAAAACGTTTCGGCACGACCGTCGGCCGCAAACTCCCCGCGTTTACCGGCAGGTAAGTCGATGAGGTATTGCACGAACCCAGCCCCGATCGCCGGCGACGCCAGCACACGCACTTGCGCGTCCGGCCAGGTCGGCAGGCGGCTGAATGGGTAGCCTTCGAGTGGGAACAGCGCGTACCGCGGCGTGAGGCGCGTGCGGCTGTGAACGAGTGAATGGTGCGGTCGCATTTTCGTAGGGGCGATGCCTGCGTCGCCCGTTCCCAGTCAATCGCGAATCACGGGCGACGCAGGCGTCGCCCCTACATCACACATACAAACTGACGGTCTCAAACTTCGTCACGTCGATCAAGCCGCGGTCGGTGAGCTTGAGCGACGGGATGACTTCCAGCGCCATGAAACTCATGGCCATGAACGGGTCGACACTCGTGGCCCCGATTGCTTTCGCGGCTGCCAACAACTGATCGTAGGCGGTGCGGACTTCGTCGATCGGGCGATCACTCATCAGCCCGGCGACCGGCAGGGCGAGTTCGGCGACGACACGCTGGCCGTCGACCACGCACAGGCCGCCGCCGAGTTTGGCGACGTGTTTCGCCGCAATGGTCATGGCGGCGTCGTCGCAGCCGATGACGACGAGGTTGTGATGGTCATGCGCCACCGTGCCGGCGATCGCGCCGCGCTGCAGGCCGAAACCCTGGATGAAACCAAGGCCGACGTTGCCGGTGCCGCGATGGCGTTCGAGGACGGCCATTTTCAGCACGTCGCCGGCGATATCGCTCTCGAGGCGGCCGTCGATCACGGGCACGGTCGCGACGCGCGGTTCCGTGACGAGTTGGCCGTCGATCGAGCCGATGACGCGGACGCTGTTGCTCGTCGCGGGAATGCGGAACGTCGTTTCGTCGACGCTGATGTTCACCTGTCCGCGAACGGCTGATTCTTGACGCCGCGGCGGGAGCCGCGGATCCACGGCTTCCGCCGTGGCGTCAATTAATTCGCTGACACATTTGCCGGCCGCGTACACCGCTTTCGCTCGCGGCGATTTCAGGTCATCGAACACCATCAAATCCGCGCGCCGGCCCGGGGCGATCGCGCCGCGGTCATTCAGGCCAAACCATTCGGCGGTGTTGAGGGTGGCCAGGCGGAAGGCGTCGACGGGGTCGATGCCGAAGGCGATGGCTTCGCGGACCATGTGGTCGATGCCGCCCGTCGTCAGCAGGTCTGCCGGCACGCGGTCGTCGGTGCAGAAACAGATCCGCCGATTCGTCTGCGGCGTGATCAGCGGTAACAGCGCGTGCAGATTGCGGGCGTTGGTGGCTTCGCGAATGAGCACGTACAGCCCGCGCGCGAGCTTTTCTTTGGCCTCGGCGAGGTCGATCGACTCGTGATCCGAGCCGACGCCGCTGGCGACGTAGGCGTTCAGCGGTTTGCCGCGCACGCCGGGGCAATGCCCGTCGATGGGGCGGCCGGCGTAGGCGTCGATTTTCGCGGCCACGCCGGCGTCGCCGAAGATGACGCCGGGAAAATTCATCACTTCCGCCAGGCCGTGGGTGGCGTCGAGGAGTGTGCAAAGCTCGGCCGCGTCGAGCGCCGCGCCGGCGGTGCCGAGGTCGGTGGCGGGGACGCAGCTCGGGGCCATGACGAACACGCTCAGCGGCAGATTTCGGCTGGCGTCGATCATGTACCGCACGCCGGCCGTGCCGCAGACGTTGGCGATTTCGTGCGGGTCCGTCACGACCGTGGTCACACCCCGCGGCACCACGGCCCGGGCGAACTCCGGCGGTGTGCAGAGGCTGCTTTCGATATGCACGTGCGCGTCGATCAAGCCCGGAGCGACGAACGCGCCGCCGAGGTCAATTTCTTCCGTGCCGTGGTAGTCAGACCCGACGCCGGCGATCAGGCCGTCGTAGATGGCGATGTCGGCGGTTTCGATGTCGCCGGTGAAGACGTTGAGCACGCGGCCGTGCCGAAGGACGAGGTCGGCGGGCGTATCGCCGCGCGCGACGGAAAGAAGACGAGATCGATCTGGCATTCTGTCGGTCGGCGCGTTGCCGGGCGGGTTGGTTTTGCCGGGCGGACGCGCAACGGGCGAATATATCGCGTCGGCGGCGTCTGTCCAGAAAAAGTTTTATTCGTTCGCTATACTCCGGCGTCCGATTCCCATGACCGAACTCTTCGACGAAATTTCCCGTCGCTGTGCGCTCGGCGAACGTGTGGCGCTCTGCACCGTGATCGACGCGCGCGGCAGCACGCCGCAAGTCCGCGGGGCCCGCATGATCGTCACCGCGGCCGGGCAACTCATGGGCACGCTCGGCGGCGGGTGCGTGGAAGCGGAAGTGAAGCAGCGGGCCATGACCCTGCTTCTGAGCGAGTCGGCCGACGCCGATTTACCGCCGATGAGTTTTCGTCTCGATCACGATCACGGCTGGGACGACGGCATGTGGTGCGGCGGGATTCTTGACGTGCACGTCGAACTACTGGCCGGGGAAGTCGACGCGGGGCGGTATGCGGCGATCTCGGCAGACCTCAAAGCGGGGCGACCGGCGACGGTGACAGTGCCGGCCGTCGGTTTCAGCGAGACGATCGAGCCGGCGCCGCCGCTGATCATCGCCGGCACCGGGCACGTTGCCGGCGCCGGTGCCCCTGGCGACGACGCTCGGCTTTGCGGTCACGGTGATTGACGACCGGCCTGACGTGCTGTCGCCGAAGCGTTTTCCCGCGGCCACCCTGATTTGCGGCCCGATCGATCTGGAATTGCAGAAGGCCGTCATCAACGAGCGGACGTTCGTCGTCGTCGTGACAAGAGGCCATCACCGCGACGCCGCGGCGCTGGCGGCCGTGATTCATTCGCCGGCGAAATATGTCGGCATGATCGGCAGCAAGCGGAAGGTCCGGACGATCCTCGGCGGCCTGGCCGAGCAGGGCGTGGGTCGCGATCGGCTCACCCGCGTTCATTCGCCGATCGGCCTGGAGATCGGGGCGATCACCGTTGAAGAAATTGCCGTCAGCATCGCGGCGGAGTTGATCGCGGTCCGCCGCAATGAATCGCACGCCGGCGAGGCGATGAAACTCTCGCGACAGGAACTCGACACTTGGCTGGACCGAAAAACACTCGGCTAATCTTGTAGGGCGAGGCCAGCCTCGCTCGTGGACTGCACGGCCGGGTTCGGGCGACGCAGGCGTCACCCCTACAAATCACTCCCCGAGCGTCCAACGCGTGTATTTCGATTTCGACAGCAGAATGCTCAGCGTGATCGCGCCGGCGAACGACACGCCGAACACGGCCACGTCTGTCAGCAGGGTTGGCTTTGCGTGCCGCAGGAGAATGTCGTCGATAAATCGGATGAACAGCAGGTGCGACAGGTAAATGCCGTACGTGAATCGGCCGAGGCTGCCGAGGCGCGCGATGGCGGTGTTGGCCAGCGGGTAAAGCGCGATCGCCAGGCAGCCCAGGCCGGCGAAGGTGCGGAGGATTTTCTGTTGGTCGATCCAGGCTTGTGTTGCCATCACGCCGAGTACGAGCAGCACGCCCATGAGGGCAACGCGTCCGGAAGCGCGGGGCATTTTCCCGTCGAACGCGGTCGCTAATGCGAGGGCGATCGACCAGCAGACGGTCGGCAGTGCGCGGAAGCTGAGTCGCCAGAAGTCGACGTCAAAGCCGCGACGGTCGATCCACTGGGGCTGATTCAGTGCCGCGAAATACGCCCCCGCGAACAATAACGCCGCCACGACCGGCCAGCGCAGGCCGGGAATTATTTTAAGGCCACGTACGAGTGTGGCACCGAATAGCGTCACGACGAGCAGGTAGGGGAGAAACCAGAGGTGTTCGTGGCCGCCGGCGTAGAGGATGGTGGGGTCGGGCAGGAACAGGCCGTCATGGCCGAGGATGGATTTCGCCTCGCCCATCGCCAGGTAAACCGCCGACCAGAAGAGGAACGGCAGATAAACGCGGCCGAGGCGGCCGCCGGCGTATTCGCGGAGGGTTTTTCCGTTCGGTTTCGTGAGTGTGCGTGTCATGAACAGCACGGCCACGAACGTGTAGAACGGCACGCCGAACATGCCAACCGGCCAGATGAGTTGGCCGAGGTCACTTTGCGCCGCGTGCACCCAGACGATGCCCGCCGCCGCCGCCAGGCGCACGGTATCCAGCAGTGCGAGCCGATCCCGGCCTGTCGCCGCGGGGGCCGCGGGCTTGGCGTGGGTTTCGGCGGCAATGTGGGGCGACGGGCTGAGCAGCATCACTGGACCGGCCGACACGAAAATCCCTCTCTCCGGCGCGACGCGTGTCGCGGCACGAATGACATATCACACCGCCGGCGGGCGGTGATCCGTTGCGGGGAAACCCGCCTCGTTACCGGACGTCTGGCGTCCCGGGCGTGCGGCCTTGTGCCGCCGGTGACGGTCATGTCGTTTCTACCGCCGCCGGAATTCCCGTAGACTTCCCGTCCTTATGAAGATCGGCACTTACTACTACCCGGAACAGTGGCCACGCGAACAATGGGAGCGCGACTTCGACAAAATTGCGTCGATGGGGCTGAAGATCGTCCACATGGCGGAGTTCGCCTGGATGAGTCTCGAGCCGACGCCGGGCGAGTTTAAGTTCGATTGGCTGGCCGATTGCGTGGAAATGGCGGCCGCACGGAAGCTCGACGTCATCCTCTGCACGCCCACCGCCGCGCCGCCGGTCTGGCTGACGCAGCAGCATCCTGAAATTCTCGGACGTGACGAAAACGGCAAACCCGACCGCCACGGCGGCCGCCGGCACTACGCGCCGACCTGCCCGGCCATGCTCGAAGCCTCCGCCCGCATTACCCGCGCGATGGCGGAAAAATTCGGCGATCACCCGAGCGTCATCGGCTGGCAGATCGACAATGAGCTCGGCGGGCAGTTTGATCAATCCGATTACACGCACGCCGCGTTCCGCACTTGGCTGCGGAACAAGTACAAAACCATCGACGCCCTCAATGCCGCCTGGGGCAACCAGTTCTGGAACCAGTACTACAACGACTTCGACCAGATTCTCATGCCCGCCGGCCGCGGGCAGGACCAGAACGGCTACAAGAACCCGCACCACTGGCTCGACGCCAGCCGCTTCTGGAGCCGCGCCTGGGCCGATTTCGTGAAAGTGCAGGCCGACATCTTGAAGGCGAAAGTCGGCGACCGTTGGGTGACCACCAACTTCATGCCGCTCTTCCAGGACTGCGACCCGGCCGACATGCGGGACATCCTCACGCTCTGGAGCTGGGACACTTACCCGATCAGCGGCCTGGGCAAGCATTACAAAGACGAAACCTTCCGCCTCGGCGACCCGGCGGGCATGGAAACCATGCACGACCACATGGCCAGCTTCAACGGCCGGTGGGGCCTCATGGAAGTTCAGCCGGGCCAGATCAACTGGTCCGGCGTGCCATGCCTGCCGTACCCTGGTGCCATTCGGCTATTGCTGTGGACGGCCATCGCGCACGGGTGTGAGTTCATCACGACGTACCGTTTCCGCCAGCCGCGGTTCGGCATCGAGATGTGGCACGACGGTTTGATCCAGGCGGACGGCGTCACACTCAGCCCCGGCGGCGTGCAGTTCCGCCAGGTGGCCGACGAGATCAAGCGCATCGCCGACGACTTCCCTGTCGGCCAACCGATCCCCGGCCAGGACGCCCAGCCCGCCCCGCAGGCCCGCGCCGGCCTTGTCCTCGACTTCGATCAAATGTGGTGGGCCAGCAGCCTGCCGCAGGCGAAAAAGTGGAGCCAGGGCGAGATGATCGTGCAATGGCACCAGGCGCTGTCGCACATGGGGTTGAAGGTGGAAATCCTCGACCCGAACCAGCCGTGGCCGGACGATCTGCAGGTCGTCGTCGCGCCGGGCATGCAGATGGTCGACGACGTTTACCTCGGCAATCTGAACAAGTACGTCGAAAACGGCGGCCACCTCGTGCTGACCGCCCGCAGCGGCCTGCAAGACCGTAACGGCCACTTCTTCGAAGCCCACCGCGCCCAGCCGATCAGCGGCCTGATCGGCGGCGAAGTGGAAGCCTACGACAGCCTGCCGGAAAATGTCGTCGGCACGATCGACCTCGACGGCAAAGCGTACGAGTGGGGCACGTGGGGCGATCTTCTTTACGCCGAAGACGGCACGCGCGTCTGGGCGAAGTACACCAACATGTTCTACGCCGGCGCCCCGGCCATCACGCACCGTCGCCTGGGCAACGGCAGCGTGACGTACTGTGGCGTGTTTGGTGGTCGCGATCTGGCGTCGGCGGTCATCGAAAAGCTCTGCGTCGCAGAGAGCATCGCCGCCAAGCCGCTGCCGGAGCGTGTGCGGGTGTTGCGCCGCGGCCGCTTTAACATCGCGCTCAATTACAACGACAAGCCGGTGGTGCTGCCGACCGCACCGAACACGCAATTCGTGATCGGCGGCCGCCAGCTCGAAGCCGCCGGCGTCGCCGTCTGGCCGGCGTGATTCGAACGAGGCAGGGCTCACTTCAGTGGGCCTGTATGTAGAAACTCGAATTTCTCACAGGCCCACTGAAGTGGGCCGTGCCGTTTTACGGTTTTGTCAGTCTGAGGAACGCCGCGCCGTGGCGTGGAATGATGACGCTGTAGCTGCCGTCGAACGTGCCGGCGTCTTTCTGCCGCCAGAGGTCGCGAACCGTCTGCCGGCCGCTGATGCCGACGTCGGCCCATTTGGCGGTGACGGTCATCGGCACTTCGTCGCGGTTGAACATCGCGACGGCCACGCTGCCGTCTTCCAGGTCGCGGGCCCATACTTCGGTCGAGTCATCCCGGCTCACACGCCGGGCGCTTTTGCCGAGTGCGTCCTGATTGACGGCGATGACTTCGTCGTTGGTCAGCAGGCTCATCGTGAAGTCGTCGATCTTGTCCAGGTGTGCGCCGAACAGCAGCGGGGCCGGCAGAATCGACCAGAGCGTCATTTGCGTGTACTGCTCGTTCGGCGTCAGCCGCGTCGGTCGCGGGCGTTCCAGACCGATGACGCCGAGCATGAGCATGTCAGGGTCCGCCCAGAAGCCCGGCCCGCTCGTGCCGCGACGGTCGACCTGCCCGAAGCCGATTTCGCTGACGCTCGCCCAGGTATCGGTGATGTCGTGCGTCGACCGCGCACTCTGCCCGCCGACATCCCGGCCCCAGTTCCAGCTTTCGCCCATGCCGTACTGGCACATGAGGTAGAAGATGTCGCGGTTCTGCTCCTTCAGATGCTTGCCCATGCGGACGTACGGTGCCTGCAGCTCTTCGAGGACTTCGCGCTTTGGCAGATTGAACTTCGGCTGCGTGGCCGGGTTCATTTTGATGTCGCGCTGCGTTTCCATGGCGGGGCGGTAGGAGCACCAGTCGTACTTCAGCAAGTCAAAGCCCCAGGCGACATAGCTTTTGGCGTCGAGCGATTCGTGCTGATAGCTGCCGAGTGCTCCGCCGCAGGTTTTCGGGCCGGGCGACGAATACAGGCCCGCCTTCAGGCCGCGGCTGTGGATGTAATCGGCGAGGGCTTTCATGTCGGGGAATCGCGGGTTCGGCACGATGTTGCCCGCCGCATCCCGGCCGGGGCCGCCGAGGGTGGGGTCGGCCTTCATCTGGTCGGGCGTTTGCTGCCAGAAGTCGTCGATACAAACGTACGAATAGCCATGATCGATCAGGCCGAGCTTCACGATCTGGTCGGCGGCGAATCGCATGCGTTCGTCGGTCACACGGTCGGCAAAGCCGTACCAGCTGTTCCAGCCCATCAGCGGCGTGAGGGCGAGCTTGTCGCCGACGACGAGTTTGAAATTCCGCTCGCTTTTCCCGAGCGAATTGCTGGCTGACAGTTTGATGGCATACGTGCCCGGCGACGTCACGCGGCCGCCGAGGCGGCCGGTGTTTTCGTCGAAGGTCGCGCCGTCGGGCAGGCCGGTCGCAGTGAACTTCATCGGCCGATCGCCGGTGGCGGCGATGGTGTAAAGAATCGGCGAACCCGGGCGAACGCCGAAGACGGCAGCGCCATTGATCCGCGGCGTTTTGGCGGGCGGCGGCGTGAGGATTTCGGCGGTCTCCTTGGCGATGTCCAGCGTCGCCGGCGTGTCGCCGTCGACGACGAATTTCGCGTCCGCCCAGTCGGCGTGGGCGTAGTCGATGCCCTTGATGGCCGTGACGACGAGGAAGAGTTCTTTCACGCCGACGAGTGAAACGTCCAGCGGCTTGGCCGGGTCGCGGCCGGTGATGGGGCCGCTGTCGAACAGGACTTTGTTATCGCCATAGACGCGGAAGCGGACCGCGCCGCGGTCGCCGACGTCGTCATCAATGCCGACAATGGCGGAGAACCGTTTCGCCCCGTTGACGGCGATGCGGAAACGCGAATTGGCGTGCGCGCCGACGCCGGTCTCGAAGGTCTTGCCATCGAGTTTGATCGCGTTGCCGTCGACGGTGGCATTGATCCGCGGGCCGGCGAAGTCTTGAACGACCGCCTTGAGGTCAAGGCTCGCGAGCGGAACGGTGCGGTCGGCAGCCAGCCCGAACGAGGCACACGCCGCGAGCGCGGCCAGGGCGACGATGGAACGCTTGAGCGAGAAGGGCGTCATGGTTCACGTCCTACGCGGCTGCGCTGAATTCGTTGTCTGCTTGCGCAGAAATGCACGCGGGCACCTGCCCGAGGGGAGGGTCGCGTGACAATTCGATTGCCCCATTTCTTGTTAATGCGGCTTGGAGGGCGTCACTCCGTGACGCTTCTTCATGGCACCCAAATGAGCGTCACGGAGTGACGCCCTCCAATAGCGTTGCGTCTATCCTTCGTCGTTCGCCCGGAGTGCGGCGACGGCGTTGAAGTCTTCGAGCGTGCTGGTGTCGCCTTTGACTTCGCCGCCGGCGGCGATTTCCTTCAGCAGCCGACGCATGATCTTGCCCGACCGCGTTTTCGGCAGGGCCTGCGTGAAGCGGATCTGGTCCGGCGCGGCCAGTGCGCCGATCTGTTTTCGCACCGTTTGGACGAGTTCCTTTTTCAACTCGTCGCTCGGCGATTTGCCGTCGAGCAAGGTCACGAACGCGGCGACGGCCTGGCCCTTCATTTCGTGCGGCATGCCGACGACGGCGGCCTCGGCGACGCTGGGGTGGCTGACGAGCGCCGACTCGATTTCCGCCGTGCCCAGGCGGTGGCCGCTGACGTTCAGCACGTCGTCGATGCGGCCCATGATCCAGAAGTAGCCGTCTTCGTCGCGGCGAGCGCCGTCGCCGGTGAAGTAGAAGCCGGGCACGTCGCTCCAATAGGTTTTCTTGTAGCGGTCCGGGTCTTTGTAAATCCCCCGCAGCATGCTCGGCCAGGGCTTGCGGATGACGAGCAGGCCGCCCTCATTCGCACCCAGTTCACGGCCGCTGCGGTCAACAATAGCGGCATCGACGCCGAAGAACGGCAGCGTGGCCGTGCCGGGTTTGAGCGGCGTCGCGCCGGGCAGCGGGGTGATCATGTGCGCGCCGGTTTCGGTCTGCCACCACGTGTCGATGATCGGGCATTTTTCGTGGCCGATGACTTCGTGGTACCACATCCAGGCTTCCGGATTGATCGGCTCGCCGACCGTGCCGAGGATGCGCAGGCTCGACAGATCGTGCTTGTCGACCAGTTCGCGCCCGGCCCGCATGAACGCGCGGATGGCGGTCGGGGCGGTGTAAAAAATAGTCGGCTTGTGCCGCTCGACGAGCTGCCAGAAGCGGCTGAAGTCCGGATAATTCGGATGCCCTCGTAGCACATCACCGTCGTGCCCGTCAGCAGCGGGCCGTAGACGAGGTAGCTGTGCCCGGTGATCCAGCCGACGTCGGCGGTGCACCAGTAGACGTCGTTTTCGTGGACGTCGAAGACGTATTTGGTCGTGGCGTAGGTCCCGACCATGTAGCCGGCCGTGGTGTGGAAGATGCCTTTCGGTTTGCCGGTGCTGCCGCTGGTGTAGAGGATGAACAGCGGGTCTTCGGCGTCCATCGGCTCGGCGGGGCAGTCGGCCGGTTGGCCGGCGACGGCGTCGTGCCACCAGACGTCGCGGCCGCTGGTCATGGTGACCTCATTGCCGGCGCGTTTGAGGACGATGACGGTTTTCACCGTGCCGCCGACGTTTTCCAAGGCCGCGTCGACGTTCTTTTTCAGCGGCACGAGTTGCCCGCGGCGGTAGCCGCCGTCGGCGGTGATGAGCACGCTGCTCTCGGCGTCCTTCACGCGGTCGGCGATCGCCTGGCTGCTGAAGCCGCCGAAGATCACACTGTGAACCGCGCCGATCCGGGCACAGGCGAGCATGGCGATAATCGCCTCGGGAACCAGCGGCAGGTAGACGGTGACGCGGTCGCCTTTCTTAACGCCGTTGGCCTTGAGCGCATTGGCGAATCGGCCGACTTCTTTGGCGAGGTCGTTGTAGGTGAGTTTGCGGACTTCGCCGCCCTGGCCGGGGGCGGTTTCGAGTTCGCTCTCGAACAGCACGGCAACCTTGTCGCCCCGGCCGGCGGCGATGTTGCGGTCGAGGCAGTTGGCGGCGAGGTTCGTCTTCGCACCGACGAACCATTTCGCGTCCGGCACCTGCCAGTCGAGCACCTTCGACCATTTCTGGCTCCACTGAAGATCATTCGCGATCTTCGGCCAGAATGTCTCCGGCGAGTCGATCGATTCCCGCCAGAGCGTGCGGTACTCGTCCATGCTCTTCACATACGCCCCGGCGCTCGTGGCGGCGGGCGGGGGGAACAGGCGGTTCTCTTGCTGGCTGCTTTGGATTGATTCTTCCGACACTTGCGATCCTCCGGTGTGACAAGGCGTCACGTTGGCGAGTATAACGGTTATTGTTCCCGTTGCAGCCTGCGGAGTCTGCCCCGGGCCAACGGTACGGGAGGACATTTCCATGGCACGCAACGCCCGCTTGGGCCTGGTCTTCTTTTTCGTCTACGCCTTAGTCTATGCCGGCTTCGTAGCGATCTGCACGTTTCGCTACGACTGGATGGGCACCATCGTCTTCGCCGGCCTGAACCTGGCGGTGGTGTACGGCATGGGGCTGATCGCGCTCGCCGTCGTCATGGCGCTGGTTTACATGGTGCTGTGCAAGCCGGAAGAAGAGCCGGCGGCCGGCGGCTAGCGGCCTCTGGTTCCCTCTCCCGGTATTGCCGGGAGAGGGTTAGGGTGAGGGCCGGTCTGGAGTGCTCTCGCCAGCACAGGAACCTAAATCCTGTGCGTGAACAAAACGTCTAAATTCTGATGCTTCGATAACCCAACTCATCGTCGGCCCTCACCCTAACCCTCTCCCGGCCATACCGGGAGAGGGAACCAAAATGCCAACTCACACGTCCTACCTCGCCATCGTCATCTTCCTCGCCTTCGTCGGCTTCACGCTCGGCCTGTCGTTTTGGCTCGGCAGAAAGGCGAAATCCGCCGGCGGGTATTTCGCGGCGCACGGGGAGATCGGCTGGTTCGTCAACGGCATCGCGTTCGCGGGCGATTACCTCTCGGCCGCCAGTTTCCTGGGCATTTGCGGGATGATCGCGTTCTACGGGTACGACGGCTTTCTCTATTCGATCGGCTTCCTGGCCGGGTGGGTGGTGGCGCTGTTCGTGATCGCCGAGCCGATCAAACGCCTCGGCCGCTACACCTTCGCCGACGCCCTCGACGCCAAATTCAACAGCCGCGGCATCCGCCTGGCGGCCGCCATCTCCACGCTCGTCGTCTCGATGTTCTACCTCATCCCGCAAATGGTCGGGGCGGGGAGCCTGATTGTCCCGCTGCTGAACCTGCCGCACTGGGTCGGCGTGGTGATCGTTGGCGGCGTGGTGATCCTCATCGTCACCACGGCCGGCATGGTGAGCACGACGTGGGTGCAGTTTATTAAGGGGTCGCTGCTGGTGGTGTTCTGCGCGGTACTGGTAGTGGCGATTCTTGCGAGGGGTATTACCGTTAACCGGCCAAAAGGTGCCAACCCTCAGACGCTTGCCGGCGTTTCAGAGTTTGGTGATCGCCCTTGGGTGATCGAAACGCCAATTCCACCGCAAGGCGGTGTCGTATTAGATCTTCACGATCAAGGTGTTTTAAAAGACAATGACGGGCAAAGCACGGGACCTCTAGGACCATTTGCTTTCATCGATAGCTTGAGCACAGCCCAGATCATCACGAAGTGGCAGAAGTCGCCAAAAGCACCTACGGCGGATTATTGGGGTGGCAATCAAGTTGCAGGTGCCAATTATTTGCTCCCAGGAAATTATCCCGGCTTCAAAGGCATTCGCGGCAACACCATTGCCGGCAAGCTCGACTTCATTTCTCTGATGCTCGCCCTGTTCTGCGGCACCGCCAGCCTGCCGCACATTCTGATCCGCTATTACACCGTCAAAGACGCGGCTGCCGCCCGTAAGTCGACCGTCGTCGGCATCGCCGCGATCGGGTTTTTCTACGTCCTCACGCTCTACATCGGCCTGGGCGCGATGGTCAGCGGCGGGCTTGATCCGGCCGACAGCAACATGGCCGCGCCGTTGCTCGCGCGCACCTTCGGCGAACTGCCGTTCGCGTTGATTACCGCCATCGCGTTCACCACGGTGCTGGGCACGGTCAGCGGCCTCATTCTCGCGTCGGCGGGGGCCATCGCGCATGACCTAGCCAGCGTCTTCGCCCACGGCAAACTCGAGGGCACGCAGCAGGTGAAGGTGGCCAAGATCGCCAGCGTCGGCGTGGGCGTGGTCGCCATCGTGCTGGGGATTTTGTTCCAGAAGTTCAACGTGACGTTCCTCGTCGGCTGGGCGTTCAACGTGGCGGCCAGCGCGAACCTGCCGGCCATCGTCATGCTGCTGTTCTGGCGGCACACCACCAAGCAGGGCATGATCGCCAGCATCCTCGTCGGCTGCTTCGGCTCGGTGGCGTGGCTGCTCTTGACAAAGGAAGCGTTCCAGAACGTCTACGGCCAGGCCGGCCACCTCGGCTACGTGCCGTTCAGCCAGCCGGGGCTGGTGACGATTCCGCTGAGTTTCGTCGTGCTGGTCGTCGTTTCAGTGTTGACGAAACGAACGAAAACGCCCGGTTTCGACGTCATTCAGCCCGCGTGAACCCGTCCGGCACGGCCCACTTGAGTGGGCCTGTATTGGAGCGATTTCGAACCGTTTACAGGCCCACTCAAGTGGGCCGTGCCGGAGGTGGGTCGGAGCAGTCGAATTTCGTTACCGTTCGGTTAAACTCTCCCGCCTGAAAGAGGAGATTATGACCGCGCCGATCGAACCGCTCGTCAACAAGCCCGATAAGTTTCCACGGTACACCACCGTGCTGCTCTTCGGCGCGCCCGGCAGCGGGAAAGGGACGCAAGGCAAAATCCTCCACGGCATCCCGGGCTTCTTCCATTCCAGCACCGGCGACATGTTCCGCCAACTCGATACGCAGTCCGAAATGGGCAAGCTCTTCTGGAGCTACGCCGGCGCGGGCAAACTGGTGCCGGACGACATCGTCGTGAAGGCGTGGAAGCAGTTCATCAAGGGCATGGCGCTGACGAACAAGTTCCTGCCGATGAGCCAGATCCTCATTCTCGACGGCATGCCGCGGAACGTCGACCAGGCTCAAATGCTCGACGACATCATCGACGTGAAAATGGTGATTTACCTCAAGGCGGATTTGCCGAAGATGGTCGACCGCCTGCGGGGCCGGGCCGTGAAGGAAAAGCGGTTCGACGACGCCGACGAAAGCGTGATCAAGCGTCGGCTGGAAATCTACGAACACGAAACCCGGCCCGTGCTGGAGCACTACCCGGCCGACAAGATCGTGCCGATCGACGCGATGCAGACCCAAATCCGCGTGCTGACGAACATCCTGCAAGCCGTCGCGCCGCTGCGCGACGCGATGGATGAAACGTCGGCGACCTAACTCGCCGCACGGGCACCAACTCACCAGGAGGCCACGGCAATGCGTCGTGGCCTCTTTTTCGTCTGATTTTTCCGCCGACAAACCGCTGCCAGGGCGGTACCGTGAACCGTAGCCGAACCCGCGGGTTTGGCCCGGAAAAGGGGAGACGGATGAGCACGGAGTTTCACAGACCGCGACGGATCAGCGAAGCAACTTACGACGCCCGGGCGTCGCACTTTTTCACGCGCATTCGTGCCCGAGCCGAGCGCCATAAGTCTCATGGCAAGCTAGGCAGTTCACTGCGCGTTTGGCGCGCCCGTTTTTATGGCGGAATTCTTCGCCGTTGCGGAACTTATCGTGCATTGCGCGTTTGAAAATACGCAGAACAAACGGATCGGCCGAAATGTGACTTACGTTCGCCGTTGTTCCCGCGGGGGCATTCGTCGGTTCCGGGGGAAACGCGTAAGATGATCGGTCATGCCAGATTTAGTCGTACCGCTGGACCCCAATCGCGATCACGGCCTCGGGTCGTGGGACGCGCCGGTCAAATTGCTCGAATACGGCGATTACGAGTGCCCGGATTGCCGCCGGGCGTATCCGCTTTTGGATTCGCTCCGGAAGCAGTTCGGCGAAAAAATTCTGTTCGTGTTCCGGCACTTCCCGCTCTTTACAGTGCACCGCCACGCGTCTGTCGCTGCACAGGCGGCAGAAGCGGCGGGGGCACAGGGAAAGTTTTGGCCCATGCACGACCTGCTGTACCTCGAACAACGCCTCGAGCCGCCCGATCTGACGCATTACGCGCTGAAGATCGGCCTGGAGGTGTACAAATTCGAAGGTGCGCTTGCCTCGGCGGCGCACCTGCGCAAAGTGCAGGCCGACTACGACGGCGGGCAACGCAGCGGCGTCCGCGGCACGCCGACGCTGTTCATCAACGGTTCGCGGTACACTGGCCCCGTGGAAGAGGCGGCCCTGGCGACGGCGATCGCACAAGCGATCGATCAAACGCACTGACCGGCAGGCCCCATAAAGCCGCCGGCCTCGGCCGGCGTGTTTTGCGACATGAATGTCCGCCGGCCGAACACGTCGGCCCAGGCCGACGGCTTCATGGGCTTGAGGAAACGGAATCGAATTGTGGCCGGCCGATGTCAATTTTTCGAAGGACGCTATGCCTCCCGTTCAACCTTCCACCGACAAGCGACTCTTCCCGACACTCGACGACGACGACTTCGCCCAGATCCGCCCGCTCGCCAAGGCCGAAACTTACGCGCAAGGGGAATACCTGCTCCGCTCCGGCCAAGCGGATATCGATCTGTTCGTCATCGAACGTGGCAGCGTCGACATCCTGAATCCGCTCGATAACAACCGTTGCATTGCCAACCACAAAGAGTGCGGCTTTGTCGGCGATATCGATCTGCTCATGCGCCGCCCGATCATCTTTGACGCGGTGGCGTGCGGTGACGGCAACGGCGGCCCGACCGCCGTGCTGCGCGTGCCCGGCAACCAGCTCCGCCGCGTCCTCAACGCCGTGCCAAGGCTCAGCGAAAAATTGATGCAGGCGTTCAGTTCGCGGCGTGAAGCGCTGCACCGCGCCGGCTTCGCGGGGCTGCGCGTTGTCGGCCCGCCCGGCTGCAACGGCACGAACGAAGTCCGCGAATTCCTTCACAAAAATTTCGTCCCGTTCGGCTGGCTCGACACCGACAGCGACGACGGCCGGGCGGCAATCGAGAAGATGCCGCCCGACGCGAACGGCAAGCGAAAGTGGCCCGCTGTGCAGTTCGGAGACGGCCGCGTGATGTACGCGCCGACGCTCCAGGACGTCGCCGAAGAGGCCGGCGTCTGGCGCGGGTGCCCGGAAGGGCAGCAGGTCGACCTGGCCATCATCGGCGGCGGCCCGGCCGGGCTGGCCGCCGCCGTCTACGCCGCCAGTGAAGGCCTCAACACCGTCGTCTTCGACAAGCTCGGCCCCGGCGGGCAGGCGGGCGGCAGCAGCCGTATCGAAAACTTCATCGGCTTCCCGGCAGGCCTTAGCGGCACGGAGCTGGCCACCCGCGGCGTGCTGCAAATGCTCAAGTTCGGTGCCAAAATGATCGCGCCCGTTGAAGTCCTCAGTATCACCGAGCCGCGAGTCCATCGACGGCTATCACAGTGTTCACCTCAGCTGCGGTGCGACCGTCAAAGCCCGCTGCGTGCTGGCCACCACCGGCGTGGCCTGGCGGCGGCTGGACGCGAAGAACGCCGAGAAATTCGAACGCATCGGCGTCTACTACGCCTGCACCGCCGTCGAGGCCGAACTCTACGGCGACTGCGACGTGGCTGTCGTCGGCGGCGGCAACTCGGCGGGGCAGGCCGTCATGTTCCTTGCCGAGCAGTGTCGCGAACGCACCGTCCACATGCTCGTGCGTGGCAAGCTCGGCGTGGGCATGAGCGATTACCTCTCCGCCCGCATCCGCAACACGCCGAACGTGAAGGTGTACGACGGCGTCGTCGTTTCCGAAGTCTGCGGCACGAACAAGATCGACGAACTCAAAATCGAGCGCCGCGACACCGGCGAAATCACCACGCTGCCGTGCCAGGCCGCCTTCGTCTTCATCGGTGCCGAGCCGCACGCGGATTGGCTGCCGAAAGAAGTTGCGCGGGACAAGCTCGGCTACGTGCTGACGGGCAGCGACATGGTGCAGGCGGGGCACTGGCCGTTGCAGCACCGTTCGCCGTGTCCGCTGGAGACGAGTGTGCCGGGCATTCTGGCGGGCGGCGATTTGCGGTCGGGTTCGACGAAGCGCGTCGGCTTTGCCGTGGGCGACGGGTCGCTCGCCGTCACGTGTGTGCACCGGCTGCGCGCCGACAACGGGCCGGTCGCGTCGTAGCGGTTATTTCGCCGGCTGGGTCGCGGCGGCGGCTTCGTAGCGGGCGAGCTGCTTGCGCATGAACGTCCCTTCCGTCGGGTGCAGTGCGATCGCCCGGCGTTCGAGCTCCACGGCTTCGGCGGCGCGGCCGTTGCGGAAGCGGACCTCGGCGAGCGTGTCGATGAACGCCGCCTCGTTCGGCTGGGCCGTGACGGCCCACTCGGCCCACTGGGTCGCTTCCTTCAGGTGCCGGTCGCTTTTGGTGCACAGCCAGGCGACGTCATTGGCGAAAATGGGCTCGCCGGGGTTGTCGGTCAGCCGCGTCTTGCTGCGGTCGTAGACGCGTTCGAAGTAGAGGTTGATCTGCTCCTGCGTGCCGCCCAGCGACAGGTACGGCAGCGCCTGGATAAACAGCGTGCTGTCGGACGAGCCACTTTTGATGACGAGCGTGGCCTGCTTGGCGGCGTCGGCGTTGTCGCCGTGCGCGAGCGCGTTGAGGAGGAAGTACCAGGCCGCCTTGGCTTGCTGGTCTTCGGGCGTGAGCAGGTCGCCGGGCCGGCCCGCGGGGAAGCCGGGGGCCTGGCGGGCGATGAAGCGCTGCATGGCATCGCCCGCCAGGCCGAAGCGGCCGGCCTGCTCGTGGTAGTCCGCCAGGCGCAGGTACGCCAGCAGCATTCGGCCGCGGGTCGGTTCGGTGTCGATCTCGGCGATGCGTTCGTTGATTCGGCAGGCGGCGTCGAAGCCGGCGGCGCTGGCGAGCCAGTCGGCGGTGTCGGCGAGGCGGGCGGCGTGGTCGCCGGGGTCTTCGCCGTCGTGGTCGACCGCGGCCGCGCCGAAGAGCGCCGCCGCCGCCACCGGCATGCCGCTGCGTCGCGCCAGCTCCGCCAGGGCGAAGTCGCCGTTCCCGCTGTGCGCGGCCTTGGCGCGTTCGAGGTCATGCGCCAGGCCCGGCAGGGGCCCGCGGCAGGCCTGCAGGGCGAGCACCTGGTCGACCGGCCGAATGGCGTCTTCGGTGTCGCGGGCGTCGGCGGGGAGCTTGCGGATCTGCTCGACCGCGGCGACGGCGTCGCCCTGGCGGGACTCGATCTCCGCCAGCAGCCGCACCGCACTGGCGAACTGCTGCGGGCGCGGCGGTGGGCACACGCCGCTCCTGGTCGACGACGCCCTTCACGAGCGGCAGGGCGGCCAGGTCATCGCGGGCGGCCAGCGCCGGGCGAGCGCCATCGTCAGGCCCGCGGGCCGATCGGAGGGGTCGATCGCGGCGACGGCGGTCTCGATCGCCGGGTCGAGCGGGCGTTCGGGGCCTTGCATGCGGTCGAAGAGCAGCCAGGAGACGTCGCCGGACGGGTCGAGCGCCGCGACGCGGACCACGGTGGCCGCCCCGTTGGTGACGTGCCGGTCGAGGATGTCCCTGAAGGATGCTGACGCGGCCTTCGACGGCCTGGTTGCCGTAGCCCGCCAGCAGCAGCCGGGCGGGCGGGGCGTCGGCGACGCTGACCCAGTTGCCCGCCAGGATCAACGCGGCCGCCGACTCGGCGACGGCGGGCTCGGGCGACTTGAGCGCCGCCCGCAGCTTCGGCGTGAGGCCCTTGTCGAAGCGGCCGAGGTTGTGAAGGGAGTCGTAAGCGTTCTGCCGGACGGCCGGGTCGGCGTCGCCGAGCTGGCGGATGAGGGCGTCCGTGTCAGGCCGGGTCGCCGGGGCGGCGCCGCAGAGGAGGAGCGTGGCGAACGAGACCGCGACAGCACGACGGGACGGCATGCGGGCATGATAGCACGCGGCCGGGCCCGCTCCACGCGGAAAGTCAAAAGCCGCGGCGGGTGCCGCGGCTTTTGAAGGGGGTTCGAATGGTCCGAAACCGCTTAGGGCAGTTCGGTGAGCATCGCCAGTTCGCCGACCACGCCGGGCCGGAGGACGGGCTTGATGCAGATCAGCTGGTTGCCTTTGGTCAGCCCGAAGACGGTGGGGTTCTTGGCGTCGGGCGAGAGGACGGTCTTGCTGAGGTCCGCCCGCTGGCTGGTGAAGGCGAGCGTGCCGTCGGCCTTGTTCACCGCGGCGACGGCGTTGTTGTCGGTGATGACGTAGGCGTAGTTGGCGTCATCGGCGATGACCTGCTTGCCGTCGGCGAACGTCCACTTCGGCGTGTTGATCGGCTCGCCGGGCTTCTTCGCCAAGGCGACGATGCCTTGCCCTTCGACGAACTGGTAAGCGAAGTCGGCGGTGACGGTGGGCGGCGTGGTGAGGCGGGCGCCGGCGTAGTACTGCCAGCGGACGCGGCCGGTGTTGGGGGCCAGGCAGTAGAGTTTGGTGTCGGTGCTGGCGACGTAGATGCCCGACTCATCGCCCACGAGCGGGGCGACGATTTTGCCGTCGGTGTGGAAGAAGCCGTCGCTCATTTCCGGGGCGGCGGCCCAGAGCTTGCTGCCCTCCGGATTAATGCCTTTGACCACACCGTCTTCGGTGGCTGCATAGATGGCGCCGTCCCAGAGCAGCGGCTTGGTGGTGACGATGCCGGTGGTGACGGTCCATTCGTAGAAGTTGTATTCGACGTTGAGCCGGACCTTGGCGACGCGGCCGCCGGTGTCGGTGTCGGTGGCGACATAGAGCGATTCGCCCTCACGGACGGCCGGGGAGCGCATCGGCTGGGGCAGCTTGGTGGACTTAATCTTGCCGCCGCCGCGGGTATAGCGTTCGAGGGTGGCGCTGGTGGGGAAGATGATTTCGTCGCTGGTCAGCACCGGCGGGCCGAGGACGTCGCCGTTCTCGCCGATGGTGGTGCGGAACTTCAGGCCGCCGTTGACATCGAAGACGCTGACAAGGTTGTTCTTGCCGTACACGAACAGCAGATTGCCGGCCTGGTAGAGGGCGTACGGCGATGTCACGCCGGTGTCAGCCGACCAGCTGACTTCGAACGAGCCCGGGGCAATAGGGGCGATTACACGCTGGGGCTTTTCCTTGGAGGCACAGCCGCACACGAGGGCGGCCAGCAGGGTCAACGACAACTTCGTCCGAGTCAAAAGCGTCTCCTCGCCGGGGTTACACGTCAGAACCGGGAGAATACCGCCCGTGCGGCTAAGCGGTCAAACCATGCGAGGCGAGCGGACAAGCCGATTCACTCATACGGGATGCTGTCGACGCCGCCCTGGCCCCCCTTGGCGGGCGTTGCCGGCTTGACCTCCAGTGCGTCGCGCTCGGCACGCCGGTGGTGTGCGGCGACGATCTGCGCCTTGGCGGCGTCGTACTCTTGCTGCGTCATTTTCCCTTGGCGGACCAGCTCGCGGAGCCCGCCGAGCGACAGGTCGCCGTCGCCGGCGGCGTGGCCGGACATCATCTTCTTGCGGACGACCGCCACCAGGCCGATCAGGAGCGCCAATCCGAGCAGCGTGAGAATAAGGGGAACAAAAACGTCACCGAACTCACTTTCGGCAAGGATCGACAGCGGGGCGGGTTCGGCCGGGCTCATGGGCCAGATTGTAGCGTCTCCGGGCGACGAAGGCGGCGTGTCGCGGGCGGGGCGGGTTTCGAGTAAGGTTTCGCGCATGTCCGAACGGAAATGCGTGTCATATAAGGTGCTGGTGGGTCTGGAAATCCACGTCCAACTGGCCACGAAGACCAAGATGTTCACCAGCGTCGCCAACGCCAGCGGCTCGCTGAAGGTCGGCCAGGCCCCGCCCGAGCCGAACACCGCCGTCGACGAAATGGTCCTCGGCCTGCCCGGCACGCTGCCGGTGATGAACAAGGCGGCCGTCGAAAGCAGCATCAAGGTCGGCCTGGCGCTCGGTTGCAAGATCGCCAAGTTCACCAAGTGGGACCGCAAGAGCTACTACTACCCCGACCTGCCGAAGAACTACCAGATCAGCCAGTACGACCTGCCGCTCTGCTATGAAGGCGAGTTTGAAATTCCCGCCGCGGATGGCAGCGCTAAGACCGTCCGCATCCGCCGCGCGCATCTGGAAGAAGACGCCGGCAAGCTGCTGCACGACGCGCCGGGCGGCTATCACATCGACTACAGTATCGTCGACCTCAACCGCGCCGGCACGCCGCTGCTGGAAGTCGTCACCGAGCCCGACCTCAGCGACCCGAAAGATGTCGCCACCTTCGGCCAGGAACTGCAGAAGCTCGTCCAGCACCTCGGCGTGAGTGAAGGCCAAATGCAGCTCGGCCACATGCGGTTCGAGCCGAACATCAACGTCCACATCACCGGTGCGGACGGCCAGGTTTACAAGACCGCCATCACCGAAATTAAGAACCTCAACAGCTTCAGCGTCCTCGAAAAAGCGACCGCCTACGAAGTCCAACGCCAAATCCGCCAGTGGGAAGAGACCGGCGACCTCGGCAAAAAAAGCACCTACGGCTGGAACGACGTCACCCAGCAGACCGTCCACCAGCGCGACAAGGAAGAAGCCAACGACTACCGCTACTTCCCCGACCCGGACCTGATGCCCGTCGAAGTCAGCGACGAATGGCTGACCGAGCTGAAGGCCCAGATCGGCGAAAGCCCGGCCGCCCGCAAGGCGCGGTACGCTGCCGTCCTCAGCGCCGCCGACGCCGGCACGCTGGCCGGCGACCGCAAACTCGGCGAATACTTCGACGAGATCGTCACCCTCGGCGCCCAGCCGAAGCGAGCCGCCAACCTCATCATCAACACGCTCGCCCAGGTCGCCAACGCCAAGCAGAAGAAGGTATATGACCTGGACATCCCGCCCGGCCGCGTGCGGGACGTGGCGGAGATGATCGACGAGAGCAAGCTCGCCGCCAGCAACGCGCTGCCGCTGTTCGAGAAGCTCGCCGACGCCGGCACCGCCGCCCCGGCCACCGTCGACCTTGCCACGCAACTCGGCTTGGTTCAGGTCAGCGACACCGGCGCGATCGACACGGTAATCGACGCCATCATTGCCCAGAACCCCAAACCGCTCCAGGAATACAAAGCCGGCAAAGCCGCCGCCCTCGGTGCCATCACCGGCATGGTCATGAAGCAGGGTAAAGGCTTCAACGCCAAACTGGTGCAGGAACGGCTGAAGGCGAAGTTGGTTTGAAGCCTTTCCTGTAGGGGCGACGCCTGCGTCGCCCGCGAAGGCCGAACACCATCACGGGCGACGCAGGCGTCGCCCCTACAGTTTGGTCCTTCACGCACGATTAAGGTTTGGTGAGTAAACTTCGGCGGACTTGGCGCGTCCAAGGCATATGCCGCAGCTTGACACCCTAGCCGTCGTTCCGATTTTCATTACTGCCGGGTCGGCCGTGCTGCCGGCGGTGCTGGCGGGCGTCGCCGGCGTGGCGGCGGTGCTGCTTCGGCCGGGCGAATGGGCGGGCCTGGTCCGCCGTCGGCCGGTCGTGTCGGCGAGCGTCGTTGCCGTGCTCGGCCTGGGCGTCTGGGGCGGCGTCGAACTGCTTTCTACCAAGCCCGCCAAAGCCGCACCGGCCGGCACCGACTGGGCGGCCGTCGCACGCCAGATCATCGACCGCCAGGCCGCCATGGCGCTGGCCAGCCAGCCTGGCACCGTCTCCGCCGCCAGTGCGACCGCCACCGTCGAAGCCCGCGACTTCTCCCGCAGTTCCTACGATAACGGCCCGGCCCCGCGGGATCTCAAAACCCTCTGGACCTACGCCCCAGAGGACACCATGTTCCTCGCCAGCCCGGCCGTCGTCGGCGACCGCATCTACGTCGCCGGCTGTGTCACCGGCCTGGGCGACTATACCGGCAGCCTGGCCTGCATTGACGCCAACACCGGCCGCCCGATCTGGGAAGTCAGCGAAGCGAACGGTGAAGCCCTCAAGGCATTCTTCAGTTCGCCCGCCGTCACGGCAGACGGCAAGAGCGTCATCGTCGGGCAGGGCTTTCACCAGGACCGCAACTGTCCGCTGCTCTGTTTCGACGCCGACACCGGCAAGCTCCGCTGGTCCGCCGCCACGACCGAACACGTCGAAAGCTCGCCCGCCGTCATCGGCGACTTGGCCGTCGTCGGCGTCGGCGCGATCGAAGACAAAAGCGGCCGCCCGACGGGCGACGCCGGCCATGTGCTGGCGGTCCGCGTTTCCGACGGCCGTGTGCTCTGGCGACACCCAGTGATCGACGCCGAAAGCTCGCCCGCCGTCGATTCAGACGGCACCGTCATCATCGGCAGCGGCCTGAACGGGAACGCGATCGTCGGCATCAAATCGCCGGACGACAAGCCCGCCACGCTCTGGAAAACCGACGTCGGCCTCACCGCGGCGGGCAGCGTCACGCTCGCGGGCGACCTGGCCATCATCGGGGCGGGTAACGGCAACCTGGCGGTCAGCAGCGGCAAGCCGGAAGGCGTGGCCGTGGCGGTCGACCGTCGCACCGGCGACGTGCGCTGGAAGTTCAAAACCGACGACGCCGTGCTCGGCCCCATCGCCTATCGCGACGGCCTGCTGATCGTCCCCACCCGCAGCGACAGTGTCATTGCCCTCAACGCCGACGACGGCACGGAACGCTGGCGGACCAGCATCAACCGTGCCGTGCCGATCCTCGCCGGGGCGGCCATCACTGACGCGTTCGTTTACGTCCACGCCTCCGACGGCACGCTGGCCGTACTCGATAAAGTCACCGGAAAAATCCTTGAGAAACACGCGATGAACGACCCGTCAAAAACGGCGGTCGGGCTGGCGTCGGCTGCGCCGCAGGTCATCCGCGGCCGCGTCTATGTCGCCAGCGAAACCGGCGGCCTGCGTTGCCTTGTCGGCACGGTCGGAGGCCAGCAATGAACGACATTCTCTCTCTCGCCCAAGCCACGACCGCCGCCAGTGTCGGCGGCAAGGCGGCGAGCCTCGGGAAGCTGATCCGCGCCGGCTTTCCCGTGCCCGACGGCTTCGTCATTCTGCCGCCGAACACGCCCGGCAGCACAACGAACGGCAACGGTCACGCCCACGCCGGTGAAGTGGTCGGCGGCGCGTTCGAGATTCTCGCCGCCTACGCCCGGCTCGGCCGCGGTACGGTGGCGGTGCGGTCGTCGGCGACGGCGGAAGACGGCGCGGTGTCGTCGATGGCGGGCCAGTTCGAGACGGTGCTGAACGTCGAAGGCGACGCCGAACTCCTCGACGCCGTCCGCCACTGCCGAACGAGTGTCGGCAGTGACCGCGTCCGGGCGTACATCAACGAACGCGGCATCGCCGAGGCCGACGTTCGCATGGCGGTCGTCGTGCAGAAACAGATCAACGCCGACATCGCCGGCGTGCTCTTCACGGCCGCGCCGGATTCGATTTTCCCGCGGCAGATGCTGATCGAGGCGAGCTTCGGCCTCGGCGAGAGCGTCGTCAGCGGCCGCGTGCAGCCGGACATTCTGCGCGTCGATTTCCACGGCGGGCAGGTCGTGGAGACGACCATCGCCCGCAAGCTGTTTGAGATCACACGCGACGGCGAACGCGCTATCGAACCGGCGCGCCAGAATCAGCCGTGTCTGGACAGCCTGCAGGTGCACGCGCTCTGGAAGCTCGCCCGGCGTGCCGAGGAGCATTTCGGCTGCCCGCAGGACATCGAATGGGCCGTCGCCGACGGCCAGTTGTATCTGCTGCAATCGCGGCCGATCACCACGCACGCCAATGCGGCGGAAGTGGAATCGGCGGTTCTCGCTGCGCGCGAGGAAGTCACGCGACTCAAGGCCGCCGGTCACGGGCCGTGGGTGGTTCACAACCTTGCCGAAACCCTGCCCCGGCCGACACCGCTGACGTGGAGCCTGATCCGCCGATACATGTCCGCCGACGGCGGTTACGGCCGGGCGTACCAGGCGGCGGGCTTTGCGCCGCGTGGCGAGTTCCTCGACCGCATCGGCGGGCGCATTTACATGGACGCCACCCGCGCGCCGAAGATGTTTTCCGCGGACTTTCCGTTCGCCTACGACCCTGAGGTACTTCGCAACAGCGCGGACGCGTCACAGCAGCCGCCGACGATCGCGACGGGCTCGGTGCTTCGCCGCTGGCGGGCCGGGCGGATGCTCGCACGCGTGGACGAGATTCTTGATCAGCCGTGTGAGGTTGAAAGCGCCCACGCCGCGGAAACGCTGGAAGCGTTCGTGGCGGAGTCGAAGCGGATTGACCTTCGAACGCTTTCCGCCGAGACGCTCGCCAAGCACTGGGCGACCTGCGAGGCGAACGTTCTGGACGTCTACGGCAGTGTCGAAGTGCTGGCCGGCCTGCGGGCGGGGCGTGCGATGGTGAAGCTCCAGCAGGCCGTCGCTGAACACGCGTGGGACGAAGACGCCGCGGCCCTGGCGGCGATGCTCTCCTCCGGCGGGGCGGCCGACGAAGACACGCTCGCCGACGAATCGCTTTACCGCGTCGGCAGGGGCGAAACTGAATTGCACGCATGGCTTGCCGCACACGGTCATCGCGGCGTGGGCGAGATGGATCTCGCTTCGCCGCGCTGGCGTGACGACCCGGCCGCCGCGACGGAAGCCGCCGGGCGGATGGCGGCGGGCGCGGCGCCTGCGGAGCGGCATGTCGCGCACGTCGCGAAAGTCACTGCGAAGCTCGACGAAATCTGCCGCCGATTGTCGCGTGGCGACGCGTTCGAATTCCGCGCCGAAGTCGCCATCGCCCAAAAAGCCGTCGCCGGCCGCGAGTTCGCCAAAGACCGTTTGATGCTCGGTTATGAATTGCTGCGCGACATCGCCCGCGAGATCGGCCGGCGCATGGGTGCCGATGATGACGCGTTTTTCCTCACTCGAGACGAATTGCTCGAAACCCTGGAACGCGGCTACACGCCGGTGAAATTGATCGCCGAGCGCCGCGCCGAGTACGCCGCGCAGCAGCGGGTGCGCTGGCCGGCGTTTATTGAGTCGGCGGAAGACGTCGGTACGACGGCGTCGGTGCGCGGCGAGGCGATCGCCATTTCCGCCGGCGAAGCCGACGGGGTCGTGCGGGTGATGCGGACGATCAACGACACGCCACCGTTGCCCGGCGAAATCCTGGTCTGCCCCAGTACCGATCCGGCCTGGACGCCGGTGCTGACCGGCGTGGCGGGGCTGGTGATCGAGGTCGGCGGCGTGCTCTCTCACGGTGCCGTGGTCGCGCGAGAGCTTGGCGTGCCTGCGGTTGTCGTGCCGGACGCCACGGAGCGGTTTAAGACGGGCGATCGCATTCACATCGACGGCACGACCGGCCGCGTCCGCCAGGCGGACCAGACCACCGACACACAGCAGCCGGACGACACGCGGATTCAGCCGCGACTCACACCGCCGCCCGCCGGCGCGAAAGACCGCCGCGCCGCCCGACTACGCAACGCCGCGGCGGCGGTCTGGGCGTTGTATTTGCTCGCCGTTTTCCTGCTGCCCGAAACGCGGGTTCGCGCGGTCTCGCTCGCGGCGATTGACGCCGTGCTCTGGCCGGTCGCCGGTCGCATCGGCTGGCCGGTTACCGTGGCGGTGATCGCGGTCGTCACGGGCGTTGCCACGCTGTTGTTGCAGCGTCGCCTGACGGACAACCGCCGCCTGCGTGAGGCCAAGCGACGCGCAGGCGTGCTGAGTGAACTTGTTGCACTACTCCCGGCAGAATCACGTCGACGCGCGGTCATGCGGCGGATGATTTCCGAAGTCACCCTCCGCGGCCTCGGTGCGTCGCTCGTGCCCGTCGGCGTGCTGCTCGGGCCGATGGTCGTGATGTTCGTTTGGCTCGGCGATCGGGCTGACCCGAAGGCGTGGAACGCGCCGGCCGGCTCTGGCGTGCGGGTGGTTGCGACGGTGGACGGCGAATTCCTCGGGTCGGTGAAAATCGCCGTGCCCAACGGCGTTACCGTCGACGAAACCACGCCCGCCACGCAAAAACTCCCGGCCCTTCGGTCGACACTCGAGCGGCTTCTGACGCTCTACCGCCAGCCGGCCACTCAACAGGCGGCCGTGCCGTGGGAGTTGACCATCGCGCCCGACCCGGCACGCACGCAGTCGGCCGATCAGTTGAAGGCGTACCTCGATGCCGGCATTCCGCAGCAGACGATTTCCTGGCTGGTGCACCCGAACGAACATTTCGACGGGCGTTTCAGTGTTGAGGTGTCGGCCGAAAACGTGACACGGCAGATCGGCGTGACCGTCGGGCCGAGTTCGCCGCCGTCAGTATCGAGCGTCGCGGGCAGCGCGCCGTTGCGGTCGGTGCGGATCGTTTATCCGCCGGCGAAAGTGGAACGCCACTTCCTGCGCGTGTTTAATTACGATATTGGGTGGCTGGGCGTGTATGTGGTGGCGTACGTCGTCACGCTGCCCCTGGTGTCGCCGTTGGGCCGGGGTCGCTTAAGAGGGAATGCAATGCGTGTGCTTGTGGTCGAAGACGAACCGGATCTGCTCGAAGTGCTTGCCCAGAGCCTCCGCGAAGACGGCTACGCCGTCGACGAAGCCGCCGACGGCAACACGGGCTTGTTTAAAGCCGAGGGCAACACCTACGACGCCGTGATTCTCGACCTCATGCTCCCCGGCATGTCCGGCTGGGAAGTGCTGAAGAAGCTCAGAAAAACCAAGGCGACGCCGGTCCTGATCCTCACCGCCCGCGACGCCACGCCCGACCGCGTGCAAGGGCTCGACGCCGGTGCCGACGACTACCTCACCAAGCCGTTCGAACTCGTCGAATTGCAGGCCCGGCTGCGTGCGCTCATCCGCCGCTCGGCCGGGCAGGCAGAGGCGAAAATCACCGTCGGTGACGTGACGCTCGATACCGCCCAGCGCGTGGCCTACCTCTCCGGTGAAGCCGTGAATCTGACGCCCCGGGAATACGCGCTCGTTGAACTCCTGGCCCTGCATAAAGGCAAGCTTGTCAGCCGGTCGATGATTTACGACCACCTGTTCGACGAGAACAGCGACACGCTGTCGAACCTGGTCGACGTGCACATCGCGCACGTGCGTCGTAAGCTCGGCCGAGACTTCATCGTCACCCGCCGTGGCGAGGGGTACATGGTGCATGCTTAAGTCCATCCGATGGACGCTGCAACTCTGGCACGCCGGCCTGCTGGCATTGGTGCTGGTGGTGTTCGGTACGACGACATTCTTCGGGATTCGCCAGGCGCGATACACGAAGATCAACGCCGATCTGGAAAAAACGGTGCAGCTGATCGCCGCAGGCGTTCGGCCGGGGCCGCGGATGTTTCGCATGCCGTTCGGTTTCTTCGGCGATGATCCCGAACCGCGGCCGAATAAATTCACGCCGGAATTGCAGCTCTCGCCCGCCCTCGAAGGCCGTTTCTCCGCAGAGGGCGACGGCACGTACTTCGTCGTCTGGGGCCAGGACGCCGACATCATTCGCAAGTCGGACAATGCGCCCGAGGTGCCCGAGCCGCCGCGTGACCCGAACCGGCCTCAGATGCGGGACCTTCGTCGGCAGAACGATGCGCCCGGTGAGATGCCGCCGCCCGACGGCGGCCCGCCGGAGGACGGCGACCGCCATCAGCCGCCGCCCGCGCCGCAGCCGCCGACGTTACGGACACGCGAAGGCATGCGTGAGGCCGTGCTGCAGGGCCCGTTCGGCACGCGCAGCGTGGTCGTCGGGCGATCCATCCGCGCCGAACAGGACGAACTCCGCAGACTCGGTTTTCTCATGGCCGGTACCGGGGCGGGGGTGCTGGGCGTCGGTTTGATCGGCGGCCTGCTGCTGGCGACCCGCGTGACGCGGCCCATCCGAACGATCACCGCCGCCGCCGAAGCCATCGACGCCACGAATCTCTCCCGCCGCATCGATCTGAACGAAACCGAAAGCGAGCTCGGCACGCTCGGCAGTGTGCTGAACAAGACCTTTGACCGCCTGGAAACCGCGATTCGACAGCAGGTCCGTTTCACAGCCGACGCGTCGCACGAACTCCGCACGCCGTTGGCGGTCATGCACACGTCGCTGCAGTTGGCCAGGTCGAAAGAGCGGTCTGCCGAGGAATACCGCAAGACGATCGACACCTGCCACCGCGCGTCGACGCGAATGAAAGACCTCGTCGACTCGCTGCTGCTTCTCGCCGGCGTGGACGCGGGGCAGTTGTCGCTCGACCGCAAGCCGGCGAATTTCGCGGACATCGTCCAGGAAAGCATCGAACTGATCGAAACACTCGCGGCCAAGAAGTCGATCGTCATCGAACGTGAACTGGCCGACGCACAGGTGAGTGTTGATCGCGTTCGCATCGCGCAGGTCGTAACGAATTTGCTGAGCAATGCCGTCCGCTACAACAAAGAAGGCGGCCAAATTCGCGTGACACTTAAAGCGGTCGGCGCGATGGCGGAACTGGCGGTCGCGGACACCGGCGTCGGCATTCCGGCCGAGCACCGGACGCACCTGTTCGAGCGATTTTACCGTGTCGACCCGGCCAGAAGCCGGGCCGAAGGCGGCAGCGGACTCGGCCTGGCGATCGCGCGAAGCATCGCCGCTGCGCACGGCGGCATCATTACGTTCGAAAGCCCGCCCGAGGGCGGCTCGGTATTTTTCCTCAGCCTGCCTTTGTCGGGACCGCTGCGCTAAGTCTTCATTTAGACTTCAGGTAGACCGTGTAAATTCTTACCATCAAGCAAGTCTCCGAAGGAGGACCGCAGATGGCAGGGAATATGAAGGCATTGGCCGCCGCGATTGTTGCAACCGTTACGATCGCAGGCACGGACATCGTTCACGCACAGAACACACCGCCGGCGACTCGCCCGGCCGGCCCGCAGCAGCAGCAAGGCGGGATGCCCGCGATGGGCGATCCGCTGGAAGCCGTGAAGACCCAGATCAAGGCGACGAACGAAGAGTGGCAGGTCATCTCGCCGGCGATTCGGAAGGTCGTCAACGCCCGCCGCTCAGCCGACGGTTCACTCGTCAGCGGCCAGCAGGGCGGCGGCTTCGGTTTCGGCCGGGGCGGTCGTGGCGGCGGTCGCGGCTTTGGCGGCCCGGGTGGCGGCGGCGGCGGTGGCGGCCCGGGCGGGAATGACGCCTTCGGCGGCCCCGCGAACAATATGGGCGGCCGGGGCGGTGATCGCGGCGGCCGGGGCGGACCGAACGACGGCCCGCCGCCCGCCGGTGACAATGCCGGAGGACCGCAAGGCATGAACGGCGGGCAACCGGCCGGACAACCGGGCGGCCAAGCGGGCGGCAACATGATGGGCCCGCCCGGCATGGGCGGCTTCGGCGGCGGCGGCCCGGTCGCCAACGCCATGAACGATCTCAAAACCGCCGCCACCGAAGGCAACGCGACCGCCGACGATCTCAAGGCGAAAATCGAAGCCGTCCGTGCCGAACGCAAAAAAGCCCGCGACGCGCTCGCCACCGCCGTCGAAGAACTCAAGGCCCTCATCACGCCGGAGCAGGAAGCCGTGCTGATCGGCCTGGGGTATCTCGAATAAGTCGGCCGCCGAGTGTTAATCGAAATGAATGCGTATGCGTCGCGCGATCGCGTGCGGCCGCACTGGGGAATTAGCCATGCGAGTTGAAGCCCGTTTCGCCGTCCGTGCCGCCGTCGTCGCGGCCGTCTGTTGCCTGTCCGCCGGTCGTGCGATGGCGTACGTCGACCTCGCGCCGACGCTCGGCCGCGTTGTCGGCGACGCCAAGTCAATCGCCGTCGTTGAAGTGCAATCCTTCGACTCGGCGACCCAGACCGTCACGCTCAAGCCGATCAAAACGCTCAAGGGCGACACGCTGACCGATGTGATGACCAACCGCGTCGCGCCGCCGGACGGCATCGCGGCACCGGCGATCCGGCGCTGGGCGGGCACCGGCTCGCGGGGCATCTGGTTCTCGACCAAGACCACCGCGCTCGTCTGCATCGGGACGTCGTGGTATCAGCAGAAAAAAGCCGGCGACAGCTGGAAACTGGGCGTCGAGCGGCCGGACTTGGCGCTGGCGTATTGCGGGACGGTGCCGCAGTTGTCGGATGGCATTGAGGCAATGCTCGCCGGCAAATCCGCGGTGTTGACCGCCGTCGTCTACGGGGCAACCGACGTCGATACGAGCTTCGACCTGGCGCTCGGCCGGAACACGCTGCCGGGGCTGGCGCGGGTGCAGCGGATCAACGGCAATTTGAACATGGCGTCGATGGTGATGGCGGCCGCGTCGAGCGGTTACGTGCTCGGGCCGGGCGCGACGAACCCGTCTGATCTGCCGAAGCTGCGTCAGTCGCTCAAGTCACCCGACGCCGCGGTGCGAGCCGCCGCCGCCGAGTCGATCGGCCATCTGAACGGTGACGCCGCCGATGCCGCCGCGGATTTGAAGTCGCTCCTGGCAGACGCCGCGCCCGCCGTGCGAACCGCCGCCGCGAGTGCGTTGCTGCGTGTCGCGGACAGTGACGCCGGGGCGATTGATGTTCTGAAAAAGGCCCTCGCCGACACGCAGGCCGGCGTGAAGCGTGACGCCTTGAACGCCGTGGCGCAGGCGGGCAAGCCGGCGGTATCGTTGTCGTCGGCGGTCGTGAAGCTGATGGTCGACGCGGACGAGAGCGTTCGGTCGGCTGCGATCGCGACGTTCGCCACGCTCGCGCCGGACGCGGCGACGTCTGAAGCCGCGGAAGCCGTCGCCGTTCTCACGCCGATGCTCGACGACGTTCGCTGGCGCATGGAAGCCGCCGACGCGCTCGGCCGGCTCGGCAAGCACGCCCGGCCGATCGCGCCGGCGCTGGTGGCGATGCTCAACGACAAACAAGCCCCCGTGCAATGGGCGGCCGTGCGGGCGATGTCCGCAGATCGGCGGCCCCGACGCCAAGCCGGCCGTGGCGTTCATGAAGGAAAAGCTGCCGAACGCACCGGAAGTCGAGCAGTACAACATGATGATTTACCTGTCGCTGCTCGGCTCGGTCGCCAGCGACGCCGCGACGACGATTCGTTCGACGCGGCTCAAAAACCCGGTGCTGCCCGGCGCGACGCTCTGGGCGATCAGCGAAACGCCGTCGCTCCCGTGGGAGAACAACAACGGCCGCGGTTTCGGCGGCCCCGGCGGCCCGGGTGGCGGTGGCCCCGGCGGTGAGGGCGGGCCTGCGGACTTAAATTCGTACATGTACTCGGCATATTTCCGCGAACTCGGCGACCGCCTGCATCCGGTGTCGCAACTGCTCGTCAAACGCCTGCTCGACGGCACGGCGGGTACCATCCCGCAGTACGCCTACACGCTTTTGACCGCAGACACAGACGGTTCGCTCGAAACGCTCACGCCGAAGCTCGCGGATGACGATCGCACGGTTCGTCAGCGCGCCGCCGTCGCGCTCGGCTACATGGGCACCGCCGCCGCTCCCGCCAAGCCGCAGCTCGAAGCCGCCATCGGCAAGGCGACGGACGAGAAAGAGAAGAAAATGCTGAGTTGGACGCTGCGCAAGATTTCAGCCGCAAAGTAGAGCGGCCGCGTGACTTCAGGCCGGGCGATTCGAGAGGATCGTTTCGATCTGCTCGATGAGCTTGGCGAATTCGATCGGCTTGGTGTGGTAGTCGCTGCAGCCGGCTTCGAGCGCGCGTTCGCGGTCGCCGGTCATCGCGTGGGCGGTTAACGCGATGACCGGCGTCTGCGAAAGTTCTGGCACGTTTTTGATGGTGCGCGTGGCTTCCCAGCCGTCCATTTCGGGCATGTTCATGTCCATGAGGATGAGGTCCGGCCTTTGGCCGGTCGCCTCTTCGACGCCGCGGCGGCCGTTCTCGGCGACGACCGTTGCAAACCCGCGCCGCTGTAAACGCCGACTGAGGCTGTCGCGGTTTTCTTCGTTGTCTTCGACGATCAGAATTCGAGGCATCGTTCGCTCCCTCCCCGTTACAGTGCGGCGACCTCGGGCGTCGGTTTGGCCGCCGCCGCCGGCACGTGCCGTGCGCACTGGGCGGCGATCTTTCGCACTTCGCCCAGCAGCGCCTCCCGACTATAGGTCCCTTTCTGCACGATCTTCTCGACTTGCCCGGCCAAACGCTTTCGGTCGGCCTCGGTTAAGTCTTTGCTGGTGATGACGACCACGGGCACCGCTTCGTACGCCGGCTCGTGACGCAGGGCGTCCAGGAATTCAAAGCCGTCCATTTGGGGCATCATCAGGTCGAGCAGAATCAGCGAAGGAAGACGCTCGCGGATTTTCTCCAGTCCGTCGACGCCGTTGCCCGCCTCGGCGACGCTCCAGCCTTCCTTGGCGAGTGAACGCCGGATGACTTCGCGCGTGGTGGCGTCGTCTTCCACCACCAGCACCTCGCTATCGCCGGCCTGGTGCGGTATTTGTCGATCACGCTCAAAAGCCGGTCCCGGTCGATCGGCTTGTGAAGGTATTCGCTGGCGCCCAGCAGGTAGCCCATTTCCGCTTCGTTCATGAGTGTCATCATGATGACCGGAATGCCGGCCGTGTCTGGGTCTGCCTTGAGGGCGGTCAGGACCGCCCAGCCGTCCATTTTGGGCATGAGGACGTCGAGAAAGATCATGTCGGGCCGGGTTTCGCGGCGAGCTGAAGGCCGGCTTCGCCGTCCTCGGCGGCGATGGTATGGATGTCGTCGTTGGCGAGCGACCGGGTGATCACGTCGCGGACGGCGGCTTCGTCGTCGATGACGAGCGCCGTCGTTTGCCGCGATGATTCGGGCGGCGTTTCAACAACGAGTTCGGGCTCGGGCGTTTTCGCCTGGGCGGGAATGCGAACAGTGAAGGTCGATCCCTTGCCGGCCTCGCTGGTCGCCCAGACTTCGCCGCCGAGCATTTCGCAGAATCGCTTGGTGATCGCCAGGCCCAGGCCGGTGCCGCCGTATTTTCGCGTGGTGCTGGCGTCGGCCTGGGTGAAGGGCTGGAACAGCTTGCCGAGTTGTTCCGGCGTCATGCCGACGCCGGTGTCGCTGACCTGAAAACAGACCCAGTCGCCGTCGCTGTTTTTCTCCGGGGCCGCGGTCAGTCGAATGGTTCCATTTTCTGAAAATTTGCTCGCGTTGCTGAGCAGGTTGAACAACACCTGCCGGACTTTGGTGAGGTCCGACTGCATTTTCAGGCCGTCTTTCGGAAGGTCGAGTTCGAGGCGGTTTTTCCGCTTGTCGATCAGCGGTTTAACGGTCGCGATGACATCACGTGACATGGAACTGACGTCGAACGTTTCGAGGTAAAGTTCCATTTTGCCGGCTTCGATTTTCGACAAATCGAGTACGCCGTTGACCAACGCCAGCAGGTGCTTGCCGGCCCCGCGGATTTTGTCGAGATCAGGAATGAATTGAGGCACTTTCGCGTCTTCGGCCTCTTCCTGGAGCAGTTCGCTGTACATGATGACCGCATTCAGTGGCGTGCGAAGTTCGTGGCTCATGTTTGCGAGGAACTGACTCTTGGCGACATTCGCATCGACGGCGGCCTGGCGGGCTTCTTCGGCTTCGTCGCGGGCGGCTTTGACGTCGGAGAGCGCGGCCTTGAGGTTTTCGCGACTCCGCCGCAACGCCTCTTCGATTTCGCGGGCTTCGGTGACATCCGTGTTCGTGCCGAACCAGCGTAAGACGCGGCCTTTCTTGTCTTTGATCGGCTTGGCGCGGGAGAGAAACCAGCGGTATTCGCCGTCGTGGCCGCGAAGGGGGAAGGTGTCTTCCCAGTCGGTGCCCGCGGCGATTGATTGCTTGAAACCTTCTGCGACACGTTCGACGTGGTCAGGGTGATGCACGTTGCGCCAGCCCCAACCTTTCATCGCAGTGAGCGTTGTGCCGGTGAAGTCGAACCAGCGTTGGTTGTACCAGTCGATGTTCCCGTCGGGCTTCGGCCATCCAGGCGAGTTGCGGGATATTGTCTGCCAACATGCTGAAGCGTTCGTTTCCCTCTCGTAGCATTTCATCACGTCGGCCGGTCTCGCGGTCGAAGTGTTCCTGGCGTTGCCGGTGATTGCGGATCTGCCAGAGCGCAACAGACGCAATGCCGACGGCGATCAGCGTCGCGACCGCGAGCGTGTATCGATAAGGCAGCCAGACATTCACCAGCAGCGCCACCAACGCGACGGCCAGGCCAATCATGATGACGACAGAGCTGAGCGTTTGGCGGGCCATGTGACGAATGGTAGGCGTGCCGCCCGCGGCGATCTCGTCAGACTTCCTGCCCGCGTTTAAGCAATGCGACGATCTGGTTTTGCCCCTGCGCGATTGACGTCGTCACGTAGCTCGCGCCGACGCGGCGGAACCGGACCAGCAGCTTGTCAAAGTCACGAACCCGGCCGAAATAGCCGACGACGATCGGGATGTTCGGGAAGGCGCGGTGAAGTCGTCGGCAGAGGTATTGCGCCTGCGGCGTGCCGCCCGGGGGCACGATCGCCACATAGATGACGGCCGGCTGAACGTCGCGAATTTTCTCTTCGATCTGCCCGTGCAGCAGTCGGCTCGAAAGCACGTCCATGCAGAACGCGTCCGGCAGGCCGAGCTGGTTGAGGGCTTCGAGCGCGAGCTCTTCCGAGCGGTGATGGGCGGGGCAGCCGATCACGCGTTGCGGGCAGGGTTCGGGCACGGCGGCGGGGCCGGCTTCGGATTTCTGGCGGGCGAGCTGCGTTCGTTCCGAGCAATCCTCGGCCCGTTTTTCCAGCAGTTTTTCGGCCGTCGTCATCAGTGTTGCTTCTTCTTCCGCGGAGAGATCGCCGTCGCGTTGGTCGCGTCGCGCCATCAGCAGCGCCGGGATCAGCACCTCGTCAGGAACGCGGTGGCCGCCTTCGTGTTTGGCGTGATGATTGAGGACGATTTCGGCTTCATTGGCGTCGCCGGCGAGCAGGCGTTGGTAGAAGCGCACGCCCGGCGGCAGGGCGGGTTGGTCGCCGAGGAGCACGTCGAGGAAACCGAGTTGGCGAACGTGTTTGCCGAGCACGACGATGCAGACCGTCAGCGGCGTCGACATGAACAGCCCGATCGGCCCCCACAGCCAGGTCCAGAAGACCGCCGCCACAAGAATCGCCATCGTCGACAGCCCAGTGCTGCTGCCGTACAGCCACGGCTCCATGACGTTGTTGCTGATGAGTTCGATGAGAATCAGCATGACCCCGACGGCCACGAACACCGTGAAGCCGGGATAGACGACCAGCGACAGCGTCAGCGGAAACGCCGCCGCCGTAACCGGGCCGGCGTACGGAATGAACCGCAGCACCGCCGCCAGCAAGCCCCAGAGCACGAAGCTCGGGAACGCCTTTCCGCCGAGCGTCAGCCCGATGACGTACAAGCCGAGCGCGACGACGAATCCGTAAGACCCGTTCACGATGGTTTGCGCGAGCATGTACCGGCTGATGCGGGTGCCAGCGTCGTCGAGCGCCTTGGTGGTGACGGTGTATTTGCCGCGGCTGACGAGGCGAATCGCGCGGTCGCGGAGGTCCTGGCGGTCGAGCAGCATGAAGACGGTGAAGACCACGACGAGCGGCTCCCGTGCCGAGCGGGCTGAGCACTTTATCGACATACTCGAGAAGGATTCGCACCGGCGATTGCTGTGTGGAGGCGTCCACGACGTAGACCGGTTTGTCCGCCGAATCGCCGCGCGTCTGGGCGGCGTCGGCCTGCGTGGCGGGCGCTGTTGCCGGAACGTTGAGCGATGCCTGGATGGCCGTTTGCGTGGGGTTCGAACTGAGATTTTGAGAAGCGATTTTGGCGTAGTCGCCGATCGTCGGCTGCGTGACGGGCTGACTGCTTGGGGCGGCGGGGGCGTGGGAAATCTCTTTGCCGATCTTGTTGAACTTCGCCGTCAGTCGCCCGCCGAACTGACTTACTTTTTCGTACTTCTCATTAATTTCGTGCTTGTAACTGTCAAAGTTGTCTGCCAGTGAAACCAGTTGACTGCCGACCACCGCACCAAGGCCGACGATGACGAGGAAGGCAACCAGTGTCGTGAGGATCACCGAC
Source organism: Tepidisphaeraceae bacterium (assembly GCA_049840775.1). GTDB lineage: Bacteria > Planctomycetota > Phycisphaerae > Tepidisphaerales > Tepidisphaeraceae > RYN-431. The sequence goes on from JASGJJ010000006.1 coordinate 394,789, forward strand.
GGAATGGCCGGCAATCCCAACCGCTGCAGCCGCGACGCGAGCGGCGTCAACAGGAACGTCAGCAGCACCGCCAACGCGAGTGGAATCAGGACGTCCTGAGCGAAATATAACGCTGCGATCGCAATGACAACGGCAATCGCACTTTCGACCGGGCGGCGTTTGAGTCGAGCCTTGCGGACCTTCGGCATGGCGAATGGTATGCGCCGATTCGGCCGCGAGTGAAAATGAGTTTTTGATGAGAAATGGCGTCCGCTCCACTGCAAGCCTATCTTTTGTCACCATGCTCTCGCTCAGAGAGAGAATCTACTTTTCAGGAGTCGTTCATGAGTTATCAGGCGTGGGTCGCCCCGGCGGCGAAATCGAAATTCGTAAAACAGAACATTGACCTCGGCCCGCTCGGAGCGGAAGACGTCGAAGTCGCAGTCGAACACTGCGGCGTCTGCCATTCCGACTTATCAGTGCTGAATAACGACTGGGGATTCTCCAGCTACCCGGCCGTGCTCGGACACGAAGCCGTCGGCACGGTGACGGCGGTCGGCGCGATGGCCAAGGGCATTGTGGTCGGGCAGCGCGTGGGCGTCGGCTGGAACAGCAGCAGCTGCATGCACTGTCGCCAGTGCATGTCCGGCGATCAGCATCTCTGCGACAGGCACAACCGACGATCGTCGGCCACCGCGGCGGGTTCGCCACGCACGTCCGCTCGCATTGGGCGTGGGCCGTGCCTTTGCCCGACGGCCTGAACGTCAAAGACGCGGGCCCGCTGCTGTGCGGCGGCATCACCGTCTTCAACCCGCTGGCGATGCACGCGAAGTCGACCAGCCGCGTCGGCATCGTCGGCATCGGTGGCCTGGGCCACATGGCGGTGAAGTTCGCCGCCGCGATGGGGTGTGATGTCACCGCGTTTACGTCGAGCCCGAGTAAATTCGACGAAGCCCGTGCGTTCGGTGCCAACCACGTGATCTCCAGCCGGGATTCGGCCGCGATGAAGCAGATCGCCGGATCGCTGGACATGTTGCTGGTGACGGTGAACGTGACGCTGGACTGGGACGCAATGATCGGCACGCTCGCGCCAAACGGCCGCATGCACGTGGTCGGCGCAGTACTCGAGCCGATTCCGGTGCAGGCGTTCCCGATCATCATGAAGCAGGCAAGCGTTTCCGCCTCCCCGACCGGCTCGCCGATCGACATGGCGACGATGCTGGACTTCGCCGCCCGGCACAATATCTCGCCGCAGACCGAGCACTTCCCGATGAGCCGAATCAACGAAGCGTTCGAACACCTCGAAGCCGGCAAAGCCCGCTACCGCATCGTGCTGGACGCAGATTTTTAAAAGGGAAAACTGGGGAACTAGGATTCGAACCTAGACAAGCAGAGTCAGAGTCTGCTGTGCTACCGTTACACCATTCCCCAAACGCCGGCGGGTGCCGGTTTGGACCGAAGATCATAGCAGCTTGCCCGGGGAACACAACCGGCCGGTGAACCCTCTTTTGACGGTTTACCGGCATCGCGGTATTGTCGCGGCCCGCCCGGAGGCGTGGCAGAGTGGTTAATTGCGGCGGTCTTGAAAACCGCTGAACCGAAAGGTTCCGGGGGTTCGAATCCCTCCGCCTCCGTTTCTTCCCCTTCAATTTGTTTCCCGAATGAAGTTCCGGAGCGATACCTATTCAGGTAGCAAAATTTGCTACCTGAATAGGTATCGCGTACGGTTTCGCGTGAAATGACCTCTTCGATTTCGACTATTCGTCAGGCCATCACGGCCGAAATTAAGGTTCTTACGGCGGAGCTGAACAAGCTTCAGAAAGTGCTCGCCCAGCTCGGCGAAGACGATTCGCCCGTTGCCGGGCGTGGCGGGAAGCGCAAGTACACGCGTCGCCAGAAGACCAGTGAAGGCGATGTCGAAACCGCCATCGGCCTGATCGAAAAGGCCGGCAAGGGCGGCATTAAGGCGATCAAGCTTGCTTACGAATTGAAGAATCTCGGCGGCTCGAAAGTCGCTAAGAACGATCTTCTGGCCACCGAAAAGGTGAAAATGACCGGTAAGGGCGGCGGCTCGACGTACGTTTACGTCGGCTAATCATCTCGATCGAAATATTACCTGAGCAATGCGGCCGCGTCCGGGAGACCTTCTTTCGGACCGGCCGTTTCGTTTTCGAACTCGATATTCGGGTTCTGCCGCAACTGCTTGAGAAGTTCACGGCCGACGGTGACGTGGAAGTGCATTTTTTCCTCGTCGACCGTCTCTTCATGAACGACCGTGTGCGACCGAAGGAACCCGATCAATCGCCCGTCGATCACCGGGCAAGCCAGCGTGACTTCCACCTGCGTACCACGCACGGCTTTGAGCACGGCTTCGTGCAATCGGCCCAAACCCGCGCCGGTTTTGGCGCTCACCGCCAGCGCGGCGGGGTGCAGCGTTTTCCAGAACGTGGCCTGGTGTTCGCCGGCTTCGGTGTCGGTTTTATTCAGCAGAAGAATTTCGGGCTTCCCGGTCGCGCCGATTTCTTTCAGCACGTTGTGAACGGCTTCGAATTGAACCTGCGCGTGCGGGTGGCCGACGTCGAGGACGTGCAGCAGTAAATCCGCATGAACGGCTTCTTCGAGCGTCGCTTTGAAGCTGGCGACAAGATTGTGTGGCAGGTCGCGTACGAAGCCGACGGTATCGCTGAGCATGACCGTTGTGCCGCGGTCTAAATTCCAGGCGCGGGTCTTGGTATCGAGCGTGGCGAAGAGCTTGTTGTCCGCATAAGTGCCGGCCGCGGTGAGGGTATTGAAAAGGGTACTTTTCCCGGCGTTGGTGTAACCAACGATGCCGACGGTGAAGTGCTGCTGGTTGCGGGCTTCCACGAGTCGGCTCTTGCGCTCCTGGATCTTTTCGATGCCGGCTTTGAGTTCGCTGACGCGTTTGCGGACGAGTCGGCGGTCAGTTTCGAGCTGAGTTTCGCCTGGCCCGCGCGTGCCAAGGCCGGCCACGGCGCCGGCCTGGATGCGTTCGAGGTGGTTCCACATCCGCGCCAGTCGCGGGTAGGTGTATTCCATCTGGGCGAGTTCGACTTGCAGTTTTGCCTCGGCGGTTTGGGCTCGGGTGGCGAAGATGTCGAGGATGAGTTCCGAGCGGTCGAGTACTTTGATGCCGCCGTCGAAGGGCGACTTGGCTTCTTTGTTGATGATGCGTTCGAGCACGCCGATCTGGGCCGGGGAGAGGTCGTTGTCGAAGATGACGACATTGGCCTTGTGGTCGAGGGCCAGGGCGGCGATTTCCTTGATTTTCCCCGTGCCGATGTACGTGCCGGCATCGGGCCTTTGGCGGCGTTGGAGAACGCGATCGACGACGCGCGCGCCGGCGGTCTGGGCGAGACTGGCGAGTTCGCCGAGCGGGTCGCGCGGGTCGGCGTTGGAGTCCGGCAGAATCACGCCGACGAGGATTGCCCGTTCCTGATGAACGGAGAGTTGGGTACGTTTCAGATCAGCCAAGTTCGTCTTTCCGGTAGTCGCCGCGCGTTGCGGGGCGGACACATTAGTATACGTTGGCTTTCGGGAGTCGCCATGTTGCCCGGAGCATTTACCTATCTTGACCAGCAGATCGAAGCCGTCCGCACGCACATTTGGCCGGCGTTTACGGACTATGACGCGACGGCGATCCACCAGGCGCGCGTGGCGACGCGTCGCCTGAAGGCGGGCATGGAAGTCCTCACGCCGCTGCTGGCCGACCTGAACGCCGGCGGCCTGGCGACGGCGGGCAAGCTGTTGCGCCGCCGCCTGGGGCCGATGCGTGACCTGGACGTGATCATCGCCAATGTCGCCGCCGGCGCTTTCCCGCCGAAATTAGCCGAGGCGGCGGAATGGGTTCGCCGGCATTTCGAAGCCGACCGAGCCGACGTCCGCGACGAAAATACCGTCGGCCCGAAAAAGCTCGGCAAGATGGCGGCGAAATTTGATGAGTGGTGGCGCATTCGGCATGACCTGGAGCGCCACGCCGACGCCGTGCTGCCGTTGCTGACCAACGCGCTGCATGCACGGTTCGACGCATTCGCCACGCTCGCCGACCGCGTGGCCGGCGTTGTCGAATCGCCCGCTGACGCGCCGCCGATCGACATTCACGAACTGCGGATCGACGGTAAAGCGGTGCGTTACGCGTTCGAAATCGCTGCCGCCCAGGGCATGCCGATTCCGAAGAAAGTCGCCAAAACGTTCAAGGCGATGCAAGACGCGCTCGGCGACTGGCACGACGAAGTGGTGCTGGCCGAGCGGGTGTTGCTGGCGGTCGTGAACGCGAACCTGCCGCTGCACCAGCCGACGCTGGCGGCGGCGGTGTTGGACGTCGCCCGCGCGTATCTGCAGCGCAGCGAAAAATCGCTCGCGAAGTTCAAAGTCCAATGGAAACGCAGCGGCCCGGCATCCGGCAGACGCTGGTCGAACGCGTGCCGTTGACGACAGCGGTTGAAGCCGCGCCCGTCAACGATGGCGTGATTTCCCCTCTCCCGGTATTGCCGGGAGAGGGTCAGGGTGAGGGCTTTCCCGCCGAACGCCAAGACGGCGAAACAGCGAACGTGTCGAACGATTCTGATTAACGAATCGAAAACGGGTCGGCGTCCACGGCTGATACCTGCCAAGTGATCGCCGGCAACTCTTTTGTGAGTCGCTCGGCCAGTTTGCCGAGGGTGATGCGCTCGCTGTTGCTGTGAAGTGTGCAGACGACCGTCAGCCCTGCGGCTGCAGCGCGGAGGGCGTCGTGGTGGCGCATTTCGCCGGTGACGTAAACGTCGACCTTCGCCGCGATCGCCTGGTCGAGAAATTCGCCGCACGCCCCGGCGCAAACGGCGACCGTTTTCACTTCGCCCGACTGCGGCCCGGCGATCAGGAGATGACCAATGCCCAGGCCTTGTTTGAGCGTGTTGAACAGCTCTTCACGCATCGCCGGCGACGGCAACTTCCCGACGCGGCCGATGCCCGCACTGGCCGGCGGGGCGGCGAGCGTGACGAGATCAAACGCCGGCGTTTCGTACGGGTGCGAACGCTTCAATGCCGAGATGACATCGCCGATTTTCGATAGCGGCACGACCGTTTCCACGCGAACTTCCGGCACCGATTCCGACTGCCCGGCTTGCCCGACGGCGGGGTTCGTGCCGGCTTCCCCGAAGAACGTGCCGACGCCGCTGCTGCGGAAGCTGCACCGGGAATAATCGCCGATCCGCCCCGCGCCGGCGGCGAACAACGCCTCGGCAACCGCATCAACATGTTCCGTCGGCACGAAGGTGACGAGCTTGCATTCGGTCGCCTTCAGTTCGCTCGGCTTGAGCGGTCGGCGATCGACGAGGCCGAGCAGGTCGGCCAGGACATCATTCGTGCCGCCGGCGGCGACGTCGAGGGCGGTGTGCGGCGAATAAATCGCCACGCCGCGCCGGGCGGCTTCGAAGACCAGCGACGACGCGCCGGACGCCGTGAGTTTTTTCAGCGGCTTGAAGATCGGCGGGTGATACGCCAGCACGAAATCACAGCCGGCCGCCTTCGCTTCGGCGGCGACGCCGGCGGTGTAGTCGATGCAGAGGATCGCCCGGGTGACGATCGCGGCCGTGTCGCCGACGAGCAGGCCGACATTGTCCCATGCCTCGGCGGTGTGCGGCGGGGCGATGGCGTCAAGGTGTTGGACGACTTCGGCCAGCTTCATGCGACGGCCTCCGCGAGGCGCTTCGTCACGACGCCGGGCACGCTCGCAAACGCGTGCTGTTCGACGCGGCCGACGGGCATCACGCCCATGATGCTGTTCGTCAGAAAGACTTCATCCGCGGTCAACACGTCATTGATCGAAAGGGCTTTCAATTCGACTTCGATGCCCGCCGCCTTCGCGGCTTCGATGACGGTGCCGCGGGTGACGCCGGGAAGGACGTTCGATTTCGGGTACGGCGTGGCGGCGGCGACCGCTTCGTCCTGCAGTTCGTCATTCGTCGGCGGTGTCAGCAGAATGCCGTCTTTGACGAGGAAGACATTGCTGATGCTGCCGCTCTGAAGGTAGTTGTGAACGTTGAACCACAGCACCTCGGCCGCACCGCGGCGGGCGGCGTCGCGCATGGCATTGAGGCGGGAGAAATAATCGAGCGTTTTATGGCCGGCTTGCGGGTCGTACGGGTTCAGCTTGTGGACGCTGTTGGCGATCACCGTCATGCCGCTTTCGTAAAACGCCGGCGGGTACGGCTCGAACGGCGTCGCCGAGAGCAGCAGCGTCGGCTGTGCGTGCTGGCCGGCGGTGGGGTCGTTGTGCGTGGTGCCGCGCGTGACCGTGAGCCGCAGCCGGGCGTCGGGCATGGCGTTGCGTTTGAGCAGCTCCGCGGCGGCGTCACGGATGACGTCTTCGGTCGGCAGCAGCGGGACGAAAAGCTCCTCGCACGATTTCCGCAGCCGGTGCAGATGCGCGTCGATCCGCACCACGCTGCCGGCCTTGGCGCGCATCGTGGTAAACACGCCGGCCGCGTGAAGGAAGCCGGTATCGGCGCGGAAATGGTCGCGTCCGCGTCGCTGATGAATTCGCCGTTGAGCCAAACGTCTGCCATCGCCGCATGATCTTCAATGGACGCTGTTTAGCAATTGCGTGGAGAAATCGGCGGCCCGGCGTCGTTCAGCGAACGCCGAGGGCGGCCAGCATCGCCCGGGCTTTGACGAGCGTTTCCTCGTACTCCGCGGCCGGCGTGCTGTCGGCGACAATGCCGCCGCCGACGGGCACGTACGCGACGCCGTCGTGCAGCGTCATGGTGCGGATGGCGACGCTCAGTTCCATTTCCCCGCCGCCGATCCAGCCGATCGCGCCGCAATACGCGCCGCGGCGGACGGGTTCGAGTTCATCGATGATTTGCATCGCCCGAATCTTCGGGCAACCCGTGATACTGCCGCACGGGAAGGTCGCGCGGAGAATGTCGGTCAGCGAAACGTTTTCTCTAAGAATGCCCTCGACGGTCGCCACGCCGTGCAGCACGGTGGGGTGGGTTTCGATGGTGCGTGGCTCGTTGACTTTGATGCTGCCGATCTCGCAGATGCGGCCGAGGTCGTTGCGCTGGAGGTCGACGATCATCGCCAGCTCGGCCTGGTCTTTTTCGCTGTGAAGCAGTTCGTCGGCCATGCCCGGCGCGTTCGGCCGCGTGCCTTTGATCGGCCGATTGATGATCCGGCGGCGGCCATCGGGCAGGCGTTCGACTTTGAGGAACAGTTCCGGCGAGTTGCTGACGATGGCGAAGTGCCCGAAGTCCAGGAGCGCGGTGTACTCTGCAGGGAAATGGTCCTGCAACTCAACAAAGAGTTCTAATGGTGTATGGTCCGTTCGCACTGCCAGCCGCTGCGAAAGATTGATCTGAAAGACGTCGCCGGCCGCGATGTAATCGAGGCAACGCTGCACGGCGGCCTCGTAAGCGGGGCGGGTAAAGGTCGACATGATGACCCGGCTTTGTTCGCCGTCCGCATGCGCCGCCCCTGATAGTGCAGCCGGCGATTCGTCCACGGGTACGAAGGCGAACAACGGCAGTTGCGGTTTGTCCGGATTCGTCGTCGGCAGGTCTTCAAAGCAGCGACCGAGGTCGTAGGAAAAAAAACCGGCATGACGTGTCGCTTGGCTCAGCCGCTCGAGTGTGGCGAGGGTATCGAGCGGATCGGCCGCGTTGGCCACGACTGCATTGCCTGTTGCGGTGATGCCGGACCACGGCGTGCGGCCTGTCATGGAGGCAAAGCGGATCTGGCCGAACAATTCAGGCATCGGGCGGGTAGTTTACCCGCCCGCCTGCCAGCGTCGAATCGCGTTGATCGGCCGGGCCCGAGTCGTGAAAAAAAACTCGCCCCCGCGAGTGGGCTCGCGGGGGCGGGGGTGAGAAGAAGCTTTTCTGCCGGGAGATGCTTACTTGATGAAGAGCATTTCGCGGTAGGTCGGCAACGGCCAGAGGTCGTCGGCGACGAGGGTTTCCAAGAGGTCGCCGGCTTCGCGGACTTCGCCGAGGGCGGCGAAGATTTCCGCACGGGCGTGCTTGGCGTGGTCGTAGGGCTCGCCTTCGGCGGTGTGGCCGACGGCGTGCTCGAGCGTGCCGATCGCCTTCTGGAGCGTGCCGATCGCGCCGTTGAGCGTGTTCAGCGTGTCCAGACCGGCCGGGCTGGCAACGCCGGCGGCCTTGCTGGCCGAGACGCTGGTGGCCAGTTCGCTGGCGTAACGCAGCGAGGCCGGCAGGATCATGGTCTTGGCCATGAGCAGGGCGGTCTTGCCTTCGATGGCGAGGGCTTTGACGTAGGCTTCGCTGAGGATGTTGAAGCGGCTCTTGAGTTCGGCTTCGGTGTAGACGCCGTACTTGCTGAACAGGTCAACGGTGTCTTTGCGGACGACGACCGGCAGGACTTCGACGGTGTTCTTGTGGTTGGCCAGGCCGCGTTTTTCCGCTTCCTTGTGCCATTCCTCACCGTAGCCGTTGCCGTTGAACAGCACGCGCTTGTTTTCCTTGTAGGTCTTGGTGACCAGTTCCTGGACGGCGGTGTTGAGGTCTTTACCGCCCTTGATGGCGGCTTCGAGTTCGGTCGCCATGAAGTCGAGCGATTCGGCGACGATGGTGTTCAGCACGGTGTTCGGGCCGGCGATGTTGGCAGAGCTGCCGACGGCGCGGAACTCGAACTTGTTGCCGGTGAAGGCGAACGGGCTGGTGCGGTTACGGTCGCCGGAGTCTTTCGGCAGGGTCGGGAGGACGCTGGCACCGGTCTTGAACAGGCCGCCGGCCTTGGTGCTCTTGGCCGCGCCGCTCTTTTCGATCTGGTCGTAGATGTCGGTGAGCATGTCACCGAGGAAGATCGAGATGATGGCGGGCGGGGCTTCGTTGGCGCCGAGGCGGTGGTCGTTGTGAGCCGACGCGATCGACAGACGCAGGATTTCGGCGTACTTGTTCACGGCGCGGATGACGGCCGTGCAGAAGACGAGGAACTGGGCGTTGGCGTGGGTGTCGGTGCCGGGTTCCAGCAGGTTTTCGCTGTCGGTGCCCATGCTGAAGTTGTTGTGCTTACCCGAGCCGTTGATGCCGGCGAACGGCTTTTCGTGGATCAGGCAGACCAGGCCGTACTTGTCGGCGGTCTTCTGCAGGACCTGCATGGTCAGGTTCTGGTGGTCGACGGCGAGGTTGGAGTCTTCGAACGTCGGGGCGATTTCGTACTGGCTCGGGGCCACTTCGTTGTGGCGGGTCTTGACCGGGATGCCGAGCTTGAACATTTCGGCTTCGCACTCGGCCATGTAGGCGAGCACGCGTTCCGGGATCGCGCCGAAGTACTGGTCTTCCAGTTCCTGTCCCTTGGGCGGCTGGGCGCCGAAGAGGGTGCGGCCGGTGGCGATGAGGTCGGGGCGGGCGTAGTAGAAGTTCTTGTCGATCAGGAAGTATTCCTGCTCCGGGCCGACGGTCGTGATGACGCGGTCGACGCTCTTGCCGAAGATCTTCAGTACGCGGATGGCCTGCTTGGAGAGGGCGTCCATCGACTTGAGGAGCGGGGTCTTCTTATCGAGGGCTTCGCCGGTCCAGCTGAGGAAGGCGGTCGGGATGACCAGCGTGCTGCCGTTCGGGTGCGGCATGATGTAGGCGGGGCTGGTCGGGTCCCAGGCGGTGTAGCCGCGGGCTTCGAAGGTGGCGCGCAGGCCGCCGCTGGGGAAGCTGCTGGCGTCGGGTTCGCCTTGGGTGAGTTCCTTCCCGCTGAAGGCGGCGAGCGCGCCGCCGGTGCCGTCCGGCGAGACGAAGGTGTCGTGCTTCTCGGCGGTCGTGCCGGTCATCGGCTGGAACAGGTGGGTATAGTGGGTCGCGCCTTTTCGACCGCCCAGTCTTTCATGGCGGTGGCGACGGTTTCGGCCAGGCTCGGGTCGAGCGGGGCACCCTTTTTGACGGTCTCCTGCAGCTTCTTGAAGATCGGCTTCGGCAGGCGTGCCTTCTGCACTTCTTCGGAGAAGACGTAGCTGCCGTAGAGGTCTTTGACGTGGGTCGTCTTGAAGTCGATGCGGTCAAGTTTGACACGATTGGCGGCGATCGCAGCGATCGCGGCTTGGCGAGGGTTGGCCATAGGGCGTTCTCCGGATTGAAAGAGTAATCCACCTAATCGCCGCCCAAGGCGACTAAGGGGACGCGGGCGTGGGGATCATCGGGACTCGCCCCGGGCCTGTCAAAAAACCCGGCGACGCCGCTGCATCCTCAATCGCCCGATAACCTCTAGCAAACTGCGTGCAAAAACCGAATTTACGTTCGATCTTCTTTCCGAACCGCGCGATCGTGCGGCGGCGCGGCCGGGGAATAGGAATCATGCCTAATTTGCCGCGGAATCGCTGCGACGATTCGCCGCTGAAAGGGTTTCCCATGCGGCGGCGTTTATTGGGGTGTGCCGGTTTGCTGCGGCAAACGGGCGGGGCGCTGTCGGTTTTTCGGGCGGCGGGGTTCGTGTAGAGTACGCCTCTCGGCATGCCGCGGGGTGTGGCGGCCGAGGGCAGGGCGAAGTGGTGTTCCCTTACGAGATCTCAGATGAAGTCTAACCTGTGCCAGTTCGAAACGGTCGAGGCCCGCAAACTCTTCTCTTCGACCGCTTCGAATACCGTGAACGTGATCGGCGAAACCAGCGGCGTTTATGCCGCCGTCACCACGCCGACGTTCGTTTCGCTCGAAGTCACCTCGACAGACAATCCATCCAACCCCGCAGCCGCCGCCGACCTGAACACGGCCATCCGGCTCACGATCTCCGGCGGCAGCGGCATTGACCCGACCAACCTCATCCGCGCCGCCGTTCGTCTGACCGACCTGACCAGCGGCAAGGTCTACAAGTCCAGTGACCCCGACAGCGAACTCCAACGCCTTAAAACCACCGGCGGCGGCGACGCGCTGATCATCCAGACCAACGACCCGCTGACCGCGAACCACCAATACCGCGTCGAAGTCAACGGCACGTACGTCACCAGCAATAACAGGGTCCGTGACGTCGACGGCAACATCTTCGCGTCGTACACCACCACGTTCACCACCGGCACCTACCTGCCGGCCAGTGACCCGACGATCAACTTCGACCAATACCTTCAAAGCGCACCGGGCACGAAAACCTTCGCCTGCGTGGCGATCGGCCCGGATCACAAGCTCTACGCCGGCACGACCGACGGCTACATCTATCGCTACACCATCGGCAGCGACGGCACGCTGTCGGGCGAGCAAGAGATCACCACTATCCGCGATAACAACGGCGGCGCTCGCATCATTACCGGCATCGTCTTCGATCCGGGCTCGACGGCCGACAATCTCGCCATCTGGGTCAGCCACAACCAATACCGCATCGGCAGCAACCCGAGCGGCAGCGACGATTTCGGCAAATCGGCGGACAATTTCACCGGCAAAGTCAGCGTCGTCAGCGGCGCGAACCTGCAGAACTACCAGGACAAAATCGTCGGCATTCCGCGGTCCACCAAGGACCACATGAACAACCAGATCATCTTCGACCCGTCGGGGAAGAACATCTACTTCGGCGTCGCCGGCATGAACGCCATGGGTGCCGCCGACACCACCTGGGGCAACCGCGTCGAAAACATCTACTCCGCCAGCATCATCCGCGCGAAAATCGGCGGCGAACTCGGCCTGAACCAGTGGGTGCACGACAAGGGCCCGGTCAACCTCGCCATCGACGGCGACCAGAACACCGCCGACGGCCTGACCGCCGGCACGCTGCACTACAACATCTACAAGGGCACGAACCCCGTTCGCCTGTTCGCAACGGGCATTCGTAACGCCTTCAACATGGTCTTCGACAGCTACGGCCATCTGCTGGCGAACGTGAACGGCAGCAGCGCCGGCGGCAACGTGCCGGCCACGCCCAGCTTCAGCAGCGTGCCGGTCGCAAACCGCATCGACAAAGACAGTTACAAGAACAGCGACGGCAGCTACGCCACGTACACCGGGCCGTCGTCCGGGTCGCTCACCAACGTCCGCCAGGTCGAAGAAGACAAACTGCTGAATGTCGTGGAAGGCAAGTACTACGGCCACCCGAACCCGTCGCGTGGTGAGTACATCTATGAAGGCGGCAACCCGACCGCCGGCAGCGACAACGACCCGTTCGAAATCGCCGCCTATCCCGCCGGCCAGCAGCCCGACCGCAACTACGCCTACCCGGTGCTCGACTACGGCACGAACTATTCGCCGGACGGCATCCTGCAGTACAAGAGCGTCGGCGGCAAAAACGCCAACCTCGACGGCTACATTCTCAGCACCCGCTACAGCGGCGGGGCGGACATTCTCGCCCTGAAGATCAACAAGGACGGCTCGGTCGACGAGTCGGCCACCAAGGAACGCATCAACGGCTTCACGCACCTCGGCTCGCCGCTGGACATCGTCGAAGACATGACCAACGGCAACATCTACGTGGTCAGCCTGGAGATCGACCTCAGCGCCGGCTCGATCATGCTGCTCAAGCCGTCCACCAGCACCACCGAGCCCGATGCCGCCATCAGCCCGTCGAAGCTCGGCCTCTACGTGAAGCCCGGCGGCAGCGCCATCACGCGGCAGGTGACGATCACCAACAACGGCGACGCCGACCTGATCTTCGACCCGACCACCAGCCGCATCGGCGGGGCGAACCGGAAGAATTTCTACTTCGGTGCCAACTTCCCGACGACCTCGGTGACGATCGCCCCAGGCGCGAGCCTGACGCTGAACATCAGCGGCTATCTCGCCAAGGGCCAGACCGACACCGCCGCCGCGACGTTGCAGTTGAAGACGAATGACCCGGACACGCCGTACCTGTCGATCCCGCTGCGTGCGTTCAACGCGAACACGACGGCCTGATGGCCGCGTCGCAGGTTATCGCAATTCCAAGCACCGCCGCGGTTTATGCCGCGGCGGTGTTGCGTTGCGGCGGTGGGGGAATTTCAGTGAATCGTCCGATGACGAAAACCGCCCCGAATCGCCGATCTTGGTACGATGCACTTCGTGAGCACTGTTGAGGGGTTGGAATCTCGTCGTCTTTTCTCCGTTTCGGCCACGCCTGTGAATGAGATCGGCGTGTCGCCGGGCGTTTACGCGTCGGCGACCGCGCCGTCGGTGATGAGCGTCACGCAGCCGTCGAATACCGCCAACGCGCGACGCGATCTGACGGTCGTGCTCGCCCTGAACCTGCCGAACGGGCCGATCAAATTCGATGCCTTGTATCGCTCGGCGTTCCGCATTTTCGAAGCCAACACCGACGGCACGCGCAAGACCGGCCTGTCTGACAGCGACTACATCGACACCGGCAACCTGCAGACCTCCGGCGGCGGCGACACGCTCTCCATCACGCCGAATAACCCGCTCAAGGCGAACCAGAATTACCGCGTCGAAGTGAACCAGGCGTACGTGTCGTCCGGCACGAAGATCAAAGACATCGCCGGCAACGTGCTCGCGCCGTACGCGTTCACCTTCAAGACCGGCAGCGAAATCGCCATCGCCGACCCGGACATCAATTTCACCAAAACCCAGGTCACCACCAGCGGCCAGGCGGCGGCGTACACGGCGGTGACAACCGGCCCGGACGGCAAGCTCTATGCCGCCACCCTCGACGGCTACATCTATCGCTGGACGATCGAAAGCGACGGCACGCTGTCGAACCGCCAGACGATCACCACCGTTCGCGACAATGACTCCGTCGACCACGCCCGGATTATCACCGGCATCACCTTCGACCCCGACGCCACCGCCGGCAGCCTCAAACTCTGGGTCAGCCACGGCCAGTACAAGCTCGGCAGCATCGCCGGCTCGGGCAGCGGGCGCGATTACCAGGCCGACAATTACACGGGGAAAATCAGCGTCCTCAGCGGCGCGAACCTCGACAGCTATAACGACGTCATCGTCGGCATTCCGCGGTCGGTGAAAGACCATCTGAATAACCAGATCGCCTTTGATACGTCGGGGAATAATTTCTTTTTCTGCATCCCGAGCATGAGCGCGATGGGCGCGGCCGACACCACCTGGGGCAGCCGGCCGGAGAACGCGTTGTCGGCGGCTTACATTCGCGTGAACCTCGCCAAGCTCGATACCGAGCTGTCCAGCAACGGCGGCCCGATCGATCTCACCAACGCCACCTACGACGCCACCAATTCCGCCAACGCGCTCAACATCTGGGCGACCGGCGTTCGCAATGCGTACGACATCGTCTTCCACAGCAACGGGCACATGTACTCGGCGGTGAACGGCAGCAGCGCGGGCGGCAATACGCCTGCGGGCGGCGGGGCACCGGCGCTCACCGCAGTGCCGCAGACGGAAGAAGACGTGCTCCTCGATGTCGAAAGCGGCAAATACTACGGCCACCCGAACCCGACGCGCGGCGAATACGTGCTCGGCGGCGGCAACCCGACCGCCGACGCCGACCCCTACGAATTCGCCCAAACCACCTCCAGCCAGGCCGGCCACATGTACCCCGTCGGCACTCAGCCCGACGCCGACTACACGCTGCCCGCCTACGACATCGGAAAAAACGTCAGCCCGAACGGCATGATCGAGTACACCGGGAGCGCGTTCGGCGGGAAACTCAACGGCACGCTCCTCATCTGCCGCTACAACAGCGGCCAGGACATCCTCGCCATCACCCCGAATTCCGACGGCAGCATCAGCAAGAGCGGCGTCCAGGCACGCATCACCGGGCTGACCGGGCTCAGTAACCCGATCGATATCGTCCAGAGCGGCAACAACTTATATGTCGCGCAGCTCGACTCGGCGAACAACACCGGCTCGATCGTCCTCATGAAACCGACCGCCGTGAACTCCGTCGCCACGCCGGGCTCGGAAAACTCCGTCCCGTACCGCGTCGTCGTCTACCCGACCCCCGGCGACCGCAACGGCATGACCCGCACGGTCTCGGTCACCAACGACGGAACGACCACCCTCGCGATCGACGCCCACCTGACCAAAATCAACGGCAGCTATCGGCGGAACTTTATCGTCACAGACCTCGGCACGGATGATATTTACATTCTCCCCGGCGAAAGCCGTACGTTCACCGTAAAGGGCGTGCTGACGGCGGACCAAACCCTCGTAAATCACACGAATCTGGCGTTTAAGATCAACCAGCCCGCCACGCCGTACCTGTCATTCCAATTAAGAGCTTCCGCCCCGAGTAGCGTATCGGCGAGCAGGAAAGTTCCGGATGCCGCGTTTTCGTCAGTGCGAATTTCGGAGAGCGATACGCAGTTCGGCGAACAGGATCAGGAACTGCTCGATTCTTCCTCGCTCCTGTCCTGAGGTGTCGACTGGCTATTCCGATTGGCCGACAAGGCTACACTTCTTGGCAAAAAAACATTTGTGTTGAGAATTAAGGGGGGGGGCTACAATATGACTGCTCTCACAAAGTGGCCTTTGAGAGAGCAGTCTTCATAGGGACACACCTAAAAAGGGGAAGTATGATCGAAGAACTTGGCCGGCGTCTGATGTTCTCGTTTAGCTATTCGGAATCCGTATCGAGCGGCATAGCCTCGATAACAGACAATGACGATGTGACCGCGTCGGGCGCGTTGCGTTTCTTTTTATACGTGAGCGGCGGCGTAACGAAGATCGCGCAGAAAAACGCAAGCGGCACAGTCTTGCAGACCAATTCGATCAGTTCTGGCATCGACACATTCAATGTCGTTATGGGTGACGGGAACGACTTCTTTGTAGTCGATCCGACCATGGATTCCGTCTTCGGGACGGCTTATTACCCCTACGTGAGTGGGCAGGCGGGGAACGATACCATCACAACGCTTGGCGGGATCGACGAGTGCCATGGTGGCGATGGGGATGACACGATTTCGTCCGGAAGCAGCTCAGACCTGCTTTATGGTGAGGCCGGCGATGACTCCATTGATGGCGGTGCCAATAGCGACGACATCGACGGCGGTGCTGGTAACGACCTGTTGAACGGCGGCAGCGGGACCGGCAATGATCGCATCAGCGGCGGTGTCGATAACGATACACTCATCGGCGGCGACGGTGCAGACACGCTGACAGGTGCCGATGGGGATGACGTGCTTTATGCGTACATCATTGGGAATAATAATGACGGCAAAGCGGACAGCCTTGTCGGCGGGGCCGGCACGGACACGCTGAACGGGACGGTAGGGCAAGACGTCCTGACCCAGTAAAAATCGTCCGATGCCCAGAAAAACCAATCTGCGGGCCGTGACGGTCGTCACGGCCCGCAGATTTTTGCGCTACCGACTATAATGTAAAAAAAAATGCAACGGATACATTCTTGGCGTCGTCGGTTAGAAAGAGTGGCGATGCTCTGTTGTTTCTGCAGCAGGAAATGTCGAGCGTTCGCGTGAAAATCTTGAAGCCGTAGTTAAAGGAAAGCCGTATGCACAGTTCGAACTTGGTCGAAAATCTTGAGTCGCGTGAATTGCTGGCCGCCCAACTCACCGTTGGCCCCAACAACATTTATTTCAACGCGGTCAAGGGGTCGACTCAGACTTACGAAGTTCGAATCACAAACAGCGGCGACCAGCGGGTCGTTATCGATCGGCTCGCGATCAAAGGCGATAACGCCAGCTATTTCAAGGTGTTAGATTTCCCGTCCACCGGTCGATCATTGGGCGTCGGGGCACAGGTCAAGTATACGGTCCAATTTACCGCTCCGACCGGCACGACCGATTTCCAGAACGCCGTGCTGCGTGTGATGACACAAACTATTCCCAGCCGGAATGGTTTCAGCAACGTCGTCCCCCTCCGCGGTATGCCGACCAACGGCACGAGCGGCTCGAGCGAGCCGTCGCTGCAGAAGGTGTTTGACCTCTACAACCTGCCGATCAAGAGTGGTGAAACCGACGCCGACAACTACCACTTCCCGACCACCCAGCCGACCGATACCGACGAAATCACGAGCTGGAACGGCACCTTCACCAAGGCGGGCACCGGCGACGTGACGATCACCCCGATGGCGGTCTTCACCAACGCCTCCTCGCCCGCCGTCCGCATGGGCTTCTATACGCCCGGCGACGAAGACAGCGCCCAGTACATGTGGTACGTCCCCGGCGACACCGCACAGTCCGTCAACCCGTACTACTACGGCGTCACCAAGTTTGACCCGGGCACGGCAGAGTTCGGGCTGCTCACGCAGTACCCGAATTTCGTCAACACCGACAAAACCGTTCGCAACGTCTACTCCGAAAACACGCTGAACAGCGCCTGGAGCGACAGCTCGTCGTACACGCACTTCCGCATTTACCCGTTCATCAACCAGGCCGGCGAAGTCGTGCCGAACGCGTACATCGTTGCGGAAGAGGAATACGAAGTCACCAGCGTCGCCGACAACCAGGACCTGGTGTTCATTGTCACGAACGTCAACCTGGCCGGCACTTCGCCGACGCTTTCGGTCGAGAACAAGGTCGCCTATCCGGACAACAGCACACTGGTCTTCAACGAAATCGGCACGAAAAACGCCGACGTGACCAACCTCGTCCGCAGCACCAACTCCGTGATCGTCCGGAACACCGGCAAGGGTTCGATGACGATCAACTCGTCGGTCACCGGCGATTATTCGATCACCAGCGGCGGCGGGGCGGCGACGATCGCGCCCGGCGCCAGCCGCACCATCACCGTCACCTTCACGGCCAGCAGCGGCACGGCGATCCACTACGGCACGCTGACGATCACCAGCAACGACCCGAACAACCCCAGCAAGGCCATCAACCTCATCGGGCAGTGGCAGCAGTACTCCGAGCAGGCCGGCCCGAGCCAGCCGTCGGTGGAACCGTCCGCCGGCCGCATCGTCAACGACCTCTTCGGCTACCAGACGACGATCCCCGATTCGCTCAGCGGCCTGAACAACGGCGCGTCGACCAGCACCTACGGCGACGAAATCAACGCCCAGTACTTCACCGCCGCCGACACCTCCGCCGCCGTCACCATTGTCGAACTGGCGACATTCCACAACCAGACCTACGTCAACAGCGACGGCGATACCGTCGGCACGAACAGCTACATGGGCTGGTACACCAAGGGCAACACCGGCAGCTATACACAAGTCATCCGCGACAAGGTCGGCACCGGCCAGATGATCCTGCCGACACCTGATTCCTCCATGAGCAACGCGAGCACTGGCATCACTGCCGGCAGCTTCCGTCCGGGCACGGGCACGTTCGGGTTCGTCGTTGAAAAGCGCACCGCCGACTCCACCGGTGGCGGCGGTGAATACAGCGATTACTCGCTCAACACCTTCAATGCCGACGACCCCAGCACGCCGAAATCCGCACAGAAGTTCCTCCGCTTCTTCCCCGTTCGCGACAGCGACGGCGTGCTGATCCCGAACACCTACATCGTCCTGCACGACTACAACCGCCTGACGACCAATTACGACTTCAACGACAACGTCTATCTCATCAGCAACATCGTCCCCGAAGGCGCCGTGAAGCAGGCCCCGACGGTGTACGCCTACGCCAACAGCGACGGCGTCCGTGTGAACTGGACCAGCCCGGTCGACGGCGCGAAGATCACCGGCTTTAACGTCTACCGCTCGACGACGGCGGCGGGCACGTACACGCTGCTGAACGACGCCCCGATCAACGCCCGGCCGAGCAATTTCTTCCAGGACGACTCCGCCGTCGACGGCACGACCTACTACTACGCCATCGAAAGCGTCGGCCAGAGCGGGGCGAAGAGCTACCGCACGATGGTCAAGGTCACCGCCTGAGGTTTCCGTTAAGTCTGGCCTGTAACTGGCAGTTTCTTGACGCATATGGAGCGGTAGGGTAGCGTCCCCGCTCTTACGTGAGGGCACGAGCGTGAATCGATGGCGGTGGACGGCAGCGGCGTTGGCAGTAGGTGTTGCGGCTTCGTCCGGCGTCACGCACGCCGCCGACCTGCCGGCAGCGGTTCGCACCGCCGCCAGCCTTGATCCTCAACAACAAGTGCGATCACCAAGTACGTCTCCACGCAGATCGCCCTGGTCGCCGGTCACGACGTCAAGGCGTCGTCCGCCGCCCGCGAAGAGCTCTGCCGCCAGGCGGAACAGATCATCAATGTCACGCCGTCGGGCGTCTTCCTCAGCCAGTACCTGGGCGCCGTCGAGGCGAACCTTGACGTGCTGATGAAGGACAAATCGCCCGCCGGCGTGCCGAACCGGCTGAACGCGGCGATCATCGTCTCGCGGCTGACGACGTCGACCAAGCTTGCCCAGCTCCACGAACGCGTCCTGACACTTACCGCGGACGAATCCCCTGCGGTGGCGATCTGGGCGATTAAGGGAGCGGGGGCGGTTCTGCCCGGCTACCTCAATCTGCCGGCGTTGCGGGTGAGCCAGGGGCAGAAGACGATCGACGCGATCGTCGCCGCCGCGAAAAAGCACGTCGCGGTTGGCGCGCTGGTTCAGACCGCTTACGACCAGCTCGACCTCGCCGACGCCAAATTGCCCGCCGACGCCTTGCTGATGGCGGTCGACGGGGTGAATTCGATCCTCGCCGCCCGCGTATCACTTTACGTGGCGGGGCACCCGCACTTTCCGCAGGCAGACCGCGTTCCGCTGGTCTTCTTCGTGAAGCGGGAAGTGCTGACGGCCATCGGTTCGAACAAGGCCAAGCAATTGGCGATCGTTCAGAACCTGGTGAATCTGCTCGGCGTGTCGGTGCAGCGTCTGAACGGTCTGCCCGAAGGCGACGCCGGCGTGCAGTTCGTGAACCTGATGTCCAGCACCGCGGGTGCGTTAGGCGTCTGGTTCCGCTCGCAAACGCAGCCCGCCGTTGAGGCGAAGTTCAAAGTGCTGGTGGGCCTGCGGCAGCCGACCCCCGAAAAGGCCGCCAAGCCGCTCGAGGAAGCGATGGCGGCCGTGAAGGCGCTGCCCGATTACAAAGCCCTTACAGACGCCCCGACGATCAAGTAAGTTGTACCCGTGATGAACGCCAGTCTTTTGTCCAGACGACTCATCACAACCCTGCTGCCGGCACTGCTGCTGTCGGCCTCTTGTGATCGCGATAAAGCGGACGACGCCAAGACGTTCCGCTTCATCAATCGCGGCGACATCTACACGCTCGACCTGAACGAAATGTCCTACTCGCAGGACATTCGCGTCACGTACCTGACGCGTGAAGGCCTCTACTCGCCGACCGGCCCGCAATACACGCCGATCCCCGCCGGGGCGACGAGCGTCGATATTTCCGCCGACCAGTGCGTTTACACGTTCCACCTCCGCCCGAATGCGAAGTGGTCCAACGGCGACACCGTCAAGGCCGGCGATTACGAATTCAGCTGGCGCTACATGCTCCAGCAGCCGGGCGAGTACACCTACCTGTTTTATTACATCCGCGGCGCCGAGGCGTACAAAGACGCTTACGCGGCCGGTAAAGACGTGTCGTTCGACACGGTCGGCATCAAGGCGATCGACGACCTGACATTCCAGGTGACGCTCAAGCAGCCGGTGGCGTACTTCATTGACCTCGTCGCCTTCACGCCGTTCTACCCGCGGCACGAACCGTCGATGCGGCCGTTCGCGGATAAAGACCCCAAGACCGGGCACGTCACTTACCGCAGCGAATACACCCGCCCGCCGGCCGTCGTCACGAACGGCGCGTTCGCGCTGACGGACTGGAAATTCAAGCGCATTCTCCGCTTCACGCCGAACCGCTATTACTGGGACGCCGGCAAGGTGAAGCTCGACGAAATCGACATGCTGGTGAACGACAACACGCTCAGCAGCTACCTGCAGTTCACGGCCAAGAGCCTGGACTGGATCGTCGAAGTGCAGCAGGAGATCGCGCCGGAGTTGAAGCAGAAAAACGTCGAAGGGCTGCACGTCGCGCCGTCGTTCACCACGCAGTACCTGACGATGAGCTGCAAGCCGACGTTGCCGGACGGTTCAAAGAACCCGATGGCAGACGTCCGGGTGCGGCAGGTGCTCGCCTACGCGATCGACAAGAAGTTCATCGTCGAAAACGTCACCCGCCTCGGCGAAAAGGTGGCGACGACGTTCGTCCCGCCCGGCACGCTGCCCGGCTACGAAAGCCTGCCCGGCCTCGGTTATGACGTCGAAAAAGCCAGGCAACTCCTCGCCGACGCCGGCTACCCCGGCGGGAAGGGCTTCGGCCGAGTCACCTTCCTCTACAACAGCGAAAATTCCACCCGCGCCCGCATCGCACAAGTGCTGAGCCAGCAATGGCAGAAGGCGCTGGGGATCAATATTGAGATCGAAGGCGTGGAAGGCAAAACGTTCAGCGAGCGCCTGAGCGGCCGCGATTTCGCGATGGCGGCGGCGGCGTGGACGGGCGATTACCCCGACGTCTCCACTTTCACCGACAAATACCAGTCCGCAAGCCTGCAGAATGATGCGAGCTGGATCAACCCCGAGTATGATCGGCTCCTGAACCAGGCCGCCGCCGAACCCGACAAGGAAAAACGCCTCAACTCTCTCCGACAGGCCGAGCAGCTTCTGAACACCGAAGGTGCCGTCGTCCCGCTCTATCACCCGGTCACGCCGACCCTCATCGGCAGCCGCGTGCGAGGCCTCGTGCCGAACGCGCGTTTGATCGTGGACTGGAAGAGCCTGTCGTTCGAGGACGCCAAGTCGCCCTGATTGTTTCCGATGACAAAACTGATTGCTTACCGTCTGCTGCAGTTGCCGCTGATCCTCGCGATCATTTACGTCATTACCTACCTGCTGGTGTGGGTCGCGCCCGGCAGCCCGTTCACGAACGAGCGCAACCTCGACCCCGCCGTCAAAGCCGCGCTGGAAGAAAAATTCCACGCCAGCAGCCCATTGTCATTCCTCACCCACTACCCGGCCCAGATCCTATTCCGCGGCGACTTCGGCCCGTCGCTCAATTACAAGGAATGGTCGGTCAATGACATCATCCTGGCGTCGCTGCCCGTGTCGGTGGTGCTCGGCCTCTTCGCGATGATCGTCGCGACGATCGCCGGCGTGTTCATCGGCACAATGGCTGCGGTGCGGCGGGGCGGGTTCCTGGACTGGATGAGCCTCACGCTCGCACTGGTCGGCATCTCGATCCCGAGCTTCGTCGTCGCCGCCCTCATGCTGATGGCCAGCGCCGCCGGGCCGCTCAAGGGCGTGTTCGCCATCGGACGCTGGGAAAAACCGATTGACATCATGCTCCCGGGCATCGCACTCGCACTGGCACCGATGGCGTATATCGCGCGGCTCACCCGCGTCAGCATGCTCGACGTCCTCTCCAGCGACTTCGTCCGTACCGCCCGCGCCAAAGGCCTGAGCCGCAGTTGGGTCGTCTGGAAGCACTGTTTGAAGAACGCCATTTTGCCCGTCCTCAGCTACCTCGGGCCGGCGGCGGCGGGCGTGCTGACGGGGTCTTTCGTCGTCGAAAAAGTCTTCAACATCAAAGGCCTCGGCGAGTTCTTCATCAACTCGGTGCTGAACCGCGATCAAACCCTCATCCTCGGCGTGGTGCTCGTTTACTCAACCTTCGTTCTTGTCTTTAATCTGCTGGTCGACCTGGCGTACGGCTTTGTCGACCCGCGCGTCGACGTCGGGGGTAGCCGATGAACCGGTTCAAACCCCTTCTGACGCCTCGCATTCTCCTCGGCGGCGGCTTTGTGCTGCTGGTGCTGGTGCTCAGCATCGCCACGCTGCCGCTGACGCTCTCCGAAGGGCACGCCCTGTCATACACCCGCCAGGCCGCCGATGCGGTGCGGCAGGGGCCCGACGGCTCGATCGCCGGGCTCTTCGGCTATGACACGCTCGGGCGGTCCATCCTCGGGCGCTGCCTGCTCGGCGGATCAATCTCGCTGATGGTCGGCGTCGCCGCCGCCACCGTCGCCGTCGTCCTGGGCACCGCGGTCGGCCTCATCGCGGGTTACACCGGCGGGTGGGTCGATTCGCTGCTGATGCGGTCGGTCGACGTCTTCTACGGCCTGCCGTACATCCTGCTGGTCATCCTCTTCAAAATCGCGCTCGAAGTCCCGATGACGAAGCTGTTCGACCGCCTGCAGTTCGGGCACAACTGGTTCAGCTCCGCACAGGCGGCCAACCTGGTGGTGATGTTCCTGTCGATCGGGCTGGTCAGCTGGCTGACGATGGCGCGCGTGGTCCGCGGGCAGGTGCTGCAGTTGCGAGGCCTGCCGTTCGTGGAAGCGGCGCGTGCGATCGGCATGCCGCACAAGCGGATCTTCATGCGTCACGTGCTGCCGAACCTGGTCGGGCCGATCACGGTTTATGCGACGCTGACGGTGCCGGGCGCGATCCTGCAGGAGAGTTTTCTGAGCTTCCTGGGCGTCGGCGTGCGTCTCCCGCTGCCGACCTGGGGCAGCCTGGCGAGCGACGGCGTGGCGGGCTTAACGCCGGTGAAATTCTACTGGTGGATGCTCTTGTTCCCATGCTCACTGTTGATGGTGGCGCTGCTGGGTTTAAACTTCCTCGGCGACGGCCTTCGCGACGTGCTCGACCCGAAGAATGACGCCGGCAAGCTCTGATTGATCTCCCCTCGCTGGAGCGCGAATGGAACGTAATTTCGGCGTAAAAGATTTCGTCATCCTGAGCGTGCTCGGCGTGCTGATCGTGCTGATCGTCCTCGCCATGCTGCAGTTCGATCGCCAGTGGGACGAAGTCCAGAACATCAAGCACAAGCTCGACCAGCAGGCGGTCGATCTGCAGAACATCCAGCGGACGCTGCAGTCGGGCGTCGCGGTCCAGAACGGCGCCGCCAATTCCGGCAGCGCCACCGCCAACAGCACGGCAACCGGTTCGCAGGCGCGCATCGCCGCCGCCCGAGCCATGCCGAACTTCGCCGAAGGCGACTGGATGGTCTACGGCTTCTCCAGCAACGTGCCGGCGCTGACGCCGTTCCTCGGCGGCGACGCGAATTCTGCGGACGTCATCGGCAACGTGCTGGAGACGCTGATCGACCGTGACCCGGTCACGCTCAAATGGCAAGGCCTGCTCGCCGAGAGCTGGACGATCGACGACAACACCGCCGCCTGGACCGCGTACGCCGAAAAACGCCGCGCCGTCCCGCTGACCGAAGACGAAATCAAAGCGTTCGACGACTTCCCGAAAGACGCCAAGCCCGAAGAGCAAAAAGCGTTCGTCGAGGCCAAGACCAAGGAAGGCCGCACCGACGAAGTCATCGGCCGCGAGAAAGACTGCCCGACCGCCGCCACCATCACCTTCAAAATGCGGCAGGGCCCGACGTTCTCCGACGGCACGCCGGTGACTGCCGAAGACGTCGCTTTCACGTACAACCTGATCCAAAACCCGCAGATCGACGCCCCGCGTGAGCGTTCGGGCCTGCGGAGCATCAAGTCCGTCAAAGCGTTGCCCGACAACAAGGTGGCGTTCGTCTTCCGCACGCCGTTCTTTCAGGCGCTCGAAGTCGCCGGCAGCACGCAGGTGATGCCCAAGCACTTCTACGAGAAGTTCTCCCCGAGCGAGTACAACCAGTCGACCGGCTACCTGATGGGCTCCGGCGCCTACCAACTGGAAAACCCCACGTCGTGGAAGCCCGGCACGTCGATCGAGCTGCTCCGCAACCCGCGCTACTGGGGCCAGCAGTCGGGCTTCAGCAAGATCGTCTATCGGCAGTTCACCAACAGCGTGGCGATCGAGACGAGCTTCCGCAATCGCGATATCGACCTCATGGGCTGCCCGCCGGAACGCTACCTGAAGCTGCTCAAGGACGACAAAATCCTCGAGCGCACGCAGCACTACGAATACCAGGCCAGCACCGGCGGGTATCGCTATGTCGCCTGGAACCAGGCCCGCGAAGGCAAGCCGACGAAGTTCGCCGACAAGCGCGTCCGCCAGGCGATGACATTGCTGATCGATCAGAAGCGGATCATCAGCGACGTGATGCTGAACCTGGCCGTTCCGGCGACGGGGCCGTTCAATCCGTCGAGCAAGCAGTGCGACCCGTCGATCACGCCTTGGCCGTACGACCCGGACAAAGCCCTCAAGCTCCTCGAAGAAGCCGGCTGGACGGACAAAGGCACGGGCATCCTGACGAACAAAGACGGCGAGCCGTTCGAGTTCACGCTCACCTACCCGTCGGGCTCGCCGAATTACGAAAAACAGGCGCTGCTGCTCAAGGATCTACTCGCCAAGGCGAAGATCCGCATGAAGCAGGACCCGCAGGAATTCAGCGTCTTCGGCGAACGCCTCAAGCACCGCCAGTTCGACGCCATCAGCCTCGGGTGGACGGCGGGCATTGAGACGGACGTCTTCCAGATGTTCCACAGCAGCCAGATGGCCGACGGTGGCGACGACTTCATGAGCTACAAGAACCCCGAGCTCGACGCCCTCATCGAACAGGCGCGCCGCACGCTCGATGACGGCGAACGCATGAAGATCTGGAACAAGGCGCACCGCATCATGTACGAAGACCAGCCGTACACGTTCCTGTTCTTCCCCAAGGCGCTGATGTTCATGGACAAGCGGATCGCCAACGTCCAGCAACTGCCGCTGGGCCTGAGCCCCGACCGCGAATGGTTCGTCCCCAAGGACCAGCAACGCTGGACGAAGTAAGGCCCTCGGATGCTCAACTACATCATCCGACGCATCCTGCTGATGGTGCCGACCGTCATCGGCATTACGCTGGTGACGTTCTTCGTCATGTACATGAGCCCCGGCGGCGTCGGCGGCAGCCTGCTGAACGAGAGCGGCCAGATGCGGCCCGACGAACGCGCCGCACGCGAAAAATACCTCAACGAACGCTTCGGCCTTAAACAGCCGTTCATCGTTCAATACGGCAAGTGGCTCAACCACGTGCTGCCCGTCGGGTTCAAAGAGCCCGGCGAAGGCTTCCCGAAGTCGATCGGCTTCGGCTTCAAGTCGCCCGACCTCGGCCGGAGCTTCACCCGCGAACGGCCCGTCACCGACATGATCGCCGAAGCGCTGCCGATCACGCTCGCCCTCAACCTCCTGACCCTGCCGATCATCTACGGCATCTCCATCAGCAGCGGCATCCTGACGGCGGTGAAAAAAGGGACGTCGATCGATGTCAGCATCGGCATCGTGCTGATCGCGCTCTGGTCTTTGCCGGGCATGTGGGTCGGCGTGATGATGATCGGCTTCCTCGCCAATCGCGATTTCCTCCCGCTGTTCCCGACGGGCGGCCTCAGCAGCCCGCAGGCGTCGGGCTGGGCGTTCTTCCCGTCGTACGACAACGTCGGCTGGCTGGTCGATCGGCTCTGGCACCTGGCGGCGCCGATCGTCGTGCTGACCTACGGCGGGTTCGCGTTCCTCTCCAAGCTCACGCGCGGCCAGATGCTCGAAAACCTCGCCGCCGACTACGTCCGAACCGCCCGCGCCAAAGGGCAGGCCGAACAGGTCATCCTCTTCCGCCACGTCCTTCGCAACAGCATTCTGCCGCTGATTACCGTCTCGTCCTCCATCCTGCCGGGCCTGCTCGGCGGGTCGGCGATTATCGAAAACATCTTCAGCATCGACGGCATGGGCAAGATGATGCTCCAGGCCATCAACGTGCGCGACCGGGAAGTGGTGCTGTCAATCACGCTGGTGATCGCCATCATCAGCACCGTGAGCCTTCTCATCGCCGACTTGTGCTACGTGCTGGCCGACCCGCGGGTGAGCTATGAGTGAAGCGGTCACGCTCAATCCCGCGGTGCAACAGCAGCCCGACCTGCCGCCACGCGTGTCGCGCAGCCTGCTGCAATTGGCCGCCCACGACGCACTCTCGCGCACCGGCACGCGTCTGTCGCTCGCCTGGCTGTGCGTCGTCGGCTTCTGCGCCGTCTTCGCGCCGTTCCTGGCCAACAGCGCGCCAGTGCTGATGAAATCGGGCGGGAAGTGGTCGAGCCCGCTGGTCGAAAACCTGCTCTGGACCGACGTCTTCCTCCTCATCGCCACGCCGCTCACGCTCTGGCTGGTGTTCGGCCTGAAGAAGCTGAACAACTTCCTGCGGCTGATCCTCGTGGCGGCACTGGTGCTGGCGATCGGCTCGGTCAGTTTCGCCGCCCTCGACCGCCGCTCCGACCGCATGGTCATCTACGACCAATACCGCGCCGGCGTGAAGTCCGGAGAAATCGAATGGGCACTGCACACGCCGATCCCGTACTCCCCGCGTGACTACGGCCGCGACGCGTTCGACGTCGATAACCCGCCGCCCAACGCCCCGACCGGCCAACACTGGATGGGCACGGAACAGAACGGCGGCGACATCCTCAGCCGCATGATCCACGCCTGCCGAATCGCGCTGAGCGTCGGCTTCATCGCCGAGGGCGTGTCGCTGGTGATCGGCATCCTGGTCGGCGGGCTGATGGGCTACTTCGCCGGCGTGATCGACCTGCTCGGCATGCGGCTGATCGAAATCTTCAGCTCCATCCCACAACTTTACCTGCTGCTTACATTCGTCGCCTTCTTCGGGCGAAATCTGTACCTCATCATGCTGATCATCGGCGTGACGAGCTGGACCGGCTACGCCACGTTCATTCGCGCCCAGTTCCTCAGCCTGCGGAAGCAGGATTTCGTGCAGGCCGCTACCGCCAGCGGGCTGCCGACGTGGCGCGTCGTCTTCCTGCACATGTTGCCCAACGGCATCTCGCCGGTGCTGGTTTCGGCCAGCTTCGGTGTGGCGGGGGCGATCATGAGCGAATCCGCCCTGAGCTTCCTCGGCGTCGGGCTGATCGACGACCCGAGCTGGGGCCAGATGCTCAATCAAGCGCTCGGCGAAAGCCGCTTTTACTGGTGGCTGGGCGTCTACCCCGGCATGGCGATCTTCCTCACCGTGCTCGCCTACAACACCATCGGCGACGCCCTCCGTGACGCACTCGACCCGCGAAGCCTTAAACGAGAATAAACCCATGGAACCTCTCCTCAGAATCGACGGCCTGTCGATCGAATTCGACCTCGGCCATAAAAAGATCAAGGCCGTCAACGGGTCAAACTTCTCCATCTACCCGGGACAAACCGTCGCCCTCGTCGGCGAATCCGGGTGCGGTAAGTCCGTCACGGCGATGAGCATTCTTCGCCTGCTCCCCGTGCCGCCCACCAAGTACACGCAGGGCCGCATCTGGTTCCAGGGGAAAGACCTGCTGACGTACACGGAAAAGCAGATGCGCGAAGTCCGTGGCCGCGACATCGCGATGATCTTCCAGGAACCGATGACCAGCCTGAACCCGGTCTTCACGGTCGGCAACCAGATCACCGAGGCCGTCACGCTGCACCAGAAAGTCGGCGGCCGCGAGGCGTTCAAAATCGCCGCCAAGGCGCTCGGCGATGTCGGCATCAATGACCCCGAACGCCGCCTCGGCGAATACCCGCACCAGATGTCCGGCGGCATGCGGCAACGCGTGATGATCGCCATGGCTTTGGCGTGTAAGCCCAAGCTGCTGATCGCCGATGAGCCGACGACGGCGCTCGACGTCACCATCCAGGCGCAGATCCTGGAACTGCTTCGCAAGCTGCAGAACGACACCGGCATGTCGATCCTGATGATCACGCACGACCTCGGCGTCGTCGCGGAACAGGCCGACACCGTCGCCGTCATGTACGCCAGCCGCGTGGTCGAGACCGCGAACGTGGCCGACCTGTTCGACAACCCGCAACACCCGTACACGCAGGGCCTGCTCCGCAGCGTGCCGAAGCTGGGCGGCAAGAGCGTGCGGCTGGAAACGATCCCCGGCACCGTGCCGAGCCCGGCGAACTTCCCGCCCGGCTGCAAATTCCACAACCGCTGCCAGTCCATGAACGGTGACACAAAATGCACGACCGTAGAACCCGATCTTCGGGAAGTGCGGACGCGGCACTGGGCGTCGTGCCATCACGTCCCCGGTTATGAACAAGCCCAACCGACAATCCCGAGCCTGGCCGACAAGCGGGCCGACATCATCCAGGAGGTCGCATAATGTCCGCCGCCACACTGCCGGCCATCGATCCGGTCGCTACAAAAGTGGAACCTCCGCTCCTTGAAGTCAAAAACCTCAAGACGCACTTCCCGATCCGAAAAGGCATCCTCTCGCGTACCGTCGGACACGTGAAAGCGGTCGACGGCGTGAGCTTCACGCTCGGCGCGGGCAAAACGCTCGGCCTCGTCGGCGAAAGCGGCTGCGGGAAGACGACCGTCGGCCGGAGCGTCCTCCGACTCATTGCCGCGACCGGCGGCGAAGTGCTCTACAAGGGCCAGGATTTCTACGGCTACCACGGCAGCGAACTCCGCCGCCTGCGCCGCAAAATGCAGATCATCTTCCAGGACCCGGTCGGCAGCCTGAACCCACGCATGACGGTCGGGAATATCATCGGCGAGCCGCTGACGGTGCACGGCATCGCCACCGGGCGCGAGCGCGATCTGCTCGTCGGCGACCTGCTCAAACGCGTCGGCCTGCCCGCCGACGCCGCCTTCCGTTACCCCCATGAATTCTCCGGCGGCCAGCGGCAACGCATCGGCATCGCGCGGCGCTCGCGCTCTCGCCGGAAGTCATCGTCTGTGACGAGCCGGTCAGCGCGCTCGACGTCAGCATCCAAAGCCAAATCCTGAACCTGCTGGACGACCTCCAGCAGGAGCGGGGCATTTCGTACCTGTTCATCGCGCACAACCTCGCGGTGGTGGAACACTTCAGCGACGAAGTGGCCGTGATGTACCTGGGCCGGATTGTGGAGCGGGCGACGCCGGAGACGCTGTACACCACGCCGAAGCACCCGTACACGATCGCCTTGCTGAGCGCGATCCCCGAGCCCGACCCGCGGCCGAAGCGGAAGCGCATCGTCCTTACCGGCGAAGTGCCCAGCCCCGCGAAGCCGCCGACCGGCTGCCACTTCCACCCGCGTTGCCCGCTGACCCGTGAGCGTGCCGCCCAGGCGAACGCCGCCGACACCACGGAAATCACCACCGGCGGCATCAAGCTGCGCGTGATCCAGAAGTGCGTCAACGAAGCGCCGCCGCTGACCGTGAAGGGCGGCGATTCCACGCATGTCGCCGCCTGCTGGCTGACGGAGTAGTCGCGCCCGAAAAGGGCGGCGTCTCCCGCGGACGCGGGGGGCGTGATTCCGATTGTAATCAAAACCAGAACGGCCCAAACCGGGATGGAACGCTGTCGCATGTGAACCCCCAAACAGTCGGAAGTGGCTCGTTCGCCGGGTGCGGCGGGTGAGCGAACTGTCTGTCACGCGGCCGGAGAATATCGGTCGAATACCGATCGGCCGAAAGCGAGTCTAGATGACGGCCCGGGGCCGTCAAGGGAAATATTTGGCCGAAAATCGGCCTTTTTCCCGTGTCGAGTGCCCGGGTCTCAAATGTACAAGAGCCGTCGCCGGATGCCGGCGACGGCTCTTGTTGTTGGGATTGCGATGAATGTTATTTATAGCCGGGGAGGAAGTCCTTCTCGGCGGCGAAGATCTCGGCGGTCATGGCTTTGATCTGCTTGGGCGTGCAGACGGCGGCGGTGAGCGGGTCGAGCAATAGGGCGTAGGTGGCGGCTTCGACGCTCTTGTCGATGCAGGCGGTGGCGGCCAGGTCGAAGTAGGCCATGTTGCTCGCACAGACGTGCGCCATCTGGGCGGGCAGAGCGCCGTACCGCGTCGGGTTAATGCCGTTGCGGTCGATCATGCACGCCACTTCGACGGCACCGTCGCCGGGCAGGTTCGTGATGAGCTTGCCGGCCTCGCCGTTGTTGCGTTTGCCGGGGCGGGTCGCGTGGTTCATCACGTTGCCGTGGATGCGGACGGGCGTATCTTTTTCGACGGCTTCGATGATCCAGCTGGCGTATTCCCAGCTGCGCTTGAGGTCGGTTTCGGCTTCGCCGTTGACGAGCTTGTTGCGGTGATTGTCGGCGTCCTTGCGCCACGTCGGCCAGTTGGTGGCGTAGAAGCGGCTGCCGCCGTCGTAGCCGCGCCGCAGCAGGGCCTGGCCGGCTTTGCTTTTTCGGTAGTAGGGCAGGTATTCGCTCAGGTGGCCGCTGCTTTCCGTGATGAACGCGCCGAAGTGCAGGCACATGTCTTTGCGAATGAGGTCCTTGGTTTTGTAAGGCTGTTCGCCCTGGACGCCCCATTTCATGTTCATGGCGTCGAAGACGGCTTTCCCTTCCTCGGCTTCGCGGTAGCCGAGGTCGATTTCTTCCTGGAACTTTTTGTAGAGGACGGTTTCGTAGAGGTCTTGCCCGCGGTGTTTGAGCTTGGTGAACCAGGCGAGATGATTAATGCCGGCGCACTCCCATTCCATCTCGTCGTACGCCACGCCGGCGTAGCCGGCCAGCAGGTGGCTGGTGCCTTGGACGCTGTGACACAAGCCCACGACCGGCACTTCCGGCACGGCGCGGCCGGCGGCGAGCACCATCATGCTCATCGGGTTCGTGTAGTTCAGCATGATCGCGCCGGGGCACAATTCACGCATGTCACGAAGAATATCGAGGAACACCGGGACCGAACGCAGGCCCTTGAACAAACCGCCCGGGCCGACGGTGTCGCCGATGCACTGGTCGATGCCGTATT
Organism: Tepidisphaeraceae bacterium; assembly: GCA_049840775.1. Taxonomy (GTDB): domain Bacteria; phylum Planctomycetota; class Phycisphaerae; order Tepidisphaerales; family Tepidisphaeraceae; genus RYN-431. Next base: position 426,145 of record JASGJJ010000006.1, read on the forward strand.
TCAGCGGGATGTCGTTTTCGAACGCGACACATGCCGTGCCGCTGACTTCCACGCAGCAGACGGCGTAGGTGCTGCCGGCGAGCACTTCGCGGCGGTCGGTGCTGCTGCGCACGCTCCAGCCGTCTTCACGGCCGAGGTCGCGGATGAGCTTCTCGATCACGCGGTGCATGGTCGACAGGCGCTCTTTGTCGATGTCGACCAGGCGGAACTCGCCACGGGTGGCGCCGGGGATGCTCAGCACGTCGCGGCAGAGCGTGGGGCAAAAGCCCGAGCCGGCGCCGAGGAATGTGACATTGATCGGGCGGTCAATCTTCCCGCGAAGGCCTTCCTGGCTGTCGGCGGCCTTGGTGTGGGCGGCGTGGCCGGACTTGGCTTCGGCTTCGGTGCTGGTTTCTTTTTCGTCGAGGACGGCGGTGCTCATCGGACTTCTCCTTGCTGGCCGGTCATAAAACTACCGCACCGGCATGAAAACGGCATTGGACGGGTGAGGATTTTGTTGTACAAATGTGACATGCCGGACCCGGCACCCACCCCAGATCTCCCCGCGCTCCGCACGGACGAGCCGCTGCTCTGGCTGAGCGCCTGCGGGCACGAAACCTGGCGAAACGAGCGTTATTATTATGACGCCCGCACCCGCGACGACCCGCACCATGCCGTGCTGCAGCTGACCCTCGGCGGACAGGCGTTCGTTAAAAAGATAGGCGGGCCGAAGGTGCTCGTGCCAGAAGGAACCGCTTTTTTTCTGCCAATTCCCGGGGAATTTGAGTACGGCTGGGAGAGCGGCACGCTGGAACTGGTGTTCGTCTCCTTCGCCGGCCCGGCGGCGGTGGAATGGATGCAGCACATCCACCGGCTGCACGGCGAGGTCTTCCATTTCGGCCGCGACTCGGCGGTGAGACAGACGATGCTCAACGTCGTCGAGACCCAGGCCTCCGGCCGCCCGACGGATCGGTACCTGGTCTCCGGGCAACTTTATGGACTTTTAATGCAGGCGCTGAGCGTGCTCGCCCGGCGGCGCATCGCGGCCACGCCGTTGGTCAGCCGGTGCCTGAACCTCATTGAAACCGAAGCGGATCGCCCGGCGTTAAACGTCAACACCCTGGCCGACCGTGTCGGCCGGTGTCGGGAGCATTTAACCCGGGAATTCGTGGACGCGACTGGCGTTTCGCCGTTGGCGTATCTCACGCAAACCCGCGTCCGCCTGGCCGCCGCCGAGTTACGGGCGGGAGACGCCAAGCTCGAAACCGTCGCCCGGCGAAGCGGCTTCAGCTCGGCGGCGTACTTGTGTCGCGTCTTTCAAAAAGTAGTCGGCGTCACACCTGTGCAATTCCGGCAGCGCCCGTGGCTGGTCGTGCCGTGATTTTTGTAGGGGCGACGCCCGCGTCTCCCCTACGAAATGCGAAGAAACGGTTTCGTCCGGCCGTTTTCGAGGATTTCGGTTTTCAGCTGCGACAATGCCGCCAAATCCGTCGGCCACATCAGGCGTTCCGCTGCGGTATGCACGTCAACCCACTGCAGCGAAGTGTGTTCCGGATTGATCGTCGGCTTGGCGTTGGCGTCAACGATCGCGCAAAACATCGGGGCCACGCAGATGGCATCGAGATCGGCGCGATAAAACTGTGTCACCGGGCTCAGACGATAAAGTTCACGCACCGGCAGGCCCGTCTCTTCGGCGACTTCGCGGACGGCCGCCTGCCAGGCGGTTTCGTTCGGCTCAATGCCGCCCGTGATGAGTTGCCACGTCCCGCCCATGTACCGGCCTTCGGCCCGCAGGCCGAGCAGCAGTTCATGGCCCGAGGCGGTCGGGCGGACGACGTAGGCGATGACGTACTGAATCGTTTTCATTCGAAAAATGCGTTACGAAGTCCGCGCGAACCGGCCGCCGTCGTGCCGGCGGACCAAACCTTTGAGCGACAGCATCGTCAGTTCACGCAGCAAGGTGCCGGCGTCAAAACCGGTGGCATCACAGAGCGAATCAATGTCGATCGGGTCTTTCGAAAGCGAATCCATGACGGCCCGCTGCGTGTCGCTGAGATTCGCCGCGGCCACGGGCTTGGCGGGCGGCGGCGGGGCGGGTTCGTCGTGGCGCTCGAACAGAGGGAATTCAGGAATCGAAGCGTCCAGCGGCCCAAGCGCTTCGATGATGTGTTCGAGGCGCGTCACGAGGATCGCGCCGTCGCGAATCAGCTTGTGTGGCCCGGCGGATTGCGGGTTATCGCAGCGGCCGGGGATCGCCATGACGACGCGGTTGTGCTCTTCGATCGCCTGTCGGGCGGTGATGAGCGCGCCGCTGCGTTCGTCGGCCTCAATGACGAGCGTGCCCCGGCTCATGCCGCTGACGATGCGGTTGCGCCGCGGAAAATTCTCCGCCGTCGGCGGCGTGCCGGGCGGGTACTCGCTGAGCACGCCGCCGCGCTCGGCGATCTGCCGGAACAGCCCGGCATTCTCGGCCGGGTAGGGCTTGTCGAGCCCGCTGCCGAGCACGGCGATCGTTCGGCCGTTGGCGTGCTGCATGGCGCCGCGGTGGGCGGCCGAGTCAATGCCGCGGGCACCGCCGCTGATCACTGTGAAGCCGGCCCCGGCGAGCAGGGCGGCGAATCGTTCCGCCTGCTCCCGGCCGTACAAACTGCACTTGCGACTGCCGACGATGGCGACGGCGTTCAGATCGCGTGGCTGCAGGTCGCCGGTCGCGTACAGCACCAGCGGCGGGTCAGGAATCGCGTGCAGCGAGTGCGGGTAGGTGGCGTCTTCCGGGCAGACGATCGTCATGCCGAGTGACTCGGCGCGGGCGATGGCGTCGTCGACTTTCCGGGCCGCCTCGCGAAGCGACGCGGCGATCTTCGACGCCTTCGCCGCACCGATGCCTTCGACGGTTTTGAGTAGGACGGCGTCGGCCTGGCACGCCGCAAAGGCGGAGCCGGCGGCTTCGATCAGGCGGCGCGACAGGATCGGCCCGATGCCTTCGGTCAACGCCAGCGTCAGCCACGGGCGAACGCTCACTTCGTGAGGCTCCGCAGCGCGTCTTTGACGACGGTCGTCGGGACGTCATCGCGAATGACGACGTGGCCGATGCGGTCGGGCAGCACCAGCCGCAGTTTGCCGGCTTTGACCTTTTTGTCCGAATACATCGCGTCGTAGATGGCGTCGACGTCGAGCGTCATGCGGCCGGTCGGCAAGCCGACGCGGTCGAGCAGTTTTTTGATCTTGTCGGCGTGCGAATCTTTTAGAATGCCGATCTCCACCGCGGCGCGGCTCGCGGCGATCATGCCGAGCGCGACGGCCTCGCCGTGGGCGTAATCGAACTTGGAAATCGTCTCGATCGCGTGCCCGAACGTGTGGCCGAAGTTCAGATGGGCACGCTCGCCATTTTCGAACGGGTCATTCTGAACGACCTGCGCTTTGATGGCGACGTTGTGCGCGATGAGGTCGGCTAGGCGGTGCGGGTCGAGCGTGAGGATGAAGTCGATATCGCGTTCCATTTCCGCGAACGCGAACGAATCGCGAATGATGTCGTGCTTCACACACTCGGCCAGGCCGCTGCGGAACTCGCGGCGGGGGAGCGTTTTGAGCGCGTCGGGGTCGATGATGACGGTCAACGGCTGGTGGAACGCGCCGATGAGGTTTTTGCCGGCCGGGTGGTCGACGCCGGTCTTGCCGCCGACGCTGGCGTCGACCATTGAAAGCAGCGTGGTGGGCACCTGGACGAACGGCACGCCGCGGAGGAGCGTGGCGGCGGCGAAGCCGGTCATGTCGCCGACCACGCCGCCGCCGAGGGCGATCAACGGCGTGCTGCGCTCGGCGCGGGCGGCGAGCATGGCATCGAAGACGGGCATGAGGCCCGGCAGGGTTTTGTGCGCTTCGCCGGCGGGCAGGGTGACGAGTGTGACCTCGAACCCGGCGGTTTTCAGGCTGGCGGTGACGCGCTCGGCGTAGAGCGGGCCGACGTTACTGTCGGTGACGAGGCCGACGCGGGTCGACTTGGTCATCGGCCGAAGGGTTTGCCCGATCCGGTCGAGCAGGCCGGCGCCGACACGCACGACATAAGGCGTGTCTAAAACGTCGACGGGAACGAGCTTGTCATCCGCTGCCATGCCGCCGATTGTAGCGGTCGCGGCGTCGCGTGGTAGATTCCAAATTATGGGGCAAGCCGCCGACCGCCGACCGCTCAAAAGTCGCAATTCCGCCTGGGCCCGCCGCGCCGCCGTTTTCCTGGCCGGCCGGGGCGTGACGCCGAACGTCATTTCGATCTTCAGCATCATTTTTGGAGCATTGGCGATGCTGGCGTTCATCGCCACGAAGTGGATGCGCAGACCCGGTTTACCGGGCGGCCTGCCTGCTGGTGGCGATCGTGGGCATGCAGATGCGGCTGGTCTGCAACCTGCTGGACGGCATGGTGGCCGTGGAGGCCGGGGCGGGCGTCGGTAAGTGCGGCGACATCTATAACGACCTGCCCGACCGTGTCGCCGACGTGCTGATTTTTCTCGGTGCCGGTTTGTGCGCCGGCGGCAGTGAAGGGCCGATTCTTGGGCTGCTGGCGGCGATCGGCAGCGTGATGACGGCGTACGTCCGCGTGCTCGGAAAAGCCTGTGGGGCCGGCAGCTATTACATCGGGCCGATGGCCAAGCAGCACCGAATGGCGACGATGACGGTCGGTTGTCTTGTCGGCATGGTGGTCGTCTTCTTCGGCCGCTATTTGCACGCCTGGATGATTATTCCGCTGAGCGTTGTGATCGTGGGTTGTGTTATCACCTGTGTGAGACGCCTGCTCCGTATCGCCGCCGACCTGGAGGCCAAGTGACAGCGACGCTGCTGCGCTTGTTGACGGGCGTTCGTGCGCGCTGGGCGGGTTTTGACCCGGAAACCGCCGCACCGTGTGGCCGTGTTTTTTTCGCCAATCACACCAGCCATCTTGATGCCGCCGTCATCTGGGCATCACTGCCGCCGTTTCTTCGAAAGCAAACGCGCCCAGTGGCGGCGGCGGATTACTGGAGCGAAGGGTTCCGCCGCGTGGTGGCCGAGAAAGTCTTCCGGGCGGTGCTCGTGGAGCGGAAACGCGTGACGAAAACGCACAACCCGCTGGCCGGCATGACTGACGCAATTTCCGCCGGCGATTCGCTGATTCTTTTCCCCGAAGGCACGCGGCCGACGGTGACGCCGAGGTGCTCAGCCCATTCAAGCCCGGCCTGTTTCATCTGGCCCGCAAGTGCCCGGACTTGGAGTTCGTGCCGGTTTATCTGGAGAACCTCAATCGCATTCTGCCGAAGGGGGATTTTCTGTTCATCCCGCTACTGGCGACGGCGTATTTCGGGCCGGCGTTAAGGATGGAAGCCGGCGAGGATAAAGAGGCGTTTCTGGTTCGCTGCCGAGCGGCCGTGGAAACGCTGAAGGAGCAGGGCGGGCATGATTGAGCGATCGACATGGATTCTCGCCGGCGCGACGCTCGGCGTGCTGACGGCGGGCACGGTCGCGGGCGAGATCGTTCGCCGATTCGTCAAAAGCGAGAGCGGCCGGAAGACGGCAGACAATCTCGTCGCGCGTGTTCGCGCGTGGTGGGTGATGGCGGCCGTGTTTTCCATCGCGTTGTTGCTCGGCCTGTGGGGGACGACGCTGCTGTTCGCGATGATTTCATTCCTGGCATTACGCGAAGTGCTCACGCTCACGCGGACACGAAAGGGCGATCACCACACGCTTTTTTGGGCATTTTTCGTGACGCTGCCGCTGCAATACGCCTTGATCCTTGACGACTGGTACAACTTGTTCGTCATCCTGATCCCGGTCTACGGCTTCCTGTTTTTCGCCATTCGCAGCGCCCTCGCCGGAGACGTGACGCGGTACCTCGAACGCGCGGCCAAGGTCTACTGGGGCGTCATGATCTGCGTCTATTGCCTCAGCCATGCGCCGGCGTTGCTGCTGCTGAACATCCCCGGCTACGGTACGCGGAAGTGGGAGCTTTTAGCGTTCCTGGTAATCGTCGTGCAGATGAGTGACGTGCTGCAATACTGCTGGGGCAAAGCGCTCGGCCGGCACAAAGTGGCGCCCGAGCTCAGCCCGAGCAAAACGTGGGAAGGCCTCGTCGGCGGCGTGCTGACGGCAGCTTTGCTGGGCATCGCGATGACGCCGATCACGCCGTTTCACTGGTGGCAAAGCGGGCTGCTGTCGCTGTTGATCTGCGCGATGGGCTTTTTCGGCGGCCTGGTCGCCAGCGCCATCAAACGCGACGCCGGCGTGAAAGACTACGGCCAACTCATTGAAGGGCACGGCGGCATGATGGACCGGGTCGATTCCCTGGCGTTCGCCGCGCCGGTTTTCTTTCACGTCGTTCGATACTGTTTCACTGTTTAATCGGGCGATTTACCGATGCCCCGGCGGTTTCGTCGCATGCGGAGATTGGCGCGGCCTCGGGTTGTGTCTGTCGCCCGGCAGTGGTACGAAATCGGCTCTCCCGCCGGCCGAGTTGGCCGGAAGAGCTAGTTCAACCCCAGTGAGGCAGTGATGGCCAGCCAGAGTGCGACGCGGACGGAAAAAGATTCGATGGGCGAAATGCAGGTGCCGGCGGACGCGCTCTACGGCGCGACCACCGCCCGCGCCGTGGAAAACTTCCCCATCGCCAAGCGGCCCGTGCCGGCGGACGTTATCCACGCGTTCGGCTACCTGAAGGCGGCCTGTGCCGTTGCGAACCAATCGCTGGGCAAACTCGACGCGAAGCGCGCCGAAGCCATCATCAAAGCGGCCGGCGACGTGGCGGCGGGCAAGCACGACAAGGAATTCCCGATCGACGTCTACCAGACCGGCTCGGGCACCAGCACGAACATGAACGTGAATGAGGTGATCGCCAACCTCGCCAATCAGGCGCTCGGCTTCGGCCTGAGCGCCAAGGCGGCCGACGGCGCGGTTCACCCGAATGATCACGTCAACATGGGCCAGAGCAGCAACGACACGTTCCCGACCGCCATGAACATCGCCGGCGACTCGCCTGCGAACGGCTTGCCGTCGCATTGCACCGCCTGGAGACGGCGTTGCACGAAAAAGCCGTGGCGTGGGACGGCATCGTGAAGGTCGGCCGCACGCACCTGATGGACGCCACGCCCATCCGCATGGGCCAGGTTTTCGCCGGTTTCACGCGGCAGGTGAACCTCGCCGTCGTCCGCGCCAAGGTCGCCAGCACCAGTCTGCACCACAACATGCCGATCGGCGGGACGGCCGTCGGGACGGGCATCAACACCCACCCGAAATTCGCCGGCCTGGTGTGCGATTCGCTCACCACACGCCTCGGCGGCAAACGGGAGAACGCCCAGCAGTTCAAAGAAGCCCTCGACCACTGCGAAGCCCAAGGCAGCCGCAATACGTTCGTCGAAGCGCACGGGCATCTGAAGACGATCGCCGTCAGCCTGAGCAAGATCGCCGGCGACATCCGCCTGCTCGGCAGCGGCCCGCGGTGCGGCATCGGCGAACTGGTGTTGCCCGCGATTCAGCCGGGCAGCAGCATCATGCCGGGCAAGGAAAACCCGGTCATTTGCGAGAGCATGATTCAGGTGGCGTGCCGCGTGATAGGCAACGACGCCGTCATCACCTCGGCCGACCTCGGCGGGGTGGGCAGCATTTTTGAACTGAACATGTGCATGCCTGTGATCGTCGACGCGTTCCTGGAATCGACCACGCTCATGGCCAATGTCTGCAACGTCTTCGTCGACAAACTCCTCAGCGGCCTGAAGGTGAACGAGCAGCGGTGTGCGGACCTGGTCGAGCAGAGCCTGATGAATATCACGCCACTGGCGCCGGTCATCGGCTACGACAATGCCGCCAAGGTCGCCAAGCAGGCGATGACGGAAAACAAGACGATCCGCGAAATCGTCCGCGAACAGAAGCTGGTCGACGACGCCAAGCTCGTCACGCTGCTGAACTTCGACGCCATGACGCGCCCGAGCGATAAGTGAGCTTTCGCGCGCGAAGTTAGATAATTCGTACCGATCAGTTGGACGATGGCGGGGCGGCGATTAAGCTGCCCCGCCATGACGTTCCGTCACTCTCTCGCGGTTGCCGCCGCTCTTGCTTTCCTTTCGTTGCCCGTCGTCACGCTCGCCGCGGACGTCCCGAATGACTCATTCATCGCCGGCTATGCTGCGGCGATCATGGAGCGGGAGTTGGCGATCAAGGCCGAGGGATTGAGCGTGTCGGACGGTCACGTCACCGTCATACGGCCGCCGTTGTCGCCGGCGGAACAAAGCCAGCTGATCAAAGTGCTGTCGGCGATACCGGGCGTGAAAGACGTGACGATTCGGCAGGAGGGCGACGCCCGCACTGCCGAGCCGCGCAAACCGATCGAGCCTGCCGTCGTCCGTTCGCCGACGACTTCGCCGGCGGTCGCTTCCGAACAATCAGGCACTTCAGAAACCTCAGTCAGCTCCGGCGAAACGCCGTTGTCGCTGTACCTGGGCATCGGCAGATCGTTCGAGCCGATCATCGCCGACCCGCGTTGGCCACACTTTTATGCGTCGTACAACCACTACGACAAAGGCGGGCAGCCTGAACTGACCGACGTCGCCAGCGTCGGTTTCGGCGAAACGATCGCACTATTCAAGAAGACCTACGACAGCGGCTTCCGCTGGGACGCCGGCGTGCAGGGCGGGCTCTTCGCCATCTTCGATACCAGTGCCGACTCCAAAGACCTCATTAATGCCGACTATTTCGTCGGGCCGTACCTGGGCATGCGTTACGGCAACTTTTCGGCGATGGCCCGGGTCTATCACCAGAGCAGCCACGTCGGCGATGAATATCTGCTCCGCGGCGGGGCCGAGCCGCGGGTGAATTACAGCTTCGAAACCGTAAACCTCCTGCTCAGCTACGACCTGCCGTACGGCTTCCGCGTCTACGGCGGGGCGGGGTATAAATTCGATATCGACCCGGAAGGCTTCGACCCGTGGACGCTGCAATACGGCGTCGAATGGATGAGCCCGGAAACCATCCCCGGCGTCAGCTGGATGCGCCCGTTCGCGGCCGTCGACATGCAGCAGGCGGAAGAAACCGATTGGGATTTCACGCTGTCTGTCCGTGCCGGCGTGCAACTGGAAGACCCGTCACGCTTCAGCCAACGGCTGCAACTGTCGCTGGAATATTTCGACGGCGTTTCCCCGAACGGGCAGTTCTATCAGGACCGCATCCGGTACTACGGCTTCGGTGTGCATTTCTTCTTCTGATTGAGAAGAATTGCGTCCGATAAACTTGATTTGATGGACTCGCCCTCGTCTATGCCGATCAACGGTATATGACGCAATTCGTCGCGTACGCTCCGCTGTTGGTCATGATGACCGTTGCCGCCGTGATCGACTGGCGGTCCCGGCGGCTGCCGAACTGGTTGAATCTGCTGATCCTGATCGTCGGCATTGGCCTGGCGGTGCAAGGCGGCACGCACCTGTCGCTGGGCGCGTCTCTGGCGGGAGCGTTGGTCGGATTCATCCTGCTTTTCCCCGCATTCGCGTTAGGCGCACTCGGCGGCGGCGACGTGAAGTTGCTGACGGCGGTCGGTGCCTGGACGGGGCCGGTCGGTGTATTGGTGGTTCTACTCATCACGACGGTCGGCGGGGCGGTGTTAGCGCTGGTACAGGCCGCACAGGCCGGAAAATTTCGCGCGTTGCTGCGAAATAGCGGGCTGCTCGCCGTGAATTTAGTTCATGTCCGCTCTTTAGGTGCCGATCACGTTGAACAGACGGGCAAATCATTCCGCAGCATCGATCGGCCCTTGCCGTATGCGGTGCCGATGCTGGCGGCGGTGCTCGTGTGGCTGGCTGTCCGATAAATCGGCGGCGGCCCAGAAACGGAGCGACGCATGTTACCCCAACGAATTCGCCGCCGCGGTTCCGCCGTTCTCGATGCGGCCCTGGTTTTTCCGGTGCTGCTGTCGCTGACGTTCGGCTGCGTGGAGTTCGGCCACTACTTCTACATCAAGCACACGCTGCAGGGTGCCGCCCGCGAAGGCACCGCGCCGCCGCCACCGGCACCGCCAACAGCGACGTCACCACCGCCGTCACCAACGCCATGAATGCCGCCGGCATTCCGAACACGAAGTACACGACGACGATCCAGGACACCAGCGGCAACAATCTCACGATCTCGTCGACCAACCCGACGGCCGGCACGGCGATCGTGGTGAAAGTCACCGCCACCTGGGGCACCATTGGCGTCCGCCCGATGGGCCTGATCGGCACCGCGAAGCAGGTCGTCGGCTCGACGACAATGCGGCGCGAAGGCTAACCGCCACCCCGACAACTCCGCTATTTCCGGACGCGACCGCTTTTCAGCGGTCGCGTTTTGTTATTCGGTGTTTTGTGTTTGGGTATTTGGCGTTTCATTTGAAGACAACCCCCCCAAACAACCAAACCAAAACACAAAACACCAATCTGTCAACGTCCTACAACTCGAAAAATGCCGAAAATTCAGCCACTTCCTCAACCGCATGGCCGGCTTGCCCGACGTAATCAACAGAGACCGTTTCGAAAGATCGAGGACGCGCTATGAAATGGAAAGCATACATCCCGCTCGCCGTCGCCATCGTGTTGGGGCTGTTCGCCGCCCGCATCGCGACGTCGCTGGTCAATTCCGCCCCGGCCGTTGTGGTGCCGCAGATTGCGACGACGTCTGTCGCCGTGCTGGCACGCGACATCGAGCCGGGCGTGACGCTGAGTGAAACCGATCTGATTCCCGCCAAGCTGGCGAGCGAAACCATCCCGGCCGGGGCGCTGACGACGAGTCAGCAACTGGTCGGCAAGGTAACGAAGATCGCCTTGGTTCGCGGCCAGACGGTCACGCCGAACCTGCTCGCCGAAGACGGTGCGGGCTACGGCGTCGGCGCGACGCTGCCGGAAGGCATGCGGGCGGTGACGATCGATATCAACGATACGACCGGCGTGGCGGGCTTTGTCCTGCCCAAGAGCCGCGTCGATCTGATCGCCACGCTGCAAGTGGACGGCAAGAGCATCGCCAAGACGATCCTTGAAGGCGTCCAAGTGCTGGCGGTGGGGCAGCGGATTAACCCGGTCCAGGCGAGCGCCGACGGCGTCCCGCAGCAGAACCAAGGCCAGGCCGCTCCGCCGAGCCGGACGGTCACGCTCCTTGTGAAGCCGAAAGACGTTGAGAAGGTCGAACTCGCCGCCTCGATGAGCCGCATCCGCCTCGTCCTCCGCAACGGCCGCGATGCCGGTCAGAATGAAAGTGAAGGCATCACGGTCGCCGATCTGCGGGGCCGTCGTGACAGCGATCCTTTCGCCGATGAGGTCCGCACCGTCGCCACGACTCGCCCGGCCGCTGTTGAAGTGACGCCGGTCGAAGAGACCAAACCCACGACGCTGAGCTGGACGGTCACGACGATCAAAGCCGGCGTGCCGACGCAGCAGACCTTCGAAGTGCCCGTCCCGAAAACGCCGGCGAAACCGACGACTCCGTCGATCGAGGAAGACCCGGACTTCAGGCACATCACGACCAACGACCTGAGCAACAAATAACCCGAGCCCTGCGACCCGTAGTGATCGAACGCCGCGAACAAGACTGAGGCCATCATGACCAAGCACACCCGCCCGATGTTCAAGCACGCCTGCCGCTGGGCCGTCGCCGCCACCCTGGCCGCCCTGGCACCCGCCGCCTACGGCCAGAGCGAAACGACCGGCGTCGGCATCACGCCGATCGCCGCCCCGACCGCCGGCATCGTGCAGAGCGGCGTCGACAACGACGGCAAGCTCACGATGGCCGTCAACAAGACCGCCGTTCTGACGACCAAGAACAAGGCCATCCGCGTCAGCACCGGCCAGCCGGATGTCGCCGACGTCACCACGGTCGGCACGAACACCATCCTCGTGACCGCCAAGAAGCCCGGCAGCACGCAAGTCGTGGTGTGGGACGAAAAAGAACAAAGCCAGGCGATCGATGTCAGTGTCACGCTCGACATCGCCAGCCTGCGTGAACAGGTGAAAAAGGCCTACCCCGATGCCCCGATCACGATCGACGTCGTCAACGGCCAGATCACGCTCCGCGGCCGTGTGCCGAGCCTGAAAGTCGCTGACGAAGTCACCAAACTCGCCACGGCGTACACCAAGGACGTGATGAACTTCCTGGAAGTCGGCGGCGGTCAGCAGATCGTGCTCAATGTCCAGTTCATCGAAGTCAGCCGCGCTGCCAGCAACCAGCTGGGTTTCAGCGCGAACTTCGGCGGCGGCAGCGACGAACATCGGTACGATCAACGGCCCGATCGGCTCGCCGATCGGCGCCCTCCGCACTGGTCAGGATTATGAGATCGGCAGCGGCATTTCGCTGTTCGGCAGCGGCGGCATCGGGGGGACGAGCTTCGAAGTCTTCCTGCAGGCCCTGAAGACCAACAGCCTCGCCCGCACGCTCGCCGAGCCAAGCCTCGTCAGCCTGAGCGGCGAAGACGCCGACTTCCTGGCGGGCGGCGAAATCCCGATCCCGGTCCCCCAGGCCGGTGCTGGCGGCAGCAGCACGATCACCATCGAATACAAAGAGTTCGGCGTCCGCCTGAAGTACAACGCCGTGGTGCTCGGCAACGGCCGCATCCGGCTGAAGATGGAGCCGGAAGTCAGTCAGCTCGATTACAACAACACCACCAGCGTCGGCGGCCAGGCCGTGCCCGGCATTCGCACCCGCAAGGTGAAGAACGTCGTCGAAATGGCCGAAGGCCAGACGCTCGCCCTCGCCGGTCTGCTCCAGCGAGACGTGACGACCAAGAACAGCGCCACGCCGTTGCTCGGCGATCTGCCGATCGTCGGGGCGTTTTTCCGCAACGTCCAATATACGCGGACGGAGACGGAACTGGTGGTGCTCGTGACGCCGCACCTGGCGTCTGCCATGAACCCGGATCAGGTGCCGAATGCACCGGGCGATCGCTTCCGTTACCCCAATGAGGCCCGACTTTATGGGCTGGCCGACCTCGGTGAGGCGAACGACCCGAAGTCGCCCGCCGCCAGTCGCCGCGGCCCGGCCCCACGCTTCATGGGCCCGCACGGATTCGATGAACCCGTAACCGTCATTCAGCCGACCACCGCGCCGGCCGATAGCAAGTGATGTAACGCCTGTACGGTCGATGTCAGACTGATTGAGGATTCGCTATGCACGTCCAACTGAACTGTGTCATCGTCGATGCCGACGAAACCAACCGCCAGGAGATGGCCAGCTTTCTGACCACCTTCGGGATCTCGGTGATCTCCCAATTGTCGACGACAGAAACGCTTGAGCAGATTCTCAATCGTTCGGACGCTCCGCAACTGGTCGTGGTGAACCTCGACCCGGGTGCCGGCGACACGCTGCGTCGCATCTCGCATCTGCCGCGGCAGTTCCACAATGTCAGCTTCTTCGCGCTCAGCCAGGTGTTGGACCCGAACCTGCTGATGGACACGATGGCCGCCGGCGTGCGGGAATTCGTGCCGCTGCCCATCAACGAACAACGCTTCACCGCCGCCCTGGAACGCCTGGCTTCGGTCAACGGTATGGGCAAGCGGGCGAAGCTCATCAACGTCATCCCGACGCAGGGCGGCTGCGGTGCGACGACGATCGCCTGTAACCTGGCGGCCAGCCTCGGCATGAGCCGTAAGACGGCGCTGATCGACCTCGACCTCGTCCGCGGCGGCTGTGCGAGCTACTTCGACACCCGCCCGCGGTACACCATCGCTGACGTCATGCAGTCGGCCGAAAAGGTCGATCGCCAGCTTCTGGACAACGCCTTGGCGATCCACAAGAAGACGAACATCAGCATCCTCGGCCGTCCGGAATTGCCGGAAGACACGCAACGCGTCAACCAGCCGGGCCTCGTGCGGTTGTTTAACATTCTGGGGCGTATGTTCGATTCGGTCGTGATCGACTCGATGATGAGTGTCGACCCGATGTACGCCACCACGCTGCAGGCCGCCGACACGAATGTCATCGTGATGCAGCTCAACGTTCCGTCGGCCAAGAACGCCGAACGGTATGTCGGTGCGATGCGTCGCATGGGCATTGAAAGCGGCAAGATCAAGATCGTCGTGAACCGCTTCGTGAAAAAGGGCTGGGACATCGACCCGGCGGAAGTGGAACGCGCGCTCGGCCTGAAGATCAGCTGGCTGGTGCCGAACGATTTCAAGACCGCGATCGCCGCCATCAACTACGGCGAGCCGTTTGTGGTGAGCAGCCCGCGTGCCGAAATCAGCCAGGCGATCACCGAATTCGGCCAGTTCCTGATGAACAAGAAAGCCGCAATGGCGGCGTGAGTGGTTCCCTCTCCCGTGTACACACGGGGGAGAGTTAAGGGAGGGGGCTGCTGAACTCGGCAAGCCCCTCCCTCGATCGAAGACCCCCTCCCTAACCCTCCCCCGGAAGATCGGGAGAGGGGACCGGACCAGAAGGAAGTACCATGGGATTGTTCAGCCGATCAGCACCCGCCGCGACACCGGCCGTCGAGAAGACCGAAGCCGGCTCGGCACCCGCCGTCGCTACGCCGCCCGCCGAGCCGACACTCGCTCAGCGTATCGCCCAGCCGAATCGGCCGAGCATCGTCGCCGCCGCACCGCCGAGCGAGCGTCAGATCTACACGCAACAGCTCAAGGTTCGCATCCACCAGCAGCTCGTCGAACGCCTGGACCTTCAGAACCTGAAGACCATGGCGCCCGACGTCGTCCGCCAGGAAGTTCGCGGCCTCATTCGTGAGCTCTGCCAGAACGAAAAGTCGTTGCTGTCGTCCACAGAGCAGGAAAAGCTCATGGACGACGTGATGGACGAAACCTTCGGCCTGGGGCCGTTGGAATCGCTCCTGAAGGATTCGTCGATCAGCGATATCCTGGTCAACAAGTGGGACCGCATTTACGTCGAACGCCGTGGCCGCGTTGAACTGAGTGATACGCGATTCCGTGACAATTCACACCTGCGTCAGATCATCGACCGCATTGTCGGTCTGGTCGGCCGTCGTATCGACGAAACGCAGCCGATGTGTGACGCGCGTCTGACCGACGGCAGCCGTGTGAACGCGATCATCCCGCCGCTCGCTCTCGACGGCCCGGCGATGAGCATTCGTCGCTTCGGCAGCAAGCCGCTGCAACTGGAAGACCTTATCCGCCACGGCGCATTTCCTGCGGCCGTCATGGACTTCCTCGCCGCCGCGGTGCAGAGCCGCTGCAACATCATCATCAGTGGCGGTACCGGTTCCGGTAAGACCACGCTGCTGAACTGCTTGAGCCGATACATTCCGTCCGACGAACGTGTCATCACGATCGAAGACGCGGCCGAACTTCAACTCCAGCAGCCGCACGTCGTTCGTCTCGAAACGCGTCCGGCGAACATCGAAGGCAAGGGCGAAGTCAATGCCCGTGACCTCGTGAAAAACTGTCTTCGTATGCGTCCCGATCGCGTGATCATTGGTGAGTGTCGTGGCGGCGAATCGCTCGACATGCTTCAGGCCATGAACACCGGTCACGACGGTTCGATGACGACCATCCACGCGAACAACCCGCGTGACGCCATGAGCCGTCTGGAAGTCATGGTTGCGATGGCGGGTTTTGATATTCCGCCGAAGGCGCTGCGTTCGCAGGTCGCCAGTGCGGTCAACATCATCATCCAGGCGAACCGCCTTGTCGGCGGTCGTCGTAAGGTGACGAAAGTGACGGAAATCACCGGCATGGAAGGCGAAGCCGTCCAGATGCACGACCTGTTCTACTTCGACCAGCGCGGCGTCGATTCCGAAGGCCACGCCGTCGGGCAGTTCGTCTGCTCGGGCATTCGTCCGAAGTGCGCCGAACGCATCGAAAACCGCGGCATCAAACTGCCGGCCGACCTGTTCGCCCGGCGTACCCTGGACACCCTGAACTAAGCCATGGAAATCCTCTTCCAAATCATCATCTCGGTGTCGGTGGCGAGCCTTGTCGTGTTCTTCTGGAACATGTTCCGGGCGATGAGCGACAACGCCGAGCAGCGCAAGCTGAAGAATCGCCTGGCGCGGACGATCGAAGACCAGGTGCAGTCCGACCTGGCCAAGAGCATCCGCCGGCGAACGGGCCTGGACGAAGTCAAAGGCGTTCTCGGCCGTTTCGAGATCATGCACAACGTCAATAAGACGTTGTTGCAATCGGCACCGAACCTCACGCTCAAGAAGTTTCTCTGGATCGTCACCGCGAGCGCCGTTGGCTGCTTGCTGATGGTCTTCCTGGTGACGATGGGCGTTGTCGTATCGCTCGTGGCCGCCATTCTCGGCGGGGCGGTGCCGTTCCTGGTGCTGATGAACAAACGTAACCGCCGTCAAAAATTGATGGCGGATCAGCTGCCCGACTCGCTCGACTTTCTGTCCCGTGCCCTGCGTGCCGGCCACAGCATGAGCACCGGCTTTCAACTGATGGCCGACGAACTGCCGCAGCCGATTTCCGGCGAATTCCGTCGTGTTTACGAGCAGCACTCGCTCGGTGCGTCGATGGAAGACACTCTGCGGGCGGCGGTGGAGCGTGTGGACTCGTCGGATTTCGCCTTCTTCGTGACGGCCGTGCTGATTCAGCGTCAGACCGGCGGCGACCTGAGCGAAGTGCTGAACAACATCGGCACCATGATCCGCCAGCGTGTCCGCCTACAGCAGCACGTGAAAGCCAAGACTGCCGAAGGCCGGTTCACCGGTTACATCCTGGCGGCATTCCCGGCGGTAATGTTCGTGCTGAGCTACTGCCTGAACAAGGAATACGCCGGCCGGCTTCTTGAGCAGACGATCGGCATCATGATGCTCAGCGGCGCATTCTTCCTGCAACTCGTAGGCCTGTTCGTGATCCGAAAGATCACCACCGTCAACGTGTAACGAGGCATCGACATGGCGATCCAACAAGTCTTCTTCTTTCTCTGCAGCGGCGGTGCGGTCGGCACGCTGGTCTGGTTCCTGTCGGGGCTGATCCTCGGCAAGCGAGACAACCGCCTCATCGGCCGACTGCGCAATGACCGAGTCGACGACAAACCCGTCGCCAAGCCGGAAGAGTCCGGCAATGCGGTGAGCCGCTTCGCCGCCCGCCTCGGCCAGGCCGCCGCGCAGCCGTTCATGCCCAAGGACCAGAAAAAGGCCACGGGCATGAAGAAACAGCTCGCGATGGCGGGCATCTACAACGCCGCCGCCATCCGTGGCGTGCAGGGCTTTAAGCTGATCTGTCTGATCGGCGGCCTGGGCTTCGGTATCGCGTTCGGCCTGGCGACTGACTATCTCATGATGGGCGCCAGCATGGGCGGCCTGGTCGGTTACCTGCTGCCGACGATGTGGCTCAAGGGAAAGATTGCTGCGAATCAGAAAGCACTCCAGATCGGCCTGCCCGATGCGCTTGACCTTCTGGTCGTCTGCGTCGAAGCCGGCCTTACCGTCGACGCCGGCATGCAGCGCGTCGGCGACGAACTGCAGATCGCCCACCCGATCATCAGCCGCGAATTCGGCATCGCTCACATGGAAACCCGCGTCGGCATCAGTCGAGCCGATGCCCTGAAGAACATGGGCATTCGCACCGGCAATGCGGCTTTGCAGCAGTTGGTCGCCATGCTCGTTCAGGCCGAGCGGTTCGGTACGAGCATCGCGGCGTGCTGCGGATTCAATCAGAAACGCTTCGCCTGAAGCGTCACCACATCGCCGAAGAAATGGCCGCCAAGGCGAGTGTGAAGATGAGCTTCCCGCTCGTGCTGTTCATCTTCCCGGCGACGTTCATTGTTCTGGCCGGCCCGACGGTGCTCGGCCTGATGTCCAGCGATCTGTTCAAATGAGTAGCTAGGAGTAGGGAGCTAGAAGCTAGGAGTGAAGACCATAAATGTTTTCGTGTTTCTCCTCACTCCTAACTACTCGCTCCTGATTTCTCAACTTCCGCCCCTGATCGACCGAAAGAGAGAGTAGCCATGACCTTCCACACCGCCCGAATCGTGCTCAGCTGCACCGCCCTGACGGCCGCCATTGTCACGGGTTGCGCCAAGAGTGAACTGCCGCCGATTGGCGCCAATGACTACTTCCGTCCGGACGATGAGCCGCGGAATGTCGACAACATTTTCGCACAACAGCGTGCGAACGGTGCCCGTGAAGACGGCACGCTTTACACGCAGCACTTCACCGACGGCAAGCTCAACAGCCTCGGCTATGCCAAGCTGTCGGCGATGGCCGGCGGCGATAACGGCAAGCTCGCGATCTTCATTGACGTCCCCAAGGGTGATGCGTACACCGCCGCCCAGGACAGCGTGATCAAGGGCGCTGGCCCGCGGCGGCGTCGCCGAGAAGGACTACACGATCACCGCCGGCCCGAACCCGAACGTCGGTGGCAGCGCCGCCGACAGCCTCGAAGGTCTCGCCAAGCAGAAGAAGGGCGACGCCGGTAGCGGTGGCGATAACAGCGCCTCGGCCGCCATGGCCGCCTCGGCGAAATAACGACAAAGGTCTTCCGGAGGGAAGCGACCAGCACCCCGGCCCCGACGTGGCCGGGGTTGCGTCGTTTTGACGTGTTTCGCACGGAAGCGGAGTACGATTGCCAGATTCCGCCCGCCCTGACTTGCCGACCCGCCGTTTCGTATTTGATGCTGCTTGCCTGTCGCCACCTTGGGCGTACACTCGCTACTCGCTCGATAAAAAGGGATTCCTGAGATGATCGAAAAAATCTTCAAAGCCTACGACGTTCGTTCGACCTACCCGAACCCGCTGAACGAAGAAGCCGCCTGGAAGGTCGGCCACGCGACGGGCCAGTTTCTGCTCCGTGGCCGTACGACGCATTTCGGCGGCATCAGCGTGGCGAACGAGAACCGCGTCGTCGTCGGCCGCGACATGCGCCCGCACTCGCCCGCCCTCGCCGACGCCCTCATTGAAGGCCTGCGCAGCACCGGTCTGGACGTGATCGACGTCGGCATGATCGACACCAGCTTCATCTACTTCGCCATCAACCACCTCGACGCCGTCGGCGGCATTCAGGTCACCGCCAGCCACAACCCGATCAACTACAACGGCTTTAAAATCAGCGGCCCCAAGGCCAAGCCGATCGGCAGCACCACGGGCCTGGAAGACATCAAACGCATCGCCGTCAGCCTGAAAACCCGCGCCAGCACCGGCGTGATGGGCAAGCTCGAACAGCAAGACCTCTGGGCCGAGTACCGCAAGCACGTGCTCTCGTTCCTCGACCTCAAGCGGCCGATCAAGATCGCCATCGATGCCAGCAACGGCATGGCCGGCAAGATGGTGCCGGCCGTCTTCGGTGGCATCCCGAACCTGGAAATCACCCCGATCCTCTTCGACATCACCGGCAGCTTCACCCACGAGCCGAACCCGCTCGTCGAAAGCAACCTCGACTGGGTGAAAAAGAAAGTCAAAGAAGGCGGCTACGACCTCGGCGCCTGCTTCGACGGCGACGCCGACCGCTGCATGTTCGTCGACGAAAAAGCCCAAACCATCGGCTGTGACATCCTCACCGCCCTCATGGCCGAAGATTTCCTCGACGTGCCCGCCAACAAGGGCAGCGCGATCGTTTACGACCTGCGTTCCAGCCACGTCGTCAAAGACAAGATCACGCAGCACGGCGGCGTGCCGAAGCGCGAGCGCGTCGGCCACGCGTTCATGAAGAAAACCCTCGCCGAAACGAAAGCCGTTTTCGGCGGCGAACTGAGCGGGCACTTCTACTTCCGCGACAACTTTAACGCCGACAGCGGCGCGATCGCGTTCGCCCGCGTGCTGAGCATCCTCAGCAAGGGCAGCACGCCGCTCAGCGGGCTGATCGACCCGCTGAAGGTCTACAGCCAGAGTGGCGAGTTGAACTTCCAGATCGAAGACAAGGACGGAAAAATCCGCGAACTCGCCGACGCTTACAAAAAGGGCGAGAGCGATTACCTCGACGGCCTGACCGTCGACCTCGGCGACTGGTGGTTCAACCTCCGCAAGAGCAACACCGAGCCGATGCTCCGCCTGAACCTCGAAGCCAAAACCCCCGCTTTGTTGGCAGAGAAACTCGCCGAATTCAAAACCCGTCTTGGCGAACCCGCCGAAGGGCACTAACGCCGGTGACGGCGTTAGCGGATTGACCTGTGCGGCGCAGACGTTACTCTTATCCACCCGAGTTCGCGTAGCTCAATTGGATAGAGCGTCGGCCTCCGAAGCCGAAGGTTGCAGGTTCGAGCCCCGCCGCGAACATGATTGAAAAGGCCGCGACGTTTGTGTCGCGGCCTTTTCGTTTTGGCTCTCAGTGACCTATGTCCAAACCGTTGTTCGTTCATTCTCCTGAATGCCTGGACCGCCGGCGGTGCGTTACATGTCGTGATCGCGTGGCCGGGGCGGCGTGGCGTCGCGGGCTCGCGGAGCGGTTCCAATTGCCGGGCGGCCAAGTCCATTTCGATTGCCCACACGGGATCGCATGGGGCGGTGGCGGCGTGCCGTTCGAACAATGCCATCACTGCGGCGGCCGGCACGCGACGGCGGCGTGCCCGATCCCGCAAGGCTACGACGGCGACTGGCGAAACGATTCCGGTGGCAGCCCGGGCTGTAATTGCGCCTAGCCAACCATTGCACAATCGGTCGGCCTGACGAAGATCACGGCCATGAGCTTTCGTGCGATCACATTGACGGTGCTGGCAAGCGTGGCGTGCGGGTGTGCGACCGAATCCAAACCCCATTCGCCGACCCCCACGCCGAAGCCGACCACCTTCGCCTCACAGCAGGATGAATTGGCCTATCTCCGTGCTGAAAACGCGCGTCTGCGCGGCGAAGTGGCGGACGTGACGCAGGAAAACACGCAGTTCAAAACCAAGGCCGAGGTGGCCGAGGCGCGGAACAAGCAGATCGAAAGCGGCAAGCTCGAAGTAGGCATGACGCTGCCCGAGGCCAGCAAGGCGATCAACGGCAGCCCGAAGCTCTACAAGGAAACCGTCCAACTCGTCAGCGAGACGGAAACCGATCGCACCTACCGCATCCTGACCGGCAGTCAAATGGCCGGCCCCGGGTCGGGCGGGGCGGCGGCGGTGGGGACGAACATGCGCCGAACCTGCCGGTCGTCGTGCAGGCGTGGCTGTGCACGTTCGACCGCCAGAGCGGCAAGCTCGTGAAATTCGAACGCGAAAAACGCTACCAGTAGTTAGTTCCCTAGCCCGTCGTCGTCGGTGAACCCGGCATGATGATGGCGGGTTCACCGACGGATTCCGGAATGACGGGCGCGTCGACCATGGCGATCGGTTCGAGGTGTTCGCCGCTGCTTTCGACGAGTAATTTCGAGGCCGACTGAAGCTTCGCCGGTCCGACCGGGTTCATTTGTTTGAAAGCTTCGATGATCGCCAGGGTCAGCGCGACGACGACGGGCCCGACGAACAGGCCTGCGACGCCGAACGCCTGCAAGCCGCCGAGGACGCTGAAGAAGATCGTGAGGTCGTGCAGGCCGGCCTTGCTGCCGACGAGTTTGGGGCGAAGGACATTGTCGATCGACCCGATCACGCCGCCGCCGATGACTACCAGGATGACGGCCTTCACCCACGAGCCGCTGATCAGCAGAAGCAGTGCGGCCGGTCCCCAGACGATCGCCGAGCCGGCCATCGGGATGAGCGACGCCATGAACATCACGAAGCCCCAGAGCACCGCCGACGGCAGGCCCAGTGCCGCGAACGCGATCCCGCCCATTACGCCCTGAATGGCGGCAATCACCATCACGCCCTGGACGCTCGCCTTGATCACGTCGCGGCAACGCTTGAATACCGCCCGCGCCTGCGACTCTTCCAACGGCAACATTTTAATGGCGGCACCGCTGATCTTGTCGGCGTCACGCAGCAGGTAAAACAGCGTGAAAAGTGTGAACGCGAACTTAAACAACACGCCCACGGCCTGCCCGGCGACGTTGATCGACTTCCCGACGATGCCGCTCGCATAGCTCTTGAGTTGGTCGCTCAAGGCGTCGGGGTTTGTGAGGTATGGGTCGGCGTATTTGTGGATGGTTTTGGCCGTCCAACTCTCGCCGGCCATGAATTCTTTGAACTTCACAACGCCGTTTTTCGCCATCTCGACGCCTTCGGGCACTTGTGAGGCGGCGGAAATGCTCAACAGCGCGATCGGCAGGACGGCCAGCAGCACGATCGCCAGCACGGTGATCAACGACGCCGCCCAGGGCGGGCTGGGCACGCGTTTTTGCACACGCTGGTGGAACGGGAAGAAGATCACCGCCAGGACGACGGACCAGATGATCACGTCGATGAACGGCAGAACGATCAGCCAGCAGAGGTAGATGGCGATGAGGGTGATCGCCAGCAGCCCGAGCCAGCGGATATTGAATCGTTGCATGGGCGCATCCTAGCCGGTGGGGCGTCGGGAAATAAAAAAACAAGCCTCGGGCCGACCGGGATTGGGTCGTAGCGTCCTACGCGAAGCCGGGTTCGGCTTTCATCCCGTGCTCGGTGTGGTCGGTGTCTGACGCCGTTTTTCCGCCAGTGTGCAATTTCCTGTTAATTTAGTGGGAGTAAGTTGTCTCTGTTGGACAGCCGTGAGGTTTGGGGCTGTGCAGAGATGGATCAGATTCCTATCCGCCGGCGGGTAACTGCCTAAGACAGGAGTGGAGCCGTAGATTCAGAGTTCGGCTGTCATCAACCGCGTCGCCGTCGTACAATGGCGGTCTGTTTCCGTAAGAGTTCGGCCGACAACAAGATGAAAATTCGTAACTTCTCCATCATCGCCCACATTGACCACGGCAAAAGCACGCTGAGCGACCGCCTGCTCATGCAAGCCGGGGCCATCACGCAACGCGAATTCCAGGCCCAGATGCTCGACGACATGGACCTGGAACGCGAACGCGGCATCACCATCAAGGCCAGCGCCGTGACGGTGTTCCACGAGCACAACGGCGAGAAGTACATGCTCAACTTCATCGACACGCCCGGCCACGTCGACTTCCATTATGAAGTCCAACGCGCCATGCAAGCGTGCGAAGGGGCACTCCTCGTCGTCGACAGCACGCAGGGCGTGCAGGCCCAGACCGTCGCCAACGCGTACGCCGCGGTCGACGCGAACCTGGAAATCGTGCCGGTCGTGAACAAGATCGACCTGCCCAGCTCCATGCCGGAGAAGGTGGCCGAGGAAATCGAAAGCGTTCTCGGCTTCCCGGCGGAGGAGGCTATCCCCGTCAGCGCCAAGAGCGGCGTGGGCATCGACGAACTCATCAACGCCCTCTGCGACCGCCTGCCCGGCCCGCGCGGCGACGCGAATGCGCCCACCGCGCTCTTATCTTCGACAGCATCTACGACGACTACCGCGGCGTCGTCACCTACGTCCGCGTCATCGACGGCGAACTCCGCAAGGGCATGAAGATCCGGTTCATGGGCACCAACAAGCTCTACCAGATCACCGACCTCGGCAAACACACGCCTCGCCGCACGCAGGTCGACAAGATTGGCCACGGCGAAGTGGGTTACATCGTCGCCGCGATTAAAGACCTGCACGACGTGCGCGTCGGCGACACCATCACCGACGACGACAACAAAGCCACCGAAGCCCTGCCCGGCTACAAGCCCGTGCAGCAGATGGTCTACTGCGATTTCTACCCCAGCGGCAACACGCAGTACGACGAACTCCGCGATGCCATGGACCGGCTGAGCCTCAACGACGCCAGCTTCAGCTTCGAGCCGGAAAATAACGACGCCCTCGGCTTCGGCTTCCGTTGCGGGTTCCTCGGCCTTCTGCACATGGAAATCATCCAGGAACGCCTGGAGCGCGAGTTTCATATCGAGGTCATCCAGACAGCCCCGACCGTCACGTACGAAATCCTCCTGACCGACGGCACGACCCGCAAAATCGACAGTCCCAGCGAACTGCCAAACCTCACGGAAATCGAGGAAATCCGCGAGCCGTTCATCAACATGCAGCTGATCCTGCCGCAGGACTGCGTCGGCAACATGATGCGCATCTGCGAAGAGCGGCGGGGCATTTACAAAAAGACCGAATACCTCGGCAACACCGGCCGCGTGATCCTGGAATACGAGCTGCCGCTCGCCGAAATCATCTACGACTTCTACGACCGCCTGAAGAGCGCCACCAAGGGCTACGGCACGATGGACTACGACGTCATCGGCTTCCGCGCGGGCAACCTCGTGAAGGTCGACATCCTCGTCAACGGCGACCGCGTCGACGCGCTCAGCGTCATCGTCCACCGCGACCACGCCGAGCAACGCAGCCGCAAGCTGCTGGTGCGGCTGAAAGAGGAGATCGAACGCCACCTGTTCGAAATCCCGCTCCAAGCCGCCATCGGCGGCAAGATCATCGCCCGCGAAACCATCAAGAGCATGGGCAAGAACGTCACCGCCAAGTGCTACGGCGGCGACGTCTCGCGTAAACGAAAGTTGCTGGAAAAACAGAAGGAAGGCAAAAAACGGATGAAACGCATGGGCAGCGTCGACATCCCGCAGGAAGCGTTCCTGGCGATCCTGGAAGCGGGGGATTGATCCTCACAAAAATGAGTTGCGGTGGGGCAGTGGTTTCGGTGACATTACTCGTATGACGGGTGCCGCTAATCCAATCTCGCAATCCTCCTCGACCGTCCTCATGACGGCTGACGAATTGTTCGCATTGGGCGACGATTTCCACGGCGAATTGCGACGCGGGAAGGTGCTAACCATGTCACCAGCAGGTTCTGAGCACGGCGACATTGCACTCGCGATCGGCTCGCGCATTCGCGTTTTCGTCGATGACAACAACCTCGGTTGCGCCTATGCGGCTGAAACGGGATTCGTCCTGTCGCGTAATCCGGACACGGTCCGAGCGCCCGACGTCGGCTTTGTCACACTGGCCCGGCTGCAGTCCCAACAGAACAGTTCCAAGTTCTTCGACGGCGCTCCTGATTTGGCCGTTGAAGTGCTGTCGCCTTCGAATACGCATGTCGAGATGATGGACAAGGTGGCTGACTACCTGAATGCGGGTACCCGCCTCGTCTGGATTATCAATCCG
The DNA here is from genome assembly GCA_049840775.1 of Tepidisphaeraceae bacterium. GTDB lineage: Bacteria > Planctomycetota > Phycisphaerae > Tepidisphaerales > Tepidisphaeraceae > RYN-431. The sequence goes on from JASGJJ010000006.1 coordinate 451,055, forward strand.
ACGCGCAAGTCGGTGACCGTGTACGACGCGACTCAGCAGGATCCTCAAGTGTTGCGTTCGACGGATACACTCCAAGGCGGCGATCTGCTGCCGGGCTTTTCATTGCCGATCAGCAAACTGTTTCGATGAAAACCCTCGGCATCATCGCCGGCGAAGGCGTCTTCCCCATGCTTGTCGCCCGGGCGCGAAAGCGGCCGGGATGCGCGTCGTCGCCGTCGGATTGTCCGGCAGCGTTTGGCCGGAACTTGAAAGCGAAGTCGACGTCTTCCGCACCGTCGGCCTCACGCGGCTGGGCAGCTGGGTGCGGGAGCTTCGCCGGCACGGCGTCGACGAAACCATCATGGTCGGCCGCGTGCGGAAGGGGCAGTTGTATTCGCGGTGGAGCTGGGTCAAATACATTCCCGACCTCCGCACGCTGCGGCTGTTCATCACGCGCATCCGCCGCGATAAACGCGATCAAACATTGCTGTTGTCTCTCTGTGACGCCTTGGCCAGTGAAGGGTTTCCGTTGAGTGATTCGACGAAATATTGTGCCGACCAACTCGCCACGCCCGGCGTGATGACCCGCCGCCAACCATCCACAGCGCAGCTGGAAGACGCCCGCTTCGGGTACGAACTCTGCACCGCCATCAGCAAACTCCAGATCGGCCAGGCCATCGCGATCGCCGACCGAAATGTCATTGCGGTCGAAGCGATTGAAGGCACCGACAGCATGATCCAGCGGGCCGGTGTGTTGTGTAAGCGGGGCGGGTGGACGCTGATCAAGGTCGCCAACACGCACGCGGATATGCGGATCGACGTGCCGACCGTCGGCGTGCAGACGATCGAAAAACTCAAAGCCGCCGGCGGCGTCTGCCTCATGCTCACGCCGGGCAAAGTCATCATGCTCGACAAGCAACAGGTGATCGACACCGCCGACAAGCTCGGCATCGTGATCGTCGGCTACGAATCGGCCACCGCCGACGGGGCGGTTCAGCCGTGACGATTCGCGTGAAATGTTTCGCCCTCGCCCGCGACCTCACCGGCTACGCCGAGCGAACGATCGAAATGCCCGAAGGCAGCACCGCCGGTGACGTGTTGGCCGCGGTCGTTGCCACCGCGCCGCAATTGTCGCCGCACGCGAATCGGCTGGCGCTGGCGGTAAACCTCGAATACGTCGGCCGAGAAACGGTGCTGAAGGACGGCGACGAAGTCGCGCTCATCCCGCCCGTCAGCGGCGGGTGAAGCGTCGTCGGTCATCGGCTGTGCCTGTCTAACTTGGAACCGAGAGTTTCCACGGGGCCGGTCGATATACTTGCTTCAGGCAAAGCCACAACGTGGCGGCCATCATCATGTCGAATGAGTCGAACACTTCGTCGGGTTTTGATCCGATGATCGGCATCCAGGCATACTGCTGCTCACGAATTTGATACGAAGGGATATGCAGATCGGTGTGTCCAAACACAATCAAATTAGCCCGATCCGGTACGTCAGTTCGGTGTCGCTCGTTCTCTTCGAGTATGTCCCATTTCAAAAACGGGTTCGGCCCAGTCTCGCCGAGGTATGGTGCGGAATGACTGGCGTAGATCGTCACGCTGTTCTCGGTGAGGCCGTCCGTGATTCGCAGGAATTCGATAAAGGGTTCCGGCAGTGGCCGCCCCAGTCGCCGGATCGAGTCGGTCTGTAACTGGCAAAGCCGCAGTTCATCACACGGCGGGCCGAGTTCACAAACTTCTGGATTGTAGATGAGCCTGTAGAGTTTTTGTGCTCGAACCGCATCCAGAAATGTATGCAATAATTCCATTCGTCGCTTCCTCGGAGCAGCCTTACCCGCTTTGCCAGGTGTATGCCATAGAATGTGGCCGGGTGGCACGGTTTGGCGAGTGTCACAGGGGCCAGAATCAAGGCACATCAAAGCCCCGGCCTTTGAAAATTCTGCTCTTTATCTCAACCAAATAGGCGTAAGGCTTCCACACTGATCCTGACAAGACAACAGCCGCCACGCCTGCCAGCAACCAGTAAGGACAAGCGAGTTGATAGCGCGTATGCGGCCAAATCGCCGGACTGGCGTTCGATATTTCGCCGCCTAGGCCGAACCAGCGGGCGAGCGCGGGCATTTGGTCGTTGAAACAAAATCCACGCGGCCGATCATTCCTGTCGTCGCGTGAATCGAACCACAACGCCGGAAATATATCCTGCACGCTCTCTCGATACGCTTGCGAAGCACCGGACGATGCGTATCCGATATTGAGACAGACCGCACCAAGCCCGCTTGTCACATTGATGTGCGTAATCCGTCCGAATGTAACCACTTGCCCGCGAATCAGGATGTAAGACAGCGTCACATCATCGTGTCGAAAATAACTGCGCAGCCAGGCGGACGAAATACAAACCAGAGCCAAGAGCAAAATTGCCAGTACGCCCAGGTTGGCGATTCGTTTCATCCCCGCCTCGCTTTTCGACGCCAAACCGTGCCACCCTCGATAAGGGTGATTGCACGCGATAGCGTTCCTTTCATACTGTTGTAACACATGAGGCAAATCGTTTTCTTGGTCGGGCTGTCTCTATTAAGCGGTTGTATCGGCGATCCCGTTGCGACACGTCGGCTGACCGTTGACCAAGTGCAAAATGTCTCGTTGCCCACCGGGCCGTTTGTTGTGGATGTGAGCCGACTCCCGCCAGATGCGGTTCAACGTGTTGAGAAGCACGATCGGTGGGGCAGCCCGGTCACGGAAGTGACAATCAAACCAAACCAGCCGATCAAGATCATTCTTGCACCCGCTGACCGGTGACGCGGGTGGCACGGTTTGCGCTACGCCGCAAGCCGTGTGTGACCGTGCCGACGAAGACACGGCTTGTCGAGTACGCCACACCGTGGCACCCGCCGGCGAGTATCCCGGAGCGTGATGCGAATGCCCCTGGGAACGTGAGAAACGTCCCGGAGATGTTCGGGGACGTCCCCGAAAGTGTGAGAGACGTCCCCGAAGGTTTCGGGAACGCCCCCGAAGTTCTGCGGGACGTCCCGGAAGATTTGAGAAACGCCCCGGAAGGTTTAAGAAACGTCCCGGAAAACTTCCGGGACGTCCCCGAAGATTTCCGGGGCATTAACCAAGCGACGGTGATCGCCCCCGAATCGCCGGCGGTCGGGTTTGCGGGGCATGGGGGACGACGCTATCGGACGCGGACGCGAAGGGGAGAACGGCGTGCGTCAGCCGCGTAGGTCCGGCTGTGCCGGACTGCATCGCTGTCATCGGTGGGTCATCGTAGCAAGCGGCGAGATCTGTTGAATATACTGTTCGCGTGTCGAAGCATCCGGAAAAGGCATTCAAGCAACTCAAAGTCGAAGCGGCGCAGCTACGCCGCCTTTTATTTTGACGAACACGAACGAGCGAGGATGTTGTCGGACGCTGGGGCTTCGTCGGATAGCAGATATTTGGTCCTCGTTGAGAATCGATTCGTTCCAATAAATGCGATCCCGGGTTGCATCCCTGTGTTGCGGAAGTTTGTTCGAGGTTCTGATCTCGTCCAAAGCGACGGGGCTCTCTTGCAAAGCTACCGGTCGTGTCTAGAACGCGGCGTGGCTGACATTGCTGCTGAACTGAAGAATGTTGGAGCCAGCGAATCCGCGTACCGACTAACGCGAGAGTCCGACGCTTGGCCGGCGATTGGTCTCGCGGGCTCTGAAGAAGACTTGCGTGCGATTTTAGTCGCTCAATTCGAATCTATGCGGCAAGCCCGCATCCCATGGACCGGTGTTGACAGCAGCACATATACCTGCCCGATGCACGGCGGTGCCTATACGTTTGTCCAGTGGTTTTGGCGTGGGCACTAGCAAGCCGTAAGCCATCGGGAGTCGGTGCGATGACGATCGAACACGGCTTGTCGAGTACGCCAAACCGTGCCACCCGGCACTCGCCGGAGGGTTTTGCGAAGACCCCGGGAATCGTCAGAGACGATCCGGGAGGCTTCTAAGACGTTCGGCAGGGTTCTAGGAATGTTCCGGGAAATTCTTGGAGCGTTCGGGAGACATTCCCGAACCTTCGTGAGAGTTCCTCGGACGTTCGGAAAACTTCCCCGAACGTTTGGGAAAGTTCCCCGAAGCTTCGGGAAAGTCTCCCGAACGTCCGGGGAACGTCGGTGATCACCCGTGCTGTGACGGCGGGGGCGATTGCCGGGCGTGGGGGGCGATTGTATCGGACCGTGCCACCCGGCTGTCCTGTTCGGCGAACGTCTACCGGTCGACTTCGCCCATGACGATGTCGATGCTGCCGACGATGGCGGGGATGTCGCCGATGAGGACGCCGGGGACCATGTCGGGGAGGATGGCGAGGTTCACGAAGCTCGGGCCGCGGACTTTCACGCGGTAGGGGATCGGGCCGCCCTGGCTTTCGATGTAGAACCCGAGGTGGCCACGGGGGTTCTCGGCTTCGACGTAGACCTCGCCGGCCGGCACTTTCATGGCGCGGGGGATTTTCGCGCGGAACGGGCCGTCGGGCAGCATCGCGACGCACTGACGGAGGATGCGGCAGCACTCGGCCATCTCGGCCATTTTCACCCAGTAGCGGTCCCAGCAGTCGCCGAGCTGGCCGACTTCGCCGCGGCCGACGATGACGTCGAATTCCAGTTCGCTGTAGACGCTGTACGGCCGGTCGCGGCGGAGGTCATTCGGGATGCCGCTGCCGCGGATCATCGGGCCGCTGAGCGTGTAGTCGATGCACTGCTGCTTCGTCACCACGCCGAGGTTGGCGGTCCGCTTGATGAAGATCGGGTTGCGGGTCAGCAGCTTCTCGTACTCGGCCAGCTTGGGTTCAAAGTAGTCGAGGAATTCAGTCAGGCGGTCGGTGAAGCCGTCGGGCAAATCCCAGGTGACGCCGCCGATGTTGATGTAGCTGAGCGTCAGACGAGCGCCGCACATCTGTTCGAAGAGGTCGAGAATGTATTCCCGCTCACGAAACGCATAGAGGAACGGCGTGAACGCACCGAGGTCCAAACCGTACGTGCCGAAGGAAACCAAGTGCGACGCGATGCGATTCAATTCGCAGGCGATGACTCGGGCGAACTCCGCCCGTCGCGGCACGCTGATGCCGGCGAGGGTTTCAACGGCCAGGCTCCAGGCGAGGTTGTTGTTCATCGCCGCGAGGTAGTCCAGGCGATCGGTGTAGCCGATGTACTGGTAGTACGGCAGGTTCTCGCCGATCTTCTCCTTGCAGCGGTGCAGATAGCCCAGGTGCGGCGTGCAGTGAGTGACGATTTCACCGTCGGTGCGGAGCTCGAGTCGCAGCACGCCGTGCGTGGACGGGTGCTGCGGGCCCATGTTGAGGATCATCTCCTCACTCGGCGGCGTGGCGACGGGGCCTTGAGGAAGTTCACCGGGGGCGAGCGTGAAGGAGCGATCGATCGTGGGGGTGTCTGTCAAGCCGACAAAATATAAAGGATGGCAATTCGATTGGAAACGTGTATAGTCTTCCCCGCGAAAAAGTAAAAACAGCGATCAATCGGGATCGCTTGAGCAATCCTTAGGATAGAAAGCCCCCACATCATGTCGGATGAAATTCCGCCCGCCTCGGCCCAGGAAGTCGAAGATACCATCGATAAACAGCAGGAAGTTCACAGCGTTCCGCGCGGTGACATGAGCGAGGTTCACCGCCTCGCGACCCAGCTGATGGAAGCCGTCGAAGAACTGACCGACGGCGACGTCGTCAACGAAATGCTCGCCACGAGTCTGAAGCTGCTGCGCGACCGCAACACGCGGGCCGACCTGAAGCTGATTAATACGAGCATGAAAGAGCTGCGTTACGCGCTCAAGGTGTTCGAGCCGTATAAAGAGACGCGGAAGATCAGCATCTTCGGCAGTGCGCGGACGCCGGAGAGCCACGCCGACTACACCGCCGCCGTCGACTTCGGCCGCGACATCGTCAAGCGCGGCTGGATGGTCATCACCGGCGCGGGCGGCGGCATCATGGCGGCGGGCCACGGCGGGGCGGGCGCGAAGCCGTCCTTCGGCTTGGCCATTCGCTTGCCGTTCGAGCAGGCGACCAACGAGTACATCGCTGAAGACCCGAAGCTGATCAACTTCAAATACTTCTTCACGCGCAAGCTGATGTTCGTCCGCAGCAGCCACGCCATTGCGGTGTTCCCCGGCGGGTTCGGCACAATGGACGAAGGCTTCGAAGTGCTGACGCTCATCCAGACCGGCAAAGCCCCGCCGATGCCGATCGTTTTCGTCGATCACGAAGGCAGCGAATTCTGGCGCGACTGGCAGCACTACGTCGAGAAACAACTGCTCGGCAGCAAGCTCATCAGTCCGGAAGACCTGCACCTCTACAAGATCACGCAAAGCACCGAAGAAGCACTCGACGAAGTGACGAACTTCTACCGCGTCTTCCACAGCACGCGCTACGTGCGTGACACCCTGGTGATGCGCCTGAACGCCAAGCCGTCGCCGAAGCAGATTGAAGAGATGAACCGCCGCTTCGGCAGCATCTGCGTGAAGGGCGGCATCGAGATCACCGAGCCGCTGCCTCAGGAAAAGGACGAGCCGGTGCTGGCGAATTTGCCGCGCATCAAGCTCAACTTCAACCGTCGCGAGCACGGCGTGCTGCGGACGATGATCAACTACCTGAACGCCGAAGTGTCGTAAGACATCCGGGCGAACAATAACCCCAAACCGCCGGCCGATACCCTTGGCCGGCGGTTTTCTGTTGTAGGGGCGAGGCCTGCCTCGCCCGAAACCGTTGCTGGCATGCAGCGGGCGACGCAGGCGTCGCCCCTACAAGACTGCTTGCGGACTGCGCAATTGGCTCTGTAATTCCGCTGTTCGGTGCAATCTCCGGGCAGGTCGATGCCGATTCCACAGCGATTCCGGTCTGGCATCGCTCTTGCAGGGTAAATGCTGACAGCTTGATCCCGCCGCACGGCGTAGGTGGACGCGCAAAGAGGAAGTCGCCACCGAGTTTCGGCCCGTGAGTGTCGCGTGTTGACGCGCTCGCTCATCCCGGCCGTCCGATCAACGAAGCACTGTGAGTCGTTTCGCCCGAGCGAACCGCGATCAGTCGCAAGCGCCTTGGATCTGTTCCGGCGTCGCTCGTTTCGATCGTCCTGTCTCCATCACGTCATTGTTTATTGGAGGTCGCATGCGTTCGGTTCTGCACGCTTGTCGGGTCTGGTTCTCTGCCGCGGTCGTCGGGGTTTGCGCCACGTTCGTTCACGCCGAGCCTTTGAAAATCGCCTATTCGGACTGGCCCGGCTGGAGCACATTCGATGTCGCCAAGGAAAAGGGCTTCTTCAAAGAGGCCGGCGTTGACGTCGAGCTCGTCTGGATGGAATACCTGCCCAGCATGGAAGCCTTCGCGGCCGGCAAGGCGGACGCGGTCGTCATGACCAACGGCGACGCCATGGTCACCGGCGCGACCGGCAAGCCGGGCAAATGCATCATGCTGACCGACTATTCCAACGGCAACGACATGATCGTCGGCAAGCCGGGCATCAACAGCTTTAAAGACCTCAAGGGCAAGAAAGTCGGCCTGGAACTGAACCTCGTCGAGAACCTGCTGTTTCTCAAAGGTTTGGAAACCAACGGCATGAGCGAGAAGGACGTCACGCTCGTCAACGTCCCGACCAATGACACGCCCCAGGCCCTGGCCAGCGGCGGCGTCGACGCCATCGGCGCGTGGTACCCCGTCGCCGGCCAGGCCATCAAACAGGTGGCCGGCTCGAAGGCGCTCTTCACCGGCGCCGACGTGAAAGGCCTGATCTACGACGGCCTGTACGTTGCGCCCGAAAGCCTCGCCAAACACCGCGAGGACTGGAAGAAAGTTATCAAGGCGTATCTGAAAACCGTCGAGTTCATCAAGGCGCCGGCCACGCGCGAAGAGGCCATCAAAATCATGGCCGCTCACGTGCAGGTGAACCCCAAGGCGTACGCCAAGAACCTGGACGGCACCTACCTGCTGAACCTCGAGGAAAACATCAAGTACCTCACCAAAGGCGACGGCCTCGACAGCGTCTACGGCAGCAGCAAGGTCGCCAACGAATTCAACGTCAAACACGCCGTCTACAAAGACAGCCAAAGCGTCGATTCCTACTTCGACACGTCGCTGATCAAAGAACTGGCGGCCGAAATGAAGAAGTGAAGATTTGTTGTTTTGTGTTTGGTGTTTGGTTGTTTTGGGAAGAAGTCGCAAGAGCGTCATCCCCAAAACAACCAAACAACCAAATACAAAACAACCAATAGCTATGCCAAACGACTGGTTCACCGTTCGCAAGCCGCTCACCGCCCGCCGGGCGGTGGCGTTGAAGCTGGTGGCATTTCTCGTGCCGCTGGTGGCCTGGTGCGTCGTGAGCTACGTGCCATTCGTCTGGCATCCGCAGCGGCTGATTCTCGATTCGGGTGACTCGACCACTTACGAAGAAGAACAGCAACTGCCGAAAGACGCGTTCGACGACGAGCAGGCCAAGCTGCTGGCGGCCGGGCGGAAGCCGATGGTGGCCAAGGCGGTCAATCCGGTTTTTCTGCCCGCCCCGCATGAAGTCGGCTCGGCGATGTACACCGCCTTCACGCAGCCGCCGCCGCTCGCCGGCATGCCGTGGCTGTACCAACGCATCGGCCACAGTGTGCTGCTGCTCGCCGAGGCGTTCGTGCTGTCGTGCCTGATCGCCATGCCGTTGGGCGTGTTGTGTGGGACGTTCGATTTTTTCTCGAAACTGATCGAGCCGTTCATCGACTTCATGCGTTACATGCCGGCCCCGGCGTTCGGGGCACTGGCGATTGCGATCTTCAGCCTCGGCGACGCGCCGAAACTGGCGATCATCTTTATCGGCCTCTTTTTCAATATGCTGCTCGTAACGGCTAACACAGTCCGTGGCTTGGACGGCTCTTTGCTCGAAGCCGCGCAGACCCTCGGCGCGTCGCGAAAGCGTTTGATCTCCGCCGTCGTTATCCCGGGTACGCTGCCGCAGCTTTATACCGATCTGCGCATCGCCCTCGGCTTCGGTTGGGTCTATCTCACGGTCGCCGAGCTTATCGGCGAAATGAGCGGCATTACCGAATTCCTCGACCAACAGCGGAAATTCCGCAATTACCCGAATGTTTACGTCGGCATCATCGTGCTCGGCGTGCTCGGCTTTCTGACAGACCAATTCCTCGGCTGGCTCGGCACGGTGCTTTTCCCCTGGCACTCCCGCCGCCGCGCCGGCTGGATTCGCAACGCGTTCCGTCGCCTTCGCGGCGGCGGCGGGGCGCAGAGCAGCTTTGACAGTGCGCCGCCGCACCAGGTCGTCCTCAGCACGGAGGGCGCGAATGTCGACGCTTGAATTGCCCGACTACCGCACGCAGTCGCCGGACGTGGCCGCCCGGTTCAGCCGCATTCACGCGCGGCCGGTGGTGCTGGAAGCGAAAAATCTGGGCAAAACCTTTGACGGCTCGCACGGGCCGATCGAAGCACTGCGGAACATCAATTTCTCCGTCCACCGCCGAGAGTTCGTCACCATCATCGGCCAGAGCGGTTGCGGGAAAAGCACGCTCGTCCGCATCCTCGCCGGGCTGGAAAATCAGACGAGCGGCGAACTGCTGCTCGACGGTAAACCCGTCGCCGGCCCAGGCCCGGACCGCGGCATGGTCTTCCAGGGCTACACGCTCTTCCCGTGGCTCACCGTCAAACAGAACGTGATGTTCGGCCCACGCATGAAAGGTGAAGGCCGCAGCGTTGCCGAGCGTGACGCGCGGCAGTGGGTCGACATCGTCGGCCTCACCCCGTTCCTCGATCATTACCCACATCAACTCAGTGGCGGCATGAAGCAACGCGTCGCCATCGCGCGCGCTCTCGCGAACCAGCCACGCGTGCTGTTGATGGACGAGCCGTTCGGTGCGCTCGACGCGCAAACCCGCTGTGCGATGCAAGCGTATCTGCTGCAGATTTGGAAGAACATCGACATCACTATCATTTTCATCACGCACGACCTCGACGAAGCCGTGCTGTTGGCCGACCGCATTCTGGTGCTGGAAGCGCGGCCGGGGCGGGTGTCGGAGATCATCGAAGTGCCGGTCCCGCGTCCGCGGTCGGCCGATCAGCTGATGTCGCCGGAGTTTCTGGCGACGCGGCACCGTGTTGACGAACTGATCCATCCCAAAACAACAATCGCGCCAGAGACGCCGCCACACGTCTTCCGAATGACCGTGGTCGGCGACGAAGTGGAATAACAAGGGGATACCAACGCGATGGAAGTCATGACCGAACCGAAGGCAAGCGGAAGTATGGAAAGCGTCACCACGCGCGTTCACGAATTCATGCGCCGTGCCGACGCGTATGACGGACGCGGCGTCTGGATCCGCCGCTGTACGCCGGCGGAAATCAATTCCCAACTCGAGCGATTGGCCGGCAAGTTGGCGCAGCGGGAGAGTCTGCCGTTGCTCGGGCTGACCCTGGCCGTGAAGGACAATATCGACGTCTCCGGCTTGCCGACCACGGCGGCGTGCCCGGCGTTTTCGTACACGCCGCAAGTGTCGGCGCCCGTCGTCCAGGCGCTGGTCGACGCCGGCGCGATTGTCGTCGGAAAAACGAATCTCGACCAGTTCGCCACCGGCCTGAACGGCACGCGCAGCCCGTACGGCGCGTGCGAAAATTTCTTCGACCGAAAATACATCAGCGGTGGCAGCAGCAGCGGCAGCGCGACGGCGGTGGCGGCAGGGCTGTGCGATTTTTCGCTCGGCACCGATACCGCCGGCTCCGGCCGAGTGCCGGCGGGCTTTAATAATCTGGTCGGGCTCAAGCCGTCGTGCGGTTTGCTCAGCACCAGCGGCGTCGTGCCGGCGTGCCGGTCGCTCGACTGCGTTTCGGTCTTTACCTCCGATTTGGCGCTGGCGAAAAAAGTGTTGCGCATCGCCGAAGGCGTCGACGAAACGGATATTTATTCGCGTTCGCGTTCGCAGATCACGACGACTTACGCCGCGCCACTGCCGCACGAATTCCGCATCGGCATTCCTGAAGCGGATGACCTGCAGTTCTTCGGCAACGCAGAATACGAGCGTTTGTTCGGCCTCGCGTGCGACCGCTTTGAAGCCGCCGGCGCGATCCCGACGACCATTGACTACGGCCCCTTCGCCGAGACCGCCAGCCTGCTGTACGAAGGCCCGTGGGTTGCCGAGCGGCTGGCGGCGATCAGCGAATTCTTCGAACGCCATTCCGACCTCTGCCTGCCGGTGATTCGGCAGATCATCGGCGGGGCGGAAAACGTGACCGGCGTCGAGGCGTTCCGCGGCCTGTACAATCTCGCCGCCCACCGCCGCCAGACCGCCCAGCAGTGGGGCCGCATGGACGTGATGCTGTTGCCGACTGCGGGTTCGATTTACACCATCGAGCAACTGCTCGCCGATCCGGTCGGCCTGAATCGCAACCTCGGTTACTACACCAATTTTGTGAACCTTCTCGACCTCTGCGCCTTGGCGATCCCGGCCGGCTTCACCGGTGGCGGGCTGCCGTTCGGCGTGACGCTCGTCGCCCCGGCCGGTAACGAGGCGACGCTCTTCGCGGCGGCCGAGCGGTTTGCGGGAGTGATCGTATGAACATCGCCGTTGTCGGGGCCCATCTCACCGGCCTGCCGCTGAACAGCCAACTCACCGAACGCGGCGGCCGCCTCGTGCGGGAGACGCGCACGCTGCCTCACTACCGGCTTTACGCGCTACCCAACACCACGCCGCCGAAGCCGGGTTTGAAGCGCGTCGGCGAAACATTGCCTGCCGGCATCGTCGTGGAAATCTGGGAACTCGAGCCCGCGGCGTTTGCCGATTTCGTCTCCATCGTGCCGCCGCCGATGTGCATCGGCAGTCTGCAACTCGAAGGCGGCGAATGGGTGAAGGGATTCCTCGCCGAGCCAATCGCTTTTGAAGGTGCGACTGATATCACGTCGTTCGGCGGTTGGCGCGCGTACGTTGCCTCATTGAAGTAATCACTATGCCCGAACTCTCCACGCCATACGCGGCCCGCGATCACGCGCGATCGATGCACGGCACAATCGTCGATGCGATGCCGACGCTGCCCGTCACTGCCGCCCGCAACCTGCCGGCCGACCTCTCTCCGGCCGAGCTGTTGTGGGACGAAACGTTCGCCGCCGGCGACTATGGCAGCCGTGTGCTCAAACGCGGCAGCCGTCTTCGCTTGATCGACATCGCCGGCGACGCCTGCTGCCAACTCACCCTCCACCACGCCGCCCGGCCGTTCGAGCGATTGAACGTCGCGGACACCGTGAAAGTGCAGTGGAACGCGTATCTCGGCGAGGGAAAGTTGCTGCTCAGCGACATGGGCCGCGTGCTGATGAGCATTGTCCGTGACACCAGCAATCGCCACGACACGTTCTGCGGCACAAGCACGGCATGGAGTAATGCCAAACGTTACGGCAGCGGCGAAAACTACTCGCCGCACCCGAACGCCCGCGACCGCCTCATTCTCGCACTGCTCAAACACGGTTTGGCGAAAAAAGACCTCGGCGGGACGATCAATCTGTTCAAAGGCGTGAAAATCGCAGAAGACGGCAGTCTGCAATTTGTAGGGGCGACGCCTGCGTCGCCCGGGCTGATGGTCGAACTCCGTGCCGAGATGGACGTGCTCGTCAGTTTCGCGAACTGCCCGCACGTGATCGACCCACGCCCGGCGTACACGGCCACGCCGCTGCGTGTGATCGCCTACCGCGGTCCGGCCACGCTGCCGGACGATCCGATCCGCAACGCCTGTCCGGAAAATCAGCGGGCCTTCGAAAACGTGGATGACTTGCTCCTATGAACACGATTTACGATTTCGTCATTCCCGCCCGCGCACCGTGGTCGCAGGTTGTCAAAGCCGGGCAGAGGCTGCGCATCGTTGACCTTGAAGGTAATCAGGCCGTCAACTGCCTCTTCTACAACGCGCACGACCCGAGTGAACGCTACAGCGCTAGCGAAACCATCGTCGCGCAGAACAACATTTATCTCAGCGTCGGCACGAAGCTGATGAGCAATGAGGGTAAGCCGCTCATGACGGTGACCGCCGACAACGTTGGCCGCCACGACACCAGCGGCGGGGCGTGCAGCTGCGAGAGCAACACCCTCCGCTACGGCCATCACACCAAGCACCAGCACGCCTGCGTCGAAAACTTCGTCTGGGAACTCGGCCAGCACGGCCTGGGTAAACGCGACGTCGTCAGCAACATCAACTGGTTCATGAACGTGCCGGTGCTGGACGACGGTGCGCTCGGCATTGTCGATGGCATCAGTGCGCCGGGTAAATTCGTCGAACTCAAGGCCGACCAGGACACGCTCGTCGTCATCAGCAATTGCCCGCAGATCAACAACCCCTGTAACGGCTTCAACCCGACGCCGGTGCGGGTGACCATCAGCGAATAGGAGGAGTGGGCGGTGGGCAGTGGGCGGTGGGCAGGAAAAAGAGAAGATGCGAATGACTCGTCTTTTCTTCCCTGCCCACCGCCCACTGCCACCCGCCCACTGAATCATGTTTACCAAAGTCCTCATCGCCAACCGCGGCGCGATTGCTTGCCGTGTAATTCGTACGTTGCGGAAGATGGGCGTGAAATCGGTCGCTGTTTACAGTGAGGCCGATGCGGCGTCGCGGCACGTGGCGCTGGCGGACGAAGCCGTCTGCGTCGGGCCGGCGCTGGCGGCCGACAGTTATCTGCGCGGCGATAAAATCCTCGAAGCCGCTTTCACGACCGGTGCCCAGGCGATTCATCCCGGTTACGGCTTCCTTTCCGAAAATGCCGATTTCGCCGACGCCTGCGAAAAGGCCGGCATCGCGTTCATCGGTCCGTCAGCGGCGCAGATGCGCGCGCTTCGGCCTGAAGCACACCGCCCGCGATCTGGCCAGGCAGGCGGGCGTGCCGCTATTGCCGGGGACGGGTCTGCTCGAGTCGCCCGAGGCCGCGCTCGAGGCGGCGGGGCGCATCGGCTTCCCAGTGATGCTCAAAAGCACGGCCGGCGGCGGGGGCATCGGGATGCGGCTCTGCACCGAGGCGTCGCAACTCAGCGAAGCGTTCGAAGCCGTGCAACGGCTCGGCAAAAACAACTTCAAACACGCCGGCCTGTATCTCGAAAAATACATCGGCCGTGCCCGCCATATCGAAGTGCAGCTGTTCGGCGACGGGCAAGGCAGTGTCGTCGCGATCGGCGAGCGCGATTGTTCCGCCCAGCGTCGTAACCAGAAGGTCATCGAAGAAACGCCGGCCCCGAACTTTTCGGATTCGCAGCGACAAGCCCTCTTCGCCGCCGCCGAAACGCTCGGCCGCACCGTCGGCTATCGCTCGGCGGGCACGGTGGAGTTCATCGTCGACGCCGACACCGGCGCGTTCTACTTCCTCGAAGTGAACACGCGGCTTCAGGTCGAGCACGGCGTCACCGAGCAAGTCACCGGCATCGATCTTGTCGAGTGGATGGTCCGCGCCGCGGCCGGTGAATTATCGCTGGCCGATTACCAACGGCAGGCGTGCGGCGCGAGCATTCAGGTTCGACTTTACGCCGAAGACGCCGCGAAGAATTTCCAGCCGAGCACCGGCGTGCTGACCGACGTTCACTTCGCCGATTCCGCGCGCAACGAAACATGGGTGGAACGCGGCAGCGAGATCACGAGCTTTTACGACCCGATGATCGCCAAGATCATCGTGACTGGCAGTGATCGGGCTGACACGCTGGCGAAGCTGCAGGCCGCGCTCGCCGAGACACGCGTGGCCGGTATCGAGACGAATCTGCCGTACCTCCGCATGCTCGCCGCGAGTGAGCCGATGATGCTCGGCACGATGACGACGCAGACGCTCGGCACGCTCGAATACAAGCCCGAATCGATCGACGTCGTCCGCGGCGGCACGCACGTGACGGTGCAGGATTTCCCCGGCCGACTCGGGTATTGGGACATCGGCGTGCCCCCGAGCGGGCCGATGGATTCGCTGGCGTTTAGGCTGGCGAACAAACTCGTCGGCAATGACGGCGGTGCGGCGGGTTTAGAGATCACCGTCGCCGGGCCGACGCTCCGATTCAATATCGCCGCCAGCGTTGCCGTCTGTGGCGCAACGTTGCCCGTCAAGCTCAACGGCGAACCCGTGCCGATGTGGCAGACGATCGCCGTGCCCGCGGGGGCGACGCTGGAACTCGGCAAAATCGCCGGGCCGGGCGCACGGAGTTATCTCGCCGTCGCGGGTGGAATTGATGTGCCGACGTATCTCGGCTCACGCTCGACATTCACCCTCGGTAAATTCGGCGGCCACGGCGGGCGCGTGCTACGTGCCGGCGATGTCCTCCGCACGATGACAACAAACGCCACGGCGGAAGCCGTGGATCACCCACGCGCCATCGCTGAGTCACCTGTCTATTCCAACCACTGGGAGATCGGGGTGCTCTACGGCCCGCACGGCGCGCCGGACTTTTTCACCGACGACGACATCGCCACTTTCTTCGCCACGGATTGGCAGGTTCACTACAACTCCGACCGCACCGGCACGCGCCTCATCGGGCCGCACCCGCAATGGGCCCGGCATGACGGCGGCGAGGCGGGGCTTCACCCGTCGAACATCCACGACAACGCCTATGCCGTCGGCACGATCGACTTCACCGGCAACATGCCCGTCGTCCTCGGCCCCGACGGCCCGAGCCTCGGCGGCTTCGTCTGCCCGGCCACCATCGTCCGAGCCGAACGCTGGAAAATGGGGCAAGTCCGCGCGGGCGATACCATCCGGTTCAAGCGATTGACGCAGCAGGAAGCGGCAGAGCTGGATGAAACTGTAGAAGCCCAAATCGCGGCTGCCAGCATTCCCTCTCCCCTTGAGGGAGAGGGTAGGGTGAGGGGTTCCGCCGTACTCGGCGGAGAGAGTTTGCAGCAGGGCGAAATGTCACTGCGGACCCCTCCCCCTAACCCCCTCCCTCAAGGGGAGGGGGGACCAGACACGCCAATTTTGCAGCAACTCGCCGCTACGGCAGACCGACCGGCCGTCGTTTATCGGCAGGACGGCGATTGCTACCTACTCGTCGAGTATGGCCCGCTCGTGCTCGATCTGGATCTGCGCTTCCGCGTGCAGTTGCTGTACCAGGCCATGCTCGATCGGCGTGTAAACGGCGTGGTCGATCTCACGCCCGGCATTCGTTCACTGCACATTCACTACGACCCGCGGCAATTGCCGGTCGGAAAACTCCTGGCGTTGCTCGGCGAATTGGAAGAAACGCTGCCCGACGTGAATGACATTGAAGTGCCATCCCGCGTGGTGCATCTGCCGCTCAGTTGGGACGACCCGGCCTGTCAGTTGGCGATTCAGAAATACATGCAGTCGGTGCGGAAGGACGCGCCGTGGTGCCCGAGCAACATCGAGTTCATCCGCCGCATTAATGGCCTGGATTCGGTCGAAGCCGTCAAGCAGATCGTCTTCGATGCCAGCTATCTCGTGCTCGGCCTTGGCGATGTCTATCTCGGTGCGCCGGTGGCGACGCCACTCGACCCGCGGCACCGCCTCGTCACGACCAAATACAATCCCGCCCGCACCTGGACTGCGGAAAACAGCGTCGGCATCGGCGGTGCGTACATGTGCGTCTACGGCATGGAAGGGCCGGGCGGGTATCAGTTCGTCGGACGTACCGTCCAGATGTGGAACACGTACAAACAGACCGCCGATTTCACGGACGACAAGCCTTGGCTGTTGCGGTTCTTTGATCGCATCCGTTTCTATCCCGTCACGGCGGACGAGCTACTGAAATTACGGCAGCAGTTTCTGCAGGGCACGTTCAAGCTGAAGATCGAGCCGGGCACGTTTTCGCTGCGGGAATACAACGCGTTTCTTGCCCGCGAAGCCGAATCAATTGCCGCCTTTCGTTCGACGCAGCGGCAGGCGTTCGCCGACGAGCGGGCACGCTGGAAGGCGGCCGGGCAGGACGTCGTTTCCGCCGACCCGGTTGACGCCGTTGATACGGGGCCGACAGAATTGGCAGCCGGCCTGGAAGCGGTGACCGCCGAGGTGCCGGGCAGTGTCTGGAAGGTCGACGCCAAGCCCGGCCAAGCCGTGGCGGCGGGCGACCGGCTGGGGATTATCGAGTCGATGAAAATGGAAATCCCGGTGACAGCGCCCGTCGCCGGCACGGTCGCCGATGTGTTCGCTGTCGAGGGCAAACTGGTGACGGCGGGGCAGTTGATGTTCGCGATCGAGCCGTCTTGATGTAGGGGCGAGGCCTGCCTCGCCCGCTGCTGGGAGTTGAGTCTATTCGCGTCGATCGGGCGACGCAGGCGTCGCCCCTACAAATCAAAGAGCTGTTTCGGGTGTTCGATCGTCAGCCGGTCGACGGCGTCGGGGCCGATGAGTTCTTCCGCTACGCGCAGGCCGATGAGGCGCCGGTCGAGCGTGTTCAGGTGGTGCATGTCGCTGCCGAGCAGGAAGTAGCGGCCTTCCTTGAGCCATTGCGTCGCCAGGCGGCCACGGAGCGTCGCCTGGCCTTCGCCGACGCATTCGAGATTGCACTGCAGCAGCAACCCGATCTCCGCGGCCCGGTCGACGAAGTGCGGATCATGCTGGATGGCTTCGATGCGTTCGGGGTGGCGCAGGATCGGCTGGATGCCGGCGTCGAGCATTTTGAAAACCGCCTGTTCCATGTACGGCGGAATCACATTCGTCCAGAAGTCGAACAGCGCGTACCGGCCGGCGTTGTCGTAGGTGACGAGGTCTTCGACCGGCGTCTCCATAAACTCGCGCGACAGGTGCATTTCCCCGCCCGGCCGCAGGGATAACGAGATGCCCGCCGCGTCCAGTTGCGCCTGAAGCTCCGCCACGCGTAAAGCCGTGGTGATGGTGGTGTTATCGAGCGACGGCCAGATGTGCGGCGTGCAGACGAGGTGCGAATAACCGGCCGCCACCATCGCCCGCGCCATGGCAAAAGACTCTTCCAGAGACGAGCTGCCGTCGTCGACACCGGGCAAAAGATGGGCATGAACGTCGATGCGTCCCATGGGGTGCTGTTATGCGGTGACAGCGATCGAAAGACAAGCAAAAGGGTAGGAGGGGAAGAGGCGTGAGGCGTGAGGAAGACCATTGCGGGTTTTTCACGCCTCACGCCTCTTCCCCTCACACCCTCTTTCGTTCATTCGAGATGCCCATTAGACTTGCCGGGCTTATGCGTTGGCTCGTTCACGGAAACCTCACTCCCGCCGTCGCCGAGGCGCTCGTCCGCCACGGCCACACCGCCGAAACCGTCGGCAGTGCCCAGGCGAAGGATTTTGACGCCCTCACCAAGCTCGTCCGCTCGTCGCAGCGTGACCTGATGACGAACGACAAGGCGTTCGTTCAGCACCTGCTCGATAAGCCGACCAAGCTCGACCGCAGCGTCGTCCACATCCAACTCGCCGGCGGCGATGTCGAGCAGGACGACGCCGTCGATCGCTTGTTCGAGCGGTACGACCGCCTCAAGCCCGGCATGCTGTACACGGTGACGGAAACCCGTGTGAAAATCCGCCAACTCCCCAGCTCGTTTACCTCCCGCGAAACCGAATAAAAATCATGAGCCTTCTCGTCACCGGCAGCATTGGCATTGACACGATCGAAACCCCGGCCGGCCGGCGCGACAGCGTCGCGGGCGGCAGCGCGATCTACTTCTCGTACGCGGCCAGCTTCTTCTCGCCGGTGCGGCTCGTCGGCGTCGTCGGCGAAGACGCCCCGGCAGGCATGTTCGATGTCTTCGGCGGCCGCGACGTCGACACGGCGGGCCTCGAAACGCGCCGTGGCAGCAAGACCTTCCGCTGGCACGGCTCGTACGTCGAAAACCTCAACGAAGCCCAATCCATCCAGACCGATCTGAACGTGCTCGCCGAGGCCGGCCCGAAGATCCCGGCCGCGTACCTCGACAGCAAATACGTCTTCCTCGCCAACAGCCATCCGGTGCTGCAGCAGCAACTGCTGGCGTCGCTGCAATCGCCCAAACTCGTCGTGGCCGACACGATGAACCTCTGGATCAACGTCGAACGCGATGAGTTGCTGAAGCTCCTGAAAAAGATCGACGGCCTCGTCCTCAACGACGGCGAAGCGCGGCTGCTGACCGGCGAAAAGAACCTCATCACCGCCGCCAAGCAGGTGATCGGGTACGGGCCGAAGTTCGTCGTCATCAAGAAGGGCGAGCACGGCAGTTTGCTCGTCACACAGAACGAAGAAGCCTTCGTTCTCCCGGCTTACCCGGCCGAAAAAGTGGTCGACCCGACCGGTGCCGGCGACAGTTTCGCGGGCGGCATGATGGGCTACCTCGCCACGCAAGGCCACGTCACGCCGGCGACGGTGAAGCGGGCGCTGGCGTACGGCACGTGTGTCGCGAGCTTCACGATCAGCGACTTCTCCCTGGCCGGCCTGAAGGCGACCAGCCGCGAGAAAATCGACGCCCGCTGGAACGATTTTAAGCAGGCGATGAGCTTCTGATTTCGTAGGGGCGACATACATGTCGCCCGTCTGTCGGGGTCGCGCGAAGCGGGCGACATGTATGTCGCCCCTACAAGACCTTACCGGTCGACGTTCAGCATCAGGTCATTCAGCGTCGACGGTAATCGTCCGTCGGTGAAGCTGATCGCCAGGGTGCTGTCGCTCAGCATGATCAACCGCCCGGCCGGGTCGAGCCAGATACTCGTCGCTTCGCTCGGCACACGCTGGGTGAAGGTCGCCTCCCATTTCACCGTCGGCCCCGGCGAACGGGCGTAGCGATTCACTTTGCCGTCCGGCGTGTAGACCCAAAGACGTTTCGGCGACATCGCGAATTGCGGGTCATCGGCGTCTTTCAGGTCGACGCGTGTTGTGCCGCCGTCGCGGTCGGTCAATTCGATGCCGCCGTCCGTGATAGTCGCCGACGTGCCATCGCGATCGAAGACGGCCGGCAGGTTCGGCGGGGGCGGTAGCATCGCTTCGGGTTTGTCGACGTGCCAGCCGCGGGCGTCGAGGACGAACAGGCGATCGCCGCGTTTCACCGCCGGCCAGCCCGCCGCGGTGCGGCCGGCGCCGTCACGGGCGGCCACGGTGTAGATCGGCAGCTTCGGCGTGGTGTCGGGCAGCGACGGGTCGATCAGCAGCGATTCGCCTTTCTTCGTCGAATTCGTCAGCAGCCAGCGGCTGCGGGCGTCGATACCTTGCACGGTGTCGAATGCGGCAAACGCGGGCGGCAGCAGCGGCTTGAGTGTCAGCCCGACTTGCCGGCGCGGGCCGAGCTTCGGGTCGCCGATGAGCAGTTCACCGTTGACCCATTGCACGGCATTGCGGCCGGGGACGAAGTCGCCGAACGCGTCGCTGTCGCGCCATTCGACAAAATGCCCCGGCCGAATCAGCACGAACGCGGGGATGACGGTGCGGGCGGGTTCGTCGTCCTCGGCGTCGATGGAGCCGCCGCCGTCGAGTTTCAGCAGGCAGCCGCCGCGTGGGAAGCGGGCGATGACGTGGCACGCGCCGTCGAGCGGCCGCAACCCGCCGAGCGACGGTGCGAAACGATTGCCGAGCAGCGTTTCGATTCGCACCTGCGCCTCGGGCGGCAGCTGTTCGCGCAACGCCTCCAGCACCGGAAACGCGGCCGGGCCCTGGGCCTCGAGCGCCCGCTGCGCCTCGCGGCGTTTGACCGGATCACGATCGGCGAGTTGCTGGGCGAGCGGCTTGATCGCCCGTAGCATGTCGGCCGTCGGCGGCTGCTCCGGGGCGGCGATGAGCTTCACCACCGGGGCCGACTCGCCTTGCGAAATCGTCAGCACGCTGCCGTCGGCGAGCGGGGTGATTTCGATGAGCGTTTCTGGCCAGCCGGCGGACGGCTCAGGCGTTTTCGAGCCATTGGCGTCGATAAACATCGGTCCGCGGCTGCCGATCTTGCCATTCTCCCACGGGCTCCACGCCCAGACGCCGTCGCCCGAACGCGCGATCACTGGCGATGGCAGGGCGTCGGGTGAGTTCTCAACACGCGGCAGGTCGTGGCGACGCTCGGTTTTGAAGTCGTCGCTGTAGAAAACGACGCCCGTACGCGTCGGCACGACTAGGCCGCCGGTGATGGCGACGGCGCGGGCGAAGTCTGTGTCGTCCGCCACCGTGTCACCCGCAAGCACGGCGTGCGGCGTGCCGCCGTCGGTCGGCCAATGCACGTACCGCACGGTCTCCCGCACGACGGCAGTCTTGTCCTTGATCGGCAGCGACTTCAGCACCTCAGCAATCGGTCGGCCCGCCGGGTGGGTGAGCCAGAGGTTGCCGGCCGGGTCGATGTAGGCGGGGCGTTTGAGGACGATCTTGGCCGCGTCATTCAGCGGGGCGGGGAGGTCAAGGAACTTGCCGGTCGGGTAGGCCGGATCGTCGAGGCGGACGAGGTCCAGCTCATTCGCCGGCGGTGCAGGCGGCGTTTCGACAACCGTTGCCTGGGTGGCCGGTGCGGTGCTCGGCGACGTCACCGGTTGTGACGCCGGCCGGGTGGCGGGAGGCTGTTTCGGCGGTCGGTCACACCCGGTCGGCGAAATCAGGCTCGAAATCAGTAACGAAGCGCCGACCGGTCGAATGAAGTGTCGAAACGATTTCATCGCAGTGCGCCCGAGTATAACGACTCGCAAACTGACAGAAATGCGTGATTTAGCGGCTTCGCTTGCGAAGCGTTCCCCGAAACGCTTCGCAAGCGAAGCCGCTAAAACGGCGCGAAGGACCGCAACGGAATTCCCGCGTTTCAGACACTTCCGCACGCCGATTTCCCCGGTTACAGTGTGACTTCGCGAATTTGCGAGAAAGACCATGACTTCCGACCCCTTCGCCGACCAGAGTAAAGAGAAGTTCCGCCCGACCGCCGACGCCGCGCTCGACGCCGAGATCGAGGCCGCCATGAGCGGCATCGAAATGGACGCGCTCACCGGCGACACCACCGCCGCCGGCCGGGAACGCATCAAGGGCGTCACCACCGGCACCGTCGCCACGGTTGACCTGGTGAAGAACGAAATCCTCATCGAACTCGACGGCAAGAACCAGGGCATCGCCCCGGCCGACCAGTTCGAGCCGGCCCCTTCGCCGGGCGACACCGTCGAAGTCTTCGTTGATCGCTTCGATGAACAGGAAGGCATCTACAAGCTGATGAAGAAAGGCGCCGCCGCCGGCAGCGCCGAGTGGGATTCGCTGCACCCTGGCCAAATCCTCGAAAGGGACGGTCAGCGGCGTGAACAAGGGCGGCCTGGAAGTGCAGGTCGGCAGCCTCCGCGGCTTCATGCCTTCGGGCCAGGTCGATATCGCCTTCCACAAAGACATCAGCGTCTTCCTCGGGCAGCGTGTGAAAGTCGCCGTCCAGAAGTTCGACCGCAAAGGCCGTAACCTCATCGTCAGCCGCCGGCAGGTGCTGGAAGCCGAACGAAATGAGCAAAAGGGCAAACTCTTCGAAGAACTCGAAGAAGGCCAAACCCGCCGCGGCACCGTCCGCGCGGTCATGGACTTCGGCGCGTTCGTCGACCTCGGCGGCGCCGACGGCTTGATCCACATCTCCGAACTCACCCACCGCCGCGGCACCAAGGCCAGCGACGTCGTGGCCGTCGGCGACATCGTCGACGTCAAAATCACCAAGTTCGACCGCGAAACCGGCAAGATCGGCCTGTCGCTTAAGCAGCTCATGGCCGACCCGTGGGCGGGTGCCGAAGCCAAGTACGGCGTCGGCAGCCAGGTCACCGGCCGCGTCGTGAAGATCGAAAAATTCGGCGCGTTTATCGAAGTCGAAGAAGGCCTCGAAGGCCTGCTCCCGATCAGCGAAATCTCCTGGCAACGCGTCAACGCCGTCACCGACGTGCTCAAGCCCGACGACATCATCAAGGCCAGCGTCATCGCGCTGGACACCAAGGGCAAGAAGATCACCTTCAGCCTCAAGCAGGCCGGCCCCGACCCGTGGAAGACCGCCGCCGACCGCTACCCGCGGCACGAAGTCGTCAAGGCGAAAGTCGCCCGCATCGTCGACTTCGGCGTCTTCTGCGAACTGGAACCCGGCCTCGAAGGCCTGGTTCACATCAGCGAAGTCAGCGACCGCCGCGTCCGCAGCGCCAGCGACGTGGTGAAAGTCGGCCAGGAAGTGGAAGTCCGCGTGCTGGAAGTCGACGGCGAAAAACGCCGCATCAGCCTGTCGATCAAACAAGTCAGCGCCCCGGCCCCCGTCGCCGCCGAAGTGCCCGCCACCCCGGCCGCCCCGAAAAAGCCCCGCAAAACAGGCCCGCTCAAAGGCGGTCTGGAGTCGGGTGGTGGGTGGTTTAAGTAAGGATCGATTTCTATGCACCGTGTGGGGGATGAATTCACGAGCAACGGGATGCCGTTTCCGTTGTTTCGTGCGCCGCTGACAACGGTTCATGGAACGAGCAACGGCGGCCGTTGTGCGCTCTGCGAGCGGGACTGTCCTCATTTATTTGATATTGGGCTGAACGACTATCTCGTTCAGCCTTGCCGGAAGTGCCACTCGCCGGTCGGGCATCGTATCGGCTGGCCTGAAGAAGTGCCCGGCATTGAGAAATGCCCGCGTTGTAAAACGCACAATCGCTGGCCGGCGCGGTTGCCGCGTTCGTTTTCGGTCTGTTATGACTGTCTACGCGGCGGCAGGGTTGCCATCAGTCATGAGTTCGAAGACGGGTATGCCGAGTACGGCCTGACGGTTCAGAAGCTAGTCAGGGTACATAGCGGCCGCAGTGCCCGCGCTCGTGGATTTCAAACGAAGATTCTCAAGCGTTATGGTGACGGCAGTCGGAGTTACGGGGCCTACTTTCCGGTCGCCGCTCTGAAAGAACTGCATCGCACACCGCGTTATAGCGCCCTGCAACGCGAGTATTGGCCGTTCCATTGCGGCCATTTCATGACTTTCCTGGGCAATTGGGATCAGGACGATTTTGATCGCGCCTTTGATGGGGAAGGATTCGCCTCATTCCGCCGCTGGGCCAGTTGGCCTGAGATGGCAGAAGATTGGTGGGATTGGCTCGAAGGGGATACAGGTTGGTCCTATGTTCATCACTGCGAAACCTGCAAAAGTTACAGGGTGTTTGTCGACAGTGATTAGCTTCGTCTAGCAGTGTCTCCCCCCTTCACACCCGCATTTCCCATGACCATTCTCTACGCGATCGAGCCCGGGTTAATGGCGGCGGAGTTTATTGACGTGCTGCGTCGGTCGACGCTCGCGCGGCGGCGGCCGGTGGACGATGCGGCGCGGATCGAATGCATGCTGCGGCAGGCGGACGTCATTGTCACCGCGCGGGCGGCGGACGGCCTGCTCGTCGGCGTGTCGCGGGCGATTTCTGACGCCGCCTACTGCACGTATCTGTCCGACTTGGCGGTTGATGAGGCGTTCCAACGGCGGGGCATCGGCCGCGAACTCATCCGCCGCACACACGAGGCGGCCGGCCCGGAGACGACGCTGATCCTCCTCGCCGCCCCGGCCGCCGTGGTCTATTACCCGCACATCGGCATGACCCCGCACCCGTCCTGCTGGACCCGGCCGCCGATCGGGTGAAATACGCTTCGCTGGCGGCAGGTAAATCGGATTTGCGAGGATGATTTTCGCCCATTTTTCTGCCGACAAACCGTTGCCGGGGCGGTAGGTTGAGTGAAGCCGCGGCACGGCGAGGCTTTTGTCCTCTCCGGGCCAGACCGGGAGAGGGGATCAGAATGGCCTTAAGTGATCTGTTAAACAGGGCAATTCACGTAGCCGTTGGCGCACCCGTTTTTTCGATCGAAGTGATGGCCTTTTCTGCAGTTGTGCCGCGCTGTCGTGTTTGTAAATAGGTAGAACAAACGCAGTGATTTTTTTACGACTTATGGCTGCTTCACGGCGTGGTGCATTGGCGGCTGGGATTATTCGTTGGTTCCATAACAGTTATTCGGGGCCGCCGCGGTTACAGTCGGCCGATGGACAAATCGGACGCGGAATTTCACGACCATCTGCTGGTCCTGCGTTCGATGGACGCTGATGTCAGTGCGAACCTGAACCTACTGGGTACGGTGAGCGACCTTTGGCAGCCGACGGATTATTTGCCCGACCTCACCGGCGAAGACTGGCGCGACCAGATGCAGGCGTTCCGCGAGCAGGCGCAGGGCCTGACCGACGACGTGCTGGTCATCCTCGTCGGCGACATGGTCACCGAAGAAGCCCTGCCGAGCTATGCGGTCCAGCTGAACCTCATCGCCGAGGACGACGTCGGCACGAGCCCCAAGCCTTGGCCGAAATGGCTCCGCGGGTGGACGGCCGAGGAGAACCGGCACGGCGACCTGCTGAACGCGTACCTGCGCCTCACCGGCCGCGTGGACATGCGGGCGATCGAGGTAACCGTCCAACACCTGCTGGCGAACGGCTTTAACCCCGAAGGCCACCCCGACCCCTACAACGGCCTCGTCTACACGTCATTCCAGGAGCGGGCGACGAAAATCTCCCACAACAACGTCGGCAAAATGGCTGGGCGCAGGGCGACAAGAACCTGCAGAAGATCTGCCAGAAAATCGCCGGGGATGAGAGCCGCCACGAGGCGTTCTACACCCGCATGATGGGCCGGGTGATGGACTTAGACCCGGAGGGCGGCATCCTGTCGTTCCGGCACATGATCCGCAGCCTCATCGCCATGCCCGGACGGCTGATGTACGACGGGCACGACCCGGACTTGTTCGACCACTTCGCCGTCGTCGCCCAGAAGGCCGAGGCGTATACGGTGCACGATTACGCGGGGATTTTGAAGCACCTGGTGAAAGTCTGGAAGATCGACAGCCGGCAGGTGAGCGGGAAGGCCGCCAAGGCACAGGAATACATCTGTCGGCAGGGCGAGCGGTACGAATCATTGGCCGAAGCTGTGACCGAACACCTGCAACGCGAGCCGAAACGGAAGTTCAGTTGGATTCATAATCGGATGGCATGAACGGCCGGGCCGGGGCGTTGCAAACGGAAAACCCCGCATAACTTGAAATCACGGCCCGCATCGTCGACACTGCGCGCTACTGATTCTGTTCATGAATTTCGGCTCCATTTCAGGGCACGGAGGCACCGTATGAAGCGTTCGTTGATCGTCGGCAGTCTGATTTCGCTCGCGGCCATCGGGTGCGTGCCGGAAGAAAAATACCGCGCCGCCAAGATGGAAGCGGAAAATTACCGTCAACAACTCGCCGGCGCCCAGGCGAATGAAATGAGCGCCCAGCAGAAGGCGGACGCGCTCCAGAAGATGGTCGACGCGATGCAGTCGAACCAGGGCAACGCGACGGGCCTCGTCAACAACCTGCAGGAGCAACTGCGGGCGAAGGAAGCGGAGATCGCCCGGCTCAACGCCAGCTACGCCGAGGCGATGAGCAAAATCGGCTCCGCCGCCGCCTTGCCGGCCCCGCTGACGAATGAATTGTCGACCCTCGCGGCCGCGAATCCGGACGTGATTGAGTTCGATTCCGCCCGCGGCATCATCAAGTTCAAGAGCGACCTGACGTTCGACGTCGGCGACGCCACCCTGAAGCCCGCCGCCAAGGAAGTGCTGACGAAGTTCGCCGCGATCCTCAACTCGCCGGCCGCCAGCCAGTACGAGCTGCTCGTCGCCGGTCACACCGACAATCAGCCCGTCAGCAACCCGGCCACGATCCAGAAGGGCCACAAAGACAACTGGTACCTGTCGGCCCACCGGGCGATCACGGTCGGCCAGGCGTTGACGAAGGAAAACGTGGCCGCGACCCGCATCGGCGTGGTCGGTTACGCCGACCAGCACCCGGTCGCCCCGAACACCAGCGACGCCGGCCGGGCGCAGAACCGCCGCGTTGAGGTGCTGATCCTCCCGACCCAGGTGAAGGCCGCCCCGAGCACGCAGCCGAGTGCCGCGGTCGTCGCCCCGGCCAAGCCCGTCGCCAAGAAAGCCGACGCCGGCAAAGACGGCGGACCGACGGTCAGCGACAACAAGTAAGCTGGTCTAACACTCTCTCGGAAACGATGCCGCCGCGTGATCCCAAAAGGGGTCACGCGGCGGTGTTTTTCTTACTCCCTCTCCCCTTGAGGGAGAGGGTTGGGGTGAGGGGTTCGCGGCGACGGTACCGCGTGAACGCCGTAAAGGTCGCCGTGGACCCCTCCCCTAACCCCTCCCTCAAGGGGAGGGGGGATCAGAGGGAGGCCGCCGACGACAGGCTCACCAGCGCTTCAGCAGCCGTTTGGCGGCCAATATGGGTTTGGCGATCAGCAGGCGGAGTTTGAGCTTTTTGAGGTTGCGGTCGCGCGGGCTCAGTGCGAACGCGGCCGACAGCTCGGCGTGAGCCCGTTTGAGTTCGCCGAGGTCGAGCAGGGCGAGCACGAGGTTATGCCGGACGGCGACGCTGCCGGGGTCGATGTCGAGCGCCTCGTAGCCGGCGTCGATGCCGCGGTGGTGTCGGCCTCTCAAGCACTCGGCGACCGCTAAGTTCTGCCAAGCCTTCGCGTTGCGGGGCTCGGCCGCCGTCAGGCGACGCAGGCAGGCGACGGCCGGGCGGAGTTCGCTGACGTCGATCAGCATGTTCGCCAAATCCAGCAGGATCTGCCCCGCACCGGGCCGCAGCAGCAGTTCGGCCCGCAGGAACGTCTTGGCGTCAGGGATGCGGTCCTGCTTGACGGCGATCTGGGCGAGCAGGAGGTTCGCGCCGGCGAAGGTCGGGTCGAGCCGAAGGGCGGTTTTGAGCGACTCGGCCGCGTCGTCCAGCCGTTTTCGGCCCAGCAGCACGGCCCCCTTGGCGGCACTCCAACCGGCCGAGGCGGGCGCGCGGTCGGCGAGGTGGGCGAGCTTGGCGTCGGCTTCGTCGAAGCGGCGCATCTGGACGAGCAAACTGACGTAATCGAGCGTGACGGCCGCGTCGTCCGGGCTCAGCCGCAGGCCCTGCAGGTAGTGACGGCGCGCCTGTTCCAGCAGGCCGCGCTGGCGGAGGGTTTCGCCGAGCTTGGCCCTCACGCGGACGTCATCGCCGGCCAGGTCGATGGTTTTATTGAGGCAGTAGATCGCCCGGTCGTGCAGGCCGCGGGCGATGAGGCTGTGAGCGATGTTGAAGTAACAGGCCGGGCACTGCTCGCGGTAGAGGCGGGCGGTGTAGAACATCTCCTCGGCCATCTGGTGGTCGCCGAGCTCGGCGTAGGGGCGAATGCGGTTGCAATAGGCCGGTTCGAAGGTCGGGTCGAGTTCTTCTGCCTTCTGGAACGCCCGGATGGCCTCTTTATGCCGGCCGACGTGGTGGAGGGAGACGCCCAGGTGGTTCAGGCCGTGCAGATGGTCGGGTTCGATGAGCAGGGCACGTTCGCAGGCGGCGATGGCGTCGTCGTGGCGGCCGAGCTCGTCGAGCACGCGGCCGAGGAAGACGTGCCAGTCGGCGCAGTAGCCGTTGACGGCGACGGCGGCCTCGAGGTGCTCGAGGGCTTCGGGCCAGCGGCGTTCGTCGATGAGCGCCGGGCGCGCCGGACGCGGTCTTCGGCATCAGTCCACGGGGAATGGCTCATGAATCCTCGGCCAGCAACAACACGGCTTCGAGACGGCTGACAAGTTGTACGTCGGCCGGGGCGTTTCGTTCAAGAAAAATGACGCCGGGCGTCGCCAGACTTATCGGCTATGGAATTGTCTGGCTTTTCAACCCCGTTTACGCCGAAAGGTTCTGGTCAGACGAAAAAATTTGAGGTAGTCTCGCCAATGAGTCGGCCGAGGGGTAAAGGCCGGTCGTATCAACCGTTGAGAGCCGTCTTGGTCCAGAGTCGCACCGCGAAATTTCTGCTCGCCGCCGCCGCAATGAATGTGGCGATCGCGTTCGCGCAGCCCGCGGCGTCCCAGGCCGTGCCCGCCACCGACGTGCCCCAGCTGCGGGACGCCCTGTACGACACCGCCGCCAAGTCGGAAATGCGCGAACAGGCCGCCCAGCGGCTGCTGTCCCGCCCCGATCCGTCGGCACGGACGGCTATCGTTGATGCGCTCGGCGGCACGGCGAACGTCCAGCTGGCGGCCGCCCGCGCCCTGGCGACCCATCCGACCGCCGACCCCGAATTTCGTCCAGCCGCTGCTGCGGCTGCTCGACCCGTCGAGCCCCGAGCCGCTGCTCGACGCCGTCGGCCGGGCGTTGACCGCCTTCAAAAACGACCCCAGCGTCCCGGCACGCCTTCTGGCGCTGGCGAACGGCAGTGACGAGAAAGTGCGGCTGATCGCGATTCGGTCGCTGGGGACGTTCATCGACCAGGACATTGCCGCCTCGCTCGTCAAGCTGACCGACCCGGGCAAGCAGCCGAACCGGATCATCTTCGCCGCCAAGGAATCGCTGGGTTATCTTACGGGCTTGTCCCCCTCGACGGACTGGCCGGCGTGGTGGGAGCAGAACAAGGGCAATGCGCCGGCGCAGTTCGCCGCCGATCTGGCGCCGCAGCGGTCGATCCGCTTCGACACGGTCGACCAGAGCCTGGATAACCTGCAGGACGAGTTTTCGCGTCTGCTGGCCGACCTGTATCAGCGGACGCCGCGTGAGCAGCAGGCGGAGTTGCTGGTCCGGCACATGCGTTCGCCGAACGCCAGCGTGCGTGCCGCCGCCTGCCGCATCGCCACCCAGGCGGCCGCGAATGATGTGGTCGCGCAAATGGTCAAAGAACAGCTCCGGCAACTCGTCGGCGACGCCAGCGCGGACGTCCGTCGTGGGGCAGCGCACGCGTCGGAGATTATCAATGACCCGGAAGGCGTCGTGCCTTTGCTGGTTCAGTTGAACCAGGAAACCGACACCGGCGTTCGTGCCGCGCGTCGGCGGCGGCGCTCCGGCCGACGCGTGACGAGCGGGCGATTCCCGCCTTGGTGACGCTGCTGGACGACCCGGACGCCAAGACCGTCCAGACCGCCGCCGAAGCCCTGGCGGAAGTCGCGGCGGCCTGCGTCAGACCGACGCCAACAAGGCTGATCAAATTGCCGTGCGCCGATGAGCGCCGTCACGACACGCACCAAGCCGCAATCAAACATCGAACTGCGGGCAGCACTGATTTCCGCGGTCGGCACCATGCAAAGCCAGGCCGTCGTGCGCGACCTGCTGCGTCTGCTGAGTTCGCCGGCCGAGGACAAAGTCGTCCGCCGGGCGCTGCTCGTCGCGGCCGGCCGGTACGGGAGCGACCAGTTTACGTCAGCGATCACGGATTGGACCGGCGACCAGGACGCGCAGGTCCGCATCACCGCCGTTCGGGCGATCGGCCAAAGCGCGACCAGCTTCGGCAGTGTGCAGGCGGTGCTGGCGACGCGGATCGACCCGAAGACCGAAACCCAGCCCGACGTCCGCGATGCCGCCTGGCAGGTCCTCAGCAAGCTGTTGCCGACGGCCTCGACGGAACAACTCGGCTTCTGGGAGACGACGCGGCTGAAGAACGAGCCCGCCAAACGAATGGCCGTCCTTCGCGAACAACGCGACCGCTCCGCCAAGGCGGGACGGCAGGAAGAAGTCGCCCAGCGCCGACCAACAGATCGGCCGGGCGGCGTTGGACGCCAACCGTTACGCCGAAGCGATCAAGTCATTGCAGGACGCGTTGACGTACTCGATGGCGAACAACAAAGAGTACCTGACCGACGTCGCCAGCGTCGACCTGGTCGATGCCTATCTCAAAAATCGTGAATATGCCAAAGCGGTGGGTATTGTTCAGAAGATGATCGCGCTGGACCCGCTGTATCAGGAACGGATCGGCTCGAAGCTGCCTCGCGAGGCCGATCAACTGGTGCAGCTCAAGCGGCTCGATGAAGCGACGCAACTGATCGACCTGTCTCTGAAGATGAAGCCGGAATTGGCCCGGCAATTCCGGACACGCTTGAGTCCCTTCGTGAGCAGGTCAACTGCGCGGAATAACCAGCGCCAACGAAAACCCCTGGCGGCCGGCGGGGGCGATCGAGACGACACTTCTGTCGCCCAACACAGACGCCGCCGCATTCTGATGGCCGGCGAATGCTGGCCGGGAATCAGTCGATTTTCATAACGATCATGGTGAGGTCGTCGTTCCGCGGTGCCATGCCGGCGAAGCGGCGGACGTCCCAGAGCAGGTGATCGACGACCGCCTGCGCTTTCCCGCCGCCGCTGTTCTTGTACGCCTCGTGAACGCGGGCCGTGCCGTAGGTCTGGTTGTCGAAGTTCATCGCGTCGGGCAGGCCGTCGGTGTAGAGCAGGATGGCGTCGCCGGTCTGCAGATCGATGACGTTCTGCGTGTAGGGCATGTCCGGGTCGATGCCGAGCACCGTGTTGTCCGCTGGGCAGTTCGCTGATGTCGCCGAAGCGCTGCAGCAGCGCCGGCGGGTGGCCGGCGTTGCAGTAGGTGAGCCGCTTGTTGCGGACGTCGTAGCACACCGTAGAAGAGCGTGACGAATTCCGTCGGCTTCGTGTCGCGGCAGAGCATCACGTTCAGCCGGCGGACAACTTCGTAGAGGTAATAGACGTTGTCGACCTGCGCCCGCAGCGCCGCCGCGAACGCTCGCCATGATGAGGCTGGCCGGCACGCCTTTGCCGCTGACATCGGCGATGACGATGCCGAAGTTCTGGTCGGGGAGTTCGATGAAGTCGAAGAAGTCGCCGGCCAGGTCGAAGCAGGGGATGTAGGTGTACGCGACGTCGATGCCCGGCAGGTTCGGCGGGCCGCTGGGGAGCATGCGCTGCTGCACGTCGGCGGCCATGCGGACCTGGCGCTCGACGGCCTCGCTGGCGAGCTTTTCTTCCAGCAGCCGCGTGTTTTCAATGGCAGCACTGGCCTGGGCGGCGATGGCTTTGAGGAGGTCGAGCTCATACTGCTCGAAATGGCGCTCGGTGGCGGTGTAGACCTTCAGCACGCCGATCGGCCGGCCCTTGTACCGCATGCCGACGCTCAGCATGCTGACGATGCCTTCCCGCTGGGCTTCTTCGGGGTAATGTCACCCGCGGGTCGTTCTGCATGTCGAGTACGAGCTCGTACCCGCGTGGCCCCCAGGCGACTTTGTCGATCTCGCTGCTGGTCGCCCGGACCGGGCCTTTGTTCAGGTACTGCGGCGAAAGGTTGTGGACGGCCTTGATGACGAGCTCGTCCTTCTCACGGTCGATCAGCCGAATACTGGCCGCCCGGACGTCCATCACTTCGCAGACGGCGCGGACCGTGCGGTCGAGCAGTTTCTTGAGGTCACGCGGCTCGGTGAGCATCATCGTGACGTTGTAGATCGTCGTCAGTTCGTTGAACCGCTGGCGGAGCTCGTACTCCTGGAAGCAGAGCCGGGCGACGGTGTTGGCGATCATCGTCACGAACTGCACCGCAGACGCCGCGGGCACTGGGGTTGGCGACGAGCTGCCGCAGCAGCAGTTTGACGGCTTTCTGGTCGACGCCGAACTTTTCCGCCAGGCGGTTGACGGTGGCGTCCTCGACCGGCGAGGCGGTCCGGCCGAGCGTCATGCGGATCGTGCCGAGCTTCTGACCCTGCACGATGATCGGCGCGACGTACTCGCGGCCTTGCTTCTGGGCCTCGGGGACTTCCTGTTCGGCGCGGACGATGGCGTTCTGGCGTTCGATGAAGTCCCGCGTGGGGTTGCTCTGCGTCAGCACGTTGCCGGCGTCGTCGGAAATGGTCGCGCGGACGTGCGCGACAGACGCGAAGCTGTCTCTGGATCTCCTGGAGCGTGGCGACGTCCATGAAATCGGTCAGCTTGAAGGTTGTGGTCGGAACGTGCTCCATCCGTCGCGGGCGGCGATTGTAGAGTGAATTTGGGCTGACTCAACGCCCCGGCGTGCAGCAGAAGCCCGCCTATCGTAAAATGAACCTACGATGCCCACAGTCGACGTCAACGGCCGACCCCTACATTACACGGATACGGGCCACGGACAGGCGGTTGTATTGGTCCACGGCTTCCCCTTGGACGGGCGAGTCTGGGGGGGCGTGGCGGAACGCCTGGCGTCAAAATGCCGCGTGATCGTCCCCGAACTCCGTGGCTTCGGTCGCAATCCGCCGGAAGAGGGGTTCACCATGGCGGACCTCGCCGCCGACCTCGCCGGCCTCATGGAAACGCTCGGCATCGCCCCGTGCCCGGTCGCCGGGCTGTCGATGGGCGGGTATGTCATCCAGACCCTTGCCAAAACCTATCCCGGGATTGCGACGCGGCTGATCCTCGTCGACACCAAGGCGGAAGGCGATTCGCCGGAAGGCAAAACCAAGCGTGAAGCGATGGCGAATCTCGCGCTGACGGCGAAGGTGCCGCCGCCGTCACGAACCAGATGCTCCCGAACATGACCGCCCCCGACGCCAACGCCGGGGTGGTGTCGACCTTGCGGTCGATCATGGACGTGTCAGAACCCCGAAAACGCTCGCGGCCGCCTGCCTGGCGATGCGGGACCGTGACGATTTCGTACAATTCCTGCCGACCGTGGACGTGCCGGTGGATTTCGTCTTCGGTGCCGAAGACGCCATCAGCCCGGCCGCGGCGATCGAGCCGCTCGTCGGTAAGATGCAGAAGGCGACGCTCACCTCGTCCACAACGCCGGCCACATGGCCCCGATCGAACAACCCCAGGCCGTCGCCGACGCCATTGCCCGCGCCAGTGCCGGGTATAAGTAAACGAGATGTCGTCATGAACCGAGAAAAACATCACCTGGATGGCCAGCGGTGCGATTCTGGCCGCACTCGCCTTGAATGTCCCCGGCTCGCTCGCGCAGCGCGACAGCGATTCAAGTTCGTCCGGACCCTCGTCGATGTCTATCGGCAGGTCGGGACGAATTACGTCGAGAACGTCGACGAATCGAAGCTGCAGACCGTCGGCCATCAACGGCATGCTGGCGACGCTCGATCCGTACACCATGTTCGTGCCGGAAGAGCAGAAAGAAGCTTTCAATGACGCTGCTCGACGGCAGCTTCAAGGGCGTCGGCATTCAGCTGAACCAGAACCCGGAAACGATGCAGATCGAGGTCGTCACGCCCATCGACGACAGCCCCGCCTGGAAGGCGGGCGTGCTGCCGGGCGACGTGCTCGTCGAAATCGATGGCCAAAGTGTCGTCGGTCAACGCCTCGAAGGCATCATCAATAAGATCAAAGGCCCCAACGGCACGCAAGGTGACGCTCGGCCTGCTGCGCGACGGCAGGTCGCTCGAACTCACCATGCCCCGCGCCGAGTTCAACGTGCCCCAGATCCGCGGCTTCGAACGCAACGCCGACAACTCCTGGAACTACTTGGCCGACACGGAAAAGAAGATCGGCTACATCCGCCTGAAGCAGTTCACGCCGGACATCGGCAAACAGGTCTCGGACATCTGCCAGAGCCTTCTCAAGCAAGGCATGAAGGGCTTGGTCTTTGACTTGCGCTTCAACCCCGGCGGCCGCTTGGATGAGGCGGAGGAACTGATCGACCTCTTCGTGAAAGAGGGGACGATCGTCAGCGTCAAAGGCCGAAATCGGCCGGAGCAGAAGGTGCTCGCCAAGGCCGAGGGGACGCTGCCGGATTTCCCGATGGTCGTTCTCGTCAATGAACATTCCGCCAGCGCCAGCGAAGTGATGGCCGGCGCTTTGAAGGACAATCAGCGTGCCACCGTCGTCGGTGCCCGCACCTACGGCAAGGGCAGCGTGCAGGAAGTCATGCCGCTGGACGCACACTCCGGCGAGTTGAAAATCACCGTCGCCTACTGGTACCTGCCGAGCGGCAAACGCGTGCAGCGATTGAAGGACGCCAAGGAGTGGGGCGTCGAGCCCGACGTCGTCGTGCCGATGGACGAAGACGCCCAGGAACGCCTGGCCATTTCCCAGATGAAGAGCGAAAGCATGCGCGTCGCCCTCGCCCCGGCCACCACGCAATCGAGCAACGGCACGACCGTCCCGACCACGCAGCCGATCGACCCGCAACTGGATAAGGCACTCGAGGTGCTGCGGGATAAATTGAAATGAGGAAATGACGAATGACGATTGCCGAGTGACGAATCAGGGAATGAATCCAATCGTCATTCGCCAATCGTCACTCGTCATTCAGCCATGCGTATTCTCGCCATCGAAAGCACCTGCGACGAAACCGCCGCCGCCGTCTTGGAAGACGGCGTCGTCGTTCGCAGCAATGTCGTGTCGTCGCAGGTCGACTTGCATCAGGTCTACCGCGGCGTCGTGCCGGAGATTGCCAGCCGGGCGCACATCGAACAGATTCTGCCCGTCGTCAAGCAGACGCTCGAACAGGCGGGCATCGCTCTAGCCGACGTAGACGCCATTGCCGTCGCACAACGGCCGGGCCTGATTGGCTCGTTGCTGATCGGTGTGACGGCCGCCAAGACGCTCGCCTGGGCGGCCGGCAAGCCCCTCGTCGGCGTCGATCACGTGCAGGCGCATTTGTACAGCGTGATGTTGGGATCGGGCTTATTGGTGGGTTGGGGAAAATGCCTCGTCTTTCTTTCCCAAGCCCCAAGCCCCAAGCCCCAAGCCCGTTTTTCCCGCCATCGGCCTTGTCGCCAGTGGCGGGCACACGGCGCTCTATCTCATCCGCGACTGGCTCGATATCACGCGCGTCGGCGGGACGATCGACGATGCCGTCGGCGAGGCGTATGACAAGGTCGCCGCGATCCTCGGCCTGCCTTACCCCGGCGGGAAGCCGATCGACGACTTGGCCGCCGAGGGCGACCCGAAGGCCATTAAATTCCCGCGGTCGCTGCTTTCGCCGGACAGCCTCGATTTCTCCTTCTCCGGCCTGAAAACCAGTGTGCTCTATCACGTCCGAGGCCATAAAGGACGCGAACGGACGACTCCGCTTTCTCCGGCCGAGTTACGCGACGTTTGCGCCGGGTTTCAGCAGGCGTGCGTCGACGTGCTGCTGACGAAACTGAAGCGCGCCATCAAACGCTTCGGCGGGAAAAGCGTCATCATCGGCGGCGGCGTGAGCGCTAACCGCGGCCTGCGGGCGGCGCTGCCGAAACTCGGCGTGTCCGCCTTCGTGCCGCCGATGCAATTCTGCACCGATAACGCCGCCATGATCGGCGGCCTGGGCGGCGTGCTGCTGGCGGCGGGGCGGACGAGCGAACTGTCCATGGACGCCGTCACGTTCAGCAGCCTCACGCCGGCCTGACTACACTGCTGCGTATGCAGCGAATCGTTCAACTCCGCGCCGCTACCCGCCCGGCCCGCGGACGGCCACAAGGGCACCTTCGGGCGAGTCTTAGTCGTGGGCGGCAACAGCGAGATGATCGGTGCGCCCGCCTTCTGCGGCCTGGCCGCCTATCACGCCGGGGCCGGTTACGTGCAACTCGCGACGCCACGCGAGGTTCTCCTTCATACGCTGACACTCGTCCCGCAGGCGATCGGCCTGGCGTTGCCGAGCGACGGCTTCGGCGCGGCGATCGAAAAAGCCGACGCCGTGGCGATCGGCCCGGGACTGGGGCAATTGGACGGTGCGTGCGAGTTGGTATCGGCCGTGCTTCGAGGCGGGAAACCGAGCCTGCTCGATGCCGACGCACTCAATCTCATCGCCGCCGGTGAGACTTGGCCCGCCGACGTGACCGCCAAGGCGGTGCTGACGCCTCACCCCGGCGAAATGAAACGCCTGGGCCGGTTGTTCGGCAAGACCGGGCAATCGAGCACCGACGAATCCGACCGCATTGATACCGCCTGCCGGGCGGCACGGGCGTTCGGGCAGGTCATCGTATTGAAAGGGCAGCACACCGTCGTCACCGACGGCCGGCGCGTTTACGTCAACCGCACCGGCAGCACTGCCTTGGCCAAGGCGGGGAGTGGTGACATTCTGAGCGGCATCACCGGGGCGATGCTCGCCCAGAAAAACGCCGACCCGTTCGATGCCGCCTGCACGGCGGTGTGGGTGCACGGGAAAGCAGGGGAGATCGCCGGCACCCGTGTCAGCGACCGCGCGGCGATCGCGACCGACATCATCACCGCGATCGGCACAGCATTTACCGAATACGGCCAAGAATTCGGGGCACTGAGCTAGAATCTGAAATCTATACGTTCTGTAGGATATGAGTGGTAATACTCATGCCTGGCAGAGGCCTCTAAAACCAGTTTGCGCCGATTCGACTCATAAAAACATTCCTGCCAACACAACAGGCAGTGGTAGCTGGGGCAATTTGGCGGATTATTGGCACTGGGAACGGTTAACAATTAGGAAATTACTGTTTCCGTGCGCACAAAATAGTCAGCGCGGAGGGCGTAAAAAACCTTTGCCCGACAAAGTTGCAAAATCGAGTCGGGAAATAGGCTTTAATCGCTTTATGTTGGGCTTAGGGGTTTTTTTGGTGCGCCGTTTGTAAGTGTTTCCACGGAACCGGTTCAGGCTCGCGTGTGTGAGCCGGGCTGGGCGTGTCGTCTCGGGGTCTTCAAGTCTTTCATCCCGGGTCGGTCTCGCGATTGTCGCAACGACATTCTCTCTGGAAGGAGCTCCCGTTATGTCAGGACTTGAACGCAAGGGCGTCTCGACCCTTCGTGCCATGATCGCCGCCGCTGTGGCGTGCGTCGCCGTTTCGTCGGCCGCTTTTGCTCAGGACACGACCGCCCCGGCGGAAACCATTGGCGACAAGATGTCGTTCTCTGGTGGCGTCTCCTTCACATCGCACTTCATCTCGTTCGGTGCTGACGTGTGGGGCGGCGGTAACGAATGGTCGCCGTTCGGTGCTAAATCGACCGCCTTCGCCTACGGAACGGTCACCGCGAAGATCACCGACGAACTCTCCGGCTTCGTCAACCTCTGGAGCGATCTCAACGACAACGTCGACAGCAATATCGGCGGCCCGATCCAGGAAATCGACGCCAATTTCGGCCTTACCTACACCCTCGATAAGTGGACGTTCGGCGCCACCTACGCCTACTGGATGTTCGGCGGCGGTGCCGAAAAGGCGATCGAAGGCAGCGTCTCGTATGCCGACGCTGATCTCTGGAAAGACGCCGGCGTGAAGGGCTTTGCCCTCAACCCGTCGCTCCTGGTTCACTATCGCTATGACTCGACCGGCGACCTCGCCGGCGAAAACGCCGCGGTCATTCAGGCCGGCGTGAATCCGTCGTTCACCTTCATGGAAGACGGCGACTACCCGATCACGCTTTCCGTGCCGTTCACGGCCGGCTACTTCACCGACGCCTACCAGGGCGGCGACGGTGCCGGTTTCGGCTACTTCAGCGCCGGCCTCGAGCGCCAGCGTTCCGCTGGCCTTCATTCCGAAGAGCTACGGCAACTGGTCGGCTTCGCTGAGCGAAGTCTACTACCACACGACTGGCGACATCCCGAGCAACCCGGCTGACAACTTCTTTGTCACCACGCTCTCGGTCGGCGTCTCGTTCTAAAATGTGCCGTCGTGTCGTACGTCTGAATAACCCGGGCCCGGTCGGCTCGCCGCCGGCAGCGCATTTCATGTTGTTGCCGGTGCCGCGAGTCGGCCGGGCCCGGTCCGATAATTGAGCCTCTCACGTAGGAGAAAATGACCATGATCAAAAGCCTGTTCTCCAAGACCTCGCTGACCGTGAAGACCCTCGCCGCCGCCGCCGCCCTCAGCTGGGCCGCCACGGCCGCGCTCGCTCAGGACGTGAAAATCGGCATCCTCCACTCGCTGTCGGGCACGATGGCGATCTCGGAAACCTCGCTCCGCGACGTCGTCCTGATGGCCGTCGACGAAATCAACGCCAAGGGCGGCGTGAAAGTCGGCGGCACGATGCACAAGATCACGCCCGAAGTCGTCGACCCCGCCAGCGACTGGCCGCTGTTTGCCGAGAAGGCCAAGGAACTGATCACGCAGAAGAAGGTCGCCGTCACCTTCGGCTGCTGGACCAGCGTCAGCCGCAAAAGCTGTCTGCCGGTCTTCGAAGAGTACAACAGCCTGCTGTTTTACCCGGTGCAGTACGAGGGCGAAGAGCAGAGCCTGAACGTCTTCTACACCGCCGCCAGCCCGAACCAGCAGCTCGTGCCCGCCGCCGAGTACGCCATCAAGGAATTGGGTGCCAAGAAGTTCTACCTGCTCGGCACGGACTACGTCTTCCCGCGTACGGCGAACAAAGTGCTCAAGGCCTACCTGCTGAAGCAGGGCGTGCCCGAAGCCAACATCATGGAAGAGTACACGCCGTTCGGTCACAAGGACTACCAGACGATCGTGAACAAGCTCAAGAACTTCTCGGCCGGCGGCGGCGCGGTGGTTCTGAGCACGATCAACGGCGACTCGAACGTGCCGTTCTACACCGAATTCGCCAGCCAGGGCCTCAAGGCCGACGACTGCCCGATCATCGCCTTCAGCGTCGCCGAAGACGAACTGCGGGCCATGGACACCAGCAAGCTCGCCGGTCACCTGGCGGCCTGGAATTACTTCCAGTCGATCGACACGGCGGAGAACAAGAAGTTCGTCGCCGACTTCAAGGCCTACTGCAAGGCGAAGAACCTGCCCGGCGGTGACGCCCGCGTGACCGACGACCCCATCGAAGCCGCCTACTACGGCGTCTACGTCTGGAAGGCCGCCGCCGAGAAGGCCAACAGCTTCGACACCGACAAGGTCCGCGAAGCCGTCTACGGCCTGGAATTCGACGCCCCGGGCGGCAAGAAGAAGATGGACCCGAAAAACCAGCACACCTGGAAGCCGGTCTACATCGGTGAAATCCTCAAAGACGGCCAGTTCAAGATCATCTCCAAGTCCGACGGCCTGGTCGCCCCGGACAGCTACAGCAAGCTGCTGCACAGCGAAGCCGAACTGGCCGCCATCAAGCCGACTGGCGGTCCGAAGAAGTAATCACGAGTCCTGACCAAGCCTCCACGACTCCCGTGGATGAGCTGTGCCACGGGAAGGGCTTCAAAGGGCTTCTCCTCGGCCGGCCCGCGATTGAGTTCGCGGGCCGGTCTTCGGGCGGACGACTCTCCGCCTGTTGTGTTTCGGAAGGACGTGCATGAGCGTAACCCGGCTCGGACGGTCGGCGGTATGGAGTCTGGTGGTCGTCATGACCCTGCTGGTCGGCCTGTCACGCGGCCAGCCGACGACGCAGGCGTCGGACATTGAAGCGAAGATTCGTGCCCAGCTCCCGAAGCTGGCCGAACGCGCCACCGGCCGCGAGGCCGTCGAGGCCCTCCAGGCTTTGCGCGACGAGCGCGTGCTGCGCCTCTTCGAGCACCTCCGCGACAACGCCGTCTACACCCGCGACGGCACGCTGGTCTTTGTCACCGGCGAACGGAATGACCCGGCCGGCACCGGAAAAATTGCGGACGTCTACGATTTGTTCGTCGAGATCGACGACACCGGCAAGCCCGCCGCCGCTCCCCTCGCCACCATGCCGCTCGCCGAGCTCAGCGGCAAAGACTTCAGCGTGCCGCGGCCGGTCCGCGTGCAGATCAATAACGCCCTCCGCGTGCTCGGCTTGAAGATGGAAGACCCCGCCCTGCGCAAGCAGGCGGCGATCGACCTCGGCAACCGCCGGCAGGCCGAGTCGCTGCCGGAACTACGGGAAATCGCCGAGAAAGACCCCGACAGCGGCGACAACGCGCCGCCCGCGAAAGCGTTGCCATCATCGTCGCCAGCGACCCGGCCACGAAGACCGACGACAAAATCGCCGCGGTCGAAACGCTCGGCGAACTCGGCAGTCTGCGGTCGCTCGACTTCCTCAAGGCCGACAGCGCCAAGCCCGGCCTCGACCCGAACCTCACCGCCGCGTACGCCACCGCCGTCAGCCGAATCGAACGGCACCAGTCGGTCACGAACTGGGTCAAGAACGCGTTCTTCGGCCTGAGCGCCGGCAGCATTCTCGTGCTGCTCGCCCTCGGCCTGGCGATCACGTTCGGCCTCATGGGCGTGATCAACATGGCCCACGGCGAGATGATGATGATCGGTGCCGTCACGACGTGGGCGTGCTTTGAGTTCCTCACCAAGCCGGTCTGGAATTTCACCGAGCCGATTCTCGGCGCGACTGGTTTGATTGGTACTACGTCATCGCATTTCCGATGTCGTTTATTGTGGCCGCCGCGTTCGGGCTGTTGATCGAAGTCAGCATCGTCCGCTGGCTGTACAAACGCCCGCTTGACTCGCTGCTGGCGACGATCGGCGTGAGTTACATCCTGATCCAACTCGTCCGCAACTGGAAGGGCGACAACCTCGGCATGACCTCGCCGAGCTGGGCGGGCCGTAACATCGAAATCATGCAGGACGTGCTCCTGCCGTACAACCGACTGTTCCTGATCGTGCTGACGATCTTCTGCCTGCTCAGCGTCGTCGCGCTGTTCCGCTATACGCGCCTGGGCCTGATGATCCGGGCAACCGTGCAGAACCGCGAGATGGCTCAGGCGCTCGGCGTGAACACGCGGCTGGTGGACATGGTGACGTTCGCCTTCGGCGCCGGCCTGGCCGGCCTGGCGGGGTACGGCATCGTTCTGACGACCAACCCGTCGCCGGGCATCGGGCAGACGTACATAGTTAAATCGTTCCTCACCGTCGTCGTCGGCGGCGTGGGCAAACTGGCCGGCGTCATCTTCAGCGGGCTCGGGCTGGGCTTCACTGAGAAGCTGCTGGAACCGATCCAGCTGATCCAGACGCCGATCCGCATTTTTGACGCGACCTGGGCGCAGGTGGCCGCGCTGGTTGCGGTGATTTTGTTTATGCAGCGTCGGCCGGGCGGGCTGTTCCCCGACAAGGGCCGCGCCGCCGACCAGGCAGACCGCATCAGCGCACCGCCGGTGCCGAAGATCACCTTCAAGGGTGATCTGATCATGGGGTGCGTGCTGATCGCCCTGGGCCTGGGCGTGGTGCCGCTGATGTACGGCACGGGAATGATGAGCCTCGAGTACGTCAACAAGCTCGGCTACATCCTCACATTCGCCATCTGCGCCATCGGCCTGGATCTGATCTGGGGCTACATCGGCGTGCTGAGCCTGACGCAGTTCCTCTTCTTCGCCGTCGGCGGGTACGCGATGGGCTTGTACCTCGTCAACTACGGCCCGAAGTCGGCGGACGGCATCCCGATGGCGCTGAGCTATGTCATGAGCGACGTCGGCCAACGCCACGCGCCGTGGTTTTTGTCGCTGTTCAAATCGTTCCCCGTCACGCTGCTGCTCGGCATGCTCTTGCCGGGTCTGCTGGCGCTCCTGATCGGCCTGACCACCTTCCGCAGCCGCGTGAAGGGCGTCTATTTCTCGATCCTCACGCAGGCCATCACCGTGGCATTCTGGCTGGTGTTCCAGAAGAACGAAATGAAGCTCGGCGGCACGAACGGGCTGACGAATTTCACTCAAATCCTCGGCTTTCCCATCGCGGCCGGCGACGGCGGGGCGTTTTCGCAAACGCGGTTCTGGCTGTACGTGGCGTCGCTGCTGTCGCTGGTGGCCGTCATCGTAGTCGCCAAGCTGCTGGTCAACAGCGGCTTCGGCCGCGTGCTGGTCGCCATTCGCGATGACGAAACCCGTTTGCGTTTCGTCGGCTACCAGACATGGGCGTACAAGGCGACGACGTTTGCCGTGGCGGCGATCTTCGCGGGCATCGGCGGCATGCTGTACGTGCCGCAGAAGGGCATCATCACGCCGGCGGAAATCGCGGCGGTGGCGTCGATTCAGGTCGTCGCGTGGGTCGCCGTCGGCGGCCGCGGCACGATCTGGGGCGCGGTGATTGGCGCGATCTTCGTCGGGCTGATGTATGACAAGATGACGAGTGAATTCGCCGAGTACTGGTACTACGCCCTAGGCGCGATGTTCATCCTCGTGCCGCTGTTCCTGCCCGGCGGGCTGATCAG
This sequence comes from Tepidisphaeraceae bacterium, assembly GCA_049840775.1. Lineage (GTDB taxonomy): Bacteria > Planctomycetota > Phycisphaerae > Tepidisphaerales > Tepidisphaeraceae > RYN-431. Next base: position 493,619 of record JASGJJ010000006.1, read on the forward strand.
TCTGCCGATGGTGATCAACAAATTGCGAAACCGACGACCGGCACAAAAAGGCTTTGAAGCCGCCGCCACCGCCGTGCCCGCGACCGAAGGAGGCCGGCCGTGACCGACATCTCGTACCTCGAAAAAGACGTCCACCAGTTCGACTACGTCGGCGAAGCGCCCAGCAAAAGCCAGCTCTGGTCGGCCCGATACGCCTTATTTCTTGAAGGCATCACCTGCGTGTTCGACGGCTTCAAGGCGTTAGACCTGAAGGCGCTCGGCGTCGGCCACAATGAACTGCGCGTGGTGGTCGGCCCGAACGGCGCGGGCAAGACGACGATGTGCGACGTGATCAGCGGCCTGACCCGGCCGACCACCGGCCACGTCTATTTCGCCGGCGAGGACATCTCCGCCCTCACCGACACCCAACGGGCCCAGCGCGGCATCGGGCGGAAGTTTCAGATCCCTAATGTCTTCGATTCGCTCACCGTCTGGGAAAACATGCTGCTCGCACTGCCGAACCCGTGCCTGGAAATCGGCACGCCGGAATGGATGGCCGAGCGGAAAAAAGTCACGAACAACAACGGCATCGGGCCGGTCGGTTGGCTGAAACTGTCGACGATGCTCAAAAACATGGGCGGCCGACCGAGTAGCGAAAATACCGACAAAATCCACGCGATCCTCAAACGCGTGCGGCTGTACGATTCGCTGCACACCCTCGCCCGGAACCTCAGTCACGGCCAGCGGCAGTGGCTGGCGATCAGTAAGCTGATCATCGCCGAGCCGAAGCTACTGCTCGTCGACGAACCGGCCGCCGGCCTGACCGACCGCGAAACCGAACTCACGGCCGAGCTGCTTCTGGAACTCAAAGGCGCACACACCATCATCGTGATCGAACACGATATGGAATTCGTCCGCCGTCTCGATAGCCGAGTCACCGTGCTCGACAACGGCAAGCTGCTGGCCGAAGGGTCATTGGACGAAATTTCATCGAACCCCGACGTGCGGGAAGCGTATCTGGGGCGTTGATGAGTTGAACAGTTGATCAGTGGCCGCCTGATTGACGCGAAGGCATTTAGAAAAACGGTCGGCCACGGATTAACTCATCAACCGATCAACAGTCATGCTCGAAATCACCAACCTCAACTTCCACTACGGCAACGTCCAGGCGCTTTACGACATTACGATGACCATGCCGCCCGGGCAGATCACGTGCGTCATGGGCCGCAATGGCGTAGGGAAGACGACGCTCTTGAAAAATATCATGGGCGTCGAAAGCAGCACCAGCGGCAGCGTGGCCGTGAAGGGCAGTCCGGTCAGCGGCTTGCCGGCGAACAAGCGGGCGCGGAGCGGCATCGCGCTCGTGCCGCAGGGTCGCATGATCTTCCCGAAACTCACGGTGCTGGAGAACATGAAAGTCGGCCTGGCCGCCCGGAGCGACGGCGTCAAAACCATCCCGGCCGAGGTGATGGACATCTTCCCGATCCTCAAACAGTTCGCCAATCGCAACGGCGGCGACCTCTCCGGCGGCCAGCAGCAGCAACTCGCCATCGCCCGCGCCCTCTGCGGCAACCCGAGCGTGCTATTGCTCGACGAGCCGACCGAAGGCATTCAGCCGAACATTATCCAGATGATCGGCGACGTGCTGCAGATGCTCGCCAAGACGAAAAACATGACGATCGTGCTGGTCGAGCAATACCTCGACTTCGTCCGCGAAATCACGCAGAGCTTCTACGTCCTCAACCGAGGCCGAATTGTGGCGCAGGGGCCAACGGCTGAATTGAACGAAGACGTGGTGACACAACACCTGAAGGTGTAAGAAAAATGATGAATTCGGAACGATGAATGATGAGTCAGACGTGGTCTTTCTGACTCATCATTCATCATTCTGAATTCATCATTTCTGCTTGATCGGCAGAAGCGCGATAATGTCGTCCAGGCCCGCGCCGTGTTTCACTTGGGCGAAAACGGTCGGCCCGTCGCCGCGCATTTTCTTTGCGTCGCGCGCCATCACGTCTAAATCCGCACCGACAGCCGGGGCGAGGTCGGTTTTGTTGATGACGAGCAGATCGCTTTGCGTGATGCCCGGGCCGCCTTTGCGGGGGACCTTGTCGCCGCCGGCCACGTCGATGACGTAGATCGTAAAATCCGCCAGTTCCCTGCTGAAATTCGCGGCCAGGTTATCGCCGCCGCTTTCGATCAGCAGTAATTCTGGGTTGAAACGGTCGTGCAGGTCTTCGAGCGCGATGAGGTTGGCGGTGATGTCTTCGCGGATGGCGGCGTGCGGGCAGCCGCCGGTTTCTACGGCACTGATGCGGTCGGCGTCTAACGCCTGATTGCGGATCAGGAATTCGCCGTCTTCGCGCGTGAAAATGTCGTTCGTGACGACGGCCAAATTCACGCGATCACGCAGACGTTTGCAGAGTTGCATCAGCAGCGCGGTTTTCCCGCTGCCGACCGGCCCGCCGACGCCGACGGTGACGGCCCGGCGGCTGTAGTCGCGTTTCGGCAGCGGTTTGGGGCGGTATTCGAATTGGCCGGGCGTGGTCCATTCTTCGTGGCTGTGGGGCTTGTCGGTGATGGCCATGGTGTTAGCTGTTGAACAGTCGCGAATAGAGACGGTCGTGCAGGCTTTGCAGGACGTCGAGCGTCGGGGCCGTCTGGGCGGCGGTGTCGATTGTGGTGCGGCGGGCGAGGGCGATCAAGCCGTCGCGGTCTTTGGCACAGTCGGCTAGCAGGCGCTGCATCGCCATCGGCCCGACGAGGCCCAGGCGAACGGCGGCGGAATAGAGCGACCGCGCCGTCTGAAAAAGGTAGACATCGACGGCCGCCGTTTCATCCAGGCCGATCGATTTCGTCAGCACGCCGAACGCCACTGGCAGGTGCGCGAACGCCCGGTTCTGCCGGGCGATCTTACGGGCGGCGGCCACGGGAGAATCCGGCGCGATCGTCTCGCCCGCTGCAAGCACCGCCATGCCGAGCGCGCGGCTGGCGCGATTCGCGGCATCGTTCACCAGCAGCACGTCGAATTGCTGCGACAGCGTTTCCGCGTCGGCAGGCCGTTGCCAGGCTTCGGTCACGAACGGGCACGCCAGCCGTGCGGTCTGGAACAAACTCGTCCGAACGAAATCCGCCAGTGAGTCGGCGTCATCGACGAAGCCGAGTTGCACCGCGGCTTCCAGGCCGCCGGAGTGGGCGAAGCCGCCGATCGGGAACGCCGAGTCGATCGTTTGCCAGAGCAGCCACGGAGATGAGAGTGGGCCGGAATATTCCATCGCGTGCGGTGAGAGTCGTTGTATAGTCTGCCTCGGCCGGCGTCCACGAATCGCATGCACGAAATCAGCATCGCCCAAAGTCTGATCGATGTCGTTGTCGAACAATTGATCGAATCGGGTGCGAGTCGAGTGAAGACGGTGACGGTCGAAGTGGGTGATCTCAGCGGCGTTGTGCCGGCGGCGCTGCAGTCGGCGTTCGCTTCGGCGATCCGTTCGGAAGAAGGGCTGGCCGGCGCGAAGTTGGTCATCCGGCCGGTGGCGGTAACGATCCACTGCCCGCACTGTCAGGCGGATCAGTTGGCGGTGAGCGTGCAGTCGCTCGTCTGCCGCGTGTGTGGCACGCCGAGCAATGTCGTGACGGCGGGGCGGGAATTGGATGTGATTTCGATCGAGGTAGACGATGCAGCCGCGGATTCTTGAAGTACGCACCCGGATTCTCAAAGACAATGACCGCGTCGCCCGCGACCTGCGGCAGCGGTTCGACGCGGCCGGCGTGTTCGTCGTCAGCCTCGTCTCCAGCCCCGGTGCCGGGAAGACGACGTTCCTGGAAAAGACGCTGACGGTTTTGAAAGACAAATACCGCGTGGCCGCACTCGTAGGCGACCTGGCGACGGAAAATGATGCCGACCGCCTGGCCCGCAGTGGCGCGCCGGTCCGGCAGATTGTCACCGGCACGGTCTGCCATCTTGAGGCCGCGATGGTCGAAACCGCGCTCGGCGACTGGCGGCTAGAAGACTTCGATATTCTCTTCATCGAAAACGTCGGCAACCTCGTCTGCCCGGCCAGTTATGACCTCGGCGAACACCTTCGCCTGGTGCTGCTGTCGACCACCGAAGGGGCCGACAAACCGCTGAAATACCCGACGATTTTTAACACGGCGGACTTGGCGGTGATTACCAAGAGTGACTTGGCCGAGTTCGTCGATTTTGATCGGCCGGCGGCGCTGGCGGCAATCGAATCGGTGCGGCCGGGGATGACGGTGATCGAAACGTCCTCTAAAGCGGCCGACGGTTTATCGCCCTGGCTTGCCGAACTGGAACGCCGTTTGGCCGCCCGGCAGCCGGGCGGCGTCGCATGATCTGCCGCGGCGTGGTCGGGCAAATCGAAAGCGATGCGGAAGAGGGCGTCGATTGGGTCGAGATCGACTGGAAGCAGTCGCTCCGCCGGGCGCTTCGCCTGACGAGCGTCGGCGGCAGTCGGGTCGACGTGTTGCTGCCCCCCGGCGGCCGGCTGCGGCAGGGCGATGTTCTGTTCGCCGGCCCGCCGAAGATTGCCGTCCGAATCGAAATTGTCGATTGCCTGCGCATCCAAGTCAGTGACAGCGCAACGCTGGGCAGGCTGGCGTTCGACTTGGGCAATCGCCACCTGCCCGCGCAGTTTTTTGGCAATGAAATGGTCGTGATCGACGACGGGCCGACGCGACAGCTGGCGGCATCGTTCGGCCTGCCGTTTGCTGCAGAACGATTGCGATTTTATCCCGAACCGGTTTTGCTCGACGCATTCGGCCGATCGGGGTAAGGTCGCTGAAACGAAAGGCACTTCAATGACGCAACGCCGCTCGCTCGGGCTGACAGCCCTGACTCTGCTGACGACTGCCTCACTCGCCCATGCCCATCCGGGCCACGACGCGAATGGCCTGGTTAGTGGGTTGACGCATCCGGTCACCGGGTTGGATCACTTGCTGGCGATGGTCGGTGTCGGCTTGCTGGCGGCGGGGCTGAAGCGCGGCTGGATGATCGCACTTCCGGCGACTTTCGTTGTCTTCATGATCGCAGGCGCCGCCGCCGGGGTGGCGGGGCTGTTCGTGCCGACGTGGCTGGCGGAAACCGGCATCGCACTGTCTGTTTTTGTTTTCGGCGTGCTGATGGCGACCGGTGTGAAACTACCGACACCGGCCGTGGCGTCACTGGTCGCGCTCTTTGCCGTTTGCCACGGCTCGGCGCATGCGGCGGAAGTGCCGGCGAACGGCTCGATGGTGGCCTTCTTCTCCGGCTTCGTTTTCACGACGATCATCCTGCATGCGGTCGGCATCGCACTCGGTGTGATGGCGGGGCGGCAAAAGCAGGTGACGTGGCTTCGTGTCGGCGGCGGGGCGATCGGGACGATCGGCGCTCTCATGCTCATCGGTTTGCTCTGATTCAACGTTTTCCCGATGACGGCCACCGCCGAACCTTCGATCGATCGCGGCTATCACTTCGGCTCGCTCTGCGGCGATGTCGTTTGCGAACGTGTCGCCGGGCGCTCGGCGTTGACTCGCGTCTGGTCGACCGATCCGCTGAAAATCCTTACGCCTCGCAACGCCGACTCCGCCAAGACGATCACGCTGAGCACCTACGGCGGCGGGTTGCTCGGCGGCGACGAAGTGAACGTGCGCGTGGCCGTGAAGCCCGCGGCGGAACTCGTGCTGACGACGCAATCGGCCGGGAAAGCCTATCGCACGACCGGCCCGGCGAGCGTGCAGACGCTGTCGGCCACGGTCGAAGACGCCGGGCTTCTGGCGGTTCTGCCCGACGTCACCTGCCCGTTCGCCGAGGCGCATTTCGTACAGCGGCAACGGTTCGAACTCTCGGCCGGCGGCAATCTGGTCTGGCTGGACTGGCTGTCGAGCGGCCGGCGGGCGCGGGGCGAACGCTGGGCGATGCGGGCGGTCGAGAATACGACCGAAATCGTCATCGACGGAAAAACGCGGCTGCGTGAGACGCTGGCGCTCGCCGCCGACGGCTTGCCGATCGATTCATTTTTGCGCGTCGGCAAATTCGATTGCCTGGCCACGATGGCCGTCGCCGGGCCGCGATTCATTTCAATGATTGAATCCGCCCGGGCGGCGATTCGTGAGATGCCGCTCGCGCCGCGTGCGACGTTGTTGGCGGCAGACAGTTTGTTTCCGGGCGGGGCGATTTTCCGTATCCTTGGCCCCGACGTTCAGGCCGTGCAAATGCTGCTGCGGCGTCTGCTCGAGCCGCTCGACGCACTACTCGGCCATGCCCCGTGGGGACGGAAATGGTAACGCTCGCTTAGGCCCAATCTCATGCACCTATCACCGCGTGATATCGACAAACTCCTGCTCCACAACGCCGGCTTCCTGGCGCAAAAACGCCTGGCCCGGGGCGTGCGGTTGAACTACCCGGAAAGCGTCGCACTCATCGCCACGCAAGTGCTCGAATTCATCCGCGACGGCCGACGCGTGAGCGAGTTGATGGACCTCGGCAAGCGTTTTCTTGGCCGTCGCCAGGTGCTGCCGGGCGTGCCGGAAATGATTTACGATGTGCAAGTCGAAGGGACGTTTCCCGACGGCACAAAACTTGTGACAGTCCATCACCCGATCGTGGCCGAGGACGGCGACCTGTCTTTGGCGCTTTACGGCAGCTTCCTGCCCGTGCCGTCACTGGACCTTTTCAAAACCGCCGCCGACGCCGCACCGGGCGAAGCACTGATCGCCGCCGGCGACATCGAACTCAACGCCGGCCGGCCGACGACGGTGCTGGACGTCACCAACCTCGGCGACCGCCCCGTGCAGGTCGGTAGCCACTATCACTTCGGCGAAACCAATCCGAAGTTGCAGTTCGACCGCGCCGCCGCCGCCGGCAAGCGCCTGGACATCCCGGCCGGCACGGCCGTGCGGTTCGAACCCGGCGAAACCAAAACGATCACCCTCGTCCCGATCGCGGGCAATCAACGCGTCACCGGTGGGAATCGGTTCGCAGAAAAGGATTAGCCACGGATGAACACGGATAAACGCGGATAAGAAAAAGTCAGTTTTTAGCCTGATTTTCTTTTATCCGTGTTCATCCGTGTTCATCCGTGGCCAATAAAACCATGGCCTACAAAATTTCTAAATCCGCGTACGCCGACATGTACGGCCCGACGACCGGCGACCGCCTTCGACTCGGCGACACGTCGCTCATCCTCAAAGTCGAGCGTGACCTCACGCATTACGGCGACGAATGTAAATTCGGCGGCGGCAAAGTCCTCCGCGAAGGCATGGGCCAGGCGACCGGCGTGCGCGATACCGAAGCCCTCGACCTGCTGATCACCAACGCCCTGATCGTCGATTACACCGGCATTTACAAGGCCGACATCGGTGTGAAGGGCGGGCGGATCGTCGGTATCGGCAAGGCGGGCAATCCGGACGTCATGGCCGGCGTGACCGAGGGCATGGTCTTCGGCGTCACCACCGAAACCATCGCCGGCGAAGGCCTGATCGTTACCGCGGGCGGCATCGACACGCACATCCATTACATCTGCCCGCAGCAAGCCCACGAAGCCATCGCCGCCGGGCTGACGACGATGATCGGCGGCGGCACGGGCCCGGCGACTGGCACGAGCGCCACCACCTGCACGCCCGGCAGCTTCCATCTGCAAATGATGATCGAAGCCACCGACGCTCTGCCACTGAACTTCGGCTTCACCGGCAAAGGGAATGACTCCTCGCCCGAAGGCCTGGAAGACCAAATCCTCGCCGGCGCGATCGGCCTGAAACTGCACGAAGACTGGGGCACCACGCCGGCCGCCATTGATTCGTGCCTGAAAGTCGCCGACCAGTACGACGTTCAGGTGACGATTCACACCGACACGCTGAACGAAAGTGGCTTCGTCGAAAACACGATCGCCGCGTTCAAAGGCCGGACGATTCACAGCTACCACACCGAAGGCGCCGGCGGCGGGCACTCGCCCGACATCATCAAAGTCTGCGGCGAGCCGAATGTCATCCCGTCATCGACCAATCCGACGAAGCCGTACACGGTGAACACGATTGATGAGCATCTGGACATGCTGATGGTCTGCCATCACCTCGACCCAAATTTGCCCGAAGACGTGGCGTTTGCTGAAAGCCGCATTCGGGGCGAAACGATCGCGGCCGAAGACATTCTGCATGACCTCGGGCGCTCAGCATCATTAGCTCCGACAGCCAGGCGATGGGCCGCATCGGCGAAGTGATTACGCGCACCTGGCAGACGGCCAGCAAGATGAAAGACCAGCGCGGGCCGCTGCCGGAAGATGACGCCGATTCAGACAATTTTCGCATCAAGCGTTACGTCAGCAAGGTGACGATCAACCCCGCCATCGCGCACGGCGTGGCCGATCACGTCGGCAGTATCGAAATCGGCAAGTTGGCCGACCTCGTGCTCTGGAAGCCGGCGATGTTCGGGGCCAAGCCGGAGATCGTGCTCAAGGGCGGCATTATCGCCTGGGCACAGATGGGCGACCCCAACGCCAGCATCCCGACGCCGCAGCCCGTTTACATGCGGCCGCAGTTCGGCAGCTTCGGGGCGGCGGTCGGCACGGCGTGCATGACGTTCGTCAGCCAGGCGAGTCTGGATGCCGGCCGCGTGCAGAATTACCGCGTGAACCGTCAACTCGTCGGCATCCGCAACTGCCGCACGATCGGCAAGGCGGACATGAAATTCAACGACGCCATGCCCGTCGTCACCGTCGACCCCGAAACGTACGAAGTCACGGCCGATGGCGTAAAACTCAAATGCGCGCCGGCCGAGAAACTGCCGCTGGCGCAGCGGTATTCGCTGTTCTAAGAACGACGCGAGAGCGGATGCTTTTCCCCCTCCCCTTGAGGGAGGGGGTAGGGGGAGGGGTCCACCGCGACGGTGCGGCGATGACGCGTTCAAGGTCGCCGCGGACCCCTCTCCCTAACCCTCTCCCTCAAGGGGAGAGGGGACCAGAGTTGTTACTTCTGTTCGAGCGTGATGGTCGCTTTCAGCGTGTCGTCGGCGAGCGGTGCCGTGGCGGCCTGGACGTAGCCGCTGTGGTGCTCGATGCGCGGGCCGGTCACGATGATCGGCCCGGCGAGCATGCCGGCGGGGAAGGTGACCAGCGTCGTCGAATTGTCGAACGTCACACCGACGCTATTCGCACTCGTGTTGACGATCGTGTTCTTCGCACCGTCGTTCACCAGCACTGGCCAACGCACGGCGAGCGGGCCGGTGATGCCGCTGGCCTTGGCGGTCAGTTCGACGCCGTTGGATGAGAGCGCGTACTGCTCGGTGACGGTTTTGCCGTCGCCGTCTTTGCCGCCGAGTTTGTAGATGACGGTGAAGGCGGCTTTGTCGCTCGTGGCTGAATCGACAGACAAGTCGGCGGCGGCGACGGGTTTGCCGCCTTCATGGGCGAAGTCCGCCAGGCCGAGCCATTTGGTTTTGTCGTCGCCCGGGTTCCAGGCGAGGCCGAGGGCGAGACCGGCCTTGGGGCCTTTCTTATCGCCGAAGCCGCGGTCATTCGCGGAGGAATCGGTGAGGGCGGGCATGGTGACGCCGGCGCGGTGGACGCGTTGCAGGCCGGTGGCGTTGTAGTGCGGGTCGCCGGCGGTGTCGATTTCGGCGTAGTAGCCGGCGGCGGCGGCGAAGATCTTGTGGAAGGTCGGCCGGGCGTCGAAGACGTAGCCGCCGATTTCGCTCGGCGTCGGTTTTTCGACGATCGTTTCGTCGGCGCGGCTGTAGGCGATCGCCAGCATCGCCATCGGCAGCAGGTTGTACTGCGAGTGATTGCTGTAGCCTTCGTAGGCCAGTCGCTTGGCGGGTTCGGCGCGGTTTTTGATGATGAACAGCTCGCCGCTCGGCCGCTGCCAGCGCGCCATCGATTGGTAGGCGAGGTGGGCGGCGCGTTTGAAGGCACCGGCGACGTCATCGCGGCCGGCTTTCTTCCATTGGACGGCGTTGATTTCACAGATCGCCAGGGCCTCGGCGTCGGTCCACTGGTGCATCCCGCTGCGGCCGCCGACGGGCCACTCGCCGGTGGGCGAAAGCATCAGTAATGTGCTCAGCCCGCCGGTGCGGAGGAAGGTGCCGATCTGGTCTTTGAGTTTGCCCTCGTAGGCGTTGTCGGCGTAGACGTCTTCCAGCCAGAGGCGGCTGAACGCGTCGTACGCCAGCGGCGAGCCGGGGTCTTCGAACAGGCCGATCGGCGTGAGCGTTTTCATGTGCCCGGCCAGGCACTCTTCGAGATAGGCGAACTGCGCGTCTTTCTTGTCATCGGCCACCAGCCCGTCGTGGCGGCGGAGCAGTTCGCCGCTGCTGCTGACGATGTTCCAGTTCATGCCTCGCAGATCAGCACGATAGGTGCTGGCGTGATCGATCTTCTTGAAGAGCGTTTCCCAGGCCGACTTTTGCTCGGGCGGCACGACGTCTTTCATGAAGCGGTACGCGTGCATCAGCAGCGGGATGTAAAAATCAGCGTGATTGTCGGCGGCCTTCTTGTTGACGAGGGCCGTGAGGGCGCACGTCAACGTGCGCGTGGCCGGTTCGGTGAGGTCGGTTCGGCCGGCTTCTTTGACGAGCAGGCCGGCGGCGGCGGCGAAGGCGGGGGTGCTGTACTGGCGTTCGCCTTTGCTGACCGGGTCGATGATCGCACCGGCGGCGTTCTGGCAGGTTTTGAAGTAGTCGACGTTGCCGGCGATGAGCTTGAGGTACGCCGAGCGGTCAACGCCGGTGGCTTTGAAGTCGGCGGGCACGGGCTTGGCGAAAATCGTCTTGAGCGAATCGGCGGCGGGGTGATCCGTCAGCGTGTCGGCGTGCGCGTTCATGGCGGTGCCGAAGAGGATAGCGGCGAGACCCATCGACGACAGAATCTTGGCGTGGCTCATAAGAGCCGACAGCCTAGCAGCGGCTCACCCGTCTGACAGCCGTCTCGTGAAACGAAACGATGTAAATTACGGGGTGGTTGTTTGGTGTTTGGTTCTTTTGTGTTTCGCTGTTTGGGTTTTTCGGAAACGGCTAACGCAATTCCCAAATCAACAAAACACAAAACATCCAAATACAAACTCTTAGAGCGCGATCGTCGACACGGCAATAAAATGACACCCCGCGCCGGCCAACACCAGCGTGTGCCAGAGGTCATGCCAGCCGAAGCGGCCGGGCCAGAGGCGGGGCGCTCGGTGATGAAAATCACTGCGCCGAGCGTAAAAATAACGCCGCCCGCGAAGAGCCAGACGAATGCGGATAACGGCATCAGTCGCAACATCGGCACCACGGCCACCAGCACCAGCCAGCCCATCGGCACGTACAGCGGGGAGACGTACTTCTTCGAAATCTTCGTCAGCAACACGGTGCAGGCACCTACGATCGCGAACGCCCATTCGATCGACAGCATGGTGTAACCCCACGGGCCACGCAGGGCGGTCAGGCAGACCGGCGTGTAGGTGCCGGCGATGAGGAAAAAGATGGCGGCGTAATCGAGGCGGTCAAGGCGATCGCCGGTCGAATCATTGACGTGAAGTGAATGTGCGAGTGCGCTGGCGGTGAACAGCATCACGAGTGCGACGCCGTAGATGCTCAGGCTGACGTAGCTGAACGCGCCGCCGGTGGTGAGCACGAGCAGCAGGATCATGCCGACCAGCGAAGCGATCGCGCCGCCGGCGTGGCTGAGGCCGCAGTAGGGCTCTTTGATGTAACGGGCGAGGCCGGACTCGGGGCGGGGGACGGTGGTCTGCATCGTCGGCGTCTTCCTTGAGCGATGCGGGATTATGGCAGAAATGAAAGCCGCCGCCCGCGAAAAATAAACATTTAACGCGGGCGGCGGCGGTGCGGGATTTTAGTTTCGGCAATTAGCGGCCGCGGTGCGGCTTGCCCGGGCGACCGGCCGGGCGACCGGCGGTCGGATGACCGGGCCGGCCAGCGGGGCGCTGGCCCTGCGGGCGTCCGCCGCCCTGGCCGCCGTGTTGCGGGCGGCCGCCGCCTTGCGGGCGACCCTGGCCGCCGTGGGCGGGGCGTTCGCCGCGGTTGTGCTGCGGACGGTCGCCTTGCTGCGGCCGATCACCTTGCGGGCGCTCGGCGTGTTGCGAACGCGGGTGCGACGTGTTCGGACGCGGCTCACGCGGCTGGGCGTGCGTGCCACGACGCGGGTCGTGCGGCTGTTGCGGCTGATCACGCCGGCCCTGCGGGCGACCGCCACGCTGGCCCCGCGGGGGCGGGCCGTCGTCGTGCGCCTGGGCGACCTTCGACGTCGGCAGCGGCGTGCCTTCGACGGGGTTGTCCCGGACCGTCAGCAGACGCTTGGTCAGCTTTTCGATCGCGCGGAGATTGCTGCGTTCTTCCTTGTCGCAGAAGCTGATGGCTTCGCCCTCGGCACCGGCCCGGCCGGTGCGGCCGATGCGGTGGACGTAGGTTTCCGGCTCGTGCGTGAGGTCGAAGTTCACGACGTGCGTGATGCCATCAATATCAATGCCACGGCTGGCGATGTCGGTGGCGATCAGGACCGGGATTTTGTCGCCGGCGAAACGCTCGAGGGCGCGTTTGCGGGCGTTCTGGCTCTTGTTGCCGTGGATGGCTTCGCTTTCAATCCCGAAAGTTTTCAGGCTGCGGACGACCTTGTCGGCGCCGTGCTTGGTCTTCGTGAAAACGATCGTGCGGTACATCGGCAGTTCTTTGACGAGGTGGGCCAGAAGCTGCGGCTTGCGGGCTTTTTCGACGAAGTAAACGCTCTGTTCGATCCGCTCGGCCGTGCTGCTGACCGGGGCGACAGCGATGCTCACCGGCTTGTGCAGGATGGTGTCGGCGAGCTTGCGGATTTCCGGCGGCATGGTGGCCGAGAACAGCAGCGTCTGGCGGTGCTTGGGGATCAGGGCGACGATCTTGCGGATGTCGGTGATGAAGCCCATGTCCAGCATGCGGTCGGCTTCGTCGAGGACGAAGATTTCAATGCCGGAAAGGTCGACAAGGCGCTGATTGTAAAGGTCCATCAGGCGGCCGGGGGTGGCGATGAGGACGTCAACGCCGCGACGCAGCATGTCGGCCTGCGGGCCCTGGTTCACGCCGCCGAAAATGACGCCGTGTTTCAACGGCAGGTGCTGGCCGTAGGTGCGGAAGCTGACCTGGATCTGCCCGGCGAGTTCACGCGTGGGGGCCAAAACCAGGCAGCGGGGACGCTTGGTCCGTTCGCCGTCGGCAAGCCGGGTGAGGATCGGCATGGCGAACGCGGCGGTCTTGCCGGTGCCCGTCTGGGCGCTGCCGAGCACGTCATGCTTTTTAAGGATTTCCGGGATCGCCTGCGCCTGGATCGGCGTGGCGGTGACGTAATTTTCAGACGAAGCGGCGCGGACAACGGCCTCATGGAGGCCGAGCGAATCGAATTGCATTTCAACACCTTGGGGTGCGAGTGCGCACCTGAACCCAAGGCCCCGGCAGACGCCAGGAAAGAACCGGTTCGTGCGCTACAACAGCGGCGGTCTCAAGGATTCAGATGGCGAGGGAAATCTCGATCGAAACGCAGGAGGGCAGGCAGTTGTCTGCCAAGAGACTACCAGATTTCGCCGTGTCGCACAATCACAACCTTCGGAGTATCCTTCCGACCATTTCATTAGTTCCGAAAACCAGCAAACTCTACGTGCGGTCTGCGCCGATGTTTACTAGGCTTAGAAAGACCCTGCAGGAGCAGCCAACACGATGCCCGCGACCGACCCACTGGCCCTTCAACCGCAGATCGCCCAACGCCTGGCGGCCGTCGAAGCCGCGTTCAACGACGAACTGCATTCAGACCTTCCCGTCATCAACGAACTCGTCGAACACGTCGCCCGCTACCGCGGCAAAATGCTGCGGCCCGTTCTGGCGATTCTCTGCGGGCAGGCGGTCGGAAAGCTCGAAGACGCTCACACCGTGATCGCGACCGTTGTCGAGATGGTTCACATGGCCACCCTCGTGCACGACGACGTGCTCGACGAAGCCGACCTCCGCCGGCGGGGCGTGACTGTCAACCGCCTGCGCGGCAACGAAGCGGCCGTTCATGCTCGGCGATTACCTCATCAGCCACAGCTATCACCTCTGCAGCAGCCTGAACAACCAGTACGCGGCCCGGGTGATTTCCCGCACCACCAATCAGGTCTGTGAAGGCGAACTGCTTCAGCTGAGCAACCGAAATAACCTTGATCTGGACGAAGAGACGTACGTCACCATTGTCAGCCGGAAAACCGGGGCATTGATCGCGACGAGCTGCCTGTTGGGGGCACATTTCGCCGGCGCCGATGAATCCACCGCAAAACGGCTGGAAAAGTTCGGCCTGAGCCTGGGCATCGCGTTCCAGATTCAGGACGACATTCTCGACATCATGGGCACCACCGGCGAAGTCGGCAAAACGCTCGGGATAGACGTCCAGAAGTGCAAACTGACGCTGCCGATCATCCATTTCCTGCAAACGGCACCGGCCGAGCACCGGGAGCTGTGCCGGGAATTGCTGCGGAGTGGCGAATTGCACGCCGCCGAGCGGATTCGGAACCTGATCGCCCCGAGCGACAGCATCGCCTACGCCCGCGGCCGGGCGCAGCGGCTGATCGACCGCGCCAAGCAAAGCATCGCCGACCTGCCCGACTCCGACGCAAAGCGTCAACTCGAGCAAATGGCAGACTTTGTGTTGCAGCGGCGGCACTGATATCTCTTGATTTCTGACAGGGCGGCGACTTCAGTCGCCATCCTTCAAAACCCGCTGTGACACTGAATTGTCAGACCAATTCATACAATCCTGTACTTTTTCTCCCGTCCACTTGCGTTACCCCGGTGCATTGCCCTATATTGCTCGGCTCGCTTTTGGCGGAAGGTTCCGCCTTGGCGGCTTTTTTGTTAGGTGAGTTATGCCGACGATCAATCAGCTGATTAAGAAGCCGCGCAAGCCGCTGGCGCCGATCAAGAAGAACAAAGACCTCGAACAGAGCCCGGCCCGCCGCGGCGTCTGCGTGCAGGTCAAGACGATGACCCCGAAGAAGCCGAACTCGGCCCTTCGTAAAATCGCCCGTGTCCGTCTCAGCAACGGCAAGGAAGTGACCGCCTACATCCCGGGCGAAGAGCACAACCTGCAGGAACACAGCATCGTCCTCGTCCGTGGCGGTCGCGTCCGCGACCTTCCGGGCGTGCGTTATCACATCGTCCGCGGCGCCCTCGATACCCTGGGCGTCGACGGCCGCAAACGCAGCCGCAGCAAGTACGGCGCGAAGAAGCCGAAGTAAGTTGGCAAATGTCGATTGTGGAATGTCGATTGTCGATAAGACGGTCGATTTTTCTTCGACGATCGACATTCCACTATCGACATTCAATTTGTCCGGAGTATTCCCGCAGTCGCGGGGAGAAACATTTCAGGAAAACGGAGCAATCCCATGGCCTACAAGAAGTTCACCGCATCGGAAGAGATCCTCAAGCCTGACGCCCGCTTCAACAGCAAGCTCGTCAGCAAGTTCATCAACTGCCTGATGTGGGACGGCAAGAAGACCGTCGCCCAGCGCATCGTCTACGATGCCATGGACACCATCGCCAAGAAGAACAAAGAAGTCCCGGCCCTCGAAATCTTCGAAACGGCCCTGAACAACGTTAAGCCGTACGTCGAAGTCCGCAGCAAGCGCGTCGGTGGTGCCAACTACCAGGTGCCGATGCAGGTGAATAAGCGTCGTCAGCAGTCACTGGCGATCCGCTGGATTCTCGCCGCCATCCGCGCCGAAGGCGGCCGGGCGACCAGCGACAAGCTCGCCGACGAACTCCTGGCCGCTTTCCGCAAGGAAGGCAAAGCCATGACCACCCGCGAACAGACGCACCGCATGGCCGACGCCAACAAGGCGTTCGCCCACTTCGCCTGGTAAGGCCGAAGACGGTTCGAATCTTCGAAATCCCAATCGCCCCCGACACAATGCCGTGTCGGGGGCGATTGTTTTTGCCCGGCACGTCGGCGGCAATTACCGGATGCGCAATAATTTAGCCGCCGACTTTAGTCGGCGCGTCACAGCTGTACTGCAGACGCGTCGACCAAGATCGGCGGCTAAATGGGTTGGTTCCCGCGGTCGATTCGGAAGGTTTTAGGCCTTCTTCTTCGGGGCGGTGAGCTGGATGCTGGCGTCGGCGGTTTGGCCGGCGGTGACGGTCACGTCTTTCTTGCCGCGGCCGACGTCTTTGAGGTTGGCATTGACGGTGTAGCTGCCGGCTTCGACGGCTTCGAATTTGAATTCGCCCTTGCTGTCGGTCGTGGCCTGCGGGCCGGTCGGGGCGGCCTTCTTCTTTTTGCTGCCTTTTTCGTCGGCGGCGGTCGGCTTGGCGGCGGGGGCCTTGGTGAGGCGGACCATCACGCCCGCGGCGGGCTTGCCGTCCGGGGTAGTGATCGTGCCGCTGACCGTGCCCGTCGTCGCCGTCGGCTCCGCCTGGCTGCTGACCGCGAACGCCATCAAGGCCGCCAAAGCGCCGGCCAACGCATATTTCGATGCTTTCATAGGGTCTCCTGTTATTCCCTCGTAGGTAAAACGAACGACCCGGCGTTTTCTTTCGTAGAAAAGTGCGAAATCTCCATGAATTTGCATTGTGGGATAGAATCGACATTCTGGCCCGCACTGCAGTGTCGTTCTAGAGAGGGAGTCTGACGTGGGTAAAGCATTCGTCGACCCGGCCGAGCTTCGCCGGTTCGCCCAGGACTTGAACCGGTTTAACAACGATCTTCACGGCCTTGTCGTTGGGTTGCACGGGAAGATGCGTCAACTCGAACAAACCTGGCGCGACCAGGAACAACGCAAGTTCAGCGAGTCTTTCGAGCACACCGCCAAAGCCTTGGCCGGCTTTCTGGAACAATCGGCGGAGCACGTGTCGTTCCTCGGCAAAAAGGCGGCGTTGATCGAAGAGTACCTCAAGCAGCGGTGATGCCATGGCCGACGGGGCACGCGTACAGGACATTGACGCGATTCGCAGTTTCCGAGCGTCGCTGGTGAAATTCATCGAGGCGTCGCAGGCCGCGATGATTGACGCCGAGGGCGAACTCACCAAGCGGATCAGTTGGGTCGAAGGCGAACAATCCGTCTTCTGGCAGCACAACATCCGCAAGCTGCAGGACCTTATCGGCCAGCTCAAAGAGCAGATCCGGATGAAAAAGCTGTTCAAAGACAGCTCCGGCCGCACGCCGTCGGCATTCGATGAGGAAAAAAAGCTTCGCGCCGCCCAGCAGAAAATGGCGATCGCCGAGGAAAAGCTGATGAATTGCCGACGCTGGGCGAAGCAGCTCCAGCGAGAGCACTTGATCTATCGCGGCGGCATTCAGCGTTTGCAGACCATGCTGTCGGCGGACCTTGTTGTGGGGGTTTCGAACCTGGACAAAGTCATCGTCCAGATCGATCAATACCTCAACGCCGGCGCCCCAACGATGGCCGGCAGTGAGGCTGTCTACCGGTGCGGACAGGCCGACCGGGGTAGAAGAGGCGGCGGGGCAGATGAATCGCTCGGCCGACGAAGCCCCGGACGCCGCGCCGCAAGCCGCGGATCAGGTGGGAAAACCCAATTTATCGCCCGAAGAATCCGCGGCTCCCGTCGTGGCGTCGGAGGATTCTTCCTCAAAACCGGAGAACCCGTAATGGGCATGTACGAAGGCCGGGGGAACCTGGCGAAGAATTTCAAAGACCTGACGATGCGCTGGCAGCAGACGCGGCAGGAATGGGACGACGCCGTCGCCGATTCATTCGAAAAAACTTACCTGGAACCCCTTGAGCACAGCCTCCGCCAGGCGATCGCGGCCATGGATCAGGCGGCGGCGGCACTTTCTCGCGTCCGAAGCGACTGCGAATAGCAACCAAGTTAGGATGAGCCTTCTGATGACTGACTCCCGGCTGATCGAATCCGTGCCCGCCGACCAAGACCAGGAACTCGCCACGCCGCCGACCGTCCGCGACGTCCAACGCGATGCCCTGGCCGATCTTCTGCAGCTCTCGCGCGAGTGCTCCGCCCACGAGGCCGAACTCGAAGCGAAACATACGCAGCACCAGAGCGACAGCAAAACCAAGCTCGACAAGGCGCTGCTCGCCGCCGAGATGCGCCTGGACACCGCCCGCAAGCAGGCCGAGCAGCAGGTCGCCGAAGCCCGCACGCGGCTCGACGACGAATACAAGCACGAAATCACGCGGCTGAAAGAAAACGCCCGCTACCGCCGGCAGGTCGCCACGGCCGCGTTTGACGCCACCAAGACCGACGTCAAAAAGAAGTTCGATCACCACACGTGGCTCGCCGACAGCGTGCTCGAAGCCGCCGAGGTGAAAGCCAATGGCGAATACCGCGCGGAGATCGAAAAAGCAGACCGAGCAGGGCGAACAGCTCGGCCTCATCGAAGCCGAGGCCGCCGCCCTTGTGCAGAAGTACGGCATTCAGCCCGTGCCGATCGACGAAAAACCGCCCGCCGAAGGCGTCGTCGAAACCGAAGCGTACCTCGCCCGACGCGGCCAGGCCGATTCGCTCGTCGCCGCACTCCGCAAGCTCTCGATCGCCCGGGTCTTCACCGGCGTCGCCCCGATGCTCGTCGTGCTGCTGCTCAGCGGCGGGGCGATGGTCGGCGTTCACGCGCAGCGCGGCCTTGACGCGTCACCGGATTGGAAACTGCTCGGCTATGTCGGCGGCGGCGCATTGTTGCTGTCCAGCGTCATCGTCTTCGGCCTGAAAATACTCATCAATCGCAAGGTCCAGAATACCTACGGCCCGCTACGCGAAGCCGTCGCTGATTGCCGCAGCCTGCTCGCCACCATGCGAACGCAGGCGCGTCAGCATCGCGACGAAGAAATCAAAGCTGCCACCAAAACGCGGAATGACGATGTCGACGCGATGCGGCAGCGTCTGGCTCCCGTGCAGGCGAAAGCGCAGACCGTCCGTGAAAACGCGTTGAACTCTGCCGAATCAGAATTGCAGAAGGCGACCGAAGAACTCGACGGCCGAGTCGCGACCCAGCGGGGCGAACTCGATCGCCGGCTGGCGGCGCACCTGGCCGAAAGTGAATCGTGCACGGCGAATGACCAGAAGCGTCTCAAAGACCGCCACGCCACCGACAGCACGGAAACCGACGCCAAGTACAAAGACCGCCGCGCTGATCTGCAACGCCGCTACCGTGAAGGCCTGGCCGACATTCAAGCGCCGATGGGCCAGGACGGTGCCGTCGCCACCGGTCGTGACTGGCGTGCGTTCGAACGGAACTGGCAGCCGCCCGTGGCGTTTCCGCCGGCGGTGTCGATCGGGTCGCTGCTGATCGACATCGAAAAAATCTCGGCGGGCATTCCGAAGGATGCCGTCGAAGGCATGAGTCTGCCGAGCCACTTCAATGTGCCGGCCTTGCTCGCGTTCCCGAGCGAAGCCTCATTGCTGATCGAAACTGACCCGGAAAGTCGCGAAACCGTCGCTCGGCACGCTGCAGATGGCGATGACGCGTCTGCTCACCCAACTGCCCGCCGGCCGGGCACGGTTCACGATCATCGACCCGGTCGGCCTCGGCCAAAGCTTCGCCGGCTTCATGCACCTGGCCGACCACGACGACCAGCTCGTCACCGGCCGCATCTGGACGACGCCGGAGCAGATCGATCAACGCCTGACCGACCTGACCGAGCACATGGAAACGGTCATTCAGAAATACCTGCGCAACGAATTCAGCACGATCGACCAGTACAACGCCCAGGCCGGCGAACTGGCCGAACCGTACCGCGTTCTGGTGGTGGCCGATTTTCCGAGCGGCTTCGAAGGCGAAAGCTGGCGTCGGCTGCTGAGCATCGCCCGCAGCGGCGCCGCGGTGCGGCGTTTACACGCTGATCCTCCGCGACGTCCGCCAGCAGTTGCCGCCGGACTTGATGATCGAAGACTTGGAATCCAGCAGCACCGTCATCGAATGCCGCGGCGGCCGCGTGAACTGGAAAGACGACATCTTCGGCCAGTTCCCGCTCACGCTCGACACGCCGCCGGACGAAGAAACGCTGACGAAAATCGTTCACAAAGTCGGCCGTGCCGCGAAAGAGGCCAGCCACGTTGAAGTGAATTTCGATACGATCGCGCCAAAGCTCACCGACTTTTGGACGCAGTCCGCCGCGAGCGAACTCGCCGTGCCGATCGGCCGAATGGGTGCCACTCGGTTGCAGTATTTCCGTTGCGGCAAGGGCGTCGCCCAGCATTCGCTGGTTGCCGGTAAAACCGGTTCCGGTAAGTCGACGCTTCTGCACGCGTTGATCACAAACCTGGCGATGTGGTATTCGCCGGACGAAGTCGAGTTTTATCTGATCGACTTTAAGAAGGGCGTCGAGTTCAAAACCTACGCCGACTACGGCCTGCCGCACGCGCGGGCGATCGCCGTGGAGTCTGATCGCGAATTCGGGCTGAGTGTTCTGCAGCGTATTGATGCCGAGCTCGCCCGCCGCGGTGACATGTTCCGCAAGGCCGGCGTGCAGGACCTGGCCAGCTACCGCCGCAGCGGCGACGGGCAAGTGCTGCCGCGCGTGATGCTCATTATCGACGAGTTCCAGGAATTTTTCACCGAAGACGACAAGCTCGCGCAAGACGCCCAACTGCTGCTGGACCGATTGGTGCGCCAAGGCCGTGCGTTCGGCGTGCATATTTTCCTCGGCAGCCAGACGATCGGCGGCAGCGGCGGCCTGGCCCGCACGACGATCGGCCAGATGGGCATTCGCATCGCGCTGCAAACCAGCGAAGCCGACAGCCAGCTCATCCTCGGCGAAAGTAACTCCGCCGCCCGGCTGCTGAATCGGCCCGGCGAAGCGATCTATAACGACGCCGGCGGCGCGGTCGAAAGCAACAGCCCGTTCCAGGTCGCCTGGCTGAACGATTCGCGGCGTGAAGAGTTTCTCCAAGCCGTCAACGACAAACTGAGCGCCGATGGCACCCGCCGCCCGGTGCAACGGCCGCTGGTGTTCGAGGGGAATCAGCCCGCGGATTTGACGATCAACCCGCGTCTGCTCGCCGCCATCGAAAAGACCGGCCGCAGCGGCCCGCCGCTGGCGTGGATCGGCGACCCGGTGGCGATCAAAGACCCGACGAGCGTCGCCTTCCGCCGCCAGAGCGGCGCGAACCTGCTGATCGTCGGACAGGCCGATGAACAGGCGCTCGGCACGCTGGTGGCGAGCGCGATTTCACTCGCCACGCAGTTGCCCAAGGAGAAGGCGAAATTCGTGGTGCTCGACGGCACGCCGAGCGATTCGCCGCTGTCAGGCGTGCTCGCGGCGAGCCTGGCGCCGCTGCCGCACGAGAAAGAGGTCGTCGAGTACCGCGACGTCGAAGCCGCCGTCGGTCGCCTCGCCGACGAGTTCGCCGCTCGCCAGGCCGACCCCGCTGCCGAACACGCGGCCGTCTTCGTCCTCATCAACGGCCTGCAGCGCTACCGCAATCTGCGCAAAGGCGACGACGACTCGTTCAGCTTCAGCATGAGCGACGAGCCGAAAAAGCCGTCTGCGGCCAAGCAACTTGTCGAGCTCATTCGTGAAGGCCCGAACGTCGGCATTCACGTGCTGACGTGGTTCGACACCCTGGCGAGCATCGAGCGAACGTTTGAACGCAGCATCATGCGTGAATTCGACAACCGCGTTCTCTTCCAGATGAGTGCCAACGACAGCAGCAACCTCATCGACTCACCGGCCGCGAACAAACTCGGGTTCTTCCGGGCGTTGGCGTACAGCGAAGAGCAGGGCGTGATGGAAAAGTTCCGGCCGTACGGCTTGCCCAGGCGGGAGTGGATGGAAGAAATTGCTGCAAAGCTGGTGTGAGATAAAGGCGGGGCCACTCAAGTGGCCCCGCCTCGTCTTGGTTTACGAAACAAATCTTCCTTCATACGCCCAGGTCGGTTGGCCGTATTTTTCATCATCGCCGGCGAAGTAGAAGATTGAGTTGCCTTTCAGATACGCCACGCCGCCTTTGCGTGCGTTCGGAAGCGATGTGTGCTGAACCCAGCGTTCCTTGGCGATATCGTAGCTGTAAACGACATCGGTCATTTGTTGAACGTCGGTCTGGCCGGCGAGGACAATGATCCGCATGCCGTCCGTCAGTGTGGCGCCTTCCTGGTGGCTGATTCCCATTGGCATGTCGGGCAGGCGTGTCCACGTGTCGGTGCCGATGTTGTATCGAAAGAAATCGGAGCGTGCGAAGTAGCTCGTGCCGTGGTCGGTTTCGCCGCCGAGGACGTACAGATCGCCGTTGACGACGATGCTGGTGTGATGGTCTGTCGCGACCGGTAGCGGGGCGGCTTCGCGCCAGCCGGCCTGCGGGTTGTCGAGATCGAGCACCAGGTGCGTGGATTGCGAAATCACGCGTGTCTGGTCGTTGCCACCGATGAGGTGCAATTCGTTTCGGATGATCTGCATGGTCGCGCCGGCGCGGATTTCGGGCAGGGTGCCGAAGCGTTCCCATTTGTTCGTTTGCAGATCGAGCCGCCAGACGTCTGCCGTGAGATCGTCCGACAGCAGCGGCCCGCTCTGTCCGCCGGCGGCGTAGACGTAGCGGCCGTCAGTGGCGGCGGCGATGTGCGTCTGCGGGCCGGGCAGGTCCGCCAAGCGTGTCCATCGGCCGGTGTTGGTGTCGAGCATGTCGACGCGGCGTGTTGTGCCGAGGTAGAGATCATCGAACCCGCCCATCACGATGATTTTGCTCCCCGTCCGAACGACGGCCGCTTCCACGCGGGCGACCGGCGATTTCACTGAGCGATTCTCACTCCAGTCAATGCCCACGCCTTGCGGCGTCGGCGTCGGGGCGTCGGTCGCAATGATGCTGAGCGAGCAAAGGCGATTGTTCTCGGCTTTTTGCGCGGATGACACGGTCAGTCTGTCGTCTGTCACTCTCAGCGTTGCGATGCCTTCAATGAACGGGAAGCCCGGGTAAGGCTTGCCTTTCACAAGCGGCTGGCCGTCAATGTTCAGGCGATAGTCGCCGTCCAGCGTGGCTGGGTCGCCGGTGAGCGCACGCACCGTGTACCAGCCGTTGGGCACGTTGATGGACCATGTGTCTCCTGCGGCAACATCGATGTGAGAATCGCCGTACGCGGTGTCATACTCTGAAACCTGATAGCTCGTGTCGCCGGTCTTGTCTGAAGACCAACCGTAAGTCAGGCCATTCCCGCGGCGGCCGTATTCGGCACCGTAATCCAGTTTGTAGCCCTTGGCAGCGGGTGCGGATTCGGTGGAAAAATTCACCCGTATCGCGAAGTCAGCGGCTAAGAACTGTCGTGACTCCAGCGGCTCAATCGTCGCACCTTGAAATTGGATGACCGCGCTGTGCATCACAAAAACAGTACGTGCCGACATAAGGGGCAATCCCTAAATTCGCTCATAACTTCGCTTCACTGGCGTACGAATGAAAACGCCGGCACAATCGCGATATGAGCGAGTCTGTGACGATCGCAGGCAACGGCGCGATGGCGACGGTCTGCGCGATTTTGCTGATTGAAGGCGGCCACCGCGTCACCATGTGGGGCGCTTCCGCCGATTCGATCGAACGGCTACAAAATGACCGTGAGCAGCATAAGTTGTTGCCCGGCGTCAAAGTGCCCGCTGACGTGCGATTAACCTCAGATGACGCCGAAGCGTTCAGTGACGCGACGCTGGTGCTGTCTGCCGTCCCGACACAGGCGATGCGGAGCGTCTGGACGCGGCTGCGCGACCGGCTGCCCGCCGGCGTGCCGATCGCGTCGACCGCGAAGGGCATCGAGACCGAAACACTGCTCCGGCCGACACAGATCCTGGAAAATGTGCTCGGCCCGACGCGGAAATACGCCGCTGTCAGCGGCCCGAACATCGCCGCCGAGATCGCCAAGGGCATGCCGGCAACGGCAGTGGTGGCTTCGGTCTGCGAGACGCTTTCCCGCCGCGTTCAGGCGGCCATGAGCACGCAGCGGTTCAGGCTGTACACGAACAGCGATGTCGTCGGTATTGAACTGGCGGGGGCGATGAAAAACGTCATCGCCGTCGCCGCCGGGATGCTTGATGGCCTCAAGGCGGGTAACAACGCCAAGAGCGCGCTGGTGACGCGCGGGCTTGTCGAAATCACCCGCCTCGGCGTAGCGATGGGCGCAGCCGATGACCTTCTCCGGCCTGGCGGGCTTGGGCGATCTCATTACGACCTGCATCAGCCCGGAAGGTCGAAATCGCCGCCTCGGCGAGCAGTTGGCACGGGGTAAATCACTCGAACAGGTGCTGACCGAAATGACAAGCGTCGCTGAAGGCGTGCCGACGACTCGCGCGGTCAAAGTGCTGGCCAAGCGTTACGAGGTCGACATGCCGATCGCGCGGGAAGTGCATGCTATTCTGTTCGAAAACAAGCCCGTCGGCGACGCGCTGAACGACCTGATGACACGCGACCCGAAGCCGGAGTAGCGGCCATTCATTACTATCGGGCCGCCAGTTGCTTGTTGTCGTTGGCGGTCTGTTTGGCTTCGTCGCGGTTGAGGTATCGATTCAGGAAGTAGCTGACCGCCAGCCAAACGAGCAATCCCGGAATGCCCGCGCTGCCGCGTGTGGCCACGCCCGCCGCCCGGCCTGCGACGTGCTTGGCGATTAATCCTTGCAGCACCGTCATCGCGACGCCGCCAAGAAGGGTTTTCATGCCGGTGGATGTTGGTTTTCCGAACATAGTGATCTTTCCTGCTCCTTGCCCATGCTAGGCGGTGGTCTGGGGGCATCGGGATGATTTCGAATTCATCCGCTGGCGGCGGTGGGGCGGACGCATTACCGTGCGCGAATGCAGCGTGATGCGTTCCTTGATGCCGGTGCGAAGATTTTGCCGTCGATCCTTGCCGCCGACTTCGCGCGATTGGCCGAGGACGTGAAGCAGGCCGAATCGACGGTCGGCAGCGGCGTCATTCACATTGATGTCATGGACGGCCACCTCGTGCCGAATTTGTCGCTCGGCGTGCCGATCGTGCAATCGCTCCGGCCCGCGCTGCCGAATTTGTTCTTCGACGTTCACCTGATGATCGACGAGCCCGTGCGTTACGCCGAGGCGTTCGTGAAGGCGGGCGGGCAGAACATCACGTTCCACATCGAAGCCCCGGAAGTGAAGGCCGACCCGATCGCGGCTGCGAAGGCGATTCGTGCGTTCGGCACGCGCGTCGGCGTGACGCTGAAGCCCGGCACGCCGGTCGAGGCCGTGCTGCCGGTGCTGCCGCACGTCGATCTGGTGCTGGTGATGAGCGTCGAACCCGGCTTTGGCGGGCAGAAGTTCATGCCGACGATGCTCGACAAAGTTCGCCAACTCCGGCCGTTATTGCGGGCGGACCAGCGGCTGGAAATCGACGGCGGCATCGATCCGGCCACCATTTCTGCGGCCCGGCAGGCGGGCGTCGACTGGTTCGTCGTCGGCTCCGCGTTATTCGGTGCCAAAGACCGTGCGGAAACGGCACAGCGAATGAAAGCCCTTATTGGCTGACGATTCGCGGAAAATCCGCTAGAATTGCTTGGCCATGAGTGAGTCGATCGCCAACACCGCCGTCAAAGAGGGCATCCCCGCCGGCCTGTGGATGCGCTGCACCGAGTGCGGCGAAATGCTGTTCAAAAAGGCCGTCGAAGACAACAACAACGTCTGCCCGGCCTGTAATCACCACTTCCGCGTCAGCGCCCGCGCCCGCGTGAAACAACTCGTCGACGACGGCACGTTCGAAGAAATCGACGCCGACCTCACGCCCGTCGACGCCCTGAAATTCTTCGACAAAAAGAGCTACCAGGACCGCCTCAAGGCCGAGCAGCTCAAGAGCGGCAACAAGGACGGCCTGGTGAGCGGGAAGGGCTTCATCAAGGGCCGCCCGCTGGTGCTGGCCGTGATGGATCCGACGTTCATGATGGGCTCGATGGGAAGTGTCGTCGGCGAAAAGCTGACACGCGCGATCGAACTGGCCACGAAAGAAAAACTGCCGCTCTTGGTCGTCTGCTGCTCCGGCGGTGCCCGCATGCAGGAGAGCACGCTCAGCCTCATGCAGATGGCCAAAACCAGTGCCGCCCTGGCGAAGCTCGACGAGGCCGGGCAGCTGTTCATCAGCCTGCTGAGCGACCCGACCACCGGCGGCGTGACGGCCAGCTTCGCCATGCTCGGCGACTTCATCATCGCCGAGCCGAACGCGTACATCGCCTTCGCGGGCAAACGCACCATCGAAAGCACCACGCGGCAGGAGCTGCCCGAAGAAGCCCAGCGGGCGGAGTTCGTTCGCGACAAGGGCTTCATCGACTTCATCGTCCACCGCCGCGACATGCGAAGTGAGATCGCCCGGCTGATCGACTATTGCGTAAAATAGGCGATCAATGGACGACGAAGAGATCACATGGACACAGGTGCTCGTCACTGCCGTGTGCGGTGCGGTTCTTGGCGCGGTGCTTGGCAGTTTGGCATGTATTGCGTCACCGCTGGTGCGTGAGTGGCTGCCTTGGAGCATTGTGATTCCGATCGGCGTCGGGGCAGTCTTCTTTCTGTGGTCGCGGTACGCACCCTGGTGGTTGAGCTTCGCCGAAATCATGTTTTGGCGATGAACTCGGCCGCCGTTTCGATCGTTTGCACGTGTAACGCGGCCGTCATGCCTTCGGTTTTGTTGTAGCCGCCGCCGTAGACGATGACCGTCGGAATGCCCCAGCGGCGGGCTGCGGTGATGGCGAACTCGTCCCGGCGTTTCATGTCGGCGGTCGACAGCTTCATCTGGCCGAAGCGGTCGTCGGTGTGTACGTCGACGCCGGCGTTGTAGAAGACGATGTCGGGCTCGAAGCGCTCGATCGCCCCCGGCAGCGTGTCTTGGAGTTTCTCGAAATACTCCTCCGCCCCGGCGTAGCGGCTGACTTCCACGTCCAGCGAACTTTGCTCCTTCCGACTCGGATAATTCCGGCCGACATGCAGGGAATAGGTGAACGCCCGCGGGTCGCCCGCCAGCATCACCGCCGTGCCGTTGCCCTGGTGGGCATCGAGGTCGATCACCATCGCGTGCAACCACGGCTCGTCCTGCCACAATCGGTTCAGCGTCACGGCGACGTCGTTGAAGACGCAGTACCCCTCGCCGCGGTCGGCGAAGGCGTGGTGCGTGCCGCCCGCCAGGTTCGCCGCGATGCCGTCGCGCAGCGCCGCCCGTGCCGCCGCCAGCGTGCCCGCGGTCGCGGCTCGGCTGCGGGTGTTGATCGTCGGGTGCCAGGGCAACCCCAGCCGCAGGGCGGTCAGCTCGTTGTATTGGCCGGTGCGGATGGATTCGACATACGCCGGCGTGTGAACGCGGAGCAAGTCGTCGTCGGCGATGGTGCCGGGGTCTGAGACAACCGCGATGCCACGCCAGCGGATTTCGTCGGCGGAATCGGGGAACTTGCGCATCGGGAACGGGTGCCCCGGCGGCAAGACCGCGAAATACGCCGGGGAACTGAAGCATTGCATCAACGAACGCGTTGCACCCATACCGACACGATCCTAGCATCGCCCGCACATGTCCGACTTCCCGAAGCACCAATACCCGTTCGAACCCGACCTTCGGCATGACGCGCGAACAGATGCTCACGATCACGCCGCCCGAAGAACCGGCCGACATTGAAAGCTTCTGGCAAGCGACATACGACCAAACCCGCGTCACGCCGTTGCGGCTGGAAGTCAGCGAGCTTCAGTCGCCTTATATCGACTTTCGGTTGAGATTGGTGAATTTCGACGGCCTCGGCGGCGTTCGATTGGGCGCTTGGCTGGTCGAGCCGACGGACGGCCTGATCGACCGGCACGTCGTCGTCGGGCACGGCTATTACAACCGGCCGGTCGAAGACATCAGCTACGCGCCGCGGACGGCGGCGTTGTTCTTCGGTTGCCGCGGGCTGGGCGTATCGCGGGTGAAAGGCATCTCCGACATCACCGCGTTCCACGTGCTGCACGGCATTGAGTCGAAAGAGACCTACGTCCACCGCGGCTGCGTCGCCGACACCTGGTCGGCCACCTCGGCGATGCTGGAACTCTTCCCGAGCGCCAGAACCTTCCTCGAATACCGCGGCCAAAGCTTCGGCGGGGGGATCGGGGCGATGGCGCTGGCGTGGGAGAATCGCTTCTCCTTCGCGCGGCTCATGATCCCGAGCTTCGGGCACCACCCGATCCGCCTGGCGAACCCCTGCACCGGTGCCGGCGAAGCGGTGCGGCAGCGGTGGAAGCGTCAGCCGGTGATCTACGAAAATACGCTGCGGTATTTTGACGCCGCCGCCATGGCGCACCGCATCAAAACGCCCACGCACTTCGCCTGTGCGCTCTTCGACCCGGCCGTCCCGCCGCCGGGGCAATTCGCGATCTACAACGCCTGCGGCAGCG
Organism: Tepidisphaeraceae bacterium; assembly: GCA_049840775.1. Classification (GTDB taxonomy): domain Bacteria; phylum Planctomycetota; class Phycisphaerae; order Tepidisphaerales; family Tepidisphaeraceae; genus RYN-431. The sequence goes on from JASGJJ010000006.1 coordinate 521,871, forward strand.
AGAAGCGGCTGACGGTCAACCGCACCGGGCATCACAACTGGGACCACACCGCCGCCGACGATGCCGCCGCGGAACGCGACGCGGAGGCAATGCGAGTTGATGTCATCAAAAGGCTTGGTTGACAGTCTTGGCAAGGCTCCCGTAGAACCCATTCGTTCAATCCGGGCGGTGAACTGATGCGCGTCCTCATGCTGGGCTGGGAATTTCCGCCGACGATTACCGGCGGTCTCGGCACGGCGTGTGCGGGGCTCGTGAAGGCGCTGGACGACCTCGGGACGGAAGTCGATTTTATCCTTCCGGAATCGAAAACATTCGAGCCGATCGTCTCGCACGCCGTGCCCGTCTTCCCGGCATCGCCCGCTCCTTTGCCGCCGCCGGTTTATTTCCCGTCGCCGATCGATTCGCCGCCGCCGCCGGCTGAGCCTCGGTTTGAAACGCGGGTCTACCATCACATTTCTTTCCACACCGTGCCGGTGCAACTGTCGCCGTACGAGTCGGAGACGCGGGTCGAACGGTTCGACTGGCAGACGAGCGAACTGGTGCAACTCGACGGCGGCATCCCGCCCGCGCCGCCGCATGCGGCACACGAGACAACGCCAGCCGCACCCGCGGCGGCACCATACGACCCAGCGCCGGCCGGATCGCCGCCGCCCGTACCGGAGACGGGCCTCCTCGCCGACGTGAAGCGGTACACCGCGTACGTCGAAAGCCTGGCCGGCCTAAAGCGGTTCGACGTCATCCACGCCCACGACTGGATGACCTTCCCGGCCGCCCTCGCCATCGCCCACGCGACCGGAAAACCGCTCGTCGTTCATGTTCACAGCACTGAGCTCGATCGCTCCGGCGATCACGGCGACACCCGCATCATCGACATCGAACGTGCCGGCGTGCACGGGGCGACGCGTGTGATCGCCGTCAGCCAGTTCACGAAGAACCTGCTCGTTCATCACTACGGCATTTCGCCGGAGAAGGTCGACGTCGTCTACAACGCCGTCGAACCGCCTGCCGATCTGCGCCTCGCCGCCGATGAATTCGCCATCAAGAAGGGCGAGAAGATCGTCCTGTTCATGGGCCGACTCACCAGCCAGAAGGGGCCGGAATACTTCCTCACCGCCGCCCGGAAGGTGTTGGAGGTGATGGACGACGTGAAATTCGTCATGGCCGGCGACGGCGACATGGCCAGGCAGGTGGTGCAACTGGCGGCGGCGTTCGGCATCGCCCACAAGGTGCTGTTCACCGGCTTCCTCCGCGGGCTGGACGTCGAACGCATCTTCCAACTCGCCGACCTCTTCGTCATGCCCAGCGTCAGCGAGCCGTTCGGCATCGCGCCGCTGGAAGCCGTCGTCCGACAGGTGCCGACGATCATCAGTAAACAGAGCGGCGTCAGCGAAGTGCTGCGGCACGCACTCAAGGTCGACTTCTGGGACACCAACGAACTGGCGAACAAAATCGTGGCCGTGCTGCGCCACCCGACGCTGGCGATGATGATGCGCGAAGACGCCGGCCGCGATGTCGCCAAACTCACCTGGCCCGCCGCCGCCCGCCAATGCCTGCAAACCTACGGCACGGCGATGGGGACGCTGTAGGTTTCGTGGAGCACGTTACTGAGGAACGAGTGGCTGGCCAATGACCTAGAGGACTGTTCCCTCGTATGAAAATGCAGCCAGACGGCAGCCATGATCAGCTTGGTTCCGAAGTAGTATTGGCAGTTTTCACGCAGGCGTTACGACTCGCCAGCGTGTTGGTGCCTGTTGCGGTTGTTGGGGTTTGTCTGATCTTTCCTCGTATTGTCGAACGTCCGGCCTACGTCGCGGTGTATCACGCTCCGGCGATTGGCGGTTTTCTGCTTTGCGTTGCATATCGCCTGAGGTCGGCACGTCGCTATGGCGTGCTGCCGGGGTTGCTCGATGCGGCAGTGATCGTGCTTTGCAGTCTGCGGATGACCGCACCGCTTGTGCCAATGTCAGGGCACATGTTGCTGTTCGTCTATGCCGTCGTCACCACACCGGGCAGACTGTTTCGGTGCGTGATGGTTGGATTGATTGTCGAGACGACCTACTTCAAACTCGTGCTCTGGGGCGATGTCTCGTCGTGGATGTGGGGTGTGTTGTCTGGGGTAGCGATGGGCTGGATGTACTGGCAATTTTTAAGTGCCGAGGGCCAGTCATCACCGGTCAATTAGATAGGTAGGTCCGGCTGTGAGTTCGCCCGATCCGTCGAGCAAAAACCATCGTAAGTGCATTTTTCTGCAACGCGTTTGTTCGCGCTATTTTTAAACGCGCAGCGCGGCGCAACTCACCCACCGGCCAAGGCTTGAACCCCAAAAAGGGTGTCGCTATTGCGCCGTGAATGGCCCAGCCTGCCATGCGACTTATGGCCCGCGGCCGGTCAGCGATTCGGATTCAATTGTCAAAGAACCCACCGGCCGCCATGCGGCCGCACCGCCCCCGGCGGCTCTCTGGTTCTACCGCCCCGGCACCGCCGTGTCGGCGAAAAAATGCGGCGAAAATCGAATCGGTAAGTCCGGACATTTGAGTGCCAAGGGCCAGTTATCACCGGTCAATTAGCCATACTTCTGTGCCGATCGGCACGTCGATGGCGTCTGGATCATTCACCAGCAACGGTAAGAGTTGTCTAGGATTCGGGTCGAGGTGCTCAAGGCCGGCGAGTGTCGTCTGGATGGCCAGGCCATCGACGGCCTTCAACAACAGCCGGTCGCCTGCCACAAGCTTGTGGGGATTCGATACGCAAACACCCGGCGCAAGCACCAGGCCGCGGCCGCGGATAAGAAAACGATCTTCGACTGCGAATAAGAACTGTGGCATCGGCTGACTGGAGGTGTAATTGTCTCTAGGAGCCTTTGCCAATCGCAAGCTGCCAGATTTGAGCGAATCGATCGGCAGTCCATCCCGTGATATCAGAAACTTGACCGTCGCCAATTTCGACAATGCGTGATTCCCCATCCTTTCTTTGAATCGTATCGACCGAAAAAAAGCGGCTCGGGATGATATTGGCTGTACCGACGACGATTTCAGGTATTGCTTCAGCGTTTGCAGAATAGGCTACGCCATTAATAACAAAAAAACGTCTTTCGGTTTGTGGGATGTATTCTTCGACGCGCCGAATGCATAAGCCGCCCTCTATTTCGCCTCGGACACGCCTCATTTCTGTTATCCACTGATCGATCTCGTCGATGTGGTGAATGACGGAGCCTTGGTTAGTCTTGAGAGACTTAACGAAGTCTTTAACGAAAAAAGAGCCCCAATCGAGCGATTTGATCGCTGACTTCCAGTCATCTTCCAACGCGATGATCTTTGTTTCGGGCGTATGCGGTTCCAGCCGCGGATACCAATTCGGTAGATGATGCGTAGAGAGATATGCTCTGAGAGCTGTGAGGACGAAGGCACCGCTGTTCTCTATGGCTGTTTCCAGCCGAGCATATTCGCTTTCGTTTAGCATCCACCCTCGGTAGACGACAACAGAGTTTACGGGAATGCCACTCAGCGGCTGGCTGCCAGAGATCACATCATCGGACACGAGAGAGACTGAAAAGCCGGCATCAACAAGAGCCGCGGCCTGATCCGCAAACATTTCGTCTGCGAGATGAGTGCGGATTGCTTGGGCGGGGAACAGAAAATGCAAAGGCATCGGAATGCCTATCGAATGTATTGACTCGCGATGCTCACGAACCTTGAGCGGAGGTCGTACAGCGCCTGGTCGAGCAGGGATTGTTCGTCGGCGGTGAGGTTGCCTTGGGTTTTGGCTTCGAGGACGCCGAGGGTGTCGATTTGGTTTTTGGCGATGTCGAGGCTGAAGACGGGTTGTTCGCCTTCGGGCTGGAGTTCGCCGAGGTAGTAGAGCGCCTGGGTCATGATCGACTGCACGAGAGTGGCGAAGCTGGCGTCAGGCCGCTCGCGCCTGGCATCGGCGGCGGCTTCGGACGAAGCGGCGGGGGCCGGCGGGGTGGCGGGCTTTTTGGCGGCGGCTTCGCGCTCGGCGAGCTTGCGCTTCTCTTCCTGCGCCTGCCGCTTCCAATCGTCGTCGATCTGGATGATCGGGGGAGTGCTCATGTGGGGAAGTATAGGGTTGATCGGTTGATCTGTTAAACAGTTGATCCGTGGAAGCCTGACGCTCGAAGAATGCTTCGGCGCGTCAACCCGCCACGGATCAACCGATTCACAGATCAACCGATTCACGGTTGATTGATTTAGTACTTGTCGCGCCGGCTGCCGCGATCGCCGCGGTCCCCCCGGCCGCCGCCGTAGCCGCCACGGTCGCCGCCGCCACCGCCGTAGCCGCCCCGGCCGCCGCCGCCACCGCCGTAGCCGCCACCACCACCGCCGCCGTAGCCGCCTCGGCCACCGCCGCCGCCGCCACCGAAGTTTTCCTTCGGACGGGCTTCATTGACGGTGAGGGCGCGGCCGTTGAACTGTTGGCCGTTGAGGGCGTTGATGGCGTTGTTCGCCTCATCGTCCGTGCCCATTTCGACGAAACCGAAGCCCTTGCTGCGGCCGGTTTCGCGGTCGCTGAGCACTTGAGCGCTGGTGACCGTGCCGTATTGGCCGAAGAGTTCCTGCAAAGCAGAGCTGTCAACGCTGTAGGCGAGGTTGCCTACGTACAAACGCTTACCCATGACGGGTCTCCCAATGCCGGGTCGCTTGCCCGGGTGACATGTGGCCCACTCTCGAACGAGTCATGCAGTCTTTCCGGGCCTGATCGAAAGAGGAGTTGCGAAACACCAAGCGGGGGATGAAGCGAAGCTGAACCGGACACGCGCCGACCACCGATCTTCGGGCCCACGACCCGCACCTGCGACGTAAAGGCTAACTTTTGGTTCGCGTGAGGCAAGTCAAAAATTGTGAACGTGGGGAAAAAATCGCTGTTTTGACGCCGGCAGGGTCGAAAATGGCTCGTCCGACGGGGGTAGACCTGACGTATAATCGGACGGAGATACGATGTTTAAAGTCAAGAACGTGTTCGATGCAATCGAGGCCGACGACGGCTTGCGGCTGTGGGTCGAGCCGATCGGCTTAACCCGCGATCTGACCGACTGGTGCCAAGTCCATGACGCCAAGGCGGGCTTAGCCCCCGACCGGCTGCTCGCCGCCTGGTTTGACCGTCACCCCGACGGCTACGATTTTTTCCGGGGCCGCTACCACGAATCCCTCCGTGCCGGCCCGCACATGACCGAACTCCGCGACCTGGCCGTTCTCGGCCAGCGGGAGAACGTAACTCTCTTGCACCAAAGCGCTAACGCGAATGAAAATGCCGCGTCAGCGCTACACGAGTTTCTCACGGAACTGCAGGCTTACGCCGGGAATGAGGGGTAAGGCGGATGAGGCGTGAGGCGTGAGGGAAAGGGCGCGTTTCTTTCCTCACGCCTCACGCCTTTACCCTGTACACTCCCTACCCCGTGTTAAGCCAAGACGAACTGCTCGCCGATCTCACGCCGCCGCAACGCGAAGCCGCCACGCACACCGAGGGCCCGCTGCTGATTATTGCCGGCGCCGGGTCGGGGAAGACGCGCGTGCTGACACGGCGGGTGGCATACCTGCTGAGCATCGGCATCCCGCCGGCGAGCATTTTGGCGATCACGTTCACGAACAAAGCGGCCGGCGAGATGAAAGAGCGCGTCGGCCACCTCCTCGGGCGGCCGATCAAGGACATCGGCCGCATCGGGCAGTACCACCCGACGATCTGCACCTTCCACTCGCTCTGCGTCCGCATCCTCCGCACCTACGGCGACCGGCTGGGCTTGCCGGCAAACTTCACCATCTACGACTCGTCCGACCAGACCAGGCTCGTCAAAGAAGCCCTGAAGACGCTCGACATCAGCAGCCAGAACTTCACGCCGGGCACGATTCACAGCAGCATCAGCAACCTGAAGAACCAGCTGATCACCGCCGACGAATTCGCCCGCACGGCCACGAGCTTCTACGACAAGACCGTCGCCCGGGCGTACAGCAAATACCAAAAGCTCCTCGAAGCCAACAACGGCCTGGATTTTGACGACCTGATGCTCCGCGCCGTCCTCGGCTTCAAGCAGCACCCGGAGGTGCTGGCCGAGTTGCAGGAGCGGTTCCCGTACATCCTCATCGACGAATACCAGGACACCAACAAGGCTCAGTACATCCTCGCCCACGCGCTGGCGCAGAAGTACAAGAACATCTGCGTCGTCGGCGACCCGGATCAGAGCATCTACGCCTGGCGCGGGGCCGACATCCAGAACATCCTCGATTTCGAGAAAGACTATCCCGACGCCAAGGTCGTGAAGCTGGAGCAGAACTACCGCTCGACGAAAACGATTCTGAAGCTCGCCAGCGACCTCATCGCGAAGAACGGCCGGCGCAAGAAAAATCGCTCTGGACCGACAACGCCGACGGCGACAAGGCCAAGTTCTATCTCTGCCAGAACGAGGACGACGAAGCCATCACCATCATCGACGAGTTCCGCAAGCTCGCCGCCGCCGGCGTGCCGTGGAGCGACATGGCGGTTTTCTACCGCATGAACTCGCTCAGCCGCGTGATGGAAGAACGGCTGTTCAAGGAACGCATCCCGTACCAGGTCGCCCGCGGCACGGAGTTCTACAACCGCAAGGAAATCAAGGACGTCATGGCGTACCTGCGCGTCCTGGCGAACCCGGCCGACGAACTCAGCCTCGAGCGAGTCGTCAACACGCCCACCCGCGGCATCGGCGACGAAAGCGTCCGCAAAATGACGCTCCACAGCGTCGCGCAAGGCAAAACGCTCTTCAACGCCATGGCCGACGCCAAGAATGTGCCGGGCCTCAGTGCCCGCGCCGTCAACAGCACGCTGGCGTTCGTGCAATTGATCAACAGTTTGCGCGACCAACTCCTCGGGCGTCCGGTGGAAACCGCGGGCGGCATGTTCGATGAGATCCGCAAAGGCACGGTACAGTCGATCATGGAAGCCGTCGTCAGCCGCAGCGGGTTGCAGGCGAGTTTGGAAAAATCGACCGACCCGGACAAGCCGGAGCTGGCTAACGTGAAGGAACTGATCAACTCCGCCGCCCAGTTCGACGCGGATAATCCGGAAGGCACGCTCGACGATTACCTCAGCCAGGTCAGCCTGATGAGTGACGCCGACAAAGTCGAAGGCAGCGGCGGGGCGGTCACACTGATGACGCTGCACGCCGCAAAGGGTTTGGAGTTTCCGGTCGTGGCGATGATCGGTTTGGAAGAAGGCGTGCTCCCGCACAGCCGGGCTCGGAACTCGCCGGACGAACTGGAAGAAGAACGCCGCTTGTGCTTTGTCGGCATCACGCGGGCGCAGCAGAAGCTGTTCCTGAGCCGGGCGTACGCGCGGACGCTGATGGGCCGGCGCGAGCGGACGGTGCCGTCGCCGTTTTTGTCGGAAATGCCGGCCGATTACATCGAAACAATCGACCGTATGTCGACCGGCTTTTCCGCCGGCCCCGATGCCACCGACACCAAGACCGGCCTGCGGGCCGGCATGCTCGTCCGCCACGCCAGCTTCGGCATGGGCCGCGTGAGTGAAGTGCAACCCGGCGGCAGTGGCACACGCGTCGTCATCGACTTCAGCCGCTTCGGGCGGAAAGTGCTGATTTTCGAATACGCCAAGCTGGAAGTGCTGGGGTGAATCTTTCCCTCTCCCGGTATTGCCGGGAGAGGGTAGGGTGAGGGCTTTTCTTTGTCTGGCAGATACGGCAGACCCTCACCCTAACCCTCTCCCGTGGGTACACGGGAGAGGGGATAAGAAATTACTTCTTCGCCAGATCGAAGCGGCCATTCAATCCTGGCTCGATTTTCACTAACTCTTCGATCACCAGCTTCGCCACGTCTTTCTGCCAGGTGCCTTCGAGGTGGGTGGCGTCGGATTTGGTGGCGTCCTTGCTGTCGCGCGGGTTGTGTTTCTCGCACTCGGCTTCACCGAGCTTATCGAAGAACGCGAGGCTGCTGGCGTGCAGGTCGATCAGAGGCACGCCGGCTTCCTTGGCGGCGGCTTTGGTGCCATTGACGTAATCGACGAGGTCGGAATGAATGTGCCCGTCCTTGAACTTCCGCCGGACGAGGCTGGTCACCAGAATCGGCTTGAACCCCGCGGCCTGGGCTTCCTTGGCGTAGCGGACCATGTTGTCTTTGAACGTGGTGTTGGCGACGGTCTCGCGTTCGGGCCCTTTGCCGGGTTGGTCGTTATGGCCGAACTGGATGAGCATGTAGTCGCCTTTCTGCGCGACGGCCTTGTCCCATTTGCCTTCGTCGCGAAAGCTTTTCGAGCTGCGGCCGCCGGAGGCTTCGTTGACGACGGTGACGCCGTCGCCGGCGTAAAACTTAAAGCCGGTGCCCCAGCCGGCTTTTTCGGTGACAGTGGAATCACCTACTAAGACGATCCGCACCGGCGCAACGGGCTGGGTGGCGGGCGTGGCGGCGAGCGAAACGGCCGTGAAAAACAGGGAAAAACCGACGGAAAGCGTCGTGGCGAGTGTTGGCATACCGTGTTCTACCGTGGCAGAGACTGCGCGTTGCGACGCGCACTATTTGCTTGCGTTTTGGCAAAGTCGACGTATCTTGCCAGCGCCCGGCCGACGACTGTGCGTCATGGATGATCCACGATCGGCCGCCCGCATTCGAGCGCAAAGCCAAAGGATTTGGCGATGGCGTCGCGTCCCGCTTCGTTTTCTCAGCTCTGGCAGATGCCGCTGTTGCTCTGCTCCTTCGGCCTCTTCGGGTACGCCACGTACCTGCTCTGGGACCCGAAAACCGGCCCCACGCCCGACCAACGCCTCGACGCCGGCCGTCAGCTCATGAACGCCGAGCGACCCGAAGCGACCGTCGAACTGCTCAACGGCGTGCTCAAGCTCGACAAGCTCACGCCCGCCCAGAAAAGCCGCACGCACCTCATGCTCGCCGAGGCCGTAGAGATGTACCAGGACCAGAAAAAGGTCCAGGTGCCGGCCCTGCAGCAACGCATCATCGAACAGACGCGGCTGGCGCTCGCTCAGGAACAACCGATCGACGGCCGCGCGTATCGCCGCGTCGCCCGCGCGTTCGAAATGCTCGGGCAGACGAACGAGGCGCTCGACAACTACAAGCTCGCCGCCGCCCGCGACCCGGAACGCGAACTCCGGCTGAACAAAAAGATCATCGAGCTGAAGCTCGCCGTCGCCGACAGCAGTGTCGATGACGATCTCAAGGACTATCTGAAGACCGAGAAGCTGACCGACGCCGAGCGGTGCTGGCGCTCGGCGAGCGTTCGCAGGTGCTGGCCGATAAGAAGGAATTCGTCGAAGCCCGTATTCTGCTGAATCAGTCGCTCAAACTCGCGAACGGCACGCTGCAGGAAGGCGAAATCAATTACCGCAGCGGCTACCTCAGCTATCAGCTCGGGCAGCTCGAAGAATCGGAACGAAGCCTGCGGATCGCCCGTGAACTGTTCCGCGGCCGCCATCCGATGGACGCCGACGCGGCGTATTTGCTCGGCAAAATTCACCAGGACCGTCGTCAGGCCGAGATGGCCGAGAGCTTCTATAAGACGGTGCTGACGGATTATCCCGAGAGCAAAACGGTGCCTCTGGCAAAGCTCGGCCTGGCCATGTGCCGCGCCGCCCGCCAGGACGACGCCGAGGCCGTCGCTGAACTTACCGCACTCGCCAAGAGTGTCGACGAACGCCCCAAGCTCGCGCCGATACGCGACGACGTGCTCGACGGCGTCCGCCAGGCGGGCGGCTGGATGGCGTCGCGTGGCAACATGCAGGGCGCTCTGGAGCTGATGTCGTTGGAGCAACTGCTCAACCCGACGCCCGAGACGCCGTTCTTCAATCGGTTGGCGGACGCGTTCGAGGCGCGGGCGAACCAGATCGAAAGCAGCCTCGCCGACGCCGCCCCGGCCGAGCGGATTAAACGTCAGCAGCAGGTCCGCGACATGCGCCGCCGCGCCGCCGACGCCGCACTCGCTTTCTCAAACCGCCAGACCGTCGCCGATGACAAAGCCTACGGCGAATCGCTGTGGCGGGGCATCGAACTGTACGAGCGTGCCGGCGACACGCCCGCCGCCATTGCCGCGCTCGAACTGTTCATCACCGAACGGCCGACTGACCCGCTCACGCCCGACGCCGTGCTGCGGCTCGGCCAGGCGTACCGCTCGGTCGGCCAGTTCGATAAGGCGATCGCCGCGTACCAGAAAAACCAGGCGCTTTATCCCAAGAGCATCGCCGCCAGCAAGAGTGCCGTGCCGCTCGCGCAGGCGTACATGAGCAAGGGCCCGGAAAGCTACGGCCGGGCGCAGCAGGTGCTGGAAGCGGTCATCGACAACAACCCGCTGATCGACCCGAAGAGTGAAGAATTCGCCTCCGCGCTCTTCGAACTCGGCAACCTCGCATACCGCAGCGGCAAGTACGAACAGGCCGTCACGCGGCTGGACGAATTCGCCAAGCGTTATCCGGCCGACAGCCGCATGGGCCAAGTGCTGTTCCTGACGGCCGACAGCTATCGCAAGACGGCGCAGTGCTGAATCAGAAGCTCGCCACCGCCAGCACCGCTGACCCGGGTTTTGACCCGGCGGAACTCGCCAGCACCAAGCGCGACCGCCTCGGCCGGGCGAAAGGGCTGTTCGACGCCGTCGTCGATCGCTACCACGCCGCGCCGCCGGCCACTGATGCGGAGAAGCTTTACGAAAAGCTCTCCCACTTCTATCGCGCCGATTGCCTGTACGACCTCGGCGAATACGAAAAAGCGATCCCGCTCTACGACACGGCCGCGTTCCGGTACCAGGATGACCCGTCGGCACTGGCGGCGTACGTGCAGATCGTCAACGCCTGGTGCCGGCTCGGGAAGCCCGACCAGGCGAAGGCGGCGAACGAGCGGGCGAAGTGGGTGCTCCGCCGCATTCCGCCGGAAGCCTTCAGCGACGGCAGCTTCTCGATGCCCAAGGAATACTGGGAGCAGTGGCTGAAATTCGCGAACGAAAGTGGGATGTGGTGAACGAACCCAAGCCGCCGATCATCGCCGCACTCGAAGACCAGTTGGCCGGTTACCGTCGGCTGCAGAAGCTGTCGGAATTGCAGCGGGAATTCGTCCGGAACAATCAGACCGACGAACTGCTGACCGTGCTGCAGTCGCGGGCGGAAGTGCTTGCCGAGATCGGCCGGCTGGAGCAGGTCGTTGTGCCATTGAAGCGGGCGTGGGCGGAAACGTCAGCCGTCCTATCGCCGGCGCTGCGTGAGTCGGCCACCGCGATGCTCGCGGAGACGCGTCAGCTGCTTCAGCAAATCACCCAGGCCGACCAGGACGACGTGCTGCTGCTCCAGCAACGCAAGCTGAATGTCGGCAAACAGATTCAGCAGCACTCGACCGCCAAGCGTGTGAACAACCGTTACGCCGCCGCCTCGGCATATGCGGTGAACAACGGTTCGAGGTTGAACATCAAACAATGACCGTCGCCGCCGCACCAACTACGCCCGTGAGCCATGCCCAGCGCATCGAAGAGCTGGGGCAGATCATCATGGCGTACTCGGAGGTCACCGAGCGGCTGCAGATTTCGCACGACGAATTGAAAAACAAAGTCGTCGAGTTGCAGGACGAGCTCGGCGAAAAAAACCGCGAACTCGCCCGCCGCGACCGCCTGGCCGCCCTCGGGGAAATGGCGGCAGGGCTGGTGCACGAAATCCGCAACCCGCTGGGCGGGATTCAGCTATACGCCTCTCTGCTCGCGCAAGACGTCGCCGACCGGCCGGCGTCGGCGGAGACGGTGAGAAAGATCGTGTCGGGAGTCAAACGCCTGGAAGCACTCGTTTCACAAGTGCTGAATTTCTCACGGGAAATCCGGGCGGACGTGGAGGAATGCGATATGGCCGAACTCATCCGCGAGGCCGTGGACGTGGCCGAAGCCAAGGCGCAGACGCACGGCGTGACCGTCACGCTCAATGCGCCGTCGACGCTCGTCAGAACCGTCGACGGCCGACTGCTTACGCAGGCGGCGCTCAACCTGACGCTCAACGCCATCGAGGCCGGCGGCGAACACGTGAACGTCACGCTCACCGAAGAAACCGGCGGCCGCATGTCGCTGGTGATCGAGGACGACGGCCCGGGCATCCCGGCCGATCTGCTCGACCGCATCTTTAACCCTTTTTTTACGACCAAAGACGAAGGCACCGGCCTGGGCCTGTCCATCGTCCACCGGATCGTCGAAGCGCACGGCGGCGCGATCAGCGCCACCAACCGCCCGGAGGGCGGGGCGCGGTTTGAATTGAGAATCTGAAGAAAGGTGGCAGGTGGCAGTGGGCGGTGGGCAGGAAAGAAAAGAGATAAGGATTTTCGCTCTTTTGTCTTCCCTGCCCACTGCCACCCGCCCACTGCCCACTTGATTTAAAAGGAGCCACGGATGGCCCGCATTTTAGTTTGTGACGACCAGGAAATGATGCGTGACAGTCTTGCGGCGAACCTCGTGCGCGACGGGCATGAAGTCACCGCCGCCGGCGACGGGCCGCAGGCGTTGCAGCGGCTCAGCGCCGGCAAGTTCGACCTGCTGATCACCGACCTGAAGATGCCGAAGATGACCGGCCTCGAGCTGCTCACCGAGGCCAAGAAGCTTCACGCCGATATGCCCGTCGTTCTGATGACGGCGTTCGCCAGCGTGCAGACCGCCGTCGACGCCATGAAGGCCGGCGCGTACGACTACATCCAGAAGCCGTTCGACGCGGATGAGATCAAACTGCTCGTCGCCCGCACGCTGGAACACAGCCAGTTGAAGCAGGAGAACGCGGTCCTTCGCAGTCAGGTCGCCGACGTAAACGCCCCGAAGCCGCTCATCGGCGACGGCGAAGCGATGGTGGCGGTGAAGAAGAAGATCGAACTCGTCGGGAAAAGCAGATGTCTTTTGGGTGTTACTCTTCGCCATTGAAATGCCCGCAAAAATACTCTAACAAAACCGATGTAAGGAGGGTTTATTCATTCTTTGTTTTTTTGAATGCTCCCCAGAAAGAAAAGGTTATTTTAGAAATCGAAACTACCTCACCCCAACTATGAAGGGCCTTATAATACCCCTGCTGTTGCTCGTTGTGTGCGTCCGCGCGCAATCACCACAGGTTATAGACAGTCTGGAAAAAAATCTGGACACATTCCCTCCGCAGCAAAAGGCGATAGCGCTGTTCAAATTGGTGAGTTTTCACCAACGATCCGACCACGATCGCGCACAAAGCTTTCACAACAGATTACAGTCATTGGTCGATAATACGGACTCCAGAGTCGCAGGTCTATGCTTCTCTTACTGAAGGTGTTTACGCTTCAATTTCGGGCAAGCTTGACAGCGCCGTTTTCTGGCTTTATAAAGCACGCCAATCAGCGAAAGCAGCTGGAGACACCGAAGCGCTGAAAGAAGCCTATGCAAGTTTAGGTGGGCGGCTGGTTTCTTCAGGCAAAGCAGAAGCGGCAGTATCCAATTTATTGGAAGGATTAAGACTGGCAGACAAAGACGCCAACCAGGAAATCGCAATCAAGATGCGCATCAATCTTATTTGGGCATACCTGGAACTGAAGCGTTACCGCGATGGCATTAACCTTGGCAGGAACACGTTGAATAAAATGGACGCGTCGCTCGAGTGGATGGCCCTGTACATATACAATAACGTTGCTATTTGTTACGGCGGCACCGGCAAGCTTGACTCTGCCAAGTATTTTGTTGACAAAGGAATCGCAGCGGCCGAAGCTGTTAAGAACTATCATGCGCTTGCGAACGGTCATTTCATTTTGGGTACGATTTACGCCAACGCCGGCAAGAGCAATCTGGCCATTGAACAGTATGAGCAAGCAATGCCGTATCGGGAGAAGGTCGGTGATCCGGTGTTTATCGTGTCGGACCTTTACACGCTGGCAGAACTGTATGAAAAGACTGGCAACTATTCGAAAGGTTTGAAGACGAGTTTGCAGGCACTTGAGATCGCGCGGAAACACAACTTACTTCTGAAATTTCAGAACACATTCGAGACGCTTGCCAAAAACTATGAAGGGTTGAAAGACTACCAGAATGCAAGCAAGTACTATTACCTCTGGGCTGTCTCAAAAGATAGCATTTATCAAAACGCAAATGCGCAGGCCATTGCAGACATGGAGACCAAATATGAGACTGAGAAAAAAGAACAGCAGATCGCATTGCAAAATGCTACCATCGCCGCACAGGATGCGAATATTCAACGCAACTATATTCTGATCACGGGTCTTGTAGTGGTGATTGTGTTGGTCTTGGTGATCCTGTTTTTGATCCGCAGCCGACTCAAGCGAAAGCAAGAGTCTTTGAAGAAGGAGTATGAACTTTCACTTCGTGAGGCATATATATCCGCTACGATCCAGTCACAGGAGAACGAGCGCAAGCGGTTCGCACAAGACCTGCATGACGGCATGGGGCAACTGATTTCAGCCCTTCGATTTACAATTACTCCTGGCTCACCCGATGCCTCGGAAGAAAAGCGTATCGACAGGATGATCAAAGCCGAAGGAATTCTTAACGACATGCACAAAGAGATTCGCGGCGTTGCATTCAACCTGATGCCTCAAATGTTGATTCGCGGCGGACTCATACCAGCCATACAAGAGATGTCGTTGCGTATCAATAACACGTCGCCCGTCAAAATAACTGTCAACAGCTTCGACATGCCCGAACGATTTCCCGAGCTTCATGAAATTTCATTGTACCGCGTGGTACAAGAATGGGTGAACAACGTGATGAAATATTCACAAGCTCAAAACCTTCATGTACAGTTGGTGGGCCATGATGACGAGATATCACTCACGATCGAAGACGATGGCATCGGCTTCGACAGAACCAAACTCGAGCACACGCCTGGCAATGGATGGAAAAATATTCAGTCGCGACTTAGCCTCATCAAGGCAACGCTGGAATTGGATACGCAGTCTGGTAGAAAAGGGACGACGCTTGTGATTACGCTGCCGCGTGTTTAAGTGCTAAGTTGCGACTAAGCTTTGACGAGGAATTTGCTCAGATCTTTGAGCTTCATCACGCCTTCGTAGTACGCCTTTCCAAAGATCACGGCGAAGATGCCCATATCGTTCAGACGTTGAATGTCATCGACACCACGTACGCCGCCACTGGCAAGAATTTTAAGATCCGGGAAAGTTTTTAAAATCTCTTCGTAGAAAGCAAAATCAGGTCCTTCCAATACGCCATCGCGTGAGATGTCTGTGCACTTCGCATATTTCAGACCACGCTCATAGAAGAATTTCAGGTGTTCGAACAGCGTGAGATCCGACTTCTTAAGCCAGCCGCGAAACGCAACCTGTTTGGTCTTCACGTCCGTGACATCGGCGCTGAGCGTAATTTTTTCACGCCCATAAGACACGATCCACGATGCGAACAGTTCGGGATTAGTAATGGCAACACTGGATGCTGTGATGTAGTCAGCGCCAAATTCGTACGCGCTGGAAACGTCGCCATCGGTGCTGATGCCACCTGTAAAGTCAATCTTAAGGTCTGTGTGGTTGGACATCGCTTCCAAAACGTGAAAGTTTTTAGGACTTCCTCGTTCCGCGCCATCCAGATCGACCAAGTGAACCACATCGATTCCAGAATCTTCGAAGCGTTTTGCCAGATCCAACGGATTTTCATCGTAGGCTTTCTCGCTCGCGGGATCGCCCTTCCGCATTTTGACAACTTTTCCTTTTCGGATTGCTATGGATGGAATTACCTGGATCATTGTCCCTAAAACTAATCCAAATTTCAACGCCGTTGAAGTGTCTAATCTAAAATTAAGTCGTCTTCCTCTCGGCCAGGCATGATTCTAGTTAAGGTGAAAGGGTTTTCACTAATTTTAAAAGATGAAACTGAAACTTTCAGCCTTGTGCTTGTTGGCATTCGTTTGCGGAGCAGCGTGGGGGCAGGCCAAACTGCGAAAGATGCCTGCCAACATCAATCACGCACCGATGAACAATTTCGCTCCTTACATCAGCCTTGACGGAAATTCAATGGTGTTTGTCGCCGATAATGCGGAGGACAATGCGCTTACCCTAAACTACACTGCGCGAGAAGGTGTAAGCTGGAAAGATCCGGTCATACTTCCGAGATCGGTGAATATCCGCCTTAATTTTCTCCGCGGCTATGCATTGAGTCCTGACGGGAAAACACTTTATACATCTAACAACAAGAACGCTGGCCTCGGTGGCTTTGATATCTACACAAGTCAGCTTACCGGCAGCAGTTGGTCAGAACCTGTGAACATCGCGCTGCCCATTAACTCAAAAGGCAACGAGTGTTGTCCGACGCTTTCAGTCGATGGTAGCACGATGTACTTCACGCGCTGCGAAAGGATGGATTATCAGAAAGCAGAGGGCTGCAAAATCTTTATGGTTGCCAAAAAGTCGAATGGGCTTTGGGGCGACCCCGTAGAACTTCCCGCCAGTATCAATACAGGGAACTCACAAGCGCCTCGCATCATGGGTGACAGCGAGACTTTGATTTTTTCGTCTGACAAATTCCCCGGCAACAAGGGGGGCATGGATTTATATCTCACCAAATTCGTCAACGGACAGTGGAGCGCGCCGATCGCAGTTGATTTTGCAAACACACCAAAAGACGACATCTATGTAAGTGCGTCATCACTGGGAAGATACTTATTGAAAGATGCGCCTGGTCAACGAAGCAATGAACTTGTGGAAATGCTTTTCCCTTCGGAGATCAGGCCGAAAGGTGTAGTGAAGATCGAAGGCGTTGTTACCAGCGACAATCCTTCGTCTGCTTTTGTAACAGTTTTCAACACCAAAGATCAAAGCAAAGTATTTTCAACGCGCCCTGGTAAGGATGGTACGTTTGTGACGTATATCAAAGAAGGGGGCGTGTATGATCTTTCTGTTGATCCCGAAAAAGACAACTATACTTTCTTTTCAAAAGCTTTCGATCTCACCGGCGATAAGTTTTCACTTATTGAAAAAGTGGACGTGAACATTAAGCCGGCAGAATCCGGAGACGAGATTTCTCTTGACGGTATTTCCTTCAAACCCTCGTCTGCTGAAATGACACCTACCTCCGCACAGGAGCTTCGAAGACTTCAGAGATTGATTCAGGGAAACAGCGGAAAATCATTTTCGATTTTCGTTACGATGATGGGATATCAGAAAGATTCGGTTCGCAGCAATCCCGATCTTACAGAAATTATCGTTGACACACTGCGCATTCCTGTCCTTCCCAAGATCAATCCGCTTGATTCCGCAGCAACGCCAGTACCTCCACATGATTCATTGGTCTTTAAGTATACCTATCACAACGATCGCACATTGAAGCAAGCCAAGGCAATCGGTGACTATCTCGTGAAACTTGGCGTTCCAGCTGGACGTCTTGCGTGTTCAGGCAAAGCCGAACCGGAAGCGATCTTAGAGAATCGAAAGACTTTCGTGAAAGTGATTATTCACTGACGGTGAGCGGCACCGCTACCAGTGTTTTGTCCCATGCGAGCACCAGCTCGAACATGTCATCAGTCTTGGCTATCGAAATCGTGAATTGCTCGAATTGTTTTTCAGTGTTCACCACAGGAACCTCGGTGACCAACACATCAGTTTGAGGATCGCGTGCTGCCTCGCCATTATTCATCACATCGATGCCCCAATTGGGAATCGTTGAATTAAAAACCACCGTCCACGTTTGTTCATTGGGGACTGTCCAAAGAGAGTACTTACCCGCGGGCAAAGTTTTATCGCCAATCTTAAGTGCCTTGTTGGTTTCAAAAGTTGTGGGTTCGTTAGCACCCGTTCTCCAGGTTTTGCCGTAAGGCACCAAACCTCCGAAGATCACGCGACCTTTTTTGGAAGGTCTGTTGTAGAAGACTTCGATTTTCAATCCACCATCTTCAAAAACTGTATTTGTTTCGGGGCTATACGACTTGGTAGCGAACCGAAACACAATGGCTGCGGCGAAAACAAGCACGATCAGTACACCCGCAGTCACCAGAATTTTCTTCATTTATTCGACTATTTAAGTGCGTTTTAAACTCAATTTGAAAGAATAAGGTTTCCGTAATATTCAAATATTGCTAGAAATGGCAAAAGCCGCTTAATTTGGGAGTTCAAAAACAATCTTTATGGTAGTATTCGGTGTAGTTCTGGCCCTTTTTGTACTTGCAATCGCATCGGTTTGGATTTTCCCCAACAAGTCCGTTAGCAATAACGAGCACGATATCAAGCACTGATCCCGGCAGCTATCGGGACTTCAATTCTATGAATGTTTGCGTTTTTTGCGGATCTCAGCGCCGGCAAAGACGCGGTATATGCAAATGCTGCGCGCGAAGTAGGTGATCTTCTCGGTCGCGCAGGTCACACCCTTATATATGGCGGCGGCAATGTAGGCCTCCATGGGCGTTGTTGCAGATGCTACGCTCCAATCTGGCGGAAAAGTTATTGGCGTAATTCCGGACTTTCTCATGAAACGGGAGGTAGGACATCGCGGCCTTACTGAACTCATTGAAGTTCGCTCCATGCACGAACGCAAAAAGAAAATGGCTGATCTGACTGATGCCTTTATCGCGCTTCCTGGTGGATGGGGTACACTGGACGAGCTTGCAGAAATCCTTACCTGGCGTCAACTCGGGTTAATCAATCAGCCCATTGGCTTGCTCAATATCCAATCATTTTTCTCCCCGCTGATCTCTCAAATGGAAACCATGTTGGAAAATGGTTTTATTGCCGTCGAGAATAAAAGATTCTTAACGGTTGAAAATTCTCCTTCAAAATTGCTCACCGCATTGGGGGTAGTTACCGTTTAAGTATTTATCCGTTATAAAACTTTTTAATAGTTTTATCAGGGGCAATTTGGCTCATGAGATTTCGACGTCTTTTTCTGCTTGCAGTAATCGTTACTCCACTGTGGTGTAATGCTCAATTGGGCTTTAACCTGACCAACGGTCAGCGCAAGGTTCGCTTCCCTATCGAGATCACAAATAACCTTGTCATCATTCCCGTTGTATTGAATGGGCAGTTGCCTTTAAAATTTATTCTCGACACCGGCGTACGCACTACAATTCTCACCGAAAAAAGCTTCAGTGATATCTTAAAACTTACCTACGGAAGACATCTTCTCGTATCGGGACCTGGCGGAGAAAAAGTAGTTGAAGCTTATATCACCAATGATGTTACATTGGACATGCCCGGCGTGCACGGTGTAGGTCACGCCATGCTGGTGCTTGAAAAAGATTACCTGGAATTAAGAAACTATCTCGGGACCGACGTGCAGGGTGTGTTGGGCTACGAAGTTTTCAGCAGATTCATAGTGGAAGTAGACTACGAAAAAAAGATGCTTACTTTGAGCATCCCCGAAGAGTTCCATCCGAAAAGGTCCTTTCAATCTCTACCTATTACTATTGAGGACACAAAACCTTATGTAACTGTGCCGGTAGAAATGAGCACGGGTGCTCACGTCAACGCGAAACTTATGATCGATACTGGCGCTAGTCATGGACTCGTGCTTGACCCCGCGACAGATAGTCTCATTGCGCTCCCCGAAAAACACGTTGCAAGCCTGATTGGTCGTGGCATCGGCGGGATCATCATGGGACAAATCGGGCGCATCAAATCAATGGAAATGGGCAAGTACAAAATCTCCGGCGTGGTTGCCAACTTCCCGGACGTCAACAGTTACCTGGATACTTTGAAAGCCACCGAAGTCTTCAGAAATGGTGTGATTGGTGGTGAGGTGTTGTCGCGCTTCACGATGATCTACAATTTCGCAGGCGAAAAAATCTATTTCAAAAAGAACGGCTCCTACGCACAGAAATTTCATTTCAACATGAGCGGCCTGACGCTGAAGGCAAAAGGTGCGCGCTTGAGGAGATTTGAAGTGACGGATGTGCGCAAGGATTCTGCTGCGGAAAAGGTGGGGATTCAAACAGGTGATGAGGTAATATCGATTAATGGCCTGCCTGCTTCGGAAATGAACCTCAACAATATCAACGCATTTTTTAATTCTAAGCCGGGTCGTAAAATCAAAATGGATATCCTTCGCGGCAACGAAAAACTTCACAAGATATTCGACCTCGAGAGTCAGATCTGACCTGTGCTGAAGAAACCAGCCAACTGCGACTGGCGTTTCCTGAAAACTTTGTTCCAATACTGTTGTGTCTTCAGAAACTGGAGCGAGTTGAGTAGCTCGCGATACAGCAATTCGCTGGTGAGATTCTTCTTCAAAACGAAATTCATCACACCCACACCAATCGTTTCCTGGTAGTTGGAGTTTTTCAGGATGGTAATTGGTACATGTCGCGTCGGGCGTTTGTGGAGTCGGTCAACCATCAAATGCAATTCACTGCGACCAACATTGTCGTCGATAATTATGTGCTGAGGTCTGAAAAAGCCGAGTCGCTCTACAATGGTTTTAAGATCGAAAGCCATTTCTGTCTGGATCACTTTGCCAGTGATGCCGTGCAGTCTTTCGAAAATAAAGCCGAGTTCGATGGGATTATTCCCAACCACCAGCACTTTCCAATTATCCTGTGATTGCTGTTCCTGCATGCCAACTATAACGATTAAGAAGCCGGAATCGCCGGAAGTAACCGGGTCCTTTTTCAAAAGCCGAGTCAAAGCTATCTCTTGCTTCAAATTATTAGTTTTAACGTGTGACAAACAGCAAAATAATTGTTGCAGGCGGCGGACTTGCGGGACTTATCACATCGATCCACCTCACCCGCTCGGGGGTACCGTGTCTTGTCATCGAAAAAAAGTCGTATCCCTTTCACCGTGTATGTGGTGAGTACATTTCCAATGAAGTTGTTCCTTATCTGAATGGGTTGGGTGCTTATCCCGAAGAATTAAAACCATCGCGTATCAAAAAATTCCGGCTTACTTCTGTTAACGGTACTGTCGCAGAGATGCCACTTGATCTTGGTGGTTTTGGTATCAGTCGTTTTTCTTTCGATCACTATTTATACAACGTGGCAAAAAAACTTGGCGTCGAATTTTTGTTAGACACCGAAGTTGAAAAAATCACATTTGCCAAAGACAGTTTTACCGTCTCAACCTCAGCTGGCAACTATGAAAGCCCGTTGGTAATAGGATCGTTCGGCAAACGCTCCAAATTAGATGTATGGCTGAAGCGCTCATTCATTCGAAGGCGCTCGCCCTATGTTGGTGTCAAGTATCACATTCGGTTGAAAGATTTTCCTTCAGATCTGATTGCTCTTCACAACTTCCAAGATGGCTATTGTGGAATCAGTCATGTTGAAAATAACATCATCAATCTCTGCTACCTCACGCATCGCGATAATCTCAAAAAGCACGGAAGCATTCCTGCCATGGAGAAAGCGGCGCTTTTTCAAAATCCACATCTTAAACACATATTCTCCAACGCAGAATTCCTGTTCGAAAAACCAGAGACGATCAATGAAATATCTTTTGAAACAAAGTCACCCGTAGATCAACACATCTTGATGGCTGGCGATGCAGCAGGTATGATCTCACCGCTCTGTGGAAATGGTATGGCCATGGCCATCCATGCAGCAAAAATTCTTGGTGAACATGTCAACAAGTTCTATCACGACAAAAATTATTCAAGAGCGCAGCTTGAGAGAGATTATGCTAAAGCCTGGCGTCGGCAATTCGCCACCAGGTTGTGGACAGGCCGGCAGATTCAAAGACTATTTGGTGGCGTTACTGCATCGAACATTGCGGTAAACCTCGCCAACAAGGTGTCTCCCATCGCTCAATTTCTTATGAAGCACACGCATGGAAACCCATTCTAAATAAGAAGTCAACAACAAGCGAAAAAATAACACATCGTGTCCATTCGCATGCCGAGTGGTCAATTGAGAGCCTCATTTTACCTTGTCACGGGTGAGGGATGAGCTTTTAATTTTCGCAGCCACCGTCTAACTTCACCTTGGCATCCACCAAACCTGCCCACTATGAATTCCAATCGCAGAGAGTTTCTTCGTTCACTGGGACTGATCACCGTAGCTTCCGGATTCGGCAGCGCTGTCCTCGAATCCTGTTCTTCCAAACCTTCTGGTTCTGAACAGGCAACTGATTCCACAACTGTAGCATTAGAGATGCCAAAAGAACCCTTCTTTAAAATATCATTGGCCGAATGGTCGCTCCACCGTGCTCTGCAGGCCAAAACTCTCGACAACCTCGACTTTCCGGCGAAAGCCAAAAACGACTTTGGAATTTCCGCCGTCGAATATGTCAATCAGTTTTTCAAAGACAAGGCGAAAGACAACGCCTACCTCACAGAACTCAAGAAACGCTGCGATGACAATGGCGTTACCAGTGTATTGATCATGTGCGACAATGAGGGAGCAATGGCTGATCTCGATGCAAAGAAAAGAGCACAGGCTGTTGACAACCATCACAAATGGGTGGACGCTGCGAAATTTCTCGGATGTCATTCCATTCGTGTGAATTGTTTTGGCGTGGGTACACCTGATGAAGTGGCGAAGACTGGTGCCGATGGCTTGAGAAAGCTGAGCGAGTATGCGCAAACCGTTGGGATCAATGTGATCGTTGAGAACCACGGTGGCATCACTTCAGATGGAAAATGGTTGTCGGCCGTGATCTCATCAGTAGGATTGCCTAACTGCGGCACATTGCCTGACTTTGGAAATTTCTGTACGAAGAGAGAGAAGGGCGATATGTGGGATTCCAAATGCGTTGAGCAGTATGATCGCTACCTGGGTGTAACGGAACTGATGCCGTTTGCCAAAGGTGTGAGTGCAAAGACATACGACTTTGATGCAGAAGGAAATTGCGTAGAGACTGACTATTCAAAAATGCTTCCGATTGTAAAGCAAGCTGGCTATACAGGCTACATTGGTATAGAGTACGAGGGCAGCACCCTTTCTGAAGAAGATGGAATTCGTGCAACCAAGAAACTGCTGGAGCGAGCCGGCTTAGTATAAGTCATGTGCAGTGAGGCTGCGAGAAAATTTTTACTGCTAATATTTTTATTGGTTTCCGGTCCGGCATGGTCGCAAATCGTTGTTACCGGAACGGTTCGCGAGAAGGAAACGAATCAACCGCTTCAGTTTGTGAACGTATTTCTCGCTTCGAGCACTACGGGAACGACCACGGCAGAAGACGGATCATTTAAATTCACGGTTCCTCAAAAAGGAAAGTACGAGCTCACCGCATCGTTTATCGGCTATCAGTCCTTCAAGAAAATAGTTTCATTCGACAAGGATTCCACGTACCGTTTCATCATTCAACTGCCGCAGAATACGACGGAGCTCGCCAGTATCGTGGTGGTCGCGGATTCGAACTTCGCGCAAAAAAAACCTGAAAGAGTTTAAGAAGTTTTTCCTGGGACAAACTACCAATGCGCATTCCTGTGAGATCACCAATCCATCAAGCATATACATTTATCTCGACGAAAAAACACAGATACTAACTGCATTCTCAAGGTCTCCGATCATCATAGACAACAAAGCGCTTGGATACAGAATTTATTACACCCTTGATCGATTTGAATTCAACTACCTCGCACAGACCATTTCATACTTTGGAACGCCGCGTTTTGAGGAGTTGACACCGAAAAGCAACGGGCAACTCAATCACTGGAAGAAGGCGCGAAAGAGAACCTACGAAGGATCGCTTACACATCTTCTTCAGAACATTAAAACCAACACACTCGTCGAGCAGGGCTGGGATGTTGTGGTGCAAGCAGCACCAAAATCTGGCGTACCGCTGAGGGGCAAAGAGCTGATGTCAGTGAATAACTCCAGGCAGATAGCTTTTCGAGGAAAATTGCTCGTAACGTATAACAAGGAAAGTGATCCGCGCTATCCTCCTTCTTTCAGAAAGACGGTTGGAACTGCAAATCCATCCGGACAGTATTCGGAGATTGACTTTCTTCAAGCACCACTGACGATTTTTGACAACGGCTACTTCGAGCCACAAACAGCTGTACAACTGAACGGCTACCTTGGATGGTCAGAGCGGGTTTCAGAACTCTTGCCGCTCGGATACCAGAATAAAACGGACGACAAGTAACACACTCCTGTTTCAAGGGCATATAGCTAGTATCCTGCCCGGATTGCGTCAAGCACGCCACTGAAGTCCAGAAAAAAATAAACGAAGAATACGATCAGGCATGTGGCTGACAAAAAATTCAATCGCATGGTGTGACGATAATCTGCCGACGATGGATTTCGAAGAACCTGCGCAAACCAGATTGTAAAATAAATTACCACAGGACTCAGTGCTGCCAGGAACAACCATCCATAACGGATATAATAAAACTGATTGAAGAAAAGGATAAAGCCCACTGACGTGATCGCGAAGAAGGCACCTGCAAAGTAAAATGTACCGTTCACGCCAAGCATCCTGCTGATGGTCATATCGCCATGTTTGGCATCTTCTTCATGTTGATATACTTGCGTCATCGGGTAATTGGCCCACAACATCAGGGTGGTGAGCGTTGCAGGAAAAAGCACTTTCAACTGCAGCAGATTCTCAACGCCGTATTGATTGAGACCAGCATAGCACATCATGAAAGTAAATGCTCCTTGAAATAATCCCGTCACGATCCAGCCCGCAATGGCATACTTTTTTAATCTAACCATTGGATGACTATATGCTTTGGAGACCAATCCGTATATCAAGAGCATGATTGCAAACAGTGGTGAAACTTTAATAAGGCCAAGAATGATCGCGATCAAATCCAGCAACAATGATGTCCAATACAATCCTTTGTTGACGGGCGGTGGGTTTTCCAATCCACCAATGCTTTTCTCGTCTTTATCGAAATAGCTGTTGTAACCGTTGCTGGCGGGGTATAAAAACAAATGGAGTATGACAAAAACCCAAATCAATCTCTTTTCCACCACGTTGGGGGAAACCGATACTGCAAAGAGAAAAACCGGTAGCAAAAAGTAAGAGAATGGTATGCGCAGGTGCAGCAGTGTCGACTTTGAAAACATGGAACTAAACTAATTGAATAAAGTCTTTTTTAAAGTATTATTGAGAAATGAGTTTCATCACGGCAATTGGCACAGCAACTCCCGTTCACGCGCTAAAGCAATCGCAAATTGTTGATTTCATGGTGCGTGCGATGGACCTGGGTGAGGACGATGCCCGAAAGTTGCGTGTAGTTTTTCGCGCGAGCGGAATTGAAACGCGCTACTCGGTGCTCGAAGATTATGGCAAGACGGAAGGCTTCTCTTTTTATGAGAACTCACCGAAAATGGAACCCTTTCCAAGCACAAAGCGCCGGTTGGAATTATACCGACGTCATGCGTTGGCTATAAGTCTGGATGCTGTTTCAAAGTGCTTTACTGCCTTGCCTGCATTCAGGAAAGATTCCATCACCCATCTGATTGTTGTGAGCTGCACCGGAATGTACGCACCTGGCCTCGACATCGACCTGGTGAAAGCACTCGGACTGAATTCAAATGTGGAGCGGACATGCATCAACTTCATGGGATGTTATGCTGCCTTTAATGCTCTGAAACTGGCTGACGCAACCTGCATCGCGAAGCCCGGATCGAAAGTGCTGATCGTTTGCAACGAACTTTGTACGATTCATTTTCAAAAAGAAAATTCAGAAGACAACGTGCTTGCCAACGCTCTGTTTGGTGACGGTGCTGCTGCAGTCCTTGTCGAGTCGACCGCGCGGCCAGAGTTTGCATTGATGTTGGAAAGTTTTCATTGTCAACTTGCGACGGAAGGTGAGCACGATATGACCTGGACGGTGGGTGATGTAGGGTTTGAAATGCGGTTGTCGTCATACGTCCCCGAATTTGTTCGCGGGGGAATTAAACATCTCACGCGTTCCCTGTTGTCGAAAATCAACCAGGCACTACCTGAAATCTCCTACTTCGCGATACATCCCGGTGGCAGAAAAATTCTTGAAGCCATTGAAGGGGAACTGGGATTGACAAAAGAACAAAACCGTTTCGCCTACGAAGTACTCAGGAAATACGGGAACATGTCGTCGGCTACCATACTTTTCGTTTTGAAAGAACTTTCAGCAGGACTCTCATCCTCCGATAGCGGCAAAAGAATTTTAAGTTTTGCCTTTGGTCCCGGACTTACTCTCGAGAGCATGCTGCTGAAGGTGGAGAACGCTGGGGTACATTCATAAAAATTTCGATTGCACTCATCTGTGCATCTGTGGCTCTTTTCTACATCTTGTTTGTATTAGCTTTACACCGCATGTTTGCCACTCGCTCTTCCCAAATCGAAATCATGGATGACCTTGACTGTCATGGGGAGGTTGTTAATCAGACGTTGCGTGAATTGGAATTCATCAACAAATGGCTTGGTGGAAACACAGTCACAGTCGATGCATTTAGAAAACTGGTGAAGGGTCACGAAAAAGAAACAATCACGGTGGTCGATCTTGGTTGCGGCAGCGGTGATATGCTCAGGCTACTCTCCGACTGGGGATCGAAAAATAAAATCAAACTCAAACTAATCGGCATAGATGCCAACCCTCACATCATCGCGTTCGCGAGGGAGCGGTGCGCCGATCATCCGGAAATTGAATTCGAAGCTGTCGACATTTTTTCTGAAGACTTCAAACGAAAAAAATTTGACGTCGCGGTGGGAACGTTGTTCTATCATCATTTCGACAGCGCACAACTTACATCATTCTTTTCAGAACTTCGTGAACAAGTGGGTCTCGGAATAATCGTCAATGATATTCATCGTCATCGCCTGGCTTACTATTCGATCAAGTGGTTGACTCAGCTTTTTTCCCGCTCCGCGATGGTAAAATTCGATGCACCACTTTCGGTGCTACGCGCATTTACAAAACAAGAGTTGAAACGGATTTTAAACGACGCTGGCTTGACGCGTTATGAAATTAAATGGAAGTGGGCCTTTCGCTGGCAGGTGATTTGGCGCCAATCTTTGGCATAGTTTTTCGTTAACTTGATTAAGAAGTTAAATCTCTGATTATTATGAAATCGCTCATTTCAGGTGTTTTTATGGTCATTTTACTGGTGTTTTCCGGATGTGGTTCAAGCCCGTTCGGCGCCCGCGTAAAAGAACCTTTCCGTGGATCAGCATATGAATCGAACAACCGTTTCTTCAGAGGTACCGGCAAAGGTGAAAGTTCATCCGACAACATCGCACGAAGCAAAGCGGACATTGAAGCGAAAACTATTCTCGCTGGACAGGTAAATACGACCATGAAACAAGTTGCTGACAATTATCTGGGGCAGCGCGACAACGACCGCGCAACAGATGTTGAAATGAAGTTTCAAAGTTTATCACGTGAAGTGATGAACACCAGCATTGCAGACCTTCGAAAAATCGGTGAACAAAAATATTACGACAAGAAGCAGAATAAATACACTGTGTTTATTGCTTACGAAATCAAGAAGAACGCCATGTTTCGTTTCATGAAGAAGCAGGCAAAAACCGATCAAACCATCGACGAACGTCAGCAGGCGATCATTCAGAAAATATTGGATGAAGAAGAGAAGAAGGCTGATGCGGAAGAAAATAATTGATTTGAAGATTTGAAAATGTGAAGATGTGAAGATGGATGCGAAACGTAAGCACTTCGGCACTTAGCACCTAAGCACGTTATTTAGCCTCCGCCATTCTTTCGGCGGTCTCTGCAATCTTCAACTGCTCAATAAAGTTGTCAATCTCACCGTTCATGATTGCTGGCAGGTTGTGTTGTGTGTAGCCAATACGGTGATCAGTAACGCGGCTCTGCGGATAGTTGTAAGTACGAATTTTCTCCGAGCGATCGCCGCTGCGAACTTGCGATCTCCTGGAAGCACCTATCTCTGCGTTCTGTTTCTCCACCTCCATTTCGTAAAGCTTGGTGCGCAACATATTCAATGCCCGTTCGCGGTTGCCATGCTGTGATCTTTCAATCTGGCAAGTGATTACAATACCCGTTGGCTTGTGCGTGAGCTGCACTTTCGTTTCAACTTTGTTGACGTTCTGACCGCCGGCACCGCTGCTTCGCGCAGTTTGATACTCTAGGTCGGCGGGGTTAATCGTCACGTCTACTTCTTCGGCTTCCGGCAACACGATCACCGAAGCCGCTGATGTGTGCACACGACCTTGCTGCTCTGTTTCCGGAACACGCTGTACCCGATGCACACCCGATTCATATTTAAATATCCCGAACGCACCAGGACCTTCAACCAGGCTTATCACTTCTTTATAGCCGCCAGCAGTTCCTTCTGTAACATCCACTACCGACATCTTCAATCCTTTGCGATCACAAAAGCGCTGATACATTCTCCACAAGTCTCCTGCAAAAATCGCAGCCTCATCGCCGCCGGTGCCGGCCCTGATTTCAAGAATGCAATTCCTGTCGTCATTGGGGTCTTTGGGCATCAACTGCTCTTTGATCTCTGCCTCCACGGCATCACGTTTTGGAGCCAATTCATCGAGTTCCATTTTGGCAAGCTCACGCAACTCGGGTCTTTTTCTGTCTCCAGAACTTCGCGCGCATGCTGCAGCCCGTCGAGGATTGCCTTATAGTCTTTGTATTTGAGAACGACCTTTTCGAGATCGCGGTATTCCTTACTCAGTTGCGCGAATTTCTTCACATCCCGCACTACGTCGGGTTGTGACAACAACTGCCCCACCTCTTCAAATCGGTTACTTATCTCTTCGAGTTTTTCGATCATATCACTTAAACGGCGGCAAAGATAACCATTTGGGGCTTGCTTTCGACTCCGCGCAGGCTGACAGGACGGCGAATAGGACGGCGGTTGCTCCGCCGGAAAAATGTAATTTTGATCTTACCACGACGAAAAATATGAAGCATTCCTGGATTTGTCTTTTAATCCCGATCGCCATCGGAATGGACCTGTGGTGGCAAGCTCTCTGACGAAGAGCGCAAGAAACTACATGAGGGCATGTCCAGCCTTGATATCAAAAAAATATCCGAAGCAGAGTTACATGCAGCGGGTCTGGCCTATGGTCAATCTGTTTGGGAAGACATTCAAAAAATTGATCGCGGCCTGACGAATCCTTCGAAGCTTGATTCGATCGGTGGGCAACGTCATGTGCGTATCTATTCGCTTGTACCCAATGACTCGACGCTTCTTGAAATTGAAAAAATGCTCGTAGAGGCTTATGTAGGTGGCGGCGACGCTGGCACCGCTGAACTTCAAACAGCTGGCGAAGATTCATTGCTCTTCACAAAGCCAGTTTTCAAAGAGCGGCCAGATGGCTCACTTCAATTCAATTATGCGGTGGGCATCATGATGTCAAAGAAAGCCGTGGTATTGTCAATGCCCAATCCTTGATCAAATTTTGGTGACAAACACTGGCCATTCTATGTGGCAAATCTGGATTGACACAGGAGGTACTTTCACTGATTGTATTGCGATCACACCAACCGGTGAGACCCATCGGCTAAAAATTCTGAGCAGCAGCGTACTGCGTGGCAAAATCACCGAAAGATTAAACGACTACTCGGTCCGCGGTGAAACTGCCTGGCCAACAGAGATCGACATTTTTAAAAATTTTGAGTTCAGAATTGTTGGCAAGTCCTTTTCGTCAAAAATCAAAAGTGTCGATATCATCAACAACATCATCTCTTTTGGAGAGAAGTCGCCACGAAACCTTGAAGGCCTATCTTTTGAAATCACGTCTCTTGAAGAAGTTCCCGTACTCGCAGCAAGACTCCTGACATCGACTGCACTTCAGAGTCCGTTCCCACCAATGGAGATCAAACTTGGCTCCACGCGTGGCACCAATGCAATCCTTGAACGCAAAGGGGCACGCACTGCCTTGCTTGTTACGAAGGGTTTCAAGGATCTGCTCCTGATCGGCAACCAGCAACGTCGAGATCTTTTACGGTCAACATTATAAAGCAGCAACCCCTCTACGATACTGTAATTGAAATCGATGAACGTGTTGAAGCCAGCGGAGACGTACTCACCGGGCTTCACCAAAAAGTAATTGATGCAACGATCAAGTCTTTGAAGAAAAGTAAAGTTGAGTCAGTGGCGATTGCGTTGCTTAATAGTTTCAAGAATCCGGTACATGAGGTGATGTTGTCGAAAGCGCTTGAGTCAGCCGGCTTCCATTACCTTTCTGTATCATCTCTCCTTTCGTCGCAGATCAAAATCCTGCAGCGGGCAGAGACGAGCGTTGCGAACGCGTACCTCGACCCAATTATCCGCAACTACATATCCGGCATCGAAAGCAAACTGTCGGGAGCGGCACTGAATATAATGACCAGCGCGGGTAGTCTGGTGAAATCGAATTCCTTTTATCCCAAAGACAGTCTTTTGAGTGGACCCGCAGGTGGCGTTGTGGGCGCGGCTGACCAGGCTTTGAAATCCGGCAAACAAAAAGTTATTGCCTTCGACATGGGTGGTACGAGTACCGATGTGTCACTGTATGATCAACGTTTCGATTATCGTTTCGAATCACGCGTGAGTGATTTTAAAATATTGTCGCCGTCACTGGCGATCGAAACAATTGCCGCGGGTGGTGGTTCTATTTGTGACTTTGATGGACATCGACTTACCGTGGGGCCTCATAGTGCAGGCGCTTTTCCAGATCCCGCGTGCTACGGAGCTGGTGGGCCGCTTACTATCACGGATGTGAATGTTTTACTGGGAAGACTTAATCCAAAAAATTTCGCAATTCCAATTGATGTCAACAAGTCGCAGGTTGCGCTGAATGATCTGTTAAAGAAAATAAAAAAGCGTACCGGCAAATCTTCAAACGCATCCAGCATACTTCAGTCCCTTGCTCAGATCGCAAATGAAAAGATGGCTGAAGCGATCCGGAAAATCTCCGTACAGGAGGGGCATGATCCACGTGCGTTCACACTTTTAAGTTTCGGTGGAGCAGGCGGTCAGCATGCGTGTGCATTGGCCGATATTCTCGACATGAAAGAAGTGTTGGTTCCCTACGACGCTGGTCTTTTAAGCGCTTATGGCATCGGACATGCGGCAGTGGATAAGTTTGAAGAGAAGCTGGTACTCCAACCTTACAGGTCTGTTGAAAAAACAATTCCAAACATTCTAAAATCACTTTTCAACCAGGCAAGCCAAGGTTTGATCAAAGAGGGTTTCTCCGAAAGCAAGATTTTCTGGAAGAAGACTTTGATCTTCCTGCGGTTTGCCGGACAAGACACACCCATTGAAATAGACTATCAGACCGGGGACGATCTTATTGAGTCATTTAGAAAAAAGTACGTTTCAATTTTTGGGCATTGGATAGAACGCGAAATAGAAGTTGAGTCAATCCGGGTTATTGCTTCCGTTCGGGGTCAATCCAAAAATGAAGTTTCGGAAACTGCGACGCGTTACAAACCGGCTGCCGAAGGCAAGCAATGGATGACCACTACCGAGAAAAAAGTACTGGGAAATATTTATCGGTGGGAATCACTAAAAGCGGGAGCTCAAATAATCGGCCCTGCGCTCGTCACGAGCAACAACTCAACAACATTCATTGAAAAAAATTGGGAGTGGTTCCTTGATGCTCACAACAACGCTCATCTTACAAGGAGAAAAGGTGTTGTGAAAAAATCAAAACATTCTGCGGAAGCGGCTCTTGAACTTTTTACAAACCGCTTTACAGCCCTTGCCCAGGAAATGGGTGCGCTTCTCCAAAGGACATCTTTCTCGGTCAATGTAAAAGAGCGTCTTGATTTCTCATGCGCACTCCTGGATCCGGAGGGATACCTGGTGGTGAATGCACCCCATATTCCTGTTCACCTGGGAAGCATGGGCGTGTGTGTACGTGAAGTTGCGAAAGTGATTGCGATGAATGAAGGCGATGTGGTAATCACAAACCACCCCGCTTTCGGAGGTTCGCACTTGCCCGATGTAACGCTGATTAAGCCCGTGTTCTATAAAAAGAAACTTGTTGGATACGTTGCCAATCGTGCGCACCACGCTGAGATCGGCGGCAGCAAGCCCGGTTCCATGCCGGCAGATGCCACCACACTCGAACAAGAAGGTGTGATCATCAAGCCAGCGTACCTGGTGAAAGGAAACATCCCTCAATGGGATACGATTAAGCAGATCCGTCCAGACTGCGAAATATCCAACGCGATCAATACAGGAAAATCTTGCAGACCTAAACGGTGCACTGGCTGCTGTCAATCTTGGCGACAAAGGCCTTCAGGAGATTTGTTCAATGCATGGTGAGAAAGAAGTTCGTTTTTACATGCATGCCCTGCGCGACTATGCGTCGAAACTGCTCTCTCAAAAGATCAAAACATTAAAGAAAAAATCTTATACCGCAACCGAATACCTCGATGACGGTTCACCACTGAATGTCCGGATTATCAACCACCGCGGTCGATTGAAAATTGATTTCACAGGTTCGTCAGCTGTTCACCCCGGCAACCTGAACGCCACGCGCGCAATCGTACAAAGCGTCGTTCTGTATGTTCTTCGGCTCCTCGTCAACCAGCCACTTCCCATGAATGAGGGTTTGATGGAACCGGTTGATATATTCCTGCCAACTGGTTTGCTGAATCCAGATTTCAAAGCCTCTTTACCGGCTGTTGTGGGCGGCAATACAGAGGTAAGTCAACGATTGACCGACACTTTGATAAAAGCATTCGGGCTCGCTGCATGTAGTCAGGGAACGATGAACAACTTTCTTTTTGGGAACGAGCGGTTCGGTTACTATGAAACCATCTGCGGGGGTACGGGTGCCGGTCCAGGTTTTAATGGAAGCGACGCGGTTCATCAACACATGACCAACACACGCATCACCGACCCTGAACTTCTTGAATTCAGATATCCCGTCAGGTTAGTGCGGTTTGAGGTTCGTAAAAATTCGGGCGGCAAGGGAAAATGGAAAGGTGGGAACGGGATCGAACGTGAAATTTATTTTAACACCACACTCGATATCAATTTACTCACACAGCATCGCGTGGAGAAACCGTATGGATTGAAGGGCGGCGCCAGCGGAAAGCCCGGTGAACAACTCATCATTCGAAAAAATGGTGAGGATCCAAAAGCTGAAGGGCATGGATAGCGCAACTGTAAAGGCGGGAGACAAGCTCGTGATCAAAACACCTGGCGGTGGTGGATGGGGAAAAGCTTGATCATTTCATGATGACCAGTGGGCCTTTATACTTCACATTCTTGCACCTGTGCTGGAGATTGTAATAGTATACCCCGGGATTGAGATTGTCTCCACCCCACGTATTCCTGTAATCACCGGAGTGAAAGACACTAGCTCCCCACCGGTCGTAAACATCAAGTGTCCACCATCCGAAATGTAGATTGTCAATCTTGAATTTCTCATTACAGCAATCTCCATTGGGGGTGATAACATTGGGAATCACTGGGTCAATTTTCTCGACGAAAACGCTGTCAATAAAATAATACGCGCCATCAGACCCGGGATCATATGGGGTAAGTGGAACCGCTTTGGTATCCCCGTCATCATAAAATCCTCCGATGGTGAGATATTGTTCATCGCCCTTCGCCTCAAAGCAGTCATAGAATTTCTTCCAGATGGAGGTATCTGAGTTAACATCGTCATCATTGATCTGAGGACGATACGAAATCAGGTTTGTATCGGAACGAACAGCTTCGTTTGTGAAAAGTAAACCCAGATTATTTGCAGCATAGTCCGCGATGAACATCATCGACTGATAACAACCAGCTAGGTAATATTTTTTGGATTCAAGTTTCTGGCTCAGCGGCGTCTGGATGTATGTCCTCCCCCCGGTATTCTTTGGAGTGAATTTGTAGTTCACCAGCAAAGCCACGCGGGCCATATTGTACCCATCCTGAGGCTTTGGTCCATATCCATACTTTAAAGGGTTGACTTCACAATGAATGTCAATGTTCGTGGAGTAAATTTCCGATGTTCCTATTAGTGTCGGTTGAGTCCAGTAGTATAGCATGGAATCAAAAGCCAGTTGCGCGGCCTTCGAGCCAACCGTCAACCCATATTCATTCAAAGCCTCACAGGGGAGCTTTTTAAATTGCTCAAAACTGGGATTGGGAACCAGGTTCTGAGCATTGACCTGAATACCGATTGCAACCGCCCCAAGAAGGCAAATCATTTTCATCCTCAGCTTCATAAATTTTTTAGAATTCCTGACTGAGCAATTTCAGAGCGTAGGGGTGTCAGCTCTGGGGGATTCTCCTGGTGTTCAGGGGTTAAAACCCATCATCACTCTTCTCATCTTTCTTCTTATCCTTCTTCTTGGATGCGGCGGCAGCATTCAGCTCATAGGGAGCTTCAATATTGAGATAATTCTTGCGGAAGCGATTGATGAATCCCAATGTTTCTTCATCGCTGCCCGGTATAAACACCAACTCTCCCACTTTTGCTTTCGCTGCGTTGGTTCTCTTGGCGATGGTCGTATTGAAAACGGAATTCGATGATTGTATCATCAAGCGGTTGTCTTCATACCCGAAATAATACCATGACTCTGGCGAAGCCTTGAAGAATACGTGGAAGACCGGTGACCCATCTTCATTTCTTCTCAACTCCATATAACCTTCAAACGCACCATTGATGTCCGTACGCTGAATGTTACTCAAACCCAATGGTCCTGTGCTGAAAAATCCTTTGTGCTTTTGCGACCATTTCAAATCAACGTTAGAAAACACGAGTGCCTGTGCGAGGCCGGGTAACGTTCCCAGCGGCACATGCGCCTGTAATGAACGCTGCTCAAAATCTTTCACAACGCGCTCGCCCACGATGTCAGCGATCTTGTATAACAATTCAGTTTGGTCGCCCAATCCTTCCGGAACATTTTCATTTTTTACAACTGCTTGCAGATCGGCCGCCATTACCTGTAATGCCGCATCCGGTACGTTCATGTTCGCCATCACGAACGAATTCATTTTGATGTCGTTGGTGGCAAGATTACCGGTACCCAGCGCTGAAGACGTGATGCTGAAATCTTTGAAACCTTTGAAGAAGTTCACAGGACCCTCGAACTTCACTTCATCTTTTTCCTCATTATAGTCGAAAACTTTGCCTGAGAGCTTTTCGCCAGCTGCCTTCTGGCGATCTTCTATTTTAAATTCACCACTCTCCTTATCGAAGAACAGTGAGCCACTCGGCAGGAAGAAGTCGTCGTCTTCAGGTGTCTTCTTGTCAAATACAAAAGTGATGTACAAACTGTTGTCAGCCGAGAAATGTAAACCCGCCTCTGCTTTCCTGCCTTCCTCTGTTTCGGCTTTGTCGAAATCCAGGTAGACATCCTTTTCATCTCCACTCTGCTCAAACTTCAGCCAGGTGTTGTAGTTCTTTATTTTCTTGAGATCGAGTTTCGCAAAACCGCGCAACTGCAATGCGGGCTTTGAAGCGTACATCACCATGTCGCCTTTATAAAATATTCGGGGAGCCAGCAACAACTTTGCTTTATCATCCACAGCACCGTTGGCGACGGTCTGCTGGTGTGAGGCTCCCTTATGCCGGCGCGACTTTGATGCCTCGTCCATTTGCTCGAGATGGAAGTCCGTCATCTTGATTGCGAACGTATCGGAGCTTGCGTTCACATACTGATAGGTTGCGTAACCAGAAAACTCATTCCGTGAAACAATGTCGACAACGCCCGCAGTGAGTCGGTGGTAGCCGTTCAAAGTATCCAGTACGATCGTAGTGTTCTTGAGTTGACCGATCTTCGCGTTTTCAAGAATAAGCACTTCGTTGTTCTCAGGTGTGATCTTCGCATCCGCAACTACGATATAAGGAATACCACTGACTTTCAGTTGCTGAGACTTGATGTCATATTCTGCTTTGGTCGCATTGAACGAAAGTGAATCAAGCTCTTTGCGCGTTGTATAGAAGTATGAAGCTTCGAGTGGTGTAGCCTCATCTTTGGTCATGGTGATCTTCTGTGTATTCAAATCCCAGCGCGCCTTCGGTATGGAAGTCTTGAACTGCGCATACGGGAAGTCAATCGCGGCAACGCCTTCGACCTCCGGACTGATATCCGCAAAGTTTTGCGCCAAGTCAAACTTGAGTCGTATGTCTTCGCCGGCGAGCGCAGGTTTGTCGGGGTTCGTTGTCTTTACCTGAAAGCTTGCATGGCGTGCTGCAAAATCCTTCGCGCTAAAAGTCAATTCATCCGATACGGCTTCAGATCCACGTGTAATCAACTTACCTCCTCCGGCAACACCTTCTTTTGAGACCGTGAGGCTTCCGTCGAGTTGTGCAGTTTTGTTATAGAGGTTGAAATGATCTTTAAGATTTCGAAGCGTAAACTTATCCCACTTGGGTTTCCAGTTCAATTCAAATTCGGGCAGCGTCACCTGGGGAAACCACACTTTTCCAAATTGCTTTTCTTTCAAGTCGCCAACTTTTCCTTTTCCAATTACGGAGTCGGGATAAAAAACAAAGTCATTCGATTCAACGGTAGCAGCGAGGTACTCGATCTTACCGGCTACACGAAGTCCCGCATTGTCCATGTTCAATCCTCCGTAGACTTTTCCGTCACCTTTGAATAATTGATAACCCGCCGCTGGAATGGCATGCGTAAATCCCAACGATTTGTCGGGCATGGTATGCAGTTTCTCCTTGAAGCTCGGGAACATCCCACTCGAGACAAACGTGCCATCGAAGTTGATAGAGCCAGGATCGGCATCGTTCAAGCTGTCGAGTTTGAAAGGTGGTACTACAAAGAAAACTGATCGGTCATACGCACCATCCAAAACCTCGCTCCTGTCGAAATAAATTACGCCACCCGACGTAGCATCGAGACGCGGATAGTTGGAAGTTTTGATTTTACCCGATTTGTTATCAGGGAGATTGATAAACAATGTGCCCGCTGTTTTATTGCCACCAGTGCCGAGGCGCCAGCCGCAGCGGTGGCTGCCGAGTCGGCACCTACCATCGCGTTGTTTACACGGCGACGCGTCATCTGACCCTTCGCATTTTTTTCGTTCACATAAAACCGGATCGAGTCAATGTGATTGAGGCTGATGAAAAAACTATCGTACTTGAATGTAAAGTCCTTGCCGTTGATCTCGAAGTTTCCTGCCGTGATCTTTCCGTCGAATTTGATGTCGCGATTCTGAAGAATGGTCAACGTGCTGCTGTCGGGTTTCAGAATCACATTGAGTGAATCGCTCACATTCACTTCCTCCACACCACGCACCACCATTCTGCGTCTTGGAATATTTACGGTGGCGTTAGCCACTTTATCAGTGATGGAATGAATTTTCAGGTTGTCATAATCGGCAATACCTTTCTTGGCATCGAAAAAGTGCATGGCTTTCTCTTTCACCTGCACGAATCCTGTAGATGCGTTGTAGTTGATCATTCCCTTCTGTGAAAGGAATGTCATTGCCATCCTTATCTCTTCAAGCTTCTTGTTGGTTTGTGTTGCCAAATCAGAGTCATAGAAATCACGAACACCATTGCGTTGTGCGTAGTTGACGACGAGCGCCAAGGGATGGAATGTAAATCCCTTCCCTCCTAATAGCCTGTAATCATCGGGGTTATAAAAATCAACGGACTCGATGATCATCGGCGCCTGGTTGCCGCCACCCATCGCAGTAAGGTTCATGCTGTCCGACTTCAGGTCCCAACGTAAAAGATCGGCGCCAAAGTCGACGTTGAAGAAAGTAGACGTGAACGGTGCATCGCGCAGCTGACCTTTTTCACGCTGCAGCGTAAGTATTTCTTTACCGAAATCGTACCGCAACTGAACCGACGGATGGAATATCGAATCGTTGTCTTGATACAGCATAATCATCGCGCGACGAGAGCTTACCACCGAGTCCTGAAATTCGAACAGACGCGATTTGGCAGTAAACTTTCGACCTTCAGCTCCTGTCACCTCAAGTTTTGAATAATCCTGGTTGACGGATGAACTGTAGATACGATGGCCGTTGAGCGCAAACCCACCGGTATATTTCATTTTATCGTTGCTGAATCCTTCAATCGGGATGTTGGCGTTGTATGACATGAATCGTGGATAGTTCGCAGAAAGCTTATCCTTGTGCCTCACGCTCCTAAACTCAAAAATCCCATCGACTTTGGTTTTCAACCTTCCTTCATAGAGAATCTTGCCCTGCTCTGCTTTTACTTGTGGCCTGTCAACTTTAAAATTGTAATCGCCGAACTCGAAGTGTACAGAATCAGCATTCAAGCCTGCGGGCGACCATCCAAAAGAACCATGTTTGCCCACAAATGTTCCATCGCTGAGCGCAACTGATCCCTCTGTATTTTTTATGAACGCCGAATCATAGGGTGTGCAAAAGTTGAATGTTACGGATGTGAATTTCAATACTGCGCCTGTCAATACGGGTTGTGGTGTGGGTAACATCCACGATGGCGTTGCACTGTCAGCTATCTTCGTGGTGTCTTCCTGCCATACCGTGTTGTTGGTTTCCTGTTGGGCATTTTGGTTATCCCACTGCTTGAAGTTGTCTTGCGTCTTCGCCGTATCGGTTGGCGATGGAATCTCCTGGCTTGGATCTTTCAAATAGTCGAACGTGTACTCATCGTCGGATGCAAACAGGCGATAGGATTTTTCATAGTGAAGCGCACGGTACTCAAAAAAATCACGACAGTAGCGAAAGAAGGCTGCGGTCTTTGCAGCATTTTCATTGTCGACAACGAGGCCCGCAACTTTTAAAAAGGCGTTGAGTTTGTCATGGTCCAGATTCTCCTTCTCAACAGCAAAACCAATCGAACCGAAGAAATCATTGAACAGTGGAAAGGGCTTGTATCTTTTCTTCTTTAGCGCCTTCGCCATGTCTTTCACCGCCTGTTGCTGATTGAGATCCAGCTTGTGCCAGCCAGTGGCAAAGACGGCGCCCATCGCGTGGGCATCGGTGGTTCCGTGGTCGTTCTCAAGCGTAACGCGCACGCTGTCCTGAAAAGCAAGCTTGACCTTGTCCTGCGCCAGCGCTGCGGGCGCGGCGAACAAAAGGAAGAAAAGGTATAAAAAGGCCTTTTTCACGCGGTCAAACCTTGAAATTCGTAAAATATTCGGACATGCGTTGTATAACGCAAAAGCGGGTCAAATCATTGGCTTTCGCCGCGCCTTTCAGACGGCTTTCTTGAGCAGAAGGCAAGCCCAGTTTTCCCGGTCATCCTGAACCTGCGGCGTTAAATTATACTGCCCTGCTTCGGCAACCAGATCGGCTATGTCTGAAACATAAAATCCGCTGAGAAGCAGTAGTCCACCTGGGGTGAGAAGGCTCGCGTACACTTTGATCTCGTCCAGCAAAACGTTTTTGTTGATGTTGGCGAGAATCAATTCAAATTTCTCGGGCCAATCAAAACTTCTTATGGTGCCTTGTCTGATGTTGATATTGGCGCAATGGTTTCGCTCGGCATTCTCTCTTCCGTTTTCAATGCTCCACTCATCGATATCAAATGCTTCGATTTTTGTCGCGCCCCGCATCGATGCCATGATTGAAAGAATTGCTGTGCCGCAGCCAGCATCCATTACGTTTTTGTTTTTGTGATCAATGTCCAGTTGCGCTTTGATCATCAGGTACGTCGTCTGATGATGTCCCGTGCCGAAAGACATTTTGGGAGTAATGATAATCTCGTATTGGTATTTCTCTGGAATTTTATGAAACTCTGCCCGGATCAGACACCTTTTGTCAACGATGATGGGTTCAACATTTTTCTCCCACTCTTCATTCCAATTCTGCTTTTTGACTTTGTCCAGGTAAAAGATGAGCGGCTGAACAGTCTTGTATTTTTCCTTTATGAAATCAAGTTGAGCGGTGTCTTCCTTTGAATCATCGGTATAAGCTTCGAAACCTTCATCCGTTTCCATGAAGGTATCGAAGCCTGCTTCGGCCACTTCGGCCATTAATATCTCTCTGAATTCAGGATCGCAGAGAACCTTAAGACGCGTGTAAAACAAAACTTACTCTACTTCTACGATCATCTCAATTTCAACTGCGATGTTGTTGGGAAGTGCATACATGCCGACAGCGGAACGTGCGTGCTTTCCTTTTTCGCCATACAAGGCTACCATCAGGTCAGAAAATCCATTGATCACTTTCGGC
The DNA here is from genome assembly GCA_049840775.1 of Tepidisphaeraceae bacterium. Classification (GTDB taxonomy): domain Bacteria; phylum Planctomycetota; class Phycisphaerae; order Tepidisphaerales; family Tepidisphaeraceae; genus RYN-431. The sequence goes on from JASGJJ010000006.1 coordinate 561,733, forward strand.
TGTTCGGTGAAACCTTCTACGCAATTCACCATGCCAAGTACTTTCACAATGCGCTTCACCTTATTGGGATCACCAATCTCTGCTTTTAATGACGTGAGCAAATTGAGTCCTACGGATTTTGCAGCTTCGTAACCTTGCTGCACAGTCAGGTCTTTTCCAACTTTTCCAGCGATATCAGTACCATCCAGGTTTGAGGGTCCGTGGCCAGCAAGAAACACGAGGTTCCCAACGCGCACCGCCTTGACATAGTTGGCAATCGGCTTTTGCGCGGCTGGTAATTTCAGTCCCATCTCTGCAAGTTTCTTTTCAACATCAGTTTTTTGTGAGAATGCCGGGCTGACCATGGCCAGCACAAAACAAAGCGCGATGAATTTTTTCATGGGTTATATTTTTCTGTAAGATAACGCATCCGCTAAGGGGTTGCAATGGATTTTTTAACTTGGCTCTCATGGAAGAAAAGTTTCGCTGCCCCTGGTGTACAAAGACTGAAAACTATATTCGCTACCACGACGAAGAGTGGGGTGTACCTGTTCACGACGATCGGATACACTTTGAGTTTCTGATCCTCGAAGGTGCACAGGCAGGACTCAGTTGGTTAACAGTGCTGAACAAACGCGAAGGTTATCGTAAAAATTTTGCGGACTTCGATCCGGAAAAGGTGGCGCGGTTCAATGCAAGAAAAGTAGAGTCGATCCTTAAAGATCCCGGCATCGTTCGCAACAGATTGAAAGTTGCCGGCGCCGTAAACAACGCCAAGCGATTCCTCGAAGTGCAAAAAGAATTTGGTTCGTTCGATAAGTACATCTGGAAATTCGTGAACAACAAACCCATCGTTAATAAGTGGAAGTCATTGTCACAGATTCCTCCTACCTCCAAAGAATCTGATGCTCTCAGCAAAGATCTTATCAAGCGGGGATTCAAGTTTGTGGGAACTACCGTGATATATGCACACATGCAAGCCTGCGGATTGATCAACGATCACCTCGTTGATTGTCATCGCTTCAAAGCGACGAAGAGCTTACGATAAGTGGGAGATGTATCTTGAAAACGTGTAAATGCCGAGGCCAAGGATAATCAAGCCCGGGATGATTTTCACCCATTTACTTCCCTGCACATAGGGCGCGAGCCTGTTTGCAAAGAATATTAACAAAGACAGCAGTGCCAAAGCGCCCAGCGCTGTACCCAACACGTAAATGTGTAGTTCCCATGCCGTTTCCAATCCAAGCCAACCTTGCACTTTCATGTAAGCTGTGAAAGCCATCCAATACGGTATCGCCATGGGATTGAGAATGCTCAACACGAGACCGCGGCGAAATCCGCTTTCCTCGAATTTTTTTGCAATGCCTGTTGACTGCTTGGTGGGCCAGAGGTTAAAAGCTGCGAGCGCAAACATGACGATCGAAGCGATGAGTTCAAAGTGGCTGACGATGACGGGCGATGATGACAGCAAGTATTCAAAGTGAACACCTATCCACGCGTAAGGATACTCGACGATGGCAACGGCAAGCGCAAAACGAAACGCCGTTTCTCTTTTCTTTTCAAGACCTAATTGAAGAACAGTGACGTTGAGCGTGCCGGGCGGAATGGATCCAAAGAAACTGAAAATGAAGCCCAGTATAAACGCCTGAATATATACCATGCACTAAGCAGCCGTCAGCGATTTGAATTTTTTAAAGATAGCGCGGGCTTCACGGAAGGAAATATACGCAACACCTCGTTTATGATTCTCGCTGCTGATCCTGTAAATGTCATGCCAATGCCTGAACATTACACCAACGGCTTTTACAAATGAATATCCGGGCTGATAAATGTGGGCAGGCTCTGCGCCGCAGCCGTTCAACTCCATCACTTTTATTTTTCCGGCTTTGAGATCGTCGTACGAGGCAGCACGCAAATCAAACCTCCCAAAATAAAAACCTTCAATCTGCTTACTGATGTGATCAAATGATCGCGACAACTCTTCAGTGATAAGATCGGTACGATCCAAAAATTTCGTGCCGAGACAATGGTTGCCAATAGAAATCAATTCAACATGCTGTCCTGTGGGAATTTTCTCATCCAGTCTGTTCTGAAAAACAATGCGCAACACTTCCCATTGAAGTTTGGCGCGTTCTTTCTCAAGGATAAGTTCTTGCAACGTCTTTGATCCATCGCCCGTCACGCTCAGCATTTCCTTTCCAACGATCGACGTAACGCGACCCGTGTCTTCATTTGGATAACGAACATAGAACACACCGAACTCGAGCGGTAGATCAACAAGCTCCTGGATGAGAAAATCAATTTTTATCTCTGACAGATACTTTGAAAGATCGCCTTCGGACTTGATGCGTCGGACCATCCAACCACGCTCTCCCAAATCCGGTTTTGCAATCACCGGAAATTTTAAACCAACCTTGGTCATTTGTTCCAGGATAGAACTGAGCGAAGCAGACTTATTGACAAGCAGTGTAACAGGTTTGTAGGCCGGCGGCACCAATTCCAACACGTCAAACTTCGATTCACCGAACATTCCACCCATGAGAATGCCGGGGTTTGATGCAGAAAAAAATACAAGAGAGCGCGCCTTCAGCGAAAGCCAGAGCCAGTAGGGAAATAAAGGAGCCTGTAAGATTCCGAAGGGCCAGTACTCCCAGCTTCTGAGTTTGATGAAGAAATTACTTTGTGCAATCCGGGAGAAAAAATTCATTCGCTTCTCAACGAGAGGCTTCGACCGATTCTTTGTGGCGGATGGTACTTACTGCAATGCCGAAGTCAGAAGGGAAAACGACATAGGGAGCTACTTCACGAATACCGATTTTCATGATGGCCATGTGATGCACCGCATGCTCGATATTGTAAGTAAGTTCACGCAGATAATTCGTTTCGATTGTCACGCAAGTCTCGCTGTCGCGATCATAGCCCACTTCGAGTTTCAGCGCCATATCTTCCTTTTGTGACATCACAAAATCGCGGATGCGGTTGATGGCGTTGAGCGCGATGAATTTATCTGATTCGATGAGCTTGTCGTGTGCGCGTTTGTCATAGTTGACCACACCTTTTGAGAAACCCTGCTCAAGGCAGATGAAAAATTCAAGTGTGTGTCGCGTGTGTTGCCCGATGGTCGACTTGCTGAGTGCAACCGAGGGCTTTGAAAAATCCCGATCCTCCAACTGCTGAAGGATGTCTGCCAACTGATTCAGAATTGTGTTACAAGCGTCTGAGAGCTGCATGGGTGTTTGGTTCAGCAAATTTAAGCGTTTTTTAATCGTATTTTAAGAATGTACGTGGATGGCTGGTCATCCGGTTTACGGTATAAATTTTTTCCAGTTCTGATCGCCCTGTGTTTTCAATGTCTTCTCGTTTTTATTCCACTTCGTGAGCGTGTTGTTACCCCATGAGTTGTAAAACAAATACAGCTTGCCGTCCAGGATTTTAAAGGTTTCGGGATCAACCTCAACCTTCTCGCCCTTTTCACCCATCGCGTAAGCACACCACCCACCGTACACGGGTTCATACTTTTCAGGCGCAGCTTTGAACTTGTTCAAATTGGGTTCATTTGCAAACAAGTAGGTGATGCCACGATAGGTATACTGAAATTTCTTGCCACCCTCCAACGGCTTATTATCGAAATAGCTTACCGGATCATAACCTTCGATCGCAGTATTCTTAGCGACATTGAAGTTGCTTTTGCGCGCCGCGTCCGTCTGGGCAAACAACAGGTTTGCGCACACAAGGAGCAGAGTAAAACAGGTGGCCGATCTCATAAATGTTTTCATAGTACGCCATTAACGAAGCTGCCACAAAGTTAGATCAGGGAGACAACCCGGTTTGTCGCTTAGCTTACAATTTCCGGGTTATTTAGCGTGAGCTTCGGACGTTTCTCATGGACTACACTGATTCCAATGCAAGATTTCACGGAGCAAATAATTGGCTGGCCGTTTCTTTAGCATTCTTAATACTCCGTGGAATCTGTTTTTTTGTGCAATCCGTGGGAAATATTTTAGTCCTCTTTCAGGATTTCCCACACCGCCTCCGGTTCGTAACCCTTGCCGATAACAAAACGTGCTACCTTATCACGCTTCTTAAAGGCATTGGCTTCATGAGTCTGTGCAAGCTTCTTCCTGATTATCTCACGGAGAGATTTTCTGTAATCTGAATCGTCGATCTCTTTTAAGCCCGCGCGGATGCAACGCGGCGTGACGCCCAATACCTCCAGTTCGCGCACGATTTTGTTTCGGCCCCATTTTTTGATTCTGAATTTCCCACCCGCATACGCTTTCGCAAATCGTTCCTCATTTAGGAACCCGTCTGTTATTATTCTGGAAATAATCTCATCGACTTCATTCGTATGAAGACCGTACTCAAAAAGTTTGTTGCGAACTTCTTTGTGGGAGCGCTCCTGATAAGCACAATAGCTGCGGATCTTTAGATAGGCTTCTGCCGGTGAATGAAATTTCTTTTTCTTCTCAGGATCAAACATTGTTTAAATATCTCAATCTGCGTGTTGATGATCAAGAATAGAGCAAAAGGAAATCGGGATAAAAAATCTCTCGCAGATTCTCGCAGATGGAGTGCACTCAGATTTACACCGATTTATAATGTGCTGTACTGATCTGCGCTAATCTGCGACATTAAATCAGCGCCAATCTGCGGGAACTGAATTCTGATATTATTTAGTAAGTCCCTTCGCTTTGAGGATTCCCGCTACGAATTTTCGTTCGTTATCGGTATTAAAAATCTTGAAAGGAAGATGAATGAGCTGTGCCTTGTTGACAAACAGCAAAAAATAGTCTTTACCCACTTCAACGCGTTTGATCTGATCCCATTTCAATGGCATGCCCTCACGCGCATTGAGTTTCATGAGAAGTTGTTGACTTGTGATCTCGTAGGAAAATCTTTCAAAAAGCATCTTGCCCTGCTCAAGCTGCGTGACGCCATAAAACTGAATGAACCAGAAAAGCACGAACAAGCCATAGGCAAGCACACCCCCGATGATCCACCAGATGCTGGGCAGCACGAAATAAAGCGCGCAGATCGCCAGCGCAATGAGACCCGCCCACCATTGACGTTTCAAGGCGTTTTTCAGCGCCATTTTAATGTATTCGTTCTTCTCGAGCCGGTAGTTGCGTGTTTTGACGAGCATAATAAAATCCTAAATGGGCCGCAAAGTTAATCGGGTCACGGCAATCTGCCTACTCCGGTTTGATTACTTTAAGACTGAGGTCGAGGCTCTTCACGGAGTGGGTGAGCGCCCCCACGGAGATATAGTCTACGCCGCATTCAGCCACTTGACGAAGGGTTGCTTCTGTGATGCCTCCACTGGCTTCCGTTTTGCAACGACCACCGATCAATGCCACGGTTTTTTTCATTTCCGCGATGCTCATGTTGTCGAGCATGATTACATCCACGCCGCCGACTGCGAGCGCCTCCTCCACTTCTGCAAGTGTGCGCGTCTCTATTTCAATGCGTAAATCTTTTCCGGTTTTCTTCAGATAGTCTTTCGTGTTGGTGATCGCAGCCTTGATGCCACCAGCCATATCCACGTGATTATCTTTCAACATCACCATGCTGTACAGTGCGAACCGGTGATTCATACCACCTCCGATTTGCACGGCCCACTTTTCCATCAACCTGAAGTTGGGTGTGGTCTTCCGGGTGTCCATCAGGTTCGCTTTCGTGCCAGCGATGAGTCTGGAAAGCCGGTTTGTGTAAGTAGCGATGCCACTCATGCGCTGCATGCAATTCAACACAAGCCGCTCAGAAGAGAGCACCGACCGCGCCAATCCATGTACGATGAACGCGACCTCACCTTTCTTTACTTCATCTCCATCTTTTTTGAATTTCTCAACACGCAGTGACGGATCGACTTGTGCAAAAATCATTTCAGCCAATTCGACGCCAGCAAGAATACCATCGTCCTTGATAAGCAATCGGGCAGAAGTTTGTTTGTCTTTGGGAATAGATCCAAGCGATGAATGATCGCCCTCGCCGATATCCTCGGATAAAGCCGAGGCAATAAATGAATGGATTGCTTCCGGGGTGAGATAAGATGGCCGCATGAATTTCCCCCTCCGGGAAGTTATTCTTTTACAAAACTGATCTCGTGTACGAGGTTATCGCTGCCAACCTGCCGTACGCGCATCAACACGTTGTAGCTGTCGGAGCCGCTCACATATTTCCCGATACAAAACTGAAGACCACCTTTCGACGAACCCACGTGCACAATGCTGAAATCGTTAACCGGGTGTTTCTTAAAAAATTCCTTGAGCACAAATTCAGACTGAGCACGACTGTAAGTATTGATATTTCCTTCCAGGTTGATATCTACTGACTGTGCAAATGACCTGACAAGCCCACCTGCATCGTTCGCTTTGATAGCATCGCGCATAGGATTGAAAATTTCGGATTGAGCGTGTGCACCCACGCCGGCCCCAAAAATCATCATCCATAAAAGAGCTGCCTTTTTCATCGCGGTAGGTTCAGTCCAAAAGTATGCCATTAAATTCTCATGGCAAAGATGGCCAAAACGGGCACCAAATCGCTCTTTTCGGGGTTATATTTGAAAAAATAGAATAGCGTATCATGAATAAAAAAGTGCTGCTGATGATCCTGGACGGATGGGGGATCGCGAAAAACAAGAACGTCTCTGCCATCGACAAAGCCAAGACTCCCTACATCAATTCATTATATAAGAAGTATCCGCACGGAACACTCGAAGCTTCGGGTCTCGCGGTAGGCTTGCCGGAAGGTCAGATGGGAAATTCCGAAGTAGGTCATATGAACATCGGAGCCGGTCGTGTGGTATATCAAGACCTTGTGAAAATCAACAAAGCAGTTGACGAACATACACTGGATAAGAACCAGGTGCTTATCGACGCTTACGAATACGCTAAGACGAACAACAAGCCTGTGCATCTCATTGGATTGCTTTCTGATGGTGGTGTGCATTCACATATCAAACACCTCGAAGGTCTTTGCTCAATAGCTAAAGATCGTGGGGTGAAAAATGTTTTCATTCATGCTTTCACGGATGGTCGCGATACAGATCCGAAAGCTGGTGCGGGTTACATCAAAGATTTGCAGGACCATCTTGCCAAATCAACCGGAAAAATTGCAAGCATCATTGGCAGGTATTATGCCATGGACCGCGACAAGCGATGGGAACGTGTAAAGCTTGCGTACGACTTGCTGGTGAACGGTATCGGAGAAAAGTCTACAGATGCGATAAAGAGCGTTCAGAAATCCTATGATGCGAATGTTACGGATGAGTTTATCAAGCCGATTGTCATGACAGATGCAAATGGTCAGCCTGTGGCAGTAATCAAAGAAGGCGACGTTGTGATCTGCTTCAACTTCCGCACCGATCGCGGACGTCAGATCACACAGGTACTCACGCAACAGGATTTTCCTGAAGCGGGCATGAAGAAAATGAATCTCTATTATGTAACGATGTCGACTTACGATGAATCGTTTAAAGGGGTGAAGGTGATTTTCGAAAAAGACGATTTGAAAAACACGTTGGGTGAAGTTGTTGCTGCCGCAGGCAAGAAACAGATTCGTATTGCTGAGACTGAAAAATATCCGCACGTAACATTTTTCTTTTCTGGAGGTCGCGAAGAACCGTTTGCAGGCGAGAGCCGTATCCTTTGTCCATCGCCGAAAGTTGCCACTTACGATTTGAAGCCAGAGATGAGCGCCACGGATATCCGCGACAAGATCATTCCTGAATTGAATAAAAAAGAAGCCGACTTCATCTGTCTGAATTTTGCCAACCCCGATATGGTGGGCCACACCGGAGTTTTTGATGCAGTTGTGAAAGCGGTTGAGACGGTGGATCAATGCGATGAGGCCGTAACCGAAGCTGCCCGCAAAAATGGTTACTCCACGATCATTATCGCTGATCACGGCAATGCCGACATGATGATCAACGAAGATGGTTCTCCGAACACAGCACACACTACAAGTCTTGTCCCTTTCATTCTTGTCGATGATCAGTATAAAGGAAAACTGAAGAACGGAAAACTTGGAGATCTTGCACCAACGATACTAACGCTGATGGGCGTTCCGATCCCCAAAGACATGAGTGGGAACGTTTTAGTCGAAGCATGAGTTGAGTTAGGACTTGGGAGTTGGGGATTAGAAAACAGATTGAGATATGTTTGTTCCATTTGATTCATTACCGGCACATTCCCGTCTGTGGGTTTACCAGGCGAACAGGAAAATCACGGCTTCTGAAAAAGAAATCCTTGAAGCCGGGCTTATGGATTTGTGTTCCAATTGGTCGGCACACGGCACGCCACTGCAGACTTCATTCGTCCTCAGATATGATCGTTTCGTAGTCATGGCAGTGAATGAAGCGGTGCACGGTGCCAGCGGTTGCTCCATCGATAGCAGCGTGAATTATCTGAAAAGCCTTCAAAGCGAGCTCGGACTTGACTTTTTTGACCGTAGTCAAGTTGCCTTTATAGATGGACAGGAAATTTTTGCCTACCCTTTTTCCTCCATCAAAACTCTCATTGCCAACCAAACACTATCCTCCGAAACCCTTTCGTTTGATAATGCAGTCTCTACCAAAGCCGATTGGGAGAAGCTTTGGGTTGTTCCTGTGAAGAAATCCTGGATGGCTCGCTTTTTACCTAAAACAACGGTAGCGGGTTAACCGAGTCGGACTTTAGTTTTTTGTAACTTTCGATTTATGCGTGTGAAGGCCTCTGTCTTTTCTTTTCTGGTGATGGCGATGTGGGTGTTTTCGGGATGCAGTCCTGAGAAAAAGGCCTTAAAGAATTTTCGTTACGCGAACTACGAAGACGTTATCACTTATTACAAAAGTGTACTTGCCAAACAACCCAACAACGGCAAGGCAAATTATTACATAGCAGAGTCATACCGTAGATCAAACAGGATCAAGGATGCTGAAATATACTATGACAAAGCCGGCGGCCCTGGAATAAGCAAAGACTCTGTACTGTTCTACCTCAGCAAAGCACAGGAAGCTAACGGCAAGTACGACGAGGCCAGGAAAACTCTTGAAGAACTTGTTGGCTCAGCGACAGTAGAAGGTTTGCGTGACAAAGCCAACAAAGAACTGAGTGGCCTGGAGAATCTCGCGAAGCTGAATGAAAAAACGAGTTATTATAAAGTAAAGAACCTTGAGTCACTGAACTCAAATTTTAGCGAATACTCGCCCGCATATCTCAACGGAGAATTGTATTTCACTTCTTCTCGGTCCAACGAGAAGATTTACGCAGCAACCGGCACACCCTACACAGATTTATATAAAGCAGAAACCAAAGGTGCGATTGTCGATGTAAATACCATCAAAGCACTTCCCGAGAGTATCAACTCACCAAACGTAAACGTGGGTACTATCACTTTCTCTCCAGACGGAAAGACGATGGTGTTTGCAAAGGGCAACAGCGGCAAAAGAAAAGGAGCCAACGATGTAGATCTTTATCTGACGCGATTCAGGAACGGCGTATGGTCCGACCCCGTTCAGATCAACATCAATCAACCAGACTCATGGGAATCTTCACCGGCATTTGGTCCGGATGGACGCACGTTGTATTTCTCCTCGAACCGCAAGGGTGGATATGGAGGTCTTGATTTGTATTCTGCTCAAATGGATTCGCGTGGAAGGTTTTCGAAAGTGAGAAATCTCGGACCGGAGATTAATACTTCGGGCAACGAGACATTCCCTTACATGGCAGAGAACGGCAAGCTCTATTTCTCGTCGGATGGGCATCCTGGCTATGGGATGCTTGACATTTATGTTGTGAATCGCACGAACGGAAAAACGGTTGTCGAGAATCTTGCGCAACCTGTGAATTCTACGGGTGATGATTTCGGAATCTTTTTGTTCAAGGCTGATCGCGGGTTCTTCACTTCCAATCGCGATGGAGGAAAAGGCGACGATGACATTTATACGTTCGTGAATGAAGATCCCAATCTACGCGTCGTGAACTATTACCTCCAAGGCGTTACATATATGCTGCGTACTGATAGCAGTCGGGAAATACTTCCCAACACCAAAGTGACTTTGATGGATGGAAAGGGCGATGTGATGCAGGATTTTGTAACTGGCAACGATGGTAAGTTTCTGTTTCACGTTTATGAAAATGAAAAATATACGTTGGTGGGTGAAACCGATGGCTTTCTGATCAAGCGTGGACAATACACGACGATCGGAAAGTCTGTACCACTGGAATCGTTTAGAGAATTGATCAATACCGTTACGCTCGATACATTGCTCGTACTTGACCGACTCGAAAAGAACAAAGCTTATGCTTTAAAAAACATTTACTTCGGATTCGACAGCGCGATCATCCGCAAAGAGGCAGCATTGGAACTCGACAAACTTGCTGAATTGCTTGAAGACAATCCAGAGATCAAGATCGAATTGGGATCACACACCGATAGTGTCGATGATGAGGCTTACAACCAGCGCCTTTCACAACGCAGGGCCGACGCAACGGTAGCTTATCTTATCAAAAAAGGAATTGATTCGAAGCGCCTCGTTGCAAAAGGATACGGTGAATCAAAACCGATCGCGCGCAACACCAATCGCGATGGCACGGACAACCCAGCTGGTCGACAGCGTAACCGTCGTACTGAATTCAGGATCCTCGATATCGGCGTCCGCCAGGAAAAGCCCGAGGATGATGATGAAGACGCCAAATACTTCAAGAACGACCATTAGCGGTTGTCAGGATATTCATTGATCCAGCTGAATTCGCGGCTTACCAACACTTGATCTTTCTCGTTTTTCTTCAATCGGATGTTTACGGCTTGCTGTTGTAAATCCTGCGTGTGGAAATCTACATGCGTACCGGTAAGCACGATGGTATTCGGGTCAGCTTTTGAATAACTCAAGCGATACCGATCAAAGTTAGAATCAAGGTGAATTGTCTGTTGCACAGTGTCGACTTTCAATGTGAACCTAAAGGTTTGATCTCTTTGCGAGATAGCCTGTCCTGACCCCATATATCCAATTCGAAATGACCTCCAGCGAATTGTATCGACCGCTTGGGGGCCATCGTGAACAAATTCGTTTACATCATAGATTCCATAAAGTGGAGACTTTGGCGGAGGTGCGAAAAACTCCTTATAACCTTGCATGATCACAAACTGTGACACCAACAGAGCGGCAACCAAAATAAAATTTCCGAAAAAGCGGATCTGACCGATGCGACCGCTTGTGAAATATTCCTTCTCGACACGGGGTTCGGCCGGGCGATTCAACAAGAAATTAAGAATTCTTTTGCCGTCATAAAGACAGATGATGATCGCCAGCAAAAGAAGATGCGACGAGTAAAGCTTGACTGGCACGTTGTAGGTAAAATTCAAGAGCACCACGTTACTGAGTATGGCAATCAGAAGAAGCGCGCCGGCAGTTGTGGTTCTTCTAAAAAAGACCAACACGCCTCCGAGCACTTCGGCAAACCCCGTGAAAAAGTTGTAGGCATACGAATAACCCATAAAGGTCCACAGCAAACCCATGGGTGTTGACTCGCCATACGTCTGATGCAGGCGTTCTTCAACAAATCCAAACTGCATCATGAAAACTTTTGAAACTCCATAGCCAATCATGATTACCCCGAGGTAATAGCGCACGGCAATCATGCCCCAATAAAGCGCCTGGTCGTAGTTCTTTCGTCGGCGATCGATGACCGACCAGACAACACAAACTGCGAGAGCCAGGATGGCGATGGTCAATAGATGGACATAGTGATAGGTTGTGTCGCTGCTTCCATTTGGAATAAACATGATGTCATTAGGCAGGTGCAATACTTGCTTTCCAACCCAAGGAATAAATGAATACCAAAGGCTATTGTAAAGCCCCTGTATGTAATCTGTGCCGATGAGTTCCCCAAAAAAAGGGAATGGGAGTATATGCAAAATGAAATACACGAAGAGAAACCTGAACGCCACCTTACCGGCGACAGTCCAGGATGAGGATGAGTCATCCATAGGGTTAAAGGATTAAGATTTAAAGGGATTACTAAAGTTAACGCAATCGCGTTGTCAAAAATTGTTGTGCCCGGATTCCGCTACAGAGAGGGCCTTTTCAACAAACTGCTGCCCATTCTTAAAACAGAACGATCGGGAGCGTATTCCGATTTAACCCATTGTGCGCCGCCGCGGCGTCTCGTCGAAGGCGTGGCATTCCCCCTAATTGTGAAGCGACCATTAATTGCGAGTTCCGATCAACGGGATCGCGTCGAAAAATTGCGCTGCGCAGCAACTTTTCTCGCGAAACAGTTTAGTACTTCACTAACCTCGCAGCCGATGTTGGTGTTCTTCACCAACATCCAGAAGCATCTTTAATATCCTTTATTAATCCCTTTCTCAATCGCGGGTACACCCTTCAACATCCACTCAGGCTCTGGTGCCCCTTTGAGATAATAGTCGAAGAACTGCATCATGCGCGTCTGGAAGTCGATACGGTTTTCCCGCTTTACCGGCCAGTGGGGTTCGCCGTTGTAGTTCAACATCCACACAGGCTTGTTCAATCTTCGCAGCGCCATGTAAAATTCTATACCCTGGTACCATGGCACCGCACCATCTGCATCGTTGTGTAATAACAGCAGCGGCGTTTGAATCTTATCCGTGAAGAAGATCGGCGAATTCTCAATGAAGTGCATGGGCTTCTCCCACAGTGTACCGCCAATTCGACTTTGTGAATGTTCATACTGGAACATTCGACTCAAACCTGTCTCCCACCGAATGCCGCCATAAGCACTGATCATGTTGGCAACGGGTGCGCCCGCTTCAGCACACTTAAAAAGATTCGTGCGGGTGACGAGATAAGCGATTTGATATCCACCCCAACTGTGGCCCTGTACGCCGATATTCTTTTCGTCGACAAAGCCGCGCTCTATAAGCGAAGTAATTCCCGGCATGATACAATTGCGCGCACTTTCGCCGGGAAATCCGATTTTGTAAACGATATCTGGAACAAACACAACATATCCGTTGCTGGTGTATACCGTCTTATTGATGGTGGACCGGTGGGGTTCTGGCCGAATATGCGCGTAAAGATTATCGCTCTCTTTCTCATAGAAGTTCACGATCATCGGATACTTTTTCTTTGGATCAAATCCTTCAGGTTTGAAAAGAAGTCCGCTCAACGGAATGTTGTCCAGTGAAGTCCAATGCACCATCTCTACTGTGCCCCAGAAATAGTTTTTCATTTGCGGATTGGCGTCCGTGATCTTCTTAGGTGTAGTGAAATTGATATCTGAAACCCAAACGTCGGGGAACTCCTTGAAGCTTTCGCGTGTGTACAATACCTGGTTGGCATTTTTTGCTTTCACCGTTCCACTGAATCGGTAATTGTCCATGATGAGCTTCGTCAGCTTACCATCTTTAATTGAAAGCTTGTAGAAACCCGATGCTTTTGTAGTCTCATTAAATGCGGAGAGTAGCAATTCTTTTGACGGATCGATCGAACGCTCTTCGTTATCCGTTCTGATGTATCTGAAAACAATTTTTTCCTGGCGACCGGTTTTGGTAAGATTCACGGGTGCACTGCCGCCTTGCGGATCAAAAGACCAAATGTCATAGCGGTCGTTGATCAGGAAACGCTGATCGTCGGAAGTCCAGCCAGCAAATCCATAGTTGCTCGGAAAGTCGGGTGAATCATTTTCTTCATCCGCGAACTGTACTTTAAGTCCGGCGTTGAGTTTAACCGTTTTTTCAGACGCCACCGAATATGCAAACCAGGATGTATCAGGTTGGCTGAACCAGAACACATAGTTTGCTTTCGGTGAAAGACTTGCGTTCCCCTTGATGTGTGTGGCCACATTCTTTCTCATCTGTTTTTTCAAATCAAACAGATAAAAATCGCTGTATGCAGACGGATCCCACGTAATCATTTTCCGATAAGGCACGTTGGTCTCGCCGAGCACGACCGTTGCATTACCTTCATCACCAAGCTCGATTGAAGGCACATCACGATCGCCGAGCTGCATGATTTTCTTCTCCGCGATATCATACGTCGCGGTGTAAGTACTGCGTTTTTCGTTTTCAAGCTGACGATTTTGCTGAGGATAAATGAATTGATCCTCTCCACCCCAAACTTCTACCTGCACAATTTCTTCAGGCAGCCGTGTGGTGTCGGGCATCATCAGAACCGGCGACGAGCCGAAGAACAGTTTCTTCCCGTCCTTAGAAAAATTCGGTGGAAAATGTTCGCTCACGATCCAATTTTGCGGGATCGCCATAGACTTTTCAACATCGAGAAAAGCAGCCGCATTGTTGCCAGCCTTCCAGTGATAAAGGCCAAAGTGTCTTACCTGGGCTTTGGTGGTGTCAGTGTCTACAAGAAAAGATGTCTGCGTTCCATCTTCGCTGATGGTCAAGCCACGATACTTGTATTTATTCTTGCCTTCGTACAACGCTTGCAGTTTACCCGCAGCGAGATCATACCAGTACACACCCGACTTCATCGTGCTGTCATTTCCTGTTGATGAAAAGAGAACACCCTGTCCCCACTTGGCGAAAGCATAATCCTTCACAAAGCCAAATGAAGTCTCTTTACCTTCTGGAAGTTTTTTGAGTACGAGCGTATAGCCATTCTCGTCGTTGTTGATTTTTTTCTTCTTCGATTTCTTATCGTCAGTTTTCGGCTTCGGATCTTTTTTGGCTTCCAATTGATACGCTACCCAACCACCCGTTTTATCAGGTATCCTGAACGATTTTATATCCGGGATCTTCTGCGTTTTTCTTTCCAGGAATGAATAGATCCCCAACGAATCTTTCGGCAGATCATCTTTCTTCTTCTTTTGCCTCCGCAACTCTTTTACAATTTTTTGTTTTGGCTTGATGCGGAACACCGCATACTTACTATCAAAGCTCAGCCAGACTCCTTCAGCACGGGAAACCGAATCAAATGCCAGCGTTTTAAGATTGTAGAACATCACCTTTCCATCACCATCCTGTGGGGTGATGTTGATCGCTGCGTAGTTGCCATCCGGAGTGATTGCTTTCGTTGGAATATCTTTCCAGGAATCATAGACGGCGTGTGTGAGCGGTTTCTTTTGAACAACCGCTGCGGATGATGATTTTTTCTGCGCTGATGCGATCTGCCAGCCGGCAAACAGCAAGAGCAATAACAACATTGATTTTTTCATGCTGACGAAAAGTAGAAATTATGAGCGCCGTCGGAAAGGCGGTTTTGATGACCGGTTGTTATTGGAAGGGGTCAGTTGTATGTGAAGTCTCCTTCTGCCGTGCGCAGTGTGACTTGCTTGGCGGGTGCAGCCTCCACACGTCCGATGACCTTGGCTTCGATTCCAAAGCCGCTGGCTACACTCATAACGCGCGCCGCATGTATTTCGGGCAAGTATATCTCCATGCGATGGCCCATGTTAAATACTTTATACATCTCCTGCCATGAGGTTGCGCTTTGGTCGTAGATCAACTTGAACAAAGGCGGTGGGTCGAACAGGTTGTCCTTAATCACGTGAAGATTTTCAATAAAGTGCAGGACTTTCGTTTGAGCACCTCCACTGCAATGCACCAGGCCATGTATCGAAGCACGCAATTCTTTCAGAAGCTGAACCATCACTGGCGCATAGGTTCGCGTAGGTGACAGCACCAACTTACCAACATTCACAGGTGCATCAGGAATTGTGTCTGTTAATTTATACTTGCCCGAATACACCAAATCTTCGGGTACTTCAGGATTGAATGACTCAGGATATTTCGTAGCGTACTCTTTTGCAAAAATGTCATGGCGCGCAGAAGTAAGTCCGTTACTACCCATGCCTCCATTGTAAGCTTCTTCGTACCTCGCTTTGCCAAAAGAAGCAAGACCCACGATGCAATCACCAGCCTGGATGTTGGCATTGTTGATTACCTCGCTCCGCTTCATGCGGGTAGTCACCGTGCTGTCTACAATCACAGTGCGTACGAGATCTCCAACGTCAGCGGTTTCTCCACCTGTGCTATGAATTTCAAGTCCATGCGCTCTCAACATCGTCAGCACTTCTTCGGTGCCGCGGATGATGGCAGTAATGACTTCGCCGGGAATTCTATTTTTGTTCCTTCCTATCGTCGAGGACAATTGAATTGGACCTGTTGCTCCCACGCAAAGGAGATCATCCACGTTCATTACGATAGCATCCTGCGCTATCCCCTTCCACACAGATATGTCTCCGGTTTCACGCCAATAGATATAAGCGAGTGATGACTTGGTTCCAGCACCATCGGCGTGCATGATAGAACAATATGCCGGATCGCCGGCGAGCATGTCGGGAACGACTTTACAGAATGCTTTCGGGAAAATTCCTTTGTCAATGTGACGGATCGCTTCGTGTACATCCTCTTTGGATGCCGATACTCCGCGCTGATCGTAACGATTTGTAGTGGATTCCAAAACGGGATTTATGTCACCTCATTTTTACTGTGAACCAGGTATAGGATGTGTATCCCATGGGTCCGTAGCCGCCTCTTGGACCTGAATAACTTCCGCCGCCACCATATCCACCGCCACCGTAACCTCTACCTCCGAAGCCGCCGCCATATTGACCGCGTCCTCCATTATTGCCAACACCACCTTGCGGAACAGAAGCTGCCTGTTGCGCCGCTGGATTTTTCGCTTTGGGCGGAGTGTATTTTCCCGTTTCAAAACCTACACCCAGTGTTTCGATCGATGCTTTTGAAAGGCGATATGATTTGAATGGGATCACGGCCTCGTACACATAGGCCCGTGTTTCAGGATCCATAGCAATGGCCACCTTGATGCCATTGGTAATACCTGACTTCGTTGCCGTCACTGGTTCGTCAGACAAGCCGATCAACTCAATGACTTCGAGATCGGCAATGAGACTGGCATCCATTTTCTTTTGAAACTCAGCTTTGTCGCCGGCAGACTGTCTGTCATAGCTTTGATTGGCACCTTTACTATCTGTTTCCTGGCGATAACGTTCCATGCGCTCGGCGCCTTCAGTGCCAGAAGGAAATTTGAATCCAAGCTTTCTTTTCTTTTTGCCTTTGGGATCAAACCAAAGTGTGAGACCAAACAATCCGATCTTACGCTTGATCATATCATTGGTGGTCTTCATCCGTATGTAGAGGTTGTTGTCGTCACTACACACGTTATAGCTGAAATTTTTATCTTCATCTTCGATCCAGGTAAGCGTCCA
This sequence comes from Tepidisphaeraceae bacterium, assembly GCA_049840775.1. Classification (GTDB taxonomy): domain Bacteria; phylum Planctomycetota; class Phycisphaerae; order Tepidisphaerales; family Tepidisphaeraceae; genus RYN-431. The sequence continues at coordinate 578,859 of JASGJJ010000006.1, forward strand.
CTCATCGGCCTTTCCATCAACCTGAATCACATTAGCCATCTGGCAATTCGATTCGGTATCCTGCGCGGCGCCATTCACTACGATGACTATCATCGTGGCAAGTGTCAGAATAATCTTCTTCATAGCCTTTCCTTTTTTTACAGGAAACAAAGGTATTAATTCCTCCCTATCATGTACATGCATAGGCAAAATACGCGATTCGCCTAGCGTCCGGACTGCATTGAAACCCACCACGAAACAATCCCAATACAAACGGACACATTTAACGAATGCTTTGTCCCGGACTGGGGTATTTCCAGCGCCGTATCGGCCAGCGGCATGATGGATTCACTCACACCATTCACCTCATTACCAAAAACAAAACAATAAGACGCTCCTTCCTTGGGTTTGAAATCATTCAAAGATTGGCTTTCGGTAGTCTGCTCAATCACAATAATTTTGTAATTGTTCTTTTTAAGCAACTCAATCAACGGTGCGGGATTTTCATGATACTCCCACGCGACTGACTCTGTAGCCCCCAGCGCAGTCTTGTGTATCTCTCGATGTGGCGGTGTGCCCGTTATTCCGGTCAGGTAAATCTTTTCTAATCGAAACGCATCCGCCGTTCTGAATGCCGAACCCACATTATGCAGGCTTCTTATATTGTCCAGAAGGAGACACACCGGTACTTTCTGCGAATCCTTAAATTCCTCCACAGAAATCCGTCCCAGTTCTTCAAGCTTTAGTTTCTTCATGAAAAAATGTGAACAAAGATAGCATTTGACCCTTGTCACAAATCTGAAACCGACAGACGTTAACCACGTAATGGAAGTATGAAAACAACGATCCCTTTTCTGGTGCTTTTTCTGATCTGTTCTTCCTTTCAGGATCAATGGAAAAACGTGTACACAGAGAGTGCCTGGAAGGATCGTGATCGCTGGCAGCGCGCTGACGACCTGATCAAACAACTGGGAATCAAAGCGGGAAGCAGCGCAGCTGACATCGGCAGTCACGAAGGATATATGACTTTTAAATTATCGACCGTTGTGGGCGCGTCGGGTAAGGTGTTTTCAGTCGATGTCGAACAGCACAAACTCGACAAGCTGGCAGAAATTGCGAAGAGCCGGCAAGTCACGAACATCACCGCTATCAAAGGTGATTACGACGATCCAAAGCTGGCACCGAACACACTCGATGCAGTTATCATTCTCGACACGTATCACGAGATGAAACAACACGATGCTATTCTTGCTCACATTAAAACCGCGTTGAAGCCTGGTGGTAAACTTGTGCTTTGCGAACCCATTGCGGACGAACGGAGAAATCTTACCCGGAGTGAACAGGAATCCAAACATGAATTGGGAATTGCCTTTGCCGCGGATGATCTTATGAAAGCCGGTTTAAAAATTGTTCGTCGCGAAGATCCTTTTGTTGATCGTACGAAAGAAAAAAGTGACAACATGTGGCTCCTGGTGGCAGTAAAAAAATGACCGAGGTAGTTACACCGCCCCGGTCATCTTATTTGTTTTTCAAAAGTCACTTCGACGCTACCGCATCGTTGCTTACCGCAACTTTCAGAATTGTTCCTTTGGTTTTGTTTTGAATGGTAGCATTAAGCACGAGGTGATAACCGCCTATCGATGCTGACGATGATGCCGAAATCGTGACAACGCTGGAATCGAAATGACCCACGGCGGGTTCGTAGTTTACGGTGATGCCGTTGGGCAGAGCGTTTGACAAGCTCAGTTTTACATCTCCTTTTGTGAAACCTTTTGATCTTTCGATTGAGATAGTCAGTTGCTTGCTTTCGCCTGGCTTCAGGGCGATGCTATTTTCGGAGAGGTTCAGTGAGAAATCGGGGCGATTTTGTGCTCCCGCAACGAAGGCTACCAATAACAGTGCGATGGATAATGTTGTTTTCATGAGGTTTTGATTTTACTGCAAAAACGCTCGGAGTGAATTGTAAGTCGACGGTAAGGACTCCTTTGGGGTAACTATGAGGTGAGCAGAAAAAACGTGGGGTGAGTGCGTCGGAATTGGGGCGAACAACGAAAACCGGAAATCGAATTTTGTAAGGTTCTTTTACAGTTGCGTGTCTGGTTTTGCTGACAATGTCACTGTTTGAGAAAAATGAGCAGATTTTGAAACTACCTTGCTTTTATCGGTTGGAAAATTCAGATGTCGGACACTTTAGGTGTCGGACATTTTAAATGTCCGACATTCTTACCGCATACCCTTAATTCAGCTCCATCATATTCCGCAGCTGACTGATTTTATCCATCACCTCTTTTCCTTTTGGACGAGAAACAGGAATGGACAAATCGGTATCTCGAATACGAAGCTTATAGCCGTTAGTATTGCCGCTGATGGCGGAGATGGCCTGGATGTTCACAATGAAAGATCGGTGGCACCTTAGCGCAAAAGAATTATTGAGCTGTGACTCAACATTTTTAAGGTTAACGCGCAACAGCTTTTTATGAACTCCCTGCGAGTCCTTCCAGTTGATCGTCGAGTAATTGTCATCAGCCTCCACAAACAAGAGATCCGGGAGATTAAAGGAGAGACTTTCGCTGGTATCAGAATATACAGTTACCTGGTTGTCGGCTTTGGGGATATCTTTTTTAAGCTGTTGAATTTTCTGAAGCTCGCGGTTGGTGGTGATTGCTTCTTCAAGATTTTTTTGAAGTAAATGCGCCTTCAGGAAAAGCGTAGTCAATGCGACGGGTATAATTCCTTTCAAAGCTACCTGCGTGCCCACATGCGAGGCTACTGTTACCCATGATAGTTCGGGGCAAATAATTGGCTTTTCAATCAATGTACACGTTGCCCATATCAGCAACAGATGTCCGATGTTCAAAAAAATGTACTTCTTCCACGTCCAGGTGACTGGATCCATGGCCACCGGAAAAATTTTAGGAAGAACAATGATATTAAACAACAAACAACCGAATGTGATGGCGCCATGCATCCATTGATAGCCTTCGGAAAAGTGATGTTCAGTTGGCGTTCTGAAAACGTAAAGAAATCCCGTGACGAACAGGCTGATGACGAACACGAGCGCGAAATTCTTTCGGTCGTCATTCAGGTAAAAAGGAAAAGGGGCATTGATAGATGCAGAAACGGTCTCCCAAACATTTTTAGGGACAGAAATCACTTCCGATGCTCTGATCATGTCTTGCTGTTCCATGCAACAAACTTAAAAACAAGGGTGCGGGTTGCAAGAATAATTGACGCGTAGGGGTGAAATGGGCGGTTTTGGGGCGAACCGGCATATTTTTCCCCGTTCAAATAATAACCAATTGATTGACCCACGATCACTTTTTGTTCATACTTCTTTATGCATATTTGCCAGCGCCGCCGAGGGTCTTAAACAAAACCGGCTGCGACCCTGTCACAAATGCTACAACGGATCTGGGAAATTGGTGTCACCCCTGCAATGGACCCGGAGGAACGCAAGCGCGTCATGTTCTCAAACGGCGTGTTCATTATTGTTGGGGTCGTCATTCTTGTACAGGAAATGATCACGGGTATCCGATCGTTTATTCCAGTTGTGCTGATCCTCCTCTCCGGATTTTGTGTGCTTCTTAATTATCTGAAGTTTCAGCTTTTCAGCAGAATTCTATTCGCAGCCGTAGGCACTTTCCTCGTATCGATATTCTCAGTTGTTTTTCGCGGCCCTTCTCAGACCCATTACTTCATGCATCCCATTTATTTGCTGATGTATGCTCCCGTATTTCACTTGCTATTCTCACGGGAGAAGGAAAAATTTACACTCTACTCCTTTCTTGCCGTTTCATTTTTATTAGTTGTCTTCTCACCGGATTTCCTGCTGGGCCTACGACAGGACACCGGATCCTAAGGTGCCTTTGGTGCGATCAGTTATGCTCATGCGCATCACGTTCGGCATGCTCTGGTTCTTCATCAATTTGCTGATTGCATACGCACTGAAAACGAACTCCGATTTTTATTCGGTGCTCGAAGAACAAAAAGACATCGTAGGTAAACAGCGAACATTATTGCAGTTGCGTAACGAAGAACTCAGCAAGGCAAACAATGAACTGCTCTCGCTCAACAAGCGCGTATTTGAACTCAACGAGGTATTGGAACATCGCGTAACGGAACGCACGCAGGAATTGACAAATCGCAACAAAATTCTTTCCGACTACGCTTACATGAATGCGCACTTGTTGCGTACACCGGTAAGCAGAATTAAAGGTCTTATCGATCTTTTCCGGATCACCGAAGATCCCGAGGAAAAGAAAAAAGTGCAGGAAATTCTCCTCGAATCAGCAGAAGACCTCGACAAAGTAGTGCGCTCGATCAATGACCGCCTCGCAGGCACGCAATAAAAATTTAGTCAGGAATACAAGTTGGCGTTTAATCGCCACCAAGTTTTATATTGCCGGGTATGGCTGCCTCTGCGGAAACTCCCCTCATGAAACAGTACAACGTCATCAAGGCGAAATATCCTGGTGCGTTGTTGCTTTTCCGCGTAGGTGATTTCTACGAAACATTCGGTCAGGATGCAGTAGAAGCCAGCAAAATACTCGACATCGTGTTAACCAAACGCGGTGCGGGATCGAGTTCCGAAGTAGAACTCGCTGGCTTTCCACATCACGCGCTGGATTCTTACTTACCCAAACTCGTACGTGCAGGTCATCGTGTAGCCATATGCGATCAACTTGAAGATCCACGCTTTGTCAAAGGCATTGTAAAACGTGGCGTCACTGAACTCGTCACACCTGGCGTGTCTTACAATGACAACGTACTCGAACGCAAACGCAATAATTTCCTTGCTTCGTTGTTTGCCGACAAAGACACTGTGGGCGTCGCTTTTCTGGACATCAGTACGGGCGAATTCTACTGTGCTCAAGGCTCTGAAAATTATGTGTTGAAGCTGCTGCAAAGTCTTGCGCCCTCCGAGGTCATCTTCAAAAAAAGCCAGCGAGAAAAATTTGAGGCGAGATTGGGTGACGAGTACGCGACGTTTGCGCTCGATGATTGGGCGTTTGCGTTTGACTTCGGTCAGGAAAAGCTTTTAACGCAATTCAAGACTGCGACACTGAAAGGATTTGGTATAGAAGGATTGCAGTCCGCGATCATTGCAGCGGGTGCAACGCTGCATTATCTAGAAGCCACCGAGCATAAAGACACGCATCACATCGCTTCTATCTCCCGGATCGATGAAGAAACGTATGTGTGGCTCGATAAATTCACCATTCGAAACCTGGAACTCATCTCGTCACCACATGAAGGTGGGGTTTCACTTTTACAGATTCTTGACCAGACGGTGACACCCATGGGTTCACGCCAACTTCGCAAGTGGATGGTGCTGCCTTTAAAGGAAAAACAATCCATCAACGCCCGCCTCGACGTTGTAAAAAAATTCGTTGACGAACAGGATTTAGCCGATAAGATCACAACGCATCTCCGAACTATGTCTGACCTCGAGCGTCTGATATCCAAAGTGGCGGTCGGCAGGATCAACCCCAGGGAGATGGTGCAACTGAAACGGTCGTTGCTTGCTATTCTCCCGATCAAAGAAATGATCTCTGCGTCCAACACGGCAGAATTGGCTAAGCTTGGCTATCAACTCAACAAGTGCGAGTTCCTTCTTGAGAAAATAGAAAAGGAGCTTAAAGATGATGCTCCCATGCTCGTGCATCAAGGTGGAATTATCAAAGAGGGCGTGAACCCCGAACTCGACGAGCTGCGCACGATCGCGTTCTCTGGAAAAGACTATCTCTTGCAAATTCAAAAGCGGGAAGTTGAACGTACAGGCATCAGTTCATTGAAGATATCTTACAACAAAGTCTTCGGTTACTATCTGGAAGTCAGCAATGCGAACAAAGACAAGGTTCCTTCAGATTGGATACGAAAACAAACACTCGTAAACGCTGAGCGCTACATCACGGAAGAGTTGAAGGTGTATGAAGAAAAAATTCTCCACGCGGAAGAACGCTTGTCGGTGATCGAGCAGCGGCTTTTTCAGGAGTTGGTTCATCATGCCGGAGACTTCGTTTCGCAGATTCAGCAAAACGCACGGATCATTGCAATGCTGGACTGTTTGCTTTCATTTTCAGCGACAGCGCTTGCAAATCGATATTCGAGACCAGAGATCAACGATTCAACAGAGTTGATCATCAAGGCTGGAAGGCATGCGGTAATCGAAAAGCAATTGCCGCCTGGAGAAAGTTTCGTTCCCAACGACATTTACCTCGACAACGACACGCAACAAATTCTCGTGATCACTGGTCCCAACATGGCGGGAAAGTCCGCATTGTTGCGTCAAACTGCTTTGATCGTTTTGATGGCGCAAATGGGAAGTTACGTTCCTGCCGATAGCGCGAGTATAGGCATCGTTGACAAAATATTTACACGCGTGGGCGCTTCCGATAATTTATCACGTGGCGAATCCACTTTCATGGTGGAGATGACCGAAACAGCGAGCATTCTGAATAACCTGAGTGATCGCAGTCTTATCCTGATGGACGAGATCGGGCGAGGCACGAGCACATACGACGGCGTGTCTATTGCGTGGGCGATTGTTGAATATCTCCACCAGCACAAAGATGCCAAGCCCAAGACATTATTTGCGACCCACTATCATGAGTTGAATCAACTTGCCGAAGACTTCCCGCGTGTTAAAAACTTCAATGTGTCCGTAAAAGAAGCTGGCGATAAGATCATCTTCATGCGCAAACTGAAAGAAGGTGGTAGCGAACACAGCTTTGGAATTCATGTTGCGCAGCTGGCGGGAATGCCTAACCGAATCGTGCTACGGGCAAACGAGATTCTTCATTTTTTAGAAAAAGACAGACACAAAAACGAATCCAAAAAGAAGCTCGCTGACATGCCGAAGGAGAATTTTCAGATGAACTTGTTTGAGATCGATCCTCGTCACAAAGAGGTTCAGGAACTGCTTTCAAAAATTGACATCAATACCGTAAGCCCTGTTGAGGCTTTGCTGAAGCTCAACGAGATCATTTCGATCATCAATTCGAAAAAATAAGGGCTCAAATAATCGCTTTTTTGGCCGTCACCATTTAGCCCTGAACCGTATCAATCCGGGGAATTTTACCCATTCTAAGGCCTTAGTAATGAGAAACATGGGCATTTTTTCTAAATTTGATGTTTAATTAACCGGGGTTGGTAGAAAATGAAGGTCGTTTACCTGTTAGTACTCATTTTTGCTTGTTTTAAAGTCTTAGCTCAAACTGGTCCCGGCGGCGTCGGGCTTGCAGACGGAACCTCTTCACTGCAGGGATGGTGGCGTGCAGATGCTGGGGTGACCTCATCCTCTGGCAACATAAGCTCCTGGGCAGACCAATCTGGTTATAACCATACCCTCACTGCTGGTGCGGGGCAACCCACAATTACTACCAACGCCACGCTCAACGGGCAATCTGTGGTTCGCTATACGGCTGCCAGTTCACAATTTTTTACCGCTCCTTCATACTCGGGTCCTAACTCGGCAAACCTCACGATGTTCTTCGTCGCGAATGGAACCAGCTACCAATCTCTTTTACGGTTTCAAAATTCCGGAGGAACGTTCGTCGTTTTCCCGTGGAATTTCGGTTCGCCTGCAAACTCATTTATCACTTCGAGCGATGGCGGAACCGGGGGTGGAATTGCTTCGAATGTCGTAGCAAGCGTCAACAATATTGCAGGAGCGCGCTACATTGCAAATACTACAAACGGAATGCAGACCTGGTTAAACGGAGGTCTCAGCGCCCAAAGAACAAGCTCTGGTGGAACACTTCCTTCTCAAACACTTTATTCGGGAATGTATAGCGGGGGCGGTGAATTCCCGAACTGCGATGCTGGCGAATTGATCGTTTATCACTCTGCACTCAATGACGCGCAGATGATCATCGTACAGAATTATCTGTCGGCAAAATTCAACGCTTCACTCTCATCTAACGATGTCTACCTTATGGACGATCCCGCTAACGGAAATTTCGATTCTGATGTAGCGGGCATCGGGCGCACAAGTGCTGCTTCCATTCAAAGCGACTCTCGTGGAACGGGCTTCGTAAGAATCTTAAATCCAACTGACCTTGGAGATGGCGAATACTTTATGTGGGGTCACAACGGTTCAGCGGCGCAGGCAACCAATACCACTGATATTCCCGCTGGCATTACCGCACGCTTCGCTCGCGTGTGGCGTGTTTCTGAAGTTGGTGAAGTCGGAAACATCGATATCCAATTCGATGTAACAGGACTCTCTGATTTTACAAGTTTGTCAACGTGTGATGCGGCGAGTTCAATACGCCTTCTGGTAGATACAGACAACGACGGGTTCTTCAACAACTCAACACCAATCACGGGCGCAACGAACATAGGTGGAAAT
>JASGJJ010000007.1:0-129461 GCA_049840775.1 Tepidisphaeraceae bacterium
GCAGCATCTTCAGGCCGGCGTGGTGTTGGTAGTCGCTGCCGGGCGGGTTCCAAGTGTCGGCCGTCACCGTGGCGATGTTCTGGCCCGTCACGGTGCGGATGAGGTCAAGGTGATGGATCGCCATGTCGACCAGCAGCGGGAACTGCATGGTCTGGCGGAACGTCTTGCGGAAATCGCCGGGGATGTAGAAATCAATGTGCCCGCTGCCCAGTGGCCCGAGCGGCTGTTCGCGGACAAGGCGGATCAGCGTCTGCATCGGCGGGCTGTAGCGGTAGTTCTGTGCGACCATGAGAATCTTGCCGGCGGCGTCGGCGAGGCGGACCATTTTTTTTGTGTCGTCGAGCGTCGTGCCGATCGGCTTTTCCGTCAGCAGGTGCAGGCCTCGCGAAAAGGCGACCTCGGCGTGCTTCACGTGAACGGCGGGCGGCGTGACGGTCAGCACGGCGTCGGCATCGACGGCATCAATCGCCGCGACGAGGTCTTTGAACCGCCGCTCCGCCGGCACGTTGAGCTTGTCGCCGCCTTCGATCAAGGGCGTGTCGGCGATATCCACGAGTGCGACGACTTCCACATCGGCCCGGCCCTTGAGCGCGTTTACCCACGCCCCGCCCATGCCACCGACGCCGGCTTGAATGAGGCGGAGGGGAGACGAGTTGATGGTTGATAGTGGATGGTTGATAGTTGAAGACATGCAATAAGCCCGCTCTTTCTTTAGCTATCAACCATCCACTATTCACTATCAACTACGCTTACAACAGCCCCGTCTCCGCCAGCCACGTGCGGGCGATCAGCATATGACCGGCCGACTGACGGGGTGGACGCCGTCGGGCGTCCAGTTGATGTCGGGGCGGAGCTTGCGGGCGTTCACGAAGGCGGCGTGCAGCGGCACGACGGCGACGGCGTCGAACTCGCGTTTCAGCTCATCGATCACCGCGAACATAAGGCTGCAGTGCGCGTGTTGCCGGCCGCGGGGGCGGGCGGTTCGATCACGCTCGGCTGACAGAGCACGACCTTCGCCTTGGGCACGACGGCCTGGAGCTGGCGGAGGATGACGTGGTAGGTGTCGACGAACTGCCCGATCGGCACGCCGTCGCTGCGGCCGTCGAGGCCGTGCCACACGTCGTTGATGCCGACCTTAATGCTCACCACGTCCGGCTCGTGGTCGAGGACGTCTTCCTTCCAGCGTTTCTGCAGGTGCGTGACGCGGTTCCCGCTGATGCCCGTGTTGATCGACGCGCGGGCGCGGGCCGGGTCTTTGGCGTAGAGGTAGTCGCGGATGAGCCGGACGTACCCGTTGCCGAGCCCTTCCGGGTCTTGCCGGCGGCCGACATCGGTGATGCTGTCGCCGATGAACAAGAACGTCTGACCGGGACGAAGGTCGAGTGCCATTCTCGTTTTGTACCCGTGGTGTGCAAGTCGGTAAACTCATTGGCCATGAACGACCTGAATGACGATGAAAAGCGGGCCCTGTCTGCGTTCAAAAAACGCGTGAAGATCAACCAGCGTGAAGACGACAGCAAGCTCGGCCGCAGCAAGGTGACCGGCCAGCACACGCAGGTCGTCGCCATCCGCCCACCGGTGGGCCACCCGGCGGAAGTCTGGCAGTCCCTCAAAGAAAAAGGCTACCTCAAAGACGACGGCGGCGGGTTCTTCGCGCTCGTGCCGGGGAAGAATTGACCTGCTTCTGGTCCCCTCTCCCGGTATGGCCGGGAGAGGGCTAGGGTGAGGGCCGACGACGATAAAACGCGATCGAAGCCAGTACGATCTGACGTTCGGCGCCCCGCTCGGCACTTCTTTGTGCTGGACGATCAGGACGGCCCGGGAACGGCCCTCACCTGTATCCTCTCCCGGCCATACCGGGAGAGGACAAGTGCGCTCGCCGCTGGCGCGGCATCGCGTTCGAACCGACTAGTACTTCCGCTCTTTCCGCACGCTTACGGTCTTTTCGATCACCGCGTTCAATGTCTTCACCACTTCTTCCACGTCGCCTTCGGTCAATTTCGAATAGAACGGCAACGCGAGCGTGCGGTTGCTGACGCTTTCGGTGATCGGGAAATCGCCGGCCCTGAAGCCGAACTGGCTGGCGATGTATGGCTGCAGATGGATCGGCGGGAAGTAGTTGTTGCTGCCGATGCCCGCGGCACGCAGGCCCTTGATGATTTCGTCGCGGTCGCCGGGGCCGAAGAGGTCGTTCAGACGCACCACGAACACGAACCAGCTCATGTGATCGTCGTCGGAAATCGTCGGCAGAATCAGGTAGCGGTTGTCGATCAGGCGGTCGATGTAGTAATGGGCGACGCGGCGGCGTTTGTCGAGGATTTCTTCCAGCCGATCGCACTGCACGCTGCCGATGGCGGCATTGATTTCGCTCAGCCGCCAGTTGTAGCCGAGGCGTTGATGGGCCAGCCAGCTCATGCCTTCGCGGCCCTGGTTGCGGAGGGCGCGGCAGGCGTCGGCGAAGCGGTCGTTGTCGGTGACGATCATGCCGCCTTCGCCGGTGGTGATCTGCTTGTTCGGGTAGAAGCCGAAGACGCTGGTGCGCCCGAAGCTGCCGATCGGGCGGTCGCCGGCCGCCGTCAGCGCGTGCCCGCCGAAGCCTTCGCAGCTGTCTTCGATCAGAATCAATTCGTTGCGGCGGGCGATCTGCTCGACCTCGATCATCCCGCCCGGGTGCCCGAAGGCTTCCACGGCGACGATGGCCTTGGTGCGGGGCGTGATGGCGGCCTCGACTTTCGCCGGGTCCATGTTCAGTGTTTGAATGTCGATGTCGACGAACACGGGTTTAGCGCCGACGTACAGAATGCAGTTCGCACTGGCGACGAAGCTGAACGGCGTGGTGATGACTTCATCGCCGGCCTTGATGCCGGCGGCGATCATCGCGGCGTGCAAACCCACCGTGCCGCTGCTGACGGCGATCGCGTGACGGCGCTTCGTGACGGCAGCGACTTTGTTCTCGAACTCAACGACTTTCGGCCCGATCGACAGCGTGCCGCTCTGCATGACGTCGACGACGGCATTGATTTCACGCTGCGTGATGTCGGGCTGGCTCAGCGGGATGTGCATATCGCGGCATTGTCGAGTGTCGAATGTCGAATGTCGAATGTCGCTCACTCGACATTTGGCACTCGACATTCGACACTGTGCCGCACCACGGCAGATTCGCCGGGACAGGGAGAAGGAATTATGCGAAACATGTTGCTTTGCGGCGCGGTGATCGGCTCGGTTCTGACGGCAAACGTTCTGCCCGCAGTCGCGCAGGACGCCCCGGCCGCCAGCCAGCCGGCGAAGAAGGATCCGGTCGCTTACGCCAAGCTCAAGGAAGCGATCCCCGACAAGTTTGCCGGGATCAAGCGGGAGAGCATCAGCGGCAGCAAAACCGCGTTCGGCGAGATGAAACTCAGCCAGGCCGAGGCGAATTACAGTGAAGGCGACAAAACCGCCAACATCACGATCATCGACTACGCCGCCATGCCCGGCATGCTCGACGGCCTAGCGGCATGGGCGAAGATGGAGATCGACAACGACTCCGACACCGAATCGACCAAAACCATCAAACTCAACGGCTTCCCGGCGCTGGAAACCTTCCGCAAAGAGGCCAAGGAAATGGAAACCGTCGTTTCCGTTTCGTCACGGTTCCTCGTCACCCTGAAAGTGACCGGCCAAAGTGCCGAAGAGGCCCGCAAAGCGATTGCCGCGTTCGATCTGAAGAAGATCGAAGCCGCGGGGAAGTGATCGCGTCTTTTCCCCGACGCCACGGCGTGAGCCGTGGATGACTTGCGGATTCATCCACGGCTCACGCCGTGGCGTCGGGGCCATCGACATTCGGCCGGTTGTGCCTCACAATCGCCGGCGTGAAGGATCACGACCGCAAGAAGAAACGCTCCCGACAGGAATTTTGGCGCGCCGTCCGCTTTCTCTGGCCTTACCGCGTGGAAGTGGTGATCGCCGTCATCGGGGCGTTCGTCAGCGGGCTGATCTTCACGATCGGCCTCAGTGCGATGCTGCCGATCATCACCGTGCTCCTGGACAATCAGGAAGGCGGCGAAAATCGCACGCTCGCGCAGATGTACCACGAGCAAGGCCTGCTCGCGGCGGCCAAGGGGAAGAGCACCTGGTATTACGACCACGCCGAGGGCATCGCCCATTACCTGCCGGACAAGCCGGTGCACACGATCGCACTGGTCTTCGTGCTGATTCTCTGCCTGGCGATGGTCGGCAACGTCTTCCGGTTTCTGCACGAATATCTGTCGGATAAAAGCGCCATCAGCGCGATCAACGACATCCGCAAAAAGCTCTACGACCACATCCTGCATTTGCCGATCCCGTACTTCGGCCGGCATGGCACGAGCGACGTCACCAGCCGGCTGGTGCAGGATTCGATGGCGCTGCAGGACGGCTTTAAGACGGTCCTCGGCCCCGCCATCGCCGAGCCGATCAAGGCCGGCTTCGCGTTGCTGCTGGCGGCGATCATTGATTGGCGGCTGACGCTGTTCATCATCGTCTTCGCCCCGCTGATGGCGGCCGTCATCAAGAAGTTCGGCAAGAAGGTCCGCCGCGCCAGCCGTGCGGCACTGCAGGGCAGCTCCAACATGCTCGGGCAGATCGAGGGAACGCTGACGGGCATCCGCGTCGTCAAAAGCGCGACCGCCGAGCGGTTCGAGCGCCGCCACTACTCGGCCATCATGCACGAGCTGCACAAAGACCAGCTCAAGATGGCCCGCTACGAGGCGTTCAGCACGCCGACGCTGGAAACGCTCGGCATGGTCGCCGTCGGCATCGTGCTGATCCTCGCGTCGTACGCCATCTTCGAACAACACTCACTCAGCCGCGCGGGCTTTCTGCTGATCCTGGCGAGCTTGGTGAGCATCGGCGAATCACTCCGGCGGGTCAGCAAGCTGAACAACGTGCTGCAAAAATCGAACGCCGCCGCCGCGCGATTGTTCGAACTCATCGACGAGCCGATTGAACGCCCCAAGCAACTACCCGCCGGCGAAAAGCTCGTCCGCATGCGCGGCCTGAACACCGCCATCACGTTCGAAAACCTCAGCTTCAGCTACCCCGGCACGAGCCACTTGGCGCTCGACAACGTGAACCTCACCGTCAACCGCGGCCAGAGCGTGGCGATCGTCGGCCGAAATGGCTCGGGCAAGACGACGCTGCTGTCGCTGTTGCCGCGGTTCTTCGAGCCGAACGGCGGCAACATTCTGATCGACGGCGTTGACGTCCGCCGGCTGACGCTCAAGAGTTTGCGTCAGCACATCGCGATCGTGACGCAGGACGCCGTCGTCTTCCCCGGCACCATCGCCGAGAATATCGCCTACGGCCACCCGAGTGCGCCGCTGCTGACGACGGCCCCCGATTCCGCCCCGGCCAAGGCGCTGCGCGAGCAGATCGAAGCCGCTGCCAAGGAAGCCTTCGCGCACGAGTTCGTCCTGCAGAAACCGCAAGGCTACGACACGCGGCTGGAAGGCCTCGGCAGCCAGCTCTCCGGCGGGCAAAAGCAGCGGCTGAACATCGCCCGGGCGATTCTTCGGAATGCACCAATCCTCGTGCTCGATGAAGCCACCAGCCAGGTCGACGCCGAGAGTGAGCACCTGATTCAAAATGCCATCGAGCGTTTGATGAGCGAGCGGACGACGTTCGTGATCGCCCACCGGTTCAGCACGATCAAAGCCGCCGACGCGATCGTGGTCATGGAAGCCGGCCGCATCGTCGGGCAGGGTAAGCACGACGAACTGATGCGCGACTGCCCGACGTATTCCGGCCTGTACGAGCGGCAGATCATGCCGGAGTGAGCGGGAAGAAATGACGAATGACGATTGTCGAGTGACGATTCAGGAACGTTTTCCCAATCGCCACTCGACAATCGTCATTCGTCATTCAGACGCCCGGCGTTATTACGACCCGTGCTTGGTGTCGATTCCCATCTTGGAATACAGCGCACAGTGGCCGGTGGTGCCGCGGACGAGCAGTGCGGCGGCCGCGCCGAGGGCGAGCCAGCCACTCAGGTGGCCGATGCGGGCCAGGCCGATCGCGCCGAGTGCGGCGCCGCCGACGAGCGAGAGGCGTTTTTCGTCGCCGCTGATATTTTCCGGCAGCTGCCGCTTCAGCCGGTCCCAGCCGCTGCGGGCCTGTTCGGTGACGGCGTCAATGTCCACTTCGCGGACGGCCTGTTTCATATCCTTCACGGCGGATCGGGTTGACATAACAATCTCCTTTTCCCGATCGTAGAACCCCGTTTTCCTCCAGAACCCTAAAAAACGAATGAACGGCCGTTTCGACGGTATAACCCTGCATCATGATGTTCGAACGCCTTGACGCCCGCGTGCTGTATGCCTCGATCTCCGGCCGAGTCTGGTATGACGCCGACGGCTCGACCACGCTCGATTCCGGCGAGGCCGGCCGGTCCAAAACCACCGTCTTCCTCGACGCCAACGCCAACGGCACACTCGATTCCGGCGAAACCAGGACCACCACCGACGGCAACGGCAATTACCGCTTCGACGGCCTGGCGAACGGGGATTACCTCGTCGGCATCGTCAACGGCAGCAGCAGCCTCGCCCAAACCACGCCGGGCCCGACCGGCAGCGTGAAGGGGCAGTTCGACATCGACCTCGTCGGCATTAACAAGCTCTCCGCCGTCGAACGCCGCGCCTTCCAGACCGCCGCCGCCCGCTGGGAACAAATCATCACCGGCGACCTGCCGGGCATCGGCGGCGTGGACGACGTCAGCATCAGCGTCACCATCGACGAAATCGACGGCGAAGGCGGCACCCTCGCCCAGGCCGCCCCCGACCTCACCCGAGGCACGCGCAGGCCTGCCGTACCAGGGCACCATGGAATTCGACGAGGCCGATATTCAGGGCATGATCGACGACGGCACCTTCGTCGATACCGTCACCCACGAAATGGCGCACGTGCTCGGCTTCGGGACGGTCTGGTCGGCACTGGGCCTGATCAGCGGCGAGGGCGGCGACACGCCGACCTTCACCGGCCGACTCGCCACCGCGGCGTACAACAAACTTTTCGGCGGCGACGAAAGCGGCGTGCCGGTGGAAAGCGGCGGCGGCGACGGCACCGCCGACAGCCACTGGCCGGAAGATTCATTCGTCGAAGAGATGATGACCGGCTACGCCGCCGACCCCGGCCTGGTCGTGCCAATCAGCACCGTCACCGTCGCCCAGTTCGCCGACCTCGGCTACACCGTCAACATGAACGCCGCCGACGTCTGGAACCCCTACCGCCATCGCACGACGCTGACGACCGCGCTCGACCTCGGCGGCGTGGCGTACGAACGCCGCGTCACCGTCGCCAGCGAACGCAATGCAGAGAATGTCGGCTTCGGGCTGCGAGAAAACACCGCCCCGAGCGTCGGCCGATTCAGTGCCACGCCGGCGACACTCGGCGAGAACACGCGGCTGAACGCCAGCCGCGTCACCGACGCCGAGGGCGACACCGTCACCGCCGTCACGTTCTACGGCGAAAGCAACGGCATCGCCGGCCTGCAGCGCGGGGCGGGCGGCGATCTTTATCTGGGCGTCGATACCACGAACACGTCGGGCACGTTCACCGTCACCGCTTCCACCGCCGGCCTGGCGGCGGGAACGCAGACCTTCTACGCCATCGCCACCGATGCCATCGGCTACAGCCGCCGCAGCACGACCACCGCCGAGCTCACCGCCCCGCCGGCACCGACACGCCCGAACCCCGTCGTCGCCACGCGGCAATCGACCACCAGCACACTGCTGCAGTGGAAAGACCGCTCGAACAATGAGATCGGCTTCCGCATCGAGATCGCCACCGACGTCGACTACACCGACACCGTGAAGGCATTCAACGTAGCGGCGGACAGCGTCAGCAGCCTCATCACCGGCCTCACCCGCGGTACGACCTACTTCGTCCGAATCCGCAGCTACGGCTATGGCGGCGCGAGCGCGTACACGCGACTCAGCGGCGTCAGGGTGTAACGCAAAATCGAAATGACAAATAGCGGCCTGGAGGGCGTCACTCCGTGACGCCTCTTCATTCGGCAATACGGCGTCACGGAGTGACGCCCTCCATTGATTTTTCGGGTTTCAGCCTTCGGATTTTTTCTCCGGCACGTAGACGTGCAGCACGTTTTCCCGTTGCCGAATTTCCTGGTCGCGGCGGAAGCCCTTCGGAGCCGTGGGGTAAGGTTCGTCGTCCTGCTGCTGTTCGAGGATGACGCTGTTCGGCTCGGCGGTTTTTGATTCGATTTTGTCTTCCGGCAGCAACGGGACGGCGCGGCGCATCGTCCAGCTCATGACGGGCAGTTCAGTGCCACGGAAATAGAAACTGGCGTGCGGGTATTCGGTGACGACTTCGATCGCCGCATTGCGGCCGCGGCCGCCGGTGGCGTTGGGGAGCCAGGCGAGCGGGATGAGCATGACGCCCGCCGCCAGCACGAGGCTGGCCGTCACGCCGTGACGCCGGCCGGCGCGCCAGCGGAGGGCCGTCCAGACCGCCAAGCCGAAGATCGCGGTGACCAGCGCCGCGTCGCCGCCGGTGAGGCTGCCACTGGCTTGGGACCGGACCGCCAGCGTCACGGCAATGCTCGCCAGGCCGATGACGACGAGGATGCCCGCTGTGATGAAGGTGGCGACCGTCACCGCCGTCGCCCAGGCGCGTTTGCCGATGACGCCCGTGAGCGCCCAGCCGACGAGAATGGCCGTGGGCGGCATGACGGGGACGAGGTATTGGAGCTGCTTATTCCCCCAACAGCAGAGCGGCACGAGCATGGACAGTGCCCAGATGCTGACGACGAACAGCCCGCTGCGCCCGACGCGCGGCCCGCGCGTCTGCCATTGCCGCCACATCGCGAACAGCGCCGACCAGAGCGCCGCCAACCAGACGCCGGTCCACGGCAGCGTCGCTTGCAGGAGCATCGGCAGGTAGTCCCACGGCGGGCCGTGGTGGTCGCCGCCCTCGGCGGAGTTCAGCAGGTCTGTGCCGAGCTGGCCTTCCTGGGTCGAATGCCGGGCGACGTAAACGAACCACGGCACGGCGATCACCAGCAGCGTGGTGACGGCACCGGTTCGAAAAAACCGCGACATCGGCCGCCAGTCCTGGCGGATTGCGCACAGGCCGGTCATGAAGATCACCAGGTAAATCGCCGGCGGGCCCTTGGCGAGAACCGTGAGGGCACAGCAGACGGCGCCGAGGTGTTGCCAGATGACGTCGCGGCCGGGACGGGCGTCGAAAGCGCGGAGCACGGCGAAGACGCCGAGCGTCAGGAACGCCGCCACGAGGCCGTCGGTCTCGGCGACGATCGCCGACTTCATCCCCAGCCAGCTGCTCAGCAGCACCGCCGCCGCGAAGAACGCCGTGCGGCCGTCGTAAAGTTGCCGGGCGACGAGAAAAGTGCTGCCGAGCGTCAGCCAGGCGAGCAGCGTGACGGGCAATCGGCCGGTGAAGTCGCTGACGCCGAACAGCCGAAACGACGACGCCGACAGCCAATACGCCAGTGGCGGTTTGCGCAATCTTTCGGCACCGTTCAGCCGCGGAATGCCCCAGTCATTCACCGGCAGTTCGGCCATTTCACGGGCGGTTTCGAGGACGCGCGCTTCCTGGGTCCGGCTGACCGGCGGCTGCGAGGCGGCGAACAACAGAAAACCGCCGGCGAGAAGCCAGGCGAGCAAGAGCCCGGCGCCAAGCCGGCGTTCGATCGGCATAGGCCGGGCAGTGTAGGGCAACGCGAGGCGGGCGGGGAGTCAGGACTTGTTCGGATTGAAAGAAGAGATGGCGTCTCAACGTCAATCGGGTAACGGCCGGCCGTGGCGTCTTGTCACTGCCTAACTCCCGCCGCGCTTCCACGCTATGATTTCGCCTCCAATGCCCGAGCCGGTCGACTACGCCCCGTATGATCCCGAGTCATACCGCATGACGCTCGGCGACCACCTCGAAGAGCTGCGTCGCCGCCTCATCTACGCCCTGCTCGGTTTCGCCGTCGCCGCCGTCGTCTGTTTGTTCTTCGGGCGTGACGTGCTGAGCTACTTCTGCAAGCCGCTCTGGGACACGCTGGTGATGTACGACGTCAACCCGACGCTGGTCATCAAAGACGTCAGCGACGGGTTCAGCGTTTACATCCAGATCAGCATGATCTGCGCCTGCGTGATCGCCAGCCCGTGGATGGTCTGGCAGCTCTGGCTGTTCGTGGCGGCGGGTTTGTATCCGAACGAGCGGAAGACGGTTACGCGGTACGTGCCGCTGAGCATCACGCTGCTGATCGCCGGCGATCTGTTCGTTTACTTCCTGATTCTGCCCTGGACGCTGCAATGGCTGATGAGCTTCAGCCTGAACATTCCGCTGCCGCAGGACACGAACTACCTGCCGCCCAACACGCAGGCGGTGGAGGTATTTCATGTGCCCAAGCTCGCCGGCACGCCCGCCACGCTGCCCGAGACGCATGACTGGGCGGGCATGTGGTACGACACTTACGAAAAGCGATTGAAGATCGTTATCGAGAACAAAGTCCGCACGCTGCAGTTCGGCTCGGAAAATCTTGTCACGCCGCAAATCCAGCTGCCCGAATACGTCGACCTCGTGCTGAACATGCTGATGGTGTTCGGCCTGAGTTTCCAGCTGCCGCTGGTGGTGCTGGCGCTGATCAAAATCGGCGTGATCGAAGTCGACCAGGTGAAAGGGTTGCGGCGGATCGTCTACTTCATCATGGCGATCGTGGCCGCGGTCATCACGCCCGGCGACGCGATTACCGCCACTGTCGGCCTGATGCTGCCGCTCTGCCTGCTCTTCGAACTCGGCGTCTGGCTCGGGGCGCGGTCCGAAAAAGCAGATAAAAAGCGATTAGAGGCGTAATTCGCTCGGTTGGCAGACGCCGGGTCTGAGGTACGCCGAAGACCCGGGCCTTCGGCGTACCTCAGACCCGGCGTGCACGAAATCCGATTACAAAGTTACGCGTCCGTCGTTGCCGCGACGGCTGACGTTGCGGGGGTTTGCGGGGTTAGCATGACGGCCCCGACGCGCCGCCGGGGCACGGTCAGGACGCGGGCGTCGTACGTGCCGATGGAAACCGTATCGCCGACCTGCGGCAGTCGGCCGAGCGACTGGGTCATGTACCCGCCGACGGTATCCACGCCTTCGGCTTCCACGTCTTCGTGAAGGTTCAGTTTCAGCCGCAGTTCGTGCATCGGGAACTGGCCGCTGACGCGGATGGTTTCGCCTTCGACGACGTAATCTTTCGTAGCCGCGTCGAATTCGTCGTCGATCTCGCCGACGATCTGTTCGAGCACGTCTTCCATCGTGACGACGCCCTTGGTCGCGCCGTATTCGTCCACGACGATGGCCATGTGAATCTGCGTGTCCTGGAACTGGCGGAGCAGGCGTTTGACCTCGACGAGTTCCGGCACGAAGAGCACGTCACGCTTGATCTTCATCAATTCCAGTTCGCCGGAACCGATGACGTGCAGCGCCGAGCCCGGCTTGCCGTCGGCGATCGCGATCGCCATGCCTTCCGGCGTTTTTTCGTCGGCGAACCGCAGCTTGCCGGGGATCAGCTTCATGTGATTGAGCAAGTCCTTCACGTGTACGAAGCCGACGACGTGGTCGAGGTCTTTATCGCAGAGCGGCAGCCGCGTGTATTCGCTGCGCTTGATCACCTGCAGCACCTGGCCGACGGGTTGATCGAGCTTGAGGAACCGCACATTCGTCCGCGGCGTCATGATCTGGCGAACGAGCAGGTCGCCGAACGCGAGCGCCGAGAGCAGCAGTTGCGACTGCTGACTTTCGATCGCCCCGCTGGCGGCCGCTTGGCGGACGAGGCCGCGGATTTCGTCCTCGGTGTGCGGCAGGCCGCCGTGGGCGTCGCCCTGCAGGTGAATGCCGAATGCCTTGAGCAGCAGGTTGCTCATCGAATTCATCACCCAGATCACCGGGTAGAACAAATAAGTGAACCCGATCAACGGCAGGCCGAGCACCAACAGCAGCTTCTCCGGGTGGAGAATGGCGACGTTTTTCGGCGCTACTTCGCCGGCGACGACGTGCAGCGTGGTCGCAATCGCGAGCGCGATCATGATCGCCAACGCGTGGTGCCCGCCGGGCGGGGCTTGAAACCCGAAATAACTGAAAATCGGTTCCAGCAGCGCGGCGATCGCCGGCTCGCAGACGGCACCCAGGCCCAGCGACGCGATCGTGATGCCGAGTTGGCATGTCGAAAGGTAGAGATCGAGCTTGTGCTTAATCTGCAGCGCCGCCCGGGCGAGGATTGATTTGCCGGCGTCGGCCTCCAGCCGGCTTTGGCGAGCGCCGACGGCGGCGAACTCGCTGGCGACGAAATAAGCGTTCAGCAACACCAGGCCGACGGTGGCCAATATCTTCCACGTGAAATCCAGCACACGGCCAAGGTAACCGCGGCGGGGAAACCCCACAACGGCGCAATTGTCACGCGGCCCGTTATCATCCGCCCCGTGCCGGACGCAGACCCTACCGAATCCCCCGCCATCAAACGCCTGCGCCGCCTCGCGCTGACGGTCGTCGCGGCGGGCCTGCTGACGGCGGGCGGGTGGAAGCTCTACCGGCCTGACAGCGGTATCACCATGCTGTCACGCTACTTGCAGACGCCCAAAGCCATCCGCGCCGCCGGCTGCCTGGAACTGGCGCTGGCCCTCTGGTTGGTCAGCGGTCGTAACCCGAAGCTCGCGCCGGGGGTGGCGGCGGCGACATTATTGGGCCTGGCGGTGCTGGTCGGCGGCGAGTTGCGGCGCGACCACCCGCTGCCAAGTGGTAGTTTTCCCCATCGGGGTGCGCTCTTGGATTCTGCTGCCGTTCGCCGAGAATTATCGGTCGCCCTCGGCCGCGATGCGTTTCTCGCGGCGCTCGGTCTGCTGGCCGCCGTTACGGCGCCGTCGCAGGCGGAAAACGATGCGGCGTAAACTCTCGGCCGCACTTCCCAAGTGGCAGGCCGAATCGTCCGATGAGTGAACTGGTATGACCTCGACTGCCCCCGACATCGCTAGCGGCTCGTCCGCCGTCGCCGCCCCGCCCGCCGACCGCCGTCGTTCGCCGCGACACCGCCGCGAAACCACCGCCTGGCTGTCGGCCGCCAGTGGCGCCAAGCACGGCAAGGGCCAGAACGTCCGCGTCAAAGACCTCTCCCTGCACGGCGTCGGTTATGTCACCGACACCGAGCCGCACAAGGGCGACAGCTTCTGGATGGTGATCGCCGACCAGTCGCTGCGGCTCAGCACCCGCCTGCGCGTGGCGAACATCCGCCGCCGCGAAGACGGCAAGTGGGAAGTCGGCGGGGAGTTCTTTTAATGAGTTGATGGGTTGATCAGTTGATAGGTTGATCAGCGGCTGCCTGAGATTCTCAACGTGCCCTTGCACTCTCGGCGGGCACTGATCAACTGATTAACCAATCAACCGTTCAACAGCGACTATGTTATAGTCGCCGCAATGAAGTTGCCGGTCGTCTCGCCCTGGTATGCCGAAGGTCTGAAATTCCAATGCACGCAGTGCGGCAACTGCTGCACGGGCGGGCCGGGGTATGTCTGGATCAGTGACGTCGAAATTGATCGATTCTGCGCGTCGCTGAACATGGAGCGGACCGCGTTCCTGAAAAAATACTGCCGCCTCATCAACGGCCACGTCAGCCTGAAAGAACGCAAAAATCTCCGCAACGAGTACGACTGCGTTTTCCTCAAAGAAATCGAGATCGAAACCGACGGCAAGATCGGCAAAAAGCGTGTCTGCACGGCGTACGACGTCCGCCCGCTCCAGTGCCGCACCTGGCCGTTCTGGGACGGGCTTTTGGGCTCGAAAAAGGCGTGGGACTCGGCGAAGAAAACCTGCCCCGGGCTGGACCGCGGGCGGTCTTACACCAAAGAGCAAATCGAAGCCCTGCGTGACGCCACCGACTGGCCCGACCGGCCGCCGAGTTCGGTTTAACCCCGGAGGCGACCCGCCATGCTCGGCTACCGCCTGGGGTTCGTTCTGGCCGCCGTCATCGCCTTGTTGTTCGGACTGGTGTTCCGAGAGATCGCGGCGTTGAACGCACTGACACCGCCCACAGCCCTGCTGACGTCCGCCGCTGCCACGGAGCCGCTGACGACCGAAGTTCCCGCCTCGGCGGTTTTTACGAGTGACGAATCCGGCGACGCACGGGTGCTGTACCAGCAGGCGATCGATGCCGTGCGGCGTGACCCGAACCGGTATTCGAATCTGCTCGCCGAGCGTGACGCCGACGCCATTCTGCAATCGCCCGGCGTGAACGCATTGCTCGCCGCCCGCAGCCGGCGAGGCGATGCCCTTGCCGAACCGCAAAATCGCGCGACATACGACTCAGTAAGCGATGACCACGACACCCTGCTCTTGGCCGGCCGGTGTGCGCAACGGGCGGCGTTGCTACTCGCCGACGCCCGGCCGACGGAAGCAAGGCAGGCGTTCGAAGCCGCGTTCGCTCTGGGCGTTCGGCTGTTCGACGGCCGTATCCGTGCCGACGAAGCCGTCGCCGGGCTGGCGATGGCGCGTGACGCCGCCGCCGGGCTTCGGCAACTCGCGGAGAAGGCCGGCGACCCGCGTCGCGCCGCGCTGCTGGCGACGTTCGACCGCTCGGCCGCGGCACTCGAACGGCAACGCCTTCAGCCGGTGATCGACGCCGTCTGCGCGATCGACAACATCGTCATCGCCCGCCACGCTGGCGACGCGCGACGTCTTGCGGAAAAGTCGACCGCCGAACGGATGTGGCGTATCGAAGCCATCCTAACGCTCGGGCGGCAACGCTACACGCTCGACCGCGACGCGGACCGATTAGCCGTGCCGCGGCTTTTACGAGAATTACAACAGAACGAAACAGACGAAGTCGTGCTGGCGGCGCTCCACGCGGCTGAGCGGCTCACGGTCGAAAACTTCCGCACGCTGCGCTGATATTTTGTAGGGGCGACGCAGGCGTCGCCCCTACAAAACTACCGGCCCATTTCCGCGTCGGACTTGGCGCTGTCGCCTTCCCAGCCGCCGCCGAGGGCTTTGTAGAGGGCGATGAGGTTCGTCACCGTCGTGCGGTCGCTTTGCACGAGCGAGTTTTCGCTGCTGAACAGCGCCTGCTGTGCCGACAGCACGTTGAGGAAGTCGGTCTGGCCGTTCGAGTAGAGCGTGGTGGCGACTTTGACGGCTTCGCGGTTGGCGGTGACGGCGTCGGCGATGGCGGCGCGGCGTTCGTACTCTTTCACGTACGCCACGAGTGTGTTTTCGACGTCCTGCAACGCCGTCAGCACCGTCTGGCGGTACGCGAGCACGGCCTGTTCCTGGACTTCGTTCTGCACCTTGATGTTGTTGAAGATGCGGCCGGCGTCGAAGAGCGGCCACGTCAGACCGCCGCCGAAGCTCCAGGAGTGGCTGGCGTAATCGAACAGGCCGATCGCCTTGCCGTTCTGCGAGCCGTAGCTGCCGGTGAGGCTGAACCGCGGGAACAGGTCTGCCGTCGCTTCACCCACGCCCGCCGTCGCGGCGTGAAGTTGCGCCTCAGCCCGACGAATGTCCGGTCGGCGGTTTAACAGATCGGACGGCAAGCCGAGCGGCACGTCCAGCGGCGCGACGGGCAGCGACGACTGCGTCGACAACTCTTCCAGCAACTCCGCCGGCGTGCGGTCCAGCAGCACGCTGATCGCATAAACCGCCTGGCGGGCTTGCGTCTCCAGACCCGGAATCGCGGCTGCCGTGCTGGCGACGCTGGCGTCGGCGTTGAAGACGTCGAGGCGGCTGTTGAAGCCGTTGCCGTCATTGAACAGGCGACGAACGAGATCGGCGTTCTTCTTCTGCAGCGTGAGGTTGCCGTTGGCGATTTCGATCTGCCGCTGGTAGCCGCGGAGGTTCACGTAGTTGAGCGCGACTTCGCTGACGACACTGACGAGCACGTCGCGCCGGTCTTCAACGGCTGCTTGAAACTGCGCGTCAGCGGCTTCGACCGCACGACGGCGGCCGCCGAAAATGTCGAGTTCCCACGACGCATCAAGCCCCGCCTGGTAAAGGCCGTGCGTGCCGGTCTCGGCGGCGCCGGCGCGGTTGTAGCCGCCGCTGACACTCGCCTGCGGGAAGAGATCGGCGGCGACGGCGGCGCGGGTCCAGCGCGCCTGCCGAACCGCACTGGCGGCACGGCGGACGTCGAGGTTCGCCACGATCGCGCGGCGGACGAGGTCGTTCAATTCCGGATCGTTGAACTGCGTCCACCAATCGGCCAGTTTTTTCGTATCGCCGGTGAGCGTGATCGGCTGGCTGGTCGGGTACGACGCGGCCGGCGCGGGCGTCCAGTTCGCCGACGGATGGCCGTCGGGCTTCTTGAAATCAGGACCGACGGTGCAGCCGGACAGACAAGACGCCGCTGCCACGAATGACACCAATAAACACGAATGAAACGCTTTGCCTGTAGTCCGACGCATGTTCAATTTAATTTCCGGATTCGTGTCCATTCGTGTCATTTGTGGCAACATCGATTTTTACTCGTAACGCAGGGCTTCGATTGGATCGAGCTTGGCGGCCTTCCAGGCGGGGTAGAACCCGAAGACCACGCCCACGAACGCGCTGACCGCCACCGCCGCCAGGATCGCGCCCGGCGAGCTTTGCGTCGGCCAGTTCAGGAAGAAGCGGACCAGGAACGAGCTGCCGATGCCCATCGCGATGCCGATGCCGCCGCCCACGAGGCAGAGCACGACGCTTTCGGTCAGGAACTGGCGCAGGATATCGCTGCCGCGTGCCCCGACGGCCATGCGCAGGCCGATCTCGCGGGTGCGTTCGGTGACGCTCACGAGCATGATGTTCATGATGCCCACGCCGCCGACGACCAGGCTGATCGTCGCGACGAACAGCAGCAGGCTTTTCATCGTGCTGGTCGTGCTGCTGAGCATGGTGGTGAATTCGGTGAGGTTGCGGATCTGGAAGTCGTCGTCATCGCCGGCCTCGGTGCGGTGACGTTCGCGAAGCAGCGCACTGATCTGCGAGATGGCTTCGTCGATTTTGTCGGCGCTGACAGCACTGGCGTTGATGCGATCGATGTTGGGGAAACGGATCGGCATCGGGTTGTTGGCCGTCTGCACGGAGTTGCGGCCGGGGTACAGGCCGACGTTCACACTCGGGTAAACCGCGCTGGTGCTTTGCGTGCCGCTGACGCTCGCCGCGGCGCTCTGGTTGGTATTCGAGAGCACTTGCCCGCTGACGCGGTATTTGATGGTGGTCCACGGGGCGATGAGCACATCGTCCTGGTCCTGGCCCATCATGTTGGCGCCTTTGCCCGCCAGCACGCCGACGACGCGCATCCCGATGCCGTTGACACGCATCTCCTGGCCGACGGGGCTTTGTCCGTTGAACAGTTCGCGGACGAGGGTGGTGCCGACAAGGCAGACTTTGCGCGAGTGCGGACGTCTTTGTCGGTGAAATTTTCACCGTCGATGATGTCCCAGTCACGGACTTCCATGTACGACGGCGTGGTGCCTTGCATGTTCTGCGGCACCCAGTTTTTGCCACCGTAGACGAGTTGCGTACGCGCCCGACGACCGGCGCGACCGCCTTGACGGCCGGGCATTCGCGGGCGATGGCTTCGCAGTCGTCCGGCGTGAGCTTCATGTTGCTGCCCGCGCCGCTGCTGATGCCGTTGGCATTGCTGCTGCCGGGGAAGATCATCAGGTTGTTGGCGCCCATCGAGCTGATCTGTTTCTGGATCATCGCGCTCGAGCCGTTGCCGACTTCCATCATGGCAATGACTGCACCGACGCCAATCACAATACCCAGTGTCGTCAGCACCGCCCGCAACACGTTGCGGCGGAGGGCGATGATCGCGGTTTTAAAGGTTCGGATGCTTCGCATAAGAGTAGTCAGGAGTTAGGAGCTAGTAGTTAGGAGAAGAAGAGGAAGCCAGGTCTTACTCCTAACTCCTAGCTTCTAACTCCTGGCTACTTTTTATGTCGTGTGCGTTGCCAAAAACTTTTCCGCTGCCGCTGCGGTGCGTTCGGCGTACGCGCCGCTGGCGATCATGCCGTCTTTCATCGTGATCGCGCGCTTGGCCCATTGGCCGACTTCGATGGAGTGGGTCACGATGATGATCGTGATCCCTTCCTCTTCATTGAGCTTCTGGAACATCTCCAGCACTTCGTCGCTGGTCTTGCTGTCGAGGTTGCCGGTCGGCTCGTCGGCGAACAGAAGCGGCGGGCGGTTGATCAGCGATCGTGCGATCGCCACCCGCTGCTGCTGGCCGCCGGACATTTGCGACGGGTAATGGTGCAGCCGAGTCCCCAGGCCGACTTTGTGGAGGATCTCGGCGGCGCGGGCCTTGGCTTCCTTATCCGGCACGGCGCGGCCAGCGTAGGTCAGCGGCATCATGACATTTTCCAACGCCGTCGTCCGGGCGAGCAAATTGAAGCTCTGGAAGACGAAGCCGATCTTGTCATTGCGGACATGGCGCGGTCGTCGGACGACAGCTCGCTGATCTCGCGGCCTTCGAGTTTGTAGCTGCCGCTCGTCGGCCGATCGAGACAGCCGAGGATGTTCATCAGCGTGCTCTTGCCCGAGCCCGACGCCCCCATGAGCGCGACGAGTTCGCCTTGCCCGACCTGCATGCTGACGCCCTTGAGGACAGGCACCTGCACTTCGCCGAGGTCGTAGGTCTTGGTGATGCTGTTGAGTTCGATGAGGCTCATCGCGGCCCCCGGTTGCCGCCGCCGCCCGGGCCGCCGCGCGGCATTTGGGGGAGGAACGGGTTCTTCGGCGCGTCACTGCCGCCCGCGGCGGCGGCGGCGATGGTGCCGGTGACGACTTCGTCGCCTTCCTTGAGGTCGCCGGCAACGGCGGTGTTCGCGCCATCGGTAACACCGGTGGTCACACTGACCGGCCGGACGAATTCGCCGTCTTTAACCCAGACGGTGCCGGGCTTGGCGTTGGTGTCGGTTTTCTTCTTGTCGCGTTTCTTATGGCCGTCACCACCGCCTTGCCAGTTGCCCCCGCCGCCCTGTCCGCCGCCCCAATTGCCGTGCTGGCCGTCGGTTTTGGTTTCGTCCTTGGCGGCGTATTTTTCGCGTTCGCTGGCGACGATCTGTTCCGGATCGGGCGTCCAGCGGAGCGCACCCGGTCGGCACCATGAGCGTGGCGTCCTGGCGTTCGGTTTCGAACTGCACATTCGCCGTGAGGTAGGGCAGCAGCGTGTAGTCGGCGTTGTCGACATTCACTTCGACGGTGTAAACGACGACGTTTTGCGTCATCTGGGCGTTCAGACGCATTTTCTTGACCGTGCCTTTGAACACACGATCGCCGAACGCGTCGCACGTGAAGGTCACCGGCTGGCCCTGCTGAATGTGGCCGATGTCGGCTTCATTGACGGCGACCCAAACCTGCATCGTTTTGAGGTCACGGGCGATCAGGAACAGGCTGCTGGCCGACTGCGTGCTGACGACCGTTTGCCCGATGTTCACGCGGCGGTCGATCACCAGGCCGTCGACGGGCGACTTGATCGTGCAGTAATCGACGTTCCGCTGGGCGCGGTCGACGGTCGACTGCGCCTGGTTCACGGCGGCCTTTGCGGTTTCGATGGCGGCGTCGGCGACGGCGAGATTCGCCTGGGCGGTTTCGAAAACGGCACGGTAGTTGTCGTAGGCGGTCTGCGACAGCGCGTCGCCGGTGCCGATCTTCTGCGCACGCTCCCAATCGCGCTGGCCTTGCGTGAGCTTGGCCTGGGCGGTGAGCTTGTCGGCCTCGGCGCGGGCGACGCCGGCGGTGGCCTGGAGCAGCTGCGCCTTGGCTTCGTTGAGGGCGGCGACGTAGGTGGTGTCGTCGATCTTGGCGACGAGTTCGCCTTGCTTGACCTGGCTGATGTAGTCGATCGTCTTGCCCTTGGTGTCGACGCCGAACGCGGCGATCTGGCCGGTCACCTGGCTGCCGACGTCGATGACTTCGTCCGGCTCCACCGTGCCGGTGGCGCTGATGGCGGCGATCACGTCGCCGCGGTCGACTTTCGACGTGCGGAACTGCACCGCGGCGCTCTTCTCGCCACCCCAGATCCACATGCCCGCTCCGCCAACCAAGGCGAGCAGCACCACGACTACGACAATCCGTTTAATCCAAGTCAACATGTTTCATTCCTCGGCCGGCCAGTCCGCGGGGGCCTGGCCTTCCAAATGCGTATTCAATTTGTGCAGCAGGTCGCGAAACAGCGCCTGCTCCTGCGGATTCAACCCGCTCATGACGGCGTCAATCTGCTTGGCGTGGCAGAGCAGCACGCGGTCAACCAGCTGCCGCCCGGCTTCAGTCAGGCGGACCGACTTGGCCCGCTGATCGACGGGGCTGGCTTCGCGACTGATCAGGCCCGCGACGCGCATCTTCTCGACCATGTTCGTCACGCTCGATGGCCGGATCAGCAGCCGACCGCCGAGGTCGGCCAATTTCATTAGCGGCTCGCCCGACGCTTCGGCGCAGTGCAAAATCCGCAGCACGCCCCACTGCGCCTGACTAATGCCAAACCGCGCGAAGTACGGCTCCATGACCCGGCGGAAAACGCCGATCAGCCGCAACACTTCCCAGTACCCCGAGCTGTGCGCCACCGCGTTCGAAGTTGTCGTCAACTGCGCCGACATGCGTAAGCTTTATACGTTCGAGACGCGAAACGTTTAGTTAGCTATCTAATTATTCCCATTTTCACGAGATTAGACCGCCGGCCGGCTGAAGTGAGCGTTAAGAAATACGCCCGCCGGTCCGCAACTGTTGTGAAAATCCGGCAGACAGATTGCCACAGGTCCGTGAGACAGGGGGAAACCAAAAGCCGCGACGTGAGTCGTGGATCGAGCGATTCCATCCGCGACTTCCATCGCGGCCTCTGAAGTCGTTTTACCCGTAGCCGAGCGCGTCGAGCTGGTCTTCGTCCATGCCGAAGTGGTGCCCGATTTCATGGAGCACTGTCGTGCGGATCTCCCGGCGGAGCTGGTCGAGGGTGTCGCAGACTTCTTCTAAATCGTCCTGAAACAGATAGATAACGCTCGGCCATTCCATGTCGTGCAGGACCGATTCGTCCGGCAGGCTCGTACCGACATACAGGCCCAGCAGCAGTTCGTCTTCGTCCAGGCCGACGCTTTTCAGTTGCTCAAAGGTCGGCCGATCTCGGACTTCGATCGGCACGCGTTCGAGGTGGGCGGCGAACGGTTCGGGTAGCTCCGCCAACGCCGCTTCGACGAGTCGACCGAATTCCGCTTTGCCGACGTGGACAGGCATCCGCTACACTATAAGTCGTGATTCGGCTGACGTGTGCGAACTGCCAGACCCAGATCGAAGTCGACGACGCTTTCGCCGGCGGCGTCTGCCGGTGCAAGCACTGCGGCGCGATCCAGACCGTCCCCCGCCGGGTGAAATCGGGAAGCGGGCAAACCGTTTCCGGAAAAGTACTTGCCGGCGACGAGCCCAAAACCCTTTACACCGCCAAGGCGCGCACCGGTTTATCGAGCACGCCGTCCGGCCTGGAGGAATTGGCCGAGGCGGTGCACGGGTCGGGCTTATCCAGCAGTGGCCTGGGGAACCGGGTCGGCGGCTCGCGCGGGCCGGGCCTGCCGGTCGCGCCGTCGCTCAAGCCGCCGAAATCTAAACTGCCGCTGTTTATCGGTTTAGGCATCGCGATCGTGTTGTTTATTCTCGCCGGCGTGATCTGGCTGATGCCGGCGGAATCACTGCCCGGCCTTGGCACGACACCCCCGGCCGGCACGCACAGCGCCACCGCCGAGCCGAAATTCGCCGGCGTGACACTCTCGGGCGACAAGGTCGTTTTCCTGCTCGACCGCGGCGACGCCACCAGCGCGTTCATGCCCGCCCTGAAGTCGCTCACCGTCAACGCCGTCCGCAGCCTCGGGCCCGATCGGCGGTTCCAGGTCGTGCTTTGGGACAACGGTGCCACGGACGCATACCCAGCCCTGGCAGCGGGTTACGCATCGCCGGCGGAGGCGGAAAAGCTTGCCCGCTGGTTTGACGGCGTGAACACCGGCCGCTCGACCGACGTGCTGCCGGCGTTGAAAATGGCGCTGGACACGTCGCCGACGACACTGGTGCTGGCGACGGGTAAGTCGCTGCAGCTCGGGCCGGACTTCGCCAAAGCGGTCGACACGGCCCTCGCCGCACGGCCCGCCAAGCCGATCGTTCACGCCTTCACGCTCGGCGAGACCGCACCGGACGATCCACTCCGCACGATCGCCGAATCCAACGGCGGCCGCTTCACCGCCTTGAACGGCGACAGCCTGGCGACGCTGGCGAACTAAGGTTTTTATTCATCAGAACTTATTTCGATTCGGCTTGATTAATCGGCCGTGTCGTGAAAGAATTTTTAACGCCCGGTATCCGGGCCGGTCGATCAAGGAAGATCGGCCGAGGATCGGCCTTGATTGCCATGACCAGCACCTCCCCTCGCCGTCGCGCCGTCGTTTTGGTTAGCCTCATCGGGGTTCTCGCCGCCACCACCGGGCTGCTGCTGGCACTGGCACCGACCCCGCTCGCCCCCTGATCGGGGAACACCCTAATCGACTTTGGGCCGCTGCGACTTTTCCTTGCAGAAGGCCTATTGTTCGTCTATCTTTGACCAACGTTTGCCGTCCGCGTGCCGCCGGCCGCTCGGTGAGTTGTTGTTCGTCACTCGCGCATGTTCCATTATTGATTCTTTATCGGCGTGAGTGGACCGTATCGGGCCGGGCACCGTCCCCGCTGGCCGCGACGTAAGTTCAGGGGGTGGGACAACCTACATGGGCCAAACTCTCCTCCATTACGAAGTTCTGGAGCGGTTGGGAGAAGGTGCGCGTAGCACGATTTACAAAGTGCTCGACCCGAATACCCGCCAGACGCTTGCACTCAAGCACGTCGTACGCGCTGATCCGAAGGACATTCGCTTCATCGAACAGATGGAAGCCGAGTACGAGATCAGCAAGAACTTCACGCACAAGAATTTGCGTCGCACCTATGAGTTGAAGGTCGTCAAGACCCTTCTGCTGAAGGTCAGCGAAGCATTCCTGGTCATGGAATTCTTCGAAGGCCGGCCGCTGGAGAATGACCTGCCCCGGAGCCTGACGGACGTGCTCGACACGTTCATCCAGGCCGCCGAGGGATTGAAGGTGATGAACCAGATGGGCCTGGTCCACTGCGACATCAAGCCAAACAACATCCTCCGCGACCGCGCCGGCCGCGTGAAGGTCATTGACTACGGCCAGAGCTGCAAGACCGGCACCGTCAAGGAACGCATCCAGGGCACGCCGGACTTCATCGCCCCGGAGCAGGTCGCCCGTAAGCCGGTGACGGCGCAGACGGACGTCTTCAACCTCGGCGCGACCCTCTACTGGGCGGTCACGGGTCGGCACATTCCGACGCTGTACACCACCCAGAAAAAGGGCGAAAACAGCTTCCTGCTCGACACCGCCATCCCCAGCCCCAGCGAGCTGAACCCGATCGTCCCGGTCCCGGTCAGCAATCTGATCCTGGAATGCGTCAGCACCAACCCCGCCAAGCGGCCCGCCGACATGGACGCGGTCATCCGCCGCCTGGAACTCGGCCGCCACGTGCTGGACAAGAAGAACAACCCGAACTGGAAGCCCGACCCGTCGCTCTCCGACAGCCTGAGTGAATCCAACACCTGAGCGGTGTCGGCTGTCCGAATCTCAAACCGAACCGGCCGCCGAGGAACCCATTCCTCGGCGGCCTGCGTATTACAATGAATTCCCCCGCCGCCCGCGACGCGTTCATGCCGCCATCACACGCACTTTTTCCGCCGGGGCAAACACCGGGTTGGCCAGGAGTGTTTCAGCCGTAGTCGCGTCGACCGGGCGTGAGAAGACGTAACCCTGGGCGCGGTCGCACCGTGCTTTCATCACGCCGTTGAGTTGTGTGAGATTCTCCATCCCCTCGGCGACCACGCAGAGCTTGAGGCGGTGCCCGAGGGCGGCAATGGTCTCGACGATATCGAACCCGTCGCCGCTCGATCCGACGCGTGAAACGAACGCCCGGTCGATTTTCAGCGTGTCGAATTCGAACCGGTGCAGGCACGCCAGCGAGCTATAGCCCGTGCCAAAGTCGTCGATGCTGAACTTCACGCCGAGCGGCTTGAGTTCGTTGAAGAATCGCATGACACGGTCGGTATCGCGCATGACGGTCGACTCGGTCACTTCCATGACCAGTTGCGACGCATCGAGGCCGTAATGCCTGATCGCGTTTTTAACGACTTTCGCCAGCTCCGCGTGTTCGAACTGCACGGCCGACAAGTTCAGGGCGACCGTCACGTGGCGGAGTTCGGGGAAACGGCGGTTCCACTCGGCACGCTGGCGGCAGACTTCGTTCAGCACCAGGTCGCCGATCGGCGCGAGCAGGCCGGTCTGTTCCGCGACGGCAATGAATTCGCCGGGCGGGATCAGCCCACGCTCAGGGTGACGCCACCGGACGAGTGCTTCGAACCCGGTCAGCCGCGAAGTCATCAGATCGACGATCGGCTGATACACGACAAAGAACTCCTGCCGTTCGATCGCCCGGCGTAGTTCGCGGTCCAGTCGCAAGGATTGCTCCGCCTGCTGACGCATGCTCGCGTCGAACACGCGGGACATGCCAGGCCCGCGTTGCTTGGCGTGGGCGAGAGCGACGTCGGCGTTGCCCAGCAGCGTGATGCCGTCGTTGCACGACGTCCCGCTGACCGCGATGCCGATGCTTACCGTCACGAACAGTTCATTCCCATCGATGACAAATGGCTCGGCCAGGGCGACAAAGATGTCAGCGGCCATTTGTTCGGCGCAGGCCTCTGCGTCATTGGCGTCGCGGGTCATCAGCAGCACGAACTCGTCGCCGCCGAAGCGGGCGAATGTTTCCCGAGGCGTGAGCAGGTTCGTCAGACGGCTGGAAATCTCCACGAGCAGCCGATCACCGGCGACATGGCCGAGGCTGTCATTGACGAATTTAAAGCGGTCCAAGTCGATAAACAGCACCGCACACGCCGTCTTCGGTTCGTTCGCGCCGAATCGCTGTGCAGGCGTTGGTTCAGGCGTTCCAGCAACAGCGAACGGTTCGCCAGCCCCGTGAGCTCGTCGTGCGTGGCCGCATGACGAAGTGCGGCCTCGGCGAGCTCGCGGCGGTGCAGGTCGGTCTGTAAACGGCCGTTGACGGTCAGCAGCTCTTCGTTGGCCATCATCATGGACCGCTCGAGCATCTGCCGTTCGCCGTCGAAGTCGGCATACGCCGCATCGACCGCCGCCAGCAATTTTTCGAGTCCGGCCGGGCGATCCGCGCCGAAGGCGCGTTGGAGTTGGCGATCGAGAAGCGGGTGCATGTTACGCCACCTCAGCGAGCGTGGTCACGGTCATCGTTTGGTTGTGCACGGCGCAAGGCGCACCGCGGGTATTCGGGCAGAGCTCGCCGTTGGAGTAAAAGCCCGTCAGCGCCGCCTGCGCCGAGGACGCTTTGCACGGCTTCGACTTCTTCTTCGATCCGCTGCTTGAGCACCAGTCGCCGGCCGATGCAACTGACGAGCAGCGCCAGTTGCGGCTCGTCGCCGGTGGCGCGGGCGGCGGTGGCGGCGCCGTGCGCGCGCCGTCGATCAGGTGATTCAGAAAGCCGTGCATCAGCCGGGCCGTGCTGCCTTGCGGGATGTCGCCGGCGAGGGTGATTGAGCCGTCGGTCTCGTCGACGCTCAGCAGCGTCCGGACGACGACTTCGCCGTCTTCCTGCTGGCGGACCGCGAGCGGGAAGAACAGCCCGCTGGAGGGCAGGCCGGCCGCCTGGTCGCCGAGGTATTCCTTGTAAAGCGTTAGCGCCGGCTGGCCGTCGAGCTCGTGCAGGACATTGCCCTGGGATTTGGTGACGGTGCGTTCGGGCCCGAAGACGTCCCACCCGCCGAGCGACCCGAAGCCGACTCGCAGTCGCTGGCCGTACAGGCCGATGGCGACGACGCGTCGGCCGTTGGTGGGCGCATCAAGGTTCGGGCCGCGGGTGCGGATGAAGGTTTGTTCGAAGGCGGTGCCGTCACTCGCCAGGCCGCCGGTCATGGTCACGCCGTCGGGCAACCACGTCCGCAGGCCCGCGAGAATCTGGCCGGCGTTGACGTTCAGCCCCGGCGCGAAGAGCAACACGTGCACCAGCCCGGCGGGTGGCAAGGATTGCCCGAGCAGGTGCCCGGCGTCGAACTCGTCGACGCCGTCTTCCAGGTCCATACAGGCGGCCTGCACGGCGGAGTCTTCGAACTCCACCGCCGTCACCGCCAGGCTGTTGTCCAGCACGTGCGGACCGTCGATCGCCCCGCCGGCGGAACAGGCGATCACATGAGCATTCGGGTACCGCTCAGCCAGGCGATCGATCGCCGCGTCGTCCGCCAGGAGCGCGCGTTCGCCGAAGCAAAGCACCAATTGCGCCGCCAGGCATCCCTGGGGGAGTGTGTCTGTATCCGACTTCCAGTCGAATTGGTTGATCCGCATCCTGATTCACCCTCACGGCAAGTCCCGACAGACGCCGCCTAATTGACTTCGGATGTTTCACCGCCCGGCGAAATGGGGGCTTCCCAGTAAGGTGCGCAAATCCTCACGTCCGGTAATCCGCCTGTTCGGTAGCAACGCGGTCCGCTTTTTCTATACTGGTTCGCCTTACTCGAAGAGCCCCTAAGAAGGATGTGCCATGGCTGCTGAATCGTCGAACCCGAAGAAAATCGTCCTCGCCTACTCCGGCGGCTTAGACACCAGCGTCATCCTCCCCTGGCTCAAAGAACGCTACCCGGGCGTCAAACTCGTGGCATTCGCCTGCGAACTCGGGCAAGGCGACGAACTGAGCGGCATTGAGAAGAAGGCCTACGCCAGCGGCGCTGACGAAGTCATCGTCGCCGACCTGAAGAAGGAATTCGCGGAAAAATACTGCTTCCCGATGCTCAAGGCGCACGCGATTTACGAAGCCGACTACCTGCTCGGCACGAGCATCGCCCGGCCGCTGATCGCCGCCAAGCAGGTCGAAGCCGCCCGCACCACCGGCGCCGACGCCGTCGGCCACGGCGCGACCGGCAAGGGCAACGACCAGGTCCGCTTCGAACTCACCTACATGGCGCTCGCGCCCGACCTCAAAATCATCGCCCCGTGGAAAGACCCGACGTTCGAACTCCGCGACCGCGAAAGCGCCATCGACTACGCCCACAAGCACAACATCCCCGTCACGGCCAGCAAGAAGAAGATCTACTCGCAGGACCGCAACCTCTGGCACATCAGCCACGAAGGCGCGGAAATCGAACACCCGGACTCCGAGCCGAACTGGGAAGCCTGCCTGACGATGACCAGCCCGCTCGCCAAGACGCCGAACGAGAGCGAGATCGTCGAAATCGAATTCGAAAGCGGCATCCCCGTCGCCGTCAACGGCAGCAAACTCGCCGGCGACACCCTCATCGCCACCCTCAACGCCATCGGCGGTAAACACGGCGTCGGCACGACGCTGCTGGTCGAAAACCGCCTCGTCGGCATGAAAAGCCGCGGCGTCTACGAGACGCCCGGCGGCACCCTCCTCTACGAAGCCCACAAGGCCCTCGAACAAATCTGCATCGAACGCGACACCTACCACTTCAAGCAAGGCGTCGCGCTCAAGTACGCCGAGCTCGTCTACAACGGCCAGTGGTTCCACCCGCTGCGCGAGGCGATGCAGGCGTTCATCGACCACACGAACGCCAGCGTGACCGGGAAAGTGAAAGTGCGGCTGTTCAAAGGCCTGCGCGTTCGCGGTCGGGGCGAGCAGCCCGAACAGCCTGTACGACGACAAGCTCGCCAGCTTCAGCATGGACGGCTACGACGTCACCGCCGCCCGAGGCTTCATCGACCTGTTCGGCCTGCCAATGAAAGTCGCCCAGCAGGCGAAACGCTGGTGAGGTAATATCCAGGCATGGACCCGGTCGATAAAGCATGGTCGCTGGTCATGTCTGGCGGCCAGGCGGTCGATGCGGAAGCGTTATTCGCGGCGATTCGACATCCGGCCGTGCTGGCGACGGATGACCCTCGCACGCAGTTGCTCGTACGTGATGCGGTGATCGGGCTTCGTCATTTCTGGGGCGCGCCCGGCCTGGCAGTGCGCTTGCACTGGCTGCCACAACGTGAAGCGATCGAATCGTTCCTGAATCGGCCGGCAGACGAGATCGGGTTCCCTTCATTGAAGGAGCGCATCGTGAACGTGACCGATCCCGCGATCCTTGAGAAGATGTTTCGCGACATCGGCAGCCGCCTGCATGACCCGACCGAAATCGTCATCGGCGGCTCAATGGCGTTGATGATCGAATCATTCATCGCGCGACATACCGAAGACGTCGATATCGTCGACGAACTTCCGCCCGCTCTCCGGCAAGACCACGCCTTGCTTCAACGCACTGTCGACCTGTTCGGCCTGCGGCTGACCCACTTTCAGTCCCATTACCTGCCGGACGGTTGGCAAGATCGCACCATTTCATTCGGCGTGTTCGGGCGTCTGACGGTACGGCTGGTCGATCCACTCGATATGCTGGCCGGCAAAGTATTCAGTCGTCGCGACAAAGATTTCAAAGACGTGCTGGCGGCATGGCCGAAGATCGATCAGGCCGCGCTGCGTCAACGCATCACGCACCACACCACGGCGTTGCGCAAGGTACCGGATGCCGCCGAGGCCGGCACTCATAATTGGTACGTCCTGACCGGCGAAGAACTGTTGCCTTAATCGCCGGCCCGCCTCACCCCGGCCGGCCGACGACTTTGTACTTCGCCCAGATGCAGCCGCCGGGGAGGA
The DNA here is from genome assembly GCA_049840775.1 of Tepidisphaeraceae bacterium. GTDB lineage: Bacteria > Planctomycetota > Phycisphaerae > Tepidisphaerales > Tepidisphaeraceae > RYN-431. Next base: position 28,729 of record JASGJJ010000007.1, read on the forward strand.
GTTCGTGGCTTTTGAGTTTCAGCGTGGCGGCCGCCATGGCGGGGGTTTGGCCGGGGATGTCGAAGAAGCCGGCGACGTCGCGGCCGCCGTCGATCACGGGGACGGTGATGTGGCTGACTTCGTCCACGAGGCCGGCGTGGATCATGCTGCCGTTGAACGCGCCGCCGCCTTCGAGCATCAGTTTTTTCAGGCCCCAATTCTGAACGATCTTGTCGAGTGCTACCGCCAGGTCGACTTCCTTCTTCCCACAGAACAGGTAGCTCACGCCGGCCTGTTGCAGGTGGGCGAGGTAGGCATTGCCGGCGCGTTCGGTGACGAGGAGCACGACGTGGTCGCCGTGGGTGTCGCCGGCCTGAAACCGCAGCACGGCCTTGGCGTCGACGCCGATCGCGAAGCTCTTCGGCTTCTTCCTGCGCGATGAAATCTTCCCGCACAAAGCCACGCGGCGCGGCCGGCAGCGGCTGCGGTTTGCCGGCGAATTCTTTCATCGTCGTCGTGCCGACAATCCAGGCGGGCACTTTGAACGTTTCGTGCGTCGACTCATACAGCCCCGGCCCGGTTTTCGGGCCGGGCAGCTTGCCCCAGCGGTGGTTGATGATCTTGCCGTCCAGCGACGTAACCATGTGACAAATAACGTAAGGCTTGGCCAAGGCGGTTCCTTTTGAAAACGGACTGCGAATCATAGTGCATTCGGCCGCTTTCTGACTGGTGTTATCCGGCGTTTGTTGTTTTGATGTTTGGTGTTTCGAAACACCAAGCATCAAAACAGCACCCATGACCCGTGATGAAATCGAAGAGTTAACCGCCCCGTTCCTTGCCGCCGATTTGGCGATAGATGTGCGGAGCGTATACGACGATCACCTGACCGCCGGCGAAAGTCACGGCATGGCGACGGCGGCGGTCTTCGCGACCTTCCGCAATGTCCTCGACGACCCGGACGACGGCCCGGTGGTTTTCCTCGCCATCGCAGCCATTCAACTGCGGGAACGCGCCGTGCTCGAACCGATCCGCGACGCCGCCATCGCGCTGATCACCAGCGGCGACGCGCAAAAGGCGTACCGCCCCGCCGACGCGAACATCAGCCGTGACCGGAAAGTCGCCCTCAACCAACTCGCCGGCCTGCTGGCGGACGCGTAATCCCATCTCCCCGGCACGGCTCACTTCAGTGAGCCTGCTCTTCCCGTCCGAAAGTTTGCAAAAAAAAAGACAGGGCCACTGAAGTGGCCCTGCCGGGGTGGTTTTTGAATGGGACGCGTTTTTAGCGGCGGTCGCCGAGGATGCGGAGGATGGAGAAGAAGAGGTTGATGAACGCGACGTAGAGCATCAGCGAGCCGACGACACTCAGCCGCGCCGCCATGGCGGGGTTATCGCCGTGCTGGAGCGCCCAGCCTTTGAGCATCTGCGTGTAGTACGCCGTGATGCCGACGGTCACGAGCACGACGGCGTAGGTGATCAGCCACGACAAGCCGAGGAAAAGACGGGCCGGTGTTTGTAAGACCAACCGATTTGACGACTTTTTAGCCCATCGAGCGGATTTCGCTCACCCAGACGACGCCGCAGTCGTCACAGCGGTAGTGCAATTCGCCGCGCGGCGAGTTCGGGTCACGCGGCAATCGCCGATCGCACCGCGGGCAGACCGCCGATCGGCAGTAGCGTTTCGTCCAGAAAACGAACGCCGCCACCAGCAGAATGATCGTGACCGCCGTGGCGACGATCGCCTGGTTGTAGTCCCGCAGGATGAACAGATTCGCAATGAACAGCACCACGCCGACGACCACGGCAAAGCGGAGGGCGCGCCGAAAGGTAAATGATGCGTGGGGTGCTGCTGGTGTTCCATCGGCGACGCTCAACAACGGGCCGCCGGACAGGTGGGCAAAAAAATCGACCGGCGGTCGCCGGTCGAACAATGCCGGCCAAAGGCGTAACCCTTCATGCCGACAGACTATAACAACAGGTCGAACGAGACGCTCAGCGGCCGTACGGACGGCGTTGGGCCTTCACCCGCACCGGCACCGGGCGACGCGCGCCCAGCAAGCTGCCGACCACTGCCACGCACCAATCAATAAACCGAGACGCCATGAGTCATCCTTTGACACAAAACGCACGTCGCCAAGACCGGCTTACGACAGTCAGCCATGGCTCCTTACTAGCATACGCAATTTCTTCATCAAACGATCAAAGAAACTGCAAGATTCGCGTTTCAAAACAGCCGGGCGCGTCTCCGCCTTAGCATCGACCGCCCGGACAAGCCGCTTGAACGGATTCCGGCTTTGCCTGTGGTTCCGATTTTATCGCGGCTTTGTAACGACCGTTGCCACTATTATCGGGCATGGGAAAAACCACCACACGCCTGTCGGCCTGGGCGCTTGCGTTGCTGGGGTTCGCGTGGCTGGCGACGGCCGCGGTCGCCGCCGAGCCGGGCATTAAAGACGACGGCCGCTTCTTCAGCGACACCGCCGTCGCCAAGACCAATCAGCAACTTCAATCGCTCAAAACGCAGGCGAACCGCACCGTCGTCATCGAAACCACCGCCGACCTTCCCGCCGAACTGCAGGGCCAGGTCGACGGCAACGACTTCTCAAAGTCCCAGGCCTACAAGGCTTACGCGCAGCAGCGTGCCTACTCCACCGGGGCGGACGTCTACCTGCTCATCAACCGCACGCCGCCGCACATTGAACCCTACCGCCGCGACGCCGCGCGGTCCGGGATTTCGCAAAGCCAGCTGGACACGTTGGTTAAGGGCCTTGCCGCCCGCTTCCGGGCCAAGGATTTTGACGGCGGCCTCGCCGGTTTCGTGGCGAGCGTTGATGGCAAAGCGTCGCCGAACACCAGTAACGGCACGCCCGCAACGCCTGTGCCTGCACAGGGTTATCCGAGTGAGCAGACCCGCCGCCAGGCGGATTCGAATGCGCCAGTCGGCTACGGCTCGGGTTCGAACCGAAAGGACGGCGGCATCGGCTCGTACCTCTGCCTGGGCGTCGTCGGGCTGATTCTGCTGTTCGTCGTTATTGCCGTCATCAAACGCATCGCCGGCGGCGCCCGGCAAGGCCCGCCGCCGTTGAACCGCGGCTACGGCCAGCCCGGCTACGACAACTACGGGCCGGGCGCGTACGGCAACCAGGGCGGCGGGTTCGGGCGCGGCCTCGGCGGGGGCATCCTCGGCGGACTGCTCGGCTCGTGGATCGGCAGCAATGTCTTCGGACAAAGCCACGGCGGACACGCCGACGCCGGCCAGTCCGGCAACGACGGCAACGCCTGGGGCGGCCCCGTCGACACCGGCGGCAGCAGCGGGGCGGACTTCGGCGACACCAGTTCCTCCAGCGATTTCTCCGGCGGCAGCGACTTCAGCAGCGGCTCCGATTTCGGCGGCGGCGGCGACTCCGGCGGAAGCTCCGGCAGCGACTTCTAAATGATCGACCAGACGGCGCAAAACCACCCCGCGGCCGTATAACTTCGACATGCCGTCTTCGCCCCAACTCCCGCCCGGCCCGCGCCGGCCGTTCCCGGGCGCGATGCTCATGCGCCTGCGTCGCGTCGGCATGCTGAATCTGCTCCGCGACCTGGCCCGGGAGTTCGGCGACCTGGCGTTCTTCCGCCTCGGCGGCCGCCCGTTCTGCCTGGTCACCGAACCGGAACTGATCCGAAAAATTCTCGTCACCGACAACGCCCACTTCACCAAAAGCCACGCCCTGGCGAGCGTGAAAAAGGCGCTCGGCGACGGCCTGCTGACCGCCGACGGCGACACGCACAAAAAGCACCGCCGCATGATCGGCCCCGTCTTCCACGCCCAGCAGGTCAAGGCGTACGGCGAAGACTTCGTTGCGCAGGCGCGACGCATGGCCGACGCCTGGCAGGACGGCCAGACGCTCGACGTCGGCCGGGCGATGACCGAACTCACGCTCCGCGTCGTCACCAAAAGCCTGTTCGACACCGAACTCGACGACGACGTCCGCACCATCGGCCAGGACATGGAAACGGTGGTGACCATGTTCGAGCGGATCCGCAATCCGCTGCGGTTTCTCCTCGACCGCCTGCCGCTCCCGAGCAACAAACGCTACAACGCGGCGATGGGCCGGATCGACGCGCGGCTTGCGGAGATGATCGACGCCCGCCGCACCGAGGCCGAGCAGAATCCCGACGCCGCCCACCGGCGGTTTGATCTGCTTTCCCTGCTGCTGACCGCCCGCGATGACGCCGGCGCGGGCATGAGCGCCAACAGGTCCGCGACGAGGCCGTCACCCTCTTCATGGCCGGGCACGAAACGACGGCCAACGCGCTGATCTGGACGTGGCTGCTGCTGGCGGAAAATCCGCAGGCGGAGGCGGCGTTGCACGCGGAGCTGGACGCCGTGCTCGGCACCGGCCGCCCCGCCACCGCCGACGACATGGCGAGCCTCAAATACACCCGTGCGGTGATCGCCGAGAGCATGCGGCTGCGTCCGCCGGCTTGGATCATCGCCCGCGCCTGCCGCGACGCCTACGACCTCGGCCCCTACCGCGTTCCGGCCGGCACGACGCTGCTGATGCCGCAGTTCATCGTCCACCGCGACAAACGCTGGTGGCCCGACGCCGGCGAGTTCAAGCCCGAACGCTGGCTGACGCCCGACGAAAATCGTCCGAGATACGCCTACTACCCGTTCGGCGGCGGCATGCGGAGCTGCGTGGGCGAGCCGTTCGCCTGGATGGAAGCCGTCCTGTTACTGGCCAGTCTCGCCCAGCGCTGGTGGCTGACGCGTGCGGACGACCGGCCGGTCGAACTCTTCCCGACGATCACGCTCCGCCCGAAAGAGGCCGTGCGAATGACCCTGCGGCGCAGGAACACGTGTTGACGTTTTGCTACGCGACAGTTTTCTTATTGCCAACACCGCTTCGGACGTTGTAGTACTGCGAGGATGCGTATTGCCGGGCTCGTTCGTGCGTGTCGTTTAGCACTCGTTTTGGCCGTCGCTGTGGCGGCCGTTGCGTCGGCCCAGCCGGCGGCGACGCAGCCGAGCGTGCTGACGACGCCGCCGGATTATTCCGCATTCGGCGAAAGCGTGACGATCCCGTTCGCCCGCAGCACGCACTTCGGCGACCTCCGCCGCATGGACGTACGCATCTCGATCAACGGCAGTAAGCCGATGCAGTTCCTCGTCGACACCGGATCGGTCGGCATGGTCGTCGGCGCCAGCGTGCTGAAACCCGAAGACATCGCCCCCGACGCACCTGCCGATTCCATCACGTACAGCAGCAGCGGCGTGGTGCTGGAAGGCGTCCGCACGCCGCTCACGCTGACGTTCGTCGATTCGAAGGGCCCGGACGGCAAGCCGGTGTCGGCCACCGTGCCGGTGCTGGTCGCCCAGCGCCGCCGCGTGCTGCCCGGCGCTGTCAACAGTAGCACTCGCCCGGCATCAACGCAGCCGATGACCAACCCCAAGCCGTTCATGCTCGGCATCGGGTTCGACCGCGGACGCGAGCCGAAGCAGGAATACAACCCGTTCGTCAATCTGGATGCCATGGTCAAAGGCACGATGCGGCGCGGCTACACCATCATGCGCGAGGGATTCACGCTCGGGCTGACGAAAAAATCCGTCGGTGACGGGTACCTGTTCCAGCAACTCCGCCCGCGCACGCCGTCGTGCAAATGGCCGCCGCCCGGCCGGGGCTGAAGGACTGGCAAAGCCCGCCGTCGTGGGTCACCGTCGACGGTAAAGACGACCCGTGGGGCACCGCCCTGCTCGACACCGGCCTGACGAACATGATGATCGGCCGCCCCGACACCGAGCAGGCCGATCTGCCCGAAGGCACGCCGATCACGGTTCACCTGATGGACGGCAAGCTCAAGTACAGCTTCAAGACCGGCAGCACCGCCGGCCCCACGACGCCCCGCCGCGTCACCCGCACCAATCGCCCGTTCGTCTACGTCAACACCGGCCTGCGTGCCCTGGCGGTGTTCGATTACCTCTACGACGCCGACGGCGGCTACTTCGGCCTGCGCCCGACCAAGCCCCTCGCCCCGCCGCCACCCGCCGCAACGCGACGCTGAAAAATTGGTCTGGTTCTCCTTCTCATGATTTTCTTCTTTGCTGCGCTGCAGCGTGGCGCATCGTTCTGTTAGACGAAGCTTTTAAGCGAGACGTTTATGCATCATCGCCCATTCACGAAAACGTGCGTTTTGATGAGTTCCGTGCTGCTCGGCATCGCCGCGTTGACGCAGGCCGATCCTGAAACCGAGCGGACGTGGAAAGTCACGTCGCCGCCGCCCACCACGGCACCCGACTACTCCGCGTACACGCAGAGCTACCACATCCCGTTCGCCCCGTACGGCAAAAACAAGGTGCTGCCCGACTTCGACAAACTCGCCGGCATGAACGTGCGCGTCTCGATCAACGGCGGCGAGCCGATGACGCTGCAAGTCGATACCGGCTCGTGGGGCATCGTCGTCGGCGACCTCGACGTCCCCAACATCGACCCGAATTCCCCAGAAGGCAGCCTCATCTACAGCAGCAGCGGCAACCAGTTCTACGGCAAGTGGACGATGGCGACCGTCACCTTCCCCGACTCCAAAGACGAACACGGCAATGTCGCGACCGCCGTCGTCCCCGTGCTGGCCGCCGACACCTACAAGCACGTGCCCGGCGCCGTGAACGACAGCAAGAAAGGCTACACCCAGTCTGCCCATCCGCGGCCACGCATGTTCGGCATCGGCTCCGGGCGGGGCAAGGAGAACAACCAGTTCCGCAACCCGTGGGTCAACCTCAAAGAAATGCAAGCCGGCACCATGCGTCGCGGGTACACCATCACCCGCGACGGCATTACGCTCGGCCTGACGGGGAAAGGCGTCGGCGACGGGTACGTCTTCGAAAAACTCAAAGAACACGTCGGCCAGCCGACCACCTGGCCGGCCGTCGAACCCCGCCCCAAAGACTGGGACAGCCCTACCGGCTACGTCGTCGTCGACGGCAAAAAGCAGGAAACCATGTGGACGCTCCTCGATACCGGGCTGACCAACATGATGATCGAAGTCCCCCAAATGCACGGCCAGGCGACCGTGCCCGACGGCACGCCGATCGAAGTGCATCTCCTCGGCGGCCGACTGATGTACGAATTCAAGGTCGGCGACAAAAACAACCCCGCCACGCCGTCCAAGGTCACCTGGGTGCACTACGACTCGCCGCCGATGATCAACACCGGCCTGCGGGCCCTCGCCCACTTCGACTACCTCTACGACGCCGACGGCGGCTACTTCGGCCTGCGCCCGACACGACCGGCGACGACGCAACCATAGCCGACGGGAATTCCTGACAATCAACCGTCATACCGCTGGTAAGGCACGGCTTCGAGAAATGCTTCGAGTTGATGCGCCTGCTTGACGGCGACGTCGATTCCGATCGGAGCACGTGTGTTCGCGTTGGCGGGCCAATCTCCGCTACGGTGCCGTTGTGCCTGGGTCAGCGTGTAGCGATACGCCCGGCGGGCTTGTCGCTCATTCCGGATACAGCCGTCGAAATAGTTCTGATGGCCGGCATCGACCCAGAAGGGTGTAATTCGGTCGGGGAGCAGGTCATTGACGAGTTTGGCGATCGAGCCGTGAAGCCGTTTCATCAGGACGGGCAGATCATGGCCGTGTCGAAGGTAGCCGAGCGTGTGGTAGTGATTGATCTGAAGCGAAGTCACCCACGGAACATAACTGGATTGGCCGACCCAGTGATCAAAGCGGTCCCAGAAGATCGCTTGGGCTTCGTCGCTTTTGAATGCGTGATGTCGCCCTCGAACGCGGGCGGTGATGAAATAAACCTGGTTGTCGATGTACCAGTGCTCGAAGCGGTGACGCCCGTTCCAAAGGGCGTCTTCTTTGTGCGACCCTTTGCGAATTTCTTTCCACCCCATTCGCGCAACAGTATGGGGTGGCGACTTAAGTCGCCACCCCATGAATCATTCGCAACAATCGGTTTGCCGAATTAGTAGCGATAGTGGTTCGGCTTGTACGGCCCGTCGACCGGCACGCCGATGTACTTGGCTTGTTCTTCGGTCAGCTTGGTCAGCTTCACGCCGAGTTTGTCCAGGTGCAGGCGGGCGACCTTTTCGTCCAGGTGCTTCGGCAGCACGTAGACGGCGTTCTCGTACTTCTCGCGGTTCTCGGCCAGCTCGATCTGGGCGATCGTCTGGTTCGTGAACGACGCACTCATCACGAAGCTCGGGTGGCCGGTGGCGCAGCCGAGGTTCATCAGGCGGCCTTCGGCGAGGATGAGGACGCTCTTACCGGTGTCGCCGAACGTGTACATGTCGTACTGCGGCTTGATGTTGGTGCGCTTGACCTTGCCGGCTTCTTCCAAGGCTTCGAGGCCGGCCATGTCGACTTCGTTATCGAAGTGGCCGATGTTGGCGACGATCGCCTTGTCCTTCATCGCGGCCATGTGGTCCGCAGTGACGATCTTGAAGTTGCCCGTCGTCGTGATGAAGACGTCGGCGTAGCTCAGCGTCTCTTCCAGCGGCAACACCTGGTAGCCTTCCATCGCGGCCTGCAGAGCGCAGATCGGATCGATCTCGGTGACGATCACGCGAGCGCCCTGGCCCTTGAGACTCTGGCGCAGCCCTTGCCGACGTCGCCGTAGCCGCAGACGACGGCGACTTTGCCGGAGAGCATCACGTCGGTGGCGCGGTTGAGGCCGTCGATCAGCGAGTGGCGGCAGCCGTAGAGGTTGTCGAACTTGCTCTTGGTGCAGCTGTCGTTGACATTGATGGCCGGGAAGAGCAGCGTGCCGGCCTTTTGCATTTCGTAGAGACGGTGCACGCCGGTGGTGGTTTCTTCCGAAACGCCCTTCACGTTTTCGCCGACCTTGGTCCAGCGTTTCGGTGACGCCTTGAGGGTGTCGGCCAGCAGCTTGAGGATGACCTTGTATTCCTTGTTGTCGGTCGTGTCGGTGCCGGGCACTTTGCCGGCGGCTTCGAATTCGGTGCCTTTGTGGATCAGCAGCGTGACGTCGCCGCCGTCGTCGACGATCTGGTCGGGCCCGGCGCCGTTGCCGAAATCGAGGGCGCGCTCGGTGCACCACCAATATTCTTCAAGGGTTTCGCCCTTCCAGGCGAACACCGGCACGCCGGCCGGCTTGTCGACCGTGCCGTTCGGGCCGACGACGATGGCGGCGGCCGCGTGGTCCTGCGTGCTGAAGATGTTGCACGAACACCAGCGAACATCAGCGCCCAGGGCGGTGAGGGTTTCGATGAGAACGCCGGTCTGGATCGTCATGTGCAGGCTGCCGACGATCTTCAGGCCCTTCAGCGGCTTCTTTTCGCCGAACTCCGCGCGGCACGCCATCAGGCCGGGCATTTCCTGCTCGGCGAGCATCAGCTCTTTGCGGCCCCACTCGGCCAGGCTCAGGTCACGGACCTTAAACTCAAACGTTCCGGCGGCCTTCGGCGGGTTCAACGTGGCGGACATCGATATTCTCCAGAGGTTATTTTCAAGCAATACGACATGATGGACGGCAATCCATCCGTTCATCCGGATATATAATCAGATATAAACACGCCTCGTCAACTACAATTTCTGTGAAACGGTTTCTCCCCCCGTGCGTTTTGGACCGACACCCCGCCTTCTTGTAGGGGCGACGCCTGCGTCGCCCGACAGCCGCCTGGCACGCCTCGGGCGACGCAGGCGTCGCCCCTACGAAGACGCTCCGTGACATGTCAATGCGCTCTAAAACGGGGTGTCCCGCGCCGCAGCCAAGGCCACGACGCGGGACGGGGAAGAATCAGGTTGTGCCGGCGGGTCAGTCGAACAGTTCCTGCCAAAACGATTTCTTTTTCGGGTACGTCGCCTGGCCGTGGTAGCGACGGTCATCGTCGCGGTACGGGCGGCGGTGGTCGTTGGCGTCGCGGTCGAAGCTGTCGGCGCGGGCGATGATCTTGTCGAGTTCGCCGCGGTCCAGCCAGACGCCGCGGCAGTCAGGGCAGACGTCGATTTCCACGCCCTGCCGTTGCGTAACAGACAAGGCGACATTGCATCGTGGGCAGTTCATCATGGGTGACTCCGGGTTGAGCAAGAATTCGGACTGGGTCTTCAACGCCACGGCGGAAGCCGTGGATATTCGCGATTCCGATCCACGGCTTCCGCCGTGGCGTCATGATTGCCTATGCGATCGCCGTCGACGCGGGCGTCTGGCTTTTACGGTTGGCGACCATCGACGCGATAATCCCGACCGCCAGGATGCCCAGCACGGCCGCCAGCATGTAGAGATTGAAGTTCGGGCCCAGCAAGGCCTTGATGTAGGACGCGGCCAGCATCTTTACGCCGACCAGCGCCAGCACCGCCGCCAGCGCCACCTTCAGATATTTGAACGCGTCCATCAGCCCGGCGAGTGCGAAGTACAGACTCCGCAAGCCGAGGATGGCGAAGACGTTGCTGGTGAAGACCAGGAACGGGTCGGCCGTGATGGCGAAAATGACGGGGATCGAGTCGACGGCGAAAATCAGGTCGGTAATTTCGATCAGCACCAGCGTGAACAACAGCGGCGTGATCATCAGCGCGCCGGGCTTGAGCTTTTCCATCCGCTCGACGGCCGCGTCGGTTTCGACGGCGGCGCCGGGCGTTGCGGGCTCGTGCGAACCGGCCGAGCCGGCGCGGACGAAAAAGCGTTGGCCGTGGAAGCGTTCGGTGACGGGGAAGTACTTCCGCATCAGTTTCACGATGCCGTTGTTCGCCGGGTCGGAGTGGCTTTTGACCAGCAGCATTTTGACGGCCGTGATGATGAGGAAGACGCCGAAGACGTACAAAATCCAGTGGAAGGTGGCGATGAGTTGCGCCCGACGCCGATCATCACGCCGCGCATCACGAGCGCGCCAGGATGCCCCAGAACAGCACGCGGTGCTGATACATGGCCGGCACGGCGAAGGCGCTGAAGATCATCGCGATGACGAAGACGTTATCGACCGAGAGTGACTTCTCGACGACATAACCCGTGAGGTACTTGATGACGGCCGCCGAGCCGTTGTTCACTTGGCCGTCGGTCGGGTCGACGGCGCTGCCCAGGCCCAGCCAGTGATTTTCGTAACCGAAGTAGATCGGGACGGAGAACGCGAGGCCGAGCGAAATCCAGACGGCGGACCAGCCGAGCGCTTCCTTCATGCTGACGGCGTGCGCCTTGCGGTGAAACACGCCAAGGTCCAGCGCCAACAGCAATAAGACGAACAGAACAAAACCGACCCAGATCCAAATCACGGCAAACTCCCGCCCGGCGCAGCAGCACCGGGAATGACGGCCATGATGGTCTGACTCTCTGCCCGGTCGGCAGGTGAACAGCAGGCGATTGCTCGCCGTATTGACGCCGTTCACGCCCGCATCAGCGGGAGGCTACTCCCCATCGAAGTTGAATCGCCATTTCCGCGGCGATGGAAGATTTATAGCGTTCGCCGGGAATCGGTGGCGTTATAGATTCAATTTGATTTCCGACCGCGACTTCGTGCAGCGATGTATTTCGTAACGCCGCCAGATGAGTCGTGGATTCTGATACGGAGCGACCTATAGAAACAGACGCCGCGACTTACGTCACGGCGTCTGTAGGCTGAAGTTGGTTTCCGAACCGTCGCGACTTTACGCCGCTTGCCGACGGCCGCCGTAGACGGCCTGTTCGATCTCGAACACGACCTGGCTCTTGAGCGAGTTCGCCATCGCGCTCATTTCTTCCGCCGCGGCGGCGTTCGCCTGGACGAGGTTCTGGCTTTCGACGGCGCTGTGTTCGATTTCCTTCACGCGGTTGAGAATTTCCGCCGCGTCCGACGCCTGGCCGGCGGCGGCGGAGTTCACGTCGGTGAGCAGCGTGCTGATTTTATCGATGCTGCCCTTGGCCTCGCTGAGGTTGCCGAGCACGTCCGCCGACACGTTCACGCCGACGTTGGCGATGTCGGTGCTGCGGGCGATCAGCGTGCCGGTTTCCCGGGCGGCCGACGCACTGCGCTGGGCGAGCTGGCGGACTTCATCGGCGACCACCGCGAACCCGCGGCCCGCTTCACCGGCACGCGCCGCTTCCACGGCCGCGTTCAGGGCGAGCAGGTTCGTCTGGAACGCGATCTCTTCGATGATCTTCACGACCTTCACCACTTCGCCGGCCGACTTATCAATGTCCTTGATGCTGGTCTGCAGCTTGCGGGTGATGGCGTCGCCCTTCTGCGTGATGCCGGCGGCTTCATTGGCGTTCTGGGCGGCGTGCTGCGTGTGGTCGGCGTTGGTGCGAGTCGCTTCACTCAGGCGGTCCACCGCGGTGCGCGCCTGCGTGAGGCCGTCGACCTGGTTGCTGACGATCTCGGCCGACTTCTGGGCGGCGTTGGAGACTTCGTCCGACGCGGTCGCCATCTGGTCGGCACTGTTGCGGAGTTGCGCCAGCGCCTGGCCGATCATCTTCACGACCTTGCCGCGGACAACGATCGTCGCCGCGAACAGGCCGATGAGCACCACGCTCACGATGGCGAGCGCGAGCTTGGTCTGCGTCTTGGTTTCGGCACTGGCCTTGGTGGTCTCGGCGGCGAGCGCGTCGACCTCGGCGCAGGCGACATCATGCTGCCTGGTCGCGGCATTGAGAATCTGCTGGAAGGCGGGCATCACCGCGGTGCGCGACGTCTCGTTCGCCGCCGCATTGTTGCCGATCATGTAAAGCTCGATCGTCTTTTTCGTCGACTCGTTCCACTGCTTCAGCGCGGCCACGCTGGCCTGGTCGCTGATGCCGGCTTCGTTGAATTCTCGCTGCAGGTCGGCATTGAGCGTATTGAACTGCGCCGAGAGCTTGTCGAGTTCGTCGACATCCTGCTCACGCAGAATCTGCTGAACCTTCGTCTGCGACTTGGCGCCGGCTTCGAGGAGTTGATAGCAAGAATCCAGCCGATCAACGGCAGCGGTGCTGCTGGCGCTGAGGCGGTCGATCGCGCGGTTCATGCTGACGTGATAGAAACCGGCCACGAGCGCGGTCACGAGCGAGGAGGCAACGGACAGGAGCAAAATCAGCTTCGATAGGCCAAGTCGTCGGAACATGGGTCTACATCCTTCTGAAATGTCGGGACAAACGCCCGCGGCAGCGGTCAGGCGGCCGCGGGCGGAATTCGAGATGTCTATTACGATTCGAGCTTGGTCAGGCTCAGGCCGACCACGAGCGAACCGATCGGCTTATCGCCGTCGAGGACGGGGACGCTGACCTGCAGTTGCTTCACGCCGGTCGATTCGTCGACTTCCGGCTCGCCCTGCCAGACCTTACCGGCCAGCGGCTGATCGTGCTTAGGCTGGCCCTTGTGGTTCCACTTGCTGGTCTTGGCCAGCAGCGCGACCTTGTTGCCGTCGGCGCTGTTGAGGAACGCTTCGCTGAGGACGTCGCTCTTCTTGGTCTTAAGGAACTTGCCGGCGACATTATTGGACAACGCACGGACGAGCGGATCGACCTTCGTGAGGGCCTTCCACTTGTCGTTGGTCATGTCCTTGTATTCGGCGGGCGTGGCGGCGTTCTGCGCTTCACCGCGTCCACGATCGCCGGGTCAGACGCCCAGGCGCGAATGGCGGCGACTTCGGCGTCGACCTTCTTTTGAAGGCCTTCTTCGAGCGCGGCATGCGACATCATCGGCAAGGCGGCGACGAGCGACAGAGACAGCAAAGCGATTCGACGAATCTGCATCGGGTGGTTCCTTTCAAAAAAGGGCGAAGTGCCCCGAAAGGAAATCGGCAGACCATCGACACATCTTTGGCGGCTTTACCGCCGGACTTTCTTGCGCCCCATAATCTCGCCGATCGCAGCACCGCAGCACGCGCGTGTGGGTAAGTCCTTACCCATTTAGGGGTGATGTAAAATTCAATTCCACCGGAACTTCGAGCAACGGCTCGACCACCGGGCCGAGCGCTTTGAAGTGCGGCGTGCTGGCGTGATAGTCAAAAGCGGCCTGGTCCGCCCACTCCTCGACGAAATAAAAACGACGCGGATCGTCGCTCTGATACAGGTCGTACACCTTCTCCCCGGGCTCGGCGTGCGTCGGCGCCAGCATGCCCACCAAGGCCTGCTTCAATGCTTCTTCGCAACCCGGCTTGGCGACGAAACGGGCGATCACGTAAATCTTCGACATCGTCTCTCCGTACAAATATGAATTACAGACCCAGTTCACTCAGCCCCGGATGATCCGACGGACGCGGCCCGAGCGGCCAGCGGAATTTGCGGTCGGTTTCGGCGATCGGCACGTCGTTGATGCTCGCGTGCCGGGCACGCATCAGGCCGTTGTCGGCGAACTCCCAGTTCTCGTTCCCATAACTCCGATACCACTGCCCGCCGGCGTCGTGCCATTCGTAACAAAAGCGAACGGCGATCCGGTTATTGTGGAACGACCAGAGCTCCTTAATCAGACGGTACTCTGATTCCTTTTCCCATTTTTGTTTCAGAAACAGCGTGATCGCTTCACGCCCGCTGAAGAATTCCGAACGGTTCCGCCAGACGCTGTCGGGCGTGTACGCCAGCGCCACGGCGGCGGGGTCGCGCCCGTTCCAGGCGTTCTCGGCCATGCGGACTTTCTGGACGGCTTCGACACGATCAAAAGGGGGCAGCGGCGGACGCGATTCGTCTGACATGCCGGCATTGAAGGGCAGGCGGCGGCGCTTTTCCAGTCCGCCCGCCCCGCCGCGACCAAAAAAGAAAGGGCCCAGCCGACAGGGGGGGAATCGGCCAGGCCCCGGGGGATCAGATTTCAGCGTCACCGGCACGTCGCTTCGTTCGGCCGATGACCGACAGAACAATAGCACTCTAAACCATTCACGTCATCTCGAAAATTCAGAATAAACCCGATAGGTTCCGCCTATGGATCTGACGCAGCTTCAATACTTTCTCGCCGTCGCGGAACACGGCGGGTTCAGCAAGGCGGCCCGCGCGCTGGAGATCGCGCAGCCGTCGCTCAGCGAACAGATCCGCAAGCTGGAAACGAGCCTGCGTCGGCCGTTGTTCGACCGCCTGCCGCGCGGCGTGGTGCTGACCGAAGCCGGCCGCGTGCTGGCGGCGCACGCGCGCCAGCTCCTCGCCGACGCCGAGGCCGCCCGACGCGAAGTCACCGACGCCGGCGGGCAAGTCGCCGGGGTGTTGCGGATCGGTGCGATCCCGACGATCGCGCCCTTTCTCTTGCCGCAGGTCATTCGAACGTTCGCCGCAAAATACCCGGCGGTGCGGACAAGCATCGTGGAGGAAGTCACAAGCCGCCTGCTGCCGGCGGTGGAAGACGGCGGCGTCGACCTGGCGATTCTGTCAGACGCCACGCCGCCGGCGACCGTATCGATCGAAACGCTCGGCCGTGAGCCGCTGCTTGCCGCCCTGCCTGCCTCGCACCCGCTCGCCAAGGCGCAGTCGCTCCGCGCCAATCAATTCGACGACCACTGCGTTTTAGTGTTGAAAGAGATGCACTGCCTGGCGCAGCAGGTCGCCGGGCTGTGCCGCCTGCGGACGACCGGTGAAACGGTGACGCTGCAAGGCGAGCAGTTGTTCACCATCGCCGCGATGATTGAGGCGGGCCTCGGACTTTCGGTCGTGCCGGCGATGATGGCGCGATCCGTGCGCCGGCCGAAGATCGTCTACCGGCCGCTCGTCGGCGGGGCGATTCATCGCCCGATCAATGTCGCCACCAGCCTGCTGCGTCATCGCAGCAACGCGGCACGCGCCTTCCTGGACGTTCTCCGTCCGGCGTGTGCCGCGTTGTGCGAGAGTTGAATAAGACGATCAGCGAAGTTTCAGTTGCACGCTCTGCGTGCCGTCTTCGTCTTTGAGGGTGACTTCCTGGCGATCGGTTTTTCCGTTCTTGGTGGCTTCAATGATGTAATGCCCGAAGCGCACTTTATAGAACTCGAAGCGGCCTTTCTTTTCACTTTCGACGCTGTCGACGGTCACCAGCTTGTCGGTCTTGGCGTCGTTGTCGCCGGTAAGCAGCTTGACGGTCGCGCCGACGACGGCGTCGCCGTTCTTATCGACGACCTGGCCGACGAAGTTCACGTACTGCGCCTTCTCCTGCTTCTTCGCCGACGCCACTTCCGGCGGCTCCTTGCCCGGCCGCAGCGTGAAGCTGAGGTCCGCCGGGTTCTTACCGTCGTGGATGGTGATTTCCGAGCGATCGCGCAGTTCACGGCTGCGGTTGGCGGCGACGATGAGGTACGTGCCGTCCGCCACCTTGCCGAGCGAGAAGACGCCGTCGGCGTCGGTGGTGGCGCGGTCGACTTCTTCGAGTTTCTTGGTCGACTTATCGCGATGGAACAACGACACCGTCGCCTTGGCGACGGGCTTACTGTTGGCGTCGTACACCACGCCCTTGATGGTCGCCGTGTCGGCCGCCAAGGCGGGAACGGTCAGGGCAGAAGCGACGAGCAACGCGAGCGCGGAAAAGCGGTTCAATTTCACAGTGGCCTCCTTAGTTGCCAGTACAGAGGATAGACCACATCACCCATCGAATTCCAACGGCGTACGGCGAATTCGTCGTGGATCGGCAACGCCTGAAGGGGCTTTCATCGCCGAATAAGGTGGTTTCCCTATTTATCGGCTCATCGGAGTGCGTGAGTGCGCTCGGCGGTTCCTCGGAATGCGCGCAACGGCTCTTTCGGAGGGGAATGGTTTCCCCGGGTGTGCGTTTTTCCACGAGGGTTTTATGAGCCAACCGATCGAATCACTTGAAGGCCGTCGCATGCTGGCGGCTACAGCGGAACTTGCCGACGGCACGCTGACCGTCACCGGCACCACGCGCAACGACAGCATCACCGTCGCCCTCTCCAGCGACGGCACGAACTACGTCGTCACCACCGGCAAACGCCACGGCGGGCGCAGCCTCACCAACAAGGTCGAGACCACCTTCGCCGTCGATGACGTCCAGAAAATCGTCATCAACGGCGGGGCCGGCAATGACAGCATCGCCATCCGCGGCGCGACCCGCAAAACGGGCATCACCATCCCCGTCACCATCCTCGGCGGCAGCGGCAATGACGTCATCCTCGGCGGCGACGGCACGAATTACATCGAGGGCGGCGACGGCGACGACTTCATCGCCGGCGGGAAAGGCGCCGACACCATCACCGGCGGCGACGGCGATGACATCATCAACGGCTACGCCGGCGACGACAGCCTCAGCGGCGACAACGGCGACGACGAAATCGTAGGCGGCAAAGGCGTCGATACCCTCCTCGGCGGCGAAGACGACGACCACCTGATCTCCAAGGGCGACGGCGAAGTCGACATCGTCGACGGCGGCGCAGACTCCTCCGAAGACGACACCACCGGCGCCACCGAAGACCAGGACATCGCCGTCGCCGACGAAGCCTCGACCACCGCCGACGTCACCGACACCGTCACCAACGCCACCCTCAGCTCGCAAGTCGGGCAAGACACCGGCGATGACACCGGCACGGGCGACGGCTCGACCGGCACCGGCGGGCCGGGCTTCGGCGGCGGCATGGGCGGGCCGGGCATGGGCGGCGGGTTCGGCGGCGGCCAACAGGGCTTCGGCGGCCGCCGCGGCGGCCCGGGCGGCGGAACGCCGCCGACCGACGGCACCGGCGACACGGGCGATACCGGCGACGGCTCGACCGACACCGGCACCACCGTCAGCACCTCGATCCTGCGTCGCTAACTTAGTTTCCTAAAATCATTGCCACGCTGCGGCGCAGCCGCTGATCAAAGCTTTCAGAGGCGGCGGTCAGCAGCTACGCTGCAGCGTGGCAATGTCCGTTTGATCGTCGCGCTTTTGCGGACGGAGTAGACCATGACCAGTGTGCCCGACGTACAACCGCTTCTCACGCAGGCCCGCACCGGCGACGAAAAAGCCGTAGGCCAGCTCTTCGAAGCGTTTCAGCCGTACCTCACGCTGCTGGCCCGTGTGCGGCTGGGGCCGAAAACTGCGGGGGAAGGTCGATCCGTCGGACGTCGTGCAGGAAACGTTCCTCGACGCGCACCGGCAGTTCCCGAATTTCCGCGGCACGCACGAAGCAGAGCTGGCCGCGTGGCTGCGAAGGATTCTGGCCGGGCAGTTGGCGTTGACGATGCGGCGTTTCCTCGGCAGCAAAGGCCGGGACGTGCGGTTGGAGCGGGATTTGCAACAGCAGATCGATGACTCCGCCCGCGCCATGGACGCCGGGCTGGCCGCCAGCTTCAGCACGCCCAGCCAGCACGCCAGCCGGCGTGAGCAGACCGTCCTCCTCGCCGACGCCATGAGCCGCCTGCCCGAAGACTACCGCGAAGTGATCATCCTGCGCCACCTGGAAGGCCTGGGCTTCGCCGAGGTCGCCGCCCGCATGGAACGCAGCGAAGACAGCGTGCAGAAACTCTGGGTACGAGCCCTGGCGAAACTGAAAACGGCATTGAGCGATGAATCGAAAGGTTAATTGCTGTAGGGGCGACGCCTGCGTCGCCCCTACGAAGACGCCGGAACGAATTTGTTAAACTGTGCCGATCGACACGCGACCTGATCCAGACCCGCTCCCCAACCCGCCCCCGGACCTGCCGGGAGAGGGAGAGGAGAGCGATCGCGAAGAGCGATTGCTCGCGATCGTGCGCAGTTACACCGCCGCCGTGGAGGCCGGGCAGAAGCCGGACCGGCGGGCGATCATGCGTCGGCACCCGGACCTGGCGGACGACCTCTCCGCCTGTCTCGGCGGGCTCACCTTCCTCAACAACGCCGCCGGGCAACTCGCGGCGACGGCGCAAGACCTCGTCGACCCGACGATGGGCGGCCCGCAACTGCTCGGCGATTACCGCCTCATTCGCGAAATCGGCCGGGGCGGCATGGGCGTGGTCTACGAGGCCGAGCAAGTCAGCCTCGGGCGGCATGTCGCCGTCAAGGTGCTCCCGATGGCCGCCGCCCTCGACAAGCGGCAGCTGCAGCGGTTCAAGAACGAAGCGCAAGCCGCCGCCCAGCTGCACCACACGCACATCGTCCCCGTCTATGCCGTCGGCGTGGAGCGTTCGACGCACTACTACGCGATGCAGCTCATCGAAGGCCAGAGCCTGGCGGACGTCATAGCCGACCTCCGCATGGCGGCCGAGCAGGCGCCGTCGACCTTCAGCCTGTCCAACGCATCCGCCCTCAACAGCTCGCAGCCGTCGATGGGGCTGTCGAGCCTGCGCGTCGCCAAACGGCAAAACTTTTACCAGAGCGTCGCCCGCCTGGGTCTGCAGGCGGCCGAGGCGCTGCACCACGCGCACCACGCGGGCATCGTCCACCGTGACATCAAGCCCGCCAACCTGCTGCTGGACAACGACGCCGGCCTTTGGATTACCGACTTCGGCCTGGCACAGTTTTATGCCGCCGAGAACAACCTCACGCAGTCGTCCGACCGCCCCGGCACGCTCCGCTACATGAGCCCCGAACAGGCCAGCGGCAGCGCGGTGGTGCTCGACCAACGCACCGACGTCTATTCGCTCGGCGTCACGCTCTATGAACTGCTCACGCTCGAGCGCCGTCCCCGGCGACACGCGTGAACAACTGCTCCGCCACATCGAGAACGAAGACATCAAGCCCGCCCGCTCGATCGACCCCGGCGTGCCGAAGGAACTCGAAACGATTCTCGCCACCGCCTGCGCCAAAGACGCCGCCGACCGGTACATTACCGCGGGTGCGCTCGCGGAAGACCTGCGGCGGTTCCTGGCCGACCAGCCGATCCTCGCCAAGCCGCCGCCCGTCACGCAGCGGCTCAGCCGGTGGGTCCGCCGGCACCGTGCGCTGACCTGGACGACCATCATCATGGGCCTGGTGCTGATGACCGGGTTCGCCATCAGCACGGTTCTGCTCGCCCGCGAACAGGCGATCACGCAG
The DNA here is from genome assembly GCA_049840775.1 of Tepidisphaeraceae bacterium. GTDB lineage: Bacteria > Planctomycetota > Phycisphaerae > Tepidisphaerales > Tepidisphaeraceae > RYN-431. The sequence goes on from JASGJJ010000007.1 coordinate 48,504, forward strand.
GCGGCCCTGATCAACGAAAAGCTCAGCACCACCGAGGTCGAACAACAGCGCCAGCGGGCACAGAAATCATTCGCCGAAGCCCGCAACGCCGTCGATTATTTCGCGCGGGTGGCGTCGACCGAATTGTCCGACGACCGCCCCGCCCCGGAAGTTCGCCGGGAAATGCTCGAGGCCGCCCTCGATTACTACGAGGCGTTCCTCAACGACCGCCGCAATGACCCGTCACAGGCGCGCGAACTGGAAGACGCCCAGAAGCAGGTTTCTGAAATCCTCTCCGAACTAAGCGCGATCGAAGAAGCGTACGGCATGCGGACGCTGGTCTGGCTGCTGGCCGACACCGCGGTGCAGCAGGAATTGCGTCTGCTGCCGACGCAGGCGGCGCGGGCGGTGACGCTGTCGGAGAATTTGTCGACCGGCCGCTTCGGGAATGAGCCGCTGGGCGACCCCGTCGGTCGCGGCGGGCCACAGAACAGCTGGCAGCGCGAACGCCTGATCCGCCTGGGCTCGCAGATCAAAACGACACTCAACGGCCTGCTGACGGGCGATCAGTTCACGCGGCTCCGGCAGATCGCGCGGCAGGCGCGCGGGCCGGCCACGTTCGGCGACCCGGACGTCGTCAAAGCGCTCGGCCTGACGCTGGAACAAAAAGATCAGGCCCGTGTCATTCTCGCCGGCGTGCGCGCCGCCAATCGCCGGCCGGGTGCGACACCGCCGCAACAGTCGACCGAAGAGAGCGACGCCTTCACCCGTTTTGACCCCGAGCTGCAGTCGCCCCGCCAGCGGGCACTGGCGGAACTCACCGGCCTGCTGAACCCGCAACAACTGGCGGCATGGAACGGGCTGATCGGGCGGACGTTCCCGAATGTCGACCGGCTCGACCCGGACTACGCCTTCCGAGGCCGGGGCCCGCGCGGCGGCCGCGGGTTCCGCGATTTTGACGCCGACCGCGACCGCTTCGGCCCCGCAGGCCGGCCGTAAGCCGTCATTCTTCTGGTTGTCAAAACGGGAAAAATACGCCGCGCGAGGGGATTGTCCGGGCGCAAGAAAAGGCGCAACGCCTTGAAACATCTTCCCGGCCGGGCCGGTGTTTCGGGGCGTTGCGCCTTGGTGAATGGACGGGCTGGCGAATCGCTCAGGCGACGTCGTCGAGCAGTTTGTCCGTGGCGGCGTCGAGCTTGTCGTCGGTCTCGTACGTGCCGTTGGCGATCTGGGCTTTGATGTCGTTGACCTTGTCCCAGCGGACGTCATTGGTCTTGAGCTGCGTCATCATGCGGTCGACCGTGCCGAGTTCGACACTGTCGCGGCCACGGGCCGGGGCGGCCTGGGCGGCCTGCTGCGGCTTGGCGGCCGATTGCGTGCCGTAAGCGCGGGCGATCGACTGGGCGTTGTGGAGGGGATTGATATTCATAGAACACTCCGGCAGACACGGCTCGCGGCGTTGAACGCCAACGGCCTTACAAGGTACTCCGGCCGGTCCATCGGCCTGTCACTTCGGCTCGGTGTCAGCACCAAGCCACCTCCGTGAACACCTGATCTATCGTCGTGGTGTCTCACAATCCTTGAACGACTTGACAATCGAAATTTATTTTTACAACTCTCTCATAATCAACGACTTAGATACACATGAAGCGCAATTCATGCCCGACCGGCCGGTTTTGCGCTCCGAATCTGCGTCCACAAAAACTATTTATATTAACCATATTAACCATATTAACAATTCGTCGAGGTTTCCAAAGTTGGAATCGGCGATTTTATCAGACCTTGAATCGCCCCTGTTTTATCGGACATTGTGAATGGTCCAGAATTTCGCAGTTTCGCCACGCTGCAGCGCAGCTGCTGATCTTCTTCGTCCTATCGGGATCAGCAGCTGCGCTGCAGCTTGGCGTAACCGGCGCGGGTGATCGCCGGTGCCCGGGATTCCGACGCCAGGAAACGTCCGGTTTGCCCGGCGCGCGCGCGGTGGGTATTGTCCCCACCGACCATGCCGGATTGGCCCTTAGCCGTGCTTTTTGATTTCGACGGCGTGCTCGTGCACAGCGAGCCGCTGCATTTCCTCGCGCTCAAAACCATTGCCGACAAGGAGCACCTGACGCTCACCGAAGAGCTCTACTACCAGGAGTTGATCGGCTTCGACGACCGCGGCGCGGTCCAGCGGCTGTTGGAGCTGAATCACAAGCCGACCACCCCCGCCGTCGTGCTGCGACTGCTCGCCGACAAGCAACGGATTGCCGCCGGGCTGATTCACGACCGCCACTTTGACGCCCTGCCCGGCGTGGAAGCCACCGTCCGGGGCCTCTGGCGGAACTACCCGCTGGCGATCTGCTCCGGGGCGATCAGCAGCGAAATCGAGCTGATGCTCGATGCCGTCAGTCTGCGCGACTGCTTTCGGGCGATCGTCAGCGCCGACGACGTGAAGTTCGGCAAGCCCGACCCGGACTGCTACCTCTACGGCATCGCCCAGTTGAGCCGGGCCGAGCGGATCATCGAGCCGAAGGATTGCGTGGTGTTCGAGGACGCCCCGCGGGTGATCGACCGCCTGAAGCCGCTGGGCTTCTACTGCGTCGGCCTGGCGGGCAAAATCCCCGCCGAGCGGTTCAGCAACGCCGACGCCATCATCACCGCCCTCACGCCCGAAGAGGTCAAGGCGAACGTGCCAACGCTTCAACTCTACGAAGGATAAATTGGGGAACATGGCCAAAGAGACATTCACAACGCTGAACAACAATTCCGCCGCCTCAGATCCCGGGCAGATCAACCTGTCGCCCACGAAGCTGCAGCGACTCCGGCCGGACTTGTTCGGGTTCGGCGCGGTGCTGGATTTTGCGCTGACCTTTCTGCTGGTCCGCTCGTTCCCGCACAAAAAGATGATTCGCGAGGCCCTCCGTGGCGGCGACAGCCGGGCGGCGGTGGTGATGTCGACCGAGCCGTTGATTGTGGCGGCGTATACCGATGAGCTCGACTGCGTCGCGATGCTGAAGTTCGACAGCAGCCTCGCCGCCGACTACCAACTCAAGCCGGGCAGCAAGCTCCTGACGGTCAACACCTATTGGCAGGGCAAAGTGGTGCGGGATTTGACCGCCGGCCCGGGCACTTACGGCCGCTACGGCAACTTCAGTCCGATGATCGCCGACTTCCTCACCGACGACGCCGAACGGCTTCAGACACGAAAGAAGCAAATCGACAAGGCCGAATGGCAGCGCACCTGGGAACTAGGCCGTGCGTATCTCAAGGCGACGCCCGATCGCGCCCGCGACGGCCGGCCGATTTTCTCCATGAACCCCGCCCGCTGATCCGCCTACGGTTCATTCAGAGTCTTCATGAGCCTGACTGCCGCGAACATTGTCCACGCCCTTCGCAACGACCTCGGTCCGGTCGATGTTGTGGAAGCGCACGGCGATTTTTACTTCTTTCGCGACCCTCAGGACGGCAAGCCGGTCGACCACATGTTTCCGTTCACCACGCTCGTTACCGACGACAAGCACGACGCCTTCTCGAACCTGAATCGGCCGGGCGTCTATCGACTGAATGTCGGCGTGAGCCGGGAGACTTACCTGTCGCTGTTCGGCGAACAAAAGCTTACGCCGGACGAAAACAGCGTGGCCGCAAGGGGTTATGACTTTGCGGCCTTGGACACGATCCTGCCGCACCCGGTTTACGGGCGAATGTGGTGGATTTGCGTACTGAGCCCGAGCGAAGGAACATTCGCCCGCGTCAGGCCCTTGCTGGCCGAAGCGTACACCAAGGCCGCCGCCCGGAGTGCCAAATGACAGACCTTCGAACCATCCTGCCGAGTGACGCCACGTGGGTCGGCGTTGTGCTGTTGGTGACGGCCGGGTTGTTCCTGGCGGCGATCGTTGTCGGCGTCGTCAGCCGCGCCACCTCGCCCGAAGCCTACGACGATACCGGCCCGCATAATGAGCCGGACAACGAAGGATGAGGGGAAGAGGGTAGGAGGCGTGAGGCGTAAGGGAATTCCTCACGCCTCTTCCCCTCTCACCCTCATCTTTCCTCCGCTCCGAGCATTCGCCCGAGCTTTTTGAGCCCGTGGAACATGCGGCTGCGCAGCGTGACGGCCTTGGCACCGGTGATTTGTTCCATTTCCGCGTAGCTGAGGTCCTGGAAGACGCCGAGCATGATGACTTCCTTCTGGTCCGGCGGCAGCTCGTCCATGGCGCGTAGCATCCGGGCGATTTCCTCACGCTGCTGCACGTCGTCGGTGGCATTGCGGGCGACGGTGTCCGGGTCGCCGGTCTGGTCGGCGTTTTCGATCTTCAGCTCGGTCAGGTTCCGCACCGGGCTGCGCTTTTTGCGGCGGGCGTTGTTGATCGCCAGGTTCCGCGCGATCGTGAACAGCCAGGTGCTGAACTTCTGCGGGTACTTGTACGTCGGGGCGAAGCGGAACGCCCGGAGAAACACTTCCTGCCCGATGGCCTCGACGTCTTCGACATTGCCGAGCATGCGGTAGAGGAAACTCAGCACGCCGCCGGAATATCGCTCGTAAAGCAACGCGAACGCCTGCTGATCGCCTTGCGCGGTTCGGCGCATGAGGTCTTCGTCGCTGGCGCGCCCGAGCGGCACGGCGGCGAAGTCGGCGGGAACTTCCGGCTCATTGTCGGCCGGCAAGGACTGCGGCGGCGGACGGTCCGGCGGCGTATTACTCACGTGGCCTCAAAGGCTAGCGGGCGGACGATGGGCGGTAAAGGGGAGAGAAGTTGATGGGTTGATCGGTTGAGAGGTTGTCCGTGGCTGCCTGGCATCCGAGAGATGCTCGGAGCTTCAACCGGGCACGGATCAACTTATCAACTGATCAACCCATCAACTCTTATGCAAATACACCGTCTCCCCGCTCGTCGCCGCCAGATCGCCGGTGACGCAGCCGGCGATCACCTTCGCGACGGCTTGCGGCGTTAGCGTCGATTCCGGCGGCACGACGTCCTCTGCCGCGATCTTCCGCAGCATCTCCGTCTCCACGCCCGCCGGCGCCACGGCGTGAACGCGAATGCCCGCCGGCTCCGCCTCTTTCGCCAGCGCCGTCGTGAAACCGTTGACCGCGGCCTTGGCGGCGGCGTAGAGCGAGAAGCCGGGGAACGGGTCGCGGGCGGCGTAACTCGACAGGTTCACCACCACGCCGGCCTTCTGCCGAAGCATCGTCGGCCAGACCGCCTGGGTGAACCGGACCGCCGCACCGAGGTTCGTCGCCAGCACGTCGTTGTACTGATCAACTGTTTCTAAAAACGGCCCCAGCGGCGCGAGGCCGGCGTTGTTCACGAGGGCATCGACCCGACCGAAACGATGAATGACACGACTGACGTTCGAAGCCACCGCGGCCGCGTCGCGCACGTCCGTCGGCAGCACGACCGTCTCGCCGGGGCAGAGCAATGCCGTCTCGTCGAGTTGCGATTCGGTCCGGGCGACCAGCACGACGACGTAGCCACGCTGCGAAAGTTCGATCGCCGTCGCCCGCCCGATGCCCCGGCCGGCACCGGTGACGATGGCGATTTTGGTCCCCTCTCCCGGTACGGCCGGGAGAGGGTTAGGGTGAGGGCCGGTGTGCATTTGGGTGATCTCGATTCCGAAACTGTAGGGGCGACGCCTGCGTCGCCCGCGATGGCGGATCCGCGTTCCCGGGCGAGGCAGGCCTCGCCCCTACAAAAGAAGGGCTTACGCGTTTTCGATCGGTTCCAACCGCAGCCCGACGGTGATTTTGTGCGTCTCGCCGGCCGGCAGGTTGATGGTGTTGTCGGCGCAGTTCGCCGATTCCACACAGACAAACCCCGGCCAGTTCGCTTCGCCGATGTCGGCTTGCGCCTTGGCTTTTTCCGGGAACGGGTTCCAGATGACGGTACTCTGGCTGCCGTCTTTTTCGACGACAATGCGGCGGCCGAGATGCGTGTCCTCGACCACCGTCGCGTCTTCGGTGTTGATGTAGACGCGGTCGGTCTCTTCCGTCAGCGTGATGCCTTCACGCGTTTCCTCGCGGCGGGCGTAGTTGTCCTTTTTGTCGATGAACGTCACGCCCTTCAACCCGCCGACACTGATCTGGCGGACGTCGTGCACGCGGAAATAGGTGTGCAGGGCTTCGGTGAAATCGAAGGCGTTTTCGCCGGTGTTGGTGACCGCCAGCGTCATGCTGAACGTGCGGCCGAAGGTGGCGGTGAACTCGGCGGTGAACGGGTGCGTCCAATGCGGGCTCTCGTCGGCCGTGATCGTCGTGCGCAGGCGCACACTCACGCCGAGCGGGCTTTCGTTGGTGTCGACGAGTTCCCACGCCTTGGTGCGAACCAGGCCGTGCGCCGGGGCGGCGGCACCCGCGGCGGGGTGCGGGCCGAACCAGGGCAGGCAGATCGGCACGCCGCCGCGGATCGGCGTGCCCGGCTTGAAGAACGCCTGCGGACTCATCCAGATGACGGCCTCCGTGCCGGTGGGCTTCCAGTGCGTGACGTGCGCCCCGTGCAGGTAAATTTCCCCCTCGGCGGCGGGGTGGTCGATGACGATTTTCTCCAAGCCGCCGTTGCCCGTCGTTTTCGTGATGCTGCTCATGCCTGCGCTTTCGATAATTCGTATGTCACGCCCCGCCAGACGACCCGGCGGCAGGCGCACAAATACAACGATCGCACGAAGATCGCCAGCAACACCACCAAACCGATCGGCCAGAGCAGGGCGTATCGCCAGTCGGCGCGGCCCCAGCGGTAGGCGTCGACGATCGCGAACGTCACCAGCGTCAGGTGCAAACCCGCCAGCGTCAGCCAGACGCCGGCGTCGAAATTCTGGTCGTTATTGAACCCCGCAATCAGCGCCGGCCAGACGGTGAAGGTGCAGCACAGCAGAAATCCGATCGCCGCCAGCACGCGCCACGGCTTCCCTGCACTGGCGGCAATGAAGTTTCTGCCCCAGCCGGTGAAGACGCTGCCGAGCGTGCCGTACATGCGGGTGGTGACCAGGTCCATGCCCCACCCGAGGCGCGGCGACCCGCCGGCCGCCTTCAGTTTTTTCGCCATCAGCACGTCTTCGCCGGCGCTGGCGCGGAGTGCCGCGTGGCCGCCGATTTTTTCGTAGGCGTCGCGTCGGACGGCGATGAACTGCCCGCACGCGAACGCCGTCTGCGGCCGGTCGCGTGCGTTCGCCCAGATGATCGAATACATCCCGCTCGTCGCCATGCCCGCCAGCGGCGTCAGCAGTTTGTCCCAGAACCGCGTGCCGATGAACCGCGGCACGAAGCTCACCAGGTCGAACCCGCGTGTCACGCCGGTGGCGATCGCCTCCCGGACGGTATTCGGGGCGAGTGTGCAGTCGCTGTCGACGAAGACCAGCCACTCGCCGGTGGCTTCTTTGACGCCGCGGGTCAGCGCGAACGGCTTGCCGAACCAACCGGCCGGCGTTTCACCGGGGCGGACGTGCAACGCCAGCAATCGTACGTCGGCGGCGGCCAGTTCGTCGACGAGGCGGCCGGTGGCGTCGTCGCTGCGGTCGTCCACCACGATCGTCTGCTGGTTCGGGTAATCCTGCCCGAGTGCCGACCGCACGCACGCCTCAATGCCCGCTTCTTCATTGCGGCAAGGGATGATCAGGCTGACGGCGGGCGGCGCATCGAGCGCCGGCACGGGCGTCGGCCGGATCGCCAGGCGTTTGCGGCCTTTCAATCCGGTGAACACCACCAGCGCCCATGCCGCCGGGCCGCTGAGTGCGTACGCGATCGCGAGATATCCCTCCGCCGTGACAACCATTCCCGATTGTTAGCACACCGTGAGGCAAACGCCACGGCGAAAATCCGAGACAAATCTTCCCGTTTAGCCGCGAGCTCGCTCGCGTTTGAAAAAATAGTAAAAACTCGCGAGCAAGCTCGCGGCTAAACCGTGCTCACCCCAGCGGGTTCCACTGCTTCTCCAGTTCCAGCACTTCCAGCCGCCGGTGCAGGCGGCGGTCGGTCTTGAACCAGTTGTACACCGCCCGCTTGGCGACGGGATTGTTCACCACGTCGTCGATCGTCAGCCCCGCGAACGCCAGCAGCCGGGCGAAAGCGCGGTGCCGCATGATGTGCGTCGTCCCCTGCTCGTCGTGCTGCCGCCCGCCGGGACGGAATGGTGAAAATTCCATGGCGACATCATAGCACCGCCCGGGCCCTAGTCCCCAGGGCCCCGGGCCTATACCCTGTCGCGATGCTTCTCACAGCGCGAAACCTCGCCAAATCGTACGGGCCGCGCCAACTGTTCGCGGGCATCACCCTCGGCCTGGAAGAGGGCGACCGCGTCGGCCTCATCGGCGCCAACGGCAGCGGGAAATCCACGCTCCTCAAGCTCTTCGCCGCCGTCGAGCCATTGGACGACGGCGAACTCATCGCCAAGCGAAACCTCCGCGTCGGCTACGTCGCCCAGGAAGACGCCTTCGACCCGCACCTGACCTGCGAGCAGATCGTCATCGACGCGATGGATTCGCACCTCGACGAACACGACCGCCGCGTGAAGGCGGCCATCATGCTGGACCGCGCCGGCTTCGGCGACCGCGCGCTCGCCACGGCCGGCAGCCTGTCGGGCGGGTGGCGCAAACGCCTCAGCCTCGTCCGCGCCATCGCCGCGGAGCCGGAACTCTTGCTGATCGACGAGCCGACGAACCACCTCGACATCGACGGCATCGAGTGGCTGGAGAAAACCGTCGCCGCCGCCCAGTTCGCCACGCTTACCATCACCCACGACCGGCAATTCCTCGAAACCGTCGCCAACCGCATCATCGACCTCAGCAAAAGTTACCCCGACGGCTTCCTCAGCCACCGCGGGCCGTACAGCGAGTTTTTGGAAAAGCGCGAAGAATTCCTCGCCGCCCAACGCGGCCAGCAGCAAGCCTTGGCCAGCACGGTTCGGCGCGAAATCGAATGGCTGCGGCGCGGGGCGAAGGTGCGCACCACGAAAGCCAAAGGCCGTATCGAAAAAGCCGGCGACATGATGGCCGACCTGGCGGACCTCAAAACCCGCAACGCCGCCGCCGGCGTCACCACCGTCGATTTCGCCGCCAGTGACCGCCGCACGAAAAAGCTGATCGACTTGAAGAACGTCACGCTCGACCGCGGCGGCCGCCGGCTGTTTTCGGACATCAGCGTCACGCTTTCCCCCGGCAAAAAACTCGGCCTGCTCGGGCCCAACGGCAGCGGGAAAAGCTCGATGATCAAACTGCTGACGGGCGAACTGTCGCCCACGGCCGGCGAGGTGTTCCGGGCCGAGCAGTTGAAAGTCGTCGTCTTCGATCAGCACCGCGAACAGCTCGATTTATCCGACACGCTCCGCCACGCGCTCAGCCCGATGGGCGACAACCTCATCGTCCACGGCACGCCGATGCACGTCACCGGTTGGGCACGGAAATTCCTCTTCCGCACCGAACAACTCGACCTTCCCCTCAGCCAACTCAGCGGCGGCGAACGGGCGCGTGTTTTGATCGCCCGGCTGATGCTCAAAGAAGCCGACGTGCTGATCCTCGACGAGCCGACGAACGACCTGGATCTGCCGACGCTGGACGTGCTGGAAGGCAGCCTCAGCACGTTCCCCGGCGCGATGGTGCTGGTGACGCACGACCGCTATTTGCTCGGCCGCATCGCGACGGACATTCTGGGCCTGGACGGGAGCGGAAACGCCGAATTGTTCGCGAGCCTCGATCAATGGGAAACGGCGCGGAAGACGAAGAAGACCAACAGAACGTCCGAACCGTCTGCGTCCGAACGCGCCAGTGGCGCAGTCACTTCAGTGACTGCGTCTTCGTCGACGTCTCAACCCGCGAAGAAGAAAAAACTCTCCTGGAACGAGCAGAAGGAGTTCGACGGCATGGAAGCCGCCATCGCCGCCGCGGAGGCCGCCGTCGAATCGCACCAGGCCGCCGTGAATGACCCGGCCGTTCTCGCCGACCACACGAAAATCCACGCGGCGTACGACGCCCTCGGCCAAGCGCAGGCGGAAGTCGACCGTCTCTACGCCCGCTGGGCGGAGTTGGAAGCGAAGCTGTGACGATTCTGATGTAGGGGCGACGCCTGCGTCGCCCGCGAGGGCCGATCGACGTTCCCGGGCGAGGCAGGCCTCGCCCCTACAGAAACGCCGACCGGAGTCAGCGTGCCAGCGCCTTGAGTGCGTCCCACGCCGCCTTCGCCGTGCCGGTGGCGGTGGTGACGAACGGGTAGAGCTCCACCGTCACCCAGCCGTCATATTGGATGGCGTCGAGCGCATCGAAGACGCGATTGAAATCGATCACGCCCTGCCCCGGCGTGAGGTGCTGGTGGACGTGGTCTTCGCCGATGTCTTCCAGGTGCACGTGGGCGATTTCCTGCGGCATCTGCCGAATGACCGCGGCCGGGTCGTCGCCGACGCAGAAGAGGTGGCCGATGTCGCAGTTCATGCGCACGAGCGGCTCATCCGCGAAATACATCTCCTTGAACGCTAGGTACTCCGCGGCCGTCTGAATCAAGAGGCCCGGCTCCGGCTCGACGGCGATCGTCACGCCCTCTTTTGCGCCGTCGGCAGACAATCATGAATGGCCTCGGCGAACCGCTCGGCGGCGGCTTCGTAGGTCAGCCCGGTCCCGATCATCGGCCCGCCGGGCTGAATACTGATCGTGCGGCTCTCAAACTCGGCCGCCACTTCCAGCGTGGCCTTGGTGTGGTCGACGCGGATTTTCAGCTTCGCCGGGTCGTCGGTGATGAACGTCGGGTGGTAGGTGTCGCCGTGGACGAAACAGGTAAAGCAGTTGACGTTGCTGACAACCAGGCCGCGGCTTTTGAGCTGCCGCTTGGTGGCCGCCCGGCGGTCGGTGTCGAAGGTCAACGGCCAGGCGTGATGCAGGTCGGCCATCAATTCCACGCCGGCGTAACCGATGTCCGCCAGGGCGTCGATCGCCTCGGCGAGGGTGTTCTGCTTAAAAGCGTTAGACGAAAACGCGAGCGGACGCATGACAGACAAGATAACCACGGAGGGAACGGAGAACACGGAGAAGAGAAAGAGAAAATAAACCACAGATTGCGCAGATGACACAGATTGAAAATGCATTCGTTTTTCAATTTATCTGTGAAATCTGCGGAATCTGTGGTTCAACTCTTTTGTTTTCCTCTCCGCGGGCTCCGTGCCCTCCGTGGTTGGTTTTCCGCCGGTTGATTCGCGGGCGAGATTGCGTCATTCTGCGGGACTATGGCACTGACCTACGCCGCCGCCGGTGTGAATTATGATCGCTTGGACGCTTTCAAGCGGGCCTGCCAGCAGGCGGCGCGGACGACCATCGCCGGCCTGAACGGGCTGGGGTACAAGGAAGTCGACGCCAGCCGCGGCGATAGTGCCTATCTGCTGGAAGCCGACGACCATTATCTCGCCCACGTCGAGGAAGGGCTCGGCACGAAGAATCTCATCGCCGACGCCATGCAAACCCTCACCGGCGAGTGCTTCTACGACGCCGTGGCGATCGACACGGTCGCCACGATCGTCAATGACCTGGTGACCTGCGGCGCACTGCCGGTGAGCGTGGCGATGCACGCGGGCGTGGGCGACAGCGAATGGTTCGCCGACGAAACCCGCGCCAAGAAATTGGCCGACGGTTTCGCCGAGGGCTGTCGGCGGGCGGGCGCGGTCTGGGGCGGCGGGGAGACGCCGACGCTCAAGGGCGTCATCGAGCCGAGCGCCATCGTCCTGGCGGGCAGCGCCGTCGGCCGCGTCTGGCCGAAGGAACACCGCATCGTCGGCGACGTGGCGGACGGCGACGCCATCGTCTTCCTCGCCAGCAGCGGCGTGCAGACCAACGGCCTGACGCTCTGCCGCAAACTCGCCGAGCAAGTCGACGGCGGCTACCTCGCCAAACTCTCCGACGGCCGGCGGTACGGCGAAGCGCTGCTGGACGCGAGCGTGATCTACGTCGACTTCGTCCGCCGCTGCCAGGCCGCGAACGTGCCGCTGCATTATGTCGCCCACGTCACCGGGCACGGCTGGCGGAAATTGATGCGGCTGAGCGAGGCGTTCGTCTACCGCATCGACGACGTCCGCCCGCCGCAGCCGGTCTTCGACTTCATCGCCCAGCACGCCAAACTCGACGCCAAGGAAATGTACGGCACGTTCAACATGGGCGTCGGCTTCGCGGCGTACGTCCCCGCCGACCACGCCGAGGAAACCGTGAAACACGCCCAAGCCGGCGGCTACACGGCGTGGATCGCCGGCCGCGTCATCAAGCAAGGCGATCGCAAAGCCGTCGAAATCCCGTCGCTGGGGATTTCGTACGAAAGCGATTCGCTGCAGCTGCGGTAAGAAAAAATAGCCACGGATGAACACGGATAGACACGGATAAAGAAAGGGTGAACCACAGATTTCGCAGATTACACAGATTTAAAACGCCAAGAATTGAATCTGTGTAATCTGCGAAATCTGTGGTTCATCTCCCTGCTCTGCTATCCGTGTTCATCGGTGTTCATCCGTGGCTAATTCCTCTTCCTGATTCGCCAAACGCCCGCTTCGCCTAAACTGCGTTCATGTCCGAACACGTTTACGAGATGGCCGTCGTCGGGGCGGGGCCGATCGGGTTGGAATTGGCGGCGGCGCTCAAGCGGGCGGGCGTCGATTACGTCCACTTTGACGCCCAACAGATCGGCCACACCATGACGTGGTGGGCGCCGAACACGCGGTTCTTTTCCAGCAACGAACGCATCGCCATCGCCGGCGTGCCGCTGCTGACGCCCGACCAGACCAAGGCCACGCGCGAGCAGTACCTCACCTACCTGCGCACGGTTGTCGAAACGTTCGACCTGCAGATCAACACGTTCGAACCCGTGAAAGCCGTCACGAAAGACGGCGACGCGTTTACGCTCGCCACGCTCCCCCGCGGCGGCGAACGCACCTGGCGGGCGAAGCGCGTCGTCCTGGCCACCGGCGGCACGGATCGGCCGCGGCTGATCGGCGTGCCCGGCGAAGGCCTGCCGCACGTTTCACATTACTTCGCCGACCCGCACACCTATTTCCGCCAGAACGTCACGGTCGTCGGCGGGAAGAACAGCGCCGTCGAGGCGGCCCTGCGGTGCCACCACGCCGGGGCCCGCGTGACGATCGTCCACCGCGAGCCGACGATTCCCGATGCGGAGATCAAATACTGGCTGGTGCCGGAGTTCCGCGGGCTGATCGCAAGCGGCCGCATCGCGTCGCACTTTGACGCGCGCGTGACGGAAATCACGAACACGCACGTGCTGTTAAGCGCCGCCGGCAAACAGTCGGCTGTCGAGGCGGACTTCGTGTTGTTGATGACCGGTTACGTGCAGGACAACGCCCTGCTCGCCGCCGCCGACGTGCCGATGGACGGCCCGTGCAGTCGTCCGGTGTATGACCCGAAAACCATGCAGACCCGCACCGCCGGCCTGTACGTCGCCGGGACGGCCGTCGGGGGGACGCAGGACAAGTACCGCGTCTTCATCGAAAACTGCCACGACCACGTCGACAAAATCGTCCAACACGCCTTCGGCGAACGCGCGAAGGTGAACCGCGTGACGGTGGACTTGCCGGAATCGTAGGGCGATGACGATTTCTGGTCCCCTCTCCCGGTATGGCCGGGAGAGGGTTAGGGTGAGGGCCGCCCGACGAAATGAGCCCCAATCGCGCCGCAATATTCTGACAACGGTCTGCTCGAACGACCACTTTCTCATGGCCTCGATAACGCCTGTTGTCGCCGGCCCTCACCCTACCCTCTCCCGGCCATACCGGGAGAGGGAATGAATCGGTGATCTTCGGCGGCCGATTGGCATCAATCATCATCCGGCCGTTCATTCCCCTGCCCGGTGCGGGCGAAGTCTGCTTTGGCTTTCATCCAGCAGGTCATGAACGCCGTGTAGCGGTGGGGGAAGAGTTGTTTGATGCTTTCGACGGCTTCGGGGTCGTTCATGCAGCTGAGGTAGAGCCGTGTGAACTCGGCGAAGTCTTCGCTGCGGTTGCGGTTGCCGTAACCGCTGATCGAGCAGTAATCGGCTTCCATGACGTCCTGCCAGACGGCGTTCGCGCCGGTGTGGCTGTCGAGGACGTGGCCGATCTCGTGGGCGAAGACGCTGTTGATCTGGCTGAGTTCGGGCGAGCGGCTGAGGCGAATCCAGATGCCGTTCCCGCCGCCGTTGTATTGGTTCTGGTTGCTCGGGTCGATGGTGATGGTTTTGACGTACCGCCGCAGGAAATCCGGCAGGCCCGCCAGCGCCTTGGCGGCGCGTTCGACCTCAGGCATGTCGGCCTTGGTGTGGTTGACCCACAACTCGCGGCCGTCGATTTTGTACGTCGTGCGATACCCTTCCGCCTGGCGGCCCTGCCAGAATCGCAGCGACATTTGCTTGGTGTCGACCTTTTCGACCGCGGTGCGCTCGCCGTTGAACGGGCGATCGGTCTGGAAGCTGAACGTCGACTGCAAAAAGCCCTTCAAAAACCGGCCCTGGTTTTCCTTGCTGAGCTTGTCGTAGTTCACGTCCGCCAGCATTTTGCCGACGGCCTTTCGGGCGCGTTGGGAAATCTGGTTCGGGCTGTCGAGCATGGTGATGAGCAAGTCGCCGGCCTTTTCGTTCAGTTCGCCGAAGCCGGGCGACGCGCAGACGTAGGCGGCGACGGCGTCCAGGTCATTGGCGCTGGGCAGCGTGGTCGGGCGATTTTTGACGCTCTGCGTGGCGGCGGGCGGCGTGATCTTGCTCGGGTCGGCGCGCAACACCTCGGCCGGGATGGCGGCGAAGTCGTCCGCGCCCGGCGGCTGCCAGCTGAAGCCGAACCCGAAGCCGTAATCCGCCTGGAAATAACGGACGGCGATCGGGTGGTACCCTTCACTGAGTTCGACCGTGCCGCTGACGCCAGGGTTTTGGCCGTGCACGCCGTCGTTGAGGATGATTTGCTTCCCGTCGATGCGGAGTTCGGAGCCGTCGTCGGTATTGAGGCGGAAGCCGTACGTGCCGGCCTTTTCGATCTTGATGAACCCGGCGAGGGTCATCTGGAACATCTCGTCGTGCCCGCCGAAGGCTTCCTTATTCTGCAGGCGGAACCGCGTGATGACCTGGCTGACGGCGGGCTTGGCGCCGGGTGTGAGGCGGCGCAGCCGCGTCGGCATGCGGGGGAGTTCGTAGACGTCCATCAAGAGGCCCGGCACGAGCGCCGATTCCGCCGGCATCGTCGCCGACGGCTGCGTGGTCGGACGCGTCGTCGCCTGTCCGAACGCCACGGCCGGAAGAAGAATGCCCCCGACGACTGCCTGTTTCCACCACTGCATTCAGAGTCCTCACAACAAACACGCGAAATCGAAACCGATCGTCTGGTTGCTGGGTGCCACGGTCTTGTACTCAAGGCCGTGGTGGGGGTAACCCGTGTCAGAGGTTCCGTGCCCTACCACGGCCTTGAGTACAAGACCGTGGCACCCATCGTTTACCATTATCCCGAAGGACGAACCGCGTTGTGAGATAGACGGGAAACAAGAGATGTAAATAACGCCGTCTCAGCCACTGGTTTGCAGCGGGCGGTCGGTTTTGACGCGGTCGAAGGCGAACAATGCTGCGTCCGCCGACGGCCGGCCGGCGAGGTCTTCGCTGATCAGCCGCGCGGCGATTTGTGCGAACGTGATGCCGTTTCCGCCATAACCGAGTGCGAAATACCCGTTCGGAAACGCCCGGTGCCGGCCGATGTAGGGCATGCCGTCGTGGCTCTCGGCGAAAACGCCCGCCCAGCCGCGCGCCACCTTGAACGGAATTAGCGGAAACAACTCGCCGAACTTCGCCACCAGTGCCTCTGTTTTCGCCGGCAGCAGCGCGTCCCGCACGGAAGGGTCGATGGCTTCAATGTCTTCGCCGCCGATGAGAATCCGGTCATCGGCGGTGGTCCGGCAGTAGAAGTACGGCGTCCGCGATTCCCAGATCAGGCACCGGTCTCGCCAGGGGCCGAAATCCGCGACCGGCTCGCTTTCGACCGCGAATGTGGTTTCGAGCGTGACCAGCTTCTGCTTCAGAAACGATTCGGTCTCATAGCCGGTGCAGAAAATGACGTGGCGGGCGGAAACGGTCTGGCCGGCGGCGGTCGTCAGCGTGACGCCGTCGGCGGCGGGTTCGTATTTTACGACCGGCGTCTGCCCGTGAACCCGCAAGCCGTGCGCGGCGGAATAACGCAGCAGGCTTTGCGTGAAACAGACCGGATCAATCTCCGCGGCGTCGGCGCTGCGCAAGGCGGCCGCGCGGTCGATGCCGTACGTCTGCTTCAGGGTCGCCCGGTCTAAGTAATCGACTTCAATGCCGGCGGCGCGGCGGCGCGCCACTCGGCGCTCAGGTCGGCGGCGGTGGCGTCTTCGCCGGCGAGAAACAGGCTCGCCCGGCGGCGATAGCCGCAGCCGTCCCGAGTGTCCATGTGACACTGAGAGACGATTTCATCGAACTGCCGCAGGGCGTCAAGGGAAATTTGGTACGCCCGCTCCGCACGACCGCGCCCGATCCTGGCGGCCAGGTCGTTCAGCGTCGTGTCCATCTCATACTGCAGCACGCGCGGTGCTCGCACTGATGCTGCCGGCGGCGGGCCTGTTTTTGTCGAGCAGCACGACCCGCAGACGCGGCGTAAAGGATGGCCGCATCAGGTGATACGCCATCAACGCCCCACTCACCCCGCCGCCGATGATGGCGACATCGTAATCGACGTCGTGCTCCAGCGGTGCGGCACGTAACTCACGGACAGGCCAAGGTGTCTGTGACGAGTGAAGTTGCATACAGTCGTCTCCTTAATCGACCCTAGGCCGACGGTCGCATGAACAGCCGATGAATCAGGCGAGCCCCTCGCCACTTCTGCAAACTCATTCATTTCAAGCATTTACAAAACTGGACTGCCGCGGCTTTGAATTCGACACTTGGGTCGCCGACGGAGGTTTGTGATGAACATCAACGGCGCAACATGGAGTGGCTTGTCCGGCCTGAACGCCGCCGACGCCATGCTCAACCAGGCCGCCTCTAACCTTGCGAACCTGGAAACCCCCGCCTATCAGGCCGGCCGCGTAAATTTGGCCACCGGCCCGACGGGCGGGGTGGTCGTTCAAGGCGTTACCCGGAACACCGCCCCCGGCGGCGTCGACCCGGCCGGCACGCCGCTGGCGAACGTAAATGCTGCCACCGAAACGGTTTCCATGATCCTCGCGCGAACCCTTTATCGCGCCAACGCGATGATCCTGAAGACCGCCGACGAAACGCTCGGCACGGTGCTGGATGTGACCGAAAGCAGGCTGCGGTGACGGAAATCCGCGACGTATTGCGTCTGCCGTCAGGCTTGCGACAATCGCCGCCCCATGGATTTCTTCAACTACAAAGACGGCCAGCTGTTCTGTGAAGGCGTTCCCGCCGAAACCATCGCCCGGGAAGTCGGCACGCCGGCTTATGTCTATTCCAAAGCGACCCTGCTGCACCACTACAACCAGGTCGCCGACAGTTTCAAAGAGATCAATCCGACGATCTGCTTCAGCATCAAGAGCAGCGGTAACATCAATCTCTGCCGCGTCTTAGCCGAGGCCGGCTGTGGCTTTGACGTCACCAGCGGCGGCGAGTTGTACCGCGCCCTGCAGGCGGGCGGCGACCCGAAGAAGATCATCTACGCCGGCGTCGGCAAGACCGACGACGAAATCCGCATGGCCCTCGATGCCGGCATCGCCGCCTTTAACATCGAGTCCGAAGCGGAGTTAGAGAACATCGACCGCGTCGCCGGCGAAATGGGCAAGACCGCCATCGGCGCGATTCGCATCAACCCCGACGTCGACCCCAAAACCCACGCCAAAACCACCACCGGCACGAAAGAAACGAAATTCGGCGTCGACATCGAACGGGCCGAGCGGGTGTTCGATCAATATAAGAACTTGTCGAACCTGAAGATCGGCGGCGTGCACGTGCACATCGGCTCGCCGGTTTACGAAATCCAACCCTACGTCGACGCCGTCAACAAAATGACGGCGCTGATCGACCACCTGAAGTCCAAGGGCCACAAAATTGAGTGGCTGGACCTCGGCGGCGGGTTCGCCGTCAACTACAAGAACCCCGATCAGGCCCTGCCGGTCACGGAACACGCCAAGGCGCTCGTGCCGCTGCTCAAAGGCAAGGACTACCACATCGCCCTGGAGCCGGGCCGGTATATCGTTGGCAATGCGGGGGTTCTGCTCACGAAGGTGCTGTATCGCAAGCAAGGCGGGACCAAGCAGTTCGTCATCGTCGACGCCGGCATGAACGACCTCATTCGCCCGACGCTGTACGAAAGCTACCACTTCGTCTGGCCCGCTAAACCGAGTGCCGGCAACGTGATCGCCACGCGCAACGAAGCCTTCAAACCCGTGAACGGCGAAGTCGTCGACGTCGTCGGCCCGATCTGCGAGAGCGGCGACTACCTCGCCAAGGACCGCCCGCTGCCGGTCACCCAGCGCGGCGACCTGCTCGCCGTCTTCACCGCCGGCGCGTACGGCTTCGCGATGGCGAGCAACTACAACAACCGCCCGCGTGCCCCGGAAGTGCTCGTCGACGGCGACACGTTCAAAACCATCCGCCGCCGCGAAACCTACGAAGACCTCGTCGCCGCCGAACGGGTGTGAAAGGTCTGAAGACGTGAATCGCAAATCCCCCTCCCCTTGAGGGAGGGGAACCATACAGACCCCCTCCCTAGAAGCGGTTTCATAACCTCGATCGCACTACAGACGCCACGGCGGAAGCCGTGGATTCTTCCCCCTTCGAAAGAATCCACGGCTTCCGCCGTGGCGTCTTTTCACACCAAAATCGGTTTTGAAACCGCTTCTAGCCCTCTCCCTCAAGGGGAGAGGGGACCAGAGATCAATACATCCGCGGCACCGTCGCGTAGCTCGGCCGGTTGATGTAGTAGTACCGCAGGGCGTCGATCGGGTGGTCGTACGTTCCGTCTTTTTCCGGCAATTCACTGCGTTCACTCGCGTAGTGATAACACTGCATGGCCTGGATCAGTTTCACGCAGCGCGGATGGATGCGGAGCTTGATGTCGCCGCTGGCGTTTCGGAGGGCGGACCGGACGAGCTCGATGCCGTCGACGATTTGGCTGGGTTTGCTGCGAACGACATAACCGGCCGCACGGAGCAGGTCGATATTGCTGCGCGGTCTGGTCGCTCTTGCCGTTCCCCGCCGGGTCGCAGGCGATCTTCATCGCCCGCGGCCAGGTGCGGCGGCGGACCTCCGCCAGGTGCTGGTCGAGCGTTCGCTGTTCTTTCAAGTACTCGTCGATCACAAAGACCTCGTCGCCAACGCGGGTGACCCAGAGGCAGACGAATGGCGCACTGTAGCCGAAGTCCATCGCCAGCGTCCAGTCGGCCTCGGCGAGGTCGAACGGCGGCTCGGTGCGGACGTGCTGTTCCGCGTCGAAGTTCGCGAAGACGAGCCCGCGCGGGCTGGGCGTGCGGCAGAGCATTTCGCACTGCCACGCCTCGGCGCTCACGCGGGATTTCATCGCGATGGCGTCGTCGATTTTCACGAAGCCGTCACACTTTTCCTTCGCCACGCCGCGGCAATCCTTCCAAAGCGGGCATCCACTACAATTGCGATCCTGCGGACAACGCTCCAGCACTTCCAGCAGGCACCATTTCACGAGCGTACGCCCGGTGGCGACGGCGGCGTCGGTGAGCTGGCGCATCAGGCCGAACGGCTTGTGCAGCGTGCTGAACGCCTCAATGCTGCCACGCACGAACGTCGCATCCCGCCCACGGCTTTTGGTGACCAGCTGGGCGGCTTCCCAGACCAGCGGGTCGAAGAGTTCGACCTCGTCGCATCGCACCTTCTGCACGCGCAAGCCACGCACGCTACGCTGACTCTGCGTGAGCACGGCGGCGGTGGATTTGTTCGCCAACGTGATCTTGCGTGCCGTCGATTTTGGATTTTCGATATTGTCCTTACAGACGGTCTGCAAGTGTGGCACGAGGTGTTCCCACATGCGCAGGCTCTGCTCAAGGCTGCCGCCGAGGATGCGAACGGCCGTGCCGGGCTTGTGGATGAGGTCCAGCAGCGTGGCGATCGCCGCCAGCGACGTCTTCCCGCCGCCCCGCGGGGCCCACACCAACTGATCGGCGCTCGGCTCGAAGTAAGCGCGGCAAAGGTAGCTGAACGGCGAGCTGTGACAATCGCAAACGCTCGTGCGCGGGATGTTCATGTCGAGATGCGTGCGGACCCAGGCGTGCAGTTCGTCGGGCGTGGTGCAAGGCGTGAGCACAGACATGGCGGGCTCCTTGGCGGGAGAGATACAAAGACAACAGACGTGGTTTTTTCTCTCCTTCGATCGAAGAGAAGCGTGCAGAAAATGGTGCAGAGGGTTCAGACGCCGGTGTCTGAGGTATTCCGAAGACCCGGGTTGACTGATTCGAACAGTCCGGGCCCGGGTCTTCGGGGTACCTCAGGCCCCGGCGTCTGGGATTTTGGATCGGGTCGGGGGCGATGCCTTCCCGGGAGAGGGGGCCAGAGTCGGCCGCCAGTAGTAGATTGGCCGGTGCGGGTCGGCGGGCGTGTGGCGGGCGAAGCCGGCGTGGTCGAAAAGCGGGTGCGCGTAGCCCATGCGGGCGACGGACTCTACGAATGGGGTGTCGCAGCGGACGATCACGGCGGCGATCAACTGCGTCGACAGCCCCAGGCTCCGGAATTGCGGGTGGACAATCACACGGCTGACGGTGCGGAGGTTGGCATTCACCCACCGCAGCCGCTCGCCGAAGCGAAGGCGTTTGATGTCGAAAACCTGGTGGCGCGATTGATTGAGCGCGCTCGGCCAACTGAGGACGGCGACGCCGACGGTGCGTTCGGGGGTGTTGTCGTCGGGGAAGAACCGGGCGGCGACAACCGCCGCCACCGTGGCGGGCCGGCCGGCGAGGTAGTGAAAGCGGGCGAGCCGGGCGTAGTCGGCGAGCGTGCCGCCGGTGATGCGAAGAAATCCGGGTAGGAAAGCGGGCCGGGAGTGTGCTATCATGGGTGCACCAGCCAGGGGAAGTTTTGTTCGGGTTGTAACCATGTCTGAAGACCTGATTTGCCCAGACTGCGGCGGCGTAATCGGTGGAGAACCGGGCACCGGCCGGCAGGTTTGTAAATGTTTCGAAGAGCGTCGCGCGGTGGCGACCACGGTGCGCCACGAGGCGCCCGAGCCCCCGTTGCCGGACTTAGCGTCCGGCGAAAAGCGCTGCCGCGTCTGCAATAAAGACCTCAAGGGCCATCGCCGCTTGAAGGACTCGCGCGGCTACATCTGCGTGGCGTGCGACAAGGCGGAGCGCCGGCAGGACGAAGTCGCCGACGCGCAGGACCTGAATCTCATCCCGTGCCCGGAATGCGGGCGCAAACTAAAGGCGGAAGGCATCACCACGGTGAACGGCATGGTGATGTGCAAGACGTGCGCGGTCGATCACAAGGAACTCAACAAGTTCAAAGCCCCGCCGCCCACCCTCGGCCGCGGGAAAGAGGCCGAAAAACGCCGCCTGTACATCATGCTCGGCGTCGGCGGCGTGCTGCTGCTGATCATCCTGCTGAACCGGCTGGGGCTGCTGGGCGGCGGTTGATCAATCCGTTTCTCCTCTCGCGATCACCCAGACGCCGCGGTCTGAGGTACCCCGAAGGCCCGGGTCTTCGGAATACCTCAGACCGCGGCGTGAATTGCGACAGAAACGCTTCACAGTTCTTCTCTTCAATCCGGACGACAAGAAACGACTGTCACCGCGTCAGCATCCGGTAGACGCCGAAATCGGCGGTGACAGTGCGGTCGGGCATGAGGGCGGGCGGCAAATCGTCGTGGCTGGTGGCGACGACGGCGGCGAGTTTCGCCGGGCCCGGCCGGTCGATCAGACGCCGCAACGCCCGGGCGACGATGCGGGCAGTCACGCGGTCGAGAACCGCACAGAATTCGTCGATCGCCAGGATCACCACCTCGCCGGCCGGCACGTGCAGGGCCCGGGCGACCGCGATCGCCAGCCGCAGTCGCCACCGCTGGCCTTCCGAAAGTTCATGCGGCTTCTGGAGATACGTCCACGCCTCCGCCAGCCCCACCCGACTCAACAACTCCAGCGCGGCCTCGATGTGCGATTGCTCGTCGCCTTCCAGGGCGTCACAGAGGGCGTCGATCACGCAGCTCGTCGGGTCGATGCGGAGTTTGGTCGGCTCGATCCAGTGCGTGGTGGGGGCCCGGCAATCACGGATCGCCCGCAGCAGCCGAGACTTACCGCCCCCGCTCGGCCCGCCGAGCAGCGTGATCTGCCCCGCGACCGGGAACGCACCGGTCACCACCTCGGCAGGAATCGGCGGCGGCAGAATCCGCCGGGGCGGGAGATCGAATAAACGACGCACAACAGTTGACGCGTGCATGGGAATGCCTTTCAAAGACGTGCAATCACGAGCGGAACAGACAACGCTAAGTCCATGAAGCCGCGGGGCTTGCCCCGCGCGTTGTCCCGAGTTCGGACGACCATTCGGGGAGTCGGACGTCGAATTGCCGCGCGGGGGCAAGCCCCGCGGCTTCATGGCGGTGGGGAATCGGGCACTACCGCCGCGCCGCCAACCCGCGGGCGACGCCCTGCGCGTAGCGGATGTGGTCGGTGACGGCAGACAGCGGCACGCGGCGGGTGCGGGCGACCTCCCGCAAACTCATGCCCGTCACCGCGTGCAACAACGCCGATTCCCGGTGCGGCGTCGGCAGCGGCGATGTCGGGTCGAGTGCGAGCTTGGCCATCGGCGACTGCAGGCGGGTTTTGACCAGCGAAATCCGCCGCGAGATCGTCCCGGCGTTCAGCCCGATCGCCTGGGCGATCAGGCGGTGACTCAGGCCCTTTTCGATCATTTCCAAAATCGTCCGGTCCGACTCCCTCAGGTACGTCCAGGCCCGGCTCTTGCGGAGCGAAACGGGGGCGTCGCGGCGAATGTATTTTACCGAATCAATGTCAAACACCTGTTGCATCGGCGACTCCGAGAGAAGACCTCAACCGAACCTCAATACGAATCATGTTAGGTATCCGTAAGGGTAAATCAAGGAGAATTTTGCCTGTGGATAAGTTGGGGATATGCCGTGGACGGCGGCACTTACGGCTCGGAATACGGCACGAATGTGGGGCCGGCGGATTGAGGGAAACTGTCTGTTGGGGTAGAACGTCCGGCATGGCCGAGCCGCTCAATCTGGAACAGGTTCAACACGTCGCCAAGCTGGCCCGGCTGGCGTTGCCGCCGGAGAAGCTGGAGACGTTCACGACGCAGTTGGGCTCGATTCTGGGTTACGTCGAGCAGTTGAAGCAGGCGGACGTCACGGGTGTGGAGCCGCTGGCGCACGCCGTGAAGCTGGTGAACGTGCTGCGGGAAGACGTCGTCGGCCCGGCCCTGCCGGTGGAATTGGCGCTTCAGAACGCCCCGGAGACGGACGGCCCGTTCTTCAAGGTGCCGCAGGTGCTCGGCGGGGATGAAGATTCGGCCGGGTGAGGTCGCCCCGCCGACGATTGTGCCCTGATCAAAACGCCGGTTAGCGGCCCCGCTCGCGGGGCCTTTTGCGTTTGGGGGCGAAACGAAGGCCCCGCAAGCGGGGCCGCTAACGGCCGGATCGGTCTTTTGGGGTTGACGTTTTGGCAATCCGGTCAACAATCGCCGCTTCGATGACTGACCCGGACACCCTGATCGACGCGCGGAACGCCATTGCCAGCAAGGCCGTTTCTGCATCTGAGCTCACCCGCCGCATGCTTGCCCGGACGCAGGCATTGAATCCGACCCTCAACGCCTACAACGAAGTCCTGGCCGAACGGGCACTTGCGACGGCCCACCGGGTCGACGCCGGCGAAATCACCGGCCCGCTGGCCGGCGTGCCGATCGCGCTGAAGGACAACCTCTGCACGAGCGTCGGCAAGACGACCTGCAGCAGCAAAATGCTCGCGAATTTCCGGGCGCCGTACGACGCGACGGTTGTGAAAAAGCTCGAAGCGGCCGGGGCCGTTTTCATCGGCAAGACCAATCTCGACGAGTTCGCGATGGGCTCGTCGACCGAAAATTCCGCCTTCGGCCCCAGCCGCAATCCGTGGGACACCCACTGCGTGCCCGGCGGCAGCAGCGGCGGTTCGGCGACGGCCCTGGCGGCCGGGCTGTGCGTGGCGAGCCTGGGTTCTGACACCGGCGGCAGCATCCGCCAGCCGGCATCGCTGTGTGGCCTGGTCGGTCTGAAGCCGACCTACGGCCGCGTCAGCCGGTACGGGCTGGTCGCGTTCGCCTCCTCGCTCGACCAGATCGGCCCGTTCACCTGGACCGTTCCCGATGCCGCCCTGTTGATGAACGTCATCAGCGGCCATGACCCTAAAGACAGCACCAGTGCCCCGATCGAAGTGCCGGATTACCTGGCCAGCGTGGAAGAACCGGTGAAAGGCCTGCGCGTGGGCATCGTGAAGGAATTCGCGAACATGCCCGGCCTCGATCCGCAGGTGAAGGCCGCGTTTGAAGCGGCCGTCGATCAGTACCGCAAGCTCGGCGCGGAAGTCGTCGAAGTCAGCCTGCCGAACAGTGAATTCGGCATCGCGGCCTACTACGTCATCGCCCCGTGCGAAGCCAGCAGCAATCTCGCCCGCTACGACGGCGTACACTTCGGCCACCGCACGGCCGAGCAATGCAAGGACATCGTCGAGCTGTTTTCCAAGAGCCGGGCCGAGGGCTTCGGCGACGAAGTCAAACGCCGCATCATGATCGGCACGTACGCCCTTTCCAGCGGCTATTACGACGCGTACTACGTCCGCGCCCAGAAAATCCGGGCGCTCATCAAGGCGGATTACGATAAGGCGTTCGAGAAGTGCGACGTGATCCTCACGCCGACTTCGCCGACGCCGGCGTTCCGCATCGGCGAAAAGAACGCCGACCCGCTGAGCATGTATTTGTGCGACGTCTTCACGGTCACGTGCAACATCGCCGGCATCCCCGGCCTGAGCCTGCCGTGCGGCTTCACCACCGACACCAACCCGCTGCCGATCGGCCTGCAACTGCTCGGCCCGGCGTTCGGCGAAGAAAAACTGCTGCGAGTCGCCCGCATGTACGAAAAAGCCACCGAATGGCACAAGGCCCGGCCGGTGCTGACGGGGGCGTGAAAAACCGTTTGAACTTATAGCGCCGATAGTTAGCGGCTTCGCTTGCGAAGCGTTATTCGTACGGAGATATAAGACTTCGCAAGCGAAGCCGCTGACCGGCGTCTATATCGGGGAGAAAGTCGTTATGCGTCCATTGATCGAAGGCTTGGAAAACCGTCAGCTGTTTCACTCGGCGTTTTCGGCGTCGATCAATTTCCAGCCCCTTAATGCCCAGCGGGCACCGGGCATGCTCACCGATTACGGCGGCGAATTCGCCGTACGCCGCGGCGGGCTGAGTTACGGCTGGTCGATCGACATGCAGGACCAGGCCGTCGACCGCAACCTGACGACAATCCAGAAGAACGACACCTTCATCACGATGCAGAAAACCGTCGCCGATAACGGCGCCGGCACGCTGGTCCGGCCGACGTGGGACATCGCCGTAGAGAACGGGCTGTACCAGGTTTACATCGTCGCCGGCGACCCGGGCGGTGCGAACGAACGCATGGCCGTCACTGCAGAGGGCGAGGTCGCCGTCAGCGGCATCACCCGCAAGGCCAAACGCTACATCGAAGGCCTCGTCACCGTGAATGTGACCGACGGCAAACTGACCATCGGCACGGCCGAGTGGGCGGACGTCAACAAGATCTGCTACGTCGGCATTGTCAGCACCGAAGCGCCGGCGACGAACACCGTCACCATCGAAACCCCGCAGCAAAATGCCGTCGAAGGCGGCACGAACGGCGTCTTCCGAATCACCCGCGACGGCCCGTCCCTGTCGTCGGCGGTCACCATCCCGCTGACCATCGGCGGCACGGCGACCAACGGCGTCGACTACGGCCGATTCGGCACGAGCGTCACGCTGGCGGCGAATGTCGCGTCGATCGACCTGCCCGTCCGCGCTGTCAGCGACGGCATCACCGAAACCAATGGCGAGACGGTGACCGTCACCCTCGGCACGGTGGCCGGCTACTCGGCGATCGAATCGGCGGCGACCGTCACCATCCAAGACCCCGACGCCCCGCCGGCCCCCACCAACATCACCTGGGCCACTAAGGCCAGCCGGCCTGTCGCCGCCAGCGAAATCCTCAGCGGCACCATCGGCAACAAGCTCTACACCTTCGGCGGGTTCGTCGATACAACCTATCACCCGGCCAAATCCGCCTATTCCTACGACGTCACCACCAACACCTGGACCCGCCTGACCGACCTACCCGTCGGCCTCACCCACGCGGGCGTGACCGACGACGGCACACGCTACATCTACTTCGCCGGCGGTTACCCGGGCAACGGCAGCGGCGGACAGCAGACGTTCTCCTCGACCACCGTCTACCGCTACGACACCCAATCCGACAGCTACAGCACCATCACGTCGCTCCCCAGCGCCCGCGGGGCCGGGGCGTTGGGCATGGTCGGCAGCGTGCTGTATTTCGTCGCCGGCGAAAACAGCAGCCGCCAGGACGTCACCACGGTTTGGGCGCTCGACCTGAACAACACCGGGGCCGGCTGGGTCACCAAGGCGTCGCTGCCCAGCGCCCGCAACCACGCCGCCGCCATCGGCCTGAACGGCTATCTCTACATCGTCGGCGGCCAAACCGGGAACGACGAAGACACCGTCACGCAGTCGCCTACCTACCGTTACAACCCCAACACGAACACATGGACGACGCTCGCGTCGATCCCGACCGCCCGCTCGCACATCGCCGACGCGGCATTCGTGTATGACGACCGCATCGTCATCCTCGGCGGCCAGTCCGGCTACAACGCCCCGATCGCCAGCAACGTCATCTACGACCCCGACACCAACGCCTGGACGACCCTCAACAGCCTGCCCGATTCCCGTTACAGCGGGGCCGGGGCGTATGTCGGCGGCAAGTTCGTCTACACCGCCGGCATTAAGAGCAACTTCGCCGCCACGACCTGGGTCGGCACGCTAAGCTAAGTCGATGCGAATCATCGACCTCGGCACGCTCGATTACCGCTCGGCCTGGCAGCGCCAGGAGGAAGAGCACGAGCGCGTCCTGGCGGGCGAGGAAGAGGCGCTGCTGCTGGTCGAGCACACGCCGACGATCACCTTCGGGCGGCGGGCCGCGGATAGCGCCAGCCATCTCGTGGCCGGGCAGGAGCAGTTGGCTAAGCTCGGCGTTGAGGTCGTCGAGTCCGATCGTGGCGGCGACATCACCTTCCACGGCCCCGGCCAGCTGGTCGCCTACCCGATCGTCCGCCTCGCCGACCACCGGCTGAGCGTCGGCGGGTATGTCAAAGCGCTCGAAAACAGCGTCATCGCCTCCCTCGCCGACTTCGGCCTGAATGGCCGGCTGGATTCGTCGGCGATCGGCGTCTGGGTCGAGCCGTCTGACACCGCCTGTCACGCGTCTGCCAACGGCTGTTTGATGGGAAAAGTCTGTGCTTTAGGCGTCCGAATCAAGCGAGGCATCAGCCTGCATGGCATCGCGCTGAACGTCACGACCGACCTCTCCTACTTCAACCTCATCGTCCCCTGCGGCCTCGCCGGCAGGCCGGTGACGAGTCTGAAAGAGCTGCTGGCAGACAAGTGTCCGCCGATGGCAGACGTCAAGGCGAGCCTGTCGAAACGCATCATCGAGCGATTTTCGCACACCGTGTCGCCGATCGAACCGAAGTAACCATTTAGCGGCCGGCCGAGGCCGGCGGCTCAATGACCACCGAATCTGACCTTTCTACTGACCCGACACCCCCCGCCCCGCGGGCCGAGTGGGCGTACATCCTGCCGATGGGCGTTTTTCTCGCCTTCACTTATGTCGGCGGCACGTGGCGTGACTTTTACCCGGCGAGCTATGTCGCCAAGGCGGTCGTCGTCGCGATCCTGCTGCGGGTCTGCTGGCGGTATTACACGCGGGTGCGGTGGACGCACCTCGGCCTCGGGTTCGCCGTTGGCGTCGTCGGGCTGATTCAGTGGATCGGCATGGAAAAGCTGTTCATGGCGCTCGGCCCGGCCATGGACTGGACGCGGATGATCAAAGACATCCGCGGCGAAGCGTTCCGGCCCGACCAGCACTTCGAATCCGCCAAGGCGCTCTGGGCGTTCATCGCCATCCGCTGGGCCGGCGCCAGCCTTGTTGTGCCGGTGATGGAAGAGCTGTTCTGGCGCGACTTCCTCTGGCGGAGCGTCGCCAGCCCGAACGATTATCGCCTACAGAAGGTCGGCGAATACGAAAAGATGAGCGTCTGGGGCGTGCCGATCGCCTTCGCGTTCGTCCACCCGCAATGGCTCACGGCCATCGTCTGGGCGCTCTTGATCGCCTGGCTATTGTGGAAGACCAAGTTGATCGGGGCCTGCATCGTCGCCCACGCCACAACCAATTTCCTGCTCGGGGCTTACGTGCTGATCAACTGGTACGGATTCGGACGGGATGAGTGGTTTTTCTGGTAAGGAGAAGTGGGCAGGTGGCGGTGGGCGGTGGGCAGGAAAAGATAGACCCGCCTGCTCAGCCCGATTTATTCTTCACTGCCCTCTGCCCGCTTTGCCCTTCAGCAAACCGTATCGTACGGAATAGGGAACCGCTGCAGGTCCGGGCGGACGATGTGGAGCTTACGGACGCGTACTTCGAGCGGCTGAATGGCGGTCACCGCGTCAACGGGGGCCTTCGCGGGGGTTGTGCCGTCGTGGGCGGGCAGGTGGGTCGGGGCGATCACTGCTGCGAGAATCAGGCCGAGTGCGTACTTCACGCCCTCACCATGACACACCGGCCGGGCCGGGCAAAAACTTTAATCATTCCGCGACACGTTCGCGTCCGATAAAGTGTGAAGCGCGCGAAATACTAGGGACAGTATCAGCGTTCTACAGCCGGCGTCCGAAAACGCCGATGCGCAACTGGTGAATTGAGTGAGCCCGCGGGTGGTACGGCCGGCGGATCGCAGGGAGGCCGAATGAGCCTGTATCAAACACTGTCAAACCGCCCGGCCGTCACGAATTCGCTGACGCTGATCGTGCTGTTGGGCGCGATGGCGTTCATCGCCCATGACGTCCGCGGCCAACGCCAGGCGACCGGCGAAGCGGGGCAGATTTATTTCACGATCGACGACGGCAAGACGTATTTCGCCGACGGCATCGACAAGATCCCGCCGTACGACTTCAACGGCCAGCAGGCGGTCCGCGCGTACGTCTACGCCGGCCCGGACAATATGCCGTTCGTCGCCTACCTCGAGCGATTCACGCCGGCCGCTCATCAGCGGATGGAAAAGCGGGACCAGGACAACAAAATCCCCATCGACCGTGAGTTCACCCTGGCCGAGGGAACCGAAGTCAAACGCCCGGGCGACAAGGAATGGGTCAAGCGTGCCAGCGAAGCCGGCGAAGACGTCCTTCGCATCAAAGTCCCAGGTGATGAATCGGCGATGCCCCGCCTGGTGCTCCCGGGCGATTGAACCGTGTATCGTGGCCTTTGTCTGAAGGCCCCTCTCCGGTAGAGTGTCGCGACTTTGTCCGACGATGATCGTTTTGTTCCGCCCGCCCCGCTGGTCGCCTTGTGCGGCTGGATTCTGCCCGGCCTGGGTTATTTTCTGATCGGCCAGCGTCGCCGCGCGATGATCGCCGGCGCGACCGTGCTGTTGACGTTTCTCGCGGGCGTGATGATCGGTGGCATCCGCGTCATCGACGTGCCCGGCTACGCCCCCGACGGCCAGCAGAAAATGGTCCGCTACGCCAACACCGGCGTCCAGGTCTGGGCCGTGAAGGCGAACCCCACCGGCGAGATCATGAACAAGCCGTGGTACATCGCCCAGACGCTGGTGGGCCCGGTCAATTTCGCAGCGACGTATGTTTCCCTCGCCGCGGCCGAAAATCACCGCATGAGCACGGCCCGCATCTTCGACATCGGCACGCTCTACACGGCCGTGGCGGGGATGCTGAACCTCCTGATCATCATCGACGCCACCTACCGCAGCACCCTGCCGCCAATCCCGGAAATGCCCAGCCCCGAACGCGGCCGCCCATTCGATGAACAAGGCGGCCAGCCATGAGTGGCCTGCTCGCCTACACGCCCTTGCTGACGCCCCTGCCGCTCTGGGACTACTGGGCGTGGCTGATCATTCCGCTGTGTGCGGCGGTGGCGACGGTCTACAAGACCATCAAGTGCCGTTATGTCACGCAAATCCCCCGCGAGGCGGCCGTGCTGACGCTCTGGATCGTGCTGGCCATGATCGGCGTCGCCGCCGGCATCTGGCTGCTGTTCAGCCTGATGGTGACGTGGGGGAATTAAAAAACGCGAAGACGTAAAAACGTCGCTCGCGAGTCAATCCGTCTGTCTCAACAACCACCACGCTGCAGCGCAGCTGCTGATTAAACCCTCCGATTTCACAAACGATCAGCAGCTGCGCTGCAGCGTGGCGAAAACCCCATTTTCCAATCCCCGTCGCTTACACACCAGTGCGATCTTTGTAATCGCGTTCGCGGTAAAATCTTTGATTAAAAACACTTAGAACAATCCGGCGTTTGCCGCGGTTTTGCGTCGGTGGATTCGCCGTGCTTACGCTTTCGGGCTTATGAACACGACAATTCAGCCTTCGGTGGGTGTGGCTGCCCCGTTCAGCATGTTGGGACGTTTGCGGCAGTGCGTGAAGCGTGGCGTGGGCCTCGGCGTCTGGGTGGTCAGCGGCTTTGGCCTCGTGCCTTTGCTGCTGGCGGGCCGCGGGAAGGCGAGCGAGACGGTGGTGGTTTACACCGTTCACCCGGCGTTTTTCCTTTGGCCGTTGATCCTGGGCGGGTTCGCGATGGCGGCGGTGCAGCACCACTGGCCGCAGGCGACGGGCCTGCTCGGCTGGGCGTACCTGTGGCTGGTGATCTACACCCTCGTGGCCGTGCTGTTTGACCTGGGCACCGCCCGGCTGCTGTTCTGGACGGGCATCCTGGCGTTCCTCTGGCTGGGGCTGCGCTACCTGGAAGACCTCAAGCACGTGCCGGTGGTCACGCAGATCGTCGCCTACTTCCGCGGCCTGCACCCGGCGTTCGACGGCGGACTAGCGACCGCCCTTTCCACACTGCTCGTGCCGGCGTGGATCGGGTCGCTCGTCCACAGCTTCTGTGAAGGCCAAAAAACGTTCACGCCGAACTCCGTCGAAGAGCGTTTCGTCGGCCACGGCAATGAAGTGACCGACCGCAGCGGCCTGACGTTCCGAATGAAGTACCGCGACCTGCTCGAAAGCCTGCTCGGCTTCGGCGCCGCCGACCTCGAAGCCGTCGACGCCCAGGGCCGCGTCAGCAAACGCTTCAGCAACGTGCTGTTCCTGGCGTTCACGTGGAAGAAGTTAGACGGCATCCTCCACCAGCGCGCCGCCACCGTCGACAACGCCATCGACGATCCAGTGGAAGTCGAACAGGTCTTCGTCGATCGGTCGAAACAAGTGCAGATTTAACCGTCCAGCTCCACGCTCACGCGCACTGCGGGCCCGAGGAAGCTTTCCAGCAGGCGGTATTTCTTGCGGCGTTTGTAAACGCGGCGGGCGTCGGCGAGTGACTCGGCGACCGTCACGCCGACGCTCAGCCGCCGGCCGTCAAGGCGGAGCAGGAGCCGCGTCGCCGGGTTGCGGCGGTGGTCGAGCGCGTCGGCCGTCCGGAGCAACGCCAACACCGTCCGCAGCGATTGCCGGCTGTCGACGGCGATGAGGTGCTCTTCCTTCATCGGCGGCGGAACGGCCCCGCGGTGGTACCGCGTCAGGAACGCCAGCCGACGCCGCAATGCCGGCGGCAGGTCTACGGCGTTCGTCTGCTCGATCATTTCCGCGCCGACGGCCGGGTGATTCTTATCCGACACCGCCCGCCCGACGTCGTGCAGCAAAGCTGCCAAACGGAGCAGTTCGGAATCGGCGTCGGTGAGGTTCAGCAGCGGGCGCGTGAGGTCGAAAAGTTTGCCTGCCGTCGCGAGGACGCGGCGTTCATGATCGGCGGCACCGAGCTTGCGGCGGACCCAGCGAGCGGCGTCGGCCTCAAGGTCACTGGCCAGCAGGCCGTGAGCGATCGGCGGGGTTGGCGCGAGCGATGCCACCGCGGAACTGTATCGACCATTTTTGCGATCGCCCATCGAAAGTTTAAAAATGTCTCACGAGCGCCGCGTTAAGACAACATCAAAAACACAGACGCCGCGACTTTCGTCACGGCGTCCGCCTCCTCCGCAAATGGGCGATGAAATTATTCCAGGCCGGGCAAAACGGGGACCGGGGTCAGGCGGTTGCGCTTGGCGATCTGTGCCGCCTTCTGCCGCGCCAACGCCAGTGCCGCCGCGGGCGTGGTGGTGTTTTGCGGGTCGGCGGTGTTGATCACGTTGATGACGTAGGTCTGGACGTCGCTCGATGTGCCGGTGGCATTCGCCCCGCTGAACGCCTGCACGGTGAGGACGTACAGGCGGCCGGCGGTGAAGTCGATGCCGTTGATGTTGCCCGTCGCGTCTTCGCCGTAGAGGGTGAACGCGCCGTCGTTATCGACGATTTCGTTCCCGCCGATGGTGAACTTCACGCTACCGGTTTTCTTATTCGCCGAGGCGAGGAACGACATGAAAGTCGTCCCGGTGCTGGCCAGGTCGACGGTCATCGCACCGCTGAGCACGGCGTAAGGCTTGATGATGCGGTCCCGCGAGGCGTTCAGCAGCGAAACCGACGAAACCGCCGGCGGAACGACCGGAGCGGGTGCCGGAGCCGGTGTCGAAACCGATCCACCCGAGCCGCCCGAAGACGAGCTTCCGCCGGACGAGGACGACCCGCCCGAGGAAGACGAACCGCCGCTGCTCACGCCGCCGGAGCCGGATGAGTTATCGGTGTCGCTGTCGGTTTTGGAATCGTCGGTTTTGCTGCCACCGGAGCCGCTGGAGGTATCGGTGTCGCTGTCGGTTTTGGAGTCGTCGGTCTTGCTGCCGCCGGAGCCGGACGAGGTGTCGTTATCCCCGTCGGAGCTGCTGCCACTGTCGGCCGGCTTGCCGAAGTTCTGCAGGTCCATGTAGACGTTGTAGAACGGGCGATTGGGCTTGTTGGAGGCGGTCAGCACTCCGGCCGGGCCGGCGGGGCTGTCCTGCACTTTGGCGGCGAAGTAGTGGGCGACGGCGAAGTTCTGGCTGATGATTTCCCAGAAATCCTCCACGCCCTCCGCCCAGGACTGCTTGTCGTTCTCGCGGCCGCGGATGTTCCACTCGGTCGCCATCAGCGGTTTGCCGCCGACATAGCTCTTTACCGCGGCAATGGATTTTTTGAGGTTCGCGGTGCTCGGGCGGTACGGGTGATAGCCGACGTAGTCGACGTACTTGAGCATGCCGGCGTCGACGAGGGTTTTGATGTCGTCCGGGTTCCACGCCACGCCGCCGCTGACGACCTTTTCGCCCGCGGCATGCAACGCCTTGCTGGCGGGGATGAGGTAATCGCTGACGTACTCCGGCAGCGTGCCTTTCCAGTAGGTTTCGCTGTCGGGCTCGTTGCCGACTTCCCAGTAGTCGACCGCGTCCGCCATGCCGGGCTCATTGACGAGCCAGTCGAAGAACGCCCGAGTTTCGTCATAGCTGCCGTGCCGGCCTTTGCGTGGGTTGACGCTCAGGGTGACGCTGAACCCGTCATGGGCGAACTTTTTGACGTACTTGGCGACATTGGCGAGGGTGCGTTCCTGGTAGTTATCAAAGCCGTACCAGAGGCGCACGTCTTTCGTGCCGCTGTCATGAAGCATCTGGACCAGGGCGGTGTAGTCTTCGCCGCCGAAGTTATTGATATTGATCCCGAGTTCCGCCGTGCAGAGTCGGCGGGTTTCGAGGGGTTCGATGGAGCTAGACGCCGGCTGTTGGTTTCGCCGTGATTCCCCGGACTGCTTCATGTGATTTCAGGCCTCCGCCTCGCCTCAAGCAGACAATCGCAACTCATACGACACACGGACTCACCCGCCGGTGAGGGCGGGCTGAAGGAAACGGCTGCCAGGGAGGAAGGAAGTGGCGGCGGCCATGTGAGCGACTGCGGTCAGGCAGTCGTAGCGAAACCGGGCCGGGGATGACCCGATTTCGGCCGGGGTATCGGTCAGGAAGACCGACCCCGTCGAGAATGCGGCCGCGCTCCCGAGGCCGCACGCCCGCGAAGATCGCACACGGCTGCGACAAAATCAATGATTTTCGACTCAAGTAACGGGTTTGAACCCGTTTTCGTGTTCTTTATGGAAACACAGACTCCCGCCCGCTTCGGACGACAACAAAAAGCCCCGGCTCGGACGGCGAACCGTCGTGAACCGGGGCTGGGAAGGATCGGCCCGCCGCCCGCTTTGGGAGAGGCGGCGAAACGAATGGTTTAGACGAACTTGATGATGATCGACTTCGTCGCACTGGCCGTGCCGGCGGCGTTGTCGGCGGTGTACGCGGTCGCCGACAGGGTGTAGGTGCCCTTGGTGGCGTACCAGGTGGTGGCCGCGTTCTTGCTGTCACCGAAGACCGTCCACGGCGCGGTGTTTTCCGTGCGAGTGCTGCGGCCGGTGAAACCGAACTTGATGCTGCTGGTGTTGCTGCTCGCCGACGCCTTGATCTGGATGTTGCGAGTTTTGAGGCTCGACAGCGAGATCGTGATATCGCCGGTGATGTTGCTGTAGCTGCCCAGGACGTTGCCCGAGCCGTCAACGATAGAGAACCCGGCGACGCTCGGCTTGGTAGCGGTGGACGACGCGGTGTTGCCTTCGACGGCCGAGCTGGAGGTGGTGGTGCTGGTCTTGAAAGTCAGCTTGATCGTCTTGGCCGCACCGGCGGTGCCGGCGGCGTTATCGCTGGTGTACGGCGTGGCGGTCAGCGTGTAGGTGCCCGCCGAGGCGTACCAATTGGCGGCGGTGCTGCCCGAGCCGAAGACTTCCCACGGGGCGGTGTTTTCGGTGCGGGTGCTACGGCCGGTGAAGGCAAACTTCACGCTGCTGGTGTTGCTGCTCGCCGACGCCTTGATCTGGATGTAGCGGTTGCCCAGCTTGCTCAGATCGACGGTGGTGTCGCTGGTGATGTTGGTGTAGCCGCTGATCGCTTTTCCGGCGCTGTCGTAGATGGTGTAGCTGACGACGCTGGGCTTGGTGGCACTGGTCGAGGCGGTGCTGCCCGACGTGCTGCCGGTGACGCTCCCGCCGCCGGAGGTATTGCTCTTGAGGCTCTTGTAGGTGGTGTAGAACGCGCCGTTCTGACCACCGCCGCTGGTAAGGACCGCCGCCGGACCGGCGAGGGTGCTGACCTTGACGGCCGCGAAGTAGTAGGCGGCGTAATAGTTGTCGCGGATGGTCGGCCAGAAGTCTTTGATCTCTTCGGCCCAGGCGCTTTTGTCGCCTTCGCTGCCGCGGACGTTCCATTCCGTGGCGACGATCGGCTTGCCGTTGGCAAGGTCTTTGACTTCGGCGGTGACTTCCTTGAGCTGGTCGACGCTCTTGACGTACGGATGGTAGCCGACCATGTCGACGTAGTTCAGCATGCCGTAGCCGACCATCGTCTTAACGTCTTCCGGGTCCCAGCTGACGCTGCCGCTGATGACTTTTTCGCCCTTGGCGTGCAGGCCGGCGGCGGCGGGCTTGAGGATGTCGTTGACGTAGTTCTTCAGGCTGGAGAACTCTTTGTCGACTTCGTTGCCAACCTGCCAGCGGTCGACGTAGTCGCCCAGATCGTCAGCGAGCCACTTGAAGGCGTTCGTGACAGCGCTGTCAGACGAGGCGCTCTTGGGCGGGTCGACCGTGACGGTGGTATCGAAACCGTCATTGGAGAACTTGCGAATGTATTTGAAAATGCCGGCTTCGCTGCGGGTGCTCCAGCTGCTGAGGTTCAGCCAGATGCGGACGGTCTTCGTGCCGGTGTCGTTCAGCATCTTGACGATGCTGCCGTAATTGCTGCTGGTGATGGCGTTGGCGTTAATGCCGTAGGCCAGGCTGCTGGCGAACAGGCGGCGTTCTTCGAGGTTTTCGACGGCTTCGATCGCGGACTTCGGTGCGGCCTTGGCGGCGGCGGACTTCACGGCGAAACGACGGACGAAGTTCGGAACGATCTTCGAGATCAACTGACGCATCGGGTATTGCTCCCGGCCGTCCGCTCGAACGGACGACTCACAGCGACCAAAGCAGGCTCTCAGGTGCCCTGTGGCCTTCGGCGGAACGAC
This sequence comes from Tepidisphaeraceae bacterium, assembly GCA_049840775.1. GTDB lineage: Bacteria > Planctomycetota > Phycisphaerae > Tepidisphaerales > Tepidisphaeraceae > RYN-431. The sequence continues at coordinate 84,636 of JASGJJ010000007.1, forward strand.
TTGCCGCCTTACCACTCCCGCTGGGGAGACATCACTCGCAAGCAATGACCCCGGGATAGGGAATCTTCCTCGCGGATGAGCGACCCAACGGCACTCGGTCTGGTTTTGACCCGCGGGGGGAAAGCCCCGGGGCTCGACGCGAACTACTGCGCCTAGGCCATCGAAAACACAAACGATGGCCCGTGCGAAAGGCTGGGTCCGAGTGGCTCTCGGTGACACGGCCGCATGATCTGGCCGGCGTCAGTCCCAATCCCTTCGACAAACGTTATCGAATAGAACGCCGAACCACGCAACCACTAAACAACCAAATCTAAAAGATTTTTTAAAGTCGATGCTCCGCAGGCGGATAGTCGTTACAACGACTATCCGCCTGCGGAGGACCACAATCCCCACTCACGACCGAATATCGCGGATTTTATCGAGCGTCGCGCGATTTCTGCGCGGCCTGAAACACGCCCCGCTTAAGCAGAAAAATTTTGTCGGCTCATGAACTTTTCTTTCAACAAGCGCCGGAAATGCGCGTCATTTCGTCGTCATTTTTCCCTATTTTGACGCGCCATCCGACAAGATCCGACAACACGGATTTTTCATGAGAAGTCGCCCAGCCCCACAAGTGCGCGATATGGCGCACGCCACGGGAACAACTAGGCATCTTTCCGCCGAAGAATCAGCACCTCATGCTTCTCACCACGGTCGCTGTACGCGATCCCCGATGATGAGCCGATAACCGTCCACCGTGACTGCGCATGAACGGATGTAGCGTTCCACACGCGGCGTGTCACAACAGCCCAGGTCGGCAGTGTTTGATTCGGAGCCAACGTGTCGAGGTAGTCGTTATCACTCTCTTCGCGCAAACCGCCGCCTTGCTCAAAAGCGAGGCTCGGTTCTTTGAAGTCGATCATCACGCCGTCTTGCGCGTAGCCGCCTTGTTCGATGATGATGTGTGCCAGGTCACGCGTCAGTCGGAACGGCCCGAAGTTCGGCAGCAGCAGCGTGTAGGCGACGGCCACGATCGCCAGAAATCCGCCGCCCATGACGCGTGCCGCCGCGATCGGACGATCCGCAAGAAACGAGCGAACGACCAAAACGGCGACAGTTGTCGCCACCACGGCGATCAGCAGCGCGCCGACGGCCACCTGCGGGTCTGTTTGCTTCAAAACGAAAACAGCAATCGGTGCGCCCAGGCCGATGCAAACAACGATCACGCCCCACCCGGCGGCGACCACTTTGAATGCCTTGGTCGAAAAATCTTTCACGCGCCCGCGGCTCACACGCACCAGCACGTCGGCCACGAGATACGCCAGTGCGGGGTACGTTGGCAGAACGTAGTGAGGGAGTTTTGTCGCGATCAATTCGAACATCACCCACGGCCCGATAAACGCCGCAAGTGCGAAGCGTGTGGCCGGAACGTGGCGGCGTTTCCATCCCCAGACGAGTGCCGCGGGAAGCAGCAGGCTCCACGGGAAGAACGTCGCCCAGACCGCGATCGAATACGCCCCGGGTGCGCGCGCTGTGCCCTTCCTGGCCGCGCTGGATTCGGTCGATCACGTCATGCCCGATGGAGCGGGAAAGGAATTCCAGCGCACGTTCGTGGATCGCCCAGAGCCACGGCGTAACGACGGCGACGAGCACCGCCAGGATCACGCCCGCCGCGATCGGGAACTGCTCGGCCGTCCATCGGACGTTGCCGCGAATCGGTCTGCCGGTTCGGCCGATCGCCCACAGGGCGACGACTGTAGTAAGATTAATTCCGAGCGCGACAGGCCCTTTCGTCAGCCCCGCCAGGCCTGCTGCGATACCGAAGACCAGCACGGTCGTTCCGTCGATGCCGCGACGCCACATTCGATACAGGCAGATTTGCGTCGTCGTGATCAGCAGCAGCAACACGCCGTCGGTCAGGCACATCTTGGCGCTGACGACGGCCATCACGCAGCTGGAAAGAATGAATGCCGTCCACAGCCCGCGGCGACGCCCGACGGCGCGGGAAATGGCGACCGCCAAGAGCGCGACAGTTCCCGCCATACTCAATGCCGAAGGCAACCGTGCAGAAAAGCGGCCGCCGGCGCCGTCTTCACCGAAAACGCTCATCGCCGTCGCCTGGCACCAATAGATGAAGACCGGCTTTGCAGTGCGGAGTCGGTCCAGGAAATGGGGGACGACCCAATCGCCGCTCTGCAGCATCTGCCGTGAGGTTTGCGCAGTACCGCGGCTCATCGCGGTCAAAAAGCCCCACCGCCCCGTTACCGGCTAGGTAAACGCACAACGGCCCGGTGATGACCAGGAGCAGTAACCAGCGAGAAAGGCCTTGCCGCATTCCGCAGACTGTAAATGAAAGCGGCCCGTCGTGTGAGGGCGCGTGTTGTAGCCGTTCCGGGCGAGCGACAAAATGTAAATTCGCTGTTACGAAGTATCGCGAAAATCTAATTCATGACGGATAAGGGTAAGGTTCAGTGCCTAGACTGAAATCAGGTTCCAACCGAAGGATGATCATGATGATGCAGAAGACGATCTCGGCAGTGGCAGTGATGGGTTTGGCGTTCGTGGTCGGCTGTCAAACGCCCGGCTACAAGGAAGCCACGAAAACGACCAATAGCCTCGCAGACGTGAAGACAGAACTGATCACCGACAAGGCCAATCTTCGCAATGCCGTGGACAGCCTGAATGATCTGGTCTACCGCCCCGCCGACGACCTTCGCCCGCAGTACACGAAGTTCGCCGATGCGGTCACGGCACTCGACAAATCGACCGAATCCAGCCGCGTCAGCGCCCGCAACATGATCGCCGACCGTGAAGCGTACCTCAGCAAATGGCGTGCGGACATCGCCATGATGACCGACCCGGACCTCCGCATGCGCGCCAATGACCGTATCGCGGACACCACCGAAACGTTCAAAAGCCTGAGCAGCAAGCTGAACGACGCCAGCAACGCGGTGACGCCACTCGTCGGCGACCTCAAAGCGATCAAGGTCTTCGTTGGCAATGACCTCACCGCCAACGGGATTAAGATCATCAGCGACCGCGCCACTAACGCCAAAAACCAGTCGATCTACGCGAATGGCAAGCTCGACGCCGCCATCGTCGAAGTCGACAAGGTCAGCGACACGCTCGCCCCCATGGCCAGCACCCAGCCGACCGGTGAAACGAAATAACTCTCCGAACGAATTCGCTCAAACAAGAAGGGCCGGCCATGACATATGGCCGGCCCTTCTTGTTTTGATTCGATCGTTCACCGGCGGACTGGAGGGCGTCACTCTGTGACGCCGTGTTAGTGAGCAAAACGAAGAAGCGTCACAGAGTGACGCCCTCCATGACCGCTACGTCGACATCCGCCGTCCCTTGCGCTCAGCCCATGCCGCACGGCCCGGGGCCGCCGCAGCGGCAGCCGCCGCCCATCGGCAGTGACGTCGCCGACTTCGCCCCGTCGGCCGCCACCGCGAACACGCTCAATTCCCGGCCGGTGTCCGGCGACGCGCACTCCGGACACGCCGGCGCGGCCGCATCAAACGTCTTGGCCAGCTTCTCGAACTGATGACCGCAAGCCCGGCAGGCGTATTCGTACATCGGCATGCGAAAGATCATACCGCGCCGCGAACAAAAACGGTTACGTACAACACCCTCGCCACGCTGCAGCGCAGCTGCTGATCTCCTGATCACAGGTTAGAAAATCAGCAGCTGCGCTGCAGCGTGGCAAGGGTTTGCGGGCGTTCGCGTTCTTGTCGCGAGGTTACTTCCCCAACCACCCGTGGAGCTTCGTTCGAACGGTTTCGAGCACTTGCTCGGCCGGTTTGAGGACGTGGTCGTGCAGGACGTCGTGGGCCACGTCCACGCCGTCGGCCGTGCGGCTGCGGGCGCGGTCGGCGAACGAATTGGCGCGGCCACGTGCGGCGTCGGCGTAGTCGGCGGCGGTGTCGCGGGCGGTCTCGGCGTAATCATGGGCCGTGTGACGCGCCCGGTCGGCGTAGCCGTGCACGGCGTCGCGGGCGAGGTCGCCGTATTCACCGGCGTGCGTGCGGGCGCGCTCGGCGTAGTCGCTGACGATGTCGCGGATCGCCGACGCGTAACCGCTCGCCTTCGCCTTGGCACGCTCGGCGTAATCCTGGGCGGCCGACTCCGCGGCCTGGCGACCGTTCGTGGCGTAGCCGTTGAGGGCACGCTTCACCCGATCCAGTCGCGTCGGCTCGGGCTCGGGACGCTTGAACAGTACGTACGCCAGTCCGGCACTGGCGGCGGCGGTGATGAAAGTAGCGGCAACGGGGTGACGGCTGATGAGGCCGTAAATGCTTCGTTCGCGGACCATACGTTCTTCCTTTAAGCCCCCACGTTCTTCGTACGCGCCGCCGCCGACATCGTGGAGGGCTTCGTTGCTGTGGTCGGCGGGCTGATCTTCCTTACGTTCCTGCTTCGAGATAAATCTGGCGATGAACCAGTCAGCGATGCTCGGGAAATGCTCGGCCAGCAGCACCATCGCCCGGCCGCCGCCGCCGACATACAACTCCCGCCCGCCGAACTCCGCGGCGTGCAGAATCTGGTCGGCGACCAGTTCCGGCGAATAAACCGGGGCTGGCAAAGTGGCGGCGGTTTCAGTGTTGTTTTTGGCGTGCTTGGCGAACGGCGTATCGACCGCGGCCGGCTTGATCAGCGTGACACTGATCGGCAGTTCGCTCTTGAGAATTTCCTGGCGGAACGCGTCGGTAAAGCCGAGCACCGCGTGCTTGCTGGCGGCATACATGCCTTGCGTGGGCGTGGTGATATCGCTGACCTCGCTGCCGAGGTTGATCAGTGCGCCGCCGTTGTCGCGAAGGTATTGCACGGCAACGCGGCTGCCGTGCACGATGCCCCAGAAGTTGGTTTCAAACACTTTTTTATCGTCGACTTCGGCGTTCTTGGTGATGTCCGCGAACAGGCCGACGCCGGCGTTATTCACCCACGTGTCGATGCGGCCGAAGGCGTTGGTGGCGGTGTCGGCGGCGGCTTTGATCTGGTCGGGGTCGGCGACATCGGCGACGGCGTAAACGGCCGTGCCGCCGTCGGCTTTGATCTGCTCGACGGCTTGCCGAAGCGTCTCTTCATTGCGGGCGACCAGCACCACCTTCGCCCCAACCCCCGCCGCCCGCCTGGCCGTCACCAGACCGATTCCGCTGGACGCACCGGTGATGAGCAAAACCTGTTCGGGCAGCGGCTTGAGCGTGACAGCCATGCGGTCAATCCTTCAATGAGGCTGACCGATCGTAGAACCGCTCATTCGGCTGAAATGGTGAAAAGGCGTTTAATTCGAAAAATGCAAAGACGACCGATCCGAAGCGACTGACATTGAGAAAGAAATCGGAACAAAACACCGCCACGCTGCAGCGCAGCTGCTGATTGATCGCATCAAGAACAGTCGATCAGCAGCTGCGCCGCAGCGTGGCGTGTTGTTGGACGGAATCGGTGATTTCTATTGTGCTTCTTCGGGCAGCGTGAACGAAATCGGTTCGCGGGAGTTCCAGACCGCCACGAGTTTGCCGCCGAGGGCTTCGTGGCGCCAGCCGCTCATCAGGCGCAGGCCGGCCGGGGATTGACCGGTGCGGAGGGCGGTGTGGAGTTCGCCGATTTCCTGGCGGCTGGTGACGGCGGCGGGGTCGATGCTCTGGCTCTGGCAAATCGCCTGGGCGGCGGTCCAGAGGGCGTCGGCGGCGAACTTCTGGGCGACGTTCGGCTCGGCATGCGGTCGGCGACGGGGCCGGTCCACGGCTTGGCCAGACCGGCGGCGATCATCTCAATCAGTTGCGGGCCCTGCCGTTCGATCAGCGGCCGCGGCATGTTGCGGATGCGGCCGAGCTGGCCGGCGGTTTTCGGGCGGTTCCGCACGAGATCGACCAGGATTTCGTCCTTCAGATACGCCCGGGCGGGCAAATCCGCCTGCCGGGCAGCGGCGTCGCGCCAGACGGCCAGGTCGAGCAATGCGCTGAGCTGATTCCCGTTCAACGAACCGCTGCCACGGACTTTCTCGACGGCAGTTTCTGTGCTGAATTTGTATTGGCCGGGTTCACAAAGGGCTTGGCATTCCGCGGCGGCCCAGGCCGCGTGGCCGGTGACGGCCAGCCGCTTCTTCACCTCGGCGGCGACGGCGGGCAGGTAGCGGACGTCATCGGCGGCATAGCGAAGCTGCTTGGCGGAAAACGGCCGGGCGTCCCACTGCGTGAACGTCAGCCCTTTCGCCAGGGCGATGCCGGTGGTGATCAACGTCAGCTTCGCCAGGCTGGCGGGATAGGCCAACCCGACAAAACCGGCCGCGATCTGCGTGTCGAACAGGTTCGCCACCGGCTTCCCGATCAAACGGTGCACCGGCTCGACGTCCTGCGCCCGGCGTGAACGATTTTTTCCAAGGCCGGGTCTGCCAGGAGTTCCCAGAACGGGGTCAGATCCAAGCCGGGCACGAGCGGGTCAATCAGCCCGACCCGCTCCGCCGTGGCGGTCTGGATAAGGCAAAGCTTCGGATGGTAGCTCGATTCGCCAATGAATTCGCTGTCGTAAGCGAAACTGCCCGCCGCCCGAAGGTGTTCGAGGAGGTCGGCTAATTCTTCGGCGGTGGTGACCAGTTCCGCCTTGCCCCGGCACGCCACGATATGGGCGGGAATTTCGGCCTCGGCGATCGGCGATTCGTCGGCATGGGCCTCGGCGTGAGCCCGCTGGCGGTAGCGAGAACGGAAATCTGGGCGATTCTGGGACATTGGGTAGGACTATACCGGTTAAACCCTAAATGAGAACGCCCCGGCCTGCACCTTTGCCGGATGAACGCCCTCGTCAGACCACTCCGTACCGAAATTTACCGCCTCGCCGCTTCAGAAGCGGCAAAAATTCGGTTCCGTGCCGCAAAAAAACACCGGGCCTTGCGGAGGGTGTGCAGGCCCGGTGTGGCGGAGGAGGAGGATTGTAAAACCGAAGCACTCGGCGACGGCTGTTTATTTCTGTAACTTTCAGTCACCCGTTTACACGCGTAACTAAATTCTCTTTCATCACTTAAGAGCTTGCATTTCGCTTCACTCTTGCTCGTCTTGGCCCTTTCGGTTCCGCGATCGAACGAACGCATAATAACAGGCGGCCGTGTTTAAGCAATAGGCATCTTCAAATTTTTTTCTGACCGATTCCGTGCACACTGTTTGCGCATGATTAAGACGACGCGCGGTCGAAAACTGAGCAGTAATGCCCAATCGGCGGCACCGGATGTAAGTAACGGGGTCTTCCTTAGGGCCGACCCGTACGTGAATTGCCGCTACACTATCGGACGTGTCTCCGCCGATTGTTCCAACATCACATGAAAATACATTCGGTTTATCCGACTGGCCGGATTTACCCGTCGTGGCCGAGCGGGAAAAAATCGCCGCCGCCATTCGGGACCGGCAAGTGGTCATCGTCTGCGGCGAAACCGGCTCGGGCAAAACCACGCAGCTGCCCAAGATCTGCCTGACCGCCGGCCGGGGTCAGAACGGGCAGATCGGCCATACCCAGCCGCGTCGGCTCGCGGCCCGCACGGTCGCCGAGCGCATCGCCGAGGAACTCAAATCGCCGCTCGGCGAAATCGTCGGCTATAAGGTCCGTTTCACCGACGTCACCAAGCGCGATGCCACCCGCATCAAGCTGATGACCGACGGCATCCTGCTGGCCGAGACACGCACCGACCGCGACCTGCGTGCCTACGACACCCTCATCATTGATGAGGCGCACGAGCGAAGCCTGAACATCGACTTCCTGCTCGGCTACCTCAAGCGCCTGCTGCCCCGCCGGCCGGACCTTAAGCTGATCCTCACCAGTGCCACGATCGACCCGGAGCGGTTCAGCCGTCATTTCAATGACGCCCCGATCATCATGGTCGGCGGCCGCACGTATCCGGTGGAGACGCGGTACTTCCCGCTGGCGATCGACGAACGCGACACTGACGAGCCCGACGAAACCAAAGACAGTGACGCCGACCTCACCGAACTCGAAGGCGTTGTCGCCGCCGCCCAGGCGCTGATCGCCGAAGGCCGCGGCGACATCCTCGCGTTCCTGCCGACCGAGCGCGACATCCGCGAAACCGCCGAAGCCCTAGCCGCCTCCACTATTAATGCCGACGTCCTCCCGCTGTTCGGGCGGCTAAGCCAGGCGGACCAGATCAAGGTCTTCCGCCCCGATGGAAAACGCCGGCGCATCGTGCTCGCCACGAACGTTGCGGAGACGAGCGTCACAGTCCCGGGCATTCATTGCGTAATTGATACGGGTTTGGCCCGCATCAGCCGCTACAGCCCGCGGACCAAGGTGCAGCGGCTGCCGATCGAACCCGTCAGCCGCGCCAGCGCCGACCAGCGCAAAGGCCGGTGCGGCCGCGTCGCACCGGGCGTCTGCGTGCGGCTCTATTCAGAAAAGGATTTCGACGCCCGCCCGCAGTACACCGAGCCGGAAATTCTCCGCACGAACCTCGCCAGCGTCATCCTCCAGATGATGTGGCTGCGGCTGGGGAAGATCGAAAACTTCCCGTTCCTCGATCCGCCCGACGGCAAGCAAGTGCGCGACGGCCTGGCGACGCTGCACGAGATCGGCGCGATCGACGACCGCGACGAACTGACCGAAATCGGCAAGCGCCTGGCGCGGCTGCCAGTCGACGTGCGCATTGGTCGAATGATCGTCGGCGGACAGGACGAAGGGTGCCTTGATGATGTGCTCGTCATCGCCGCCGCCCTCAGCACGCAGGACGTCCGCGAGCGGCCCAGCGACCAGCAGGATGCCGCCGACCAGTCGCACGCGAAATTCCGCGACGAGCAGAGCGACTTCATCAGCATCTTAAAGCTGTGGCGCACGGTCCGGCAGAAGCAGGCGGAACTGAGCAACAACCAGTTCCGCAAATGGTGCCGATCGAATTTCGTGAGCTATCTGCGTTTCCGCGAGTGGAGCGATGTGCACGCCCAACTGCGTGAACTCGGCGCGACCAATTTAGCGGGCGGCCTTGGCCGCCGTTCGCCGAAGAAAGCGCATAACGCCGGCCAAGGCCGGCCGCTAAATAGTCGTTCGGCGCACGGTGACTTGAGCCAGGCGATCCGCCCCATTGCTGCCGGCGATGCCGACGAGTTCGACCCCCGTCGCCGCGACGCCGTCCACCGCGCACTCCTCGGCGGCCTGCTCGGCAACATCGCGTTCCGGGCCGACACCGGCGGCTACCTCGGCGCACGCGGCACGAAACTCACCGTCTGGCCCGGCAGCACGCTCGCCAAGTCCAAACAGCAGTGGATCATGTCCGCCGAGCTGATCGAAACGACGCGGCTGTACGCCCGCACTGTCGCGCCCGTTCAGCCGCAATGGATCGAGCGGGCGGCCCGGCACCTCGTCAAGCGCCAGCACACCGAGCCGCACTGGGTCAAGCAGACGGCTCACGTGCACGCGTTCGAGCGCGTGACGCTATGGGGCCTCATCCTCGTGCCCCGCCGCAGCGTTCACCTGGGGCCGATCGATCCGGTGCAGTCTCGGCAACTGTTCATCCAACACGCGCTCGTGCTCGGCGAGTTCGGCACGGACCACCCGTCCGTCCTCGCCAACCGCCAACGCGTCGCGGAAGTCGAAGCGTGGCAACGCAAACTCCGCCGCCAGGATTTATTGAGCGAACAGGCGGCCCGCTTCGCGTTTTTCGACGGCGTCATACCCCGCACCGTGTTCAGCGGCCCGACGTTCGACCAATGGACCAAGCGCGGCGAACACAGCGGCAGCCACGTGCTGGATTTCCCGGACGAAGTACTGCTGCGCGACGGGATTGTTGCCGAGCTTTCTGGTCCCCTCCCCCGGGATACCGGGAGAGGGAGTGACATCGCCGCCATTCGCGAGCGCATCGCCGCCGATTTCCCCGACGCCACGCCTGTCGCCGGCGTGAAGTTGCCGATCGAATACCGCTTCGACCCCGGCGAAGACCATGACGGCCTCACGGTCGTCGTGCCGGTGACGTTGTTGCCGCAACTGCGGGACGACCGCGCCGAATGGCTCGTGCCTGGGCTGATGCTGCAGAAGATCGACGCCCTCATTCGCTCGCTGCCAAAGCGGTTGCGGACGCTGTTCGTCCCGGTGAACGAGTCGGCCAGCGAAGTGCAGAAGCGGCTGGGCGGTTTTGGCGTCGGTTCGTTCGACGACGCCGTCGCCGGCGTGCTTTGGAAGTTGCGTGGCGAGCCGGTCACGCGGAAGGACTTTCAGTACGAAAACGTGCCGCCCCATCTGGTGATGAATGTTCGTGTGGTCGACGCCGCTGGTGCGACACTCGCCGAAGGCCGCGACATTTCAGAATTGCGGGGCAAGCTGAATCAGACCGTCGCCGAGAGCTTCACCAGCCTGGCGGACGCGCGATTCACGCGTGAAAACCTCCAGCGATGGGACTTCGGCGACCTGCCGGAGCGCGTGGAGATCGACCAGCACGGCATCAAAATTTACGGCTACCCGGCGATCGTCGAGACCGGCGACAAGGCGAACCTTCGCCTGCTCGACAGTGCCGAAACCGCCAAGCGCCTCATGCCCGCGGGGCTGCGACGCTTGTTCATGATCGAGACGGCTCGCGAGATCAAAACCGCCCTCCGCGACGTGCCCGGCCTCGAATCATTGCGGCTGAATTACCGCCCCTTCGGCACGGGCGATGAGTTGATGGAAGACCTGACTCTGCTGACGGCGGACCGCGCGTTCTTCGCCGAGGCCGCCGACGCCACCGCCATTAGCACGCAGGCCGCCTTTGCCGAGCGCGCCAGCCGCGCCTGGGGCCGGCTTTATGAAACGGGCCGGCACCTCGGCAAATTGTTGACAGACGTTCTGGCCCGCCACCGCACGGTCGGCACGCTGCTGCACCGCAATTTTCCGCCGCTCTTGGTCGATGCCGCCGAGGACATGCGCCGCCAACTCGCCGGCCTTTTGCCGAAGCGGTTTCTGAGCGTCATCCCGGGCGACAAACTCGAACAACTGCCTCGCTATCTGCGCGGCATCGAGACGCGGCTGAACAAGCTCACCAACGCCGGCCTGAGTCGCGACCTCACCGGCGCCGCCGCCCTGCGGCCGCACCTGCAGCAGTTCGAAACCGCCTCGCGAAATCATTCCAAACGCGGCATCGTCGACCCGGCCCTGGCGGAGTACCGCTGGCTGCTGGAAGAATTCCGCATTTCGCTGTTCGCCCAGGACATTAAAACGATCGTCCCGGTGAGCCCGAAGCGCATGGACGAAGCATGGAAAGCGGTCCGTCAGGTCTGACCGCGGCACGGCCCACTTCAGTGGGCCTGTAACCCGTAACAGCTTATTTCACAGGCCCACTGAAGTGGGCCGTGCCCGGGGTTGGGAAAAACGCCGGTGGCACCGGTGTCGCGGCGTAAATCTGCGTCAGCGGCCAGAGTTCCGGGAACCGCCGGACGAGATCACTCAACGGCCCGAGCGCGGTCGCCTCGGCGTAACGCGTGGCGGCCTCTTCGGTTCGGTGCGACTGGTGCAACGCGATCGCCGCCAGCGCGTACGCCCCGGCCACGCGGTGCCCCAGGCCGGCGGTGAGCATGGCGCGGTTGGCGTTGAAGGATTCGATCGCCTCGGCCAGGTGGCCGGTCTTTACGTCGCGGTAGAGTTCCACCAATCGCAGGCCGGCCAGTGCGGCGGGCTCGGCGCCGGTGGGGAGGTCGGCGTTGTACTGGCGGATCTCCACGCCCACGCCGCCGCGGTCGAGCAGGCGACGCAGATCGACGATCGCCCGGTCGGCATCGTACAAGCGGTCAGCCCGCAGCATTTCGGTGGCGCGGGCGAGCTTCACGACCGCGCCGCCCGGCCCGCCGACACGTTCGGCCTCAATCAATTCGTCATACACCGCCAGCGCGTCTTCCGTGCGGCCGAGGCGGCTGAGCGTGCCGCCGAGGAGGATCATCGCCCGCAGACGATTTTCGGGCGTCCGCATGGGGCGGCTCATCAGGCCGTGCAATTGCGGGGCGGCCTCTTCGGCGCGGCGCTGGGCGAGCAGGCCTTCCAGTTCTTCGACCGCGTTCACTTCCCGCCGGAGGGCGATGCCCTGGCTCATGACGTAAACGCTCGCCCCGAGTGTGGTTAAAACGGCGATCGTCTCCAGCACCGGGGCGTTGAGGCCCAGCAACGAGCCGAGCACCGCCACCGCCCAGACCGCCAGTAAAATTCGGCCGAGATTGCGAATCGTCGGCTTCGGCTGGCTGAGCCGCAACAGGCCGGCGACGTCGTCCAGAACGGGCGGCGAGACGGCGGGCGGGGTTGCGACCGTTGCACTGGCCAAGGGGTCAAACTTTAACGAGTTTGTTCCCACACGGCCACGCTGCTACAGTTTCCGGCAGGGAATTAACCAATTCATCCGCGGCAAGCCCGCCGCGGGACGAAGGAGTCAGACATGCAGCTGATCGAAGCCGTTATCAAACCGCAGAAGCTCGACGACGTGAAAAACGCCCTGGGCGAAGTCGGCATCCTCGGCGCCACCGCCAGCGAAGTGAAGGGCTTCGGCCGCCAGGCCGGCCACACCGAGCGTTACCGCGGCGCCAAGATGGACATCGGCTTCGTGCCGAAGGTCCTGCTCTGCGTCGTCGTCAAGGACAGCGAAGTGCAGGTCGCCATTGACGCCATCGTCAAAGCCGCCCGCACGGGCGAAGTCGGCGACGGCAAGATCTTCGTTTCGCCCGTCAGCCAGGTCGTCCGCATCCGCACCGGCGAAAAAGACGAAGCCGCACTGTAAGGCGTCGTCTTGAAACCGACCCAAACCCCGGCCGGGCCCGTGCCCGGTGCGGGGTTTTTTCGCTTCAATCGAAATGCAACTCGATCCGACTTTCGTCTACGGCAATTACGTCGAGGCCGGCGTCTGGGCGACGATGGGCCTCGTCGCCCTCGTGAAACGCCCCAACTGGCAGGCCGTGGCGATCGGCGTGACGCTGCTGTTCTTCGGCGGCAGCGACGTCGTCGAAGCGCACACCGGTGCCTGGTACGACCCGTGGTGGCTTTTCGCCTGGAAAGCGGTTTGCGTGCTGCTGATCGTCGCCATCGGGCTACCGTTAATCGGCAAAAAAAAGCGAGCCCAGGCGGTCGCCGGTCCGACAGAAAGTCGCTGACGCGATCTTAGTGTTCGGTTGATTCGACTCCGGCATTGCGTCATTGTGAGTAGACTTGTGAACCTGCTGATTACCGATAGCCCAGGTGCCGTCCGTCCCGACCAGTTGCCACCGTCGCGGACGGGCGGGGCGGCGCGAATTTTATTCTTGTCCATCGACGCGCTCGGATTTCGCACGAGCGGGCGGCAGCTTATTGCCGCTACGGAATCGCGAACTGATGTCATCGCGGTTCACGCACTCGTGCCGCCGCCGGTGTGGATGAAAGTGCTCAACCACTCCATACCTGGCGTGGCCGATCACGGGGTTCACCCTGCCCGGACCTGGCGATGGCTGGTACGGCGGTGGCTACGCGGGCCACTGGACGGATGTCGTTTCGATGTCGTGCACGCCAATCCGCAAATGGTCGCCTGGGGTGCGGCTGAAGCCAAGGAGCGGTTCGGGTACCGCTTGTCCGTCGCGTGCGATACGACCGAACGACAGTTCGTCCGCGAATTAACGGCCCGCAAGAGGCCCCGCCGCGTCGAACACGGTGAGGCCGCCACGTTTGCCGCGGCCGATTTGATCGCACCGTTGAGCCGGTGGTGCGAGCGGTCGTTGGTCAACGACTACGGCATCGATTCGGCCCGAATTCTGATCACCCCGCCGACGGTGGCGGTGCCGCGGGACTTGCCCGTCCGCGCGCCGAACGCCCGGCCGTTGCGCCTGGCCTTCGTGGGCAACGACTTCGCCCGAAAGGGCGGCCCGCGTTTATTCCGCTGGCACCAAGACCGCTGGGCGGACCGCGGCGTGGAGATGCATTTCGTCGGTGCCGACGCCGAGCCCCGTCCGGGCCGGCTCGTGACTTGGCACGGTGGCCTGCCGCACGACCGCGTGTTGGCGCTGCTGGCGACGTGCGATCTGCTGGTTCACCCGACGAGCGGTGACATGTCGCCGCTCGTGATCGCCGAAGCCGCCACACTCGGCGTACCCGCCGTCGCCAGCCGACTGGCAGGCATTCCCGATCTGGTCCGCGACGGAGAAACGGGGCTGCTCGTTCCGCCGCCCGACGACGCGAGTTTCGTCGCCGCGGTCGAGCGATTGCTCTTTGATGATGCGCTGCGCCGTCAATTCTCGGACCGGGCACGGGCTTTCGCACGGAATGAACTGAACACGACGGTCGTTTACGGCCGCTTGATCGACCGTTTGGTCGGCCTGGCGGCGTCAAGCGGGCCGGCGTGAACGCGCTCGTGACCGATTGGCCGCCGGCCATGGCGTCGGGGGATCTGCCGCCCGCATTCCGGCAAGGAGCGGTACGCGCGCTCTTCCTCGGCAGCGAGGTGCTCGGCTGGCAGGTCAGTAACCGACAATGGATCGCCGCCACTGCCGACCGCGATGACATCCTCGCCGTTCATGTTTTGCTGCGGCCGCCGCTGTGGATGAAAATTCTGAACCGCCGCGTCCCCGGCGTTCGGCCGCACCTGATTCATCACAACGTCACCTGGAAATGGCTTCTCAAACGTTGGCTCACCGGCCGGCTAGATGCCAGGCGCTTCGACGTGATTCATTGCAACCCGCAAGTCATGGCATTCGCGGCTGCGACACTGAAGTCTCGATATCGCTACAAATTGTCGATGAGTTGTGACACGACCGATCTGCAGTATCGCCAGGAGGTCTGCGGCAACCCGTCGGCACGGTCAGTCGGGCCGGATCGCAAGGTCTTTCAGTCAGCCGATCTCATTTTGCCGCTGAGCACATGGTGTGCGAATTCGCTGACGACGGACTACGGCATCCCACCTGAAAAGCTGCTGCTGACCCGGCCGAGCGCGCCGGTGCCCGCCGAGGTGCCGCCCAAACGCCCGCGCGACGGCCGGCTGTTACGCATCGCCTTTGTCGGCAATGACTTCGTGCGAAAAGGAGGCGAAAAACTGCTGAAATGGCACCAGGAACGCTGGGCGGACCGTGTGGAATTGCACGTCGCCAGCGCCGAAGCCGCCGACCACGCCCCGGCGAAAAACGTCTACTTTCTCGGCCGACTTGATCACCCAAAGGTGCTCGCCCTGCTGGATTCGGCGGACCTGCTGGTTCACCCGACGCAGGCGGACATGTCGGCGCTGGTGGTGGCCGAGGCGCAGGCGCGCGGCGTGCCCGCCGTCGCCAGCCGCATCGCGGGCATTCCGG
Source organism: Tepidisphaeraceae bacterium (assembly GCA_049840775.1). Classification (GTDB taxonomy): domain Bacteria; phylum Planctomycetota; class Phycisphaerae; order Tepidisphaerales; family Tepidisphaeraceae; genus RYN-431. The sequence goes on from JASGJJ010000007.1 coordinate 99,866, forward strand.
ACCTGCTGCACGACGGCGTGAGCGGCTACCTCGTCGGACCGAAGGACGATGCCGGCTTCATCGCGGCGGTCGAACGCGTGCTGTTCAACGAACCCCGGCATGCCGCCATGAGCACCGCGGCCAGGCAATTCGCGCTGCAGAATCTCGACAGCGCCACGACCTACCGCCGCGTGGTGGACGCCCTGGTCGCGCTGGCATCGGGTTAAGAAGGCCTGCTGTTTCCGACTTCATTCGGTGACGCCGGGCACGCATTTCAGTCGCGGCTTCTTTCTGCCGATGCAACGAATAGACGCCTAAGGTTTTGAATGTGCCGGCTTTTGCGACTTTGCAAAGCAGGCGGCATGGGTAAACTGTCGCGGTCGCACGGCGGATTGAATACGCATGAAACTCACACTGAACGGCATCGAACCGACCGGCATCGTCAAACTCCTGGCCCACGGTCCGGTTACGGCCACCGAGTTGCCCGCCGACGGGAAGAACCCCATCGAAGCGTTGCTCGGCCCGCAATGGACGACCTTCCGCGTCCTGCTGGACCTCGCCCAAGTGCCGTACATTGATTCGAGCGCCATCGGCTGGCTGATCGGGACGCAAAAGGCGTTCCGCGACAAGGGCGGCAGCTTCGCCGTCTACCACATCCAACCGGCCGTCAAACAAGTGCTCGACCTGCTGAAGGTCGGCCGCGTCGTCCCGCTGTGTGAGAACGAGCAGACCGCCCGTACGGCCGTCGGAGGCTAAAGCAGATGAGTACCCCAACCGTCGCCCGTCCGTTGATGATCGATGTCAGCAAGCTCCCCGCCGAGAAGGCCATCGCCCGGCTGATCGAGCACGCCGTGGAAATGGGTGCCAGCGACCTGTTCCTCGTCCACAACGAAGGCCACGTCGCCGTGCTCGTTCGGCACCTGGGGCTGATGATGCCCATCAGCACCGAAACCCCCGAGAACGGCCGCCGCATCCTCACGCACATCCGCAACATGGCGGGCATGGACGTCAACGACCGCCGCAAGCCCGCCGACGGCCGCTGGATCTACACGCCGGATGACGACGACGAATCCAGCGTCGACCTCCGCATTAACACCATCCCGACCATCTACGGCGAAGACATGGCCATCCGGTTGCTCGTCCGCAACCACGCCCTGCTCAGCCTCGACAAAATCGGCATGGATGACGCGCAACTCCAGGCCTACAAACACATGATCAGCGGCCCCAGCGGCCTGGTCCTGATCGCCGGCCCGACGGGCAGCGGCAAAACCAACACGCTGTACGCCTCGCTGATGCACCTCAACGACGGCAAAAAGAAGATTAACACGATCGAAGACCCGATCGAATACGCCGTCAGCGGCCTGCGGCAAAGCCCGGTGAACCCCGCCATCGGCCTCGGTTTCGCCGAACTGCTCCGCAGCGTCCTCCGCCAGAGCCCGGACGTCATCATGATCGGCGAAATCCGGGACGAGGAAACCGCCCGCACCGCCGTCCACGCCGCCAACAGCGGCATCCTGGTGCTGGCGACCGTCCACGCCCCCACTGCCGCCGCCGCCATTCAAACCATGCGCGGCTACGGCGTGCCGAACCACTTCCTCTCGGTCGCCCTCCGCGGCATCGTCAGCCAACGCCTGCTCCGCACCCTCGACCCGGCCAATCGGCTGGAATTCGACATCAGCGGCAACCCGGAAACGTTCGAAGAAGTCCGTGCGCATCTCCAGCCCGGCGAAGGGAATACGCTCTACGCCCCCAAGCCCGCCGAGAGCAACCAGATGACCGGCTACGTCGGCCGCACCGGCGTCTTCGAGCTCATGCCGATGTCCCGCGAGGTCCGCAGCCTCATCAGCGAAGGCCGCACCGCCCGTGACATCCGCGACAAAGCCATCGCCGACGGCATGCTGGAATTCCGCCACGCCGCCCTGCTGAAAGTCGCCCGCGGCGCCACCAGCACCGAAGAAGTCTTCCGCGTCATCCCGACCGAAGTGCTGCTGCTGGACGAATAGAAATCAGTGGGCAGTGGGCGGGCGGCAGTGGGCAGGATAAAGGCCCTTTTGTTTCCTGCCCACCGCCCACTGCCACCTGCCCACTCGGTACACTTCCGGGATGCTTCTCCCGACCATCCGCGCCGGCGTCCCTACGCGTAGCAAGGCCGTTTATCACGCCGTTCGGTTTCTGGCGCATGACCCGATGGTCTACCTCACCGTGCCGACGGGCGATCGCGTGCGGCGGATTCTGATCGTCCGCGACGTCGAACTCGAACGCGCCCGCAAACTGCCGACCGCGGACAAGGTCTACTGCCCCGCCGATTTCGCGCCGCCGGAAGGCTTGAGTGGTGACCGTGAAATCGCAACCGCACAGGCGGCCGCGGTTTGCGTCACGCGGCACGGCATTCGGCGCGTTCTCGCCGACCGCTCCTTACCGCTGGTCTTTGCCGAACACCTCAAAGAAGCCGGCGTGGAAGTCGTTTTGGATTTGGATTTGGGTGTCACCGACCGTCGCCGGAAGGACGAAACCGAAGTGGCCGCACTCCGGCAGGCGCAGCAGGATACCGAAACCGCCATCGCCCTCGCGTGCCGCATCATCCGCCACGCCAACGCCCGGGCGGACGGCGTTTTGATGCACGACGGCGAAGTCCTCACCAGCGAACGGGTTAAGGCGATCATCGACCAGCACCTGGCCAAGCTCGGTTACGGCAACGACGGCCACATCATCGCCGGCGGGCCGATCGGGGCGGATTGCCACCACGCCGGGGCCGGCGAATTGCGGACGGGCGAGCCGGTGCTCGTCGACGTCTTCCCGCAGAACAAAACCACGCTCTACCACGGCGACTGCACCCGCACCGTCGTCCACGGCGACGTGCCGCCGCTCGTTCAGAAAATGCACGACATCGTCGCCGAAGCGAAGAAGGCCGCGGAAGGTGCGACGCGGGCCGGCACGACCGGCGACGCCGTCCACCGCGCCACCGCCGCCGTCATGGAAAAGCACGGCGTTTACCTCGGCTTCCTGCCTTCGGACGCCCCCGCCAACCAACTCTTCCTCCCGCACGGCACGGGCCACGGGCTGGGGCTGGACCTCAAAGAGCCGCCGCTGCTCGACTACAAGGGCGTCGAACTCCTGGCCGGCGACGCGGTTACGATCGAACCCGCCCTCTACGCCCACGGCATCGGCGGCGTGCGGCTGGAAGACATGTACATCGTCCGCGACAACGGCTACGAAAACCTGGACACCCTGCCGGAAACGCTGACGGAATGGTGAAGAATGAGGGTGGGAGGGGAAGAGGCGTGAGGCGTGAGGGAAGAAAAACGATGTGGGGTTGCGTTCCGTGCACTGACGCCGCGACTCACGTCGCGGCGTCAATGAGGTCAACAGAACCGCACAACAATCTGCTTCCCTTACGCCTCACGCCTCTTCCCCTCCCACCCTCATCCTTCACACCAGCACGATCTGAAACGCCCCGACGACATGGGTGTTATCCGCGTCGTAGCGGAGCAGCATCTTGTCGCCGTCCGGGCTGGCCTTGGTGCTGCCGAGGCTGCTGGTGACGACGTTGTAGATGTTGTCCGAATCGTTATCCGTGTCGCGCTCGGCGGTGCGGTAGCGGTACGGGCGTTGCTTGGCATAGAGGGCGTCGGTGAAGTCGTCGTCGAAGAAGAACTGCGTGGTGAAATTGGTCGTCGCCGTCGTGCCTTTGAAGGTGCGGACGCGGGCGTGAATGTGCGTGGTGCGCCCGCCGTACCAGCCGGGGTAGATGGTGGTGAATCGGCAGAGGCCGTCGGTGTCGGTGATTTGATAGCCGCGTAACCACTTCTGGCCCTGAGTGTTGGAGTTGCCGCTGCCGACCGGCTCGTCGGAGTAGTTGCCGTACGCGTCGCAATGCCAGATATCGACGGTCGCGCCGCTGACGGGGTAGACCTTGTTCTTGGCGTATTTGACGACGCCGATGTTCAGCTTCAGCGGGAAGCCAGTGACGACGTAGCCGGTCGTCGGGTCGGTGCGGATGTCGCTGCGATTGAGCTTTTCGTCGACCCAGTACGGCCCTTCCGTGGCAGTGGGCGTGGCGGTGATCGCCTTGGCGAGCGACGGCGAAATCGCCGCCCCGGCGAAGGCGGCCAATGCGTTGCGAAGTGCGCCACGGCGTGACGTTACCGACCGAACATTTGCGTCTGACATAACCCTGTCTCCTGTGCACCACAAAACGGTGCTGAGACAACGGTTGCGAAGCAACGCCCGACCCGCCGCGCCGAAATCGGCAGGAAAACAAGGGTTTTCCCGCACACCCCCGCGCGTAGCCGCGAGCTTGCTCGCGCGTCTGGTAAGGAAACATCGCGAGCAAGCTCGCGGCTACGCGCGGTTATAAAGGCCAATGCGTTTGAGTGCGTCTTTCACTTTCTCTTCGATGAGATCGCGCACGTGATTGAACTCATCCGGCGGCAAGTGTTTCGGGTCGGGGATCTGCCAGTCGTCACGCAACGCCGCGCCGACATTCGGACAGGCGTCGCCGCAGCCCATGGTGGCGACGAAGGCGTAGCCGTCGGCCGGCACTTCGGTTAGGGCGTTCGAGCGGTGTGCCGACAGGTCGTACCCGAGTTCCGCCATCGCGTGTATCGCCTTGGGATTCACGACGCCGCTGGGCCGCGACCCGGCGCTGTAGGCCTCGACGGCGTCGCCGCCGTGGATGCGTGCGAACGCCTCGGCCATCTGGCTGCGGTTGGAATTCTCGATGCAGACGAACAGCAGTCGCTTTTTCATGTGCCGGGCTCCGAATCTTTCGCGTGCGGATGGCAGCCGCACGGCCGCAACACGGCGTTCAGGTAGACCGCCAGTGTCGCGCCCACGCACGGCGCCACGAGATAAATCCACAGCGAGCCAAGGCTTGCGCCGACGACTGCCGGGCCGAGCGAGCGGGCGGGGTTCATCGACGCGCCGGTGAGCGGGCCGGCGAACATCGCTTCGAGCGCGACCGTGCCGCCGACCGCCAACCCCGCCGCCAGGCCCTGCTCTTTCGTGCCGCAGGTCACGCCGAGGATCACAAGCATCAGGCCGGCCGTGAGTAGCGTTTCGAGGATGAATGCAGCCCCCGTCGAAATGCCGTGCGGCTGCGTGACGCCGAGCGCCGCCCCGCCGGGCCAGAGCGTTTTCACGCAGAAACTGGCGACGATGGCGGCCAGGCACTGGACGATCACGTAGAGCAGCGCCGTCCGGACCGGCAGCCGTCTGGCCAGCACGAAGCCTAGCGAGACGGCCGGGTTCAGGTGGGCGCCGGAGACGTCGCCGACCGCGGCGATCATGGCGAACACCGCCAATCCGAACGCCAGCGCCACGCCGACATGGCCCAGACCGCCGCCGACGCTGTCCGCCGCGATCGCCCCCGTCCCGGCAAGCACCAGCGCGAACGTGCCGACGCCTTCCGCGACCAGCGAACGAACCATCGGCAACCGACTCTCCATGCCGATTCACTAGGGCAATCTTGTAAAGATCGCGCAAAGAACCGGCTCAGGCGTTACCCGTCCTGCGGGTTCGTCGGGGTTTCCAGGAGCAGTTGATAGAAGCAGACGTCCAGCCAGCGGCCAAACTTGTAGCCGGCCTGCGGTAGCGTGCCCGTGAGCTTGAAACCGAACGACTCGTGCAGCCGAATGCTCGCAGCGTTGCTGGCGTCGATTACGCCGATCAGCGTGTGTTTGTTCTGCTGTTCGGCGCGATCGATCAACGCCGTCAGCAGCCGGCGTGCAACCCCTTGCCCGCGAAACGCTTCGGCCACGTAGACGGAGTGTTCGACGGTGTACTTGTACGCCGGGAACGCACGGAACGTGCCGAAACTGGCAAACCCGGCGAGCTGGCCGTCATCGGTCACCAGGCCGATGACCGGAAAATCCCCCGCCCGCTTGGCGGCGAACCACCCGACCATCGCTTCAGGAGGCCGCGGCACGTAATCGTACAAGGCCGTGGAGGTTACGATCGCGTGGTTGAGAATCGCGCGGATGGGTTCGCTGAAGGATTCGTCGAGGTCGAGGAGACGCATTTTGGGGAAATCAGTCAATGCGGTTGTGAAACAGGATAGAACGAGGCTTCCAAACTGATTCCGAGCGGGCCGGCTAGTTCAACCAACGACGCAGGAAAGTGAACACTAATGGTCACAGTCTGTTTCATTGCGATCGCAAAATCGATCGTCACGTTCAGAACGTCTGAATTGGTCCAAAGTTGACGCAGCTGTTCGGAGTACTGCTTCAGAAACTGCGTCGCTTCGACAATTTGACGATCAAACTCGTCTAAACCTGCTTCACTAACGCTTACGACGAAACCTGATTCGTTCGCGACGCGATCTGGAAACGTCGTGTGAACCGATCTGCCCGCCTGAAACGTTCGTAAAAAGGTCCAACGTGACTGCACAACGAATCGTGCAACGTCAAACGTCGGACCCGACACTCGCAGAACCGCTGCCATTTACCGCGTGTTGCTACCCATCGGGGTCAGCACGTTCCGCCGACCGTTCGCCACCTGCAGCGGGACGGTTTTGGTCGGCTCTTCCGGGCAGGCTTTGGCGAACTCGTCGTAGAACTTGGTGATGATGGTGCGGGTCGCCCAGGCGGTGCCGTCGGCGAGGCCGCAGATCGTCGTGCCGGGCATGATGCCCATCGTCTTTTCCAGCTCCAGCAGCATGTCCAGGTCGCGTGCTTTGCCTTGCCCGCTGACGATGCGGTCGAGGATTTTGCGCATCCAGTGGCTGCCCTCGCGGCAGGGGGTGCATTGGCCACAACTTTCGTGGGCGTAGAACCTTACGCAGTTGCGGAGCACGCGGATCATGTCCGTGTGTTCGTTCATGACGATCATGCCCGCCGTGCCCAGGCCCAGGCAGCCGCCGCGGAAGCGGACGTCGTCGAAGTCGAGCTTGATGTCCAGCTGGTTCGTGCCGAGCACGCCCATGGAAATGCCACCGCAGACGCTGGCCTTGTACGCGCCGCCCTTCATTCCACCACCCAAAGTGTTGATGGCGTAATCGAGGGTGATGCCCAGTTCGTCTTCGTAGACGCCCGGCTTGTTCAGGTGGCCGCTCATGCCGAACAGCTTCGGGCCAGGGCTGCTGGGCGTGCCCATCGTGCGGAACCACTGCGGCCCCTTCTCGATGATGTGAGGCACGTTCATCAGCGTTTCGACGTTATTGATGACCGTCGGCCGCGCAAATGCGCCGGCGATCGCGGGGAACGGCGGCTTGTTCCGAGGCCAACCCCGTTTGCCCTCAAGGGCTTCCAGCAAACCCGTCTCTTCGCCACAGATGTACGCGCCAGCGCCACGGTGGACGAAGATGTCCAGCGGCTTCCCACTCCCCAGAATGCCCTTCTCGCCGAGAATGCCGTTGTCGTAAGCTTCTTTGATGGCGAATTCGAGGACTTTGGCGCTGTAGTGGTACTCGCCGCGGATGAAGATGTAGGCCACCTCGCACTGCGTGGCCAGCGAGCAGATCGCGATGCCTTCCAGCAATTGGTGCGGGTCGTGGTTGATGACGTAGCGGTCTTTGAACGTGCCCGGCTCAGATTCGTCGGCGTTGACGGTGAGGTAGTGCGGGCCCTTCTTTTCTTTCGGGATGAACGACCACTTCTGCCCGGCCCCGAAGCCCGCGCCGCCGCGGCCGCGTAAGCCACTGTCGGTAACGGTTTTAATGATGTCCGCCGGGGCCATGTCCAGGCAGGCGCAGCGACTTGTAGCCGCCGGTTTCGACGTAGGCGGAGTAGTCGATCAGCTTGCGCTGCTCGGCGTCGAGGGGAATGCGCTTGGTCAGGACGGGTTCGGTAAAAGCCATGGCGGGGCCTATCTTAGCGACTGCGCGGGCGTCAGGTCATGTCAAGAGATCTGACTCAATTCGATCAGCCGGATCGGGACCGATCGCGTCTGCACTTTCTGCTCGCGGCGGTGGACGTGCCAGCCCTTATCGGTGAGCCACGGCAGGAAGTCGTCGCCGCTCTGGCGGCCGGGCTCGCCGAGGAGGATTTTGCCGTTTTCCGCCAGGTGCCGACGGAAAAACGCATCGAGAAACGGCCACTGCGTTCGGTCGTAAAGTACGTCAGAACCGATGATTATGTCGAATTTACGGCCGAGGTCGTCGGTCTGCCAGTTCACTTTGCGCGCCGAGGCCCGGCCGTAGCGTAAGCCGTTGAGTCGGGCGAAGCCGAGGCAGGCGGTTTCGTAGTCCGCCATGAGAACGTCCGCCCGCAGCATCGCCGCGACGGTCCCCGCCAGGCCCATGCCGCAACCGAGGTCCATCACCGCACGGCCGTCCAAAGGGCCCTGGCTGACGAGGTACGCCCCGACGCCGATGGACGAATCCCACAATTCCGCCCAGTACGGCAGCCCCAGACTGTCGCTCGTAACCCGTTGCCCTGTCTGCTTTTCGTGACGATCGATCCGCGCACAAATCTCGTCCAGCACCGCCTGCGGGTCGCTCACGCGGGTGAACTGCACGCGCAACGGCCCGACGGGCACGGCCTCGGTAGTGAGGTCAAACCGTTTGGCCAACCGGTGTTGCAGGCGAAGAAGCACGGACGACGAAGACGGCATCGGGAGAGTGTCGAGTGTCCAATGGCGAATGTCGAGTGGAAGAAAGGGCGAAAGTTCGCTCCTTTCATTTGACATTCGACATTCGCCACTCGACATTTTCTCAAATGAAGCGGGCGACGACGTGCCTAATTATCGTGCTGGCCGGTGTTTTCGGCTGCGGGTCGGACCACCTGGAAACCGGCTACGTCTACACGCCGCTGGGCGATTCCTCTGCCAGGCGCCGCGGCTATTACGCCGACCCCTTCTCCCCCGAGGCCCGGGCCGCCCAGACCGAACAGCAGTCCGAGGCGAACGTCAACCGCCGCGTTATCCCAGGCCAATAAAAGCGTTCCGGGATTTTCGAATTGACATTTTCCACAGTTATTTTGCCGATATAAATCGGCCTACACTCTCTGTGGAATTTGATTGCCGTGGAAATGGTCGATGCCGAGGATTTTGTCAGCCGCGTAAAGCCTGCGCTCGAGGCCCAGGATTGGGACGCGCTGATGACCACCCTTAATACCTACTGGACGACCGACCAGATCATCGGCCTTCTCAGCCATAAGTCTTGTGACGCACGGAAGATAGCAGCACTCGCCGTCGGCCTGATCGGGCAGAGCCGCTGCCTGCCGGAGTTATCGGCGCGGCTGCGGGATTCGGACCGCATGGTCTGCGACATGGCCGAGCACGCGATGTGGCAGATCTGGTTCCGCGGCGGCTCCAGCGTCGCCAACGCCGAACTCGCCCGCGGCGCCGAAGCCCTTAACCAACAGCAGATCGACCAGGCGATGGCGCACCTGAACAAGGCGATCGCCCTATCCCCTGATTTTGCCGAAGCTTACAACCAACGCGCCATCGCCCATTACATGGCCGAGCGGTTCGAGGAATCGGTCCACGACTGCGAACGCGTCATCCAACTCATGCCCCTGCACTTCGGCGCGTGGTGCGGCCTGGGGCACTCGTACCTGGCGATGGGCGATGTCGAGGAAGCCCTCCGGGCGTACCGCAAGGCGCTCAAGCTCAACCCGCACCTCGAATGCGTCGCCGAACTCGTCCAGGAATTGGCCGAGCAATCGAACTAAAAATCGGGTGCCGCCGGCGACGGATTTTCGTTGACGCCCCGGGCCGGCATGTCATTCTACGTTGGTAAAATCATTTACCCGCGACACCCAATGGGTGCCCACGCGCCGATCCCTCTTCCCGCACACGAACTAAAATTTGTCGCCAAGCTGCAGCGCAGCTGCTGATCTTGCCCGAACTCAACCAGCACCCGCGCCGCAGCCTGGCGGCGGTTCAAATTTTGCCATGCGGAATCCGGGCGATCGATTTACACTCGGGCGGAATTTCGGGCCGATTTTCGTTGACACTGATGGCCGCCTTGAACCCGGACACCCTCGCCCGCACCCTTCGCCGCTGGCGACGCGCGCTGCGCGTGGCACGCCTCGCCGACGCCCTCTGGCTGGCAATTGTCATCGGCGGAACGACGGCGGTCCTGCTGCACGCGCTGCGCGTCAGTTCCGCGGGGCCGATGGTGGCCGGGATGACAGTCGCGGCGTTCGCGTTCGGCTTTCGTCGCGCGCCTCGCCTGGGGGAAGTCGCCGCGGAACTCGACCGGCGCTTTTCCCTCGACGACCTGCTCGCCACCGCCTGGGCGACCCGCGGGCCGACGCAAACGGATTGGCAGGCGACGCTGTCGCAACTGGCGGCCGCCCGGGCGGTTACGCTGCCGGGGCCGGGCTGGCTCGGGCGGCGTTCGGCGCGTCAGCACGTTTGCGCCGTGACGGCGTTGGTGGCGCTGGCGATCGCCGTCCAACTGCTGCCGGCCCCGGCCGTCTCCGCCCCCGCGCTCGCCGACGCCAACACGGCCCGGCCGGCCGCGGGGCAAACCGTCACCGCCGACGTCCGCCAGCGTGCCCCCGACACGGCCGACGAGGCGACAAACCTTCCCGTCCCGGCCCCGGCGGATGAATCTTCCGCATCGGCCGATTCGTCGCGCCCGGTGCGCCCGAATGCTGCCGCCCAGTCCACCCCCGGCGCCGGCCGCGCCGATGCCGCGAAGCCCGCCGTCGTCCCCGGCCGATCGACACCCGCCGCCCCCGCCACGCCGACATCCCCCGGCCCCGCCGGCAGCGGCACCGCCGGCCGGCGCAACAACGCCGCCGGCGAATCCGATGGCCACGTCGCCGAGGATAAACCGCTTGCGCCAACCGCCGTCACCGGCAATCCCAGCAAAAGCAGTCACACCTCCGCCGAAACGCCCGCCACCGAAATCCCGCCGGCCTACCGCGGGATGGTCAAAGAGTTCTTCGAACGGTGAAACGCCCGCAAAGCCCCCTCCCCTTGAGGGAGGGGGTTGGGGGAGGGGTCCGCGGCGACATCAATCCATTCGGCGTCGGTCAAACTACAGAAACAGCGACATCCGGCAGACTGCAGGATCCGGTGCGACTTCGAATGGTTTGGGCTCGCGGCGGACCCCTCTCCCTAACCCTCTCCCTCAAGGGGAGAGGGGACCAGACTGTCCGCGCACAGGATGGCATTACGCCCGGCGGAGCCAGGTGAGGTCTTCGTCGCCCGCTTCGCCGGCGATGAAGCGTTGGACCACCGGGTCTTCGCTCTGGCGGATCGTCTCGGCGGTGCCGTCGAAGTGGAGTTGGCCGTTATGGAGCATCACGATGCGGTCGGCGACTTTGAAGGCGGAATTCATGTCGTGCGTGACGACGATGCTCGTGACGCCGAGTTCGCGTTGCAGCTTGAGGATCAGTTCGTTGATGACGTCCGAACGGATCGGGTCCAGGCCGGTGGTCGGTTCGTCGTAGAGGATGACCTTCGGGTCCATGGCGATCGCGCGGGCGAGGGCGACGCGTTTGCGTTGCCCGCCGGAGAGTTCGCCGGGCATCTTATGGCCGACGTCGGGCAGGCCGACCATCGCCAGGCGCTCCTTGGCACGGCGCTCGATTTCCGCGGGCGGCAGGTTCGTGTGCTCTTTCAGCGGGAATGACACGTTTTCCAGGTTCGTCAGCGAGTCGAACAACGCCCCCATCTGGAACAGAAAGCCGAAGTTTTCGCGGACTTCGGCCAGCTGTTTTTCGGACAGTTCATCAATGCGGTGCCCGTCGTACCAGACTTCGCCCTTGTCGGGCTTGAGCAGGCCGACGATGTGCTTGAGCAGCACGCTTTTGCCCGTACCCGACGGCCCGAGGACGACCAGCGTTTTGCCGGCCTCAATGTCCAGCGACACCCCCCGCAGCACGACAAGTCGGCCGAAGCGTTTGTGGAGATTGCGAAGGGTGAGGATGGGCATGGGAAGCAGTGGACAGGTGGCAGTGGGCAGTGGGCAGTGGGCAGGAAAATGAATCAATCCGTCTTTTCCTGCCCACTGCCCACTGTCACCTGCCCACTTTCTTAAAACAGACTCTGAAACCCGTAAATCGCCTTGTACAGGTCCTGGAACATTTTCGCGAAGAAGAAGTTGAGGACGATGATGGCGAGGAAGCTGGTGACGAAGCTTTCGGTGCACGCGCGGCCGACGCCGGAGGCGCCGCTGCCGCAGGTGAACCCTTTGTAGCAGCTGATCAGCCCGATCGCCCCGCCGAAGAACAGGCCCTTCCAGACGCCTTCTAAGATCTGCCACGTATTCACGGCCTTATCGCTGTACGCCCAGTAGGGTGCGGCCTGGATGCCGAGCGCTTTGACCGAGACGATGTACCCGCCGATGACGCCGAGCATGTCGGAATAAATCGTGAGGATCGGCGTGAGAAGAATGCAGGCGATGAACCGCGGCACGACGAGGTAGCCGATCGGGTCGGCGCCCATGACGCGGAGGGCGTCGATCTGCTCGGTGACGTTCATCGTCCCCAGCTCCGCCGTCAGTGCCCCGCCGATGCGGCCGGCGAGCATCATGGCGGCCAGCACGGGGCCGATCTGCTTCACCACGCTGATATTAATGATCGCGCCCAAGCGTTCTTCCTGCCCGATGCTTTTCAGCTGCGCGTAGCTTTCGATGCCCATCACCATGCCGATGAAGCAGCCCGTGAGGGCGACGATCGGCACGCTTTTGACGCCGACGTCGAACATCTGCGGCAGCACCAGCCGCCACGTGCGGAGTTTGAAGACACTGGCGAAAAACCACGAAAACGCTTGCGCAAAACACGCAAAAATCCCCGAACACGGCGAGCGTGTTGTTGGTGCGTCGGCCGATGTTCTCGATCAACTGCGCGGGCATGGGCCGGCAATCTTACAGGGAAAAACGGTTTGTCGGTATGGCGAGCGCGCGGGCGATAACGCAACACACGAACGGTCGGGCATCTGCCCCCGACCTCGCGGGCATTTCCCACGCCGTGGTCTGAGGTACGCCGAAGACCCGGGTCTTCGGCGTACCTCAGACCACGGCGTGGATCGTTTTTAACGCATTCTCACGCCGCCGCGGCTTCTGCGGGCCCGTCTTCTTTCGGCTCATCGAACACGATCCCGTGCTTCCCAAGCACTCTTACCGTCGTGTCGTGGTAAATCTTCTGCAGCGTCTCGTCCGGCAGTGCCAACCCCCGCATGGTGATCGGCTGCTGATCTGACGGCAGGTCCGGGTCGCCGATCGGGCTCGGGCCGACGTAGGCGGTTTCCCACAGCGTGCGATGCGCCGACATGCGGCTGGCGAGGAAGTCGAACTCCCGCGTGTCGCCGCTGACCTGATCGCTGCCCCAGAGCAGGCGGTCGGCGTTTTTGATGATGAACTCCCGCATCGCGTCCCGCCGGGCACTCACTTCGCGAACCATCCACCGCGTGGCAGAGAGGTCGAGGTACAGGTCCGGGTAGGTGTCGAGCAAATATTGCAGGCGCGGCAGGTTTTCCGGGTTGCCGCCGAGGTGCGCGCCGATCCAGGTGTGGCCACGCTGGGCTTTGAGTTGGTCTTCCCAGATGCGGTAGTGTTCTTCGCGCGTGCCGAACTTGGCGTGGTCGGTGTACTTGTCGCGGTACCAGGTGTCGGGGTCGCCGACATGGGTCATGAGGATCATGCCGCGGCTGACGGCTTCGGCGATGATGCGTTGGATGCCGGGCGTTTCGAGGTTGTAGTTGCGGGCCGCCATCGTGCCGGGGGCCATGTGGAATTTGATGATGCGGCTGCCGAGGTTGTAGAACGCCTCCAGTCGCCGCAGCCAGTCGTCGACCCAGTTCGGGCTGTCGTCGAACCACTTCGGCACGGCGATGAAGTGCACGCGACCGGGCAAGTCGCGGGCGATGCCCATGGCCTCTTCCAGCGGCGTCATGGTGACGAACGCGTCAATCCCGTAATGCCGATTCACCCGCAGCCAGTGCTGTTGATGGCGGTGGGCGAAGAGGTGGCTGTGGTAATCGATGACCCAGCCCTTCACCTTCGGCCGGGGCCAGGGGCGGTGAAAGTCCAGGCCGATCAAATTGTGATCCGGCGGGGCAGGGACGGCACTCATACGTCAGCTATTGTAGCAGGCGACGCGGCTAAGGTGGCAGGGGGCAGGAGGCGGGTAGCAGGAAATGCGGGAAGCTTTTTCTTCCCTGCCACCTGCTACCTCAGCCGCGTAAGATCCACCCGATCATTTCCCCGAACTTCGCCGGGCGGCCGACGAGCAAAAAGCCCGCCCGGAAGACGCGGCCGGCGAGCCAGACGAGGGCGACCGTCAGCAAACCGCTGCTCAGCAGTGCGCCGAACGGCTGCCACCAGGCGATCGGCGGCGGCGTGGTGAGGCGCATCATCGTCACCAGCGGTGCCGTCAGCGGGAAAAACGTGCCCGCGAGGCCGACCGTGCCGTGCGGCTCGTTCATCAAGGGGCCGACGAGGAACATCGGCAGCACGACGATCAGCATCAGCGGCGTCATGAGCGCCTGTGCTTCTTTCACATTCGTGACGGCCGCCCCGGCGACGACGAACAGGCGCCGTACATGAGGCTGCCGATGACGGTGAAGACCATGAACCAGATCACCAGCCCGGGCGTGACGATTTCGAACATGCCCATCTTGCTGGCCACCGCCGCCGCCCCGCCGATGTAGATGACGCCGAGCGTCAGACTCGTCGCCACGCCGCCGAGCAATTTGCCGAGCATCAGCGTGAACGGCGTCACACTGCCGACGAGCACCTCGGCGATCCGCAGTTGTTTTTCTTCGATGATGTTCGTGGTGAGCGGGCTTGCGCCGACGAGCACGACCATCAGCATGACGACGACCATCGCCACGGGGAGCATGAGCGTGGCGATTTCGTTGCTTCGCGGCTCGAATGAAATCTCGCCATTCATTGTTCGCTGCGCCAAACCGCGACTGAAGAGAACGCCTTCAGCAGACCGGAGAACGGCCCGAACAGTGTCGGGCGACTGTTCGAGCCTTGCAGCAATGACCGCCGGCCGAATGCCGTTCTCGACGAACGCCCGCAACTCGGTCAGAGCCGGCCGATTGGTGGTGAAGAAGATCGCATCGTCCGCATTGTCGGCCGCAGGAGGATACTCCGCAGCTCGCCGAGCACCGGCTGGCGTTGCGGCGAAAGGAGGTGTTCGAGGCATGGGCGGATCACGCTTCGCGAGCGCATTCGGCCCCGCTTCAACAATTGCCGTCAGCTTCCCCGCGCGAACTCTATCGGCAAGGGTCAAGCGAATGCTGTCCAGGGCAACCGGATCACTCGGAATGTCGATCGGTTCGAGCTTGTAGGTGGCAACGATCCGCTTGGCATGACGCGCCGTATCCTCGAGTTTGTCTGCGGCTTCCTTAAGAACCGCCCACACTTTTTTATCGGCGGTTCGATCGAGCACGGCGATCGAACCGGATGCAGGACTTTCAATCGTTTTGGTCATCGCCTGCAGCACCACGCCGCCGCCCATGAGCAGCGGCATCATGATCAGGCCGACCAGAAACCCCTTGGTTTTGACGGCGGCGAGGTATTCGCGGACGGCGATGACGAGGGTTTTGCTCATGCCGCCCCTTCGTTCACGGTGCGGACGAACAAGTCATGCAAACTCGGCCGGGCGAGTTCGAAACGCTCGACGACGCCGCGGGTTTGCAAATCGCGCAGCACCTGCTGGCTGTCTGCTTCGGGCAGTAAAAGCAGTTCGTGGCTGTCGGCGAACGGGATGACGTGCGACACGCCCTCAATGCCGGCGAAGTTCGCCGCGTTGTTCGCCAGGCGGCACGCGGAGCGTGTTGCTGCTGTTCTGGCCGGCGCGGATGCTGTCGATGGTGCCGTCCATTACCTTTTTGCCTTTGTAGATCATGACGATGCGGTCGCAGAGTTTTTCCGCCGACGCCATGTCGTGGGTGGAGAAGACGACGGTGGTGCCGCTTTTTTTCAGATCGAGGATGGCATTGGTCATGACTTCGCTGTTGACCGGGTCCAGGCCGCTGAACGGCTCGTCGAGCAGCACCAGTTGCGGCTTCGCGATGAGGACGGCGATGAGCTGGATTTTTTGCGTTTGGCCCTTGGAGAGCGTCTGCACCTTCCTCCGGGCGACGCCGGGGAGGGCCAGGCGTTCGAGCCATTCGTCGATCTCGTGCTTCGTCGGCTTGTGGCCTTTGAGACGGCTGAGGTACGTCAGCACTTCGCCGACACGCATGCTTTTGTAGAGCATGCGTTCTTCGGGCAGGTAGCCGACACGGTCGTCGGCGGGCCCGTGGCGCGTCTGCCCGAGCACCGTCACCCGGCCGGCGTCGGGGGCGTAGATGCGCATGATCAGGCGCAGCGTCGTCGTCTTCCCGCTGCCGTTGGGCCCGATGAAGCCGCACAGCGTGCCTTCGGGGACGGCGAGCGAGAGATTGTCGACGGCAAGAAAATCGCCGAAGACTTTGGTCACGCCGTCGATGGCGATGGCGTCAGGCATGGCGATTTATTCCGCCGCCCGGACGGGCACGTCGTACAGCTTGCCGTCGCGGTAGAGTTCGACTTTGTCGATCAGGAGCGGGTGCGGGTTGTACCAGCTGCCGCGGTGCGTCGGGAAGCTCTGGCCGGCGTCATTGAAGATCGCCTGGAACGGGATGCTGATGATCTTCTTCGGCGGCAGCTTGGGCAGATAAACGACGTAGCCGCCGTTGATCCAGCATTCGACGTCGGTCCATTCGACGTCGGACAGATTGTTGATGTCCAGACGATCCAGGAAGTACCCGGCCTCGGCGGCGGCGAGCGCCTGGCCGCCACGCGTGGCGCCGGACTTGTACGGGAATCGCTTAGCGGCGTCGGCGGAAAACTCCGCGGCGGTGCGGTACGGCAAGTCCGAATTCGGCAACAACTCCGCCCGCCCCGCACAACCGGCAAGCATCCCGAGCATCAGTCCAAGGCAAAGCAATCGCATGGAACTCCTTTTCTCAAGCCGCCATTATGCCGGGAAAAGCGGGAACAGGAAATCCGAAGGACGAAATCAGAAATCCGAATCAAATCCGAAGCATCAATGACGAAATAATCAAACACGAAGGCCACGAAGATCACGAAGAGGGATTTCCAAGTCTTGAACCTCTTCGTGTCCTTCGTGCTCTTCGTGTTTGAAAAGAGGAATCAGGAGTGACGTCGTTTTTCACTTTGAGCCTTCGGATTTGATTCGGATTTCTGATTTCGTCATTCGGATTTCCCCCGCCCGCTTGCTACAACCACGCCATGTCTCTGACTGAGCGAATGTGGGCACTGGCCGTGGTGGCGTATTTTGTCGGGTCGATCCCGTTCGGGCTGCTGGTCGGGCGGGCGAAAGGGATTGATCCGCGGACGGCGGGCAGCGGGAACATCGGCGCGACCAACCTCGGCCGACTGCTCGGGGGGAAATACTTCGCACTCGTCTTCACCCTCGATCTGCTCAAGGGCCTGCTGCCGATGCTCGCCGCGGCGTGGGTGCTCCACGGCGTGCCGACGCACGAAAAACCGTACGTCCTCTGGATGGTCGTCGGCGCCGGCGCCATCCTCGGGCACCTTTTCCCGGTTTATCTGAAATTCAAAGGCGGGAAAGGGGTGGCGACCAGCACCGGCGTCGTGCTCGGGCTCTGGCCGTTCTACACGCTGCCGGGCGTGGCCGTCGTCGTGGTGTTTTTGATCGCCTTCGCGATCACGCGGACGGTCAGCGTCGGCTCGATCGCCGCGTCGGCGGGGTTCCCGATCGCGTTTATCATCATCGGCGAAGCACTCGGCTGGCCGGTCTTCGGCAAGCAACTGCCGCTGCTGATCTTCGCCGTCGTCCTCGGCGGATTGATCGTCTTCAAACACCGCAAAAACATCGTGCGGCTCCTCAACGGCACGGAAAACTCGTTCAAAAAGAAAAAAGACGAAACGCCGGCGTGATTTCCCTCCCCGTGAGCGCACGGGGGAGGGAACTAAAACTCAGAACTGCCAGCCGACGCCGATGAGGTAGAGCAGATCGTTCTTCTGCGCGCCCCTCGGCGGGCGTGTTGTCGCGCTTGTATTCGACTTTGAACTGCCCGACGAAGTTCGCGACGAACGTCACCTTCACGCCGGCATCGGTGTTGAGGTTGTAATCGCTCGGGTCGGTAATGCCCGGCAGGAATTCCAGGTTGTGGAAGACGGAAACCTTGTCGTTGAGCTGGTGATCGATGTGATACGCCAGCCGCACGGTCGGGTACTGGTTGCTGTCGCCGTCGTCGTAGCGTTCGAAGACGTAACCCAGGCCGGCTTCGGTGTTGAAGTTGGTTTGCGGGGATTCGACCCACTGATAACCGAGACCGACGCTCGGCGTATCCCGGAAGTACAGATCGGCGATGCGGTCGTGCTCCAGCTTGTTCGACACGAAGCCGTAGAGTTTGTCCGTCCAGAACCGGTCGTATTTGCCGCTGAGGGTGAAGTTGTCGGTGTCGGTGGTCGACTCTTCGCCCTGGCCGCTGGTGCCGAAATTGTATTGGCCGATGAGGGTGGTTCGGTCGTCGTTTTGATAATCGTCGCGGCGGAGGGCGGCGTTGGCGTCGACGCCGACGGTGAACTTGTTCGTGTTGCCGCGCGCCAGGGCGAAGTTCGCCAGGACGGCCCCTTTCCAGGCGACGGCGGGCGGATTCACGCTTTTGACCTGGTCGAAGGTGTACGACGTTTCGTCGGCTTTGACGGTCTTGGCGTCGCCGCTGACGGCGGCCTGGATGGGCTCTTTTTCCTTCAGGCTGACGACGGTCGGGGCGTCGAATTTGTAACTCGTGACTTTCGCCAGCGGCACGGTGATTTCGCCGAGCGAGTCGGACGAGAACTTCAGGCTCGACGCCGACACTTCGCCGATCTTGCCCGTCAGGGTGTTGCCGTCGGTGAGGACAACCGTATCCGCCAGCGCCGCCGAAGCGGCCAATGCGACCGCGGCGGCGGTGAACGAACTGCGAACGAACGACTTCATCAAACTCTCCTCAAAAGTACAACCCGCGCCCGCCACCACGACGCGACGGGCACACCATGAAAAACCCCGGGGATGGTTGTCGCAAGTGCTGGCGACAGCCATCCCCGGGGAAATTTTGACACACCGCTGTTTCTGACCCGATTAAGGCCGATTCACCAACGCGTCGCGAATTTCGGTCAGCAGCTTGATGTCTTCCGGCGGCGCGGGCGGCACCTCAGGCACGGGGGCCGGCTGGCGACGCAGGCGATTGATCAGTTTAACGATCATAAAAATCGCAAACCCTTGAATGATCAGAGTGATCATCGCGTTGATGAACTTCCCATACCCGATCACCACGGCCGGCATCGTGGTGGCAACGGGCGTGTGATACAGCGGGTGCGTTTCGCCCGATTTCACTTCATGGGCGAGCGTGATGACCTTGTCCGAAAAATCGACGCCGCCCATCAGGAAGCCCAGCGGCGGCATGAGGATGTCTTTGACGAGCGAGCCGACAACCGCACCGAATGCGGCACCGATGATTACACCGATGGCCAGGTCCAGGGCGTTGCCCTTCACAATGAACTCTTTGAATTCGCCGAGGAGTTTTTTCATAGTCGTTGTCGGGCAGCAGAAAGGCCCGCACCGGCGTTATGCCGTGCGGGCCCATGAATCGCAAGTCTTTTATTTGTAGCAAACATCAGGACAAAGACTTAAGCAGCGTCCGCGGGTTGTCAGACCGTCACGATCGCGACCCTCCAGGACCTCCGCGATAAACCCTGAATCCAAATATTACGCCACGCTGCAGCGCAGCTGCTGATCGAGGTTTCAAAGACGTTCAATCAGCATCTGTGCTGCAGCGTGGCAAGACGGTTCACTCGTCTTTACTTGCGCGTTGAGTGAACGAGATGCTTACTTATTCCCCATCACGCCGGGCGCGCCGCCCATCAGCTGTTTGCCGGCGGCGATCAGCTTGTCGACCTCGGCGAGCTGGTCGTCGACCTTCTTCTGGGCGTCGGCGGGCAGCTTGCCCTTGAGCGTCTTGAGTTGATCGACGTAGCCCTGGGCGTCGGCGAATTTCTTTTCCTCGACGGCGGTCTTGGCCTTGCTGATCAGTTCGTCGGCCTGCTTCTGGATGGCGTCGCCACTGGCGGCGGCGGCGTCCTTGGCGGCGGCACCCTGCTTGGCGGCTTCGTCCTTGGCTTGTTCGACGCCGCCCTCGACGGTCTTTTTCACGCCGGAGAGCTGGTCTTTGCCTTCCGCGGCGGTCTTATCGGCGGCCTTGTCGAGCTCGGGCGTGGCGGCCTTCTGCTCGTTCTTGTCATCACAACCGAATGCCATCAGCGAGGCACTGGCGACGGCGGCAATCAGGAAGCGCTTCATGGTATGTTCCTCCTACGGACGCACACGGTTCGGCGAAGGGGCGGTCCCTCCGCACTACCGAATGTTAGCCCTGCTGGCGGGCTAAATTCCTCATGAACTCGCGCCCACGATGACTTTCCTCTGGCCGATGGCGCTGCTCCTGCTCGGGCCCTGGGCGATCGCCTGTGTGCGATCGGCGCGGCGGGGCGATGCGCGGCGGACGGTGCCGTTCGTCAAACTCTGGCCACGCTCGCCGGCGCCCGGCACGACGCGCCGGGGACGGCCGCCGGTCTGGGTGATGCTCATTCTCGCCGGCACGCTGCTGACGATCCTCGCCGCCGCCGGCCCGGCCGGCCGTTCCGACGCGGGCGGCGTCACGATCATCGTCGACCGCCACGCCGCCATGACGCCGACGCGTTTGCGGCAGGCGTTCGATCGCCTGAACCTGCCGCCGGGCACGGCCGTCCGGGTCATCCCCGTGCCCGGCGACGCATTTGACGGCTTCGACGCCTCCCGCACCCGGCCGACCGCCCTCGACACCGCCGACCAACTCCAACGCGCCGTCCGCACCACGCCCGGCCCGGCGTCGGTGCTGACCGACCGAAAGCTCGATTTGCCCGCCGGCATCATCGCCATCGCCCCGCCGCCGCTGGCGAATGCGGGCATCGACAAATTCACGGTTTCTTCTCGCGAAAATGATCCCGCAGGCGTCGCGCTCGTGCGGGTGTTTAATGGAACGACACAAACGAAAGCGATGCTCGACGTCGCCGGCGGGCGGCGGGCGATCGATCTGCCACCGGCGGGCCAAACCCGGGACTATTTTTTCGACATCGCCCCGGCCGGTGACACGCTGACGGTGCGGCTGCTGTCGGCGGACGGGTCGGCGTGGCACGACGACGTGCCCGGCGACGACACGGCGTTCCTGGCCCGCACGAGCGACGGCGTTCGCCTCGAACCGCGGACGGCCGTCTCTGAAGCGCTCGGCCGATTCATCGCCGTCTACGCCCGCCATCGGCCGGCGGGCGGGGCGACGGTCGAAATCCGCCGCGGCGGCGTCCCGGGCGATCGGCCCGCCGTGATTTTGCCGACGGCGATCTCGGCCGGCGGGCAGGCGGCGACGCTGGACGCCACCCACCCGCTCAGCCGGCCGTTGAGCCCGACGCGCCTGACGGGCGTTCCGACACCGTCAACACCGCCCGGCGACGGCTGGCAGACCCTGGCGACCGCCGGCGACGCCGTGCTGCTAGCCGTCCGGGAAACGCCGGGGGCGTCCACCGCGGCGAGGCAGGTGTGGGTCGGCTTTGACGTCGACGCCCTCTCCGATGACCCGGCCTACGTCGTTTTCTGGGCCGGCGTCTTCGACTGGCTCGCCGGCGGCCGGTCGGAATGGGGCTGCCTGACGACGGATCAAGTCGGCGAGAACGCCCGGGCACTGTCACAGGCGGATAAAAATCTGGACCATTCGCCGGGGCTTTACCAAGATGGCACGGACCAACCGCAAGCGACCGCCATGCCGGCCGTCAGGCCCGCAGAAATCAGTGACGACAAGCCGAATGACCGAATCGTTCCCCAAATTTCCCGGCGGCAAACGACGACGGGCGGCTACTTTTTACTGGCGGGAATCGGCCTGATCGGGGCCGGCCTGGCCGCGGCTCGCCTTGACAGAAATTGAACCGACCCGTAGCGTGACGCAACGCTTCGTCGTCCGGGGTGCGAGGCCGATTTTTAGCCTTTTTCGGGTGCAGCATTTATGTCCGAACAGAGCCCACCGCTCGCTGTGATTCATGAAAAAGACATTCGCATTGTCGAATTCATGAACAGCAAGATTCTCGACGAAGCCAACATCGCCGAAATCGGCGGCACGCTGAACGCGCTGATCGACGAGGCCGAACAGCCTCGCCTGCTGCTGGACTTCGCCAGCGTCGATCACCTCAGCTCGGCCGCCCTCGGCATGCTGATCAACGCCAACAACCGCATCAAACAGCGGAACGGACAGCTTCGCCTGGCAAACATCAAGAGCCAGATCTTCGAAGTCTTCCGCATTACCAAGCTCGACCGCCTGTTCCGCATCTACGCCACGCGCGACGAAGCGCTGGCCAGCTTCGCAATGTAGTAAGATACGCGAGGCAGTGTCCTGATGTTCGCGGCCCCTAGAGGTTTGGCCTTGTCGCAACCGAGCCGTCAACCAGCTTCGTCCACCCGCCGGCCCGCGCCGCCGAGCATCACGGAGACGCGGTACGGCACGCAGATCAAGTGGACGATCTACAGCGACTTCAAACAGGGCAACGAAGTCCAGGCCCGCATCCTCGAAGAAGTCGGCAAGTTCAAATACAACTCCGACAGCGTCTTCGCCATCAAACTCAGCCTCGAAGAAGCCGTTGTCAACGCCATCAAGCACGGCAATAAGGGCGACCCGAACAAAAAAGTTCACATCGAAGCCCTCATCGGCCCCGACCAGACGGAACTGAAAATCGAAGACGAAGGCCCCGGCTTCGTCCGCACCGACGTCCCCGACCCGACCAGCCCCGAAAATCTCGAAAAATGCTCCGGCCGCGGCATCCTCCTCATCGAGGCCTACATGACCAGCGTGTCATGGAGCAACGGCGGCAAGTGCATGCACATGGTCAAACGCAACGACTAAACGTCGTGGCAGACGGCGAGTCGTTGAGTCGTTAAGTCGTTAAGTCGTGCAGATTAGGTGCCGGGTGCCACGGGTCGGCGTACCCGCCGACCTGTGGCACCCAGAGCGCCTTGTGACACGCCGGGCGCCTTCTTCCCCAAGGCCTAGTCTCTCGCCCCCAAGGCCTACGCCGTTCGCCGTTCCCGCGCCGTCTTTCTAAACGTTGCCGGCCCCACGTAAACGTTGCGCTGGAAGATCCGCGACAGGTGATAGCGGTCACAAAACCCACTGTCGGCGGCGATCTGGTCGATCGACTTTTCCGTCGTCAGCAGCGCGGCAATCGCGTTCGCCAGCCGCACCTGCGTGAGGTACTGGTGCGGCGTCGTGCCGGTGAAGCGACGGAAGCGCCGCAGGAACGTGTTGACGCTGACGGCCGCCACGCGGGCGAGCTCGGCGTTGTCGATCGGGCGGGCCGGGCGGTCGTGGATGAACGCCAGCACGCGGGCGACGTCTTCGTCCGCCGGCCCGCTCTGCCAGACGGTCGCCGGCAGCCGCGCGAGCAGGCCGCTGGTGAGCGCCTGCACGGCCAGGCCGGCGGTGTGGTCGTGCCGTGCCGCCTGCCCGGAAAAATCGCGCCAGTCGTCGCACGGCCGCCCGTTCAACAGCGCTCGCGACGTGAACGATCGCCCGCTGCTGACCTTCCGCCAAGGGCAGACTCGCTGTGAAGTGGCAATAGAAATGGCCCGTCGGCGCATTCAGCCGCGTGGCGAACGGCGTGCCGGGCGGCAGCAGGACGAGGCGGTCGGGCGTTAATTCCGTCCACACGTCCCCGACCCGCACGGCCGCCCCGGGTTTGTCGTTCCAGTACCACCGCCAGAACGGGGCCGTGAGGTTGTCGTGGTCCCACTGATTCAGGCGGACGAAGCTCGTGAGAATGAGGTTCAGGCTCGGCCCGCCGAGCAGCGCCCGCCCCTGCCGTCCTGCACTGCCTTGATTGCCCATGGTGTTTTTATACACAACTATGAGGCGACCGCGCATTGTCCGCGTCGGCCGCGTCGGCGAGCGTACGGGCCCAACCGAGGAGACCGATGTCCAAGCGTTTGTTCAAGCCGATCGTTCAGAGTGTCGTGGCCACGATGGCCGTCATCCCGGCCGTGGAAGCCGTCGGGCCGATCCCGACCACCGAGACGCCGACGGTGATCGTCTCCACGAAGACCGAGCCGATGGCCGCCGGCGCGTTCGAACCGACGTGGCAGTCGCTGGCGAATTACCAGACGCCCGAGTGGTTCCGCGACGCCAAGTTCGGCATCTGGGCGCACTGGGGCCCGCAGTGCGCCCCGAGGCCGGCGACTGGTATGCCCGCAACATGTACGTCCAAGGCAACGGGCAGAACAAGTTCCACGTCAAAAAGTACGGCCCGCCGTCGCAGTTCGGGTTCAAAGACGTGATCAACTCCTGGCACGCCGAGAAGTTCGATCCCGAGGAATTGCTCGCCCTCTACAAGCGGGCGGGGGGCGCAATACTTTTTCGCACTCGCGAACCATCACGACAACTTCGATCTGTGGGACAGCAAGTATCAGCCGTGGAACAGCACGAAGATCGGGCCGAAGCGGGATTTGATCGCCGGCTGGGCGAAGGCGACGCGGGCCGCGGGGCTGAAGTTCGGCGTCAGTGTGCACGCCGCCCACGCCTGGCAGTGGTACGAAACCGCCCAGGGTGCCGACAAAACCGGCCCCCTCGCCGGCGTGCCGTACGACGGCAAACTCACCAAGGCCGACGGAAAAGGCCAGTGGTGGGACGGCCTGGACCCGCAGCAGCTCTACGCCCAGAACCACACGCCCACCAAGGATTTCAAAGAAAGCGGCGCGATCCATTCGAAGTGGAACTGGGGCGACACCACCAACTGGCCGGACCTGGCCTACTGCCAGAACTTCTACGACCGCACGATCGATTTGATCAATCAAACCAAACCCGATCTCGTTTACTTCGACGACACCGCCCTGCCGCTCTGGCCGGTGAGCGACGCGGGGCTGAAGATCGCCGCCCACCTCTACAACAGCAATGCCGCAGCGCACGGCGGCAAGAACCAGGCGGTGCTGTTCGGCAAAATCCTCGACGAACAGCAGCGCAAGTGCATGGTCTGGGACATCGAACGCGGGCAGAGTGCGAACATCGAGCCGCAGCCGTGGCAGTCGGACACGTGTTTGGGCGACTGGCATTACAACCGCAGCGTGTACGACCAGAACCGCTACAAGTCCGCCGCCACCGTGCTGCGAACCTTAGCCGATGTCGTCAGCAAGAACGGCAACCTGCTCTTGAGCGTGCCGGTGCGCGGCAACGGCAGCATCGACGAGAAAGAGCGCGCGATCGTCGAAGCCATTGCCGAGTGGATGGACGTCAACCGCGAGGCGATCTTCGACACGCGGCCGTTCAGCATCGCCGGCGAAGGCCCGCAGCTCGCCGAGGCCATCGCCATGACCGGCCAGGGGTTCAATGAAGGCAAAGGCAAACCCGCGACGGCCGGCGACGTGCGGTACACCACCCACGGCGACACGCTCTACGCCGTCACCGCCCTGCTGCCGAAGCGCCGTTCACGCTCATCGAACTGTCGCCGGCGAAAAAACGTCTGACGGGCACGATCAAGGCCGTCGAACAGCTCGGCGTCGGCCCGGTGAAGTGGGAACAGACCGACGCGGGCCTGAGCATCACGCCGGCGGCCGGCAAGCTGAAAGACGACCGCCTGCCGGTGGCGTTCAAGATCGTGACCGGGTCGTAACGGCGTATCTGGTTCCCTCTCCCGTGTATTCACGGGAGAGGGTTAGGGTGAGGGCCGACGGCCAGCGATAGCCAAGTGCAAACGCGGCAAAGTCGTCGGGCGTTTTCTCTCTGTCCGTCCGCTTCGACCAACAGAAAAGCCCTCACCCTACCCTCTCCCGGCAATACCGGGAGAGGGAATTCTTTTTACCCACTCGTCACTTTGAGCCCGACGATCGCCACGATCAGCAGGGTCAGAAAGAACAATCGCCCCGGCGTGGCCGGGTCGCCGAGGGCGGTGATGCCGACGATCACGGCCCCCGCCGTCCCGATGCCGACCCACACCGCGTACGCCGTGCTGATCGGCAGCGTCCGGGCGGCGATCGCGAGCAGATACAAGCTCGCCGCGATGCCGAATCCCGTGAACACGCTCGGCCACAACCGCGTAAAGCCGTGCGTGTACTTCAGACCGATCGCCCAGGCGACTTCCAGCAATCCGGCGACGACCACAAATACCCAAGCCATGACGCACCTTTCTTACAAGGCGGCGTCTTGTCGTAACCGGGTACGTCGCACCTCGTCCGGGGCCGAAGGGGCCAAGAATGTTCTGGTCCCCTCTCCCGGTACGCCGGGGGAGGGACGGGGTCTGCCAGTGTAGCGGAAATCCGGATCGTGACCGTAAGCGCACAACGAACACGAAATGGTTCAAACCTCACAGCGTGTTTGTAGGGGCGACGCCTGCGTCGCCCGTTGCGTGCGAGGCGTCCGGCGGGCGACGCAGGCGTCGCCCCTACAGGAATGCCGCCGAGGTTCTGGCAACGGATGTACGCTTACTTCCGGAAGAACGCCTTCCCCGCCTTGTTGAACTTGCTCAGGCGGTTGTTCACGTACAAGCCTTCAAGGATGAACTCCCCCGCGCAGGCGACGCCGGCGGGCGTGTCGGGCAGGTCGAGCGCCTTGCGTAATTGCCCGGCGGCCTGGCTGAGGGGCTTGATGAGCTTCAGATTCGCGGCGAATTCCGCGTCGTCGATGTCGTCGCCGGCGGGGAAGGTCACGTTGCCCTTGAACTCTTCGGAAATCGAATCGAAATTCGCGCCCTTCGTGATCCGGTTGAAGACGTTTTTCACCGCTTCGCCCGTCAGGCTTTGGATGAGTTTGTCTTCGCTGGCGTCGTCCTCGGCCAGGCTCATTTCGATCTTGCCGCGGCTGCTGGCGCTGAGGTTGCCGAGGTCGACCACGCGCACCACCACGTCGTCCTGCCCGTGCACGATGCCCCGCCGCTCGGCGTTGCTGACGACGCTTTCCGCGTTGGCGATGCTGGTGCGGACGCTCACGCCGCTCGCCTGGCTGACGTGCGGGCTCGTGCGGGCGAGCCGCACGACTTCTTCCGTGATCTCGGCCATGAACTTCGGGAAGTTCACCGTCACGCCGCTGGCGCTTTCGCCTGAGTTGCGGTCGAGCCAGGCGTTTTCATTGACGATCGTCAGCGCCTCGGCCGTTGTCTCGGGGTAGTGCGTGCGGATGACCGTGCCGATGCGGTCTTTCAACGGCGTCACGATGCGGCCGCGGTTGGTGTAGTCTTCGGGGTTCGCACTGAAGACCAGGCACGTATCGAGTTCCAGCCGCACCGGGTAGCCGCGGATCTGCACGTCGCGCTCTTCCAGCACGTTGAAGAGGCCGACCTGAATGCGCGGGGCCAGGTCGGGCAGTTCGTTAATGGCGAAGAGGCCGCGGTTCGCGCGGGATGAGGCCGAAGTGCATCGTGGTTTCGTCGCTGAGATACCGGCCCTCGGCGTGCTTCACGAGGTCGATCTCGCCAATGAGGTCGGCGATCGTCACGTCCGGCGTGGCGAGCTTTTCCTGATACCGGTTGCTGCGGTGCACCCATTCGATCGGCGTGTCGTCGCCCTGCTCGGCGATGAGGCGTTTACCGGTGTTGGTGATCGGCTGGAGCGGGTCGTCGTTGATTTCCGTGCCCCGGATGACGGGAATCCATTCGTCCAAGAGCGTCGGCAGCATCCGGAGCATCCGCGTTTTCGCCTGCCCGCGCAGGCCGAGGAACAACATGTCGTGCTTGGCGAGAATGCCGTTCACCACCTGTGGGATGACCGAATCGCGATACCCGACGATGCCGGGAAAGACGGCCTCACCGGCGCGGAGCTTTTTGATGAGATTGGCGCGAAGTTCGTCCTTAACCGACCGATACCGATAGCCCGTGGCCTTCAACTGGCCAAGCGTGGCGACGTTGGGATGCGACATATCCGGATTGTAGGGCAGATGAACGCCGGACGCCGGAAATTGAAACCGAGTCGCAAAGAACGGATAGCCACCCCGTCCGCCCCTTCGGCTGCCGCGTCTTCTTCTGCGACCCCACCGCCGAGCAGTGACAGGAAGAGCAGTACGAGCACTTCCACACCCGCCTGAAGCAGATGCACGACGAACTGGGCGTGCCGTATCTGTATGTGGAATGGCGAGAGGGCTTGGCGGCGATCGACACCCCGTTAAAGCAAACCGCCGCCCGCGGTTCCGGCGGGCGGCGGTATCGATCTCACAAACCAAGTTCGGGTGGCACGGTTTGCGGTACCCCGCAAGCCGTGGGGATGGCGAAGCGTTTCCGATCCCGATCACGGCTTGGCGAGTACGCCAAACCGTGCCACCCGCCACTACGAAAAACAATCCAGGGCTACCTGCTGATCATTTCGCTATATCCGAGTCAGAAAAACGACAAGCGTCCAGCTGATATACTGTTTCGAGTCGGCCAGACGAATCATATCGAGGTCTAATTCTCAAAACACCACAAACGCGCCCCGTCCGTATGCCTTCTAGGAATACAGGAAATTCCGTATTGCAAATGACAACCCGTAACGGTGTTAGAATTCTTTCCTTGGGACGCGTCAGGAGAACGGTGTTGCTTCCAGAAAAAGCATATTGTCCATCAATTAATATCGGCTTATCGACATGCGCCTTTAAGTGATC
Organism: Tepidisphaeraceae bacterium; assembly: GCA_049840775.1. Taxonomy (GTDB): domain Bacteria; phylum Planctomycetota; class Phycisphaerae; order Tepidisphaerales; family Tepidisphaeraceae; genus RYN-431. The sequence goes on from JASGJJ010000007.1 coordinate 128,378, forward strand.
GCTAGGAATAAAAGGAGGTACGCGATCCCAGTCAAAATTGCCATCTTGCAAATCATCGAAAGTGAGAGGAGAAGCCTTTGCTATTGAAGTCGATAGCGTTGGACGGCTATTGCATCCATTGGCGACAAATGCTAGCGCCAGAATAAACGAAAAAACGTGCTTTGATTGCATTATTGCGGGTTGATGTCAACTTGAGAGTTTTGGTCACTCCCAACAATGCCATTCACGCTCCAGTGAATATCCGGCCCTACCTGTTTACCATCGCAATAAAGTTTCAGGATGAAATTTTTCGTAATATTCGCCCCTCTGGGGTATGGCTTTCCTCGCATGTTTGGTGTCCAAGGCCAATCTCCGAAACCGCTGTCACCTGAATTCCATGGTTGGTTTTTGTCTGGCCAGTCTTGCCCATAGAGTGGTGGGGCATAACGATTGGGAATTTTGTATCCCGGTGGATGAAGTGGAAATGGGTCTGTGGGATCGTATTTCGTAGTTGGATCGGTGTAGCCGTTGTCGGGAACATATCCTTCAAAGGGGTCATTCATGCCATGTTCCAATTGCTCGTGCAGCATGATTTCGTCTATTTGTTCTTGAGTGAGTGAATTCGGGTTGTTTATGGTAATTTTGACTTTTTGGGACCACTGCAAATCTTTGCAGCTACATCCCATTCCCTTTGTCACTTTGGCTACGAACTCCGCAGATACTCCGGAGTGCCATACGTTATTATTGCGTCCATACAGAGTGACTTGGCCAACACCAGGGATGTTTATGGTTGTGCTTCCGCTTGTGGCAGGTCCGGGGCCTCCAGGTAGATGGATGCCTCCGGGTTGTGTTGAAGGCTGGGTCGTAGCCGCTAGACCGGAAGGGTCTCTAAGGCTTACTGGATCACTCCTCACATATTCATACAAATTCATCCCATCCTGATACCGTGCCGCGGCCGGCTCTCGCAGCCATCCCATTTGCCGTTTGCGTTCCGTCCGGTCGATCGGGTTCATCGTGCTGACGTTCATGGTTTCCCTTCCCTGTTACTGGAATGCCTTGCTGGTCTGCGAGAGTGACGAGACGTAAATGTCCGGCCGGCCGATGG
>JASGJJ010000008.1:0-170184 GCA_049840775.1 Tepidisphaeraceae bacterium
ATATATATATGAGTTTCACCATTGCTATTGAACGAGTCAACAGATTCGACATAATCAGAATGTCGTGACTTGTATTTCACTTTCGCAGACCGTTTTATCCAAGGCGGGCGGAGCCATGAAGATCGGACGCGTCGAGACCTTCCTGTTCGATCCCGGCACCGGGAAGAACCTGCTGTTCGTCCGCCTCGAAACGACGGACGGGCTGCATGGCTGGGGAGAGGCCTATGTCAGCGGCAAGAAGGAGAAGGTCGTCGCGCAATATCTCGACGCCTTCGCGCCGCTGCTGATCGGGCGCGAGGTCTTCCAGATCCGCCATCTCGGACAGACGCTGTTCGACGACTTCGCGATCCGGCGGACCTCGTTCGACTTCCTCGCGGCCTGGAGCGCGGTCGAGATCGCTTCGTGGGACATCGTCGGCAAGGTGGCGGGCCTGCCGGTCTACAACCTCCTGGGCGGCGCGGTGCGCGAGCGTATCCGCGTCTATGCGAACGGGTGGTGGTTCGGCGCCAAGGGCATCGACGACACGGTCGCACGCGCGGTCGAAGTGGTGCGGCAGGGCCACACCGCCATCAAATGGGACCCGATCCCTGGGCCGTGGCGCAGCTTCATCGACCGGGCCGACGAGGACGAGGCTGTGGCGCATGTCGCCGCGATGCGTGCGGCGGTCGGGCCGGATGTCGAGCTGCTGGTCGACGGGCACCGCCGGCTCGCGCCGGTGCACGCGATACGCCTCGCCGAGCGCTTCGCGCCTACATCGGCTGGTACGAGGAGCCGTGCCCGCCCGAGAATTTCGACCTGACGGTCGAGGTCAAGCGCACCACCAGCATCCCGATCGTGATCGGCGAGGCGCTGTACACCAAGGAACAGTTCCTGCCGCTGTTCCAGAAGCGGGCGGCCGACATCATCAACCCCGACATCTGCGCGGTCGGCGGCATCTCGGCGATGCTCGACATCGCGACGCTGGCGCAGCCGCATGCCATCGGCGTCAGCCCGCACAACTACAACAGCCCGATCGTCGGCCTCGCCGCGACGGTGCATCTCGGCGCTGATCCCGAATTTCGTCATCGCCGAGCTGTTCGTGAACCTCGAGGCGCCGTGCCTTCCCCTCGCGCCGCAGGCTCTGACGGTCGACCGGGGCTGGGTCGCATGACGGCGCCGGGCCTCGGCGTCGACCTCGACCGCGAGGCGCTGCTCGCCCGGCCCTATCGCGATTTCGGCGCGAAGCCGCTGCGCCACTACAGCGAGGAATTTCCGCGCCGATCGGTTCCTGTCGGCGCATGACGTCCCCCACCCTCCGCGTCCAACCCGAGAAGGCCGCCCATGTCGCTCGTCATCCGTGACTTCGCCCACCGACCCCCCAGCAGATCGAAGCTTGGAAGGGCATCGGCGCCGCGACCGCGCACGAGGCCTTCGGGCGCCGCGGCGCCGTCGATCGGCCAGGCGATCTCGCGCAGGTCGCGGCGCTCGGAGAAGGTGGAGAACGGCTCGTAGATCGAGCGCGACAAGGGTCACGGCATAGCGGCCCTTCTGGCCGCGCGTCTCGGCGGCTTCGGCCATGGCGCTCTTCAGGAAATCGGGCAGGCCGGCGAGATCGGCCTCGTCGAGGAACAGCGCCCAGTCGCGTTCGTCGGCCAGGACGTTCTGGCCGAAGTCGGTGCCGAGCGAGGAAAGCTCCTCGTTGATGGCCGCAAGCCGCTTCTTGCCCTTCCGCGTCGAGCTTCGCGCCCGAGCGGACAAAGCCCTTCCAGGTCTTTTCCAGCACGCGCAGCGTCTCGGGGTCGAGCTTCAGCGCTGTCGCGGCGCTGGTAGAGGTCGTCGATGCGGGCAAACAGCTTCTCGTTCATCGAGATCGCCGAGAAATGCCGCGACATCTTCGGCGACATGTCGCGCTCCAGCGCCTGGATGGTGTCGTTGGTGTGGGCGCCGGCCCGGCACCAGAAGATCGAGGAGACGTGGTCGAGCGCGTCGCCGGCCAGTTCCAGCGCGGCGAGCGTGTTCTCGACCGTCGGCGCCTCGCCGTTGCCGGCAATGGCGTCGATCTCGGCTGCGTGCGCCTTCAACGCCGCGTCGAAGACCGGGCCGAACTGGTCGTCGCCGATGATGGCGAAATCGGGAAGGCCAAGCGGACCCTGCCAGGCGGTGAGCGGATGGGCGGCGAGGTCGACGGCTTTGGTGGCAGGCATGAAGGATCTTTCGCTTGAAACGAGGGCGGGTCGGCTACCGATGTAGGGCGATGGCACGGGCCGCGCAATACGCTCGGGCAGGCGAGCAGCAGCTTCCCCGTTTTCGGTGCGCGAACTGGATCGCGACGCCTCGGGTGGTCAGAAGGCCGCGCAGCTCTCGGCGATGGCCGACTGCGAGGTGGACGAGATCCGGCCGCCGGCGATCGCGAAGGTCTCCCGCATCAGCATCTCGTTGGAGAGAAAATCATAGCAGGCGATGACCGTGGTCGTCGCCGCCTTCGGTCTTCTCGATGCGATGGCGGATCGCGGCGCCGGAGACCGCGCCCTGCCATTCGTCCATCGAGGCGATGAATTCCTGCTTGCTCTGTTCGATGCCGATGTCGTCCAGCCGGATGCGGGCGTCGTCGGCGAGCAGGTCGGACAGTTCCGTGCGGTCGGCGACCAGCAAGGCCGCAGTACCAGCGCCCGATCACGGCCTCGTCATCGGCGGGCGCCGGCGCGGCGCCCAGCAACAGGATGGCGGCCAGGACGAGGGCGCACCGGGCCAGCATCGGTGCTCAGCCCAGGTCCGGGCGCTCGAAATCGCCGGTTTCGTTGTTCATCACCCAGAGCTCGCCGGTCGAGATGTCGAACCATGCGCCATGCAGCGCGAGCTTGCCCTTGCCTTCGAGGATCGAGATGCAGGGGAAGGTGCTCAGATTGGCGATGGAATAGCGGATAGAGATGCGCTCCAGCGCCGTCTGGCGCTCGGTCGCCGTCATCATCGTGCTGGCCGCGACGGTCTCGGCGGCAGGCGCGATCAGGCTCATCCATTTGCCGATGAAGTCGCCGGGCGAGAGCGGCGCGGAATTGGTGTCGAGCGCGGCGCGGATGCCGCCGCAGCGGCCATGGCCCATCACGACGATGTTCTTGACCTTGAGGCTCTGCACCGCGAATTCGAGCGCGGCCGAGGTCGAGTGGAACTCGCCGTCCGGCTCGTAGGGCGGCACCAGATTGCCGACGTTGCGCAGCACGAAGAGCTCGCCCGGACCGGCGTCGAAGATCGCTTCCGGCGCCGAGCGCGAATCGCAGCAGGCGATGATCATCGTTTCCGGCGCCTGTCCCTCGCGGGCGAGCGAGCGGTAGTGGTCGCTCTCGGCGCGATAGCGCCCGTTCATGAAGTTGCGGTAGCCGGTCAGCAGATGTTCGGGCAGATGGGGCATGGCGGCCAAAGCCTTTCCGGGGTTGGAGGCGGCAGGTCTTCGCGGTCGAGAAAGGCTCTAGCGGCAAAAGCCCGTCGCGAGCAATGCAGAATTGCGAGGCCGGCCGTAAAAGCCATGCATCCGCGTGAAGGCACGGCAGATCGTCTCGCCCGGATCGCGACTGCAATGCCGAAGCGTTCATGCGAGCCTATCCCGCCCCGGATGCAGGAGATGCCGAAGCTGCACCATGGCCATCGGGTGCGACAGGCTCTGCGCGTCGGTTTCGAGCTGCAGCTCGTCGCCGCCGCGCTTCGCCGTGCGCGCCAGGATCTCGTAGACCGCCGCCGTCGTCGTCTGCAGCGCCTTGCTCGGCGGCTGGCCGGACATGATGCGCGCCAGGTAGACGGCCGCCGTCAGGTCGCCCAGCCCGTTCGGCGGGTTGTCGATCAGCGCGGTGCTCGGCGAGCAACGCCTCGCTGCCGTTGAGCAGCAGGTTGCCGGTGCCGCCGGCCATCATCGAAGGCGCCGACGTCACCAGCATGGTCGACGGTCCGGTATCGAGCGCCGCCGCCATCACCGACTTGAGGTCGGGCAGCGGCGCGCCGGCCATCCAGGCCAGCTCGTAGCGGTTCGGCGTCGCGATGTCGGCGATCGGCATCAGTAGGTCGCGCATGGCGACCGCCGTCGCCTCCGGCACGTAGAGCCCGCCCGAATCGCCCATCACCGGGTCGCATACGTAGAGCGCGCCGCGGCGTCTTCGCCCGGACCGCGGCGACCAGCGAGGCGACGGCCTCGGCCTGGCCCGCCTCGCCGAGATAGCCCGAATGCACGCGCGCCGACCTCGCCCAGCCACGGCGCCCGCTCGAGGTCGGCCATCATCGCCTTGAACTGGTCGACCGGCGGCACGATGCGCGTCGCCCGGCTGTGGCCGGGATGCCAGGGCAGGATGACGGTCGGCACCGCCCAGACCGGAAAGCCGAGCGTCTCCAGCGCGAACACCGCGGCGCGGTTGCCGACGGAGCCGCGCGCGACATGGCTGGAAATGACGATGACCGCGCGCGGCTTGTCGGTGTGTTCGGCACTCATGGATGTCTCGGTTCCTGGACGTCTCGTCCTGGATATTCAGGCGGTCGACGGGCGTATCGGCCCTAGCCATCTGGCGACGTACAGGACCAGCCAGGCCATCAGGCCAAGCGCGATCAGCAGGCCGAGCCCCGGCCGATGCGCGTGCCCCAATATTCGATGGATCGGACCTGCCGGCATCGGCGGCCATGTCATGGCCGCGTGGGTTCGCGGCGGCGCGCGCGACCGCCGGCGTGCTGCCGAGCGCGGTTTCATGCTCGATCTGTTCGAGGATGCGCCGCGACTCCGGATCCGCTGTCCGGTCTGCCGCTCTGATGCTGTGCCATTCGGCCGGCGACTCTCTGGTTTCGATCGCGCAAGCACGGGCCATCGCGCGATCGGACAATGTCTACGGCCATGCCGAGCCGTGGCAGGATGGAGGCAGGATCATTTTCTTGTTCGTGAATTGTGCTAATGCTTGGCATCAACCGATCCATCGAGGGAACCACAGAACATGTTCGCCCAGCGCCTTTCCTCCCCGCGCGCGTTTCGCCTACCTGCCTTCATGACGCTGCTTGCCGTCATGCTGCCGACTGCTTGCCGGCTGCGGCTACAACACCATTCCGACAGCGGAAGAGAACGCCAAGGCGGCGTGGAGCGAGGTGCTCAACCAGTATCAGCGCCGCGCCGACCTGATCCCCAACCTGGTCGAGACGGTCAAGGGCTATGCCACGCACGAGAAGGACACGCTCGACGCGGTGGTCGAGGCGCGCGCCAAGGCGACGCAGGTCACGGTGACGCCGGAGACGCTCGAGCGATCCCGGAGGCGTTCAAGAAATTCCAGGATACCCAGTCCGGGCTGACCAGCGCGCTGTCCGGCTGATCGCGGTCTCGGAGAATTATCCCGACCTGAAGGCCAACCAGAACTTCCTCGCGCTGCAGGCGCAGCTCGAAGGCACGGAGAACCGCATCGCCGTGGCGCGCCGCGACTACATCCAGGCGGTGCGGGACTACAATCTGACGCTGAAGACCTTCCCGTCGGTGCTCTGGGCCACCTTCTGGTTCCGCTCCAACCAGCCCTTCGCCAACTTCACCGTCGACGAGGACAAGATGCAGGTGCCGAAGGTCGATTTCGGCACGAGCACGAAGCAGGGCGGGTGAGCGGCGACTGCGAGCTGAAGCCTTGCGTTCCTGCGCACCCCCCTCTGTCCTGCCGGACATCTCCCCCGCAAGGGGGGAGATTGGCTGTTTGGCCATCGCCTTTCCTGCAACGAAGGTGATTGGCGAAGTCGCGATGACGCCCATCTCCCCCTTGCGGGGGAGATGTCCGCAGGAGGGGGTGAGCGCCTTCGTCTTGCGTCTTGCTTGCCCTCCTCCTGCCGCTCGCCGCGCTCGCCGCCGAGCCTGCCCGGCGCTGACCGGACGGGTCGTCGACAACGCCAACATGATCGATGCCGCGACGCGAGGCAGGCGCTGACGCGAAAGCTCGCCGATTTCGAAGCCAAGGAGTCCGATCAGATCGTCGTCGCCACCATTCCCAGCCTCGACGGCGAGGAGATCGAACCTTACGCCAACCGGCTGTTCCGCTTCTGGAAGCTCGGCCAGGCCAAGGAGAACAACGGCGTCCTGCTGCTGGTCGGCCAAGAACGACCGCAAGATGCGCATCGAGGTCGGCTACGGGCTGGAAGGCACGCTGACCGACCTGCACACCAAGCTGATCATCGAGAACGACATGGTGCCGGCCTTCCGCGCCGGCGATTTCTCCGGCGGCATCGAGCAAGGCCGTCGACGACATGATCATGGTGCTGGAGGGCAATCCGGAAGAACTGGAGGCGCGCGGCAAGCGCAACCAGCAGGCGCCCTTCAACGCCGACGACCTGGTCTTCGCCATATTCATCACCATCTGGATGATCATCTTCTTCGGCGGCATCGCGATGTCGATGCTGCCGCCGATCTTCGGCCAGAAGATCGGCCCCGGCCGCTACCGCTGGCTGGGCATGACCTTCGAGCCGGGCCGGCGGTCGTCTTCCGGCGACGGCTGGTCTTCCGGCGGAGGATGGTCGTCCGGTGGCGGTGGGGTGGTCGTCGGGCGGCGGCGGATTTTCAGGCGGGGGCGGCTCGTCCGGCGGCGGCGGCTCCTCGGGAAGCTGGTAGAGGCATCGATCATGGCGACACGACCGATCAGCCCGCAAGACCACGAGCGCATCGCCGAGGCGATCCGCGCCGCCGAGCAAACGACGGCCGGCGAGATCTATTGCGTCGTCGCCCATGCCAGCGACGGCTATTTCTTCCCCGCCGCGTTCATCGCGGCGCTGTCTATGCTCGTCGTCAGCCTGGTGGTCGCTTTCGGGATGGAGAGCCTGTGGCTGTCGATGCGCCTGCCATATTTCGTCATCGCCCAGCTCCTGGCGTTCGGCTGCCTGCTGGCGCTGCTGTGGGCCTTGCCCGCCTTGCGCATGCATCTGGTGCCGAGGCGGCTGCGCTACAAGGCGGCGCACGCCAATGCGATGAAGCAGTTCCTTGCCCGCAACGTGCACCGCACGGCGATCGCGCACCGGGGTGCTGGTGTTCGTTTCGATCGCCGAGCGCTACGCCGAGGTGGTGGCCGACAGCGGCATCAATAGTCAAGCGTCGACCAGCATGTCTGGGACGGCGTGGTGCGGGAGCTGACGGCGCATGCCGGCGACGACAGGCTCGCCGACGGCTTCGTCAAGGCGATCGAATCGGTCGGCGTCGTGCTGACCGAGCATTTCCCGGTTTCACCCGGCGACATCAACGAATTGGACGACCATCTGGTCGAAATCTGAGGTCGGCGGGCGCTGCTCGCCCGGTTGTGAGCGGGTTGTGAGAAAGCGCGCGGGCGCCCCTCGGCTGCTCTTGCAATCGGGCAGAGCGGGTTTATGGTTAACAGATCATGAACACGCTGACGATCGACATCAGGAAAGCCGAACCGCGCGATGCGGACGCCATCGCGGACGTGCACGAGGAGGCATGGCGCGGCGCCTATAGCGGCATCATTCCGCACCGGGCCTTGACGGCGATGATCAACCGGCGCGGCGCCGACTGGTGGGCCAATGCCATCCGGCGCGCTGCGACGGTGCTGGTCGTCGAGATCGGCGGTCGGATCGCCGGCTATGCCACGATCGGCAAGAACCGCGCCCGCGAGCTCCGGCAGCAGGGCGAGATCTACGAGCTCTACATGCGGCCGGAATACCAGGGGATCGGCCTCGGCAGCCGGCTGTTCAAGGCGGCGAGAAGCCGCCTGGCCGACCATGGCCTGAAAGGCATGGTGGTGTGGGCGCTGGAGGACAACCAGAACGCGCTTTCCTTCTACGCCGGCATCGGCGGCCGCGACGTCGCCGAAGGGGTGGAGATCTTCGAGCACAAGGCGCTGAAGAAGGTAGCGTTCGTCTGGGACTGACGCGTCGTCCGGATCACCGGCCGGCGTGGAGCGTTCCGCGCCCTTGACCCCTGAAGTGTTTTGCGATGGGCCGCCCGCTTTCGTAAGACTGCGGCCGAGGCATTTCCGCACCATTCGCCGCATTGCGTCCCGCCACGCCTGCCGCTATCGGTCGCGCAACGAGAGCGGTCCGGTTTCGAGCGTCCCGCTCTCTCCCGCCAATTAAATCGCATTGTGCAACCCCAGGCAGCCATCTGGCCGCACAATGCCGCACAGAGGGTCAAGCCATGCGTATCGAAGCGATAGCCACCGGGAACAATCCGCCCGAGGACGTCAATGTCATCATCAAGGTGCCGATCGGCGGCGAGCCGATCAAGTCCGAGATGGACAAGGAGGCCGGCACGCTGTTCGTCGACCGCTTCCTGCACACCTCCATGCGCTATCCCGGCAATTACGGCTTCGTGCCGCACACGCTGTCGGGCGACGGCGATCCCATCGACGTGCTGATCTGCAACACGCGCGCCCTGGTGCCGGGCTGTGTCATCAACGTGCGGCCGATCGGCGTTCTGATCATGGAGGACAATGCCGGACAGGACGAGAAGGTGATCGCGGTGCCGTCCCCGAAGCTGACGCTGCGCTACGCGCATGTCACGGAATACACGCATCTGCCCGAGATCACCCGCGACCAGGTGCAGCACTTCTTCGAGCACTACAAGGACCTCGAACCCGGCAAATGGGTGAAGATCGAGGGCTGGCACGATTCCAAATACGCCAAGAGGATGATCGCCGAAGCGATCGACCGGGCCAAGAACAGCGAGTACGGCGAGAGCCGATATCGAGGGGCCGGCCGGTTCGTTTCGAAGGCGCGCCTCCGCCGGGAATGTGGTTCAGGCAGACTTGCCCAGGCTGGCCGCGATCAGCAGATCGGCGTTGCGGGCGACCGCATGCCGCCGGCCCGCCCTCGCCGAACAGCTGGCCGCTGATGTAGGCGCCTTCGACGAGAAGCAGCAGGCCGTCGCCGAGCGTATCGGCGTCGGCCGCGCCCATCGCGGCTGCCATGACGCGCAGGCGGCGGCGCAACTCCTGCTTGTTGGCCTCGCTGACGAGGCGCGCCGGATGGTCGCGCTCGGGATATTCGACCGCCGCGTTGGTCATGCCGCAGCCGCGATATTGCGGCCGCTGCGTGCGCTTGCCGACGCGTTTCGAGGAAGGCGACGATCTGCGCGCGCGGATCGCCGGGATGAGCATCGACCGCTTCTTCGAAACGCCCCCAGAACTCCCGGTCGTACTGCCGCAGATAGGATGCGGCCAGCTCGTCCTTGGACGAGAAGCTGCGGTAGAGGCTGGGCTTGGTGACGCCGGCGCGCCGGACGATCTCGTCGACGCCGATCGCGCTGATGCCCTGGCGGTAGAACAGGTCCCGCGCCACGCCGAGGATCTTTTCGGCGGCCTTCGGCGGCGTCGCCGCGTTGAAGGTCCGCTGATGGCTGGCTCAATTTTTTTGTCCGTAGGCATCCGGCGGCTCGCTTGACAATGTTACCGATCGGTACGTATGGTGCGGACTCAACGTAACGTACCGGTCAGTAAAATGATAGCCAGATCCCGCCCGTTCGGCCAGCGCTACGCCTTCGTGGTGGTCGGCGTCATCTTTTTCTGCCTGCTGGTGGCAGCGGGGCTCCGCTCGGCGCCGGCGGTCATGATGGTGCCGCTGGAAGAGAGTTTCGGCTGGCGGCGCGACGTCGTCTCGCTGGCGGCAAGCGTCGGCATCTTCGCTCTACGGCCTGACCGGGCCATTCGCCGCCGCGCTGATGGAGCGCGTCGGCCTGCGCCGCACGCTGCTTGCGTCGCTGGTGCTGATGTCCGGCTCGACGGCGCTCAGCCTGCTGATGACCGAGCCGTGGCACCTGTTCGTCACCTGGGGCGTGTTCTCGGGCATCGGCTCGGGCGCCGTCGCCTCGGTGCTGGGCGCGACGATCGTCAACCGCTGGTTCAAGACCAATCGCGGCCTGATGATGGGCCTGATGTCGGCCTCCAGCGCCACGGGCATGCTGATCTTCCTGCCGCTGATCGCTTCCCTGGCACAGGCCGGAGGCTGGAAGCCGGTCGCCATCGCCGTCTCGGTCGCGACCGCCGCGCTGGTGCCGCTGGTGCTGTTCCTGGTGCCGGAGCGCCCGGCCTCGATCGGCCAGGTGCGCTATGGCGCCGCTGCCGACGACGTGCCGCCGGTGTCGCCGGCCGCCGCAGGGCAATTTCCTCACCCAGACGCTTTCCACCTTGCGGCGCGCCGCCGGCACGCGCGTGTTCTGGTACCTGTTCGCAACCTTCTTCGTCTGCGGCTTCACCACCAACGGGCTGGTCGGCACGCATCTCATCGCCTTCTGCGGCGACATGGGCATCGGCGAGGTGCAGGCGGCCGGGCTGCTGTCGATGATGGGCATATTCGACCTGATCGGCACGACGCTGTCGGGCTGGCTGACCGACCGTTACGACCCGCGCAAGCTGCTCGGCGTCTACTATGCGGTGCGCGGCCTGTCGTTGATCTATTTGCCCTATTCCGGCTTCTCCGCCACCAGCCTGATCGTCTTCGCCGTGCTCTACGGGCTGGACTGGATCGCCACCGTGCCGCCGACGCTGCGGCTCGCCAACGAGGCGTTCGGCGACCGCAGCGGGCCGATCGTCTTCGGCTGGATCGTGGCCGGCCACCAGGTGGGCGCGGCGGCCGCGGCGGCCTTCGGCGGCACCATGCGCGAGATGCAGGGCAATTACGAGCTCGCCTTCCTCATCGCCGGCATGACCGGCATCGCGGCGGCCTGCATCTCGCTGCTGATCGACACCAGCAGGCCGGCCTTCGAGCCGGATCCGCAGGCGGCCTAGAGACGAGGTCCGGTCAGTCGGGGTAGCAGACCCGCGGGATGTTCGGCCAGGCGGCCGTTTCGCAGCCGGCGTCGGCCTGACGCTGCTTGAAGGCGGTGCTGACCGGGCCGGTCACGATCGGATCGACGCCGTCCGGCGCGTCGGCATAGGCCTGCTGCGCCGGGGTGGCATCCGGCGACAGGAGCACGCGCGCGTCGGGACGCGTCGCTGCGGACTGCGCCGCGTTCACCGCCAGCAGAACCGCGAACGACGCCGCTGCGATGAGCGGCCAGAAACGGGTGAGTCTATCGGTCATGACGTCGAAATGCCCGGGACCCCTGGAGGTTCCCGCCTTGGTTAACGGATTCATTTCACACCAGAAGGTTTAAAATCGGTAACCGTCATTTGGGGCGTGGCGTCCCCTTTCGCAAATGCGGAAAAACCTGTATGAGCCGCGCAACCGAAAGAGGCGGCGCCGCATGGCCTGCCGCCCGCAACGCTCCCGAGACCAGACATGAACCTCCGCAATATCGCGATCATCGCGCATGTCGACCATGGCAAAACCACCCTGGTCGACCAGCTTCTCAAGCAATCCGGCGCCTTCCGGGACAACCAGCGCGTCGCCGAACGCGCTATGGATTCCAACGATCTCGAAAAGGAACGCGGCATCACCATCCTTGCCAAGGCGACCTCGGTCGACTGGCACGGCACCCGCATCAACATCGTCGACACGCCCGGCCACGCCGATTTCGGCGGCGAGGTCGAGCGCATCCTGTCGATGGTGGATTCGGCCATCGTGCTGGTCGACGCCGCCGAAGGCCCGATGCCGCAGACCAAGTTCGTGGTCGGCAAGGCGCTCAAGGTCGGCCTGCGGCCGATCGTCGTCATCAACAAGATCGACCGTCCCGACGCGCGTCATGTCGAGGTCGTCAACGAGGTGTTCGATCTGTTCGCCGCGCTCGACGCCACCGACGAGCAGCTCGACTTCCCGATCCTTTATGGCTCCGGCCGCGACGGCTGGGTGTCGGAGAATCCGGAAGGCCCGAAGGACCAGGGCCTCGCGCCGCTGTTCGACCTCGTCGTCAGGCACGTGCCGGCGCCGACCGTGCATCCCGGCCCGTTCCGCATGATCGGCACCATCCTGGAAGCCAACCCGTTCCTCGGCCGCATCATCACCGGGCGCATCGAAAGCGGCTCGCTGAAGTCCAACCAGGCCGTCAAGGTGCTGCACCATGACGGCACGCAGATCGAGGCGGGCCGCGTCTCCAAGATCCTCGCCTTCCGCGGCCTCGAGCGCCAGCCGATCGAGGAAGCGCAGGCGGGCGACATCGTCGCCATCGCCGGCCTGTCCAAGGGCACCGTCGCCGACACGTTCTGCGATCCGAGCGTGACCGAGCCGCTGCATGCGCAGCCCATCGATCCGCCGACCGTCACCATGTCCTTCCTGGTCAACGATTCGCCGCTCGCCGGCACCGAGGGCGACAAGGTCACCAGCCGCGTCATCCGCGACCGCCTGCTGCGCGAGGCCGAAGGCAATGTCGCGCTGAAGATCGAGGAATCGCCGGAGAAGGATTCCTTCTTCGTGTCGGGCCGCGGCGAGCTTCAGCTCGCCGTGCTGATCGAGACCATGCGCCGCGAAGGCTTCGAGCTCGCCGTGTCGCGGCCGCGCGTCGTCATGCAGAAGGGTGGGAACGGCGAAACGCTGGAGCCGATCGAGGAAGTCGTCATCGACGTCGACGAGGAGCATGCCGGCGTCGTCGTGCAGAAGATGTCGGAACGCAAGGCCGAGATGGTCGAGCTGCGCCCTTCGGGCGGCAACCGCCAGCGCCTGGTGTTTCACGCGCCGACGCGCGGCCTGATCGGCTATCAGTCGGAGCTGCTGACCGATACGCGCGGCACCGCCGTGATGAACCGGCTTTTCCATGCGTACGGCCCTTACAAGGGCGAGCTCGCCGGCCGCACCAACGGCGTGCTGATCTCCAACGAGCAGGGCGAGTCCGTCGCCTACGCCATGTGGAACCTGGAGGATCGTGGCCCGATGATCATCGATCCGGGCGTCAAGGTCTACCAGGGCATGATCATCGGCATCCATTCCCGCGACAACGACCTCGAGGTCAATGTGCTGAAGGGCAAGAAGCTGACCAACATCCGCGCCGCCGGCAAGGACGAGGCCGTCAAGCTGACGCCGCCGATCCGCATGACGCTGGAGCGCGCGCTGGCCTGGATCCAGGACGACGAGCTGGTCGAGGTCACGCCGAAGACCATCCGGCTGCGCAAGCTCTATCTCGACCCGAACGAGCGCAAGCGCTTCGAGAAGTCGGCAAAGGTAGCCGGCGCGGCATAACAAACGCGGTGGACGGAAAACCGTTACACACTTTTCCTGGAATTGCTCCGAAGCGTGTCGCGAAAGTTCGGATTCGCCCGTTTCGCGTTCATCCCGTCTTGTTGATCGCCGTGACCGCGAGGTTCGTCAGCTTGTTGTTGGTGGCTTTCTCCTGGTCGAGGATATCGCTGAGCAGCTTGTGCGCCTCGTCGTGGCCAAGGCTCTTGGCCCATTCCCGCAAGGAGCCATAGCGAGAGATCTCGTAGTGCTCGACGGCCTGACAGGCTGCCAGCAGGCCGGCGTCGAGAGCCGTCCCCGATGCTTCCTTCATCAGGCCGTCGGCCTCCTTGATCAGACCCTCGATGGCGTCGCATTTCTCGCCCGAGGCCTTCTTGCCGATCGACTTGAAGACCTGTTCCAGTTTCTTGATCTGTCCCTTCGTTTCCTCGAGGTGATCCTGCGCCGCCTTCTTCAGCTTGGCGTCCTGCGCGGCCTTGGCCACTTTGGGCAATGCCTTGGTGATCGCGTTCTCGGCGTAATAGACGTCCTGAAGGGTGTGCTCGAAAATATCGGCCAGCGTTTTCATGATGGTCCTCCGCGCCGGAATTGGCACAGAAGAAAGAGCGGACGGGACGAATGGTTCCGTCCCGCCACCCGGCATCTCTCGCGAATGGTAGCCTGCCGCGCTTAAATCGCAGGCGGTGTTCCTCATCCGCCTGCCGGAGCCGATCGAGGCAGCGCTGGCCTAACCCTTCTTGTTCTGCCGGTTGGCGACGAGGTCGTCGACGACGGCGGGATCGGCGAGCGTCGAGGTGTCGCCCAGCGCGCCGAAATCGTCCTCGGCGATCTTGCGCAGGATGCGGCGCATGATCTTGCCCGAACGGGTCTTCGGCAGGCCCGGCGCGAACTGGATCTTGTCGGGCGTGGCGATGGCGCCGATCTCCTTGCGGACATGGGCGACCAGTTCCTTGCGCAGTTCCTCGCCCGGCGCCACGCCGGACATCAGCGTCACGTAGCAGTAGATGCCCTGGCCCTTGATGTCGTGCGGATAGCCGACGACGGCGGCTTCCGACACCTTGTCGTGGCTGACCAGCGCCGACTCCACTTCCGCCGTTCCCATGCGGTGGCCGGACACGTTGATGACGTCGTCGACGCGCCCGGTGATCCAGTAGTAGCCGTCCTCGTCGCGGCGGCAGCCGTCGCCGGTGAAGTACTTGCCCTTGTAGGTCGAGAAATAGGTCTGCACGAAGCGGTCATGGTCGCCGTAGACGGTGCGCATCTGGCCTGGCCAGGAATCGACGATGCACAGATTGCCGTCGGCCGCGCCCTCCAGAACCTTGCCCTCGCCATCGACCAGTTGCGGCCTGATGCCGAAGAAGGGCCGCGTGGCCGAGCCGGCCTTGAGGTCGATCGCGCCCGGCAGCGGGGTGATCATTATGCCGCCGGTCTCGGTCTGCCACCAGGTGTCGACGATCGGCAACTTGCCGTTGCCGACGACCTTGAAATACCACTCCCAGGCTTCCGGGTTGATCGGCTCGCCGACCGAACCCAGTACGCGCAGCGACTTGCGCGAGGTTCTCGTCACATAGGCGTCGCCGGCGCCCATCAGGGCGCGCAGCGCCGTCGGCGCGGTGTAGAAGATGTTGACCTTGTGCTTGTCGATGACTTCCCAGAAACGCGACTGCGAGGGGTAGTTCGGCACGCCCTCGAACATCAGCGTGGTGGCGCCGTTGGCGAGCGGCCCGTAGAGGATGTAGCTGTGGCCGGTCACCCAGCCGACATCGGCCGTGCACCAGTAGATGTCGCCGTCATGGTAGTCGAAGACATATTGGTGCGTCATCGAGACGAAGACGAGATAGCCTGCGGTGGTGTGCAGAACGCCCTTCGGCTTGCCGGTCGAGCCCGAAGTGTAGAGGATGAACAGCGGATCCTCCGCCTTCATCTTCTCCGGCTTGCATTCGGCCTTAACCGTCGTGACCTCGTCATGGTACCAGAGGTCGCGGCCCGGCGCCCAGCCGGTCTTGCCGCCCGTGCGCCGCACGACCAGCACCTTGCTGACCATCACATGCTGCCTGGCCGCGATGTCGATCGCCTTGTCGGTGTTGTCCTTCAGCGGGATGGGCCTGCCGCCGCGCAGGCCCTCGTCGGCGGTGATGACGAAGGTCGATTCGCAGTCGACGATGCGGCCGGCCAGCGCGTCGGGCGAAAAGCCGCCGAAGACAACCGAATGGATGGCGCCTATACGCGTGCAGGCCAGCATCGCATAGGCCGCCTCCGGGATCATCGGCATGTAGATGGTGACGCGGTCGCCCTTCTTGACGCCATGCTTCTTCATGACGTTGGCGAGCCGGCAGACGTGCCCGTAAAGCTCGTTATAGGTGATCTTCTTGTCGTCGTAGGGATTGTCGCCTTCCCAGATGATGGCCGTCTGGTCGCCGCGCTTCTTCAGGTGGCGGTCGATGCAATTGTAGGAAACGTTGGTCTGGCCGTCCTCGAACCACTTGATCGACACCTTGCCCGCGAAGGAGGCGTTCTTGACCTTGGTGAACGGCTTGAACCAGTCGATGCGCTTGCCGTGCTTGCCCCAGAATTTATCCGGCGACCTGATGCTGTCTGCATACCATTTGAGATAGGTCTCGTTGTCGATCAGCGCGTTCTTCCTCCACGCCGGCTGGACGCGGTGCACATGAGCATCGGACATTCTTCGCATTCCTCCCAAACCTCGACGACCGTCCGGATGCCGCAGGCGGCGCGGCGCGGTCGCCGTGAATTCGAGGCATTATTATCAGTTCCGCGCGGACGGCAACATTAGACGTTGGATTTGCGTGGCGGGATGACGCAGGAACGCCCCGAGGGTCTGTCAGCACTCGCACAAAGATGCTGCTAACCGCATGTTTCGAAAAGGGAAACGCCGGTTGTGGCGATGAAAAATCAAGAAACGGTTAAGCAAGGGCGCGCACAATCGGCGCCTGGGAGGACCGGAGAATCAACGCGAGGGGATCGCCATGCGCGACCATTCGGAAATGCAGCTGATGCTCAAGGGCTATGGATTGACCACGGCCAATATTCTCTATCGCTACCCCGATCATCCGCACCTCCTGCAGGCCTATATCTGGCAGGACTACGACATCGCCCCGAAGTTTCCGGTGCTGGTCCGCTTCATCGAATTCTGGAAGAGCAAGCTCGACGGACCGCTGCACTCGGTCACCTACACGCACAGGAAACTGATCGCGCCGAACGAGTGGCGCAAGGTGGATGGCGAGTTTCTGGTGCATTGAAGCGGCGACGGCCGGTTCGCGGCGATCTCAGCGGCTGCCGAAGATCGCCGAGCCGACCCTGACGCCCGTCGCGCCGAAGGCGACCGCGCTCTCGTAGTCGCCCGACATGCCCATCGACAATTCGGAGACGCCGGCCTCGTCGGCGAGCTTGTCGAGCAATGCGAAATGCGGCCCCGGATTCTCGTCGGCCGGCGGGATGCACATCAGGCCCGCCACGGCGAGGCCATGCACGTCGCGGCAGCGCTTGACGAAGGCGACGGCCTCGCGCGGCTCGATGCCGGCCTTCTGCGGCTCCGAGCCGGTGTTGACCTGGACATAGAGTTTCGGAGCCCGCCCCTGCCTGGCGATCTCCCTGGCGAGTTCGGCGGCGATCTTCTCGCGGTCGACGGTCTCGATCACGTCGAACAGCGCGACTGCCTCCCTGGCCTTGTTGGATTGCAAGGGGCCGATCAGGTGCAGCTCGATATCGGGGAAAGCCTCGCGCAGGGCCGGCCACTTGCCTTGGGCCTCCTGCACGCGGTTCTCGCCGAAGATCCGCTGCCCCGCCTCCAGGACGGGACGGATGGCGTCCGCTCCGAAGGTCTTGGAAACCGCGACCAGGGTGACGGAGCCGGGCTCGCGTCCCGCCTCGCGCTCGGCGTCCGCGATCCTCGCCTTGACCGCGAGAAGCTGCTCCACGGCGCTCGTCATGACCATATCCTGCCTATCGTTTTAACCCCGGCGCCGGCTCGCCGGAGTTGACGGGTCCCGCAATCCATGGTGAACACCGCGACGACATTTCCATGGCGGCCGGACATAGCCCGGCGCCCACCGCCTGCTTTTAAGTGAAAAACACCCGATGGCAACCGAACGATACAATCCGCGCACGTCAGAGCCCAGATGGCAGAAGGCCTGGGCCGAAAAGAAGCTGTTCGAGGCCAGGAACGACGACCCCAGGCCGAAATATTACGTGCTCGAGATGTTCCCCTATCCGTCGGGAAAGATCCATATCGGCCACACCCGCAACTACACGATGGGCGACGTGGTGGCCCGCTACAAGCGCGCCAAGGGCTTTAACGTGCTGCACCCGATGGGCTGGGACGCCTTCGGTATGCCGGCCGAGAACGCGGCCATGCAGAACAAGGTCCATCCCAAGGCGTGGACCTACGAGAACATCGCCACCATGCGCGAGCAGCTGAAGGTCATGGGCCTGTCGCTCGACTGGGCACGCGAATTCGCTACCTGCGACGTCGACTACTACCATCGCCAGCAGATGCTGTTCCTCGACTTCGTGGAAAAAGGGCTGGTGACGCGCAAGTCCTCCAAGGTCAACTGGGACCCGGAGGACATGACGGTGCTCGCCAACGAGCAGGTCATCGACGGGCGCGGCTGGCGCTCCGGCGCGCTGGTCGAGCAGCGCGAGCTGACGCAGTGGTTCTTCAAGATCACCGACTATGCGCAGGACCTCCTGGATTCGCTCGACGGGCTCGACGAGTGGCCGGAGAAGGTCAAGCTGATGCAGCGCAACTGGATCGGCCGGTCCGAGGGCCTGCTGATCCGCTGGCCGCTGGCCAGGCCGGTGGGCGGCGAGCATGAGCTGGAAGTCTACACGACCAGGCCCGACACCATCTTCGGCGCCTCCTTCATGGCGATCGCCGCAGATCATCCGCTGGCGAAGAAGGCTTCCGAGGCCAATCCGGAGCTGGCGCGCTTCATCGAGGAGGTCCGCCGCATGGGGACCTCGGTGGCGGCGCTCGAAACGGCCGAGAAGAAGGGCTTCGACACCGGCATCCGCGTCGTCCATCCCTTCGACGACAGCTGGACGCTGCCGGTCTATGTCGCCAATTTCGTGCTGATGGACTACGGCACGGGCGCCATCTTCGGCTGTCCGTCGGGCGACCAGCGCGATCTCGACTTCGCCAACAAATACGGCCTGCCGGTGGTCCCGGTGGTGATGCCTGAGGACGCCGACGCCAGGACCTTCCAGATCACCGAGGAGGCTTATGACGGCGACGGCGTGATGATCAATTCACGCTTCCTCGACGGCATGCGGCCGGCCAAGGCGTTCGACGAGGTGGCCGGGCTGCTGGAGCGCAAGACGATCGGCGGCCGGCCGATGGGCGAGCGCAAGGTGAACTTCCGCCTGCGCGACTGGGGCATCTCGCGCCAGCGCTACTGGGGCTGCCCGATCCCGATGATCCATTGCGAGGATTGCGGCGTGGTTCCGGTGCCGAAGGCCGACCTGCCGGTCAGGCTGCCCGACGACATCGAGTTCGACCGTCCCGGCAATCCGCTCGACCGTCACCCGACCTGGCGGCACGTGAAGTGCCCGCGCTGCGGCAAGGACGCCCGTCGCGAGACCGACACGATGGACACCTTCGTCGATTCTTCCTGGTATTTCGCCCGCTTCACGGCGCCCTGGGCCGATGAGCCGACCGAACCTAAGGCCGCCGACGCGTGGCTCGCGGTCGACCAGTATATCGGCGGCATCGAGCATGCGATCCTGCATCTGCTCGATTCGCGCTTCTTCACCCGCGCCATGCGCGAGACCGGTCATCTCGACCTCGCCGAGCCGTTCAAGGGCCTGTTCACGCAGGGCATGGTGGTGCACGAGACCTACCGGGCCGGCAGCGCTTCCAGCGGCCGCTGGCTGGCGCCGGGCGAAGTGCGGATCGAGGATGCCGGCGGCAAGCGCCGCGCCGTCGAGATCGCAACCGGCGAAGCGGTGACGATCGGCCCGCTCGAGAAGATGTCGAAGTCGAAGAAGAACACGGTAAACCCGGAGGAGATCACCGACGGCTACGGCGCCGACACGGCGCGCTGGTTCATGCTGTCGGATTCGCCGCCGGAGCGCGACGTCGAATGGACGGACGACGGCGCCGCCGGCGCGCATCGCTTCGTGCAGCGCGTCTGGCGCTGGTGTGCATGGCGGCCGAATTGTTCGCCGGCGTCGCGCCGGTGGCATCGCGCGAGGGCGAGGCCGGCGTCGTGTCGCGGGTCGCCCACAAGATCCTGAAGGCCGTCGGCGAGGACATCGAGAAGCTTGCCTTCAACCGCGCCATCGCCCGCATCTACGAGCTGGCCAACGCGCGACATGCACCACCGCGCCGCCGACGCCGCACTCGCTTTCTCAAACCGCCAGACCGTGGCCGATGACAAGGCCTACGGCGATTCGCTGTGGCGCGGCATCGATCTGTACGAAGGGGCCGGCGACCGCCCGCCGCGATTCCGACGCATCGAACTGTTCATCACCGAACGGCCGGCTGACCCGCTCACGCCCGACGCGGTCCTTCGCCTCGGCCACGCTACCGCTCGCTCGGCCAGTTCGATAAGGCGATCGCCGCGTACCAGAGCGAACCAGTCGCGTATCCCAAAGCTCGCGGCCAGCAAGAGTGCCGTGCCGCTCGCGCAGGCGTACATCGCCCAAGGGCCCCGGCTGCGTACGGCCAGGCGCAGACGGTGCTGGAAGCGGTCATCGACAACAACCCGATGCTCGACCCGAGCGTCGGAAGAATTCCGCCAGGCGCTGTTCGAACTCGGCCAACTCGCTTACCGCACGCGGCCGGTACGAAGCAGGCGATCCTGCGGCTGGACGAATTCACCAAGCGTTATCCGAAGCCGACGAGCCGCATCGGCCAAGATGCATATTCCTGACGGCCGACAGCTATCGCAAGATGCGCCGCAGCTCGCTGATGCAGAAGCTCGCCACCGCCAGCACCGCTGACCCGGGTTTTGCCCGGCTCGACGACTCGCAGCATGCACAACCGCCTCGGCCGGGCGAAGGAGCTGTTCGACAAGGTCGTCGATCGCTACCGCGACACGCCGCCGGCGACTGATCCGAAAAGCTGTACGAAAAGCTCGCCCACTTCTACCGGGCCGACTGCTTGTACGACCTCGGCGAGTACGAAAAGGCGATCCCGCTCTACGACAACGCGGCGTTCCGCTACCAGGATGACCCGTCGGCACTGGCGGCGTACGTGCAGATCGTCAACGCCTGGTGCCGGCTCGGTAAACCCGAGCAGGCCAAGGCCGCGAACGAGCGGGCGAAGTGGGTGCTCCGGCGCATCCCGCCAGAAGCGTTCACCGACGGCACATTCTCGATGCCGAAGGAATACTGGGAACAGTGGCTGAAGTTCGCGAACGAAAGTGGGATGTGGTGAACGAACGCAAGCCGCCGATCATCGCCGCGCTCGAACAGCAGTTGGCCTGTTACCGTCGGCTGCAGAAGCTGTCGGAATTGCAGCGGGAATTACGTCCGGAAGAATCAGACCGACGAACTGCTGACCGTGCTGCAGACGCGGTCGGAAGTGCTGACGGAGATCGGCCGGCTGGAGCAGGTCGTTGTGCCGCTGAAACGGGCGTGGGCGGAAACGTCAGCCGTCGCTATCACCGGCATTGCGCGAGTCCGCCGCCGCGATGCTCGCCGAGACGCGGCAGCTGCTTCAGCAAATCACACAGGCCGATCAGGACGACGTGCTGCTGCTCCAGCAACGCAAGCTCAATGTCGGCAAGCAGATTCAGCAGCACTCGACCGCCAAGCGTGTGAACAACCGTTACGCCGCCGCCTCGGCATAGGCGGTGAACAACGGTTCGAGGTTGAACATCAAACAATGACCGTCGCCGCCGCACCAACTACGCCCGTGAGCCATGCCCAGCGCATCGAAGAGCTGGGGCAGATCATCATGGCGTACTCGGAGGTCACCGAGCGGCTGCAGATTTCGCACGACGAATTGAAAAACAAAGTCGTCGAGTTGCAGGACGAGCTCGGCGAAAAAAACCGCGAACTCGCCCGCCGCGACCGCCTGGCCGCCCTCGGGGAAATGGCGGCAGGGCTGGCGCACGAAATCCGCAACCCGCTGGGCGGGATTCAGCTATACGCCTCTCTGCTCGCGCAAGACGTCGCCGACCGGCCGGCGTCGGCGGAGACGGTGAGAAAGATCGTGTCGGGAGTCAAACGCCTGGAAGCACTCGTTTCACAAGTGCTGAATTTCTCACGGGAAATCCGGGCGGACGTGGAGGAATGCGATATGGCCGAACTCATCCGCGAGGCCGTGGACGTGGCCGAAGCCAAGGCGCAGACGCACGGCGTGACCGTCACGCTCAATGCGCCGTCGACGCTCGTCAGAACCGTCGACGGCCGACTGCTTACGCAGGCGGCGCTCAACCTGACGCTCAACGCCATCGAGGCCGGCGGCGAACACGTGAACGTCACGCTCACCGAAGAAACCGGCGGCCGCATGTCGCTGGTGATCGAGGACGACGGCCCGGGCATCCCGGCCGATCTGCTCGACCGCATCTTTAACCCTTTTTTTACGACCAAAGACGAAGGCACCGGCCTGGGCCTGTCCATCGTCCACCGGATCGTCGAAGCGCACGGCGGCGCGATCAGCGCCACCAACCGCCCGGAGGGCGGGGCGCGGTTTGAATTGAGAATCTGAAGAAAGGTGGCAGGTGGCAGTGGGCGGTGGGCAGGAAAGAAAAGAGATAAGGATTTTCGCTCTTTTGTCTTCCCTGCCCACTGCCACCCGCCCACTGCCCACTTGATTTAAAAGGAGCCACGGATGGCCCGCATTTTAGTTTGTGACGACCAGGAAATGATGCGTGACAGTCTTGCGGCGAACCTCGTGCGCGACGGGCATGAAGTCACCGCCGCCGGCGACGGGCCGCAGGCGTTGCAGCGGCTCAGCGCCGGCAAGTTCGACCTGCTGATCACCGACCTGAAGATGCCGAAGATGACCGGCCTCGAGCTGCTCACCGAGGCCAAGAAGCTTCACGCCGATATGCCCGTCGTTCTGATGACGGCGTTCGCCAGCGTGCAGACCGCCGTCGACGCCATGAAGGCCGGCGCGTACGACTACATCCAGAAGCCGTTCGACGCGGATGAGATCAAACTGCTCGTCGCCCGCACGCTGGAACACAGCCAGTTGAAGCAGGAGAACGCGGTCCTTCGCAGTCAGGTCGCCGACGTAAACGCCCCGAAGCCGCTCATCGGCGACGGCGAAGCGATGGTGGCGGTGAAGAAGAAGATCGAACTCGTCGGGAAAAGCAGCGTGACGGTGCTCATCCGCGGCGAAAGCGGCACGGGTAAGGAAGTCGTCGCCCGCGCCATTCACGCCGCCAGCGAACGCCGCGACAAACCGATGCTCGCCGTCAACTGTGCCGCATTGAGCGAGCACCTGCTCGAAAGCGAACTGTTTGGTCACGAGAAAGGCGCATTCACCGGTGCTGACAAGATGCGTCGCGGCCGCTTCGAACTCGCCGACGGCGGCACGCTGCTGCTCGACGAAATCAGCGAAATCCCGCCCGCCCTCCAGGCCAAGCTCCTTCGTGTGCTGCAGGAAAGCTGCTTCGAGCGCGTCGGCAGCAGCACCACGCAGGTTGTGGACGTGCCGCGTAGTCGCCACCAGCAATCGTGATCTGGAAACGGAAGTCGAGGAAGGCAATTTCCGGGAAGACTTGTTCTACCGATTGAACGTCGTGCCGATTGACTTGCCGAGCCTCAACGAGCGGGCCGAAGACGTGCCCGACCTCGTCCGGCACTTCTTACACAAGATCGCCAAGCGTGACCAAGCGGCGTATCGGCATATCGAGTCGGAAGCGATGGACCTGCTCCAGCAATACCCGTGGCCGGGCAATGTGCGGGAACTGCAGAACATCGTCGAACGGGCGGTGGTGCTGGAGCCCGACCCGGCCGTGATTCGCGCGGCGACGATCGCCCCGTGGTTGCGGATGCCGACGAGTCACGCCGCTGGCCCCGTCGCCGCGGTCAGCCAAGACCTCGCCGGCCAGCCGCTGGCGGAAATCGAACGGCAAGTCATCCTCAGCACGCTCGAACGCTTCAAAGGCCATCGCGTGAAAACCGCCACCAGCCTGGGCATCGGCCTGCGGACACTCGGGATGAAGCTCAAGAAATGGAAGGAAGAAGGCGTCTGCGAAGAAATTGGCGCATGAACTTGCGCGGCAGGCGCAGGAATGTCGATCGTCGATCGTCGATTGTCGAAGAGCAAACGTCACTTTCTTCGACAATCGACAATCGATATTCGACGATCGCCTTCGGCACAGGTTTTGAATAGACAAGGATGTGCCCATGATCGACCGGTTATTTTCAGACGCCAAGCTCCCGCTGCTGGAGAAGATGGTGAAATTCGCCGGGGCGCGGCAGAAGGTGCTCGCGGACGACATCGTCAACCTGTCGACGCCCAATTACATCCCGAAGGACCTGTCCCAGGAAAAATTCCAGCAGATCCTGCGGACCCAGGTCGAGACGAACAAGACCGAAACCGCCGAGGCCGACGACGAAGTCGACCAGGCGCTGAACGCCGGCGAAACACAGGACAACATCCTCTTCCACGACCGCAACAACCGTTCGGTCGAACAACTGATGGCCGATCAGGCGAACAACGCCCTCATGCACAACATGATGATCGAACTGATGCGGAAGAAGTTCGCCGAGATTCAGATGGCACTGAAAGAACGTGTGAGCTAACGGCTCTTAAAGGCAGGCAATTATGTTCGACATTTTAAAAGCCGGTGCGAGTGGCCTGGTGGCGCAGCGAACGCGGATGGACACCATCGCGAACAACGTGCTGAACATCAACACGACGCGGAACGAGAACAACGAAAAGATCCCGTTCCGCCGCCGACTCGTCGAAATGGCCCCCGGTGACGGCGACGGCGGCATCGGCGTGCACGTCCGGAAAATCGCCGAAGACCCCAGCCCGTTTAACGTCCGCAACGAGCCCGGCCATCCCGACGCCGACGCCAACGGCAACGTGCTCTACCCGAACGTCGACCTGTCCATCGAATACGTCAACATGATGGAGGCCAGCCGCGCCTACGACGCCAACATCACCATGATGGAAACCGCCAAGCAGATGTTCAGCTCGGCTCTGCGTCTGATTGCTTAGAAATAAATAGTTGATAGTTATTAGTTGATGGTTGATAGTTAAGACAGTTGACTGGCAGTTTTTGCTATCAACTATTAACTATCAACCTGCTTCCCCAATGATTGACCGCCTGACCAATCTCGCCACCCAGCAGCTCGCCAACGCCGGCAAGTCATCGGCGTCGGCTGCCTCGTCGGGCGGGGCGAATTTTGCCGACATGCTCAAGCAGCAGATCGGTGAAGTCGCGCAGATGCAGCAGGACGCCAGCAAGGCCGTGGAAAATCTCGCCACGGGAAAGACGGACGACGTCACCGGCGTGTTCGTCGCGATGGAAAAGAGCGAAACCGCGTTTAAGACCCTCCTCTCGATCCGCTCGAAACTGCTCGACGCGTACGACGAAATCAAAAACATGCCGATCTAACGGCGTTTTTCAGAGCAAAAACCCGCCTTCGATTTTTGCGTTTGTAAAAATTCACGAACGCCTCATAATAGCGCGCGTTCCTCGCATGGATGCGTAGGAATGCAGCAGCCGCACCGCCGTTTCTCTCGTTAATCGCACCGCCAGGAGGGCCGCGATGGACGCACTTAAACAGCAACTCCTCAAGGTCCAGCAACAGCTCGCCGGCCTGTCGGCATCACAGAAGATGCTCACGGCATCGTTGCTCGTGATCATGGTGATGACGCTCTTCTACTGGTCGCGTTTCGCCTCGACGAGCGAGATGGAACCGGTCATCGACAAGTTGTTGTCGCCTACCGAAATCGCCGACCTCAAAAACGCCCTCGGCAATGAAGGCGTTAAGTATGAGGAGGCCGACGGCAAGCTTCTCGTGCCCATTTCCAAGCGGCCGCTCGTCGGAAAAGCACTCAGCGGCATGGCGCTCAACGGCAAGCTGCCGGAAGCCTACACGCGTGCGGACGACACCCAGTCGAAGGGCGGTAATTTTCTCGAATCACAGGCTGACCGTGATCAGCGGCTTCAGGAAACCCGTCGGCAGCGCGTCGAGCAGATCATCCGCAATTGGCCGAACGTGACGAACGTCATGGTCATCCTTACGGGAGAAAAACGCATCGGCGCGCTGAGCCCGGATCGCCCGACCGCGAGCGTCGCCATCAGCCACACCGGCAGCGGCAATGAGGCCCGCAAGTACGTCGAGGCTGCCCGCATGATCGTCGCCCATGCCCAGGTCGGCCTGCGGGCGGAAGATGTCGGCATTACTCTCAACGGTCAGGCGTATCGCCCGGAAGACCCCGACAGCGGCTTCGCCAGCGGCTCGATCCTCGAAAACCGCAAACAGGCCGAGAACAGCTACGCGCAAAACCTTCGCGACGTCATCGGCTACATCCCCGACGTCCGCATCAGCGTGGCCATCAAGCTCGTGACCGAATCGAGCATGACCAACGAGCGGACCTACGACCCAAAAAATAAAGTCGACGGCGTCGTCCGTTCCCGCACGCAGTCCGACACCAACACGCAAAAAGCCACCGGCGGCGAAGCCGGTGTCGTGCCGAACGTCGGGTCGCCGGATTCATCAAGCGGTGCCGGTACGGAATCGACTTCCGAGAAGGCGGAAACCGAAAGCCAGGTCGCCTTCGGCTATAAGGACAAGACGATCAAAACCCCCAGCGGCGATGCCGTCCCGCAGGGCGTCGCCGTCAACGTGCCGGCCACTTATTACCGGCGCGTCTGGAAGGACAACAATCCCACTGCCGGCCGTGAACCGACGACGGACGATCTCAAGCCGCTCATTGCGGAAGTTGAAGAGCGCATTCGCGGTGCCGCACGGAACGTCCTTACGCTTGCCGACGAAAAGTCGATCAGCATCGGGTCGTATTATCCGGTCTTGCCCGACAGCGCCGTCGGCGGCGCACAGAACGCCGCCCTGGCCGCGATCCCGACCGGTTCGGGCTTTGGCGCGAAGGAAATCGCATTAGGCGCCTTGGCCGTGATCAGCTTGTTCATGGTCTCGATGATGGTGAAGAAGAGCGCCCCGCAGCCGGTGGTGATCACGCCGCCGGTCGTCCCGGACGCCACCGAAGTGCCCGCCGAGCCGACCTTGCTGTCGGTCAAGGAACTCGCCGGCGAAGTCGGCGAAGCCGACCTCACCATGCTCGGCCAGGAACTCGACGACGACCAGCTCGAAACCCGCCAGGTCATCGAACAGGTCGGCACGATGGTCAAGCAGAACCCGGACGCCGCCGCCAACCTCGTCAAACGTTGGCTGAATCAGGAATAAGAAAAGGAGTTAGGAGTTAGGAGTTAGAAGTTAGAAGATGGGAAAAGCGAAGATGCATTCGTCTTCGCTCCTAGCTCCTAACTCCTAGCTCCTAGCTCCTCGACATCATGGCCGAGAAAAAGGACCTCAACGGTGTTCGCAAGGCGGCGATTCTTCTCCTGACGCTCAGTCAGGACGAAGCCGCCGCCGTCATGCAGCGTTTGACGCGCGAGCAGATCGAGGAAGTCAGCCGTGAAATCGCCAGCCTTGGCGAAATCCAGGGCGGCAATCGCGACACCGTCTTCAAAGAGTTCTACGGCCTCGCGATGGCGAGCAATTACGTCAGCGAGGGCGGCCTCGAATACGCCAAGGCGCTGCTCCAGAAGAGCATGCCCGAAGCCGACGCCGCCAAGATGATCAAGCAGGTGACCCAGCAGGTCGCCACCACGCCGTTCAGCTTCCTGCAGAAGGCCGAAAGCGAAAACCTGCTGACGTTCATCCAGGACGAACACCCGCAAACCATCGCGTTGATCCTCGCGCATCTGAACCCCACCAAGGCCAGTGAAATCCTCGTCGGGCTGCCGTCGGCGAAGCAGATCGAGGTCGTCAAGCGCATCGCCAACATGGAGCAGACGAACCCCGAGGTCATCAAAGAGGTCGAACGCGGCCTCGAGCACCGCCTCAGCGACATTGTCAGCCAGACGTTCGAAAAAGCCGGCGGCGTCGAAAGCGTCGCGGAGATGCTCAACCTCGCCGACCGCTCGACGGAAAAAGGCATCATGGAAGGCCTGGAGGCCGAAGACCCCGAACTCGTCGAGAGCATTCGCCGGCTCATGTTCGTCTTCGAAGACGTACTCATGGTCAACGACAAGGGCATTCAAAGCGTGCTCAAGGAAGTCGAAAACAACGTCCTCGTCGCTCGCCCTCAAGACGGCCAGCGAAGAGCTCAAGACGAAGATCCTCAAGAACATGTCCGAACGTGCGTCGCAGATGATCCAGGAAGAAATGTCGTTCATGGGCCCGGTGCGCGTGAGCGACGTGGAAGGCGCCCAGCAGAAGATCGTCGACATCGTCCGCCGCCTCGAAGACAGCGGCGAAATCGTCATCGGCGGCCGCGGCGGGGCGGAGATGATTGTTTAAGGAGAGTGGGCAGGTGGCAGTGGGCGGTGGGCAGGAAAGACGAAAGACGCGACTGGTTCAGCCGATCTTCTTTCCTGCCCACCGCCCACTGCCACCTGCCACCTGATTCCCCATGCCCCTCATCAAATCCGCCAACGTCCCGGCCAGTGCGACGGCCTTTTCGATGACCGACATCGAAGTCGCCACGCGCGGTCGATCCTGTTCGCGCAAGCCAGCAAGCGGAGCAATTGCTTGCGGCGGCGCAGGCGGAAACCGATGCGATTCGCAAAGCGGCTCATGACCAGGCCTACGCCGAAGGGCTGGCCGCCGGGAAACGCGACGGGCTGGTGCAGGGCAAGACCGAAGGCCTGGCCGCGGGGAAGAAGGCGGCCTACGACGAGCACACCGCCAACTTCACGCAAGCCGTCGCCACCCTCACCGAAATCGCCACCGGCATTGAGGCCGAGCGCGATCGCGTGATCGCCGCCGCCGAAAGTGAAGTCCTGCCGCTCGCCCTCGCCATCGGGCGAAAGGTCACCAAGCGGCTCGGTGAAGTCGATCCCGGCGTCGTGCAGGCGAATCTCAACGAAGCGGTTCGCCTCATCAGCGGCGCGCACGAAATCCGTGTGACCGTAAACCCGGACCAACTCGCCGTCGTCGAAGACCTGCTGCCGCAACTCAAACAGCAGTGGCCGACGCTCAAGCACGTGACGTTCGCCGGCGACGCCGCCGTGATCCCCGGCGGCTGCCGCGTGCAGACCGCCGGCGGCGAAATCGACGCGGAACTCGACCACCAGCTCGACCGTCTGATCGAAGAACTCATCGGTGTGGCCGGCGAATAACGCGATGGCAATGCTCTCGGCACAACTTCACGCGATCGACTCGGCGATGACGCTCGGCGTCGCCGGCCGCGTCGCCGCCGTCAGCGGGCTCACCCTCGAAGCCGAGCACCTGCCGTTGCCCGTCGGTTCGCTTTGCAAAATTCTCGCCGGCGGCCAGGCGACGACGCCGTGCTCGCCGAAGTCATCGGCTTTCAAGGCGACCGCACGCTGCTGATGAGCCTGAGTAACGTCGGCGGCGTGAGTCGCGGCGACCGCATCGAACTCGTGACCGCCGTCCCGCGCATATGGTGCAGCGACGCCATGCTCGGCCGCGTCATCAACGGACTCGGCGAACCGACCGACGGCCTCGGGCCGATCCCGCGCGGCGAAAGCCGCCGCATCGACGCCCAGGCCGTCACGCCGATGGACCGGGTGAATATCCGCGAGCCGATCTGCACCAGCGTCCGCTCGATCGACGCCCTCCACACCTGCGGCCGCGGGCAACGGATGGGCATTTTCAGCGGCCCGGGCGTCGGGAAGTCGACGCTCATGAGCCAGATCGCCAAGCACACCGACGCCGACATCAGCGTCGTCGCGCTGATCGGCGAACGCGGCCGCGAAATTCAGGAGTTCATTGAAAACAGCCTCGGCGAGGAAGGCCTTAAGCGATGCGTGATGATCGTCGCCACCAGCGATGAAACGCCGCTGCTCAAGGTCCGGGCCGCCAAGGTGGCATGCACGGTGAGCGAATATTTCCGCGACCGCGGCGCGAACGTGCTGCTGCTGATGGACAGCCTGACGCGTTTCGCCCAGGCGCAGCGTCAGATCGGTTTGGCCGCCCGTGAGCCGCCGGCCACGAAAGGATTTCCGCCGAGCGTGTTTGCGATGCTGCCGGAAATCATGGAGCGCACGGCCGCACGCGCAGCGGCTCGATCACCGGTTTCTACACGGTTCTCGTGGAAGGCGACGACTTCAACGAGCCGATCCCCGACGCGGTGAAGGGCATCAGCGACGGCCACCTCTGGCTGAACCGCAAGCTCGCCGCGAAAGGGCATTACCCGGCCATTGATGTGACGCAGAGCATCTCCCGTGTGCGCGGTGACGTGATGCCCGGCGACCGGGTGAAACTCGCCCGCCGCGTGCTGAGCCTTCTGGCGACGTATGACGAAATCGCCGACCTCGTGAGCATCGGTGCCTTCGTCGCCGGGCAGAACGCTGAGCAGGATTTGTCGGTGATGGCTCGGCCGCGAATCGTCGAATTTTTGAAGCAGGAGGCCGCCCTCGGCTTTGCCGACGCTCACCGGCAGCTCGATCAATTGTGCCAGTGGATCGACCAGGCGGAAAAAGCAATTGCCGCCAAGGCTGCCGCTGGCACGAAACCTGCTAACCGTCGTTAAGAGATCGCATGGCCCGGTTCGTATTCAATCTCGCGGTGGTGCTCAAGGCGCGTGAAAACGCCGAGCAGGCCGCCCAGCGCGTCGTCGCCGTCGCCCGGCAGAAGCTGGTGGCGCTGCAGGACGCCCTCAACGACCTCGGCACCAAACGCCGCCAGGCCGATGACGAAATGCGCAAACGCCTTGTCGGCCCGATCGACGTCAGCTACGTCGCCGGGCACCGCCGGTTCGTCATCTCCATGGAAAAACAGGCGATGGACCTGGCCACGCAGATCGCGCAGGCGCAGGCGGAAGTCGACAAGGCGCAGGCCGTGCTGATCATGGCCGCGCGGCGCGAAAAACGCTGGAAATCCTGCGGGATCGTCAATTGGAGCGTTGGCAGGAAGAGCAGTCGCGCAAGGAGGCGGCGTTGCTGGACGAGGCCGGCATGCAGATCGCGTTCGAGAACCTGAAAGCGCCGGCCGTGGCCGCCGTGGAGGCCCGACTTGATTAAGAAACTCTTCGGCGTCGTCACCGGCGTCTTCGCCCTGAACTTCCTCGCGATCGCGGCCGGCATCGGTTTTCTGGTCTTCACGCACAAGCTCGACCGCGAAAAAGTGCAGGCCGTCCGTGAAATCATCCTGAACGGCGCCGCGACCCAGCCGAGCACTCAGCCGACAACGCAGCAGGCGGCCACGCAACCTTCGCCGGAAGACGCGCCGATGTTGCGCCTCGACGCGCTGCTCGCCAAGTACAGCCGTCGGCCGGCGGGGGAGCAAATCGAACTCGTCCGCGCCGAACTCGATTCACAGGCCGCCACGGTCGAACGGCGGCGTCGTGAAGTGGCCGACCAACGCGTGCAGATCGAAAACGCACGTTCTGATCTGAAAAACCAGCTCGAAAAGCTCGACACCGACCGCAAACAATTCGAAGCCGAAAAGACCGAGCAGGCCCGCCTGGCGGCCGACGCGGGGTTCCAGAAAACGCTCGAGCTCTATCAGCAATTACCCGCCAAGCAGATCAAAACGATGTTCGCGGGGATGGATGATGAGACGGTGGTACGGTACTTGCAGGCGATGGACACAAGACAGGCCGGAAGCGTTTTGAAGGAGTTCAAGACGCCGCAGGAAACGACGCGAGCCCAGGGCATCTTGGAGAAGATGCGGGCCGCCCAGGCGAAGGCAGACTGACGCATGACCGCTAGCGCCGTCGAACTGGTTCGTTCGACCCAACAATCCAAGAGCCTCACTGCTGTGCCGCAGTCGAAGCCGTCGCGGAGTTTCGACGACGTGCTGGCCGCCAGGCGTTCGCAGCCCGAGCCGCGCGCTGAAGCGCCGAAGCCGGTCGAGAAAAAATCGGACCCCAAGCCGACCGACGACGCGGCACCCGTTGACGACACGCAAGACGTCACCGACGAACAGTCCACCGACGCCGCCGAAACCGAGGCGTCGGAAGCGACCAAAACCAAGCCGACGAAAAAGACAGAATCCAAGGGCGACAAGTCCAAGACTGATTCGGCCGACGACGCCGACGAAACCACTGAAAACGACACCACCGCCACCGCCGAAGCGGCCAAGCCGGTCTGCCCGACGGATCTTCCTGCTGCCGAATCCGATACGGACGGCGAAGTGGTCGAAGCGACCGAAGAAAAGCCCAACACCGACGCCAAGAAAGACGGCGACGGTGAACGGAACCCCGACCTCGCCGCACTTGCGGCGCAGGTCCAAAAGCCGGTGCAACCGCCCGCTTCCACCGAGCCGGCAGCCGATTCATCAGACGTCGCCGCTGAAGACGTTGCCACAGTTAGCACCGTTTCAACAAAGGCGGTCGACACGCAGGCGAACGCTCCCGAAACAAAATCGGCCGACACCAAGACGGCCGCGGTCGACGTGCCGTCCACGGCCGCCGATGGCGTTCCGGAAACGAAGGTGAAGCTCAAGCCACGCGCAGAAAAGTCGGACGACGCTAGCGTCGACACGAGCGCCGCGGCTGCCTCGCAGGTTTTCGTGCCGACCGAAGCCGATAAGGCGAAATCGACCGAAAAATCCGCCTCGAAAGACGGCCTGGATGTTTCATCACTCCAGCCGGTGTCGACCTCGGACAAGCCGGTCACGCACACCGCTTTGCCGGCGGTGCAGTCGTCGGCAGAGACACCCGCTCCTCAGCGGACGGTCGCTGAGGAGAATGTCGATCGCATCGTCACCAGTGTCCGCGGCGAAATGCAAAAGGGCGGCGGCACGATGCAGATTCGCCTCGACCCGCCGAGCCTCGGCCAGGTGCAGGTGCAGATCAGCGTTGACGACACCGGCGTGCTCAGCGCGTCGCTGCAGACCAGCAATGAAGAAGCCACGCGGCTGCTCAGTCATAACCTTCAGCAACTCAAAACCACGCTGGAAACCGCCGGCGTGATGGTCGACAAAATTCAGGTCAAACAGGCGGCCCCGACCGAACAGTCATCGTCCAACCAACAAAACGGCCAGGGCGAAGACGGGCGGCAGTCGGGCCAGTCGTTCCAGGACCAATCCGCCCGGCAGGAGCAGCAGCGTCGCGAAATGCTCCAACGCATGTGGGCCAAACTCGCCGGTACGGGCGAACCGCTCGATCTGGTCGCTTAAATCAGGAAAATCGCCATGGACACCACCAGCATCCTCAACAGCCTCGGCAGCACGTCGACCACCGGCAGCACGACGTCCACCACGAAGAAAAGCCTCACGTCAGAGGACTTCATTCAGATGATGATCACGCAACTGCAGAACCAGGACCCGACCGAGCCGACCAAGAGCCAGGACTTGCTCGCACAGATGAGCCAGATCGGTTCGCTGCAAAGCAGCAACGATCTGCAGACCTCATTGAAGAAAATGACGCTGCAGAACAGCCTCAGCAACGCCGCGGCGATGATCGGCAAAACGGTCGCCGGCAAAGACGCCAACGGCGAAGACATGCAAGGTATCGTCACCAGCGTGAAAGTCGTCGACGGCAACCTGTCGCTGCAACTCGACAGCGGCCAAAGCATGTCGATGGACAATGTTCTCAGCGTTACGCCGAACAACGATACCGCGGCGACCACAACGACCACGACGAACTGATTTCAGCGTGCGGTCTATCAATTGAAAAGGGGTGGCCACTGAAGTGGCCACCCCTTTTGGTTTGAATTCCTTGAGTTGTTACGAATGGTTAAAGGTACTCGCGGCCGATGAGGTTCATCATCCGCTTTTCCAACGGCGGGTGCGTGCTGAACATTTCAGCCATGCGGTCGCCAAGGGTTCGCGGTTCGGCGATCATCAGGGCGTTGAATGCCGGGTTGACGTTCATCGGCACGCGGTCGGCCATGTGATGGATCTTCTGCAGCGCGCTGGCGAGATACATCGGGTCGCCGACGATGCGTGCGCCTTCGGTGTCGGCCGCGTATTCGCGCTGCCGACTGACCGCCATCTGAATGACGGCCGCGGCGATCGGGCCGAGGATCATCACCAGCAGGCCGATGATGCCCGCCAGCGGGTGAGATTCGCCTTCCTCGTCGCGATTCCCGCCGCCGAACATGCTCTGGAACCAGTACATGTTGCCCAGGAAGCTGATGGCACCGCCGATGGTCGCCGCGACGGTCGTGATGAGAATGTCACGGTGTTTCACGTGCGCCAGCTCATGCGCCATGACGGCGGCGATTTCATTGCGGTTGAGCGACTGCAGCAGGCCAGCCGTCGCACAGACGGCCGAGTTGCTGGGGTTGCGGCCGGTGGCGAACGCGTTGGGAGCCATTTGCGGGCTGACATAAACCTTCGGCATTGGCAGGCCGGCGCGTTGGACCATCGGCTCGACGATCTTGTAAAGCTCGTGATCCGGCCCGACTTCCTGCGCCTGCATGCTCGACAGCGCGATCTTGTCGCTGAAGAAATAGCCGAAGAAGTTCATCACGCCGGCAGCGACGAGTGCGATCACCGCGCCATGCGCGCCGCCGAGCCCGTAACCGGCCGCGATGACGATGCCGCTGAGGATCGACAACAGCATCACGGTCTTGATGTTGTTGAAAAGTGGGTTTCCCATGATGCCAATTAATACGAACGGATTCGGCCTGTCACGTTAGAAATCAACGCCGTATTTCAAACAGGTAATGCGGCCGAAAATTCGTAAGTCGATTTATTTCAGAATCTTAAACCCAAAACGCTCTGAACCGATTGGCCGTGTATAGTTAGGAAGCTTCGGCAAGGAAACGCCAAAGACTGTCTGAATCAGCGCGATGACCTTCAAACGCCCGATCATCCTCTCAGTTTTGCTGACCGGCATGAGCGTGGCGGCCGGGCCGGCGACTCGGCCGGCACCGCCGACCACGCCGGTCGGGCCCATTGATCGGCCGATGGTGATTGACCCGGCCAAACCCGCGTTTATTCCGAAGTTCGTCCACGCCGACCGCACGCCGGTCGGCTCTTTCGAAGAACGCGACTACGTTCGCCGATTCGGGTCGCCCGTCGGGCTGGTCTACGGCATGGGCGGCTGGAACTCGGTCCGCTGGGGTTACGCCGGGCAGTGGGGCTGCGGCTTTGTCGGCGGGTACGGGTCGGCATCGGTCAATGTGTCGGTCAACTACCGCTAACCCGATCACGGGCAACAAATCAACCCGTTGACGCAAGCCGCGAAGCCGACAGAATCGTGGGCATGACGCGTGACGCCCTTATCGAGCGAGTTAAAGCCCTGGCCGTGCTGCATGGCGATTTCACCCTGCGGAGCGGGAAAAAGAGCAAATATTACGTCGACAAATACCGCTTTGAGACGCAGCCGGACGTGCTGAAGGCGCCTCGGCGAGGAATTCGCCAAGCACGTGACGCCTGACATCGACCGCATCGCCGGCCCGGAACTGGGTGCCGTCTGCCTGGCTGCCGCCACCGCGATGGCGGCGAACAAGCCGTTCGTCATGGTCCGCAAAGCCGCGAAAGAATACGGCACGACCAAGCGTATCGAAGGCGTCATCAATCCCGGCGACCGGGTTCTGGTCGTCGAAGACGTGCTGACCACCGGCGGGGCGGTGCTTGAAGCCGTCGCCAGTCTCACCGAAGCCGGGGCGAAGGTCGTTAAAATCGTCGGCGTGTTGGACCGCCAGGAAGGCGCCTGCGCCAACATCGAAAAGGCCGGTTACCCGATGGACGCGCTGCTGACCAGCGAAGACCTCGGCATCACGCAGCCGAAGTAAGCTGTGGCGAAATGGCACGCCGTGTTACGCGATTTCCTTAGAGATTGATGGGCGAACGAACTCGGCCGGCCTTGAATCGGGCGGAGCGTTCGCCGACACTTCCGGCCCACATTCAAACTGGCGAAGGAGCAATTTAATGG
Organism: Tepidisphaeraceae bacterium; assembly: GCA_049840775.1. GTDB lineage: Bacteria > Planctomycetota > Phycisphaerae > Tepidisphaerales > Tepidisphaeraceae > RYN-431. The sequence continues at coordinate 34,994 of JASGJJ010000008.1, forward strand.
CGTTCGAACCGGACAAGAAACTGAAGTTCACGTTTGGCCTCTGGACCGTCGGCAACACCGGCCGCGACCCGTTCGGCGGGCCGACGCGCGAACAACTCGACGTCCGCTCCATCTGCGATCTGCTCGGCGACTGCGGGGCGTACGGTGTCAATTTCCACGACAACGACCTCATCCCCATCGACGCCACCGCCGAACAGGCGGCTGAGATCAAGAAAGAGTTCCGTAAGGGCTTAAAAGACAACGGTTTGGTCGTGCCGATGGCCACGACCAATCTCTTTTCAGATCCGGTCTTCAAAGACGGCGCGTTCACCAGCAACAACGCCAAGGTTCGCGCCTATGCGATCCAGAAGACTATGCGGGCCATGGACTTAGGGAATGAATTTGGCGCGAAGATTTACGTCTTCTGGGGCGGCCGCGAGGGCGTGGAAAGCGACGCCACGAAGAATCCGGTCGATGCGATCAAGCGATTCCGCGAGGCGATGAACTTCCTGGCCGAGTATTCGGTGCAGCAGGGCTACGGCTACAAGTTCGCCTTCGAGGCCAAGCCGAATGAGCCGCGCGGGCACATCTATTTCAGCGTGACCGGCGGCGTATCTCGGCTTCATCCCGTCGCTCGACCGCCCGGAACTCTTCGGCGTGAACCCGGAAGTCGCCCACGAACACATGGCGGGCATCAACTTCGTCCACCAGGTGGCGGCCGCCCTGGAAGCCAAGAAGCTGTTCCACATCGACCTGAACGACCAGGAATTCGGCCGATATGACCAGGATTTCCGCTTCGGCATGGCGAACCCGAAGCACGCGTTCTTCCTCGTCAAACTCCTGGACGACATGAAATACGACGGCCCGCGCCACTTCGACGCCCACGCCTTCCGCCAGAGCAACTACGAAGACGTCAAGGAGTTCGCCAAGGGCTGCATGCGAACGTATATGATCCTGCGCGAAAAGGCCCGCAGCCTGGAACGCCGATGCCGAAATCCAGGGTCTGCTCAAGCAGATCAACGTCGAAGAGCAGAGCCTGAGCAAGCTGACCAAGAAGTTCAACCCCGGCAACGCCAAGAAGCTGCTGGAAGCCCCGCTCGACCGCGTCGAACTCGCCAAGGCGGCCTTGCCCTACGAAAAGCTGGACCAGCTGACGATGGAAATCCTCTTCGGCGTCCGATAAACGGCGTTTCAATTAAGTAATTTACGGCCCGGCTTGTGCGCGACGCAAGCCGGGTTTTTCTTTGCTTTCGTGTTTCCTTTACATTTGTTTACACGATTTTCTAGGGTATTGTTTACAGGCTGTTTCGGTATGTTGTGTGCAGTCGACAACTGTTCCGGCGTCCGTTTCCGGGGCGATTGTCGTTTTACACGTCTCTAGTGGTCTGGTGATGGGAAACATCGTTTCGCATCACGAAATGGTAGGAGTTGCTTATGAAACGTTCACAAAAAGCCGGCTTTACGCTGGTCGAACTGCTGGTCGTGATCGGCATCATCGCATTGCTGATTTCAATCCTGCTGCCGAGCCTGAACTCGGCACGGCGGTCGGCGATGGCGGTGAAGTGTCTATCGAACCTTCGTTCAATCGGCCAAGCCGCTCAGCTTTACTCGAACGACAACAAAGGCGTCATCGTTCCCGCTTATTTTTGGGGTGGTGGCGGTAGCAACGGCGGCGGGGGTTGGTCAGACTCCTGGGCGTATGCACTTGTCGCCAACAAGTATTTGCCCGACCCGATGGTAAATCCCGCCAGTGATTCTGCAGCTCAGAACTCAGTTCTGGTTTGTCCGTCGGTTCGTAGCCTCATGGCGATTCGGGAAGCTTTCCCGCTCGTCGGCATCACGGCAATTTCGACAAACGTGCAGGACGGTTTTGAACGCCGCATGTCGCACGTTTTGGCCCCGGCAGGCCTTCCCAAGACGTTTTCGAATTTCAATAACGGTGCAGGTGGTGCTCTGATTCTCGATGTGGGCTATGGAATGAACGGTGCCAGCCAGAGTGACGGCCAGCCGGCCGGTGCCGTCAACCTGCCGAGCCAGGGTATTCAGTATAATAACGCCCCGTCACATACTTTTTTCCCGATCGGCCGCTACGCTCAGTTCAAGCGTGCTTCGCAGACGGTCTTCATTCTCGATGGTGTTCAGACAAACCTGTACAATCCGACCAACAATAACGGTGGCTCGACGCTACACACCTGGCGCATCAGCGGTGCCCGCCACGGCCGCTGGCAGAACGGCCCGTCGGGTGATCACCGGCCGTTCCAGACTGGTACGACCAACATCCTCTTCTTGGATGGTCACGTCGAGGGCGTCTTCCGCGGTGACTTGCCGTCGCTGGTCGATGTCGGCCCGGCTCAAATCTGGGGCGATGCCAGCCAAGCCTTGAACAACCGTTATCTGTTCAATTCAAAACAGTAAACGGATCGGTAGTTAATCAAAAAATAAAGAGAAGGCGAAGCGGCTCAGTCCGCTTCGCCTTCTCTTTTGTTCAATGGTGACCTTGAGATCACGCCGGCAAAACCGCCTTGTATTGCTGGCGGATCTTGATCACTTCCCGGCCGACTTCGGCTTCGTTTGCGCCGACATCATTCAAAACCAGTCGTGACAAGGCCACGGCGGCTTCGGCTTCTTCGTAGCAGGCGGCGTCGGCGCCGACCTGGATCAGCTCTTCCCGCTCGCCGATGTAACGGGCACGCACAAACACCTTCGTTTCAGGATTAATCAGTTTCGCTGACACGATCAGTGGCGTGCGGTTCTGGCTGTGCGGCAGAGTGATGATCAGGTGCGACGCACGCGGCAGTGCCTGGGCGATCACTTCGATGTTGAATGCGTCGCCGTAGATCGCGGCGCGGTTTTCGCGGTGCAGGCGTTCGACGGTATCGACGTTCTGGTCGATCACGACGGTTTCGATGTTCCGCTCGCGCAAGGCCGCGTCGACAGCGCGGCCGACAGGGCCGTAGCCGATGATGACGGCCAGGCTCGTCTGCTCTTTTTGCAGGGTGTTTTCCGTCTGGTCGTTCATTTTTACCTGACGGCTTTCGTCGTTGCGGTTCATGAACTTCCACAACGCCGGGTAACTCTGCAGGAGCTTTTCGAGCTTGGGCAGCAGGCGGAAGATGAGGGGGTTGAGGGTGATCGACACGATCGCCGTCCCGACAATGACGTTATGCCCGACGCCGGCCTCGTCCAGCAGGCCGTTGCTCCGGCCGAGCTCGGTGAGGATGAACGAGAACTCGCCGATCTGGGCCAGGCCCAGCGCCACCACCAGCCCCGTGCGGGCCGGGTAGCCGATGATCGCAATGATCACCAGTGCGGCCAGCGGCTTGGCGACGAGGACGACGAGCAGGCCCATTGCCATCAGGCCGGGGTGTTCGAAGATGACGTGGTAATCGAACAGCATGCCGACGGAGGCGAAAAAGAGGACGGCGAACGCGTCGCGCAGCGGCAGCAGATCGGCACCGGCCTGCTGGCTGACGGACGACCGGCCGACGACCATGCCGCCCAGGAACGCGCCCAGCGCCATCGACACGCCAAAGAATTTCGCCGACCCCGCCGCCACGCTGATCGCCATGACCAGCACGGTGAGCGTGAACAGCTCGCGGCTGCGGAGTTTGGCGACTTTGACCATCACCCACGGCACGAATCGGCCGCCGAGGATGAGGACGATCACCACCAGCACCGCCAGCTTCAGAAATGCCATCGGCAGGGCGATCCAAAGGCTCTGGGCGGGGTGGTCCGGGTCGCCCGTGCCGAACGCCGGAATCAGCACCAGCACGACGACGGTGAGCAAGTCTTCGACGATCAGCCACCCGACGGCGACCGTGCCGGCCTGGGTGTCGAGTTGTTTGTTGTCCGTCAGCACGCGGATCAGCACGACGGTGCTCGCCACCGCCAGGGCGACGCCGAGCACGGCCCCCGCGCCCAGCTCATCCCGAACGCGTGCGCCATCACCAGCCCCAGCACCGTGGCGGTCAGGCTCTGGCCGATCGCGCCGGGGACGGCGACTTTTCGGACCGAAAGCAAATCTTCCAAATGAAAATGCAAGCCGACGCCGAACATCAGCAGGATGACGCCCAGTTCGGACAACTGGTGTGCGAGACCGGGATCGCCCTTGAAGCCCCAGGTGTGCGGCCCAATAACGATGCCCGCCAGCAAATACCCGACGATCGGCGACAGCTTGAGTTTCTGGGTCACGATTCCCAGCACCCACGCCGCCACGAACGCCATGGCAATCAGATTAATCAACGGCAGATCGTGCATACCTCCTTGTTGCAGAATGCGAACGCAAGATCAAGCCGAAAACCGGTTTATAAGAAAGCATTCCATTTTTACCGTAACAGCACTCGCCGCCGCGTGCAGGATCGCTAGGATTTCGGTCGCCAATCGGGGAAGACGCACATCATGACTGAACTATTCAATTCGACACTGCTCGCTTCGGCCGCATCAGGTGAGGGCATTACAACGCTGTGGTCCGTCGCCGCGCTGATTTCACTGGTGACGCTGACGGTGCTCGAAATCGTTCTCGGCATCGACAACATTATTTTCATCAGCGTGCTCGCCGATAAGCTGCCGCTGGAACAGCAGGCCAAGGCACGCACGCTCGGGCTGTCGCTGGCGATGATCATGCGCGTGCTGCTGCTGCTGAGCATCAGCTGGATCATGGGCCTGACGACGCCGGTCCCGGTCATCGGCCATGCCTTGGATTGGGCGATGGAAGACGGCCTGCCGCTGAGTTGGAAAGACCTCATCCTGCTCTCGGGCGGCATTTTCCTGATTTACAAAAGCGTCACCGAAATTCACGAAAAGCTTGAAGGCCACGACCACGCCGCCGGCGGCGGGAAGGCGGGCATCAGCTTCACCAGCGTGATCATTCAGATTCTGATCCTGGACATCGTCTTCAGCCTCGACAGCGTGATTACCGCCGTCGGCATGGTGCAGACGCACCCGGAGACGCGGTGGGTCGGCCTGTCGATCATGATCGCGGCCGTCGTCATCGCGGTCGGCGTCATGCTCTTTGCCGCCAAGCCGATCAGCGATTTCGTCAACCGCCACCCGACGGTAAAGATGCTGGCGTTCAGCTTCCTGATCCTCGTCGGCGTGGTGCTGATCGTCGACGCCACGCACCGCCACATCCCCAAGGGTTACATCTACTTCGCCATGGCGTTCAGCATCGGCGTGGAAATGCTGAACCTGAAGCTGCGGAAAAAGGGAACCCCCGTGCAACTTCACGACAAGCGGGCGGAACCGACGGCGACGCCTTAGTCTTAACGCAGTCCAGTGACGAATGACGATTGCCGAGTGACGATTGAAGCTGGTAGGCCCGAATCGTCACTCGACATTCGTCATTTCCCGGCCCCTTTGCGAAAACGACCACTCTCCGGTATCTCTGTCCCATGGCCCACTCGGAAATCATCCCGATCTTGGATTTCGGCTCGCAGTACGGCGCAGCTCATCGCCCGCCGCGTTCGCGAGAAGGGCGTCTTCAGCGAACTCGTCCGCCCGGACATCTCGCTCGACGAACTCAAAAAGCTGAATCCCAAAGGTATCATCCTTAGTGGCGGTCCCAGCAGCGTTTACGACGCTAATGCCCCTCGCTGCGACCCGCGCCTGTTCGACCTCGGCGTGCCGGTGCTGGGCATCTGCTACGGCATGCAGCTGGCGGCGCAACTGCTCGGCGGCGACGTCAAACCCGCCCCCAGCCGCGAGTACGGCCGGGCGCACTTGAATATCAAGATCGACGACCCGTTCGTCCACGGCCTGCCGAACGACACCACCGTCTGGATGAGCCACGGCGACCAGATCCGCGAACTGCCCGACGATTTCATCGCACTCGCCGCCACCGAAACCTGCCCCTACGCCGCCGCCCGTCACAAAACGCGGCCGTTCTACGGCGTGCAGTTTCACCCCGAAGTCACCCACACGCCCCGCGGCGACGTGCTGTTCCAAAACTTCCTCTACGACATCTGCGGCTGCACCGGCCAGTGGACGATGGGGCAGTTCATCGAAGAAACCGTCGCCCGCATCCGCGACCAGGTCGGCAAGAGCCGAGTCATCTGCGGCCTCAGCGGCGGCGTCGACAGCAGCGTCGCGGCCGCGCTGATTCATAAAGCGATTGGCGACCAGCTCACCTGCATCTTCGTCGACAACGGCCTGCTGCGGAAAGGCGAACGCGACCTCGTCGAATCGACCTTCAAAACGCACTTCCGCATCGACCTCCGCGTCCACGACGCCACCACCGAATTCCTCACCGGCCTGAAAGACGTCACCGACCCGCAGCAGAAGCGAAAAATCATCGGCAAGGAATTCATCGACGCCTTCAAACGCGAAGCCGCCAACATCCCCGACGCCAAGTTCCTCGCCCAGGGCACCCTCTACCCCGACGTCATCGAATCCGGCCACGGCTACGCCGGCACCGCGGCCAACATCAAACTCCACCACAACGTCGGCGGCCTGCCCGCCGAGCTCGGCTTCGATCTCGTCGAACCGTTGCGGGAGCTGTTCAAAGACGAAGTCCGCAAAGTCGGCGAAACGCTCGGCCTGCCAGAGCAACTTGTCTGGCGGCACCCATTCCCCGGCCCAGGTCTGGCGGTCCGCGTCATCGGCGACATCACCGACGAACGCTTGCGGGTTCTGCGGGACGCTGACGAAATCGTCCTTGAAGAACTGGTCGCCGCGAACCTCTACCGCAAGACGAGCCAGGTCTTCGCAGTGTTGCTCCCGATCGGCACCGTCGGCGTCATGGGCGACAGCCGCAGCTACGACAGCGTGGTTGCCATTCGTGCCGTCGAAAGCCAAGACTTCATGACCGCCGACTGGGCCCGCATTCCCTTCGACGTTCTCGCACGGATGAGCAACCGGATCATCAATGAAGTCAGAGGGGTCAACCGAGTTGTCTACGACATCTCGTCCAAGCCGCCGGCGACGATTGAATGGGAATAAGCTACCAACATACATAAAAGCATGACGACTGATGCCCGTGTCGTACTTGGGCATCAGTCGCTGTGTTTTGCGTTCGAATTTTATCTGCGGTATTGCTCGTCAGTGACTTTTTCCATCCAGGTGACGGGCGATCCGTTGAGTTTTTCCTGAATGGCGATGTGTGTCATGGCCGTCGTTGGGCTGGCCCCGTGCCAGTGTTTGACGTTGGGTGGAAACCAGACCACGTCGCCGGGGCGGATTTCCTCGATCGGCTTGCCTTCCTGCTGCACCCAGCCGAGGCCGCTGACAACGACAAGCGTCTGGCCGAGCGGGTGGGTGTGCCACGCGGTGCGGGCGCCGGGTTCGAATGTCACATTCGCGCCGCTGACACGCGCGGGTTCGCTGCGGTCAAAAAGCGGGTCGATGCGCACGATGCCGGTGAACCAGTCTGCAGGGCCTTTGCCCGAAGGTTTAGTGCCGACACGTTGAATTTCGATGTCCATTTGGGATTCCTGGGAAAAAGCGAATTGTGGAAGAGCGGTCTGTGCCGCCGCTGCGGCTGACACAGTGGCGAGAAAACTACGACGACTCAGAATGCTTTCGTCGTTCGTCATGTTCCACGACTGTATGACGCCTGCTCCATCACGCGTTAGCACGAAACTCTTGAATGTTTGATCAAAGCTCGCGAGCGATGCGTTTCACGCTTTGATGACCGCGGTGGCCCGTGCCGGAATGATTGTGCGGGGTTCGGTGCCGGTTCCGTTACACTTGCGTCATGGCACTGAGCGCACGCAATCAGTTCAAGGGCACGGTCGTTTCGATCCGGAGCGGATCAGTGATGAGCGAAGTGGTTGTCGACATCGGCGGCCATCAGATCGTTTCGCTGATCAGTACGTCAAGCGTCAAGCGGCTGAAACTCAAGAAGGGCAAGCCGGCGGTGGCGGTGATCAAGGCGACCGAAGTCCTGCTTTCAACCGATGTCGACCAAGCCGAATAAATCCGCCCGCCGCCCGAAAATGGCGACGTCGCTCCGAGGCCGGCTCTGGGTCGACGCCGGCAGCAAGGCCGCGTTTACGGATGCTACAGCCGATCTGCTGGAGCAGATTGATGTCTGCGGGTCGCTCTCCGAGGCGGCGCGGCGGCTGCGTTTCGCGTATCGCCGAGCCTGGCTGCTGCTCGACGCCGCAAACCACGCCTGGCCGCATCCGCTGGTGACAACCGCAACAGGCGGCAAGCGTGGCGGCGGGTGCGAACTCACTGAGTTCGGGCGGCACGTGCTGGCAACCTATCGCGACCTGCAGGTGAGGCTCGAACACCTGCTCGACGAGGCCGGGGATCCATTTTCAGTTTGACTCGTTATGTCGTCGGGAATACAACGATTCAGGCCGCCGCCATTTTGCCGGCCGGGAGTCTTGCCATGCTGCTTCGTGCGATCGCCTTGAGTCTTACGCTTGCCGCTTCCACACTGGCCGACACGATTCGCGTCGGGGCGGCCATCAGTCTGAAAGACGCCTTCGACGCCATCGCCAAAAAGTACGAAGCCGAAACCGGCGAGCACGTCGAATTCTCTTTTGGGTCGTCCGGACAAGTGATGGCACAAATCAAGAGCGGGGCGGGCATCGATGTTTTTGTCTCCGCGGCAACGCAGCAAGTGGAGCAACTGACGAAAGAAAAACTTGTCGATGCGAGCACAAGCCGCGTCGTGGCGGGCAATCAGCTTGTGCTGATCGTGCCGGCCGACGCGAAAACGCCGCCTAAAGACTTCGCCGAATTGGCCGCATCGTCGGTCGAAAAAATTGCCGCCGGCGAACCAAAAACCGTGCCCGCGGGGCAGTACGCCAAGCAGGTGTTTCAGTCCCTCAAAATTGAATCAGCGGTTGCGAATAAAATCGTTTACGGGACGAATGTGCGGCAGGTTTTGGCGTACGTCGAGCGTGGCGAAGTGCAGGCGGGCCTTGTTTACGCGACGGACGCCAGGCAGTCGGGCGAGAAGGTCAAAATCGTCGCGACGGCCGCCGCGGGGACGCACGAGCCGATCGTTTATCCGGGTGTGGTGATCGCGAACACGACGCACGCGCCGGCCGCGTTGAAGTTCCTCGACTATCTGGCCACGCCTGCCGCCAAGGCGGAGTTGACGGCGAAAGGTTTCAGCGTCGACGACTTAGCTCCCGCCAAGCAGCCGGCCGTTCAATGACCGATCTTTGGCCCGCAGTCTGGTTGTCACTCCGAGTCGCCGTTCTCGCCACGATCGTGGCGGCGGTGGTCGGCGTGCCGATCGCACTGGCGATGGCGCGTCGTCGGTTCGTTGGCAAAAGCCTTGTCGAAGGGTTGATCCTGCTGCCGATGGTTTTGCCCCCGACGGTGGTGGGGTATGTGATCATCATGGCATTCGGCGCGAGAGGCTGGCTGTCGTCACTCCTGCAGGGCTATTCGATCGTTTTTCGGTTCGAAGGCGCTGTCCTCGCTGCCGCCATCGTCGCCGTGCCGATGTTGTATTTGCCGGCCAAGGCGGGGTTTGCTTCCGTCGAGCGCGAGTTGGAAGACATCGCGACACTGATGGGTGCGAATCGTTGGCAGGTGTTCTGGCACGTCTCAGTCCCCCTCGCGGCGAGGGGGTTGGCCAGCGGATTGGTGTTGGCCTTCGCGAGAGCGCTGGGTGAATTCGGCGCGACGGTGATGGTCTTCGGCTGGCAACCCAATCGCACGACTTTGCCGATCGCGATTTACGCCGATTTCGAACAGGGCGAACTCGCCCACGCGACGCCAGCAGTCGTGGCGTTGACGGTCATCTCGTTGGCGCTGGTGATGGTCTACAACGCGTCGTCGGCATCAAAGCAATCGTGATCAGATATTGACGCCGATGTCGTCCGGTGGCGGTGCGGATGCGCCCTGCAAGACAACGGCCTCACGCACTTTGGTGGCTAAGTCGTCCAGGCGGAAACGGCCCTTGCTGATGACCGCCTGCACGCGGTCTCGCAGTCGTTCTCGCTCGTCGGGAGAGAGGTCTTTTGCGGTCACCACGATCAGTGGAATATTTGACCAGGCCGGGTTCGAGCGAAGGTGATCAATGACGGCAAAGCCGTCGAGGCCGGGCAGCATCAAATCGAGAACGATCAACCGAGGCAATGAACGGGCGAGCGCATCGAGTGCACTCGTGCCATCGACGGCTTCGATGACAGACCAGCCGGCTTTTTCGAGCGTACGGCGTTCGAGCTCACGCAGGGCCGAGTCATCTTCGACCAGTAGCACGCGGTTTTCCGCGTCCGGCTGAGGGGAATTGTCCAGCCGACGAAGCACGTCGACCAGCCGATCAAAATTCACCGGCTTCGGCACGTACGCGCTCGCGCCGAGCGTGAAGCCCATCTGTTTATCATCGGTGAGCGTCACGAGCACCACTGGCGTGTCGCACAATTCGGGATCGGCTCGCAATTCAGCGAGAACGCTCCAGCCGTCTTTTCGGGGCATGAGCACGTCGAGCGTGATGACGCTCGGCCGAAGCTCGCGCACGGCTTTGATGCCTTCTTCGCCGCCGGCGGCAACGTGAACGAAGAAACCTTCCTTGGTAAGCGTCCGCTGCATCAGGTCCTGGGCGGCAGGGTCGTCGTCGATGACGAGCACGGTGGGATGATCGGTCGGCGTGATCATCAACGGAGATGAAGTGGCTGGCGCTTGTTTGGGATCGGCAACGCGGACGGGCAGTCGAATTTCGAATGTGCTGCCTTTGCCGATCTCACTCTGCACGGCCACGTCGCCGCCCATCATGCGGCTGAAACGCTTCGTGATCGCCAGGCCCAGCCCCGTGCCGCCGTATTTGCGCGTGGTACTCGGATCGGCCTGTTGGAATGCTTCAAAGAGCTTGGCGAGTTGCGCCTCGGTCATGCCGATGCCGGTGTCGCTCACCCGGAAGACGACCGTATCGCCATCGCGTGCAGTGCTGACCGTGATCGTGCCATTTTCGGTGAATTTGCAGGCGTTGCTGAGCAGGTTGAACAGCATTTGCCGAACCTTGGTGAGGTCGGCACGCATCAGGCCGATGTCATCGGCGCATAGAATTTCCAGGCGATTGCTATTCTTCGTCGCGAGGTTGCCGATCGTTGTGACGACATCGGTGACAGCGGTTTTGATCGAAAAATCTTCGAGATAAAGGTCCATTCGCCCGGCTTCGATCTTGGAAAGGTCGAGCACGTCATTGATCAGATCCAGCAGGTGGCGGCCGGCGGTGTTGATTTTCTTCAGGTCGGGGATGAATGACTTCTGGTCGAGGTCTTCGGCCTCTTCCTGCAGCATTTCGCTGTAGCCGATGATGGCGTTCAGCGGTGTGCGAAGCTCGTGGCTCATGCTGGCGAGGAACTGGCTTTTTGCCTTGTTCGCGGTTTCGGCGGCATCTTTCTGGCGGCGTTCTTCCGCGTCGCGAATGTTGATCACGATGCCGTGCACCGCGGGCTCGTTTAATTGGTTGTGCCCGACGACTTCGATCATCGCGCCCGCCCGTGCCCCGGCGGCGGGGCCGAGGATGTATTCGACGCGGCGCGTCGCTCCGGCGTTCGCTAAAACGTCGGCGCCGCGTCGCCTTGAGCTTGTCGTGGTCGGCGGCGTCAACGAATTCGATGAGCTTGCGTCCCACGATACGCTCGGCGGGCACGCCAAGAGTGCTTTCAACGGCGGGCGTGGCGTATCGGATGACAGAGTCGGCGCCGGTGACAATGATCGCGTCGCTGGCGTTCTCGATCATCGCGCGGAAGCGGGCCTCTCGCTGTTCGATTTTTTTCTGAGCGGCGTGAAGGTTCGACTCGCGATCACGGACGGCGTGGCTCATCCGGGCGAACATGCTGGCGAGCGTGCCGAGTTCATCGCCGCGATCACCGGCCTGTTCGACTGCGCTGCTGGTCTGGCCGACGTCGCCGCGGCCGATCGCTTCTGTGGCGACGGCCAGGCGATGAATCGGGCGCAGCACCGCGTAGCGAAGCAGCACATTCAGCAACGCCAGCAGCACAGCGAAGACGATCAGGAACAGGCCGACGGTCAGCATCGCGTGTTGCTGGCCTTGTGCGATGACTTGCTGTGCGGGGACGTAAACGATCTGTGCCGCAACGACCTGGTTCAGCTTCCAGCCGAACCCGTTCTCCCGGCCGTATTTCGCGACCATCGCCGGCGGGGCCATTTCTGGGGTGGTGTGGCACTCAAGGCAGCTCTGCTGCGTGATACGCAGCGGCGCGGCCGTGTAGAAAACCATTTGGCCGTTGACGTTTCGGAAGGCGCGTTTCTGCTTCAGATTCGGATCGTTTTCGAAACCTTCGACGAGCGACGTTTCAAAATCATCGGCCTTGTCGCGAAGGTTCGTAGGATTCGGCGACGCCTCTTTGTACATGAAATTCGCGAAGCCGTCTTTCGTGCGGAATTGCTCGAAAACTTCACGCGCAGAAAAGCCGGGGACGGTCTCGGGAATAAATGTGTTGGTGCTCGACTGAACCGGCTTGAGATGCGGGCCGACATTTTTGGTGGTGTAGTCGCGGACCGAATTCATCGCCTTGAGGAGAATGTCGGCATTCGTGGCGACCTGCCGTTCGGTCCGAACACGCATCACGGCCTGCAGTGCGAAATAGGCGATCGTCGCACCGGTGATGAAGGTCACCAGCAGAATCACATTGAACTTCGCACCGAGAGAAAGGCGGGAGAACATGCGGCTCCTTAAACGGCGCGTTCGAGCAGGGCCTGTATTTTTCCGATGAGACGGTCGATCTCGACCGGCTTTGTGTCGTAGTCGTCGCAACCGGCGGCGATGGCTTTTTCGCGATCGCCGGCCATGGCGTGCGCGGTGAGGGCGATGACCGGGATTTGCTGTGTCCCCGACTGCTGCTTGATCCGTTGCGTGGCCTCCCAGCCGTCGATCCGGGGCAGGCTCATGTCCATGAGGATCAGGTCTGGCAACAGCTCGGCGGCGCGTTCAACGCCTTCCAAACCGTCGATGGCGATTTCGACTTCGTACCCGCGCCGGGTGAGACGCCGCGTGAGCATGTCGCGGTTGGTTTCATTGTCTTCGACCAGAAGAATGCAGGCCATCTGAACTCCTTCGGCCGTTAATCGCACGCGCACTCGAACGCGAGCACCGTCACATCGTCAGAGACTTCGCCATCGGCGCGGAACGCGGTGACGGCGTTCATCAGGCCGTTCACCTGGTCTTGCATCGAGGCAGTGCGAAACCGCTCGAGTACGGCGGCGAGTTGGGCGGTGCCGAAGTGGCGGTCGGCGGGGTCCATGGTTTCGGTGATGCCGTCGGAATAGGTCACGATTCGGTCGCCGGGGGAGAGGGTGAGCGTGTGCTGTTCGAACTCCGCGCCTTCGACCCAGCCGACCGCAAAGCCGTTGCCTTCCAGCGGTCGGGCGTCGCCATCCGAGGGAATCAGCAGCGCGGGCGGGTGGCCGGCGGAGACGTAGGTGAGGGTGCGTTCGCGGCAATCGAAGACGGCGTAGAAGATGGTGAAATATTGCCCGCCGCGTTCGCCGAGCGGGAAGCGGGCGTTCAATTCCGCCACGACGGCGGCCGGTTCGCGCGCGACGATGTTGCCTTGCCCGTCGTCGCATTCGACAAGCGACGGCCCGTTCACGGGTGTCAGCACGCGGCTGAGAGTGACCGACAACAATGCCGCCGGCACGCCGTGACCGCTGACATCGAGCAGGTAGAGCGCGATGCGGCCGTCGGTGAGTTCGAAGGCATTAAAGATGTCGCCGCCGAGTTCGTCGCACGGATCGAATCTCCATGCGAAGTTCGCGCCGTTCACCCGCATCGGGCTGGAGGTCGGCAGTAGCGATCGCTGGACTTGCGACGCCAGTTCCAGGCTGTGCCGCATCCGGGCGTTCGCGCGGCTGAGTTCGCTGTTTTGTCGGCGAACGTCTGCCTCCAACCCGACAATTCGGTCGACGGCCTTTTTATGATCGAGCTGCGTCTGCACTCGGGCGAGCACGACGGGGAAGTCTATCGGCTTGGTGACGTAGTCGTTCGCACCAAGGCCGAGCGCCTGGACGACGTCTTCCCGGTCATGCCGGGCGGTGGCGATGACGATCGGCAGGCGCGTGGCGGCGTGGGTCTGGCGGACGTGCCGAAGCACATCAAAGCCGCTCATGCCGGGCATTTCGATGTCGAGCAGCACCAGGTCGAAGGGGCTGTCGCGGTTTTCGTCGTGGGCGGCTTCGATTGCCCGGATAGCGGCAGGGCCGTCTTCGGCGGTGTCGACGGTGAAACCACGTCGAATGAGGCGACGCGAAAGCATGTCACGGTTGTTCTCGTCGTCGTCGACGACGAGCAGCCGGACTGCGGCGTTGAGCGAATCGGACTCCTCTGACATGCCACACCGACGGAACTGGTTCGCGCGGGATTGTAGCGTCGGCAGCGGGCGGTGGCACGTTGCAAAAAGCTGCGGCCCGGTTTCCCGGGCCGCGGCCTGTGGGTTGGCGTTACGCCTTGACGTCGTCGGCCGTCCAGTTGCCGTCGATCAGACGCCAGAGTTTGCCGGTCGGATTGGCGTTCTTCAGGCAGGCGGGCAGGCGGTGTTCGCGGACGCCGTCGAATGACTCGAGCTGTGTGAACCGCAACGCCGCCGCCGGGAAGCCGACGCTGGTGAAGTGCGGCTGGCTGGTCGCCGGGAACGGGCCGCCGTGGTTCATTGCGGGCGAGACGGCGACGCCGGTCGGCATCTTGTCGTTGATGAGTCGGCCGACACGGGGGCGGAGGACGGCGGCGACGGCGTCGTACGCCGCGTCGTCGCTGCCGGCGACGGCGGAGTAGACGGTGCCCGTGAGATTCCCTTCGAAAGTCGAAAGGATTGCCAGCGTTTCCGCCAGGCCATTCACGACGACGACCAGCGCCGCGTTGCCGAAGGCTTCGGTCTGGAAGGCGTGGCTGTCTTTGAGGAACTGTTCACCGCTGACGCGCAGGAGCGTGTTCGGCACACAGTAGCCGGCGGTTTCGTGCGGCTGGTCGCCGGCGAGGACTGTTGCGCCGGCTTTTTTGATGCTGGCCAGCGCCGCGGTGATCGACTTCACGCCGCCTTCTGAAAACAAGAGGCCCGGCTGCGTGGCGACGAGCTTGGCGCGGACGGCTTCGATGAAGGTTTCGGCGTGTTCACCGGCCTGGACGAAGACGATGCCCGGCTTCGTACAGAATTGGCCGGTGCCCATCAGCATGCTCGTGCCGAACTGGTCGGCGATGCCGGCGGCGTTTTCGGCGAGTGCGCCCGGGAGGACGACGACGGGGTTCACGCTCGACAGTTCGCCGAAGAAGATCTTCCCGGTTTTGTCGGCCGCCGCCTTGATCGCCAGGCCGCCGCCGCGGCTGCCGGTGAAGCTGATCGCCTTGAGGCGCGGGTCGGCGACGAGCTTCAGGCCGTCTTCGTTCGACATGTGATAGAGCAACTGCACCGTGCCGGCCGGGAGCAGGTCTTTGGCGGCGGCGTGGGCGATTTCGGCGAGGATGCGTGACGAGCCGGGGTGGATCGGGTGGCCCTTGGCGATGACGGGGTTGCCCGCCACGATCGCCGAGGCGAAGTCGCCGCCCGCGATGCCGCTGAAGGCGAACGGGAAGTTGTTCGGCCCGATCACCCAGACCGGCCCGAGCGGGGCGAGGCAGGAACGCAGGTTCAGCTTGCTGTCGATCGTCGGCCGTTGCCAGCCGCCATCCCGTGCCGTGGCAGCGGCGGCGCGGAGTTGGTTGATCGTGCGCGGCAGTTCGACGTCGAGCAGCCGCGGCTTCACCGGCAGGCCGGATTCTTCCGTGGCGATGGCGGCGAGGTCTTGTGCACGGGCTTCAATGCCGGCGGCGTAACGCTCGAGGAAATCGGCGATGCGTCGGCCGGCATCGGGCAAGGCGCGGAGCTGGGCGGCGGCGCTGTCCGCCGCGGCAAGGGCGGCTTCGATGTCCGGCCAGCTGCTCACCGGGTATTCGTCGCCGATCGGCTGCTTGTTGCGCGGGTTGATCGCCCGGAACGTGCCGCTGTGGCTGGACGGCTGCCAGGCGTCGCCGATGAGAACCGGGGCAACGGCGGCGTTGACGGGCGAAACACTCGGAACGGCGGGGGTGACAGTGGCGGACATAATTGCTTCCATTCTATCTGATTTTCGAATCGCAAACGCCTGCGTCGCCCGCCGGCGGCAATTAAGCCGATCGGCAAGGCGACGCAGGCGCCGCGAACGCGGGTTCTAACGACTACTGCTTCATCCAGACGAGCGAGCGGCCGCCGCGGTTCAGGCGGGCGTAATTCGGGATCGCCAACAACGGCGAGCCGTCGGCATACGTGCCGTGCAGGCTCATCACGCCGCCGAGTAATTCCGGCGACCACTGGGCGGCGAGCGACGGCGTCTGGCCGACGGGCTTGTTCACGTCGCCGTCGACGGATTCGATGTTGTAAATCAGCGGCCCGCGGGCGACAGCGACGCGGCCACGGGTGGCGGCGATTTTATCGCTGGCGGTGATCGTCTGGACGGGCAGCGGCAGGTCGAATTCGATCTTGTCGCCGGCCTTCCATTCGCGGTCGATCGCGATGTAACCGCTGGCGTCAGGCGTGACCGCCATGCTTTGCCCGTTGACCTTCAGGGTCGTGATGCCATCGCCGGCGGGGGTGAGTTTATACAGTTCGCTCACGTCACGCTTCGGAGAACGAACGTTCACCGTGAACTTGGCGGGCTGGCTTGGGTTCACCGTCACGGCGACTTGGCCCTTCCACGGGTATTCGGTCGTCTGCATCAGCTCAACGTCCGCGCCGGCGATTTTGCCGACATTGACCGTGCTGCCGGCGAAGAGGTTCACGTAAACGCTCTTATCGTCCTTGGTGTACATCCAGGTCGGCAGCATCAACAGTACACGCGGGATATTGCCGACGCAGCAGGGGCAGACGTGCCACTTGTAGCGTTTTTCCTGGCTGTCGAGCGAGTTGGTGTAAGTGAAGTTCTGTGCCTGGAGGTCTACGTCGCCGAGGATGGCGTTGTAGATGGTGGTTTCGTAGAGGTCGGCGAATTTGGCGTTGCGGGTGGCGAGGTTGAGCTTGTACTGCATGTACAAGAGGCCGCAACTGCTGCAGCTTTCGACGTACGCCGAGCCGTTCGGCAGCGAATAGTTTTTACCGAAGCCTTCGCTCGTTTCACCGCTGCCGATGCCGCCGGTGACGTAGTACTTTTTGTTGACGATGTTGTCCCACAGGCTGAGCGTGGCCGACCAGTAATCGGCGTTGCCGGTTTCGGCGGTGATGTCCGCCATGGCGCTGTAGGTGTAGGCGGCGCGGACGGCGTGGCCGACGGCTTCGTACTGCTGGGTGACGGGGACGTGCGACTGGTCGTACTCGCCGCCGTGACCGGTGTAGAAGTCGCCGGGCGTGCTCGCCTGGGCGTCGGTTTCGTTGCCGACGCTGCGGGAATCGAGCAGGAATTTGGCGAGGTCGATGTATTTCTGGCCCGTGCCGGCGCCTTCGGTGTCATTGACGAATCGGCCGAGGCGGACGAGGGCTTGCTCCATTTCCTGGTGGCCGTCGTACCAGGCCTTCTTCGGGGCGGGGCCGATGTTATTCACCCAGCAGTCGGCGAGTTTGCGGGCGGCGTCGTACAGCCGGCGGTCTTGGCCGTGCGTGGCGATGCAGTGGGCGATGCCCATTTCGATGAAGTAACCCGCGACGTAGCCTTCGTGCTCAGCCCGGAAGCGTGGGTCCCAGTGCGGGGCTTTGAAGCTATCACGCCGCTCCTGCCGCGTGCCGAGCGTGAAACGGGTCTGGAAATAACCGTCCGGCTCCTGGGCGGCGAGAATGATGGGAATCCACTGGTCGAGCTTTTTCCGGAACGCTGCCTGGGCGGCGAGAATTTGCGGATCGCCCTCGGCGTCAAACGTCAACGCGACGGCCATCGACTCGGCGGTGTTCAGGACCCAGGCGTTGGCGAACGGGTAGCCGACATGCCGCTTGGCGGGTTCGCCGCGGAGTGCTTTGCCGGCTTCGATCATGTTGTTAATGCCGCCTTCACGGAGGTCGGGCTTGTCGCACATGTCGACGCAGTGCGGAATCCAATTGATGATCAGATTCTTCAGGCGATCCCGCCAGAATGGGCTGGAGACTTTGTAGCTGGAGGCATAAACGGCATGCAGTTTATCCACGCTGACGGCGGGCTGAACTTTGACCTCGATGGTGTCATCACCGCTGAGGCCGCGGAGTTCGGTGGTGTACTTGATCGTGTAGTCGCCCGGCGCGGAGAAGGTGGCGGTGGTATTGGCGTAGGTGGCGTTGGCGAAGGTGACATCGCCCGGGCCGCTGACTTTGCTCCACTTGCCGGTGAATTGATCGCCCGGCCGCTGAATGCCCCGGCCGCCGCCGTGGAGGACAGTGGCGGCGGGTATGACGACGGTGCGATCGACGCCGGCGTCTGCGGTGGGCGCGAACGCGGGGGAATTGCCGCTGTCATACGCCTGGAATTCGATGATGCCAGTCGAGCCTTCGCCGCTGTCGAATTCCAGCTTCAGTTTGGTGGTTTTGATTTCGGCGAAGTCGGCGGTGTTGAACTTGTTCGATGCGACACCGATGGCGGCGTTCGGCACGGGTTTGAACGACGAGCCGTCCCAGTAAGACAGCCGCGCCGCCTTGGGCAGGCGAACGCCCTGGTGGTCGTCCCACCAGTAAACGCCCACGCCGTTGACGGTGACGGGGCGGTCCCATTCGTACTGCACCCATTGCGTGCCACGCTGCGGCCAGTTGCCGTACGCGCCGGCGTCGTGATCCAGGCTGTCGCGCGGCGTGATGCCGTCCTGAATCGCCGAGAGCAATTCGTGGCCGGAGACAAACGACGTGGTCGCCTTGGCAACCACCGCCACGTTGGGCCCCTGTGTTGCGGCGACGGCGGCGTGCTGTGCGAACGCCGTCACCGCAAGCATCGCGGCTGAGAGACTGGCGACACGACGGAATGAATGCATGGCCTTGTTCATGGGCGATTCGCTCCCGAATGCGGACGGAGTGGATGAAATCAGACTAACGGTGATACGCACGAAATTCGACCGCGATGCGTTACCGTTTCCGAATTAATGAGGAGAGCTAAAAAATATGCAACTTTCAAGCCCTGCCTGGACCATTGAAGATTGGCCGAGGCTCAGGTTGAAGCCCGATTTTAAGCCATTTGAAGTTTTATCGCCGGGCGAGTGCAGACGCACGGCCGTTCGAGAGGGGGCGTTTCAGGCGGGCGGGCGGCTGGGTGGATTCGCCTTTCCACAATTGAACGTCGGCGGGCTCGATTTTGAGCGGGCCTTTCCAATTCTTCCCGCCCGTGCGGATCCACCGTAAGCCTTGTTCCAATACGGCATGGGGCGTTGGATTGTCTAAAGTCGTTAAGGACGGCACTTCGAGCTTGGCTTCACGGGTATTGTCGCACGACGCCAGCGACAAGTCCGGCCCGACGCGGATGCCCAGCTCGTGAGACGCCCGAAGGACACCACGCGCCGCCGCCGAGGTCGTGCAAAACAGGCCCGTGATATGACGCCGGGGATTGGCGATGACCGACGGGGCAACACGATGGGCGTGCTCGTCGGTGCGGGCGAACGCCTCGACCTCGTGATTGTGGACGACCGTATCCAACCCGAACCGCCGTGCGGCAGCCGTCCAGGTTTCCATACGCTCGAGGATCAGCGGACTGCACGGCTGCGTGTTCAGGCAGTCAACCGACCGATGGCCGAGGTCGGCAAAATGCTTGGCGATTTGCCAGAGCATTTGCGGCGAGGCGAGATTCACGCACGGGATGCCGTGCTCGGTGAAGTCGTGGTACAGCGTCACGACTTTATGCCGCAATGATCGAAGTCGTTCCAAGAGGAGCGGCGGCATTGGGTTGGGCGGAACGAGGGAAGACGCCGTCGAATTCCTCTTGAAGCGAATCGGTGATCGCGCGGTCGAACGGGTTGAAATACCCGAAGCACCGCACGTGCCCGTTGTGGCCGGCAACGACTTCTTCGAGCGCGTTGTGCCAGTTCGCCTGCGTGTCGGACGTAAAGGCGTGGGCGACGAAGGCGATGTGCAAATCCCCCTCGGGCCGCAGCCGCGCGTCGGCGCGGGTGATTCGGCCGACGGGCCGGCGGGGGATCAAGCCCTTATTGACCAGTTCCTGGACGGCGCGGCGGGCGGTCATGTGGCTGACGCCCATCTCGATCGCGATCTGCCGTTCGCCCGGCATGCCGTTGACCGAGTACTCGCCGTTCTTCAACCGGGCTTCGATGACTTCCGAGATCTGGGTGAATTTTGCCGCCATGGCGATTACTACTTAAACGATAACACTGGGTCGGACGGACGCCAAACTATTCTATCGAACGAACGCCGGGCGGGCCGCAATTGAGAGCGGCCCGCCCGTTTTCTGTTACGAGCGATGCCTTCGCTGACGTCGCAGTAAACCAACGCTGCCGAACGCCATCAAGCCAAGCGTGGCTGGTTCCGGGACATTGCTGACGCTGAGTGAGTCGAACGAGTAAGCGACCTGCTTGCCCGCCGCGGCACCGGCGTAGAGTTGAAATTGCCCGCTCGGCACGATGGCGGCGCTGCGGAAGGCGAGGTTCGTCTGCGTGACCGAATGGGGGCCGGTTTCATCCGTATAGCTGATGGTGGCGTCCCAGCTCGTCATCGCGGCCGTCGGGCCGTCGTAGAGGACGACGTTGAAATGATAAACCTGGCCGGTGACTACCGTGATGCCCGAATCGACACCCGTCACCGCACTGCCATCGCGATTGCCGTTGTTGAACGTCCATTTACCCGTCGCGCCTGACGAGGTGATGTTCCAGGTTTGGTTCGCGCCGGTGTTGAGGTCGCCGTTATCCAGAAACGTCACGAAGTCGGCGGCGACGGTCCGGGATGAAGTGGGGCTGTCCAGACGGAAATCCCATGCGTATTCGATCGTCTGGCTGGTGTCGATGCCGCTGGCGCCTTTGACGAAAGTGCGTCGGACGTTGCCGGTGCTGGCGGCGCCGGCGGCGGACGTGCAGTTGATCGACAGATAATTGCCGCCGTCAATCGTCAAAGGTGCGGCAGTGGTGATGGTGCGGGTCTGCGTCGGCGAACCGCTGCTGGCCAGGCCCCACGCGCCGACCAGCCGTTGCCGGCCGAGCCGGTGTAGCCGTCGGGCGTTGCGCCGGCGCCGTCGGTGAAGTTGGCGATGGCGGCCGCCTGTGTCGCGGCCCCCAGGGCGGCCGTCACGGTGACGGCCGCCAGAGTCATTGAGAAATGAGTCGCTTTCATATTCATCCTCTTCCCTCGCTCAATAAAGCGTGTCGAACTGAATGTCGTCGAGCTCCGGCGCGACGGCATTAATCAGGTTTTCGGCATTGAAGCCGAGCTTGGTAAACGTGCGGGGTGCGGCCAGGTCGGCGGCGTGAGCGACGGCGGTGTACGTGCCGGTCCCTGTGAGGTCGAGCAGCACCGTTAGTGTTCGCGTGCCGACGTCGTACATCAGACGCGACCGCCGCCAGGTCGGCACGCCATTGGCGTTGAGGCTGCGCCAGCCGGGTGAATCGAACCCGATGCCGGTATCCAGCGGCTGCTGCGCTTCGACGCCGTTGTTGACTTTGAAGATCTTCACGAGTTCGCCGTCGTACGCCGAGTTGCCGCCGCTGCCCTGGTAGAAGCGGACGCGGAAGCCGCTGTTGGTGTCGTCGAGCACGTCGGCCGACAAACTGAGGGAATGCTGGCCGTAGCCGGACGTCCCGCCCCATTGCCAGTTGTGGCCGAAGTCGAGCGTCCAGGAGTGGTCGGTGCTGGTGGTGAGGTTGCGTTGCAGGCGCCGCGTGCTGCTGGTGTTGGCGGTGTTCTCGAAGTAGGTCTGCGTGCCGGTGGTTTTGACGACCCAGCCGGCGTCGACGGTCGACCAGTTCGACAGCGAAGTGGCCGAGTCTGTCCAACGCGAACTCGCGACATTGAACATCGAGACGAACGCGTTGTTGCGGTCATTCGATTCCGGCACGCGGCCGGTGGTGCTGTTCCAATTCGGCAGTGCGGGATCGACCCAGGCCGTGATCTGGTGCTTGCCGGCGCGGGCGGTGTAGGTGTAGCTGCCGGTGACATTGAGCGTCGTCGACAGGCCGGCCCCGAGCGAGGTGTTCTGCGCGGGCGTGAGAAACGAGTTTTGTCCCTGCACGTCAAAGAGAATGCCCGCCTGCCACCCGAGGTTGGCCGGCACCGGCGCGTTGCCGACGTTGGTGACCGTCACCTGGAAGGTGATCGTTTCGCCTTCCACGGGCCGGGGGTTGGACATGATGACGTTAGTCACCACGAGGTCGGCCATGTAGTCCTTGATCAGCACCTCGGCGGTGCGGCCGGTGTTACTGACCTGGTAGCCGGGCAGTTCGGAGAGTTTGAGAACGACGTTTTCGTCGCCTTCCAAATCGGCGTCGGAGGTGGGCGTGATGGTGACGTCGACGTAGGTCTGGTTCTGCGGGATCGTCGCCGACAGCGGAATGGCCGTGTAATCCGTGCCGTTGGTTGCCGATCCGTACACAAGGAAGCTCACGGGCAGGGCGGTCGCCAGGTTGCCGCCGGCGCGGGTGATGCGGAACGTGCCGGGGTTGGTGGGGCTTTCACCGGCGTCGCCGTCGAGCGCGGCGATCGAGACGTTTGCGACGTTCGTCTGGATGTTGTCAAAGACCGGCCCGCTGCCGCCGGACGAACCGAGCGAGCGGAATTTGAGCCGCGTGAAATCGGTGTAGGTGGTGCTGCGGCCGGTGGCGAGGATGTCCATCGTGCCGTTGAAGTTGGTGTCGCCGAGGACGGTGAAGCTGCCGTTGTCGTAGGCGACTGCGCATGCGGTGGAAGTTGGGTGCGCCATAGCCGAGCGTGTCCCAGCCGGCCTGGTTGAAGCCGGTGCCCGTGCCGAGCAGCGTGCCGACCGAGCCGGCATTCATTTGGTAGATTTCGACGGTTTTGTCGGTGTTGGCGCTGTTGCCGGAATTGCCCTGGTGGAGCACAACGCGGTAGCCGTCGCCGGCGAGGTTCATGACGTCCATGGCGACGGTCTGGGCGTAGTCGCCGTAGCTGGCCGTGCCGCCGGTCTGCCAGGTGTAATCGAAGTCGGCCGTGAACGCCGTGCCGTTGGAGGCGATCGTTTTGGACAGGTAATGGTCGCCGCTGGCGGCCGTGCTTTGGGCGAACTCGTTGTTGCCGATGCTGGCGATTTTCCAGGACGTGTCGCCGCTGGCACTGGTCCACCCCGCGGGCGACTGGCCGACGGTCTGGGTCTCGAAGTCGTCGGCCATGCCGAGCGATTGAAGCGTCTGACTGGTCTGCGGCTTGTCGAGCCGGAGTACGACGACTGAGTCCGGCACGTCGAAGGTGAAGGTGCTGCGGTTGGACCAGTTCGTCTGCGTCATCGCAGAACTGGCGAGGTTGCCGAAGAGGGTGGCGGAAGACGTCATCGCGTTAAGAGTGACGCTGACTTTGCGCGAACCGGTCGTGTCGTTTTTGCCGGCCTCGCGCCACAGGAGCAGGTCGTATTCGCCGGTGCTCTTTTTGAGCAGCAGGGTGTGCACGTCGGAGACGTCGGGATTGCCGGTGGTGTCGGTCGGGTCGTGGGCGAGTGTGAAATCGAGCGAGCCGGCCGTGTTGACGTTCATGCCGAAGGTCTTGGTCGTCTTGTTCCAGTTCGGGTACTCGTTGACGAGCGAGAGCATGTTTTTAACGGCGTAGAACGCGGGCTTGTATGTGCCGTCGCTGCGCGCCAGGCCGAAGCTGTTTTCCTTGCGGGCGTTCTCGTCGCCGAAGTACGCGCCGTTGTTGTACGAGCCCTGGTCGACCAGTTCGTAGAGGTAGGTCCGGCTGACGTTGCGGTTGAACATCTCGGTGAGCAGCCGGGGGACGAACTTGCCGGCGGCGGCTTCGGTGACGTTGCCGCTGACGGAGTTGGTCGTGAAATAGCCCGACTCGGTCGCCCAGAGCGGCTTCGTGCCGCCGGTGAGTGCGGCGGCGGGAATGTCGAAGTTGTCGTACTTCCAGAAGTCCGCCAGTGCGCCGGTGCCGGCGTAGGGGTGCATGGCCTGGATGTCGAAGTCCGTGCCGGCGAGGTACGGATTCATCTGCGGATTGCCCATCGCCGATGACAACACCGGCTTGGTCGGGGCGTTCGCCTTGGCGGCGGCGTAGAGCTCGTTGTTGTACTGGCGGACTGCGGTGAAATCGCCGAGCGTGCGTTTGGCCGTAGCCGGGTCGTTGTCGTGGTCGTAGGTGTCGACGTCGGTGTAGCCGTTCCAATCATGAAGCCAGTTCGCCGGCTCG
Source organism: Tepidisphaeraceae bacterium (assembly GCA_049840775.1). Classification (GTDB taxonomy): domain Bacteria; phylum Planctomycetota; class Phycisphaerae; order Tepidisphaerales; family Tepidisphaeraceae; genus RYN-431. Next base: position 59,146 of record JASGJJ010000008.1, read on the forward strand.
TTCAACCCTTCGAGGGCTTCGGCGTAAGGTTCGGTCATGCGGGCGCACGAGGTAAGTCGGCGACGCGTCCGCGGTGTCGGCCGGCGGGACGATGAGCGTGCGGACGCCCGCGTCGTCGTACAGGCCGCTCAAGCGGTCGTGTGCCGTGCTGGTGTGGTCGCCGCTGCGAATATGGCGAACGCCGAGGCGCTTTCACCAGGTCGAGCAACAGCTGCTTCGCGTACGGATTGTTCGTATCCCCGATGGTGAAGTGCGTGTTGACGCCGACCGAATCGACGAACTCCTCCGCCGGCTTCGCGGCCACCAGCGCCATGAGTCGTCGGTGCTCAAGACTTTCGACCGCCGAAACGGCCGACCGGATGACGATAGGCCTCTTCCCCGATTGTGCGTGTGAACGCTGAGACATGCCTGCTCCTCGTTAGAAACGTTGACTCCGTACAACGATCTCTCGAGCCGCCACGCGCCACCGCGTGCCTGATGCACGTTGATGACAAAACCTGGTTTAAACCCTCGCCAGACGTGGCGCTCCTCCGCGCTGTCAACCGGCGTGACGCCGGGTGCGACAAAATAGTATAACTTTATAGTTATACAAATACTGGAAATTTTTTTTCTCGTTTCGCCGGACCGTTGCTGCTTGATCCTGATAACGGTTCCGGAATGCTTCGCGAAATGTCTCAAGAATGCCGAAATTTCCCAGAAATATGCCATTTTTGGAAATGCTGACCCCTTTCGGTTTTTTAAGTCGAGGTCACGATTGTCGTTTTTAATTTGGGGTAATCGGGCCGCCGTAAAAAACGCCTGTGCGACAAAATTTCGGTTTCTGCTTGCCGTTTCTATAACATTGGTGTTACAGTTATGCCGTTCGGTTCACCTGGCGGTCGGGCCGATGTTGCGGACAACTCATTTCGGCGGAACATTTGGGAGGTTCTTATGCGGCAGGGTGGCATTCATCGTATTTACTCACGCCCGGCGGGCTTCACGCTCGTCGAACTGCTGGTCGTGATCGGCATCATCGCGTTGCTGATCGGGATCCTGCTCCCGTCCTTAAACAGAGCACGTGCGGCGGCAAAGGACATGGTCTGCACGTCGAATGTCCGGACACTCGTCCAAGGCAGTCTCATCTACACGACGGAGTGGAAAGGCTGGTTGCCGCCCAGTTATGGCACGAGCCAGGGGGCGATCGAAATCGTCAACGCCGGCGGCCGTCCGTACGGGGTGGCGTTGATGGTGCTCAAAAAACAGACCATCGCCAAATCTCTCTACAGCCCGGCCGATGACTACCGGAACTATTTCGCGGACCAGACGATCTGGGATCGTTTCGTAAATCCGCGTGATTCGAAGTATGCCGGTGCAAACTTCACGACGTCCGACACCATGCAGGTGAGCTACCTGCTTCGCGAGCAGGAACCGAAGGCGACCTCAACAACCTATACCTTCAATCAGGTTGCCGGGTTCAATCCTTTGTTCAAGCTCGCGAATCGCCGCATGTCATTTGTGTCTGACACGTTCCTTGTCGACTGGGTTTGGTCGTTCCACGGCGGGCAACGTGCCAAGGCGAAAGCCTCGTCGGCGCCGGGCGGCAAATTTACGGCGGGCAACGGTAAGGGTTGGCACGTCGGGTTCACGGACGGCAGCGTTATTTTCATCGATAACGACCGCAAGGTCTATTCATCCGGTGCGAATCCGCCTGGCGATGTGAATAGCTCCGCCATCACTGATCCGGAAACAGGCCTGAACGTTCCGACCTCTTTCAAGAATCGTCATCTCGCCTGGCGCCTGTGGGACGCACGCCAATAGTCGGCGGTGGGTGTTTTGATTCAATCAATCGTGTGCCAATCTGTTGAGAGTGAATGAACATGTTTCACCGATCAAAAATTTGTGCGGCCGTGTTGCTGGCGGCCCTTCAGTCGAGCGTTTTTGCTCAGGATAATCCTGCCCCGCTGCGTGATTTCTTTGTCGCCACGCACTTCAACCGGGCTGCCCTTAAGAACAATAAGCAGCCGCAGTGGGACGTCGACCGTCTGATTCCGCAGATCAAAGCCATGGGGGCCTGGGGCGTACGGGACGGAACCAGCTGGTCGTCCATCGAAAAAGTGAAGGGCCAATACGTCTTGCCCGAGGCCGATCGGCATTGGGTGAATCAGGCGACCTCGGCCGGCCTTAAAGTGATCTTTGTTCTGTTGTACGACAATAAATTGTACGACAACCCGACAGACCCCGACGCGTTTTCGAACTATGCCGCGTTCGTGGCCCGGTCGTTCAAGGACAATCCGAACGTTGTCGCATTTGAAATCTGGAACGAGCCCGGCAACTTCTTCTTCCGAAAACAATACGGCGGCGAATGGAACGCCAAGGGCGAAGCACCCTGGCTCGGAAAGTTCGCCGAGCTGGTCGCCAAATCATCCGCCGCGATTAAGAAGGAAAATCCGAACGTCAAAGTGATCGCCGGACCAGGCGTACCGCCGCCGATGTATCACATGCTGGAACGTTATCCGGAAGCGTTCAAGAACCTCGACGGTTTGGTCGAGCACCCGTACACCTATAAATATCCGCCGGAAGTCGTCGCTTTCGGCGGACAGGAAAACCTGGAACGTGACGGCGTTGCGTCGGCGGATGACAAGCACTCGTTGGTCTCCCTGCTCAAAGGCGAAAGCGATTTAGCAGAGAAAAAGACCGGCCGCCGCTTGCCAGTCTGGGTGACGGAATTCGGCTTCGGCACGCACGTCAAACAGAAGAAGCAGAACCTCTACGCCGGCTACACCGACCAGGCCCAGGCGGCGTATCACGCGCGTGCCCTGATCCAAGGGTTGTCGGCGGGCGTCGGGGCGTGGACCGTCTACGACTTCATCGACGATGGCACCGACAGCTCAAACCCGGAACACAACTTTGGCCTGATTCGGTACAGCGGTGAGCCCAAACCTGCGCATGCCGCGTTGCGGAATGTCGCCCAACAACTCGGGCCGAACTGGAAATCTCTTGGCGCGGCACCAGACAGTCTTCAAGCGGAGTTCGATCCGAAGATTCACAACGGCAAAGACCCGTGGGCCGGTCCGGTTCCTGATCCGTACGTCATCACCGGGCCGCAGGTTTACTGGTTCCAGGTGCCGGACGGTTACGTGACCTTCGTCTGGAACGCCGGCCGAATCAACACTGAACTTCGGCCGCCGGTTGCGAGCGTGACATATCAACAGTCGGGCACGCCGGCATCGGCGGAACTTGTGAACCTCTGCACCGGCGAGAAGAAGTCGCTCAAGCTCACGAACACGAACGGCCAGTGGACAGTGAACAATGTTCCCGTCGGCGGGGAGCCGGTTGCGGTGAAGTGGAACACCAAGTAGCAGTGAATCGTGAACGTGTTTACGGTCGCCCGGCCAAGCGCATCGCTTGCCGGGCGACCGCCAGCGCGGCCAAATCTTGTGTTCGTTCACCGAGCACGGATTGATCGATCACGCAACCGGCAAACGCCGCGGGCAACGCCTCGCGGCACGCTTCATTTCTGACGCCTTCCAAAAGCAGATCGCCAAGCCGATGCGCCATGCTGCCCAGGCTGATGCGTTGCGGATTGAGTGTGTCGATCAGGATCGCACACAATCGGCCAAGGTGTGTGGCGAGTTCGGCAACGACGCCCCGGGCGAGCGCATCTCCCGCGAGCGCAGCATCGCCAACAGTTTTGCCCGTGATTTCTGAGATCGGCAGGGCATCGAGCGAAGTCGGTGCGTGCGGCAAACGCAATTTCTCGACGGCAAGTTTGCCCAGCCCGCTGCCGCTGGTCAGTCCTTCGGCGCTGCCCGCTTTGCCGTAACCGATCGGGCCGGTCGGGGAAAGGCGAACATGCCCGACTTCGCCGGCCATATCCTGTCGACCGCGGTGAAGTCGCCCGCCCAGAATCAAGCCCGCTCCCTGGCCGGTGCCGCAGGTGAGATAGACCAAGTCGTCCACGCGACGATGCAGGCCCCAATCCCACTCCGCAACGGCGGCGGCGTTCGCGTCATTCTCCAGGGCGACCGGAATACCAAGCGTTTCTGAAAAATGGCGCACGACGGGCACGCGGTCCCAATCCGGCAGGTTGGGCGGTGAGAGGATCAGGCCATCCCGGCTCGACAGCGGCCCGCCACATGAGACGCCGCCAGCCGCGATGGTGTACCCACGTTGAAATGAACGTGCGATCTGCGCGAGTCTTTCGAGGGTTGCTTGCGGTGATTCGGTAGCGAACTGTTCTCGCTCGAGAACTCGGCCGGTGGTGTCGCCGAGGACGACGGCCGATTTAGTGCCGCCAATGTCAATTCCTAGGAGTAGATCAGGCATTTTTCAGTCGACGCGTGCGTCGATCCATTCGCAGACGCAGTGAAATAAGAGTTTGTGAGCTTCTTGAATGCGCGCGGTTTGATCGGACTGCACGAGCAATTCAACATCACATCGCCCGGCCAATTCGCCGCCGCTGCCGCCGAGAAATGCGACCGTTTTCAAGCCAGCTTCTTTCGCACGGTTGACGGCGCGAATGAGGTTCACGCTCCGGCCGCTGGTGCTGAGAACGATCAGCAGATCGCCCGGTCGGCCAAGGGCTTCGACCTGGCGTTCGAAAATCGTATCGAACGAAAAGTCATTGCCCGCACAGGTGATCGCCGCCGGGTCACATAGTGCGAAGGCGGCCAGCGCACGCCTGTTTTTACGGAAGCGGACGCTAAGCTCTTCGGCGAAGTGCATCGCATCCGCCATGCTGCCGCCGTTGCCGGCGATCAGCAACTTTCCGCCATGCTTCCAACTGGTCATGATCGACTCGCCGAGTCTGGACAACTCGCCGCTCAGCGCGGGCAGTTTCGCAAACAGGCGCGTCGCCTCAGCGACAGCGGACCGAAGTGTGTCCTCCATTGAGATCAGGCCTCCATTTTTATTATAACATTACTGTTATATATTGTGAATGTGGCGTTGATTCTTTGTTTCCTGGCGGGCGTATGAAAACAATTCACCTGATTACGAGTGCTCATCTTGATCCGATTTGGCTTTGGCCCTGGCAGAACGGGCTGGACGCCGTGCTGAATACGTGTCGCACGATGGTGCGTTTTCTCGAGCGGCACCCGCAAGTCATCTTCACCTGCGGCGAGGCCTGGAAATATCGCCAGGTGCAGGAACTGGCGCCAAGCCTGTTCGAACAGATCCGGTCGCTCATCGAGGAAGGGCGATGGGAGGTGATCGGCGGCTGGTGGATTCAGCCGGATTGCAACGCACCGTCGGGCTTTGCAATGGAACGGCAGATAGAGCTCGGGATGCGGTACTTCCGGGATAACTTCGGCCAGACGCCGAGCATCGGCTACAATGTGGATTCATTCGGCCACGCTGCTACGCTGCCGGGATATCTTCGGACGGCAGGGCAAAGCAGCTACGTCATGATGCGGCCGCAAGAAAACGAGATGGCGTTGCCCGCGCGTCTTTTCAATTGGCAAGGCTACGCGAATGGGCCTGCTGTCACGACATTTCGCATCGCCGGCGGTTATGGTGATTTTAACCGCATCAGCGAAGCTCATATTCGTGCGTCGCTTACCGAGCTGCCCGAAGGCATTGATCATACGATGTGCTTCCTCGGTGTCGGCGACCACGGCGGTGGGCCGAACGAACGCCTGATGGCGTGGCTGGAAGAGCACCGCTCTGCATTCAGTGACGTCAGGCTCGTCTGGTCTTCGCCGGCGAGGTTCTTCGCCGCGATCCAAAACGATTTACACAAACTGCCGACCTACACCGGCGAACTACAGCACCACGCGGTAGGCTGCTATAGCGTCTACCGTCCAGTGAAGACAGCCGTGCGTCGGGCGGAGCATTTGCTCGCACAGGCGGAAACCCTTGCGACGCCCGCTGACCGTGAAACCCTTGATGAAGCGTGGCGAACGCTTTGCTTTCATCATTTCCACGACACGCTCGGCGGCACCTGTTTGCCGAGCGCGTACACGCAAGTCGAATCGCAACTAGGCGGCGTCTGCTCATTTGCAGACACACTCCTTCAAACACGACTGCGTCAAAGCGTTCTGAAACTGCCGGCCGATCCGCACCATCGGATTGTGTTGCATAACGCTTCGGACAAATCATACGTGGGATATGCCTCGTGGGAATACTGGTGGACAGATGGCGGCAAATGGGAGCCGCACTGGCGCTTCATCGATGAGCATGGTCAAACCCTGACGCACCAGGAAGTCACGACGGAAGCCGTGCAAATTGGGATGCAGTCACGGTTTTTACTCCGGGCGAACCTGGCAGCTGGAGAAACACGCGTGATTCGTGTGGACCGAACAAACCTGAGTGAGGGGCACGAACCGATAACATCTTTAAAAGCGGAGCCCGATCGGCTCGAAAATAACGCCGCTTCGATTCACTTCACGAATGACGGGAACGAAACAATGATGCTCAACGGCATGCGTTTGCCGCTGCCGAAAATGGAGTTGATTCCCGACCCGACTGACACCTGGTCGCATGGCATCGAGCGCTTCGCCGAGGGCCCGGTGACGCATTGTGTCTTGCATGCCGTTGTTCCCGTCGAGTGTGGGATTTTGACCGCTTCAGTCGTGCGGCACGGCCGCATTGGCGTTTCGCCGGTGCTGGCGGAATATCGCGTTTACGCGAACGAGCCGTTCGTTGAACTCGTGTTGCGGATCGAATGGGTGCAACACGGAGCGGTTCTCAAATTCACGCTGCCAGTGCCATCCGGAGTAAGCGAACGCGTTGACGGCATTCTCGGCGGTGAACTGGTCCGTCGCGGTGATGGCACCGAGCGACCGATGCGTGATTATACAATGCTTCGGCTGGAAAACGGCACAAAAATCGGCATCGTTTGCCCGGACGTATTCGCACTCGATGCGACGCCCGAACGCGTGCGATTCACACTGTTACGCAACCCGCTGATGGCACACCATGACCCGGCACCGCGCGAGAACGCACGCGGCAGACCGTCGGATACCGGGTTGCACGAATTCCGATTCCGTTTCTTCGCTGGCGACAATCTCTCCACGACAGTGCTCGAAGAACACGCAACGGCTTGGCAAAGGCCGTTGCTGGTGGCGGAGACGACGGACGGCATGCCGGCGACCTGAGTAAGCCGCGGCCCAAGATCAGTACGACGTCGCATGACGCGGGCCGGTAACGCTTAGTTTTCCGAACGTCGCGGTGACGTCGTTGGCGTCATCGCGCGCCTCGACCGCAGGGGTGATCGGCGCAGCATTCGTTTGAATACTAAGGCCTAGCGTTGCCCAGGCATCGGTGAGATCGGCGAAGCGAAACCCTCGTGCCGGTCCGTCATAGAGAACGGCGTCAACCCAGGCCGATTTATCGTCGTGGCCGATCGCGGCAACGACGTTGCTTCCGTTGAATTTTCCAGGGCCGACCGTCACACGCGCTGTCGTATTCCCGGCGATTAAGTCAAAGGTGCGATCGCTCACGCGTTCGACCCTTGCCCCGATGCCGGTGAGTTCGTATCGGGCGAGGAAACTGCGGGCGAGGAAAATTCCGTCTTTGGGTTTGTCGATAGTGTCATGATGGTCACCGCGATCGAGCAGCAGGGAAACCAGTGACACCGCCTGCCCGCCGGACTGTGTCGTGCGGACGCCCGCGGAAGCGAAGTCCTTTCCGTCGTGGAGGAATCGCAATTTCAGTACCACGGCCGGGTCGTCGGCGGTCTTCCAGTATGCGATGACGGGACGCCGTTGCGTCCAAAAGCTGTCGTAATTCACACTGCCGAGGCAGGCGACCGGCGACAGCCACGTGGTGCCGTACGTCGACTTGCTCTCATCATCGCGACGGATGAATCGGCGGCGCAGTTCGACCGTTTCTGTCGGCAACGCGACAAACCGCGCTTCGAGATCGTCCGGGCACGGGCCGTAGTCGACTTCACCGGACGGGCCTCCGCCGGGCGCGTCGGGATGGAAGGGAATCTTGGCACCGCTCTGGTCGGCAAAGAACTTCGCCCAGCCGCTCCCCAGCCGATCACTGTAGACACGGCTGTGCGGACCGGCCCACTGGCCCGTGGCGGGATGGTAGCTTTCGGCGATGGTTTTCCAGGCCCCATACCGAAGCCGTTCGGCAGCCTCACGGCTGGCGGGGTCTTTAACGAGGTGACCTATGCGTTCGCATTCGGTCAAGACGATCGTCGTATAAGAGGGGCTGTTGTACTCGTTGAATCCGCCGTCACGGTCGTAAGCGATCACGCAATTCGTTAAGCGTTGCCTGCCGTAGTTCAGCAGTGCGGGTTCGTTGAGCAGTTCGCCTGCCGCGCAGCAGACGCCGGCACCCATGATCGCGATATTCGTATAATTCGGCTGCACATTGCGGCGGAAGATGCTCCATGCCGCGTTCGAAAGTGCGGCCCGTGTCTGGTTCCGAAGTTCGGGCGAGAGTGCCGTTTCGTGCTTGGCGAGAATCTCCGCAAGCTGGCTGCCGCAGAAATCCGCCCAGTTCCAGTCGGGCGGCGCCATTTTTTCGATCGGCTCTTCCAGAAAATAAGGCCAGATCCCGAACTCGGCGCGGGTCGGGTCGGTGATTTGAAGTGCTAATGCTGCTTTGAGGACGGCCTCCGCGCGATCGACGCGTGACCGTTCGCCAGTCTCCAGGAGCACTAACGCATATTTCAAAGCTGAGCGCACAGGGTGTGCTCGTGAATTCGGCGGAAGCAGCGTGTGATAACCTTTGTCCGTGACTTTCCCCCAGACCATGTTGGTTTGAGGGTCAAAGTCCTGATCGCCGTCCAACACTTGTGGCCGATCGGCCGCATTGGAATTGCGTAAAGTGATCAAGGTCATAACAGACGCCGCCAAAAGTGCCGATTTTCCGCATTTCATGGGTCCGCCGATCGATAAATCGTGTAACTTTAAAGTTATAGTATTGATCTGTGCGTTTCAAGGCGGTTTGCGTTGAGCGGACGGTAGCGAAGTCTTAAAAGCGGCAATCGTCACACCGGGTGCCGGATAATTGCTCCGGGCATCCTGTGTGACGATTGCCGCTTTTTCGTATGGGAACCGGTGATCCGGTTTGAATGTCTAGCTGGCCGTATTGAGATCGAGTTCGATCATTTGCCCCGGTTCAGAGGGGACGGAAAGCTCGACATCAAACCCGCCTGAATTGGCGGGCAAGATTTTGGAAGACAAGCCTTGGACCTTGATGTTCGTCGCGCCGTGTACTCGCAGCACGGTGAGGTGGGCCGGGCCGGTGCGATTTTCGAGTTTGAAGCGAACGCGTTTTCCGTCGGCAGAGATTTCGACGGGCGTGTCGCCTGCAAAGGCATCGTGTGCGAGTTCCAGGTCGATGCGATTTCCCGCCAGTCGTACGCTCAGCCTTTGTCGCAGTCCGTCGCGGGGGAGTACGGCGTAGCCGTTGGGTGTGGTCGCGAGTTCACCGCCAAACGCGATCGGCCCGAAGAGCGGGTCATTGGTGACGAGCGTTGTCGCCGAGCGTAGGGCACCGCTGAATCCGAGATCGATTTCATTGGCGTATTGCCAGGCACCGCGTGGGACGACTTTCCCGATCCACTGCCGAGCAAACGGCCGGGGCTCGAAGCCGCCGCTCGCAGCGCCGTCATTGTCGGGCCCGGGGAACCAATAGCCGTAGTTGCTTTCGCGCGTGCCGCTGTTGACCAGTGCCCAGCTCGAGAGTGTGGACGCGTAACCCAGACGCAGCAGCGGGGCGGCAGCCTGGTCGTCTTTGGCGTGATGAAGGGCGTAATCGAGCACGCCCCAGCCGCCCATTTGGGACATGTATGAAAGTACGTAGCCGCTACCGAACCCGCCGCGAAAGTCTGAGCCTTGGTAGTAGTAACAGTTTTCCAGCCAGCCGCGGTCAGAAAGGTTCTGCGCGAGTTGCCGTTCCATAAAACGATTGGCCGCTTGCGCAGTAACGGCGGGAAAGGCCTCGGGTTTGCGGGGCGGCTCGTTCTTAACACGCTCGTCTGCCAGCTGCGGTGGCGCGACATAGCCGGGCTTGGCCATTCGTTCGACTGCCCATTTCGCCAGGGCTGCAGAACCTTCGAAGGTGGTTGAATCGAAGGCGTATTCAGAGCCGTAAAGGTACGGGTCTTCAGCGAAAACGAATGCCTTGACCTTCTGTTCCCAGTGTGCCCGCAATTTGTCAGCTTCTGCCGATCGGCCGGCGGCGACCAGGGCGTCGATCAAGTCCGGAATGATCACTTCGTTGTACGTTCCGGTGTAATACGCGGACCAGTCATTCACCCGCGTCGGCACTTCGAAGTACGCCATCGCCGTGCCGTACGCGCGGTCAAGGTATTCTGAAGGTTTGAGGTCGGTCTTGATCGCCGGGTAATAACTGGCGATCTGGTACATGCGGTAATAGAGCAGGACGATGTGTGGATAGTCGTAAATTCGCCAGACGTGGTCCTGGCCGTCGACGCCGGGTTTGGTGCTGGCGCGGTTGGCATGCCAATCGTCGATGCCGTATATCGCGAACGGGTGGCGTTCCTTATCCGTCATCTGAAGCTTGCCCCAGACGAATGACTTCATGTATGCGTCCAAAGCCGTGACCTCTTTCTGCTCCGGCAGGAACGCATTTTTGCTCGCCAGAAACGGCGCTTTGCCCAGGCCGGGATCGTCGCACGTCAGGATGTACCGGAACAGGCGGTCTAAATCGTCGGGCGATCGCAACACTTTTTTGATCGCATCCCACTCGGTGAAAACGCCGTCGTACCACTTCCCGGTGTTCGTCCACTGGCAATGGCTGACCAGGAACGCGGCGCGCTTTTTAATGACGATTTCCAGGGGTTCGGTGACGAAGAATTCCATCGTCGTTTTCTGGTCGCCGCACCGAATTGTCAGCAGGTTTTCGCCGAGCTTGGCGAACTTGATGCGGAACAATCGCGTCCCCGCCGGTGCCGTCGGCGGCGCGGTGGTTTCGGCAACGGTGGTGCGGTCCGGAAATTCGGGTTCGAGCGCATCAATCGCGACCTTGCTTCGCACGGCAATTGTGGCGGTGAGGTCCGTTGGCACGGTCATACCGGGGGCGACGGTGATGTCGGGCTTGCCTGCCGCGTAAAGCACGTCGCGAACGCCTTGGTATGGCGTCGGAGACGTGGCGGGCGTGAAACGCAGGGCGAAGCCATAATCCGCTTTGCCGCCCGGGGCAAGGACAAGACTGGTGTGTCCGAGTCGAGTAGCCGGGGCGTGTTCGGCGAACCCCGTCTGCTTTTGCCAAGCCTCAGTTTGTTTGGCGAGTTGCTCTGCCGCCGCAGTCGAATGGATGTAAAAAAGCCTGTCCGCCTGGCGACGGCGTGTCTGCGTGGCCGGCCGGGTTGTCGGGCGGGGCGGCCGGTCTTCGTCGAACGTCTCAAGACGCGTGGTACCGGTCGGCGTCATGACGAGAAACGGCCCGACGCCGTTGGGGCGTTCCAGGAAAATGAATGATCCGTTTCCTGCGATCCACCAGTGCGGAATTTGCCGTTGGGTCAGGATGCGTTGGTGTGCTTCGAGCGATGTGGTTTCGGCATTATTCGCGTTCTCGCCGAGGTCTGTGTTGAACGGGCTGAGCACGGCAAGGTCGCCAACCTCCAGCGGTGTCGTGCCGTGGTTGACCAGTCTGAATGACCAGACGAGCGACGTAGCCGGGCCGCTGTCGGATGGCGTAAAACTTTGAATGATCTCGAGATCACCGTCGCGCGCCACAGATTCCCATCCAGTGCCGGCCGGTTGAGTTGTTGCTTTGCGTAACGTCGCCGTGAGGTCGGCCGTGCGAATGGTCCGCCACGCTCCCGCGTCGGTCCGGTAGACGATCTGAAGGCTACCGAGTGTTCGGTCGTGCGCGATGTAATCCGTGACGAACGTGTCACCTGGATATTTCAGGCTGCTGATCCCGTTCGGGCCGACGGTTGCACGGAACGTTTCGCCAACCCAATCTGCCGGCCGCTTCGTCACGTCTTCGGTTACTGGGTCAGCCGCACCCGCAATACTGGCAAGCGTTACAACGAACAGCCCGGCGTGGATCATTGATGCTTTCATGCGACTCCGGAACAGAGATCTCGGATGCGAAAGCCTAAATCTAAGTACCTCCCGTCAAACCTGCTCTTCGATAAACCGCAGATCGTCTGCACATTTTTGCATGCATGGTGTGCCGATTTAAGAACCCCGGCAGCGACTTGATCGAACTCTGGCAAATTCGTGGCGTCGTTTCAGCCAGGAAAGACTACAGAAATGAAAAAATCCCGGAATATTCCGGGATTTTTCGATGACCCCAAGGGGATTTGAACCCCTGTCGCCGCCGTGAGAGGGCAGTGTCCTAGGCCACTAGACGATGGGGCCGGCGAATCACGGAGGCTAGCAAAGGGTCGCCAATTCGTCAATTGTTCACGTCGATATTGAATGCGATGGGACGGCCTTTTATGGTGGCAATGGCAGTTACAGCTGCCACGATTGAAAGATGAGCGATTTCAAGCGGCCGTCGTGCGGCGGCCGGTGGGTGATGGATCGATGCCGAAGAGTCAGACGACAGGTAGAACACTCTCCACGCGACGCGCCCATCGGCCCGACGCGGGGGTCTACCGGATGATGCGGATTAAACGGTCCGGCCGGCGTAGAAAAGGCGGAATCGGCATTGCACTGGTAATCGTGGTGGGGTTGGCGGTGGGGGTTTGGCTGCTGTTTTGGCGGTGACGCGTCGGGACAACGTTTGATTCACGCATGGCTTTGGCGCTAAGGTGCGGACATGGATGAGATTCCCGACCGCAGGCTGCACCGTCCGAAACTCGACGGCAAAATGCTTGCCGATATTGCCGAGATCATGTCGCGTGACGGCCGGCGTGCGATCGTGAAACTCGACGACCGGAAAATCGAAAACCCGGTGACACTTACCGCGGCCGATCTGCACGCTGCTCATGAAATCGATATTTCCTCGTTCTGGGTAAATCCCGATCACCCTCATCGGGGGCGCCGGCATTTTGTTTACTTTTTGTCGGGGCCGAACGGCACGCAGTATTTCGGGGATTCGGTCAGTCCGGAAGTCGGCGTCGTGTGCGAGGCGCTGGACACTTATTTCGGAAAAACCGCACCCGTTCCCGTCGCATCACCGGCATCGGGCGATGTAGTCGTGAAACCTTCCGCGACATGGGTGCCTGTGCAACATTGGTTATTTGAAACGCGTGAACGTTTCATTTCTGCACTGGTTCTTGTCGGCGTTTTGGTGGCGGTGCTGGCGTTCTTGGCAGGGCGGTGGTCGGCCACGCCGGTGGTGCAATCGTCGGCGGTTCCGCCACCGGTGCCTGTAAGTACAGAACAGCCTTGAGCGTCGGGCATCAAAAGTTGATACCCAACGCTCCGTTGGTGAACGCGTTTAGTCTTCGATGCGCGGATCGGTGGAGATCTGCTTGGCCGGCACGGCTTGTGGCACGCTGGGGCCGTGGACCGGGTTGCCGTTCGCTTTGATGGAAAGCATTCGCTGGAGTGCGACGGTCGACCAATGCCGCGTGTGGCTGTCGACTTTGATCTGGTTCACGACAGTGCCTTCGACGAGGTTTTCGATCGCCCAGCAAAGGTGGGGCAGATCTATGCGGAACATCGTCGTGCAAAGGCACTGGCAGTCGCTTAGCACGGTGATGTGCTGTTGCGGGAACTGATTTTTCAGGCGATTGACGAGGTGTGCTTCCGTGCCGATCGCCCATCGCGTGCCGGGCGGGGCTTTTTTGACCTGGTCGACGATATAAGCCGTGCTGCCGGCGAGGTCGGACTTTTGCACGACTTCCCATCGGCACTCGGGGTGGACCATGACTTTGACGTCAGGGTGCTTGGCGCGAATGGCGTCGATGTGTTCCGGCCGGAAGAGTGCGTGGACGGAGCAGTGGCCTTTCCAGAGGATGAAGTCGGCGTCGCGGATTTGCTCTTTGGTGTTGCCGCCGAGGTCTTGCCGCGGGTCCCAGACGATCATTTTTTCGAGCGGGAACCCCATGGCGTACGCGGTGTTACGGCCGAGGTGCTGGTCGGGGAAAAAGAGGATTTTCGGCCGCGGATTTCCACGCGCAATCGGGTTGGCACCGCCGGCCAAGGCCCATTCCAATACGCTGCGGCAGTTGCTACTGGTGCAGACCGCGCCGCCGTGTTCGCCGACAAAGGCTTTGATGGCGGCGGTGCTGTTCATGTAGGTGATCGGCACGATCGGGTGATCGCCGAGCACCTGTGTGAGTTGTTCCCAGGCTTCTTCGGTTTGATCAAGGCTGGCCATGTCGGCCATGGAGCAGCCGGCACCGAGGTCGGGGAGGATGACCTGCACGCGTTCATCGGTGAGAATGTCGGCGCTTTCGGCCATGAAGTGGACGCCGCCGAAGATGACGTAATCGGCACCTTTCTGGTCGGCGGCCCGACGGCTGAGCTCGAAGCTATCGCCTACGAAATCGGCGAAGTCGATGATGGCGTCCTGCTGGTAGTGGTGGCCGAGGATGACGAGCTTATCGCCGAGCGACTGCCGGGCCAGATCGATGCGGACTGCGCAACTCCGCGTCGGATAACTGGTTATAAATCTCCGGAATCGGCTGTTGCCAGGTGCTGCCCATCATTATCCTTGAAAGTTCACCGCCGTTCGTGCCGGCGGCCGGGCATTGTAGCAATTTTCGTTTAGCATGGATTGGCGGCGGAATTTCCTTGAATTGGCGTTGCCGATTCGGTGAGATAAGGGCGTAATTTGCGGGGTTTTTCATGCGGACGCCGTCCCGCCCGCCAGGCCCGTTCCTATGATTTCGCCGGGCCTTCACAGGGACGTGGCATGGCAGTTTCGGGTTTGGAATTCGGCGGCGAAAACTTCCTGCCACTGCCCGACCGCGCCCTGTTTTGGCCGAGATTGAAAACCCTGATCGTCTCCGATCTCCATGTCGGCAAGGCGGCGGTTTTCCGCAGGCGGGTTGCCCGTTCCCACCGGCATCACCGCCCGGGATTTATCGCGGCTGAGTAAAATGATCCAAACGCACGCCGCCGAACGCGTGCTGATACTCGGCGATTTTCTGCACGCGAAGGAAGCCCACTCTGCCCAGTCCCATGTCGAACAATGGCGCGCCGGGCACGGGCAGTTGGCGGTGGAACTCGTCCCCGGCAACCACGACCGCTCGGCCGGGGCGATTGATCCGGCACTCAACATTACGCCCTTGAATGCGGTGCACATTGAGAGCGGCATCGCGTTCGTGCATGACCCGGCGCAGGCCCATGATCTGCCGGTCATGGGCGGACATCTGCACCCGCAGGTTCGGCTGAAAGATTTTGACGGCACCGGCGTGAGCGTGCCCTGTTTTGTGGTCGAACGCAGGCTGATGATTCTCCCCGCATTCGGGAGTTTCACCGGCGGCTGCCGAGTGGCGCACTCGCCGGGGCGGCGATTGCTCGCGGCGGCGGCGGGGCGGGTTATCGAGGTGTCGGGATCGCCGGGTCGACCGGAACCGGCGGACGCAACAGGAAGAACGACTCGGGCAAGGCGATGACCTTCGCGAGCATCGGCTGATTGCCTTCCGGGTCCGCGATGGTGATCGCCAGCCGGTAGCCGTCGTGCAGCGGGGCCGGCTCGAAGACCACGATGCGCGACTTGCGGTCCTGCAGCAGGAACCCGTCCGGCGTGTAAATGTACTGGCCATGCCCGCCGGGCACGTTCATGTCCAGGGGCACATCGCCAACGGCGAACGCGGCTTCGATCTTCTCCGGGAAGTGCTTGTTCATCGCGTAATAGAAAAACAGCGCCCCGGCGATGTCGTGCATCTTCAAAGCGGACGGGTCGGTGTTGCTGATGACCGCCTGGGCATTGTCCGGCAGCGGTGTCGTGCCGGGCGTATTTTTTAGATTGCCTTTGTCATTTTGGCATCCAGACAACAATGCCAAGACACAAGCTAAGCTTCCGATAACGAATCCAAAAAGCTTCGAGTTCATTGGATGAAACTTTAACCCGGCGTCGCTATCAAGTCCCGTACGCTTGCGATGTTTTCTAGACAGAGGCCGCAGTTGGTGCCATTCGACATGCTGCACAGTGCGCTGCAGGTCAGTGATTAAGTATCAATACTTTGCCAAAAATATCAAAATTTTGGTTGCGTCGCGATTGCGTGAGCGATTATTGTCTTTTGTGGGCCAATGTAATTTTTAAAGCATCTTTCGGTGCTAATTGGCCCGCAAAAGGTTGCTGTTTTGGGGTACCCATGCGAACACCTGCTGTTTGTGAACCGGTAGAATCACGTCGCCTGATGGCGACGCAAACATTGAACTTCACTAGTAATAGCGAAGTTGTTGTCATGTGGCATGACAGTGCTGGCTACAATCGTTTTGGCCCTTCTGCAGGAACCACTTACTATTTTGATAGCACTGGTTCAAATCCTGTAACCACACCTACAAGTGGTACGATTTATCACTTTACGAGCTCTTACACAGCCTTCACTGTTTATTTGAACGGCGGTAACGACAAGTTCAGTGTAAATTCAAATGTAACTGCCGCAATTGCCCTAACGCTAGACGGCGGCAGTGGCAATGATCGAATGGATGGTGGGAATGGAAGCGATACGTTCTATTGCGGAAATGACAATAAAGGGTCTGACACTTGTTTGGGGGGTAACGGGCACGACTTTTTCTATTTTGAAAGACAGGTTCCAGAAAATTCCTATATTGACAGTCGAATAATCAACGATGGCGCGACTGATGGAATCACAGACACAATTTATACTCACGATGTAGTGTGATCATTATCCTCGTCATGCAAAAGAGGGCCGACTTTAGTCGGCCCTCTTTGCATGACGAATTTATTGTTCTGGAAAATTAAGGCTTATGTGTAACTCCTGCTGTTTCAAGGCTGAGCAGAAGGATTTGCGGGCGGCACCTGGTACGGTTCGCTGTTGAACTTCTGGTTCGGCACTTCGCCGCGTTCCATGCCGTTCATGTGTTCTTGGTACACGCCAGGACCGACCGCGCCCGGTACCAAGCGTGTGCCGCCGAGTTCCTGCTTGGTCATGCCGTCCAGCACATCCGGCGAGGCGGCCACGTGCGGGGTGAGGAAGATCAGCAGTTCAGTTTTCTTTTTGGTGCGCTGGGTGCGTTTGAAGAGTTCGCCGATCCAAGGAATGTCCCCGAGCAACGGCACTTTATCGACGGATTCGGTGAACTGATCTTCCATCAAACCACCAATCACGATCGTTTGGCCGCTCTTTACGCCCACGCGACTTTGGGCACTTCGCTTAGCAATAATCGGCTGATTAACGCCCTCGCTGATGGGGATAGTTTGCCCAGTTAAGGTGCTGATTTCCGGAGCCACGTCCAAGATGACAACGCCGTCCGGGTTCACGTGTGGGATGACGTCGAGCAGGATACCGATGTCGCGGTATTCGGTGGTGTTGATCTGCTGGCCGGCGTCGGTGACGCGGCTGTTGGTGATGAACGGCACTTCCTGGCCGACCACAATGCTTGCGAGCTGATTGTCGCTGGCGAGAATGTAGGGTCGGCTGAGCACGTCCAGCTTTCCCGCGTTTTCTAAAAGACGGATCGTGGCGGCGAAGTTCTGTTCGAGCAACTGGATAACCAGACCACTGCCCGATGCGCCGGCAGCGGGTAACGCAAAGTTGCCTGCCCCGATCGCACCCAGAGTGCGGCTCGCTTGTGCCGCTCCTGTTACCGTCGTGTCATTGGGCGCTAGGCGATTGTCGCGCAAGTTAAGTACTGAAAGCTGCGCTCCGATATCACTGGTGTTGTCATGTGTGACTTCGGCAAACAGCACTTTGATCAGTACTTGTTGCACGGGGCGATCGAGTTCATCAAGTACTTGCTTCACCCGCGGATAATTTCCGGGTGCTGTACGAAGCAGCAGCGAGTTGCTGTCAACATCCGCGATAATGGAAACTTGCCCATTCAGATCGGCGACGGTTTGCTGCGAGTTCTGGGACATGTTCCGACCCTGATAGCTGGCGTTGCCAGTGCCGCCAGACGATGTGCGTCCGGTACTGCCCCCAGTTGATGTGGAGCCGAAGCTGCTGCTGCTGGTCGAGCGGGCGGCGGTGAGGCGGTCGGCGTTGCTTTGCGTGGAGCGGTTCGTGATCGCCGTGCCGTTGAACAGGGCGTTCATCACCTGTTCGAGGTTGAGCGCCTGGGCGTTCTTAAGGCGGTAGACATAGACGACCTGATCGACGGCGGGGTTTTCGTCGAGCTTTTTGACGACGTCTTCGACGATCTTCAGCGTGTCGGCTGGGCCGCTGACGACGACGCTGTTGGTGCGCGTGTCGCTGGAGGCGGTCACCTTGCCGGCTGCACGACGGCCATTGTTGTTATTGTTGTTATTACCGCCACCGCCCCGGCCGCCGAAGCCTGCGAACCCGCCGAACCCGCCGAATCCACCGCCGCCGCCGCCGCCACCACCGCCACCGCCGCCACCTTGGCCGGGCTGGTTGCTGCCTTGCGTGCGGGCCTGGTCGAGGTTGCCGAAGACGTCATTGATGAGTTTGGCGCCGGCGGTGGCGTCGGCGAAGTTGAGCTTGAAGACCTTCACGTCGACCTGGTCGGCCACGCTGGTGTCGAGGCTGCTGATGATCGTCACCACGCGTTTCACGTTCGCCGACGTGTCGGTGATGATCAGCACGTTGCTGCTGGCGTTGCTGGTGAAGTCCGCCGACGGGTTGATCAGCGGCTGAAGGTCGGTCTTCAACTGCGTGCTGTCGCTGTACTTCAGCGGGATGACCTGCGTGCGGAGTTCGTCCGTGTTCGGAATCTCTTCCGGCTTATTGCCCATGAAGACGGGAATGTTCAGTTTCTTGGCGTCGTCTGCACGAACGATTTTGAGCGTCCGTTCCTGCTGAATGGCGGCATAGCCGGCGTTTTTCAGGACGGTGTTGAGAAGCGGGATGGCTTCTTCCGGGGAGATCGGCTGCTTGCTGACGAGGGTGACGCGGCCTTCGACCTGCGTTTCTTTCACGACGATGAAGCCGGCCGTCGTGGAGAGTTCATCGAGGACGGTGTTGATCGAGGCGTCCTGGAAGTTGATCTGCAACTTGCCGTTCTGCGCTTTGACGCCGGTGACGTCGTGCGCCGGCCGGGTGGCGGGTTGCGTGGCGGGCTGGGTGGCGGACGGGTTGGTCTGCGCCTGCGCGACAAGCGGGGCGGCCGCCAGGGCGGCGGCGAGAACGATGCGGGGCAGGCGGCGGGGCGATTGCGACATGTGCGTGGTTTCCTTCAGACGTCGGACGGTCGTTGTGATCGGTGATGGATGAATGGTGTTAGCGATTGCCACGCTGGGCCCGGGCGCGGGCTCTCATGCGTTCGGCGAGCGAGCCGCCTTCGGCGGGCAGGCTGTTGTCGGTCGGCTTAGCGGCGGGCTGGGTGGAGCCGTCGCTCGGCGGCGTGGCATCCGACGAGCCGGAAGAGGAAGCGACGGCCGAACTTTTGGCACCCGAGAGGTCCTGGCCGATCTCGATCCAGATGGTTTGGCCTTGGAATTCGTAGGCGACCGCGTCGATCGCGATGCCAACGATGCGGCCGTTTTCGAACGTGTCGCCCGGAGCCAGGCGACGCATTTCGCCGCCGCGGCGGGGTTCGAAATAGGCGTGCAGTTCGTCGTCTTCGATGGCGACGCCGCGGAGGGTGAAGTTCGATTGATTTCGGGTTGGCGTGTCCGAAGTCGGCCGGCGGCGACCGCCGTTGTCGCCCGGCGGACGCGGCGCGTGGCGTTCGCGGAGGAACGGGTTGCGCTGGACGACGTCGCTGTATTCTTTGTCGAACGACTGCCGGCTGGTGCTGCCGTTATTGTTCTGGGCGAGGGAGACGCCGGTGAGCGTCATCACCGCGATGGCGGCGAGAAGTGCGTGTTTCATCGGTAGCTCCCGGTGGCGTTGGTCATGGCGACCTTCTGCGGCGTCGGGCCTTGGTAGATGGTCGACAGCGACAGGCTGAGCGTGAGGTCGTCGGTGGCGTCTTTGCGTGAGGTGATGTTCAGGTCCGTCACGCGGATGGGGATGTCGGTGTGCTGCAGTTCGTAGAGGAAGCGGCCGATCTGCTGCATGTTGCCGGTGGCGGTGCGCTTGTCGCCCCAGACGTCAAAGCCCCGGGTGCGTTCGCCTTTCTCGGCCTTGCTGGTGCTGAGCTTGAGATTGGCCCGCTCGGCGAGTTCGCTGACCCGGACGGCCATCTGCTGCTCGGCAGAGGAGGCGTCGGTCATGATCGACTTCTTGGCGGTTTCGTTCCACTTGCGTTTGGCGCGGTTGCGCGTCTGCATGAGGGTTTCGGCGTCGTTGAGTTCGGTCTGGTGCTGCTCGATGAGCGCGTCGGCCGAGCTGAGGCGGTCGAACATCGGCTGGAGCAGGTACTGGTCCAGGGCCAGCAGCCCGACGGCCGCACCGACGCAGATGGCGATGGTTTTTTCTCGTGCGGTCATTTGGAGGGTTTCGTGGTCGGGGCCGTGGTGGCGGCCGTGGGTTGATAGAGAAGGGCGATCGTGAACGCCTTGAGCTGTTCGCGGTTCTGGCCCGAGCCCGAACCGGTGTCGCTCGTGCTGGTCACGGAGACGTTCTTGAACGACGGATTGGCGGCCAGCCGGGCCCGCAGGGCGTTGATCAGGCTCAGGTCATTCTGCCGGTCGACGCTCCGCCCGACGATGCTGCACCGGCCGTCGAGCTTCATGTCGATGCTGTTCAGCCAGATCTGTTCGTCGTAGTTGAACGCGAGTGCGATCTGCTTGACGCATTCGAGCATGTTCGGGCGCGTGTCGAAGAACGTGCGGCCGTAGGTGATCTGGTCGATGTCGGCCTTGGCGTCGGCGATGGGCTGTTTTTTCTCGGCGACGAGCTTGGCGAGTTCCTGTTCCTCGGCCTCACGGGCGTTGACGGTCATCACCAGCCAGCCGAACCCGAGGACGGCCAAAACGCCGACGGCGGCGCCGAGGATCGTCTTCCGCCCGAACTTGGCGGGCGGGCGGAAGGTGAGCTTGCTGTCGGCGAAGTCGATCGGCAGGCCACGCTTGGTGGCGGCGGAGACGGCCAGCGCCACGGCGGGCCAGTGCGCGTCGGGCGACAGCGTCTTCGCCGAGCCGTTATGAGCGCCCGGCGAGAGCGTCGCGCCCAGTTCCTTGCCGAAACGCGTGGTGGCGGTGCTGAGCTTGGACGTGATACCCGCCGCCTGTTCGTCGGTCAGCCCGACGCTGTCGGAGAGCGTGAGGTCCGAAGCGGCAACGCCACGCATGGCGAGCGTGCGACGCAGTTCCGCACCGAGTGCGGCCAGGTCCGGCGTGAGCGGCTGCAGCGTGCGCGGGTTGCCGTTGGTTTGCAGGACGAGTTCCGCGCCGTCGGCACCGAGGTGTAGGACGTTTTTATCGCCGCCGGTGAGATCGGCGATGGCGAGCGAGGTCGGGCAGACGGCCTCCATCTGCAGGCCGGCGGCTTCGAGGAAGGTTCGGACCTTGTCCAGCTGCGGCTTGAGCATGCCGACGAGCAGCACCTTGCTGGCGGCCTTGGGGTCGACCTGTCCGGCGTAGTCGGCGACGAGCGTGCCGCTTTCGGCCAGGCTCAGCCGCTCGGCGGCGAGGCGGAGCAGGTCGGCGGCGGCGTTGGCGTCGACCGGGGGCAGGTCGCGCTCCTGCGCGATCAGCCAGCGGGCGGGCACGCCGACGACCGCCTTCTTCGCGGCGAAGCCGTGGCCGGCGAGGTAGGCGGCGAGCAGCTTCGCCGTTGGATTTCGGTTGATCGAGCAGCCGCGTGGCGGCGTCGAAGTGCCCGACGCGCTGGACCACGCGGCCGCCCTTGTCGAGGCCGACCTGCGCCAGCACCGCCGTGCGGTCGCCGAGGACGAGGCTAAGAACTGTGCCGGTCGCTACCGCCATCAACGCGCTCCTGTTGCCGAGCTCATCGTCGGCGTCTGTCCGCCGGCGAACGTGCCGGCCTTTAACTGGTCTAAAATGCTCGGGTCCATCGGCCAGCCCTGGTCGGTCAGGTCGCGGCGGTAAACCACGCGCGCCGGCGACGACGTGCTGTCGACAACGATTCTTACCCGCTTGAACGCCCGCCCGTTGTGGCTGACCGCCACAATGTCCGCCGAAAACTGCCGGCCCTGCCCGCAGATCAGGTTCCCCAGGCCGACGGCCTTGTCTTTGAGGGCGTCGTACACCCAGGCGACGGAATTCGGCGTGTCGCTGGCGGCGGCCTCCACGCGGCGGGCGATCAGCGTGTCGACGTCCGACTCGGCCAGGTTCGGCAGCGTCAGCAGCACCTCACGCGGTGCCGTGTTGACGTTGATCCGGCCCTTCACGAGCGTGGCCTGGGAGTCGTTGGTGACGTAATCCTCGATCGCAGCGAGCTCTTCGGTCGTGAGGTTCGCGCGGTCCGCCAGGTCAAAAATGTCGGTCAGTTGCACCGGCGTCGCCCGCCCCGGCCGGCCGCGGCCGCCGCCGGTGGCGGGGGTGATGATGTTGATGATTTCCGACGCCCGCGCCGCACTGCCGAGCTTGTCGCTCAGCAGGGTGTTGAGGGCGTCGCGTTGCTCGGCGGCGTTGTAGGAGACGCGCGCCGTGCCGTCCGCGGCGGTGTTCGGCCACTGTCCCCAGGCGGTGAAGTAATCGAAGACGCCGTGGGTCTGGTACCAGTCGGTCGAGCCCCCGTTCGCCGCCAGTGCGGCCGCCTGCGACGCGGGCAGGCCGTGCAGCAGTTCGTGGGTCATGCCCGGGATCATCATCAGTTCGTCGACGGTTTCGAACGGCGCGTTCTTCACGCCGTCGGTCACGGCGACGGTTCCGGTCGATGAGGAAGAAGACGACGACGTTGTGCCGTCGGTGGTGGTCGTGGTGTCGGTCTGCCCGCGCCACTGCTGGATCGCCAGGCCGAGGTCTTCGGTCATGCCCGGCAAGGTCATGATCTGGCTCGCCGAGGCGGTGTTCAGCGACATTTTCCCGGACTCGTCCGTCAAACCCCAGGCGGGCGTGTTGGTGTCGTTAAACGTCGGGCGGACGATCCAGAAATAAGCGTCGCCGACCGGGACGGCCGAAAACTCGGTTTCGGTCATCGTCGGCAGGGAATCGCGGTAATCGGTCAGCAGCGACAACACGTACTGCTCCGCGCCGCGCTCGGCGGCGTCGGCTTTGACGACGGCGAGGTCGTTCGCCGAAACCAGCGACTGCGTGCCGACCTGGCGCGTCAGCGACAGCACCATGGCGGCGATCGCGAAGACGACGACCATCGCCACGATCAGCACCGTGCCACGGTTCCGGCGGGATTGTTTCGGCAGTCGGCTCACGGCGTCGTGCCTCCCGTGCCGGTGGCGTCCGTCCCCGTGCCGGTGTCCCCGGTGCTGGTGGCCGTCGATGCGGCGGCGGCGACGGCGGCGGTCTGGTCGGCGGTCTGGCCGCAGGGGAGCGTGACGATGCGGGTCAGCGTGTAGAGCTTGTCGGCATTGTCGTTGGTCGGCTTCTTCACCGAAATCGTCAACTCCACCGCCAGCGGCAGGGCGGCGTTGGTGAGCGACGTGCTGTCCCACGCGTCATTCCAGTTCTGGCCGTCGAAGTATTTGGCGTCGAAGGAGACGACATTCTTGGCGAGCGTTTCGGTCACGGGCGTGGCGGAAGCGTCGAACGGGTTGCGGGTGATGGTTCGTGTCAGCGTGTTGCCCGAACCGTCGGCGGTGAGCGAGAGCTGCACGTGGCGGATGCCGTCGTAAATGTTGCCGTCGGCGGTGGTGAGGAAATCGCTGCCGAGGCAGTAGACGTCGACGAACGCCGACGCCGAGCCCGCCGCACCGCCCGCCGTCCCGACGAACGGCCCCGCGAACGTGCCGGTGGGCGGCATGACGGAGCGGAAATCCTGTTCGAGCAGGTCCAGTGCGATTTTCGCCTGGCGGAGCGTGTCGGTCTGATTTTGAACGACCAGACGCGCCGGAACGCCGTCGACATGCCGGCGTAAAGAGACAGCGTCAGCATGGCGACCATGGCGGTGGCCAGCAGCAGTTCGATGAGTGTGAAGCCGCGGCTGCGGTGCGGGCGACGGGAGGCGGTCATTGCGTGCCTCCCGTACTGGAGCCCGTGCCGGTCGACGTGTCGTCGGTGCTGGTGGTCGTGCCGACGAGGTAGCCGTTCGGGTAAGCGAGCGTGCTGAGGGTGATCGATTCGTCCTGGCCGCGTGTTTTCCAGAAGACTTCGACGGTGACTTCGTTCACGCCGTAGTCGCGGGAGACGGAGCGGCTTTCCCAGCGGTAGCCGGGCCAGTCGGTGCCGAAGTCGCCGGAGCCGGCGTAACTGCCGGCGTCGCTGGCGAGGGCGAGTTCGCTGAGCTTGTGCCGGGCGAGTTCCACGGCCTCGCTGTTGTGCCGCGCCTTGGACGCCGCCATGAGCGCGACGCTCACGCCACGCAATGCCACCGGCAACACGACGCCGATCAACACGAGTGCGGCGAGCACTTCCGGCAGCGTGAAGCCACGGTGCTGGTGCGGGCTGCGGGGTTGTGCGGGGCGGCTCTTCACTTGGTGGCATCCACGATTCGGAACGGCTCGGCCGGGCTGTCGCTGGCGATCTTGATCACGTCGCCCAGCGGCGAAGTGAACTCCAGCACGGCCGGCGTGCTGCGGCTGTCGGGGTAGAAGACCAGCGAGGCGGCGGCGGTGGCTTGGCCTTCACTGGCCTGGCCCGTGCCGCCGCCGCTGACGACTTTGAACGTGTACGAGTCCGGCAGCTTGGTCGTCTGGCCCATGCTGCCGGTGACTTCTTTCCGCACGCCGTCCGGGCCGATCGATTTGATGACGTACGAGTTGTCACTCGCATTCAGTTCGATCGCGTACGGCGTGGCGGTGGTGACCGCCTGCGTGCGGGCGTAACGCGTGGCCGACAGGAAGTCGTCGGCCACGTTCCGCAGCTTCTGGCCTTGCCCCCAGCCACGGAGCGACGGGGCGGCGATCGCCATTACGACGCTGAGCACAATGAGAACGAGGATGAGCTCGATCAAAGTGAATCCGCGAAGATGGGCCGGCCGCCGAATCACGGGTTACTTGCTTTCCGACCAGTTGCCGACATCGTCATTGCCTTCGCGACCATCTTCGCCAAAGGAGAAGACGTCATAGCTTGACGGGTTGTGGGTGCCCGGCTGACGGTACTGGTACGGGTTGCCCCACGGGTCTTTCGGGATTTCCTTGAACATCGCCTTGAAGCTGGTGCCCGAGGGCGGCGAGACGAGGGCGTTCAGGCCGCCGTCCGAATCGGTCGGGTAACGGCCGACTTCGACTTCAAAAGCATCGATTGAGGTTTCGAAGCTTTTGACCTGTGTGCGTGCCGCCGTTTCGCGGGCCTGTTTCTGCTTGCCGGCGAATTTCGGGATCACGATGCCCGCCAGCACGGCGAGGATGACCAGCACCAGCAGCAGCTCGATGAGCGTGAAGCCGGAGCGACGATGCGAACGATTGCGATTCATAACCATATCCATTGTTGTCTCTGTTCTTTCCTGCCCACTGCCGCCCGCCGACTAATTAATCATGTCCTGCAACGTGAAGACGGGCAGCAGCATCGCGACCACCACCGTGCCGATCACCGCCGCCATCACGACGAGCAACAACGGCTCGGCCAAGGCGACGAAGGTTCGGAGGTTGCGGTCCAGATCGGTTTCGTATGAGACGCTCATGCGGACGAGTTCTTTATCAACCCGGCCGGTTTCCTCGGCGACGGCGATCATCTCGATGACGCTGGCCGGGAAGAGCTGGCTGTTGCCCGACAGCGCCTGGCTGAGCGGCGTGCCGCGTTGAACTTGTTCGATGGCGCTGGCGACGGCGTCAGACAGCGTCTGGTTGCCGATGGCTTCCTTGGCGACTTTAAGCGCCGCCACGAGGGGCACGCCGGCGCCGACGAGCGTGCCGAGCATTCGGCTGAAGCGGACGAGCGCGAACCGCGCGATCACCAGACCCAGGCCCGGCGTGGCGAGGATGGCGCGCTCGATCGCCCGCCGGCCGTTGTCGGTCTGCTTCCACTTCTGGAAGAAGTAAATGCCGACCGCCAGACCGATCGCGATGAACAACCCGTAGTGAATCAGCCAGCCGCTGATGGCGACGATGATCTGTGTCAGCATCGGCAGCTTGGAGCCGAACTGGTCGAAGATCGCGCTGAATTTCGGAATGAAGAACGTCAGCAGGAAAATCAGCACGCCGGTGGCGACACAGGCGAGGGCGACGGGATAAATCATCGCGCCGCGGACTTTGGATTTGAGGTCTTGTTCGCGCTGGCGGAAGTCGCTGATTTGTTGGAGGACGACGTGCAGGAAGCCGCCCGTTTCGCCGGCGCGGACCATGGCGATGTAAACGGTGGAAAACGCCTGCGGAAATTTCGCCAGCGACTCGGCGAGCGCTTCGCCGCCGACGACGCTGTCGTGAATCTTGCCCCAGGCGTTTTTCGCGGCCGGGTTGGAGACTTCACGCTTGAGCAGCGAGAGCGCCCGCGACAGCGACAAGCCCGCGGCCAGCAGGTTGGCGAGCTCGCGGGTGAAGTTTTCGACCGCCTTGGCGGGGACTTTCGTCGGATTGCCGAGCGTCAGGCTGAGCTTCAGGCCTCCCCCCGAGGCCTTGGCGTCTTTTCCGGTGGCTTCGGCGATGGTGAGCGGCGACAGGCCGCGGCTGACGACGGCGTCCATGGCGGCGGCGCGGCTGTCGGCGGGCACCGTGCCGGTCGTCCGCTTTCCGCTCTTGTCGATGGCTGTGTATGCGAACGTGGCCATCAGGCGTGCACCTCGTTCACGCGAAGGTGATTCTCTTCGTCCTTCGTGTTGCTCATGATTTCGTCGATGGTGGTTTTGCCTTCCTGCACCAGACGCCAGCCGTCATCACGCAAACTCCGCATGCCGTCTTTCATGGCGGCCTTACGGATTTCATGGCTGGCGGCGTTGTTGATGATCAGCGACCGCATTTCGTCATTGATGCTCATCATCTCGAACACGCCCTGACGGCCACGGTAGCCGGTGTTGCTGCAGTTGCGACAGCCGGCACCTTCGAACAGCTCGTCCGGCACGAGGTCGCCGAACTGGTGCTTGTACTTGTCGTACTTCTCGGCCGCCATCTTCGTGCGGCACTTGGGACAAATCGTCCGGACCAGACGCTGGGCGAGCACGACTTCCAGCGAAGACGAAACGAGGTAAGGCTCGACGCCCATGTCGACCAAACGCGTGGCCGCACCGGGGGCGTCGTTCGTGTGCAGCGTGCTGAACACCAGGTGACCGGTGAGCGACGCCTGCACGGCGATCTCGGCGGTTTCCTTGTCACGAATTTCGCCGACGAGCACCACGTCCGGGTCGTGACGAAGAATGGCACGCAGGCCGGCGGCGAAGGTCAGGCCGGTCTTGTGGCTGACCTGGATCTGGTTGATGCCGCGGAGCTGGTATTCGACCGGGTCTTCGATGGTGATGATCTTGCGATCGGTCCCGTTGATGGCGGCCAGGGCGGCGTAGAGCGTGGTCGTCTTACCCGAGCCGGTCGGCCCGGTGACCAGCACGATGCCGTGCGGGTAATCGAGCACCTGGGTGAAGACGTCGCGGTCGCGCTTGGCCATCCCCATGTGTTCGATGCCGCGAACGGTATTCGAGCGGGCGAGCAGACGCATGACGACGGCTTCGCCGTGGATCATCGGGATGATGCTGACGCGGACGTCGACTTCGCTCCCCGCCAGCTTCAGCTTGATGCGGCCGTCCTGCGGCAGACGCTTCTCGGCGATATCGAGGTGCGCCAGAATTTTGATACGACTGACGATCGCGGCATGGAAGCGGCGAATGCTGGCGGGGACGACGCTTTCCACCAGCACGCCGTCGATGCGGTTTCGCAGACGCAGTTCGTTTTCGAAAGGCTCGATGTGGACGTCGGTCGAGCGGTTTTCGATGGCCTCGGCGAGGACCTGGTTGACGAACTTGATGATGCTCGCGTCCTGGGCGGCTTCGGTGTCGTCAAGATTCGTTTCGTTGTCGCCTTCCAGCACCTGAATGCCGGCCTCGGCGTCGAGGCTTTGCAGGGTGTCGGCGCCGACGCCGACGAGCTTGCGGAGGGCTCGGGTGATTTCTTCGCCCGGCGCCAGGCGCCGGCGTGTACGACTTGCCGGTGAGAAGACGTAGCTCGTCGATGCCGGCCGTATTGCTGATGCGGCTGACGGCGACGAGCGTTGTGCCGTTGGCTTCTTCGATCGGAAGAATGTTGTGGTGAACGAGAACGCGGAGGGGGAACGGCGCGAGGAACTCTTTCGTCGGACCGCGGTGTTCGAGATCGACGTACGGCAGCTCGAAGGTTTCGGCGAGGTAGCGCAGCAGGGCTTCTTCGCTCACGCCGTCGGCGGCGAGGACGGCGTCTTCGAGGGGCTTGCCTTCGTTGATGAACGCTTCGGCGCGGAAAGCGCCTTCAGTGTCGAGAAGGCCACGGCTGCGAATCTGTTCGATGAAGTGCGTCAACGCGAATCCCGTTCTTACAAAAAACGCCGGCGGCGACGATTTCCGCCACCGCCGGCGGGGTTGAACTACTCGAGAATGTTGTTGAGGACGAGGATGGCTTCCTGTTTCGGGGTCAGGAGTTCCTTGAGGTCCTTACGAGCGGTTTCGAGAGAGGTCTGGGCTTCGGTGCGGGCGGCACGGTAGGCCTGGAGCTTCTTGTCGATGTCCTCGGGCGAGGCGCTGTCGCTCTTGGTCGCCTTGTCGAGTTCGGCGCGGGCGATGCCGACCTTGGTCGTCGGGGTCTGTTCCTGACCGCCGCCGCCGGGGCCGCCGCCGCCACCACCGCCACGGCCACCGCGGCCGCCGCCCATGCCCATGCCGCCGGCCATGGCCTGGCGTTGGGCGTCCATGATCTTGCTGAGTTTCGGTTCGATCACTTTCCACTCATCGTCCTGGGCGCCGAGTTGTTCCTTGATGCGTTCGAGGCGCATCTGCTGGAACTGGGCCGGGTCGAAGTTGCCACCGCCGCCGCCATTGCCGCCGCCGCGTTGCTGACGGCCACCGCCGCCACCGCCGCCGCCGTTACCGCCGCCACCACCTTGGTTCTGGGCGTACGAGAGGGTCGGGCAAACAGCTGCCGCCAACACAACGGCCACGAGAGACGCTTTCCAAGACATACCGTGCTCCTTTCGGGAGGTTGAAAAAGAATCGCTGATACGGTGGGAACAAATCAGGCCGCCGGTCGCGTCGCGGGGCGTTCGTGTTCGCCCGGCGGTTTTGCGAGGATGGCCTCGTATTTCTTGAGTTGATCGGGGTTCAGAATGGCCTTGGTTTTTTCGACGGCCTGCTGGAAGTTTTTACGGTTATCGGTGTCGATCTGCTCTACTCGTTTCCGGAAATCCGCAACGATTTTGTCGTAGGCGGTCTTGTCTTCAGGACGGACGAGCTTGGCGACGGCTTCCTCTTGTTCCCGGCGGAGTTGTCCGCGGACGTTGCGCTGGTCGGGCCCGCCGCCGCGTCGGCTGACGTCCTGCCAGATCTGCTTCATCTTCGCCTGCTGGTCGGCGGTCAGGCCGAGCTGGTTGGCGAGGAAGCTCTCCCGCCCGCCGGGGCCGGGGCCTTGCGGGCCGCGTTCGCGGGGCATCACGGTGATGCCCGCCATCACGCCGGCGAGAAACGCCACGATAAAACCGGTGATCACGATCAGCCGTGTCATCGCCGGGCCTCCGGTGAAGGCAGGGCCAGGTCGACGGCCAGAAGCTTGGCGGTGCGGCGGGTGTCGTCGTCGTCGGCGGTCGAGCTGACGGCCGCGGTTTCCCACTCGGCCAGCACCGGCTGGGCGACCGCGGTGCGGGTGAAATTGTTCGCGACCGTAATGCCCAGAACGATGGCGGCGGCGGCGGTCATCCAGCCGGCGAGGCGGCGGACGGAACGGTCGCGCTCGACACGCCAGTTGTTCATCAGCCGTTCACTCAGACCGGCGGCCGGCGTGGGGAGCGGGGCGGCCCGCAGCGCGTCGCCGATTTCCTGAATCGTGCGGACTTCTTCGGTCAGCCCGGCGTCGGCTTGCAGGATCGCCGCGACACGCGCCATCTCGGCGGGCGACAGTTCGCCGTCCGCGAAGGCGTTCAGAAGATGGTCAGGCAGTTGGCTCACGGTGTTCTTTTGAATCGTACGATTGGCTGAAACTCAGTGCTTGGCCGTCCAAAGCTGTTTGAGCTGTTCCCGGGCCCGGTAGAGGCGACTTTCGATCGTCCCGCGAGGCACGCCCAGCGTTTTGGCCATTTCCTCGTAACCTTGTCCCTGCAACTCTCTGAGAACGAGCACTTCACGGTGCTCGGGGGAGAGTTTTTCGAGCAGCGATGCCAGGTCGAGCCGGGCGTCGACTGCCAGTTGTTCGTTCGCCTCGTCGGGCGGGGCCGAATCATCGACCAGCCGCATGACGGGCTTGGTTCGCCGCCGGATTAAGGCGGCCTGCCGGACGACGATCGACACGAGAAACGTTCTCGCCGACGCGTCGCCGCGGTATTTCGCGGTCAGCAGGGCGGCGAGTGTTTCCTGGACGGCGTCCTCGGCGTCGGCCGGGGAGTTCGTCAACGTGCGGGCGACGCCGTACAAATAGTCGCCATGCCGTCGCAACAGCTCGGCCATCGCATGGCCGTCGCCTCTCGCGACCGCGGTCATTAACTGGGCATCCGACCGTTCCTGCGGCATCCGCCTTTCAGTGTATGACCGGCAGTACAGTTGCGCCGACCCGCCGGTTTCTTCCCAGGGCCTTCAAAATTTTTTTGAACGAAGGAATTTGCGGCAAAAATCGGGTCCGATAATGCGAGCCTCTCGGGTTTTCTTGACCGCGTTTCCGACGCGACTTACGTTCGCCGGCGATGCGCTACGCCATCTTCACGATGCTCGGCCCCGGCGAGACCGACGCGCGGCGGCTGCGGACGTTGCTCCGCGGCCTGTTCCGCCACGAACCGGCCACGCCGGTGCTGGCGATCGTCAACGATACCGGCGGCACGCTGCCGAAGCTCGATGATCTTGTGCCGGGCGATTGCGAGTTGATCGAACTCGTCCAGCGAGAACGCCGGGGCATTCATGGCATCTCGCACAACACGCTGCTGGCGTTGCGTGAACTCTCCAAACGATCGGACCTCGACTTCGTCGTGAAGATCGACACCGACGCACTGGTGATCGGCCCGTTCGCCGACGCCATCGGCCGGTACTTCTCCGAGCATTCAGAGATCGGCCAAGTCGGGCGGGCAGAGCGTATGTGCGACGGCTCGGCTACGCGGTTTGATTTGTACGACAAGTTCATTCGCCGAATGAAACGGCGATTGCAGGTCTGGCGGTCGCCGAGTTGGGGCGTGGCGCAGGCGTTCTGGGGCGACCACGCGAAAATGCGGTCGCTGCTGATCGCCGCGGAAAAGCAAGGCGTTTCGCGCGCGGCCTGCACTGCCAGGGAGGGGCGTACGCCATCCGCCGGGCGGCATTGGTCGCGATGGATCAAGCGAAATTGTACGACGACGCTTACGCCCGGGTGATCGGGATGGCGGAAGACCTTATGACGTCGACGCTCGTGGCCGCGGCGGGGTTCCGCATCGCGTCGATGAGCGCACCGGCGAACCATTCGGCGTCGAAGCGACGGGCCTGCCGTTCCTGCCCGCAGAATTGCGGGCGAAGGGGTACGGCATCATCCACAGCATCAAGAACGACGAACGCGTCAGTGAAGACGATGTGGTGAAGTTCTTCGAAAGTGAGATGTAGGGGCGAGGCCTGCCTCGCCCGCCGCGGTCCGGTTGAAGCGAACAGGCGACGCAGGCGTCGCCCCTACAAAATCAACCCGGCCCGAGGGTGACGATCGTCATCGGGTCGAAGGTGTATTCGTCGAGCAGTTGCTTCAGCGACGCCGGCGTGACCGCCAGTAGCGTGGCCATGTCCTGGTCGAGGCTGCGGTAGTCGCCGGTGTAGACCCACTGGTTGCCCATGCGCCCGCATACGGCCGAGCGGGCTTTCGCCGCTGAGGACGAGGCTGCTGGCGATTTTGTTGCGGGCACGCTCGACTTCTTCGTCGGTCAGGTCGTCTGCGGACACGCTTCATTTCCTTGAGCGCGATCTCAAGCGATTGTCGCTCTTGTCTGGATCGGTGACGAGCGAGATGTAGAAGCTGCCGATGCCGTCGTGCGGGTAGAAGCCGAAGTCGGCGTCCTCGGCGATGGCCTTGTCGACGAGCGCCCAGTACAGACGGCTGCCTTCGCTGTCGCCGAGCACGTCGGCGAGCACACGGGCGGCGAAGCGGCGGTCGTCCTGCGCTCGGGCCGGGCGTGAGCGCCATGGTGTAATGGCGGTTCAGCTTCGGCGTCAGTCAGGTCGTGTCGTGACGGATTTCAGGCCAGCGTCGTCTGCTGTCGGCTCGGCCGACTTCGGCTGCCCAGCTGCCGCAGTATTTCTCGGCGAGTTTGACGACTTCATCGAAATCGAGCTTGCCCGGTGCAGGCGAGGATGGTGTTGCCCGGGCCGTAGCGGTCGCTGGAAGTAGTTCGCCATCTGGTCGCGGTTCAATGCCGCGGATCGTGTCGGCGGGGCCGAGGATGCTCATCGCCAGCGGGTGGCCGGCGAAGTGCAGTTCCATGAGCTTCTCGTAGATCACGTGCCCGGGGTCGTCGAGGTACATGCTGATTTCTTCGGTGATGACGTTCTTCTCGGTGTCGAAGTCGCTCTGCCGAAGCGCCGGGCGCAGCAGGTGGCTGAGGTGTTCGATGGCGCGTTCGGTGAATTCGGGGATGACGTTGGCGTAGTAGGCCGTCATTTCCTGGCTGGTGAACGCGTTATAGCGGGCGCCGATCTCGTCGAAGATGCGGTTGACGTCTTCCCAGCCGTACTTGTCGCTGCCTTTGAACATCATGTGTTCGAGGAAGTGGGAGACGCCGTTGATTTCGGGCGTTTCGTCACGACTGCCGGTTTTCACGAAGAAGCCGGCGGCGAAGGAATGGGCGTCGGGATTGATCTCGGCGGCGACCGTCAGGCCGTTGGCGAGCGTGGTTTGTTTGTACGTCAGTGGCATGATTAGTTGATCGGTTCGAGGGTGATCGTGTGCGTGACCGGCTTGATGACGGCGGCCACCGCTTCGGACAGCTTCGTCTGCGCGGCGGGGATGGCTTTGACGACGCGTTCGAGTTCGTCCTTGGCTTCGGGCATCAGCTGCCGGGCGGCAATCGAACTGTGCAGCAGTTGCTTGAGCAGCAGGATTTCTGATCCCTGCTTCTCCATGACTTTCTGGTGAACCGCTTTGAATGGCTCGATGAACGGGTTATCGTCGACGAACGCGGCCGCCAGATTCACGCCGGCTTTGAGTTCTTCGGCCGAGAACTCCTTGGACGCTTTGCCCCAGGTCACGCGTATACCGCTTGGCGGGGCCGGCGACGGTGAGGGTGAAGCGGTTGAGGTCGGCGTTGAACGGGATGGCGTCGAGCAGGCCGTTCGTGGCGCTTTGCTTGGACGGGTCGCCCCAGAAGCAGAACGGGTATTGCGTGCTTTCGAACGTGAAGGCGTTGCCTTCCGCCTTGACGAATTTGTGACCGCCGAAGGTCTTGGCGGTGTGGTCGGCCATGTCGACATAGAGCGTCCCGACGTTGCCGTCGAAGTCCATGTTCTTCAGGAACGCGTACGCCATCACCAGCCCGCCGTTGACGTTCGGGTGAATGCCGTCGCCCCCGGCGACAGAGTAGTTCTGGCCGTACTTGGTTTTACCGGCCGCCATGGCGGCGAGCATGGAGGAATGAACGTCGGCAAACGTGCTGCCGGTCGTCGTGGCGACCTGCCGGGCTTCGTCGCGCAGGGCGGCGAGGTTGGTGTTGTAATCGGCGGGGCTGACGAACGAGTTCTTGAACGTCGCCGTGTCCACGCAGCCGGGCGAGCCGACGATGACTTTCACGCCCGCCTGCTGCAACGCCTGTACGCCCGAGAGCAGCCCGGTGCGGTAGTTGTTGCGGATGGCGTCGGTGACGGGCCTGTATTCGCCGTCGTTCATGCCGTAGCAAAGTGTCGCGACGGTCGGCTTCATCGAAAGCAGATCGGGCAGGCGGTTGTTAAAGCCCGTCACGCGTTCGCCGCCCCAGCCGAACTGCATGACGCGGACTTTGGCGGGCTGGCACATCAAGAGATAGTCTTCGATGAGCGAGCCGTAATTGCGGCCTTCGGTGATGGAGTCGCCGATGATCTCGATGACGTCGCCGTCCTTCACGGCCGGGGCGGCAAAGAGGTTCGTTGCGGCGGTCACGCAAGCGAGGGCGGCGAGTTTGATGAACGTTTGACCCTTCATGGCAGCTTCAACTCCTTCGGCCCGACAATGACGATCGTGAAGTCTTTCGGGCGGTGCGTGGCGAGGTATGTGTTGACGCGGTCAAGGCTCACGGCGTCGATCGACTTGACGATTTCGTCGATCGTGCGGAGCCGCCCGCGGATGAAGGCGTCATGGGCGATCGCGCCGGCGCGGGCGCCGCTGCTTTCGCCGCTCATGATGGTGCTGCTCTTGAGCCCGATCTTGGCGCGGCTGAGCTCGTCGGCGGTCACGCCGTCGCTCAGGCGATGGAGTTCGATGAGGAACTGGTCGAGGGTCTGCTGGGCGCGTTCGTTGCTCGTGCCGGCGTAGCCCATGATCGCGCCGCGGCCGGGGAAGCTGCTGAAGCCGGCGCTGACGCTGTAGACGAGGCCTTTCTTTTCACGGATTTCCGTGAAAAGTCGCCCGCTCATGCCGCCGCTGAGCACTTCGGTCGCCAGGCGGGCGGGGTAATAATCCGGGTGGGTTTCGTCGACCGATTCGTACGCCAGTCCGATGTGGGTTTGTTCGGTTTTCTGCTGCTCGTAGTGGTACTTGCCGCGCAGGCCGGGCGCGGCGACGGGGGCGACCTCGGCGGCGGTCCATGCGCCGAAGAGGCTTTCCGCCTTGGCTTTCAAAAATTCAAAATCGACGTCGCCGGCGACCGCCAGGATGGTGCCGTCGGGCCGGTAGCGGCTGCGGTAGGCGACTTTCAGGTCGTCCAGCGTGAGCGACTCCAGGTCCGCCTTGTCGCCCATCGGGTTCCGCCCCAGTGGCCAGGGCCAGTGGGTTTCGCGCAATTTGATGGACAACTTTTGGCGCGGATCGTCGTCTATACCTTCCAATGCCTGCAGGGCCAGATCGAGCGCGGGCTCGAAGTCGGCGGGCTCAAGTTTCGCCCGGAGGAGCACGTCGGCGTACGCGTCCAGCCCGGCCATGACGTTGGCGGACAGGGCGGCGGCGCCCAGGCGGGTGTGCAGCACGCCCGCGGCGCTCGACCGCTGCAGGCCCAGGCGATCGAGGTGATCGGTCAGTTCGCGGCTGTTGCGACCGCCGGCACCGCGCAAGATCAATTCGGACAGCACGTTCGCCGTCCCGAGTTTGCCGACCGGGTCAGAACTGGCACCGGCGGGGGTAAGAAGGGACATCGCGGCGGAGCGGACGCCGGGCATTTTCTCGGCGACCAGCTTCAAGCCGTTGCCGAGCGTGTGGAAGAGGAATTCCTGTGACAAACGTAAATCCTTTTATAACGACGGTATTCGCCGGTTAATGAATGTGCAAACGGTGGGGTGAATTGATATCCTGCCGTTGTTCGATCATCACATCCGTTGTACGAATCGGGGTTCAAGAAGAATGGCCATTTCCTTCAAGTGTGGCGGCTGCGCGAAGCAATACACGGTCGACGATAAGTTGGCCGGCAAGCGGGCGCAGTGCAAAAAGTGCGGGCAGGTGATGCAGGTGCCGAACCTGGCCGCCCGCACGGAGCCTGACCTTCGCCAGGACGAAACGGCGAACCCAAACGCCAACGCCGAAACCGTTGCCGGCTCGCTGATTAACACGCCGATCGAGAGCATCGGCGGCCGCAGTGCCGCGGGGCACAGCGCCGCCGGCCGCAGTGCCGCCGGGCAGTCGGCGGCGGGGCGGTCGGGCACACGGCCGGTGCAGCAGCAGCCGGCGTACCAGGCGCCGCCCGAGGAAGACTTCGGCGAAAACCCACTGGCACCGCTGAAGCACATCGAACAATCCCAGCACGAAGCGTTCGACGTCGTCGGCGGCACCGACCAGCCGCTCCGCGAAGACCGCGGGCCGGCGACACGGAATCTCGCCCCGGCGAGCCGTGGTCGTTCCTGCTCGTCGTCCTCATGCTCGGGGCGCTCGGTTACTCGGCGTACCAGTTCGCCAACACGCTCGGCGTGCCGCCGAACACGCCGCCGAAGGTCATCGAAGAAATCGGCAAGCCGTTCACCGCCGCCGCCGCCAGCCGCGGGGCGATGTTCGTCATCGCGCTGGCGGTCATCGCGCCGCTGGTAATGGGGGCGTGGTTCGCCGCGCTCAAAATCGCGAACGTCCGCAACCCGAGCAACTTCTACCTGCGTTCGCTGGGCCTGGCGAGCCTGCCGGTGATCGCGCTGGCGGTCGCCAGTGCGATTCCGGCGCTGGCGACTTACACCATGGCGATCGGTGCCGCTTGCGTGCCGATCGCGTACCTCTTGCTGCAATTCATTCACGCCCAGTCGCCGATGGTGGCGGGCATCACGACGGGCATCGCCACGCTGCTGGCGGCGCTGGGGCTGTACGTCGGTATTTCGACGAGCGACGGCGTCGAATCCGCCATGGCCGGCAGCTACAAGGAAACGGCCAAGCAGCGGACGCTGGCTTTCAACGAGCAGAAGAAGAAAGACGATGCGGCCGCCGCGGAGAAGGCGCTCGTCCGCAAGCAGGAAAGCGCCGCCGCCGACACGAACGTCGCCGCCGAGGCCGACGTCAAAGCGCTTCAGCCGAAGGTCGACGCCTTTAAAACCCTGCTGGCTAACAAAGAGCAGACGCGTGAAAAGCTCGGCCTGTCGCTCGAAGCGCTGATCGCCGAGGTCGACAAAGCCAAGGCCGCCTACCCCGACCGGGCCGAGTTCGGCGCGATGGCGACGACGCTGGCGGGCTGCCGCGAGCAGGTGGCCGCCTTCCCGTCCGCCCAGCCGCCCGCCGATCTCGCCGAGGCACCGCCCGCCGGCGCCGACTGGTCCACCAAGCCCGGCCGGCGTGAAGTCTCGGTCGCGAACTTCAATCTCACGCCGCCGCTGGAAGGCCTCATCGACTTCGACGCGCCGCAGAACGCGATGTCGTGGACGATCGGCGAAGGCAAGATCAAGCTGCTGGTCGAGCCGACGATCGCCGTCCTGCCCAACCAGCAGCGGCCGTGGATCGCGCCGGCGTTCGTCGTCAGCGCCGCCAACAACGCCGCCGTCGCCGTCACCGCCGACGGCCAGCCGACCGTTGATTACGGCACGATCAACGGCCTGCAGGCGAGCAAGATTTCGGTCGCCGACAGCAAGCTCGTCTACACCGTCCACAAGGGCGACACCTGGCTGCGCTGCTCCATCTGGCCGGCGACAGCGGGCGACGCGGGCGTGCAGGCGGCGATCCAGTCGGTCCGCAGCATTCGCCAACGCGCCGACGGCGAGCCGGCACTCGACCCGATGCCCGCCGCCGACCTCATCGCACGCTTCCAGACCGACAGCAGCGTCACCGACAAAGTCGTCGCCCTGCTGAAGAACAAGCCCAACGCCGAAGAAGCCGTGCTCAAGGCGATGGGCTTCGCACCCGAAGACCCCACCGTGTTGAAGTTCGGCCCGCTGATTGTCGCCACGGGGTCTGAAAAATCCGCACCGCTCCTCACACGCCTCGCCGCCGCCGGCACGACGCTCGGCGACCAGGCCCGCGAGCGCCTGCGGGCGATCGACCCGAAGACCAATGACGATCTCGCCTTCGCATTGCTCGACATCAAGTCTGGCAACGCGCAGCAGACCAAAAAGGCGCTCGCCGCGTTGGCGTTCACCGATGTCGACCCCGCCCGGCAGGCCGCCGTCAGCCGGGCGTTGCAGGTGAGTGTGGAAAATGGCTCGTTCTTCAGCGGCGGCACGCCCGAAACGCAGGAGGCCGTGCTGACCAAGTGGCTCGACAAAGACGTCGCCAAGAAGCTGCAGACGATCCTCGAAACCGAAAACGGCGGCACGCCCGCCAGCCGCAAGGTCGCCATTCGCGTGCTCGGGTCGACGCAGGACAAAAAATACGCCTGGCCCATCTGCCGGTGGATTCTCGACGAAACCGCCACCGTGCAGCAGACGCTGATCGCCATGGGCCCGAACGCCGAGGTGGACGTCGGCAAATTGCTCGGCGACACGCGACCGGCGGCCCGCAAGGCGGCGCTCGAGGTGCTCGACGAAATCGCCACCATGCGGTCGTTCACCGTGCTCCAGCAGTGCGCCACCCGCTGGTCCGGCGATGCCGAAACCCGCGACCACGCCAAGGCGATCATGCAAAAGATTCGCGAAAAAACCCCGGCGCCCAAGCCCGGCCCCGCCGCCACGCCGCCCGCCGGTGCGCCCGCGGCTCGATGAACGTGATCGACTCGTTCGGTCCACGCCCGCAGCGTTCGCCCAACGGCGCTGCGGGCGTTTTTGTTTACGGCGTGTGCAGG
Organism: Tepidisphaeraceae bacterium; assembly: GCA_049840775.1. Taxonomy (GTDB): domain Bacteria; phylum Planctomycetota; class Phycisphaerae; order Tepidisphaerales; family Tepidisphaeraceae; genus RYN-431. Next base: position 97,477 of record JASGJJ010000008.1, read on the forward strand.
CGGCGCAGTGCTTCCATCAGCACGACGCCGGTGGCGGTCGAGACGTTCAGGCAGCGTTCGCCGGCGGCCTGGGGGATGTGGACGAGCCGGCCCGAATGCCGGGCGACGAAGTCGGCGGGCAGGCCGGCGTCTTCGCTGCCGAAGACCAGCGTGTCGCCGTCCTGAAAGTCCGCCTGCCAGATCGACCGGCCTTCGCCGTTCTCGCACAGCCAGAGCCGCTGGTCCGCCATCGCGGTTTCGAACGCGGCGAGGTCGTCGTGGACGGTCAGTTTCAATCGCGGCCAGTAGTCCATGGCGCTGCGGCGGAGCTTGGCGTCGGTGAGGACGAAACCCAGCGGCCGCACGAGGTGCAACGTCGTGCCGGTCGTCACACAAAGTCGGCCGATATTGCCGACGTTCGGCGCGATCTTCGGCTCAACCAAGGCGACGGCCAGGCGGTGTTGGTGAAGGTAAGTGAGCATATTGTAGGGGCGACGCCTGCGTCGCCCGTATGTGCGAATGGGCCCAATCGACGCGATGCGGGCGACGCAGGCGTCGCCCCTACAAGGTTAAATCGCCGTCGCGCTCGGCCTGGACGCAGCGCTCTTCCTCGACGCACCAGCCGGTGAGGCGGCCTTCAATGCTGACGGCGGCGCCGGTGTCCAGCAGCGTGACATTGGGCCCGCGCAACGGCACGGCGGTTTCGTAGCCGGGGTAGGTCATCACCGGCGTGTGCCCGAAAAACCCCTGACGCCGCCAGCCTTTGTCGGCGTCGACTTCGTCCTGCGTGTAGCGGCCCCAGATAATGTCGTGGCGGAGCTTGTACGACAGCGCCAGCTGCGTCGCAAAGCTCGGCACGCCGGGGTCGACGTCGACGTCCCACTTCGCATGGGCGACAAAAAAATCGTGCCCGGTCTGCACCACCGGCAGCGTGTGGAAGAACTGCCGATGCGTCTCGGGCACGGCTTCGAGGACGGCGTTCATCGCCTCGGTCGTGCCGGCGCGGCGGGCTTCGTTCAGGCGGCGGTCGTCGACGCCGTAGCTGTGCAGCGTCTGGTCCAGGCCGTACTTGAGAAAGTGTTCGAAGGTCGTGACCTGACTGGGGTTCGCCGACGGCGGCGCGAAGCAGGTGCCGCTGAGTAGGAAGTCGAAGGCGTCGTCATGATTGCCGCGGCAGAAGCGGGCGTCTTCGAGGCTCAGCAGCAGATCAACCACGCGGCGGCTGTCGGGCCCGCGGTTGACGTAGTCGCCGCAGAAGATCACGCGCGGGCTGTCGTCGCGGAGGTAAATCTCGTCAAGCAGCGTGACGAGCGGCAGATACATGCCGTGAATGTCGCCAATGATCCAATGCATTCGAAACGGCCCATCATAGGGAAAGAAGACGAATCGGCGAGTGATCGAGCGTATGCCAAGCTGCAGCGCAGCTGCTGATCCCGATCAGCAGCTGCGCTGCAGCTTGGCATATATTCTCACTTCCGCAATTGATGCAGCAGGTGCTTCAGCTCCGGCGCGATGAGCCGGGTCATCGCCAGTTCGACGGCCTTGGTGGAGCCGGGCATGGCGAAGATGAGTTTTTCGCCGATCACGCCGCCGGCGGCACGGCTGAGCATCGCGCCGGCGCCGATCTGCTCGAACGACAGCATCCGAAAAATCTCGCCAAAACCCGGCAGTGGCGTCTGGATGATGCTTTCAACGACGTCGATCGTCTTGTCCCGCCGGGTGATGCCCGTGCCGCCGTTGGTGAGGATGGCGTCGACGTCCGGCCGGGCGAGCAGGGCGGCGAGCGTTTGCCGGAGAACGGCCGGCTCGTCGGGGATTAATTCGTACGAAACGACCTGGAAATTCGCCTCGTCGCAGACCGAGCGGATCATCGCGCCGCTGGTGTCGTTTTCCGGCGTGCGGGTGTCGCTGAGCGTGACGACGGCGCACCGTGGGTGCTCGCCGGCGGCCTGCTGTTGGTGGCCGGCGTAGCTCACTGGCGGGTCGCCTTGCCGGATTTGTCGATGACGATGAGATTCGTGCCGGCCGCGAGTGGAATGTCGGTGCGGTTCGGCGAATCCGGCCCGATGCCCAGCATGCTTTCCAGCGTTTGCGGGCCGCGGTAGACGCGGAGCATCGCCTGCGTGCCGCTGGAGAATTGCCCGACGCGCTTCTGGTCGACGCTCTGGCCGGGGTTGATGACGATGCCGTTCACCTGCGCCTCGGCGGGCGGTTTGTGCATGGCGGCGAAGTCTTCCGGCGGCAGCCACTTCATTTCCATCGGCGGGCCGTCTTTCGTGAGGACGACCGTCATCGGTTCATAACTGTCGTTCTTGACCGCGACGTGAATTTCCTGTGTCGTCGGCCCGCAGCCGATGACGGCGGCGGAAACCAGCAGCGAGGCCAGGGCGAAGATTCGGTTCATATGCGTGGGAGTGTAGTGCCGGGGAACGCCGCGGTCATCCGGGCCGCAGCTCGTCGTGGGCCAGTTGCACGGGGGCGTCGGCGTACGCCGATCGAAATTCCTCGACGCGGTCAAACGTCAGGGCCGGCAAGGCTTTGTAGGGCACGGTGACCTGAACCACGCTTTCCGCGAACGGCCAGGGTTTGATGCGCAGGCAGTGGTCGCCGTGGTCGATCTGCAATTGCACCTGCCCGGCCCCCGCACGCGGGTGCGGCTGCGCGACCAGGCCGGCCGGCACGGTGTCGCAGCAGACGTGCAGGCTGATGACGTCCATTGCCTGCAGCAATCGAAAATCGAACTTCAGTTGCTCTTCTTCTGGCGTGCTCCACCCGTCCGCCAGCCCAAGCCGCAGCGGGCGGTCTGTCGCCAGGCCGAGCTTGCGCGCAGGGCTTCGGCGTGTTCGATCAGGGCGTGCTGGATTTTGTTCAGATCGAACTGCCGGCGGCGGTGTTCATCGTCCACGCGTTCGCCACTGGCGGCCCCGGCGGCGCGGGCGGTGAGCGACAACTGGTGCAGACTCACCAGCAGGCCGGCGTACGGGTCGATCGCGGTGGCGCGGCGGGCGGATTCCAGCCAGGCGGCGTGGGAAACCGCGCGCGGCGTATCAAAGACGTCGGTGGGGCAGCCGGAGGCGTCGAGCGTTGGTTCGTCGTCGTGAATCGGCCAGCCGCTGTCGTGGGCGTCGATGGCGGCGAAAACGGCGTCGGCGTTGGCGGGGCGGGCGAACTGGCGGTTGCCCACCTGCCGCGCCATCACGCCGGCCAACTTCGCGTGGTCCTGCTGCGTAATCAGCCAGAACGCATCGCCCACACGTTTACGGATCATACGGCGTCAGTATACGCGCGCCGCCGGTCATTCGTAAAAGTTGACCCGACTTAAGTTTGTTGTTCGGCATGGAGCACCGCAAAACGGACCAGTTCCGCCGCCGTTCGCAGCCCCAGTTTTTGCTTGATGTGTTCGCGATGGGCGTCGACGGTTTTGACACTGATGTGCAAAGCGGCGGCGACGTCACGGGTCGACTGCCCTTTGCCGATCAGGTGCAACACCTGCCGTTCGCGGTCGCCGAGGCGGTCGACGCCCTCGGGTTTGGCGGCTTCGCGGTCCCAGGTGAGCGCCCGGAGCATCATCGAAGCGACGGCGGGGCTGACGGCGGTTTCGCCCGCGAGCGCCTGCCGCATCCGCGCCAGGAGGGTGCGCGGGTTTTCCTGCTTCATGACATAGCCGCACGCGCCCGCCTGCAGCACGCGGCCGGCCCATTGCTCTTCGTCGTGCATGGAGAGCACGAGCACGCGGAGTTCCGGGTTCGCCTGTCGGAGTTGGCGGATCAATTCCAGGTTCGGCTTGCCGTCGAGGTTCAGATCGACGACCGCCAGCGCCGGGCGGTGCGATTCCGCAGCCGTCAGGGCCTCGGCGGCGGTGGCGGCTTCGGCGCAGACGGTGAGGTCGGGCTCGCCCTCAATGAGCTTGGCCAGGCCTTGGCGGAGAATGGGATGGTCGTCGACGAGAATGACGCTGTGACGCTCACTCATGGCGGCTGCTTCCGGGCGGACTTGGCCGAGCACAGAACCACCGTGCCGCCGCCGGGGCGGGGCACGAAAGTTAAGTCGGCGTCGATGGTGCGAGCGCGGTAGTGCATCAATCGGAGCCCCAGTCCGGCGGGGGCGAGGATCGGAGAGAAGCCTACGCCATTATCCGCCACGCTCAAGACCAGGATGCCGTGGCGGTCATAAATTGCGACGTCGATCGCGGTCGCCCGCCCGTGACGCAGGGCGTTGTTGATCGCCTCCTGGGCGATTCGGTACAGGTGAATCGCCACGGCTGATTCGGCGTGCGGGTCGCCGGCGGCGGAGAACGAACAGGTCAGGTTCGGTAGGCGGCTGACCAATTCTGTTAGTCGGGATAACGCGGGAACAATTCCGTCGTGTTCCAGGTCCACCGGGCACAAACCACGGGCCAGGTCGCGGGTGTGGGCGATCGACTGACGCACGAGCCGGCTGATTTCGTCGGCCTCGGCGGCGACGGGCGAGCCGTGGCCGTGCAGCCGGTCCGCCATCGCCACGGCGAGCATCGAAATGCCCGTCAGCTCCTGGCCGATCCCGTCGTGCAAATCGTGCCCGATGCGGGTCTGCTCCCGCTCGGCGATGTTCAACAGATCGTGCACGAGCATCTGAAGTTTTTCTTCCGATTTCGCCAGGGCGGCGGTGCGGTCTTCAACGCGTTTTTCCAAATCCGTGCGCACCTTGCGCAGCAGATCTTCGGCCGCCTGTCGCCGGCCCTGCAGCGAACTGATGAGCCCGGCCATGCTGGCGAAAACGATCAGAAAAATCGTGTCGTCGAGGTTCACCGAGAACGAATGGAACGGCTCCATGAAGGAGAACGACAGGTCGACCGTCGCCAGCACCGTCGCCAGCAGCCCCGGGCCTACGCCGCCGTAGAGCGACGCCAGCACCACTGCGACGAAAAAGCCCGTGTATGTCGCCGGCCCGTGCGTGTGCCACGAGACGCTGCCGATGAAGTGTGCCGCCGCCACCCAGCCGCAGGCGAGGGCGTAGAGCGCGGCGGTATCGACCCACGCCGGACGCAGCGTTTCGGCGTGAATAACCGGGTTTGTGGGGCCGTCGGTCGGGCGAGTAGGTTCGGCGGAGGGACTCGGCATCGGCGGCCGCAGAATACCGTGGGAAGGCGGTTCGGAAACAATAAGAAATTCACCTATCTTCAAATTGCGATTCGGCCTGATTGTTTCGACAGGCGAAAATCCCGTACACCGTTTCTCAACCAACCCGACCGTTGCCTCGAACCCGGCCTCAAGTCTTGTGCCGTGGATCAATCCGAAGCCGACCCGTGTGTCTGTGGGCGGTCTCCCTGCGCAATCACCGCATGCCGGGGCTCGACCGAACACATACGGACGAGACGGCGAACGGGATTGAAGTGGTATCTCTCTCCGGAAGGAAGTCGCATGCTCAAATCTCTCCTGTCTCGCAAGTGTTTGTGGGCCGCGCTGATCGCGCTCATGGTGCTCGCACCGGTCGCGTTCGGACAAACCACGGAACCGGCTACCGCCCCGGCAGAAGCCGCCGCCTATAAAGTCGATCTCAAACCCGAGAGCGACATCAATTCCGGCAATACCGCCTGGATGCTCACCAGCAGCGCTCTGGTGCTGATGATGACTGCTCCGGGCCTGGCCTTGTTCTACGGCGGTCTGGTCCGCCGTAAAAACGTTCTGGCGACCATGATGCAGTCGTTCATCTGCATGGGCGTCTGCACCGTCGTCTGGGCGATTATTGGCTATTCGCTGGCCTTCTCGACCAACAACCCGTACATCGGCGGCTTCGACTTCCTGTTCCTCAAGGGCGTCGGCGTGGCCCCGGCGGAATACGCCGGCACGATCCCGCACACCAACTGGATGGTCTTCCAGTGCATGTTCGCCATCATCACGCCGGCCCTCATCACCGGCGCTTATGCCGAACGCATGAAGTTCAGCGGCATGCTGGTCTTCTCCATCCTCTGGCTTCTCGTCGTCTACTGCCCGATGGCCCACATGGTGTGGGGCAAGGGCGGCCTGCTGAACTGGGGCTTCCCGGCTCCGGACGGCCCGAACATTCCGTCGCTCGACTTCGCCGGCGGCACCGTCGTTCACATCAGCTCGGGTATCTCGGCCCTGGTTTGTGCCCTGTACCTCGGCCGTCGCGTGGGCTACGGCAAGACGCCGATGCCCCCGCACTCGGTCGTCCTGAGCACCATCGGCGCGGCCCTGCTGTGGGTCGGCTGGTTCGGCTTCAACGCCGGTAGCGCCCTCGCCGCCGACGGCATCGCCAGCAACGCCTTCGTGACCACCCACTTCGCCGCAGCGACCGCCGCCCTCGGCTGGACGCTCGCCGAATGGATCAAGATCGGCAAGCCGACCGTCCTCGGTGCCATCTCCGGCGCTGTCGCCGGCCTCGTCGTCATCACCCCGGCCGCCGGCTTCGTCACCCCGATGAGCGCCCTTCATCATGGGCCTGATCGGCGGCGTGGTCTGCATGATCAGTGCGACCGTTGTGAAGTCTGCCCTCAAGTACGACGACAGCCTGGACGCCTTCGGCGTGCACGGTGTCGGCGGTACCCTGGCGCCATCCTCACCGGCGTGTTCGCCTCGAGCAGCGCCAACGGCCTCATCAAGACCGACACGATGAACCTCACGGGCATCCTCGGTGGCGAAGGCGGCAACCCCGGCCAGATCCTGAACCAAGTGATCGCCACCGCGATTACCTACGTCTTCGCGATCATCGGCACGCTGGTGCTGCTGAAGATCACCGACCTCGTCGTCGGGCTCCGCGTCTCGGCCGAAGAAGAAGCGGACGGCCTGGACATCACCCAGCACGGCGAACAGGGCTATCACCTGGAGTCGGAATCGGCTCTGGTCTAACCCCGGCAGCCCCTGGCGACGCGGTAACACCGGTCGGCTACCAACAACCCGAGGCGGGCGTGATCTCTCGGTCACGCCCGCCTTCTTTTTTGTCAGTTTTTCCGCCGACAAGCCGCTGGCAGGGCGGTACGGTGAACCGTAGCCGAACGACGAAGTTCGGAGTTGGAAAGAGGAACACGGATGCACGCAGATTCACACGGATGAACACAGATAAGAACGAAAATGACGGTGAAAGACTCGAAGAACTCTGGGTGCCACGGTGTTGTACTCAACGCCGTGGTGGGGCAAAGACTCAAACCGGCGGCCGCAACTCCTCTGCGGCGTTGAGTACAACACCGTGGCACCCATTCTCTGCCTTCGCTTCTACTTTCTTATCTGTGGCAATCCGTGTTCATCCGTGTGTATCTGTGTTCCGGAAAAACGCCCTAAGTGCTCTGTTAAGCAGGGCAATTCACGTAGCCGTTGGCGCGTGCAAAAAAGCGGCCGAAGTCTTCGTGGGGGAAAGACTTCGGCCGCGCTCTGCGTTTGAAAATAAGAAGAACAAACGCGAACGAATTTTTCGCACTTACGGCGTTTCCGCCGGTGCCGGTTACCGCTTGATGCGGGCCGAGCCGCCGCCGGCGACGTGAAGGAGTTCTTCGAGTTCGATCTGGCTGGAGTCGCCGCGGGTGCTCATGAGCATCGCGCCGTGGGAGACGCCGAGGTTGACGCATTCCTGCGGGGTTTTGCCCGTGAGGAAGCCGTAGGTGAACCCGCTGGCGAAGCCGTCGCCGCCGCCGACGCGGTCTTCGATTTCCAGGTCGGGGAAGCTGAGGCCGTCATAGAACTTGCCGTCCGCCCACATGATGGCGGACCAGTCGTTGATGAGTGCGGTTTTGACGCCGCGGAGGGTGGTGCCGACGATTTTGATGTTCGGGAAGTCTTTGACGACCTTTTCGACCATCTTTTTGAAAGCGCCGGTGTCGAGTTCGTTCTTTTCGATGTCGACGCCCTCGGCGTGATAGCCGAGCACTTTTTCGAAATCTTCTTCGTTGCCGATCAGGCAGTCGATGTACGGGACGAGGGGCTTGGTGGTTTCGATGGCTTCTTTGGACGACCAGAGTTTCGAGCGGAAGTTGAGGTTGTACGAGACGATCGTGCCGGCTTCATGGGCGGCCTTGACGGCTTCGGCGGCGACGAGGCGGGTGGATTCGCTCAGCGCCGAGAAGATGCCGCCCGTGTGCAGCCAGCGGACGCCGTCTTTCTTGAAGAGCTTTTCCCAGTCGATTTCGCCCGGCTTGATGCCGGCGGTGGCGCTGTGGCCGCGGTCGTACAGGGTCGTCGACGCCCGCTTGCCGTGCCCGACTTCCGTGAAGTTCAGGCCGATGCGGTCTTTCTTGCCGACGCCGTCGTATTTCTTGGTGACGGCGTAACTTACGTCCATGCCAACGGCGCGGGCGTGGTTGACGACGATCTTGCCCATCGGGCTGGTATTCGTGCCGAAAATCGCGCCGGTCCGCAGGCCGAGGCGGGCCAAGGCGTAGGCGACGTTGTATTCGCCGCCGCCGACCCAGACTTCCAGGCTCGGGGCGAACTCCACGCGGCCGTGGCCGGGGGGCGAGAGACGGATCATGACTTCGCCGAGAGAGACGAGGTCGTACTTGCAGTCCTTAGCGTCGCGAATCTTGATGGCCATAGTGTTCCTCCAGGGTTGGGCAATGTATCGGCAGGCGTGCCGGGGCACTAGGGATTGGGGTGGGTGTGCGGAAAATTAGAAAAAATCGCGGGAAATTCATAAGCCCCAAACCCGCCGTCGGCAGCCGATCGCGGTTTGACACGGTTTTTTCAGACCGATATCGTCCGGTAAACCTAACCGTCTTAAGGAGACAACCATGGCGCTGCCTGAATTCGAAGAACTCAAGAAACTCGTGCTGGAATCTGAAGACGATGTCGCCAAAGCCGTCGGCGGCAACAAGGCGGCCGGCACGCGGGCCCGCAAGAAAATGCAGGACATCAAGGCCGCCGCCCAGGAAGTCCGTAAGAAGATCCTCGAAGGTCGTGGCGGCGAAGAAGGTGCCCCGGCCGCCGGCGGCGAAGACGCTGCCGAATAACCCATTTCCCCGAACTTCACCGAGGCAGGGCCACTTCAGTGGCCCTGTTCTCTTTCCCTTTCACGCTGAGAAATAAGCGATGCCCCCCAGTTTCCTCATCGATTTGGCCTCGATCGACCTCAATGCCGTGCTGTTCGGGCAGGAGGCGATCCGCGAACTGAACCCGCAGCGGGGCGACATGGAGCACCTCGACGCCATCGTCTGGGCCGACCCGGACAAGGGCCAGATCCTCGGCCGCAAAGACGTGAAGGAAAACGAGTTCTGGGTGCCCGGCCACATCCCCGGCCGCCCGCTGCTGCCCGGCGTCATCATGCTCGAAGCCGCCGCACAACTCGCCAGCTTCTACACCAAAAAATACGTCGGCTGGCCCGGGTTTATCGGTTTCGGCGGGCTGGGCGACACGAAATTCCGCTCCGCCGTCACGCCCGGCCAGACGCTTTACCTGCTCAGCCAGAAAACCTGGGACCGCCACAAACGTATCGGCTGCAACGTGCAGGGCGTGGTGAACGGCAACCTGGTGTTCGAAACCAGCATCATCGGCACGCAGATGTAAAAGAATCGAGTTAGCGGCCTGCCTTGGCAGGCGTTTCGTGCGTGTTGCAGAACGCCTGCCAAGGCAGGCCGCTAACGAAATTTTCGCATGGACGCGACGCTTTCCCAACTCCCGATCGCCGTCATTGACGTGGAGACCACCGGGGCCGCGTTTGCGTATGGCGACCGTATTACCGAGATCGGCGTCGTCCGCATCGAGAACGGCCGCGTCGCGTCGACGTACCAGCAGTTGCTCGACCCTGGCCGGCCGATCAGCCCGGGGGCGGCGGCCGTCACGGGCATCACCAACGACATGGTTTTCGGCCAGCCGACGTTCGAAGACGTCTGGCCGACCGTCCGAAGCCTGCTCGCCGGCTGCGTGCTGGTGGGGCACAACGTGTCGTTCGACCTCGGTTTTTTCGACGGCGAGTGCCGAAAGCTCGGCAACCCGCTGCGGGGCGAGATCGGCGACTACACCGTCCTCGACACCCTCAGCCTCGCCCGTAAGCAGTTCGGCCGCAGCGGCAACGGGCTGCAGCGGCTGGCGGAGCGGCTGGAAGTCAAAGTCGACACCGCCCACCGCGCCCTGGCCGACTGCCTGACGACGGCCGCCGTGCTGGACAAGATGCTCAGCGTCGTCAACGGCTGGAACCTGCCGCTCGCCCGCGTCATCGCCCTGCAAGGCGGCCCCGCCAAGCCGATCGAGAACCCCAACCGTAAACGCATCGTCAGTGAAGAAGTCAGCGTCGCCCTGGTGGCGGGGCAGAAGGTGAACATCACCTACCTTGACGCCACGCAGGCCCAAAGTCGTCGGACGATCACGCCGATGTACGTCCGCCGGGTGCGTGGGACGCAGACGCTGTTCGCCTGGTGTCACCTGCGGAACGAGCAGCGAACGTTCAAGCTCGACCGCATCATCGCCGCCGTGCCGGCCGTTGAAGATTCGGTTGACGCCGAACTGTTCGATGTTCCGTACAATGACGACCATGTCGAATCTGAATCTTGAGCAACTGGGCAAACGCTCGGTCATCACCGAAGAGCAACTCGCGAACCCGCAGAGCATCCTGGAGCGTTTCCCCAGCCCGCGGCCGGACCGGGATTTTGAAATAAAGTTCGTCTTTCCCGAATTCACGAGCGTCTGCCCGGTGACCAGTCAGCCGGACTTCGCGACGATCACCGTCACGTACGTGCCGGACCAGTTCTGTGTCGAAATGAAGAGCCTGAAGCTCTACTTTTTCAGCTACCGCAACAAGGGGATTTTCTACGAAGGCGTCACCAACACGATTTTGGACGACCTCGTCGCGTTGCTGAAGCCGCGGAAGATGACCGTGATCGCCGATTTCGCCGTCCGCGGCGGCACGGCGGGCATCGTGACGGCGACCTACCCGTTCACGAAGTCGTAAATCCGTTTCTTCACGAAGTCGTAAATCCGTTTCATCGAACGAACGGATATTTCGCCACGCTGCAGCGCAGCTGCTGATTCTGCTTCGTCGTGAATCCGATCAGCAGCTGCGCTGCAGCGTGGCGGTTTGAGTGAGCGTCACTTGTTCACGCGAGCGACTTTCAGTTTGTTGTCGCCGGTGATGAAGAAGAACGCGCCGTCGGTGAGTTGCCAGTTTTCCGCCATGATGCCGGCCGGTTCCTGGAGGACGGGGACTTGCTCGAGCAGGCCGCTTTCGCCGCCTTTTTCGGTCTTGGAGCGGCTGTAGATTGACAGGCGGGCGGCGGGCAGCCGCTCGGCGTCGATGTTCACCGGCGTCGTCGGGGCGATCTGCACCAGGTAGTCCTGCGACAGCACGCAGTCGCGCATCGGCTTGCGGTCGCGGGCGCCGGGGAGCGTTTCCCACGCGGGCTCGATGGCGGGTTTGCTGGTGTCGAACGCCAGCACGGTGCGTTGGCCGACGACGTAGAACGCGTTGCCGCTGGCGAGGATTCGCATCGGCGTGCCGTCCGGGTCGAGCCGCCGCATGCCGAACCCGACTTCCGTCTCGCGGCGGGTGCGCGGATCGGTCGTGGAGACGGCCCGCATGGTCCGCAGGTCGTACGCGTGGACCGACTGTTGCCCCGTCATGCCTGCGTAGACGGCCAGCACCTTGTCGCCGCTGATAACGAGTTGGCCTTCGTTCATGGACTGGATGAAGGGCATCGCCATCATCCCGTTGCCGCGGGCGTTGGCGGCGTCGTACTTGCGGTCGCCGCTGCCGATGTCGTACAGGTCGACCGCCGTCAGCCGGCCCGCCTGCATGGTCACGAGCACGCCGTCGGGCGACAGGGCGAGGTTGACCAGCCCGCCGGCCTGCGGGTTGTTGTTGCCGTCGTAGCTCTTGTGGAGGACGGTTTGTCCGGTGACGGCGTCGAAGACGTACGCCTCGCTGCCGTTCGCCGGGTCAATGAAACCGGCGGCGATGAAGTCGTCGCTGGACAGCAGCCGCGACACACCGCTCTCGCTCACCCGGTTCTGCCACGCGAGTGCGCTCAGCGCCAGGTCGACCGCCAGCACGCGGCCGGTGGTGGTGGCGAGCACCACGCGGTCGCTGAGCAGCCGGACTTCGCTGAACCGCTCGGCGTTGGCGGCGGCGTCTTCGGCGGGCTCGGCCTGTTGCTGGACCTGCGGCATCGGCACGACGCGGCCGTTAATGATCTGGAGCTGCCCGCGGAACTGTCCGTTGAGCACTCGGCCGTTGATGACGCCGCGGTTGATCGTCACGCCGCCTTCACCGGCTTCGCGACGCGTGTTGGTGTCGATCGTCAGCTCGACGGGCGGCAGGGTAGCGGCGGCGACCTTCCAGACCGCCTTGCCCGCCGAATCAATGCCGATCGTTTCGTCCGGGGTGGTGACGACGAGCATGTCGCCGACGAAGCCGGCACGGGTCGGCAGTTCGTTCGGGGCGGCGTCCGTCCACTGCACCGCGCCCGTGCCCGCCGTCACGATGCCGACGCGATGATCCGTGCCCCAGACCACCAGGCGGTCATTGCGGACCTGGTCGGCTGGCTGCTTGATGAGCGCGACGGCCGCGGCGACCTCGGCGGCGGCCTGCAGGGCGGGCTGGTTCGCGTCGCCCGACAGCCCGAGCGTCGGCAGCGACTGCATTCGCGCCGTCTGCGCGTAGCCGTCGAGCGCAGCGGCGGCGTCGGCGACGGTCTGGGCGGCCAGCGGCGCGCCGCCGGGCAGTTTGAGCGGCTTCTCCAGCGTCGCCGTCGGGGCGAGCGCCTTCGCCTGCAGCAGCCGCACGCGGGCGATGGCGACCTGGCTCGGCGAAGTGAGGTAGTTCCGCGCGAGTGCCTGCAGCGTCACCTGGCGGCGGTCGTTCGAGAGGTCGCGCTTCAGCAGGCGACGCAGCGTTTGCGTCGCCTGACGCGGCTGGGCGGCGGCTTCGTAGATGTCGGCGGCCTGCGTCATGGCGTCGGGCGTGACCTTGGCGAGCGGGAACTCGTCGGCGATGGCGAGCAGGGCGTCCGGGTCGGGCTTGGCGGCCGCTTGCGCGTCCGCCAGCCGCTTGGCGGCCTGTTCGTCGTAGGCGGCGTAGACGTCGACGCCGTGGACGCGAATCAGCTCGGCGATGGCGGCCTCGGCCTCGGCGGCGGCGTTGGTGGCGGTCGCCTTCCCGCCGACGGCCACCGTGCGCCAGTCCTGCCGCGCGAGGATCTCCTGGTGCAGCGCGACTTCCTCGGCCGTCATCTTCGCGGTGCGGTAGGCGGCGGCGCGGACGAGGCGATACCGCACCTGCTGCTGCGGCGACAGCGCGCCGGCGGCCGCCCGTTCGAACGCCTGCGTCTGCAGCGCGCAGTTCGGAATCGTCCTTCGCCAGCTTGCCGGAGAAGGCAATCGCGATCTCGAACAGCCGGTCGCGGCTCGGGCCGGGCATGAGCGCGTTGATGCCGCCGAGCTTCTCGGCCGCCAGATCAAGCTTGGCGAGCGCGTCGTTCAGTTGGCCGGCGGCGAAGAGGAGTTCGGCGTAACGCAGGTAGGCGTCGACGTCGCCGGGGTCGGCGTTGATGCGTGCGTCGAGCTTGGCGGTGGCGGCCTTGAGGTCGGCGTAGACGCTCACCTGCTGCGAGCCGGCGATGATCAGGTTTTCCGGCGTCGCCAGGATGTTGCCCGTCGACTCGGCCTCGTCCCAATCGCCTTGCTGCGGGTATTCGCTTTCGATGTTGAACGTCTTCAGCGACACGCGGTAAAGCCGGGCGGAGGTCGGCACGTAGACGGCGTCCTGCGTGACGAACGGTCGGCCACGAATGGAGTCCGACGCGTCGGCCGCGGTATCGCTCTTGCCGGCCGGGAAGGTTTTGTAGCGGCCGCCGTTGGCGATCAGCGACTTCATCGGGTCGAACGTCTGCCACGGGATGAGGAAGACGGTCGCCTTGTTGCTGAGCACCAGCTTGTCGCCGATGACGGCCAGGATGGTGGTGGCCGGCGGGAACTTTCGGGTGTCCGGGTCCAGCTTCTTGGGCAGCTCGCGGACGAGGCTGCCGTCGTCGGCGTCGAAGACGAAGACGCTGCCGCCGTCGTTCGGCATGACAAAGACGCGGCCGTCGGCGACGACGGGCGGCGTGTTGAGGTACGGCTTGCCGCTCGCCAGACGCGCCTGCAGACTGGCGATGCGGCGCTCGGCGGCGGCGCCGGGGTTGCGCGGGTAGAGGTCCAGCCAGCGGACATTGCCGCTGGTCGATTCCAGGCAGGCGATCGCGCCGAGCCCCGTCGAAACGAACAGCCGCCCGGCCGACATCGACAGCGTCGCCGGCGTGCCGGTGGTGAAGCTGCCTTCGAATTCGTCACCGAAAAACCGAGACCCGAGCGACGTGCTGGCGACGTAAGTCGCCCACTTGAACGAGCCGTCGGAAAGGCGAAGGGCGACGACGTGGCACTCTTCGAACTGGCCGTTGCGGTTGGCGTTGACCAGGGCGTAGACGGTGTCGCCGTCGACGACGGGCGTGCCGTAGAAGACGCCGTCGCGAAGGTTCGCCAGTTCGTCGGGCACTTTCAGCTTCTGGGGCTGCTGCGACCAGAGCCGCTTGCCGGTCGTCCGGTCAAGGCAGACGATCTGCGGCGGCGTGAGCGGGTAGTTGAGCTGCTGGACCGCCGAGAGATCGACCTGCCCGACGAGTGCAACGACCGACTGCGGCGTGACGCTGACCGCCAGCTGTTTGCCGCGGGGCATCGGGATGGCGTCGACGGCGAACGCGCTCTTGGGCGAGTTGGCGTAGCTCTGCTGCCAGCCCGGCAGCGGCAGACCGCTGGCGAGGCTGTAGGCGTAGACGCGGGCGTTGTCCTGGAAGAACAGCGTGCCGCCGTCCACGCTCGGCAGGATGCCCGTCGACAGGCCCTGCTTGCGGTCGCGTTCGACGACGTTTTTGTACGTCTTGAGATTGCCGCCCGCACCGGCGCGGGGCAGGGCGGTGGGCAGCTCCACGCCGAACAGTCGCGCGCCGCCGGTGCTGACCTGGTCGGGCACGGCGGAGGCGTCGGCCGTGCCGAAGGCGCTCGGCCAGTCGTCGGAGCGGAAGCCGATCGTTTCGATCGGCATGTTCAGCGCGCCGGCGAGCGCGTCGGCGGCCCTGGTGTCGACGCCGGCGACCTTCGCCAGGGCGTCGGGGAATTTCTGTTGCAGCTCGTCGAGGCGCGCCTTCGCGTCCGTGCCGCGGCCGGCGAAGTGCTCGGCGATGCCGGTGCGAAGAAGAACGGCGGGGCGTTCGGCGCCCAGGCCGGGGTGAAGGTCCAGCAGCCGTTTCCCCATGCCCGCGGCGGTCGTGAAGTCGCCGGCTTCGAAGGCCTGGGACATGACCTTGATCGCCGCGTCACGCCCGGCGTCGGTGACGAAGTAGCCGTCGGCCACCTTCGTCGGCGCGGCGGGGTCGTCGCCGTTGAGCTGCTCGCGGGCGACGTCTTCGAACCGCCGGCGGTACGCGTCCAGGCCCTCGGTGGGCCAGGCGGCGATGCGGTCCTGGACGAGCCGGGCGGCGGAGATGTACTGCGTCGGCTTGCCGTCTTTGTCTTTTTTGCTGGGGACGACGCGGTCGGCGAACTTCTGCATGACCTCGCCGTAGACGTCCGCCGACTTGTTCCATTCCTTCTGCCGCTCCAATCGCTCGGCCAGCGCCAGCCGCTCGGAGGCGACGCCGCTGTCACGGACGAAGACGGCATTGGCGTTCGGGTCGTTGATCGGCAGGCCGTCCTCGTTCAGCATCATCTGTGCGAACGCGGGCGGTGCGAAAGTCGGGACGGCGAGACAGGCGGCGAGCAATACGGCACGGCTGGCGGACTTCATCGCGGCCTTTCCTTGTCTGGCGGTCGGCGGGTCAGAAATATCTTAACCAAAGCGCCGCCAGCCGCTCCACTTCTGATTGCGGAATCTCTTTTTTGTCCGACCAGATCGCCCGTTCCAACGCCGAGGCGGCCGGGCAGGCGTTCAGCCGGGCGGGGTCGGCGGCGGCTAGTTCGATGGCGCGGCGGATGAGCGTCATCGCGTTTTCGAACGCCGCCTTCAGGTTCGCGATGATCTCTTCCAAAAGCGCCGCCGGGCTGGCGGGCTCTTTGGCGAGGTCGATCGTCGCCGGCGGGGCCTGCTTCCAGCTGTCGTAATCGGTGACCAGGGCGACGAGTGCGTACGGAATTTCCGCTTCCTTGGCGAGCTTGGCTTCGGGCATGGCGGTCATGCCGATCAGGTCGCCGCCCCAGAGCCGGTGCATGTGACTTTCAGCACGGGTCGAAAACGCCGGCCCTTCCATCGCGACGTAGCAGGCGGCGGCGTGCGCTTGGCGGTGCCGCCCTCGGCGGCATCCGTCAGCAGTTTCCGCAGCACCGGGCAGAACGGCTCGGCGAATTCCACATGAACGGCGGCACCATCGAAAAACGTGTTCGCCCGCTTGTGCGTCTTGTCGATCACCTGGTCGGCGATCACCAGGTCGCGCGGCGCGAACTCCTGCCGAAGCGAGCCGACCGCGCCGGTGGCCAGGATGTGCGTCACGCCGAGCTTCTTCAGGGCGTAAATATTGGCCCGGTAAGGCACCCGCGACGGGTTGAGCACGTGCCCGACGCCGTGGCGGGGCAGCAGCAGCACTTTGACGCCGTGCCAGTCGACTTCGGTAATGGGTGCCGACGGCGCGCCAAAGGGCGTGTCGATGACGTTGACGACCGTCGACGCCTCGCTGGTGAGCAGACTTCCGATGCCACTCCCGCCGATCACCCCGATGCGCAACTCGCTCATATGGCGTTTTTTGTCAGGCGGCGGGGCGGGTTTGTCAATCGTTCGGCGTGAGATGTCGATAATCTCTAACAGACGCATGCCCCTTCTCGCCGCCCATGCCCGCACCTTCACCCACAAAGCCCGGCTGGCGGTCACGCTGTCGTGGATCGCGGGGTTCGTGAACGTGACGATCGTCGCGGTCTGCGGCACGACCGTCAGCCACGTCACCGGCAACGTGACGACGTTCGGCCTGCACTTGGCGGAAAACCTCAATGGCCGCGAAATGATCGGGCCGGTGCTGTTTCTGCTGCACCTGCCGGTCGGCTTTTTGATCGGGGCGATGCTGTCGCAAATCCTGCTCCGGCTGGGGCAGGCGATCCACGGCATCCGCCCGGCGGCCTTGCCGATGACCGCCGAAGTCGTCCTCCTGGCACTTCTGGCGGTCGCTTTTGCGGAATTCCGGGACGGCGGGCATGCGACGTTTTGGCTGTGGGTCGTGACCAGCCTCGGCGTAATCGCCATGGGCCTGCAGAACGCCACCGTCACCCGCATCAGCGGCAGCGTCGTCCGCACCACGCACCTCACCGGCGTCACCACCGACTTCGGCATCGAACTCGTCGACTTATTCATCTGGACCGCCCGACGCTTAAAAGGCGGCCGATCCGCGATCGCGAAAATCCACCGCCACGCCTCGGCACGGCGGCTGGCGATCCTGGCGGCGATCTGGTGGTCGTTCTTCCTCGGGGCGATTTTTGGCGCGATCGTCTGCGTCCGCTGGCCGAAACTCGGGCTCTGGCCGCCGACGGCGTTCCTGGTGCTGCTGCTGGCGACGGACGTCTGGGCGATCGCACGGCGCCGGCGGAGCATCGAAGACAAACGCCAGACGCGCCGAGCGCGCTACAATCCCCAAGCCGATGACCGCCGACCCCGCCCGATCCCTTGACGCCTGGTTCAAATCACGCCGCTGGAAGCCGTTCCCGTTCCAAAAAGAAGCCTGGGCCGCCTACCTCGCCGGCCGAAGCGGGCTGGTGCACGCGCCGACGGGCAGCGGCAAAACATTGAGCGTCTTCGGCGGGCCGTTGATTGAAGCGTTGGGCGAGGCGGGTTCCGGGTTCCGGGTGTCGGGTTTCGGGAAGAAGGATGAGGCCTCTCCCCCGAAACCCGTCCGCATCCATCGCAACGCCACCGAGCCGTTCCGCGTTCTTTGGATCACGCCGCTGCGGGCGCTCGCTGCCGACACCGCGCAAGGCTTGGCGAAAGTCTGCGACGAACTCGGCCTGAACTGGTCGGTCGAACTTCGCACGAGCGATAGCTCGCAGACGCTGCGCAGAGCAGCGCGAGCGTCTGCCGACGGTGCTGGTGACGACGCCGGAGAGTCTGTCGCTGCTGATCAGCTACCCCGACGCCGCCGAGCGGCTGGGCGGGCTCAAGGCCGTGATCGTGGACGAATGGCACGAGTTGCTGTCGACCAAACGCGGCGTGCAGGCCGAACTCGGCCTGACGCGACTGCGCACGCTGACGCCGGGCGTCCGAACCTGGGGCTTGTCGGCAACACTGGCGAATCTCGACGAAGCCAAGCGCGTGCTCGTCGGGCCGGGTGATAGCGAAGCGGTGTTGATCCACGGGGCGCAGAACAAGCAAGTGGACGTCGCGTCGCTGATTCCGGATTCGATCGAGCGGTTCCCGTGGGGCGGCCACATGGGCTTGCGGATGCTCGAGCCCGTCATCGACGCCATCGAAAAAGCCGCCAGCACACTCGTCTTCACAAATACCCGCGCCCAAGCCGAAATCTGGTTCAAAGAACTCATGACCGCCCGGCCCGACTGGCTGGGGCAGACGGCCGTCCATCACGGGAGCATCGACCGAAAACTCCGTGGCGAAATCGAAGCGATGCTCCGCGACGGCAAGCTCAAAGCGGTCGTCTGCACGAGCAGTTTGGACCTCGGCGTCGACTTTGCCACGGTGGAGCAGGTGATCCAGATCGGCAGCCCGAAAGGCGTCGCCCGCCTCATGCAGCGTGCCGGCCGAAGCGGGCACCGGCCGGGCGAGGTGAGCGTCGCACTCTGCTGCCCGACGCACGCGTTCGAACTCATTGAATTTTCCGCCGCCCGTGAAGGCATTCGCAACAAAGACGTCGAGCCGCGTCTGCCGCTCGATAAGCCCTTCGACGTGCTTGCACAACACCTGGTCACCTGCGCCGCGGGCGGCGGTTTTGACGGGCAGCAAATGCTCGCCGAAGTCCGCCGAACGCACGCGTACCAAGCGCTCACCGACGAGGAATTCGACTGGTGCATGGACTTCGTCGTCCGCGGCGGGGCGACGCTGCGGGCGTATCCACGCTTCATGCGCATGCGCCTGAACGAGGCCGGCACGAAGTGGGAAATCGCCGACGAAAAAATCGCCCGCCTGCACCGCCTGGCCATCGGCACGATCACCAGCGACGGCGTGCTGACCGTGCAACTGATGAGCGGCAAACGCCTGGGCACGATCGAGGAAAGCTACCTCGGCAAACTCATGCCCGGCGACACCTTCATCTTCGCCGGCCGGGCGCTGGAACTGGTGACGATCCGAGAAATGACCGCCCGCGTTCGGCCCGCGAAAAAAATGCAGGGCACCGTCCCGAGCTGGAACGGCGGCCGCTTTCCGCTGTCGACGAGTCTGAGCGAAGGCGTCCGCCGCCGGCTGGAACAGGCCGGGCAGGGCGTGTTCGTGGACGACGAAATGAAAGCCCTCGCCCCGGTGCTCAAAGTGCAAGGCGTCTGGTCGAACGTGCCGAAGCATGACGAACTCCTTGTCGAACGGACGCACACGCGGGAAGGGACGCACCACTTCGTCTACAGCTTCCTCGGCCGACTCGTGCACGAAGGCCTCGGCGGCGTGCTCGGCTATCGCATCAAGCGGCTGCGTGACCTTCCCGTGACGGCCACGTTTACGGACTACGGCATCGAGCTGCTGACGCCGCAAGACCCGCAACTCGGCACGAACGATTGGCTGGAAATCCTCAGCCCGAACAACGTCGTCGAAGACCTGCTGCTCTGTTTGAACGCCGGCGAACTGACCAAGCGGCAGTTCCGCGAAGTCGCCCGCGTGGCCGGCCTCGTCATGCCGATGAGCCCGGGGGCACCCAAAAGCGTTCGCCAGTTGCAGGCGTCGACGGAATTGTTCTTCGACGTCTTCCGCGAGTTCGACCCGCAGAACCTGCTCTTGCGACAAGCCGAGCGGGAGGTGCTGGAGAAGCAGCTGGAGATCGGCCGACTCACCGAAGCCTTGGCGCACCTTGGCAAGCAGACGTTCAAGCTCATCGGCACGCCACGCCTGACGCCAATGGCGTTCCCGATCTGGGCCCAACGCATCAGCAGCCAGACGCTACGAACGGAAAAAGCCGGCGAGCGCATCGAACGCATGCTTGCCCAGCTCGAAAAACAGGCAGCCGAGGAAGACAAGCCGAAGCGGAAAAATGCGAAGCGTTAACCGCCAAGGTGCCAAGGACGCCAAAGAAGAAAAATACGAATTGTTTGGCATTCTTCTGCAGTCTACTTGGCGACCTTGGCGTCTCGGCGGTCAATTCTTCTCTTCGTCTGGCAAGATCGTTTCAGATCGCGTACATTGCCGGACCCTGACCGTCGCCTGCGGGTGACGGCCGGGCCGATGCAAGGGTCGGTCGTGAACCTGGTCAGGTCCGAGAGGAAGCAGCCATAAACGGTTCCGGTTCTGTGCCGTCGGTACCCGGTCGTCTTCCGCGGCGACGGTCTTTTTGTTTTCCCACCTGCCGATCGCCATAAGTCGAAATTTTGCGCACGATTTTGTTCTGCATATTTTCAAACGCGCATCGATGCATAAGTACAGTCCATGCCACGGATTGAATTCGAAAAACGAGTGCGCCAACGGCTACGTGAATTGCCCTGCTTAACAGAATACTTAGGCCATTTATTGAAGCCCCAGAGGGACACGGATGAACGCAGATGGGAGAGAGAAGAGGGATAGAGTGGGTGCCACGATGTTGTACTCAACGCCGTGGAGGGGCCGA
This sequence comes from Tepidisphaeraceae bacterium, assembly GCA_049840775.1. Taxonomy (GTDB): domain Bacteria; phylum Planctomycetota; class Phycisphaerae; order Tepidisphaerales; family Tepidisphaeraceae; genus RYN-431. Next base: position 118,136 of record JASGJJ010000008.1, read on the forward strand.
AGTGCCGAGTTGGTGACCGCAACCCCATCACGGCGTTGAGTACAACACCGTGGCACCCGACAATCATTGTTCTTTCTTCTGATCTGCGTCCGTCTGCGTTCATCGGCGGCTCCCTTCTAGCCCCGGCGGCAACGATCAACCTACCGCCCCGGCAGCGGTTTGTCGGCGGAAAAATGCGGCTTAACGCGAATCCGCGGTGCCTCCTGTTCGTCCGCTATTCCGCTCGGCGTCGCCCGGCTACACTCTCGGCCGAATGAAAGTCCTGATCGTCGCCAATTCGCCTAAGCCCAAGGTCCAGCCCGCCGTTGACGTGCTCGTGCCGTGGCTGAAAGACCGTGTCGATTTGCTCGGCGTGGTCGAAGACCGCGATTGCGAACTCGCCGCGTACGACATGGACCTCATCCTCGTCCTCGGCGGCGACGGCACGCTGTTGAGCGTCGCCCGGCGGCTGTGCGGACGGCAGGTGCCGGTGATGGGCTTTAACTTCGGCCGGCTCGGCTTCCTTGCCAGTTTCGGGCCCGAGCACGTGCCCACTGCCGTGCAGGACTTCATCGACGGCAAATTGCCGGTCAAGCCACGCATGATGATCGAAGCCAGCGTCGTCCCGGCCGGCGTGGAGTGCGATTTTGAGTCGCACGAGGCGATCAAGAAAAACCGCCGCTGGAGCACGTGCGCTTTGAACGACGCCGTCATCAGCGCCGGCAGCCCGTTCCGGATGATCGAACTCTCGGTCGGCACGGACAACGAGCCGGGCGTTCGCTACTTCGGCGACGGCATGATCGTCTGCACCGCCAGCGGCAGCACGGCGTACAACATCGCAGCCGGCGGGCCGATCTTGAACCCGCTCGTCGAAGCCATGTGCCTCACGCCACTCTGCGCCCACAGCCTCAGCTTCCGGCCGATCGTGCTTCACGCCGACCAGACCGTCGTCCTGACCGCCAACCGAGTGAACAAAGGGACCGAACTCGTCGTCGACGGGCAAAGCCAGTGTGATCTGAAGAAGGGCGACCGCGTGATCGTCCGCCGGGCGAATCACAAGCTGATGCTCGTCGAAAATCCGCACCTGCGCGAGTGGCAGGCACTGGGCGAAAAATTGAACTGGGCGAGCATCCCGAATTACAACTGGAAATGAAGGAGTGGGCGGTGGGCAGGTGGCAGTGGGCAGGAGAAGAGTCTTGCATTCCTGCCCACCGCCCACTGCCACCCGCCCACTGATTTATGTTCGACGACTTCCAGAAAATCATCGAGCAGATCAAGACGCTGCCCGCCCCGGAGAAGGCGACCGCGCAGACGGCGTTTATCGCGTGGTGTGCGGCGAAAATCGTTTACTATCTCGTCGCCGGCGTGGTCGCCTGGGCGTTGGGGCGGCGGCTGATCCAGGCGTGCTTCGCCGCCTGGCGCGAAGCACGCCGGCCCGAATAACCCCGACCCAGGAGCCGGCGGCGTGCCCGATGTGATCGCGGACAACTTCGGCCTGCTCGAAGCGGTCCTCTTCCTCGAACTGACATTGCTGCTGACGGCGATCGTCTTCTTTTACGCCGCGAAAATCGCCACAAAAAACAATCGCCATGACCCGATTTTGAGGTTCTGGTACGTCTTTTGGCGGGCGTTCAGTGCGACGGTGACGCCCGTGCGCGTCTACGACAGCCGCATTGCCGAGGAGCGGGCGCGGGCATTGGGCGTGGTGGGCATCGGCGAGCTTTCGCCCGGCCAATTGGCCGAGATGGACGCACCGGACCTGGGCGGCATTTCGGCGGACGAAGTCGTCTCTCACACCATCATCGACACGCCGCCACCACCCGCCACGCCGCGGCCGTCAAAGTCCGACGCGACATCGGCCACGGTTGTGGCGGACGGCACGCTGGACGCCCGGATCGTCGGCCGAAGCGATGCCGACGCCGTCCTCGGCCGTGACGGCACAACGCTGGTCGCCGGCGTGCGCAATGAGATCGAAGACGGCCAGGCGAACGGCGTGCTGGTGCAGCTGATCGCCGGCGCGCTCGGCGTGCCGGTCTACCGCATCGTCCTGCTCCGCGGCCATTACAAGGCGGAAAAAGCGTTCAAAATCGTAGGCGTCGACCAGGCGGGAATCGAGCGACGACTGCGACAGTTGCCGACCTTGTAGGGGCGACGCCTGCGTCGCCCGCGAATGATCATCAGGCCGATCGGGCGAGGCAGGCCTCGCCCCTGCAGAATCACGTCGCCGATCGACCGGCTTGTAGTAACTGCAGCGGCTCGGTCCGGCTCAATCGCCATGCCGGCAACAGGGCGGCGATCAGGCTCAGCAAAATCACAACGCCCACGCCCAGCGAAAGTACGCCCCAAGGCACGACCAGTTGTGCGTGATGCCCGATGAGCAGTTCGGTCATTTTCCGGGCGCTGACGGTCATCACGAGGCCGCACGCGATGCCCATGATCGAACCCGTAACGCCGAGCAGCACGGCTTCGGCGAGAATGACGCGTAGCAGCACGCCGCGGAGCAAACCGACCGATCGCAAAATGCCGAACTGCCACGCCCGCGTGCGGATGCCTGCCACGATCGTGTTCGCCACGCCCAGCGACGCCACCACCAGCGCCGCCCACGCCACCGCGCTGGCCGCCAGCAGCAGATTACCCATGCCGCGTTCGATCTGGCTTTTCAGCGATCGCACGTCGGCCACGAAGAGCGAGCGGTCTTTGAGGGAATCGCGGAGATTTTCCAGCAGCACGTCCTTGCTCGTGCCGAGCTCTTTGAAGTTCGCCGACATGATGTAGACGTTTTCTTCGCCGAAGAGGTTTTTCGCGTCGTCCAGGCTGCCGAACACGCAGGCGAGGCTTTGCTGTTCGAATTGCTGCTGCACGTCGAAGGTGCTGACCATCACGTCAATCCCCGGCGACCAGACCACGCCGGCCACGGTGAAGGTGATGGCGTCGCCGTTGCGGTTTTTCAGGACGAAGGGGTCGCCCTTATTGATGTTCTTGAGCTTGTGCAGTTCTTCGGTCACCAGCACGTGATGGCCCTTCGCGAGCAGCTTCGACGCTTCATCCGGCGAGCCTTGGCGGAACTCAAGTTCCATGAGACGGAAGGCGCGAGACGGGTCGATGGCGACGAACATGGTTGAACCGGGCAGTTGCGTCATCATCATGCCGATGAGCCCGCCGCCTACTTGTGGCGAGAAGGTGCCGACGGGCATGACGTCGTCGTGCTTCAGCAGCGGCGATTCGGCGACGCGTTGCTGCTGTTTTGGCGTTAGCGATGACTTGGTGAAGATGAAAATGTCAGGAAATTTGTCCGGAAGCCGCCAGCTCGCCAGCACGCTTTTGCCTTGAATCTGCATGACGGTCAGCACTGAAAGGCCGACCATCAGCGCGGCGCAGGTGCCCGCCAGTCGCCAGAGGCCGGCGACGAATTGCTGACGGACGATGTCGCTGGGCGCACGAAGGAGTTTGGAAATGGCGGGGCCGAACAGCCGGCCGGTGACCCAGACGAACAGCGGCGCGAGCATGAAAAACCCGATCATCATCGCCGGCAGCCCGACAAAGAAATGGCCGTAGACGCGGACGTCTTTTTCGTGCCAGTCGGGCAAAGGGATGAACAGCAGCAGTGCGTCGACGGCGATCAAAAAGAGGCCGATGAACGTCGCCCGCCACGGCGGCCCGAGCCTGGGCGGCGTGGCGACGGACGCCATCGCTTCCAACGGGTCCACCCGCGACGCCTGCCAGGCCGGCAGCAGGCTCGCCAGCACGGCGGTGACGAGCGTGACGATCGTCGAGCCGACAACGCCGAGCCAATCGAGTGTCGGCGTGACTTCGACCCACCGGCGCATGACGAGCGAAACGATGACGCCGAAGAAAAATCCCAACGGCACGCCGATGAGCACGCCCACCGCGCCCAGCCCGACGCCTTCAAGGACGACGAGTTTAAACACGCGGGATTTGCTGGCGCCGACGGCGCGCAGCATTGCGAGCGTGCGCTGCCGTTCCGCCACGCCCATCGACAGCGTGGCGACGATGATAAACGCCGCCGCCAGCATGGTGACGGAGGCGGCGAGCATTGAGATCAGTCGCAGGCCGATGAAGTTTTTCGCGATGTCTTCGCGCGTCTGCCGGGTTAGTTTGAGCCGGCCTTTGGGGTCGACGGTTTTGACGCGGTCTTTCCATCGCATGACGAACGCGTCGCCGTCCGAGCCGGGCTTAAACTGCAGGCGGATGAGGCTGTAGCGGTTCGGCTTGTCCGGGCCGAAGAGGAATTCCTGGACGTCTTCGAGCGGCGCGTAGCTGGACTGCCGGAACGACGAAAACAGGCCCGGCTTGTGAACGATGCCGACGATCGGCAGTTCGAGCGGGCCGTTCGCGCCGCGGGTTTTGAGTTTGTCGCCGACTTTCAGCTTGTTCTGTTCCGCCAGCGCCTGATCGATGACGGCCGCGTGTTCGCCGGGCGTAAACCAGCGGCCGTCGACGATGCGCAGCCAACTCAGCGGCGTGTCGGTTTTAACGTCCACACCGTTGAGCTCGATCTTATTGCCGAACAGGCCGCTGGATTTTCCTTCCAGCTGGATGTCGGCCACGAGGCGGGCGTTGACCTGGCGGACGATGGGATCGGAACGCAGTTCGTTCATCAGGCCGTCGTCCAGGCCGCGAGAATCGGCGCGGGAATTGATCTCCGCATCGACGGCCCCCATGTAGCGATCCATGAAGCCCAGGGCGGCGTTCTGGAACGAGCGAATGCCGCTCGTCATCGCGACGACCAGCGCCACCGACGCGGCGATCGCCAGGCCGGTGAGAAACGTGCGGGTTTTCCGGGCCGAAAGGTTCTTCAGAACCAGTGAAACGAGCATCGCCGGATTCTAGCTTGCCCGCGTCGATCCAGTACAATCGGCGGCATGCTTTCATTCGTGCAGACGGCGCTGCAGAAACGCGTGGACGACTTCCACGCGCACGAGCGCATCGACTTCGATTTCGGCCGAACCAGCGTCGCCAGCGCCAAGAACGAACGGCTGAAACGCGCGATTGATAACGCCGTTCTTCGCAGCGATCGCGGCCGGCCCTTGAAGCTGCTGGAACTGCCCGACAGCAACAAGCTCCGCACGCTCGCCGGCGACATCAAACAGCACACGCTGGACAATCTCGATTACTACATCGAACAGCTCGGCCAGAACATCGAACGCCGCGGCGGCAAGCTGCACTTGGCCAGCACCGGTGCCGAGGCCAAGCAGATCATCCTCGACATCGTCAAAAACGCCGGCTGTCAGAACGTCATCAAATCCAAGAGCATGGTCAGCGAGGAAATCGAACTCGCCCACGTGATGGAAGCGGCCGGCATTAATGTCATCGAGACTGACTTGGGCGAATTCATCGTCCAGATCGACCACGACAAGCCCAGCCACATCGTCACGCCGATCATTCACAAGGACAAAGAGTCGATCGCCGAGCTCTTCAGCCGTTACTTCGGCACGCCGTACAACCCGGACCCGGAAGCGCTCACGAAACAGGCCCGCGTGTTCCTGCGCGATAAATTCCGCCAGGCCGATCTCGGCATGACGGGTGGCAACTTTATCGTGGCCGAAACCGGCGACATCTGCTGCGTCGAAAATGAGGGTAACGTCCGCCAGAGCATGACGACGCCCCGCGTCTGCATCAGCCTGATCGGCATCGAAAAACTCGTCCCCCGCATGGCCGACCTCAGCGTGATGCTCAAACTGCTCGCCCGTAGCGCCACGGGGCAGTCGATGACGGTTTACAGCAGCGTTTTCAGCGGCCCGAAGTTGGCCGGCGAAAAAGACGGGCCGGAGGAATACCACGTCGTCCTCATGGACAACGGCCGAACGGATATTTTGGCCAGTGAAGAGTACCGCGAGATGCTTCGCTGCATTCGTTGCGGCGCGTGTCTGAACGCCTGCCCGATCTACCGAAAAATCGGCGGCCACAGCTACGGCAGCGTTTATCCCGGCCCGATCGGCGCGCTCATCACGCCGATGATGCAAGGCCTCGAGCACAACAAAGACCTGCCCAATGCCAGCAGCCTGTGCGGTGCGTGCTACGAAGCCTGCCCGGTGAAAATTAATATTCCGAAGCACCTGATCAACCTGCGGCGCGACATCGTCGGCCGAAAAATCAGCTCGCCGATCGAACGGCTGGTCTATCGCCTCTGGGCGTGGGGCTACATGGCACCGTGGCGATACAGACTCATTTCGCTCGGCCAAAAAATCACCCTGCGCCTGCAGGCCGGCAAAAAAGGCTGGCTGAAAAAACTGCCGCCGCCCGGTAGCGGCTGGACACAAGTCCGCGACATGCCCGCCCCCGCGGCGAAAACGTTTAGAGAGATGTGGAAGAAGGATTGAACCGTTGATCGGTTGATGAGTTGATCAGTGGCCGGCTGAGACTCGAAATGCCCTCGTGAATTTAAACCGACCACGGATCAACTCATCAACCGATCAACCCATCAACACAACGCCATGAACGACCCGTCAAACGTCCTCGGAAAAATACGCCGCAGCCTCGGCCGCACCGCACCGTTGACCGCGCCGCCGGTGCCGCCGGTGTTGGAAGAGCCATTGGTGCGGCTGGTGCTCAGCGACATCGGTTTGCCGCAGTTGTTCGCGAAGAAGGCGGCCGAGAACAAGATTTACGTGACGCCGGTGCGGATCGACGATCTGACCGCTTCGCTCATTGAATTCCTACGTGCCAAGGGCGTGAAATCGCTGGCACTCCCGCGTGCGAATCTGCTGGAGCGGATCGATTTGCCCGCCGCGCTGCGCGAGGCAGGTTTTGACGTGAAGCTGTGGGACGAGATGACGCTCGACGAGCTTTACGACGTCGATGCGAGCGTGACCGATGTCTCGCGCACCGTCGCCGAGACGGGCAGTCTGGTCGTCCGCGCATCGACCGGCCACGGCCGGGCGTTGTCGCTGGTGCCGCCGCTGCATGTCGCGATTGTCGAACCGAAAAACTGCGTCGGCGATCTGATCGACCTCTTCGAGCAAGCGAAAGCGGCCGGCGACGCGAGCGCGTTTTCGATCATCAGCGGCCCGAGCAAAACGAGCGATATCGAAATGAACCTCGTCGTCGGCGTCCACGGGCCGGAGAAGGTTCAGGTCTTTTTGCTGGAGTAGATTTGTAGGGGCGACATACATGTCGCCCGAGATTGCCGGGCCGGGCGACGGGCGACGGGCGACATGTATGTCGCCCCTACAAACTCACTTCTGTTCGACCACGCCGAGGTTTCCGACCTCGGCTTTTACTTTGGTCTTCATCCATTCGGCGGCCTTGGCGTCATTGCGCAGGTGGGCGTCGAGGAACTGCGTCGTTACTTCCAGCAGCACGGGGTGGATCGCCTCGTCGAGCTTTTTCTTCTGCCCGACGAGCCGGGTTCGGCCGGCGAATTCGGCGTGGTCTGCGCCGTTGAAGGTAATCAGCGTCTGCGGCGAACTCGGGCATTGATCGAACGGCACGCGGCGAACCTTCGCCGTGATGCCGCCCACCGGCGAATCGTCTTCCGTGCCGGTCAGGTGCAGCAACGGCAGCGTGATTTTCTCGAACGAGTTGTGCTTCGCCAGCGGACTGCGCGGCGGCGATCCGCTCATGATGATGCCGCACGAAATGCGAGGGTCGCCGATCGAACGCCCGGGGATCATCTGCTGGCCGACGATGGCTTGCGTGGTCACCGCACCGTATGAATGCCCGGCCATGGCGATGTGCTTCAGATCGATCTTGCCGAATAGTGCGTCGGTTTTGTCGGCGTTGATGGCGTTGATTTGATCGATGGCGAATTTCACGTCGGCGACGCGTTCGGCGTATTCCTGGGCGCCCATCGCGGTGTTGATGGCGTCCTGCCCTTTGCCGATCACCGTTTTGCCGTTACTGCCGACGTGTTCCAGAACGGCGACGACGTAGCCGTGTTCCGCCCAGGCTTTGCCGTAGAACGAATACCCCTCGCGCGACCCGCCGAGCCCGGGCGAGAAGATGACCAGCGGCGCAGTGCTGTCGATCGTCTTCGGCCGGTAAATCTTGGCCGGCACGTCGCGATCGCGGGCGGCGTCGTGACAGTCGATCAGGTACGAATCGATCTCGGCCCGGACGATGGCGGGCAGCGAAAGCAGTGCCAATAACGCGGCGGGGGCGAAGCGTTTCATCAACGGCATAACGCGGATATCGGCGATTTATTCCGCGACAATGAGCCGGCAGCCGGCGGTTTCGATCATCTGGCGGTCTGATTCGCTCGGGGCGGCGTCGGTGACGATGACATCGACATCCGAAAGGTCGCATAGCTTGCTCAACGCCTGCTGGCCGAACTTCGCCGAGTCGCAGAGCAGCACCACTTGCTGACTTTGCTGGATCATCTGCTGCTCGGCCTGGACGAGGAGTTGGTTCTGGTTGTACAGCCGCCCGCCGTGCAGGCCGGCGGGGGCCATGAAGAGCGTTTGCGTGTGGATCGCCTTGATGGTTTGCTCGGCCATCGGTCCGAGAAGTACGCCGTAACGCGGGTACGCCAGGCCGCCGGTGAGGATGAGTTCGACGTTTTCGTCGTTCTGGTACAGCTGCCCGATCGGCAGGCTGTTGGTGACGATCTGCATCGGGATGCCGGTGAGTTCGCGGGCGAAGTAGAACGTCGTCGTGCCGCCGTCGATGAGAATGGTTTGCCCGGGCGAGACGAGGTCGCGGGCGGCCTTGGCGATCTTCTGCTTCGCGTCGAGGTTGAAGCTCAGCCGGTGTTCGAACGCATACGGCCGGCCGGTGCTTTGGCGCTCGCCGACGTAGATCACGCCGCCGTGCGTGCGCTGGAGTTGGCCGCCGGGTTCGAGCTGTTCGAGGTCGCGACGCACGGTCGACGCCGACACGCCGACCGCTTCCGCCAGGGCGTCGAGCGTGATCGACCGCTGCTGGCGGAGAAGCGTGAGGATTTTCTCGTGGCGATCGACGGCGAGCATGGGGTGGATGAGGAGTGAGGGGGGAAGAGGCGTGAGGCGTGAGGGGAGAGAGGCAGTGATGCGTTTTCTCACGCCTCACGCCTCTCCACCCTCACCCCTCATCATTCACGCTTGCACGGCCATGATCTGGTCGGTGATCGTCTGGACGAGTTTTTCAAAATCCGCCGGCGACGCGTTGTTCGGGATCAGGCTGCCGATGGCGGCCTCGATGCCCTGGGCCTGCGCCAGCGGCGTCGCCGAGCCGGCCTGCATGACTTTGCCGCGGCTGCCGAAATCCCGCGTGCCGCCGACGCGGCTGATGTAGTCGCTGGTGTTGCAGAAGACTTCGCCTTTCTTGGCGGCTTCAGAACGCGGGTCGGGCAGGCCGAACTTGTTCTTCAGCGCGATCAGCTCGCCCATTTCATTGCTGGTGAGCGTGTTGACGCTGCCGAGCTGGGCGGTCAGCAGCAGGATGCGGGCGTAGGCATCGACGATTTCAAGCTTGTAGTAGCACTGCTCCAGATCGGTGTCGAAGCAGACGACGCCGTGGTTGCCCATGAGTACCGTATTCGCGCCCTGAGTGAACGGCACGATGCTGTCGGCCAAGCGCTGGTCGCCGGGCGTGACGTACTTGGCGGTCTTCACCGGGCCGAGGAAGACTTCAGCTTCGGGGTGAATGCACGTCGGCAGATCGACGCCGGCAATGGCGAAGGCGGTGGCGTGCGGCGGGTGGCTGTGGATGACGGCGACTACGTCCGGCCGAGCCTTGTAGATGGCGGCGTGCATCAGGAATTCGCTGCTGCGCTTCAGACGACCGGCCAGTTGCTTGCCGTCACCGTCGACCGTGCAGATATCATCCGGAGCCAGCGTCCCCTTGCTGACGCCCGTCGGCGTGCAGAGGAACTTGTTCGGCCCGAGGCGGTAGGAGTGATTGCCCTCGTTCCCGGCGCAGAAGCCTTTCTGCCAAATACGGCGGCCGATGTCACAGAGCTTTTGCTTGATCTTGAATTCGTTGGCGACGGGAATCATAAGCTGTCCTTTCAGGACGTTGATCGGTTGACAGGTTGATGAGTTGATCTGTGGCCGGCCGACGCGCCGAAGGGCCTTCTGGACTTCGGCCGGCTACGGATCAACTCATCAACGGATCAACTAATTAACTCCTCTTCGATCACTACTCTGTCTAATATTGCACACACATACGCGTCCAGCGGCACGATTTTTTCCGGATAAAACGGCTGGCACGCCTCGCGGCTTTCGGTGAACGCCACGAGGTCGTCCATCGTCGCGCCGAGCGTGTCGTAGGCGATCAGCGTGTCGCTGCCGCGGTCTTTTTTGCCGGCCAGCACGTGGCGGTCCTGCACTTCCAGGATCAGGAAACGGCCGCCCGTGAGCGTCGGGTAGACGACGCTGTGCGTGAGGCGACCGATGACCTTGCCGATACGCATTAACCGTTCAACTCCGCGAGCAATTTTTCAAACACGTCGGCCGCCGGCCGTTCGGCGCGGCAGAAGCGGACGATCAGGTTTTTCATCTGCACGAGCGAAAATGCCTCGTGCGGCAGGATCAATACGTTCGCCGCCATCTGCTTGATGGCTTCTTCGACGAGCGTGAGATTGCACGCGACGATCGCCCGCACGTGCGAGGCCTTGTTCGCCAGGATGGTGCCGAGGGCCGGGTTCCGCGTCAGCAGAATGCCGCCCGCGGCGCGCTTGTCGCCGATCTGATCATTCAACCGTTTGATCGCACCGGCCAGATATTTTTCGCCTTCACCGACGGGCATGGCGTCGATTTTCGTTTCGCGGGCCGCCGACATCAGCGCCGCCTTGGCCACGCCGTTCGGGCCGTCCGACCAGTACAAAAACGGCAATTTCGGGTCGGCCTTTTTCGGCGTGAGATCGACACCGACGGCACCCCTCGGCGACTCGGCGTAGCCGATGCTCACCTTGCTGTGGCGAAGCCAATCCTGTGCCGCCGGCGTGAGTCGGGCACGGTAGGGCACCACGACTTGGCCGTGCGTTTTGAGGAGCTGTTCGAGCTGGCGTTGCGTCAAAATCATGACGGCACCGCCTCGTTCTCGATGCCGATCACGAACCACCGCACCGGCGATTTATCGTGCTTGACGTAATCCCGCGCGGCTTTGCCGTCGGCGTTGATGATGACGGTCTGGCCGACGCCGGCCCCGAATTTGTCGACAGCAATGACGCAATCCGCTTCCGGCTTGCGGGCGTTGTTCAGCGGCTGAATCACGAGCAGCCGCCAGCCTTCAAGCGATTCGTGCTTGATGGTGCTGGTGGCGTGACCGATGACTTTGCCGAGTTGCATGCGTCGTCGGGCTTGGGGCTTCGGGCTTGGGGCTTGGTGAAAAACGGCAACCCTTCTCTTCACCAAGCCCCAAGCCCGAAGCCCGAAGCCCCTCCTTAAACCATTCTCAAACTGTTCGTCATCATCACACGCCGAAACCGCGTGAACGTCAGCGGCGTCGTGACGCCTTCGCCGGTCGGCGTGGCGATCGTAAAAGACAAATAGCCTTCGCCGCCCACGCTCAGGCCGCTCGGGCTGCCGCCGTTGACGACGAAGATCGTTGTCGCGGCGCGTTTGCCGAAGCGGGTGATCGTGTCGAGGTTGCGGCTGTGGATCATCGCCGTGTGGCGGAAGCCGTGTTCGCTCTCGATGGCTTTGTCGATCGCCTCATCCACATTGCGGCAGCGGACGAGCGGGATGAAGGGCATCATCTGCTCTTCCTGCACGTACGGGTGATTGAAATCGGTTTCGCCGAACAAGAGCGGGCAGGCGGGCGATACGGTGACGCCGGCCGCCTCGGCCAGCACCTTCGCGTCGCGGCCGACGAAGTCTTTGTTCACGTGCGGACGGCCGTCTTTCGGGCTGACGGGGATCGCCTTGGCGGTGAGCTGTTCGATCTGCGGGCCGGTCAGTTGCACGGCCCCTGCGTTCTGCAACGCGGCCACGAGCTTGTCGTAGACGCTCTCGACGACGAACACCTGCTTTTCGCCGGTGCAGAGCAAGTTATTGTCGAAGCTCGCGCCGGCGATAATGCTCTCGGCGGCGTTCTTCATGCAGGCGGTTTCGTCGACCACCACCGGCGGATTGCCCGGTCCGCCGACGATCGCCCGCTTCGGCGATTTCATGGCGGCCTTGGCGACGGCGGGGCCGCCGGTGACGACCAGCAGATGCACGCCGCGGTGGGCGAAGATGGCGTTGGCGCTTTCCAGCGTCGGCGGGTTGATCAGGCAGATCAAATGCTCAATGCCGAACTTCGCGGCGATCCGCTGATTGTATTCCTTGACGGCCACGGCGGCGCAATTCGCGCCGCTCGGGTGCGGGTTGATGACGAGGCTGTTGCCGGCCGCGATCATGTTGACGGCATTGGCGCTCAGCGTCGGCACGCTGTGCGTGACCGGCGTGATCGCGCCGATGACGCCGAACGGGCGCACTCTTCCAGGCAAACGCCGTTGCCGCCGGTGAAGGCGTTGGTCTTCATGAACTCGACGCCGGGGACGTTGTCGAGCAGGTGCAGTTTGGCGACCTTGTGATCGAGGCGGCCGATCTTGGTTTCGGCGAACTCGAGTGCGCCCCATTCGTTGGCCTTCTCCTTGGCGGTCGCTTTGATGATCTTGACGATCTGATCGCGCTCGTCGGTGGAGAGCTTGAGGAGCTTCTGCTGGGCGTCGGTGGCGGCGTCGACGGCGGCGTTGACGTCGGCGAAAATGCCGAACTTGCCGTCGCCGGCGTGGATCTCGCTGCGGCGTTTGATCTGATCGTTCGCCGGCGCGTCTTCGCCGACCTTCGGCCCGGCGAATTGAGCGCCGCGGCCGCCGAGGCGACGCATGACTTCCTGAACGACGTCCTGGACGAGGGTTTGATCCATTTGCGTAGGGCGGGATGCAATCCCGACTCTCCCGGCAAAACGGCGGGATAATATCCCGCCCTACAAAATCGGCTACTCAGCCTTGTAAAACCGTTTTCCGCCGTAGGTGGCTTCATCGACGATGCCGATGATGACTGCGTCGGCGGGGAGGTTTTTGGTCTGTTCGGTCATGCGGGCGCTGCTGCCCTGGCAGACGAGCACTAGCTGGCCGTCGCCGCAGCCGACGACATCGATCGCCACGATCGCCCGCCCGGTGTTGCCGAGCGTCGACGGCTTGTCGCCGTCGTACTTGACCGCGAGCGGCTCGACGACGAGCAGCTTCTGGCCGTGAAGGGTTTTGTCCTTCACGCTGGCGACGACTTGGCCTGTTACGCGAGCAAGAAACATCAGTGGCTCCGAATGTCGTAAGTCGAATGTCGATTGTCGAAGAAGGCAATCTGCGGTTTCTTCGACCATCGACCATCAACGGTCGACGATCGTTTTACCCCATCTTCGCCACGCCTTCGTGGGGCCGGGCGATGACGTGGACGCTGATGACTTCGCCGAGTTTGCCGGCGGCTTCGGCGCCGGCGTCGACGGCGGCGCGGACGGCGGCGACGTCGCCACGGACCGTCAGAGCGACCATGCCGTTGCCGACCATGTGCTTGTCGACGAACGTGACATTGGCGGCCTTGAGGGCGGCGTCGAGCGCCTCGACGGCCGGCACGATGCCCTTGGTTTCGATCAGACCGATTGCTTCACCTGCTGCCATAGTTTCCTCACTTTGTTCGGGGTTGATCGGTCGAACAGTTGATCAGTTGATCCGTGCCGGGATGACACGCGAAAGGGCCTTCTGAAATTCAGCCGGCCACTGATCAACTCATCAACGGATTAACCGTTCAACGTCTCCAACACTTCTTTCGTTTGCTTCGCCACGACGAGTTCTTCGTTCGTCGGGACGACCCACACGGCCACTTTGCTGTCGGCCGCACTGATTTTGGTTTCTTTACTGCGGACTTTGTTCTTTTCCGGGTCGAGCTTCACGCCGAGCCATTCGAGGCCTTGGCAGACGCTTTCGCGGAGTTCGACGCCGTTCTCGCCGATGCCGGCCGTGAACGTGATCGCGTCCAGGCCGCCCAGGGCGACGGTGTACGCGCCAAGGTAATGGCGGATGCTGTCGACCATCACGTCGATCGCCAACTTCGCCCGGACGTTGCCCTCGGCGGCGGCTTTTTCGATGTCGCGCATGTCATTGCTGACGCCGCTCACGCCGAGCAGGCCGCTCTGCTTGCCGAGTTTGGTCAGGACTTCTTCGGTCGTGTAGCCGCTCTTGAGCAGCTTGAGGAGCGCGAAGATGTCGAAGTCGCCGACGCGGTTGTTTTGAGGCAAACCGGTCTGCGGCGTCAGGCCCATGCTGGCGGCGACGCTCTGGCCGTCCTTGATCGCGCACATGCTGCTGCTGCCGCCGAGGTGGCAGTTGATGACTTTCGTCACCGACGGCTCGAGTTCCTTGATGCGGCCGGCCACGTAGCGATGGCTCGCGCCGTGGAAGCCGTAGCGGCGGATGCCGAGCTTTTCGGTCCATTCGTGCGGAATGGCGTAGGTCTGCCGTGCCTGCGGGATGGTGGCGTGGAACGCGGTTTCGAAGCAGGCGACCTGCGGCACGCCGGGCAGCTTCTCGTGGAAGCTCTTCATCGCCGCGATGTAGCAGGGGTTGTGCGCCGGCGCGACGTCGGCGAACGCCTGCATGGTGTCGATGACTTTACGATCGACCTTCACCGCGCCGCTGATCGGCCCGCCGTGCACGGCCTTAAAGCCGATGGCGTCGGGCTGCTTCGGCAGTTCCTTGAGGATCACGTCGATGACTTCGCCGTGATCGCGAAAGGTGCCGGTCGCCTGCCCGATGCGCTCGTACGCACCCTTGGCGACGACGGCAAAGCCGTTGTCGGTATCAAGCACCTGGTACTTGAAACTGGTCGAACCGAGGTTGGCGACAAGGATGTTCATGGTGGATCGGGCTTGGGGCTTCGGGCTTGGGGCTTGGTGAAGAAAAGAGTTGCCGTTTTTCACCAAGCCCCAAGCCCGAAGCCCCAAGCCCCCTTTGCTTACGTGCCGAAGCCGGCGAGCAGTTCGCCGTGCGGGCGGGCGATCACGTGGCTGCTGATCAGTTCGCCGACCTTGCCGGCGGCGGCGGCACCGGCGTCGACGGCCGCCTTCACGCTGCCGACGTCGCCGCGGACGAACGTCGTCACATAGGCGCCGCCGATCTGGATCGTCTTGACGACTTCGACGTTGGCGGCCTTACCCATGGCGTCGGTGGCTTCAACGAGGCCGACCCAGCCCTTGGTTTCGATCATGCCGACCGCGCCGTTGTTCGGGGCGGCCTTCTTGTCGGCGGCAGGCTTCGGCCTTGGGGAGCATGGCACCGAGTTCGTCGTGCGGGCGGGCGATGACGTGCACGCTGACGACTTCGCCGACGCGGCCGGCGGCTTCGGCACCGGCGTCGAGGGCGGCCTTGATGGCGGCGACGTCGCCCTTGATGAAGGTCGTCACGAGTGCCGAGCCGGCCTTGTCCCAGCCGATGATGTCGACGTTGGCGGCCTTGAGCATGGCGTCGGTGCCCTCAACGAGGGAGACGAGGCCTTTGGTTTCCAAGAGTCCGAGGGCTTCAGAGGGCATAACGATCTCCAGTGTCGAGTGTCAGAATGTCGAGTGTCGAATGAAAGACAGGGAGTCGTGTCGTGCCGTCATTCGACAATCGGCACTCGACATTCGACATTTATTTGATCAGTTCCAACTTCGTCGCCGACTCAATGTCACACGCATTGCCTTCGTCGGTGTCGATGTGAACTTCGAGCACGACTTTCGGGTGATAGCGGACGACGACTTCGTCGAGCGTGAGGCCACAGGGGCCGGTGATTTTGAGTTTGAGGGTGTCGCCGTCGTGCACGCCGTAGTAGGCCATGTCTTCGGTGGACATGTGGACGTGGCGTTTGGCGCGGATAACGCCCTGCGGCAGCGTCAGCGAACCGGCCGGGCCGAGCAGGGTGATGCCGGGCGTGCCGGCGTGGTCGCCGCTGATACGGAGCGGCAGGTCGATGCCGAGGTAGACGCCGTCGGTATAGCTGAGTTCGACCTGCGTGTAATTGCGGACCGGGCCGAGGATGCGGACGTTCGGGATGATCCGCTGGCGCGGCCCGACGACGGAAACGACCTGCTCGCTGGCGAATTCGCCGGCCTGGTAGAGGTCTTTCATCTTCGTCAGCTTGCTGCCACGCCCGAAGAGGACTTCGAGGTGTTCCTGGGTGACGTGGACGTGACGCGCCGAGACATTCACCACCAGCGGATGAGGGGCACCGCCGGCATATGATTTTAAGCGTTCGACGGGCTGCTCACGCAGGCCGCTGAGCTTCTGCCGGAGAACATCGCGGACCAGCGACTCGACGTCGCTCCGATTCAGTTTCTGGGTTGTTCCGTTCATGAGTCTCCGCCAAGACGACTATAGCGGTAGTTTGCATGATCGGTCAAAATCTGTCAAGTCTTTTCATGGATTGGCAGATTTGGTGAATTTGCTGTGGCGATTTGTCAATCAGTCGCCGGCATATTCGCAACGACTGGTACAGGTCTCATAGACGATCACCTTGCTCAAGAGCAGCCAGCTTCGGCTTGATGCGGTCGAACAGCCAGACGGCGATCATTTCGCTGGTGGGGTTCTCTAAGCCCTTGATGTCGTTCAAGTAATAGTGATCGAGTTCTTTGACGATCGGGTCGACGATGGCTTTGATGTCGCCGTAGTCGATGAGGAAACCCTTCGCCGGGTCGACTTCGCCTTCGACGATGACGTCGAAGCGGAACGAATGGCCGTGCAGTCGCCGGCATTTATGACCTTCGGGGAAGGTCGGCAGGTCGTGCGCGGCCTCGAAGTTGAACGATTTGGAAAGCGTCAGCCGCATAAGAAGCGGAAGATTGTATCGCGACGGCGGGGCGGTGCTAGGGCGGCGGGCTCAGGTGCCGCGCTTGTTCCCGTAGAGCAGCACGTGCAGCCGGGGCGAATAGCGGAAGCCTGCGCGCAGGCAGACGCCGTTGATCCACGCCGACCGTTCCGCCAGCGTGCCGGCATCCGTGCCTTCGGGCATCAATTGCACGTCCGCAGGCGTCCACCCCGAAATCCGGCCGAGTAAGTCGTCGATCTCTGAGAGGTCTTGTTCGTTCGAAACGACGAATTTCAGCTGAAAATCCGGCGTGGAATCGATGAACTGCTGCACGACATCGGGCCGAAGTCGTTGGCGGTCATGCAGTTGAGCGAAGCGGCCGCCTTCCCGATCCGTCGGCGTGCTGTTGCTGAGTTTGGGCGACAGCGACGCCAGGTCGATCGGCAGCTTCTTGAAGACGGTGGCGGCAGTTTCGACCGTCAGGTGATAGCCTCGATTTTTCAGTTCGATGGCAAGGGGTTCGATGTCGGGCATGATCAGCGGTTCGCCGCCGGTCAGCACCACGTGCCGCGCCGAGGTGTGCGTGGCGATGTCGGCGATGATGCGGTCGACGGGCCAGTCGTCGCCTTCGGGTTCCCAACTCGCGTAAGGCGTGTCGCACCAGACGCACCGCAAATTGCACCCGCTCGCGCGGACGAACACGCTCGGCACGCCGATCAGTTTGCCCTCGCCCTGCAGCGAATAAAACGTCTCAGAAATCCGCATCGGCACCGAGTGTAAGCGAAACAGCCCCGAGAATCCGGCCGATTGAAAACGCGGAATTCGGCGGCTTTTACGTGAAAATTAAAATTTTCACCCGGCTGTTTGATTCCGGATTCTTGACCAGACGAGCCAGAATATTGATGAACGGATGGACGAGTCCATATTCGCGTATGATCAATTAAATTAATGGTTTATGTCGTTTTTGTGGGGCTGTTTGGGGGCAGTCGTGCGGTGGCGTTCGCATTTTTTCATCGCTCGCGTTGATTGAGAATTCAGTGTCCGGCCGATGTGTTGAATAACGACGCACTTCATTTTTATGCAGGGCGTGGATAAATTTTTCTTTATTGAATGTTTGGGTCGGCAAATTCTGGAAGTTGCCGGGTTTGTTGGGTGGCGTGCGACCTACCATTTCCTGCCCGTTTGGGGGGCATGATTCGGCGATCGGATGGCAGTCTGGGCTGTCTGATTTGCCAGTGTTTTTGTGAATCGGATGCTTTGCGTCAGTGTGATTCAGCCAGGGGCAGACAACGGCATGCTTCGATCGTGGAAACAGCAACGCGTCTGCCGTGCGGCTCGCTTGAGTGGCGCGGGGCGTGCGTCGCCCGCCATGCTCGCCGCGATTGTAGCCAACAGTGACGATGCCATTATTGCTGTGGCATTGGACGGGGTGATCACGTCCTGGAACCACGCTGCCGAGCTGTTGTTCGGGTTTAGCGCGTCAGAGCTCGTCGGGCAGAACATTCTGCGGCTTCTGCCACCTGACCGGCGAGACGACGAGCTTTTCATTCTCGGCCGCATTCGTGACGGGCTGAAAGTGGATCGCTACGAAGCGCAGCGGCTGACGAAGACCGGCGAACTGATCGACGTCGAAATCTCCGTCTCGCCGATCCGCGACTCTGCCGGCCGGATCATCGGGGCGTCGAAATTCGTTCGCGATATCGCGGCGCTTAAGCACAAAGAAGCCGCCCTGAAGGAAAGTGAGTGGCGGTTCAGGCAACTCGCGGACGTCTTGCCGCAGATCGTCTGGGAAGCCGACAGTGCCGGGCACCTCGAATACGTCAATCGGCGGTGGTACGACGTCACCGGTTTGCCGAGCGAAGCCGAACTCGGCCGGGCGAAAAATGAGTGGAATCTGGTCGTCCATCCGGAGGACGCCGACAAGACGCATCGCCGCTGGGACGAGGCGGTAAAAAGCGGTAAACCATTTTGGAATGAAATTCGGCTACGAAATGTGCTGACAAATCAGTATCGTTGGCATCTCGTGCGTGGCCTGCCGGTCACGGACGACCAAGGCCGCGTCTTACGTTGGTTCGGAACTTCAACGGATATCGACGACATGCGACGAGCAGAAGAACAGGCCAAGGAACAGCAGGCCGAACTCGCGCACCTGGAGCGGGTTCGTACAATGGGTCAGATGGCCGCCGGGTTGGCGCACGAACTGAACCAGCCGCTCGGCGCGATCATGAACTACAGCATCGTGCTGAAGGGCATGCTCGATAAAATCCCCGACAAGCCCGCCAACGCCGTTCAGATTCTTGACGAAGTCGTTTCCGAAGTCGCCAGAGCCGGCGAAATTATCCGCCGACTGCGGTCATTTGTTAAAAAGCAAAGTCCGATGACCACGCGGTGCGATCTCAACGAACTGCTGATCGACACGCTCGGCCTGCTGTCGTTCGACCTTCGGCAGGCGAGCATCGTGCCGACCGTCACGCTCACCGAAGAACTCCCGGAAGTCGCCGTCGACGGCGTGCAGATTCAGCAGGTCGTCGTCAACCTGGTCCGCAATGCCATCGACGCCATGGACGAAATTGCGGTCGTCGATCGCAAACTGACGATTGCGACTACAATTGATGACGGCGTGCGCCTGACGATCACGGATTCGGGCTGCGGCATACCGCCGGAGAACCTCAATCGCATTTTCGATTCGTTCTTCACGACCAAATCGCACGGCCTGGGCATGGGCCTGGCGCTGTGCCGGACGATCGTCGAAGAACACCACGGCAGCCTGACCGCCCGATCGGAGCCCGGCGGCGGCAGCACGTTTTCGCTGCGGCTCCCACTTCTTAGGCCAAGTAAATCATCGGCGGGGCGGGCCGCCGGTGAACGTGCTGCGAGTCCCAATACCACGCTCGCGGGGAAAGACCTATGACAGACCAAACCACCGTTTTTCTTGTTGATGACGACGACTCGATGCGGAAAAGCGCCACGCTGGTGCTGTCAGCGGCGGGCTTCCAGTGCCGGCCGTACGACTCGGCGGCGGCGTTCCTGCAGGATTTTGACCCGGCCGCCCCCGGATGCCTCGTGCTCGACCTTCACATGGCGGGCATGAACGGGCTGGAGTTGCTCGAACGGCTCCGCGCCGACGGCGTCGCTTTGCCGGTGATCATCGTCAGCGGCACGGGCACGATCCCGTCGGCCGTGAAGGGGATGAAACTCGGCGTGGAAGACTTCCTCGAAAAGCCCGTCCACCCGGACGTGCTGACGCAGAAAGTCCGCGACGCGATCGCCAAAGACACCGCCCGCCGTGCCGAGACGGCCAGCATCGAGCCGATCCGCCGTCGGTTCGGCACGCTGACGGCGCGTGAGCGTGAGATCCTCACGCACATCGTCGAGGGGTTGCCGAACAAGCTGATCGCGCGGGAAATGAGTATCTCGATCAAAACGGTCGAGAATCACCGCGCCCGGCTGGTGAGCAAGATGGAAGCGCTCAATACCGCCGATCTGGTCCGCATGCATATGCTGCTGCAGTCGCAGCCGGCAATGGCGTAAGGGGCAGGCCGATGATGGCGGGGGGAACGGGGCCACTGAAGTGGCCCTGCCGGGCGGGCTCGCGTTGCGACCGGATGGGCCGGCGTCTGCGCGGCGTGGGTTCGCGACAGACGCCGACCGAATTACGGTCCTCAGGCCGCCATGCCGAGGGTCTGTTTGACCTTCTGCATGAGCACTTCAGGGGTGAAGGGCTTGAGCGTGTAGTTGTTCACGCCGGCTTTGATGGCGTCGATGATGCGCGACTTTTCGGATTCGGTCGTCACCATGATCATCGGCGTCTTCTTGTCGGTCTGCCGGATGCGGCCGACGAGCGTGAAGCCGTCCATGTTCGGCATGTTCCAGTCGACCAGGATCAGGTTGAACCCGGCAGGGTTCTTTTCGATCGCGGTGAGGGCTTCCAAGCCGTCGCCGGCTTCGGTGAATTCGACGTTGCCGAGCTGTTCCAGACATTTCTTCTGGATGTTCCGCATCGTCTTGGAGTCGTCTACGAGTAGCACTTTCATGGTTGGGACCTCGGGGCTTACACGGCAGCCGGTTTGATGTTCACTTCGACCGCGAAATCGCCCACGGGCGTGCGGCAGGGGATCACGACGCAGGGGACGCCGCTGAGGCGGCCGACCATGTGGTTTTTGCCGATGATCACGGTCGGGACCGCGATGCTGGCTTTCATCCCCAAGTCATTCTTGGCGCTGCCGGCGATCATGTTCGCCAGTTCGCCGACGGCATCGATGAAATCGGGCGTCTCAGGATCGATGTCCATGCCCACCAACGCACTGACGAGCTTCTGGGCGGCTTCCATCTGGAAGCTCAGCACGACCGTGCCGATGATTTCGCCGCTGAAGCCGATCACGCCGCTGACGTCATAGGTCGTCTTGGCGTCCTCTTTCAGGACGGGCGCGACGATCTCGGGTTTGATCTTCACCATCGTGGTGAACACCCGGATAGTCGAGTTAACGAACGGCATGATCTGCTTGGAGCTGAGCCGTTGCGTGGTTGGTTGTTCTGCAGTCGCTTGCACGATACCTCCGGGTTACTTATCGAGTCTGAGCCAGCTGAATCAGGGCCGAGGCGATCTTGTTCAGCGGGAGCACCTGCTGGGCACCGCCGCACTTGATGGCTTCCATCGGCATTCCGAAGACGATGCAGGATTTTTCGTCCTGGGCGATCGTTTTGGCACCGGCGTTCAGCATGTTCAACAGACCCTTTGCCCCATCCGCACCCATACCGGTGAGAATGGCCCCGACCGCATTCGCACCGGCGAACCGGGCGACGCTGTCAAACAATACATCGACCGCCGGCTTCTGGTGGTGAACTTCCGGGCCATCTTTTATTTCTACGTAATAACGTGAACCGGACCTTCGCATGAGCATGTGCATGCCGCCCGGGGCGATCAAAACGCGTCCCTGGACGATGCTGTCGCCGTCGGCGGCTTCTTTCACTTCGACTTCGCACATCGAATTGAGTCGATTCGCGAAAGAAGCGGTGAAATTCGCGGGCATGTGCTGCACGACCACGGTGCCGGGCGCGTTCCGCGGGAAGGCGGTCAGCACTTCGGTCAGGGCCTGCACGCCGCCGGTGGAAGCACCGATAGCGAGGATTTTCTCGGTCGTTGCCGCCATCGCGAGCGGCGGCTTTTTCACGGCACCGCCGGTCGCGACGACCGGCTTAAGGGCGATCGGCGAAACGCGGGCGCGGGCGGCGGTTTTGACCTTGCTGACCAGCTGCTGGCCGACGTCATCGATCGAATACGCCGCCGACGGTTTGCAGAGCACTTCCACCGCGCCGGCTTCGAGCGCCTGGACGGCGGTTTCCGTGCCCTGGGCGGTCAGCGAACTGAGCACGATGACGGGCATCGGGTGATGCGCCATCAGTTTGCGCAGGAACGTGATGCCGTCCATGCGGGGCATTTCGACGTCGAGCGTGAGGACGTCCGGCTTGAGTTCGAGGATTTTGTCCCGCGCGACGAAGGGGTCGGGCGCGGTGCCGACGACTTCGATCGACGGATCGCTGGACAGTTGGCGCGACAGGCACTGCCGAACGACAGCGGAGTCGTCGACGATCAGCACGCGGGTAGCGAAAGCGGCGGCCATGGTCGTTTCCTGGTTAGGCGACGAAGAAAATCGAATCGGTCGTCACCTGGGCGGCGATCAATTCCTCATCCGCACGGAGCGTGACAACGTCTTCGCCGTGCAGCAGTTCGAGCGGGTTTTGGCCCGCATTGGTCGAGAGGGTGGGCGGATCGAGCACAAAACCCAGGCCGCCTTCGGGGCCCATCCGCAGCAGCAGGCCGCAGGTGATGTTGGCCAATTCCTTGAGGGCGTCGTCGGCGGCGGTGAGGCCGGCGTCTTCGAGGTTCGCGGCGATCGCGGCGCCCAGGCCCGGCGAAGCGGCGATCGCGAGCGAGCCCAGCGATTCACGGCCACGGAATTCGATCTTCACCAGGCGCGAGTCCGACGCCGGCACGTCCGACGGCTGCAGGCTCACGAGCTCCGGCGAAATAAACGCCATCGTTTCCAGCGCCTCGGCGAGGGCCTCGGCGAGCGTGAGGTTCACGCCGCCGCCCGACAGAATTGTCGATTCCGCCGCCGCCTGCTTGGTCTCCAGGATCGGCTGCACCAGGCTGCGAACGCTCTCCGGCGTGAAGGGCTTCTGCAGGTAACCGGTGATGCCGATCTCCTTCAGCAGCACGATCTGTTCCGGGTCCGGCTGGGCACTGATGACGACGACCGGCAGCGTTTTCGTGCTGTCATCGCAGCGCAAGTGCGTGATCATCTGGAACCCGTCCATGACAGGCATGTTCAGGTCCGCCAGGACGAGGTCGATCGGGTTCGCGCGAATGCGTTCCAGGCCGACCGCGCCGTTTTCGGCTTCGGTGATGACGACGCTCGGGAGGTCCAGCATGCCGATGATGCGGCGGATCATCGCGCGGGTGGTCGCGGAGTCGTCGACGATGAGGATATTGAGAGTGGTTTCAGTAGACATCGTAAAAACCCCCTGACCTACAGCGAGATGACCTCGTTATTGCTTTTAATGGTGACCGAACCGTCAGCGACGTTCAGGTGCAGCGTTCGCGGGATTTTCCCGCCGACGTGCTCTGAGTCGATGAACAGGCCGTGACTGAAAAGGATTTTGCGGATCGAAGCGTGATTGCGTCGGCCGATGTCGAAGAGCTTGTTGTCGTCGAGCATCTGCGCCGCGCCCGCCATGCGAACGCGGAGGCGTTTTTTATTGGCGCCCATGGCGGTCATCTTGTTGAGCAACCACGCCATGCCGGTGTCGGCGAACATGAGCGGTTTTTCGGCGGCGCGTTGCGGGTCGGCACTGGAGCTGGGGAGCTGGTAGTGCAGCATGCCGCCGATGTGCGTGATGGGGTCGTACAGCGTGACGCCGATGCACGAGCCGAGTGAATACGTCACCAGCGTGTGCTCGGGCTGACCGGACGCCTTGGCGTCCGATACGCCGACAACAACGGGAACACGAGCTGCCACTAGTCACCGACCTTTTCGTAGATGGAAGGGCGACGGTGGGCGAAGCGGTGCACCATACCCGTCAGACTTTCCGAATGCCCGGTGAACAGGAGGCCGCCCGGGGCGAGGCAGTTGTAGAAGCGGTCGACCAGGCGCTCTTGCGTCTTGCGGTCGAAGTAAATCATGACGTTGCGGCAGAAGATGAAATCGAACGGGCCGTTGAAGGGCCAGCTTTCCATCAGGTTGAGATGGCGGAAGCGGATCATCTTCGCGATTTCAGGCGTGACGCGGTACTGCGGCTGGCCGCTGGCGTCGGGCATGATCGAGTTGAAGTATTCGTTGCGGAACTTGTCCGGCACGCCGTTCATGCGGCCGGCGGGATAGACGCCCGTCTGGGCGATGTCGAGCACGGCGGTCGAAATGTCCGTCGCCAGGAGCCGATAATCCAACTTGCCGCTCTGTCCGGATTTGGCGTCGGCGTCGAGGAGCGACATCGCCAGCGTGTACGGCTCTTCGCCGCTGGAGCAGGCGGCGCTCCAGCCGAGCACGGTCTTCGTGCCCGTCTTGCGTTTCCGCTCGGCCATCGCGGGGAGGAACGTCTTGGTCAGATAATCAAAGTGCTGACTCTCGCGGAAGAAGCTGGTGAGGTTCGTGCTGATCGAATTGATCAGCTTCGTGAACGCCACGCTCTTGCGGTCTTTGAGGGCGTCGTCCAGGTACTGCTTGACCGACGAGAATCCGCCGGCTCGGACTTGCTTGCTCAGGCGGGCGCGAACGAGGGCGACCTTGTCGTCGTTCAGCGAGATGCCACAGTGCTCATACACGACGCCACGCACGAGTTCGAACTCGGCCTGGGTGAGCATGAAATCGGTGGTTTCGGTCATGTGTAACGGTTCCCTTGCGACTTCGATCGAAAACGCCGCGGGGCGATTTCCCGTCCCGCGGCGTGAGGGTTTTTCATCAGGCCGCGAGATCGAAGTCCGAATAGTCTTGTGCCTGACCAGTCGTCCGGGTTTCCCCCAGCTTCTTCGGCTGTTCAGGTTTCCCTGACGGGCGATTGGTCTTATCAGTGCATTGCACTATTCCTCTATCGGCCGAATGACCGCCCTGGACAAGCGCAATCAGATTAGAAACCAGACCATGCAGTTGTTCGCTCTGCCCGCTCAATTCCTGTGCACTGGCGGCCGATTCCTCGGCGGCGGCGGCATTGCTCTGGGTAACTTTGTCCATTTCCTGGACCGACTGGGCGACCTGGGAAATACCCGTGCTTTGCTCACTGCAGGCGGTGGCGATTTCAGTGACGAGCGAATCGACCTTCGCGTTCGAGGCGCGAATCTCGGCAAGGTTCGCCGCCACTTCGTCGGCGATCAGCACGCCGTTCTTCGCCGTCGCCACGCTGCCGTCGATGAGCGCGGCGGTGTTCTTGGCGGCTTCCGCAGAACGCATGGCGAGATTACGGACTTCCTCGGCGACGACCGCAAACCCCTTGCCGGCTTCACCCGCACGGGCGGCCTCGACCGCGGCATTGAGGGCGAGCAGGTTCGTCTGGAAAGCGATCTCATCAATCGTCTTAATGATCTTGGCGGTTTCCGAGGCGGAGTTCTGGATGTCGGCGATCGCCGTGCTCATCCGCGCCATTGCGCCGTGGCCTTTTTCGCTGATCGATTTCGCCTCCGACGTCAGCGAGCTCGCCTTGGCGGCGGTGTCGGCGTTCTTCTTGGTCATCGAGCTGATTTCTTCAAGGCTGCTCGATGTCACTTCCAGGCTGGCGGCCTGTTCGCTGGCGCCGGCGGCGAGCGACTGGCTCGCGGCGGCGACCTGCGAGGAGGCCGTGTTCGCCTGCTCGGCGTTCGTGCTCAGCACGTTCGCCACCGCCATCAGCGGCTTGACGATCATGCGGCGGTTCAGGAAGTAAAACCCGACCGCAATCGCAATCACCAGCGGCCCGGTCCAGAGCAGCGTCGTGCTCAAACCCTTGGCCACGCCCGCCTGGACGCGGTTCATGTCCGCTTTAAGAATGAAAGCGCCGTGCACTTCGCCGGTCTTCCAGTTTTCCATCTTAAAGCCGAGCATGTCGCGGCCGTCGGCGGTGGGGCTGTTGGCGGGGTCGCCATGACAGGTCAGGCAGTCATTCGTCAGCCGGATCGGCCGGGCGAAGACGACTTTGTTTTCGACGTCATCGATCTCGAAGATCTCTTCGACATTGCCGGATTCCAGCTTGTCGAGGATTTTTTCCTCTTCGGGCGTCGGCGTGTTAACCGGGTTCCGCGCCTGCCGCTTAGGGACGCGGAACTCGTAGCCTTCTTTTTTCGCGACGTCGCCGAGCGTATCCCACGCGGCGACGATCGGAATCGTATGGTAGAGCGTCGTCTTGCGGATGTCCGTGGCGGCATCGAACTCCGCCTTGAGCTTCGCGGTGTCGAACGCTTTGTTATTGTTGAGCAGCGAGACGGTTTCGCGGATTTGCTCCGCTTCCTTCACCGCCATGCGCATCGAGTTGTGCGTGACGTCTAAGCCCAGCTCTCGGACAGCAGACCGCTGGAGCAGCAAGGATGCCCCGGCAGTGACAGCAACGGCGAGCGTAGCAAAACAAACAATTTTCCTTCCGAGTGTCACGGTTGGCCTCCGGCGTGTCCCGACCAAGGGACGGGCAGCAGCGTTTCCCCCGAAATGAAGCAGGCGAAATCACACGATGCACGGCCAAACGGAGAAGGGCGGTTTCCCGCCGCGACGCCGTGAAAACAAACCTCTGCAACTAAGCTGCAAGTCTTTGATCGGCAGTCGATTCTTCGGACTCAGTCAGGGAATCACCTGAAAGAGTTTTCGAGGACGGATGGCCGCCGCCACTGACGGGCAGACGCGCACCGTCAACGAGTGCGGTCAGCTCGTGGACGATGCTCAGCAGCTGGCTGCCTTGACGGTCGAGTTCCTCGGCATTCGAGGCGGACTCTTCCGCGGTGGCGGCGTTGGCCTGGGTGGATTTGTCCATCTGCTGGATCGCTTTGTTCACTTCAGAGATGCCCTGGCTTTGCTCGCTGCACGAGGCCGCGATTTCCGCGACCAGCAGGTTGATTTTGCCTGTGGCGTCGGTGATTTGCGTGAGATTGGTGGCGACTTCACCGGCGATGCTCACGCCGGCCTTGGCGCTCTGAACACTGCCATCGATCAAGGCGGCGGTGTTCTTGGCGGCTTCGGCGGAACGCATGGCGAGGTTGCGGACTTCCTCGGCGACGACCGCGAACCCCTTGCCGGCTTCACCGGCGCGGGCGGCTTCGACGGCGGCGTTCAGGGCGAGCAGGTTCGTCTGGAAGGCGATCTCGTCGATGGTTTTGACGATTTTCGCCGTTTCCCCCGAGGCTTTGTGGATGTCCTGAATGGCGGTCGTCATCTTCGCCATGGCGAGATTGCCGCGGTCGGAGATCGCCTTGGCGCTGCTGGTGAGTGTCGAAGCCTGGTGAGCGGTGTCGGCATTCCGCTTGGTCATCGAACTGATTTCTTCCAGTGCCGAGCCGGTCTCTTCGAGGCTTGAGGCCTGGTCGCTGGCGTTCTTCGCCAGACCGCGGCCGGCACCGGTGAGTTCGATCGACGTAGTGCGCGTTTGTTCGGCACCCGCCTGGAGTTTCAGGCTGATTCGGGAGAGCGACCGGCGCATCGAGCGGGTCGTCCAGAAGCCCAGAATTGACGCCGCCGTCGCGACCGCGAAGCTGCCGAGCAGCACTGACGCCGTGCCGCGACCGACATTCGTCAGCAGGTTCGTCGTCGACGCCTGGGCGGCATTGTCGTGGTATTCGGTCATGTGATCGATCTGTTCCATGAACGAATCAAAGGCGGGCAGGCATTCCTTAATGAACACGCCACGCGCTTGGGCGATTTCGTGTGTGTTGTACAGACGAAGAATCTTGTCATAAATGGGGGCGAGCGCGTCGCGCCGGGCGACATAGAGTTCGACATTTTTACGGTCTTCGTCGTCATCCGCGGCGGCCGCTTTGTAGGCGTCAAAATTCTCGACACTTTCCGCCTGGGCGTCTTTGATGTCCTTCAACAAACCAGCGGCCTCTTCGGCAGACGGCTCGTTCAGAAGGGTGGCCAAGTCGGTCTGGGCGCCCTGAATGCGGTCATTGATCACGACTGCCGCCCGGTAGCCGGGGAGCGATTGGGCACTGAGGGTCGCCGAGACACTCTTGATGTGGCTCAGGGCCTGATACGAGAGCGCACCGGCGCCAATGGCAAGAATAACTGTTGAGGTGAAACCGATCGCGATTCGTTTGCCGACTGTCATGATGCACAACCCTCTTCAGTGAATGATTCGCCGACGCTGATTTTCTTCGACATTCGCCCGGAAAAACGACGTGAGTCCGGGCGGTTCATCTTTTGTTCAATCGGCGTTATGTGCCGTTCGAATGAAGCGTTGGGGCCGGACGAGTTTCTATCGGACGGACGTTTCGGGATCGGGTCTTACCCCTAACGCGAGCGGCCGACCGGAGATCCGGTCGGCCGCTTGGTTTGGGATGGCGGGTTTGTTACGCCGCGAGGTTGAAATCAGAGAAGTCGTCGGACTTGGCGTCGGTGTCGTCGAGCGGGATCTGACTGCGGTCGAGTTTCGGTGCCGCCGCTTGTTTCGCCGGCGGGTGAGCCGCGGCCGTGAACTTCGATTCCTTGGCCGGCTTGCGGGTCGGGGCGGGTGTCGAACGCGTGCCGGTCGCGACGGTGGCATTGTCGCCGAGCACCAGGCGCGTGAGGTCGGCGACAACACTCGTGAGTTGCTCGCTCTGCGTGCTGAGCTCTTGTGCACTGGCGGCCGATTCCTCGGCGGCAGCGGCGTTGCTCTGCGTGACCTTGTCCATCTGCTG
Organism: Tepidisphaeraceae bacterium; assembly: GCA_049840775.1. GTDB lineage: Bacteria > Planctomycetota > Phycisphaerae > Tepidisphaerales > Tepidisphaeraceae > RYN-431. Next base: position 146,666 of record JASGJJ010000008.1, read on the forward strand.
GATCGACTGGTTCACCTGACCGATGCCGGCGCTCTGCTCATTGCAGGCGGCGGCGATCTCGGCGACCAGCAGATTCACCTTCGCGCTGGCGTCAGTGATTTCCGCCAGGTTGGTCGCGACTTCGTCCGCAATGGCGACGCCGTTCTTGGCGTTCTGGACGCTGCCGTCGATGAGCGCGGCGGTGTTCTTGGCGGCTTCGGCGGAACGCATGGCGAGATTGCGGACTTCCTCGGCGACGACCGCAAACCCCTTGCCGGCTTCACCCGCACGGGCGGCTTCGACAGCGGCGTTCAGGGCGAGCAGGTTCGTCTGGAAAGCGATCTCGTCGATCGTCTTAATGATCTTGGCGGTTTCCGAGGCGGACTTCTGGATGTCGGCGATCGCCGTGCTCATCTTCGCCATCGCCGCATTGCCCTTGTCGGAGACGGCCTTGGCGTCGGTGGAGAGAATGCTCGCCTGCTGGGCGGTGTCGGCATTCTTCTTGGTCATCGAGCTGATTTCTTCAAGGCTGCTCGACGTCTCTTCGAGACTGGCGGCCTGTTCGCTGGCACCCTGGGCGAGCGACTGGCTGGCGGCGGCGACCTGCGAGGAGGCCGAGTTCACCTGCACCGCGCCGCTGGTCAGCGTCTTGGTGATGAGGGTGAGCGCCTTGTTGATCGAGCGGATCGTCAGGTACGAAATACCGATGCCGCTCAGCAGGGCGGCCGCCACGCCGACGAGCACGCCGGTGCGGCCGCTGTTGGCGAGGTAGGTCATTTCGGTTGTGGCTTCGTCGGCGTTCTTCTGGTTGTAGTCGACGAGCTTGGCGATCTCGTCACTCATCGCATTCATGGCCGGGCGGACCTGCTCTTTGAACATCGCCAGCGCTTCGGCTTTTTTGCCCTCACGGGACAGGGCCATCGACTGTTTTCGCAACTGCGAATACTTCTCACGCGCTTTCGAGATATTGTCGTAAATCGCCTTTTCCTGCGGCAATGTGATGGTCGCTTCGTAGGTCGTCAGAATCTCAGAGATATCTTTCGACACCTTCGCCATGTCTTTTTCAATGCCATCGATTTCTGCGTCGCTCGCAGTGTAGTAAAGGGCGACATTGGACATGTTAAGTCGCTGGAGCGACTGCATGTTCTGGATCTGGATGATGCCGGGGAGTGCATCAGTCGTGGCGACTTCGATCGACGACGACAGGGCGTTGAGCTTCCAGTAGGTGAAACCGCCCAGGCCGGCGGTGATCACAATGGCGCTGGCAAAACCGAGGGTGATTTTTTTGCCGATGGTGAATTTCATCATGTGTTCCTTACGGTCATCCCCGACGGATAAACGTGATTTAGGCGGCCTGTTTCGCGATGGCTTCGATTTCGGCGGTTTCGGTCGCCGAGAGGACTTTGTCGATATCGAGCAGCATTTTCACGCTGCTGCCGATCTTGCCCATGCCGAGGATGAAGCTGGTGTCGATATTGGCACCGAAGGACGGGGCGTCTTCGATGTTCTGTGCCGGGATGTTGAGCACTTCCGAGACGCGATCGACAACAATGCCCATCGACACGCGACGGCCTTCGAAGCCGATCTCGACGACGATGATGCAGGTCTGCTCCGTCTTGGCGGCTTCGGGCATGCCGAAGCGGCGACGCAGATCGGTCACGCTGATGACCTGCCCGCGGAGGTTAATCACGCCGCGAATGTGCGACGGCGTGCGTGGGACGGCGGTGATGTCCATGTAACCGATGATTTCGCGGACCTTCAGGATTTCCAGGCCGTATTCTTCGGTGCCGAGCGCGAAAGTGAGGTACTTTCCGGCGCGGGCGGCGGCGTTCGACGGGGCAGTAATAGTAGCACTCATGGGACGGTTCCTTAGTTAGTTATTCTTCGCGGATTCAATCAGAGCCGAAATGTCCAGGATCAGGCTGACGTTGCCGTCGCCCAGGATCGCACAACCCGCGATGCCCGGCAGTTGACCGATCTCTTTGCCGACCGACTTGATCACGACTTGCTGCTGGCCGATCAGTTCGTCGACGAGCAGGCACGAGCGGCGTGGGCCGTCCTGCACGATGACGACGAGCGCCTGCGTCGGGTCTTCGGTCGTCGGTACGACATCGAACAGACGATGCAGGCGAATCAGCGGCAAGAGATTTTCGCGGACCAGGCACATTTCCCCCTGGCCGAGCACGGTCGAGAGCTGGTCGCGCGTCGGGCGAATGCTCTGTTCGATGCTCGTGATCGGGACGATGTACCGCTGTTTGCCGACCTTAACGATCAGGCCGTCAATCACGGCCAGGGTAAGGGGGAGACGCACGGTAAATACGCTGCCCTGGCCGGGCGTGCTGGCGATTTCGATTCGGCCACGCAGGGCTTCGACGTTCTTCTTCACCACGTCCATGCCCACGCCGCGACCGCTGATGTCGGTCAGCTTGTCGGCGGTGCTCAGGCCGGGGTGGAAGATGAGTTGGAAGATTTCCTGGTCGGTCAGTTCCTGACCTTCCTTGATGATGCCGTGGGTGATCGCTTTCTTGACGATCTTGTCCTTGTTCAGCCCGCGGCCGTCGTCGGTGATGGTGATCACGACATTGCCCGCCTGGTGGCACGCTTTAAGCGTGACCATGCCGGCCCGCTGTTTGCCGATCTTGACTCGGTCTTCCGGGAATTCCAGGCCGTGGTCGATGGCGTTGCGGACCATGTGCACGAGCGGGTCGCTGATGGCTTCGACGACGTTGCGGTCGAGTTCGGTTTCACCGCCGACCTGCACGAATTCGACTTCCTTGTTCGCCTTGCGCGACACGTCGCGGGCGAGGCGGGCCATCTTCTGGAAGACGCCGGCGATCGGGACCATGCGCATCGACATGCTCAGGTCCTGCAGGCTGCGCGTGATCTTGGCCAGCTGCGAGAGATTGCGGCTCAGGCGTTGGTCGGCGGCGACGGAGTCGAGGTCTTGGGCGACCATCGCCTGGGCGATCACCAGTTCGCCGACGGTGTTGATGAGCGAATCGAGTCGGCCGGTGGAGACTTTGACGGTCTGGTCCGCCTGCATCGCGACGGCGGCGGTCGCGGCAGCAGCGGCGGGCTTGCCGGCGACCGGGGCCTCTTCGTGCTCGTCGTCCGCCTTCAGGAAATCCACGGCGGCCGCGGCCGGGCTGGCCGCGTCGGCTTTCGGGGCGTTGTTGGCGTCAGCTTCCGCCTGCGGTGCGGCGGCGGGGGCGGACGGCGCGATTTCTTCGCCCCGGGCGGCGGCGTCGAGCTTGGCGAGCAGGGCACCCAGGCCTTGCTGTTTGCCCGGCGTGCCGTGCACCTGGGCGGCGCGTTCGACTTCGCTGACCATCGCCTTCATGACGTCGCGGGCTTCAAGGATGACGTCGAGGCGGCTGCCGCTGAGCGTCATCTTACCCTTGCGGGCGAGGTCCAGAAGTGTCTCGGCGACGTGCGCGAGTGAGCCGATCTGGCGGAGTTCCAGGAAGCCCGCCACGCCTTTGATGGTGTGGAACGCACGGAAGACGGCATTCACCTCGGCGAGGTCGCTGGGGTCGTCTTCGAGCTTAAGAAGGCTGCTTTCGGCGGCGTCGAGGTGGCCGGTCGCTTCGCCGACGAAATCGGCAACGAGCGGGGCGTCCTGCTCGGTGATTTCCTTCTCGGCGGGGATCTCGACGTGCGTCGCGGCCACGGGAGTCGCGGCCGATGTTGCGGCGGCGGGCTTGGCGGCGGTGGAGCCGGAGGCGGCGGCCTTGACCAGCTCCTGGATCGCGTTGATCTCGACGCCGATCGCTTTCAGCGCGGCCGGCACGTCGCCGATCTCGCCGAGAACGATGCTCTCAACAATATGCGACGCATGACTCGCCTTGGCGGCGGACTCAGGCTTGTCGTAGGAGCGGGCGCCGATCGTCTGAAGATCGGTGTGCAATTGCGCCAACGCGGTAAGGTCACCCGGCTGGGTGAGGACTGCGGCGGACGCACAACGGTCGAGAAGGTCTTCGAGTTCGTTTGTCATGTCGATGTCTCGCCGAAAAAAAGAGCCTCGGCATATCTGCTATCGACTGACTAACCCGCAACTTCAGTGAAGATTTTTCCTATTTTCGGAGCATCACATTTTCGGACGTTAGAAAATGTGTTAACCGAGCGGTATCCCCTATTAAGTCGAATGTGAGGCGGCCCGATCCAAGCGACATCGCAACGATTTTCTCGAGATGGCAAGCAACGCAAAAATTCTCATTGTCGATGATTCGCAGATATGCCGAGACCTGTTCGCCAAGGTGGTACGAGCCGCAGATATGGACGCCGTCACCGCTAACGACGGTGAGGCCGGCCTGGCTTTGCTGAATGAAGTCGAAAACATCGACGGCGTGATGCTCGATTACGAAATGCCCAAGCTCAACGGCTTGGAATTCCTCAAAGCGGTGCGTGCGCAGGCGAAGTGGAAAACGCTGCCGGTCATCATGATGACGACGGTGGTGTCCAAAGAACTGATCGTCGAAGCCGCCAAGCTGGGTTTGAGCGGTTACATGATTAAGTCCCGGCTTTCTGCCCCGGATTTGATTTCCCGCTTGAAGCAGGCGGTGATTAAGTCCGTTGCCGTCCGGCAGGCACCGCCGTCGCTGGAAACGCTCAGCGTCCCGACATTCGTTAAACGCGACGCCACGCTCGACGCGGTGTCGCAACTCGGCGACGCCAAGTCATTGCCCGGCGTCGTGGCGCAGATCATGTCGATCTCCGAATCGCCCAAGGCGAGCATCGCGGAGATTGCCAACATCGTTAAACAGGATCCGGTGCTGTGTGCCCGCCTGACGCAATTGGCCTGTTCGCCGACGTATGGCGGGACGAAAGTCCGCATCGGCGCGGTCGAAGATGCCGTCCGAACGGTCGGGATGACCGTCGTCCGCGAACTGGCGGCGTCGCTGGCGATCATGAAAGTCTTCTCCGCGAACCGCGCCGACGGCGTCGACCTGTTGCGGTGCTGGCAACACGCACTGGCGGTGGCGGACATCATGCGGCGCATCGTGCCGAAAACCGACCAGATCCCCAACGGCCTGCCGTACCTCATCGGGCTGTGTCATGACCTGGGCGAACTGCTGCTTCGGCAGAAGTTTTCGTGCGAGTTCAACGCCGCCGCGGATTTCGCCAAGCAGGCGGAACTTCGCATTACCGATTTAATCCGCCAGGTGTTCGGCATTTCTTACGCCGAACTCAGCGAGGCGCTGTTCGACCGGCTGAAATTGCCGCTCACGATCGGTGCGCCGATCAAAGATTATGAATTCGCCAGCCACGCGTTGCCTGAGGCGCACGCGAATCCGGTCTCACGGTCGCTGGCGATCGCGAATTTCCTGGCCAACGGGATGCAGTGCGCGTCGACGCCGAACAGTTTGGTCGCGCCGATCCTCATCAACGACTGCCGCACGGCATTGATTCCGCCGAACGCGATCAACACCGCAGAAATTCGCTCGGAAACGCTGACGTCAACCTGCATGCTCGCGCAGGTGAATGCCGCCCAGGAGGCGTCGCTCATCAAGCCGCTGGTGCAACGGTCCGAGGCACGCGTCGTCTACGCCCGAAACCCGATGTTCGCACCACTCGACCCGCTGGAAACCGCACTGCAAGGCCTGTGCATGGTCGAGACGCGCGACCTGATTCCGACGCTCGACCAATTGAACGGCGTGCAAGGCGTTGTGATCGTCAGCCCCAAGGGCGGCCTGCCGCCGGAAGCCGCTCGCCTGGCGGGTTTGAACGGCCGCGTTCCGGTGCTGCACCTGACTCGGCCGGACAGCATGACCAGCGGGCAATTGCCGCCCGGATTTGAGGAAATGTCCTACCCGGTGTCGCTGCACCAGCTCGCGCGTTTCGTCGGCTCATTGCCGAGCGCGACGCCCGCGGCCGCTACGACTGCCCCGGCCACACCGGCGGCGGCTACTCCCGGGCGCGCAGCTTCAGGATCGAGCGCGTCGCGCAGTGCGTCGCCGAGGACGTTGAGTGCGAGCGAGATGGCGAAGATCGCCAGCGTCGCCGCCGCGAGCTGCCACCAGACGCCGCGAAGCACTTCGAGCTTGGCCTCGGTGATCATGCGTCCCCAGCTCGGCTGGTTGTTAATGCCGATCCCGATGAACGTCAGCGCGACTTCCGCCTGCACGTAACCGACGGCGGCCAGGCTGAAGCTGATAATGATCAGGTGCGTGACGTTCGGCAGAATGTGCACGCCGAGAATGCGCGGCGTGCTGGCGCCGATCGCCCGGGCGGCCTGCACGTAATCGACGGCGCGCAGCTTCATCGTCTCACCACGCAGCAGCCGGCACAGCCCGACCCAGCCCGTCAGGCCGAGCGCGAGGATGATCGCCGGCAGGTCGCCGAACCTGTCCTTGAACAACTGGCCGTTGCTGAAGGTGTAACCCTGCAGTGCGAACGCGATGGCGACGACCAGCAGAATCCACGGGATCGAGCTGATCGTGGTGAACAGCCAGGTGACGAAGGCGTCGACCTTCCCGCCGAAGTAGCCCGAGCAGACGCCAAGAATCGTGCCGATGCTCAGGCTCAGCAGACCTGTGCCGGCGGTGATGATCAGCGCCGTGCGTGTGCCGTAGATCGTGCGCCAGAAGACACTCCGGCCGAGGATGTCGGTGCCGAACCAGTACCCCGGCGTCCCGAACTGCGGCGGCTGATAGCTGGTGCCGATCGGCGTGTTGATCAGGTCCGTCATCACCGGGAGAAAACTCCCGAGGCCGGCGGCGATGTAGAACAGGACGACCGCGAGGCTGAGCGCCGTCAGCGGCTTGGAGACGAGCCGCCGGAAGACGCCGGGGCGGCGACGCACGGTCACTTGCTCGACCACTGGCGGCACGACAACGCTGTCGGCGATTGTTGGAGTCGCAACGCTCATGACAGCACCACCCGCGGGTCGGCAAGGGTGTACGCGACGTCATTCACCACAAGTGCCAGGCAATACAGAACGCTCGTGACGTAAACGATGAACATCACCACCGGCCGGTCGTTCGCGAGCACGGCGGAACTGAGCAGGCCGCCGAGGCCGGGAATCTGGAATGTCTGCTCGAGGATCACCGCGCCAAGAAACAGCAGCGGCAGCGTGGTGACAGTGCCGGTGATGACCGGGATGAGAATGTTCCGCAGCACGTGGACCATCAGCAGGTCATTCTCACCGACGCCCTTGGCTCGGCCGGTGCGGACGTAATCGGCACTGACTTCTTCCAGGGCGACCGTCCGGTAGAACCGAACATCGCCACCGAGGCCGGCCACCACGCTCACCAGCACCGGCAGGGCGGCGTACTGCAATGCGAAAAAGCCACTGTCCCAACCTGCGACCGGGAAAATCTGCAGCTTCGCCCCGAGGAGCCATTGTGAGATCAGGTAGATCGAAACGCCGGGGACGCTCATCATGAGGATGGAGGCGAACGTCATCGTCAGATCAAACCCGCGGCCACGCCTGGCCGCACACAGCAGCGACAGCAGGAGCGTCAGGCCGAGCGACAGGATGAAGGCCGGCAACTGAATGGCGAGCGACACCGGGCCTTTCCGCCAGAGCAAATCCCAGACCGATTCGTTGTACTGCATCGACTTCGGGAAGCGGAAAAACAGCACGTCAAAAAACTGCGTGTCCAGCAATGAAGTGACGTGGCCGGTCTGCTTGTAGGCGTCGAAGTTCGGCAGCATCCTCGGCTTGTTCAGGCCCATCTTGGCGCGAATGGAGTCGAGCACCTGCGGCGTCGCCTGCTTGCCGGCGTATTGGCGGGCGGGGTCGGTGGCGACCAGTGAAAAGAGGCTGAACGTGATCAGCACGATGCCCAGCACCGTCGGGATCAGCAGCAGGAGTCGGCGTAAAACGTATGCGAGCATGGCGGTGTTACTTTGAGGGTCAGTGTTGGTTCAGCCAGTTCGCGCGGGCGGCGAAGTCGATCTTCGAATACGCCCGGTAGCCGTGCCCGTAATCCGAAATCCACGGCGTTGCCATCCAGTCGTGGTAGAGCTGGTAGGTGATCGGGTAAACGTTGAAAATCATCGGGCAGTCGTCGAGCACCATGTCCTGCATCTGCCGATACAACTCATCACGCTCCGGCCCGGGGCCGAGGACTGAAGAGCGCTCGTAGAGGGCGTCAAACGCGGGGTTGCGGTAGCGCGACCCGTTCAATCCGCCGCCGCCGGCGTTCTTGCCGTAGAACAGTTGCCAGTAGTTTTGTTCGTCCGGATAGTCGGCGACCCAGCCGAGGCTGTACATCTGGGTCTGGTCGCGGTCGAGCATGGTGAGGAAGACGCCGTACGGCTTGAAGTCCGCGACGAGCTGCACGCCGATCTGCTTCATGGCGGTCGTCATGAAATCCGCCTGCTGGTTGGCGGACGAGTCGGTGTTGCCGAAGAGGATGCGGATCGGCGGAATCGGCTTGCCGTCGTTGAGTGCGATCGCCTCTTTCATCTTCTCTTTGGCGGCATCAAGATTGAATTGGCAGTACTGGGCGAATCGCTTGGGGTCGTAGGTCGGGAAGCCCGGCGGAATCGGCCCGTTCGCCGGCACGCCGCGGCCGTTGAGGTAGAGGTCGATGTACCGCTGGCGGTCGAACGCCAGGCTCATCGCCTGCCGCAGCGGCTTGTTCTTGCCGAGCACGGGGTCATTCAGGTTAAAGACGACGTATGAAATCTGCGGGTTCTTGTACTTGATCAGCCGGATGCCGTCGTTTTCCATGGCCGGCGTCAGGTTGCCCGTGCCGGCGGCGATCGCCTGGCCGAAGGTGTCTTTGGGGATGCTGTTGGCATCGAGTTGGCCGGACAAAAACAGGTACCACGGCGGCAACGTTTCGTCGAAACAGTTCAACTGCACGCGCTTCACATAAGGCAGCTTGTCGGCGTCCGCGATCGGCGTGCCGGACTTCACGTCCGGGCCGCCGCGGTAAAACGGATTGGCGACGAAAACGATCTGCTGGTCCGGCAGGTGCTCGCTCATGCCGTACGCCCCCGTGCCGACCATGCGGTGCTTGAAACGGTCTTTCCAATAGTCCACCGCATCACGGCTCACCACGGCGGCGGGCAACATCGCGAGGTTGTAAAGCAGTTGCGGGAACGGATCGATCAGCTTGATCTGCAGCGTGTAGCGGTCCAGCGCTTTCAAGCCTTCCACCGGCCGCGACCAGTCGATATCGGCTGGCGTTTTGCAGGACTTGGTGTACTCGAACCAATCATCAATCCCGACAATTCGGCCCTGGAACAGCTGCCCGAAATTCGCCGTGAAACCGATATGGAAGTTGCCCACGCGCTTCCAGGAGTAGACGAAGTCTTCCGCCGTCACTTCCGGCCCCTGGCCGTCGGGGAAAACCTGTTTGGTGGCGTCGAAAAAGTGAACGCCGGGCTTGATTCGGATGACGATCGTTTTGCCGTCGGCGCTGATATTCGGTTCGCCGTCCGCCAGTTCCGGGATGAGTCGGTACTTGTCTTCGCCGTACGCGTAGTTGTAGAGCGTTTCGTAGACGTGTCCGGAGAGATTCGCCGCGCCGGCGTCGCCGATTTCCGCCGGGTCGAGCGATTTCAGTTTACCGCCGTACGTGCCGTAGAGGGTTTGCGGATCGCGTACTCGGGTGAATGAGAAGGAGACCGCGAACCCGGCTGCCAGCAGCAGGCAGAAGCTGACGTATCCGATGAAAGCCCACTTGATCTTCTGCATGAATGCGTCTGCCGCGGCGGGGCGGCCGTGTCCGGGATCGTGTATTGAAAAGTCTGTCGCTCGAGCGGTCGGTTCGCACCATGAAACCCGCTGCGCTACGGCCCTGTAAAGGCCAATGCTCATAATGTTTCCACCCAGTGGCGTGCGGTGAATGATTGAAGAAAGTCTGCCAGATCTTGCAGAGGCGACGGGCGGAAGATGCGGTAGGTTATCGCCTCGTTTTCTTACGACGAAGCATTGGAGCGAATCATGTCACGCGAAGCCGGCCTGCACTTTCAAAAAGACTTCACCGCAGACGAATTGGCCGGTCGCCGAAAGAAAGTCCTCGCCGCGATGGGCACAGGCCGTGCCGTGATCGCCTCGGCGACCGAAGTGCCGGGCTTCGATCCGGTCCGCCAGACGAACGATTTCTACTACCTCACCGGCGTAGAAGTGCCGCACGCCTATCTCGTCATGGAAGCCGACGGCAAGGGCGGCGGGAAGACGGTTCTCTACCTCCCGCCCCGCAACGAACGCCATGAAAAAAGCGACGGCCCGACACTCAGCGACGAAGACGGCGCGTTCGTCCAAACCCGCACCGGCATCGACGAAGTGCGGCCGATCGCCCAGGTCGTCGCCGACGTCAGCAATCTCACCGGCACGCTCTGGGTGATGCGTGCCCCCGCCGAGGGGTATCGCCAGTGCCAGGACACGTTGTGGCACTACCACAAGTCCATCGCCGCCGACCCGCTCGACGGCCGCATCAGCCGGGAAACGCACCTGATGGCGCGGCTGGCACAACTTTCGCCCAGGGCGGAATTCCGTGACCTTTCCGCGATCATCCACCCGATGCGGCTCGTGAAAACCCCCGCCGAAGCCGCCGTGATGCGGATCTCCGGCAAACTGACCGCGATGGCGACCATCGAAGCCATCAAATCCACCCGGCCGGGCGTGACCGAATTCCAGCTCGGCGCGATCGCTGACTACGTCTTCCAGATCAACGGCGCCCAAGGCGCCGGCTATCGCCCGATCATCGCCCGCGGCGACAACATCCCGATGATGCACTACTGGCGCAACAACGCCGCCTGCCAGGACGGCGATTTTGTGCTCTTCGATTACGCGCCCGATTACAACAACTACACCAGCGACATCGGCCGCATGTGGCCGGCGAACGGCAAGTATTCGCCGCAGCAGCGCGAGTTGTACGGGTTCGTCCTCAAGCACCACGCCGTGCTGCTGGATTTGATCAAGCCCGGCAAAACGAAGGACCAGATTCTCGCCGAAGCCGCCGCCATCCTTCGCCCGGTAGTCGAAGCGACCGATTGGTCCAAGCCGCTCTACAAATCGTCGGCCCTGAAGCTGCTGGAAAGCAAACGCCCGCTCAGCCACGGCGTGGGGATGTCGGTGCACGACTCCGGCGACTGGTCCACCAAGCCGATCGAAGTGGGCCTGGTTTTTGCACTCGATCCCGAACTGTTCATCCCGGAAGAAAACCTCTACATCCGCGTCGAAGACACGGTGCTGGTGACCGAAACCGGCGTCGAAAACCTCACCGCCGCCTGCCCGCGTGAAATGGACGAAGTCGAACGCCTGATGACCGAAGACGGCATCCTGCAACACCTGCCGCCGTACCAGGTGAACCCGAGCCGGTAACGAGAAGTGCATGGATCAATGAACGACCGCGGATGAGAGAATCATCCGCGGTCTTTCATTGATAACAATTCGAATGATTGTGCCACGCCGCAGCGCAGCTGCTGATTAAGTCTGACGTTGACTTAATCAGCAGCTGCGCTGCAGCGTGGCGAAAACGCGTTCAATCGGAAAGGTGATTACCCTTTGATGAACGTCAGCAGGTCTTGGTTGACGCGGTCTTTTTCGACGGTGCACATGCCGTGCGCGCCGCCGTCGTAGATTTTGAGTGTGCCGTTTTTCACGAGTTTGACGGCGAGTTTGGCGGCGGCGTCGATCGGGACGATCTGGTCGTCGCTGCCGTGAAGGAAGAGGGTGGGGATGTCGATCTTTTTGAGGTCTTCGGTGAGATCGGTTTCGGAGAAGGCTTTGACGCAGAAGTAAGCCGCCGGAAAGCCGGCCATCTGGCTTTGCAGCCAGAACGAGTCGATCACGCCTTGCGAGACGTTCGCACCGGTGCGGTTATACCCGTAGAACGGCAGGGCGAGCTGCTTCCAGAACGCCGAGCGGTCTTTGAGGACATTGGCGCGGATGCCGTCGAAGACATCAATCGGCAGGCCGCCGGGATTGGCGGGGGTTTTGAGCATTAGCGGCGGGATGGCGCCGATGAGTACCGCCTTGGCGGCGCGTTTCGTGCCGTATTTACCGAGGTAGCGTGTCACTTCGCCGCCGCCGGTGGAATGGCCGACGTGCACGGCGTTGGTGAGATTGAGCCGGGTGACGAGTTCGTTGAGGTCGTCGGCGTAGGTGTCGAGGTCATTGCCGTCCCACGGCTGACTGCTCCGGCCGTGGCCGCGACGGTCGTGCGCGATCACGCGATAGCCGTGCGTGGCGAGGAAAAACATCTGGTCTTCCCACGCGTCCGCTGACAGCGGCCAGCCGTGGCTGAAGACGACGGGCTGGCCCGTTCCCCAGTCTTTGTAATAAATCTGCGTGCCGTCTTTCGTGGTGATATAGCTCATCGGTTTTGCTCCGGGTGTGGGGGGGTGCGGGGAGATGACAGGACTTTGTGCTTCACTGACGTTCGGCAGCGCGGCGGCGGCCGCCAGGGCGGCTACGCCGAGCAGAATATCGCGGCGTGAAGCGGACGACGAAGACGCTTCGTTCGTATTCATTGTATTTCCTCTTTTCGTAAAATTTCTCTCGATTTTCTCTTTTACAACTGTTTACACGTTCGTTTTCAACCAGTCGGCTAGTTTCGTGGGCGCGAGCGTGGCCGGGCCCGTCGGGACGAGCGAGTCGTTTTCCAACGGCGTGCCGAAGTAGGTCGCGCTCGGGTCGGCAAGGACGAGCCGCGAGTCGGCCCTGGCCTGCAGCACCTGCCGGACCGCGGCGTCAATGCCGACACGCTCCGGGCCGGCCAGGTCGACGATGCCGTTCGCGGGGGCGCTGGTTACCACACGGGCGAGGTGGCCGGCGACGTCTCGGGCGGCGATCGGCTGCAAGAGGGCGGCGGGGGCGTGGACCACGCCGTCGGCCGTCCCGAAATCCGCAATCGCCGGCAGGAATTCAAAAAACTGCGTCGCCCGGACGATGGTGTACGGAACGCCCGCCGCGGCAATCAGCGTCTCCTGCACCAATTTCGCCCGAAAATAGCCGCTCTGCTGCAGCCGATGCGTGCCGACCACTGACAGGGCAACGTAATGCCGAACGCCCGCCGATCTGGCAGCCGCCAGCATGTTCCGGCTGGCGGCTTCGAAAAACGACAGCACAGCGTGGTCTTCAAACGACGGCGAATTCAGCACATCGACCACGACCTCCGCCCCGGCCACCGCGGCGGCAACGCCCTCGCCCGTGACCGCGTTCACCCCCGTCCGTGAGGACACCGCTGACACATGATGACCCGCCTCCCGCAACCGGGCAGCCAAGCCCGTCCCGATAAGCCCACTGCCACCGAAAATGACGATGTTCATAGCAATCTCCTTGGACCGCCCGAACGCCGGTCGTCGCGGGTCCGACCGTATCCAGCGATACGACACAAATGACTGTATTGCGGATAATAAATATCCGCAATGCGTTTTGGAATTGTTTTCGAACCGGGAATGATCTTGATTCGCATGAGGCATTAACGGCAGGCGATTGGTTGCCTTGCTACAAATGCAATGAATGCTTGGGTCAGTCATTCATTCGAACTAAGCGGTAGCCGGAGGACAGGCGCGGCGACTCGATGTGCGGGGGGACGGCGACGGGCAAAGGCGGTGACTGCCGGGGCGGCGTCCGCGGGTGGATTTCTATTTTACCAACCGACCGGAACTGCCGCCGACGGGTTCAGGCGGGAGAAGAGCAAATGAACCCCGCAACAGGAAGCTGTCCAGACTGCACTCGGGTGGGCAGACGCTTCTCGACGATAAGAACAAGAAAATTGTCCCACCCGGCGGCCAGAGTGCAAACAAAAAATCGGCCCGGACGAATTCGTCCGGGCCGATTCTTATGGAGCTATGGGGATTTGAACCCCAAATTCAACCATGCCATGGTCGCGTGATGCCATTTCACTATAGCCCCGGCACCAAAATTTCGGTCGGGCAGTTTAGTGCCTTTCTGTCGAGTGTCAAGCTCGATAGACCAAAACCTTTTTCTCGTAGGCTTTGACCTCGTCCAGCCACGCCCGGCCGACGGGAACGTTGTTTTGCTGGCAGAATTCGTCCCACACCGCACCCAGCGGCAGGGTTTTGATTTCTTCCAGCAGCGCTAGCCGGTCGGTGAGATTGCCGGCGGCTTCGAGTTTTTTCAGCTCCGACAGCGGCTCTAACAACGCGGCCAGCAAGGCTTTCTGCATGTTCCTCGTGCCGATGACCCACGCGGCGATGCGATTGATGCTGGCGTCGAAGAAGTCGAGGCCGATGTGCGTGGCCGAGAGGTAGTCGCCGCGGACGAGTTCCTGGGCGATCTGCAGCAGGTCGTCATTCAGGGTCACGACGTGGTCGCTGTCCCACCGCACGCCACGGCTGACGTGCAGCAGGATTTCCTTCAGGCTGGTGAAGACGCTGCTGATCTTGTCGGCCATCTGCTCGGTGGGGTGGTAGTGGCCGGCGTCGAGGCAGACGAGTTTGTTCTTGCGGATCGCATAGCCGAGGTAAAACTCGTGGCTGCCGACGGTAAAGCTCTCCGTGCCGACGCCGAACAGTTTGCCTTCGACGGCATCGCGGACGAGTTTGCCGTCGATTTGTTCGGAAAAAACTGCGTCGAGAGCGGTTTCCAGGCGCTTGCGCGGGCTGGTGCGGTCGACGGGCATGTCCTTATAACCGTCGGGGATCCAGACGTTGTTCACAGCGGGCGTGCCGAGTGCTTTGGCGAAGGCGGCGGCGATGGTGCGGCTGCGGCGGCCGTGCTCGATCCAGAAATCGGCAATGCCTTGGTCGGCGCTGGCAAGCGTAAACCCATCAGCGGCCTTGGCGTGGGCGAAAAAGCTCGGATTGAAATCGACGCCGATGCCGGCCGACTTGGCCCAGTCGATCCAGCGTGCGAAGTGTTCTGGCGTCTGGGCGTCGCGGTCGACTTTCTGGCCGTTGGTTTCGGCGTAGAGGGCGTGGAGGTTCAAACGGTGCTTGCCGGGGATGAGGCTGTACGCCTTGTCGAGATCGGCGCGAAGCTCATCGCCGTTCCGGGCCCGGCCGAGATAATTGCCCGTGACCGCCAGGCCGCCGCCGGGACTGCCGCTGGCCGCATTTTCAAAGCCGGCCACGTCATCGCCTTGCCAGCAGTGGAGGCTGATCGGAATGGTCTTTAGCTTTGCGAGGGCGGCATCGGTGTCGACGCCCCAGTCGGCATAAACCTGTTTGGCGGCGGCGTAGTGAGCGGCGGTGCGGTCGGCGTTCATATGGGAACAATTGTGAGGTGTAACGGCTTGGCGGACAAGTCGGGATATGTCGCCTGCCGCACGAGCGGCGTGACCGGCACAATCCGAAGTGTTTATTTTTTGAATTGCCCTGTCGACCCACAAGATGACGGTTGACCTTTGCATAGAAGCGGCAAAGATGCGACGGTCGTACACGAGGTGCAGCGATGGCCGTTTCGAAATCGTGGTCGGGTGGTATCAGCGTGGGTGCCCGGAAGAAAATTTTCACGGTCGACGAAGCCAACCGAACCCTCCCGTTGGTTCGTCGGATCGTTGCCGATGTTGTCCGGGCGCATGAAGAGGCAACGGGGCTGCACATGCGGCTCGAACACCGTCTGCCGACGCACGAGCGGGACGCAATCCAGAGCGACTTGGAACGCATTGTCGATCGCCTGGGCGATCTGATCGAAGAGCTCAAAGCCGTCGGCTGCGACTTGAAGGACTACCGCATCGGCCTGATCGATTTCATCGGCCGGCACGAAGGGCGGGATATTTGCCTCTGCTGGAAGCTCGGCGAAGAGACCGTTGACCACTGGCACGAACTGCACGACGGCTTTGCCGGCCGGCAGCCGGTGAAGCTGTTGGAAGTGTAAGAAGATTGCGGGCGACGCAGGCGTCGCCCCTACAGACGCCGAAGTGGCCGTTCCGCCGGTCAGGTTGCTCGGCACGCCATTCGGGTACTTCTCATTCAGATAAGCTTTGATCTTTTCAATGCGTGCGTCCGGATCGGGGTGCGTGGAGAAGATGCTCGGCCCGCTGTTGCTGCCGCTGGCTTCTTTGAGCGTCTGCATGACGGCCAGCATCTGTGACGGATCGAATCCGGCCGCCACCATTGTGTCGAGTCCCCAGGCGTCGCTCTCTAATTCATCGCCGCGGCCGTATTTCAGTGTGAGCATTTTACATCGCGCCGGGCACCATCGTGCGGCTGGCCGATCCGCAGGGCAACTTCGTGCTGCCGGATCCGGCGCCGGAGAAGGTGCTGTTCCTGACCGCCGGATCCGGGATCACCCCGATCATGTCGATGCTGCGCACGCTGGAACGGCGCGACCAGATCGGCGACATCGTGCACGTGCACTCCGCCCCGACGGCCGACGAGGTGATGTTCGGAGCCGAACTGGCCGCGCTGCACGACGCGCACCCGAGCTACCGGCTGCTGCTGCGGACCACCCGCACGCAGGGGCGCCTCGCGCTGGATCGACTCGACGAGGTGGTCCCGGACTGGCGGGAGCGTCAGACATGGGCCTGCGGGCCCGGGGCGATGCTCGACGACGCCGAGCGGGTGTGGGGACAGGCGGGCGTGCCGGACAGCCTGCACCTGGAGCATTTCGCGGTGTCACGGGCCGCGCCGCACGGTGCCGGCGGCACCGTCACCTTCGCCCGCACCGGCGCGTCGGTCACCGTCGACGCGGCGACCTCGGTGATGGAGGCGGGGGAGAGTCTCGGCCAGTTGATGCCGTTCGGCTGCCGGATGGGCATCTGCCAGTCCTGTGTGGTGGACTTGGTCGACGGGCACGTCCGTGACCTGCGTACCGGCGTCGAACACGAGCCGGGAACCCGCATTCAGACCTGCGTCTCGGCACCGTCCGGTGACTGCACGGTGAACTCTTAACTTAACTGACTAGTAACCTACGGTTCCGTAGGTTACGCTAGTGTAGGTAACGGAAAGGGGATGGCGCATGGCGATTACCGACGTACCGGAGTTCGCGCATCTGACCGATGCGGACATCGACAGCCTGGCAGCCGAACTCGACGCGATCCGGCGTGACGTCGAGACGTCCCTCGGCGCGGCGACGCCCGCTACATCCGGCGCACCATTGCCGCCCAGCGGGCCCTGGAGGTCGCCGGCCGGCTTGATGCTGACCGCCAGCTCGAAGCGCAAGGCCTGGTGGGCCGGCGCCGCGACCCTCGGCGTGGCCAAGATCATCGAGAACATGGAGATCGGCCACAACGTCATGCACGGCCAGTGGGACTGGATGAACGATCCGGAGATTCACTCCTCGAGCTGGGAGTGGGACATGAGCCGGGGCGTCCAAGCACTGGCGGTTCACCCACAACTTCATGCACCACAAGTACACCAACATCCTCGGGATGGACGACGACGTGGGCTACGGCCTGCTGCGCGTCACCCGCGATCAGCGGTGGAAGCCGAACAACGTCCTCAACCTCGCCTTCAACGCCATGCTCGGCCTGTTCTTCGAGTGGGGTGTAGGGCTGCAGCACCTGGAGATCGGCAAGATCTTCAAGGACCGCGACGACCGCCAGGCCACCCTGGTCCGGCTGGGCGAGTTCTCCGGCAAGGCGGGCCATCAGCTGTTCAAGGACTACGTGATGTTCCCGGCGCTGACGTCGCTGTCCCCATGGGCGACGTTCCGCTCGACCGCGACGGCCAACGCCGTGGCCAACATCATCCGCAACGTGTGGTCCAACGCGGTCATCTTCTGCGGCCACTTCCCCGACGGCGCAGAGAAATTCACCAAGACCGACATGGTCGGTGAGTCGCAGGGCCAGTGGTATCTGCGCCAGATGCTGGGCAGCGCGAACTTCGACAACGGTCCCGCGCTGCGCTTCATGAGCGGCAACCTGTGCCACCAGATCGAGCACCACCTGTACCCGGATCTGCCCAGCAACCGGCTCTACGACGTGTCGATCCGGGTCCGGGAGGTCTGTGAGCGCTACGACCTGCCCTACACCACCGGGCCGTTCCTGGTGCAGTACGCCAAAACCTGGCGCACCATCGCCAAGCTGTCGCTGCCGGACAAGTACCTGCACGACACCGCCGACGATGCACCGGAAACCCGCAGCGAGGCGATGTTCGCCATCCTCGGCGACGACGAACTCGACCGGCCGGGTGCCGGTCCGCGCCGGGGCCTCAAGAGCGCCATCGCCCGGGTCCGGGCGGTGCGCCAGGAGCGCCGCCGCGTCTGCAAGGCCGCCAAGGGCAAACCGGGCCGCCCGCAGTTGGGGATTGCCGCCTAGGCGCATAGGTGCGCGGCTGGGTCCCGGCCCGGCTCCCAGGCGGGGCCCAGCCAGCCGAAACATCCCGGAAATACGATCGCCGCACACGGGAAACCCGGGCGGGACATCCTCGTGCGGGAACGCCGAAGGAGCTCCCGTATGCAAATCGACCCCGCCGCCACCGCCTGGCTGCTGGCCAGCACCGCCCTCGTCCTGTTGATGACCCCCGGGTTGGCAATCTTCTACGGCGGTATGGTGCGTACCACCGGCGTGCTCAACATGATCATGATGAGCTTCATCTCCATCCCCCTGGTGACGGTGACCTGGCTGTTGTTCGACTACTCCCTGGCGTTTTCCGGCACCGGGGGATTCATCGGGAATCTGTCGCACATCGGCATGGCCGGCATCGGCCCGACGACGGTCCACGGGCAGGTTCCCGAGCTGCTGTTCGCGACCTTCCAGTTGTCCTTCGCCATCATCACTGCGGCGCTGGTCAGCGGTGCGATCGCCGACCGTGCCAAGTTCGTGGCCTGGGTGGTGTTCGTGCCGCTCTGGTCGATCGCGGTGTATGCCGTCGTCGCGCACTGGGTCTGGTCACCCGGAGGCTGGCTGGCCCGTATCGGCGTTCTCGACTACGCCGGCGGCCTGGTTGTGGAGATGGTCTCGGGCGCATCCGCGCTGGCACTGGTGTTGGTGCTCGGACCGCGGCTCGGGTTCAAGAAGGAAGTCATGCGCCCGCACAACCTGCCCTTCGTGTTGCTGGGTGTGGGTCTGCTGTGGTTCGGCTGGTTCGGCTTCAACGCCGGATCGGCGATGGCCGCCGACGGAACCGCCGCCGCGATCTTCCTAAACACCCTGGTCGCGGGCTGCCTCGGCATGCTCGGCTGGCTCGCCGTCGAGCAGATCCGTGACGGAAGGCCGACGACGTTCGGCGCGGCGTCGGGCGTCGTCGCCGGTCTGGTCGCCATCACCCCGTCGTGCGGGACCGTCAACACCCTCGGTGCCGTCGTGGTGGGTCTGACGGCCGGTATCGTCTGCGCGTTCGCCATCGGCTGGAAGTTCCGTTTCAGCTATGACGATTCACTCGACGTGGTGGGCGTGCACTTCGTCGGCGGCGTCATCGGTGTGCTGCTGATCGGCCTGTTGGCGACCGCGACCATGACCGGGGGCCCGCAGGGACTGTTCTACGGCGGCGGGTTCGTCCAGCTCGGCAAACAGGTGATGGCCGCCCTCGTCGTCGCCGGCTACGCCTTTACCGTGTCGTTCCTGCTGGGCAAGGTGATCGACAAGGTGATCGGCTTCCGGATCAGCCCCGACGACGAGGCATCCGGCGTGGACTTCTCCCAGCACGCCGAAACCGCCTATGCCGAAGGCGTGCACGGCCACGCCGGGCCCCGCCGGCCCGGCCTGGGTTCGCACTGAGCCGCAGGCCGGGAACCGGACTACTCCGGGATCCAGTTGAACTGATCGGGGTCCGGGCCGATACGGCCCGCGGTGCCCTTGTCCAGACCGTCGATCGCCGCCATCGCGGCGTCGTCGAGGACGAAGTCGAACACTGCGAGGTTGGTCCGCATCCGCTCCGGTGACATGGTCTTGGGGAACACCACGGTGCCCTTCTGCACATGCCAGCGCAGCACCACCTGCGCGGGTGTGCGCCCCAGGCCGTCGGCGATGCCGGTGATCACCGGGTCACCGAGCACCTTGCCCTGGGCGATCGGCGACCAGGCCTCGGTGACGATGCCGTGCTCGGCGCCGTAGCCGCGGACCGCGTCGTTGCCCCAGTACGGGTGCGCCTCGATCTGGTTGACGGCCGGGACCGTTGCCGTCTCGGCGGCGAGTCGCTGCAGGTGGGCGATCTCGAAGTTGGACACCCCGATGCTGCGGGCCCGGCCCTGGTCGCGGAACTCCTCCAACGTCTTCCAGGTGGAGACGAAATCACCGTCGTAGAGGCCGGGGAGCGGCCAGTGGATCAGGAACAGGTCGACGTAGTCGAAGCCGAGCTTGGCGAGGCTGTCGTCGAACGCCCGCCGGGCATCGTCGGGCAGGTGCTTGCCGTTGTGCAGCTTGGTGGTGACGAACACCTCGGAGCGGTCCAGGCCGGAGGCCCGGATGCCCTCGCCGACGCCGCGTTCGTTGAAGTACATCTGCGCGGTGTCGATGTGTCGGTAGCCGGCGTCCAGGGCGGCCCGCACCGTCTCGGCGGTCTCCTTGGGCGGTACCTGGAATACGCCGAAGCCGAATTGCGGGATGGAGTTGCCGTCGTTGAGTTCGATATTCGTCACTGGGGTCACCAGGCCACCCTGGCCCGGGGTGCGGTGGCTGTCAACGCGTGGGATCGGCCGAATCGGAGGAGACCCCGTCGCGCAGGAGGCCCAGCAGCACCCGGGCGGCGGCCACCCGGCGTACCGCCGGGCCGGTCAGCGCGTCGAGCGCGCACTCGGGATCGGTCGGCGGACCGAGATGACCGCAGCCCCGCGGACAGTCGGCGATCGCGGCGGCCAGATCCGAGAACGCCAGCAGTACGTCGTCGGGTTTGATGTGCGCCAGCCCGAACGACCGCATCCCGGGCGTGTCGATCACCCAGCCGCCGCCGGGCAGCGCCAGTGCCACGGACTGGGTCGACGTGTGCCGGCCCTTGCCGACACCCGGAAACCCGGCCGATTGCCCGATCCGCTTCGGGCACAAGGCGATTCACCAGGGTCGACTTGCCCACCCCGGAATGGCCGAGCAGCACCGTCATCTTCCCGGTCACCAACTCCGAGAGTTCGTCGATCGGGTCGTCCGTCCGGCGGTGACGATCGGTCAGATCCAGGTCGGCGAAGTGCTCGGCGAATGGATCCGGTGTCGGCCAGGTCGGTTTTGGTCAGGCACAGGATCGGCGACAGCCCGCCGGCGTAGGCGGCGATCAAGGCCCGGTCGACCAAGCCGGTGCGCGGTGGCGGGTCGGCCAGTGCCACCACGATCAGCAGCTGATCGGCGTTGGCGACCACCACCCGTTCGGTGGGGTCGGTGTCGTCGGCGGTGCGCCGCAATACCGTTCGGCGTGTCTCCGCGCCGCACGATCCGGGCCAGGGTGTCCGGGCGGCCGGACAGGTCGCCGACGACGTCGATGTCGTCACCGACGACGATCGGGGTGCGCCCCAGTTCGCGGGCCCGCATCGCGGTGACCGGGCGGTCCGGGTCGCCGTCCAGCACGCAGCCCCATCGGCCGCGGTCGACGGTCACCACCATGGCCGCTTCCGCGTCGGCGTGCTCGGGGCGAGTCTTGGTGCGCGGCCGCGATGCCCTTGCCGGACCGGATCCTTGACGTCGGACTCGTCGTATGGCTGGCCTCACGCCCGGACTCCGCGCCAGCATTGCGGTCCACATGCCGGGGAAGTCCGGCAGCGTCTTGGCGGTGGTGCCGATGTCCTCGATCTCGACACCCGGCCACCCGCAGCCCGACGATCGCGCCGGCCATCGCCATCCGGTGATCGGCGTACGGACCGCCAGGTGCCGGCCGTGCAGCGCCGTAGCGGTGATCACCAGCCCGTCGTCGGTCTCGCGGCAATCGCCGCCCAGGCGGTTGATCTCGGTGCACAGCGCGGCGAGTCGGTCGGTCTCGTGGCCGCGCAGGTGCGCGATTCCGGTCAGCGCGACACCGATCCGGGTGCGGCCAGCGCGGCCAGCCCGCCAGCGGCGGCGCCAGTTCGCCGACGTCACGCAGGTCCGACATCGAAGCCCTGGTACTCGCCGCCGCGTTGACCTCCAGGTGGGTGGCAGCCGGTGGTCGATCGCGGCGTCCAGCTTGTCAGGACGTCGAGGATGGCTCGCGCCGGTTGCACGCTGACCGCCGGCCAGTTCGGTGATCCGTACCGCGCCGCCGGTGACGACCGCGGCGGCCAGGAACGGCACCGCGTTGGACAGGTCAGGTTCGACGATCCCAGTGCCGGGACGCCACCGGTACCGGGCCGCACCCGCCAGCGGTTGGCGACCGAGTCGTCGACGTCGACGCCGGCCTGACGCAGCATCGCCACCGTCATCTCGATGTGCGGTGCCGACGGCACGCCGCACCGCCCGTGCCCCGGTGCACCACGGTCAGGCCCTCGGTGAATGCCGCCCCGGAGAGCAGCAGGCCGGATACGAACTGCGAGGACCCGACGCGTCGATGGCCACGTGCCGCCGGCAACCGCGCCGGTGCCGGTCACGGTGAACGGCAGCCCGTCGCCGTCGATGCGACACCGAGGCTGCGTAGTGCCGTCGAGCAGCGGAGCGATCGGGCGGGTGCGGGCCTGCTCGTCGCCGTCGAACACCGACCGACGGACGCCGCTCAATGCGGCCAGCGGCGGCACGAACCGCAGCACCGTGCCGGCCAGGCCGCAGTCGATCGCGCGCGGTCCGGCCCGGGCGCCCGGACACGGTCAATGCGGTCAGGTCGTCGCCGTCACCTGCGACCTCCAGGCCGAGCGTCCGCAGCGCGCCGATCATCAGGTCGGTGTCGCGGCTGCGCAGCGCCCCGGCGATGGTGGAGGCGGCCCGGTGGCGGCGGCCGCCGCGAGCATCAGGGTGCGGTTGGTCTGCGATTTCGAGCCGGGCACGGTCACGGTGGCGTGCACCGGTGCGGAAACGGCGGGTGCGGGCCAGCGTGGCAGCTCGGACATGGGTCCATCCTGCCAAGTGGGCCCGGAGCGGCCCAAATCTGCCCGAGGCGCCGGTCGGGTGAGAAGCTGGTGGCATGTGCGGACGGTTCGCGGTGACCACCGATCCGGCGTTGCTGGCGGCCCGGCTCGACGCGATCGACGAGACGACCGCACCGGCCGAGGAGACCTGGGAACCGAACTACAACGTCGCCCCAACCAGCCCGATCAGCACCCTGGTCTCCCGACATCCCCGCGAGACCGACCGACGCCCCGGTCACCCGCCGGCCTGCGGACCATGCGCTGGGGTCTGCTCACCCCGGCGACCGCGGCCGCGCCCGACGGGCAGTCCTACCGGCGGTCCGCTGCTGATCAACGCCCGCGCGGAGACGGTCACCACCAGCCCGGCGTTCCGCACCGCGGCACGGCGCAAACGCTGTCTGGTGCCGATGGACGGCTGGTACGAGTGGCGCGGGCCCAAGGGCGACAAGATCCCGTTCTACCTCTACGCCGCCGACGGGCAACCGCTGCTGATGGCGGGGCTGTGGTCGGTCTGGCACCCCCCAGTAGAAGACACCTCACCGATAGGTGCTGTTGGATTCTGTGGTGTTTCCCCTCTAACCTTAGCAATACGGTGTTGTGTTGTAGTTTTTGTGTGTGTGTGTGTTTTGTTTTGTTTGTTTTGTTTTGTTGTTTTGTTTTGTTATGGTTTTGTTTTGATTTGCTGTTTTGTTTTATTTTTTGTTGTTTTTGTTTTTGTTTTTTTGTTTGTTTGTTTTTTTTTTTTTTGTCTGTGTGTGTGTGTTTTGTTTGT